>NZ_CP046902.1:1380000-3780000 GCF_009789555.1 Stutzerimonas stutzeri
GGGATAACAGGCTGATACCGCCCAAGAGTTCATATCGACGCGGTGTTTGGCACCTCGATGTCGGCTCATCACATCCTGGGGCTGAAGCCGGTCCCAAGGGTATGGCTGTTCGCCATTTAAAGTGGTACGCGAGCTGGGTTTAGAACGTCGTGAGACAGTTCGGTCCCTATCTGCCGTGGACGTTTGAGATTTGAGAGGGCTGCTCCTAGTACGAGAGGACCGGAGTGGACGAACCTCTGGTGTTCCGGTTGTCACGCCAGTGGCATTGCCGGGTAGCTATGTTCGGAAGAGATAACCGCTGAAAGCATCTAAGCGGGAAACTTGCCTCAAGATGAGATCTCACTGGAGCCTTGAGCTCCCTGAAGGGCCGTCGAAGACTACGACGTTGATAGGTGGGGTGTGTAAGCGCTGTGAGGCGTTGAGCTAACCCATACTAATTGCCCGTGAGGCTTGACCATATAACACCCAAACAATTTGATGTTTGCGTGTCAGACGGTTGAAGTCGACAAACAAACCGAAAAGACGCATCGCTCGCAAGCGATACCGAAACAGCGACACCATCACATACCTGATTAGGGGACGCGACTGAACACCGAGTCCCCAACCGAATTGCTTGACGACCATAGAGCGTTGGAACCACCTGATCCCATCCCGAACTCAGAAGTGAAACGACGCATCGCCGATGGTAGTGTGGGGTCTCCCCATGTGAGAGTAGGTCATCGTCAAGCTTAAATCCCAAACCCCCGGTCCTCGAAAGAGGTCCGGGGGTTTGTCTTTGCGCGACGGAAAACCCCGGCGCTGCAGCGCGAGACCGTCGTCGTCCGCTGACGTTGCCATCAAGGCCGTCCGCTGATGTTCAAGCCAAGGCCCCGCGGTAAAGATCAAGAACCCAGGCCGGTCGACGGTCACCCTGGCTCACCGGTCGTCAAGCCCGTAGCGCCCTGCAGGTGCTATCGCCTATTAGACGCTCTGACATCCCGGCGCATACTGCGGGCTGGTTGTGCGGGACTTGAAGGTGCTTGGATGCGCCGTTTGCTGGTCATCCGAACCTCGCCGCATTTACAGCAGCCTCGCGTATGGCAGGCCAAAGGCGGACGGTCAGGTCGGCGACATGGGTGTGTCGGCTATTTGTCCCGGTCGATATTGAAGGGTGACCATGCCTGGCGGGTCGGCATCAATTCCAGACGGTTGATGTTGATGTGGTCCGGGAGGGTCGCGACGTAGAAAATCTGCTCGGCGATGTCTTCGGCGGTGAGGGGTGTCGTTCCGCGGTAGAGTTTGTCCGACGCCTGTTGGTTGCCCTTGGTGCGGACGAGGGTAAATTCGGTCTCCGCCATGCCTGGTGCGATGTCGGTGACCCGGACGCCCGTACCGAGCAGGTCGCACCGCAGGTTGTAGCCGAACTGCTCGACGAACGCTTTGGTCGCGCCGTAAACGTGTCCGCCCGGATAAGGCCAGTGGCCCGCCACGGAGCCGATGCTGATGATGCTAGAACCCTTGCCCGTATCGATTAGGCGCGGCAGTAACGCATGGGTCACATTGACCAGCCCGGTGACGTTGGTATCGATCATGGTATGCCAGTCTTCCAGCGCGACCTGCTGCGCGGGCTCTGGCGCTAGTGCCAGGCCTGCATTGTTGACAAGCGTTCTTATTTCACGAAAACCGTCGGGAAGGTCGGCCACCACTTGTTTCACCGCCCCGGCATCGCGTACGTCCAGTGCCGCAATATGCACGGGGGCTGCGTTCGACAGCTCATCCTTGAGCGCATCAAGCCGTTCCTGGCGTCGGCCAGTCAACACCAGGGCCCAGCCGGCCTTGGCGAAGCGGCGAGCGGTGGCGCGGCCGAAGCCGGATGTTGCACCCGTGATGAAGACCACGTTATTCATGTTTGGACCTCGAGGCTGTTGAAGTAGGTGGCCGAATGCGGCCGACCGGAAGAGCTTAATGCGCGGTGCGACTGTGGCCAGGGCCAGTTGTCGTTTGCCGGTGGGTCAGTACGGCGCATAGGTCTCGAAGCAAGCCTGTCAAAACCGGCTTCATGTGGTTGACACTGCTACGCGGTCGTACGGCGAAGGCATAGGGCAGGGCGCGCGATCCGCTGTCTCATCGGCTCCGGCAGTTCATGCCAGCTCGAGAAAACGCCGCACACGGTCGGTCGAAGGGTTGGTGAAGAACGTCTCCGGATCAGCCTTTTCGATGATTCGGCCTTTCTCGAGAAACACCACCTGATCCGAGACTGCCCGTGCGAATTCCATTTCGTGGGTAACGACGATCATGGTGTAGCCCTCTGCCGAGAGGGTCTTCATAACCTGTAGCACCTCGCCGACTCGCTCAGGATCGAGGGCCGAGGTTGGCTCGTCGAACAGCATCACCTCGGGGCTCATGGCCAACGCACGGGCGATTGCCACACGCTGCTTCTGCCCGCCGGACAGGGTGTAGGGATAAGCGTCGGCCTTGTGCTCCATTCCGACTTTTTCCAGCAATGCCATCGCCTGGGCGCGTGCTTCGTCCTTTCGCATGCCTTTGACCTGCACCGGGGACTCCATGACGTTCTGCAGTACGGTGAAATGCGGCCACAGATTGAAGCCCTGGAACACCATACCGGTGCGCGCACGCAGGGCGGCCAGCGCCTTGTTGCGCATCTTTCGACCATCCTCATCAATCCCGATACGTTCGCCGGCGATGTGGATGGTGCCGCGGTCGGGCTCTTCCAGCCAGTTGATGCAGCGCAGCATCGTGGATTTCCCCGAGCCGGACGAGCCAAGCACGCTCACCACCTCGCCCTTGTTCACGGTCAGTTCGATGTCGCGCAATACCTCCACGCCATCGAAGCTTTTGGACAGGCGCTCGATGCGCACCGCCGGGACATCAGACATGTTCGAACCCTCGTTTTGCGCCGAACCGGCCAGCCCACTTGAGCGCCAGTTCCAGGCAGATGCTGATCAGCCAGTAGAGCGCGATGACCACCACGAACGCTTCCATCGGAATGAAGTACGTCGCTTGCACCGAATTCGCTGCGGCGGTCAGTTCGCGAACCGTGATGATGGTCAGAAAGGCGGTGTCTTTCAGCGCCAGGATCAGCAGGTTACCCATCAGTGGACGCGTCTTGATCACCAACTGCGGCAACACGATGCGCCGGTACAGCGAGAAGGGCGTGAAGCCGTAGGCTTTCGCGGCTTCGACCTGGCCTTCCGGCAGTACCAGCCGAGCGCCGCGCAGTACTTCGCCAAAGTAGGCCGCGTAGTAGACGATCAGCGCGACCAGGCCGGCGGTCCAGGCATCGAGCCGCAGGCCAAGACTCGGCAGACCGTAGTAGAGCAGGTAAGCCAGGATCAAAAAGGGCAGCATGCGCATGCAGTCGATGAAACCACGCAGTAACCATGTGAACGGGTTGCGCCGTTCCAGCCAGAAGGCGAACAGGCATCCCATGGCGAAGGCGACCGTGACCGCCAGACCGAACAGTAGCAGGGTGGTTAAAAAGCCATCGAGAAAGGCCTGTCGCGCGTCCCAGATGATCGCCCATTCGTTCATGCGGTCCTCCTCACATGGCCAATCGGTTGGCTTTGCGCTCGGCACGCGCCTGCAGGCGGATCAGCACGCCAATGATAAGCATGTACAGCAGCGCCGCCGCGAGAATCGGTGGCAACGGCTCGTAAGTCACCGCCGTGATGCGGTTGGTCACGCGGGTCAGGTCGACGATCCCGATCACCGCGATCGCCGGGCTGCTTTTGATGATGAACGACATCTCGTTGACCAGCCCTGGCAGGCTGCTGGTGAACATCTGCGGCAGCATGATACGGCGCAAGAACACGGGCCCGGTCATGCCGCAGGCCAGCGCCGCTTCACGTTGCTCCCGGGAAAAACTGAGGAAGGCCGCGCGCCATACCTCGGCGTTGAACGCGGCGGTATTGAGCGTGAGGGCGAGTATCGCGGCGGTGTTACGGTCCAGGCCCATGCCCAGCGTCGGTGCAGTGAGAAAGATAAACAGCACCAGCGTGACCAGTGGCGTCGCACGGGCGAGGCTGACGTAGACGATCAGCAATTGGTCGATGAAAGGTATCCGCGCGATACGCACCAAGGCTACGCCGAGCCCCAGTACCACACCGATGGCTATGGCGATGCCCGAAATCCACAACGTGGTCCAGGCACCCTCAAGCAGCAGCAACCAGGCCTGTCCGTTCATATCCGACATTCCTTGAGCAATCAAAGCGCACCACGCGCAGGATCAAGACGGGGGTGAAGGTCCCGAGAAGGTGCTAACAAGGCCGGGGCCAGTTTGGCCGGCCCGGCCTGGCTGGGGTACGACGCTCAGTCCATTCCGGCCAACGAGTGGAACTGTTCGACGCTCTTGATCGGCTCCGTGGGTAGATTCGGGAAGGCTTCGCCGAACCATTTGGTCTGTAGCTCGGCGAGCCGCCCGTTGTCGCGGATGTGGTTCATGAATCCGCTGAAGAACGCCAGCAGTTCCGGGCTCTGCTTTGACACCGGCCACGCGGCGAAACCGTCGCCGGACACCGCGATGCCCTTGGCGAAGGTATCCCCTCGGGTCTTGATCAGGTCGTTCACCGAGATCAGCGCATTGACGACGTAATCCAGTCGGCCATTGGCGAGGTCGGCGTAGGCTTCGGGGTAGGACTGGTATTCCACCACATCACCCATCTCGCATCGCTCGGCGGCCATCATCTTCTTCAGCTCGGGCAAACGGGCCAGCAGGGCGCTACCGGCCTGTACGCCCGCTTTTTTTCCGCACAGGCTGGCGATGTCCGATAGGCTGTCGTCGCCGGCGCGCTTGGCGTAGAAGTGCTGTGCGGAGGCGAACGGCGGCGTGAAGTCGAACACCCGTAGGCGGTCGTCGGTCACCAGTGCGCCGGTGAAGGCCGCGTCATACTGCCCGGACGATACCGAGGCGAGCAGCCCGGTCCACGGCAGTATTTCCTGGCGGACCTCGAAGCCGTGGTCTTTTGCGTAGGCCTTGAGATCCTCCAGCAGCTCCTTGTGGAAGCCTTCCGGTTTGCCATCGACGATGTAATTGAACGGCGCGTAATCGTCCTCAGTGGCGACGGTCATGTAGCCACGCGACTTGATGTCCTCCAGATCGGCCGCATACGCGCTGATCGCCCCTGCGGCGGACAGCACGCAGCCGGCCAGTGTCAGGGTGCGCAGCATGCCGCGAGGTTTGGCGGCAACCGAGTCCTTGCTTGAATGCGTCATGTCATTGCTCCAGTTCGACGGTGGGCTAGCCTGTCAGCGGCGCTGAGCGACGGCCTGCTTTCACCTTAGGAGCCGGTTCGCGCCGGGCGATAGGTGCAGTTGCGGACTTTCGGCTGGCCAGTGACACGGGTGCCGCCAGTGATGGCGCAGTCCTTGCTTCGGCACAGGCAGATGCATTTCGACTGGATGGCGCCATGATCGATCATTACATCCACCTGGACTTCAATCGGCAGCGAGGTTTGCAAGAGCAGCTGCGCGAAACCCTCGTCTCGGCAATTCTTGGTGGAGGCTTCCCGGCCGACGAACCGCTACCCTCCTGTCGCAAGCTTTCCCAGCAGTTGGCCGTGTCGCGCAATACGGTGGCGCTCGTCTATGAAAGCTTGCTGGACAATGGCTATCTGGTCAGCCGGCCGCGCAGCGGCTACTACCTGCATCCCGACTACCAGTCGAGCGAATCCGCCGAACCGCCACGAATGCATGAGGTACACAGGAGCGACGCGCCATTCGATTCCACCCGCGAGCGCGCACCAGATTGGGGCTCACGGCTGAAGATGCAGCCCAGCCTGAAACACGGCGTTCTGCGGCCGAGCAACTGGACGCGCTTTGCGTACCCCTTCGTCTACGGTCAGCCAATCCGCGAATTGTTCCCACTGGAGCGCTGGCGTGAAGTGTCGCGCTCGTTGCTGCGTGGGGACCGTGACCCTTGCTGGATGAACGATCGCTTCGACCGTGACGATGACATGCTCATTGAGCAGTTGCGCACCCGTGTCCTGCCCAAACGCGGAATCTGGGCGCGGTCCGACGAGGTGCTCGTCACGCTCGGCTCGCAGAATGCGCTCTATCTGCTCGCGACCTTGCTGATGAGCAAAGGCGTGCGGGTGGCGATGGAAAACCCCGGTTTTCGCGATGCGCTGAGTCTCTTCGAGTTGCGCGGCGCCGACGTACAGTTGCAATCGGTGGATGAGCAAGGGTTGGTGGTCGACAGTCGCCTGCATGGCTGCGACTACCTGTACGTCACCCCTGGCCACCAGGTGCCCACCGGGGTCGCGATGAGTGCTGCGCGGCGCACTGCGTTGTTGCGCCAGATCAGTCAGCATGACCAGGTGGTGATCGAGGACGACTACGACGCTGAGTTCAACCTCGACCACCAGGCCCAGCCCGCGCTCAAGGCGAGTGATACCAGCGGCCGGGTGATCTACATGAGCAGTCTGTCGAAGGCCTTTTCGCCAGGTCTGCGAATCGGCTATCTGGTGGCGGACGCTGAATTGATCGATGAATTGCGTGCGCTACGTCGCCTGATGTACCGCCATCCGCCACTGAACAACCAGCGCATGCTCGCGGAATTTCTTGCCCAGGGGCACTACGACGCCCACCTGCGGCGCTTTCGCGATGAGCATCGGCGCCGCCGTGACACGCTGCGCCTGGCGCTCGACGATGCGTTGCCGAGTTGCCAGCCGATGGGCAGCCCGGGCGCCAGCGCATTCTGGCTGCGGGCGCCGGAAGGCGTCGACACACAACGTCTGGCCTGGGCCGCTGCGCAGCAGGGCGTACTGTTCGAGGCGGGCGCTCAGTTCTTTTTCAACGAGGCACCGCCCAGCCACTTCATGCGCCTGGGCTTCCATGCCATCGACGCCGCGCGGATTGGCGAGGGCGCACGCGTATTGGGCAACGTGTTGGACACGCTATAGAGGCACAACCGGAAGGACCGAAACGCGCTGTACCACCGGGTCGCTGATCGCCGCCGCAACGGCTGGGCGATTCCGGCCCAGACGTTCGCTCGATGCGAGCGCGACTACGGGGCGCCCCGTCGCGAGAAGTCACCGATCACGTCATCGAGGATCGTCAGCGCTTCGCTCGCTTCCGCCGGCGTGACGATGCAGGGCGGCACCACGTGCAGACGGTTCTCCACCGTAAAGGTGAGCAACCCGCGCGCCTGGAAAGCGGCTTTCATCCGGGCCACTACCGCGGCGGTCAATGGCGTCTTGCGTTGCCTATCCGAGACGAACTCGATCGCCCAGAACAGCCCGAGGCCACGCACCTCACCAATCAGCTCGTGGCGGTTGGCGAGGTGCTGCAAGCCAGGGGCGAGCACCTCCTGGCCAACCTGCCGGGCGTTGTCGACCATGCCTTGCTCGGCCATTGCGTCGAGCGTGGCGACGATAGCCGCCATGGCCAGGGGATGGCCGGAGTAGGTCAATCCACCGGGGAAAAAGCGAGTCTCGAAGAACTCGGCGATCGGCTGCGAGATCATCACGCCGCCTGCGGGTACGTAACCGGAATTGACACCCTTGGCAAAGGTGATCAGGTCGGGTGCCACGCCGAAATTGTCCAGCGCCAGCCATTGTCCGGTGCGGCCGAAGCCCGCCATGACCTCGTCGAAGATGAGTACGATGCCGAACTCATCGCACAGCGCGCGCACACCTTGCAGATAGCCCGTCGGCGGCACCAGAACGCCAGCGGTGCCGGGGATCGTCTCAAGAATGATCGCGGCGATCGCGCCTGGGCCTTCGCACTCGATTACACGGCGCAGATGCTGCAACGCGCGAACGCACTCTTCGGCCTCGTCGTGCGCGTGGAACTCGGTGCGATAGAGGTAGGGGTTGAAAAAGTGTACATGGCCGCGTGCGAACTCGTTGGGTACGCGGCGCGGATCGCCGGTGGCAACGATGGCCGCGCCAGTGCTGCCATGATACGAGCGATAGGCCGAGAGTATCTTGTCGCGGCCGGTGAATTGCCGTGCCATGCGCATGGCGTTTTCATTGGCGTCCGCGCCAGCGTTGGTGAAGAACACCTTGACGAAGCCATCCGGGGCGCGGGCGAGGATGCGCTTGGCCGCCTCGCCCCGCATCAGGTTGGCGGTTGCCGGCGCCACGGTGCACAGGCTGTCGGCCTGTGCCTTGATAGCCGCGATGACCTTCGGATGCTGGTGGCCGACGTTGGTATTGACCAGTTGACTGCTGAAGTCCAGATAGCGGTTGCCGTCGTGGTCCCACAGGCGGCAACCTTCGCCGCCCGCGATCACCAGCGGGTCGAGCGTGCCCTGGATCGACCAGGAGTGAAAGACGTGCTGGCGGTCCAGCGAACGAACGTAGTCGTTGGTGACGGGCGTGCTCATATCGGCCTCGGCGCGGTGGTTGAGGCGCGGGATCGGTCGGCGCCTGGTGTCCTCACCTTAGGAACAAACGACGAATGGCCGTAGGGCCAGATAGCGGGCGCGTCCGGGTCAGGCCAGGCGGCGCTGGCTCGTCACTCGGGTGTAACTGGCCCTTGGTCGAGACGGTTTTTGCGCTAGGCTGAGCGCTCGCCCATCTTGAAGGAACAGCCATGGCCCACGCCTTCGACGCCGTCGCCAATGTGCCCCGCGCCAGCCGTGACGGGCTCGATACGCCCGCCATCCGCCAGGCACGCATCGATCTCGCCGCTTGTTTTCGCATGGCGGCCAGACTGGGGATGGGCGAGGGCATCTGCAACCACTTTTCCGTCGTGGTGCCGGGCCAGGATGACCTGTTCCTGGTCAATCCATACGGGCTGGCCTTCTGCGAAGTCACCGCCTCGTCCCTGCTGATCTGTGATTTCGCCGGTCGCGTGGTCCTGGGCCACGGCCGGCCCGAGGCCACGGCTTTTTACATTCACGCGCAATTGCATCGGCTCAACCCGCGCGCGCGTGCCGCCTTCCATACGCACATGCCCAACGCCACGGCGCTTTGTCTGCTGGACGGTGCGCCGTTCGTCTGGGCTGGACAGACCGCGCTGAAGTTCTACGACCGCCTCGCGGTGGACGAGCATTACAACGGACTGGCGCTCGACGACGCCGAAGGCGAGCGAATCGCCCGTGCCGCGGGCCAGGCCGATGTGATCATGCTGAAGAACCATGGCCCGCTGGTACTCGGGCCGAACATCGCTGAGGCCTGGGATGACCTCTACTACCTCGAGCGCGCCGCGCAGGTGCAGCTCAAGGCGATGGCGAGCGGCCGGCCACTGAAACCCGTTGCGGCGGATGTGGCCCGTGCGGCATGCCGGCAAATGATGGAGGGCAACGCCGAAAGCGCGCGGCTGCACCTGGAGAGCGTCAAGCGGCAGCTGATGCGGCTGGAGCCCGAGTTCGCCGACTAACGGTGTCGCGGGAGTCCGAACGCGTTCGTCCTGCCGTAGGGGAGGACGAGCCTGTTCCGCGACGGCCTGAAAAGCATCGCCGGCAGACGCTGCGCAACGGGTCGGCATGGGTGGACGACCGAGCCGCGAAGTCGCCGATGGTGTCCGCCCATAAGCCTGACGCCTTTAGATGGCCACCAGGCCGCGCACCCCTTCGGATTCCATGGTTTCACCCCGGCCCTGCTGGATGATTTCGCCGCGACTCATCACCAGATACTGGTCAGCCAGTTCGGCGGCGAAATCGTAGAACTGCTCGACCAGCAGAATCGCCATGTCGCCACGCGCGGCGAGCTGCTTGATCACCGCGCCGATCTCTTTGATGACCGATGGCTGGATGCCCTCGGTGGGCTCGTCGAGGATCAATAGCCGTGGCTTGCTCGCCAGGGCCCGGCCGATGGCTAATTGCTGTTGCTGGCCGCCGGACAGGTCGCCGCCGCGGCGGTGCTTCATCTCCCTGAGGACTGGAAACAGCTCGTAGATGAATTCGGGTACTTCCTTTGCTTCCCTGGCGCTGAAGCGCGACAGGCCCATCAGCAGGTTTTCCTCGACGGTCAGCCGGCCGAATATCTCGCGGCCCTGCGGCACATAGGCGATGCCGGCTTGCACTCGCTGGTGCGGCTTGAGGCTGGTGATCGGTTTGCCTTCCCAGCTCACCGTGCCTTCCTTGGCCGGGATCAGGCCCATCAGGCACTTGAGCAGGGTGGTCTTGCCGACGCCGTTGCGTCCCAGCAGACAGGTGACTTCGCCAATCCTGACGTCGAACGAGAGGCCGCGAAGAATGTGGCTGCCGCCATAGTATTGATGCAGTTGCTGAACGTGCAGCATGTGCGATTCCTTCGTTGTCCGGTGGGCACGCTTTCGAGGCCTCCCGCCGATTAATCATTCACCAAGCGTATTTACGGGCGGATGAACGCAGTGTCGTTCATCCTGCGGTCGTTGGTTACCGGCCCAGATATACCTCGATCACGCGTTCGTCGTTCTGCACGGTTGCGAGTGACCCTTCGGCCAACACCTGGCCCTGGTGCAGCACGGTGACGTGGTCGGCGATGGTGTCGACGAACCCCATGTCATGCTCGACCACCATCAGCGAATGCTTACGCGCCAGACTCTTGAACAGCTCGGCGGTGAACTCGGTTTCGGCATCGGTCATGCCGGCGACCGGCTCGTCGAGCAGCAACAGTTGTGGGTCCTGCATCAGCAGCATGCCGATCTCGAGAAACTGCTTCTGACCGTGCGACAGCAGCCCGGCGGGGCGCTGCCGCGCGCTGTCCAGGCGAATGGTGGCCAGCACTTCGTCGATGCGGTCGCGCTGCTCGCCGTTGAGCTTCGCCTTTAGGCTGGCCCACACCGACTTGTCGGTTTTCTGCGCCAGTTCGAGGTTCTCGAACACTGAAAGCGCTTCGAAGACCGTGGGCTTCTGGAACTTGCGCCCGATGCCCGATTGAGCGATCTCCACCTCGCTCATGCGCGTCAGGTCAAGCGTGTCGCCGAAGAATGCGGTGCCGCTGTCCGGACGGGTCTTGCCGGTGATGACGTCCATCATGGTGGTCTTGCCGGCGCCGTTGGGGCCGATGATGCAGCGCAGCTCGCCAACGCCGATGTAAAGGCTGAGGTTGGTCAGCGCCTTGAAGCCATCGAAGCTGACGTTGATGTCTTCGAGGCTGAGGATCGTGCCGTGGCGGGTATCCAGGCCTTCACCTTTCAGGTGGCCCAGACCAATGGCGTCACGGCCACTGCCGCTGGTGTCGACCGCGTCGATCAGTTCGGGTACGGGTGCGGTTTTCATTGTTCGCCCCTCCGGCGCAGCAATCCGATGACGCCTTTCGGCAGGTACAGGGTGACGACGATGAACAGCGCACCGAGGGCGAACAGCCAGTATTCGGGGAACGCCACGGTGAACCAGCTCTTCATGCCGTTGACGATGCCAGCGCCGAGCAGCGGCCCGATCAGCGTGCCGCGGCCGCCCAGGGCGACCCAGACGGCGGCCTCGATGGATTGCGTCGGGGCCATTTCGCTGGGGTTGATGATGCCCACCTGCGGCACGTAGAGCGCACCGGCCAGGCCGCAGAGCACAGCAGACAGCGTCCAGATGAACAGCTTGTAGCCGCGTGGATCGTAGCCGCAGAACATCAGGCGGTTTTCAGCGTCGCGCAGAGCCGTCAGCACCCGACCGAACTTGCTGCGGGCCAGCCGCCAGCCAAGCAACAGGCTGCCGGCAAGCAGGGCGACGGTGGCGAAGAACAGCGTCGCACGAGTGGCGGGGGCCGAAATCGAGAAGCCGAGGATGGTCTTGAAGTCGGTGAAACCGTTATTGCCGCCGAAACCGGTTTCGTTACGGAAGAACAACAGCATTCCAGCGAACGTCAGCGCCTGGGTCATGATCGAGAAATACACGCCCTTGATTCGCGAACGGAACGCAAAGAAACCGAAGACGAAGGCCAGCAGCCCCGGTGCGAGTACCACCAGGCACATCGACCAAAGGAAGCTGGAGGTGCCGTACCAGTACCACGGCAGCTCGGTCCACGCGAGAAAGCTCATGAACGCGGGGAGCCCGTCGCCAGCGCTTTCACGCATCAGGTACATGCCCATCGCGTAACCGCCGAGGGCGAAGAACAGGCCATGCCCGAGCGAGAGCAGCCCGGCGTAACCCCAGACCAGATCCAGCGCCAGCGCCACAATGCAGTAGCAGAGGATCTTGCCGACCAGGGTCAGGGTGTAGGCGGAAACGTGAAAGGTATTGTCCGCGGGCAGCAGATGCAGCAGCGGCATGGCCAGCAGAATGGCAAGCACCAGGCCGAGTGCGACGCCGGTGAATGTCGGGCCGACCTTTTGCGCGACGGTGACAGTAAGTGGCTGGTTCATGGGCGGCAGCCTCGGTTCAGGGCAGTGGAGGTCGGGCCGAATGCATTCGGCTCCACGAAAGTCATGCGCAGGGCCGGATTGATTCGGCCAGCGGCATCACAACGGTAAGCATTGACGGGCAGGACGATGTTCAATCGATCACCCTCCCTTTCAAGGCAAACAACCCCTGCGGGCGCTTCTGGATGAACAGGATGATCAGCGCGAGGATCAAAATCTTGCCCAGTACGGCGCCGATCTGTGGTTCGAGGATCTTGTTGGCAATGCCCAGACCGAAAGCGGCGAAGATGCTGCCAGCGAGCTGGCCGACGCCGCCGAGGACCACGACCAGGAAGGAATCGATGATGTAGCCCTGACCGAGGTCCGGGCCGACGTTACCGATCTGGCTCAGGGCGACGCCGCCGAGGCCGGCGATGCCGGAGCCTAGGCCGAACGCCATCATGTCGATGCGACCGGTGGGCACGCCGCAGCAGGCAGCCATGTTGCGATTCTGGGTCACGGCACGCACGTTGAGGCCCAGACGGGTCTTGTTAAGCAGCAGCCAGGTCAGCAGCACCACGAACAGCGCAAAGCCGATGATCACCATGCGGTTGTAGGGCAGTACCAGATTGGGCAGCACTTGCAATCCACCGGACAGCCAGCCCGGGTTGGCGACTTCCACGTTCTGCGCGCCGAACAGCGCGCGCACCAGTTGGATCAGGATCAGGCTGATGCCCCAGGTCGCCAGCAGGGTCTCCAGCGGTCGCCCATAAAGGTGGCGGATCACGGTGCGTTCGAGCGCCATGCCTACCGCGGCGGTGACGAAGAAGGCCACCGGCAGCGCCACCAGCGGATAGAACGCCAGGGCCTCGGGCGCCAGCCGGGCCATCAGCACCTGCACCATGTAGGTGGCGTAGGCGCCGAGCATCAGCATTTCGCCGTGGGCCATGTTGATCACCCCGAGCAGGCCGAAGGTGATGGCAAGGCCCAACGCGGCGAGCAGCAGGATCGATCCCAGCGACAGACCGCTGAAGGCCTGGCCGAGCAGTTCGCCGATCAGCAGTTTGCGTTTGACCTGCGCCAGGCTGGTTTGCGCAGCCTTGCGTACGGCCGCGTCGGTTTCGGCTTCATCGGCCAGCAGGTTTTCCAGGCGGACCCGCGCCAGCGGTGCGCCGGTTTCGCCCAGCAGGCGAACGGCGGCCAGGCGCACGGCCGGGTCGGCAGCGCTGAGCTGCAGGTTGGCGAGCGTCAGGGTCAGGGCTTCGCTCACGGCGGGGTCGTCTTCGGCTTCGAGGCGCTGCTGGAGCAGTTCGAGCTGTTCCGGTTTACCGCTGCGCTGTAGGCGCTTGGCGGCAGCGAGGCGCACTGACGAGTCTTCGGAGAACAATTGATGGCTGGCCAGCGCTGTATTGAGCAAACCGCGCAGGCGGTTGTTCAAACGCAGCTTTTTCAGCGTGCCGACCGGTTCGGCGTCGCCCTCGAGCGCATGGTAGCGGTCGTTTTCGTCGATGAAGGGTGTCTTGTTCTTGTCGATCGCCACGCGGTTGGCGCGCAGCGCTTCGATCAGCGCTAGCCGCTCGGGAACCGGTGCGATGGCCCAGTCTTCAAGCAGCCTGGCCTGTTTGGCCGGGCTCGCCTTGGCGTAGTCGGCCGCGTCTCCGGCATGCGCAGCCCAGGGCAGGGCAAGCAGGAGCAGCAGAAACAATCGGTGAAGGGCAGTGTTCATCTTTGCATTTCCCAGGGGCGCCGCGTGCTCTCTTGATGGAGCTGGCGGCGGTCGAAGGTGAGCGAGAAGGCCTCATTCACCTCGCGAAGGTCGAGCGATGCGGGGTGGGTGAGGCTCCACCCACCCGCAGTCGGATCGGTCAGTTCGACTTGACCGCGTAGTCCGGCTTCTGGTCGTTGCCAGGGATGTACGGACTCCACGGTTGCGCGCGCACCGGGCTCTCGGTTTCCCAGACCACGGAGAATTGTCCGTCGTCCTGGACTTCGCCGATCATCACCGGCTTGTGCAGGTGGTGGTTCTTCTCATCCATGGTCAGGGTGTAGCCGCTTGGCGCCTCGAAGGTCTGGCCGGCCAGCGCGTCACGGACCTTGTCGACGTCGGCGGTGCCGGCTTTCTCAACAGCCTGTGCCCACATATGGATGCCAACGTAGGTGGCTTCCATCGGGTCGTTGGTCACGGCCTTGTCGGCACCCGGCAGGTTCTTGGCCTTGGCGTAAGCCTTCCACTTGCTGACGAACTGTTCGTTGACCGGATTTTCCACCGACTGGAAGTAGTTCCAGGCGGCCAGATGGCCGACCAGCGGCTTGGTGTCGATGCCGCGCAGCTCCTCTTCGCCGACCGAGAAGGCCACGACCGGGACGTCAGTGGCTTCCAGGCCCTGGTTGGCCAGTTCCTTGTAGAACGGCACGTTGGAGTCTCCGTTGATGGTCGACACCACGGCAGTCTTGCCACCGGCGGAGAACTTCTTGATGTTGGCGACGATGGTCTGGTAGTCGCTGTGACCGAAGGGGGTGTAGACCTCTTCGATGTTCGACTCCGGTACGCCCTTGCTGACCAGGAACGCGCGCAGGATCTTGTTGGTGGTACGCGGGTAGACGTAGTCGGTGCCGAGCAGGAAGAAGCGCTCAGCGCTGCCGCCGTCCTCGCTCATCAGGTACTCGACCGCCGGAATGGCTTGCTGGTTTGGCGCGGCGCCGGTGTAGAAGACGTTGGGCGACAGCTCTTCGCCTTCGTACTGAACAGGGTAGAACAGCAGTCCGTTGAGCTCTTCATACACCGGCAACACGGATTTGCGCGATACGGATGTCCAGCAGCCGAAGGTCACCGCGACCTTGTCCTGGGTCAGCAGCTGGCGGCCTTTCTCGGCGAACAGCGGCCAGTTGGAGGCCGGGTCGACCACGACTGGCTCGAGCTGCTTGCCGAGCACGCCGCCGTTGGCGTTGATCTCGTCGATGGTCATCAGCGCCATGTCTTTGAGCGATGTTTCCGAAATGGCCATGGTGCCCGACAACGAATGCAGGATACCGACCTTGATGGTTTCGGCGGCCTGAACGGTGAACGGGAACAATCCGCTGAGCATCAGCGCGCTGGCGGCGAGGGTGGTCTTCAATAAGGGACGGCGTTTCATGGTGGGCGGCTCCTTGGCTATCCATGCGCAACGATTGGGTGGGTCCTTGGGACATGAAGCGCTATCGCAGCATCCGTGCCAGTTTTTGCGCAGCCCGCTGTGGCACCGCGTTGCCGCGGTCCGACGGCGTGCGCCGTAACGGGGCAATACACGCGCAGCGGTGCAAAACGGGGCGCGCTGACGCGTCCTGGCGCGCTCGCTGCACAGATATGGTGCGATGGCGCAGGCCGTCCCGCGGCTGGGGTTTCGCGGAGTCGGCTTGCGGGGCCGGCGCAGCCGCCCTAGCATGGCCGCCCCGAACTGGAGCCCCTCGGCATGTCACGTACTTCCCGTCCAGAACCGCCGCGTCCGATCGGTAAAACCCCGCCGCGGCGTGTCGCCAAGGCGCCGCCGGCAGTGCCGCGGTTGCTGCTGTTGAACAAGCCGTTCGATGTGCTGACGCAGTTTAACGATGCCGATGGGCGCGCGACGCTCAAGGACTATGTCCCGGTGCCGGGCGTCTATCCGGCTGGTCGGCTGGACCGGGACAGCGAAGGCCTGTTGCTGCTCACCAACGATGGCCGGCTGCAGGCGCGCATCGCCGATCCCCGGCACAAGCTGCCGAAGACCTACTGGGTCCAGGTGGAGGGCGAAGCGACCGAGGCGCACTTAATGCGGTTGCGCGAGGGGGTCGAACTCAACGACGGCATGACGCTACCGGCACAAGCACGGTTGCTGGCCGAGCCCGACCTCTGGCCGCGCGACCCGCCGGTACGCTTTCGCAAGTGTGTGCCTACCTGCTGGCTGGAGCTGGTGATCCGCGAAGGTCGCAATCGTCAGGTGCGGCGAATGACCGCTGCGGTCGGGCTGCCGACGTTGCGCCTGGTGCGGGTACGCATCGGTGATTGGTCGCTCGACGGCCTGCAGCCCGGCCAATGGCGGGAAGCGCCGGCGCGGCTACCGCGCCAGGGCTGACGTCATCCGGTCAGTGCGGGATGCCTTGGGACACTTCGATGATGTAACCGATGATCGGTTTGGCGAGGAAGGCGAACAGGCACAGGCCCAGGCCCAGGAAGAGAATGGCCGTGCCGAGCCGGCCAGCCTTCGACTTCTTGGCCAGGTCCCAGATGATGAACGCCATGAAGGCCATCAGACCGCCGACCAGGACGATCATCATCCACTTTTCGAAAACTTCCGGATCCATCGATTTCTCCGCTTGGCTAAGTCTGGATTGCAGACGACAACAGCTATGACAGCGGGCGGTCCTGTTATTAGCGAGCGAGGCGCTTTGTTCGTATGTGGCGCGCGGGGCATAGCAAGGCGGCGGCGAGTATACGCCAAGTCCGTTATCGGTGATGCGGGACGCGCAATGCGTCTTAGCTGCGCAGGTGCTCCAGCGGCAGTTCGGTCGTGGAAGCGACCTGGCGCAGGACGAAGCTCGAGCGGACGCTGGAGACCCCCTCGATGCGCGTCAGGGTTCCGAGCAGGAACGCCTGGTAGTGCTCCATATCCGGCACCACCACCTTGAGCTGATAGTCAGCATCCATGCCGGTGACCAGGCTGCACTCGAGCACTTCGGCGCAGTTGCCGATCACGCCCTCGAAATGCTCGAAGCGCTCCGGTGTGTGCCGGTCCATGCCGATCAGCACGTACGCGGTCAAAGTGAGGCCGAGCTTCTTGCGGTCCAGCAACGCGACCTGGCGGGCGATGTAGCCGTCATCCTCGAGTTGTTTGACTCGGCGTGAGCAGGGCGAAGGAGACAGTCCAATGCGCTCTGCCAGTTCCTGATTGGAAATCCTTGCGTCGTGCTGCAAAGCCTGAAGGATGCGCAGGTCGTAGCGGTCTAGTTTGCTCATTTTCGGGGCGCCTTGTCGTCTGGTTGCGCTGAATGATGGTGTGTTGCGCATGGATTGCGCAAGCGGTGTGTATATCAGCAATTTTCGCAAACATCTGCTGCCAGTCGGGGCGTACGCTTTACCCAACTTCAGCCCCCGGCAGAACTGACGCGTTACCTACCCCCGCGCGCCAACCGTCGATCTTATCGAGGTCATCGGTCCGGGACTGCACCGCCCACAAGGCGCTGCCGAAGCATCCGCCACAAGCGGCCAGCGAATCGCGAGCAGTATTGAAAAAAGACCACGTCTCGCCCCGTGGTCTTTTTTTATGGGTGGCCGGATTGCGCCGGGTCGGGGCGTGGCTTCACCACTTCCAGTGGATCGGCATGCACCAGCACTTCGGCGCGCGGGTAGGCGGCATGGATCGCGGCCTCGACCTGATCGCACAGGGCATGTGCCTCGATCAGCGGCAGGTCGCCGGGAAGCTCCAGGTGCATCTGTACGAACCAGCGCGTGCCCGAGACACGCGTGCGCAGGTCATGGCAGCCCACCACGCCCGGTACGGCGCAGGCCAACTGGTGCATGTGTTCGCTGATTTCCGGCGGCAGCTCGGTGTCCATCAGGATCGCACCGGCTTCGCGCACGATGCTCAGCGCGCTCCAGAAAATGTAGACGGCAATGGCGATGCCGAAGACCGCGTCCAGGCGTTCCCAGCCATAACCGGCAAGCACCAATGCCAACAGGATGCTGCAATTGAGCAGCAGGTCGGAGCGATAGTGCAGCGAGTCGGCGCGGATGGCGGTGGACCCTGTCTCGCGCACCACATGGCGCTGATACGTCAACAGTGCCACCGTCAGTGCCAGCGACAGCAGCATCACTGCGATGCCCAGCGTCGGGGCACTCAACGGCTGCGGATGCAACATGCGATCGATGCCTTGGACACAGACCAGGATGGCGCTGACCGAAATGAACGCCCCCTGGCCGAGACCGGCCAGGGCTTCCGCCTTGCCGTGGCCGTAACGGTGGTCGTCATCGGCCGGGCGCAGCGAGTAATGCACCGCCAACAGATTGAGCAAAGACGCCGCGCCGTCCAGCAGCGAATCGGTCAGACCGGCCAGCAGGCTGACGGAGCCGCTCAGCCACCAGGCCGCTGCCTTGCTGGCGGCCAGCGTCAACGCGACGGCCAGCGCCAGCCGGGTGGCACGACGCATGAGTCGGGCGTGCTCGGCGGTGACGCCCTTGCGTCGCTCGCTCGCGTGCTGCATCAGGCGGCCGGGCGTAGCCCGAAGGTCGCCAACTGTTCGATACCGCCGTCATGTTGGAGCAGACGTGGATCGTCCAGTGGCAGGCTTCGGCCGATTTCACGCTCGATGATTGCCTTCAGTCGGGTGCGATCGACCACGCCATCGGCACCAATGGCTTCCTGCAGCTTTTCCGGGGCCATGGAGTATTCATCGTCGGGTAGATAGATCGCGCCGGTGGCGAAGTCGATGCCAAAGGCAATCAGGCCGGGGATCACGTAGAACAGCAGGCCGACGGCGTTGAGCACGGCGATGGCGGGATCGATCTTGCCGTCGATCTGCCCACGGCGATCCGGATAGAACAGGGTGCCGCAGGCCGCCAGTTGAGTGAACAGGGAGACGGCCAGCACGCCGCCGATGACACGGGAACGAGTACGCATAGAGACCTCCGGGGAAAAGTGGCGCAACTATACAAGGGCTGCGTGATGTTTTCTCGACATCAGACAGCCAGGCCGGGCGCTCTGTTCGCATGGCTGGAGAGGCCGCGACGGATCGGCCTTCGGGGCCGTTATAATCGCGCCCCTCAACGCGGAGTTCCCATGATCGCCCTACCCATCGACCAAGTCTTGCCAGCGCTGCGCCAGGCCCTGCGCGCACGTGACGAAGCGGTGCTCGAAGCGCCGCCCGGCGCCGGCAAGACCACCCGCGTTCCGCTGGCGCTGCTGGACGAACCCTGGTTGGCCGGGCAGTCGATCCTGATGCTCGAACCCCGGCGTCTGGCCGCGCGCGCGGCGGCCGAGCGACTGGCGAGCGAGCTGGGCGAACAGGTGGGCGAAACCGTCGGCTATCGCATCCGGCTGGACAGCAAGGTCGGGCCGAATACCCGTATCGAAGTGGTGACCGAAGGCATCCTGGCACGTCGGCTACAGGATGATCCTGCGCTCGATGGCGTGGGGTTGGTGATCTTCGACGAGTTCCATGTTTTGCTAAATGCGCAGGAAGTCGCATTGTCTTGTCAGAAAAGCCAGCCACGTCTCGCCTCAGGCTTTGGTAGCTGCCAGTAGGTGGAGTCGGGTAGGTGCTATTGCGCACTACTCAATCTCCTTGGCAGCAAAGCGCAATGCCGACCGCATCCACTCCGGCATCTTGCAGGCCCGGAGCTTCATCAGCTCTTCGCCGCTCAGCGCACTAACAATCTTGGAAACCACATTAGCGGACAGCCCTTCTTTCCCGATGTAGTAGAGAGCAGTAAGCGCCACACCTACCGTCGTGCCGGCGTGCTGCAAGCGGTCCTTGGATACGTGGCGGAGGCGAACCACCGCATTGCCAACCTTGATCTCGCGAGTAGATCCGCTGGTGTAAAAGGTCGGCAACACCTGCATCTGTGTGCTGAGGCCCAACCTCCGAACAGCCTCCGCGCCGTGTATCTGGATCGTCTCGCCGTTCGCCTTCGTGATGACCTCCACGACAGCCAGCGGACTCGGGCGCACCACCCTGCCGGTGTACTTGCTCATTTTGGGGCGCATGTAGACACCGCGAGCGACTCGCTCCAGCGTGCCTGATTGCACCAGCCTAGAAAGCGCTTTATTAATCGACGCACGGGAACCGACCTGCGCGAACACCGCGCCGGCAAATGGCCTCCCCTTTGGCATGTGCTTGACTCGATTTAAAATAGCTTGCGCGACGGACATATGAGCCCCAAAAAGTCAGAATCCACATATTTTCTGACGCCCACAAAAACTATAAGCCCTGCCAAAAACAGGACCTCCAGGCCAGCCACTGGGGACAGAGGGACAGCAAGATCAACACTCACTGTGCGGCCACGGAACCGGCCCCTCACACAGCCTCGCTGAGTAATCAGTCAGGTTCGACTAGAGCTCTCAACTCCTCACCAACCTTCTCCAGGAGCTGCTCAAAACTTTCAGGAGCTTCGGATCCAAGCAAGTAGGTCAGGGCCAAGAGGGTGACAGGGTGAGTGTCGAGCACCGTGCAGAGGCTATCGAGCTTTTCGAGAGTCGGGCTCGTTGCCCCGCGCTCCAGCATGCTGACGAAGGTACGACTGCTAACGAGCGAGAAATCTTCCTGTGCCAGCCCCCTACGCTGCCGCACGAGCCTCAACGCTTTCCCGAACGAATCCCGGACTTCCATTTTGCTGCTCCGCAAAATGGAACGATGAAGCGCGATTGAACAATATATGACTACAAAATATATTGTTCATCAATCAAGTACAATTATCATTAGGAGATTGGCGCGTGTTCAAAACCAGTCGGAATGCGGAACTGCTTCCTGGGCTCTCAACAGCGCCAGATGGCGTGCAGTTCTGGTCATATGTCGAGCTAGAGATGACCTGGCCCTGGTTCTACCTGCAGATCGTTGAGGACGATGGAAACGCGGCCTTTCGAAGCATGCTAATGGTTCCGTCGGTTCCATTGCTGGAACAGGTCATAGCTGCGCAGACCGAGCACGCCTGGCTGGAGCAGGCGTATCTTGTGAGTCCCGGGCATATGAACGAGGTGGGTCGCTGGTTGATGGAGCCGTTACTGGAGATCCTTTCAATTCGTGATGCACAAGGTAGCGAGCTTGGGCACCAGTACCGAGTGGAGGGAGATCGCACGTACTCAACCTCAGCGTGTCAGTCTCTCGGCAGTCGAATTAGTAAACACGTGATCTTCTCTGCTGCATTACATCTGCGAGGCTAACGCCCCACTTCCTACCCGTATCCATAGTCCCATCTGAACCGAGCTCAGTTGTCTTTCCAGAATTCGCTCCGCTGCACAAGGCCGAACTCATCGCCAGTCCTATCGGGATTCTCGTCGAACATGGTGTTGACCATACGCTCGCGGCGGAGACCACTCAGCGCTCGGAAAAAGCAGGCCTCACAGAGATGCACCTCATAACGCTCGCCATCATGCAAACACGATTTGCTGTTGGATGAGCATCACTTCGACGATGCCACCGATGACCGCGTCCGAGGAGAACTTTCAGAGCTCTTGCCCAACCAGGTCTACGAGGTAGAACGGCAACCTTTTTTGGGCCTGATGAGCGGATTGACCAACTACACCATGGCTGACGAGTTTCGCGTAAAGCAGGCGCTCGATATCGCTGTTGCGACCGGTGATTTGCTGGCGGTCGGTAAGGATGGCAAGACCAGGCGTCGCAAGGGCACTAGCATCAAATCCAGTGATATTCTGATAGCTCCCCCGCAGAGACCCATCTTCTTCGTGCCACAGCTGAAGAAATCCAGCTCGGAGAACTGAGGTTCGGCACCGCTCCTTGCTCGGTGGCTCGCCTTAACCGCATCGGTACCGGTAGCTTGGCCCATCGCGTGAAATGCCGAGCATTTCGCTCTAGGGGTCTGGCGCGTCGATCAAATAGCCCATCCCACGCGCGGTTTGTATGAGCTTAGGTTCGAACTCATCATCGATTTTTGCTCTCAGCCGTCGTACCGCCACCTCAATCACATTGGTATCGCTGTCGAAATTCATGTCCCATACTTGGGAGGCGATAAGGGACTTTGAGAGCACTTCCCCGCGACGCCGAAGTAATAGCTCAAGAAGTGCGAATTCCTTTGCAGTTAGGTCTATTCGTTTCCCCGATCGCGTAACTCGACGCCTGAGCAGATCGACCTCAAGGTCGAGGAGTTTGAGTATTGTTTGGTTGGGGACATTATTGCCGCGGCGAAGCAACGTACGGATCCTGGCTAGCAATTCGGAGAAGGCAAACGGCTTGATGAGATAATCATCAGCGCCCAACTCCAATCCCTTTACTCGATCCTGAACCCCGTCTCGGGCGGTGAGAAAGAGCACGGGAACCTCATTACCAGCAGCGCGGACTTTCTGTAAAACCTGCCACCCATCCAGGCCAGGCATCATCACGTCTAAGATGAGCAAGTCGTATGTGGTATGAAGCGCGTGCTGAGCAGCATCGGTCCCGTTTTCAACTCTATCGACTGTGAAGCCTGCCTCTGAAAGCCCCTGCTGTAGGTAGGTGCCTGTTTTCGGCTCGTCTTCAGCAACAAGAAGCTTCATGAAAGTATTCCCTCCGGCATTTGGAGCAGTGTGCCGATTGTCAGGGCGTGCAGCCAGTACCTTACAGAAACGTAATGCTCGCATCATCTGTCTGACAGCTTGTAGCGTTAACGTCTACATCAGCAGTTGCTCCCACACTCTGCTTTTTGGCCTTTTCCATGCTCCTTTGGCCTATCGGCGCCTAGATGGCGCCCTTTTTTTGCCCGCTGGAAACAAGACCTATTTGCCTGAACGAAAAGGCACCATGCACGCTACCTGCGCTTTCGCTTGGGCTCACTGCTTTTATGCATTACTGACGAAACCGTAATGTCTAAATCAGGGTTCTGACAGGAACGCTCGGTTAGCTTAGACACAGGACCAAGCCAAAGCCCCTATTTATGGAGCTGCGCTGGGTCTCCCATGTCTTCGAACGAGGTAACAAGTAATGAAATTCTTCAGATCCGTTTCTGTACTGCTCGCCATCGCAGCAAGCTCTTCCTATGCAATGGCAGAAGGTGGTGGTGATCGTACCTTTGCTCGTATGGAGCAGGCTCGCCAAATAGCGATCGCTAGTTATCAGGCTGACCAGAAGGACCAAGCCCAGGAGGTAGCCTCAAAAGCAACTTCAGCGAAGCACGCCCACGCTAATTGCTGAAGCGAAACCTTACGCAACTGTGAGCATGCACCTTGAGTATCGTTGCAACCGGATCCTTGCACGGAAATCAAAAGCCATTGCGCAGCTTCCACCTGGAGATTGACATGCTCACAGGCGATTTTTTGGGCGATTTCTGAAGCGCTTTAAGCTTACAAAAATGTAATCCCGCGTCTTTCTTAGGCATGCCATATTTACGATTAAAGGCGAGTCGCTTGATAAGACAGACCGTGCGCGAGTTTCTAAGATCAATTAACGCTGGCAACACCAACCTTACGGCTGGTTTCGGCTTGGCTCCTTAGTTTGATTGGAACCTACACATGCAACGTAAAACCTCTAGGCGAACCTTTGTTAAAGGCTTGACTGCCGCAGGCATCCTTGGCGGTCTTGGCTTGTGGCGAGCTCCGGTCTGGGCAGTGACTAGCCCAGGCCAGCCCAGCGTACTAAGTGGCACGGAGTTCGATCTGCTGATTGGGGAGACGCCGGTCAATATCACCGGCGCGGCCCGGACAGCGATGACTATCAATGGGACCATCCCAGGGCCGCTTCTACGTTGGCGTGAAGGGGATACCGTCACGCTGCGAGTCAGAAATAAGTTGAGCGAAGATACATCGATTCACTGGCACGGCATGATCCTGCCGGCCAACATGGATGGCGTGCCTGGATTGAGCTTCCACGGCATCGCTCCCGATGGCATGTATGTCTACAAGTTTCAGGTTAAACAGAACGGTACCTATTGGTACCACAGTCATTCAGGCCTACAAGAGCAGCTTGGTGTCTATGGTCCCTTGGTCATCGATGCGAAGGATCCCGAACCGTTCAGCTATGACCGCGACTATGTGGTGATGTTGACTGATTGGTCCGATGAGGATCCCGCTCGAATCCTTTCTAAGCTCAAGAAGCAGTCCGATTATTACAACTTCCACAAGCGCACTGTCGGAGACTTCATTAACGACGTGAGCGAAGACGGCTGGGCCGCTACGATTGCGAATCGGAAAATGTGGGCTCAGATGAAAATGAGTCCCACCGACCTCGCCGACGTAAGCGGCTACACCTATACCTATCTAATGAACGGCCAAGCACCCGACGGGAACTGGACCGGCATCTTTAAGCCCGGCGAGAAGCTTCGTCTGCGGTTCATCAACGGCTCGGCCATGAGCTATTTCGATGTCCGCATTCCAGGGCTGAAGATGACTGTAGTCGCAGCCGATGGCCAATACGTCAACCCAGTTAGCGTCGACGAATTCCGCATTGCCGTGGCAGAAACCTACGATGTGATTGTCGAGCCTGCGACCGAGGAGGCTTACACGATCTTCGCCCAATCGATGGATCGCACAGGATACGCCCGTGGCACGCTAGCGGTTGCCGAAGGGCTGAGCGCTCCTGTTCCAGAAACCGATCCTAGACCACTAATCACCATGAACGACATGGGGATGGATCACGGCAGCATGGGCGGTATGGCGGGCATGGACCATGGCGGCGACATGGGCGCGATGGACCATAGCAACATGTCCGGCATGAACCACGGTGACATGCAAGGGATGGGCGACATGGGCGCAATGGCCGGCATGGATCACAGCAAAATGGGTGGGATGTCCGGGATGGACCACTCTGGAATGGCTGGAATGAGCGCAGATATTCAATCGCACCCGCCCTCAGAGTCCAATAACCCACTGGTGGACATGCAGACCATGAGCCCAACTCACAGGCTGAACGATCCCGGTATTGGCTTACGAGACAACGGCCGCCGAGTCCTGACCTATGGCGACTTGAGAAGCACTTTCTCCGATCCGGACGGCCGTGAGCCCAGTCGGACGATCGAACTCCATCTCACCGGCCACATGGAGAAGTTCTCCTGGTCATTTGACGGCATAGAGTTCTCTGATTCAGAGCCCCTGCGGCTCAAATATGGCGAGCGGGTACGCATCACTTTGGTCAACGACACCATGATGACCCATCCGATTCATCTGCATGGTATGTGGAGCGATCTTGAGGATGACAATGGAAAGTTCATGGTTCGCAAGCACACGATCGACATGCCTCCAGGTTCGAAGCGCAGCTACCGCGTGACAGCCGATGCACTCGGGCGTTGGGCTTATCACTGTCACCTACTGCTTCACATGGAAATGGGCATGTTTCGTGAAGTCCGAGTGGACGAGTAAGAGGAACTTTATATGGGAAATTTTATGAAGCGTAAAACTCTTATCGGCAGCGCGTTAATGTTCAGTCTGCTGGGCGTAATGAATATATCAGCTGCGTTTGCAGAGCAAACGCATGATCAGCACAAGCAACCATCGGCTTCGTCGCAAAATTCAGGCAACAAGCCGGCATCTCAGACACAAGGCTCCTCTAACTCAGAAATGGACCACGGCGACATGGGTCATGGCTATGGTGAAATGGACCATGGCAAGATGGATCATGACCCGAAGGCTACTGGTACTGAGGTGGATTCGCACCATGACCACTAGATCTTCTCGCTTTGCTCTTATTGCGCTCGGAGTTTCGTTGAGCGCAGCGGCTGGACGGATAGCCAACGCCGCCGAGATGATGGATCACTCGATGCATCAAACCCCTCCTATTCCGGCAGCTCAAGCCCCTGCATCTTCTGCCAAGCCCGCGACAATGAATCATGGCTCCGGTGGGCAAATGGACCATTCTGCAATGGGTCATGGTGCGATGGACCATAGCAAGATGAACCATGGCCAAATGAAGCATGACGATACGCTCGAAATGCCCGGCATGGTTCATCCCTCGTTCATTCCAGTATTGACCGATGCGGATAGAGAAGCGGCTTTCCCTGGTCTTCAAGGTCATACGGTCCATGACAAGTATCTGGCCTGGTTCCTTCTGCTAGATCAACTTGAGTACCAGGACGCAAATGAAGGTAGCACCCTCAGTTGGGAAGCTACTGCCTGGGTTGGTGGCGATATCAATCGGTTCTGGTTTCGCTCGGAAGGTGAGCGAACGAATGGCGTTACTGAAGACGCGGAAATTCAGGCGCTTTACGGGCGTGCAATCAGTCCCTGGTGGGATGTAGTAGCAGGTGTTCGCCAGGACTTTAAGCCCGAGTCGCCGCAGACGTGGGCGGCTTTAGGCGTCCAGGGGATGGCTCTGTATGGGTTTGAGGCGGAAGCCACCGCCTTCGTCGGTGAAGGTGGGCAGACAGCAGCACGTTTTGAAGGCGAGTACGACATTCTCCTAACTAACCGGCTCATCCTCCAACCGACTGCCGAGCTCAATTTCTATGGCAAGGACGATCCTGCACGCGGAGTGGGCGCTGGTCTAGCAAATACAGAGGTGGGGCTCCGCCTCCGATACGAAATCGTTCGTGAGTTCGCACCGTACATCGGCGTCACGTGGAGCCGGGCATACGGTAATACCGCCGATATGGCGAGAGATGAAGGCGAAGACGTAGATGAGGCGCGGTTCGTTGCTGGCATCAGGCTTTGGTTTTAAGGACCCTAGATGAAAAGAATAATTATTAGCTTCGCTGCCTTCTGCGCACTAGGCCTGTTGGTGGTGGCCGGTGTTGTTTTCTCGGGACTAATAAACGTTGCCGCGGATGATCCTCATACGGGAGTCGTGCACGCATTCCTGGAAACTGCTCGCAATCGCTCGATTGAGGTTCGCTCCGAAGACATAGTCGTGCCATCTCTCGACGATGAAGACCAAATCCGCGCCGGGGCGGGGAACTACGACTCGATGTGTGTGGGTTGTCATTTGGCGCCAGGCATGGCTGAGACCGAGCTAAGCAATGGCCTTTATCCCGCTCCACCCAGCCTGGCTGAAGCGGGGCCATACGATGACCCAGCAAAAACATTTTGGGTCATCAAGCATGGCATTAAGGCCACTGGGATGCCCGCGTGGGGTAAAAGCATGGCTGACCCGTACATCTGGGGAATGGTGGCTTTTCTGCAGAAGCTTCCTGAGTTAGATGAAGGAGCGTATCGAGCACTCGTTGCGTCTAGCGGTGGTCACCAGCATGGTGGTGGGGAGACCCCAGCTGGGCATAGTGAGCAACACGGCGAGATGGCCTCGGGCGACCACCATCAGGGCGACAGTGGCGGCTCGGATCACCATGGCTCCAGCAGCACAGGTGGAGCATCCGGCCAATCAGGCTCCGGTCATCATGGTAATAACGAAAGCGATGACCATCATGCGTCCGAGGAGCCCCAGGCGGTTGAGCACAGCAATGGCAGTGACAGTGCCGATGCGGAAGGCAAATCCCCTTCAAAAAACCATGTGCACGCAGACGGGAAGCAACACGAGCACTAACATCCGGTATATGTGTGCCTATGCGGTTCTGATCGAGGCTCTAAGAAAGGCGGTTCAGCAAGCAGAGGATCGGCCCTAGGCCATCCTAGTCGACGCAACGGTACCGGAGGGCTTTGCAATTGCTTCCTTCCTAAAAGTTAGGCCGCAAGGCCAGTAACTTACCTAGTTAAGCGGCTTGCGCTCCGGCCGTTCCCCAACGAATGCTCCCAGTCGTGGCGACAGGGAGCTCCCTCATTTTCAACTCAATCATCTCGAACAGACTAGCGAAGCCGTACAGGCAATCTGACGGCCACATCGCCACCAACTGCGCCCGCAGATCCCCGGTGCGGTTGGACTTACCTTACAACATTGTAATGAGGTTTTTCGAAACGGGCTCGGTAGGAGCGTGTCGTAATTCAGTGTCTGCTAACAGGCTGATGAGCCATATCGGCCAGTAACCAAACGACGAAATACAACTATCGAACCCTGGAGAACGTAAATGACAAACTCAATGTTCGCATCCTGTATCCAAGCTTGTTCGAACTGTGCCCTAGTGTGCGAAATGTGCGCCTCTGCTTGCCTACGCGAGGATGATGTAAAAATGATGGCTCGCTGCATCGAGCTTGACCGCGACTGCGCGGACATTTGCAGGTTGGCTGCCACACTGATGAGCCGCGAAAGTGAATATGCTAAGAAGTTCTGCGCCCTTTGCGCCAAGATCTGCCGTGCATGCGGAGAGGAATGCGCGAAGCATGAAATGGATCATTGCCAAGAGTGTGCGAAGGCGTGCATGAACTGCGCTGAGGAATGTGAGCGTATGGCAGGATAACATCCGTAACTCACTGCTCTGGCACTACTAAATTGGGAGTGTCAGAGCCCCTCGAAGAATAAGAAAAGCCATGGTGCGCTTAATGTTCGCGCCTCCATGACATATCGAAAAAGTGCGTACGATACCCGCAACTGCCAAGAGCGAATCAATCCCTGTCCAGCAGCATTTCATTCCAAAGCGAAATACGATAGTTACGCGCTAGCAACTCTTACTTAGCCACCGATGATCGCCACCGTAACGGTCTATTCTCTTGCCACTGTCTCCCGATTGAGCGCTGAAACTAATTGAGTGAATTAGCATGAAGCTCCTGGCAAAAAGGCGGTCCAACAACAACCAAGCGGGCCATGCGACCTTATTTTGCTGGGAGAAACGAAAATGGTTTTGCGAATATTCCCATCGCAGCGATTGGCTTTGCTGCTAGTACTGCTCGCCGTTCTGCAACTCAGTGGCTGCGCCGTTTCCCCGCGCCTGAAACCAAGCGACCAGCCAAGCGTTGCTCGCAAACCTTTGTCATCACTGGTGCCTCCAGTGGCTTCGGCCGCGGCGTGGCGCTCAAGCTTGCCGCTCTGCAAGGCGACGTGGTGCTAGCGGCCCGCCGGACCGACGTGCTCGAAGAACTGGCCGCGCAGATACGCATGGCTGGAGGATCGGCACTGGTGGTGACCACCGACGTGAGCAACCCGAACGAGATGCAGGACTTGGCACGAGCCGCCATCGAGCGTTTCGGCAGGATCGACGTTTGGATTAACAACGCTGCGGTCGGAGCGCTGGGTCGTTTCGAGGACGTTCCCGTCGAGGACCATGCGCGGATCGTGGATGTCAATCTTAAGGGCATGATCTATGGCAGCCACGCAGCCATGCGCCAGTTCAGAGCTCAAGGCTTCGGCACGCTTGTCAACGTGGGCTCAGTCGAGAGCGAGATACCGCTGGCTTATCATGCCTCCTCCGCAGCGACCAAAGGTGGCGTCATAAATCTCGGCGCGGCAATCGCTGAGGAGATTCGCCTGAGCGGTAGCGAGACCATCAATGTCGCCACCGTCATGCCTGGGCTGTGGACACACGTTTCTGGGAATCAATTTGCCTTTCTAGTTCATTGATCAGGGACTTCATTTCTGCGATTTCTCGGCGCTGAGCGTCGATGATTTCGTCAGCTAACTTGCGGACGCGAGGATCTGAAATCTGAGCTCGTTCACTTGTTAGGATTGCTATGGAATGGTGGGGGATCATGGCCTTCATGTAGTCCGTGTCGTCTACCGTCGCTTGCCCACGTACAAGCCATAGTGCAATGGTAAAAGCTACTGCACTTCCTGCCAATATCGCTAGGTTTACTGACTTACGCTTATACATGTTGAGCATGAATGCGAGCATGACTACTGCCATTACCGCGCCCATCACTAATGCCATCCAAGCGCGAGTCTCGCTCCAAAAAACATGCTCGAACGAGTAAGTATTTAAGTACATCACGCCATACATAATGATCGTAGACGTGGCTACCATCGCTGCAAAGCGCCAGTAAGACATTTGCATAGTTAGACCTCTTTAATGATTGCTGCTGGATCGGCGACTCAACGTGTTCGCGCAGCCCTGCTTAGAAGTGGCTTTCGAATGCTCTCCTAAACAGACAAGCCGAAGATGATGAGGTTTCGATTTTTTGAGAAGCTTACAAAAATGTAATCATCGACCGCTTTAAGACCGGCTTAAAGCGCTGCCAGCGCTGTACTACGCGTAATGTTCCCCTGAACTAATCAATCGCTAATAGCTTATAAGCAGACAATACCAACGTCGCGCTATGGACCACTGCGCGAAAGAGCGGGCCCACTAAGATGGCCTTCAAGCCTTGAGACCCGACTACTCGGCTTAGCAAGCCCAAAGAGTTATCGTGAGCAATAGAACACTCGGAGAGAACAATTCAGCACCCAGCATATGCCACGTTCTTGTCGAGTGTGACCGCAGGGTTAGTATTCGCACATTAGATGTGTGGCGGCTAAGACGGCTGGGTGTAGCTGGCTCCAAAACTGAGCGGCGAGGTTATTCTGTCCCAAGCCGCGCCTTTCGTGGCGCGCGGGACCTCACTCACTTTGAAACAACAGACCTTCGATTCGATCATGTTCTTCCGGTGTTGGCAGGGCAGATGAGTCAACATTGCCAATACTATTTGGCTGACCATTTTCTGGTGGGCCAACTTCAGGGTGGTAGGCGCCATCTGCGTCGAAAGCAACCCAGCCGTACAATTCTCGGATGACTTCGGAAGGATGGCCATCTTCCATTGCCACATACCAGTCCGCCAATCGGAAACGCTTACCGGCAAGCTTAGAAGTAGCCATTTCGGCTCGAACCAGCGCCAGATATAGCGGGTGCGGCAGTTCCTCTACGGCGCCGGTTTCGTCGAGCAAGAACGTGAACGAGGCGTGCGACCGTTGCTCTGTAGAACCGGCTCGCTCCTCTTCCTCGCCTAAGGTAAAAACGGGAGCAAAACCGCCCCCCTCTGTTCTGAAGTTGGTCGTCTGGCCTTGGTAGACCCTGGCAGCGTTCCACTGCACCTCGCCAGCATAAGCGTAAGCGCGCAGATCAAACTTCATCGATCGTACCTGAGGGTCGGCGACGATTCTACGCTCGCCAGGAGCTACAAGGGACTGGGCCACGTAGTTTCCGCCAACGATTTCTTCCCAAACGCGCTTGGTGAGCTTGTCTCCTCGGTATGCACCGCGACTACCATACCCGCTGACAGGCTTGAAAAAGAGGCTACGGCGGTTTTGCCACAGGTGCTCTGCATTACCATGCCCGACAGGAACGGTAAGCGGGACGTATTGGGCCAATACGGTTCGGATTTGCTGATCAACGCCAATCTCTTCCAAAAAACGTGCGTTGGTTAGGTCAACCAACCTGCGTTTGTCGGCGTAAAGGGCATAGGCCTGAGGGTGTGGCGTTACCGTCACGACATCAGCCAAATAAGCGCTGCGCAGCGCGCTGCAATTGTCGCCTTCCAGATAGAAATCGGTGAGTCGGTTGTAGACGAGATCCACAGGCTTTCCGTCGACCAAGAGGGACTCGTTGTGAAAGGCCAGATCGGCTGGGTCTGCGATTAGGCAGTCGATTCCTGCTGACTCGAATAACCGCTGAAAAAGAAGGAACTCCGGATACAGGTATTGGGCTTGTGGGCTTTCATCCAAGATCACCACGCGCGTGAGCGGACGTGGCTCGCCGCTCGTAGACCATTCCTGGGCGAACATATCCAGAATCGAACGCTCGAAGCCGCCGGGTCCTTCCTGACCTGGCGAAAGCCCGACTACGCCGCTGCAACAACTACGCTGCGCGCGGGCGAGCAATACGTTTAGCATCGCTCCGCCCGCATTTGTGTTTATTTCGATGAGCCCAAGCTTGTCATCATCCAGATGGAAGTCGTAGCCAAAGAAGACGCCGCGCGCGCCCCGAGGATCGTGTCGGGCAATAGGAGGTGCAGAATCCAGAGCATGCTCACGCCAACCGGGCGAGCTCACGGTCTGCTCGATGGCCTGAATAACCTCATTAACCTGGCGCAGCCGCAAGGATGAAACAAAGACCGGTCGTGCTGCAAACACATGAGGGCAACGTGACTTCAATAGCTCCGACAGCTCTGAATTCCCAAGCTGTTCGGTCAATGAGTTTACGAGCGCAGCTTGATCTAGGCTTACGCAGAAGCACGCTTCGTTGAGCGCTGCGGCTGTCGTACCGCATTTTCTCGATGAGGACGCTTGCACGGGAACCTCCAGAACCAAACATACAGCTTCGAAAGTCTCGGCCTCTTTCGGTTCAGCCTGGCGTTTCTATGAGCGTAGGTCAGGGTCGTTGCTGGCACTCTGCCATTAACTAGACATAAGCTTTGGAAGCGTCATTGTGAAAGTCGTATGCCCCTCAGCTGATTCGCAAGCGATGCGCCCTTTGTGCGCTTCGACTATCGAACGAGTGATAGCCATGCCGAGGCCCGCATTCATGGTGGTTCCTTCGCGCCTTGCGGTGTCGACCCTATAGAATCGATCAAACACTCGGGCCTGAAGCTCGGCTGGAATCGTTGTGCCTCGGTTGGATATGGCTGTGCAAACCGAGCCACCGCTCTCGCTTATTTCAACGCTGATGGTGCTGCCTTCCTCTGCATATCGAACTGCGTTAGAGACTATGTTTGAGACGGCCCGTCTCAGCATCGATTTATCGCCATGTACCGATCCATCGCCTGAAAGCGCGATTTCTACCTTTTTGTCCTCGGCTGCAAGCTCGTAATATTCGATAACGCTCGCGGTAATCTCAGCCATGCTGGCATCTTCGGCATTGGGCGTAATCTTCCCGTTGTCCGCCTTGGCGAGGAATAGCATGTCATCGACCATCTTTGACATGCGCCTAAGTTCTTCGAGGGCGGAATACAAAATGTCTTTGTAGTCGGTATTCTCGCGGTCGCGCAAGAGCGCGACCTCCATTTGGGTAAGCATGCTGTTCAGCGGCGTTCTTAGCTCATGCGCGATATCCGCTGAGAAACCTGACAATCTGAGAAAAGAGTCGTCCAAGCGCGAAAGCATTTCGTTGAAGTTGTCTACGAGTTCATGCAGCTCGCCTGGCACCGACTCGGTTGGAATTCTGGTATCTAAGCAGTGGGCGGTTACCGTAGAAGAAGTCTTGGACAGTTCGTCTATTGGTTTTAAGCCTTTCCTGATCAGAACAACACCTAACGCGCCACTCAGAAGTGCACTAACGACAAGCGTATAAGCAAACCACTGCTGAATCATATCGAAGAAGTGGATTCGGTGCGTTACATCCAAAGCCAAATAGATAACAGTGTCCTGCCCTTCTACCCACCGATTTACTTTTCTGGTAATTCCGCTGTACTGGTGGCCACCGAAACTTACCGTCCAGCGTTCCTCTTGGATGTCTGTGACAAGAGGTAGCAAGCTCTCAGACAGATTGTGATGGGAGTAAACCGTCTTACCGTCTACTACAACCGCAGTCGCGAAGCCAAAGGAGTGCTCAATAACGGCATCGATCCTTGAAGCGGTCTCAGGCCCGAATGCTGAGCTGTTGAGTAGCGTACGCTCTACTGCAGCGGCCTTTTCATTAAGCACTTGTGCATCTTTGCGTTCGAAATGGAGCTGACAAAAATAATTAAAGCTGATTGCGGCCGCCAGCAGCACAACCGTAACCACGAGCATGAAAGCTATCGCCATTCTGCTCGTCAGTGACACTTTTCCCATCAGTACGGTCCTGGTTAGGCCATCAAGCACAAAAAAGCAGGTGGGGCACCCCCCACCTGCTTCGATCATTGTTACTCACACCCTCATATCCTATGCTGCGTCTGGATTTTCGCCATTTTGCGAGTGGTCGGCTTTGGCGGCCCCCATCATCTCACGACACTCTTTCATCATTCCACGCATGTCACCCATCATTTCCATATGCTTGTCGCCGCTCATCATGCCGGTTTCTGAATGGCTTTGGTCCGCTTTATCTGCCGCTGCGAAACTCAGTCCGCTCGCCAAGGTGATTGCGATTGCTGTAACGGTGATGGCCTTTCGCATGTTAAATCTCTAAGTTCAGTGGGTTATTCGCTTTTGCTTAACAAGGTGTTTTCGCCAACGTTGGGCTCCTTGGGCTTGTCGCACTTACCGCTAGACATATGCTTCATGCATACGACCATCATCAACAAGCAGGGCAAGAGAAAGAGCAGGCTTGGCAGCGTTGTTGCCAACGCCGCAGTGCTTTGGTTCAGTAGCATGTAGCCAACCACAGCTGCGGTTAACCCCGTTACGACCGGATTGCGCTGCAGTACGCTTTTAATCTTGGATATTATGCTGCTCATCTAACTATCCCTCGGATATTAAGCTTGGCAGATTAGCCATTGTTCACGCCAACTGGGGTGCTCAGGAACTCTACCGTATGGATCTTCCCGTCGGGGGTCTTGACCTTCATCTCATACGTCTGGACTTGGGCACTAGTTCTATAGTTTTGAATCATTCGAGTCGTGCCGGTCGCCCCTGCAGGTGCGATGCTCAGCACTTGACCCTCTTTGACAAGCTCCTTAAGGGTGGGCTTTGCTCCTGCCGAGTCATTTAAGCGATTCAGCGTACGTTCGCTTCCGCCTTCGGCCATTGCAAGCGAGGAAGCAACGGTCAGAATAAAAGGAACGATTACTTTGGTTATGCGGTTCATGGTTTGCACCTCTTGGTTAGTTGATGCCTGTAGATTAAAGGCTTGCTACTTACAAGAAGCTGTTGCCAAGGTTACAAAGCGGTAATCGCTTCATTCTCGTGTTGGTACGACCGCCGCGCCTGCGGCGGTCGCTTTCTGCTCTTTACTGCTTTTCGATGCGCGTAATGGTGGAATCCATACCTTTCGAGGAGAACTCGAATTCGACCTGGTCCCCTTCTTTCAGCGTTTGGAGCTGATCAGGCTTTGCTTTGAAGCCCATCGTCATCGACGGCCAGCCCAACGCTTCGACCGGGCCGTGGGCAATGGTGACGGTTCCGCTCTCGGTGTTTACTTTCTTGACCGTACCTGTGGCTGTAGCGGTCTGTCCCGCCGACTTCTGGTCCATTGGCATGTTCATGCCTTTGTGATCCATCGGCATGCCGTCCATTGGCTCCTTGTCGGCGGCATAGGCGACTGGCACCAGGAAGAGTGAGGCAAGGGTGATGTGCTTAATGTTCATGGATGTTCTCCAGTGGGGTTGGTTGCTTGCTGGGTGGTAACTCGCAATTGCCGGCGGCGCATCAGCAGGTAAGCTGCCGGCAGAACGAACAGGGAGAGCAAAGGGGCGGTGATCATCCCGCCCACCATGGGCGCGGCGATGCGGCTCATGATTTCGCTGCCGGTTCCGCTACCCCAGAGGATGGGCAGCAGACCGGCGATAATCACTGCTACGGTCATGGCCTTGGGGCGCACCCGCTGCACAGCGCCTTCGCGGATTGCGTCGAGCAGTACGCCTTCGCCATGGGCTCCAGCGTTAACCCGATCTGTCCATGCGTTCTTCAAATACAGCAGCATAATGACGCCGAACTCAGCAGAAACGCCTGCCAGTGCGATGAAACCGATTCCTGTCGCTACGGATAGGTTGTACCCGAGCAAATAGAGGAACCAGACGCCACCGGTTAGGGCGAATGGCAGCGTGGCCATGATCAGCAACGCCTCCCCAAAGCGCCCAAACGTGAGGTAGAGCAAGACAAAAATGATGAGCAAGGTAGCCGGCACGACGAGCTTCAGCTTCGCGTTAGCTCGCTCCATGAATTCGAATTGGCCGGAATAGCTGATGCTCATGCCGGATTCGAGCTGGACCCCTTTGCTGATCTTTTCCCTCAGATCGCCCACCACAGCCGCCATGTCGCGGCCACGAACATCGACGTAAACCCAGCCCGACAGCCTTGCGTTTTCGCTTTTAAGCATGGGCGGTCCGTCTGTCACCTGTACTTTGGCCACGGTCCCCAACGTGATCTGGCTGCCTTGCGGCGTGTAGATCGGTAGGTTGCGCAGATCGGATATCGAGTCGCGCCACTCGCGGCCATAGCGGAGGTTGATCGGATACCTGGCGAGCCCTTCCACGGTTTCACCAATGGTTTGACCACCGATGGCACCGGCCACGATCGATTGCACGTCCGCGATATTCAGGCCGTAGCGTGCGGCGGCGACACGATCGATATCCACATCGATATACCTGCCGCCGGTCAGTCTCTCAGCAAGTGCCGAACTGACCCCAGGCACCGTTTTGGCGATTTTTTCCACTGCCTGGGTGGCTTTGTCGATCTGTGCCAAGTCAGTGCCATACACTTTCACCCCGATCGGGCTCTTGATACCCGTCGCCAGCATATCGATACGGTTTCGAATCGGCGGGATCCACAGATTGGCTAATCCAGGTACCTGTACGGTGCGATCCAACTCCTCAACCAGCTTGTCAGGCGTCATCCCAGGGCGCCATTGATCCTTCGGCTTGAACTGAATGGTCGTCTCGAACATTTCCAGCGGGGCGGGATCTGTAGCGGTGTCGGCTCGACCAGCCTTACCGAACACGTGTGCAACTTCTGGAACCGTTTTTATGAGCCGGTCCGTCTGCTGCAGTAGCTCAGAAGCCTTCTGAGCGGAGAGGCCTGGAAGCGCAGTGGGCATATAAAGGAGGTCACCTTCATCCAGCGGGGGCAAGAACTCCCCACCAAGGCGAGAGGCCGGCCACAAGCCTGTCAGGAAGACCAGAACAGCCACCAGCAGAGTCATCTTGGGCCAGCGCAGTACCGCGTCCAGGGCCGGCTTGTAGATCCAGATGAGGCCACGGTTGAGTGGATTACGGTGTTCGTCAGGGATTTTGCCCCTGATCCAATACCCCATGAGCACCGGAACCAGCGTGACAGACAGGCCCGCGGCGGCTGCCATTGCATAGGTTTTGGTGAACGCCAGTGGACCGAACAGCCGGCCTTCCTGCGCCTCCAGGGTGAACACTGGTATGAACGACAGCGTGATGATCAGCAGGCTGAAGAACAGTGCCGGCCCCACTTCAACAGCCGCGTCAGTAATGACCTTCCAGTGCTCCTGGCCCTTCAAGGTGGAGTCAGGATGCCGCTTGTGCCAGGCCTCAATGTGCTTGTGGGCGTTTTCGATCATGACGATTGCTGCATCGACCATCGCTCCGATGGCGATCGCGATGCCACCCAACGACATGATGTTGGCGTTGATGCCTTGCCGCTGCATGATCACAAAAGCAATCAGGATGCCGATCGGCAACGACACGATGGCGACCAACGACGAGCGCAGATGCCACAGAAAAATCGCGCAAACCAACGCAACGACAATGAACTCCTCGATGAGCTTGTGCGTGAGGTTTTCAACGGCACTGTCGATCAGCTTGCTACGGTCGTACGTCGTGACGATTTCGACGCCTTGGGGCAGGCTCGCTTTCAGCTCATCCAGTTTGGTCTGAACGGCAGCGATGGTTTCCCGAGCGTTCTTGCCGCTCCGCAGGATCACCACGCCGCCGACTACCTCACCTTCACCGTCAAGCTCGCTGATGCCCCGGCGCATTTCCGGGCCGAGCTGGATATGCGCAACGTCCCCTAGCGTCACAGGCACGCCGCCGTCGAGACGCAAAGGAATGGCTCGAAAGTCTTTGAGTGTCTTGAGATACCCGGTCGCACGGACCATGAACTCGGTTTCTGCGAGTTCCAGAACACTCCCGCCGGTTTCACGGTTGGCTTCATCGATCGCCTTTGCAATCTGCTGCTGCGTCACGCCCCTGCTTGCCATGCGCACGGGATCCAGTACGACCTGATACTGCTTGACCATCCCGCCTATGGGCGCGACTTCCGCCACGTTGGGCAGTGTCTTGAGCTCATAGCGCAGGAACCAATCTTGCAAAGAGCGCAGCTGCGAGAGGTCATGTTTGCCCGTTCGGTCTACCAAAGCATATTGGTAGATCCAGCCGACACCTGTGGCGTCAGGGCCCAAAGCGGGTTTGGCGGCGGCGGGAAGCCGACTCTGCACCTGACTCAGGTACTCCAGCACCCGAGAACGGGCCCAATAGAGGTCGGTGCCGTCCTCAAACAGGACGTACACGTAGCTATCCCCGAAGAAGGAGTAGCCGCGGACCGTCTTTGCGCCGGGGACAGACAGCATGGTCGTCGTCAGTGGGTAGGTGACCTGATTCTCAACGATCCGGGGCGCCTGCCCGGGGTATGGCGTGCGGATGATGACCTGAACGTCGGAAAGGTCTGGCAATGCATCAACAGCGGTGTTTTTGACCGACCAGACACCCCAAGCCACCGCGAACACAGTAGCCAGCAGGATCAGAAAGCGGTTGGCCACTGACCAGCGAATTATGGCTGCGATCATCGCTGGCCCCCCAGCTTCTCGATGTGCTCAATGACCAGGCCCTCTTCGCTTTCACGCGCGCCGACACGGACGTGATCGCCGGTCTGCAACTTTGTTAGGAGCGATTGATCTGCAACCGGAAAGGACATTGTCATCCCAGGCATGTTCAGCGTCTTGAACGGCCCATGCGACAGGCCAACCATGCCATCTTCCAGGCTGACGATCGTACCTTCAGCCTCGTGCAGCGCAGGTTCTGTAGAAGTTGCAGGCTCCTCCAAACCCTGAGCGGTCAGCCCGCGTAGGCTCGCCTCTGAATCCAGGAGAAACTGACCGGACGCCACGACCTTCTGACCGGCTTCCAGCCCTTCAAGCACCTCTGTCTGGTCATCGAATTCCCGGCCTGTGCGAACCTCAATCGGGCGGTAACGGCCTTGATCCTCGGCCAGCATCACCAATGCGCGCCGACCGGTGCGAATGACCGCCTCGGACGGGATGACCAAGACATCTTCGACGTTGCGACTCAACGTCACCTCGGCCGTCATGCCGGGACGAAGCCGTTGTTGCGGATTAGGCAGTTCAACCCGGACGCGCACAGTACGGCTATCCAAGTTGGCTTGTGGTAGTACGGCCTGGATCGTCCCTTCCAGAACTTCACCTGCAAAGGCCGGGAGGCGCGCGTTGACCAGCTGCCCAGGCGCCACATTTGCAACCTGCGCCTCAGGCACCGCAACCTCTAACCATACCTTTTCCAGCCCATTAACACGTGCCAGAGACGCACCAGTGGATACGGTCATGCCCTCGCGAACGTCGAGGCTGTTCAGCACGCCGCCTATTGGACTCCTCACTGTCCAAACAGGGCGCGCTTTACCAGTTCGTTCTAGCTGCACTATGACTTCTGGCGGCATGCCAGCAAGGCGCAACCGCTGGCGAGCCGCTGCGAGCAGCTGGGGTTCGCCAATCCCTTTGAGCGCCAGGTACTCTTCCTGTGCGGCAACCCATTCGGGAACCAGCAGATCGGCTAACGGCGCGCCTTTTTCGATGACATCCTCCGGTGCTCGGTCGTAAACGCGCTCGACAAAGCCACCGGCACGCGCCTGCACAACCGCCACGTCTCGCTCGTCGAACATCAATGCGCCTGTCGCTTCGAGCGACTGGCTGATCGATTCACGCGTTACGGTTGCAAAGCGCACGCCGAGATTCTGCGTCACGCTCGGGTCGATACTGATCGATGCCCCGTCGCTTCCCTCATCTGCATAGCGTGGAATCAATTCCATATCCATGAATGGCGACTTGCCCGGCTTATCGAACTTTTGCTGGGGGACCATAGGGTCATACCAATAGAGCACTTCCTTGTCTTCTTCTGCAGGCGATTGTCCGAAGGCTGCGGTAGGCAGACCGATTAGCGCTGCAGCGCTAATCATCAGAGGCAGACTGAAGGCGAGTACCAGCCGCTTGTGTTGGAATGTCATGGTCGGGTATCTCCAAAGGCGAAATGCAGGCGGGCATTGCTCAACGATCGATCGCGGGCGACGTCAATACGCCGTAGCCGGGTCTCCACAAGCTGTCGTCGCGCTTCGATCACAGCGGTCAGCTCACCGCTTCCGGAGCGGTAATCGGCCATGGCAAGGCGGACCTTCTCTTCAGCGAGGGGTAGTAAGGTTTTGTCGAGGCGGATGAGTGCGCGGTCCAGACGCTGATACTCAGCGAGGTCAGTACTCAGCTCTTGGTTGTACAGGCGCAAGGTCGCTTGGCGCTGAGCCTCGATCTGGGCAAGGCGAGCTCGTTCGGCCGCGATCTTCGGATCCTGCCGAGAGCTGGTAAACAGCGGCAGGTCGAAGCTGACGCTGAGGTTCACCATGTCGCCGTACTCACGGCCACGTCGCAGGTAGTCGATCCCCCAACTCCAATCCGGTGTTTTCTCTGCGATGGCCTGGTGAACCTTTGCCTCCGCTTCACGAGTCATCGGGTCGAAGGCGAGTAACGCCGGGTGCCGGTTCAGGTTGTGCTGATAGTTATCAACGGCGGCAAGCCATTGCGGCCAGTCACCTGTAAGCGGCTGGCCTGCTAGCTCGCCTATCCAGCGCCGGAGGCCGGCCCGCGCAACAGCCTGGTTACGCAGCAGCTCATCCTCTTGTTCAGCCAGCAATGCTGCCTCTTGCCTCGGAAGTACGCTGTCTGCGGTTTGTCCGCTGCCGCCAGCAATGCGGGCCTGAACAGCCCGCGAAAGGAGCTGATTCTCGCTGTAAAGCTGCTTGAAAAGGCTTAGCTTCTGCTCGACCGCGAAGCTAGCGATCCATGCCTCGGCGGTTGCTTGGCGCACACCGAGACGTTCAACCGTTTGCTGGGCGTTTGCGAGCGCAACACTAGCCTGCGCGGCCTCGACACGAGCGCGCCTTTTCGCTCGGTTTGGCACATCTTGCATGACCCCAACCATTTGCATGGTCATGGCCTCTTGCTCCAACTGCCAGCGAGCGTCACCTTCGATGGGCACGCTTTGCAGTCCAAGCTTAAGTTTAGGGTCAGGAAGCTCGCCGGCAGGGATTGCAGCGCTGCGTGCGGCCACCAGGTTGGCGGCTTGCGCATGCAGCGAAGGCGCGTCTTGCTCGGCCACGCTCAGAGCTTGTTCTAAGGTCAAAGCGGACGCTAACCCTGGAAACGAGAGCGCGCCCATGATCAAGGCGGCCACGTACGGCGGCGCCCAATAAATACGGGGTTTCATTTGCGAAGGATTCCTGATCTTTCATGCGAGCCAAAGGCGCGCAGTAGCCGGCCCGAATGCTCACTCGGGCGGTTCCTATAATTTGATCGGAATTAGACGCGGGGTGGACGCCAGACGGCGTCTAAAAGGCTAGAGGGGATCAGGCCGTTATAGGGAGTGGTCACGGGTTTAGCAGCAGGCATCAGCTGGGCTTTTATTGAGACAAGCTGAAGGATACTTGCAGTTTTGCATTCTTGGCCCGTCTTGCAGACGGTCGCCGTTCCATGCTCATTCGCTTCACAGCACTCGTGTTCAGCACCGTCATCGGCGCCAACCATCGAAGCGTGGTCGGTCGTCATGGCGCCCACACCTTCCATATCGGACATCATGTGATGCCCGGACGATCCAACCGTCATGAGCATTTCCGCTATCCCATTGATCTGAAGCGCAAGCACTAGCAGCAGGATAAGGAAGGAGCGCATGTAGGACGTCATATTTCCAGCTTACGGGGCAATTCATGAGCAATCAATGAGGCAATCGGTCGCTTCGCAACCGAAGCCTAAGCCTAAGCCTAAGCCGACAGGCTTCAAACTACACGCGTTTGACGGAGCCGGAGTGCGTTGAACACAACCGATGCTGAGCTGAGGCTCATGGCCAGGGCAGCAATCATCGGAGACAGCAACAGTCCGAAGAACGGATAGAGCAGACCTGCGGCAATCGGGATGCTCAACCCGTTGTACATAAAGGCAAACAGAAGGTTCTGACGCATATTGCGAACCGTCGCCACCGAAAGCGTGCGCGCGCGCAGTATCCCCATCAGGTCACCTTTAACGAGCGTAACTTGGGCGCTGTTCATGGCGACGTCAGTGCCCGTGCCCATCGCTATGCCGACATCAGCCCTGGCGAGCGCCGGCGCATCATTTATTCCGTCGCCTGCCATGGCGACTACTTTACCTAGGGCTTGTAGCTTAACCACCAGCGCCTCCTTGTCCTGCGGCTTCACTTCGCCATGCACCTCATCGAGCGATAGCTCACGAGCCACCGCGCGGGCAGTGGTAAGCCCGTCGCCGGTGGCCATGATGACTTGCACGCCCTCCGCTTGGAGCCGCGCTACAGCTTCCTTGGAAGTCGGTTTGATTGGGTCCGATACGGCCAGCAAGCCGGCAAGTGCCCCATCAACAGCCAGGTACACAATGCTGGTACCGCTCTCGCGCATTTTTTCTGCCTGATATTTCAACGGCTCGACGCTCACACCCGCATCTTCCATAAGCGCGGTGTTGCCTAGCTGTAGCTGCTTGCCTTCCACCAGACCACGGACTCCGATCCCTGACCCTGACTCGAAGGTCTCTGGCTTCGCCAGCTGGAGACCTTCGCTTCTGGCATGGTCTACGATCGCGTGGGCTAGGGGATGCTCACTACCTTGATCCAAGCTGGCAGACAAACGGATGACTTCCTGCGAGTCAAACGGCGTGACGCCTATGGCCCGATCGAAGACAGGTCGGCCCTCGGTCAAGGTTCCTGTTTTATCGACAATCAGCGTGTCTACCTTACGGACATTTTCGATGGCGCCTGCGTCTCTGAAAAGCACTCCACTTCCAGCCGCTTTGCCTGTGGCAACCATGATCGACATAGGCGTTGCCAGGCCAAGTGCGCAAGGGCAAGCAATGATCAAAACCGCAACTGCATTGATCAGGCCGAATACCCAGCCCTGGTCAGGCCCGAACAGGCCCCATGCAAAGAATGTCAGCAAGGCGATACCGATGACCGTCAGCACGAAATAACCTGCAACCGTGTCTGCCATTCGCTGCATGGGTGCTTTGGAGCGTTGTGCATTCGCAACCATCTGGACGATTTGTGAAAGCATAGTCCCGGAGCCAACCCTGGTGGCTCGCATGACAAGCGAGCCGCTCGTGTTCATCGTCGCGCCGATAAGCGAATCGCCTGTCCGCTTCGTCACCGGAACCGGCTCGCCCGTTAGCATGGATTCATCGACGGCGCTCTCGCCCTCCAATACCTCTCCATCAACGGGTACCTTTTCACCAGGACGAACGCGCAGATGGTCGCCCTCATGAACATGTGTGAGCGGGATGTCCTCCTCTGAACCATCTTTGGCGATACGGCGAGCGGTTTTAGGTGATAAGCCAAGCAGGGACTTAATTGCCGAGGACGTCTGCGAGCGGGCCTTCAATTCCAGCAACTGGCCCAGCAGAGTCAATGAAATGATCACCGCGGCGGCTTCGTAATAAACGCCTATCCGGCCGCCTACTGTGAATGACTCTGGAAACATGCTCGGTAAGAGGGTTGCTACGACGCTGTAAATATAGGCAGCCCCCGTGCCAAGCCCGATCAAGGTCCACATGTTTGGGCTGCGATGTTTGACCGAGGCGAGACCGCGCGCGAAAAATGGCCAGCCTGCCCACAAGACAACCGGGGTCGTGAGGGCCAGTTCAACCCAGTTCTGGCTAGCCCCGTGAAACAGCGGTATCGCATGTCCCGCCATTGCCAACAGGGTTACTGCTACGGTCAGGGGCAGAGACCACCAGAATCGCTTCGAGAAGTCCTTGAGTTCGGGATTCTCCTCCTCGTCGAGTTCAGGGATCAGAGGTTCCAATGACATCCCACAGATAGGGCAATCACCTGGACCCATTTGGCGGATCTCAGGGTGCATCGGGCAGGTGTACTCTGTCGTTGCATCACCGGCGGGTGGTTTCTGTGCGGGTGGGGTAGATGCCCGAGAGGAGGTTCCATGAGCCTGCGGTGCAGCGAGATATCGAGCAGGGTCGGAACGAAACTTGGTCTGGCAACCCTGGCTGCAGAAGCGGTAAGTGCTTCCCTGATAATGCTCTTGATGCTCGCTATCCTCTTCCACCTTCATCCCGCAGACGGGGTCTGTGAGTGCTGCAGTACCTTTCGTTTGGTCGGGCTGGTGATGGCACTGCTGAGAGGACATACGGGGCACCTTATGGATTGGTTAGCGACGAACTTGGCCTATTGCAGGGACATTTGCGGTTTTTCAATGCTTGCAGCGTCTGACAGCCAATATATGCAAAGCGTCCTGACCAAAGGCTGAAGTAACCATTACATTTCTGTCAGGTTCTCTGGTATGTCAGGTCGTATGTATGTTGAAGCGAGCTGCTGGAAAAGTAGCTCGCGCAGATACCGCCTGCTGGCCTAGCCTATGCCTCCATTGTTCGATGCTCGGCCGCTTCATTTTGATGAATACCGAACCGTGCAAAAGCCTAAGCGCAGGTACTCTGCTTTTGAATACGCCTTTGGCAGAGTGGGATACGCCGTACGCTCTAATGAAGCCATAGGAACTCCTTTTCTGAGGAGTCAGAAAAGATAGTCCACGATCAGAGGCTGTGCGGTCGATTTGGTAAATTCTCTTGGCATCAACACGTTACGTGCGAAGTGAGTGAATTTTACTTATATCTCGGCATGACCCCTTACTCGGATCGCCCAGATATCTCTCAGTCGGAGCGGGATTTTCTGCCCGACCAATTTCCCTTTGTTCCAGGGCTGACGGCTCCAGGTAGCGATGATGTTCATGGCAAGTCCTCCACGTGTGGGAGGACAAGGATGGCTAGCCAGAGCAATGGTCGCTAACCGGCCAGAAGCTGACGTTCAAATTCGTCTAATAATTGCGTGTCAGTCATTACCGCCGGGCTGCGCCGGCAGATGGTTTGCGTGGCTAGGTGTTGTCAGGTAGGTTCGATCGAATCAGTGGGTCGAATAACAAGGGCAGCTATGGACTTCGCTAAGGCTTACAAGCAGTGCAGAAAATCGATGGCGCTGGGGCGAGGAATAAAAGCAGTAGAAGCTTGCTTACATCGAGGGAAGCATGAGTTTGATAGTTTGCAGGAAGCGAAGCTGAGCTGTTTTCGGGATATTCGCGGATATAAAATTGTTTCATCTGGTGAGTGTGCATTTTTTCCAAGAGATCTTTCGGAAATCAAAGTGGGCTCTGGGCTAGCTTGGTACAGAGATACGTTTGCGACTACTGAGATAGTACTCCCCCCATATCATAGCTTTGGATTTCTATCTGAATACGGCGGAAAAATCTCGAAAAGCAACAGTGAAGAGGAAAGGTACGCTCACGCGAATAATATGCTGTTGGAAATGTACACGCCCCCACGAATGGCCGACCTGATTTGTGGGGCATGGTCTCAGCGCATCACTTTTGCTCAGTATCAAGAACAGCTGATTGAGGCTGTAAAGGCATACTGTCTGGGTCTGTACGGCGTGGCAATTGTTGGAATTCTGCCTTGCATAGAAGGGTTCCTAAGAGAGCTTGGAAAGCACGTCTCTCTTCCAGTTAAGGATGCCGTGAATATAGAGACGCTTCTAAAGGTTTTTCATCGAATAAAGCAAGGTGAGTTGAAACGACTGGTCGCAGGTTATGATTGGTATCCAGACAAGGAATTAACGATAAACTATTTAAGTCGATATCATGAGCGAGTGCAGATGCTGGAGAGCATGGAAATGTACTTCCGTGGGTGTTTTTACGGTCATACAGAGTCGTTACCATCGCACTTTGTTTTAAATCGGCATGGGATTGCGCATGGATTCTTTAAAGGCTACGCAACACCGAGTAATTTCTTGCGGCTTTTTAATTTAATTAGCTTATTGTCGTTTGCAGCCATTCTTGTCGAAGGGCGCGGTAGCATGTTACAGCCGGGAGTTACCACTGATTCCGAAGCATTGGCATTGAATTTTACTAAATGCCTATTATCCCGACGATACGTTCAGCCGAATGCTCAATCGATTCTTCCATCCCCTATTATTTTGGGCTAGCCCTATACTCCACGGCACGCCCGCCGGCCGCGCATCGGGCAAGGATTCGGCCGGGCAAGGTGGTATTCAGATTTGCAGTCAGGTAGCGTCGCGCTCTTCCAAGGGAGGGGCGAGCGATGTGGACAAAGCATTACCGAGTGATGCGATCTGAGTTGGCCAAGTGCGAAAAAGCCAGGTCCGAACTGGAGAAGATGCACCCGCCCCACACCGTCCAACCGGAACAGGATGGACAGCTTCAGGACTATATTCAGAAGTCGGACAGTCTGTACGAATGGCGGCTGCTGATCTTGACCGAGTACTGGATGATAGAGGCAGACCGCCTCGGTGTCCCACTGCCTGATCGCGATGACAGGACTTTCTGGGGGCGAGTCGAATTTGATAGCGACCCGCGGGAGCCCAGGTATCTCACAGATGCTGGCATTCGCATTGTCAGGGCAGACATCCGCGAGGAGCGTAGGCAGCGCCGCGAGCCGGTAACCTTCTGGAGTAGCATCATGATTGGGGTAGTCGGCGCCCTGACCGGCCTAGCATCTGTCATACCGAACTGGTGGGCAGACTAGGGCGGCTATTGGCCGGTTAGCGACGGCCTGGCTTCGACCGTCGCTATGCATGGTCAAACCTCGGTCTGTTCCGCCATCTCTAGGGCATCATCGACCTCAATCCCCAGATATCGAACGGTGCTCTCCAGCTTCGTATGGCCGAGCAACAGTTGAACTGCCCGCAGGTTCTTCGTCCTGCGATAGATCAGCGATGCCTTCGTACGTCTTATTGTGTGAATGCCATACAGGGCTGGATCAGGGCCAATGGCTTTCACCCAACCTTTGACGATACGAGCGTATTGACGAGTGGATAGATGGTCTGAGATATGCAGCCGGCTCGGAAAAAGGCAATCCTCGCTGCGGGGCTGGGCATGATGTATGGCGATGTGCCGTTCCCTAAGATCAAATGGATTTTCCAGAATCTCAACAAAGCCGAGGTCCTGCTGACCTTCAATGTCGATTTTTTGGTTACGTATCTAGCCGACCGCCAAGCGAACCGGAAAGCCATTGCAAATATCGGCTTGGATCAGCATGTGCCATGGGACATGCTTAAACAGCTGAAGGCGCATCAGCCACGGAGCTGGCAATACCTGATCCAGCGCTATCTGTCCGAGGGGATCAAGCAGGAAAGCGGTGCCCAGTACATGACCGTCTTCTTCATTCGTCCGGCCGGCAGCAACCCGATGGCCTATTGGTTTATCCATCTGGCGAACAACTACCGCGCTAACGATGTGATGAAGAAGATCCACTGGAAATACGGCAACAACTTTTCCCATATGCTGTCGCCTTCCAGCTTTTTCAGCTACGACGCCAATCGGGATATCGCCGTGACAGGTCAGCACGATTTGCTGTTGGATGAGCATTATTTCGACGATGCTACCAATGACCGCATCCGAGGAGAACTTTCGGAGCTCTTGCCCAAACAGGTCTACGAGGTAGAACGGCAACCTTTTTTGGGCCTGATGAGCGGATTGACCAACTACACCATGGCTGACGAGCTTCGCGTAAAGCAGGCACTCGACATTGCTGTCGCGACCGGTGATCTGCTGGCGGTCGACAAGAACGGCAAAACAAGGCGTCGAAAAGGCACAAGCATCAAGTCGACAGATATCCTGATAGCGCCCCCGCAAAGACCCATCTTCTTCGTGCCACCTCTGAAGAAATCCAGTTCAGAAAACTGAGAGGGGCGGCATCGCTCTTCGGGTGGGCGGTTCGCCTCCAACGGTAGAGGTACCGGCATGATACAAGCAGTAGTTTTCGATGTGTTTGGCACGCTTCTCCAGATAGGTGAGCGCCGCCATCCTTTCCGCCAACTGATGCAGAACCTGCGGCTTCAGGGCAAAACACCAAGGCCGGATGACGCACGGACTCTGATGACTCGAAATCTGGGCTTGGCTGGAGCTGCCGATTATTTCGGTGCGCAGTTGAGCAACTCTGAGTTAGCTAGCCTTGAAAGCGACCTTTTCACCGAGCTGGCCAGCGTTCGCCTTTTCGATGATGCGTTGGAGTCGCTAAATCAGCTAAAGGACGCCGGCCTGAATCTCGCGTTGTGCTCCAATCTCGCAGCCCCATATGCGATTCCGGCCAAACTGTTACTGCCGTCGTTCGATGTTTACGGATGGAGCTTTGAGGTTGGGACAATAAAGCCTGAGCCCGCAATCTATCGTCAGATGATCGAACAGCTTGGCTGCGAAGCCTCCGCTATCGCAATGATCGGTGACACGTTGCAAGCCGATATGCTTGGTCCAATTGGGCAAGGCATGCGGGGCTACCACCTACAGCGTGAAGGAAAAGCCGATCAGTGCGGCTTCGTCTCGCTGATGGACTTTGCAGCCCACGTTCTGCAATACCCACCATCCGCCAACGGCTAAAGCGGCGTCGCCAGTTTTAGCTGACGCCGCTAGACCCGGATGGCTTACAGGCATGAAGACACCCTTTTTCTGTAACGGGAGCTCCTTCAACCCTTGAGCGCCAGAATACGCCGAGCGCCGTTGAGAACGATGAATCCCACGACGGTACCGATAATCAGGTCTGGGTAGTTGGACCCAGTCCAAGCGACGAGCGCTCCGGCGACTATGACGCCCATGTTGATGACCACATCATTGGCGGAGAATATCCAGCTCGCTTTCATGTGAGCACCACCTTCCCGGTGTTTGGAAATCAGCAGCAAACAACCCGTGTTGGCGAGCAATGCCAGGAACGCGACGGCCATCATTATCAGCGACTCGGGCTCGCTGCCGAATATAAAGCGTCTGATCACCTCTACGAGCACGCCGAGGGCCAAAATCAGCTGGAGCACACCAGCAAGGTGTGCAGCACGCACCTGCAGATTGACGCTGCGCCCAACCGCATAAAGGGCCAGGCCGTACACTGCCGCGTCAGCGAACATGTCGAGCGAATCGGCAATCAGACCCGCGGACCTGGCAATCAGGCCAGCAGTCATCTCTACCACGAACATGAAGGCGTTGATGCCTAACAGTAAACGTAGGGAGCGGGATTCCTGTGTAGAGTTCGCCGGATTCTCGGCGGCTTTGATCATCTCAGGGTCTGCCGCGACAGTTTTCTGAAGAGTGGCGCCTAGCCCTAACGTCGCCAGCTTTTTGGTTATGGGCTCAACGGCACTGTCATGCATGACATCTAACCGACGGTCCGACAGATCAAAAGTCAGCTTCCGAACTCCGTCCAAACCATTCAGCGCCAAGCGGATCATTCGCTCTTCTGATGGACAATCCATCTTGGGCACGGCGTAAACACTGACCCATTGCCCCGTCGTATCGGAAGGGTTTTGCATATCGGCATCAGCGGCTGGTGTCGCATCGCAGCCGCAGGGACCATCGGACTTGCTCATGATACGGCTCCACTTGAAATCGAAGATGGGATCATTAAAAGCCTTATAGCTACTATAAGGTCAATAACGCAGAGCCGATGAGGATTCACACGATGCGCATTGGTCAGTTAGCAAGGCTAATAGGGATTGATACACAGACGATCCGCTTCTATGAGCAGCAGGGCTTGTTGCCACCGCCTGATCGCCAGGCGAACGGCTATCGTGTCTACACCGAGAAGCATGGCGAGCGGCTAGCTTTCATCCGGCGCTGCCGAATCTTGAATCTGTCACTTCCAGAGATTCACGCACTCCAAAGCTACCAGGATGACCCTCGCCAGCCTTGTACGGCCGTCAATGCCTTACTCGATGATCACATTTCTCAAGTCAGATCCCAGATAACCGCTCTGCAATCACTCGAACGACAACTCGTTTCACTGCGGGCTAATTGCAACGATGGGCGGGAAGTTGAGGCTTGCGGCATTCTCGCCGGAATTAGCGAGGACGCATGCATTAAATGAACGGCGTTGGGGCTTGCGGGCCTGGTTACCCGGCCAACGCGCATGCCCTCGAAATGGTTGTTTGTCCCTGTGGTTTTTGCCCCTTCGTAGTGATGGCTGTCTCCGTGCGGTATCACTTTGAGTCAGGCCTGCCGAGGAAACGTGAGTTCAAACGTGGTCCGACCGTCTTTGCTGGCGACGGCCACGTGGCCTTTGTGGAGGTTCATCACTGAGCGGACAATCGCTAGCCCCAATCCTGCCCCGCGAGGTTGTATGCCGTTAACGCGGTAAAAGCGGTCGAACAGATGTGGGAGATGATCCGATTCGATAGTCGCGCCATGATTGGTGACAGCCAGCGAGACGATGTCTACGTCCTCCTCAAGGATCTTAAGTTCGACCGTACTGCCAGTATTTGAATGCCGCAGCGCGTTGGATAGCAGGTTGGAAATGGCCCGCTGGACCATAAGTCGATTTCCCAAAATCATGGCATCGCCCGTTACTGTCGTAGCGACTCCCGCTTCTTCGGCAAGGACTTCGAAGTATTCACATACGCGCCTCGCCTCGCTTCCTAAAGATAATTGTTCGAGCTTCAGTGCTGGGCTGGCGTGGCTGGCCTGGGCGAGAAACAGCATGTCTGACACGATTCGATCCATGCGTTCGAGTTCTTCAACCGACGACTCGATCACCTCCCGATAATGCTCCTTGCTTCGCTCACGCACCAAAGTCACCTGCGCCTTGCCTATCAGGTTGTTCAGCGGAGTTTTTAACTCATGAGCCACATCGTCCGAGAATTGTGACAGTTGCTGAACGCCGTCATCGAGTCGATGAAGCATTACGTTGAGGCTGTGCGCCAATGCCTGGAGCTCTTGCGGAAGCCGATCGGTGCGGATTCGAGGTGATAGATCCTGTGTAGATACCTTAGTCGCCAAGGCCCGGAACTTGCGAAGCGGCCGCAAGCCATTTTGGGCGATTAGCCATCCAGCCAATCCGATCAATATCAGTAGCATCGGCACGGTCACTAAGGCCGAGCGCAGGAATGCAGCCACCAGCCGTTGATCGGCACTGCGATCTTGCGAAAGTAAAAGCGTCATTGGAGCCAGTCCCGGGACTTGGATTTGCTTGCGCCCGGTTAGCATCTGCACGCCATCTTTCGTTGTCCAGCCAAGATAGTCGCCGTCCCTGCTCACGAGATCCAGCTGCTGCGGCGCATTGGCGAATCGGCCGATACTGAAAATGGGTGATTTCGCTGTATCGCCGATGACCGTAATCGAAAGGTTGTCATGGCCGAGTACGGTATCGCTCAATGCGTGTTGCCAGGAGCGGCCCATACGGGCTTTGGTGTCTTCGAGGAGTCCATGATCGATCTGAGAGAGCTTGGCCGTCACTTCCTCCTGGGCGCGCAGTTCCAGTTGGCGCACCAGTACCCAGTAGCTCAGTGCAATCAGCAGCGCGACCAAAGCGGCGCCGGTCAGTGTGATTTGAAGCGCGAGACGCGATGCGAGGCTGAGTGGCTTCAAGGCCGCGCCTCCAGCACGTAGCCCACACCCCGGATGGTGTGTATCAGGCGATCGCCGAAGGGTTCGTCCACTTTCATCCGCAGGCGACGAATCGCAACATCCACCACATTGGTATCGCAGTCGAAATTGATGTCCCACACCATGGCAGTTATTTCCGTACGCGTGAGGACTTCGCCAGTCCGGCGCATGAGCAGATGCAATAACGCAAATTCTTTGCTGGTGAGGTCGATACGCTGACCGCTCCGGTAAGCCCTATGCCGGGCCGGGTCCAGTTCGAGGTCGGCTACACGCAGGTTGCTCGGAAGTGTGACTGCCTCGCCTCGCCGCAACAGTGTCCGGATACGGGCAAGCAGCTCGGGGAACTGGAACGGCTTGACCAGATAGTCGTCGGCGCCCGATTCCAAGCCGCGGACTTTTTGCTCTAAGCGGCCATTGGCAGTCAGCATGATGACGCGTGTCTGCTTACGCCGCCTGATGAGTTCGAGAACCTCCCACCCATCCATGGTTGGCAGATTCACATCTAGCAGCACGATGTCATAGTCGTTCTGCAGTGCCAGGTGAAACCCATCGAGGCCATCACTTACGCAATCGACCAAGTAACCACATTCGATAAGACCCTGCTGCAAGTATTCCGCAGCTTTGATCTCGTCTTCGACAACCAGGATGCGCATGTTTTGAGGTAACTCGGCAAGGAGGTGCGCGGTAAGCGGAACCAAAAAAATCCATGTAGTAACTAGGTCAAGACGAAAGCGGCTTGGCTCTAGCGTGAAAGGCAGAGGCGAAAAGATCTGCCCAGGGAAGCGGGAAGCACTTTAACGCGGTAAAAGCCCTGTGAGGGCTATCTTGCGAATTTGTAATCTACCGGTCATTTGGTTGACCCGCAGCGCGAGCGGGTGCACCAAACGAAAAAAGGCGCCCTGATGGGCGCCTGAAACACATCTTCAAACCAAGGGAGCAAAACTAAAGAAGATGTGGTGTTGCTCATGGTGTTTCACAAGATCGAGAGAGGGTACTCGGCGATGAATCGGACCTCATCGAGGTCGGACTCGAAAGCAGTCGCCCGCGTGGTAGCCTGGCGCACCCGCAGAGACAAATCCTTGAGAGAGCCAGTCTGTACAACGTAGCGGGCTTCGACGTCGCGTTCCCAGCGGTTCTGTCCCGTCAGCGGCGCACCGTTATCGTCTTGGCGCATGTACACCTCGTTCGCGTTGCTGTAATCGGCGCCCCAACCGCGGGCGTAGCGGGTCATGAAAGTAAGCCCGGGTATGCCGTACTCCGCCATGTTCAGGTCGTAGCGCAGCATCCAGGACTGCTCTTTAGGTGAGTTGAAATCACTGTACTGAATGGAGTTGTTCAGGTAGATCGAGTCCGCCTGGCGCAAGTAGTCAAAGTCGTTGTTACCGTTGTTTCGCTGATACGACGCCGTGACGGTGTGCGCGCCGAAGGCGACACCCAGGCTGGAGCTCCAGATGTTGTTGTTGAACTCGCCCAGCAACTCACGGCCTTCGTCGGTTGCCTTGTAATAGTTGAAGCTGGCCAGCAGCGCGACGATATCGGAGAGCGGATAGGTGGCCGACGCACCGAAGTAATGCTGGTTCCAGGCATCTTTGAGGCGGCTGGTGTACAGGCTAAGACTGATATTTTCATTCACGCTGTAGTCACCGCCTGCGTAGCCGAGCCAAGGCGCGTCTACGCCCCCGCCGTAGAAGGTGACGAAGTCTTCGTTCATGTTACTGGTGTTGGGCTGGCTCATCGCGTGCAAGCGGCCTCCCTGAAGGGTGAGGTCGTCCAGCGAGTTGTTCACAACGGTGACACCCTTGAAAGACTCCGGCAGCAGCCGAGAGTCGCCGAAGTGCACGACAGGTGTAGTGGGAAATACATCGCCGGCCTTGATCTCGGTGTCCAGCAAGCGTGCTTTCACCGCGCCCCCCACCCGTGTGAAGTCATCCTCAGGATCGCCAGCGCTGTCGTGGGGAAGCAGGTCGATGCTGCCGCCCACACCGGAGCGCCCCGAACCGGAGTCGAGCTTGAGGCCGAGCATGGCGAAAGCGTCGAAGCCAATCCCTACCGAGCCTTGGGTATATCCGGACTCGAAGAAGGCCATCAATCCGTGGGCCCATTCCTCGGAGTAGCCATTGCCGGCGGCACTCTCACCGTCGCGAAAATCCCGATTGAAATAGAAGTTGCGATTTATCAGCGATAGCGTGCTGCCTTCGATGAAGCCCTCGGCTGTTTCCGATTGGGCAAAGACCGGGGCGCTGCCCAATGCCAGTGAAAGGGCTGTCAGCGAAAAAACGGCCTTTTTGCTCATGATGATGCTCCTTATGTACGGCAGGTCAGTGCTCGAATGACGCCTTTCGCCTTTTTGTTTTTAGCGCTTGGCCATGTTCTTCCCCTAGAGATGACGGCAGGATTAGCGGCAAATGACTATTTTGTAATCTGAGGAAGCCCAATCGCGCACTCCTTCGATTACAGATTTGTAATGTTGCGGTCACCAGGTCGTTATCCACACTTATTTAAAGTCACCACCCCATAGCCATCAGCTATCTCGCCGGCTTGGCAAGGCTGATAAAAACGCTTTCGTGTATTTGTCTACTAAATTCAGGGCGAATCACTATCGCAGTAGAGGCGCATGTGTTTCGCGTCTTGGCGGGGGTAGTTCTTATGATTGGATTCGACATCTAAACCAGGAAGTCATCGTTTTGCCTTGGATGAGAAAAATAGTTTTGCTGATGTTGCTAGCCTTGTTCCCATTGCAATCATCATGGGCAGTTGTTAGCACGAGCTGCAGTCATGAGGATGGTTCGGCAGCAAATCATCTTGGACATCACGAACATCCGCACGAGTCTCTGGGTACTGACGAGGAAGGATCGTCAAAAGCCGCAAAAAAAATCAGTCTGGATGGAGACTGTGTCTTTCATGGCGACCATATCAAGCCGCTTATAACGAAAGGGATCTGTCCTGGTTCGGTATTATCAATGAGCTTGAAACCGTTTCCTTCTGCTAGCTACGCATCGGCTGAAGCGGGGCGTCCTGAGAAACCTAATTGGCGCATCGGTGCAAAACCGGTGGGACGCCAAAGTAACCAGTAAGCGCCATTTATCTGTATCTGACGTCTCACCGAACCTTCCCTTTTTTTAGGAGATTTCGGTGCGAAAAGCTCTTTTCTCGCTGGGGTTGACGACGTTGTCGTGCAATCTCGCCTTTGCGCAACCCTTAGAGTTGCCGACCTTCACACAGACCTTACCTGTCGGTGTGTCAAATACATTCCCCGTTGAGTCTGTCGAATCCATAAGCTTTCTACGCGCCTTGGAACTCGCTAGCTCTGCAAGCCCTGAACTGGCTGTTGCAAGACGTGAGCTGGCTGCTTCTCGCGCATTAATTAGCCAAGCCGGAGCACGTCCGAATCCAATATTGTCCGCTAGCCAGGAGGGAATCCGGGGCGATGCCCCGGAGACCACGCTTGAACTGAGCCAAGAAATAGAGCTGGGTGGTAAACGTTCGGCTCGTATTGAGGCGGCGCAACGAGCCTTGGACGTAGCAGCTGCTGACCTACAGGACGCCCAAGCTCGACTGAGGGGGGCAGTGATGGGCGCGTACTACGATGTGCTTACTGCTCAAGAACGGCTGGACCTCGCTCAGGCTGCTTCAAAGCTTGCGAAGCAAGCAGTGAACGTGGCCAATCGACGTGTGAGGGCCGGCATGGTTTCTCCCGTAGAGGAAACCCGGGCGCGGGTTGCGGCTACTGGAGTGCAAGTAGAGCTTGCCCAGGCCACAGCTGAACTCGAAGCTGCGCGCACTCGGCTGGCGGCCAACTGGGGAAATCCACAGCCACGCTTTGAGCGAGTAAAAGAGCCGGCAGAGGCAGTGCCTCCTCTTCCCGAGCTAGCTGAGCTTTATAGCCGTTTGAACGATTCCGCCCAACTAACCCGCGCGCGTCGGGAGGCTGAAAGACGTCGGGCTGCGTTAAAGCTGGAAAGGACGAATCGCTTTTCTAACGTGACGGTTAGCGTAGGTGCCCAACGCTCAGATGAATATAACGGCACGCTGGGATTGGTGAGTATCTCGATGCCCCTGCCGTTGTTTGATCGAAACCAAGGCAACATCGGAGCAGCGCAGGAACGGGCCTACCAGGCGCAGGACGAGCTCAACGCCGTCCATATACGCCTGAAAAGCGAACTTTCCCAAGCGCACATGCGGCTGCGCACTGCTCGCCAGCAGTTTGAACTGTTGCGCAACGATATGCTCCCCAGTGCCCAAAGCGCTTATGAAGCTGCCAGCAAGGGGTTCGAACTTGGAAAATTCACGTTCCTTGACGTACTGGATGCTCAACGCACGCTTTTCCAAGCCCGATCTCAGTACCTGTCTGCGCTATCACAAGCTAACCAGGCGGCGGCAGAAATCTCGCGAATTGTCGGAGATGGGTCGGCCGTTATCACCTCGGCCACTCAGCCATAGGAATCCATATGAAAAGTAAATCGAATACATCTTCCTTGGCTGGTCACAAGAAGCAGATTTTTTGGATCGTCGTCATATTAAGCGTGGCACTTATGCTTGGCGGATTGCTTCTTCGCAGTAGTCCAGCTGTGCCCGATGCGGGCGACGCACATAGCGAGCATGGTGACGAATCGGAGCATGAGGATGAAGGGCATTCGGATGAGGATGCAGAAGCCGAAGGAGATCATGGCCATGATGAAGGAGGCGCCGATAGCGATCACGAGGTCGGTGCGGCAGAGAAAGATGAGCATGAAGATGAGCCCGAGGGAGCGGAGCATACTGAAACAGCAGAGGTAGAACTCTCAGAGACACAAATCCTAGCCGCCGGCATCTCACTGGCAACTGCTCAGCCCGCAAAGATAAAAAGCGCAATTGAGCTGCCTGGCGAAATTACATTCAACCAAGACCGCACAGCGCAAGTTGTGCCTCGTCTCTCAGGTGTCGTTGAAGCGGTCAAAGTCGATTTGGGCGAACAGGTGAAACAGGGGCAAGTACTTGCTGTGATCGCGAGTACAGACCTGTCGGAACGTAGAAGCGAGTTCTACGCGGCGCAAAAACGTCTTGCATTGGCTCAAAAAACCTATCGACGCGAAAAGGAGCTATGGGAAGAGCGTATTTCTGCGGAACAGGATTATTTACAGGCACAACAGGCTTTACGGGAAGCAGAGCTGACTGTTGCGAATGCAAACGCACAGCTACAAGCGCTTGGCAGTGATGCTGGCAAGCCAGACGCATTGAGCCGCTACGAACTCAGGGCGCCGTTCGATGGGATGATCGTTGAGAAGGACATCACGCTCGGTGAGTCAGTCAATACCGATGACCAGATATTCATCATTTCCGATCTCTCCACCGTGTGGGCAGATATCAGCGTTCCTGCCAATGCACTCAGCGCGGTACGAGTAGGCAGCAATGCCGTTATCGAGGCCACAGCATTCGAGTCCAGTGCCAATGGAACCGTTTCTTATGTCGGCTCACTTGTTGGTCAGCAAAGCCGCGCCGCTACCGCCCGGGTCACACTTCCCAACCCTGAAGGGGTTTGGCGCCCCGGCCTGTTCGTCAAAGTGCAGGTAGGCGCTGGCGAAGCATCCGTGCCAGTCGCAGTAAGTCCTGATGCGATCCACACATTGGAAGAAAAGCCGGTGGTGTTTGTACGGACCGACCATGGCTTTGCTGCTCAGCCAATCGTGAGTGGCCGCAGCGATAGTGACGCGGTCGAAATCAAGGAAGGCCTCCAGCCCGGAGCGCGCTATGCCTTGGATAACAGCTTCATCATCAAGTCCGAGCTTGGCAAAGCCAGCGCCTCGCATGCTCACTGATACGGAGTTATAGAATCGTGTTCGAACGTATCATTCGTTTTTCTATCGAGCATCGCTGGTTGGTTATGCTAGCCGTGCTTGGCATGGCAGCGTTAGGAGCTTACAGCTACCAAAAGCTGCCTATCGATGCTGTCCCGGATATCACCAACGTACAGGTGCAAATCAACACTGCGGCGCCAGGTTATTCCCCGCTGGAAGTGGAGCAGCGTATTACCTACCCGCTCGAGACGGTAATGGCTGGGCTGCCCAAGCTCGAGCAGACACGATCCTTGTCTCGATATGGACTTTCTCAGATCACAGTTATTTTTGAGGAAGGCACTGACATCTATTTTGCCCGCCAACTTGTGAACGAGCGCCTGGGAGGGGCCAAAGATCAGCTCCCAGATGGCGTCACTCCAACACTTGGCCCTATTTCCACTGGGCTTGGCGAAATCTATTTTTGGACGGTTGAAGCTGAGGAAGGTGCCACCAAATCGGACGGTACGCCGTATACCCCTGCTGACTTGCGTGAGATTCAAGATTGGATCATCAAACCGCAAGTCCGAAATGTACCTGGTGTTACTGAGATCAATACGATCGGAGGATATGCAAAGGAATATCAGATCGCCCCCAACCCAGACACTTTGCGGTCGTTTGGACTAACACTACAAGATTTGATCGAGGCGGTTGAGCAAAACAATAACAATCTAGGTGCCGGATATATTGAAAAGCGCGGCGAGCAGTATCTTGTTCGCGCTCCAGGACAAATGCAGTCTGTGGAGGACATCCGCGATACCCTTATTAGCAACGTTGACGGTACCCCAGTGCGTATCCGCGACGTTGCGACGGTCGAGGTTGGAAAGGAGCTCCGCACTGGCGCAGCCACCGAGAATGGCCGCGAAGTGGTACTAGGTACGGCCTTCATGCTTATCGGTGAAAATAGCCGAGTAGTTTCAAGGGCTGTCGACGACAAGATGAAAGAGATAAACCTTTCGCTTCCGGAAGGCGTAAAGGCAATTACTGTCTACGATCGAACTGTACTCGTAGACAAAGCTATATCCACCGTTAAGAAGAACCTCACTGAGGGTGCCATTCTTGTTGTGGTTATACTTTTTCTCTTCTTAGGCAATATCCGGGCGGCGATCCTAACCGCGCTTGTGATACCGCTTTCTATGCTCTTCACGTTCACCGGCATGGTAGCCAATCAGGTCAGCGCCAACCTGATGAGCCTAGGCGCATTGGATTTCGGCATCATTATCGATGGAGCCGTGGTGATTGTTGAGAACTGCGTGCGTCGACTTGCACACGCTCAGTCCCATCACGGACGGGCATTAACACTGTCCGAACGGCTTCATGAAGTATTCGCTGCGGCAAAGGAAGTGCGTCGGCCTCTATTGTATGGGCAGCTGATCATTATGATCGTGTATCTGCCGATATTCGCCCTTACAGGGGTAGAAGGTAAGATGTTCACGCCCATGGCGTTTACCGTAGTGACAGCGCTATTCGGGGCGATAATCCTTTCGGTGACGTTCGTCCCGGCGGCCGTTGCGCTCTTTATCGGTAAGCGGGTTACGGAAAAGGAAAACTTTCTAATCCGCAATGCTAAACGGGCCTACGCACCTGCGCTCGATGCGGTAATGGCCAACAAGCCAGCAGTGCTCACCTTTGCGGTAGTTGTAGTCATACTTTCTGGCCTCGTAGGGTCACGTATGGGCAGTGAATTCGTGCCTAGCCTCAACGAGGGAGACTTCGCTATCCAAGCCCTTCGTGTACCAGCTACCAGTCTTAGTCAGTCTGTAGAGATGCAGCAGCAGCTGGAGCGAAAGCTTATGGATGAGTTTCCGGAGATTGAACGCATATTTGCGCGAACTGGCACTGCGGAAGTGGCATCGGATGCTATGCCTCCAAATATCTCTGACGGGTACGTCATGCTGAAGCCACAAGAACAGTGGCCGGATCCAGGCAAGTCGCGTAATCAGCTCTTAAGCGAGGTGCAAGCATCCGCCGCTGAGTTGCCGGGCAATAACTACGAGTTTTCCCAGCCGATTCAGCTGCGTTTCAACGAGCTGATTTCCGGAGTTCGTGCCGCGGTAGCCGTGAAAATCTATGGTGATGACATGGACGTTCTTAACAGCACGGCGGCGGAAGTATCCGAGGTGCTAGGACAAGTACCAGGCGCTTCAGAGGTTACGGTCGAGCAGACGACTGGCCTTCCCATGCTCACGATTGATATCGATCGCGATCAGATCGCACGATACGGCCTGAGTCTAGATACCGTCCAGCAAGCGGTTGCAGTAGCTATCGGTGGCCGAGAGGCAGGCACCTTGTTTCAAGGAGATCGGCGTTTCGATATCGTGGTTCGTTTACCGGACGAGATACGCAGCGATCTCGCCGCAATTGAGCGGCTTCCAATTGCCCTTCCAAGGGAATTAAACAGCACCATAAGTTATATCCCCCTCGGCGAGGTGGCCACCCTGGATTTGGCCCCCGGTCCGAATCAGATCAGTAGAGAAGAAGGGAAACGGCGAATTGTCGTCAGTGCAAACGTCCGTGGTCGTGACATTGGATCATTCGTATCTGAGGCAGAACAGAAAATCCAGGCCCAGGTAGATATCCCGGCAGGTTATTGGATCGACTGGGGCGGTACCTTTGAGCAGCTTGAATCGGCAACGAAGCGGCTGCAGATTGTCGTCCCCGTGGCGCTGCTCCTGGTCTTCATTCTGCTTTTCATGATGTTCAACAATGTCAAAGACGGTTTGTTGGTCTTTACAGGGATTCCATTTGCGCTCACCGGAGGCATTGTTGCGCTGTGGCTCAGAGATATCCCATTGTCCATTTCAGCAGGTGTTGGCTTTATTGCTCTGTCAGGCGTCGCCGTTCTAAATGGCCTGGTAATGATCTCCTTCATCCGTAGCCTACGGGAGCAAGGTTTACCTCTGGACACTGCGATCCGCGAAGGTGCCCTTACCCGGCTACGACCGGTATTGATGACAGCCTTAGTGGCTTCACTCGGGTTCGTTCCAATGGCCTTGAATGTGGGTACCGGTGCAGAGGTACAACGTCCCCTTGCGACGGTGGTGATCGGGGGGATTCTCTCCTCAACGGTGCTAACGCTATTAGTTTTGCCGTTGCTCTACCAGATGGCTCATCGACGCGAAGACGAATTGGAGGAGCAAGAAATCGCGTTGGCCGCTGACAGAACAAGCTAGAGATTGGATGGCGGCACACAACGCCCCGTTCTTGCTAGCTAGCGAGAACGGGGCGCGTTAATTATCGGAGCGCAGTTTCATTAGCGGCGCAGCGGACAGCACAGCCTTTGTGGCGCAGTCTGATGCATCTAAGCGGTAAATAAAAAATTGCTCAGCGCTTAGTGCGTATGACTTTCGCTACATACGCGTCCTTGACCTGATGGCTTTCACCCACGGTGAGCTGACGAAGGATTATGCAAACAGCGACTGACCTGCCCCGGTCGGCAGCAAAGGGCGATAGCTACGACAAAGCCCTGGCTGGAACGATCAGCGGGCTGTGCAAGGCCGAGCTGACACCGTCAATCATGGGCGAACCGTGAGGCCTTTGAGATAGCGACCCAGACATGGGTGCGCTGTACGCCACAGCGTCTGTTCAGCTCACTCGGACATGATCCTTGCGAAGGCTAATAACAACAGATCAGGCAATGGCGGCCTGACTTAAACGAAACGGCTTATATAAATTCCGGGCGATTCGCTGGTAGCGATGTTGCGGGCAAGTTATGGAAACAAAAAAGCGCCCCGAAGGGCGCTTAGAGTGCAACTGCTTCCAAAGGAGATTGGAAGCTGCAGGAGGCGAATATCGTTCAGATATGAAGCGGTTAGTCAGCTTTGGTTTCTTTCTTGCTTTCCGTATTGTTCTGATCTTGGCGGGTATCCTTAATCTGTAATTCGTCTATTTTTCGTTTGGCGGATTCGGTTCCGTGAATTCGTTTTTGATCTGCTCGGAATTTTTCATTAAATTTAATTGAGCGGTCGTAACCATCTTCTGCATAAGACAATGCGGAGCCGCAGATTACCAAACCAACAACAATAGCTTTCAACAGATTCATAGGGCAGTCCTCGCTAAATTCAAAGGTGGCTTGCTGAGCTTTCTCGCTGAGCCCTGCAGGTTCGAATGAATTTTGCGTGATTGAAGTTAACAGCAGCATGAGCCAAGCATTACATTATTGAAATGTAATGCTTCCATTGCGCGGTGACATGAGCGCCTTGCTTCGTCATGTCAGCACCGAGGCGCACCAATCTGCAAGGGCCTATCCTACGAAAAGAATGATTGGAAGATTACAATTTTGTCATCTTCGGATTGACGCCGCATCATCTATCATTAGCGAGCAACGTCGTTTAACGTTTGAGAGGGATCGGCCAGTTATCGGCAAGTTTCAGACGATAATGCACGAACTCGCTTGAGAGTGGTCGCATTTCTGTCAGTGTGGTTTGGAAGGCCAGATGGTATTGGTGCTAGTATTATCTATTACTTTTTTGGGCTCCCTATCCTTGTCTTATGTTATTTAAGGACGGTTAAAAACCAATGGCTCACGAACATAACCATAACACCGAAGCCATAGGCGATAAGCGTTTAATCGCTGCCATTGGCGTTAATACTGTGCTAACTCTGGCACAAGTTGTTGGAGGAATACTTTCTGGCAGTTTATCGCTCATAGCTGACGCGCTACATAACTTGAGCGATGCCGCATCACTGGTTATTGCGCTCATCGCACGTAAAATCGGTCGCAAACCGCCAGATGCTTTTAAAACCTTCGGCTACCGACGCAGTGAAACCATAGCGGCTTTGATTAACTTGGTCACGCTGATTATCGTTGGTCTCTACCTCATCTACGAAGCTATAGGTCGGTTTTTTGCCCCACAGCCCATTGAAGGATGGACAGTGGTCGTGGTGGCGGGAATAGCCTTGATTGTAGATGTCGTCACGGCCTTGCTCACCTACACAATGTCTAAGAATAGCATGAATATAAAGGCGGCATTCTTGCACAATGTGTCGGATGCGCTGGCCTCCGTCGGTGTTATTATTGCCGGAACATTAATCCTTCTGTATGACTGGTATTGGACAGATACTGTACTGACGCTGATGATTGCTGGTTACGTGCTATGGCAGGGCTTTAGCATGCTACCTAAAACCATTCACTTGTTAATGGAGGGCGCACCAGAAGGAGTTTCCATCACTGATATAATCAATGTCATGGAGCAAGTGGACGACGTTGTGAGTGTTCACCACGTACATGTCTGGGAAATTGCCGAACATTCAACTGCATTGGAAGCTCACGTTGTCATCAAGAAGGCTAGCCTGCCCGAAATTGAACGAGTGAAGACTGATTTAAAACGTGTACTTCATGAGCGATTCAAAGTCAGCCACTCGACACTTGAAATGGAGCTAGACGGCAGTGTTTGTATCGACACCAGGCAGGCCGACAGTCATCGCAGCGAAGCATAAGCCTGCTTTGCGCTCACCGCTGTTGCTAGACAGTTATCTCGATATCAACGGAGTGAACTTGCGACATCACTCGTTGGCGCTATGTCTTCGACCAGAGACATGCTAGCGGCATGTGGCCAAAGCAGCTCGTCACGAGGAGATCAGGCTAGGTCGTGGCACCTTCGGCAGGCTGCCGCGACGAGCAAGCCCCGCCAGTCGCTACCGCCGCGGACGCTCAGAGCCAGCGGCGGACTCGTGCACGGTAGCGGGCAAATGATTCGCCGAACAATGTTTCCAGCGCCCACTCTTCGGCTGGGATCTGGAAACGGTTCATGTACAGCACGAAAGCAACTACGCCAAGCAGGGTTAGAGGCGAGGCCAAGACCAGCGCCCAAGCCGCCAGGATAATGGCAAAGCCTAAGTACATGGGGTTGCGGCTGTACCGGTAGATGCCAGCCTCCACTAATGCAGAAGCCTGCTGCGGCTGCAATGGATTAACCGTAGTACGCGCGCGGCGAAACGACAGGACGCCGGCGAGGCACACGCCGAGCCCCAGGAGCAGTATTGGCAAAGCGAAGGTCAGGCGCGCGGTCCATGCCAGTTCGAAACCCGGCAATTTGGTTCCCGACAAACCCATCAGCACAGCGATCAGGCCGGCCACGAGCAGCGGTGGCACGCGGTTTTCCAGCGCGCTCATAGTGTCATTCTCGTGCCTTGGCCACTTCGCTGTTCACCAACTGGCGCAGCGGCTCCGGGCCAAACTCGCTGAGCGCACGACCATTGACAAAAAAAGTCGGCGTGCCACGAACCCCAACGGCTTTAACGTCCTGCATGTCCGTTTCCAGCACGGCGTTGACGCCAGGCGTATGCATGTCCTGGCGGGCCTGTTCCAAGTTCAAACCGACGCGCTCTGCAGCAGCCCATGCCTGCGTTACCTTGGGGTCGTCGTGCCAACCGGGTTGGGCTTCCAGCACAGCCCCCAACACTTGTTCATGGAGATTTTGCTTACGCGCCGCCTCCAGCATTCGCGCCACCTCTTCGGAGCCTTGATGGAACAGTACATAGCGCAGCACCAAACGCACGTCTTCCGGGTTCTCGGCGAGGATCTGCTTCACATAGGGGTGGAAGGCGCGGCATGCCTCGCAGGAAGGGTCAAAGAATTCGACGATGGTCACTGGCGCTTGCGCCGGGCCGAACACTGGTGAGTGGAAGCGAACCAACTGGCCGCCGTTCTGTTTGGGTTGTGTCGCGGTCTCTTGGGCTGTCGAACCGGGAGCCTGGGCCTGTTGAGGCGATTGCGAGGGGGAATAGAAGAATGCGGCGGCAGCAAAGACGGCCAGGATCACGACACTGACGATCAGGACCACGGAACGGCGATTCATGGGGTGGTTCTCCGACGGATGATTATGAGCAGGATGGCGATAAGGATAAAAGCGAACAAGGCGAGTGCCGGCAGGGGCACCACGCCGAAGAGGGTCATTCCGGCGCCTGAGCAGGATGGACCAGTGGCCGTGCAGGGCTGGATCGGCTGTGGAATCAGCCCTGCATAGAGCAGCGTGTGAACAAATGCCAGTGCCGCACCGATAGCGGTCAGCGGCAGGGCATAGTGCCAGACGGTGAAATCCGAGCGGTAGCAGGCGATGGCCAGGATCACCGCCAGCGGAAACATGAAGGCACGCTGGAACCAGCACAACACGCAGGGTGCCTGGCCCATCACCTCACCAATGAACAGCGCGGACAGGGTCGATACCAGTGCGACCAGCCAGGTTAGCAGCAGCAGGTTCCAGGGCATGCCTGAAGGTTGAGGATTCATTGCGGTTAACTCCTGGCGATGGCGAGCACTTGCCTCAGACCCGCCATCCAGTTATTTCGAAACATCATGCATCCTCTTATCGGCAGGACTTGTTAGGACCGTTGCGGACTTCGCCCAACGGCAAAGCGAAAAGCAACCAGCCTCAACGCTGGGTTAAATCCGATGCCAGTGGGAGAATGTCGCCCTTGCGCAACAAGGGAAGATATCAGATGTCGCGGGACTGGCTGGAAGAACACCAGATAGCATTTTATTTCGCGGCGGTGGTGGCCGCTGCCATTGCAGGCCTGAGCTCTGCGCAATTCACCGGACTGACGGCCATGGCCATCACACCGGCGATTGCCGTGCTGATGTATGCCATGTTTCTGCAGATTCCTTTTTTGGAGCTGCGAGAAGCTTTTGCCAACCGCCGCTTCGTCGGTGCCTTGTTGCTGGCCAACTTCCTATTGGTGCCATTGATGGTGTGGCTGGTGACGTGGCCGCTCTCATCGAACAAGGCCTTGTTGGTCGGCGCGCTGCTTGTCCTGCTGACGCCTTGTATCGATTACGTGGTGGTCTTCACCCACCTGGGCAAAGGGGACTCTCGTCTGGTGCTCGCGGCGACGCCATTGCTGCTGTTGCTCCAGCTTCTGCTGCTGCCCCTCTACTTGCGGCTAATCCTTGGCCCCGAAGCCGGCACAGTGATCGAGCTGTGGCCCTTCGCAGAAGCCTTCCTGTTACTGATCGTCCTACCCTTGGTAGCGGCTGTGCTCACCGAATTTGGCGGACGCCGATCTCTGCTGCTTCGCGCATGGAGCGCAGGTTGGGCCTGGCTGCCAGTGCCTGCAATGGCCCTGGTTCTAATCGTGGTGGTGGGTTCGCAGATCGCGGCTGTCGTGTACCAACTCGACATCCTGGCGCCGTTGCTTCCGGTATACGGAGCGTTTCTACTACTCGCTCCGGCCCTCGGCGTACTCAGCTCCCGGCTATTTGGCTTGGAGGCTTCTGCCGCACGGGCAGTGGCCTTTAGCTCAGGCACTCGCAACTCGCTTGTAGTGCTTCCCCTGGCCCTAGCGCTCCCGGAGTCCATTCGCGCGCTGGCCGCGGCGGCTGTGATTACTCAGACACTCGTAGAACTGATTGGTGAATTGATCTACTTACGGGCGATTCCAGCCATGGTCAGAAACAGTTGAGCCTCGTCGAAATCGGCGAGAGCGCTCATGCCTCGTGCTGTGGAGCAAGATTGATCAGCGGCGCAATGATGAGCTGAGCGGAGCGCGCCCAAGAAACCAGTGCCTCAAGATCCATCTGTAGAGATTGGGCTTCTGTCCAGATACAAGCACTCTCGGCAGGCACCGTAAGAGCGATGCCCTCAACTATCGTCAGAGCCATCGCATGCAATCTCAGTAGCTCGTCGCGAATGGAGGTGATTCCACCCAGTTCCACCAAGCAGACGTCCAAGCGATCAACCAGCCGGAGCAGTTGAGAGGTGTCGAAGCTGTCGCGCAGGTTTTCCAACGCCACGGCGTCCACTTCGCCGTACGGTGTAAGGCGGAAGGATGCGGGAGGAATGTTGATCATGGCGTTTTCTCGGTATCTAGCTGGCTAGGTCTGATCACCCGCAGCGAGCCGGCAGCTTGTTGGAACACCGAGTCCTTGATCCAGGGCTCCGGTGGCCGGTTTAGCTTGAGGTTGAATTCGCCGAAGCGCTTGAGGTTGCTGGTCAGGTAGAGTGGTTGGGCCCCCTTCAGCATACATAGCGGAACTGGTGTAGACGACTAGCCCTGAGCTAGGCCTTGGGCTTTCAAGCAGCTCCAATGATCGGCACTGAAGTGCTAGGGAGCGGATTACTTCTAAAATTCTGGCTAACACGCTCACACTTAAAAACGCTTCTGGATATGCTGGAAAAAGGCAAGCCAAGCAGGCGAAAAATTGACACTAACTACTTTCAATACAATGGTTATTTCTTGGGATATAACTCTTCTAAAGATAATGCCGGTAAATACGGATTTGAAGAAAGCCCTGCTGAAATCAAGCAAAAAGTGAAAGAGCTTTTACTAATCTAGCTCGGTCGAACAAACTAGGTCTATTGCTCGTTGAGTGATCGTCTCTGAGCATTTTAACTGCTGCCGTTGCTGGCAGCCATGAGTCAAAAATTGCACTCAACGACAGGCAGCTTTTGGCCGACAGGTGCCTGTCGTCACCGGCTGCAATCGGCCGAGGCTGTGTAAAAACGTTTTCGAGCGCGACAGGTACTCAAAACCGGACTGGAAATCGCGCATCTGGGCGAAATCCACATCTGCTGAGGTGCCGAAAAATTTCAGATTTCACGTAGACGCGCGCACTTCAATTTTGACGAAGCGTTTTTACACACTCTGGGCCAAAAGCAGGCATTAGATGTGACCACGGCACTCGAGGTGATTCAAAACTGCTCTAGACGTTCGTCTTCAGCTGATAGCCATATGGACAGCACACACCACCCAAGGTACGGTTCATTTGCCATGGTAATACGCCATTATCAAGCGATGCCTAGAGGGATTTAGAGTGCACGTTAAAGCCATCAAGCTGATCAACTTCAAAAAATTTCGCGACGAACTTCTAGAATTCAACGACGACGTCAATATTTTCGTCGGCGACAACAATGCTGGTAAAAGCACAATCTTGGAAGCGTTAGAAATTGTGCTCAATTACAATCATCGTGGACGGCCCTTCAACGGCGAGTTCTCCCCTGATCTTTTCAATCAGGATGCCGTCACGCGGTTTCTCGCCTCTGACTTGAGCTCCAAGCACCTGCCCAGCCTTATCATCGAAGCCTACATTGACGGTGTGCCTGAGTACCGAGGCTCGAACAACAGCCTCAAGGCTGACGCCCAGGGCGTCTTGGTACAAGCCTGTTTCGACCCGTCGCTGGAGGCCGTATACGAGAGCCACCTGCTGACCAAGCCGAACATCACCAGCATTCCGATCGAATTCTATAAGGTGGAATGGCTCGATTTCGGTTGGAATCCGATAAAACCGATCGCTAAGAAGTTTAAGGCGCTGTACATCGACCCCACACGTATCCACCCAACCATGGGGAAGAACCAGTACATTTCGAGCATTCTCAACACCGCATTGGCGAAGGAAGAGCTCGTCAAGCTGACCCTCAATTATCGTGAAAACCTGCAGGTGTTTAACAACTCCGGGGAGGTCAGGACGGTCAATGCCAGCCTTGATGCGGGTCACCTTATCACCGATAGCAAGCTCACCATTGCAGCAAGTACGTTACCTGCGGGCTCCATCCAGACCGGCCTACAGCTTGAGGTCGATGATGTGCCTTTTCACCTCATCGGCAAGGGTGAACAGAGCAATGTGCAGATTAAACTGGCCATTCAGAACAAATCCCACGACATCGATCTGGTGATGATGGAAGAGCCCGAAAATCATCTATCTCACACCAATCTGAACAAGCTTGTGCACTACATCGAAACCCAGCGAGGAGACAAGCAGCTGTTCCTGACCACCCACAGCTCGTATGTGTTGAACAAGCTGAGTATCGACAAAATTTGCCTTGTGCAGTCAGGGTACAAAAGGCTGCACACGCTAGACGCTAAAGTGGTGAAGACCCTCAAGCGTCTTCCTGGCTACGACACCTTGCGGGTGGCACTGTCGGGCAAGGTCATCCTGGTCGAGGGGCCGTCGGACGAACTGGTGCTCAAGAAAATCTACCAACGAAAACACAACCGACTGCCTGAGCAGGACGGGATAGATATCATCGTGGTACGCGGTGTAGGTTTCAAGACGTTCATCGAAGTCGGTAAAGAGATCGGCACCAAGATCCATGTGCTCAGGGATAATGACGGCGACTATAACGGTAACGTTGTACAAGGACGTCTGGAATACGCTGCGTTTCCTAACATCAAGCTGTACTCGTCGATGAACGACGCCGAATTTTCGCTTGAGCCAGCGATGATTTATGCCAACGCAGTTGACATTAAAACCCTTGACGCTTTCGCAAAGGAAGTCTTGTCGACGGAAACCTTCAATATCTACAACGCAGAGGTCTCTCTGGAGGATCGAAGGGAAAATTTGATCCGTTGGTTCAAGAGCGTAAAGGGCAACGGTAAAGGCGCTCGCAAGGTCGACTCTGCGGTCAAACTGTTCGATGGCGCACTGGACTTCAAGTACCCAGCCTTTCTAGACGAGGTGCTCGATTTTGCCTAACGAACTCTGGGTCGCAGGCGCCGGATCAGGGAAAACGCACAAGATCATTACTGAAGCCATTGAGACCATCAAGGCTGGTGGACGTGTGCTTGTAGTCACCTATACAACCAATAATCAGGCAGAGTTGCGCTCTCGTTTTGTTGAGTTGTACGGTGCTAGCAGTGAGCACTTCGTCGTCAAGGGGCTGTTCTCTTTTTACCTGGAAGATATGGTGCGTCCCTATCAGAGCGAGGTATTTCCAGATCGGATCACGACTATCTCGTTCACTGAGAACAACCCTCACTTAATATCAGGTACAACCTACTACATTGAAGGCAGAGCTGAAAAATCGGAAGATGGCACGATCAATCCACTGCATTACCTGACGCCCTGCAAAACAAAGGCGTACTCCGGGTTTTTGGCAAAGCTTGCGACCCTCATTGCGAAACTATCCAAAAATGCCCCTGCCAAGCGGTTGAAGGAGATTTATCAAAGGGTCTATTTTGATGAAGTGCAGGATTTGGTCGGTTGGGACTACGACGTGATCAAATCACTCAACAAGGTCATGGTCGACTCGATCTGTTGTGTGGGCGACTTTCGACAGACAATCTACACAACGACGTTCGGCCATAAGGCTCCGCAGACGCCTCAACAGAAGGTCGATTACTTCGTCGGGAAAATGAAGTTCGAAAAGCATTCGATGCCGAAGAATCGCAGGTGCATACAAGAAATCTGCGACCTCTCCGACACGATCCACCTGGGGCTGTATGACAAGACGGTAACAGGTGTCGAGAAAGTGCCAGACGAAATATCGCATCACCATGGCACCTTCATAGTGAAACAATCTCAGGTGAGCGATTACTTGGCAGCGTTTCAGCCTCAAGTACTGCGCTGGTCGTCCACCACCGGCACTGGATACCTACCGGGTAACCTTATCTGTTATACGTTCGGTTCCTGCAAAGGCTTAGGCTTTGATCGAGTGCTTGTGATCCCGTCAGATAAACATCTGAAGTTCATTGGCGGAAATGCCAAAGTGTTCGACAAGGATAAGACGGAGGAGTCGCGAAACAAGCTATACGTCGCGATTACCCGCGCGCGCTATAGCCTGGCCTTCCTCGTCGAGGATAAGAAGGTGAAAGGGCTCCCTTACCCCATATGGGATGGCTCTGGCGCGCTCAATGCAGTGATCGAAAAGTGAGGCGGAGAGGCTGACGACTCATGTTGAGTGACGAGAAGCCGCCTCTCCCCGCGGACATTTCAGGAGCAATACCATGACGATGGCCCATGAGCGCACCCGTAGCGTTGTTCAAACACGGGACTTCCTACAGGAGCTGGCTAGGGACACGAGCCTTCCTGAAAACGTACGGTACCAAGCAAATAATCTACTTCGGCATTACCCGACAGCAGAAGCCGTCTGGTTGGCTGGTCGAGTGGAAGAGCGATCCAAGCAAGAGCTTTCCCTATTGGCCGACAAGCATGGACCTCTACATCCGGTGTTAGTCAGCTGGCTGTTAAATGATCCGATGTTTTCGGATCACGGAGCCAGCTGAGCCGGGGCGCAACACTGGCAAGAGGATCCCCCTCGTCAGGTGTTCAAGGGGCAGATGCTGGCTGTGGCCTTGATGTCCATCATGCCGTTTAAATAGGCCCCGTTTATCTCTGAGCGGCCCGAAGGGAGCCGTGCACTGGGCGTGATTGACATACCGCCGTGCCGTAACAGCTTCCCTCGTATCTATAATTGGTGGCTCAGCTAGGAGCCATCATGAGTTTGTTGCCGATTGAATCTGTTTTGCCCGCTTTAAGAGATGCCTTGTCTGCACGTAATGAAGTTGTACTTGAGGCAGCGCCGGGGGCAGGCAAAACAACGCGAGTACCAATAGCGCTGCTGGAAGAGCCTTGGCTGGCCGACCAGACTATTGTCATGCTCGAACCACGTCGACTAGCTGCCAGAGCCGCAGCTGAGCGACTGGCGAGCGAGCTGGGAGAAAGCGTTGGGCAAACAGTCGGCTATCGAATTCGCTTGGAGAGTAAGGTCGGACCACAGACTCGAATTGAAGTAGTGACTGAAGGCATTCTTACTCGTCGGCTTCAAGACGATCCTGCCCTAGATGGCGTTGGGCTGCTCATATTTGATGAGTATCATCTGCGTAGTCTCGATGCCGATCTGGCGTTGGCCTTGTGTCTCAACGGCCGTGAGTTGTTGCGCGACGAACCGCCGCTGAAGGTGCTGCTGATGTCCGCCACGCTGGAAGGCGAGCGCCTGTCGCGCCTGCTGGACGAGGCGCCTGTGGTACGCAGCGAAGGTCGCATGTATCCGGTGGAGCAGCGTTGGGGGCGGCCGAGTCAGATCGGCGAGGCGCTCGAACCCCGGGTGGTACAGACCATGCTCCAGGCCCTGGCCGATGAACCTGGCAGCCTGCTGGTGTTCCTCCCCGGCCAGGCGGAGATTCGCCGCGTCGCCGAGCAGTTGGCCGAGCGCCTCGCTGGCCGGTCAGAGATCCTGCTCTGCCCGCTCCACGGTGAACTGGACCTCGCTGCCCAGCGCGCGGCCATCGAGCCGGCACCGGCGGGCAAGCGCAAGGTGGTGCTGGCCACCAACATCGCCGAGACCAGCCTGACCATCGATGGCGTGCGCGTGGTGGTGGACGCGGGCCTGGAGCGTGTACCGCGCTTCGACCCGGCCAGTGGCATGACTCGCCTGGACACCCAGCGTATTTCCCGCTCCTCCGCGACCCAGCGTGCCGGCCGTGCCGGCCGTCTGCAGCCGGGTGCCTGCTACCGGCTCTGGTCTGAGGCCCAGCATGAGCAACTGGCCGCCCACGGGAGCGCGGAAATCCTCCAGGCCGACCTTGCCGGACTGGCGTTGCAACTGGCGCGCTGGGGGATTGGTGATCCCAATGAACTGGCCTGGCTCGATCCGCCGCCCACGGCTGCCTACGCCCAGGGCCGTGACCTGCTGCAACGCCTCGGCGCACTGGCCGACGATGGCAACTTGACCCGCCATGGCCAGGCCATGGCCGAACTGCCCGCCCATCCGCGCATTGCCCACCTGCTGTTACGTGGCCACGCCCTGGGACTCGGCGGCCTGGCCTGTGACCTCGCCGCCCTACTGGGCGAGCGCGACATCCTGCGTGGTGGCGGTGCCGACCTGCACAGCCGCCTCGCCTTGCTGGCCGGTAACGACAAGGCAGCGCGTGGCGCTCGTGGCGGCGTGCAGCGTGCTCGCCAGCTGGCGCGGCAGTTCCGTTCCTACCTGCGTGGCCCGGCCAGCGAGCCGGTGGCCGATCCGGATCACCCGCGCTGGCTCGGCTGCCTGCTGGCGTTCGCCTACCCGGACCGCATTGCCCAGCAACGTCGTGCCGGAGGGGCCGATTATCGGCTGGCCAATGGCCGTGCAGCCACCTTTGGCGAGCCGGATGCGCTGATGAAGGAGCCCTGGTTGGTGATCGCCGATCTCGGTAGCCGCCAGGGCCAGCGTGAAGAGCGCATCTATCTCGCGGCCGACCTTGATCCCGCACTGTTCGACGGCCCTCTGGCCGAACAGGTAAGGTGCCAGGACCTGCTCGACTGGGAAGAGCGCGAAGGTGTGCTGCGCGCCGAACGTCAGGTGAAAGTGGGTGAGTTGGTGCTGGCCCGCGAAGCCCTTGCCGAACTGGATGACGAGGCCCGCTCGCGTGCGCTGCTCGGTCTGGTGCGACGCAAGGGGCTGGAGCTGCTGCCGTGGAGTGCGGAGCTGCGCCAGTGGCAGGCGCGGGTGGCGCTGCTGCGCCGACTGGACCTGGCCGACACGGGCAGCAGCGAATGGCCAGACCTCTCCGACGCGGCGCTTCTGGCCAGCCTGGAGGAGTGGCTGCAGCCCTGGCTGGGCAAGGTCAGCCGCCTCAGCCATTTCGCCAACCTCGACCTCGCCGGCATCCTCCATGGCCTGCTGCCCTGGCCGCTGCCGCAACGCCTCGACGAGCTGGCGCCGCGTACGCTGGAAGTGCCCTCCGGCTCGCGCATCCGCCTCGACTACAGCGACGAGATGCCGGTTCTCGCGGTGCGCCTCCAAGAGCTGTTCGGCCTCGCCGACACTCCGCGCATCGCCGGTGGCCGTCAGGGCGTCAAGCTGCACCTGCTGTCCCCGGCCCAGCGCCCGGTGCAGGTCACCCAGGACCTGGCGAGTTTCTGGCGCAATACCTACGCGGAAGTGAAGAAAGATTTACGAGGTAGGTACCCTAAGCATTACTGGCCTGAGGACCCGCTTGTGGCCCAGGCTACAGCTAGAGCTAAGCCGCGAAAATCGTAGGCTGTTGCTCAATGCGGGCGTGTGAACCGGAACCCAGTGTTGCCTCGAGAGCAACGCAGGTTGGCTCTCTGTTGAGTGTGCCAGTCAACCGGCGTACTAGGGCCGTGCGAGTTTTACCGTATTGCCATTCGTAGAGTCGACGTGCCCGTTTTTTGCAGATTTCGGCCCTTTGTAAATGTGTGCTCCGGAACTTAAGCGACGGTTCACCCTTGACACCCTAGTGGAGGATCATAGATGTCGTGGACTTTGGCGGCATCGACCATGCATTCCTGGTTGATCACAACGGCCAAGTGATCTTCAGCCTTGACAAGGGTCAGGTGATGACGAACCTCAAGGACATCTATCCGGACAGAGCCCTACGGATTGAGTCGGGCATTCAGGATGCCACCTTGCACGGGCAGGAGCGGATTGTCTCTTTCGCCCCAGTGAACGACCGGTAAACGTCGTCGTCATTAGACACGCGCTTTATGGACGCTTCGGCAGTGAAGCGAGTTGTATCGCAACATTCAAAGGTGGTTATGCCAATGCTCCCAGCTTTTGACTGACTCCGTATTCTCTTCCTCTTCCTCTTCCTTTGTCTCTTTCTTGAGATCTTCTTGCCGAAGTTGCTTTAGCTTCTCCAGTTCACGCACGTACTCGTCAACTGGCATACCATTTTTTAATGCGTTCAGAAGTAGCTCCTCGGCCTGGTCATATATACGGTTAGTCCTGATTATATGGGCAGATGAAACGATGTCTTCGTATCCATCAAGTTTGGCGAATGCAAGATGAATATACCGTTCTACCGAGAGGGGATCTTTGTGGCCAGTCCACAGCATGACGTCGTAAAGAAACTTTTTGCTATTAAGCAGGGCGCTTCTGAAGTCGTCCTTTTGCTTGAACTTGTGTCTTTTGATTAGGAGTACGAAAAGATTGGTGATGAAAGCATGGCGGAACATGTGTGCACAGACTTTTTCTTCGATGCCGGCGTGACTTCTAAGTTGAATCATTTCATTCGTAATACTGCAGGCACCGAGCGGCTTACCAGTCTTTTCTTGAACAAAGAGTCTGTCGTGATCCGTGTCCTTGAAGTTGCGAAGAGATATTCTGCGGGCAAACTGAATATATTTCTTAGCTTCGCTTAGTACCACTCTTGAAATCGGGATAAAACGCTCGGAATAGGTTCCACGTTTCAAGGTTCGCAGACGTAGCAATGGGAACGACATGTTCATGGCATTACGTATGTCCGAAACGGTAATTTCAATTATCTCGCTGCGTCGAGCGCCCGTATGCTCAAGCAAGGAAATCACCAGATTCCGTCGAAGTTGAAGGTGTCTCGATGGGTGGATTTTGTTTGCTGAATCTCGCAAAAGCTTTATATGTTCGCTCGGGATCGGATCGCGCGTGTGGTAGCGCGTTCCAGATACATGAAGAGAGTGGTGATGCAGATAACTCCGCTTTATCGTTCTTCCTGAGCGCGTTGTGATAGTAAATGTTTTCATTACGGCGCGGATGGTTCCATTCTCTGATACAAATGCATCGTCGCCATAAAGACGTCCTACGAATTGCAAAAAATCTAGACAGATCCTACCAATTGCTAGGAGTGTAGTTTCGGTGCGCCTATTTACAGTGGGATCGTTGACAGATCGCTCCTTTCTTAATTCGTCAATGAAGTCTGAGAACTGTTGGTCAGACAGTCCTATAAAGTCAGTTCGGTATCTGAAGCAGTAGCGAACTAGTGGGCTTATTTTGGATGCATACTCCCCAATGCTTCCGCCTTTACCGCCGTGCCTTGATAGGCCTTTTCCACCTCGGCCAGGGCGGTCACGTAGTGCGAGCATGTAGAGATTTGCGACGTTATTGGGCGTGCCATCAGGCCAACAGCAAAACGGCAGGCCAGAACCATCTTTTGTTATAGTACTTCCATGCGCATGGTAGCTAAAGAGTGTTAGCTCTTTAAGTGGTTTAAATAGTTGTTGGCGAAGGTGGTTTGTCACTTGCGATACTCCTCCAGTCGCGTAACTCGCCCGTCTCCGGAAGAAGGGGAGGGGGGGGGTGGCTGTTCTGGAGGGAGGCTCAGTAGAGCAGTAAGTGCCTGAACGGCATCGCTTGCCCGCTTTTCAAGTAGAGCGGGATCTAGATTGCTACGTATATTTCTTAACTCGTTAATTGCCAGGCTTAATCCCTGGAGGAGGACCATGTTGGCGCAGCGCTGCTTATCAAGTCTCTCCTCTAGTTCAGTTACTAGTCGCGAAAGTCCGGACTTAGTGCGTTTTGTTGAAGTGGCCTCTTTGCTGCCATTGACCTTCTCAATGGCCCTCAATGCCGCTAGGCGGAGGGTATCAAGTTCCTTAAATCCTCCCTTGAACTGTAAGTTGGCGTGAGATTTTAAAGTGTTGATGCTCATTGGGGATTTTGACTTTATAGCCCCTGAGTCCTCGAAATTGAATTCGAGCTTGGCTAGCGCTCCTTGGCTTCTGAGAGCCTTTAGAATGTTCTCGTTTTTGGAAAAATAGTCAGGATTACGGTAGATTAGCTTTAAAAGTTCACTGGTTATTAATGTGGCGCTAGCATGTGGCTCTAGGTCGGAGATTTTTTTCATTTAGTCTGTGCTCTGAATTTTTACTACCACGCGCATATGTTGGCCGGTTTCGTCTGTGAAAAACTCTGGCTCAATCTGGACTTTCCCTGTCTTTATCATGTCGGTGATTGCGTCTTCAAGTTCAGCAGTGTCTACTAGAGCAAAATTATCTGTGTTGTAACGAATTTTTAGTATTTCGGCTAGATCTTCGTAAGCAGTGATATCGCCATTATGCAAGCTTTCTGCTATGAACTGAGCCTTAGCGCTACGCAAAACTGCACCATCAGTGGACTCAGTAATGTAATTCCAAACATGCTGCATGTCGGTGTGCCCGAGCATCCACTGCAGTGTCTCCAGTCCTCCAAAACTGCTCGAGTGGAAGAATACCATGGAGAAAAAGCGTCGAAGTTGATGTTGTCGGATATAGTACCTTTCTCCTTTTGAATTTAGTGGTAGTTCGAAATAATCGCACAACAAGTCTAGGTTTCTATTGTAGGCATACATTGTTTGCTGACTAAGCCCGGCATTTCCGAGGAGTCCGGGGGGGGCAAAGAGGCTAGTCATTTCAGTTATGAATCCGCTTTTTAAAAGTCTCTGCTGCATGGAAATTAAGTTTTTAATCATTTTTACGGCAATGGGTTCGATTGGGCGTGCTTGGCGTTGTCTTATGCCGAACAGGTTGGATGTGCTTTTTCTATTTAAGAAGATCAACCATCTTTCGCTTTTATCTAGGCAGTCAGTCGAGTGCAAATCGAGCATTTCTCCTATTCGGCGAGCCATGATTGTTCCAACTACCATCTGGACACATCCAATATAGATGCGTAAGCACTCAATCAGTCCCACATTATTTCTGAGTTCTATGAAGTAATTTGACTGCTTTCTCAGTGCGCCGTGCCTAATAGACACCGTTTGACATACAAGCCCAAGCTTCCTAATTCCCATGTCGATAAGCTCAGGGGGCATAATGTCTTGTAACTCTCCATTGGTAAGTTGCGTAGGGGCAATTCCATTGAGGTTGCAATGCTCTGCCATGCGGCAGAAACCTTCTATTAGAAGTTCTCCATACTTGAAATGGTACTCGATTGATTTTCTGAAGGCGTCTCTCACTATTGGGTACGGCAGCGTCCGAAACCGAGCAGCTTCAGAGAGTGATGGTTCATAATCAAGTATCTGCTTCAGCTCTGATACTTCGGGAGCTGGAAGCCCAATTTCATGAAGAATTCCAAGGTTGTATGTTAAAAATCTGTAGGCGCGAAATGGACCGGATGTCATTGCTTCATGGTCACCTGTCCTGACCGATGAACCGGGATACTCTCTCGATATTATTTCTCTCTCATTATCAGTATAGAATTCTAATGAGCTTAATGTTTTTAGTTTTAGATGCCCGCCTTTCAGTGTGTTGGCATAAAGCGATTTCGCTAGCTGCAAGGTGTTAGGGGTGCGGACTCCAGCAGTTGATCTTTTTTTATAATATCCATGCAAATGCAAGGCAGCTCTTGCATAAGGTATTAAATCAAAAGGTATTTCCAGGTGATGCTCATCTAGTTGTTCGTCAGTCACAATGCGCATTCGTGGATATTGATCTAGAATGCTATCGAGTTCGATAGAACTGGAAGTGTTTATTAAGCTTAAACAAAATTTGCTGATAGTCTTGGTCCACTCGTAAACCGACTCTTCCGAACCGTTGACGCTTGAGAAGACGTCTAGCATTCTCTTCATGTGATGGCTGTTGATTCCAGCCAATCCGAATCTGGATAGCTGATATTCTTTTGCATTCAGAAGAATGTAATCGGCAACGTGAATGGCCCTGTTAAACATCGTCATCTGTGCGGCTAGTGAACCTAATTCGATCGCCGATCCTCGAACAGAACGTGTAGATGTTGTTAAAAAATACTTTAGCCCGTCTAGTAATGGCTTGTTTTTTTGGGCAAGCAGAGAAGTTTCGTCGTCTAATGTAATGTCCCAGTTGATCGTGTTGGGGGTCGCAAAATTGAAATCATATTTCCATATGTGCAAGTCGAAATCACTCAGCAACCAACTTGATTTTTTGTATTCTGTCCTAGGGTCGGTGTAGAACGCTTTTAGGAAGTCTAGCTCTGCTGGTAATTCAACATTCATATATCAACTTCTCCATTCTGCGGGGGTTACACCTCTGCTCGGCGACATAAAGGTGGTCTTTCAGTAGTGCGTCATTATCCCTTCTGATCTCGGCAACAACGGCCTTCGTTAGATCTGCCCAGTATCGTGCTACTCCTGTCACTTCTTCGGGTCGTTCCGCTGTAGCCACTGCTTTCTCTAATGATACGAGGGCGGTCATTATCCCTGGATCCACTGAGATGTAGACCTCTGAGTACTGATTCGCTGAATAGGGTTCAGTTGTTTGAGTGTTCTCCGGGTTGACCAGGTGGTCAGGGATGTCTTTTAGTGCATGGTTCTTAAGAAATAGATTTAACTCTTCCATTGTCTCGAAGTCTGCGGCCTCTATGAGGAAGCTGCTATCTTTCATCGCGTCACAGATTAAGCCGCGCTGAAAAATTCTTATCCAGCGGGCTTGGAAGAAGGCTAGTATTGACTCCGGCAGGTAGTGAGAAAGTTGCAGGCAGTCGTGGTTTGCGTGGCCGAGCGCTTTGGACATGGCTTCGACGCTTTGGGTTTTTAAATATACCTCTACCCCACATGAGGCTCGAAGACTAGAAAGGGTGACTCGAGATAAGAAATTTTTTAGTTCAGTACCCCTCAAGGAAGTATGATTTGAAAATTGTTGTGCAAGTCGTTCAAAAATCCGTGTGTGTTTATCGAATAGCGCTTTGTTCCAAGTCGGAATTACAGCGCTCCGCGGGTGACCGAAACCCTTCCCGCAGGTCAGGAATAACTCCTTCCATCGGCTGTCGCCAATTCCCTTGAGATATTTTCTTAACGGTGCTGTGATCTTTATTACTTCGAAGATTCGCTTTGTTGAGTTCGCGTTTAGTTGTATTTTCTGCTCGCTTAGCTTTCCACCTCTTCTATCCTTGAAGCCGACCAACTGATACCCGGTGTCGGTTTTCACAAAGCCGGATCTTCTACCTTTGTCGTCATACAAACGAAAATTCTTAAGGAAAGATTCTGTGATCTCATTGTGCTCTGCTACCAGTAAGCATTGGTAGGGATAAAGAGTGCCAGCAGCCGGAAGTCCAAGTATATTTGCGACATCAGCAGATAATATGGTGTATCCGTATTGGTGTTCGAAGTCCATGCGCGAGGATGGAAAGCCGTTGCTTTGAAAAATCGCGCAAATTGATTCGTGATCGTAACTCCGACGCTGCCAGCCTTTTCGAGGTTTGATTTCCGAGGAGTTTATCCGTGTGGTTGCGAGTATACGAAGTTGGACTCTCGAGTAAAGTTCATTGGCTTGTTCTGTTGCCCAGGATTTTACGGTTTCGATGTCTTTGTGGATACTTTTGAATAATATTTCTATTGCCTCGTTATCAGTTATTTCGAGAGGGACTCTAGTGATAAGTTTTTCATGGATTTCCACCCCCTCATCAGACACGGACACTCTTGTTTGCGCTCTGTGTTGTTTGGGGCGGATGGGCCGTGGTAGTCCATCCCCAAAAGGGGTTGCCCAAACTCCTGATTGTATAAAGGCCTCTTCGCAGTTCGATATGAACCTGTTCCACGTTTTTATCTGGGTTGGTATATTTAGATTTTCTCTATATGCGGTTAAGAAGTGCTCCTTCATGAAGTGCAAAAAGAATGATTTTATATTTTCTGGGTTTTGGAAGGTTGTAGTTGGCCACTCCAAAGAGTTCTTCGATAAATAGCTGGCCAGCTTGTTGCACAATGTGGTGTTGCATCTTGCTTGCTTGGCCGAAAAAGTCTTCCATGTCCGGTAGTACTCTTCTGTAAACTCAGGGCCATGGGAGTGCCATAGTTCTCCCAGCGCGAGAAAACTTGGTACTCCTTTTAGGGAGTCGACTTGCCATCCGTTCCAATAGCGCAAGGCCAATGGGTTCAATTTTTTCTGCTGGGAATCCCAGAGTTCTTTCCCTTCTTCGAGGTCGGCCATCAAATAGTCGAAATTGGGCATGCCTGGAATTTCGTCGCGCAGACTTGTAAGTGTTTCTACGAAACGTCGAGCCCAGCGAATCCGAACAGGCTCTTTGCTATCGGCCAAAGTTCTTGATCGCAATGCACCGACAAAACCGATGATGATCGGCTCGCAGCTTCGACTCGACAGATGGACGTAGGAGAGTTCTGCCTCGATGAGTTGGAGGTAGCACTCGAGCAGCTTCAGCGGAACGTTAATCAACTCCGACGACGCGTGGGTTTGAAAGGCCTTGGCTAGGGGCTCCGAAATTTTTCGGAATGGATAGTTGGGTAAGAACAGGGTGCTGCTGATGATTGTCAACGAATTCTTGTCCTTGCTTTGGGGTGGAAGATCCCGTATTTGCTGGGTTTAGGTATCTAATGATAAATCCATGCGAATGGCAAAATGCGAGAACGCAGCCTGGACGCCGATCTGGCCCTGGCGCTGACCCTCAACGCGCGGCTGTTGCTGCGCGACGAGCCGCTCAAACTCCTGTTGATGTCCGCCACGCTCGAAGGCGAGCGGCTGTCCAGTCTGCTTGACGATGCGCCGGTGGTGCGCAGCGAAGGGCGCATGTACCCGGTGGCACTGCGTTGGGGGCGTCCATATCAGCCTGCTGAACGTATCGAGTCGCGAGTCGTGCAGACGGTCATGCAGGCACTCGACGAAGAACCCGGCAGCTTGCTGGTTTTCCTGCCCGGACAGGCCGAAATCCGTCGGGTAAACGATGCGTTGGCCGAGCAACTGGCGGACCGGCGCGACGTGTTGATCTGCCCGCTGCACGGCGAGCTGGAACTGGCGGCCCAGCGTGCGGCCATCGAACCGGCTCCAGCGGGCACGCGCAAGGTGGTGCTGGCGACCAACATCGCCGAGACCAGCCTGACCATCGAAGGGGTGCGGGTGGTGGTCGATGCCGGATTGGCGCGGGTGCCTCGGTTCGATCCGGGCAGCGGCATGACGCGCCTGGAAACCCGGCGCATCTCGCGTGCCTCGGCCACCCAGCGTGCGGGGCGGGCAGGGCGTCTGGAACCCGGTGCGTGCTACCGCCTGTGGTCCGAAGACCAGCATGCGCAATTGGCGGCCTATGGCGATGCGGAAATTCTCCAGGCCGATCTGGCCGGTGTTGCGTTGCAACTGGCGCGCTGGGGCGTCGAGCCCGATGAGCTGGCCTGGCTCGACACGCCGCCCGCTGCCGCGTATGCCCAGGCGCAGGATTTGCTCCAGCGGCTCGGGGCGCTCAGCCGCAACACCCGCGGCGGCTGGCAACTGACCGCGCACGGGCAGGCCATGGCCGAACTGCCCGCGCATCCGCGCATAGCCCACCTGTTGCTGCGGGGACAGGCGCTGGGCCTCGCGCCGCTGGCTGCCAACCTCGCGGCATTGCTGGTCGAGCGTGACATCCAACGTGGCGGCGGCAGCGACATTGCCACCCGCCTCGGGCTGCTCGAAGGGGGCGCCACTCGACAGGCCGGCGCGCAGCGGGTGCGCCAGTTGGCACGACAGTTTCGTGGATTGCTGCGCGGCTCCGCGGGTGCTGTCCCGGCCGATGCGGCCGATCATCGCTGGCATGGCGCGCTATTGGCTTTTGCCTACCCGGATCGTGTCGCTCGCCAACGCCGCGAAGGAAGCGGCGAGTATCGGCTGGCCAATGGTCGGGCGGCGGTGTTTGGCGAGCCGGATGCGCTGATGAAGGAACGCTGGCTGGTGATCGCCGAGCTGGGCAGCCGTCAGGGTCAGCGCGAAGAGCGTATCTATCGCGCCGCCGCGCTGGACCCGCGGCTGTTCGAGGATGTCCTGGCCGAGCAGGTCAGCTTGCGCGACGAGCTGGAGTGGGACGAACGGGAAGGTGTGCTGCGTGCCGAGCGGCAACGGCGGGTCGGCGAGCTGGTGCTCAGCCGTGAGGCCTTGCCCGGGCTCGATGAGCATGCTCGCGGTCGCGCCCTGCTCGGGCTGGTCCGGCGCAAGGGCCTGGAACTGTTGCCATGGACGGCAGAACTGCGTCAGTGGCAGGCACGCATCGGAATGCTGCGCCAGATCGATCTGGATGCCGGCGTGGCCAGCGAATGGCCGGACGTCAGCGATGCCGCACTGCTGGCACGATTGGAGGAATGGTTGCTGCCGTACCTCGGCAACGTCTCGCGGCTGGCGCACTTCGCTCAGCTGGACCTCAAGAGCATGCTCGCGACCCTGTTGCCCTGGCCATTGCCGCAACGCCTCGATGAGTGGGCGCCAGTCGCCCTGACCGTGCCTTCCGGGTCGCGGGTGCGGCTCGATTACAGCGAGTCGCCACCGGTACTGGCGGTGCGTCTGCAGGAACTGTTCGGCCTCGCCGACACGCCACGCATCGCTGGCGGGCGTCAGGCGGTCAAGCTGCACCTGCTGTCGCCAGCGCGTCGTCCCGTACAGGTGACGCAGGACTTGGCGAGCTTCTGGTCCACGACCTACCGCGATGTGAAGAAGGACCTCAAAGGCCGCTACCCCAAGCATTACTGGCCGGACGATCCGCTGATCGCCGAACCGACCGCGCGGGCCAAGCCGCGCGGCACCTGACGCGCATCGTGGCTACTCGCCCGGCAGGCTCATGTCTTCGCCGGCCTCCAGCCGCTGCACATAGGCCCGGTCCAGCGCGTCGATGACGCGCTGGCTATCGTCCAACCGACGCGAAACGATGAAGCGAATCGGCACTTTGTAGACGTTCACATAAGGCAGTGTCCGCTGGCCAAGCCGCTGCAGCACCTGGTTCACCGGAATCTGATAGTCGAGCAGATAGTCGCCACGACGGTGCTGCAACATTTCAATCGCCGAGGCATGGCTGCTCGCGCGGTGCAGACGAATGCCCAACTGAGGGTCGTGCAGCATCTGGTTCACCGCAGGCCAGTAGTTGTAGCCACCAATGACGATGACGCCGCGCCTGGCGAGGCTGCTCGGCACCTGGGGCGGTGGGGTGTCGGGCCGGTGGTAGAGGTTGAGGCTGATCTGCGCCAGGGTTTCGCGCCCCTCGATCGTATCGGCAATCAGCTCCGGTTTTCCTGGTGCGCCGGGCCAGAGATCGACGGTGCCATTCTTCAGGGCCGCATACAGGCGGGCACTTGGCAGACCGCGAAACCGCGCCTGATAGCCGGCCGTTTCGAGCAGTTCACGGGTGAGGTCGACCAGCGGCCCCTGCGGCCGGCCCTGCGTGTCGCTGTAGATCGCGGGCGGGAAGTCATAGTAGCCCACGGTCAGGGTGCGTGGCGGCTCGGCGGCGGACGCGCAAAGGCATGGACTTGCCAGCACGGTGGCGAGCGGTATCCAGTGTAGAGGTTTCAAGGTAATTCACTGCCCCTTGTTGTTATAGACCCAGCATGGTCGCCAGGGGCCGGGCTGTCCATACCGCGTCGGGGCGACTCGCCAGCGCGGCACCAAAGCGCTGCTCGAAACGCCTGCGCCGGCAAGTGACGGATCAGCGCCAGGCTGACTATGCTCAGCGTATCAGGGGCTGATGGCTCGCGCCGTCGATGCCCGGTGTAACGCGGCTGGGGGTGGTTCATGTATCGCAAGGTGTTCGCCAGCAAGGTGTTCGATCGCAAGGTGGTGCTGATCACCGGAGGCTGCGCGGGAATCGGACGCGCGCTGGCCGAGCGGATGGCGCAGGCCGGTGCCCGGGTGGCGATATTCGATCTCGACCAGGACGCCATCGATGCGTTGGTCCAGCACCTGGTCGATCACCACAACGCCGATGTGCTTGGCCTGCGCTGCGATGTCGCCGAGGCGACGGCGGTGCAGCGGGCCGTTGCGCTGGTGCAGGAGCGCTTCGGTGGCATCGACGTGTTGATCAACAATGCCGGCATCACCCACCGCAGCCGCGTCGCCGAGACCCGGTTATCGGTGTTCGAGCGGATCATGGCGGTCAATTTCTACGGTGCGCTGCATTGCACCCAGGCCGCGTTGCCGAGCCTGATCGAGCGCCAGGGGCAGATCATCGTGCTCAGCTCGCTTTCACAGTACGCGCCGGTGCCCGACCGTGGTGCCTACAACGCCAGCAAGCATGCACTGCATGGGCTGTTCGAGACCTTGCGCAGCGAGTTGGCCGATAGCGGTGTCAACGTGATGCTGGTTTGTCCCGGTTATACCGCGACCGATCTTCGCAGGAACGTGCTGGTCGGGGATGGCTCCACCGCACCGCAGCCGGTGCTGGCCGTGGGACGCGTGGCGTCGCCGCAGGATGTTGCCGAATCGATCTACCAGGGCGCACTCAAGCGCCGCCGGCTGTTGGTGCTGTCGAATCTGGACTGGCGCGCGCGGCTGATCGCTCGATGCTTTCCTCGGTTGTTCGAGCATTTGCTGTTGCCGCGGCTGGCCGGTGCCCGGGTGTCGGCGGGCCCTGGCTAAGCGGTCGTCGCGCCGCCGTAAAGTCGCTGCACCAGATCCAAGTCCCAGTACGCGGCCTCGATCTTGTGACCATCGAGGTCGCGCACGAAGCAGCCGTAATAGGGTTCGCCGTACTCTTGCCGCGGCCCCGGGCCGCCTTCATCGGTCGCACCGGCGGCCAGCGCAGCGCGATGGAAGGCATCGACCGATGTCTTGCTGTCGGCGAAGAAGCCGATATGCGTCCCGTTGCCGACAGTTGCCGTTTGGCCATCGATAGGCGTTTGCAGCCAGAATTCCGGATATTCGCGGCCCCAGGCGATGGCGCCCGGATGGGCCATGATGCGCTTGCAACCCAGCGTCGCAAGGACCTGGTCATAGAAGCCCGCAGCCTCCTCGAAGCGGTTGCTGCCAAGCGATATGTGGGACAGGATGCTGGGGTTCTGGTCGGCCATCTCGACGCTCTCCGGAGGAATGGAAGATCAAGCCTAGTCCGGCCGGTCGCCGTGTGCCGCCTGGCGATCAGCTTTTTTCGTCGGTACTGATGACCGGGTCGCTGCAGAGCATGAAACAGCGGAACAGCACCACGGTGGCCAGAAGTTGCACCAGCCCGACGGCGCTGTCGACCAGCACGGCCAGCACGCCGGGAGATGTCTCGCCGGCCCAGAACCGTGCCGCGAGCCAGGCTTCGAGAAGCCATAGCGGCAGCAGTACGGCCAGGATGCAGCCGAACACCAGCAGAAAATGGCCGCGGGTCTGCAGAAAGCTTTGCTTGAGCGCCGCTAGCGGGCTAAGGCCGCGCAGAACCAACAGATACTCGGCGAACGCGATCTTGACCATCACCCAGAGCCCCGGCAGAACGAACAGCGACGCGCCGAGCATGATCAGCAGCGTACCCAGCCCGGCCAGCACGGCCATCGAGGGCCATAGCGGCAGCGCGCGCATCATGATCTCGCGCAGCGCCGGCGCGTGGCCGCGGCTGCGCGCATCGAGAAACAGAATCAGCGCACCGATATAGAGCGGGTAGAAGATCATGCCCACCAACAGCTCCTGTGCCGGCAGTGCATCCTTGCCCACCAGATGATCGACGGCCAGACGGGTGCAGCTTTCCAGCGCGATCAGCGGCAGGCACAGCCGGGCGATGGACGCCAGGTTGCGGGAGTAGAAAAAACAGGCGTCACGGAGGATGGACAGGACATTCATCGCGGTCGAAACAACTCTCGGAGAAACAGGCGCGCACTTTAGCCCAAGCGACCGGCTGACGACACGCGCGCGGTTGCCGTCCATACTGGCGGACCACTCCACCGTACGAGTCGCCGCGTGAAGAAGATCGCCCTGTTTGCCGACGTGCAGAATCTCTATTACACGGTGCGCCAGGCCCATGGCTGCCATTTCAACTATGCCGCGTTGTGGGCCGAGGTCAGCGCGCGCGGTGAGATCGTCGAGGCCTATGCCTATGCCATTGACCGGGGCGACGTCAGGCAGCAGCAGTTCCAGCAGATCCTGCGTAACCTCGGCTTCACCGTGAAACTCAAACCCTACATCCAGCGCAGCGATGGTTCGGCCAAGGGCGACTGGGACGTCGGCATCACCATCGATGTACTGGACAGCGCCGCGCACGTCGACGAGGTGGTGCTGGCCTCCGGCGACGGTGACTTCGATCTGTTGCTTGATCGCGTGCGAGCCGGGGGGGCCGAGGCCACCGCCTATGGCGTACCGGGGCTGACCGCGCAATCGCTGATTCGCGCCGCCACGCGCTATGTGCCCATCGAGGGCGCGCTGCTGTTGCGCCAGTGACGGCGCAGCGGCAGGCCAGCGACGTTTCACGATACCTGGGAGGAATGGCTGGGGTGATGCAAAACGGCATCCGCCCACGCTTGGCTTTCCAGCTTCCGGCTATCTTTACGAGTAAACTGCTCGCCTCGTTCCCGTACTCCCGGTTTTCGCCATGACCTTCGCCTCCCTGGGCCTGATCGATCCGCTGCTGCGCACCCTCGAATCCCTCGACTACACCCAGCCGACGCCCGTTCAGGCCAAGGCGATCCCCGCTGTGCTCAAGGGCCGCGACCTGATGGCCGCCGCGCAGACCGGCACGGGCAAGACCGCCGGTTTCGCGCTACCGTTGCTGCAACGCTTGCTCCACGAGGGCCCGCAGGTGGCGAGCAATTCGATCCGCGCGCTGGTGCTGGTGCCCACCCGTGAGCTGGCCGAGCAGGTCCACGAAAGCTTCCGTGCCTACGGCCAGAACCTGCCGCTGCGCACTTATGCAGTCTACGGTGGCGTCAGTCTCAACCCGCAGATGATGGCCCTGCGCAAGGGCATCGACGTGCTGGTGGCGACGCCGGGGCGGTTGCTCGATCTGTATCGGCAGAACGCGGTGAAGTTCGGCCAGGTGCAGGCGCTGGTGCTCGACGAAGCCGACCGCATGCTCGATCTCGGCTTCTCGCAGGAACTCGACGCGCTGTTCAGCGCGCTGCCGAAAAAGCGCCAGACGCTGCTGTTCTCGGCGACCTTTTCCGATGCCATCCGGCAGATGGCTGGCGAGCTGTTGCGCGATCCGCTGTCGATCGAAGTCAGCCCGCGCAACGCCGCCGCCAGAACCGTCAAGCAATGGCTGGTGCCGGTGGACAAGAAGCGCAAGGCCGAGCTGTTCCTGCATCTGCTGGCGGACCGGCGCTGGGGCCAGGTGCTGGTGTTCGTCAAGACCCGCAAGGGCGTCGATCAACTGGTGGAGCAGTTGCAGGCCGAGGGCATCGCCAGCGATGCGATCCACGGCGACAGACCCCAGGCGTCGCGGTTACGTGCGCTGGAGCGCTTCAAGGCCGGTGAAGTGCAAGTGCTGGTGGCGACCGACGTGGCCGCGCGAGGGCTGGATATCCATGATCTGCCGCAGGTGGTCAATTTCGACCTGCCGATTGTCGCCGAAGACTACGTACATCGCATTGGCCGCACGGGCCGCGCGGGCGCGACCGGCGAAGCCGTATCGTTGGTCGCCGCCGACGAAGTCGATCAGCTCGCCGCCATCGAGACGCTGATCCAGCAGGTCTTGCCGCGTCATGACGAGGCGGATTTCATACCCGACCACCGTGTGCCGACCACCCAGCCCGGTGGCCAGATCATCAAGAAACCGAAGAAGCCTAAAAAGCCCAAGGCTGCGCCCGGCAAGGGGCGCATTCACCTCGGCAACTGGTTCGATGAAAGCGAAAAACCCAACGCCAAGCCAATCCGCAAGGTGCCGAGCCTGGGCGGGGCGAAGCCGGCGAAAAAGCGCTGACGGCACAGGGTGGCGTCTGGCCCGCGAGCTGGATTCTTGCGCCTGTGCGGCTTATTCCCGTGCAACGCCAGTTGGCCGGTCTGCGGCGTTCAGCATGGCCGTTGCGAGCGGATTCGACCGATCCATGGGCGCTCGGCATTCGCGCCTGGTCCAACGAGCCTCTGCGGCAATGGCCACAATAACCAACAAGAGAGGTGCCCTTTGGCGCGTGCCGATGCAGAACTTCACGAACTCAGCCGCCGAGAGGTATGGGCCGGGTTCAAACAACTGATGCCAATCTCGATTTTTGTCGTCGTATTCGGTTTGGCCTTTGGCCTGGCGGCCACGCAGGCGGGGCTGGACGACTCTTCCATCATGCTCATGAGTGGGTTGGTGTTCGCCGGTGCCTCACAGTTCGCGTCGCTGGAGCTGTGGGGGGCGCATGTGCCGCTGGTGCCGTTGATCGTCACGGTGTTTGCCGTCAACGCGCGACACCTGTTGATGGGGGCCACGCTGTATCCCTGGCTGCGCCATCTGCCCCCGTCCAGACGCTATGCCGTGATGTTTGTCGTCTCCGATGCGAACTGGGCAATGTCGATGCAGGCGTTCAGTTGCGGCAAGCCCGGCCTGGGCATTCTCTTCGGGGGTGGCCTTGCGCTCTGGACGTTCTGGGTGCTGGGGACCTGGCTCGGCCTGTATTTCGGCAGCGCCATCCATGATCCGGTCGGCCTGGGGCTGGACATGGTCATGGGCTGTTTTCTTCTGGCAATGGTCGTCGGCGGCAAGAAAAGCCTGCGGATGACCGTCATCTGGATCGTCGCGGGGTGTTCGTCGATGTTGGCGTACTGGTATCTGCCGTCCAATAGCCATGTGGTGGCAGGCGCGCTCGCCGGCGGCATCCTGGGTGCGCTGTGGATGGAGAAGAACGCATGAATCTGGACACGACAGGCGCGGGTGCGCTGATCATCATTCTGGTCATGGCCGTGGTGACGCTGGCGACTCGCTGGGGTGGTGTATTCGCCATGTCGTTCGTGCCGATCAATCGCCGGACGGAGCAATTCATCAGCGCCATGTCGGGCTCGGTGCTGGTGGCGCTGCTGACACCGATGGCGGTCAATGGGGATAACGGTGCCCGGCTGGCATTTCTGGTAACGGCCGTGACGATGCTGCTGGTCAAGAAGCCCTTGCCTGCAATCGCAGCCGGGGTGGTTGCCGTGGCGCTTTTCAGGCAGTTATGAGGCGCGCCTGGGCTCCGAGGCGCTTATCGCCCGAGCGCCCTCGCGCAGCCGGTGGTCAGGGTCGCAACCAGCGAAGCATCCCTTTGGCCGCCGCGCGGCCACTGGCAAAGCAGGCCGTCAGCAGATAGCCCCCCGTCGGCGCTTCCCAGTCGAGCATTTCGCCGGCGCAGAACACACCGGGCGACTGGCGCAGCATCAGGCCCTCGTCCAGTGCCTCGAAGGGCACGCCGCCAGCGCTGCTGATGGCTTCGTCCAGCGGGCGCGGGCGGAGCAGGATGATCGGCAGCGCCTTGATCGCCGTGGCGAGTGCCTCGGGATGTTGAAAGGTTTCGCCATCGGTCAATTCGCGCAGCAGACCGGCCTTGACGCCGTCGAGGCCCAACTGGCGTTTGAGGTGCTTGGCCATGGATTGCGAACCGCGCGGTTTGGCCAGCGCACGAATGATTTTTTCCCGCGAGTGATCCGGTAGCAGGTCCAGCGCGACCGTCGCCCTGCCGTCCCGCTCGATGGCCTGACGGATCTCGGCGGACAGCGCATAGACCAGGCTGCCTTCGATCCCGCAGGCGGTCACCACGAACTCGCCTTTACGCGACGGGCCGCCGGGCAACCCGAGGCTGACCGTCTTCAACGGCGCGCCCGCGAACTTCTCTTGCAGATGCTGGCTCCAGCCCGCCACCTCGAAACCACAGTTGGCCGGTCGCAACGGGGCGACGTCTATGCCGCGACCTTGCAGCAGCGAAACCCACGATCCATCGGAACCCAGTCGCGCCCAGCTACCGCCGCCCAACGCCAGCAAGACCGCATCGGCGCTGACGCGGACATCGCCCTCGGGGGCGCGCAGCGCGAGGCTGCCATCGGCGTTCCAGCCCAGCCAGCGATGGCGCGTGTGAATGTGGACGCCAGCGTCGCGCAGGCGTCGCAGCCAGGCGCGCAGCAGCGGAGCGGCCTTCATGTCCGAGGGGAAGACGCGCCCCGAACTGCCGACGAAGGTGTCGATCCCCAGCCCATGGATCCATTCGCGCAGCGCCTCGGGGCCGAAGGCTTCGAGCAGCGGGCGCAGGTTGGGCGCACGCTCGCGGTAGCGCTCTACGAAGGGCTCGAAGGGTTCTGAATGGGTGATGTTCATTCCGCCGACGCCGGCCAGCAGGAACTTGCGCCCGACCGAGGGCATGGCGTCATACAGATCGACCGCGACGCCGGCTTGACTCAGTACTTCGGCGGCCATCAGCCCGGCGGGGCCGCCGCCAATGATGGCGACACGAGATTCGGCAAGAGGCATGGTTGCAGCCGGCAGTTGCGAGGCGGGCATTGTAGCGGCTGGCCTGTGCCCTGGTCATTCCTGCGAAGCCGCGTTGGGCCCTGGCACGGAATCGCCTGTCGCCAGGGCTCGCCGCTCAATTCAAGCCATGGCGCCGCCACGCCTCGGCTGCACTGAAATGCAGCTGTGCGTGGCGGCGGGCGAGCAACGCGCGGTCCTTGTCATAGCCGCCGCCAATCACGCCGACCACCGGAATGTCCCGGCCCAGGCAATGCTCGATCACCGCGCTGTCACGCATCGCCAGGCCCTCGTCGCTGAGATTCAGCAGGCCCAGCGCATCGTCGCGATGCACGTCGACGCCGGCATCGTAGATCACCAGGTCCGGCTGATAGAGGGGCAACAGATACCCGAGGGTGTCGTCGACCACCTTCAGATAATCCGTATCGCCAAGGCCTGGCGGCAGGCCGATGTCCCAGTCGCTACGGGCCTTGCGCGTCGGAAAGTTCTTCTCGCAGTGCAGCGAAACCGTCACCGCGTCGGCTGTATGCTCGAGAATCCGCGCGGTACCGTCGCCCTGATGCACATCGCAATCGAAGATCAGCACGCGACCGACGCGGCCGCTTTCCAGCAGCGAGAGGGCGATGACGGCCAGGTCGTTGAAGATGCAGAACCCCGAGGCGTGATCGCGATGGGCATGGTGGGTTCCGCCCGCCAGATGACAGGCCAGCCCATGCTGCAAGGCCAGCTCCGCAGCCAGCAGCGAGCCGCCGACCGCCCGAACGGTGCGCTGCGCCAGCGAAGGGCTCCAGGGCAGGCCCAGGCGACGTAGCTCCTCACGGCTCATGTCACCGGTGCAGTAGCGCTCGACATAAGCGCGGTCATGCGCGAGCGCGAGCAGGTCGGTGGGGCAGCGTTCAGGCCGCAGTAGCGCCGCGTCGGTGGTCAGGCCGCTGGCGACCAGGTGATCGCGCAACAGCCGGAACTTCTCCATCGGGAAGCGATGCCCTGGCGGCAGCGGCGGGCTGTAGTCGTCATGAAAGATCAGCGGCAGGGACATCGATCAGCGCCTGGACGGTCAGCCGAAAGTATGCCGACTCCGCCATGCTTCTCTCAAGGCGCGCCCGATGGCACGCGACGGTCTGTAGCTGAGCGCACGGCGGGCGATGGGTTGGACGACGCGCAAGCCTGGGCCGATGCCCGACGATAAGCGCAATTGCTGGAGCGACCCCGGCGAAATCCGTAACATTGCGCGCCTGCCCCGTGCCCGTATACCTAAAGGAACAACACCATGACCGACACCCTAGACACGCTGGTCAATCTGCTGTCGCTGGAACGAATCGAGGAAAACCTGTTTCGTGGCGCGAGCCAGGATCTGGGGTTTCCGCAGTTGTTCGGCGGCCAGGTTGTCGGGCAGGCGCTGTCCGCGGCCAGCCAGACCGTGACGCCGGAGCGTCATGTGCATTCGATGCACGGCTACTTCTTGCGTCCTGGCGACTCGCATCAGCCGGTGGTCTACGACGTCGACCGGGTGCGTGACGGCGGCAGCTTCAGCACCCGTCGCGTCAGTGCGATCCAGAAAGGGCAGACCATTTTCACTTGCAGCGCCTCGTTTCAGGCGGACGAGGCCGGTTACGAACACCAGTTGCAGATGCCCGAGGTGGTCGGGCCGGAGAATCTGCTGAGCGAGTGGGAGCTGCTGCACAAGTTGACGCCACTTGTTCCCGAGCGCGTGGCAGAGAAGCTGCGCCGGCCCAAGCCCATCGAGATTCGCCCCGTGACGCTGCAGGACCCGATCAACCCCCAGCCGATCGAACCGGTTCGTTACATCTGGTTCCGTGCCGATGGCGCGCTGCCGGATAATCCCGCGCTGCACAAGTACCTGGTCGCCTATGCTTCGGACTTCAGTTTCATCGGCACCGCCCTGCAGCCCCACGGCGTCAGCTCCTGGAGCAAGTTCATCCAACTGGCGAGCCTCGATCATGCCATCTGGTTTCACCGCGAAGTACGCGCCGATGAGTGGCTGCTGTACGCCATGGACAGCCCGTGGGCCGGCAACTCGCGTGGCTTCGCCCGTGGCAGCATCTTCAACCGTGCCGGGGAGCTGGTTGCATCGGTGGCCCAGGAAGGCCTGATCCGGGTGCGTGAGGACTGGAAGTGAAACTGGCCGACGCACGGCACTGGGTGTTCGATATGGATGGCACCCTGACCATCGCCGTGCATGATTTCGCGGCGATCAAGCGTGCCCTGGACATCCCCGCGGACGATGACATCCTGCACCATCTCGCCGCGCTGCCGGCTGACGAAGCGGCTGGGAAGCGCGCCTGGCTGCTGGAGCACGAGCGTGAGCTGGCCTATGCGGCCAGGCCGGCAGTCGGTGCTCGCGAACTCTTGCATGACCTGTGTGACCGGGGTTGCCAGCTCGGCGTGCTGACGCGCAACGCGCACGAACTGGCGCTGGTGACTTTGCAGGCGGTGGGGTTGGGCGATTGTTTTGCCAGCGATGACATCCTCGGCCGTGACGAGGCGCCTCCCAAACCCGATCCCGGCGGGCTGCTGCAACTGGCGACCAAGTGGCGCGTCGAGCCCCAGGCGTTGGTGATGGTCGGTGACTATCGCTTCGACCTGGAATGCGCCAGGGCGGCGGGTGCCCGTGGCGTGCTGGTCAACGTGCCGGTCAATCCATGGCCGGACCTGACCGATCTGCACGCGCGTGATTGTCTGCAGCTACGCGAGCTGTTGGCCGGTTAGCGAACCGCGATCCGTCGCCCGGGCGCTGCGCTTGTCGGGACGCCGCGTGAATTCGAGGCGGCGTGATCTGTGACCGGTGACGGGCAGCACACGCCCACCCGAGGCGAAACGCGTGGTTTAGCGCGCCGGCGAGCCGGTCACGCCTCTTCTGGATTCAATACAGCGCCTGGTACAACTTGCGGCGATACGCCGTGACGAGCGGGTGGTCGTTGCCCAAGAGGTCGAATACTTGCAGCAGCGTTTTGTGCGGCAGGCCGTCGGCGTACTCGCGGTTACGCACGAATAACTTGAGCAGCGCATCCAACGCCGCTTCGTACTGCTGTCGGGCAAGTTGCTGAATCGCCAGTTGATAAATGGCCTCATCGTCTTCGGCGTTTTGCGCCAGGCGGCTCTTCAGATCGGCGACGTCCGGCAGGTCGTTGGCCTGGCGGAGAAAGGTCAGCTGCGCGCGGGCGCCGGCCAGGGCCTGCTTGTGCTCGTCGCCTTTGACCGCACCGAGTACCGTTTCAGCCTCGGCGAGTTCACCGCGTTCGGCCAGGCAGCGTGCGTAAAGAATCAGTCCCGCAGCGTTTTCGTTGTCTTCGGCCAGCAATTGTTCGAGCGATTGTTCCGCTTCGCCGATGCGCCCCTCGGCGAATAGCGCCTGGGCGGTTTCCAGCAGGTCGGCCTGGGGCGCGGCGGGTGCCTGTACGTGGGGCTCGAGCATGGCGCGAATAGCCGACTCGGGTTGCGCGCCAGCGAATCCGTCAACCGGCTGGCCATCCTTGAACAGCACCACGGTAGGCAGGCTGCGCACGCCGAAACGGGCCACCACCTCCTGTTCGATGTCGCAGTTGACCTTTGCCAGCAGCAGTTCGCCCTGGTACTGCTCGGCGATGTTCGCCAGCAGCGGCATCAGCGCCTTGCATGGCGCGCACCACTTGGCCCAGAAATCCACGAGCACGGGCTTGTGGAAAGAGTTTTCCAGCACCAGTTGCTCGAAGTTGGCGCTGCTGACGTCGAAGATGTATGGGGTCTGGCTCATCGGAGGTCTCTGAGTGGGCGCAAATGAGGCGTGCATGTTAAGTGGGGGCGCGCCGAATCGGAAGCAAGTGGCGCGTGACGATCATCAGCCGCTCGGCGCCGTCAACGGCCAGTCCTGCAGCGCTTGGTAATGCACGCCGTTTTCGGTGCTTTCGGACGCAAAGAGACCGAAGCCTTCCACCTGCCATTTGAAGGCGGGCGGATGGGTGTTCGGCCGTTTCTGCACCTCCCGCGACAGCGTCACGTGCGGCAGGAAGGGACGGGAATCGAGGGCGAAACCGTGCGCGGAGAGCCCAGCATGCAACTGCTCGACCAGTTGGCTCAAGGGGGGCGGTACCTGGCTCGGAATCAGGCAGGCAAAGCCATGCCCGATTGTCTGCACCTGATCGAGCCGCAGCATGAAGGCATCAGTACGCAGATGACTGCCGAGCTGCCGCAAGCCGTCCAGCTTCGCCACCGGCTGGCTGCCGAGAAAGGCCAGCGTGAGGTGCAGGTTGGCCGGCGCGACGGGGCGACCGCCGAGGTCCTGGCTGTCGCGCCAATCGCAGATGGACGTCGCCAGCGCGGTCGGGCACGGCAGGGCGAAGAACAGACGCAGGGGTTTCTCGGTGATCATGAGGGGCTCCTTTGAGGCTCGCCTGAGGCGACGGCGACAGCGCGCGTCGACTGCCTGCGGTAGACCTCAGCCGGCAGCCAGGGATTCAGCCTCGGCGCGCCGGTCGGCGTGGTAGAGGCTGACCCGTCGGAACTCGGCCGGCTCGGCCAGATCCGGCCAGGTGCAGGCATCGAGGGTCGCCAGGCGACGGTACAGCGCGTGACGGAAATCACGCACCCGCGAATCTGCGACCAGTGCCTGGCGGCCACGACTGAGGAAATGATCGAGCAGTGGCAGGTTGGCGCGGTCGTAGAGCACGTCGGCGACGATGATCAGGTCATAGCGGTCCGCTTCGGTGAAGAAGTCCGCCGAATAGCTCAGGTGCACGCCGTTGAGCCCGGCGTTGGCGCGACAGGCCGCCAATGCCAAGGGATCGAGGTCGCAGGCCACGACCTCGAGCGCACCGGCCTTCGCGGCGGCGATCGCGGCGACGCCCGAGCCTGAGCCGAAATCCAGCACTCGTTTGCCGCGCACCCACTCGGGATGCGCGGCGAGCCAGCGCGCCAGCACCAGCCCGCTGGCCCAGCAGAAACACCAGTAGGGCGGCTCGTCGAGAATTCGTCGGGTTTCTTCCGGGCTGAAGGCGCGGTCCATGTTTACCGCATCGATCAGCCACAGCCGGATGTCGGTACCGGGCAGGGTTTCGATACTCAGGCGCGCATCGCCCAGCAGGTCGGCCAGGGCCGCCTGTAGCTTTACCGGCGGCATCAAGGCGCGGGGACCAGCCGCAGCGGACCCAGCGACTGGCTGGCCGGGCTGCTGATGTGTACGGCCGGCAGGCGCATGATCAACTGTCCGGAACGGGTCACGCGCCCGCGCAGCTCGACCTGCTGATCCCTGGGGAATTTCTCGGCGTTGAACTTGAGAATGAACGGCAGCTCGTTGCCGCGGCCTTTCAGTTGCACGCTACTCAACAGGCGATCGGGCTGGTCGCGTCGGTTGACTTCCAGCAGCGCCAGCTCGACTTCGCTGTCGGCTGGGGCGCCGATCAGGCTGCCGTGCAGTTCGTGCAGTGGCGTCACGGTGGCCGGTGGGTCCTCGAAGGTAACGGGCGCGGAAGGGCGCTGGGATTGCTGGCTCGAACAGCCCACCAGCACCAGCAACAAAACGGGCAGAACAAAGGGGCGTAACGACACGGACGGCTCCGGAATCTGGCGGTGATGCGCGCCTGTATAGCAACATTCGGCTCGATTTGTCTTGCCGACGGGATGCGCTACCATGGCTCTCCCGACGTCTGACAGCTCTAAACCATGCATTGTCCCTTCTGTGGTGCACATGACACCAAGGTCATCGACTCGCGCCTTGTGGCCGAGGGCGATCAGGTGCGCCGCCGCCGCGAGTGCCTCGCCTGCGGTGAACGTTTCACGACCTTCGAGACCGCCGAACTGGTCATGCCCCGGCTGATCAAGCAGGACGGCAGCCGCCAGCCGTTCGATGAACAAAAGCTGCGTGCCGGCATGCAGCGGGCGCTGGAAAAACGTCCGGTCAGTGTCGAGCGCCTGGAAGAGGCCATCGCCCATATCAAGCATCGGCTGAGGGCCACCGGCGAGCGAGAAATCAAGTCGCGGGTGCTCGGCGAGCTGGTGATGGTCGAGCTGCAGAAACTCGACGAGGTGGCCTATATCCGCTTCGCTTCGGTCTATCGGCGTTTCCAGGACCTGAACGAGTTCCGCGAGGAAATCGAACGCCTGTCGCGCGAGCCTGCGAAGAGCGAATGAACGCCGTCGACCATGCCTGGATGTCCCGTGCCTTGCAGTTGGCGCGCAAGGGGCTGTATTCGACGCACCCGAATCCGCGTGTCGGCTGCGTGATCGTCGCCGACGGGGCGCTGATCGGAGAGGGCTGGCATGTACGGGCTGGCGAGCCGCATGCCGAGGTGCATGCGCTGCGCGAGGCCGGCGAGCGTGCCCGCGGCGCCACCGCGTACGTCACGCTGGAGCCGTGCAGCCATCATGGACGGACGCCGCCTTGCGCCGAGGCGCTGGTCAACGCGGGCGTCGGGCGTGTGGTCGCCGCCATGCAGGACCCCAATCCGCAGGTCGCCGGCCGTGGTCTGGCGCGTCTGCGCAGTGCGGGTATCGAGGTTGCCAGCGGTGTCCTGGAAGCCGAGGCGCGCGAGCTCAACCGTGGGTTTATCAAGCGCATGGAAAGCGGCCTGCCGCTGCTGCGGGCGAAGCTGGCGATGAGCCTGGATGGCCGCACGGCCATGGCCAGCGGCGAAAGCCAGTGGATTACCGGGCCGGCGGCGCGGGCCGATGTACAGCGCCTGCGTGCGCAATCCAGCGTGGTGCTGACCGGCGCCGACACGGTGCTGATGGACAACGCACGCCTGACAGTGCGTGCCGGGGAGCTGGGGCTGGACGAGCAACTGACTGCGCTGGCCCTGCAGCGTCCGCCGCTGCGGGTGCTGGTCGATGGGCAACGGCGGGTGCCGTTGGATGCGCCCTTCTTCATGGCCGGCGGCGCGCTGGTGGCGACGGCGATACCGGGCGATGGTGAGGCGTACCGTGCTGCCGGCCATGAGGTCCTGGAGCGGGCGAGCGCCGAGGGCCGTGTCGATCTGCATGGCCTGCTGCTTGAACTCGGCAGCCGCGGTGCGAACGAGGTACTGCTCGAAGCCGGGCCGCGTCTCGTCGGCGCCTTCGCTGCGCTGGGCCTGATCGACGAGTACCAGCTATACGTCGCCGCGAAGTTTCTTGGCTCCTCGGCGCGCCCGCTGCTTGAGCTGCCGCTGGCGCGCATGAGCGAAGCGCGCGAACTCAGGATCATTGATATCCGCGCCCTCGGCGATGACTGGCGCATCGTCGCCCGTCCGGCCAACTGATTGGCGTTCACGTGCCTGCCCGGCGGGACGGCGGCCAGGCGTTCAATTCACGGGTTTGAGCCCGTTGTGATCCAGTTTGGCACGACGCTTGTTGGTGCCCAGCAGCCATCGCGCGAGCGGGCTGTCGTGATGCGGGTTGCCGAAATGGAACAGCGCGGTGGCACGCAACAGGGCAGGGTCGCACTGATCGTTGGCGTGCAGGCTGCGGTAGCCCCAGAACAGGTAGAGGTTGCCCGGTACCAGTTTCAGGCGAATCGGCTTCAGCCAGCCGTACCTGACCGCCAGCGCGGCCAGTTTCTGGCTCAAGGTGTTGTGCAGCAGCGCCTTCTCGACGACGTTGCGTAACGCATTGAAACGAACCGGTCGCAGGTTGGGGAACAGAATCAGGTCGCCACAGTGCTCGCCTTCGGTCGGGATGAACAGGGGCAGCAGGGCAGTGACGGCGGTGGCGTCGAAGTGATAGAAGTGCGACTGCTTGAGGCCGCTTCGGCCCTGCAGGCACCGGATAACCGGAAAAACCTGCTCCAGTTCGGGCGGTTCCCGTCCGGTCTGGACCCGATACAGGTCGGTCATCATTTCCTTGAAGGGCGCCGAAAGCGCCAGCGCCGCCACGATGCTGCCACTCAAGGCCTCGATGCCGTGGATGGCGAAGTATTCGCCTTCATGGTTTGCCGCCTGTTGTTCGATGAAGGCGCGACCTTGCTCGAGCACTTCGGGCGAGAGGTAGTTTTCCAGCACGGCAAAGCCGTTGGAATCGATCTGCGCCGCCCATCGCGCAGCCGATCCCTCCATAGTCGTAACCCCTGACATATCCATTTCTCTCGGCACATGAATAAATGGTCCGGAGCGTGTTCCTTTTCGCGGTCTGATCTGCGCGGAGGGCCGCTGAATACGAGCGGGCCCAGGCTCGGCGTATCGATGCGAGTAATGCGGGAGCGACGTTCCATCCTGATCGTCTTGTCGGTCACGCCACGGCGCTTGCCGCAGGGCGTGGCGATGCGTATGGACAAACAAGCGAGACGGTAGTTTCAACGGTGATGAAAGCCATTGAGCCCATCGGGCGCTGGCGTCGCCTGACGATTATCGCGAACGCGCTGCGATCGAACGGTCGTTTGCCGGCTGCAGAACCGGCTCATCTATGGTAAAAACTGCGCCGGGCCTTCATTGGCCCACGTTCTCAGGGCGGGGTGAGATTCCCCACCGGCGGTAATGGCGCGGCGATCGCGTCTAGCCCGCGAGCGCTTGTCTCCGACAAGGTCAGCAGACCCGGTGTGATTCCGGGGCCGACGGTATAGTCCGGATGAGAGAGAGCGGGATGCCTCGACGGGCGCCTTTCGTGCGCGTGTCTAACTCCCTATCGATCCGCAGCGCCCTGTTTTGTCCAAAACAGGAGTTCGTCATATGCACCGTCTCAACTGCCTTCCCCGGGAGGCCGCATGTTCACTGGAATAATCGAGTCCATCGGTACCATTCGCGCACTGACCCCCAAGGGCGGCGACGTCCGCGTGCTGGTCGAGACCGGCAAGCTGGACCTGTCCGACGTCAGGCTCGGCGACAGCATCGCGGTCAATGGCGTCTGCCTGACCGCCGTGCAGTTGCCGGGCGATGGCTTCTGGGCCGACGTCAGCCGGGAAACCCTGGCACGCACTGCATTCATCGATCTGAAGGCCGGTAGCCGGGTAAACCTGGAAAAGGCGCTGACGCCGTCGAGTCGCCTGGGCGGGCATCTGGTCAGCGGTCACGTCGATGGCGTCGGGCAGGTCCTGTCGCGCGAAGAAAATGCCCGTGCGGTGCAGTTTCGCATCCGCGCGCCGCGTGAACTGGCCCGATACATCGCGCTCAAGGGGTCGATCACGGTCGACGGCACCAGCCTGACCGTCAATGCCGTTGATGGCGCGGAGTTCGAGCTCACCATCGTCCCGCATACCCTGGCCGAAACCATCATGGCTGACTATCGCCCCGGGCGGCAGGTGAACCTGGAAGTGGACCTGTTGGCCCGTTACCTGGAGCGCTTGCTGCTGGGCGACAAGGCGGCCGAGCCCAATGCATCGGGCCTGACGGAAAGCTTCCTGGCCGAACATGGCTATCTGAACCCGGCTCGCTGAAACACAAGGACTGGCCCCATGGCTCTGAATACTGCTGAAGAACTGATCGAAGACATCCGCGCCGGCAAGATGGTCATCCTCATGGATGACGAGGACCGCGAGAACGAGGGCGACATCATTGTTGCGTCCGAGTGCGTGACCGCCGAGCACATCAATTTCATGGCCCGTTTCGCGCGCGGCCTGATCTGCATGCCAATGACCCGCGAGCGCTGCGAGACCTTGCAACTGCCGCTGATGGCACCGCGCAACGGTTCGGGATTCGGCACCAAGTTCACGGTGTCGATCGAAGCGGCGGAGGGCGTGACGACCGGCATTTCTGCGGCTGACCGTGCCCGCACCGTCCAGGCCGCCGTGGCGAAAAACGCCAAGGCGGAAGATATCGTCAGTCCCGGTCACATCTTCCCTTTGATGGCCCAACCTGGCGGCGTGCTGGCCCGCGCTGGCCACACCGAGGCGGCCTGCGATCTGGCGCGGATGGCCGGTCTCGAACCGTCCGGGGTGATCTGCGAAATCATGAACGACGACGGCACCATGGCGCGGCGTCCGGAGCTTGAGCTGTTTGCCGAGCAGCACGGCTTGAAGATCGGCACCATCGCCGACCTGATTCACTACCGGATGATCCACGAGCGCACCGTCGAGCGAGTATCCGAACAGCCGCTGGAAACCGAGCTGGGACAGTTCAAGCTGGTCACCTATCGCGACGGCGTGGAAGACACCGTGCACATGGCGCTGACACGCGGCGAGATTTCCCCGGAGAATCCGACCCTGGTGCGCGTGCATAACATGGAGCCGTTGCGTGACCTGCTGCTGGTCACCGTGCCGGGCCGCTGGAGCCTGCGCGCCGCGATGAGCGAAGTGGCCAAGGCCGGTAGCGGTGTGGTGCTGTTGCTGGGCAATCCCCTGACCGGTCCGCAGTTGCTGGCCCAGCTCAACCGTCAGCAGTTGCCCACGCCCGCGACCTACAGCACGGTAGGCGCCGGCTCGCAGATTCTCCGGGACCTCGGCGTGCGCAAGATGCGCCTGATGAGTTCGCCCATGAAGTTCAATGCGATATCCGGCTTCGATCTGGAAGTTGTAGAATACCTGCCCGCTGAGTAAGGGCTGCCGCGCGACGCGCCTGCCAGGTGGCGTTCTCGCCTTGCCTGTCCGGGGCGCGACGCGCTGCTCCGCCGGGCTGCTTTTTTTGCCCACAAGCTCTTTAACGCTATATGAGATTGTTCCCAATGACACTGAAGACCATCGAAGGTACCTTCATCGCCCCGCAGGGCAAGTACGCCCTGGTAGTGGGACGCTTCAACAGCTTCGTCGTCGAAAGCCTGGTGAGCGGCGCCGTCGACGCGCTGGTGCGCCACGGCATTCGTGAAGACGCCATCACCCTCATCCGTGCACCGGGTGCCTTCGAAATCCCGCTGGTGGCGCAAAAGGTCGCCCAGCAAGGCGAATACGACGCCATCATCGCGCTCGGCGCGGTCATTCGGGGCGGCACTCCGCACTTCGAGTACGTCGCCGGCGAGTGCACCAAGGGCTTGTCCCAGGTGTCCATGGAATTCGGCGTGCCGGTCGCCTTCGGCGTATTGACGGTCGATTCCATCGAACAGGCCATCGAGCGCTCCGGCACCAAGGCTGGCAACAAGGGTGCCGAAGCGGCGCTGTCCGCTCTGGAAATGGTGAGTCTGCTGGCGCAGCTGGAGGCCAAGTGAGCCTGAATCGCGACGACAGCCAGGACGCTCCGCAGCCCAAGGCCAAGGGTAAGATCGCCACGCGCCGGGTCGCACGCAGCCTGGCGATGCAGGCGCTGTACCAATGGCATATGGCGGGCCAGAGCCTCAATGAGATCGAGGCGCAGTTTCGCGTCGACAACGACTTCTCCGGCGTTGACGGCAATTATTTCCATGAACTGCTGACCGGCGTCGCGCGTGCCAAGACCGAAGTGGATGGCGCCATCACGCCGCATCTCGACCGGCCTCTGGACGAACTCGACCCCGTGGAGCTTGCGATCCTGCGCCTGTCCACCTACGAATTGATGCAGCGCATCGACGTGCCTTATCGGGTGGTCATCAACGAGGGCATCGAGCTGGCCAAGGTGTTCGGTGCCACGGACGGGCACAAGTTCGTCAACGGTGTGCTGGACAAGCTGGCCCCCAGCCTGCGCAGTGCCGAGGTCGGCGCTCACAAGCGCTGAGTTCGCACAGCCTGATGGGTGAGTTCGAGCTGATCCGCCAGTACTTCGCCGCCGCCGCTTGTGCCAGGGTCGGCGGCGATGTCGTGTTGGGCATCGGCGACGATTGCGCCTTGCTGGCGTTGCCGGCGGGCGAGCAGTTGGCGGTTTCCAGCGACACGCTGACTGCCGGCATCCATTTCCCCGATCCCTGCGACCCTTACCTGCTCGGACAGCGCGCCCTGGCGGTTTCCACCAGCGACCTGGCGGGAATGGGTGCTACGCCGATCGGTTTTACCCTGGCACTGACATTGCCCGAGGCCGATCCCGGCTGGCTCGCCGAATTCGCCCGAGGCCTCGATGCGATGGCGGCGGGCTGCGCCATGCGCCTGATCGGCGGCGATACCACGCGCGGCCCGCTGAGCATGACGTTGACGGTATTTGGCCGGCTCCCGGCCGGCCAGGGTCTGTTGCGCAGCGGCGCGCAGCCAGGCGATCTGCTGTGCGTCGGCGGGGCGCTGGGTGACGCCGCCGGTGCGCTGCCGCTCGTCCTGGGCGAACGCGAACAGGGCACCGCGGAGGCGGCGGCGCTGCTCCGACGCTACTGGTTGCCACAACCGCAGCTGGCGCTGGGACAGGCCTTGCGCGGCAAGGCGAGCGCGGCGCTGGACATTTCCGATGGGCTGCTCGCCGACTGTGGTCACATGGCCACTGCGTCCGGCGTGCTGCTGCGTATCGAGCAGCAGAAGCTACCGTTGTCGGATGCGCTGGTGCGGTTCGCCGGTCGTGATCAGGCGTTGCAGTATGGCCTGACCGGCGGCGATGACTATGTGCTGGCGTTTACCCTGCCCACCGAAGCGTTGCAGGCGCTGCAGGCCGAAGGCTGGTTGCTGCATGTGATCGGGGACGTCGCGGTCGGCGCGGGTGTGCAATTGCTCAATGCCGATGGCCAGGCGATCACGCTTGCCAGCCAGGGGTACAACCATTTCAGTGGCTGAGCAGGTCGACCGCTCCGCCCGGACACAGAGGACCACCGTTTGACCGATTCCCTGCAGCCCACCGCCGACCCGATACCGCTATCGGTATGGAGCAATCCCTGGCACAACCTGGCGTTCGGCCTGGGCTCCGGAACATTGCCGAAGGCGCCCGGGACCTGGGGCTCGCTGGTGGCGCTGGCATTCGTCCCGTTGTGGCAGATTCTGCCCGACTGGGGCTACGGGCTGGTGATCATGCTCAGCATGCTGTTCGGCATCTGGCTGTGCGGCAAGGTCGCCCGGGACCTGGGCGTCCACGATCATGAAGGCATCGTCTGGGACGAATTCGCCGGGATCTGGATCACCTTCTGGCTGGTGCCTGCTGGCTGGTATTGGCTGCTGCTCGGCTTCGTCGTGTTTCGCCTGCTGGATATCCTCAAACCCTGGCCGATCAGTTGGGTGGACCGGCATGTACACGGTGGGTTGGGAATCATGCTCGACGATATTCTCGCCGGTTTCGCGGCGTGCGGCCTGATGCACCTCGCGGTCCTGTGGCTGGGTTGAGCCACGGGCTGTGCGGCGGGTCGCTGTCCGGGCGGGCCGGTCATGGAACAATCACGCTTCGTCGCGATTCAAGGAGCCGTCACCGATGCGTCCCATAGCCCTGCTGCTCGCCGCCTTGTCGTCGAGCCTCTGCCTGCTGGCGGTGGCGGCGCCGCACGTACAGGTGGTCGGCCTGTTTCCCGGTGCTGCCGTGGTGAACGTCGATGGCCAACGCAAACTGGTGCGGGTTGGCCAGTTGGGGCCGGGCGGCGTCGAGGTGGTCAGCGCCGATGCGCAGGGCGCGGTGCTCCGGGTCGACGGCGTCGAGCGCAGCTATGCCCTCAGTCGTGAACTCAGTAGCGGCTTCGCCGAGCCCGACCGACGCCAGCTGAGTATCGCGCAGGGGCGTGGCGGGCATTACTGGGTAGCCGGTTCGATCAACGGGCAATCGGTGCAGTTTCTGGTCGATACGGGAGCCACTTCGGTTGCGATCAACGAAATCCAGGCGCGACGTCTGGGCATCGATTACCGCGTCGATGGCAGGCAGATGGTGGTCAGCACTGCCAGCGGCACGGCCAAGGCCTGGCGGGTGCACCTCAATAGCGTCAAGGTCGGTGCTATCGACGTGCTGGGTGTCGAGGCGGTGGTGATAGAGGGCGCAGCGCCGACTGAGGTTTTGCTCGGCATGAGCTTTCTCGGACGGGTCAGTTGGCGCGAGGATCAGGGCGTCCTGAGGCTCGAGTCGAAGATATGAGCGCTGCCAGAGGTTTCTGTCAGCCGTCGTCCGGGTTTGCCAGCTGTAGATGAACCGTAGAGCGTTACGACCGGTCAGGGCGTGACTGGCGACACGGCGGCTACCAAAGCTCTTCCAGCTTCCAGCTTGCGGTTGCTGTTATAATGTCCGCTTTTCTGCCTTCTGGAGTTTCTCCGGTGTCTGTCGTGTTCGTCGCCGCTTCCAAATTGCCGACGCCGTTCGGCGTGTTCACCATGCATGGTTTTCTCGATCAGGACACTGGCAAGGAACATGTCGTACTGACCCTGGGCGATGTTGCCAACGGTCAGCCCGTCCTGGGTCGTCTGCATTCCGAATGCCTGACCGGTGATGCCCTGTTCAGTTTGCGCTGCGATTGCGGCTTCCAGCTCGAAGCCGCGCTCAGAGCCATTGCCGAAGAGGGGCGCGGGGCGCTGCTCTATCTCCGCCAGGAAGGCCGTGGTATCGGCCTGCTGAACAAGATTCGCGCCTACGAATTGCAGGATGGCGGCGCCGACACGGTCGAGGCCAATGAACGCCTCGGTTTCGCCCCCGACATGCGCGACTACGCGATCTGCCTGCCGATGCTCGAACACCTGGGCATCGCCGAGATCAAGCTGATGACCAACAACCCGCGCAAGGTCAAAGCCCTGCAGGGATTCGGCATCCGTATCGCCGAGCGCATGCCGCTACAGATCGCGCACAACCCGCATAATCGCAAGTATCTCGCCACCAAGGCCGGCAAGCTCGGCCATATGCTCGGCGAAATTCACCAGGGCGAAGCCGAGCAGTCGTGAACCGCACGGCTATCCGCCGCCAGTTGGGGTTCGATGGCTGGCGCTATCTCTTGCTCATCGTCGTTCCGGTGCTCGTCACCCGCCTGCTTCCCCAATGGGGCGATCAGCTCGCGGTGCCGATGTTTTTTGCCGGTCTCGCCACGCTGTTTCTCACGCTGCCTCGTTTCACCGCCTTCAAACACGCCCTGATCGCCACTGAAAAAGAGCTGGGAAGCGCTGCCGAAGCGTCCGCCTGGGCGGCGTTGCGCGCCGTCCGCTTGCGTGCTTTGCGAACCGCCGCGCTACCGGCATGGCTCGCGGCGATCGGGACGCCGCTCGGCCTGGAGCCCGTCGCGCAGCTGTTGCTGGTCTGCGCCAGCCTGGTCCTGCTGGTGCTCTATCGCATTCCGCGTCAGTTGCAATGATGCGGACCGTGCGCGCGCTGCTGGTGGCCGTCGCGGTGTCGATCTCGCCGTTGCTGGCGGCCACGGAGCGGGTGGTCAGCCTGGCGCCGTCGCTCAGCGAAATCATGCTGGAACTCGACGCCGGCGATCTGCTGGTGGGGGTGCTCGACGGCGGTGAGCGGCCTGATGCGCTGGCCGATCTGCCTTCGGTGGGGCGCCTGGGCCAGTTGGAAATGGAGAGCCTTCTGGCGCTTCGGCCGACGCTGGTATTGCTCTGGCCTGACAGCATCAGCCAGGCGCAACGAGATCAACTGACGCAGTTCGGCATACCGGTGCTCATTGCTCGACCGTCCTCGCTGGCCCAATTGTCCGAGCAGTTCGCCGTGATTGGCGAGCGTGTCGGGCGCGCCCGGCAGGGTCGCAGGCTGCAGCGACAATTCAGCCAGGGGCTGGACCAGCTACGCCAGCGTTATCACCGGGAGCGCCCGTTGGCGGTGTTCTACCAGATATGGAACCGCCCGCTGTACACCCTTGGCGGTCAACAGATCATCAGCGACGCCATCGAGGTGTGCGGCGGCCGCAACGTGTTTGCCGATCTCCGACTGCCGGCCCCGCAGGTCAGCGTCGAATCCGTACTGTCGCGTAACCCGGACGTGATCCTCGCCGGTAGCGGCGCTCAGCTTTCAGAATGGATGGCCTGGCCGCAGCTCGCCGCAGTCCGCGAGGGGCGGTTGCTGGAAGTGCCGGACAAGGGGCTGGAACGGCCGAGTTTCCAGATGCTCGAGGCGATCGGCAAGCTCTGCGCCGTGATCGCCCAGGCCGCGCCCTGACCGAGCGCGGCCATGCCGGGTGCTAGAGCGCAGGCGTCCAGATGACCGCGAGCAGGCCGGTGCGGCCCTGCTCGCGGTAACCGTAGACGCTGTCCATGTCACCGAAGGTGCGCTGATACAGCGCCTGGTGATAGTCCTTGTCCAGCACATTCTCAAGCTTGGCTTCCCAGCGCAGTTCGGTGGTGGCCTGCCAACTGGTGCGCAGGTCCAGCACCGCGTAGCCCGGCACGGTGCTGCGCTCGGACTGGAAGCTCGCATTGGTGCCGCCATCATCGAAGCGCTGGCTGAACGCCTGCCAGGTCGCGCCGACACCAAACGCACCGAACTGGCGGTCCATGTCCAGGCTCAGCGTACGCTTGGCGCGGCGTTGCAGTACCCGGCCGCTGTCGCGGTCGCGCGGGTCGATGATGCTAACCCCCAGATTGGCCTGCCAGCCCAGCAGTTCGCGGGCCACGCTGGCCTCGAAACCGTTGATCCGGGCATGGTCGACGTTCTCCATCTGCCTTCCACCCCAGGCAATCATCTTTTCGGCGTCTGTGCGGTAAATCGAGGCTTCGAGTTGCGTTCCGTCGAAATCAGCGCGCCATTGCAGTTCATACGTCTTCGAAGTTTCCGGCTCCAGATCGGGATTGGGTCCCCAGGCTGGCGGCGCATAGAGATCGGTGAACGTCGGCGCGCGAAATCCTTCGCCGTAACTCAGTATCCAGCGCTGCGAGGCGCCCACGGGCAGACTGAAGGCCGCATTCCAGCTGTTGTGCGTGCCGAACTGCTGGTTGTCGTCATGGCGCAGGCCAATCTCCGTGCCGAACGTGTCGCCCTGATAGCTGTGCTGGGCGAAGAAGGCGAGGTTGTCTCGGCTGTCTTCCTGATACGGCGTCGACGCATCCAGGCGATCTTCATACCAGTCACTCCCGAGCGCCAACTGATGGTGTTCGGTGAGCGAGACGCGGTTGATCCAGGAGGCCGAATGGCGCGTGGTTTCCAGCAGACTGTCGTTGTAGGCCGAGCCCACCGCGCGGTTGCGGTCGAAGCTGCGGCCCAACTCCACGCGGCTGCTCCATCGCTCGCTCAGTTGTCCGTCGAGGTAGCCACTGTAGCTGCTGACGCGAAACCTGTCCTCGGGCGTGCCGGGGGCGAACTCGTAGGCGTCGTCGTATTCGTTCTTGCCGCGCTGGTCGTTGAGGCTCAGGCCGGCTTGCCAGTCGGCATCGAATTGATGGTCGAGTTTCAGGTGCAGGGCCTTGGTGCGCTGACCGTCGTCGTCGCGGTCGGCGCCTCGGTTGTCCCGAGTGATGTCGAAGCCGTCGCGCTCATCGAGGCTGGCGCCGAGGTGCATCCGAGTCTGTCGCGTACCGGCTGACAGGCTCAGGCTGCGCTGGAAGGTCCTGTCGCTGCCGGCCGCCAGGCGTATTTGTGGCGCCAGGCCCGGTTCGCCGCCGCGCGTGAATATCTGGATGACGCCGCCGATCGCATCGGCACCGTAGAGTGAGGAGCGCGGGCCGCGGATGACCTCGATGCGCTCGACGTTATCGATGGCCAGGTAATCGAGGCGGGCAAAGCCGCTGGTGGCCGAAGAGATGCGCTGGCCGTCCAGCAGGACCAGGGTTTGTGCCGTGCCGGTGCCGCGCAGCGACAGGGAGGGCAACCCGCCGGCGCTGCCGACGAGCACGCCGGGCACGCGGCGGAGCAGTTCGGGCACGCTGCGCGCCTGCAGACGCTCGATATCGGCACGGGTGAATACGGTGTTGGCGGCGGTAGCCTGCGCACGGGACTCGGCCTGACGCGCCGAGGTAATGAGCATGTTCGGCAGCTCATGCCGGGCATCGGTGGCAAAGGCTTGTGCGCCGGGCAGCAGCGCCACGGCCAAGGCAAGACGGGACAGTTTCATCAAAATCGATCCTCAAAAGTTCAGCGCTTTTGAGGAGGGCAGGAACAAGCGTGCAGCCGGGCGCGACGCTTGACGGTGCTGCCCTCCGCAACACCAGTCGAATCCGCCAGGCCGGTCTCCGGGCTTTCGACACGCACCCGGCTCGCCTTCCCATGCTGGGCACAGTGGCGGTTGAGCGGGCGGTGATCCTGCGGATCACGGTCGATTACCGTTGCGGGGGCAGCGCCGGCCTTGCTCTTGCGAGCGCACCGGCTTCCCGTTTAATGCGGACCTTGCGGTCATGCACACCTGGGCGGATCAGAAAATCGCGGGAACCTTAAGGGCTGTTCCGAAGAAATACAAGCAAAGCGCTAGCACCAGGACAAAGCGACGCGCTGTATAGAGCGGCGGTCCGGCCATGGCGCAGCGCGTCGAGTCCGCGATGGACCGGGCGTGGCGACGCCCGTTGCTGGCTTCGCTGTTCGAAAGGCGGCCCGGGAGCCGGGCCGATCACACGCGCTTCAGGTCGTTCGACGCGTGCACGGGAAGGTTGAGGCGCTGCCTCCGGGCGGCATCGACCGGTGCCGTCAGAGGCGGGCCAGTCGCGCGCGAATCGCGGCCTCGATACCCGTAGCATCGAGGCCGCATTCGCTGAGCATCTCGCTGGGTTTGGCATGCTCGACGTAATAGTCCGGCAGGCCCAGGTGAAGGATCGGCGTGTGCAGGTTCTCGGCGGCGAGGAACTCGCCGACGGCACTGCCGGCTCCGCCCATGATGCTGTTTTCCTCGACGGTCACCAGCAGCTCATGGCTGTCGGCCATTTCCCGCACGAGCGCTTCGTCCATCGGCTTGACGAAGCGCATGTCGACGACGGTGGCGTCGAGGGTATCCCCGACCTGCAGTGCTTCGGCCAGTTGCACGCCGAAGACCAGCAGGGCGACCCGGCTGCCACTGCCCTGGCCGCCCTGGCGGCGCACGACGGCCTTGCCGATTTCCAGCGGTTCGAGACCGGGCTCGATCCTTGCGTTCGGCCCCGTGCCGCGCGGGTAACGGACGGCTGCCGGGCCTTCGAAGTGATAGCCGGTGGTCAGCATGCGGCGCATCTCGTTCTCGTCGCTCGGCGTCATCACCAGCATGCCGGGAATGCAGCGCAGGTAGGCCAGGTCGAAGCTGCCCGCATGGGTCGGGCCGTCTTCGCCCACGAGGCCGGCGCGGTCGATGGCGAACAGCACGTCGAGATTCTGCACCGCGACATCATGGATCAACTGATCGTAGGCCCGTTGCAGGAAGGTCGAGTAGATCGCCACCACCGGCTTGGCCCCTTCGCAAGCCATTCCGGCGGCGAGGGTGACGGCATGTTGTTCGGCGATCGCGACGTCGAAGTAACGCTCGGGGTAGCGCTCGCTGAACTCGACGAGATCGGATCCTTCTTTCATTGCCGGCGTGATCCCGGTCAAGCGTGGGTCGGCGGCTGCCATGTCGCACAGCCATTGGCCGAACACGTTGGAATACTTAGGGCCGCTGGGCTTCTTTTGGCTGACCGGCGCGCCGACGGGCTCGAGCTTGCTGATCGCGTGCCAGGTGATCGGATCGATTTCCGCCGGAGCAAAGCCTTTGCCTTTCTTGGTCACCACGTGCAGGAACTGCGGGCCGGAGAGGTCACGCATGTTGCGCAACGTGGCAATCAGCGTCGGCAGGTCATGGCCGTCGATGGGCCCGATGTAGTTCCAGCCGAGTTCTTCGAACAGCGTTCCGGGGACCAGCATCCCCTTTGCGTACTCCTCGGTGCGGCGCGCGATTTCCCAGGCGCCGGGCAGGCGCGACAGGACCTTCTTGCTGCCTTCGCGCATGCTCGAATAGGTGCGGCTGGAGAGAATCTTGGCGAGATAGTTGGACAGTCCGCCGACGTTGCGCGAGATCGACATGTCATTGTCGTTGAGCACGACCAGCATGTCGGCGCCGACCTCGGGCGCATGGTTCAACGCCTCGAATGCCATGCCGGCGGTGAGTGCACCGTCGCCGATCACGGCGATGGACTTGCGCTTCTTGCCCTGCAGTCGCGCGGCGATCGCCATGCCCAGGGCGGCGCTGATCGAGGTGCTCGAATGACCCACGCCGAAGGTGTCGTATTCGCTTTCGCTGCGCCGCGGAAAAGCGGCGAGCCCGTCTTTCTGACGCAGGCTGGCCATGCGCTCGCGACGTCCGGTGAGGATCTTGTGCGGATAGGCCTGGTGGCCAACGTCCCACACCAGACGATCAGCCGGCGTGTCGTAGACGTAGTGCAGCGCGATGGTCAGCTCGATCACGCCGAGCCCGGCGCCGAAGTGCCCGCCGGTCCGGCCGACGTTGTACAGCAGGTCCTGCCGCAGTTCGTTGGCGAGTTCTTCAAGTTCCGCTTCGCCCAGGCGGCGCAGCTGCTCGGGAGTGGCCGCGCGGTCAAGAACGGGCGTCGCTGGGCGAACCCGAGGAATCTCATGGAACGTCTTGGGCATCGGGCGAATCGTTTTGGCTGAAAAAAGAGCCGCAGTTTACCCGATGGTTACAGCAAGAAGAACGGCTCAAGCATCAACGGTCATCGCCGATCAGGTCCGCCGTGTGGCTCGAGGTCCCGGCGTCAGCTGCGGCGCTCGACGATGAAACGAGCCAGTTCGCGCAGGGGCTCGGCCGCGCGACCAAACGGTGCGATGGCCAGCAGGGCGCTATCGCGAAGCTCGAGCGCATAGGCCTTGGCCGCCTCCATGCCCAGCAACGCCGGGTAGGTAGGCTTGTCGCGGGCGATATCGGCGCCTTGATGCTTGCCGAGCGTGGCGGTGTCGCTTTCCACGTCGAGGATGTCGTCCTGCACCTGAAAAGCCAGCCCGATGGCCTGTGCATAGCGTTGCATCGCGGCAAGCGTATCGGCCTCGGCGCGGCCGCTGGCGAGGGCGCCGAGACGCACACTGGCCTCGATCAGGGCGCCGGTCTTGTGGCGGTGCATCAATTCCAGTGCGCCGCGGTCGAGCTTCACGCCGACCGAGCCCAGGTCGATGGCCTGTCCGCCGACCATCCCGGCAGGGCCGGCCGCGCGCGCAAGGCTTGCGAACATTTCCAGGCGCAGCGCCGGGTCGGACGGATTGTGCCGTTCGGCCGCGAGCGCTTCGAACGCCAGGCTTTGCAGGCCATCGCCAGCGAGGATCGCGCAGGCTTCGTCGAAAGCCTTGTGGGTGGTCGGCTGGCCGCGGCGCAGGTCGTCGTCGTCCATGGCCGGCAAATCGTCATGCACCAGTGAATAGGCGTGGATCAGCTCGACGGCGCAGGCAGCGCCATTGGCCTGCGCGCTGTCGCCTTCGAGGGCCTCGCAGGCCGCATAGACGAGCAGCGGACGCACGCGCTTGCCGCCATTCATGACGCTGTAACGCATGGCCCGGTAGAGGCGTTCCAGCTCCGGACGAGGTGGGGCGAACAGCGTTTCGAGACAGCTGTCGACGCGCTTCTGGCAGCGTTGCTGATACTCGCCGATCATGCGTCCGGGTCCACCTCGAAGGGGGCTTCCTGCAATTTGCCGTCACGCTCGAGCAGAATCTGTACCTTCTGCTCGGCCTGGCTGAGCGCGGCCTGGCAGTCGCGGGTCAGGCCGATGCCCTGCTCGAAGCAGGTCAGCGAATCCTCCAGCGACAGCTCGCCGCTTTCCAGGCGTTCGACCAGCTGTTGCAGCTCGGCGAGCGATTGTTCGAAATCGAGGGCGACTTTCTTGCGGGCCATGGCGGAACCTGTTCTCTGCGGCTGCTCTGAAACGGGCGCGACACTAGCAGAGCTGGGCGGCATAAGCCATAAGCCAACTGGGCTACGTGCCGCTCAAGGACCGTATATGGCTTGCATGTAGTAGAGCGTCATGGCGCTGCCAACGGCAATGACAAAGGCGCGCAGCCAGGCAGCGGGCAGCTTCTTGCTGAGCGCGCCGCCGGCATAGCCACCGAGCGTGGTGCCGACCAGAAGGATAGCCAGTTCGTACCCGCTCACCCGGCCGGCAACGATGAAGGTAACCGTGGCGACGCTGTAGATGACCGCGGAAATGAGGTTTTTCAGCGCGTTGGCACGGACCAGCGGGTGGCCTTCGATGGAAAACGCCGCCAGTTGCAGGATGCCCATGCCCGCCCCGAAATAGCCGCCGTAGATCGACACCAGACCATGCGCCGCCAGCGACGCAGGGGCATGCGGCGGCACGGCGCTTTCCGCGTTGCGCCGCGCCGCCAACCAGCGGCTCAGCCACGGACTGGCGGCGAACAGCGTGGTGGCGACGAGCAACAGCCAGGGAATCAGCAGGCTGAACAGATCGTCGCCACTGGCGAGCAGCAGGAGCCCACCGAGCAGGCCGCCGACCAGTCCTGCCAGCAGTAATGGCAGCAGGTAGCGGCCCAGTGGACGCAGCGCCGAGCGCGCTGCCCACGCCCCGGCAAGGCTGGCGGGCCACAGCGCCACGGCATTGGTCGCATTGGCTGTCACTGGCGGCAGGCCGGTGGCCAGCAACGCCGGGAAGGAAAAGAAGGTGCCGCCACCGGCCAGGGCGTTCATGCCGCCGGCGGCAAAACCGGCAGCAATGAGCAGCAATATGTCGAACAAGGGCATGGGGCGGGGCTCGTGACAAAAGGACGCAGATTATCGCTGCCGCTGCGCGTCGCCAAGCGCGACGGTTCGATACGGGCGGCGGGCGATCCTGGCGCGGCTTGGTCGTGGTCCGTTGCGAGGGTCGCTAGCGATCGGAAGCCGCCCGGGGCGTGTCCAGTTGTGGGCTGTTGAGCTCGTTGAGAATGCCGCAACCCTGTATCGGCAGGTCCCCGGCGCAGCAACCGCGCAGTGCCTTCAACTGGCGCTCCAGGGCGTGCAGGCTTTCCAACCGCGTGCGTACGCGCTGGAGCTGTTGGTCGATCAGCTGGTTGATATCGCCGCAGCGGGCATCCGGCTGGTTGGAAAAATCCAGTAGCCGGCGGATATCGGCCAGGCCGATGTCCAATGCGCGACAGTGACGGATGAACACCAGATGCGCCAGTTGCTCGGGCGAATAGGCGCGGTAGCCGTTGGCACCACGTACCGGAGCGGGCATCAGCCCGATCCGTTCGTAATAGCGAATGGTCTCGACGTCCACGCCTGCCGATTTGCTCAGCGCGCCAATACGCATCATGGCTCCTTCGTCTCGCGTTCTCGTATGCCCGGGGGGCTTGACCCTGGAGTCGCTCCAGGGTGTGCAATGGGTCCGAATATAGTTCAGGAGACGCGCCATGTCGTCGAGATGCTGTAGTTCGGCCTGTTCCACGCCAGCGGTCAGCCCAGGCTTTCGCAAGGCATTATGGCTTGCGCTGACCATCAATCTGGCGATGTTCGTCGTGGAGATCATCAGCGGACTGAAAGCAGGCTCGGTCTCGCTACTGGCCGATGCCATCGATTTTGCCGGCGATGCCGCGAACTACGGCATCACGCTGACCGTGCTCTCCATGGGGCTCGTCTGGCGTTCGCGGGCGGCCATGGTAAAAGGCGTGTCGATGCTTGCGTTCGGCGTTTTCGTCCTGGCGCGTGCGGGATGGTCCATCCATGCCGGCGTCGTGCCGGAAGCGCTGACCATGGGCGCCATCGGTGCGCTGGCGCTGCTGGCCAATGTCACCGTCGCGTTGATGCTCTATGCGTATCGCGAAGGCGATTCGAACATGCGTTCGGTCTGGTTGTGCAGCCGCAACGATGCACTGGGCAATCTCGCGGTGATGGTCGCCGCGGCGGGGGTGTTCGGTACGGGCTCCGGCTGGCCGGACTTCCTCGTGGCGCTGATCATGGCGGGCCTGGCACTGTCTGCCGGCTATTCGGTGGTGCGTCAGGCGCGGCGGGAGATACGCGCGCCGGGCTAGCGGTACCGCGGCCGACGGTCAACCAGCTATGGTCGCTACCAGCACGATGACCAGAACGGCCGCCAGCGCCAGTCCCGCAGCGGCCAGTTTGCCCACCGTCGCGGCGCTCAGCCCCAGCGCCTTGTTCTGCGTCCGATCGCCGAAACGACCTTCGATCCGGTGCAATCCTTCAACCGGCTGGAACAGGTTGTCCGGCTGCCCATTACTGACCGGCTCATCCGTCAACTGCCCGCTCCATGCCTGCTTGGCCATCATCCGATCGAGCAGGCCGGGCATGAACATATTGCCGATAATGGCCTGGAACGAGGCGCGCCCGAGCCATAGTTCCCGTGGCGCATCGGTCGCGGCGCGGACAATGGCGCGTGCGGCCACCGCGGGCGTATGGATCGGCGGGACGGGTTGTGGGCGGTACTGCATCTTGTTGCGTGACCAGTCGAACTGCGGCGTGTTGTGCGCGGGCAACTGGACCATGGTCAGCCGCACGCGGCTGTTGGCATGGATCAGTTCGCAGCGCAGCGAGTCGGTAAACCCCCTGATGGCGAACTTGGCCGCGCAATAGGCCGATTGCAGCGGAATGGCCCGATAGGCCAGTGCCGAACCCACCTGGACGATGGTGCCACGGTTGCGCGCCTGCATGTGACGCAGGGCCGCCAGCGTACCGTGAACGAAACCCAGGTAGGTCACCTCCGTCACGCGCTTGAATTCCGCCGCGCTGATCGTGTTCGCCGGGCCGAACACCGTGGCCATCGCCGCGTTCACCCAAATCTCGATGGGGCCCAGTTCCGCCTCGATCCGGTCCGCCGCCTCATCGATCGCCTGCGCGTCAGCGACATCCGCCGCGATCGCCAGAACGGTCGCGCCAAGGGCTTGCAATTCGCTGCGGGTGTCGGCCAGGCCTTGCTCGCCACGTGCGATCACGGCGACACGGTAGCCCGCCTGGGCGAAGGCATGCGCCGTTGCGCGTCCCACGCCTGCGGTCCCGCCGCAGATCACGACAGTCTGTTCGCGGTCGGTCATGTCGGACTCCTTGACTGGGTTGAGGCGTTGAGGCGATGACGGCTTCCAGCGCTGCGAGGCGAACGGCCAGCGCGCCGTGGCTGCCTGCAGCCCCCGTTGCTCGGTGCCGAAGACGGATCAGGCCGTACGTTCGCGCGTCCGCATCGCTTAAGAATTGACCGGATGGGGCTGAGTGAGTTGCACGGATGGGGCGCTCGTGGGCGGGTGCAGTCTGCGGCGCGCCCGGTTGCGCCTATTCGGGGCAATCCGGTTCGACGGTGAAGGTCTTGGACGAGTCCACCAGTCCGACGTTTTCCAGCGTGCGCCTGCCGACAAGTACCGGATAATTCATCTTGTCGCGATCGTTCAGCGAGAACTGTTCCTCATAGACCCGGTTGCCCAGGCAGACTTTCATCAGCACCACGGGGCGCTCCTCTGCGCCACCGGCGCCCCTGACCTTGATGTCCCGAACGACCTCTCGCTCCAGACGCTTTTCGATTTTTTCCTCGGTCTCGATGTCTTCCAGCTCGAGGGTGAAGCGCACCCAGTCATCGCCGTCCTTTTCGAAGCGGTCGATATTTTCGGCATGCATGGATGAGGTCAGCGCGCCGGTGTCGAGCTTGAACTTGACCGCGACCCGCTCCGGGAGAATCAGGCCTTGTTCGACCCAGCCGAGCACCTGGGGCGAATCGGCCAGGGCCACGGTCGCCGCGCCGGGTAGCAGCACTGCGGCCCCGATGATGTTGAGCAGGACGTTTTTTGTGGAGCGGAGCATGGGTCACCTCGAGTCGGATAGCGCCGGGCAACGATAGAGTCGCTTGGCCCGGGATCGGTTCAGCTCAACGCGGCCACCGCCGTGGCGGACGCTGACATCGCCTCGGTACAGTCACTTCATTGACTTGCTCAATCGTGGTCATTGAAAAAAACAATCGGACGGCTGGCGCGCCTTGCACTCAACCAATAGGGCCGCCGCGATGCAGTTCAGCAACCGAGTCGCGGCAGCCCGTTCAACTGATCGAAGGAGGCAGTCACTAGGGAAGTCCAAAATCGAGAGGTGAACCATGTTCGTCCACAATAAACGGCTTCAATACACCGTGCGTGTGGCCGGTCCGAATCCCGGACTGGCCAACCTGATGCTCGAGCAGTTCGGCGGCCCGCAAGGCGAGCTTGCCGCCGCCATGCGTTATTTCACCCAGGGCGTGTCCGAGGATGACCCAGGCCGCAAGGACATGCTGATGGACATCGCGACCGAAGAGCTCAGCCACCTCGAGGTGATTGGCTCCATCGTCGGCATGCTCAACAAGGGCGCCAAAGGGGACCTCGCGGAAGGCGTCGAGAAGGAAGCTGATCTGTATCGTTCGCTGACCGGCGGCGGTAATGATTCGCACATCACCTCGTTGCTGTACGGGGGTGGCCCGCCACTGACCAACTCCGGCGGTATTCCCTGGACGGCGGCCTACATCGACACCATCGGCGAGCCGACCGCGGACCTGCGTTCCAACATCGCTGCCGAGGCGCGGGCCAAGATCGTCTACGAACGCCTGATCAACCTGACGGACGACCCGGGGATCAAGGATGCGCTGAAGTTCCTCATGACCCGCGAGATCGCACACCAGAAATCGTTCGAGAAGGCATTGCACGCGATTCAACCCAACTTCCCTCAAGGCAAGCTGCCGGGTGAACCGCAATTTGCCAACGTCTACTACAACCTGTCGCAAGGTGAAGGCGATCTACGCGGCCCCTGGAATCAGGGACCGGAGTGGGAGTTCGTCGAAGCCCCGCAACCGGCGGTGGATGGGGGGGATGGCATGCCTTCGGTCGAGTTGAGCAAGGATCAGCAGAAGGTGGTGCAGCAGATGGCGGTACGGACCCAGTCCGATGTCTCCATCGATCCCATGACCGGCGCCGATCTCGGCTCCGGCGAAGCGGTGCGCAAAGGCAAGGGCTAAGGCGCGAGCGGAGCGCCAGCGCCTGACGGAGGGCGCTGGCGCCCTGTTTCTCGAAACTTGGACAATAAAAAAGCCGACTTGTGGCCGGTTTTCTTTTTGAATATGTTATTGATTTTAAAGTGATTTAATTTTGTGTGTCGTCCAGACCCACACTTTGACCCACACTGAGGCGGGTCGCTGCCCTGGGGTGATGATTTCAGATGTTCCTTGGGCTCATCATTTCATACTTCGCTACGACGGCCCTGATTGCTTCCTGGATCTCGCGCATTTGCTTCTCGGCAATCCTGTTAGCTTCGGACTCCTGCTCAGCCGAAAGCTCGGGGGCCTGCTCGTTGAGGTATACCTGCCAGCCAGCCAGTCGTCTCAGGCTGGCGTCCAGGTGCTTGGTAGTCACTTCGAGCCTGATCTTGTTCAGCTCCTGCGCAAGCTTGCTTGAGTTGCGGGTGATTGTTTTCTCCAGGGCCTCGCGTCGCTTTCCCTCTTTCTGCTCTTGGCTCGACTGCAGGGCGCCTGCGATCAGGCTTTCTATGATCGCTGTTTCGGTGGTGTCAGCTTTTTTTGCAAGGATTTTTAGCTTGTCCTTGGTGTTGAGAGGCAGGGTGAACGAGCACGTCTTTCGACCGCCTTCGGCTTGCCGATAGCGCCGCTGTCTGATGGCGTTTCTCAGTCGCTCAATGAGCTTCACGCCTGCGACATCTGACTCCAGGGTGCGGATCGAGTCACCAAAGGTGATGAAAACCATGGCGGGCGACGGGTCGGGCTTAGGCTCAAGTTCATCAGGCCATCGATTCAGCAGGTAGTTTGCGGCCCACACTGTCTCCTCACGATCGAGCTTCTTTAGCCAGCCCGGCTTATTCCCGGTCGTCTCCATCCAATTTTCTCCTGTTGCTGAGCGGTGCCGCTGCGCGGTGGATGCTCAGCTAATTGCATCTTGTTAACGGCAATGTTAACTGCCTCGTTAGAGGATGTTAATAGTGAACTGTTAATGGATGTGTTAAATGGATTGTTAACGTATTCGTTACATGAATTGTAGATACTGATTTTATAGGTATAAAATCACTTCAAATCTGTGTTTACCCGGGCCTATTTGCGCATGATAGCTCTGTCGTCACTAATAGATGTCAATGCTGAATCAAGATTTTTTCTTCAGGCTTTGATGCTCAGAAAGCCTGACTGGCTGGGTGCGCCTTATGAGATCAAGTCGGTAGCGAAGGAGCTCTGCTTGACGGAGAGGTTCGCTAGAGATGCGTCGAGGGAGCTGATCAGGGCTGGGCTTCTGATAGAAAATAAGCAGCACGGTGGTCTTGGGCGCCCAGGTGTCGGTTACGTAGCCTCGGAGTACGTGCGCCGAGTGCTTTGCGAAGTGGACAGGGATCTTGCCCACCACGAGCTCATCGTTCGCCTTTTTCTTGAGCCGAATATCTATGCGACTGGGCTGGGGGCTACGTCGACATCGATAGCTCAGAAGGAAAAATCATCCCGTCCAGCTATCCGCAAAGATGGTCGGCCTGCTGCCCCGGGGGCTAAGGGACGGCTGGGCGCTGCAACCCGAATTTTATTGGCGGCTCTTATCAGTGAGGCCGATCAGTGCGGTGTGGTGGCGGAGCTTAGCGGGCGTAAGCTGAGAGAAATGACGGGGCTCGACTCCTCGTCGATCAAGCACCAATTGATTCGTCTATTGAGCTTGGGCTTTCTTCGAAGCTATGTGCCGGGGGTGTCGAATGGGGTCTTGGTTGGCTCGAAGACTATGAGCATCTACTACCTGAACCTCGACCACCCCCAGCTTCCAGTGAGGCAGGGGAAGCAGGATCGGGGCTTGGTGGTGTATGCATTTAAAGGGCCGCAAAAGTACAGCCTGGTCGAAGCTGCGCTGCCTTCGACGGTGCAGTTAGCAGGGGTGGATAATCAGGTTAAAGAGATGCTTTATCACAGGCTGGCAAGTCATGCGTCACAGCTGCTGACGGCTCTCTGGTCTGATCCTAAGTGCGATATTGCCGATCTGAAGGCTGCAGGCTTCGAAAGCGTTGGCGGTAAGTCAGTCGAGCCACTGACGGTTAGCCCTAGATCGAGCGAGCCTGACCGATGGAGTGACTTTAAGGAAAGCTTGCATGCTGAGGCGTGTCGATGGGCCGAAAGCATCTACAAAGGGCTGCGCCGTATGAGCGTATGGCCAGAATACAGGCCACAGCTGGTGAGGCTCATACCTGCACCTGATGCAGGGGATAGCTGGAGCGTCGTGTCGCTGATTGTCTATCCAGCGCCCAAAGCCAGTAATACATGCCTTTGGGTATGGGACGTGCGCGGAGGGAGGTCTGACCCGTATGTGGGAGAGGAGGCGTTGGGTTTGGAGCTGCGCTATAGGCTGGCGCTCTTGACCAAGACCAAGGTGCCCTAGGCCAAGCTAGGGCAGGTGATTTTTTACTGCCCCTGCAGATCCTCTGAGCCACAGAGGAGCCTGCTCATGCGAATCATCCGTCTGAAAGAAGTCATCGACTCGACCGGCCTGTCTCGGTCGACCCTGTACAAGTACATCGGCGAAGGCACCTTCCCGAAGCCTGTATCGTTGGGCGACCGCTGCGTCGGCTGGGTCGATAGCGAGGTGCACGACTGGATCCTGGCCAAGATCGAGGAGCGCGATCTGGCTGAGGGAGCCTCCGCACGCCCCATCGGCCATCTGAGCATGGCCAGCTAGCGCCAGCAGCGCCATGATCGGCTTCGGCTGGTCATGGCGCTTATGCCGACTCGAACAGCTTTGGGCTCTCAGCTAACTCTCCCAAAGCTCAATGCGGCAAATCTCTCGACAGGCTCGGCAATGTTGCTCCCCATTGCCCGGCCTGGTCGGGACGGTCGGTTATGGGCAGGGCTGCATCTATTGATATAGCTATTAACTACCAACTCTTACTATCCATCACTACCCATCACCACTGACTACACCAGAGGGAAAGAAGACCAGTAAAAAGAAACAGACCACGTACCTGGTATGCACCAACAACCAACCAGGTACTCAGCCATGAACAACCGCAAGCACAACACCCACCTCTCACAGTCCGACATAGCCCTGCAGATCGAATCACTCGTCCAGGCTATCGAGCGCAGCGATACACCCGCATATCGGATCACGCACAAACGTTCAGGCTATGAGCAGGTCGAGCAGACCAGGCTCTCCCGATACTTCACCAACGTCCAGCAGATGTACAACCTGTTCGATGATCGTGTGCCATACGACTACAGCGAGCACCTGTTAGCGTTCCGGGAGGCCTGTGACGACATCGGCCTTCAGCGCTCACCCAATGGCCCTATTTGCATGAGTGAGACGGGTACCTACTGGCTAAGTCATCAGCAGAGCATGAACGTCCTGACCGAGCGGATCCGTGAGTTGACTCGTCAGCAACGTTATCGACGCAGGCCAGGGGATCGACGAGAGCTGGCCAAGCAGCAGGCGAGGGAAATGGAGGCGTACACGGATGCTGTGATGAGCCTGTACTCCCGCACAACGGTCATCAGACTGGATCTGTATTACCGACCTGAAGCTCAGGCCAGACTTCGAGTCGAGCGAGTCTTTGATCACCTGGATGATCTGATCTACGAGCACAGCCGTCACCTGACTTTCGAGCACCTGATCGGCTACACGTACTCAGTGGAGCAAGGGGATCGGAATGATGGTAGGGGATACCACATCCATGCAGCCTACTTCTTCAATGGCAACCAGGTGTGCCGGGATGTCTGGAAGGCGATTGAGATCAGCGAGCTGTGGGAGGCGGTCACTCGTGGTCAGGGCTATGCCCATAGCTGCAATCACGACAAGGATCAGTACGGCGACAAGCTAGGCATTGGCCAGATCCAGAGGGACGATCAGTCGAGACGGCCCCATACGCACTACGCCATGAAATACCTAGTCAAGGACGATCAGCACCTGCGCTTGAAGCCTGCAGGGGCGCGTTGCCTGCGTAAGGGGGCTCTGAGCCGTGCTCGTCGCGGATAAGTGAATGCGAAGGCTACTTGGCTTTTGCGACCATTAACTCAGACCAGCGAGTGGTATAGGCGGGGGAAAGCAACTCTCTGCGCATTGCCCACTCGACTGGCTTGGCTATGCGTCCTGGCTGCAGTGTGCCGCGTCCCCAGCGATTGTTGATCGCGTCCAGAGTGCTCATCAGTCGCTCGGTTTTCACGGGCTGTTCAGGGGCAAACAGATCCGGCGTGTATTCGTTCTTGCGGCACAGATCCAGGAGCAGCACTTGAGCCTTGGCGTAGCTGAAGCCTTCTCTGAAGACCTGCTGCAATCCAGCCTGAACAGCCTTGACGATCAGTCGGCTGTCGTCGGTCGGGTAGGGCAGCTGGCAGAGGACGCCATTGGCATATTTCGCTTCAGTTGGATTGAACATCCCGGTGCGCAGACTGACCCTCACCTGCCTGCAGAGCGACTCCTGCTTGCGGAGCTTTTCAGCAGCGCGCGTCGCATAGCTGGTGACGGCCTCTTGGATAGGCGCTAACTCTCGCAGGCGCTTACCGAATGATCTGCTTGAGCATATCTCCTGCTTGGGTTCGATCTCGTTCTCGATCTCCAGGCACGCCACACCGCGCAGTTCGCGCACAGTTTTCTCGACCACGACATTGAATCGCTTGCGCAGTGTCCATGCATCTTACCGATACTGGCCCGAAGTTATCCAACCGGTTAAGGTGTGGCATCGATCACATATACCTCGCAGGGAAGCGGCGAGCACGCCCTGCCCTGCAAGCTTTAGGGCGGCAAAGCTTTTGGCTGGCCACAGATAAATAAAAGGAAGACTTCATGTCGATCAACCAAACTCAGCTCTACGACACCCTTCAATCTCTTACCCAGCGTGAGGATGCCCAGGCCGAGTTCATTTATGGCTTCCTGGATGCCTATGGCTTTGCCAAGAGCACCATCACCCAGGTCAGGAACGGCGGTGCTCGCAACGTGGCTAAGGTCGCGGGTGATGTGGCGCTGAAAGGCCAGCTCTATTTCCGTGCGATTCCGGCGGGCGAAAATGTTCATGAGGCGGCGGAAAGCCTGAAGGACAGCGATGTCATCAAGGCCCAGAAGATCCGCTTCGTCATCGTTACCAACTTCAATGATCTGGTGGCCTATGACGTGAAGGCTGATGAGCGCATGGAAACGCCGTTCACCGACCTGCATCAGCAGTACACCTTCTTCCTGCCGCTGGCCGGCCTCGAGAAAAGCTATACCCATTCGGAAAGCGTGGCAGACGTAAAGGCTGCTGAGAAAATGGGGCGGCTGTTCGATCTGATTCGTGAGCGTAACCAAATCAGCACTGCTGAAGAGGTTCATGCGCTCAACGTGTTCCTGACCCGGCTACTGTTCTGTTTCTTTGCTGAAGATACGGGGATCTTCGCCAAGAACCAGTTCACAGATGCGATTAAGTCGACGACCCGCGAGGATGGCGAGGATCTGGCTGAGTTCTTGGGCAAGCTGTTTGCTGTGCTCAACGAGTCGGACAACAGCAGCCTGCGGCAGTCACTGCCGAAGCACCTGAGCGACTTCCCGTATGTGAACGGCGGCCTGTTCGAGAAGGAAACGCCGATCCCGGTGTTTGGGGCCAAGTCGCGCCGTCTGTTGCTGGAATGCAGCACCCTGGACTGGTCGCAGATCAACCCCGACATCTTCGGCTCGATGTTCCAGGCGGTGATCGATGAGGATCAGCGCGGCACGCTGGGGCAGCACTACACCTCCGTGAGCAACATCATGAAGGTCATCAAGCCGCTGTTCCTCGACAAGCTTTATGCCGAGTTGGAACGCTCCCGTGGCAGTGAGAAGAAGCTCCAGGCCCTGCTGGAGCGGGTGTCGTCCATCAAGGTATTCGACCCTGCCTGCGGCTCTGGCAACTTCTTGATCATCGCTTACAAGGAGCTGCGCCGCTTCGAGATGGAGGTGTTCCGTGCGCTGAACGCCGTCAGCAAGCAGAACGTCATCTTCATGACGGGTATCCAGCTGTCTCAGTTCTACGGCATCGAGATTGACGATTTCGCGCATGAGATTGCCCTGCTGTCTCTTTGGCTGGCCGAGCACCAGATGCACCAGGAGTTCCAGGTGGCGTTCGGGCATGCCGAGCCGATGCTGCCGCTGAAAGCGAGTGGGAATATCGTGCATGGAAATAGCTTGACCATGAGTTGGGAATCGATATGTCCGCGGTTTGGTGAAAATAAATCTCCGGCTGAGGTTTATATATGTGGAAATCCTCCATTTGTTGGTAAGAAGGACAGGACAAGCGCTCAGTCTGATGATCTTGAGAGAATTCTTGGTGGGGTTAAAGGCTTTAAGTGCCTTGATTATGTTTCGTGCTGGTTTTATAAGGCCGCTGAGTTTGTCTGCGGAACGATTTGTGAGTGCTCTTTTGTTGCAACAAACTCTATTGCTCAGGGTGAGCAGGTGGGGGTTTTGTGGCCATCGATAAAAGATATTGGGGTTTCTATATCTTTTGCGTACAGACCATTTGTTTGGAAGAATAGCGCAAAGTCAAACGCTGGCGTCCATGTCGTTGTAATTGGACTCTCTTCCTCAAGAAAAGAATTCAAGATATTTGATGAGTCTTCTGGTGAATTAATGGAGTCGAAGGCGAAAAACATAAATCCTTACCTCCTTGACTCTGATTGCGGACCTGTACTGTCTAGATCTGCTGCGCTGTGCGATGTCAGTATGATTATGGATGGTAATAACTATACAAAGAGCAGCGGACTTATAATGGATAGCTCTGAGAAGGATGAGCTTATTCGGCTGGAGCCAAAATCTGCCAAGTGGATTAGGAGGTTTGTTGGTGCTGATGAGTTTTTGAAATCGAAGGATCGATGGTGCCTTTGGCTGAGAGATGCGAGAATTGAAGAAATTCTTGATATGCCGCTAGTTAAAGATAGAGTTGATTCCGTAAGGCAAGAGCGACTCCTCAGCGATAAGAAAGAGACTCGCGAGAAAGCATCGTTGGTGCCACATCTTTTCCCTGAGATTAGGCAGCCTAGAGATGGGCAATACCTTATTGTTCCTAGGGTTACGTCTGAGCGAAGAGTTTATGCCCCTATTGGGTATATGGACGCATCGGTAATCACCAGCAATCAAGTTTTGATGATTCCGGAAGCTGGCCTCTTTGAGTTCGGAGTGCTTTCATCAGAGACTCATATGGATTGGCTGAGGGTGGTTGGTGGACGGCTTGAGAGCCGTTACCGTTACTCAGCCTCTCTGGTTTACAACACCTTTCCTTGGCCAGAAGTAACCGATGCCCAGCGCAGGGAGATCGAGTTACTTGCAGAAGATGTGCTGATGGCCCGCGAAAACTACCCCGATAAGTCACTTGCTAATCTGTATGACCCGGAATTAATGCCCGATGATCTTAAGGCTGCGCACAAGGCGCTCGATGCTGCCGTTGAGCATCTCTACCGTGCTCGGCCGTTCCGTGATGCTTTTGAGCGGCTAGAGCATCTGTTCGCACGCTATGAGAAGCTGATCGAGCAGGAGAATCAGCAGAAGGCTGCTGAGGCTGCTGCCAAGAAGCTTCGTAAACCGCGCGCAGCCAAGACGGTCACCGCTGAACAACTTTGAAAGGATGCACCCACGATGGTTGATTTGCTGAAGGTTGAGTACGCCCAGACGGGCAAGAGTGCGACGCTGAATGAGATGGGGATGCGCGAGATGCAGGCCAGGGCCTTCGCCTCCCGTAACAGTCAGTACCTGCTGCTCAAGGCACCACCGGCCAGCGGGAAATCGCGGGCCTTGATGTTCCTGGGCCTCGACAAGCTGATCAACCAAGGGCTTCGCAAGGTGATCGTAGCGGTGCCGGAGATGTCCATCGGCGCCTCATTCCGGGATACCGCGCTGACCAAGGATGGTTTCTTTGCTGACTGGTCAGTGTTGCCGCACAACAACCTGTGCGTGCCAGGCGGTGAGCCTGGCAAGGTGCAGGCATTCAAGCGATTCATGGATAACCCTGCTGAGCAAACGCTGGTGTGCACCCACGCGACTCTGCGCTTTGCCTTCGAGCAGCTTACCCCTGCCGACTTCAATGACACGCTGATCGCCATTGACGAGTTCCACCACGTTTCGGTCGACGGCGAAAACCGCCTCGGTGCGCTGCTGGATGCCGTGATGAAGGAGTCCAGTGCTCACATCGTAGCGATGACCGGCTCCTACTTCCGCGGTGACACAGTGCCGATTCTGTTGCCGGAGGACGAGGTAAAGTTCGATAAGGTGACCTACACCTACTACGAACAGCTGAATGGCTACCGCTACCTGAAGTCGCTAGGCCTTGGCTACCACTTCTACCAGGGGCGCTACATCGATGCTCTGAAGGATGTTCTGGATACCCGTAAAAAGACCATCATTCACATCCCGAACGTCAACAGTGGTGAGTCCACCAAGGACAAGCACGGGGAAGTTGACCACATCCTTGATGTGATGGGGGCCGTGCTCAAACAAGATCCAAACACCGGAATCATCACTGTTCGCCGCTCTGATGGCTCGCTCATGAGAGTGGCCAATCTGGTTGATGATGGCCCGATTCGTGCCTCGGTCGTGGAGTACCTGCGGGGCGTCACATCTGGCGATGATCTCGATGCTGTGATTGCGTTGGGCATGGCTAAGGAAGGCTTCGACTGGCCCTGGTGTGAGCATGTCCTGACCATCGGCTATAGGGCCTCGATGACCGAGGTGGTGCAAATCATCGGTCGTGCCACGCGTGATTCTCCGGGCAAAACCCACGCGCAGTTCACCAACCTGATCGCCCAGCCGGACGCCGAAGATGAAGACGTGAAAGTGTCGGTGAACAACATGCTCAAGGCGATCACCCTGTCCTTGCTGATGGAGCAGGTTCTGGCACCGACCGTGAACTTCAAGCCGCGCTCGCAGCTCAAGGATGGCGAAGTTGTTGAACCCGGCACGATCATCATCAACGACGTTACCGCCCCGGTGTCCGATAAGGTCATCAAGATTCTTAATGGGGACAGTGATGACATCGTCGCCGCTTTGCTTCAGAAGCCCAAGGTTGGCGAGTCACTGATTGGTGGTGTCGAGCCCGAGGTAATCAACGAGGTTGAGCTGCCGAAGATCATCGAAACGAAGTACCCCGACCTGACCCCGGATGAGATTGAGCAGGTCCGGGTTGGCGTGCTGACCAAGGCCATGATTGGTAGCTCAGGTGGACTGTTCGATGAAAAAGATCTGCCGCCTGGGGCGGTGATCATTGGGGAGGAGGATGCTTCTGGCAGCAATGCGGGTGGTGTAGGTATCCAGCTGGAAGACTCTGATGGGGGCGCAGGCCAGAAACTGCCTCTTCCGCCGCCCAAGTCCCCAGAAGGCAGCCGCCAATTTGTGAAAATGGGCGACAGGTTCATCAATATCGATAATGTCACCATCGACCTGATTGACCAGGTTAACCCGTTCCATGGAGCTTACGAGATCCTGTCTAAGTCCGTTACGCCGGCGATGCTGAAGACCATTCAGGATGTGGTAGCGGGCGCTCGAATCACCATGACTGACGAGGAGGCGGTGATTCTCTGGCCACGTATTGTGAAGTTCCGCCAGGAGAAAGGTCGGGAGCCTTCTTTGACCTCGAATGATCCTATTGAGGCGCGCTATGCCGAAGGGTTGGAGTATCTCAAGAGGCGTAAGCGCGAGAAGCTTCAGCAGCAGGCTCAGGAAGTGTGAGGGGCAATGGAATGAACCTGCATGGAAAGAAGCAGCGAGTGCATAGTTCTCTGGACGATGTTTTTGGCGCGTCGGACGAGTATGGCTTGCTCAACGTGAAGCCCCGAGCAGCCTCGCCTGGTAAGGGGGATTTGCTGGCGTCGCGCTTTGAGGAGATCAATCAGTTCATCGATCATCACGGGCGGCGGCCATTAGCGCATGGCGACCATCTATCCGAACGTCAAATGGCCAAGCGTCTGGCGGCGACGCTGGAGAGAACTGAGGATCATGAGGCGTTGATGCCCTTCGACCGGCACGGACTGCTGTCCGGTTTTTCCCTGACACAAGGTGTGCTCAAGGACGAGCCCCCGCCTCAGTCAGCGGTGGCTCCAGAGGATGTCATCTGCATCGATGACATCCTGGGAGGGGATGATTTAGGGCTACTGGAACTGGGTGACACCAGCATTCTGGATCTCAAGCATGTCCCGCTGACGAAAGAAGTCCCGGATGAGGTCGCCCAGCGCACACCTTGCGAGGACTTCTGGCGCTTCAAGTCGATCTTCAATGATTTGCATGCGGATCTCAAAAGTGGCAAAGCCGAGACAGTCCGTTTTGCAGAGAACTGGCAAGTCGCACCTGGTGAGGCGTTTATCCTAAACGGCGTCATGTGCTTCGTGGATGAGGTTGGTGAAGAGCATGGACGTGGCGAGCATACGGATGCCCGGCTACGGCTGATTTTCGAGAACGGTACCGAGTCGAACATGCTGCGCCGTTCGTTGGGTCGGGCACTTTACATGGACGAGACCGGTCGGCGCATCTTGCAGGATCGTGACGAGGCGTTGGCCCAGGCTTTTCAGGACATTCGAGTCACGCATCGCGACCGTCGTACGGGATGCATCTACATCGTCAAAACGCTAAGCCAGAATCCCGCGCTGAAGCAGTTCCCGTATCTCTACAAGATCGGCTACACCGAGCAGACTGTAGATGAGCGGATTCGCAATGCCGAGCGGGATATTGCATTTTTGGAGAGCCCGGTTCAGAAGGTCACGGACTTCGAGTGTTTCAATATGAACCCCCAGCGCTTCGAGGCTTTGGTGCATGCTTTCCTTGCGGCGCAGCGCTTGAATGTGGAACTGATCGGAAAGGATGGCAAACATTACCGCCCCCGCGAATGGTTCGCGGTGTCGCTCGAGGTTGCCCGAGAGGTTATCAACCGGATCATTGACGGCAGCATCACCCAGTACCGAATGGACAATACGACCGGGAAGATCGTAAAAAAACGCCTCCCATCAACCGACGCGAATGGGGAGCGGGCATGAAACACCAGAGGCGTAGTTGGTGTAAGGCTGCGGAAGCTGGTTTGCACAAAAAATAATTAGATGGCTAAGTTAGAGAGAGCGGCATCCAAGCTGCTCTCTCTGGCGCATCGAGTTATCAGTGAGATTTTTTATCTGCAGCTTGCTGTAGTCGGTTAAGGAGCCAGCAAGCCAGCACCATGGCGACCAGTAGCGGTGGGAAGCGCAGCATCAGGGCCACCAGAAGCAACACCGTCAGGCAACCGGCAAAGATGCCGGCAAACATGAACGCGGCTGCGAACGTGCGTAGCAGTAGCTTCATATCGCCTCCTTACAGGTAGCCCAGCTCTGCCAGTGACACGCAGCCTTCGTTCCCCACCACGATGTGATCGAGCGTGCGCACACCGACGAGATTCAGTGCGTCCCGCAGTTTCGTGGTGAGGTTGCGATCCGCCATGCTGGGCTCAGGGTCACCCGAAGGGTGGTTGTGCACCAGGATCAAGGCGGCGGCGTTGTGCTCCAGGGCGAGCTTCACGACCTCCCTGGGGTACACGCTGGCTCCATCGAGAGTCCCCCTGAACAGCTCCTCGAACGCAATCACCCGGTGGCGGCTGTCGAGCATGAGCAGGGCAAATACCTCATGCTCATAGTCAGCCAGCAGCGCCTGTAGGTGACTGAACACCTCCTTAGGCGACGTCAGGGCGCGTCCCTTGCGCAGGCGCAGACTGGCCAGTTGCTTGGCCATCAGCAGGATGTCGTTTTCCGTCACCGGCGAATCGACCAGGTAGGTGCCTGTCGTGTCACTGGCTTTCAGCTTGTGCAGGCGCATGGCGGCCTCCTTGGTCTTGGTCTGTGGGTGGGGTTTGACGAGCAGCCTGTGCATCGAGCTTTTCAGCCAGGCTAGGTTTGGTGGGATTGACTGGATAGGTCGTTGCTGCAGCTGGTGCTTCACCCTCGGGGTAGAACTCTTCCACGATGGCGCTGGCATCCTCCTCGCTGTCTTCGAACGCACCGTTGCCAAAGCCACGTCGTGCTGCCTCATCCAAAGCGGCTTGATCGAAGCCCGCAGCCTGGCGCCTCGAATCGAGTTCGCTGGCCGTCACCAGTGCTTCAGCCATGTCCATGCTGCCGCGTACTGTCAGGTCGGCGTAGAAGATCGGCGTGCCATGGCTTTGTCGCGTCGACTTCCCACGAAGACGCAGCTCCAGCGGCAGACAGGCCAGGCGGTTACCAGAGATGGCTTGGAAGTAATGCAGGCGAGCCGCCAAGGTGCGGATGCTGTTGAAGCCGGTGGTGCGAAACACGAAGCTACCCAGCGGATCCTCATCGCCAATGAGTACGTTCAGGCGGCCGTAGGGCTTGCAGGCACCGCCTTTCGCCATCGGGCAGGCATCCGGTGAAGGGCAGGGCAGCGACTGCATGCCGTCCTGAGTGGCTCGCTTGCAGGTTTCGCCATTGCCGACGCAAACCGGGCGCCCCGATTGCCGGTCGAACAGCGTGTAGTCAGCGCGGAAGTTCAGCTCCGGTTCGTTGAACAGCAGGCGTACCGGAATGCTGCGCAGCTTGTCGTCCTTGCCTTGACGCAGCTCATCATTGAGCGGGTGCAGCAGCCAGCCGTCCTTGCCTTGCACCTGTGAGGTGATAGTGAATTGGTCATCCTTCTCCGGTAGTCGTTTGCCGTTCTTCTCGATGACCTTGCCGATGGAAATCCGCCCGAGTACCGGCGGCGTGATAGCCAGACCTTTGAGCATGTTGTGTCTCCTGGAAATGAAAAAAGGCCAGCCACGCAGCGCGAACTGCATGGACTGGCCAAGGGGAGGGAGTTATGAGAAGAGGTTGGAATCAGCCGACCAGGAAGCGCCGTGCGCCGGGTTTGATCAGCGAATATTTGGCTTTCAGGTGCGGTCTCTCCTGAAGTAGCCGGGCCACGTCGAAGCCGACGCTGTCTTTGGCTTTACGCCAGCTGATGTACCCGTTGGTGAACTCAGCCCGACTGGCATCGCCCATGGCCTGTTGCAGCATCTGCTTGAGCTGGGCTTCACGCTTTTCCTTATCGGCAATCGCTTGGCGCAGTGCTTTGAGCTCAATGTAGGCCGCTGACAATCCAGCATGACCGCTGAAATCCACGGTCTCGCCCGAGTCCGTAGGGAATAAGCAGCGCAGGGCGGTCTCGGCGGAAGCTGTGCCATCTGCGGGCGGTGGTGTATCCGTTTCCACGTACTGCCAGAAACATCGTTCGAGCTCGATCAGGCGAGCGATCATCTGCTCATCCCGCTCTATGCGGTGGATCTCCAGATGCTGCCCTCCGAGCACAACCGCCACATCGGCAGCCTGCTTGCCCGTGACGGCGAGCTGATGCATCACCTGCAACTGCACATATTCGGGCACGCCCTCTTTCCAGAGGCGTGCCCCGTTTATGCCGGCTGTCTTGCATTCGAGGATCTGCACGTCGTCGGCACCGATTACTTCGCGGTCGATATTGGCTAGCATCCAGGACAACTCAGGATCCGGGTGCTGCAGCACGGCATTGATTCGGCGGACCTTGTTCTTGGTGCGCTTGCTGTAATGCCAGGCCACGATGGGCTCTAGGACGTTGCCCCAGTACATCGGGCTGTCCTCATCATCGGGATCGGTTTTTGGTAATCCGGTGTCGCGCCCGGTCTTTTCCAGCCACAGCTCCAGTTGCGATTTGTAGGGGTTGAGGCCGACGGCAGCGGCTGCATCGGAGCTGCCGATGCCTTGCTTGCGGACTGCCAGCCAATCTTCGCGAGGCAATTCCTTGGTGCTGATCAGACGCAAAGCCGGACGGGGTTTGCTGGTACTGCGGTTCAATGAGGTTGCTTTCATGCTGTTCACCTTGCAGGCATAAAAACGCCCAGCCAGCGCGAAGCTGACCGGGCGATACGGTTGAGATGGGGTGATGGGGGTTAGGCAGCGAGCTGAAGAGCGGTATCCAGGGCTCGTTGCTTGATCTGCGCGCCTTGGCCGAACCAGGCTGAATCAAGCCGGTACTCAGTGCTACGTGCACGCCGTTCGTGATCGACATACTCGGTCACGGCATTGAGCAGGCCCCAGGCGGTGCCTTTGGCCGATTCCAGCTGACTGCCCCGGCCCCGGCCTTCGTAGAGCTCCTGAACCTTGCGCAGGGCGCGCTCGTTGGGTAGCTGTTCAGGAAGCTGGCCAGTCGGACTGACCTCGCACATGACGTTCATAAAGAAGCCCATTGCCTCATGCCACTGCACCTTACGCTCAGCCAGATGGCGCATGCGGTACATGAAGTCGTCCCATTGCGAGACGGCGATGCCGAGCTGCTTCTTCACCGTATTGGGATCGAAGCGAGTGTTGTGCGGCACCTTGATGGCTCGGCTGGTGCCGTCCAGAGCGATGGTCAGGGTGTTGTTGCACACCACGCGAACAGTGGTCGGCGTTGCGGTGGTGGCCAAGGTGCCGTCGCACGACGTAGCCAACAGCAGGTAGCCGTTGACCTGGTCGTTACCCTTGATCGCCGTGCCTTGCCCAGTGCGTGCAAGCGCCCAGAACTTGCGCCCGCCCTTGAGCACGCCAGCGGTTTCCAGCTCGTAGCCGGAGACCTCGGTCAGATCCCGGTAGAACTCCAGTACCTCGCGTGGCTGCACGGTGTGATAACGCTTGGAGACCACTGACAGCGGGGCTTTGGTATCCGAGCGATAGAGCACCTTCTGCTCGGGGAAAGAATGAATCGTGCCGAGATGGCCAATGGCATCCGATTTGAAATGAACGGGGCTTTCCAGGATCTGCCAGTCCATACCGGCTTCACGTTGCCAGACCTCAATGGGTTGTTTTTGCGGCAGGTTGTTGCCCAGACCGTGCCAAGGGGTAGCTCCGGCGTAGGCCATGGTTTCGACGAGATGAGCCATGAGAACGATTCCTTTGGGTGCGCGCCGGCATAAGCGCCGCGCAGAGCGCAGCACCGGCTGGGAGTTAGAGAAAGAGGGAGTGGAGCCGCCTGATCAGGTCGGCAGATTGAAGCGATGCCCGCAGAGCAGGCAGAGGTTGTTAGCCAGGACGTGGCGATCGAGCTTGTGGCCAAGCTGAGCGCCGAGCGCGCAGCCACCGACGCCGCCGGCCAGTCCGCCGAGGATGGCTCCGGAGATTGAGCCGACGGTAATACCGACAGGGCCGGCAATAGCGCCAACAGCCGCCCCGGCTTGACCGCCAGCCAGCGCAGCACTGATGCCACGAGCAGCACCGCCGACCGTGCCGACAGCAGCGGCGATCTTCATGGCGTGGTGGAAGGAAGCGACTTTGGGGGAACGACAGCGAGGGCACTGCAATGACATGAGGTGAACCTTCTTGATGGTGATGTCATTGCGGTTATGTAGGGCTGAGATTTTTTTGAATCGAATGGCCGGCTTTCAGGCGCGTATCAAATCGAGCAATGGGCTGGAGTCGGCCAAAAGCGGCCTGTCGCGAAGGGCAGGTTTCAGCTAAAAGTAGATAAGGGCGCGTTAGCGGAGCTCGTTTTTTTGTCCTGACGAAGTGGTAGATGGGCGAATCGGCGAGACCGAAACTCATATCGCAGGGTATGAGCGCCAAGCCCCGCCCATCAGATACCGAGGGTTTGGTGGTTTGAACGATCTATCCGGATAGCTCCGGTTTGGCACCAGGTTTTTGCTCGTCGGAGTTTTGCGCGCTGGAAGACGCCTCGATAGACGATGGGTTTTCCTCATCCAGCTGGCAAATCGTGCAGTTCTGGCTATCTGGATGATTAGTTTCGACATAGCGAACGCGGCGGCTTCCCGATTGCCGGTTTGCGCTCACGCGGAAACGGGGTCGATCAGGGGTCTTCATATTCAATCCCTCACGTAGCGAAATGGATGCTTGGTAACGTCGCCTGGAGGCTGCGAACGGTGATGGATTCCCCGGGCCTCAAGGGGGCTGGCATGACGTGCTCAACCCTCAGGACTGTGCTCAACCTGTTCGCAATAGCGACGGAAATTATCCGTCAGGTCGGGTGGGCATACGCCGCACTGGCGATTCCCCGGCACGGCGTGATCGATGAACTTGGGATAAGGCAAATTCAATTCCGCCATGATGTCGCGGAAGCGCTCCAACGTTATCGCTTCACCGAGTCGGGGATTGCGCTGCTTTTCCTGGGCGATGGTCGAGACTCGTCGACCACTGTAGTCATGGCCGGGATAGACCAGGGTGTCGTCTGGCAGCGTGAACAGCTTGTTTCTAACGCTGTGAAACAGGTCGTCGGCGCTGCCGTTCTGAAAGTCAGTCCTACCGCAGCCGTCGATGAGCAACGCATCACCGCTGAACAGGCGATCACCGAGGAGGTAGGCGAAGTGCCCGTCCGTGTGGCCGGGGGTATGCAAAGGCGTGAACTGCAGGCTGCCGACTATGAAAGGGACGCCTTCCACGATGCCCACATCCGTGCAGGGCAGCTTGTCGATAGCCGGCCCCGCGATACGGCAGCCGGTCTGCTTCTTTAGCTCCAGCGCGGCGGTGATATGGTCGGCATGTATATGGGTGTCCAAGGTGAACGCCAGCTGCAGGTCCAGCCTGGCCAGCTCGGCCAGGTCGCGGTCCGTTGCGGAAATGACCGGGTCGATGAGCACGGCCTGGCCGGTGTCCTCGCATCCGAGTACGTAGGTATAGGTGGACGACACGGGCTCAAACAGCTGGCGAAATATCATGATGGTCTCGGCTAGTGGTGAGTGTTCAGCGGTGCCTGTTCCAGCGCACTGAGCAGTGCATATTTTTCCTGATCGATCTCGCCCCGCGTGCGGATACCCAGCCGGCGCAAGATCGCCAGCGGCGGGCACCAGCCCTGCAAGCCGTGTTGCAGAAGAAACGGCAGCACGACGCCGGGCAGCAGAAACCACTTTCGGTTCGCTGTCAGGCCAAGCAGCAGGCCAGACAGCGCGAGCGAGGAGGCATTGACCTCGAGCACGCGCTCGACATCCCACTCGCGATCCAGGGCGTCGATACGCTGAAGGATTGCGCTTCGTCCCATCCCGCTGAAGTGACGAATGTTCTCGTCCGTTTGCCGATCGATTTCCTGATTCACAGGTAGGGACGTTGAGCGGCGAACCCGGTCCGCCTGGTCATGATGGGTACTGTTCTGCTGTATCGATGACATGTTGATCTCCTGGTTCGCGCCGACAGGGTGGGCGCGGCGAGGTGAAAAGTCACAGCGATGCCGCATATTTTTAGGGTGTGTGCGGGTGGTCGAGTTCCGACCGGGCGTCCGCTGCCGCGTTGATACGATCTATTGAAATATATATTGATAAATCGTATTGTCAAATTCACCTGACCCACCTGAATAAAAATGGCCCACATGGCAGATCTCGATATCGAAACGCTTCGTCGCAGTGCCGCGGACGCCTGCGGCTTGCTGAAAGTGCTCGGCAACCCTGACCGCCTGTTGTTGCTCTGCCAGCTGACCCAGGGCGAGCACTGCGTGGGTGACCTCGCCAGTGCGACGGGCATTGTGCAGCCGACCCTGTCGCAGCAGCTCACGGTGCTGCGCCACAACGGCTTGGTCAGCACCCGACGCGAGGGCAAGCAAGTGCATTACAGCATCGCCAGCCCTCAAGCGATGGAGGTCATGCAGGTGCTTTACCGGCTTTACTGTCAGCATCCCGAACGCGAGGAATCCTCGACATGACGATTGATTGGGTACATTTCACACCCTGGTCCTCGCTCGCCGGGGGCGCGCTGATCGGTCTTGCTGCGGCCTTGTTTATTCTGTTGGGCGGGAGAATCGCGGGCGTCAGCGGCGTGATCGGCGGGTTGCTGCGGCCGGCCAAAGGCGATGTGCTCTGGCGTGTTGCATTCATTGCCGGGCTGGTGATCGCGCCGGTGCTGTTTCAGGCCGCGTTCGAGCAACGAGACATCGACGTAGAGGCGAGCACCTTGACCCTGATCGCGGCTGGTGTGTTGGTCGGGATCGGCACGCGGTATGGCTCCGGTTGTACGAGCGGGCATGGCGTCTGCGGGTTGTCGCGACGGTCGCCGCGCTCGCTGGTCGCGACGGCCGCCTTCATGGCCAGCGGCTTTCTAACCGTATTTGTCATCCGCCACCTGCTGGGCTGAGGAGTTGCCATGAAATTACTGAGCGCCTTTATAGCGGGGCTGGTTTTCGGCCTCGGCCTGATCCTGTCTGGGATGGCCGATCCGTCCAAAGTGATCGCCTTTCTCGATCTGGCCGGGCCGTGGGACCCCTCGCTCGCGTTCGTTATGGGCGGTGCGATTGCGGTCGCCAGTGTCGGGTTCTATTTCGCCTCCAAACGGTCCCGGGCGGTGCTGGGAGATATCATGCGAATGCCCACCGCCACCCGGATCGATCGCCCTCTTGTACTGGGCAGCCTGGTATTCGGAGCGGGATGGGGGCTGGCTGGCTATTGTCCGGGTCCGGCGGTCGCGACGCTTTTGAGTGGTCGGAGCGAACCGCTGATCTTTGTCCTCGCCATGTTGGCAGGTATGGCGCTCTACGAGTTGCAGACACGCTTTTCAGGGAAGCCGCAGTGAAACGTTGCGGTCGCTGTAAATCGAAAGGTGATCCAAGGCTTCCGGAGCGCAACGATGGTTGAGATCGGGCTCGGGCTATTGGTCGGCCTCGTCCTGGCGCTGACGGGTGCTGGCGGCGGCATCCTCACCGTGCCGTTGCTGATCTTCGTGGTCGGGCTCGAGCTGCATCAGGCCGCGCCCATCGGGTTGATGGCGGTCGGGCTTGCCGCATGGGTTGGGGCGGTGATTGGGCTGAGGGACGGCATTGTCCGTTACAAGGCGGCGGCGCTGATGGCCTGCTGCGGTGTGTTGCTCGCGCCCGTCGGCGTCTGGGTGGCCGGGCGGGTAGCGCACGATGTGCTCGCCGTGGTGTTTGCGCTGGTGATGTTCTGGGTTGCCTTCAGGGCATTCAGGCGCCCGCCGAGCGATGACACGACCCCGAGGGCCGTGCCCTGTCGGTTGAATCCCGACACGGGCCGTTTCCACTGGACGTCCCGCTGCGCGGCCACTGTCGCCGCGTCCGGCACCTTGGCCGGTTTCCTCTCCGGCTTGCTGGGGGTCGGCGGCGGGTTCGTGCTGGTGCCGGCGCTCAGTCGCTTCAGTGATCTGCCGATGCATTCGATTGCCGCCACGTCGTTGGCGGTCATCGGCCTGGTGTCGGTCAGCGGCGTGTTGTCCGCCGCGCTGACGGGTAGCATTCAGTGGGCAGTGGCGCTGCCGTTCTCGGCCGGTGCGGTGCTGGGGATGTTCGCCGGCCGCATGGTTTCATCTCGCCTGGACGGGCGCCTGCTGCAGCGAGGCTTCGGGTTGGTCGCGGCTGTTGCCGCGTCGGCCTTGCTGCTTCAAGTCGCCTTCTGATCGCACACCCGCAGGTGGCAAACCAGACACCTGCGCGCGACCGGATAAGACGTTAGCCTTCCTGAACCGGCAGGTTTGCCGCCTTCCAGGCCATCCAGGAACCGGGGACATTGGCCACATCACAAAAGCCGGCCTTCTTGAGGATGCTGGCGGCGATGGAGGCGCGATAGCCGGAGCCGCAGTAGGTGGCGGTGGTCTTGTCCGGATCCAGCTCGTTGAGCCGGTCAGCAAGGTGCGCGACGAAGATGTGCCTAGCGCCAGGCACCCGGCCCGCCGCGACCTCTTGAGGGCTGCGTACATCCAGCACCTGCACATCGGGCGCTTCACGACGTGCATTCAGTTCATGAACCGTCCATTCCTGAAGCCTGTTCAGCGGTAGCGCCGCGTTCTGCCAGTCCGTCATGCCGTTGCGTAGATAGCCGCGAATATCGTCAAGGCCTATCCGGTAGAGCTGGGTGACAGCCTGGTGAACATCGTCGGCCGATTCGCCCACCAGCAGGATCGGGCGAGCGTCGTCGAGCATCCAGCCAGCCCAGTTCACGAACTCGTTGCGCAGGGCAATGTTGATCGCCCCGGGCACGTGCCCGCCGCCAAACGCGAGGATCGAGCGGACGTCCACGACCTGCATGCCGCGCGCCGCCAGTGTCTCGAACTCGGACGGCGCGAGTGGCGGTGGTAGGGAAGCGCCCTCCATCTGTACGGCCGAACGCACGTTCAGCTGTTTCAGGCGCGCGTAGTGACGGGGTGGTTCCGGCATGTCCGCCAGTAGCCAATCGATAAACTCGTCCTCGCTCCGCTGCTCGCGCAACGCGGGGTTGAAGAGACGCTCGCTGCCGAGCGTGGAGTGGCGTCGGTCGCCGATGGATTTGCCGCAGGCCGAGCCGGCGCCGTGGCAGGGGTAGATTTCGATCCGGTCGCCAAGGGGCAGGTAGTGATCGAAAAGTGTGTGGTACAGCGCGCCGGCGAGTTTTCGTTCACTGCCTTCGCCCAGCAGGTCGGGGCGCCCGACGTCCAGGTTGAACAGGGTGTCGCCGGTAAACAGCGCGATCGGCTGGTCGCCCTGCTGGGCGTCGAACAGCTGCAGGGAGATGTGTTCTGGCGTATGCCCGGGCGTGTGCATGACTTGCAACGTGGCCTGCCCGAGCTCTATGGTCTCGCCACCGCTGACCTGGCGAAGCTCGAACTCGTAGTTATCCGCGCGACCGCCGATGATCTGTGCCCCGGTGCGCTTCGCCAGCGCCTGGGCGCCGGACACGAAGTCGGCATGGATATGTGTTTCGATGGCGTAGGCGATTCGCAGGCCTCGCGCCTTGGCCATTTGCAGGTAGATATCGATGTCGCGGCGGGGGTCGATGACCGCGGCTACCGCGGCCTTGCTGTCGCCGATCAGATAGGAAATCTGCGCCAGGCCGTCTGTATAAAAAGGTTCGAAAACAAGCATTGCCACCTCCGACGATGGTTAACGGATTGCTCAGTCAACTATTCGGACGGTGTGCGTGGCTGGACGTTCAGGCTATCGAGATGCCGTCATCAGGGAGCGGGAGCCTGCAGGCTGACCACCAGCTCGACGACGAGACCATCCGCCTGCGGTACGAAACGCAGATCGCAGGCACAGCGCTCGGCGATCGCCTTGACAATGGACAGGCCCAGACCACTGCCTTCACCTTCGCCGCTGCGCCAGAAGCGCTCCGTCAGACGCTCGAGCATTTCCGGCGGGATGGCCGAGCCGTGATCCTGCACGCTGAAGCGAACCCGGCTTTCATCCAGCTGGGAGATCGTCAAGCGGATGGTCGTGCCGTCCTGGGTATGGCGGCGGGCATTGTCGAGCAGGTTGCGCAATGCCGCGACCGCCAGGGTGGGCGGCATCGCCAGTGGGCGAAGGGAGACCTCTTGCGCCCCGCACAGCTCGATGTGCGGCCCAGGCTGCTGGCTGGCGTCAGCGATCGCCAGTTGCGCGACTTCGAGCGCCGTGCAACTGAGCCCGTCATCAAAGGACACGCGGCCTTCCACTCGCGCCAGCATGAGCAGCTGTTCGAGGATCCGGTGCAGACGATCCGTGCCGACCTCGGCCTGGGCCAATGCCCGTTTCGCGGTATCGCCCTCGGTCATGGCCGCCACCTGCAGGTGGGTCTTGATGGCGGTCAGCGGGCTGCGCAGTTCATGGGCGGCGTCATCGGTCAGCCGGCGTTCGCGTTCGAGCATGTGCGCGATCCGCGCGAACAGCTGGTTCTGGGTTTCGACCAGGGGCGTCAGCTCTCGCGGCAGTCGCTCGATGTGCAACGGCTCCACCGAGTCGGCGCTGCGTTGCGCCAGGGCCGTGCGGATTCGTCTGAGCGGCGCTAGGCCGTTGCCGATTCCGATCCACAACACGATCAGGCTGCCCAGCAACGCGACGAAAACCGGCAGTGCTGCGGCCAGGAGCACCGAGCGCTGGAGTGCGGTGCGCTCGTCAAGGCGATCGGCCGTGGTGATGCGCATGCCGTTCTGGATGAAGGTGAAGCTACGCCAGGCGGTATCGCCGATCATCTGGTCGTGGAAGCCGGTGCGCTGAGCGTCGAGTGCACTGTCAGGCGCCGCATGGCTGCGCGCCAGGATTTCACCCCGCAAGGAGCTGATCTGGCAGGCCAGGCCGTTTTCGATGCCCAGCTGTTCCGCACTCAGCCGGGTGATCCCGCCTTCGCCCAGTTGCGGCTGCGGCAATTGCACGAGCAAGCCCGCAACCATCCGCGCCGACGCAGCAAGGCGCTGATCGAGGGACTGCATCAACTGATTGCGAACGTCGAAGAGCATCCAGGTCGCGGCCAGCGCCCAGAGCAGCACGAAGGCCGAGCCAAGGGTAAGGGTCAGGCGCAGGCGCAAGCTCATGGGTCGGGTGCCTCGGTGGGAGCCGACGCATGGCCGGCAGGGCCGAGGCGATAACCTATCCCCCTGACGGTTTCGACGATGCCGTTACCCAGCTTGCGCCTGAGATGGTGGATATGGACATTCAGGGCGTTGCTTTCGACGTCATCGCCCAGCCCGTACACGGCGTCCTTGAGCTGCTCGGCCGATAGTACGCGGCCGGGGTTCTGCAGCAGCGCCTGGAGCAGCGCCTGTTCACGGCGCGACAGGTCTACGGGTTCGCCTGCCATGAACGCCGCACAGGCAGCGGGATCGTAGCTCAGCGTCCCGTGTTCGATCATCTGCGTAGCCCGACCGGCAGCGCGGCGCAGCAGGGCATGCAGGCGGGCGGCGAGTTCACGCAGGTCGAAGGGCTTGACGAGGTAGTCGTCAGCGCCTGCCTGAAGCCCGGATACCCGCTCGGTCACCGCGTCCCGGGCAGTCAGGATCAGCACAGGCAGCTCGAGGCCACGGCGGCGCAGGCGCTGGAGAAAGCGCAGGCCGTCTTCGTCAGGCAGGCCCAGATCGAGAATGATCAGGTCGAAGCTGGCTGTGCGCAGCAGCGAGTCGGCCTGCCCGGCCGTAGCGGCATGGGCCACGCTGAAGCCCTGGGCTTCGAGCCCGGCGACGATGCCACTGGCGATCAGTGCGTTGTCTTCTGTCAGCAGTACGTGCATGTGGGAATCGCTTGATAGGCAGCAGTCAGTATCGTCCGCCTGGATTAACGGCGCGTTAGCAGATGGTACGCCGAGTTGCTCGTGCCTCAACGCCTCTCAGCCTTACAGGTTGTGTCCGGGCAAGCCTCGTTAATCGCCTCTTAATCCCGAGTCGGCAAGCTCGCCGTCGAATCGGGTAATCGGGTGTTGTGCATGCGAGCGCTTTTTATCTTTCTGGCCTGCTGCCTATGGTCCGTGCAGCTGGCGAACGCTTCGCCGTTCACCTTCGGTCAGAAGCAGCAGGACTTTCTGCCCGTGGACGAAGCGTTCACGCTGCACGTCGAGCAGCCTGACGCTGGCGGAGTCGTGCTGCGCTGGGACATTGCGCCCGGCTATTACCTCTACCAGGAGCGCCTGCGATTCGCAGGGCTGCCACCGGGGATCGAGCCCCAGTTGCCGCCTGGCGAGGCGTACCACGACGAATATTTTGGTGATTCGCGAATCTATCGCGACAGCCTGGAAGTGCAGCTCCCCGATGCGGATCTCGCGTCGCTTGAACTCGGCTGGCAAGGCTGCGCCGATGCCGGCCTGTGCTATCCGCCGCAGAGCCGCACGGTAGAGCTGGGCGGCAGCAGCACCCCTCCGTCCATGCCGGTTCAGGCCGACGACCAGGCCCTGGCCAGCGGGCTACAGCAGCAGTCGCTGGGCTGGAGCCTGCTGATCTTCTTCGGACTCGGCCTGCTGCTTGCCTTTGCGCCCTGTTCGCTGCCGATGCTACCCATCCTGGCCGGCATCGTGGTGGGTAGCCAGGCCGGGCCTCGCCGCGGCATGGCGCTGGCTGGCGCCTATGTATTCAGCATGGCGCTGGTCTACGCCGCCCTCGGAGTGGTGGCGGCGCTACTGGGTGCGAATCTGCAGGGATGGCTGATGCAGCCGTGGCTGATCGCAAGTTTCGCTGGCCTGTTCGTGCTGCTGTCCTTACCTATGTTCGGCTTCTTCGAACTGCAACTGCCGGCGGGCCTGCGTGATCGGCTGGAGCAGGCCGGCCGCCAGCGCCGGGGCGGCAGCCTCGCCGGGGCCAGCGCGTTGGGTGTGTTGTCCGGGCTGCTGGTGGGCCCTTGCATGACCGCACCGCTGGCCGCGGCGCTGCTGTACATCGCCCAAAGCGGCGACGCCCTGAACGGTGGCCTGGTGTTGTTCGCGCTGGGCCTGGGGATCGGTACGCCGTTGGTGCTGCTGGTGACAGTGGGCAATCGCTTCCTGCCCAAGCCTGGGCCGTGGATGGATCGCGTCAAGGTGTCCTTCGGTTTCCTGTTTCTGGTCGCCGCCCTCTACGTGCTGCGTCCGCTGTTGTCCGACCCACTCTGGGTAGGGCTGTGGGGCGCGCTTCTGGTCGTGGGCGCCAGCGGGCTGTTGCACCTGTCGCGGGAACTGGTGCGGCATCAGGCGCTCAGCCGCGCGGTGGCGTCGCTGGCTGGTATATGGGGCGTAGCGTTGCTGCTCGGAGCGGCTGGCGGCGCACAGGACGTCTTGCGGCCGCTCGGTGTATTCACGGGCAGCGTTGCGTCCTCGCAAGGTGCAGAGCCTGCACACGGATTTGTCGGCTTCAGCGAGCCGGCCGACCTTGATCGTGAGCTGGCTGCCGCCAGGGCCGCGGGCCAGTGGGTGCTGGTGGACTACTACGCCGACTGGTGCGTGTCCTGCAAGGTCATGGAAAAGGAGGTGTTCGGCGACGCGCAGGTGCAGGCGGCGCTAACTGGCGTGCGGATTCTGCGGCCGGACGTGACGCAGACCGATCCCGCCAGTCGTGAGCTGCTGAACCGCTATCAGGTCATGGGGCCGCCGACGCTGCTCTTCATCGGCCCGGACGGGGAAGAGCGACGTACCCAGCGCATCACCGGCGAGGTCGATGCGAATCAATTTCTGAACAGATGGAACCAGACTATGGAGCGTGGCTGATGCTGACGATCAACCTGGGGCCACTGGCACTTGCCGTCCCACATGTGCTGATGCTGGTGAGCCTGTTTATAGCGATGCTGACCGGCTGGTGGGTTGGGCGGCGCAGCGAGCGGAATCCGGAACAACAGCTCTTCAGGCTGCTGCTGGTGGCGCTACTGGTCGCGCGGCTGGCCTTCGTGCTGGTGTACGTCGAGCATTTCCGAGATGAGCCCTGGCGCGTGATCGACATACGTGACGGCGGTTTTATTGCCTGGCCGGGCTTGGTGGTGGCCGTTCTGTTGGGCTCCTTGCTGGCCTGGCGCGACAGCGGGCTGCGCCGACCGCTGGGCGCAGCGGTGCTGGTGGGTGTGCTCAGCTGGGGGTTCGGGACCTTTGCGTTGCACGCGTTCGAGCAGGGCACGCGACTGCCTGAGATGGGCCTGCGGGACAACGGGGGTAAACCCGTCGCCTTGCAGGATTACGTTGGCAAGCCGCTGGTGGTCAACCTGTGGGCCACTTGGTGCCCGCCCTGTCGGCGTGAAATGCCGGTCCTTGCGCAGGCGCAACAAGAAAACACCGACGTGACCTTTCTGTTCGTCAACCAGGGCGAGGGCGAGCGATTGATCGCCGACTTCCTCGAAGCCGAAGGGCTCGGCCTGGAAAACGTTCTGCTCGACACCGGCGGTCGTCTGGGCCAGCACGTAGGGTCTGCGTCGCTGCCCACCACGCTTTTTTATGACGCCGAGGGACGCCAAGTTGGCAGCCATCTCGGTGAACTGTCCCGTGCCAGCCTGGCGCGCGCCCTTGAGCAACTAGAGGTCAAAACCCAGCCATGAAACCGGTACGTTCACTTTCGTTTTTTATCTCAACGCTCGCCTTACTGCCGACGCCCTGGGCGCTGGCCGAAACGCTGCCTCCCGCAGTTCAGGCCATTGAAGCGCGCGGAGCCAAAGTGGTCGGCAGTTTCGACGCGCCGGGCGGATTAAAGGGCTACGCGGCGCGTTACAACGGACAGGGCATTGCGCTGTATCTGACACCGGACGGTGATCATGTCGTGGTCGGCAGTTTGCTGGATGCCGCTGGCGAAGACCTGACCAAGGCACCGCTTGAAAAGCTTGTGTATGAGCCGATGAGCAGCGAGATGTGGCAGCGGCTCGAAAGCAGCACCTGGATAGCTGATGGCGCGGCTGAGGCGCCACGGGTGATCTATATGTTTTCTGACCCGAACTGCCCGTTCTGCAACATGTTCTGGAAACAGGCGCGGCCCTGGGTCGAAGCGGGCGACGTTCAGCTCCGTCACGTCATGGTCGGCATGTTGCGCCCGGACAGCGCGGGTAAAGCCGCGGCGCTGTTGGCCGCGAAAGACCCTGAAGCGGCTCTCAATGAGCACGAGGCCGCGGGCAAGGCCAGCACGCTCAAACCTGTCGAGCGCATCGCGCCCGAGGTGAATGAACAGCTCGAGGCGAACCTCACCCTGATGGGCGAAATGGGCGCCTCGGCGACCCCGGCTATCTATTACCTGGATGAGCAAGGGCGTCTGCAGCAGCATCAGGGCGCGCCTCGTCCCGAGGCGTTGAATGGCATCATGGGGCCGTTGTCAAAACGCTAGCAACACCACACGGTCAGTCAGCACCGGCACCTATAACAAGAATGATCTGGAGGCTACATGAACGTCCCCCTCTGGCCCTTGGCCGGGCTCTTCCTTGCGATTTCGGTGTCCGCGCACGCCGCGGATGCCGCTGCGGTGTACAGCAAAGGCGGGGCCAACCCCGCCGCGATGGCGTGTGCCACCTGCCACGGCGCCGAGGGCGAAGGCATGGCCGCTGCAGGATTTCCCCGTCTTGCGGGCTTGCCGGCAAATTACATACGCAAACAACTGGCTGATTTCGCGTCCGGTGCGCGGGCGAATCCAATCATGCAGCCGATTGCCGCAGCCTTGAGTCGTGAGGAAGTCGAAGCCGTCTCGACGATGCTGGCTGACAAGCCGCAACCGCAGGTCGAGCGAATCGACCGCACCGCGTTGGTCGACGGGCCTGGCGAAACCCTTGCGCTGCGCGGCGCCTGGGATCGCAAGATCCCCGAGTGCGTCGCCTGCCACGGCCCCAGCGGAACGGGAGTCGGCGACGCCTTTCCACCGCTGGCCGGACAGTCGGCACAGTACCTGTCGTCGCAGCTGACCGCCTGGCGTCAGGGCACCCGCAAGAACGACCCCAACGACTTGATGGGCCACATCGCGCGTAGCTTGACCGAGGACGAGGTAACGGCGGTCTCGACGTACTTCGCAGGCCTGACCGACAAAGGAGCAGCCAAATGAAGCCCCATACAACCGCACTGCTGTTGATGTCATTGGCCTTCCCGGTGCTCGCGGACGACATCGCGATGGAAGATCAGTCGCAGATCCTGACCGGGGCCGGTGATCCCGCCAGCAGCAAGTACTTCCAACCGCCAAAGGAAAGCGAACTGCCTGACAACGCCTACGGGCAGTTGGTACAGCAAGGGCGCGCCATATTCGTCGATACCAAGACGCATGCGCCCGACTATGTCGGCAACGGCCTGGCCTGTGCGAACTGCCACCTCGAACAGGGCCGGAAAGCCAACTCTGCACCGCTCTGGGCCGCCTACACCATGTACCCGGCGTACCGGAAGAAAAACGACAAGGTGAACAGCTATGCCGAGCGCCTTCAGGGCTGTTTCCAGTTCAGCATGAATGGCAAGGCGCCCGAGGCGGACGGCCCCGTTATCGCCGCGCTTTCAGCCTATTCCTACTGGCTTGCAACCGGAGCACCCACGGGGCAAGAGCTGCCCGGTCGGGCCTATCCGGAAGTGCCACAACCCGAAGGCGGCTACGACCTGGCGAAGGGAGAACAGGTCTACGACGCACAGTGCGCCGTCTGTCATGGGCCAAACGGGGAAGGGCAGAAGTCTGGTGACCTTTATGTATTCCCGCCACTCTGGGGGGCGGACTCGTTCAACTGGGGTGCAGGCATGCATCGAATCAACACGGCTGCGGCGTTCATCAAGGAAAACATGCCACTGGGCAAAGGCGGCACCCTGCCAGATGAAGACGCCTGGAACGTGGCGGCCTTCATGAACAGTCACGAGCGACCGCAAGACCCACGCTTGATTGATGGCTCAGTCGAGAAAACCCGAGATAAGTACCACGCCAATGACGGCGTGAACCTTTACGGGGAAATCGTAAACGGCAAGATGCTAGGGAAGGGGATCTGAGAAGCAGGCAGCCGCTAGTTTCCTCACATTGCGTTGACAGTCCGCTTGTGGCCCAGAGTGTGTAAAAACCCTTTCTTATCGTGCGTGCTTCAGCCCATTGCTCCTGAGCATGGCAATTTCCCGATTATTTACCGCGATCAGCGCCGGTAACGCTTCAGAGCGCGTATGAAGCGCTTTGGCACCTCTTGGGGCAGTAAAAGCTGGGCTTTTACGCCGCCATCGCCTTCAACAAGCCTTCGGTGCCGATGATTTTCATCACCCGCTTCAAGTTGTAGGCGAGCACATTCAAGCTCATTTCTGCGCTCACCCCATTCAGTTTTCGAGTCAGGAAGTGCGTTGCTCCCATCCATTGTTTGAGCGTCCCGAAGGGATGCTCAGCAGTCCGTTTTCGAACCCGCATCATCTCCGGTGCTTGGTTCAGCCGGCGTTGCATTTCCTCCAGCACCGCTTCATGTTCCCAGCGCCTTACTCGACGATTTGTGCTTGGCGTGCACTGGGTTTTCAGCGCGCAACTCTGGCACTTTGAACTCCAGTAACAGTGCATATTCATGCCTTTCTCAACGCTGGAGAATCGCCAAATCAGTGCCTCTCCAGCCGGGCATGTATATTCGTTTTTCGTCGCGTCATAAACGAAGGCATCTTTGTTGAACCGGCCATCAGCCTTGGCGCTTGAAGTCATCGGCTTTGGCACATAAGCGGTGATGTTTGCATCGTGACAGGCGAGGATTTCTTCACCCTTGAAGTAGCCTCGGTCGGCGACTACCGACAATGTTTCTGCGCCAATGGCTTCCCTAGCTTGCTTGGCCATCGAGCTGAGTTGGTCGCGATCAGAACCTCTGTTGGTGACCTCATGAGCAACAATCAAATGGTGCTGCGTATCGACCGCCGTCTGCACGTTGTAGCCGACGATACCGCTGCCGCGCGTCATCATCGAACGGGCATCCGGGTCGGTCAGCGAAACCTGTTTGTCAGGGGAATCGTTGAGCTGAGTTTCGATCCCTTGGAGCTCTTTCATCTGCGATTTGAGCTTGGCGATTTTATCTTCCAGGCTGGCAATGTCTGGCGCGGAGGCGCTAGGAATCTGTCGATCAGCCGCATCGAGCGCAGCCAAATAACGGCCGATGCTCGCCTCGATTTCTTCCATGCGCCGCTTCAGTTTGGCGCTGGTGAAATTGCGGTCACGGTTGTTCACTGCCTTGAATTTGCTGCCGTCGATGGCAACCAGGTTTTCGTCAAACAACCCCAACTGCTGGCAGAGCAAAACGAACTGGCGGCAGACGCCGCGAATGGCCTTGCTGTTGTCTTTTCGGAAGTTGGCGATGGTCTTGAAATCGGGCATCAAACGCCCGGTTAGCCACATGAGTTCGACGTTGCGCTGGGCTTCTCGCTCCAGACGTCGGCTCGATTGAATTCGGTTTAGGTAACCGTAGATGTAGATCTTCAGCAGGATCGCCGGGTGGTAGGCAGGTCTGCCGGTTTCGGCTGGAATGACGCCATCAAAACCTAGATTGGCCAAATCGAGTTCATCGACGAAAACGTCAACCACCCGAACCGGATTGGTATCGCTGACGTAGTCGTCGAGGCTTTCGGGAAGTAAGGTGCTTTGACCTCGATGTTCACCCTGGATAAACCGTTTCATGGGCGTCCCTTGCGATGAGATTCTCGGAAATCATAGCAAGGGTTTACCGGGATGTTTTTACACACTCTGGGCCGTTAGCGACCAACGCTCTGGCTAGTCATCTTGTCCTCCCACACGTGGAGGACTTGCCATGAACATCATTACTACCTGCAGATGTCAGCCCCGGAAAAGGGAAATTGGTCGGGCAGAAAACCCCGCTCCGACTGAGAAATATCTGGGCGATCCGAGTAAGGCTTCAAATTGCAGAAAAAGTCCGTGATCTGGCTCTCTTCGATCTCCTATCGTTTGAGATAACAGAGCAAGCCCGAGCGGGTCCGTCCGTTAAGGTCGATGACGCCTTGGAGATGGCTGAACAGATCAAGGTCTGACCATGCACAGCGACGGTTGAGGCCAGGCCGACGCCAACAGGACATAAGAGGGCCCGGAGCCGCTTCCGAGTCAGCCAGTTTTAGAACTTCCTTAATAGCGAGCATCCTTAGGTCTTGGCCTGTTGGGCCAATCGTTAACCTTGCCGACAAAGTCAGGTCTCGGCTTGTGAGTGAAGAATTCGGCGACATCCACGGCGTCTTGGTCGGACAGCACATTACCATGACCCCACAGGCCCTTGGTTTGAATGCCCATCGGCATGTTGTATTTGACGAAAGCGGCCGCTTTATAGGTTCGCGCCATGCCGGCGCCGATGTTGAAAGACTCTTCGCCCCACAGTGGCGGAAAGACGATATCGCCGCGGCTGTCCTTGATACCCTCGCCATTGTCGCCGTGACAGGTAGCGCACTGGGCGTAATAGATCTGTTCGCCGTGCTCCGGGTCGGGCACCAAGCTCTCGTCTATGACGCCGGCATTGCGGATATCGACCAGCTGATCCTTGGGCGTGCTCTGCGCCAGCCACTCCATATAGGCAACCATCGCCTTCATTTCCTCGGAATCGCGAGGCACTGGCTTACCGTTCATCGAGCGCTGGAAGCAGCCATTGATGCGGCCCACCAGATCAACTTCCTTGCCGGCCCGTGGCATGACGCGCGGGTAAAAGTTAAAGCTGTTGATGTACGGGTCGCCTAGCGGAATCTTGCCTTGCGCAATATGACAGCTGTTGCAGTTCATGGCGGCGCCGACATGCTCCGGCAGCAGGCGCTTGGTTTCATTGAGCAGGCGCTTGCCATAAAAGATCTGATCGGCGTTCGGCTCATCGACAATCGCAGTGTCCTGCGGAATGGTATAGCGGCCGATTTTCTGGTTGGCATCGTCCAGGGTGACCAGATCGTACTGGGCGGCATTGCGTTGTGTTGGCTCCGGCTCGGAGCAAGCGCTCGTCGTGGCGGCAATGATGGCTGCGGCCGTTAGCGGGAGGGCGCCGCGGCGCGCATGGCTGATGCCGCGCCGAGCAAGAATGCTCAAGAACAGTTTATTCACCATGAACTCCTTGCTCCGTGTGGGTCACGCTCAGGTCGGGCGGTAGGTCGGTTCCAACGCGAGGTTTTTTGCTCAGGAAATGGCGCATGGCGACGACATCGCCAACCGTCACCTCACTCGCCTGGTTGGTCCAGCTGTTGCGGATAAAATTAACGACTTCAGCGATATCGGCATCGGCGAGCGTGTTGAATGCCGGCATGGAAAAGGCCATGCGGTCATGGGGCGTGTCGGGCATACGACCGCCGCTGAGAGTGATCTGTAATACGGAGTCCGGATAGCGTGAATACACCGCGCTGTTACCGTCCAGCGCTGGGAAGATTCGGGGCACGCCTTTGCCATCGGCGCGATGGCAAACCTGGCAATACTCGACGTACAGCAGCGCGCCGCGCGAGTCGTAGACGCCATCCAGCAGTTTCTGGGTGGTGAAATCCTGCTTCGGCGGGAGGTCGATTTCCTTACCTGGCGCGGGGCTGAGCGTTTTCAGGTAAGCCGCCATGGCCTGGATGTCGTCATCGGTCATGTACTGCGTGCTGTGCTCGACCACCTCGGCCATAGCACCGAAGGCTGCGGTGGTGCCGGTACGGCCGGTCTTGAAGAAATCAGCCAGCTCTGCGGTGCTCCAGGTACCTAGGCCGCGATGCTCGCCGCGCAGGCTCTTGGCGCGCCAGCCATCGATGATGGCGCCACTGAGGAATTCATCCGAGCCGGCGTCGGACAGCGCCACTTCCTGGAAGCCGATGCCGCGTTCGGTATGGCACGAGCCACAGTGGCCCGGCCCTTCGATCAAATACTGGCCGCGGGTGAGCATCGGGTCGTTCGTCTCCGGCACGAAATCGCGCTCGGCGGCAAACAGGGCCTGCCAGTAGGCCAGCGGCCAGCGCCAGTTGAGCACAGGCGGTAGTTCGCTTGCTTTGTTGGGCTGGTTGACAGGCTCTACGGCCGACATGAAGTACGCGTACATCGCGGCGATGTCCTCATCCGGCATGATGCCGTACGAGGGATAGGGCATGGCTGGATAAAGCGCGCTGTTGTCCTTGCGTACGCCGTGCTTGGTGGCGTTCAGGAAGTCGTCGAAGGTGTACTCGCCAATGCCGGTTTCCCGGTCGGGCGTGATGTTGGTGGAGTAGATGGCGCCCAGAGGCGTCAACATCGGCAGGCCACCGGCGAACGGCTTGCCGCCCAACGTGGTATGGCAGGCCACGCAGTCGGCGGTGCGGGCAATGTATTCACCGCGCTTGATCAGTGCGGCGTCGTTGGTATCGATCGTCATGCCGCTGCTGGCGGTGCGAAAGCTCGGTAACACCTGGCTCAGCGCAAAAGCCAGAACCCCGCCACCGATGGCCAAAATAAGGATATTGCGTTGCCACTGTTTCATTGATTCATCCTTCTAGGCGAGATAGCGAAGTAGCGACGTATTCAGCTCGCCCATGTCTCGCTGTTCTGCAAAACGCGGCCGGACTACGACTTAATTATGGCTGACGAACAACACCACCCATTGACCTCGATCAGTCGATCATAGGCACGGCCATTTTCTTGACTGGAAATTTTCACAGAGGAGTATTAAAGGGGCATTAATAAAGTGACGGCGGCTTTTGGCCGATAACAGCCTGCTAACAACGTCCGCCTCCGGCCAAAAGCTGCCAGTCGTAACGGGCAATCATCGGCCAACTAATAGTGCTTCACAATCACCCAGCGCAGGAATATGGTAGAGCTTACTACCTAATCAGTATTTTACTCTACATGAATAATTGGTTGTCTCTGATCATCGCCTTACCGACCGCTAACGCCACGGAGCGTATGCGTGCCTGGCGTGCCCTCAAGAGCAGTGGCGCAGCGGTACTGCGCGATGGGGTCTATTTGCTGCCTGACACTCCCGCCTGCCGGGAAGCGTTGGAAGCTGTTGAGCGCGACATCCTGGGCAGCAATGGCACGGCCTTTCTGTTGCCCATCAATGATCCGCAAGGCGAGCGCTTTATCGAACTGTTCGACCGTAGTGAGGACTACGCCAAGCTGCGCGTCGAGATCGAGGCGTGCCAGGCTCAACTGACTTCGGATAACGCCCTCACCAGCACCAAGCAGGTACGCAAGCTGCGCAAGGCGTTTGCGCAGCTTGCGGCCATCGATTTCTTCCCTGCGGCAGCGCGGCAACAGACCGATACGGCCCTCAAGACACTGGAAACGGCCATCAGCCGCGCGTTATCGCAGGATGAGCCGAGCAGCCACGATCAGCCTATTGAGCAGCTTGATCGTCGCGACTACCAAGGCCGCCTCTGGGCTACGCGCAAGCGGCCCTGGGTTGACCGCTTGGCTAGCGCCTGGCTGATCCGGCGCTGCATTGATCCGAGCGCCCGCATTCTCTGGCTGGACACGCCAAGTGATTGCCCTACGGAGGCGCTGGGTTTCGATTTCGACGGCGCGACCTTTAGCCATGTCGGCAGTCGCGTCACCTTCGAAACCCTGCAAGCCAGCTTTGCGCTGGCCGAGCCAGGCCTAAGCCGCATTGCTGCTCTGGTGCATTACTTGGATGTCGGTGGCGTTCAACCCGCCGAGGCTGCCGGTATCGAGCGTGTACTGGCCGGGCTGCGCGAAACCATCCTCAATGACGACCACCTGCTGACCGCTGCCTGCGCCATCTTCGATGGCCTGCTCGCGGCATTTGTGAAAGAAGAGACCCCTGATGAATGAGACCACACTGCCGTCTGTAGAGCAGGATCTGCCACGTGCCGAGCCTGTCAGTTTGTTCCAGGCTTTTCTGTTCTGGCTCAAGCTCGGTTTCATCAGCTTCGGTGGCCCAGCCGGACAGATCTCGATCATGCACCAGGAGCTGGTGGAGCGTCGGCGCTGGATCTCTGAGCGGCGTTTTCTGCATGCCCTGAACTACTGCATGCTGCTGCCCGGCCCGGAGGCCCAGCAGTTGGCCACCTATATCGGCTGGCTGATGCACCGTACCTGGGGCGGCGTGATTGCCGGGGTGCTATTCGTGTTGCCCTCGCTGTTTATCCTGATCGCGCTGTCGTGGGTCTATATCGCCTTCGGCGATGTGCCGGTGGTGGCCGGACTGTTCTATGGGATCAAGCCCGCCGTGACCGCCATTGTGGTACAGGCCGCTCACCGCATCGGCTCCCGCGCACTGAAGAACAACTGGCTGTGGGCGATAGCCGCCGCCTCGTTCGTGGCGATATTCGCCTTTAACCTGCCGTTCCCTTTGATCGTACTGGGTGCGGCGGTGATCGGTTATTTCGGCGGGCGTTTCGTCCCAGAGAAGTTCAGCGTTGGCGGTGGTCATGGCGCTGCCAAGCAGTCTTATGGGCCGGCGTTGATTGATGACAACACCCCAACACCGGAACATGCTCGTTTTCGCTGGCCGCGCCTGGTATTGCTGGCGGCGATAGGCGCGGCATTGTGGGCGCTGCCCATGGGGCTGTTGACCGCGCTGTTCGGCTGGGAAGGTACGCTGACGCAAATGGGCTGGTTCTTCACCAAGGCCGCACTGCTGACCTTCGGCGGTGCCTATGCGGTGCTGCCCTATGTCTACCAGGGTGCAGTCGGCCACTACGGCTGGCTGACCCCGACACAGATGATCGACGGTCTGGCTCTGGGCGAGACCACGCCAGGGCCACTGATCATGGTGGTGGCTTTTGTAGGTTTTGTCGGTGGCTATGTGCAGCAGGTATTCGGGGCTGATCAGGCCTTCCTGGCCGGGGCCGTGGCCGCCAGCCTGGTCACCTGGTTCACCTTCCTGCCGTCCTTCCTATTTATTCTCGCGGGCGGCCCGCTGGTGGAATCGACCCGCAACGAACTGAAGTTCACCGCGCCGCTGACGGCCATCACCGCCGCAGTGGTCGGGGTGATCCTCAACCTGGCGTTGTTCTTTGGTTATCACGTGCTCTGGCCGCAAGGCTTCGAGGGGACTTTCGACTGGCCTTCGGCGCTGATTGCTCTGGCGGCAGCGGTGGCCTTGTTTCGCTTTAAGCGCGGTGTCATCCAAGTGCTGATGGCCTGTGCGTTGGCCGGCCTGGTGGTACACCTGCTGCAAAACTAAAAGGTGGAAGATGAGCAGAATCTCGATATGCGAACTGGCGGAATGGCAGGCAGCAGATCGGACGTTCACTTTGCTGGATGTGCGCCGTACGAGCGTGCGGCTTGCCGATGCCGAAGAAATTCCCGGCGCACATTGGCGTGATCCTGAGGATGTCTTCACCTGGAAAGATCAGGTTGCACGGGACAGGCCAGTGATTGTCTATTGCGCCAAGGGGCATGAAATCAGCCAGGGCATCGCCGCCACACTGGAGGCCATGGGCCTGGATGCGCGCTACTTGATCGATGGCTTTGCTGGCTGGCACGGCGCTGGCCGGCCCACCCGGAGCCTATCCAAGTAGGCAGGAGGTGCTGCATGAAATGGATCACCCGCGAACGCCCGAAGATTGATCGGATTGCCTGCCCCTGGCTGATCGCTCGCTTTATCGATGCAGAGCCGGAGTTTCTCTATGTGCCAAGCGGTGATGTGCTGCGCCTGGCGCGGGAGGAAGGCGCTACGCCCTATGACATCCCAGGTGTGGAGTTCACCCACGAAGGCGAGCTGTGCAGCTTCGATGCATTCCTGAAGAAGTACCAGTTGGATGAGCCGGCATTGCAGCAACTGGCGCAGATAGTGCGCGGTGCCGATACCTCAAGACTGGATCTCACCCCTCAGTCGGCTGGGCTGTATGCCATCTCTTTAGGGCTGTCAAAGACCTTCACCAATGACCATGAAATGCTGCGCCACGGCCTGGTCATATACGACGCTCTGTACGCCTGGTGTAAGGACTGTCAGGGCGAGTCGCATAACTGGCCGCCGCAGATGTGAAGCGGCAGCCGCTGGTATTAGCCGAGCGAGCTGATTAGATACAGTGCAGCCAGATGGCCAGGGTAGAACCAATAGCCCCAGCGCTTGACCGGCCAGATCTTGAAATGGCCCGGTCGGCGCAGCAGCCATAGCCCAAGCATTGGAGCGGCGAAGGCGACGGCCACTATCAGCAGGGTAAAGGGTTGCAACTCCCACTCGGCGAGCCAGCGGTTGCGACTGTTGGCCAGTACGCACAGTGCGGCAGGCAATAGCCACACAAGACCTGGGCGTTGAATGGCCAGTAACAGTGCTGCCGGCAGCAGTGCGCCGAAAACGCCGTACATCAGCCGCTCCTGGATCATTACAGCCACAGCCACGCCAGTCAGAGCCAGAACAAAACCGTCGCGCCCACGGTGATGCGCGCCCCAGGCGATAAGTAGGCCCAACAGCAGCGAGGGCATCACGTTGAGCGTGCTGCTTTCGCTGGACAGCAGGCGATAGGGCAGCTCTGAGATCACGGCAAACGCCGCCATCCAGCCCAGGTAACGAACATTATCCTCGGTGTACAAGGCTCCCGATTGCGAGCGTGCGACATTCGCTGCGATTCCCAAGCAGAACAGCGGGAACGCCAAGCGCCCGACTATGAACAGCCATTCGCTTTGCGGCCAGACGTAGCGCAGGTGATCCAGCAGCATGCTCAGCATCGCCAGCCACTTGAGCAGATCCAGGTTGGCGTCGCGCGCACGCGGGCTCACCCGAGCCACCCCAGTGTCAGCGCCGCCAGCAGCAGATAGCGGGTGGCCTTGGCCAGCGTCACGATCAACAGAAAACTCCAGAAGGGTTCACGCATGACGCCGGCGACCACGGTAAGCGGATCACCAATGATCGGCACCCAACTGAGCAGCAGCGACCAGCGCCCGAAGCGGTGATAGGCCTGCTGGGCCTGTTCCAGCTTGCCTTCGCTGACGGGGAACCAGCGCTTGTGCCGGTAATGCTCGATGGAACGGCCCAGCAGCCAGTTCAGTGCCGAACCCAGCACATTGCCAGTGGTGGCCACTGCCAGCAGTGCCCAGGCCGCGTAGCGGTCGGTCAGCAGCAACCCGACCAGCACCGCCTCCGACTGCATGGGCAGCAGCGTGGCGGCACCGAAAGCGGCGAAGAACAGGCCGAAATAACCGGATAACTCCCACATCGGCTAGGCGTTCAGGCCGATCCAGCCGTGGAAGCCAACGTAAATCCCCACCCCAATGATCAGCAGGCTGGACAGGTAAGGGGCGCGACGCGCGACAACGCCGAGCCAGGGCCAGCGATTGGAGGCTTGCCGAGCGCCAATAGCGGCGGCGGCACCAACGGTGACCAGGGTGATGGCCAGACCAATGCTGAAACACAGCACCAGGACGGCACCCAGCGCGACTTCTTTCACTTGTAGGCAGAGCAACAGCACGGTGATCGCTGCCGGGCAGGGAATCAGCCCGCCCGTCAGGCCGAACATGATGATCTGGCCGGTGGTGACGTTGCGGTTACTGAAGCGCTTGCGGATGTCGTTGGCATGCGCCCGCTCATGGGCATCCTGATAGCCTTCCAGCGACAGCTCAAGCCCCTCCAGCTCGGAGTGCTCATGGTCATGACCGTGGCCGTGCTCGCGGAACTCCAGGTCATAGTCGTGGGAGTGACCTGTATGCCCCAGGATTAGGCGCGCGGTGAATTCGTGGGGTTCAGGGATCTCGTCCACTGACTCCAGATAGTCCCCCCGGTCGACGAAGCAAAATTGCTGGGCCAGTCCATCGGGGCGAGTCGTCAGCAGGCTTACTTCGGCAGCCGGCCAGGCATGACCACTCAAAGTCTTCAGTCGCCAGCGCGGTGGAGTGCTTTCCTCGAAGATCGACAGCTCGATACGCCCGTGCCCGGTATCAATACGGTGCGTTTCATCGTGGTGGTGATGCTCGTGTTGATGCTCATCCCCCTCCTCGAAGCGCCACATCTGCTCGCCACGCCAGGTGCGCCAGAGCATCCACAGGGCGATGGTGATAATGATTACGGCGGACGCTAGCTGGAAATAAGGCTCGGTAGTTTCGGCATCCAAATTCTGCCCCAGGTACATGCCGCCCATGGCCACCAGCCAGACTACGGCGGTGTGCGAAAGCGTTGCGGCAAGGCCTAGCAGAATGGCCTGCTTCACCGTGCCACGAATGGCCACGATAAACGCCGCCATCATGGTCTTCGAGTGCCCAGGCTCCAAGCCGTGCAAAGCACCCAGCAGAATGGCGCTGGGGAAGTACAGCCAGGCCTGCGAGCCCCCCTGTTGCAGCAATTCGGCGAAACTCGACATGGGAGGGGCCTAGAGGTACTTGGTGATTTGCTTGAAGTCTTCGAGTGAAGCGCGCTCGCCTACCGCAAGTGCTTCGACTGTATGTTCCAGACAGTGGTCGATATGGTCTTGGATAAGCACACGCTTGGCCTGGCAGACGGCTTTTTCCACGGCATGCAGCTGCTGAGCGATGTCGACGCAGGCACGGCTGTCTTCAATCATGGTGACGATGCTGCGCAGGTGGCCCTCCGCACGCTTCAACCTTTTGATGATGTCGCCATGACTTTGGTGCTGGTGGCCGTGTTCGTGATCGCTCATGCCTTGAGTCTCGTGCGTCGATGAATTACGCTCGCATGCTATCCCCCTGGGGGGGATATGGTCAAACCGGCTACCTCCCCAGAAAAGCCACCCGCTTAGGCATTGAAAGAAACACTACATGCTCAGCAAACCCATCAGCACCAAGGTGATTTTTGCCCTTGCTCTCGCCATCCTGATGGCCTGGGCCGGGCACACCTCTGCGCTGTTTATGGGTGCGAGTCAGCAAGCCGGGGGCAACAGCGGCGGTGCTCATTCGCATGCACACGACGACAGCGTATTTACCTGCGCGGCATGCGCGGATCACTACCACTCCTCGCTGACCGCCGACCATGTGCATGAAACACCGCACCTGACCACGCTGCTGAGCATCAGCACGCTGCCAGAGCGTGCGCAGCCGATAGAAGCTCCGCGCTACTCCATTCCCCCCAGCCCGATCTTCCTGATCGAACGGCCACCCCGCGACACATTCGTGCTCTGACACAGGCCGCTGCGCGGCCCAAGATCCCTTTAATTTAGGACTCAACCATGCATTCGCTATCCATGAGCGCAATGGGCGCATCTGTCGTGCGCCCGAATCGCTCGTTATTACTGCTGCTGTTGTTCACGGCATTGCTGTTTATCGGCATGCCTGAGGCGCTGGCCCACGCCGTTGCCGAGGGCGACAAGGGCTTTATCCAGGAAAGCTCCGGGGTGATGGTGCTGCCGTTCATCTACATGGGCGCCAAACACATGATCACCGGCTACGACCACCTGCTGTTCCTCTTCGGGGTGATCTTCTTCCTCTACCGCCTGAAAGACGTGGGTCTCTACGTCACCCTGTTTGCCGTGGGCCACACCGTGACGCTGCTGTTCGGTGTACTGGCGGAAATCAGCATCAGCTCCTATGTGATCGACGCCATCATCGGTTTCTCGGTGGTGTACAAGGCGCTGGATAACCTGGGCGCATTTCAGCGCTGGTTCGGTTATCAGCCCGATACCAAGGCAGCCACGTTGATCTTCGGCCTGCTGCATGGCTTCGGTCTGGCGACCAAGATTCAGGAATACGAGATCTCGGCAGACGGCCTGATCGCCAACCTGGTTGCCTTCAACGTCGGCGTCGAGATCGGCCAGCTCCTGGCCCTGAGCGCCATCCTGATTGTCATGGGCTACTGGCGACGTACCGCCAGCTTCTGGCGCCATGCCTACACCGCCAACGTCGCCATGATGAGCGCCGGTTTCCTCTTGATGGGTTACCAGCTCACTGGCCTGATCGTCTCTCAGTAAGGAATTCTCAGCATGTTCAATACCCAGCTTCCGACTCAAAGCGAATTGCCTACCAGCGGCCAACTGCTGCGCTCCACCGTAATTGCCGTGGGCGTTGCCGCCGCCTTGCTGGTCACCGTGGTGATGCCTTCGGAGTACGCCATCGACCCAACAGGCGCTGGTCGCGTACTCGGCCTGACCCAGATGGGCGAAATGAAGATAATCCTGGCCGAAGAAGCGGCTGCGGATGCAGCGGTTCAACCCGCTGCGGCCCCCGTTGTGCAAGCCCCCGCGCCTGTTCAGCCGGTAGCTCAAGAGCAAGTCGCGGCAGCGCCTGTGGCTGAACCAGAAGCAGAACCTCAGCCAGCCCTGAAGTCTGACGAGATAACCGTCACCCTGAAGCCGGGCGAGGCCAGTGAAATCAAGCTGGAGATGCTCAACAAGGCCACCGTCAGCTACGAGTGGACAACCAATGGCGTACCGGTCAACCACGACACTCATGGCGAGCCTTACAACGGCCCCAAGGGCTACTACCACAGCTACAGCAAAGCCAAGCAGATCAAGGGTGACAAAGGCGAGTTCACCGCCATCTTCGATGGCACTCATGGCTGGTTCTGGCGCAACCGCAGCAACAGTGACGTGACCATCACGCTGAAGACCAAGGGCGAGTACCTGAGCGTCAAACGCGTTATCTGAGGCAAAAAGCCCCTGCGTCATCCGGCGCTGGGGCTTCTACTTTCATGATCGAAATACAAAGGATTACATGATGAAAAGCACAACTACCCTGAGTCGCTCCCTGCTGTTGGTTTGTCTGCTTGGCCTGCTGTCGGCCTGTGGCGGCGGCGAGCCGGAAACCCAGTCCGAAGTTGAAAGCCACGGTCACTCTCACGACTAAGAACTAAAACGCGTTGTTGTCACGCGCAAGGAGTCTACTTGCACGTGACAATCAGCAAATTCCCCTTCTTCTCGGCTACCGCTACATCATGCACCTTAGGTGTGACTGCTTTCTGGCCGGTTAGCGACGGCCTAACTTTGACCGTCGCTACGTATGGTCAAACTTCGGTCTGTTCCGCCATTTCCAGAGCGCCATCTACCTCAATTCCCAGATATCGAACGGTGCTCTCCAGCTTTGTATGGCCGAGCAGCAGTTGAACGGCTCGCAGGTTCTTCGTCCTGCGATAGATCAGTGATGCCTTCGTGCGTCTCATTGTGTGAGTGCCATACATGGCTGGGTCAAGGCCAATGGCTTTCACCCAGCCTTTGACGATACGAGCGTACTGACGAGTGGATAGATGGACTGAGTTATGCAGTCGACTAGGAAACAGGTAGTCCTCGCTGCGGAGCTGTACTTGATGTATCCAGGCCGCGAGTGCCACCCGAGTTTGCTCAGTGATCTCAAACTGAACGGGTCGATGGGTTTTCTGCTGCATCACGATGGCTCGCGATGACACGTGCTCGCCATGAGCAACGTCGCGCACGCGGAGCTTGGTTAAATCGCACGCTCGCAGTTTGCTGTCGATGGCCAAATCGAAAAGTGCCAGATCTCGGGTTCTCTCGGCGATTTACAGTCTCACTCGGATCGCCCAGATATCTCTCAGGCGGAGCGGGGCTTTCTGTCCAACTAATTTTCCTTTGTTCCAGGGTTGATAGCTGTTGGTGGCATTGGTGTTCATGGAAGTGTCCTCCGCGTACGGGAGGACAAGGATGGTTAGCTCGGGCAAGGGACGCTAACCGGCCAAAAGCTGCCTGTCGTAATCGGCTCAAATCGCCCCAAAGCAGAAGTTCGATTTGGAAAGTCCGATGGCTGCTACGCAGCGGGAGCGATCAATCGTTAGGGTACTATGAACGCTAGCCACCGACCGGAAGCAGCCCTCCGGGACAGCCAGCTCAAGCCAGCACGGCCACTCTCGCTTGACATCGCCACTGAATCTGCATGGCTTAGATTGAGTAACCGTTCTTCGCCGTCTTCAAGAGAGACTCCCCGTAGCTGCTCGGTTGCTTGATCTGCCTGCTTGCGAACACGCTGATGTCAAGGTCCGGCTTCCCACGGGCAGTGGTGACCTGTTCGATGCCTAATGACGTCAGGACGAGGTAGCAACCCTCTCCCCACAGGGACTCCGCATCGATATCAACCGGGCCAGCATCACGCCACCAGCAGAGCCTTGCGACCACAGCGCCGCTCGGGTCGAGGAAGACGCTGGGCTCCTCGTCATGCGCGCTCCAGCGAAGCCGCTTCACCCAGTTCGGGCACAAAGCGAACGAATAGGCCGCTGCGTCAAAGCCCATGTCCACCGAGCAAACAACTTTCCTTACCAGCGTTGGCGCCAGATCATTGTCAAATGCGAAGTACTGGCCAAGCCAAACAGCGATGGGCAGCCTGGCATAGCAGTCGTCGAAGTCTTCACTGTCAATCTCTGCCGAGGGTGCTCTAAAGCGGTAGAGACGGTGCTCCGACAGCCGTGGCTTGAGAATCTTGAAGCGGGATACTTCGGCCACGACTTGGCCGTGGCTGTCTGCTGGGAAGGGGGCAACATCACCGTCGACTTCGTCAATCCATTTCCGTTCTCGCTCGGACCAACCCGCACTTCGGTTCAACAGCGGCATTCGGATCCACTCGGGGCGCCCTCGTGGGAGCTTCAGCGGTCGAGGCGGAAGCGGGCAGCCCAAACGTTCCAAAAGCGTGAGCATGTCGCTGCCTTTCAATTTGCCGGCCAGCCGCAGTTCTCCTGCGACGTGGCGAAGTGCGGCAAGGGCAATGTAGGCGTGGGGCTTCAGGTAAGTGATCTGCATGTCGAGCACGCGAAGCTGAGTCTCAAGCCTTTTGGTGCCAGAGGGCCCGAATGCCTCAAGTCCACCCCAATCCTGGATGAACATCGCCGCGCGTCGGCGGACTGTCATCTCCTCAATGCCTGCCGCCTTCGCGATGTGACGTGCCGTCGAGCGCAACATCTCGGTCCAGCCAAGCGGCGACTCGACGCGCATTGCACCAGTTCTTTCGTCCGTGAATGCCTGGTCACCCTCTGGCGGGTGCTCGAGTTCAAGGCGATAGAAAAGCGGCAGTGGTATCGCGTCCAAGGGGACAGCCTGCCTCCACCGATGCGACAAGAGCGCGGCTGACTCTGCCACCGCAATGTCACGGTGACTGACCAACGCAGCCACGGCGCTGCCCAACTCGGGGGCAAGGTCCGCGCTGTCAGCAGCCAGCAGAGTTCCGAGCGCATGCAAGGGGGCATCTAATTCGCCGGCTATAAGTCGCCGCATAAGGGACTTGAACAAAGCTTGGCCAAGTCCGGCTTGCCTTGCCAGGCTCAACGTGCAATTGCGTGCGTGTCGCTGAACTTCTGCAACGGGCAGCCGATAGGCAAAGTGCAGCAGATCCTCCAAAAGTTCCGTGTCGCTGAGCGGTAGCTCGCTCGGCTGGAAGGGTCGCCCCAGCTGGAACTCGCGAGTGCAGGCCATCTGCTCCTCAAGTAACGACCAGATGGCCGGCCAATCCGGCGTCGCGCTGATTACCGGCAGTATCGAATCCAGCTCTGTCAGCAGTGACTGGGTGTTCTCCTGGCCCGCCGTTACTGAATCGACAATGTTCTCGAAGGCGGCTGGGCATGTGGATGGTCCCTGCAAGAGCTTCTTCGCCTCAAAGTAGAAGAACTTACCGCCACCCATCCACTGGCTCCAGGAACTCCAGGGGTCCTTGCCTGACTCGTAGCCTTGCATCAGCTTCTTGGCGTACTCGACCTCCCCCGCCGCAGCCAACCTTTTAACCATCAGGAAGCGGCAGCGCGCGTCGTCCTGCAAGACCTGCCAGCGCTCAAATATCCTCCGCGCCATATGAAGCGGGGCCGTCTCGGCCAGATCTCTGAAACGGTACGGGGCGTTGTAGTTCAGTTCGTCGCCATCCGATTCAAACGCGCGCTCAAGCTGCTCGAGAGTGGTCTCCGAGTCGTACTTGCTTGGCGTATACGAGTGTCGAGGTTCCGGCGCTTCTGACGTCCACCGGGCTACGGCGGCGTCGAGCTCGGCAGATGAAAACCCATGTCTTCCGGCAGCGGTGCGAAGGCGCTGGAGCAGTCCGACCCTCTCGTGTGCCCTGCTGGCTACCTCGATCACCGCCAAAAACATCCGCGCGAGCGGTTCAATCTGTATAGGTCCCGCGGCGTCGGCGGCGATGTCGATGAAGTCACCGACGTGGTGCGGGTCCCGGTAGTACGGTTCCATGTAGAACGGCAGACACAGACCGCACCAGACCGTCGCGCAAGCCAAGACGAGTTCAGGGCTTCGCCGCACCATCCCCGTCATGAGCAGGTCAACACGGTTCGGCCAGCCAATCAGATTCCAATCCGCCAGTGTCTTTGACACCTCGAAGCCGAAGCGAGGTCCGACCTGCGTCGCTTCCTCGATTAGCGACATCGTCAAACGATGCGCGGCCGACGACCCTTCCGTTTCGGTCATGCCGCCGACCTGGCGCATTAAGGTCGATACTCGCTTGACACGGTTCTCCGGGTCAGCGGCGTTCGCAAGGACCAGGATGTCTCGCCAGATTGCGTACTGCGGGTCTTTCTTGGGGGCCAACGCGTAGCCAAGGCATTGCTCGGGAACCGTCGCCAGCAACTGTTTGGCCCGCTCTAAGTCCCCGACCGCAGCCAACGCGATGGCCAGATCGGCCAACCCGTTGATCTGCTCGCTCGGCGTGCTCTCCTGAAGCTCCGCCACGAGTGCGTTGAGTCGATCGACGGCCGCCACCCGGTCACCGTCAACCCTATACGCATCGACGGCCAATCTGCGTCGCAGGTACGCAGTGCCCCCCAGCGTCGATGAGGCGATGGCTGCGTCAATTTCCCGAAGTACCGCACGGTACTCAGTCTCGCCGCGCTTGGCGCCGAGCCTCAGCAGCGCTGGCACGAGCATGGGGATCGCTTTGAAGGCCTGCTGGATGCGATATGACTCGCTGCCGCCTTCTGATGTCAGACGTAGGACGTACCCAAGGGCAATGCGGGCTTCGTCCTGGATGCTGCCGGCCGGCACGGACGCGTTGTCGACGGCGGCGCGACCTAGAAGCACGCCTATCGTCGAGGCGTGCTGCTGAAACGGATGAAGGAAGGTGTGCTTCGACGGTATCGCGCTTGGCAGCGGCTTATTGAGCAGCGTGCAAAGCCTCGCGTGATGCATCACCGCACCGACCAGATTACCCAGCCCAGCCAGGTCCGTCTCGTCGTCGCACATAGAGATCATCGGTGCGACCAGCTTGTCGAACAGGGCCTCGGCTAGGTAACGACGGTCAGCTTCGAATGCAATTAGTGCCATCCGGCGTCGGTAGCCGTTGGGTACCTCTACGAAGCCAGGAAGGGCGGCGGCAGCATCAAACAGGGCAAGCGCTTGCGCAACGTCGCCACGCCGACTGGCCACAAGACCTGCGTGAACCATCACCGAAGGTTTGTCTTCGTTGGCTACCCCGAGCTTGCTGCAGAGGTCTTGTGGATCGGCGCCAACCTTCTGAAGGAGCATCGCCTCTGCGGCTTCCCTCCTCAGATGCAGTTGCAGCGCGGCGACAGTTTGCGGATCCACCTTTTCGGGCTGGCGTAGCCCCTCTGCGGCGAGGTGGTCAATCGCTATCTGGATCTGCTCGGTGTCTCGGAAGTGGACGGCGCGCCTTGCCCACCTCTCGAATTCCGTTATGTTGTGGTCGTGCCCGTGGTTCTGGAACTTGGACGTATGGAGCTGCGACAGTGGCTCGAGGCTTTCAAACAGTTCCTTCGCCCGCTCGAAGTCCCCTCGCGCTAACAGGGCGTCGACGATCTCGTAGCCCTGGCTGGGGAAGTACTGCACGAAGGCCAGGGCTGCATCAATGTCCCCAACCGCTAGCATCGCCAGCGGAAGCTGGTTGGCGTACTCAAGGGCAGTTTCCCGCCGCCCCACTTCGTCACGACACAGCAGCAGCCGTGAGAAGGCGGTCGCATCGTGCGTTCCACGCACTGCCAGCAGAGCCAGGCGGATATCGGCGTGGATCTCGGCGATAGAACGCCCGTCAGCCAGTTGCTGCCTGAAGCGAGCGGGCATCGCCAGCGCAAGTACATCGGCACCGTCGCCGGCACGGGCGCGGTAGCGCAACTCAAGCCAGTACTGCGCCGATTCGGGCGGCGCGTTCTTCGCCAACTGGGCGAGGTCGCGGTACACGCGCTGCGAGTATTCGGCATCGACGCTTCCGAGGCGGGTTCGAGGTTGAGCGATGACGAACAGCCGAAAGCTGTTGTGGAAGACGCTCCACCCCTGGGATGAACTACGGAGCAGGTGCCGTGCAACGATCAGAGCGCGTTCAATCGCGGACTCCTTGACCATTGTGGCCAGCAGCCGCAGGTCCACAGGTGCCTCAGCACGAGCGATGTAGCCCAGCACGTCCATGGCATCGACATCGCTTGCGATCTCGCGCCAAGCAGCGGTGTACACGGTCTCAATATCGCCGTCGAACGGCATCCCACCGCTGAGAAGGTGCTTACGGCCGGCTTCGTCCGCGTGCAACAGCGCATGAATTAAGTAGCGCGTTGCCAGCGGGTGGCCATGCGATAGATTGCTTAGATCCAATCTTGGAATCTCGGCAGGCAGGCCAAGCGCCTCTGCCATCCGGGCGACCTCCTCGCGGCCGAGAGGTCCCATGAGAACCTGTCGCTCGCTTTTCTCCGCTTGCTCTCTTACTGCGGGCTTCAGATTCGCGAGATCCAGCCGCTGCGTGCCGAGGATGAACACAACCCCGTTGGGGATGGCAGCGGGAAGAGGCAGCTCGCCCAGAAGCGAATTGGTCGGCCGCTCTTCGCGAGGCACATGGTCGAGCCCGTCGACGACGATGATTGTTCGGATCCCGTCGCGGTCGAAGCGTTCACCAGCCTGCTGTACCAGGACGCCGAACTGCTCTCGGCGCTCATGCAGCGAGTCGTCGCGAAGACGAAGTCCAACCAAACCGCTGTTGCGTAACTGCGTGCCGACGTCAGTCAGGAAGTTGTCGGCCTCCCCGCGACCCACGCCTTGAGCAGCACCTGGCACGTACGCCAAGTAGCGAACGAGCCGGATATTAGCCTCAGTGGCCAGCGCAACCTGCAGGAGAGTGGACTTCCCGGAGCCAGGCGGTCCTATGAGTGAGACGTAGCCCTGGTCGGCGGCATGCAGCGCGGCTAGCAGCTTGGCCTCAGTATCACGGTTGCGCTGAACATAGGCGCCGACTGGGAACCGGTGGATGAGCAGCGTCTTGGAGGGATCGCGCCAGCCAAGCTCACGAAGCAGCTCGTCACGCGTCCACCTGTCTTTGTCGCGGGCATCGGCGACTAGCTTGGGCAGTACGCTTGCAATCTCGGATGCCTGCCGCGCCTGCTCGGCGTTCAATTTGTGCGACTGGATGAAGTCCGCCGCAGCTCCGCACACCACACGGAGGCTGTGCAAAAAAAATTCGAAGTCGTCATCGTCCAGGCCGGCTTCACGGCGCAGGTGGTTGATCAGTCGACTCCATTCCTGCGTGTACCAATCCGCTAGCGGCCGATTTGGATGCTGTTGGAGTTGCTCAAGAAATGCCGCGCTGTGGGGCGGCGTGCCATCGCCTGGCTTGTCAGTAATCGACGGAAAGTCATTAACAACCAGGCGAATCTCGACCCGGCTTCTCGGGTTGTCCTTGCGCAGGCACTGCCAAGCATGAACCAGGGGCCTCAACAGGCCGTTGGCACCAGTAAACAGCGTCTCAACAGTGAAAGTGCCTGGGAACTTGGACGTCTTGAACTGGTGACCGACCACCACCCCATCGAAACCGAGCACCAAGTCGTCGGCAATACCCGCGTTGCGGTCTGCGACGCCGATCCAGAGCAGCTCGTCGCGCTCGAGCGCAGCATAAATGGCAGCGCCCGCCCGCTCGTACTGGCCAATGTATCCACGGAGTGCTCGACGTTCACCTTCCGCCGGCGCAGTTGCAGGAGCTACAGAGGTTGATGGATTCGGTTTCTTGGACATTTTTGGAGCCATGTGAATGGATTAGGTAGTTGACGCCAACTGATACCAAGAAAACTGCTTCAGCATAACCCGAGGCGTCCAGCAACAGACGGTAGATGCGGCTAAGTCATTGAGCGTTGCTCTGAAACGAAGCCTGGCCAGCTCCAATCGAAGCGGTCATTCACGAGATGGGGCGTGAATGACTAACATCGCCTATTCCTGCCGTTCAGTCAGGAAATTCGAGCGACAGGTCGTGGCCGGTTGCTGCCTGTTACTACCGTCTGCTTAACGGTAGTTGGCACTAATCAGCGTATCGAAACGACCTTTCTGTCCCGACTTTCCTTGATAGCTGACATCGAAAGATTGCCGGTAGCTGCTTGCTGAATGTGCTCACTCCATCAGGTCATCATCGGGCGTCTGCGTTCGATGTAGTCCCTTGATGCGAACCTCCTCATTGCAGGCTTGTGCAGAAATCTGCCCAGTCTGCCATCAGAGCTCTGCGCTTCTCCAGAAGATCGGAGCGTGAATAGGCTGCCTCGGTCTGGTCGCGTTCGTCATGCGCAAGCGCAAGTTCGCAAACCTCTCGCGGGTAGTTGGTGCATTCGTTTGCCCAGTCCCGGAAGGTCGATCGAAAGCCGTGCCTCGTGATGTCTGCATGCCCTAGCTTGTGCAGTAGGTTGCGAACTGCGTTGCCATGCATGACGCCGTTCTTCCCTTGCCCAGGGAAAAGATAGATTGAATGAGTCTTATTCATGGTCTTTAGCATCTCGACTACCTGGGGCGACAGTGGGATGACGAAAGGTTTTCGCATTTTCATGCGCTCAGCCGGAAGTGCCCAGGTGCCAGCTTCGAGGTCAAACTCGGACCATTGAGCATGTTGGATCATGTGGTAACGAGCACCGGTCAGAATCAGCAGCCTGGTTGCGATGGCGTCACGTGTATCGATGTTGGCTAGAGCGGCTATCAGCTTCGGAGTGTCTTTCCATTGCAGTGCTGGGAAGTGCTGGCGCTGCCTGGCCTTCTTCTTCTCTGCCTTGCTCAGCAAGTTGTCCAGGTGTCCGCGCCAGCGGGCAGGGTTGTCCCCCTCGCGTAAGCGCCGAGCCTTGGCTGCATCCAGTATTTGCTCGATCTGGCCCCGGACTTCATCAGCGGTACGGGTCTTGGTTGCCCAGATGGGTTGCAATGCAGCAAGCACATGCTCGGTACTGATGATGTCAGCAGACAGGTTGCCCATGGTTGGAAAAGCGTAGAGCTCCAGTTTGCGTAGCCAGCCTTTCCGCCATTTCTCAGACCAGCTGCCGCCGTGTGCCTGCTGGTATTCGCGAGCGAGATCCTCGAACGTCATGCGACGTGCTGCGGCTTGGCGTTCGGCCTCGCGCTTGGCTTCTTTTGCCGCGTCGCGGGCTGCGAGTGGGTCGCTTCCGGAGGCTAGGAGCTTGCGTTGGTCGGCGGCCAACTGTCGGGCTTGGCCGAGTGTGACGGCAGGGAAGGGGCCTAGCCCCATTTCGCGGCTTCGGCCGTCCAGCTTGTAGCGAAAGATCCAGCTTGTGCCGCCGCTCTTGGATACCTGGAAGTACAGGCCGTCGCCATCGTTGGTTTTTCCTGGCGTGGCAGCTTTGGCGATCGACTCCACTGTCTTGCTGGTTAGCTTACCCATTGCTCCTCCTCAAACCCACACCCCTCAACCCACACTCTGACCCACACCTTGGTCGCGGATTTTATAGGTGGCTACTGGATGTCTTGGGATGGATGCTAAGCTGTAAGCCGCTTATTTACTAGGGCTGTAGGATCTTGTTGGATTTCTTCGGGCAATAAAAAAGCCGGCTTGTGGCCGGCTTTCCGTTAGCGGTATTGGCTTATTTTTGATAAGCCGCTACAGCCTTGGTGATCTCAGCGCGGGCGGCTTCGGCGTTGCCCCAGCCTTCGACCTTGACCCACTTGCCCTTTTCCAGATCCTTGTAGTTCTCGAAGAAGTGCTTGATCTGTTCGAGCAGCAGGGCTGGGAGGTCGGTGTATTCCTTTACGTCGACGTAGAGCTGGCTCAGCTTGTCGTGCGGTACGGCGATCAGTTTGGCGTCACCGCCGGCTTCGTCTGTCATGTGCAGGACGCCGACCGGGCGGGCACGGATGATCGAGCCTGGGGCCACCGGATACGGGGTCACGACCAGTACGTCGAGCGGGTCGCCATCGTCCGCCAGGGTGTGCGGAATGAAGCCGTAGTTGGCTGGGTAGAACATGGGCGTCGCCATGAACCGGTCGACCATCAGGCAATCGGTGTCGTGATCGATTTCATACTTGATCGGCGCGTGGTTGGCCGGGATTTCGATGGCGACGTAGATGTCGTTTGGCAGGTCTTTGCCGGCCGGGACTTTGCTGTAGCTCATGAACATGGCTCCGTGGTCGGCCGAGACGGCCTGGGGGCGAAAAAGTGGGCGCGATTATAGGCGCAGTGTCGGGCATTTTGCCACGCCGACAGGGCGCGACCGTTGCCCGGTGCCGGTGCGCGCGTATTCGACGGTCCGCCGTCAGTGAGGTTCCGCATACTGTTGGTGGCTGTGCTGCAGCTGCCTGAGGCGCGCCAGTGGGTCCTGACGATAGAACGCCGACAATTGCCGATAAACCTCGGGATAGGCCTGGTGCAACATATCCGGCGCGGCGAAGAAATACTCGCTGGTGACGGCGAAGAATTCGGCCGGGTTCTCAGCCGCATACGGATCGATCGGGGTGTGGGCGGCGGGATGGGCGTCCAGGATGGCATTGAGCGAGTCGTAGGCGCTTTGCATCGCGCTCGCCCAGATATCGACGCGCATGCTGCGGTGCAAGGGTGGCAGTCCATTGGCGTCGCCGTTGAGCATGTCCAGCTTGTGTGCCAGCTCGTGGATCACCAGGTTATAGCCTTCCCACTCGCCGCTTTGCTGGACGCCGGGCAACGCGAGGATCACGGGCCCCTGCAGCCAGGCTTCGCCGCTGTGTTCGCCGTCCCATTCATGGACCACACCGGCCGAATCCCGGTGTTTCTGCGGGCTGTGGAAGTCGCCCGGGTAGATGACGATCTCATGGAAGCCCTGGTACCAGTTCAGGTCGGCCAGGTGAAGCAATGGCAGTTGGGCCTGGGCTGCCAGCCGTAGGCGGTCCTCCATGGTCAGTTCCACGCCGGCGAGGGCCGTGATTCGCTTGGCATGCAGGAACAGGATGCTGCGCTCGCGAAGCCGTTCGGTTTCTTCGGCGTTCAGGCCGTCGAGGATCGGCAGGCTGTCGAGCACGCGCTGCCAGAGTGCGGGTTCGACGGCGAGACGGGTGAGGATGCGCTTGCGGCGCCAATCGCGAAAAGACCACATGAGGGAGCTTCCAGCCAGAAGGCACAAACCATAAGCGCGGCGATGGCTGGCGGCAAGTCGTCAGGTGGGACGTTCTGGCACCGGCTCGCATGACGGAAGCCCGAACCTGCCGGGCGGCCGCGGGTGCCGGAGGGCTTTCAGCCCAACAGGAAGTTGCTCGGCCCGGCTGCATGCGGGTCGAGGCTGAGCATGTCCGCTTCGTCCTTCAACCTGACCCCCGATAGCTGGCGTCGACAGGCTTCGCGCATCAGGTGGATCAAACGATGTGCGGCGAGGGGGTAGCTCAGGCCTTCAAGGCGGATGTTGGAGATGCAGTTACGCTCGGCATCGCAGCATCCGACCCTGGGCGCGTAGGTGAAGTACAGGCCGAGGCTGTCCGGCGAGCTGAGGCCCGGCCGTTCCCCCAGCAGCATGACGACCATCTTCGCCTTGAGTCGCTCGCCCACTTCATCGCCAACCGCCACACGGCCCTGCCGCACCAGGCTGATCGGGGCGAGGCTCCAGTCAGCCTGTTCGATCTGTTCCTCGATGCGCTGCAACAGGGGCAGTGCGTGACGCTGCACGGCCAGCGCGGAAAGGCCGTCGGCGATCACGATCGCCAGGTCATAGCCGGCGCCGTGCTGCTGCGCGTGTTCGTTCAGCCGTACCGCTGACTCATCGCTCAATCGTCGACCCAGATCGGGGCGTTGCAGGTAGGTGTCGCGGTCTGTCGCGGCGCTGTGCAATGGGAGGCAGCGATAGCCACGCTGCTCCAGTTGCACCGCCAGGTCTTCGGTATCCAGGGCGAGGTGCACGGCGTCGCGCGCCTGGGCATGGGCGAACTGGAAATCCAGCTGGGCTTCGGTGGGCAGGCTGGCGCCGGCGCGGCCCAGTGCGATTCGCGCCGGTGTCAGCTGGCGCAGGTGGCGCCAGGGGTTGGCGATGGCGGTAGGTTTATCGCTCATGGCGGTCTCGCCTCATGAAAGTGGCGGGCCGGCGAACCCGCGGGTGTAGCGGAAGGCCTGGCCGCTCACGCCATGCGCTCCAATGCCTGGCGAAAGGCGGGTGGGAGTTGCGCGCCCATCCGTAGCCGTCCTCCGTCCTGGCGCAGTATTTCCATCCTGGCCAGCCACGCCTCGAATTCCGGTGCCGGCCTGAGTCCCAGTAGCTGCCGAACGTAGAGCGCATCGTGAAAGGAGGTGGTCTGGTAGTTGAGCATCACGTCATCGGAGCCGGGGATGCCCATGATGAAGTTGATGCCGGCGGTGCCGAGCAGGGTCAGCAGGGTGTCCATATCGTCCTGGTCGGCTTCGGCGTGGTTGGTGTAGCAGATGTCGCAGCCCATGGGCACGCCGAGCAATTTGGCGCAAAAGTGATCTTCCAGCCCGGCTCGGATGATCTGCTTGCCGTTGTAGAGGTACTCCGGGCCGATGAAGCCAACGACAGTATTCACCAACAGCGGTTTGAACTGGCGAGCCACTGCGTAGGCGCGCGCTTCACAGGTCTGCTGGTCGACACCCTGGTGCGCGTTGGCCGAGAGTGCGCTGCCCTGGCCGGTCTCGAAATACATCAGGTTTTCGCCGACGGTGCCACGCTTGAGCGAGCGACCGGCCTCGTAGCCCTCTTGCAGCAAGGCCAGGTTGATGCCGAAGCTGGCGTTGGCCGCCTCGGTGCCAGCGATGGACTGGAACACCAGGTCCAGCGGCGCGCCGCGGTTGATCGCCTCGATGGAGGTGGTGACATGGGTGAGGATGCAGCCCTGCGTCGGAATCTCGTAGCGCTGGATGATGGCGTCGAGCATCTTCAGCAGCTCGCAGATACCGCTCGTGCTATCGGTAGCCGGGTTGATGCCGATGACTGCGTCGCCATTACCGTAGAGCAGGCCGTCGACGATGCTGGCGGCGATGCCGGCGCCGTCGTCGGTGGGGTGGTTGGGCTGCAGGCGGGTAGACATGCGTCCGCGTAGGCCGATGGTGTTGCGAAAACGGCTGACCACGCGCACCTTCTGCGCAACCAGGATCAGGTCCTGCACGCGCATGATCTTCGATACCGCAGCGACCATTTCGGGTGTCAGCCCAGGCGCAAGCGCTGCCAGTGAGGCTTCGTTGGCGTCTTCGCCCAACAACCAGTTGCGGAAATCGCCAACGGTCAGGTGGCTGACCGGGGCGAAGGCCTGAGCGTCGTGGCCGTCGATGATCAGGCGGGTGACCTCGTCGGTTTCGTAGGGGATCAATGCGTGTTCAAGGAATTGCCTGAGCGGAATCTGCGCCAGGCACATCTGCGCAGCGACCCGCTCGGCATCGCTGTCCGCCGCGATTCCGGCAAGAACGTCGCCGGACCGCGCCGGGCTGGCTTTGGCCATCACGTCGCGCAGGCTGTCGAATCGCCACTGGGTGCCGCCTACGCTGTGGGTATATCCCGCCATGCCTTGTCCCCCGGTCCGCAGGCCGTCGTTCGGCCGCCTTTGCCATGTCCGCCCTTGTCGGCTACCTGTTGGACAACGCTGTCAGTGCAGCGATGCCTCGGCGTTCTCGATCGCGGCGAACTCCTCTTCCGGCGTGCCGGCGACCAGGTGGTGCCGGCTATACAGCGCGAAGTAGGCGATGAAAATGCCGTAGATGATCGCGGCCGCAATGACCACTCGCGGGTCGACGAGAAAGCCGGCGACCACGGCGATGCAGGCCAGCACGAGCGCGACGCCCGAGGTCAGCATGCCGCCGGGCGTCTTGTAGGGGCGTTTCAGATCCGGACGGCGCACGCGCAGGGCGATGTGTGAGGCCATCATCAGGACGTAGGAAATGGTTGCTCCGAACACGGCGACCAGGATCAGCAGATCGCCCTGGCCGGTCAGCGACAGCAGGAAGCCGATGACTCCGGGGATAACCAGCGCCATGACTGGCGCCTTGTTGCTGTTGGTCAGCGACAACCTGCGAGGCAGGTAACCGGCGCGAGACAGCGCGAAAATCTGTCGCGAGTAGGCGTAGATGATCGAGAAGAAGCTGGCGATCAGGCCGGCCAGGCCGACCAGGTTGACGAAGCCGCTCATCCAGGTCGACGAGCCATAGGCGGTGGTCAAGGCTTCGACCAACGGATTACCGGACGCCACCAGGGTGCTGGAGCCCGCGCCGCCGGGACCGACCAGCAGGATCAATCCGGCGAAGGCGACCAGTATCAGCATGGCGCCAATCAGCCCGCGCGGCATGTCGCGTTGCGGGTCCTTGGTTTCCTCGGCGGCCAGCGGCACGCCTTCGACCGCGAGGAAGAACCAGATCGCGTAGGGTATCGCCGCCCAGATACCAACGTAGCCATAGGGCAGAAAGCTGCTGGCGCCAGCGGCGGTGGTCGGTGCGATGTCCAGCAGTTTGTCGACGGAGAAGTGCGGCACCATTGCGACGATGAATACGCCCAGCGCCAGCGCGGCGACCGCGGTGATGATGAACATCAGCTTCAGCGCCTCGCCGACGCCGAAGATGTGGATGCCGATGAAAATAATGTAGAACGCCAGATAGATCGCCCACCCTCCGATCCCGAACAGGGACTCGCAATAGGCTCCGATGAACACCGCGATCGCGGCCGGGGCGATGGCGTATTCGATGAGGATCGCCGTGCCGGTGAGAAAGCCTCCCAGCGGGCCGAAAGCGCTACGGGCAAAGCCGTAACCGCCGCCTGCGGTGGGAATCATCGATGACAATTCGGCCAACGAAAAACACATGCACAGGTACATCGTCGCCATCAGCAAGGTGGCGATGAACAACCCGCCCCAACCGCCCTGGGCGAGCCCGAAATTCCAGCCGGCATAGTCACCGGAGATCACATAGGCGACGCCAAGGCCGACCAGCAGCACCCAACCGGCGGCGCCTTTCTTGAGTTCGCGTTCCTTGAAATAGGCACTGCCAACTGCTTCGAAATCGATGGTGCGTGTCGGGGGTGTCGCACTGCTGTGTTCGAGAGCCATGGGAATCATCCTCTGAAGGGTCGAGTACGGCTGGAACCTGGAAACCTGCCGATGCTTGCCGCCAGCGGCGACGAAGCGTTCGCAGTGTCGAGTGCAAACGTTGTGCCCAGCGACGGATGCCTGGATACGCCTGACGACCGGCCTGTGCGGGCACGACGCGCACCAGCCCGACGCCATCAGGCGCGGGCGGGCACTTTTTCAGCGCGCTAGAAGAACCCCAGTGGATTGATGTCGTAGCTCACCAGCAGGTTCTTGGTCTGCTGGTAGTGGTCGAGAATCATCTTGTGGGTTTCGCGACCTACGCCTGACTTCTTGTAACCGCCGAACGCTGCATGCGCCGGGTAGAGGTGGTAACAGTTGGTCCATACGCGACCGGCCTTGATCGCCCGGCCCATGCGATAGGCGCGATTGATATCGCGGGTCCAGACACCCGCACCGAGGCCGTACTCGGTGTCGTTGGCGATCGCCAGCGCCTCGGCTTCATCCTTGAAGGTGGTCACGCCGATCACCGGCCCGAAGATTTCCTCCTGGAACACCCGCATCTTGTTGGTGCCCTTGAGCAGCGTCGGCTGGATGTAATAGCCGGTCGCCAGACTGCCTTCGAGTTTCTCCACGCCGCCACCGGCAAGCACCTCGGCGCCTTCCTGCTGGGCGATTTCCAGGTAAGACATGATCTTGTCGAACTGCTGCTGGCTGGCCTGGGCGCCGACCATGGTGTCGGTGTCCAGCGGATCGCCGCGTTTGATCTGCGAAACCTTCTTCATCACCGCATCCATGAAGGGCGCGTAGATCGATTCCTGCACCAGCGCCCGCGACGGACAGGTGCAGACTTCGCCCTGGTTGAAGAAGCCCAGTACGAGGCCTTCGGCGGCTTTCTCGATAAACGTGGGCTCGGCCTGCATGATGTCTTCGAAGTAGATGTTCGGCGATTTGCCACCCAGTTCCACGGTGCTCGGGATGATGCTTTCGGCGGCGCGCTTCATGATGTGCGAGCCCACCGGGGTGGAGCCGGTGAATGCGATCTTGGCGATGCGCTTGCTGCTGGCCAGTGCCTCACCGGCTTCACGACCATAGCCCTGCACGACATTGAGCACGCCAGGGGGCAGCAGGTCGCCAATGAGTTCCATCAGCACGGTGATGCCCAGCGGTGTCTGTTCAGCCGGTTTGAGCACCACGCAGTTGCCGGCCGCCAGGGCGGGCGCGAGTTTCCACGCGGCCATCAGGATCGGGAAGTTCCACGGAATGATCTGGCCCACCACGCCGAGCGGCTCGTGAAAATGATAGGCCGCCGTGTGTTCGTCGATTTCAGCGCTGGTGCCTTCTTGGGCGCGGATGCAGCCGGCGAAGTAGCGGAAGTGATCGGCCGCCAGCGGAATATCGGCATTCAGTGTCTCGCGTACCGCCTTGCCGTTGTCCCAGGTTTCGGTGATGGCCAGTCGTTCGAGATTCTGCTCGATGCGGTCGGCGATCTTCAGCAGGATCAGCGAGCGCGCCTGCACGCTCGTCTTGCCCCAGGCATCGGCGGCAGCATGGGCGGCGTCCAGGGCCTTTTCGATATCCGCGGCGTCAGAGCGGGGAAACTCGGCGATAGGTTGGCCGTTTACCGGGGACAGGTTGGTAAAGTACTGACCATTGACCGGCTCGACGAACTCGCCGCCGATGAAGTTGCCGTAGCGGGCTTTGAAGGAAACGACAGCGCCTTCGCTGCCGGGATGGGCGTAACGCATGGTGAGTCTCCGGGTCTTGTAATTGTTGGGACTGCTGTGTTCCAGCGTAGAACAAAGCCCGTTCGTCGGTTGGCGAGGCGACGTGCGGCGCGGGGGCTGGCGGATCGGCGCTGTGCTAATCTGCGCCGCAGTTTTCGGCGCCGAGAGGCGCAGCTGAGCCGCCTGATCCGATTGCCTGGCGCGGCGTTTTCCAGAGGTCATTCATGCACATTCATATTCTCGGCATCTGCGGCACCTTCATGGGATCGCTCGCGGTGCTCGCCAAGGAACTGGGCCACCGGGTCACCGGCTCCGACGCCAACGTCTATCCACCGATGAGCACGCAGCTCCAGGCCCAGGGCATCGAGCTGACCCAGGGCTACGAGCCGAGCCAGCTCGAGCCGGCCCCGGATCTGGTGGTCATCGGCAATGCGCTTTCGCGCGGCAACCCGGCCGTTGAATATGTACTGAACAAAGGCCTGCCCTACGTATCGGGCCCGCAGTGGCTGGCAGACCATGTGCTTCAAGGGCGCTGGGTACTGGCGGCGGCCGGCACCCATGGCAAGACCACCACCAGCAGCATGCTTGCCTGGGTGCTCGAGCACGCCGGCATGAGCCCGGGGTTTCTCATCGGCGGCGTGCCGCAGAATTTCGGCATTTCAGCGCGCCTGGGCGGCACGCCGTTCTTCGTGGTCGAGGCCGACGAGTACGACAGTGCCTTCTTCGACAAGCGCAGCAAGTTCGTTCATTACCGTCCACGAACGGCGATTCTTAACAATCTTGAGTTCGACCACGCGGATATCTTCCCGGACCTCGCCGCCATCGAGCGGCAGTTTCACCATGTGGTGCGCACTGTGCCCAGCGAGGGGCTGGTCATTCATCCGCAATCCGAACACGCACTCAAGCGCGTGATCGGCATGGGCTGCTGGACGCCGGTACAGACCACGGGCGAAGGCGGCCAATGGCAGGCCAATCTGCTCAGTGCCGACGGCTCGCGTTTCGAGGTGATCTTCGAGGGTGTCGTGCAGGGCGTGGTGGATTGGGAATTGACCGGGCAGCACAACGTCAACAATGCCCTGGCCACGCTCGCGGCGGCGCGTCATGTGGGTGTCCTGCCGAAGCAGGGCGCCGAGGCGCTGAGCGAGTTCCGCAGCGTCAAGCGCCGCATGGAAAAGGTCGCGCAGGTGAGCGGGGTGATCATTTACGACGATTTCGCCCATCACCCGACCGCCATCGCGACGACACTCGACGGGCTGCGCAAGCGCGTCGGCGATACGCCGATCATCGCGGTGATCGAGCCGCGCTCCAACTCCATGAAGCTCGGCGCGCACCGGGAGGGCCTGGCCGACTCGGTGGCGTTGGCGGATCAGGCCATCTGGTACGCGCCCGCCAACCTCGGCTGGGATCTGGCGGCGACGGTGGCCGGTTCGCCGGTCGCGACGACGGTCTGCGATTCGCTGGAGTCGATCATCGCCAAGGTGAAAGCCGACGCCACGGCGGGCACCCAGGTGGTGGTGATGAGCAATGGTGGTTTTGGTGGTCTGCACCTCAAATTGGCTGAGGCGTTGAAGTAGGGCGGGCGCCTCCCGCCGATACGGTGCCGAGGCCGCATTCCGCTCGGTGCCACCGCATTCCACGCCGTACACGCAAGCGCAGCAGCTTTGGGAGCACATTCATGAGTGGACCGGAACGCATCACGCTGGCCATGACCGGCGCATCGGGCGCCCAGTATGGCCTGCGCCTGCTGGACTGCCTGATTCAGGAAGATCGCGAGGTGCATTTCCTGATCTCCAAGGCGGCGCAGTTGGTCATGGCCACCGAGACCGACGTGGTGCTGCCGGCCAAACCGCAGGCCATGCAAGCGTTCCTCAGTGAATACACCGGCGCTGCGGCAGGGCAGATCCGCGTGTTCGCCAAGGAGGACTGGATGGCGCCACCGGCCTCCGGTTCCGGCGCGCCGACGGCGATGGTGGTGGTGCCGTGTTCGACCGGAACCCTTTCCGCGATCGCCTGCGGTGCTTGCAACAACCTGATCGAACGCGCCGCCGATGTCGCGCTGAAAGAGCGCCGCCAACTCATCCTGGTGCCGCGCGAGGCGCCGTATTCCAGTATTCATCTGGAGAACATGCTCAAGCTGTCCAACCTCGGCGTGACCATTCTGCCCGCGTCGCCGGGGTTCTATCACCAGCCGCAGACGCTCGATGACCTGGTCGACTTCGTCGTCGCGCGGATTCTCAATCTGCTCGATATTCCGCAGGACATGCTGCCGCGCTGGGGTGAGCACCATATCGTCAGCGATGATTGAAACCGTGGCCGGACTCATGCGCGCCGTGATCGGCGTGTGCAGCCGAGGCCTGCGATGAGGCGCTCGACTGCGCGGCTGGTGCCGACGATGCTCGCCGTCCTGCTGCTCGGCGGCTGCGCCACGGTGCGCACCCTGGATGCGGCCAAGCCGGGCGCGCCAGTCGTCTACTCCGGCACACGCCTGGACTGGTACAGCCTCAACGGTGGCTGCTGCCCGCTCGACCGTTTCGGGGCGCGCGCGCCGAAACACGCGGCGCTCGACCTGCCCGCCAGCCTGTTGCTCGACACGCTGCTGCTGCCGCTTTCGCTGGCCACCGTGCTCGGCCTGGGCCTGAACGTGCAAGGCGGCTTGTGAACGGGCTGAATGACTCGTCTGCTGGCTGAGGTTCAGCCGTTCTGACGAGCGGCATGCTGCGCCAGCGCCCATTGCACATGCTCGCGCACCAGTTCAGACGGGTCGTCGCGGCGTGCCTGGAGGGCTTCGAGCACCGGGATGGTCGAGGGCGCGTTGCCCAGCCCCACCGCCAGGTTGCGCAGCCAGTTCTGGTAACCCGTCCGGCGCAACGGCGAGCCCTCGGTGCGGCTGAGGAATTGCGCCTCGCTCCAGCGGAACAGCGCCGCCAGTTCGGCATTATCCAGGCTGTGCCGCGGCTGAAAGTCGCTTTGTTCGGTTGGCTTGGCGAAGCGGTTCCACGGGCAGACGATCTGGCAGTCGTCGCAACCGAACACCCGGTTGCCGATTTTCGAGCGCAACTCGACCGGGATCGGACCTTTCAGCTCGATGGTCAGGTAGGAGATGCAGCGCCGCGCATCGAGCACACGCTCGCCCACGAAGGCTTCCGTGGGGCAGATATCCAGACAGGCGCTGCAACTGCCGCAGTGATCGCGCGCGGTGGGCTCGTCGATGGGCAGGTCGATGTCGACGAACAGCTCGCCCAGAAAGAACCAACTGCCGGCCTTGCGGTTGAGCACCAGCGTGTTCTTGCCGATCCAGCCGAGGCCGGCTTGCTGCGCCACGGCCTTTTCCAGCACCGGCGCGCTGTCGACGAAGGCACGAAAGCCGAACGGGCCGATGGTTTGCTGGATGCGCTCGGCCAAGTGTTGAAGGCGCTTGCGGATCAGTTTGTGATAGTCGCGGCCCAGCGCGTAGCGCGACACATAGGCGTTCTCCGGCGTCGCCAGCTGCTGCGCCATGCGGGTATCGCCTGGCAGATAGTCCATGCGCAGCGAGATGACCCGCAAGGTCCCGGGCACGAGCTGTTCCGGGTGCGAACGCTTGCTGCCATGGGCCGCCATGTAATCCATCTCGCCGTGATAACCGGCTGCCAGCCAGCGCTCCAGGTGCGCTTCGTGCTCGGCCAGGTCGATGCCCGTGATACCGACCTGCTGAAAGCCGAGCTCGCGTCCCCACGCCTTGATGGCCTGAGCGAGAGCGACGGGGTCGAGAGAGTGGCTGGACATGAGGCGGGTCTTCGAGGGATGGCGGCTGCGTATGGATGGCCTGGCGCTCGCCGGAATGTGCGCTTCGAGCGGCTGCGATGAAGTTCGACGCGCACAGGCAGGCGGTAAGGCGCATGCGTATAATTCTGCCAGATATTCGCTCGGGTGATTCATGTCTCAGACCACCGATACCCTGCCCACCTCTTTATATTCAGCCGCACAAGTGCGTGCACTCGACGCGCGCCTGATCGCCGCCGGAACGCCCGGCTTCGAGCTGATGCAGCGTGCGGCGCATGCCGCCTGGCGTGCGCTACGCCGCCGCTGGCCTGGCGAGCAGCACATTACCGTGCTGGCAGGGCGCGGCAACAACGCGGGGGACGGCTATCTGATCGCGGCCTTGGCGCAGCGTGCCGGTCGTCGGGTTCAGGTGCTCGCGGTGGGTGATCCGCAGCAGTTGCAGGGCGACGCCGCGCTGGCCTTCGCCGAAGCACAGGCAGCCGGTGTGACGCCGCTGCCCTGGACACCGGACGCGATGCTGCGGGGCGTTCTGGTTGATGCACTGCTGGGCACCGGGCTCTGCGGTGAGGTTCGTGAGCCGTATGCGACGGTCATTCGTTCGATGAATCAGAGCGCGCTGCCGATCCTGGCGGTCGATCTGCCATCCGGCCTTTGCGCCGATACCGGGCGCGTGCTGGGGCAGGCGGTGCGCGCCGACCTGACGGTGACCTTCATCGGCCTCAAGGTTGGACTGTTGACCGGCGAAGGCCCGGACCGGGTTGGCGAGCGGGTGTTCGACGATCTGCAGGCCGACGCCGCGATCCTCGAACAAGCCCAGGCCCGCGCCGAGCGTTTATGCGTGGCGAATCTTCCTGTGTTGGCCCCTCGATCGCCGACCGCGCACAAGGGCAGTTTTGGCCAGGTGCTGGTGATCGGCGGCGATCTGGGGACAGGCGGTGCGGCCTTGCTCAGCGCCGAGGCGGCGCTGCGGACCGGGGCGGGGATGGTGACGCTGGCGACCCGGCCTGAACACGTGACGGCTGCGTTGGTTCGACGGCCGGAAATCATGTGCAGCGGCGTCGAGTCGACCTACGGCCTGGCAGCGCTGGCTCGGCGCGCCGACGTGGTGATAATCGGGCCAGGGCTGGGACAAGCCCCGTGGGGGCGCAGCCTGCTGTCACTGGCGCCGCAGTGCCGGGTGCCGCAAGTGTGGGATGCCGATGCGCTGAATCTGCTGGCCGAAGGCGCGGTCGAACCGCCGGCCGATTGCCTGCTTACGCCGCACCCAGGCGAGGCCGCGCGTCTGCTGGGTATTTCGGTCGCCGAGGTCCAGGCGGATCGGCCCGCCGCAGTCCAGCAGTTGGCCATCCGTTACGGCTGTAGCGTGCTGCTCAAAGGCGCGGGTACGCTGATCGCAGACCCAACGGGTCGCTTGATGTTGTGTGATCGTGGCCATCCGGCGATGGCCAGCGCAGGCCTTGGCGATGTCCTGGCGGGTGTCGCAGGGGCGTTGCTGGCACAAGGATTCGTGCCATTCGATGCGGCGTGCCTGGCGGTCTGGTTGCATGCCGTGGCCGGCGAGCGTGTCGGCGCGCAGGGCCGGGGGCTGGCTGCCGCCGATCTGATTCCCGCCATCCGCCAGTTGCTCGAGGAACAATCGCCATGCAGGACGTGACGCTGTTTGCGGCAGATGAATCGGAGATGCTCGCGTTGGGTGCGCGCATTGCCCAGGCGACCGGTGGTCGGGGCGTGATTTATCTGCACGGTGATCTCGGGGCCGGCAAGACGACGTTGTCACGCGGGCTGATTCGTGGGTTCGGCCATCAGGGCAAGGTCAAGAGTCCGACGTTCACCCTCGTCGAGCCCTACGAAACGCCGGGGGCGCGTGTCTTCCATTTCGACCTGTATCGGCTCGTCGACCCGGAGGAGCTGGAATTCCTGGGCATTCGCGACTATTTCGAAGGCGACGCGCTGTGCCTGGTAGAGTGGCCAGAACGTGGCGCCGGCATTTTGCCAAAGGCCGACCTGGACATTACCATTACGCCCGAAGGCGCCGCCCGCTCGCTGCGTCTGACGCCGCGGGGCGAGCGCGGGGTTGGCTGGTGTTCTGTCCTGACCATCGGTAATCAATGAACAACATGGGGTTGGGTATGCGCATGCGCGCGCTGGTAAGTGGTTTGGCATTGATGCTCGCGGCCGTGCAGGTCCTGGCTGCTTCCGACGTGCAGAGCGTGCGTTTGTGGAGAGCGCCGGACAATACCCGTCTGGTGTTCGATCTTTCTGGCCCGGTTAAACACAACGTCTTTACCCTGACGGCCCCGGATCGCATCGTGATCGATGTCGACGGCGGTAATCTGCCCAGGCCGTTCGAGCAGTTGCCGTTGAAAAACACGCCTATTTCCGGTCTGCGTGCGGCCAAGTACGACGCCGATACGCTGCGCGTGGTCATCGACCTTTCGGCGCAGGTCACGCCCAAGAGTTTTACCCTCACGCCCAATCAGCAGTACGGCCATCGACTCGTGGTCGACCTGTATGACGAGGGCGCCGAGCCGTCGGCGACGTCGGACGTTCCTGCCACGAGTTCGCCAGGCACGCCTGCCGCGCCCGTGTCGCCAACCCTGCCAGCGCTGAAGTTGCCGCCATTGCCGAGCAGCAAGCGTGACATCGTTATCGCCATCGACGCCGGCCATGGCGGCGAAGATCCTGGAGCGATCGGGCCGGGCAAGGTCTACGAAAAGAGCGTGGTGCTGCAGATATCCAAGGAGCTTCAGCGCCAGATAAATGCCGAAAAGGGCTTTCGTGCCGAGCTGGTGCGAACCGGCGATTATTTCATCCCGTTGCGCAAGCGCACCGAGATCGCACGCAAGAAGGGCGCGGATCTTTTCGTCTCGATACATGCCGATGCCGCGCCGCGCTCGGCGGCCTATGGCGCGTCGGTGTTCGCGTTGTCGGATCGCGGCGCGACTTCGGAAACCGCGCGCTGGCTCGCCGACAGTGAAAACCGTTCGGACCTGATCGGCGGGGCCGGCAATGTCAGCCTCGGCGACAAGGATCAGATGCTTGCCGGTGTCCTGCTGGACCTGTCGATGACGGCGTCTTTGTCGTCCAGCCTCAATGTCGGTCAGAAAGTGTTGAGCAACATGGGGCGCATCACCCCGTTGCATAAAAGCCGCGTCGAGCAGGCTGGATTCATGGTGCTGAAATCCCCTGACATCCCGTCGATCCTGGTGGAGACAGGCTTCATTTCCAACCCGTCCGAAGCACGCAAGTTGCAGACTGCGTCCCACCAGCAATCGCTGGCTCGCTCGATTCACAGTGGCGTGCGGCAGTTCTTCCACGAGAACCCACCCCCCGGCACCTATATCGCCTGGCTGCGTGATTCCGGCAAGATTGCCAGCGCCCCGCGCGAGCATGTTGTCCGCTCCGGCGAAAGCCTGGCGTTGCTTGCCGCGCGCTATCAGATCAGCCTGCCGGCATTGCGCAATGCGAATGGTCTGAAAAGCGATGTGATCAAGGTCGGTCAGACGCTGAACATTCCGGCCACGACCCTGGCTTCGCAACCATGACCGAAGCAGCGCGCATCCAACTGCTCAGCCCGCGCCTGGCCAACCAGATCGCGGCAGGCGAAGTGGTCGAGCGACCTGCCTCGGTCATCAAGGAACTGCTGGAAAACAGCCTCGATTCGGGCGCCACGCGCATCGAAGTGGATGTCGAACAGGGCGGCGTGAAACTGCTCCGGGTGCGCGACGATGGCTGTGGCATCCCGGCCGATGACCTGCCGCTGGCCCTGGCGCGCCATGCGACCAGCAAGATTCGCGATCTGGAAGACCTAGAACGGGTCATGAGCCTGGGCTTTCGGGGTGAAGCGCTGGCGTCGATCAGTTCGGTCTCGCGCCTGACGTTGACGTCGCGCACGGCGGACGCCGCAGAAGCCTGGCAGGTCGAAACCGAAGGCAGGGACATGCAGGCGCGTGTCCAGCCGGCTGCGCATCCGGTCGGCACATCCGTCGAAGTGCGCGATCTGTTTTTCAATACGCCGGCGCGTCGCAAGTTTCTGCGCACCGAGAAAACCGAATTCGATCACCTGCAGGAAGTCATCAAGCGGCTGGCGCTGGCTCGCTTCGATGTGGCCTTTCACCTGCGTCACAACGGCAAGGTAGTACTCGCACTGCATCAGGCCAATGATGCGGCTTCGCGGGCGCGGCGCGTGGCTTCGGTGTGTGGCCCGGCTTTTCTCGAGCAGGCGCTGCCGGTGGAGATCGAGCGCAACGGTCTGCATCTCTGGGGCTGGGTCGGCTTGCCGACGTTTTCCCGCAGCCAGGCGGACTTGCAATATTTCTACGTCAATGGGCGGATGGTCCGCGACAAGCTGGTCGCCCATGCGGTACGCCAGGCCTACCGCGATGTGCTGTTCAACGGTCGCCATCCGACCTTCGTGTTGTTTCTGGATGTCGATCCGGCAGTGGTGGATGTGAATGTGCATCCCACCAAGCATGAGGTGCGTTTCCGCGATAACCGCATGGTGCACGATTTCCTCTACGGCACGCTGCATCGTGCGCTCGGTGACGTGCGCCCGGAAGATCAGCTCGCGGCACCTGCCAGTGTGACGCCCGTTACCCAGGTCACCGGCCTGGCCGCCGGAGAGTTCGCCGGGCAGAACGAGATGAGTCTTGCGGCCAGTGTGCTGGAGCAGCCGCAAGCCGAACAGCCTGCCTGGCGCGGGCCTGGCGCGGGCTATCAGTCGCCTCGGCCGTTGCCGGCGGGCCATGTTGCCGAGGCGCAAGGCGCCTATCGCGAGTTCTTTTCGCCGCTCGCCGAGGCAGCCCCGGCGCCCCTGCCTGATACACGAGATGACGTCCCGCCGCTCGGCTATGCGCTGGCTCAGCTAAAGGGCATCTATATCCTGGCGGAGAACGCGCACGGCCTGGTGCTGGTGGATATGCATGCGGCTCACGAGCGGATCATGTACGAGCGGCTGAAAACGGCCATGGCCAGCGACGGCCTGCGTGGCCAGCCTTTGCTGGTGCCTGAGTCGATCGCGGTGAGCCAGCGCGAGGCAGACTGCGCCGAAGAACACGCCCAGTGGTTCCAGCTGCTGGGTTTCGAATTGCAGCGATTGGGCCCCGAAAGCCTGGCGATTCGACAGATTCCGGCTTTGCTCAAGCAAGCCGAGGCGACCCGCCTGGTCCAGGACGTTCTGGCCGACCTGCTCGAGTACGGCACGAGTGACCGTATCCAAGCGCACCTGAACGAGCTTCTCGGCACCATGGCCTGCCACGGTGCCGTGCGTGCGAATCGGCGTCTCACGCTGCCGGAAATGAATGGCCTGCTGCGCGATATGGAAAGCACGGAGCGCAGTGGTCAGTGCAACCATGGGCGCCCGACCTGGACTCAGATGGGCATGGGCGATCTGGACAAACTGTTCCTCAGGGGGCGATAGCTTGCCGTTGTGCGGCATCCCTGCCCGCGGATCGATCCACGCCGTCTAACCGAACCACTTCCAGTCGAGCCCTCGATGTCCCGATTACCCCCTGCCATCTTTCTCATGGGTCCCACGGCCGCCGGCAAGACCGACCTGGCCATCGAGCTTGCCCGGCAGTTGCCCTGCGACTTGATCAGTGTCGATTCGGCGCTGGTGTACCGGGGGATGGACATCGGTACTGCGAAGCCGTCAGCCGAGGTGTTGCGGGCGTTTCCGCACCGACTGATCGATATCCGCGACCCGGCGCAAAGCTACTCGGCGGCCGACTTCGTCGAGGATGCGCTGGCGGCGATGGCGCAGAGCACTGCGGCTGGACGCATCCCGTTACTGGTTGGCGGGACCATGCTCTACTTCAAGGCGCTGAGCGAGGGGCTCGCGGACATGCCCGCTGCCGACGTCGCGGTGCGCGCGGAGCTGGAGGCGCAGGCGCGCGTGCAAGGGCTGGCGTCTTTGCATCGGCAACTGGCCGAGGTGGATCCGGAGTCGGCGCTGCGGATTCACCCCAATGATCCGCAGCGCCTTGTCAGGGCGCTGGAGGTCTACCGGGTCAGTGGTATCAGCATGAGTGAGCACCGTGCCCGACAAAGGTTGCAAAAAGCTGGAGCGGGCACGCCAGACGGCCTCGTCTTGCCTTATACTGTCGCGCAGTTGTCCGTTGCGCCCGCGCAGCGACACGTCTTGCACCAGCGTATCGAACAACGCTTCGTGGCAATGGTTGAACAGGGCTTTGTCGAAGAGGTCGAAGCCCTTCGTAGGCGTAGCGATCTGCATCCCGAACTGCCTTCCATGCGCGCCGTAGGCTATCGTCAGGTCTGGAATTATCTGGATGGTGCCTGCTCGCGAGAGGAAATGGTTCAGCGCGGCGTCATCGCTACTCGGCAATTGGCCAAGCGTCAATTGACCTGGCTGCGAGGATGGGAAGGCGTTCACTGGCTGGAAAGCTCGGCCTGCGACAATCTGCCGCGAGCATTGAAATACTTGGAGAGGCTCACCATATTGAGCTGACACTGCAATTTGACCGGCTATATTCAATCCTTGATCGGCCGTGTTCGATTCTAAAAAATTAATGAAAAGATCCTTTAAGGAGTGCGGCACATGTCAAAAGGGCATTCGCTACAAGACCCTTACCTGAACACTTTACGTAAGGAACGCGTTCCGGTTTCCATCTACCTGGTCAACGGTATCAAGCTGCAGGGCCAGATCGAATCATTCGACCAGTTCGTCATCCTCTTGAAGAACACTGTCAGTCAGATGGTCTACAAGCATGCTATCTCGACCGTCGTTCCCGGTCGTCCGGTGCGCCTGCCCGCGGCCGGCGATGCAGAGCAGACCGAGTCGGGTAACGACTAAAGGGGGCTTTCTTTGTTCTTCGAACGTCCCGGTGGTGGTGAGCGGGCTATCCTGGTTCATCTGGATGGTCAGGATCCAGCGGCGCGTGAAGACCCTCAGGAGTTTCGGGAGCTGGCACGGTCAGCCGGCGCCGAAACCGTCGGTTTCGTCAATGTGGCCAAGCATCAGCCTTCCGCCAAGTTTCTGATCGGCAGCGGAAAGGTCGAAGAGCTGCACGATCTCGTCAAGGACGGCGAGGTTGAGCTGGTCATCTTCAACCACACGCTGACTCCCAGTCAGGAGCGCAACCTCGAGCGCGCGCTCGAATGCCGTGTGCTCGATCGAACCGGCCTGATCCTCGATATTTTCGCCCAGCGAGCCCGCACCCACGAAGGCAAGCTGCAGGTCGAGCTGGCTCAGTTGGAGCACATGAGTACGCGGCTTGTGCGTGGCTGGACTCACCTTGAGCGGCAAAAGGGTGGTATCGGTCTGCGTGGCCCGGGTGAGACCCAGCTGGAAACGGACCGTCGCCTGTTGCGTGTGCGTATCCGTCAGATCAAGCAGCGCCTGGAAAAGGTTCGTGGCCAGCGTGAGCAGGCCCGCCGCGGGCGTCGCCGTGCCGATATTCCGCTGATTTCGCTGGTGGGCTACACCAACGCGGGTAAGTCCACGCTGTTCAATGCCTTGACCGACTCCGAGGTCTACGCGGCCAACCAGCTGTTCGCCACGCTCGACCCGACCTTGCGTCGCCTGGAACTGGACGATCTGGGGCCGGTGGTGCTGGCCGACACGGTGGGCTTCATCCGTCATTTGCCGCACAAACTGGTCGAATCCTTCCGGGCCACGCTTGAAGAGTCGAGCAATGCCGACCTGCTGCTGCACGTTATCGATGCGCACGAGCCCGAGCGAGATCAGCAGATCGAGCAGGTGTTGGCGGTGCTGACCGAAATCGGCGCGCATGAGTTGCCGATTCTGGAGGTCTACAACAAGGTGGATCTGCTGGACGGTATCGAGCCGCAGATCCAGCGTAACGCCGACGGTGTGCCGCAGCGCGTCTGGGTGTCGGCCCAGCAGGGGCTGGGGCTCGACCTGTTGAAGCAGGCGGTCGCGGAGTTGCTCGGCAATGACCTGTTCGTCGGCACGCTTCGGCTCTCGCAGGACCTTGGCCGCTTGAGGGCGCAGCTGTTCGAACTGGGTGCGGTGCAATCCGAGTCGCATGACGACGAGGGTGGCAGTTTGCTGGATGTGCGGTTACAGCGTGTCGAGTTGCACCGCCTGATCAGTCGCGCAGGCTTCGAGGCGGAGCAGTTCTTCGAGCAACACACTTTGCAATAAAGCTCGGGGGGCTTTTGAGCCGTTCGATCCGGGCTTTCGGTAGCATTGGCGGGCGCGCCGTTGGCGCGTCTTTAGCTTTATTTGAATGGAGAGCGCTATGGCTTGGAATGAGCCGGGTGGCAACTCGAACAACCAGGATCCCTGGGGGAGCGGTGGCGGTGGTCGTCGCGGCGGTGGCGATCAAAAGGGTCCGCCGGACCTGGATGAGGCTTTCCGCAAATTACAGGACAGCCTCAATGGCATGTTCGGCGGCAAGAAGCGCAGTGGCGGTTCGCCCGGTGGCGGCACTGGCCGGCGTGGCGGATTCGGGCTGGTCTGGGTCGGTCTGGTATTGCTGCTCGCCGTCTGGCTGTTCAACGCGATCTATATCGTCGACGAGCAGGAACAGGCCGTGGTGCTGCGCCTGGGTAAATATCACGAGACCGTAGGGCCGGGTCTTAACATCTATTTCCCGCCATTCGACCGCAAGTACCAGGCTAACGTCACCCGCGAGCGCTCCTACAGCAAGCAAGGGCAGATGCTCACCGAGGACGAGAACATCATCGAAGTGCCACTGACCGTGCAGTACAAGATCAGCGATCTGCAGGCCTTCGTGCTCAATGTCGAAGAGCCTGAAGCGTCATTGCAGCATGCGACGGATAGCGCCGTGCGCCACGTGGTGGGTTCGACCGCCATGGATCAGGTGTTGACCGAAGGCCGTGAAGCCATGGCGGGCGAGGTGAAAGAGCGGCTGCAGCGTTTCCTCGACAACTACGGTACCGGCATCATCGTGACCCAGGTCAACCTGCAGAGCGCGGCGGCCCCGCGTGAAGTGCAGGAAGCCTTCGATGATGTGATCCGTGCGCGTGAAGACGAGCAGCGCGAGAAGAACCAGGCCGAGTCCTACGCCAATGGCGTCATCCCCGAGGCTCGTGGTCAGGCCCAGCGCATGCTGGAAGAGGCGAGCGGCTACCGTGATGCGGTGATCTCTCGTGCGCAGGGTGAGGCAGACCGCTTCTCCAAGCTGGTTGCCGAGTATCGCAAGGCGCCGGATGTGACGCGTGAGCGCCTGTACCTGGAAACCATGCAGGAGTTGATGAGCAACACCAGCAAGGTGCTCGTGACCGGCGAAAGTGGGCAGAACAACCTGCTCTATCTGCCGCTCGACAAGATGATCAACAGTCGTGGTGCCACCACCGAGCGGTCTGCGCCGGCATCCACCTCGGGCGCTTCGACTCAGACTACACGGCTGCCTCCGGAGCTGGATCCGCGTGAAGTGCGTACAAGGGAGGTCCGCTAATGAGCAATAAGTCCCTGACCGCCCTGATTGTGGGGGTCGTGCTGGCGATCGTGATGTGGAACAGCTTCTACATCGTCTCGCAGACCGAGCGTGCGGTGATGCTGCGCTTCGGCCGTATCGTCGAGCCCGATGTGAAGCCGGGTCTTCATTTGAAGATTCCTTACGTGAACAGCGTACGCAAGTTCGACGCGCGCCTGATGACGCTTGATACCAGCACGGCACGCTTCCTGACGCTGGAAAAGAAAGCGTTGATGGTCGATTCCTACGCCAAGTGGCGTGTGGATGATGCCGAGCGGTTCTACACCGCAACGTCCGGTATGAAGCAGATTGCCGATGAGCGCCTGGCGCGTCGCCTTGAGGCTGCGCTGCGCGATCAGTTCGGTAAGCGAACCCTGCACGAATCGGTGTCGGGTCAGCGCGATGAGCTGATGAGCCTGGTGACCAACAGCCTGAATCGGGCGGCGCAGCAGGAGCTTGGAATCGAGGTGCTCGATGTGCGCGTCAAGGGCATCGATCTTCCACGTGAAGTGAACCGCAGCGTGTTCGAACGCATGAGCTCCGAGCGTGAACGTGAGGCACGCGAGCATCGGGCCAAAGGTAAGGAACTGGCCGAAGGCATCCGTGCTGACGCCGACCGTCAGCGCCGGGTGCTGCTGGCCGAAGCCTTCCGCGAAGCCGAGGAGCTGCGTGGTGACGGTGATGCTCAGGCGGCTGCCATCTACGCCGCGGCTTACGGTCAGGATCGCGAGTTCTATGCGTTCCATCGTAGCTTGCAGGCCTATCGCGAAAGCTTCGCCACCAAGGAAGATGTGCTGGTGCTCGATCCCAAAAGCGATTTCTTCCGCTATCTGGAATCTTCCACGGCACAATGAGCCTGAGTTCACCCGCCGGACGATGCCGTCCAGCGGGTGACCCATTGGCGAAACATTGTTATGATCGACAAGCCGGGCAAAACCCGGCTTTTTTGCGTCTGCGCCCCAGTGGAAAGCAGACTGATCCGTGCATGGTTAGCCATGGTTCGAACACAATCGCACGCGACCGATGGGCAGCTCAGGCTATGGCCCCGGTGTTCGTCTGCTTGACTAGGCTTGCCGTATCGAGAGGTGATTGGCGAAATGGCAACGGTAGACCGCTGGCTACTGCCAGATGGCATCGAAGAGGTGCTGCCGCCGGAGGCGGCGCGTATCGAAACCGCACGACGTCGTGTATTGGATCTGTTCCAGCGCTGGGGCTACGAGCTGGTCATCACGCCTCACGTGGAGTTTCTCGAGTCGCTGCTCACGGGCGCGGGGCAGGATCTTGATCTGAAAACCTTCAAGGTCATCGATCCGTTGTCGGGACGGCAGATGGGCTTGCGCGCCGACATCACGCCGCAGGTAGCACGCGTCGATGCCCACACCTTGCGCCGCGAAGGTCCGAGCCGGCTGTGTTATGCCGGTAGCGTACTGCATGCCAAGCCGCAGGCGCTCGCCACGTCCCGCAGCCCGATTCAGCTGGGCGCGGAGCTCTACGGCGATAGCAGTACTTCCAGTGACCTCGAGGTGATCAGCCTGATGCTGGAAACCCTCAGCCTCGCCGATGTGCCGGACGTGCACATGGATCTGGGGCATGTGGGGATCTATCGCGGATTGGCGCGCGCGGCAGGCCTGTCCGGCGACGCCGAGCAGCGCCTGTTCGATGCGCTTCAGCGTAAAGCGATGGACGAGATTTTCGTATTGACGGCCGATGTCGAGCCTGCCCTGGCCAGCATGCTGCGTGCCTTGGCGCGACTCTGTGGCGGACGCGAGACGCTCGATGCGGCGCGCGCCGTCCTGGCTGAGGCGCCGGCGGTGGTGCGCGACGCGCTCGAGGGACTGATTCATATCGCCGACCAATTGGCGGTGCGCTATCCGCAATTGCCGTTGTATTTCGATCTCGGCGAACTGCGCGGCTATCACTACCACACCGGCGTGGTCTTCGCGGTATTCGTCCCAGGTGTCGGCCAGTCGATCGCTCAGGGCGGCCGTTATGACGACATCGGTGCGGATTTCGGCCGGGCGCGTCCGGCGACGGGGTTTTCGACGGACCTGAAGACATTGGTCAGCCTGGGTAATGCCGCGCTCGTGACGTCTGTAGTGGGAATATGGGCGCCATACGGCACCGATCCTGCGCTGTGGCAGGCGGTCTGTCGTCTGCGTGAGCAGGGTGAGCGTGTCGTGCAGGCGCTCGATGGCCAGCAGGATGATGCGGCATCGGGCGTGGGCTGCGACCGGCAGCTATTGTTGCATGAGGGTTCCTGGACCGTAGCGCCGCTGGCCCGCTGATGCGGGCCCTGGCTGAGCGCGCCAGGCTGTTTTCCAGATTTTTTCGCCGGTCCTGGACCGGTATGCTTCGCCAAGAGGACAAGGTTTATGGGTAAGAACGTCGTGGTCCTGGGCACCCAGTGGGGTGATGAGGGCAAGGGCAAGATCGTCGATCTGCTGACCGACCAGGCAGCGGCCGTGGTTCGTTTCCAGGGCGGCCACAATGCGGGTCACACCCTGGTCATCGACGGCGAGAAAACCGTGTTGCACCTGATCCCGTCCGGCATTCTGCGTGAAAACGTCCAGTGCTTGATCGGCAACGGCGTGGTCGTTGCGCCGGATGCCTTGATGCGCGAAATCACCAAGCTGGAAGAAAAAGGCGTACCGGTACGCGAGCGTCTGCGCATCAGTCCGGCCTGTACTCTGATCCTGCCGTACCACGTGGCGCTGGATCAGGCGCGCGAAGCGGCGCGCTCGGAAGGCAAGATCGGCACCACGGGCCGTGGTATCGGTCCCGCCTACGAGGACAAGGTGGCTCGTCGGGGGTTGCGTATCGGTGATCTCTTCAACCCGGAGCGCTTTGCCGTGAAGCTGCGGGAGCTGCTCGAGTATCACAACTTCATCCTGCAGAATTTCTACAAGGTCGAGCCGGTCGATTTCCAGAAGACCCTGGACGAGGCGCTGGGCTATGCCGAAATACTCAAGCCGATGATGACCGATGTCTCGGCTCGCCTGCACGAGCTGCGCAAGCAGGGCGCGCGCATCATGTTCGAAGGTGCCCAGGGTTCGCTGCTGGACATCGACCACGGCACCTATCCGTACGTCACCAGCTCCAGCACCACGGCTGGCGGTACTGCGACCGGTTCCGGTTTCGGGCCGCTGTACCTGGACTATATTCTGGGCATTACCAAGGCCTACACGACGCGGGTGGGCTCCGGTCCGTTCCCGACAGAATTGTTCGACGATGTCGGTGCGCGTCTGGCGGAGCGTGGCCACGAGTTCGGCTCCACTACGGGGCGCGCGCGTCGCTGCGGCTGGTTCGATGCGGTGATTCTGCGTCGCGCCATCGAAATCAACAGCGTCTCGGGCATCTGCCTGACCAAGCTCGATGTGCTCGATGGGCTCGAAACCATTCGAATCTGCGTGGCCTACAAGGATCGCAATGGCGAGATGCTGGTCGATGCGCCAACGGATGCGGATAGCTACCAGGGCTTGCAGCCGGTCTACGAAGAGCTGCCGGGCTGGTCCGAGTCCACCGTTGGCTTGAAGTCGCTCGATGAGCTGCCTGCCAACGCGCGCGCCTATATCAAGCGGATCGAGGAGCTCGTCGAGGCGCCGATCGACATCATTTCGACTGGTCCGGATCGCAACGAGACGATCGTGTTGCGCCACCCGTACGCCTGATCAATCTGGCGTTGCAAAAGGCCGCCCTTGGGCGGCCTTTTTCTTTTCAGGGGCTGGCGTCGTCAGGTGTGCTGGGCGCCTGGACAGGCCGCCCTGTATGCGCGCGCGGGGCAGAAACGAAAAAACCGAGCCAATGGCTCGGTTTTTTCTGAAGAGTGGTGCCCAGGAGAAGACTCGAACTTCCACGATGTTGCCATCGCTAGGACCTGAACCTAGTGCGTCTACCAATTCCGCCACCTGGGCACATTGCGATGATTGCTCACCGACTTCTTGTCGATTGCTGGTCGAGGTCGACAGCCTCGTTACCTATGAGACGCTTGCGAAGCGCAAGAATTTCATCGAAATAAATGGTGCCCAGGAGAAGACTCGAACTTCCACGGTGTTGCCACCGCTAGGACCTGAACCTAGTGCGTCTACCAATTCCGCCACCTGGGCACTGCAAACGATGATACTTCATCGTTTCCGTGTTACAACGTCTACCAGACATTGTGGGCGCGAACTATACGGGCGAGGTTATGCCTTGTAAAGCCCCGTGCAGGAAAAATAATTCGCGCGAAACGTGCCGCCGACGTGCGTTTCGCGCTTCAATAGATATAGGGCGTTCTGCCTCTATAAATGAATGAAAGGTGACATCTCTTAATGGCCGATTGGCAATCCCTCGATCCCGAGGCCGCCCGTGAAGCGGAAAAGTACGAAAACCCCATTCCTAGCCGCGAGCTGATTCTCCAGCACTTGAGCGAGCGTGGCTCGCCGGCGGCACGTGAGCAGTTGGTGGAAGAGTTCGGATTATCTTCCGAGGATGACATTGAAGCTCTACGCCGCCGTTTGCGTGCGATGGAGCGTGACGGTCAGCTCATCTATACCCGGCGCGGCACCTATGCCCCGGTGGACAAGCTGGACCTGGTATGCGGTCGCGTCAGCGGCCATCGCGACGGCTTCGGTTTCCTGATTCCCGATGATGGCAGCGACGACCTGTTTCTCAGCCCCGCACAGATGCGTCTGGTCTTCGATGGTGATCGTTGCCTGGCGCGTGTGGCTGGCCTCGACCGCCGTGGTCGCCGCGAAGGTGCGATCGTGGAAGTCATTAGCCGCGCGCATGAAACGATCGTTGGGCGTTATCAGGAAGAAAGCGGAATCGGCTTCGTCATGGCCGACAATCCCAAGATCCAGCAGGAAGTACTGGTGACGCCGGGCCGCTCCATGGACGCCAAGCCCGGTCAGTTCGTCGAAATCAGAATCACCCATTGGCCGACCCAGCGTTTCCAGCCGCAAGGCGACGTGGTGGAGGTGATCGGCAATTACATGGCGCCGGGTATGGAAATCGACGTTGCGCTGCGCAGCTTCGACATTCCCCATGTCTGGCCTGATGCGGTCAAGCGCGAGGCGGCCAAGCTCAAGCCGGAAGTCGAAGAAAAGGACAAGCACAAGCGTGTCGACCTGCGTCATCTTCCCTTCGTCACCATCGATGGCGAGGATGCGCGGGATTTCGACGACGCCGTCTATTGCGAGAAACTCAGCGGCTGGAAGCTGTTCTCCGGCGGTTTTCGCCTGTATGTGGCGATTGCGGACGTCTCGCACTACGTCAAGGTGGGCTCGGCCCTGGACAAGGAAGCCGAGTTGCGTGGCACCTCGGTGTACTTCCCTGAACGCGTCGTGCCGATGCTCCCCGAGGAGCTGTCGAATGGTCTCTGCTCGCTGAATCCGCATGTCGACCGCCTGGCCATGGTTTGCGAAATCACCCTGAGCAAATCGGGGAAGATGACCGACTACCAGTTCTACGAGGCCGTGATCCACTCTCACGCCCGGCTGACCTACAACAAAGTCAGCAGCATGCTGGAGCAGCCATCTTCGGCCGAAGGCAAGCGTCTGATCGGCGAGTATGGGGATGTGCTGCCACACCTCAAGCAGCTCTATGCACTGTACAAGGTGTTGCTCAAGGCCCGCCATACGCGCGGTGCGATCGACTTCGAAACCCAGGAGACGCGGATCGTCTTCGGCGCCGAGCGCAAGATCGCGGCGATCAAACCCACCGAGCGCAACGACGCGCACAAGCTGATCGAGGAATGCATGCTGTGCGCCAACGTCGCCACGGCGCGCTTTCTTCAGGACCATGATCTGCCCGGCTTGTACCGTGTTCATGACGGTCCGCCTTTGGAGCGCCAGGAAAAACTGCGCGCCTTCCTTGGTGAGCTGGGCCTGACGCTGCACAAGGGCAAGGAGGGTCCGACGCCCAAGGATTACCAGGCGCTGCTGGAGCGCATCCAGGGGCGTCCGGATTTTCATGTGATCCAGACGGTGATGCTGCGCTCGCTCAGCCAGGCGGTCTACAGTCCGGACAACAACGGGCATTTCGGCCTGAACTACGAGGCCTACGCGCACTTCACCTCGCCGATTCGCCGCTATCCGGATCTGCTGATTCACCGTGCGATCCGCAGCGTGATTCGCTCACGCCGCGATACGTCGCACGTGCGCCGCGAAGGCGCCACGAGCATGCCCAAGGCGCGCATCTATCCGTACGACGAAGCCGCCCTGGAACAGTTGGGCGAACAATGCTCGATGACCGAACGGCGTGCTGACGAAGCGACCCGCGACGTGGTGAACTGGCTCAAATGCGAGTTCATGAAGGATCGGGTCGGCGAGAGTTTTCCGGGCGTCATCACGGCGGTTACCGGCTTCGGTCTGTTCGTTGAACTCACTGATATCTATGTCGAAGGCTTGGTGCACGTGACCGCCATGCCAGGCGATTACTACCACTTCGATCCCCTGCATCACCGGCTCTCCGGTGAGCGCAGCGGGCGTAATTTCCGACTCGGCGACAGCGTCGAGGTGCGGGTGATGCGCGTCGACCTGGACGAGCGCAAGATCGACTTCGAATTGATCAGCGGCGGCAGCAAGAGCGGAACGGGTGATCGTGGCGCGGCGGATGCTCGTGGTGCTCGCAAGGATGGGCGCGGCAAGAAGTCGGAGACATCGACCGCCAGGGAGCGGGAGCCGGTCAGTGCGGACGTCCGCAAGAGCCGCGAGATGAAAAAGGCCTTGCTTGACGACGCCAAGGGCGGCCGGCCGGCGAAGAGCAAACCCAAGCGCAGCTCATCGAAGCCCAAGGCCGCAGGCAAATCGTCGGCCAAGCCGGACGGTAGCGCGCCGCGCAAGCGTAAGGCCAAGCCATGAGCGATCTGGAAAAGATCTACGGCCTTCATGCCGTAGAGGCTTTGCTGCGGCATCATCCGAAGCGGGTCAAGCAGGTCTGGCTGGCCGAGGGGCGCGACGATCCGCGGGTGCAGGCGCTGGTCCAGTTGGCCGCGCAGGCCAAGGTGCGCGTCGGCCAGTGCGAGCGGCGCGAGATGGATGCCTGGGTCGAAGGTGTGCATCAGGGCGTTGTCGCCGACGTCAGCCCCAGCCAGGTCTGGGGCGATGCGATGCTCGAGGAGTTGCTGGATCGAACCGAGGGTCCGCCGTTGTTGCTCGTGCTCGACGGTGTCACCGACCCCCATAATCTCGGCGCCTGTCTGCGAACGGCCGATGCGGCCGGCGCGCTGGCCGTGATCATTCCCAAGGACAAGTCCGCCACCCTGAACGCTACGGTGCGCAAGGTGGCCTGCGGTGCGGCGGAAGTCATTCCCCTGGTCGCGGTCACCAACCTTGCACGGACGCTGGAAAAACTCCAGCAGCGCGGGCTGTGGGTCGTGGGGACGGCGGGTGAGGCCGAACAGGACATCTACGATCAGGATCTCAGCGGGCCCATCGTCCTGGTGATGGGGGCCGAGGGCAAGGGCATGCGCCGCCTGACTCGGGAGCACTGCGATTTCCTGGTCAAGCTGCCAATGGCCGGAAGCGTAAGCAGCCTCAACGTATCGGTCGCCACAGGCGTCTGCCTGTTCGAAGCGCTGCGCCAGCGCCGCCCGGCGAGCCGCTGACACAACGCGACGGCGCCGGCAGGCGCCGATCCTGCGCCAATGCCCGCTCCCTCGAAACCGATCGTGCCCTGTGCGGTCAATTATCTGTTCCGGGGCTGTCTGGCGGTCTCTGAATCAATATTTGGTCGGTGCCTGGTTCTGCCTGGCGCCAGTGTTTGATCGCAGCCGGCGACAGGCTCGCATCATGGAGGTTGTATGCCGCAACGCCCGCCTTTCGAGGCATTGTTCAGGAATTCTCCGAACGCCTACCTGCTGCTTGATCGCGAGCTGACCATCCTGGATGCCAACGAGGCGTACCTGAAGCTCACCGATCGTGCGCTCGAAGACATCGTCGGGCGGCGTATACATGATGCGTTCGCCGCTGATCCGCAGGCGCCGGAAACCACTCACGTCGACGAGCTGCTGGAATCGTTTTCACGCGTTCTGCGTAGCAAAACCGTCGATACGCTTCCGGTCATTCGCTATTCGATCGCGGTGAGTTCGGCTACCGGGACGGCGTACCAAGATCGCTACTGGAGCGCGACACACACGGCGATACTCGACGAGCAGGGGGAAGTGAGCGCCATCCTGCAGCACACTGTGGACATCACCGAGCTGCAGTCGCTGAAAGCGTCGCTGCGTTCGGCCGAGCTGCGTGGCCAGCCCCTGCAGCAGATCGAGGCTGCGATCATGTCGCGTGCCCGGTCGATGCAGGATGAAGGCAATCAGTTGCGCCAGTTGTTCGCCCAGGCGCCGGGCTTTGTCTGTTTTCTGCGCGGCCCGGAGCATGTATTCGAGCTGGTCAACGAGGCCTATCAGCAATTGACAGGCCATCGCGAGCTGCTTGGCAAGCGGGTACTCGATGGCTTGCCCGAATTGCAGGGGCAAGCCTTCATCGATCTCCTGGATCAGGTCTACCGGTCCGGCGAGCCGTATATCGGCAGGGGAATGCGGGCGCTGCTGCAGCGCCATCCCGGCATGGCGCCTGAGGAGGTGTTCGTTGACTTCGTGTTCCAGCCGATCATCGAACGCGACGGGCGCGTGTCGGGCATTTTCGTGCAGGGCAGTGACGTAACCGAGCAGCAGCGCAGTCAGTGGGAGTTGCAGGAGCATCGCGAGCATCTCGAGGAACTGGTTCGCGAGCGCACGCGCGAGCTGATGCATAGCGAGTCCGAGCGGCGAGTGGCCGAGGCGGCGTTGATGCAGTCGCAGAAGCTCGAGGCGGTGGGCAAGCTGACCGGCGGCATCGCGCATGACTTCAACAACATGCTGCAGATCATCGGCGGAAACCTTCAATTGCTGCGCCGTAACCTGGGTGCGGACGAGACCGCGCAGCGGCGCCTGGAGTCGGCTGTCGGCGGTGTGGAGAAGGGCGCCCGCCTGGCGTCCCAGCTGCTTGCCTTCGCCAGCCGCCAGCCGCCAGCCGCTACAGCCCCAGTCGGTCGACCTGGGCGAGCTGCTCGGGCAGATGAGCGAGTTGATGAGTGGCGCGCTGGGGCGGGCGGTGCAGGTGGATGTCGATATCCAGCCGAACCTGTGGCCGGTTTTCGCCGACGTGGGCAATCTGCAGGCGGCGATCCTCAATCTTGCGGTCAATGCGCGTGATGCGATGACCGATGGCGGTGACTTGTTCGTGCGCTTGCGCAATCGCTCACTGGATGCCGAGCAGGTTGCGTCTCACCCCAATGCTGCGGCGGGCCCCTACGTCGAGCTGAGCGTCATCGATGAGGGCGAAGGCATGCACCCCGAGGTGCTGGAGCGCGCGTTCGAGCCGTTCTTCACGACCCGCCAGGACGCCAATGCTTCCGGGCTTGGCTTGAGCATGGTGTACGGCTTCGTCCGGCAAACGGGCGGTTTCGTCGTGCTGGAGAGCGAGGAAGGGCGCGGTACGTCCGTCCGGGTCTACCTGCCGAGCAGCGTCGGCGAAGGGGCGCACGCGGCGCACGAAACGGCGCAGGCCGATGGTCGCGGCTCGATGGTCGAGTCGGGCGCCTCCGACTCGGCGCCAGCGCCATCGGGTGGCATGCGTATTCTTTTCGTCGAGGATGACCCTACGCTGCGCATGTTGACGGGCGAGGTGATGGAGGAACTCGGTCACGAGGTCAGTCTCTGCGAATCGGCCGAGGCTGCGATCGACCTGCTCGAGCAGCGTCGCTTCGATGTGCTGGTGACCGATGTGGGGCTCGCCGGCATGAGCGGTATCGAGCTGGTGCGCCAGGCGAAGGCGCGCGATGCGGCGCTGAGCGTCGTCATCGCTTCCGGTTACGCCATCAATGCCCGGGACGAAGGGCTGGACGACCTGCGTACGATGCTCAAGCCCTACGACATCCATCAGGTCAGGTCGCTGCTCGATAGCATCCGGGCTGAGCGGACAATGGCTGGGCACGGCTGAGCAGCGTTGGTCAAATATTCACCACAGCGCCTTGCGCGCTTGGCCGGGCTTCTCTAGAATTGCGCCCCTTGCCCGGATGGCAGGCGTTTGCGCGCCTCTCTGGCAGGCAAGACAACATACTCATTCACTCCTTGCCTGATCCGTATCGTGCGGCAGGCTGCAACCCGTAAGGAGCAACAATGCGTCATTACGAAATCATCTTTCTGGTCCACCCCGACCAGAGCGAGCAGGTTGGCGGCATGGTGGAGCGTTACACCAAGCTGATCGAAGAAGATGGCGGCAAGATCCATCGTCTGGAAGATTGGGGCCGTCGTCAGCTGGCTTACGCCATCAACAACGTCCACAAGGCTCACTACGTGATGCTGAACGTCGAGTGCAGCGGCAAGGCACTGGCCGAGCTGGAAGACAACTTCCGCTACAACGACGCCGTCATCCGTAACCTGGTCATTCGTCGCGATGAAGCCGAGACTGAACAGTCCGAGATGCTAAAGGCCGAGGAAAACCGTAGCGAGCGCCGTGAGCGTCGTGATCGCCCTGAATCTGACTCTGTCAATGAAAACGACAGTGACAGCGACAGCCGCGACAACAACGCTGACGAGTAATCCACGGACCTATTGAGGAGCCTATTTCATGGCACGTTTTTTCCGTCGTCGTAAGTTCTGCCGTTTCACCGCAGAAAACGTGAAAGAGATCGATTACAAGGATCTCAACACACTGAAGGCCTACATTTCCGAAACCGGCAAGATCGTTCCTAGCCGTATCACCGGAACCAAAGCACGCTATCAGCGCCAGCTGGCCACCGCTATCAAGCGCGCCCGTTTCCTGGCCCTGCTGCCCTACACCGACAGCCACGGCCGTTGATCGAACTGTTCGACAGACGTAAAGGATAAATCGCATGCGCGCCCTGGCTGACTTCATCATGCGCGGCCGTATGCAGGCGATTGTTGTAGTGGCTGGCTCCGCGGCGCTGCCGATGTTGTTCTGGCTGTGTGCCGCTGCAGGAAGCCTGGTGTTGTTGCGTCGCGGGCTGAATGACGCGCTGGGCGTATTGGTCTGGGCTGTATTGCCCGCCCTGGTCTGGTGGTATTTCGGCGATCCGCGCACGCTGTTGGTATTGCTGGGATCGTTCGGGTTGGCGCTGTTGTTGCGCAACCAGCGTTCCTGGCGCCAAGTGTTGTTGTGCAGTGTGGGGCTCGGGTTGCTGTATGCCTGGGCCCTTGGAATGGTTTTCGGCGAGCCGATCGCGGCGCTCGCCACCGAATTGCAGAAAGTGCTTCCTGACATGCTGTCGGATGCCTATCAGCAGCTTTCGGTGGAAGAGCAGGCGCGCTTGGGTGCGTTGCTGACACCGGTTCTGACCGGTTTGCTGGCGGCGCTGCTGCAGATCACGACGCTGCTCAGCCTGATGCTTGGACGATACTGGCAGGCGTTGCTGTACAACCCGGGTGGTTTCGGGCTCGAGTTCCGGGCGCTGCGTTTTTCACCAGTGCCGGCGATGCTGCTCCTGGTGGGCATGTTGCTTGGACCGAGTCTCGGCGTGCAGGTGGCGATGCTGGCTCCGCTGTGCAGTGTTCCACTGGTGTTTGCCGGTATCGCACTGATGCATGGACTGGTGGCGCAGAACCGGATGTCGCGGTTCTGGCTGGTGGGGCTTTACGTCACGCTGGTGTTGTTCATGCAGTTGATTTATCCGCTACTGGCCGTCTTGGCCATTGTCGACAGCTTGTTTGATTTTCGCGGTCGGGCATCTCGTGATGACGATGCGGGACCTGCGAACGGTGAAGGTTAAAAGTTAAGAGGTAAGACTCAAATGGAAGTCATCCTGCTGGAAAAAGTCGCGAACCTGGGCAACCTGGGCGACAAGGTAAACGTCAAGTCTGGTTACGGCCGCAACTATCTGCTGCCGCAGCGCAAGGCTACTGCTGCGACCCCGGCCAATATCGCCGAGTTCGAAGCGCGCCGTGCCGATCTGGAAAAAGCTGCTGCCGAGCGTAAGGCTTCCGCCGAAACTCGCGCTGCCCAGCTGTCCGAACTGGAAGTCACCATCACCGCCACTGCGGGCGATGAGGGCAAGCTGTTCGGTTCCATCGGTACGCACGACATCGCCGACGCCCTGACCGCCTCCGGCGTTGAAGTGGCCAAGAGCGAAATCCGCCTGCCAAACGGAACCATCCGTCAGGTCGGCGAATACGACGTAGCCGTGCATCTGCACACCGACGTCGAAGCGACCGTGAAGCTGATCGTGGTTGCTGGCTGAGACCGGCCTGCGTCTGGCACCCCTGGTGCCTGACGCGTAACATCGGGCACGTTTCCACGCGAGTGGAACGTGCCTTTTGTTTTTCTGAACGAAATTCGAGTGCCATGAACGACATCAGTGTGCCCCAACAGTACGACCTGGAAACCGCAGCGCTCAAGGTGCCGCCTCATTCCATCGAGGCCGAGCAGGCCGTACTGGGTGGGCTGATGCTGGATAACAACGCCTGGGAGCGCGTGCTTGACCAGGTGTCGGATGGCGATTTCTACCGCCACGACCACCGGCTTATCTTCCGTGCCATCTTCACCCTGGCCGAACGCAACTCGCCGTTCGACGTCGTGACGCTGTCCGAACAGTTGGACAAGGAAGGTCACCTGTCGCAAGTGGGCGGCCTCGCTTATCTGGGCGAACTGGCCAAGAACACACCGTCAGTAGCGAACATCAAGGCCTACGCGCAGATCATTCGTGAACGCGCGACGTTGCGCCAGTTGATTGGCATCAGCAACGAAATTGCCGACAGCGCCTATGCGCCGCAAGGACGCACGGGCGAGGAAATTCTCGATGAGGCCGAACGGCTGATCTTCCAGATCGCTGAAGCCCGTCCCAAGACGGGCGGGCCGATGGGGATCAACGATATTCTGGTGAAGGCGATCGACCGGATCGATTCGCTGTTCAATGCCGGTGAGGCGATTACCGGTATATCGACCGGTTTCACCGACCTGGACGAGGCCACCAGCGGCCTGCAGGCAGCCGACCTGATCATCGTGGCTGGCCGTCCCTCGATGGGTAAGACCACCTTTGCGATGAACCTGGTGGAAAACGCGGTCCTGCGTTCCGACAAGGCGATTCTGGTGTTCTCGCTGGAAATGCCTGCCGACTCCATCGTGATTCGTATGCTGGCCTCGTTGGGCCGTATCGACCAGACCAAGGTGCGGACCGGTAAGCTCAGCGATGACGACTGGCCGCGATTGACCTCGGCGGTCAATCTGCTCAACGACCGCAAGCTGTTCATCGACGATACCGCCGGCATCTCGCCCTCGGAAATGCGTGCCCGTACCCGGCGCCTGGCGCGCGAGCACGGCGAAATCGGCATGATCATGGTCGACTACCTGCAGCTGATGCAGATTCCCGGTTCCAGCGGCGACAACCGGACCAACGAGATTTCCGAAATTTCCCGCTCGCTGAAAGGCCTGGCGAAGGAATTCAACTGTCCGGTGATCGCGCTGTCGCAGCTCAACCGCTCGCTGGAGCAGCGGCCCAACAAGCGTCCGGTCAACTCGGACTTGCGTGAATCGGGAGCCATCGAGCAGGACGCCGACATCATCATGTTCGTCTACCGGGACGAGGTCTATCACCCGGAAACCGAGTACAAGGGCGTTGCCGAAATCATCATCGGCAAGCAGCGGAACGGCCCTATCGGCACCACGCGGCTGGCATTCCTCGGCAAATACTCGCGCTTCGAGAATCTGGCGCCCGGCAGTTACCAGTTCGACGACGAGTAAGCCGCTGTCGCGACGAGCCGATGTCTTTTCACGGCTTGCGGCGCTGGCGAAAGGCGCCGGACAATAGGCGCTGCCTGTTCCCATTCCCAAGGACTACCCATGCGTCCCCTGGTTGCCACGGTCGATCTGACAGCCCTTCGCCATAACTATCAACTTGCCAGGCAGTGCGCGCCGGGCCGCAAGGCGTTCGCCGTGGTAAAAGCCAACGCGTACGGTCACGGCGCGCCGGCAGCCGTGCGCTGTCTGGCAGATATTGCAGATGGTTTCGCAGTCGCTTCGCTGGAGGAGGCCGAGCAAGTGCGGGCCGTCGACCGGAGCGCGAGACTGTTGCTGCTCGAAGGCTGCTTCGAGCCGGGCGAGTACGTCAGGGCGGCCGAGCTTGGACTGGATGTGGCGGTTCAGGGCGAGGCGCAGGCTAACGCGTTGCTGCAGGCCTCGCTATGCCGCCCATTGAACGTGTGGTTCAAGCTCGACTCCGGGATGCACCGGCTGGGATTCACGGCCCCGGCTTTGCGCCAATGGTACCCGCGATTGGCTGACGCGCCGCAGGTCGCCGAAATCAATCTGATGAGTCATTTCGCTTGCGCCGATGAGCGCGGCCATCCGCTCAACGAAGCTCAGCTCGAGCAGTTCACCGGTCTGTTGGACCTGGATTTCACTCATCGCTCGTTCGCCAATTCAGCGGCTGTACTGACGATGTCGGCTGCGCATATGGATTGGCTGCGTCCTGGCATCATGCTGTACGGCGCATCGCCCTTCGCGGACTTGAGCGCTGCGACATTGGGCCTGAAGCCGGTGATGACCTTGACCGCTGCGATCATCGCGATACGCGACGTCGCTGTGGGGGAATGCGTCGGCTACGGTGCCAGTTGGGTGGCGCAGCGTCCATCGCGTATCGCCACCGTCAGTTGCGGTTACGCCGACGGTTATCCCCGTACGGCGCCACCCGGCACCTGTGTGGCGATTCGTGGTGAGCGGGCGCCTCTGGCCGGGCGGGTGTCGATGGATATGCTGGCGGTAGATGTCACCGATCTGCTGCAGGTGGCGCTGGGCGATGAGGTGGAGCTGTGGGGCGCGCGAGTACCGATCGATGAACTGGCCCAGGCCTGCGGCACAATCGGTTACGAGTTGCTGACCAAAGTCACCCAGCGCGTCCCCCGGCGCTACGTCAGCGACTGAGCGGCGTTTCGTCTGATCTCGTTCGGATAAAAGCCGACTGATACGGTCGGCCTTCCTGATCATTTTTTGTGCTATATTCCGCGCCCGTTTTCGTTGCCCCGGTTCCTTGCCATGCACGCCGCCAAACCCCTGTTCGACTATCCCAAGTACTGGGCCGAGTGTTTCGGTCCGGCGCCATTCCTGCCGATGAGCAGGGAGGAGATGGATCAGCTCGGCTGGGATTCGTGCGACATCATCATTGTCACAGGCGACGCCTACGTAGACCATCCGTCGTTCGGCATGGCGATCATCGGCCGCCTGCTGGAGGCCCAGGGATTTCGCGTGGGGATCATCAGCCAGCCCAACTGGCAGAGCAAGGACGACTTCATGAAGCTCGGCGAGCCGAACCTGTTCTTCGGGATCGCGGCCGGCAACATGGACTCGATGATCAACCGCTACACCGCTGATCGCAAAATCCGGTCCGACGACGCCTATACGGCCGGTGGCCTGGCAGGCAAGCGTCCGGACCGGGCGAGCCTGGTCTATAGCCAGCGTTGCAAGGAGGCCTACAAGCACGTGCCGGTGGTGCTCGGCGGCATCGAGGCCTCCCTGCGGCGGATCGCCCATTACGATTACTGGTCGGACAAGGTGCGCCGCTCGATCCTGATGGACGCGACCGCGGACATCCTGCTCTATGGCAACGCTGAACGCGCCATCGTCGAGGTGGCCCAGCGGCTTGCGCGGGGCGAGACGGTCGAACAGATCACCGATGTGCGCGGTACTGCCTTTATCCGCAAGGATGCGCCGCAGGACTGGTTCGAAATCGACTCGACGCGCATCGATCGGCCTGGCAAGGTCGACAAGATCATCAACCCCTACGTCAGTACACAGGACCTGCAGGCCTGTGCGATCGAGCAGGAGAAAGGACCCACCGAGGATCCTAACGAGCCCAAGGTCGTCCAGTTGCTGCCCAATCCTAAAATCGAGCGTGATCGAACCGTGATCCGCTTGCCTTCGTTCGAAAAGGTTCGCAACGACCCGGCGCTGTATGCCCATGCCAACCGGGTGCTTCACCTGGAAACGAACCCGGGCAACGCCCGTGCGCTGGTCCAGCGGCACGGCGACCATGACATCTGGCTGAATCCGCCACCGATACCGTTGACCACCGAGGAAATGGACTACGTATTCGCCTCGCCGTATGCGCGGGTGCCACATCCGTCCTATGGCGAGGCGAAGATCCCCGCCTACGACATGATCCGTTTTTCGGTGAACATCATGCGTGGCTGTTTCGGTGGCTGCACCTTCTGTTCGATTACCGAGCACGAAGGGCGAATCATCCAGAACCGCTCCCACGAATCGATCCTGCACGAGATCGAGGAGATGAAGAAACTGCCCGGCTTCACCGGTGTGGTCTCGGACCTGGGCGGCCCGACTGCGAATATGTACCGCATCGCCTGCAAGAGTCCGGAAATCGAACAGCACTGCCGCAAGCCGTCGTGCGTGTATCCGGGCATCTGCGAAAACCTCAATACCGACCACAGTTCCCTGATCGAGCTGTACCGCAAGGCCCGCGCGTTGCCGGGCGTGAAGAAAATCCTGATCGCCTCGGGCCTGCGCTATGACCTGGCGGTGGAATCGCCGGAGTACGTCAAGGAGCTGGTCACCCATCATGTCGGCGGCTATTTGAAGATTGCTCCGGAGCACACCGAGCGCGGGCCTCTGGACAAGATGATGAAGCCGGGGATCGGCAGCTATGACAAGTTCAAGCGGATGTTCGACAAGTATTCGAAGGAAGCGGGCAAGGAGCAGTACCTGATCCCGTACTTCATCGCCGCGCATCCCGGAACCACTGACGAGGACATGATGAACCTCGCGCTGTGGCTCAAGGCCAACGGCTTCCGCGCCGACCAGGTGCAGGCCTTCTATCCCTCACCCATGGCCAGCGCCACGGCGATGTACCACAGCGGCAAGAACCCGCTGCGCAAGGTGACGTACAAGAGCGAGGGCGTCGTGATCGTCAAGAGCGAGGAACAACGTCGGTTGCACAAGGCGTTCCTCCGCTATCACGACCCCAAGGGTTGGCCGATGCTGCGCGAAGCGTTGCAGCGCATGGGGCGGGCCGATCTGATCGGCAGCGGCAAGCATCAGCTGATTCCTGTCCATCAGCCGGCTAGCGAAGGCTACCAGAGCGCGCGCCGCAAGAACTCGACGCCCGCCGGCAGCAAGAAGGCCGGGCAGGGCGGCCAGATTCTTACCCAGCACACTGGCTTGCCGCCGCGCAGTCACGACGGCAACGCCTGGGACAAGCGTGAGCAGGCCAAGGCCGCCGCCGAGGCGCGACGCAAGGCGGCTGCGGGTGCCGGAAAACCATCGGCAAAGAACCGCAAGCCATCGCAGCGTCCCGTCGCTCCCCGCTGAAAGGGCTCAGTACGGGACGCACGCGCGCCGCTGGCTGCACGGGTGTCGTTCAGCACTTGAATGCCAGCGTCGCCTGACTCAGGTCGTTGGCCAGCTTCAACATCTGTTCGCTTTGCTCGCGGCCACGGCCGATATGCGCCAGGTTGCTATCGCCCAGGTGGTGGATGCGTTCGCTGTGTTCGCGGATTTCGCTCACAGCGTCGCTCTGCTGCGCGGTGGCCTGCGCGATTCGTTCCGCCATCTGTTCGATGGTGCCGATGGTGGTCACGATCTCGTTTAGCGCCAGGTCAGCCGTTTCAGCGAGTCCAGCGGTGGCTTCGGCATGATCGACCTGCACGCGCATGGCCTGGACGGACTGATGGGCGGCCTTCTGCAGATTGCCGATCAGCTGCTGGATTTCCTCCGTGGCCCCGCTGGTACGCTGTGCCAGCGTGCGGACTTCATCGGCCACGACGGCGAAACCACGGCCTTGCTCTCCAGCCCGCGCGGCTTCGATGGCCGCGTTCAACGCCAGCAGGTTGGTCTGCTCGGCAATCGAGCGGATCACGATCAGCACTTTGCCAATGACGCTGGTTTCGTCGGCCAGATGCTCGATGGCCTGGGCATTGTGCTGGACTTCGCTGACCAGGCCCTTGAGGCCCGCGAGGCTCTGGCTGATGACCCTTTGTCCATGACTGACGGCCTGTCCCGCCGCCCGGCTGGCATCTGCGGTCTGGCTGGCACCATTGGCGACGTCCTGGATGGTCGCCTCCAGTTCACCCAGCGAATCGCGTATCTGTGCCGTATCGCCGGTCTGGCGACTGGCGCCCTGGTGAAGATCGCTGCTCATCTGCGCAAGGCTTTGGCTACCGCTGTTGACCTCTTGCGCGTGCTGGCGCAGCGTGCCGACCAGCATCAGCAGGTAGCTGCGTAGCTGATTCAGCGAGGCGGCAATCTCGACCATTTCAGGCGTCTTCGATTCCAGCTGCGCCGTCTCGCCAAAGTCCCCCTGGGCCCAGGCACGCAGGGCTGGGGCGAGCTGGCCCAGCGCGCGGGTCACTTTGCGCTGCAAACGATCGATGGCGAGGGCGACCAGTAATATCAGTGCGATGATCGTGCCCTGGATCAGACGCACCTCCGACTGGATGCGCCCATGCTCGGACCGTATCACCGGTTCAAGCTCGGTAAGTGCGTGTTGCAACGCGGTGACCTTCTGCTCGCTGCTGGCCATCAACGCGCTGCGCTGGCGGATCAGGTCGCGGGTCCGCTGAAGCTCGGCCGGATAGCGCTTGATCAGGCCGAGCAGCTCGCGCTTGAGGGCGATGCCCTGATCTTCGCCGGCGTGTTCCGGCTGCTCTCCCTCGAGGTCGAGCAGTGCGGCGAACGCGCTGGCGCCTGTACGCCGTTCGCCTGCGATGCCGAGTAGAGGCAACGCCTCGAGTGCATCAGCCTCCCTGCTCAACGCCTGCAGGGTCTGTTCAACGTCTGCCGCCAGTTCGTCTCGTCCGCTGCTCGTCAGCTTGTCGCGCGCGTGGCTCAGGCGCAGCAACTGGCGGCTGGCCTCGAACAGAGGCGCCTGGTACCGGTTGGCCGAAGCCTGGGTGCTTTGCGCCGCGTAACGATGCAACTGTAGCAGTGCGCTGGCCATTTCCCGCTCGGCTTGCAGCAGCAGACCTTGCGGATCGCCGGCAAGCTTGCCGGCGGCGAGCAGCTCGGTCGCGGTAAACCCGTTGAGCTGCTCAAGGCTCGGTTGCAACCGCTCGGCGAACTGCTTCGGCAGGGCTGCAACGTCCGCCGCAAGACTGTCCAGCGCTTGCATTGCCGCGTTATGGCGGACCGCGTTGCCGTTGGCCAGGTAATCCTGGATGTTGCTCGCGACCTGGTGCTCGAAGCGTTGGGAAAGCCCGAGGTAACGATCCATCAACTGATAGGGACGCTGCAGCGCGCGCTCCGACCACCAGAGCGTGACGCCCAACGCGAGGCAGATCGCAACGAGCAGCAAGGTGTTGAGTGTGGTGAGCGACTTCAGACGCATCCTGACCTCCGGTTGATGGGGAGGTCAGCAATATATGGCTATTTGATGTCACTCACGTGACAGCGTGAACCGCTCCACACGGTTGCGTCCGCCATGTTTGGCCCGATAGAGGGCTTCGTCGGCCTGCTGGGTCAGCGCCTTGACGTCGGCCTCGAGGGTCAACTCGGCGATGCCGCAGCTGAACGTACAGGAGAGATCGGCCGGTTGCGCAGGGTAATGGATCTCGGCAAAGCGCTGGCGGATCTCGTCGAGGACCTTTACCGCGTCTTCCGCCCGGGTGTCCGGCAGGACGACGGCGAACTCCTCGCCTCCATAACGGCCAATATGGTCCGTCTTGCGCAGACGTTGCTTGAGGAACAGGGCCAGGCTCTTGATCACCCGGTCGCCCATGGGGTGCCCGTAGGTGTCGTTGACCCTCTTGAAATGATCGATATCGATCATGGCGAAACACAGGGACTGGCCGTCACGCCGGGCCCGCGAGCTGGCGTCTTCGAGCAGCTGCAGGCTATGGGTATGGTTGTAGAGCCCGGTCAGGCTGTCGCGCACGATCCGGGCCTTCAGGTGGCGCGCGCGTTCGGCGCGGGTCCGCACCGTGGCGATCAGGTGGCTGGGCTTGATCGGCTTGGTCAGGAAGTCGTCGCCTCCTTCGTTCATCGCATCGAGCTGTTTGTCGAGGTCGTCTTCCGCGGACAGGTAGATGATGGGCACGCTCACGTAGCGTTCGTGCTGGCGAATGACCTTGGCCAGTTCCGTGCCCATGCATTCGGGCATATACATGTCGAGGATGATCAGGTCGGGCTGGAAGTCTGCCAGGTGGCTGATCGCCTGAATCGGCTCATTGAGCGTCTGGGTGATGATCCCCGCATTGTTCAGGACCCGTTCGGTATGGGTCGCCTGCGCACGCGAGTCGTCGATGATCAGCACTCGGAAAGGTTCGTAGTGGGCGGTGCGGGTAAAGATCTCGATCTTTTCCAGCAGGCTGGAGGCGTCGATGGTGCCGGTGAAGAAGTCCAGTCCGCCGGCGCGCACGGCGGCCAGGCGCATCGGCGTGTCGGTTTCTTCATGGCTGAAGAAGATCACGGGCAGTTTCTCCTCCAGGCCCTGTTGTACGCGTTCGACGAGCCGCAGGCCCTCGCCTGGGCCGTTGAAGTCGACGTCCATTACCAGCGCCGCGGGATGGCGCTCGTGCATGGCGGCGCGAAACTCGCTGTCGCTGGAGAACGCCCGGGCGGCCATGCTGAAGAACTCGAGTTGCCGCACCACATGCTTGGCGCGCTCATGGTCTTCGAGGGCGATATAGACGGGCTTGCTCAATGGCGGAACGTAGCCCGACTGGCCACGTGGATCGCTGTGGCGAAGCCCGGTTCGTCCGAGGCGGTAGACCAGTTGGCTGAGGGTGGCGATGGTGTTGCTGGACAATCGGCCGCGGTTGTCCTGAATGTCGTCCAGGCAATTGTCGATGCCGATGGCCAGTTCCCGATGCTCGGTCTGCTCGAAGCGCTCGGCAAATCGGCGCAAGCGCTGGTTGGCATCGGTGAGCGCGGCACGGTAGCTGTCGTTCCACTCGCTACGCTGCAGTTGCTGCCAGACCTCCAGCACTTCCCGTGCCTGGTGGATGACCCGTTGCGCGAAATGCTGTTTGAGTTCTTCCTGATCCGACATGTCCGTTCCCTGGCCGCTGCGGCAGTGCATTCAGAGGCCTCTTTGGTGGCTTCATGCTACCACCGTTCGAGGCGTTGCAAGACGCTGCATAAGGCGGTCTGGTTCTCATTATGCGGCTTGCCCGGGATCAGCTGCGTTATAGTGGTTCACATGCCGCGACGCTCATCGCTATCGGCGGTCGAATCTCTGAATTCCGAAAGAAGGACAGACGCCCATGTTGGATTGGAAGAACCGCTTTGGCCGCCTTGGCTCATCGGCAAGCACCGCCAGAGCGCAAGGGCCGGCGCGCAATCCGCTCGTGCTGGCACTCGCCGTGGTGGTGGGGCTCTATCTGCTGGTTGCGCTACTGGTGGGCTGGTACTGGAGTTCCGAGCCTGACCGTTTCCCGGTGCAACAGCATGTCCGGCAGGCGGCCGATGCGTCGCAACGACAGATCGTCAATGGTTTCACGACGGTCGAAACCCTCAAGCGGGTCGCCAGCACGCTGCTCGACAAACCCGGCGGCTACCTGACCAATGACGTTGCGCCGCCCGGCCTGTGGCTGGACAACATGCCCAGCTGGGAATACGGGGTGCTGGTTCAGGTCCGCGACCTCAGCCGTGCGCTGCGCAAGGATTTCGCCCGCTCGCAATCCCAGTCGACCGAGGACGCCGACCTGTCCAAGGCCGAACCGCTGTTCAATTTCGATAATCGCAGTTGGGCCTTGCCGGCCAGCGAATCGGAATACCGTAACGGTATCCGCTTTCTGGACCGCTACCTGGCGCGTTTGAGCGATCCGGCGCCCAAGGCGCAGTTCTATTCGCGGGCAGACAACCTCAATAACTGGCTGGGCGATGTCGGCACCCGGTTGGGGTCGCTGTCGCAACGTCTGTCGGCCAGCGTCGGTCGGGTGCGCCTGGACCCTCAGGTCTCGCCTGACATGGAGCGTGACGGGGTACAGCAAGTGGTCGAGGAAGCCCGCGTCGAGACCTCGTGGTTGCAGATTGATAATGTCTTCTACGAAGCGCGCGGACAGGCCTGGGCCTTGTCGCATCTGCTGCGCGCCATCGAGGTCGACTTCGCCGATGTGCTGGCCAAGAAGAACGCCACGGTAAGCGTCAGGCAGATCATCCGCGAACTCGAGGCCGCGCAGGAGCCACTCTGGAGCCCGATGGTGCTCAACGGCAGCGGCTATGGTGTGCTCGCCAACCATTCGCTGGTCATGGCGAACTACATCTCGCGCGCCAACGCAGCGATCATCGATCTGCGCAATCTGCTGTCGCAGGGCTGAGGGGGAGCGACCCTTCGGGGTCGCAGCGGGCTGCTCAGTCCAATCCGAGCTTTTTCAGGCGATAGCGCATCGAGCGGAACGACAGGCCGAGCCGTTGGGCGGCGGCGGTGCGATTCCAGCGTGTTTCCTCCAGCGCCTGCATGATCAGCTTGCGCTCGACCTCCTCGAGGTGGTCTTCGAGGTTGTCGATCTGCGCCAGGCTCGCCTCGCCGTTTTCGGGCGCACCTGGGGCTTCGGATAGGCGCAGGTCGCTGGCTTTGATCTCCTCGCCCTCGCACAGCGTATAGGCGCGCTCGAGCATATTTTCCAGTTCGCGCACGTTGCCGGGGAATCGGTAGCTCTGCAGCTTTGCCAGCGCGTCGGGGTGCAGCCGCGCGGGCGGGGCGCCACCGTCCTGAGCGAGGCGGCGAAGCATCACTTCGGACAGTTGGGCAATGTCCTCACGGCGTTCGCGCAAGGGCGGAACGCGCAGCTCGATGACGTTCAGGCGATAGTACAGGTCCTGGCGGAACCGGCCCGCGGCCACTTCGCAGGCCAGATCCTTATGCGTGGCGCAAAGGATCCGTACGTCGACCACAACCTCCTTGGCGCCGCCCACCGAGCGCACGGCCTTTTCCTGGATCGCACGCAGCAGCTTGACCTGCATGGGCAGGGGCAGGTCGGCCACCTCGTCGAGGAACAAGGTGCCGCCGTCCGCCGCCTGGAACAATCCCGGCTTGTCCTCCATCGCCCCGGTAAAACTGCCTTTCTTGTGCCCGAAGAACTCGCTTTCCATGAGCTCAGACGGGATGGCCCCGCAGTTGACCGGAACGAATGGGCGCTCGTGACGTGGGCCTTGCTCATGGATCAGCCGCGCCACCAGCTCCTTGCCGCTGCCCGACTCCCCGCTGATGTACACCGGTGCCTGGCTGCGCGCCAGCTTGCCGATCTGCTTGCGTAGCACGTTCATGGGGGGCGAGACGCCGAGCAGGCGGCTGTCGACCGTCAGGTCGTTCGGGTTCGGATTACGCAGCCGCAGCGCGGTGTTGACCAATTCGCGCAGGCGGCCGAGATCCACCGGTTTGGTGAGAAAGTCGAACGCCCCCGCCTTGAGCGCGCCAATGGCCGTGTCGAGGCTGCCGTAGGCCGTGATCATGGCCACGGGTAGCTGCGGATACTGCTGCTGGATGAACTGCACCAGTTCCAGGCCGCAACCGTCGGGCAGGCGCATGTCGGTCAGGCACAGGTCATAGTGTTCGCGCGACAGGCATTCTCGGGCTTCCTTGAGGTTGCGCGCGCTGCGGGTGTCCAGTTTCATACGCCCGAGGGTGATCTCCAGGAGTTCCCGGATATCGGGCTCGTCATCGATGATCAACGCTTTCTGGCGGGCAGTCATGGTCTTGGTCTTCTGGCTTGCGGGTGGCGCTGGGCTTGTAATGTTAACGCTACAGCGCGTGCTTTGTACGCTGAGCTGACCGATGTGTGACCCTTGCCTCCCTGGCAGGCCTCAGCTCAGTTTGCGCGGGTGTGCGAAGACGATGCGAAAACAGCTGCCACCCTCGTCGCGCTCGCGGTAGTCCAGGCGGGCCTGGTTGCTTTCGCACAGCTCCCGGGAGATATAGAGGCCAAGGCCTGTGCCCTTGCTCTCGGTCGTGAAAAAGGGCTCGAAAATGTTCTGCAGCTGCTCTCGTGGCACCCCCGGCCCGTCATCCAGCACTTCGAGCACCGGCAAATCGCTCGGCTCGTCGCGCGACACCTGCAGCCACACCTGCGCGTGACCGTGTTTCTGGCCGCTGTAGCGCAGGCCGTTCTGAACCAGATTGGTCAGTACCTGGATCAACTGGTTCGGGTCCATGCGGGTCTGTAGCGAACTGCCCCGGGTCTCGACGTGCACGCTCTGGCCAGGCGGCAAAGTGCCGCGGAACTCGCTGGCGAATCGGTGCACCCAGTATTTCAGGTCCAGCAGCTGTGGCTCGGCCTGACGTCGACGTGACAGCTGAAGCACGTTCTCGATGACCAGGTTCATGCGGCGCGAATGATCCTGGATGATCTGCGTGAGCCTCAGATCCGCGGCGTCCAGCGCTTCGGATTCCTGCAGCAGCTGGGCGGCGTGGCTGATGGCGCCAAGCGGATTGCGAATTTCGTGGGCGATGCTGGCGGTGAGTCGACCGAGCGAGGCGAGCTTGAGCTGCTGGGCCTTCTGCGCGATCTGCGACGTGTCTTCGAGAAAGACCAGCGTGTCCTGGTTTTTGCCATGTTGCAGGGAGGCGAAGCTCGGCTGCAGCGTGGCGCCGTCCGGCGTGGCTTTGAAGTTGCGCGGACGCAGGGTGGGATTGTCGCGCCATTGCTGCAGCCCTTTGATCAGCTCAGGGCAGCGAGGTGCCAGCCGTTCCCCGGTCAGTGACTGCTGGCCGAGCAGTTCCAACGCGCCTTGATTGGCGAGCAGCACGCGCTCCCGGGCGTCGAGCACGATGATCCCCGTGCGCATGCGTTGCAGGATCAGCGCGTTGAGCGCTTCGAGATTGGCAACTTCTTCGGCGCGCTGGCGAGCCAGCGTTTCGCTGACCTGCAATCGTCGCGTCAGGCCCTGCACCAGTAGCGCGGCGGCGAAGCATAGCGTCCCCAGCGCAGCGGCCTGGACGTATTGGCTGCTCGCGGCGGGGTCGCTGAGGCTGAGGTAGAAGGTCAGGTAGATCAGGCCGGTGGCGGCCACGGCCGCAATGAAAAACCCCACGCGGCCATGCAGCAGGATGTTGGCGATGGCGACCGCGACGATCAGCAGGTTACCGATGCCGCTTGGGGTGCCGCCGGCAAAGTAGAACAGCGCGGCGAGCAGCGTCACGTCCATCAGCGCCAGCGCCAGTACCGGCAGCTCCCGTTTGGGGTTTTGCAGCAGTACGGCAATGACGATGTTGAAAATCAGGTAAAGCCAGGCGCCATAGCGAAACGCTGCCGGATTGGCCATGCGCATCAGGTCATTGTGCAGGTCGCTGCTGACCAGCAGGACCAGCACCAGCCCGATTGCGACGCGATAAAGGTGGTAGAGGCGAAGGATTCGCCGGCCCTGATGGCTCAGTAACGCCAGTCCTTCAGTGGCCACCCGACTGGCTGTCCTGTTCCAGGTGGGCCTGGCTGCAATACCAACGGTCCTGGCTTTGCAGCGCCCGGTCGCGCGGCAGGTGAACACCGCACTGGGCACAGCGAACCGTCGTTACCGTGGTTTCATGTGGTTTGCCGGGCGACTTGGGCTTGCTCGTCAGGCGGCGCCAGAGCCAGAACGCGGCAGCAATCAGAACGATCCAGAACAACAGACGAAACAGACCCATATCTTTTACTTCCTGGCTAAGCCATGCGGGCCTGCCGGTCTGGCAGGCTCCGTGCGTCGTGCATCCTGATCGATGGAATCCGACGCCGCGTCTCGTTTCAGTCGAGCAGGCCGAAGGTCAGGTAGCTCCACCAGGAGCGGCCCTCGCGTTGCTGTTCGCTCTGCGCTTGCGCTTCAGCCTCCCTCAATACCGGGCGCAGCTCGTCAGGCAGGTCCTGCGCCGCGCTCTCGTATTGACGGACCACGTCGCGGTTCGATTGCGAGCTGTCCGGGGCCTTGTTTTCCGTTTCGATCAGGCCGAGCGTGGCTCGAGACAGCCAGCTGCGGTTGTCGGCTTCCTGCTGGCGCGGCACGAACTCGCCGTCTTCCAGGCTTGGATGTTCAGGGTAGTTGTGTTTGAGCGTTTCCAGGCTGGTGGTGGCCAGCTCGTCGAGCCCGAGGCGCTGGTAGGCTTCGGTCATCACGGCCAGGCCGTCGCCCACGGCAGGCGTGCCCTGGAAGTTTTCGACGATGTAGCGTCCACGGTTGGCGGCGGCGACATAGGCCTGGCGGCGCAGATAGTAGTCGGCGACATGGACCTCGTTCGCCGCCAGCAGATTGCGCAGGTAGATCATTCGCGCCTTGGCATCTGGCGCGTAGCGGCTGTTCGGGAAGCGTGTCGTCAGCTGGGCGAACTCATTGAACGAGTCACGCGCGGCACCGGGATCACGTTTGGTCATGTCCAGCGGCAGGAAGCGCGCGAGCAGACCGCGGTCCTGATCGAAGGACGCCAACCCTTTGAGGTAGTAGGCGTAGTCGACGCTGGGGTGCTGCGGGTGCAAGCGGATGAACCGCTCGGCCGAGGAGCGTGCGGCTTCCGGCTCGGTGTTGCGGTAGTAGGCGTAGATCAGCTCCAGCTGCGCCTGCTCGGCAAAACGACCGAAGGGGTAGCGCGACTCCAGTGTCTTCAGTTTATTGATGGCGCTGGTGTAACTCTTGTTGTCCAGGTCGGCCTGCGCCTGTCGGTACAGCTCCGCTTCGCCGAGGTTTTCGCTAATGGTTTCGTTGGACGAACAGGCAGCGGTAAGGGCGAAAATGGCGATCAGCAGCAGGTGTTTCACTTGCATGGCGGCTTGCGTCCCTGTGACGGCTGGCTGTCTCGCGCTGAGCCGTCCTGTTATGATGGGCGCCCCGGCTGGCCGGGACAAAGACGCCGTATTTAAACACAAGCGTGTTGCCGAAACCAAAGGCCCCGCCTGCTTCGCTGCCGAAGGGATGTCTGCGCGTCGGGCGGCCCGACCCTACGGCATGCCAGTCGATCCGGGCATCGTGACCGCCGCCTTGCGCGACGGCCATCAGCCTGTCACCTCTAGTCGAACCGCACCGTTGCCTCTTCCTACTTATGAAGCGCCCTTAATTATGTCCACGAACTCTCCGCAGGCCATCCATCTCCGCGCCGAGGTGCCGTTCGACCTCGGCGGGCAGCGCCTCGATCAGGTCGCGGCGCAGCTGTTTTCCGAACACTCCCGCTCGCGCCTGGCGGCATGGATCAAGGATGGACGCCTGACGGTCGACGGCGCCGCGCTGCGGCCCCGTGACACGGTGCATGCCGGCGCCGTGCTGGAGCTTTCCGCCGAGCAGGAGGCGCAGGGTGAGTGGGTCGCGCAGGACATCCCGCTGGACATCGTTTTCGAGGACGACCACATCCTCGTACTGAACAAGCCGTCCGGGCTGGTCGTGCACCCGGCCGCCGGCCATGCCGATGGGACCTTGCTCAACGCGTTGCTGCATCATGTGCCGGACCTCATCAACGTGCCGCGCGCAGGCATCGTGCATCGCCTGGACAAGGACACCACCGGGCTGATGGTCGTTGCCAAGACGCTGCAGGCACAGACGCGCCTGGTCGAGCAATTGCAGGCGCGTAGCGTCAGCCGGATCTACGAGGCCATTGTCATCGGCGTGATTATCACCGGCGGCACGGTCGACGCGCCGATCGGGCGCCATGGTCAGCAGCGTCAGCGCATGGCCGTGGTCGAAGGCGGCAAGCCCGCCGTCAGCCACTACCGGGTACTGGAGCGGTTCCGTTCGCATACTCATGTTCGGGTCAAGCTTGAAACCGGACGCACCCACCAGATCCGTGTGCACATGACCCACATCGGTTATCCATTGGTAGGCGATCCGTTGTACAGCGGGCGCTTCCGCATTCCGCCGGCGGCCAACCCGACGATGGTACAAACGCTGCGCGATTTTCCGCGTCAGGCGCTGCATGCGCGCTTCCTCGAGCTGGACCATCCGGTCACCGGGGAACGGATGAAATGGGAGTCGCCGCTCCCTGATGATTTCGTCTGGCTGCTGGCACTGCTGCAGCAGGATCGTGAGGCGTTCGTCGGGTGAGAGGCTGGCCTGGCGACTGGATCGTCCCGGATTGGCCGGCGCCAGCGCGCGTGCGGGCGTGCGTCACCACCCGTAGCGGTGGCGTGAGCCAGGCGCCATTCGACACGTTCAACCTGGGTGATCATGTGGGCGATGCGCCTGATGCGGTGGCTGCCAATCGATCTCAGTTGCAACAGCTCATCGGCAGCGAAGCGGCCTGGATGAGTCAGGTGCATTCGAGCGCCGCGGTCGAGGCCGATCCTCGAACCTGCCGCACTGCCGATGCCAGTTGGACGAGCGCACCTGGCGTTGCCTGCGCCGTGCTGACCGCCGACTGCCTTCCCGTGCTGATCTGCGATTTAGACGGGACGCGGGTGGCGGCCGCCCATGCCGGCTGGCGCGGGCTGGCCGCCGGTATACTGGAAGCGACCGTGGCGGCCATGGCGGCGCCCGGCAGCCACCTGATGGCCTGGCTTGGCCCGGCCATCGGGCCTGCCGCCTTCGAGGTTGGCGCCGAAGTGCGGGAGGCCTTCGTATCACGCCATGCCGCAGCATCCGACGCCTTCGTCGAGAGTCGCAACGATGGACGCTACATGGCCGATATCTACCGGCTCGCCCGCATTCGCCTGGCTGACTGCGGTGTCACGGCCGTGTTCGGTGGCGGCTTCTGCACAGTCCACGACCAGCGTTTCTACTCCTATCGCCGCGCTGCCCGGACCGGTCGCTTCGCCAGTCTGATCTGGCTGGACTGAGCTCCGGGCCCGTCCCGACCTGACCGTTCGGTCAATCCGCCCGCTTGAGCGGAGGCCCAGATGATCTGGGTCAATGCCATCCGGCTTGAATCTCCAACAATCAACCTCATCTATGTTCCATCTCGCAGGCTTTTGTCGAGGTGCGATTGAATGCGCCGGCCTGCCTAACCAGAAAAGGTGATTACATGCGTATCGATCGTTTGACCAGCAAGCTGCAGCTTGCGCTCTCCGATGCCCAATCCATCGCCGTCGGCCTCGACCATCCGTCTATCGAACCGCTGCATCTGATGCAGGCGCTGCTCGATCAGCAGGGGGGTTCGATCCGGCCGCTGTTGATGCAGGTGGGTTTCGATATCAATGGCCTGCGCCAGGCGCTGACCAAAGAGCTGGACCAACTGCCCAAGCTTCAGAATCCGACCGGCGACATGAACATGTCGCAGGACCTGGCGCGCCTGCTGAATCAGGCTGATCGCCTGGCACAGCAGAAGGGCGACCAATACATTTCCAGCGAGCTGGTGCTGCTCGCAGCCCTGGACAGCAACACTCGCCTGGGCAAGCTGCTGCTGGCCCAAGGGGTGAGCAAGAAGGCGCTCGAGAACGCCATCAGCAATCTGCGCGGGGGTGACGCCGTCAACGACCCCAACGCCGAGGAGTCGCGCCAGGCGCTGGACAAATACACCGTCGACATGACCAAGCGCGCCGAGGACGGCAAGCTCGATCCGGTGATTGGACGTGATGATGAAATCCGCCGGACCATCCAGGTGCTGCAGCGGCGCACGAAGAACAATCCCGTGCTCATTGGTGAGCCCGGCGTCGGCAAGACCGCCATCGTCGAGGGGCTGGCGCAGCGTATCGTCAACGGCGAAGTGCCTGACGGGCTCAAGGACAAGCGTTTGCTGGCCCTGGACATGGGCTCGCTGATCGCGGGTGCCAAGTTTCGCGGCGAGTTCGAAGAACGCCTCAAGGCGGTGCTCAACGAACTGAGCAAGCAGGAAGGTCGCGTCATCCTCTTCATTGACGAGCTGCATACCATGGTCGGCGCCGGCAAGGCCGAGGGCGCAATGGACGCGGGCAACATGCTCAAGCCTGCGTTGGCTCGTGGCGAACTGCATTGCGTCGGCGCGACCACGCTCGATGAATATCGCCAGTACATCGAAAAGGACGCGGCGCTGGAGCGGCGCTTCCAGCGTGTGCAGGTCGATGAGCCGAGCGAGGAAGACACCATCGCGATTCTGCGTGGCTTGAAAGAGCGTTACGAGGTGCATCACGGCGTCTCGATCACCGATGGCGCGATCATCGCCGCGGCCAAGCTGTCGCATCGCTACATCACTGACCGGCAGTTGCCGGACAAGGCCATCGACCTGATCGACGAGGCGGCCAGCCGTATCCGCATGGAGATCGACTCCAAGCCGGAAGAACTGGATCGCCTCGATCGACGCCTGATCCAGCTGAAAATCGAGCGTGAGGCGCTGAAAAACGAAGACGATGAGGCCACCAAGAAACGCCTGGCCAAGCTCGATGAAGAAATCGTCAAGCTCGAGCGTGAGTATGCCGATCTCGAAGAGATCTGGAAGTCGGAGAAAGCCGAGGTCCAGGGGTCGGCCCAGATGCAGCAGAAGATCGAGCAGGCCAAGGCCGATCTGGAGGCGGCGCGGCGCAAGGGTGACCTGGCGCGCATGGCCGAGCTGCAATACGGCGTCATCCCCGACCTCGAACGCAGCCTGCAGATGGTCGATCAGCACGGCAAGACCGACAACCAGCTGTTGCGCAACAAAGTGACCGACGAGGAAATCGCGGAGGTCGTCTCCAAGTGGACGGGCATCCCGGTCTCGAAAATGCTCGAAGGCGAACGCGAAAAATTGCTGAAGATGGAAGACCTGTTGCATCAGCGGGTGATCGGGCAGCACGAGGCGGTCGTTTCGGTCGCCAATGCGGTGCGTCGGTCGCGCGCCGGATTGGCCGACCCGAATCGGCCCAGCGGTTCCTTCCTGTTCCTTGGCCCGACCGGCGTGGGCAAGACCGAGTTGTGCAAGGCGCTGGCCGAGTTCCTCTTCGATACCGAGGAGGCGATGATCCGCATCGACATGTCCGAATTCATGGAGAAACATTCGGTGGCGCGTCTGATCGGGGCACCACCCGGCTATGTCGGCTACGAGGAGGGTGGTTATCTGACCGAGGCTGTGCGTCGCAAACCGTACTCGGTGGTGCTGCTGGACGAGGTCGAGAAGGCCCATCCGGACGTTTTCAACATTCTTCTGCAAGTGCTGGAGGATGGACGCCTGACCGATAGTCACGGGCGCACGGTGGATTTCCGCAACACCGTGATCGTGATGACCTCTAACCTGGGGTCGAGCCAGATTCAGGAGCTGGTAGGCGATCCGGACGCGCAGCGGGCTGCGGTCATGGATGCGGTGAGTACCCACTTCCGCCCTGAGTTCATCAACCGTATCGACGAAGTCGTGGTGTTCGATCCGTTGGCGCGTGAGCAGATTGCCGGTATCGCCCAGATTCAGCTGGGTCGCTTGCGCCAGCGTCTGGCCGAGCGCGAATTGAATCTGGAACTCAGTGACGAGGCCATGGATAAGCTGGTGGCCGTCGGCTACGACCCGGTGTACGGCGCCCGGCCACTCAAGCGCGCGATCCAGCGCTGGATCGAGAACCCGCTCGCTCAGAAAATCCTCTCCGGTGCATTCGAGCCGGGCTCGACCATCATCGGCAAGGTGGAGGGTGACGAGATTCAGTTCGCCAAGGCGTGAGCCTGCTGACGGAGCCGCGCCGAGGGGCGGCTCCGCTGGCGTGTCGCAAGGGCTTGCGGTGTCGTTTGGCCCGAGGCTGGAGCTCACTCGCAACGCATTGTACTAAATCGCATTTTTTCTGTTGACAGGCGCGTCGAGAACCGTAAAATGGCGCGCCTCTGAGGGGGGTTTGCAAAGCAGTACAGCAAGCCAACCAACGAGCTGGAAGAGTAGTTCCGCGATAGCTCAGTCGGTAGAGCAAATGACTGTTAATCATTGGGTCCCAGGTTCGAGTCCTGGTCGCGGAGCCAATTTCCAATCGGGGTATAGCGCAGTCCGGTAGCGCGCCTGCTTTGGGAGCAGGATGTCGGGAGTTCGAATCCCCCTACCCCGACCAATTCTGGGTCGTTAGCTCAGTTGGTAGAGCAGTTGGCTTTTAACCAATTGGTCGTAGGTTCGAATCCTACACGACCCACCAAATAGCCTTTCAGTAGGCATGAGAACCGGAAGACTCCGAAAGGATCTTCCGGTTTTTTATTGCCCGGACGTTTTTGCAGCATGAGCGCTCGGCTTATCGCTTCCGGCCAGCGCCTTGCTTGCAAACGGCGCTGGCCGAGCGTGCCGGTCAGTGCAGCTTCAGGCGCGGCACCGTGCTGGTGCTGAGTTTGTCGCCGATCATCATCAGCCCGGTGCGGGCGATTCCATACAGTGCGATCTGGTGCATCCGGTACAGCGAAACGTAGAACATCCGCGCCAGCCAACCTTCGAGCATGACGTTGCCGGTGAGGTTGCCCATCAGGTTGCCGACGGCCGAGAAGCTCGACAAGGAAATCAGCGAGCCGTAATCGCGGTAGCGATAGCTGGGCAGGCTTTGGCCCTGGAGGCGCCTGGCAAGCGATTTGGCGAGTAGCGATGCCTGCTGATGCGCCGCCTGGGCTCGCGGGGGGACGTTGCGGTCACTGTCCGGTTGTGGGCAGGCAGCGCAGTCGCCGAACGCGAAGATGTTCTCGTCTCGAGTGGTTTGCAGCGTCGGCAGCACCTGTAGCTGGTTGATCCGATTGGTTTCCAGGCCGTCGATTTCGCGCAGGAAACTGGGGGCTCTGATGCCGGCGGCCCATACCTTCAGGGTGGCGGGCACGAAGTCGCCATTGCGGGTTTGCAGCCCTTCTTTCGTCACCTCGCTGACCGCCGCGTCGGTCAGCACCGTGACGCCCAGATCGCGAAGCGTCTGGTGCACCGGTTGGCTGATGCGCTCCGGCAGAGCGGGCAAGACCCGCGGACCTGCTTCTATGAGTGTGATGTGGACGTTTTCCGGCTTGATGCCGTCCAGGCCGTAAGCGGCGAGCTCACGGGCCGCATGGTGCAGTTCGGCTGCCAGTTCGACCCCGGTTGCGCCGGCGCCGACGATTGCCATGTTGATGGTGCCGTGATGGCCCTCGCTGGCATGAGCGCGCATGTAATGACCGAGCAGTTGACGGTGGAAGCGTTCAGCCTGCTCGCGTGTGTCGAGGAAAATGCAGTGCTCGGCCGCGCCCAGGGTACCGAAGTCGTTCGTGGTACTTCCGACCGCGATCACGAGTGTGTCATAGGCCAGTGTGCGAGCCGGAACCAGTTCGACGCCGTGCTCGTCGCACGAGGCTGCCAGGTGGACGCACTTGCGCGCGCGCTCCAGGCCGCTCATCCGCCCCATCTGGAACTCGAAGTGGTTCCATTTCGCCTGTGCCACATAGTTCAGCTCATCGGCGGACGAGTTCAGCGAGCCGGCTGCGACCTCATGCAGCAAAGGCTTCCAGATATGCGTCAGGTTGGCGTCGATCAGCGTGATGCGGGCCTTGCCGCGCTTGCCCAGGGTTCTACCCAGGCGGGTAGCAAGCTCCAGGCCGCCGGCGCCCCCGCCGACGATTACGATGCGATGTGTCATGGGATGAACTCATAAGGCTTTGCGGAATTCGGGCGAGCCGCTGGGGGAGCGAAGGATTGCTCATGACACCAGGTGACTCAGGAAGCGGCTCAGCAGGCCCAGTCCAATGACCACGACGAGTACCAGCACAAGAAGCAGCCAGGGTCGGAAGGGCTGGCGCTCGACCTGGTGCTGAGGTGCGCTGAGATACTGGTCAACGCGTTTCTGGTCTTCGGGATTCAGGCGGCTGGGCATACGCACCTCGAAAGGGGATGCAGGCATTCTAGCGGTGCGGGAGCAAAAGCCAAGCACGGCGGTGCGTTCGTGCACCGGTGCAAGGCGGAATGGCGGGGGGGGGCCGTGCAGGCGACAACCTGCACGGCGCGTTCGCCTAGCGTCCGTTGTTCTTCAGGCTGCGCAGGTTGCCGATAACCGACTCCAGTGCGCGATCGAAGAGCAGCGCATCGTTGAGCAGGCGGATAGCGCCGCGCCGGAATTCGATGGCAAGCCCCATCCGGGTCTTTTCCAGGACCTTCATGCCAGTGCGATTGACAAAGATGTATTTGCCCGTGGGCTTGATCACGGCGGCCAGCTTGCAGCGCAGCTTATGGTCCTCGTCTTCCTGGAACTCCACCCAGCTACCGACTCGCAGGTTGTCGACCTGCGCCAATGCTTCATCGTGATCGGCCAGATCGATCTCGGGCTCCTGCTCGCGGCTTTCGCCGGGCGCCAGCAAGACGATTTCTTCGCTGACCTCGACCATGGCGGGCGTGTCCGCTTCAATGGCGTGATCGTCGCGTGGCGGCAGTTCCAGCTTTTGTCCGGTTGCGATCTCGTCCCGAACCCGGTCATCGATGGGGGCGGGTCGAGCTTGCTCGATGGGCTGGTCGAACTGCTGCATCGTCTGGACATGCAGTGCTTCGAGCCGGGTGAAGAAATCGCTGGTGGAGAAGGGATCGAATGCGGCGCTGACCAGCCCTTCACGAAGGTTTTTCAGCAGGCTCGGAACCAGTTCCAGCAGTTGCGCGCGCGATTCGGGCTCGTCGTGCGGCGTGACGCTCCATATCAGGTCGTCCATCGTGGACAGGGCGGCCTGCCATTGTTCGGACTGCGTGCCGTGTTTCAGGCATGTCAGCAACAGCACTTTGCTCCACGCCTCTTGCAGTAGGCGGACCACGACTTCGGGAAGGGTCTTGCCGAGCAGGCGCTCGTTGAGTGCGTGTTCGACTTCCTGGCGGGCCATTTCGGCCTTGGCACGTCCTTCTTCGGCGTCCCGTGTGCGCTGTTCGAGGAGTTCGCTGCGCCGACGCTCGTCGCCGGTGAACGCAAGGAAATCGGCAAGCAGCTCGGAGAAGATGGCCGGGTCGTCGACAAAATCGTTCAGCAGGCGAGACACGACCTGCTCGATCTTCTGGTAGAGGCTGTCGCGCTGCGCCTCGTCCTGATCGACCCAGCCCATGGCGGCTGAAGCAATCTCGTTGAGCAGGCGGCGGGCCGGGTGACTGCCCCGGCTGAAGAAGGTCTTGTCGAGGACAGCGACCTTGAGCACCGGGATCTGCAGGCGCCCGATCAGCGCCTTGAGCGAGTCGGGTAAGGTGCGGTCGTCGAGAATGAACTCGAACAGCATCGACACCAGGTTGATGACGTCTTCGTCGACCTCGCCAACCACGCGCGACTTGCCACTCTTGGCGCTGACGCGATGCAGGAGTTCCTCAAGCTGGCCTTGCAGGTCGTATTCATCCACCTGCTGAGGTGCCCGCGACTGCAGATGCGAGAGCAGCCGCATCAGGTCGTTGCTCGAGATCGGAACGGCATCGCTGGGCAGATTGCGGGCGGGCAGCGCACTTCCGCGTAGCTCCGAAAGCAATGCCTGCAACGTGCCGAACGCCTCGTGCACGCCCTCGTCCGTATAGGCCGGCGACTCGCCGAAGCCCGACCGCGGGGTGCTGCCGCTCGCTGCGCCAGGGCGGCTTGCGCGACGCGGCTGGGCCGACTGCAGTTCCGGCAGGATGCCGGCGGCAACCAGCGTCTGGTTCGATTCGGCGTACAGCTGTTCGAGGTCCGTCAGTACGTAGCGCTCGAAGAGCTTGAGGATGATCAGCTTGACCTTGATCTCGACGCCCAGGCTGCGGCAGGCCTCGAGGAAGTATTCACACAACTGCTGGGGACCCAGCGGATTGCTTTTGTCGTCCAGTTTTCTGCTGACCAGCACGTTCATGCGCGTGGTGAGGTGGCTGAGCGGCTGGCTGGCGCGGCTCATGACCTTGGCGACCATGGTGTCGATGGCAACCGACTCTTCCAGTTCGTCGTTCTGCACCAGCGCCAGGCTTTCGAAGGATGCTTCGGGCTGCGGCGGCTTGCCGATTTCATACTGATTGAGTTTGGCGAAAGACTCGAACACTTGCTGCAGGAAGCTGCGTTCGATTCCGCGACGCTTCATGCGCAGGTCGCGCATGGCTTCGAAGAAGGCGTTCTGTTCAGCGTTGCTGGTGGCGCGGTCGGCAATCTCGAAGAGCGAGTCGTCTGCGTTGTCGAACAGTGTCTGCAAGGCCAGCCGCAACTGCTGCGCTGCCTTGTCGCGCACACTGATGAGCGCGACAGGTAATCTACCTGCCGGCGAGGTCGGCTTTTGCTCAGGGGCAGCCTTCAGGTGCACCACTTTCGCATCGGTTCGCATCAAGACTCTCCGGTCGCCTGTGATTCAAGCGCTCAACACCGCTTAGCATGCCGCTGATCATGGGCAGGGGCAACGGCTCGTCCATTTGGCAAAGGGGTTCGCCATTTCCGTGGCGCCAATTTATGAGTCCATTATATGCAGCTTGTTCATTAGCCTAGCGCGGTTTTGTTTTGGACATGATGCAGCTCACAGATACTTGAGCGAATTCCTACGGGCGGTCGGAAAAAATGCGAGTCGCATAGTCGTAATCGCTGATTGCTCTCGCTCCGTATGCCACACCCATGCTGCTGGGGTCGTTTGAACCTTATACTCTCTGCGAATTTTATGGGAGGCCGTCGTGACCAATATCACCCTTGCTGACTTGTCTGCGGAAATCGAAACCAACGTGCGCAAGGCACTGACCGAGGATGTCGGTACCGGCGATATCACGGCCATGCTGATCCCGGCCGAGCGCCTGGCCCATGCCACGGTCATCACGCGCGAAGCGGCGGTCATCAGCGGTACGGCCTGGGTCGATGCAGTGTTTCGCCAGTTGGACCCGCGGGTCGCCGTGCATTGGCAGGTGACCGATGGCGAACGGGTAGCGGCCGATCGGGTGCTGTTTCATCTCGAAGGGCCGGCGCGCGCGCTGCTCAGCGGCGAGCGCGCGGCGCTGAACTTCCTGCAGACGCTTTCGGGCGTTGCGACTCGCTGCCGGCATTATGCCGACCTCGTCGAGGGCACCGGGGTGCAGTTGCTCGACACCCGTAAAACGATTCCGGGCCTGCGACTGGCGCAGAAATACGCAGTGACCTGTGGCGGCTGCCATAACCATCGCATCGGTTTATACGATGCGTTCCTGATCAAGGAAAATCATATCGCCGCCTGCGGTGGCATCGCCGAAGCCGTGGCGGCCGCGCATCGCATCGCACCGGGCAAACCGGTGGAAGTCGAGGTGGAGAGTCTTGAGGAACTGGAGCAGGCGCTACGTGCTGGCGCCGATGTGGTGATGCTCGATGAGCTGAGTCTGGCCGACATGCGCACCGCCGTTAACGTGGCGGCGGGTCGGGCCAAGCTTGAGGCCTCCGGCGGAATCGACGATGAAACGCTGCGCGCAATTGCCGAAACCGGCGTGGATTACATTTCCATCGGGGCCTTGACCAAGCACGTTCGGGCAGTCGACCTGTCGATGCGCCTGACTCAATAACGCCGGTATGAAAGGCGGCACACAGGTGCCGCCCTCCGGCTCAATGCTTGCCTTTGAGGCCGAAGTTCTCGTGGAGTGTGCCGGGGACATCGGAGTCCTTCGGTGCGTAATCCTTCGGCGGCTCGGTGAACGTCGGCGAGTTGAGGCGTTCGCGGTGGCTGTGGTTTTCTTCGCTGTGCAGCGCGGCGAGTAGACGCTGGCGGGTCTGTTCATCCAGCGCGAGTTTGTCCGCGCCTTCGGACAGATGATCCTGCATGTCCTGATAGCTGTTGGTCAGCTTGCGCAACAGGCTGGCCGTCGTGTTGAAATGCGTCACCACTTCGCTTTGATAGGTGTCGAAGCGCTCCTGCAGCTCATCCACCTGACGCTGTGTGCTGTTCGGCGCACTGTTTCGCGCGATCAGATAACCAATGGCGATGCCGGCAATCACGCCGACAATTGGGAGCAACCAGGTCGCGAGGGTCTGTTCCACGAGTACTTCCTCTATATAAACGGCATGCTTTCAGGCCGTGACAAAAACCGTGTGGTGGCGATCAGGCAGGGCGGCTATCAGGCCAGGCCGCAACTGATATCCGGGTTCTGCAGCGCCTTGTGCAGTGGTTTTCCCACGGCCTGATACGTTAACGTCTCGTACCTGCCCTGTATACCGCGAAGCGATGCGAGCGGCCTCAGGCGACGTCAAAGCAAGACGAGTCGACTTGCCCCAAGGTCACGGAGTTATTTTCTTGAAACGTGAAACCCCTGTTTCGATCAACGGCCCGGCCGGTGTGCTGGAAGGTTTGTACTTCGATCAGCCTGATGCGCGCGGACTGGCACTGATCTGCCACCCCAACCCCGTGAAGGGCGGGACCATGCTCAACAAGGTGGTCTCGACGTTGCAGCGCACGGCGCGCGACGAAGGCTACGCAACGCTTCGCTTCAATTTTCGTGGGGTGGGCGGCAGTGAAGGCAGCCATGACATGAACACAGGTGAGGTCGAGGATGCCGAGGCTGCGCTGAAGTGGCTGCGAGCGCAGCATCCCGAGCGGCCGTTGACCTTGCTCGGCTTTTCGTTCGGCGGTTTCGTGGCCGCGACGCTGGCGGGGCGGGTCGAGGCGCGTGGAGAGCCGCTGGACAAACTGTTCATGGTCGCGCCTGCGGTCTCGCGACTGGCGGATCAGCCGCTGGCCGAGCGTTGCGCGCTCACCATCATTCAGCCGGACGACGACGAAGTGATCGAGCCGGGCTCGGTGCATGCCTTCTCGGCAGCGCTTGGGCGTCCCCACGAGCTGCTGAAAGTGGCAGAATGCGGCCACTTTTTCCATGGCAAGCTGGTAGAACTCAAAGAGCTGGTGGCGCCCCGGCTGGCGTAAGGCGCTGACCTACGCAGGCCGTGCCGCCGGGCGTGCGTGTCACGCCCTTTGAACCGTCCACTGGCCGCTTGCGCAGACTGACTCGAGACGATCGTATGAAAACCCGAATTCTTACCGGCATCACCACCACGGGCACGCCCCATCTGGGCAACTACGCGGGGGCCATCCGCCCGGCGATCGTCGCCAGCCGAGAGGCCGATGCCGACTCCTTTTATTTCCTCGCCGATTACCATGCGCTGATCAAGTGCGACGATCCGCTGCGTATCCAGCAGTCGCGACTCGAGATCGCCGCCACCTGGCTGGCCTGTGGTCTGGATGCGGAACGGGTGACCTTCTATCGCCAGTCCGATATTCCCGAAATTCCTGAACTGACCTGGCTGCTGACCTGCGTTGCGGGCAAGGGCCTGCTGAACCGCGCCCATGCCTACAAGGCTTCGGTGGACAGGAATGTCGAGCTGGGTGAAGACCCTGACGCCGGTGTCACCATGGGATTGTTCAGCTACCCGGTGCTGATGGCCGCGGACATCCTCATGTTCAATGCGCACAAGGTGCCGGTCGGGCGCGACCAGATCCAGCACGTGGAGATGGCGCGCGACATCGCCCAGCGTTTCAATCATCTGTTTGGCAATGGCAAGGAGTTGTTCACCCTGCCGGCCGCCGTGATCGAGGACGGGGTGGCGACGTTGCCGGGCCTCGACGGTCGCAAGATGTCCAAGAGTTACGACAACACCATCCCGCTGTTCGCCAGTGCCAAGGCACTCAAGAGCACCATTGCCCGTATCGTCACCGACTCCAGGCTGCCGGGCGAGCCGAAAGATCCCGACGACTCCCATCTGTTCACGATCTACCAGGCATTCGCGACGCCGGCGCAACTGGCCGAATTCCGCGCCGAGCTGGTCGGCGGGCTGGCCTGGGGGGACGCCAAGGCACGGCTGTTCCAACTGCTTGATAACGAGCTGGGTGAGGCGCGCGAGCGCTATCACACACTGCTTCAGCGTCCCGGTGACCTGGAAGACATTCTGCAGGCCGGCGCAGCCAAGGCGCGCAAGATCGCCAAGCCGTTCCTCGGTGAGCTGCGTGAGGCCGTCGGGCTGCGCAACTTCCGCAGCGAAGTGGCCAGCGCCGCTCCGGCGAAGAAGAAAGGGGGCAAGATCGCCCGCTTCGCCAGCTTCCGCGAACGCGATGGCAGCTTCCGTTTTCGCTTTTTCGCAGCAGACGGTGAAGAGCTGCTGCTGTCACGCCCGTTCAGCGATCCCAAGGCGATCGGGGCGATCAGCCAGCGTCTGATCGCCCAGGGCGTGGATGCGTTGGAACTCCGTGCCGACGAAGACAATCAATTCACCTTGTGGCTGGATGGGGAATGCATCGCCGACAGCCCGGCCTATGCCGATGAACCGGCATTGGAAGCCGCCATGCTGCGCCTGCGCCAGGCGCTGGCGACGCTCATGGTGTAATTGGCGCAGGAACACGCCGGGCACCGTTCGTACCGGCACGATGCTGCGAAACGCTGATAACTGGAGGCCCAAGCGCTTGAACGACCTGCGTAAATTGCCAACCACCGAGGGCGCGGCTAAAGTGTCGGCCCCGTTTCACTACCCAGACCCCGCCATGACCCCGCTTGAGCGCTATCAGGAAGACCTGAAACGTCCCGATTTTTTCCACGATGCGGCGCAGGAAACGGCCGTGCGCCATCTGCAGCGTCTGTATGACGACCTGGTTGCCGATGACCGCAACAAGGCCGGGTTGCTTGGCAAACTGTTCGGTCGGAAACAGCAGCAGCCGGTAAAAGGGCTGTATTTCTGGGGGGGCGTCGGCCGCGGCAAGACCTATCTGGTCGATACCTTCTTCGACTCGCTGCCGTTTGAGCAGAAGACCCGTACTCACTTCCATCGCTTCATGAAGCGCGTGCATGAAGAAATGCGCACCCTCAAGGGCGAAAAGAATCCCCTGACCATCATTGGCAAGCGCTTCGCTGACGAGTCGCGAGTGATCTGTTTCGACGAGTTCTTCGTCTCCGATATCACCGATGCGATGATCCTGGCGACCCTGCTCGAAGAGCTGTTCAAGAACGGCGTAAGCCTGGTGGCGACCTCCAACATCGTCCCGGACGGCCTGTACAAGGATGGTCTGCAACGTGCTCGCTTCCTGCCCGCCATCGAACTGTTGAAGAAGCATACCGAGATCGTCAACGTCGACAGCGGCATCGACTACCGCCTGCGCGCGCTCGAGCAGGCGGAGCTTTACCACTTCCCGCTGGACGCCGAAGCGGAGCAGAGCCTGGAAAAGAGCTTCCGCAGCCTGCTGCCGGAGCAGTGCCGGGTGCAGGAGAACGAGGCGCTGATGATCGAGAACCGCGAGATCGTTGCGCGCAAGACGGCGAGCGGCGTCGCCTGGTTCGAGTTTCGTGAACTCTGCGATGGTCCGCGCAGCCAGAACGACTACATCGAGCTGGGCAAGATTTTCGATGCGGTGCTGGTTTCCAACATCGAGCGAATGGATGTGTCCAAAGACGACATGGCGCGTCGCTTCATCAACATGGTGGACGAGTTCTACGACCGCAACGTGAAGCTGATTCTCTCCGCCGAGGTTGAACTCAAGGACCTCTATGCCGGTGGGCGCCTGGAGTTCGAATTCCAGCGCACCCTGAGTCGCCTGCTGGAAATGCAATCGCACGAATATCTGGCGCGTCCACATAAGCCGTAGAGCGCGACTGTCCGCTGGAAGCAGGCGGATGCCCGGGCGTAGGGAAATGCAGCCGATATCTTCCTACGCGTGTGGCGCTTCCAGCTTCAGCTGTTCTTGAACCTGTACTGCTGCCGGTACTGGTTAGGCGACAGTTCGGTGTGTTGGCGGAACAATCGCGCGAAGAAGCTCGCGTCGTCGTAGCCCACTTCATAGCTGATCGTCTTGATGCTCTTGCGGGTGGTGGACAGCAACGTCTTGGCCGTTTCGATACGCAGCCGTTGCAGATAGTGCAGCGGTTTGTCACCCGTTGCCGTCTGAAAGCGCCGCATGAAGTTGCGGATGCTCATGCCATGGTCGCGGGCCACGTCTTCGAAGCGGAACTTCTCGGCGAAATGCTCTTCCAGCCATTCCTGGATCTGCAGGATGCGAGTGTCCAGATGAAGTTTCTGGCCGCCGAAGCCGATGCGTCCGGGACTGTAGTTGCGCTGTACTTCGAACAGAATGTCGCGCGCCATGCCCTGCGCGATGTGCGCGCCGCAGAAGCGCTCGACCAGATGCATGTACAGATCGCACGCCGAGGTGGTGCCGCCTGCGCAGTACAGGTTATCGCTGTCGGTCAGGTGCTTTTCCTGGGTGAACAGCACTCGCGGAAAGCGTTCGGCGAACTCCCGCGCGAAGCGCCAGTGGGTGGTGCCTTCGCGTTCGTCGAGCAATCCCGCCGCTGCCATCCAGAACGCGCCGGAGGCTTCGCCGCAGATGGCGCTCCCGGCTTCGTGTCGAGCCTGTAGCCAGGGGCCCACCTGTGGATACTGGCGGCAGAGCGCATCGAAATCGCCCCAGAATGCCGGAAGGATTACCGCATCGGCATCATCCAGCGCCCCGTCGACCTCGATACGTGGCCCGCTGAATGTGCTGACCGGCTGACCATCGGGACTGACCAGTACCGTTTCGAAGGCGGGTGTCAGGTCCAGGCCGAGTTGCTTGCCATATCGCAGGCTGGCCATGTGAAAGAAATCCTTGGCGTGCAACAGGGTGGACGCAAATACCCCGTCGGTGGCCAGAATGCTGATACGTTTCAAGGGTTGGGCGGTGGGCATGCTCAGGGTCTTCTGACTGTTCCGTTTATTTTTGTATAGGCAAAGCAGGGTAAAACTGCCGCAGTCCGGCGGGAGCGTCTTATTTTTTTGCATGACTGTCCAGTCGAACGTGAGTCTAAGATGCTTGAAGGGCCGACACGCGGCGAGTCGGAACAGACATCAGAGGGTTTGCATGACCGTAAACACACCACGACCCCGAGCCGATGCGTTCAGTGAGTGGGATGGCAGCCCTGCGGCGGCCAGGGAAATTCAGAAGCAACTGGCCGGCAAGGTTGTGCTGGAGGACGATTTCGGCCCGCTGCGGCTGATCGCGGGGGTCGATGTCGGCTTCGAGGCGGGCGGCGAAATCACCCGCGCGGCGGCGGTGTTGCTCGATGCGGAAACGCTCGAGCCGTTGGCGCAGGCATTGGCGCGAATCCCCACGTGCATGCCCTATATTCCCGGCCTGTTGTCGTTTCGCGAACTGCCTGCGGTGCTGCAGGCGCTCGATTCGCTCGGGTACACCCCTGACCTGATCCTGTCCGACGGGCATGGCATCGCCCATCCCCGTGGTCTCGGCATCGCCGCGCACCTTGGCGTGATCACCGGACTGCCGACGATCGGCGTGGCGAAGAAGATCCTCACGGGGCACCACGCGCCACTCGGCGAGCGGCGCGGCGAGCGGGTCGACCTGCTGGACAAGGGGGGCAGCGTGATCGGCAGCGTGTTGCGAAGCAAGGACAAGGTGCGTCCATTGATTATCTCGCCGGGCAATCGGGTCAGTCTGGCGAGTGCGCCACAATTGGTGCTGCGCTATGTCACCCGCTACCGGTTGCCGGAACCGACGCGGCTGGCGGATCGCCTGGCTTCGCGACGCGATGAAAAGCGCGCCGATGCCCCGCAGGCGACGGACGGCGAATAGCCCAGGCGGCTTGCAGGCTGCCGCTCGCAGGCGCTAGCCTGCAAGCCCGCCGATCACCCAGGTTTCACGCTCATGCAGTTGGATCACGCGACAGGCTGGTGCCGAGGCATTCGCCATTGCCCCTCGCCCAACTTCAACCAGCGTCCTGATGGCGAAATATCGCTGCTGGTCATTCACAACATCAGCCTGCCGCCTGGTTGCTTCGGGACCGGCAAGGTCCAGCAGTTCTTCCAGAACTGCCTGCCCACCGATGAGCATCCCTTCTTCGAAGAGATCGCGAGCCTGCAAGTGTCGGCACATTTCCTCATCGAACGTGATGGCGCCATCACTCAGTTCGTCTCCTGTCTGGATCGTGCCTGGCACGCCGGCGTGTCGTGCTTCGGCGAGCGCGAGGGCTGTAACGACTTTTCCCTCGGTATCGAACTGGAAGGCACGGATGACACACCCTTCAGTGAAGCCCAGTACGAGAGTCTGACTCGCCTTTGCCAACTGCTGCAGCAAGCCTACCCGGGGATCACTCCGGAGCGGGTCTGCGGCCATAGTGATATCGCACCGGGGCGCAAGACCGACCCTGGCCCGGCATTCGACTGGCAGCGCCTGCGCGCGGCCTCGATCGTTGCCTGAGACCGCCCTCATAGGATACGAACATGATTTTTCTCGTGGTGCTGCTGGTTCTGCTTATCGACAAGCTCACCCACTGGCGGCGAGACGTGCAGCACGACGGAGCCTGGCTGCGTCTGCTACAGCGGGTCGAGGGCGATGCCGGGACGGTCGCCAGGCCCTGGTTGGGCCTGTTGCTGCTGGTGCTCGCGCCGGTGCTGCTGCTCGGTGTATTGCTGATGGCGCTCGAACCTCTGGCGTATGGCTGGCTCAGTCTGCCGCTTCATCTGCTGGTGTTGCTCTATAGCCTGGGGCGCGGCGAGGGCAAGCGCGAGTTCGGTGCATTTCGCGATGCCTGGCGGCGGGGTGACGACGAGGCCGCCGTGCTGGTGGCCGAGCGCGACTTGGGACTCGGCGCGCCGGACGCGCCGAGCTTGCTGCGGGCGGTTGAGGCGCAACTGCTCTGGCGCAGCCACCAAGGCTTCTTTGCGGTGATTTTCTGGTACGTGCTGCTAGGCCCCATGGCCGCGCTGGCATACCGGCTGCTTGCGTTGACCGTCGAGCATGCGCGCAGTGAAGACATGCGCGAGCGGGCCGGGCAACTGCGTCATGCGTTCGACTGGCTGCCGGTGCGGGTCCTGCTGGCCAGCTTCGGCCTGGTCGGCAACTTCGTCGCGGTCAACCGCGCCTTGCTGCACGACCTGTTGCACTGGGACATCCCGGCGCCCCGGTTGCTGGCCGAGGTCGGTCCGGCGGCGGCCGACCTGCGCGAGCCCTTCGAAGGCGAGGCGGGCATCGCCCGGCTCGACAGCCTCGCCGCCCTGCTGGTGCGTACTCGCATGCTCTGGTACACAGCCATCGCGCTCTGGGTCCTGCTGTTCTAGGGGCGGCGAACGGGGTAACGCGCCGCCCGGTCATGGTCGCGACCCTTACCGGGCGTCGGATAAACAGGGTGGATATGCCGGAATCGGCGCGCCTTCTGCCACTTGTTGAGCTATCACCCTGCCACTACCTTAAGTTACATAAACGGCGACCGATATCCCGTATAAGTGTGCTCGCGCCACTCTCTGACGAGCCCCGCTGCAGCCCCGATGCTGACGGCAATAATAAGAATTGGGAGACGTCTCTTGAACAGTCTGTTGTATCCCGCGATCGCATTGATGAATCGTCTGAGCTTCGGCATGAAGTTCAGCCTGATCAGCGTGCTCTTCTTCGTCCCCATGCTGCTGACCAACTTCTACGTGGTGCGTGACTCGTACCGGGAATTCGTGGGCACCCGTACCGAGCTGCAGAGTCTGGAGCTGATGGGCACCGCGTTGCAGCTGCGTCGGGAAATGGAGACGTGGAGGGACTTGGTGGAGATCGAGGGCATCATCGGCCAGACCGGCGAAGTGCAAGCACTCGTGACCCGGTTGGCCAATGTCGAACGGGCGCTCTCCGAGCGGATGCAGCGGCTGGCGCCGGTGAGTGAAAACCCCGAGCAGGTCGCCGAATTCAACACCCGCCGGGATGAGCTCGATGCCGCACTGCGCGAGGCGCAGGCGCAGCAGTCCTTGCAGGCCAAGGTGGCGATGGCGCGTGCGCTGTTGGGCAAGGCGCAGGTAATGATCAAGTTGATCGCCAGCCAGTCGGGGCTGAGCCAGGACGGCCAGCGCGACGTGCGGATGCTGGCCGAACTGCTGACCTCGGTGACGCCCTCGATCACCGCCGCGCTCGGCGAGGGCCGCGCGGTGGGTTCCTATACCTTCGGCCAGGGTTTCCTGAATTCCGACGCCAGCAACACCCTGGACAACCTGCTGCTCGAGCTGGAGAAGCAGCACGCCCAGTACGGCGCTCAGTTGCAGGACGTGCTCGGCGGCAGCGCCGCTGCGTTGCGTCAACTCGAAAGCTACGCCGAAGCCAGCCGGGGCTCCCTGCAGACCAGCAGTGATATTTTCCAGGATCAGGTGATCATGGCCGAGGCACTCGATCGTCCCTGGGAAAGTTTCTACGACCAGATCGGTACCGAGATGGCGAAGACCTACGCGCTCAATGACGCCATTCTCGGCTTTCTCGATGATGAGCTCGAGCAGCGACTGGAGCAAAAGCGTCTGTTGATGATCCTTCTGCTCGCCGCACTGGCGCTGGTATTCCTGCTCGTGGTCTACCTCTATAGCGCTTTCTACATGTCAACCCGTGCATCGCTGCGCAGCCTCGGCGCGATCATGGACCGCGTGGCCGCAGGCGACATGACGGCGCGTTTCACCGTTCAGAGCCGCGATGAGCTGGGCGAGCTTGGCCAGGTGTTCAACGACACGGTGGCCAGGATTCGCGAGCTGATCGAACGGGTCGGCCAGACGGTTGGCGAAGTGCAGCGTCAGGCGTCACGGGTCGAAATGGTCTCGGGCGAGAGCAACCAGACCGTGTCGCAACAGCGCGGTCAGATCGAGCAGGTCGCCACCGCCATGAATGAGATGTCCGCGACCGCTCAGGAAGTAGCCACCAGCGCCGAAGCGGCCGTCGGCAGCGCTCAGAGCGTCAACGATGAAACCGCCAGCGGTCGGGGGCTGGTGGTCGCCCAGGTCGGTGGAATCGGACGCTTGGCGGCGGAGATCGAGCAGTCGGTCAAGGTGATCAATCAACTGGCCAGCGACAGCAAGGCCATCAGCCAGGTGCTGGATGTCATCAAGGGTGTGGCCGAGCAGACCAACCTGCTCGCGCTCAATGCCGCGATCGAGGCGGCGCGGGCCGGTGAACAAGGTCGTGGCTTCGCTGTGGTTGCCGATGAAGTGCGCAGCCTCGCCAAGCGTACCCAGCAGTCGACCGAGGAGATCGAGCACATGATCGCGCGGTTGCAGGGCGGCGTCGGCGCGGCGGTCAAGACCATGCATGCGAGCCATTCGATGGCCGAAGAAACAGTCAGCCAGTCGGCTCAGGTACAGCAGGCGCTGGATAATATCCTTGGTGCCGTCGGTATCATCGTCGATCAGAACCAGCAGATTGCCGCGGCTGCGGAGCAGCAGACTGCCGTCGCGCACGACATCGACCGGAATATCGTCGCGATCAACGAAGCCGGACAACGCACCGCCGAAGGCGCAGGGCACACCGAACAGGCGAGCCGCGAGCTGACCGAGCTGGTTGCCCGTCTGCAGCAACTCATCGGAGCGTTCCGCGTCTGAGGCGCCGCCAGCTCAGCGAGACATGCCCGCGGACATGGCAACCGCCGCCGCGGCGGTTCGCGTCTCGACGCCGAGCTTCACGTAGACGTGTTCCAGGTGCTTGTTCACCGTGCGAGGGCTGAGGCCGAGGATGTCGCCGATGTCCTTGTTGGTCTTGCCGCAGGCGACCCAGTGCAGCACCTCGATTTCCCGGCTGGTGAGCTGGAAGCGCTGGCTCAGTGCCGCCTGGGTCCGGCCTTCATCCGCCGGCGTGGCAGGAGCCAGGCCGATCCTCGCCGATTGCAATGTACGCGCGGTACGCAGGTGCGCCGCGACCCGCGCCAGGACCTGTTCGGCATGGATGGGTTTGGTGACATAGTCATTGCCGCCGGCGGCAAACCCGGCAAGCACGTGTTCGCTTTCGGTCAGGGCGGTCATGAACAGTACCGGTATGTCTTGCAGGTCGGCTGAGGCCTTCATCTGGCGGCAGGTGTCGAAACCGTTCAGCCCCGGCATCAGCGCATCCAGCAAGACGATATCCGGGCGCAGGCGCTGCATGCGCTCCAGTGCGCTGACGCCGTCCATTGCGACCAGCACCATGTAGCCGGCGCGCTCCAGCGCATCGGATAACAAGGCGAGGTTGTCCGGAACGTCGTCGACGATCATCACGGTGCCTTGCTGGTCGATGGCGTGCGCCAGGTTCATTGACTCTGCTCCTCTGTCGGGTCGGTCTGTTCGGCTCGGCCGGGGGCTTGCGCGGCGAGGGTCAGCTGACGTGTCAACTCGTTCAGCTGGAAGCGTTTGGCCAGCTTCTGCAAACTCATGATGAAAACCCCGCAATCGGGTTCGCTTTGGGCGAGCTTGTCCAGGTGATCGAGCAGGCCTCGCACGTAGCCGAGCGAGGCCAGTTCCTGCAGCTCCTGTATCGCCTGGAGGGGAAGCAGGGCCATCGTCGGCGCGGGCACTTGGCTCATGTCGCGCTTGACCCACTCCAAGGCGAGGTGGGTCTGTATTTTTTCCAGCAGTACGGGTGTGTGCACGGGCTTGGCAAGGTAGTCCGTGCAGTGTCCGGGCGCGCTCGTATCACGGTCGTCGGCGAAGGCGTTGGCCGAGACGACAATGACGGGCGCGGTCGATCCGACGGATTCGCGGATCAACCGGCTGGTCTGCCAGCCGTCCATGTGCGGCATCGACAGGTCCATCAGGATCAGATCGGGGTTGAGCAGCGAGACCTGGCTCAAGGCTTCCTGCCCATTCGCCGCCATCGCGACTTCGAAGCCCAGCGGCGCCAGCATCCCGGCCAGTACCCGCCGATGGTCGAGGTGATCGTCCACCACCAACACGCGACGGCGTGGACCCTGATAGCCAATGATGTCGTGTTCGACATGCACCACCGCTTGGGGGGCCCGTACCTCCGACAGAAACAGCCGAACCTGGAACGCGGTGCCCTGGCCCACGTCGCTTTTGACCTGCAATTCGCCACCCATGAGCGCGGTGAGCATCCGGGTGATGGTCAGTCCCAACCCCAGCCCGCTGTCCTGGCGCAGCGGATCGCCGCGTTCGAAGGGCTGGAACAGTCGTTCGAGCTGCTCGGGTGCGATGCCGACGCCGGTGTCGATGATTTCGAAGGTCGCCGTTTCACGTAGATAGCTTGTGCGCAACCTCACACTGCCCTGGTCGGTGTAGCGCACGGCATTGCCGAGCAGGTTGATGAGGATCTGGCGCACCCGCTTTTCGTCGCCGCGAACCACTGATGGGATGCGTCCGCGCGTCTCGAAATCCAGGCTCAGGCCTTTGTCCTTCGCTTGTGGGGCGACCATCTGTTGCAGCTGCGTGAGAAATTCCGGAAAGGGAATCTCCGAGGGTTCGAGGTTGAGTTTTCCCGCTTCGATCTTGGCCACGTCCAGCAAACCGTCAATCAGCGAAAGCAGGTGCGCACCGCTGCGGTAGATGGTGTCGAGTGAGTCTCGATGGTGGGGCGGCATGGCGGCGTCGCGCTGGAGAATCTGGGCATAGCCGAGGATGCTGTTCAGCGGTGTACGCAGCTCATGAGAAAGACCGGTCACGTAGCGGCTCTTGGCGGCGTTGGCCGATTCCGATGCCTCCTTGGCGCGTTGCAGTTGCTCATCCGTCTTGCGGTGCGCCTCGATTTCCTGCATCAGCAGGGCGGTCTGACGATCGGACTCCTGCTGCGCCACGCGCCGGCTTTCGCGTGTCAGGACCAGCCACCAGGCGAGAATTCCGGCAAACAGCGACAGCGTCAGGAAGCCCTTGAAAAACGCCTGATCCAGCGCCTCGAAGGCTTGTGCCTGATTGGCGGCGACGCCTTGCGATACCTGGCTGTAGATCAGCCACAGGGCCAGGAACAATAAGCCGATGATCAGCCCCAGCACGCTGAGGTAATGGACCAGGCGGGTGTGCAGACGGGGCACCGAGGCCTGAGGAAATACCCATCTGATGAAATCATCGAACTGCTCGGTCAGCCGTGCGCGTGGTTTGCAGGCATCGCCGCAACGGGCATCGAGCGAACAGCACAGTGAGCAGATCGCACAGCCATAGGCCGGACAGGCGGCCATGTCTTCGCGCTCGAACGCGTTGCTGCACAAGCCGCAGACCACGCCATCCTGGCTGTCGGGATAGATCAGTTCGGGCGCGCTCTGGCGCGCGATGTAATAGCGGCCACGGGTCAATCGCGCGATCAGCGGTGCACAGAGCATCGCACTGCCCAGGGCGATTACCGGTGAGCCTGCCTGGGCCAGGTCGCCGAACGCGCCAAAGTGCGCCAGGATCGACAGCAGCGAGGCGATCAGCATGGCGCCGACGCCCACCGGGTTGATGTCATACAGATGCGCACGCTTGAATTCGATGTGCCTGGGCGAAAGCCCCAACGGTTTGTTGATCACCAGGTCCGCGACCAGGGCGCCGATCCAGGCCAGCGCCACGTTGGCATACAGCCCCAACACCTCCTCGATGGCGGCGAATACCCCCAGCTCCATCAGCATCAGCGCAATCGAGACGTTGAAAACCAGCCAGACCACGCGCCCCGGATGGCTGTGGGTGACGCGGGCAAAGAAGTTCGACCACGCCAGCGAACCGGCGTAGGCGTTGGTCACGTTGATCTTGATCTGGGAGACCACGACGAACAGCACCATCGCCGCCAGCGCCCACTCGGGCGAGGTGAATACATAGCTGAAGGCCACCAGATACATCTGGGTCGGCTCGGCCGCTTTCTCGATGGGAATCTGATGTTGCAGCGCAAGGAACGCGAGAAACGCCCCGGCAAGCATTTTAAGCGCGCCGGGAATAATCCAGCCGGGACCGGCCAGGATGACCGCGGCCCACCAGCGCTTGCGGTTGTGCTGGGTCTTTTCCGGCAGGAAGCGCAGATAATCCACCTGCTCGCCAATCTGGGTGATGAGCGCCAGCCCGACCGTGCAGGCGGCTCCGAAGGACAGCAGGCTGAACGCGCCGCCGTTGGCTTCGCGACCGGCAAAGGTGGTGAAGTCGGACAGCGCATCAGGGTTCTTGAACAGGACGAAGGCGTAGGGCAGCAACAACAACGTGAGCCAGACGGGCTGTGTCCAGAATTGCAGACGGTTGATCAGGGTGATGCCGTAGGTCACCAGCGGAATCACGATGATCGAACACACCACATACGCCAGCGCCAGCGGCATGCCGAAGTACAGCTCCAGCGCCAGCGCCATGATGGCGGCTTCGAGGGCGAAGAACAGAAAGGTGAACGTCGCGTAGATCAGCGAGGTGATGGTCGAGCCGATGTAGCCGAAACCGGCGCCACGGGTCAGCAGGTCCATGTCCAGGCCGTAGCGGGCCGCGTAATAGCTGATCGGCAGCCCGGTCAGGAAGATTGCGAGACTGACCGCAATCACCGCCCACAGGGTATTGGTAAAGCCGTAACTCAGCGCCAGGGTGCCGCCAATCGCCTCCAGCGCCAGGAACGAGACCGCGCCCAGCGCCGTGTTGGCAATGCGGAACTCCGACCATTTGCGAAACGACTTCGGTGTGAAACGCAGCGCATAGTCTTCCAGCGTCTCGTCCGCAACCCAGCGGTTGTAGTCGCGACGAATCTTGACGACTCGCTGAGTACCTGTGGGATGCACGTCGAGACTCTCGGTCGATTGGGTCTCTCCATCAAGCAACTTGCATGCCCTCCGATTGCGTGTTCGCCGCGTTCGCGCAGGCGTTGTCCCCACGTGGTGATTTCGCTGGGAGAAAACACGCGCGCCGCCCTCTGCGTAGCGCGCAGCATGCACCGGTTTCGGGCGTTGGCGCGCTACGTCAGATGACGTATGGGGTTACGTCAATCTGCGTATACCGAGGATCGCTGCCCCACCGCATCCTTGCTCTCGACCCGATGCCGGCCCGTCGCAGCTTGCGGCAAACCACGCACGGCCCACCGAGACAGGAGCACAGATCATGGATTCAAAACTGACGGGTTCGTCACTTCGTCTACCCCGCCGATTCGCGCAGGGAGCCGCGGCGCTGTCGATGCTTGCCTTGAGCGTTTTCGCATCGTCCACCATGGCCCAGGACGTGAATTCCACGGGCCTGGCCGTTACCGACACGGAAGTGGTCGTGGGGCAGTTGCACTCCGCAACCGGGACCATGGCGATATCGGAAACCGGATCGATCCAGGCCGAGCGCCTGGCCATCGACCAGATCAACGCCAGCGGTGGCATCCTCGGCCGGCAGATCAAGGTCATCCAGGAAGACGGCGCGTCCGACTGGCCGACCTTTGCCGAGAAGGCCCGCAAGCTGCTGGAGCGTGACAAGGTCGCGGCGGTCTTCGGCTGCTGGACATCCGCCTCACGCAAGGCCGTTCTGCCAATCTTCGAGCGTCAGAACGGGTTGCTCTACTACCCGACCTTCTACGAGGGTCTCGAACAGTCGAAGAACGTCGTCTACACCGGCCAGGAAGCCACCCAGCAGATTCTTGCCAGCCTTGACTGGATCGCCAAGGAGAAGGGCGCCAAGACCTTCTACCTGCTGGGTTCCGACTACATCTGGCCACGCACCTCGATGAAGATTGCGCGCAAGCACATCGAAACGGTGCTGGGCGGCAAGGTGGTCGGCGAGGAGTACTACCCGCTCGGCAATACCCAGTTCGGCTCGCTGACCAACAAGATCAAGCTGAGAAAGCCTGACGTGATTTTCGCCGCCGTGGTCGGGGGTTCCAACGTTGCGTTCTACAAGCAGCTCAAGGCCGCCGGCATCACCGCGGACAAGCAGACCCTGCTGACCCTGTCGGTCACCGAGGACGAACTGCTGGGCATTGGCGGTAACAACATGGAAGGCTTCTACGCCTCGATGAAGTATTTCCAGAGCCTGGATAACCCGAACAACGTCGCCTTCGTCAAAGCCTTCAAGGAAAAGTATGGCGCCGATTCGGTCATCGGCGACGTGACCCAGGCGGCCTATCTCGGCCCCTGGCTGTGGAAGGCGGCGGTTGAAAAGGCTGGCAGCTTCGACGTCGACAAGGTGGTCGCCGCGTCAGCTGGTCTGGAACTCGACACCGCGCCGGAAGGCTACGTCAAAGTCCACGACAACCAGCATCTGTGGAGCAAGACCCGCATCGGCGAAGTGAAGGCCGATGGTCAGTTCACCGTGGTCTACGAGTCCGACCTGATCGAGCCGAACCCATTCCCCAAGGGTTATCAGTAACGCCCGAAAAACCCGAGCGTCCGACCCACATCGTCGGACGCCGGGCTTCTGCGGCTTTTCGAGGACACCACTATGCAATGGCTATCGGAGTTCGGCGCCATCACCGTCATGCAGGGGTTCAATGGCCTGTCGGTGTTCTGCGTGTTGCTGCTCATGGCGCTGGGACTGGCGATCATCTTCGGTCAGATGGGCGTGATCAACATGGCCCACGGCGAATTCCTGACCGTTGGCGCCTACACCACGTATCTGATTTCAACCCTGACGCTGCAATTCGTGCCTGGGCTGCAGCCGTACTACTTCTTTTTCGCCATCGTTGTTTCGTTCGTGATTGCCGGAGCGCTCGGCTGGCTGGTCGAGTGGGCGATGATCAGCAAGCTCTACCACCGCCCGCTCGACACCCTGCTCGCGACCTGGGGGCTTTCGCTGGTGATGCAGCAGACGTTCCGCTCGATCTTCGGCGCACGCGAGGTCAGCGCCGAGTTGCCCGAATGGCTGATGGGCTCGTTCAACCCCACCGACGCCATCGATATTCCGCGCAACGGCCTGTTCATGATGGCGCTGGTGCTGGTGCTGACCTCGACGATCTTCTTCCTCCTGTATCGCTCGCGCTGGGGCTTGCAGGTTCGCGCCACCATGCAGAACCGGGTGATGAGCCGCGCGGTCGGGATCAACACGAAAAAGGTCGATCGCATGACCTTCGCGCTGGGCTGCGGCGTGGCCGGCGTGGCCGGCGCGGCCTTTACCACCATCGGCTCCACCGGGCCGACTTCCGGCTCGCTGTATATCGTCGATACCTTCCTGGTGGTGGTTTTCGGTGGCGCGCAGAGCCTGTTCGGCACCATGGCATCGGCATTCGCCATCGCGCAGACGCAGTCGATATCCGAATTCTTCATCAGCGGTTCCATGGCCAAGGTGCTCACCCTGTCCGCGGTGATCCTGATTCTGATGATGCGCCCGCAGGGGCTGTTCTCGATCAAGGTGCGCAAATGAGTCGCCGCGTGCTGTCGCGTTCGAGCCGGTGCGCCGCGATGGCCGGTCGGTCCTGGCGTGGACGCGCCGCTGCGCAGGCGTGTGTACATGAACCATATTGCAGAGGGCTCCGCTCATGAAACGCGCCTACACGAATCTGCTCGGCGGCAGACAGGGAGCGGTTGGCCTGTTGGTACTGGCCGCCCTGATCCTGGTGGTCTTCCCGCTGTTGCTCGACAGCTTCAGGCTGAACATGGTCGGCAAGTACCTGACCTACGCGTTCGTCGCGGTCGGCTTGGTGCTGTGCTGGGGCTACGGCGGCATTCTCAGCCTCGGCCAAGGCATATTCTTCGGTCTGGGCGGCTATTGCATGGCGATGTTCCTCAAGCTGGAGGCGTCGGACCCGGAAAGCACCAGCATCCAGTCGACGCCCGGCATTCCGGACTTCATGGACTGGAACCAGCTCACCGAGCTGCCGCTGTTCTGGGAACCCTTCCACAGCTTTGGTTTTACCTTGCTCGCGGTGGTCGCGGTGCCGGTGATTCTGGCGCTGGTCATCGGCATGGCGATGTTCAAACGGCGCGTGGGCGATGTGTATTTCTCCATCGTGACCCAGGCCATCGCGGCGATTCTCACCATCCTCATCATCGGCCAGCAGGGCCTCACCGGCGGGGTCAATGGCATCACCGACCTGAAGACCCTGATGGGTTGGGATATTCGCGGCGACGAAGCCAAGGTCACGCTCTACTTCGTCTGCGCGGTGCTGTTGCTGTGCTGCATCCTGCTAGGCCGTTTCATCCTCACCTCCAAGCTGGGGCGACTGCTGATGGCCATGCGCGACAAGGAGGAGCGGGTGCGCTTTTCCGGCTACGACGTGGCCAGCTTCAAGATCTTCGTGTTTTGCGTGGCCGCCGCGTTCTCCGGAATCGGCGGCGCGCTGTTCACCTTGCAGGTCGGCTTCATGTCGCCCAGCTTCGTCGGCATCGTGCCCTCGATCGAGATGGTCATCTTCGCGGCGGTGGGCGGGCGCATGTCGCTGCTGGGCGCGGTGTACGGCGCCTTGCTGGTCAATTACGGCAAGACGGTGTTTTCCGAGAGCTTTCCGGAACTGTGGCTGTACTTCATGGGCGGCCTGTTCATCGTCGTGGTGATGTATTTCCCCAATGGCCTGGCCGGGCTTTACCAGAGTCACGGACGCAAATGGCTGGCGCGGTTATCGGCGAAACGCGGGATCAGCCCGCCAGCGACCACCGCCCGGGCCGAGCCTGTTTCGCCCGTCGAAACCGACAGCCGCAAGGAACTGGAGACCACGCCATGACCGCCACAGCCGCGTTTCATATGCCCAAGCCGGTGCTGGTCGTGGAGGGCCTGACGGTCTCGTTCGATGGCTTCAAGGCAGTCGATGACCTGAATCTGTATCTGGATCGCAACGAAGTGCGAGTGGTCATCGGCCCCAACGGCGCTGGCAAGACCACCGTGCTCGATCTCATCTGCGGCAAGACCAAGGCCACTGGTGGCAGCATTCAGTTCAACGATCGTGAACTGACGAAAATGCGCGAGTACGACATCGTCCGGGCCGGCGTGGGGCGCAAGTTCCAGAACCCTTCGATCTACGAAAACCTGTCGGTGTTCGAGAATCTCGAAATGTCCTATCCGGTGGGCCGCAAGGTCCTCGGCGCGTTGTTCTTCAAGCGCACCGCCGAGGTGGTCGCACGGGTCGAGGAGGTCGCCGGGGAAATCTTCCTCTCCGATTTCCTGCACCAGCAGGCCGATCTGCTTTCCCACGGGCAGAAGCAGTGGCTGGAAATCGGCATGTTGCTGATGCAGAACCCGGAGCTGCTGATGCTGGACGAACCGGTGGCCGGCATGAGCGTGTCCGAGCGCGCGCAGACGGCCGAGCTGCTCAAGCGCATCAGCCAGGGGCGCTCGGTGCTGGTCATCGAGCACGACATGGAATTCGTCAAGAGCATTGCCCACAAGGTCACTGTGCTGCATCAGGGCAAGGTGCTCGCGGAGGGCAGCATGGATGCGGTGCAACAGAACCCGAAAGTGATCGAGGTCTACCTGGGGCATTGACCGGTGCTGCAAGCGGTCGTGGCGCCATTCAAAGGAGAAAAGCATGTTCAAGGTCAGCAACCTCGCATCCGGTTACGGTCAGAGCCAGATACTTCACGACCTCAGCCTGAACGTGGACAAGCGGGAAATCGTCGCGATCATGGGCCGTAACGGCATGGGCAAGACCACGTTGTTCAAGACGCTGATGGGCATCATCGAGCCGAGTGCCGGCAGCGTTCGGGTCGATGGCCAGGAAGTGGGCGATCTGCAAACGCATCAACGCGTCGAGCGCGGTGTCGCCTATGTCCCCCAGGGGCGGATGATATTTCCCAGTATGAGCGTGCTGGAAAACATCCAGACCGGGTTGCCGGCGTCGGCTCACGGCAAGGTTCCCGAGGATATCTATGCGCTGTTTCCCGTGCTGCACGAGATGCGCAAGCGCAAGGGCGGCAATCTGTCCGGCGGTCAGCAGCAGCAACTGGCGATCGCCCGGGCGCTGGCGACCAACCCCAAGGTGCTGTTGCTCGACGAGCCCACCGAGGGCATCCAGCCGTCGATCATCAAGGACATCGCGCGCACCCTCAAGGAGATCCGCAACCTGCGCGACCTCACCATCGTGGTCTCGGAGCAGGTGTTGTCGTTCACCATGGAAATCGCTGACCGCTTCCTGGTGATCGAGAAAGGTCGCTTCGTGCTGGAAGAAACCCGCGGCAAGGTCGACGAGCACCTCATCAGCCGCTACCTCTCGGTGTAGACCGCGCGGGCCCGAAGGCATGCGGACAGGCGCGACCTGCCGCATGCCGACGCCGCAACCGTGACGTGATGTCACGGTGATCCAGCGTGCCTGAAGCGCTGGAATCGCCCGTCACTGCTGGCCTCTGGCCCTACGTCATCCGACGTATTCCGCAAAATCGCCCTTCGGAAAAGACTAGCCCGGTACTCAGCGAGACCGCTGATTTCCCCACGGGTCCCAGGAGCTTCGTCATGACCGAAACGCTGATCAAGGTCGATTTGAATCAGGCCGCCACCGAGAACGAAAACATCCACAACCGCTGGCATCCCGATATCCCGATGGCCTGCTGGGTCAAGCCGGGCGATGACTTCATCCTCGAAACCTACGACTGGACCGCTGGCGCCATCAAGAACGATGACGACGCCAGCGATGTGCGCGACGTCGACCTGTCCACCGTGCATTACCTGTCCGGTCCGGTAGGCGTGCAGGGCGCCGAACCGGGTGATCTGCTGGTAGTCGATCTGCTCGATATCGGTGCCCGTCAGGATTCGCTCTGGGGTTTCAATGGCTTCTTTTCGCAGCAGAATGGCGGCGGTTTCCTCACCGATCATTTCCCCCATGCGCAGAAGTCCATCTGGGACTTCCAGGGCATGTTCACCCGTTCGCGGCACATCCCGGGTGTCAACTTCGCCGGCCTGATTCATCCTGGCCTGATCGGCTGCCTGCCCGATCACAAGATGCTCGCCGACTGGAACAAGCGCGAACAGGAACTGATCGACAGCAACCCCACGCGCGTGCCGCCGTTGGCCAATCCGCCGCTGGCGGCGACCGCGCACATGGGCAAGCTGACCGGCGAGGCGCGCGACAAGGCTGCGCTGACCGGCGCCCGCACCGTGCCGCCACGCGAACACGGCGGCAACTGCGACATCAAGGACCTGTCGCGCGGCTCGAAGATTTTCTTCCCGGTCTATGTGGACGGCGCCGGGCTGTCGGTGGGCGACCTGCACTTCAGTCAGGGGGACGGGGAAATCACCTTCTGCGGCGCCATCGAAATGGCTGGCTGGGTGCACATGAAGGTGGAACTGATCAAGGGCGGGATGGCCAAGTACGGCATCAAGAACCCGATCTTCAAGCCCAGCCCCATCGTGCCCACCTACAACAACTACCTCATCTTCGAGGGCATTTCGGTCGACGAGGCGGGTAAGCAGCATTATCTGGACGTCAACCTTGCCTACAAGCAGGCCTGCCTGAACGCGATCAACTACCTGACCAAGTTCGGCTACTCGCCCGCCCAGGGCTACTCGCTGCTTGGCTCGGCGCCGGTACAGGGGCATATCAGCGGCGTGGTCGACATTCCCAACGCCTGCGCGACCCTCTGGTTGCCGACCGAAATCTTCGAGTTCGACATCAACCCCAACGCGTCCGGCCCGATCAAGCATCTGGATGGCAGTGTCGACCTGCCGATCGCCCTGGACAAATGAGTTCGCTGCCCGCGTGTATCCGGTGCTTTGGACGGCGGCCAGGTACGCGCGGGTGGTGGGCGCCACGACCGCGAGGAGTTCGTCATGCCGATCTATGAATACGACTGCGCGCAATGCGGCGACTTCAGTGTGCTACGGCCCATGGCCGAGCGCGACGAGGTCTGCGCGTGCCCCTGCTGCGCGGGTGAAAGCCAGCGCGTGATTCTCTCGGCGCCGGGTCTGGCAACCATGGCCGGCAGCCAGCGGCGCGCGATTGAAACCAACGAGCGCGCCGCGCACGCACCGCAAACCCTTGCCGAGTACGCGAGCAGGCGCAAGCACCCGGCCGGCTGCAATTGCTGCGGCCCGAGCAAGCCGAACGTGCCGACCAAGGCCAACCCTCATGCCATGAAAGGCAAACCGGCCGGTCGGCCCTGGATGATCAGCCACTAATTCCATCAACTGCGGGTGGCTTCAGGCCGCCCTTGTGCGGTTGGGGAAAGCCCATCCCGCGCTACCCAACGCACGGTCGCCCGCCGTGGATACCGAGGAGAACAACATGCGTCACGGAGATATTTCCAGCAGTCCCGATACCGTCGGCGTTGCCGTCGTCAACTACAAGATGCCGCGCCTGCACACCAGGGCAGAAGTCCTGGCGAATGCACGCCAGATCGGCGAGATGATCAAGGGCATGAAACTCGGCCTGCCGGGCATGGACCTGGTGGTGTTTCCCGAGTACAGCACCATGGGGATCATGTACGACCCCGCCGAGATGATGGAAACCGCGACGACCATTCCCGGCGAGGAAACCGCGATTTTCGCGGCTGCCTGTCGCGAGGCGAAAACCTGGGGCATCTTTTCACTGACCGGCGAACGCAACGAAGACCCCGGCAAAGCCCCGTACAACACGCTGATCCTGATGAACGATCAGGGTGAGATCGTGCAGAAATACCGCAAATGCATCCCGTGGTGCCCCATCGAGGGCTGGTATCCGGGCGACCGCACCTATGTCTCCGAAGGCCCGAAGGGCATGAAGATCAGCCTGATCATCTGCGACGACGGCAACTACCCCGAAATCTGGCGTGACTGTGCGATGAAGGGCGCCGAGTTGATCGTGCGCTGCCAGGGTTACATGTATCCGGCCAAGGAGCAGCAAGTGCTGATGTCCAAGACCATGGCCTGGGCCAACAACTGCTATGTCGCGGTGGCCAATGCGGCGGGCTTCGATGGCGTCTACAGCTATTTCGGTCACTCGGCGCTGATCGGTTTCGACGGACGCACGCTGGGTGAGTGCGGCGAGGAAGAAATGGGCATCCAGTACGCACAACTGTCGGTTTCGCAGATCCGCGACGCCCGCGCCAATGACCAGTCGCAGAATCACCTGTTCAAGCTGTTGCACCGTGGCTACACCGGCATGCACAACTCCGGCGACGGTGACCGTGGCGTCGCCGATTGTCCTTTCGAGTTCTACCGCACCTGGGTGCTCGACGCCGAGAAAGCCCGCGATGAGGTGGAGGCCATGACCCGGACGACCGTCGGCGTAGCGGATTGCCCGGTTTACGACCTGCCTCACGGCGGTCGGGAAAAGACGGTGGGGTAGGGCGACCTTGGTCCGCCGCAGACGGCCACGTAGCCCGTCGGCGGCGGCTGTCTTGATCGCAGCGCTGCGTTGAAGCGCGTTCTCGGGCTTCGACGCCGCTGCACGCTCGCTCCCCTTCCGGAAATGACCCATGCCTTTCGTCAACGACCTCATCGATTACAACCGAGAGCAGGCGGCACGAGGCGTCGAAACGGCCCGTGCGAAGCCTGGCGCTTCGCGCTATCTGTTCGAGCCGGCCGAGGTCATGGCCTTGTTGCGCAGCCGCATCGTGGGGCAGGAGACGGCCCTGGACGCGATCGAGGCCACGCTCAAGGTGATCAAGGCCGAGATCGGCGCGCCAGACCGACCGCGTGCCGTGATGTTGTTCCTCGGTCCCACCGGTGTCGGCAAGACCGAGACCGTCCGCCTGCTGGCCCAGGCCATTCATGGCAAGCCCGATGCGTTCTGTCGCATCGACATGAATACCCTGGCCCAAGAGCACTACGCGGCGGCCCTGACCGGCGCCCCACCGGGTTACGTGGGAAGCAAGGAAGGCACCACCTTGTTCGATATCGAGGCGATCCAGGGCAGTTTCAGCCGCCCGGGCATTGTCCTGTTCGATGAGCTGGAAAAGGCCAGCCGCGAGGTCGTGCGCAGCCTGCTCAACGTGCTCGACAGCGGCCAGCTGACACTCTCGGCAGGGTCCCGCACGATCGACTTCCGCAACAGCCTGATATTCATGACCAGCAACATTGGCGCGCATGAGGCGTGGCTGGCGCGGAGCCGCTACCAACGTGGCTGGCGGCGTTGGCTTGGCATGCGTGCGGTCGATGATGCGCAGGTGCTGGACGATGCGTTGCACCGGGATTTCGAGCCTGAATTTCTCAATCGGATCGACCGCATACTGCGCTTCGAGCGCCTGGACGATCAGTGGCTGCAGGCGTTGCTGGATATCGAGTTGGGCAAACTCGATCAGCGTCTCGCCCGGCGCGGATGCAGGCTCATGCTCAGCCCTGCCGCACGGCAGCTGCTGTGCGTCGCGCACGATCCTCGCTTCGGCGCGCGGGAATTGACGCGCAGGGTGCGCACGCTGCTGGAGCCGGCGCTGGCCGATGCACTGCTGCAGCACCCGGCTGCGGCGACATTCGAGGCCGACGTGGAAGGTGAGCAATTGCGCGTGCGGCCTGTTCCGGCCGCTTAGCCCCAGCCAAACAGTTCGCAGCTGTTTCGGTAGCTCGCCTCGGCCAGTTGCTCAGGGCTGATGCCTTTGATGTCGGCCAGCTCGCGGCAGATATCAGGCAGGAACTCCGGACTGTTGCGCTGGCCAGCATGGCTGTGGGGCGCGATGTCGGGTGCGTCGGTTTCCAGCACGATGCTGTCCAGCGGAAGCTGCTGGAGCACCCGGTGCATGCGGTGCGCCTGCGGCCAGGTGCCGGCACCGCCGAGGCCCAGCTTGTAGCCGAGGCGAATGTACTCGCGCGCTTCCTCCCAACTGCCGCTGAAGGCATGGGCGATACCGGCGCGCTTGAGCTTGTGCTGCTTCAGGGTGGCAATCATTTGCGCATGGGCGCGGCGCACATGCAGCAACACCGGCAGTTCGAATTCGTCAGCCAGATCGAGCTGGGCGTCGAGCAACTGTTGCTGGCGCGCCTTGTCAGGGGCTTCGATGTAGTAGTCCAGGCCAATTTCGCCGATGGCACAGAGTTTGTGCTGCCCTTGCAGCCGTACCAGCCAGCCGCGCAATTGGTCGAGGTGCGCCGGTTGGTGGTCGTGCAGAAACACCGGGTGCAGGCCCAGCGCGGCGTACACCGACGGTTCGTCCAGCGCCATTTGCCACACGCGCGCCCAGTTCGCCTGATGCACGCCGAGCACCAACAGCCGCTCGACACCGGCTTCGCGGCAACGCGCCAGCACCTGATCGCGGTCAGGGTCGAAAGGGTGGAAATCGAGATGGGTGTGCGTGTCGATCAGGCGCACGACCGGCTTCTCCTGGTCTGGCTGGATGGGGGGATCAGCGGCTCGGTTCTTCCTCGATCTGGATGTCGCTGACACCCAGCTCCGCCATGCGGCTGTGCTCGCTGGGCCGCGTTGGAATCTCCCAAGGGGCATCCGTTGCCGCTCGCGGCTCGCGGACATGATGCAGGAGAATCTCCAGTTCGGCTTGTTCCATGTCCGGTTCTTCGAAGGCGCTGAGCGTGAACGAGGCCGGTTTGCCGTTGATCAGGTAGTGGATGCGATAGCGTTTCAGTTCGGTCATGGCGGCTCTCGATTCCGGGGTCATGGAACATCGGACCGCCAAATCGCCGTCAGGCTCCCGTGTCTTCGCGCTCCGATTCGAGTAGCGCCGCCTTGCGCTCCAGCCCCCATCGATAGCCGGTCAGCGACTGGTTGGCGCCAACGACGCGATGACAGGGCACCAGCAACCCGACGGGATTGCTGGCGCAGGCCCTGGCGACCGCGCGGGCGTGGCTGCCGAGGTGTTCGGCCAGCTCGCCATAACGTCGGGTCTGGCCCACCGGGATGGCTTGCAAGGCTTGCCAGACGCGCTGCTGGAACGCGCTGCCACGCAGATCGAGCGGCAACCGGGCGGCGCGAGAGGGCTCCTCCAGTTGCGTCAGGATCGAGCGCAACCATTCGCCGAGCCCGTCCTGGTCGCGTACGAGCTCGGCGGCAGCGAAGCGTGATTGCAGCTCGCTCAAGAGTTCGTGCTCCAGCTCGCCAAACAGCAACGCGCAGATTCCGCGCTCGCTGGCCGCGATCAGCAGCAGCCCCAACGGACAGGCGCTGGTGGCGTAGCGCAGCGATTCGCCGGCCCCTTTTCGACGGCGCTGCGCCGGGCTCAGCGCCGTGCTGCTCTGATAGACGCCGCGGGTGCTGCCGTAGCCGGCCTCCAGGGCTGCGTCGAGCACCGAATCGGCGGCCGGCAGGCGTGTTTCCAGCCGCTCGCGGCGTCGACCGGCCGCCCAGGCGCGTGGCGTGAGGCCGGTACGCGATTTGAACGCCCGTGCCAGATGCGACGCGGACAGGCCGATACGTGCGGCCAACTGGTCGAGAGTCACCGGCTCGGCACGCTCATCCAGCAGCCGACAGGCCGCGACGACCAGCGCGTCCAGCTGTTCGGCCGGGCTCTGGCCTTGTGGCGAGCAGCGCTTGCAGGCACGGTAACCGGCGGCTTCGGCATCCGCGGCAGTGCTGAAGAAGCTGACGCCGTCACGCCTCGGTCGGCGCGCCGGACAACTGGGACGGCAGAAGATCCGGGTCGAACGCACGGCGAACACGAAACGATCGTCATAGCCTGGATCGCGGTCGCAGAGTGCTTGCCAACAGTGGTCGAAATCGAGCATTGCGGTGCTCCCTGGGTGGTTGATTCGAATTGTCCGCCCTGCTCATCGTGGATGCCAATCCGCAACGCGCTTTTAAACTTGGCGGCGACCATGGAAGCCCGATGACGATTACCGTAACCTGCAATCCTGCATAGTCGAAAAGGGTCTATACGCTGCTGATGAAAACGCCAAAACGACTCGAGCCGCTTGTCGAGGATGGGCTGATCGACGAAGTGCTGCGGCCGCTGATGAGCGGCAAGGAAGCAGCGGTCTATGTGGTGCGCTGCGGCGACGAGCTGCGCTGCGCAAAGGTCTACAAGGAGGCCAACAACCGGAGTTTTCGCCAGGCCGTCAAGTATCAGGAAGGTCGCAAGGTGCGTAGCAGCCGCGATGCCCGTGCGATGGCCAAGGGCTCCAAACACGGGCGCAAGGAAAAGGAAGAAAACTGGCAGAACGCTGAAGTCGCTGCGTTGTTCCGCCTGGCCGATGCGGGCGTGCGCGTGCCCAAGCCTTACGATTTTCTCGACGGTGTGCTGCTGATGGAGATGATCACGGGCGACGATGGCGATGCCGCGCCGCGTCTCAACGACGTCGATCTGCATCCTGACGATGCGCGCGAATTCCACGCGTTCATGATCGGCGAGGTAGTGAAGATGCTTTGCGCCGGTCTGGTCCATGGCGATCTGTCCGAATTCAACGTGCTGCTCGACGGCTACGGGCCGGTGATCATCGACCTGCCGCAGGCGGTCGACGCTGCCGGCAACAACCACGCGTTCGAGATGCTCGAGCGCGACGTGGGCAACATGTCGGCGTACTTTGGCAGGTTCGCCCCTGAACTCAGGTTCACCCGCTATGCCAAGGAAATGTGGGCGCTCTATGAAGACGGCAAGCTCACCCCGGAAACAGAGCTGACCGGCGAATTCGCAGAACCGGAAGACGCCGCGGATCTCGACGCGGTGATGCGCGAGATCAAGGCGACCCTGGCTGATCAGACTCGCAAGGAGGCGCTGCGCAACGCCACGGACGAGCCGACTGACGAACCGCCTACGCCGCCGTGGATGCGTAACTGACCGAGCTGGCCATCGACCGTTCCGACGGTCGGGTATCGCACCGGCTGGCGTGGCGCACGGCGCTTTCGGTGCGGAGCGTCCTGCGGTCAGCGCTCTGGCTCGGGTATCGGCCCATGCTCGGATGACCGGGCACTGGCCCGTCTGCAGCAACGCACGTCGGTTCGTCAGCCGCCGATTGGGCGTATCATGGTCGCTGATTCAACTCGAGCGGGAGCGTCGCAATGCAAGGTCAGCCACAGGTCATCGAATACCTCAAGGAACTGCTGCGTGGGGAGCTGGCCGCGCGCGATCAGTATTTCCTGCACTCGCGGATGTACGCCGACTGGGGCTTCAGCAAACTCTACGAGCGCATCAACCACGAGATGGAAGAGGAAACCCAGCACGCTGACGCATTGCTGCAGCGCATCCTGTTCCTCGAAGGTACGCCCGACATGACGCCCGAGCCGCTGAACGTCGGGCACACCGTGCCGGACATGCTGCGCAGCGACCTGGCACTGGAATACAAGGTGCGGGCCGCGCTGGCCAAGGGAATCGAGCTGGCCGAACAGCACGGCGACTATCCGACGCGCGACATTCTCGCCGCGCAACTGATGGATACCGAAGAAGATCATGCCTACTGGCTGGAGCAGCAGCTCGGGCTGATCGATCGCATCGGCCTGCAAAACTACCTGCAATCGCAGGCGTAATCGCCGCTCAACAGCAGCCGCCGGACTCCAGATCCTTTAGGATCGGGCAGTCCGGGCGGTCGTCGCCGTGGCAATGGTCGATCAACTGTTGCAGCGTGTCGCGCAGGCCCACCAGCTCGGCGATCTTCTGGTTCAGCGCGTCGATATGCGCGCCGGCCAACGCCTTGACGTCGGCACTGGCGCGCTGGCGGTCCTGCCAGAGCGTCAGCAGCTTGCCTACTTCCTCCAGAGAAAACCCAAGGTCCCGCGAACGCTTGATGAAGGCGAGGCGGTGCAGGTCTTCCTGACCGTAATGGCGATAGCCGTTGGCACTGCGCCCGGCGGGGCTGATCAGGTCGATGGATTCGTAGTAGCGGATCATCTTCGCCGACAATCCGGTTTTCTTCGCCGCTTGGCCAATGTTCATGCGGGTCTCCCCAGGTATCTCAGGGTGGGTTTGTGTGGGTGCCGGTGGGTATCGCCGCGCAAAGGCGCATCCTTCGTCGTGTGCGATCCGTCGGTGCGGGCGCAGGGCGTAACCGTCATCACGCCCCCGGCTTCCAGCGTCTGAGCAAGAGGGCATTGCTGACCACGCTGACGCTGGACAGCGCCATCGCTGCCCCGGCTACCACCGGGCTGAGAAAGCCGAAGGCCGCCAGCGGGATACCCACGAGGTTGTAGATGAAGGCCCAGAAGAGGTTTTGCTGGATCTTGCGATAGGTGAGCCGGCTGATCTCCAGGGCCGCCGGCACCAGCCGGGGGTCGCCGCGCATCAGCGTGATGCCGGCGGCATGCATGGCTACATCGGTCCCGGTGCCCATGGCGATGCCCACATCGGCGGCGGCCAGGGCCGGAGCGTCGTTGATTCCGTCGCCGACCATGGCCACGACCGCGCCGCCTTGTTTCAGCGCTGAAACGGTGGCGGCCTTGTCCGCTGGCAAGACCTCGGCGTGCACGCTGTCGATGTGCAGCGCCTCGGCCACCGCGCGGGCGCTGCCTCGGTTGTCGCCTGTGATCAGGTGGCTGCGGATATGCCGTGCCTCGAGGTCGGCAATGGCCTTGGCTGCACCCGGTTTGAGGCTGTCACCGAAGGCGAACAAGCCAAGCACCCGTGACTGCGGAGCCGTCTCGATGAGCCATGACAGGGTGCGCCCTTCGGCTTCCCAGGCGTGCGCGTCGGCGTTCAGTGCGCCTGGTTGCAGCCCGCTGTCATCGAGCAGTCGCCGGTTGCCCAGCGCGAGAGAACGGCCATCGAGTTCACCGGCAATGCCGCGCCCTGTCAGTGACTGGCTTCGGCGTACCGTGGCGATCGCCAGGCCCTCCTCGGCGCAGCGGTGGAGCACCGCCTGAGCCAACGGGTGTTCGCTGCCACGTTGCAGCGCACCGGCCTGTTGCAGGAGGCTCGCCTCGTTGCCGTCCACCGCCAGCAGATGAACGATGCGCGGTTGGCCGGAGGTCAGGGTACCGGTCTTGTCGAAGGCCACGGCGTTGACGGCATGAGCGATTTCGAGCGCCTCGGCGTCCTTGATCAGGATGCCGTGGCGCGCCGCCACGCCGGTACCGGCCATGATCGCCGCCGGGGTGGCCAGGCCGAGCGCGCAGGGACAGGCGATGACCAGCACGGCAACGGCGTTGATCAACGCGACGTCGGCCGGGGCGCCGGCCAGCAACCAGCCGGCCAAGGTGAAACAGGCAATGATCAGTACGGCCGGGACGAACACCTGGCTGACTTTGTCCACCAGCTTCTGGATCGGCGCTTTCGCTGCCTGCGCGTCTTCGACCAGCCGGATGATGCGCGCCAGCACGGTCTCGCCGCCCAGTGCGGTGGTGCGGACCAGCAATCGACCTTCGCCGTTGATTGCACCGCCCGTGACGCGGTCTCCCGGCGTCTTGGCCACGGGCAGGCTTTCGCCGCTGATCAGTGCTTCGTCGGCCTGGCTCTCGCCTTCGACCACCTCTCCATCGACCGGAAAACGTTCACCTGGCTTGACCAGTACGTGGTCGCCCAGCCGTATCGCGGCGATGGCGACGTCCTCTTCGCGGCCATCGACGACCCTCACCGCGCGCTCCGGGCGCAGTGCTTCGAGTGCGCGGATCGCGGCGCTGGTCTGACGTTTGGCGCGGCTTTCGAGGTATTTGCCCAGCAATACCAGGGCGATCACCACTGCCGAGGCTTCGAAATACAGATGCGGCACCTGCCCGGCTGGCGCCGCCCACCACTGATAGAGGCTCAGGCCATAACCGGCGCTGGTGCCGATAGCGACCAACAGGTCCATGTTGCCGGCACCCGCGCGCACGGCCTTCCAGCCGGCGATATAAAAGCGCGCACCGAGGATGAACTGCACGGGGGTTGCGAGCAGCAATTGCAGCCACGGCGGCAGCATCCAGTGGAGGCCGAACAGTTCGCCGAACATCGGTATCACCAGCGGCGCCGACAATGCCAGCGCGGCGATCACCGCAGCGCGCTCGCGGCGCATACGGCGTCCTGCATCGCCCGTGTCCGGTCGTTCGGTGCCGCTGGTGCGGGCCTCGTAGCCTGCGGCTTCGACGGCCTGGATCAGTGCCGTCGGATCGACGGCGCCGAGCACGTCGACATGGGCACGCTCGCTGGCCAGGTTGACCGAGGCGCTGCGGACCCCGGGGACCTTGAGCAGGGCGCGTTCGACGCGGCCGACGCAGCTGGCGCAGGTCATGCCGTCGACCGCCAGTTCCAGCGTGTGTACCGGCACGCCATAGCCGGCGTCCTCCACGGCCTGGATAAGCTCGGCGACGTTGCCTGCGGCGGTCTCCACCCGCACCTGTTCGGCCGCCAGGTTCACGGCTGCGTGTTGTACGCCGGACACTTTCAGCAGGGCGCGCTCGACCCGTCCGGCACAGCTGGCGCAGGTCATTCCGCTAATGGGCAGGGTGTAGGTTGAGATGGACATGATGGGCTCCGAATGGCGACTCGTCCACGATGCTCAACCTTTACCTTATGGGAATGTCAAGTCCAGTACCAGGTTGTCGCAGCAAGGGCCGACGACCTCGACTTCATGGCAAGCTTGGACATCATCACGAACAGACACGGGAAACCACGATGCAGACCTTCAACGTACACGGCATGACCTGCGCGCATTGCGAACGCGCGGTAACACGGGCTATCCAGGCGCTAGATCCCCAGGCGGGGGTCCGCGTAGACCTGGATGCCGGGGTGGTTCAGGTCGAAAGCGCGCTAAGCGATGCGGCGATTCGCGAGGCGATCGAGCAGGAGGGTTATCGGATCGAATGACCGCACGGCGGCAGCCTCGGCTGCCAGCCTCGCTGAATCGTCAATTGACTACCGTGGCCGCGGTGTCCCAGTCGCGCACCAGACCCCGGAAGAGCGGGTCGACCAGCGCCGGGCCGTCGATTTGTGGGTCGAACAGCCCTGGGTCCCGGGTCCAGTCGCTGAACAGGCCGACCATCAGTCCGTGCACCGTGCGCGCGGCCAGTCGCGGCGTCACGCCCGGATACAGGCAGTCCGCGGCCTGTTCCAGCAGTTTTTCGCAGAGTTCGATGAACAGGTTGATGAAGGCGTGGTGGCGCTCTTCCGCTTCGCGAAGTTCCTCGGTGAATTCACAGCGGTGCAACAGGATGGTCAACACCCGGCGCTTCTGTTCGTCACGGCCCAGCGCGCCAATGCCCTCCAGGCAGAGGTCGCGCAATGCCTGCAGAGGTTGCGCCTGGGTACAGCTGCAGAGTCGCTCGGTCATCTGCTCCGGCGGAAGGCGTACCTGATTGAGCATCTCGTGAAACAGATGGGCTTTGTTTTGAAAGTGCCAATACACGGCCCCGCGGGTCACGCCGGCATCGCGGGCGATCTGATCGAGGCTGGTATGCGCCACACCCTTGTCCAGAAATAGTCGCTCGGCGGAAGCGAGCAGGGCGATACGGGTCTTTTCGGCGTCTTCTTTGGTTCTTCGCATGTCTGAGCTACGGCAGCTTCGGGCTGCGTTGGGACCCTGTCGGGCGGATGGTGCGAAGCCGATCCCTCGGCTCACTGCAACTTTGGCTGTTTACAATCGTCTCTGTATGTAACAGCATCTTGGCTTCTCTGCAAATGTTCGATATCAGCCACACCCCGGTCGTGCGCTGGCGAACCGCCTTTCTTGTTCTGCGAGTTTTTTCAATGCCCCTTGCGATTCTGCTCATTCTGGGCGCTCTCAGCGCCTTCGGCCCGTTGGCGATCGATTTCTATCTACCCGCGTTCCCGGCTATGGCGCGCGCTTTTGCCACAGACGTGGAGCACGTTCAGCTGTCGCTGGCAGCCTATTTCGTCGGTCTGGCCTTCGGTCAGCTGATTTACGGGCCATTGGCCGACCGGTACGGGCGGCGCTGGCCCCTGTTGGTCGGCGTCACGCTGTTTACCCTGGCCTCGCTCGCGTGCGCATTCGCACCTTCGCTGGACGGGTTGATCGCAGCGCGTTTCGTCCAGGCGCTGGGTGGCTGCGCGGGCATCGTGGTGACCCGTGCCGTGGTGCGTGACAGCTGCGATCCGGTGCAAGGCGCCAAGGTTTTTTCACAGCTGATGCTGGTCATGGGGCTGGCGCCGATTCTCGCCCCGCTGGCGGGTGGGATCTTGATGAATGCCTTCGGATGGCAGTCGATCTTCGTATCGCTGACCGTGTTCAGCGCGCTTTGCGGAATTGCGGTTGCACTGCGGCTGCCGGAAACACTGCCGGCCGATGCCCCGAAACACCCGCTGAGCGGTACCTTGGGGCGCTACGTCGCCTTGTTCCGCGACCGTGAATTCATTGCCTTCGCGCTTGCCGGTGGTGTGGCGATGGCGGGCATGTTTGCCTACATCGCCGGCTCGCCGTTCGTCTTTATCGAATTGTACGGCGTACCGGCCGAGCATTATGGCTGGCTGTTCGGCAGCAATGCGGCGGGATTCATCCTGGTCTCGCAGATCAACGCGCGGTTGCTGCGCCTGCGAGGGCCGGGCTTCTGGCTACGGCGCTTCGTCTGGTTCTACTTCGCCTGTGGTGCGACCTTGCTTGTCATCGCCCTGGCCGAGCCGGACGCACTGTGGCCGTTGCTGATCCCACTGTTCGCCGGGTTGGCGAGCCTCGGCAGTATCCTGCCGAATGCGACGGCCTGTGCCATGGCCAGGCAGGGCCAGCAGGCGGGGCTGGCCTCGGCCCTGATGGGCAGCCTGCAGTTCTGCGTGGCTGCCATCGCCTCGGCCATGGTCGGTTGGCTGCACGACGGCACGGCCATGCCGATGGCGCTGCTGATCACGGTATGTGCGCTGGTGGCGGCGTGCCTGGCCTGGTACACCGGCCAGAGCGCCGTTTCGACGCGCAGCGAGGACATCGCCTCATCCTGAGCTGGCCGCGGCCGACCTCAGAACCCTTCGAGCACGATCTTGCCCTTGGCCTTGCCGCTTTCGATGAACGCATGAGCGCGGCGCAGATTCTGCGCATTGATCGTGCCGTAGTGCTCGCCCAGGGTGGTCTTGAGCACCCCGCGGTCGACCAATTCGGCGACGCGGTTGAGCAGTTGATGCTGGGCAATCATGTCGGGCGTCTGGTACAGCGAGCGGGTGTACATGAACTCCCAATGCAGCGACAGGCTCTTGCGCTTGAGCAGGCTGACATCCAGGCTCGCCGGGTCGTCGATCAGCGCCAGGCGACCTTGAGGCCGCAGCGCCTCGACGATCTGTGGCAAATGCGAATCGGTGTGGGTCAGGCTGGCCACGTGAGTGACGTCGTCGATGCCCAGGCGCCGGAGTTCTTCGGCGAGCGGCTGGCTATGATCGATCACTTCGTGGGCACCGAGTTCGCGAACCCAGCGGCTGGTGTCGCTGCGCGACGCGCTGCCTATCACCTTGATCCCGGTCAACTGCCGCGCCAACTGGGTGAGGATGGAGCCGACCCCACCGGCTGCGCCGATGATGAGCAGGCGCTGATCCTGATCCTCCTTCCCTTCGCGGATTTGCAGGCGTTCGAACAGCAGTTCCCAGGCGGTAATCGATGTGAGCGGCAGTGCCGCTGCGGCGGCGAAGTCCAGCGAGGCAGGCTTGCGCCCAACGATGCGTTCGTCGACCCGATGCAGTTGGCTGTTCGCACCGGGGCGGTCCAGCGCGCCGGCATAGAAGACCTCATCGCCCGGCTCGAAAAGCTCCACCTCGCTGCCGACTGCCCGCACCACGCCGGCCACGTCCCAGCCGAGTACCTGGTACTGGCCATCTTCCGGCTGGACGCGCATGCGAATCTTGGTGTCGACCGGGTTCACCGAGATGGCGCGCACCTCGACCAGCAGGTCACGCGGTCCGGGCGTGGGTTCGGGCAATTCGACGTCGAGCAACGAGCGTGGATCGTCAATGGGTAATGACTGTCGGTAACCGATGGCTTTCATGGATGCGCTCCGTTGATGAGTGAAGCGGCCATGGTCGTCTTTCGGGCTGTGAATAAAAACTGCATATTTAACTGAGGCTCTTTCAACGGAATATTGAAAATGCTGCGATCCGATGATTTGCAGGTGTTCGTCCTGACGGCGGAGCTGGGCAGCTTGTCCGCTGCGGCCCGGCGAATGGAATTGTCACCGGCGGTGGCGAGCGCCGCGCTGAAGCGGCTGGAAGCGGGGCTGGGCTGTCGCTTGCTGGTGCGTTCGACCCGCAGCCTCCGGTTGACGGCCGAGGGCGATCAGTATCTGGGGCACGCCCGCGCGGCCCTGCAGAGCCTGGCAGAGGGACAACAGCTGCTGACGGGCGGCAGGGCGTCGATCAGCGGCCAGCTGCAACTGGCTGCACCCTCGGACTTTGGCCGCAATGTGCTGTTGCCCTGGCTGGACGACTTCCAGCTTCAGCACCCGCTGATCAGCCTGCGACTCTTGTTGGCCGACCGAAATGCCGATCTGTTTCGCCAGCCCGTGGACGTCGCTTTGCGCTATGGACCGCCGGACGATTCCAGCCTGGTGGCCCTTGCAGTGGCGGCCGCCAATCGACGCGTGCTCTGTGCCGCGCCGGGTTACCTGGCACGGCATGGCGCGCCACAGCGGCTGGGCGAACTGGCCGATCACAATTGTCTGCGCTTCATGCTGGCCGGCCGGGTTCATGGCCGCTGGCGTTTCCAGGACGGTCGCAAGGAGTTGGTGCAGGAGGTGCGCGGCGATCGCATCAGCGACGATGCCGACGTGGTGCGTCGCTGGGCACTGGCGGGGCGGGGCGTGGTATATAAATCCTGGCTCGATGTGGCCCAGGATGTTCAGGCAGGACGGCTGGTCGTACTGCTGCCGGAGCTGTTGGGTGAGCCGGCGCCGCTGAACCTGATCTGTGCGCACCGAGCGCACCTCGGGGAAACCCTGCGGCTGCTGCGTGAACATCTGGTTGCGCGTTGCCGCGTGCTGCTCGAGCATGCACCCTTCATACCGTGAGGCGGGCTGCGCGGGCGGCCCGCTGCCTCACTTGGCCAGCCGTGCGTCGAGGCTGTTCTGCGCCAGGCGCCGCGCCTGCTCTTGCGTCATGCCGAGGCTCTCATGCAGCGCCATGAAGTTTTCGGTCACGTAACCGCCAAAGTAGGCTGGGTCGTCAGAATTCACTGTCACCTTCACCCCTTGCTCCAGCAGCCGCAGGATGTTGTGCTGGCTCATGTCGTCGAATACGCAGAGCTTGGTGTTCGATAGCGGGCAGACGGTCAGCGGTATCTGCTGTTCGATGAGGCGTTCGACGAGCTTCGGGTCCTCGGCGGCGCGAACGCCATGGTCGATTCGGCTGACCTTGAGCAGGTCCAGCGCTTGCCAGATATAGTCCGGTGGGCCTTCTTCGCCGGCATGCGCGACCGCGAGGAAACCTTCGGCACGCGCCTTGGCGAAGACCCGCTCGAATTTGCTCGGCGGATGGCCCATCTCCGAGCTGTCGAGGCCGACCGCAAAGAAGGCATCGCGAAACGGCATCGCCTGTTCCAGTGTCTTGAAGGCTTCTTCTTCGGGCAGGTGACGCAGGAAACTGAGGATCAGGCCGCTACTGATGCCCAGCAATTCACGGCCATCGGCCAGGGCCCCGCTGATGCCGCGCATGGCGACTTCAAAGGCGATACCACGGTCGGTATGGGTCTGCGGGTCGAAGAAGGGCTCGGTGTGGACCACATTCTGTTCTTCGCACTTTTGCAAGTACGCCCAGGTCAGGTCATAGAAATCCTGCTCGGTACGCAGCACATCGGCGCCGGCATAGTAGAGGTCCAGAAACTCCTGCAGGTTGCCAAAGGCATAGGCGCTGCGCAGCGCATCGACGGTGTCCCAGGGCAGGGCGATCTTGTTGCGCTCGGCGAGACGAAAAAGCAATTCAGGTTCGAGAGCGCCTTCGAGGTGCAGGTGCAGCTCGGCTTTGGGCAAGGCATTGAGCCATTCGTACATGTTGGAAACCTCGTCCGTAAAACCCACATTCTAACCGCGTTGAGACGGCTGACCCCAGAGTCAACGTTGGGCTTCGTTGCCCTGCGTTCATGCAGCGGACGCGGCGGGCCGCAGATGCCTGCCTATGGAACGACCACAGGCCTGCAAGCGAGAACGGACCGGGGCGCGCGTCTTCTGTCCAACGGATATCCACAGGGTTCTCCACGCCTTCTGTTTATAACTGTCGGATCGGGTGGCGTTTGATCGCACCGCGGGACGGCCGGATCTTCTGACGTAACGGCTTGATTGGCGACGGTTTATCGTTCAAAAAGGATAGTCGTACCGCGCTGGCCAAAAATTGCTCGCTTCCTTGAACCGCCCGTGGCCAGTGGGCTGGCGCGCTCGTTCCCAAGGTTATCCACAATGAAATGCACACATATGGTGGAAAACCTGCGCATGAAAAAGCCATGCGCGATCGGGTCGGCATGGCTGTGTTCGTCGGCCTCGACGGGCCGCGTGCGGATCAGTTTTGTGGGGCCGGCGCGGTAGCTGGCTCGCGAGGCTCGACGGGCTCACCCATGTCCGGCTCGTCGTCGGGCATGGTGACGTCCACATCCGGCACGGTCACGGTCTTTTCCTTGGTGCCGACGTCGACTTCCGGTGCGTCCACGTCGTACTTGGGCATGTTGCCGCCTTCAACGTCGACGTCAGGCAGCTTGCCTTCTTCGGTCTTTTCCGCATCGCAGCCGGCAAGGCCCAGGGCTGCGAGCAATACGGCCCCCGGGATGAGCCATCTGAAATTGCCTTTCATGGTTGGACTCCTCTAGAAACGGAACGCGCGTTCAGCATGGCCACCGATTCGGTGGAGCGAGACGCACAGTCGAACGGCTGACCCAACGGCAACGCCGATGTAATAAGGACTTCCCGCGCTGGGCGCAGTTCAGCGAACGGGACGCTCAGCCGTCGAGCGAGCGCAGCACACTTCGCCCGCGGCTGATATCGGCGAGCAGTTGCGCCAGCCGTGGTTGTTGTTCAGGTGGCAAGGCCAGCACCAGTTCGGCGCCCTCGGCATCGAATGTCTCGCTTTCGAGCAGGGCGTCGTGTTCGTTCAAACGCGCCTTGAGCAGTGGCAGCTCGGCGAAGCGGCAGTGACAGTGGTAGCGATCTCGTCTAACCAGCTCGATGCGCTCACCGGCCTGCAGGCATTTGGCAACCGACCCGCCGTACGCGCGGGCCAGGCCTCCGGTACCGAGCTGAATGCCGCCAAACCAGCGGATCACCACGACCACGACCCGGTCGCAGGCCTGGCCCTCTATCGCAGTGAGCATCGGCCGTCCCGCGGTTCCGCCCGGCTCGCCGTCATCGCTGAAGCGATACTGGTTGCCAATCTTCCACGCCCAGCAGTTGTGCGTTGCGCTGGGGTCGCTGACAGCCTCAAGGAAGGCCTGGGCTTCTTCGGCGCTGTTCACAGGGGCGGCCTTCGCGAGAAAGCGGCTCTTGCGGATGATTTCCTGGAATTCACAGGGCGCGGCAAGGGTGTACGGCATCGAGGCAGGCATGCGTGGTGATGTGGAGCGCCATTGTAACGGCGGCTGCGGCGTCGCTGTGGGTTGCACGGTGTCGCGGGGTCCGCCGAGTCGATCAGGCTGAACTTTAAAGCGCCCCCGGTCCCCCAATGAAAGGACCCATGCTCGCCGAGAGGGCGACCGATCCAGCAACCGACCGAGGAGAAACAACTATGCTCAATTCCAAGTATCAGGCGTGTATCCAGGCGTGCTCCAACTGTGCGCTGGTCTGTGAAACCTGTGCGGCCTCCTGCCTGCGCGAGGACGAGGTGAAGATGATGGCTCGCTGCATCCAGCTGGATCGCGACTGCGCCGACCTGTGCGCCATGGCCGCGCTGCTGATGACTCGGGACAGCCCTTATGCGTCGGCGTTCTGCAAGCTCTGCGCAGGCGTCTGCCGCGATTGCGCGGAGGAATGCGCCAAGCACCAGATGGACCATTGCCAGGCCTGTGCCGATGCCTGCCGCACCTGCGCCGAGGAATGCGAGAAGATGGCGGCCTGATAGCGTGCCCGCTCGAAGGGGGCGGACCTGGCGTCCGGCCCCTTCTAGGCCAGCCAGTCCAGCGTGAGGATCAGCCGGCCATTGCCGGGTGCGGCCTGGGGCGAGCGATGGACGATGCCAGCCCCTTCGTTGCCCTGCCATTTTTCGCCTTTGAACAAGGCGACCTCGCCAGGCTGGAGGTGCTCGATATCGGCGTCCGAGATCGGCCCAGCGCCTGGATCGCCCAGTTGGCTGCGAGGCATGCTGTCTTCGCGTAGCCACTCGCTGCCGGCGCCTGCATAGGTCGTGATCAGCCGCAGTGGCACCTGGTCCACATGAAACCGCGGGCACATCGGCTTATCCAGTACCCGCAGGCGCAGCCCGATGCGGCGGGCATCCAGCAGGCAGGCGAATGCCTGCACCAACCAGGCCACATCGGCGACGAATCCGGCGTGTCCGGCAAGGCTCCGGTAGCCCGACGCCAGGGAGCGCAGTTGCAGGTCGCACTCAGCGTCGGCATCCGGTTCGAGCGTGAGCGACTCGGCCAGCGGCTCGCCGAGCGCCAGCAGCGTCTGGGCAAAGCCGGCGATGTGCAGCGGCAACTGGCGTTGCCATACCGCAAGGTTCACCGCGTCGCTCAGCGCCTCGGCCAACACCGCGGGCGTATCCCCGAAGCGCTGCTGCGGGCGTGGGCGTGGCATCTCGCGAGCGATCATCACGCGACGTCCTGGTGCCAGGGAGCGAAGGGGTCGGGCAGCCGCAGCCAGCGTTCCGGACCGAGGTTCCATTCCTGCTCGCTGAGCAGGCACGCGTCGAGTTCGGTGCGCAGACGATCGAAATCGATGTTCTGACCGATGAACACCAGTTCCTGCCGGCAGTCACCGCTTTCAGCGTCCCATTTCATCCTGATGGCCTCACGCGACTGCTCATCGGCGGGCCATTGCGCCTCCGGCGTGAAACGCCACCAGCGGCCGGCGTACTCGTAGCGCATCAGCCCGCCGGCCTGGGACCAGCTGCCCGCCTCTTGCGGGCGGCTCGCCAGCCAGAAATAGCCCTTCGAGCGCAGCAGCCGGCCGTTGCTCCACTCGCGATCGAGGAAGTCGTGAAAGCGTTGCGGATGGAAGGGGCGCCGCGCGACATATGCGGCGGACGCGATGCCGTACTCCTGGGTTTCGGGCAGGTGCTCGCCGCGCATTTCCTTGAGCCAGCCCGGGGCTTCGGCAGCGCGCGCGAAGTCGAAGCGACCGGTGTCGAGAATCTTCGTCAGGGATACCTTGCCCATGCTCATCGGCAAGATATCGGCATGGGTGTTCAAGCGGCCAATGATCGCGATGAGTTCCTCGCGGTCTGCGCTTGATATCAGGTCTATCTTGCTGATGAGAATGACGTCGGCGAACTCGACCTGCTCGATCAGCAGATCGGTGATCGAACGTTCATCCTCTTCGCCGAGGGTCTCGCCACGGCTCGCCAGGCTCTGCGCAGCCTGGAAATCGTGCAGGAAATTGACACCGTCCACCACCGTAACCAGGGTGTCCAGGCGCGCCAGGTCCGCCAGGCTCTGGCCCCTGTCGTCCCGGAAGGTGAAGGTTTCGGCCACCTGCAGGGGTTCCGAGATGCCGGTTGATTCGATCAACAGGTAGTCGAAGCGGTCCTCGCGTGCCAGCTTGGCGACTTCGTCGAGCAGGTCTTCGCGCAGGGTGCAGCAGATGCAGCCGTTACTCATCTCGACGAGCTTTTCTTCGGCGCGGTTAAGGCTCACGTCGCGTTGCACCTCGCTGCCGTCGATGTTGACCTCGCTCATGTCATTGACGATCACCGCGACCTTGAGGCCCTCGCGATTTTTCAGGATGTGGTTGAGCAGGGTGCTTTTGCCGGCACCGAGAAAGCCGGATAAAACGGTTACAGGGAGGCGGTTCATGGTGATCTCTCAGGCGCTTCGTTGGTGTTTTTCACGGGCTTCCTGCCGCTCTTTCGCTTCGATGCATAACGTCGTGGTAGGCCGTAGCAGCAATCGCCTGAGCCCGATGGGATCGCCGGTTTCCGTGCACCAGCCGTATTCCCCACGGGCGAGTCGGTCGAGCGAATCATCGATCTTGTCGAGCAGTTTCTTTTCCCGTTCCAGCAACCGGAGCTGCCATTGGCGCTGCTCCTCGGCGGTACCGACGTCAGATGGATCGCTGCTGGGCTCCTGCTCTCGCAGCAGTTGGAACTCATCGGCGATGCGCACTTGCAATTGTTCGCGCTGGCACAGCAGCAGTGCTCGAAAAAACGCTTGTTGCGCCTCGTTCATGTAGGCGTCGGCGGGTTGGGCAAGGAGTTCGGCTTCGGTCATGGCGGTTGTGCTGTGACGATAAAACGGTAGTTATAACATAACATTTATATGGCGTGAATCGCTGCCATCGCGCCCTACGCGATCAGGGGAAAACAGCCGCGAGCGGCATTTCCTGACCAGGCCGCGCAACGGCGCATCGAATGGGAACGCCGGACGGGTGAACGCCACCCGCCAAACCGGTAAAATCCGCGTGGCCGGCTTTGCACCCGCCACGCTTGGCTACGGCGTCCGCCGGATGACGTGGGGGCGATGGGGCCTGCGCCGTGGGTACGCCAGGGGATACACCATGAACGTGACGACACTGTTGCTCTTCCTGCCGGCATGTTTTGCACTGAACATGGCGCCCGGGCCGAACAATCTGCTTTCGATGGCCAACGCAAAACGTTACGGCGTCCGTGTCGCCTGTTACGCTGGTATCGGTCGGCTCGTGGCGTTCGTTGGCATGATTACCCTGGCGGCAACAGGCCTTGCGTCGATTCTCTATGCATCGGAAACACTGTTCCTGGCGATCAAGGTGGTCGGCGGGCTCTACCTGTTCTGGCTGGCGTTCCAGCTATGGAACGCGGCGGCCGTCGACGGCGACATCGTCCAGGAGGCGCACAAGAGCCTGTTCGGGCTTGCGAGGCAGGAATTCCTGCTAGCCGCCGGCAATCCGAAAGCCATCCTGATCTTCACGGCGTTTCTGCCGCAGTTCGTCGACCCGGCCGGTGACGTGGGCGTTCAGTTCCTGGTGCTCGGGGTTTGCTTCGTGATACTCGAATGGCTGGCGATCGCGGCTTATGCCTACCTGGGGAGCGTGCTGCGTCACTGGTTCTCACGTCCATCGATGAGGCGGCTGTTCAACCGGGCGTGCGCCGGATTGCTCGCCAGTGCGGGCGCAGGACTGCTGGTTGCGCGCAGGGACTGAAAAGCAGCCGGCCAGCTGACGCTGACGATAAGCTCGGCAATTGGCGAAGGCGTTGAACCGCACGCCGACGTGCCGCGGTCAGGCGCTCATTTCGCACGGCCTTGCGCGCGAAGCCGGTACTGGCCTGGCGTCATGCCGACCACCGCCTTGAAATCATGTATGAAATGCGCCTGGTCGCTGTAACCGCACGCCAGCGCCGTATCCAGCAGCGATCCACCTGACCTGAGCTCGCGCCGCACCAATGCCACACGCTGGATGCGGCTGAACTGTTTGGGCGTCAGCCCGACCTGATAGCGGAACAGGCGCTCGAGCTGTCGCTGGCCCAGAGGCACGCTCTGCATCACCTCGGCCAGACGCTCGCGGCCATCACGGGCCGCGATCTGCGCGAGCAGCTGCTGGACCGGCGAGCGATGCGTCTGTGCGCGTTGGAGCTGGGCCAGCAGCTCCCGCTCGACCAGTGCCTGCTGGGCTTCGCGGTCAAGTTCTGCCAATGCGTCGACGAGACGGGTCAGCCGCAGTCCGGGCCAATCGCTACCGTGAAAGCCGGACAGTTCGTCAAGGCCGATCCCGAAGAAAGGCGTGCCCATGCCAGGGCGAAAACGCACGCCCATCAGGCTCACCCGAGCCGCCAATTGCATGCGACAGCTCGTCAGTTGCGGTCCGACGATCAGCGCGGCAGGTGCGTGCGCGATCCCGTTCAGGCTCAGCGGCTCGGCGAAGTTGAAAATCACACCGCTGCCGCCGTCCGGATGTAACAACTGCGCGTCGTAGGCCGTTGCCATCTCGCCTTCCAGCCACCAGAAACGCTGGACATGAGCAGCCAGCGCCGGGCTTGGCGGTCGTGCGATGAAGCCGTGGAGCGGCGGTACGCGCTCGTGCAACGAAGACATGACGGCCCCGTGTTCGAAGATGTCGAAATTCTACAATAGCGCGTGCTGACGGCTGCGTAGGCTGGACTCCACATTCAAACCGAGGAGACACCACCATGCGCATGAATTATCAAGCGGCGGCCCCTGATGCGGTGAAAGCGATCATGGGCCTGGAAACCTACCTGGCCCGCCAGAGCCGCAGCGAAGAGGGCGTCGACAAGCCCTTGATGGAGCTGGTCAAGATCCGCGTTTCGCAGCTCAACCAGTGTGCGTTCTGCATCGACATGCATACCAAGGACGCGCGCGCTATGGGCGAAACCGAGCAGCGTATCTATGCCTTGAGCGCCTGGCGCGAAACGCCGTTTTTCTCTGACCGCGAGCGCGCTGCGCTGGCCTGGGCGGAGGCGAATACGTTGCTGCCCAACGGGGTCGGACACGCCCTGTTCGATGAGGTGCGCCAGCATTTCTCCGAGCCGCAACTGGTCAACCTCACGCTGGCGGTGGCGACCATCAATGTCTGGAATCGCTTCGGCGTGTCCTTCGCCCCGGTGCCCGGCGGCTACCAGCCGAGCTGAGACCCGGCGCAACCATTCGCCTGGCTTGGATAACCAGGGGCCGCAGCTGTCGCTGGGAGGGTCCGCCAGCGACAGCGACACGCGACGCCACGACGTGGCCAGGGTTGTCTTGCGCGTTGCACCGTGCCGGCAGGGACGGATCAGAAAGGGCGAGGAAATGAAATGTTGCAGCGTCGATCGCCAGGGTTCGTCATCGCCTTGCGCATTTGCTGTAGATTGGACAGCCCTTGGTAACGATACTTTTGGCTCATGACACTCCTGATAGCGTTCGCTGTCTTATCCATCCTGGTTTCCTTCGTCTGTTCGATCCTGGAAGCCGCACTGCTCTCGCTCACCCCTAGCTTCATCGCCAACCAGAAGGCCTCCAGGCCAAAGCTCTACGAGCGGCTGAAAGCACTCAAAGACAAGGTCGATCAGCCTCTGGCTGCCATCCTGACGCTCAATACCGTTGCTCACACGGTCGGAGCGACCGGTGTCGGTGCGCAGGTCACCGTCGTGTTCGGCAACGGCTACGTCGGCGTCGCATCCGCCGTCATGACCATTCTGATTCTGGTCCTGTCGGAGATTCTTCCGAAAACCATCGGCGCCCGGTATTGGCGTGTCCTCGCTCCGTATCTGCCGCCGCTGTTGACGGCCATGATCTGGATGCTCAAACCCTTCATCCTGCTCTCGGACATGATCATGCGCCTGTTCGGCGGGAAGGAGCCCGAGCATGACATCCGTCAGGAGATCAAGGCCCTGACCGTGCTGGGCCGCGAAACGAAAAGCCTCGATGAGGATGAGCAGCGCGTCATCAGCAATATCCTGGATCTGCACGAGATCAAGGTTCGCGACATCATGACGCCTCGCACGGTTTGCGATTGCACGGCTCCGGAGATCGCCATTGGCGCGTTCAAGGACAAGGTGGTCGACAGCCAGTTCTCGCGCTACCCGGTGATCGGTGAGGACGAGACCCCGCTTGGCGTCATCTTCCGATATGACGCGCTCGCGGCGGCCGATGACGAGGCACCGGTATCGTCGATCATGAAGCCGGTAAAGGTCGCGCCTGAAACGATCAGCGTGGAAACACTCATGACCCAGTTGTTGCACGAGCGTCAGCACATGTGCCTGGTGTATGACGAATTCGGGAGCTGGCGCGGACTGGTCACGCTGGAAGACATCATGGAAACCATCATCGGCAAACCGATCATGGATGAAACCGACGACATCCCCAATATGCGTCGTTTCGCCAAGCGCCGTTGGGATCATCGGATCAAAAGGGCCCGCGAGAGCTGACCGCCGCCTGATCCGTCTGCAAGTGGAATGGCGCCGACGCCCAAGCGGACGCCGGTGCCTCCCGGCCTCACCGGGTGTCACTGGGTGCGGGTCACCCGCCACAGCGTGTTCGCCAGGTCGTCCGCGACGATCAGCGCACCGCTCGGATCGACAGTGACTCCCACAGGCCGGCCGCGGGTCTTGCCATCAGCTGTGCGAAAGCCGGTCATGAAATCGACGGGCGGTCCTGAGGGGCGCCCGTTGCTGAACGGCACGAAAATCACTTTGTAGCCGACCGGATTCTTGCGGTTCCAGCTGCCGTGCTCGCCGATGAATACGCCCTCGGCGAACTGTTCGCCCATCGCCGGCTCGGAGAAGTCCAGGCCGAGGGCGGCGACGTGCGAGCCCAGGGCGTAATCGGGCGTGATCGCGGCGGCAACCTTTTCAGGGTCCTGCGGGCGTACACGGGTATCCACGTTCTGGCCCCAGTAGCTGTAGGGCCAACCGTAGAAACCGCCTTCGCGCACCGACGTCAGGTAGTCCGGTACCAGGTCCTCGCCCAGCTCGTCCCGCTCGTTCACTACCGCCCAGAGCTGCCCGGTCCCGGGCTGCATCGCCAAGGCCGTCGGGTTGCGCAAGCCGGTTGCGTAGGGCTTGTAGGCGCCGGTCCGGGCATCGATCTGCCAGACCAGGGCACGGTCGACTTCGGCCTCCATCCCACGCTCGGTGATGTTGCTGTTGGAACCGATGCCCACGTACAGAAAACGCCCGTCGGCGCTAATGGTCAGTGCCTTGGTCCAGTGGTGGTTGATCGCCGACGGAAGGTCGGTGACCTTGGTCGGCGATCCGCTGGCTTCGGTCTGGCCCGGCTGGTAGTCGAAGCGTACCAGGGCGTCCTGGTTCGCCACGTACAGGTTGCCCTCGAACAGGGCCAGTCCATACGGTGCGTTCAGGTTGTCGGCGAATACGGTCTGTATCTCGTAGGTTCCGTCTCCGTCGGCGTCGCGCAGTAATGTCAGGCGATCGCCGCTTTCCACCGAGGTGTTGCCCCGCGCCTTGATATAGCCGGCGATCACGTCCTTCGGTTTGAGCTTCGCGGCGTTGCCACCGCGACCCTCGGCGACCAGGATGTCGCCGTTGGGGAGCACGAGCGTCTGGCGAGGGATTTTCAGTTCGGTCGCGATCGCCGTGACGCTATAGCCTGGCGGCACGGTCGGCTGCTGGTCGCCCCACGGCGCCGGTTCCGCAATCTTCATGCTCGGCAGCAGACCGCGCTCGGGTTCGGGAAGCTTCGGGTCGGCACCGTGCAACTGGGCGTTATCCAGCTCCTCACTGTCGCCGCCGCATGCACCGAGCAGTAGCGCGAGAGTCAGGGTGGTCAATGCGCTGGCGTGTTTCATGCTGTCTCTCCCGCTCGCTGATCAGTGAGGCCGATCCATGTCGCCAGACAGGCGAGCAAGGTGACGACCACCGATAGAACCAGGCCCGCGGGCATGGTCGCCCATGCGTCCTTGGCGTGCTCGAGCGCGTTGATGAAGCCCAGCACCCAGGTCGCCAGCAAAACCAGCAGGTAGACCAGAGGCCGTCCTGCCTTATGGCGGGCGCGTATCAGGTTGACGATGGCGAACACAAGCGCCAGTCCGCAGAAGACCAGTCCCCCGGCGATCAGCCAGGAGGAGAAGTTGCTCCATTGAATCTGATAGCTGCGAAAGTAGGCGATATCACTCAGCAGGGCGCCGAGAAACAGGGGGACGGTTCCGGCGAGCAACGTCGCATGCAGCGGGTTGGGCATGCTCGGGTAGGTGTGAGGGGTGGTTGCGGTCACGGCAGTTCCTCATCGCTGGGCGAGCCGTGCGTGAATCAACGCGGATGCGCTGGCCCGCCAGGCTCGCTTTGAGTGTGCATAAGAGGGGATCGTACCGCTGGCTCATAAGTTCACTTCGATCGGTGAGCGGAGGCCGCCGGGCGAGGGTCCGAGCGTCGCCGGTGCCGTGAAGCCGGCGCCTGGGCAAACCCGACCGGCCGGTGCTATTGGCCGGCACAGGATCGATCGGCGAGCGGTCGTCTCGCCCGTCGATGGATGACGGGGCGGCGACTCAGCGATCGCGGCCGGACGCGTCTCGAGAACGCGTCGAATCGTTTCCATCGGCCGGAGTGGAGGGCGTTGCAGGCTCGGCGGCGGGTTCTGCGCCGGGTTCGCTGGAGGGGACCGGGCTCTGCGTCCCGACGCTCTGATTGGCGGCGCGGCAGGTCAGCTCGGCAAAAGGCTTGTCGGGGGAGTAGTCGCCGGGAACCCGTTCGACCCGTTGGCTATTGGACGTGACGGTGAACACCGGTGGAGCCGAGGTGTCCGCCCTGGCTTCGTCCGGCACGTGGAACTCGCATGTCACGGTGTCTTCGCTCTTGTTCATGACGCGGACCGCCCGAATACCGACCAGCTCGACACCGGCGTCGGATGTCGAAGTAGGAACACCCATGGCGCTGACTTCCACGTCGAGCCCGTTCAAATGCGTGATGACTTCGGGTTTCGGTGTCTGGGCCAAGGCCAGTGGCGCCCACAGGGCGAGGCCGCAGGCGATGAGAGGTGGTCTGGTCATGGGGAACCTCCTGGAGTCGTGTGTGCTTAGAAGGGATCGATGGGTGAGGGTTCGGCTCTGGCAAACGGGATTGGTTGCAAAATGATTGAACGGTGTGCCTGTTGAGAGCCGCTGTCAGCGAGCGCGCCGGGCCTCACGAGCCCTGCGCAATGACGCCGAAACCGCGAGCCATCAGCGTGGCAAACAGTGGGATCAGCAGCAGTGCGAGCAGCTCGATGCGGATGATCAGCTTCACCCAGCGCGCGCTGGCTGGGCTGATGGCCGGGACCTGACCGGCCTTCAGTGCGGGGCGCCAGCGCAGGAAGGTGACGGTGGGGTAGATCGACAACAGTGCGACGACCACGAACAGGCCGATCTTGGCATGAAAGAAACTGTTGTTGAGGTAGTAGTCCATTCCCTTGCCGTAGCGCATGGCGCGGGCGGCGCCGGTGATCAGCACCAGGCCGGCGACGATGCCGAACGCGGTGTCGGCGCGGAACAGGCTGCGTGCCCGCGCCAGATTCAGCGGCTGGCTGAACAACTGGTGCTCCAGCAGCAGCAGGGCGAAGAGCAGGAAGATCGCCACGAAGTGCAGGTAGGCGGCGACGGCGTAGGCCATTGTTCAGTGTCCTCTGGATGGGGTTGCTGCCGCTGTGGCATGGGTCGCGGTGAACCATTGCTGTTGGCGCTGAAGGCGTCGGGCGATACTGCCGAGGCAGAGGCCTCGCAGCAGCATGAAGGCGAGAAAGGCCAACCACAATCCATGATTGCCCAGCGCACGCAGCAGCCAACCCAATGGTAGCGAAATCGCCACGGCCAGAAGCATCGCATTGCGCATTTCGCGCGCTCGGGTTGCGCCGATGAACAGGCCATCGAGCAGATAGCTCCAGACAGCGACCAGGGGCAGCGCCGCCAGGTACGGCAGGTAGGTGATCGCTGTTTCGCGCACGGCGGGAATATCGGTCTGCAGGCCGATGAACAGCTCGCCGCCGAACAGGAAGAACAGGCCGAAGGCAAGGCTGGCGAGCAACGACCAGCCCGCGGCAACGGTGAGGATACGGCGCAGTTCGGTTCGGTTCTGCGCGCCGATGGCATGGCCGCTGAGGGCTTCCACTGCGTGAGCCAGGCCGTCGAGGGCGTGAGCGGTGAGCATCAGACCGTTGAGTAGCAGCGCATTGGCAGCGACGGTGGCATCACCGAGTCGTGTGCCTTGGACGGTGATCAGAAAAAACACCAGTTGCAGCGCAAGCGACCGCAGGAATATGTCCCGGTTGACCGACATCAGCGCCTTCCAACTGGCCCAGCGCCGCAAGGCGTGCCTGTCCAGGCGGCCGGGATAGCGCACCAGGGCGCCGCGGGTGAGGGCCAGGCCGACCGCCACGCCGCTCCATTCGGCAATCACCGACGCCCGTGCGGCGCCTGCCACGCCCCAGTCAAGGCCGATGACGAACCAGAGGTCCAGGGCGACATTGGTCAGGTTGGTGGTCAGCAGAATCGCAAGGGGCGCGCGGGCGTTCTGGGTGCCGAGAAACCAGCCGATCAGCGCGAGGCTCGCCAACGCTGCCGGCAAACCGAACAGGCGCGTATGGAAATAGCGTTGGGTCAGGTCGTCGAGTTCGGCGGACGGTTGCATCAATTGCAGGGCGTAGCCCTTGAGCGGCAGCGCGAAAAGGCTCAGCAACAGCGCAAAGCCGAGCGCCAACAGCAGCCCTTGCAGCAATACCTGGCGCAGTGCGCCGCCATCGTCGCGCCCCGCGGCCTGGGCGGCGAAGCCGGTCGTGCCCATGCGCAAGAAGCCCATGACCCACACCAGCAGCGTATAGAGGCTGCCGCCCACCGCAACCGATGCCAATTGGTGGGCATGCGGCAGATGGCCGATCACGGCGCTGTCGACCAGCGCCACCAGCGGCACGGAAAGATTCGACAGAATCATCGGCGCAGCCAGCGCCCAGACCCGTTTGTGGGTGGGGGCGTGCTGCCAGGCGGTCAACAACCGAGACATTGAGGGCTCCAGGGCAGCCCGGAATGATACGTGGCCGTAACCCACGCGGCCAGCAGCCCGAAGCCGGAGTGGTGCAGTGTCGTACGGAGGTCAGTCTTTGGTACGCCTAGTGGATCAACCAGCTCAACAGCCAGAGCCCCAGGAACAGATAAATGACACCGGCGATGATCGAGCGACGGAAGAACGCCCGAACGGCCGCCACCAGAAGCATCAAACCGATTGCCAGGGCGACCAGGCTGATCAACGAGCGGTCCATGCCCAGGGTCCGCGACAATCCCTCCAGAAAATTGGCCCCGGCGTCGGCGAACAGGCTGAAGAAGCCGCTGAGCGCATCGACGATGTAGCGAATCACCGTACCGAGCGCCTGGCCCAGCCATTCGAAAAAACTTTCCACCCGCATATTGCTCTCCTGCCGTACGATCGGGGTGCAAGCGTAGCCGTTCCCCGGGGCATTGGGCTATCGATCCGTCCGGCAGTTCCCATGGCTGGACGTTGAACCCGCTCCCGGACGGTGGGTCAGTAGAGGCAATTTGGCGCCAGGTGGCCCAATCGTCACATAACGGTAATCTTTCCTGAGCAGGCTATTGGCCACTGCTCTTTCGAGAAAACGACAATGACTGTTACCAATGCACGACCTCAATGGTGGCCGAGCACCCGTCCAGGTGCCTGGGCGCTGGGGTTGCTGGCGGCCGGTTCGCTCTATGCCGCCGCGACCTTTCACTTGGATGAGCGGGTGTTCTACGCGCTTCAGTCGGCCTGGAACGAAAACAGCTGGGAAGCCCGCAGCCTTTGGCTCCCCGAATACAGGGTGCGGGTCGATGCGTTGCCGGTGGCGTCGGTGTCCGACAATCTTTCCGGGCTGACGTACGACGAGGGTCGCAACCATCTCTGGGCGGTCATCAACAACCCAGAGGAGCTGATTGCGCTGGATCAGGACGGCAACTTCATCGCTCGCTACCCGTTGCAAGGCTTCCAGGATGTCGAAGGCATCACCTATCTGGGCGACAACCTGCTGGCGGTAACGGAAGAGCGCAGCCAGTCGGTGGTGATCCTGCCCGTGCCGGATCGACCTGGTGCGTTGCAGCGCGAAGATTACGCCAGCGTCTCGCTGGCCCTGAACGAGCAGGGCAACGCCGGTTTCGAGGGAATTGGCTATGACCGCGCCGGCGATCGGCTCTTCGTGGTCAAGGAACATTCACCGCGCAAGCTCTACGAGATCCAGGGCGTCAAAGCCAGTCTGCACGGCCAGTTGAATCTCAAAATAATCGATCGTGAAGCCTGGATCGAAGACAAGGGCATGGCCAGCGACCTGTCGTCGGTGCACTTCGACGAGCGTACCGGCCATCTGGTGCTGCTCAGCGACGAAGCGAAGATGATCCTGGAACTGGACGGCAATGGCGATCTGGTCAGCTTCCGCTCGCTGTGGAGTGGCTTCGCGGGATTGAGCAACAGCGTGCCACAGGCCGAGGGTATGACCTTCGACGCGCGCGGTGACATGTATCTGGTCAGCGAGCCCAATCTGTTCTACGCGTTCGAGCGTAAATAGCCGTTTCGATCCGCCGCCTCAGCCGCGGCGAATCATCCACACCCCACCGAAGATCAGCACCAGCCCGGCGACCTTGCCGAGGCTGATCGACGATTGCCGGAAGCCCGCCCAGCCGAAGTGGTCGAGCAGCAGCGCCATGCCCAGTTGCCCGGCCAGTACCAGCGCCATGAACAGCAATGCGCCGATACGCGGCCCGGCGTAGGCTGCGGTGGCGATGAAGAACATGCCCAGAAGGCCGGCGCACCAATGCCACCCGCTCAAGCCGCGCAAGGCTTGCAACCCCGGTAGTTCACGCTGGAACAGGACGATGCAGAGCAATGCCAGGGTGCCCACGGCGAACGACAGCATGGCCGCGCTCATCACGCTGCCGAAATGCTTGGCCACCTGTCCGTTGATGCCGGCCTGCAACGGTAGGAAAGCCCCGGCGACGAAGGGCAGGACGAGGAGCCACCAGGCAACGACGGGCATGCGAATCACTCCGATAAAACGATAAAAAGAAGCCCGCCGGACGCGGCGGGCGGAACCAGGCTGCGCCGAGGCGGCTAATGCGGTGGGTATTGCGACAGTACCTTGTGAACCGTCTCGCGGAACATACCCGCACGTTCCTGCGGGCTGCCCGGATCATCACGCAGGACCTGTTCGGCACTGCCGCGCCACACCAGCTTGCCGTCCGCCGCGTCGTAGAAATCGACCTGCAGCGTACCGACCTGGTAATGGATGGTCCGGGTGTCGCTGTACATCGGTCCGCCCCAGAAGCCGTGCCATGGGTTACCCCAGGCCCCCATCGACGCGGTGGTGTATTGCTGGGAACGTTCATCGACGATGAACCAGGCCTGGACCAGCACGTCCGGCTGGCTGCCGGCCTGGGCCTGACGCAAGCCGCGCTGGTCGAGCTGCTCGCTGACCGCGCTGCGAATACGCTGTTCGGTGAGGTCACTTTTGACTCGCGGGTCGTCCGGGCGGTACTGCAGTGCCGGCTCTTTCCAATGCCAGCTGCGATAGGCGGAAAAGTCCCGCTGTGGATCGAAATCGCGTTGTACCTGCGTGCTCTGGCAGGCCGCCAGCGGCAACAGCAGGGCGAGCATCATCAATTGCCGGACCATGTCGGTTCTCCTCGTAACACCTTCTAGCCTGCATTCAGCGCGGAGGATATTGCGCCAGCGCGCGGTTCACCGCGTCACGTGCCGCATCCTTGCGTTCGGCCTGATCGCCGCCACTGCGCGCTTCGGCGCGGTTGCTCCAGATGGCCTGCCCCGAGCTGCCGTCGTACATCTGGATGTGCACCGAAACCACCTGCTCCTCATAGCTTCGTATTATCGGCGCACTGCCCCCGATGCCATAGCCGGTGCCGTATCCACCGTAGCGGCCCGCGCCGACGTAGGGCCCGTAATCGTCATAAGTCTGTCGCACCCGGGTCTCCATGCTGGCGCTGGCACTGATTTGCACGTCGCCACGGGCGTTATCGGGCGCAGGTCGCAGCCCCCGCTGATCGAGGGCACCGGCGACCATCTCCTGCAATTGCTCGCCTGCCAGCGATGCGGTTCCGGCTGGCGGAGTGCGCCAGCTCCAGCTCTGGTAGGCAGAAAAGTCCCGTGGCGCGGCCGGGTAGCTGGGTGACTGGATCTGCTCGACCGGAGGCGCTGGCGGAATGGGTTCGGACTCGCTGGTGTACGGGTTGCTGCCCTGGCAGGCCACGAGGCTGACGCACAGAAGGGGCAGTGCAGCACGGATCAACATGGAAACCTCCCGGCCGGCGCTCAGTTTGGCCGGCACAACCAGTGCAGGTATCGCCCGAGGCCGGCGAAGGCGGGATGGCGGCGGTAAGCCAGTTCCATCTCGATCAGGTCGGCAGGCTCGGTGCGCGCCTGGAAATCGGCGGGCATGTAATCGTGAAACACACGCACGCCACTGCATGATTCGACCCGCCAGTCTGGTGCGAGTTGCGCCGCCAGCTCCCGAGGATCGAGCGGGCGCTGCGGCGTGAGACTCTGACGTTCACCGGCGAACGATTGTGTGCGCAGTTTCTTGAAATGGCCCTTCAGCAGGTTGCGGTAGATCAGCGCATCGCGGTTGTAGAAGGCCAGGGACAGCCAGCCATCGGCTGCAACCAGGCGGTGCAGCACCGGCAGGATCGCTTGCGGTTCGGCGAGCCATTCCAGAACCGCGTGGCAGACGATCAGATCGAAACGGCCCTCGACCCGAGCGTCCAGGTCCTGCCAGGCGGCCTGAATGAACGTGCCCGGCTGGCCTGCCTGGGCGAACCGTTCACGCGCGCCGGCGAGCATCGGTTCAGCGGGTTCGGCGAGGGTCACCTGATGGCCCTGTTGCGCCAGCCAGAGGGCCATGTGGCCAAGACCGGCGCCAATGTCGAGTACACGCAGCGGGCGTTGCGGCAGCGTCTCGGCAAGGTCCGCCTGCAACACGGCGAGACGGATCGCACCCTTGGCGCCGCCGTAGATCTTCTCGGCGAAGCGCGCGGCGAGTTCGTCGAAATGGCGATCGCTCATCGGGCGAACCGCCGCTCGTTGTCGGCCAGCTTGGCCAGCAGTGCCTGTTCCATATCGATGCCCAGTTCGGCGCACATCAGCAGCAGGTACATGAGGATATCGCCGACTTCCTGCCCGGCGTGTTCCAGCTTGTCAGCCGGCAGCCGGCGTGACTCGTCCTCGCCCAGCCACTGGAATATTTCCAGCAGTTCGGACATTTCCACGCTGGCGGCCATGGCCAGGTTCTTCGGGCTGTGAAAGCGTTGCCAGTCGTTGCGATCCCGGATCGCATGCAGGCGCTGGGTGATCTGTTCGATGTTCATCAGAAGGCGGCTCATTCGGAGGCGGCTAGCTTCGGCCACTGTGCCGTTGCCCGCAAGGGGCAGCGGCGGTCATGTGCTTGCTGCGCTGCGGCGCACACGCAACACCATGGCCGCCGGGATGGTACCGCCGATCGGCATGGGAATCGCCAGCCTGATCGCGCGCGGCACGTTCGCCCAGGCGAGCGCGAAGCGGCCAAAGCCGCGCTGGTGCCGGGCTGTACCTGCTGGCGATTTTGGCCGGTCGTCTGCTGACCGGCGTGATCTACGCGGTGCTCAAAAGGCCCGAGGTACGGCCTTTGGCTGTCGGCGCGGTGCTCGATCGACGCCGCCAGAGGCTGAACTAAGGTCTCGCTGCCGTATCCACTGATAACGGTCATAACTTTGTTTCAGAAGGTTTCGCTGACAGCGGATGAACCCACTCGGCAGGAGAGTCTGGATGAGCATCGAATACGGGCCTCGCCCCTTGCGTATCACCCTGACCGCCGGGGTCATACTGCTGTTGGGCGCGCTGATGACGATCGGCGGTGGCTACCTCGCCCTGTTGGGTGGCTCCTGGTACTACCTGACGGCCGGCTTCGGGCTGCTGGTCGTGGCGGGCCTGCTGTTCGTTCGACATCGCGCGGCGATCTGGTTGTATGCGCTGCTGCTGCTGGGGACGCTGATCTGGACGATCTACGAGGTCCGTTTCGACTGGTGGCAGTTGGCGCCGCGGATCGACCTCTGGTGCATCCTTGGGCTCTGGTTGATCCTGCCCTGGGTCAATCGCTACGTGAGTGATGAATTAGTCTGGCGCGATGGCGCCAGCGGTCTGCTCGCGCTTGGCGTACTGGCGGGCGCGCTGATGGCCGGCTATTCGCTGACACAGGATTACGGGTCGATCGAGGGTGAATTCAGCGACGCCCAGATGCAGGGCCTCCGCCCCGACGGGCAGGCCGGCCGTTCGGCGAACGAATGGACTGCCTATGGCGGCTCCAGCCGCGGCGATCGCTACTCGACGGCTGATCTGATCACCCCTGAGAATGTCGATCGGCTGAAAAAGGCCTGGGAATATCACACCGGCGATCTGCCGGGTGAGGGCGATCCGGGTGAACTGACCAACCAGGTCACCCCCCTCAAGGCAGGCGACAAGCTGTTCATCTGCACGCCCCACAGCATCGCCATCGCACTGGATGCCGATACCGGCGAGGAGCGCTGGCGATTCGACCCGAGCATCAACCGCGACGCGCAGTACTACCAGCACATGACCTGTCGCGGCCTCGCCTACCACGATGCCGCTGCCTATGGCGCGGCGACCCGCTCCGCACCCCAACCGGACCCGTCCACCGCTCGCTGTGAGCGCCGACTGTTCCTGCCCACCAATGACGGGACCCTGGTCGCGCTCGACGCCGAGGATGGCAAGCCCTGCGAGGATTTCGGCGACGCCGGCGTGGTTGACCTCAAGGCCGGCCTCGGTGAAGGGGCGCTAGGCGTCTACTTGCCGACATCCCCTCCTGTGGTGACCGAGAAGCTGGTCATCGTCGGCGGCTCCATCACCGATAACGGGGCAGTGGATTCGCCCGGCGGCGTCATTCGTGCCTACGACGTACGCAACGGGCGGCTGATGTGGAATTTCGATCCGGGCAATCCGGACGCCACCGAGCCGCTGGCGCCGGGAGAAACCTACGTGCGTAGCACGCCGAACGCCTGGACCATTGCGACCGCGGACGAAACGCTCGGGCTGGTCTACATCCCGACCGGCAATCAGACGCCCGACCAGTGGGCCGTGCCCCGCACACCTGAATCGGAGCGTTTCACCGATACGCTGGTTGCGCTGGATCTGGCGACCGGCAAGGTGCGCTGGGAATTCCAGACGGTGCATCACGACCTCTGGGACCGCGACTTGCCATCGCAACCGACGCTGGTCGACATCGACGGACCGCAGGGCACGGTGCCGGCCATCATCCAGCCGACCAAGCGTGGCGATCTTTACGTGCTGAACCGTCGCACCGGCGAGCCGATCGTTCCGGTCGATGAAATACCCGTGCCGCAGGGGACGGTAGAGGGCGACTACGCCGCGCCGACCCAGCCCGTGTCGGCATTGAGCTACGCGCCCGATGCGCCGCTGCAGGAAAAAGACATGTGGGGCGGCACGCCGCTGGACCAGATGATGTGCCGCATCCAGTTCCGCAAACTGCGCTACGACGGCGATTTCACTCCACCGTCCGAGCAGGGCTCGCTGATCTATCCGGGTAACGTCGGCACGTTCAACTGGCCGTCCGTGGCGGTCGATCCGAGCCGACAACTGCTGTTTGGCGCGCCGAACTATCTGGCATTCATCTCCCAACTGGTCAAACGCAGCGAAGTCGATCCGCAAGAGCGCACCGGCGGCGGCGAGACAGGCCTGCAGCCCAACCTCGGGGCGCCTTACATGGTGCGGCTGCAACCCTTCATGTCGGTGCTCGGGCTGCCGTGCCAGACGCCGCCGTGGGGCTTCGTCAGTGCGGTCGATCTGCGCACCATGCAAAAAGTCTGGATGCACAAGAACGGCACCAGCCGCGACAGTGCACCGCTGGGTATTGCGCTGCCGGTCGGCACGCCTGCGCTGGGCGGACCGATCGTGACGGCTGGCGGCGTTGCCTTCATGAGCGGCACGCTGGATTACTACCTGCGCGCCTACGACCTTCAGAGCGGCAAGGAATTATGGAAAGGCAGGCTGCCCGCAGGCGGCCAAGCCACCCCGATGACTTACGTTTCGGAAAGCACCGGCAAGCAGTACGTGGTGCAGATGGCTGGCGGCCATGGATCGTTCGGGACTCGAATAGGAGACTCGGTGTTGGCGTGGACGCTGGACGAAGCGCAATAGCGAGGCAGAACGCCGGCGTCGGGTCGAGTTCGCGGCAGGTGTCGCCGCGCCGGCCCGCAGCGTCCGCGCAGTAAAAAATGGTGCTGGCGGCGAAACCTCGTCTCCACCAGGCCAGGGTTGCGTAGGATGGCGCACGGCAGGCGCTCGCGCTCAGTCGGTTGGCTGCGCAGGCGCTTGGCGAATGGTCGTTGCTCGGGCGAGGCACGTTCGCTCGGCATTTCACGGCCTTGTGAAATGCCGCTGGGCTTGCGCAGTCGCCGATCAGTGGTGCTCGCGTGTTGCGCGGAATTTCACGTCCGGCCAGCGCTCTTCCATCAGGCTCAGGTTGACGCGGGTCGGCGCCAGGTAAGTGAGGTGGCCGCCTCCGTCGATGGCGAGGTTTTCGTAGGCCTTGTTCTTGAAGTCGTCGAGCTTCTTCTTGTCATCGCACTCGATCCAGCGAGCCGACCAGACGTTGATCGCCTCATACGCGCATTCGACCTTGTATTCCTCCTTCAGGCGGCTGGCGACGACGTCGAACTGCAGGACACCGACCGCGCCCAGAATGATGTCGTTGTTTCGCTCGGGGAAAAAAACCTGGGTGGCGCCTTCCTCGGCCAGTTCCTGGAGACCCTGGCGCAGCTGCTTGGATTTGAGCGGGTCTTTCAGGCGGACGCGGCGGAACAGTTCCGGGGCGAAGTGCGGAATACCGGTGAACCCGAGATTTTCACCCTCGGTAAAGGTATCGCCGATCTGGATCGTGCCGTGGTTGTGCAAGCCGATGATGTCGCCGGCCCAGGCTTCTTCCAGCTGCTCACGCTCGCTCGAGAAGAATGTCAGGGCGTCGGCGATGCGGATGTCCTTGCCAATGCGCGCGTGGCGCAGCTTCATGCCCTTTTCATACTTGCCCGAGCAGATGCGCATGAAGGCGATGCGGTCGCGGTGCTTGGGGTCCATGTTCGCCTGGATCTTGAACACGAAGCCGGTGAACTTGTCCTCGACCGGCTCGACGACGCGCTCGTTGGCCGCACGGGGCAGCGGGCGCGGCGCCCAGTCAACGACCGCATCGAGCACATGGTCGACGCCGAAGTTGCCCAGCGCCGTACCGAAGAACACCGGCGTCAGTTGACCCTTGATGAACTCGTCCTGATCGAACTCGTGGCAGGCGCCCTGGACCAATTCCAGCTGCTCGACGAAGCGGTCGTACTCGTCGCCGATGTGCTTGCGCGCCTCGTCGGAATCGAGTTTCTCGATGATTTTGACGTCGGTGCGCTCGTGCCCGTGGCCCGGCGTGTAGACGATGATGTAGTCATCCTTGAGGTGGTACACGCCCTTGAAGTCGCGGTAGCAACCGATCGGCCAGGTGATCGGCGCGGCCTTGATCTTGAGCACTGCTTCGATCTCGTCGAGCAGTTCGATAGGGTCGCGGATATCCCGGTCGAGTTTGTTGATGAAACTGACGATGGGCGTGTCGCGCAGTCGGCAAACGTCCATCAGGGCGATGGTGCGCGGTTCGACACCCTTACCGCCGTCGAGGACCATCAGCGCCGAGTCCACCGCGGTCAGGGTGCGATAGGTGTCTTCCGAAAAGTCTTCGTGGCCGGGGGTGTCGAGCAGGTTGATCATGTGCTCGCGGTAGGGGAACTGCATCACCGAGGTGGTGATGGAGATGCCGCGCTGCTTTTCCATTTCCATCCAGTCGGAGGTGGCGTGACGGTCGGATTTACGCGACTTCACGGTGCCTGCCACCGCAATCGCCTTGCCCATCAGCAGCAGCTTTTCGGTGATGGTGGTCTTGCCCGCGTCGGGGTGGGAAATGATGGCGAAGGTGCGGCGCTTCGCGACTTCGGCGGCCTGAGAGGTCATGGCGGTCCCGGTATTGAAAGCGTGTCGGAAAAAGCCGGCGATTATAGCGCAAAGGTCGCGCCCCGGCGTGGCCCGTCAAGGCGGCAGGGTTGGCCGGCCCTCCCTGGCGGGGCGGGACGAACGGAACATCGGCGCAGCACATCTGTCGGTTTGAGTAGGGTAGGTTCGCCAATGCGGCAAAAAATGGAGCGAGTGCGGATTTTTCATTGATCTGAAACAGCTGTGGTTCTAAAGTTCGCGCCCGAACGTCCATGCTGGCAACGATCCATCCGGCTCAAGTACTGACGACGAGAGATCAGGAATCACCAAGTCACTGCATCCGATGCCGTCGATTTGGCCGTGATACTCGGCGACATGCCTTGGGAAGTAGGCGAACCAAAGTGGGGAAACTGATCAGGCGTTCTAGTTAGGGTCTGTTTCCGTCCAGTCGCGGCTGCGGCCGCCCGTCCCTTGCGGGGTGCGCGACAGATGCACCGTGCGGTGTCATGGGACGCGGCAAGGAAACGAGCATACCGGCGTCCCGCGCCTTGCCTGGCGTCATTTGGCGCAACGCGGCTCGCAGTGAAACGGGAATAGACCCTAGTCCCCTCATCCGACTTTACGTTTCCCGATTTGGAGCCATGCATGTCGATCAAGATCGAAGATTACTATTCCCGATCCACTTTTCAGAAAATGAAGTCTTTCGCTGACCAGCACGAGACGCCATTCGTGGTCATCGACACCGAGACCATCAGCACCGCCTATGACGATCTGCGCGCCGGTTTCGAGTTTGCCAAGGTCTATTACGCGGTGAAGGCCAATCCGGCGGTCGAAATCATCGACCTGCTGCGCGACAAGGGCTCGAACTTCGACATCGCCTCGATCTACGAGCTGGACAAGGTGATGTCCCGCGGCGTCGGTCCGGAGCGTATCAGCTACGGCAACACCATCAAGAAAGCCAAGGACATCCGCTACTTCTACGACAAGGGCGTGCGCATGTTCGCCACCGACTCGGAAGCCGACCTGCGCAACATTGCCAAGGCCGCACCGGGCTCCAAGGTGTACGTACGGATTCTCACCGAAGGCTCGACCACGGCGGACTGGCCGCTGTCGCGCAAGTTCGGCTGCCAGACCGACATGGCGATGGACCTGTTGATTCTCGCCCGCCAGTTGAAGCTCGAGCCTTACGGGATCTCCTTCCACGTTGGCTCGCAGCAGCGTGACATTTCCGTATGGGACGCCGCGATTGCCAAGGTGAAGGTCATCTTCGAGCGCCTGAAGGAAGAAGACGGCATCGAGCTGAAAATGATCAACATGGGGGGCGGCTTCCCGGCCAACTACATCACCCGGACCAACAGCCTGGAAACCTACGCCGAGGAAATCATCCGCTTTCTCAAGGAGGACTTCGGTGACGACCTGCCGGAAATCATCCTCGAGCCGGGCCGTTCGCTGATCGCCAACGCGGGCATCCTGGTAAGCGAAGTGGTGCTGGTGGCGCGCAAGTCGCGTACCGCCGTCGAGCGTTGGGTCTATACAGACGTCGGTATGTTCTCCGGTCTGATCGAAACCATGGGCGAAGCGATCAAGTTCCCGATCTGGACCGAGAAGAAAGGCGAGATGGAAGAAGTGGTGATCGCCGGGCCGACCTGCGACAGCGCCGATATCATGTACGAAAACTACAAGTACGGACTGCCGCTGAATCTGGCGATCGGCGACCGCATGTACTGGCTTTCGACTGGCGCATACACCACCAGCTACAGCGCGGTGGAGTTCAATGGCTTCCCGCCGCTGAAGGCCTACTACCTGTAAGCAGCCGCGCGACATAGCGTAACCCGCATTCGCCGCGAGTCGCGCCTCCCACATGTTTGGGCCTTCCACGGGCTTGACGTGGCGTGGGAGGCCCGCCCCCGGGGCGAAGCTTTTCTGTCTGGTATCGTCGATCCCACCCATCATTTGGCCCTGCCCGGCCCTTTGCTCCGCATTCGCCGCGGGTCGCGCCTCCCACAGGTTTGGGCCTTCACTGGCTTGATGTGCTGTGGGAGGCCCGCCCCCGGGGCGAAGCTTTTCTGTCTGGGATCATCCGATCCCACCCATCATTGGGCCCTGCGCGGCCCTTTTGGTCCGCATTCGCCGCGAGTCGCGCCTCCCACAAGTTTGAGCCCTTCACTGGCTTGATGTGCTGTGGGAGGCCCGCCCCCGGGGCGAAGCTTTTGTGTCTGGGACCATCCGATCCCACCGAGCGTTGGCCCTGCGCGGCCCTTTGCTCCGCATTCGCCGCGAGTCGCGCCTCCCACAGGTTTGGGCCTTCAGTGGCTTTGAAGTGCTGTGGGAGGCCCGCCCCCGGGGCGAAGCTTTTCTGTCGGGGACCATCCGACTCCCATTAGCGTTGGGCCCTGCGCGGCCCTTTGCTCCGCATTCGCCGCGAGTCGCGCCTCCCACAGGTTTGGGCCTTCCACGGGCTTGACGTGGCGTGGGAGGCCCGCCCCCGGGGCGAAGCTTTTCTGTTTGGGATCATCCGATCCCACTAGCGTTGGGCCCTGCGCGGCCCTTTGCTCCGCATTCGCCGCGAGTCGCGCCTTCTACAGGTTTGGGCCTTCAGTGGCTTTGGATTCGGTTGGCGAGGACTCGGCGATCTGGCGGGCGATCAGTCGATCGCCCTGATCACCGATATCGGCGCAGCGGGCCACATAGGCCATTGCGATATCGGCAATCGGCCCGATCCGCGCGGCCAGTAGTTCGTCCCGCGCCTTGCGCAAAAACATCAGATGGCCGAGCGACAGGGCCTGGGTCAGCCAGTGACGGGCGTCTTCCCAGCGCCGCTGGGCGATCAACACCGCGGCATGGCTGAACTGGCCGCGAAAATCGCCGCCCTCGGCTGAGCGCCGGTACCAGTCCCAGGCTGCGGCCTGATCGGCCGGCACCACCAGGCCCTCTTCAAGGTAGCGGCCCAGCAGGTTCATCGATTTCGCATGCCCAAGCTCGGCGGCCCGGCGGTACAGGTGCAACGCCTGCGCCTGGTCCTGCGTGACGCCTCGACCGGTGGCGAGCAGGTTGGCCAGGTTGTACATGCCCCAGTCAAGGCCCCGTTCAGCCGCCTGGCGGTACTCGCGCGCCGCCGCCGAGGGGTTCGGCTCGCAGCCCCAGCCATGCTCGAGACAGCGCCCGAGCATGTTGTGCGCCATTGGGTGGCGGTGCTCGCGCGCAATCCGAAACCAGCGCACCGCCAGCTCCGGGTCGCGCTGGATGCCCCGGCCTTCCAGCAATATCTGGCCGAGCATGACCTGGGCGTCGGCCAGGCCCGTTTGTGCGGCGGTGAGGATGGTGCGCGCCGCTTCGCGCGGTGCGCCGGCCAGCAGATCGGCCAGCCGGTCGGCGGACACCTCTTCGCGACGAGGAAGATAACGCACCTAGACGTCCGACCATCGGCGCAGCAGGTTGTGGTAGGTGCCGGTCAATTGCACGAGTGACGGATGCTCCGGGACGTCCTGTGTCAGTCGCTGGATCGCCTGGTCCATCTCGTAGAGCAGGGTGCGTTGACCGTCGTCGCGCACCAGGCTCTGGGTCCAGAAGAATGAGGCGATGCGCGCCCCACGCGTTACCGGCTCGACCTTGTGCAGACTGGTTGCCGGGTACAGCACCAGATCGCCCGCGGCAAACTTGACCCGCTGGGTGCCGTAGGTGTCCTGGATTACCAGTTCGCCGCCGTCATAGTCGTTCGGATCGCTGAAAAACAGCGTCGCGGAGACATCGGTGCGCACGCGCTCCGGGCTGTTCTTCACCTGGCGGATGGCGTTGTCGATGTGATAGCCGAAGGCGCCGCCCTCGGTGTAGCAATTGAACAGCGGTGGAAACACCTTGTGAGGCAGGGCTGCGGACATGAACAGGGGATTCTGCCAGAGGCGCTGGAGCATCGCCTCGGCAATCTCCCTGGCCAGCGGCGCATCCTCCGGTAGCTGGAGATTGTGCTTGGATCTGGCCGACTGGTAGCCCGCCGTGACCTTGCCGTCGACCCACTGGGCTTGCTCGAGTGCGGCGCGGATGCGTATGGCTTCGTCGGAACTGAAGACAGCGGGGATGTGCAGCAGCATGTCGATCGCACTGGAAGCTGAATGGGTCGCAAATGATAATTAGTCTCAGGCCGCTTGGCGACACCTTCGGAAACATTCAGTAAATTTTTTTCTTGCGCTAATTGATATCGATTATCGTTTGTTCTAGATTTCGCGACCTCAGACTTCCTTCAACGAGAACAACGATGTCTTCGATGCCTTTGGATCGCCCCGTTTCCACGCCGCGTCTTATCGCCACCGCCGTCGGTGTTGCCATGACCGGCATTTCAGCCGCACCGCTGGCACAAGCCGCTCAATCCGAGCCACTCAGCCTGGGCACCACGACCGTGACGGGCGATGCGGTGGACAATGGCGATTACCGGGTCGATCAGGCGCAGTCATCCAAATACACCGCGCCGTTGCGCGATACGCCACGCTCGGTCACCGTCGTGCCTCAACAGGTGCTCAAGGACACCCACTCGCTGAACCTGCAGGACGCGTTGCGTACCGTGCCAGGTATCACCATGGGGGCGGGCGAGGGCGGTAACCCGACGGGTGACCGTCCGTTCATTCGTGGTTTCGACTCGCAAAGCAGCATGTACCTGGACGGTGTTCGTGATACCGGTGCGCAGAACCGCGAAATCTTCGCCATCGAGGCGGTGGAAGTGGTCAAGGGGTCGGACTCGGCCATGGGCGGACGCAACGCGGCGGGGGGCAGTATCAACCTGGTGAGCAAGAAGGCGCATCTGGGCAATTCGCTCGACGGCGGCTTCACCTGGGGCTCGGACCAGACCCAGCGCTACACCCTTGACGGCAACTACCAGCTCAGCGATACCGCCGCCGGGCGTTTGAATCTGATGCGCCATGAAAGCAACGTCGCCGGTCGCGATGCGGTGAACAACGACCGCTGGGGCCTGGCTGCTTCGCTCGCCTTCGGGCTGGGTACGCCCACGCGTGTTTTCCTCGATTACTACCACATGGAAAACGACGATCTGCCCGATTCGGGTATCCCCTACAGCCTGAACGCGGGCTCGACGGCCGGACGCACATCGGCCAACCCGGACAAGCCGACCGATGGTGGCGACAGCAGCAATTTCTATGGCCTCAAGCATCGCGACTTTTCCAAAGGGCGCGCCGATATCTCGACGATTGCCATCGAGCACGACCTGAGCGACAACCTGACGGTCAAGAACACCCTTCGTCATGGCAGCTCCATGCAGGACTACATCTGGAGCCAGCCGGATGACAGCAAGGGCAATATCCTCAACGATCAGGTGTTCCGACGCGCCAACCAGCGCGTGAGCAATACCACCGGCACCCTCAACCAGACCGAGCTGTTCGGCGAAACCGTGATCGCCGGTTTCAAGAACAGCTTTTCGTTCGGCGTGGAGCTGGGTCGCGAGTCCGTGGATCGCTCCGGCTATAGCCTGCCAGGCACCAATGCCGGTACCTGCACGCCCGCACTCGTTGCTTCCGGCGACTGTACGTCGCTGTCGAACCCGAACCCGGACCAGGCTTACACCGGCGCTATCACGCGTAATTACTACGGCACCGAATCCGATGCCGATACGCGGGCGCTCTGGGCATTCGACACGCTTGAACTGACCCAGCAATGGCTGCTGAACATGGGCCTGCGTTACGACTACTTCGAGACCCAGGCCAAGACCCGCGCCGCAACCGGCGTGACCCGTATCGAAGATACCAGCGAGTTCATAACCGGCCAGCTGGGCCTGGTTTACAAGCCGGTCGAGAACGGCAGCTTCTACGTGTCCTATGCGACATCGGCGACGCCGCCCGGCTCCACGCTGGGCGAAGGCGCGGAACCGAACTCGCTGAACAACGGGAACGGCACCGCTGGAAGCATTCGTAGCGATATGGAGCCCGAAGAAACCACCAATTACGAGATCGGTACCAAGTGGGATCTGCTCGACAACCGGCTGTCCCTCGCGGCGGCGGTGTTCCGCACTGAAAAGGACAACGCGCGCGTGCTGGCCACCGACTTCACCTACGAAAACGTCGGAAAGACCCGCGTGGACGGTTACGAGCTGACCGCCACCGGACGTCTGACGCCCAAGTGGAACGTCTTCGCAGGGTACAGCTATCTGGACAGCGAGCTCGTCGAAGGCGGCGCGGTCGGTAACCGGGCGGGCGCCGTCACCAGCCCGACCAATCCGGACAATGGCAATCAGTTGGCGAACACGCCGAACCACTCCTTCAGCCTCTGGACTACCTATGATGTGACCGACAAGCTGGTCGTCGGTGGTGGGGCGTTCTACGTCGATGAGGTCTACGGCAACACCGCCAACACGGTGATGGTCGACTCGTACTGGCGTTACGACGCGATGGCCAGTTACAAGGTCAGCAAGCATCTCGACCTGCAGGTCAATGTGCAGAACCTGACCGACGAGACGTATTACGACAGGGCCTATGGCGCGCACTATGCCAGCCAGGCCGCGGGTCGTACGGCGCTGCTGAGCACCAACTTCCACTTCTGATCGACGTTTCAGGCACGGCCGCTTGCCCGCGGTCGGGTCGAGGACGAGCCCCGCCGATAGGCGGGGTTTTTTTCAAGGCTTCGTTCCTGGCCCGCCTTGCCGTGACGGGCTCCAGGGCGCGGTCAACGCCCGTTGGGTACCGGCCGCGGGTCCGGCAGCGGATCGCCGGCTGACATCACAACGACTCCCGCAGCGAATCAGTAGAGATCGCGCCGGTAGCGGCCTTCGTCGCGAAGCGCCTGCAACCGCCCCGCGCCCAGCACACCGGCGAGAATCTGCTGCACCTCGCGTCCCATCCCTTCGAGGCTTCCACAGACATAAACGGCGGCGCCCTCGTCGATCCACTGGCGCAGCTCATCCGCCGCATCACGGAGTACATGCTGGACGTAGATTTTTTCCGCCTGATCGCGTGAAAACGCCAGGTCGAGCCGTTGCAGATGGCCCGATTGCAGCCATCCGTGCAGTTCGTCATGCAACAGTTGGTCATGCGCCGCGTTACGCTCGCCGAACAACAGCCAGTTGCGTGAACCCGGTGTAGCGGCACGCTCGCGCAGGTGAGCGCGCAGCCCGGCCAGGCCGGTGCCGTTGCCGATCAGGATCATCGGGCGCTGCGGCTCCGGCCCGTGAAAACCGGGGTTGCTGCGAATGCGAAGATCGATAGGATCACCCGGCACGGCATGCCGGCAGAGCCAGCCTGAGCCCAGGCCGAGCTGACCATCGGCATGCCGCGTCTCACGCACCAGCAGCTGTATACGGCCCTCCTCGGGAATCGAGGCGATCGAATATTCACGGTGCGGCAGCTGTGGCAGTGCCAGCAGCGCCTCGATATCCAGATCGTTCAGCCCATCGGAGGCCGGTGGCAGCCGCTTCGAAGCCAGCACGGCCGCCAGCGTCTGCCCGCCTTCGACTGGCTGGGCGGGGTCGAAGCCGGCGTGTCGAAGCCGTTGCGCAACGGAGGCGTCGGCGTGGCGTGGCCCGATCTCGGCGATATCGCCGGCGCGCCATGGCGGCGTAGAGTCGGTCGGATAAAGCGTCAGCTGGAAGATCGCGGCGCCGGCACTGCCTGGATTCAGCAACTGGCGGCTGTCCAGCCGCCAGGGTCGATAGGGCGCCGGCTGCCAATCGACGAAGTCGCTGCGGCCGCTGAGGTGTCCGAGCTGATGTTGCCAGTGGCGCAGCGCGCCGGCATCGCTGCGATCCACTTCCAGGCTGTCGAACAGTGGCTGGGCACCCAACTGGCGGAGCCGGGCATCGAGTCGCCGGCCGAAGCCGCAGAAGCGGGTGTACTGACGATCGCCGAGCGCGAGCAGGGCGTATTCCAATGTGGGAAGGCCGCTGTTCATGTTCGACAGGCGTCGTTCGAAATGGGCGGCGTTGTCCGGCGCTTCGCCTTCGCCGTAGGTGCTGACGATAAAGAGCATGCGGCGCTGCGTCGCGAGTGTCGTCGCGTCAATCCGGTTCAGCGCCCGGCTTTCAACCTCCAGCCCTGCATCGCGCAACTGGCTGACGCTGCGTTCGGCCAGCTCGCGGGCATGCCCGCCTTGACTGGCATAGGCAACCAGCAGCGTGTCGGTGCCCGGCTGCGCCTTGGCTGGCGTGTTCCGCCGATGACGATGCCAGACCAGCAGGCATATGCCGAGATAGGCCGCGATCACCAGTATCGCCGAGACGTGTCGCGGCGGCTGCCACTCGAAAAGCACGACGGCCAGTAGCGCGCACGCCAAAGGCGGGGCCCAGGACTGGAGCGCGGGGAAGCGAGGCAAGGTAGACCGTCTCCTGCGGTTGACGAACGGTGGGTACGTGCTGTGAGTTGTGGACGATCATCGAGCAGGCGCAGCGCATAGTCGGCTGGCCGCAGCGTACCGCGCCTGTGCATGCCCTGCGCGGCATGGGTTCACGCGGTAGCCGACGAGGCAGCGGCAGCCCGTCGCCGCTGCCGTTCGCGCACCGTTAAGGCGCGAGCACTTCCAGCGTGGCGCTGTAGCTGGCTCGGCGCTCGGTGGCGGGCTGGGTGACGCCCTTGTCGGTCTTCAGTTCCGCCTCCAGCCAGTACATGCCGGCTTCCGGCCAGGTGATGCTGACCTTGCCTTGTTCATCGGTTTTTGCATTGATCTCGCCGAGCTGGTCGCGATAACGATTGCCGCCAGGAATCACGCTGATCTCGACGCCGGCTGCGGGCTTGCCGTCGAGCAGGAAGGTGAACTCGGCCGCTTCGCCGGCGAACAGGTCATTGGGGTGAGTGATCGGAGCCAGTTCCAGACCCTTGCCCGTGGTTTTCAGTACCGTCTCGGTGGGGTTGCCGGAGGTCACGAAGACTTCCATGCGGCTGCTGGTCTGGCTCACCTTGAGGTCGTCGGCCTTGGCCGGAACATCCTTGGCGAAGCTGTCCGGGCTGCCCATCCAGCGCCGGGATTGGCCGTTTTCCTTCCAGCTGGCGAACAGCCCGTCGTTTGCAACGGCCAGCTTATAGGTGCCTTTTTGCGTCAGATGCAGGTCGAAGGTGCTGCGGTAGCGCCCGAGATTGCCGTTTTCGGCCTTGAGCGTCGAACCATCCGGTGCGAGCAACTGAAGCTCGGGGGCCGGGCGTGGGCGCATGCCCGGAGGGCCGCCAGCCGGCGCGTCATCGAGATTGCCGATGCCCTTGAGGCGTAGCGGGAAGTGTTCGAAGTAGAACAGGTCGTTGGAGACGGCTGCGTCCACGGTGATCCAGGGATCTTCGCCAGACAGGACGGTCGCCGACGGCAGCATCCAGGCACGGTGGGCCTGGGCGGAGAGGGGCAGGCAGACCGCCAGTGCCAGGGCGGTCCATTTGATCATTGGTTTCATATCGGCTTCCTGAGTCAGGGGGTGACAGTGACGGAAATGGCGCCCAGTTCGCTTTCGCCCTGGGCCTGGTGGGTCTGCGGTCGGGTGGGCGGCCAACTGAACGGAACACGCAGCAATTCGCGCCCCCCCACCTCCCGGGCGGCTTCTACAACCAGGCGGTACTCGCCGGGCGCCAGGTCTTCGAGCGGAGCCTGATCGCCATCGAAGGACAGGCTATGGTGGCCGACGGCGCGGGTCGCGGCGCTGACACCGTCAATCGGCAATTCGACGGTGCGTCCGCTGCGTCGCCACCACTGGCGCAGGTCCTTCAGCCATTTCTCGCCTTCCTTGTCCTTCAACTTCGTGTCGTACCACACCGCCAGGTTGGCGGCGTGGCTCTGGTCCGGACGCTCCAGCCAGATCGCCACGTAGGGGCGGTGATACTCGGCGACCTGCAGTCGCGGAATCTCGACGGAAACTTGCAGATCGGCCGCCATCAGCGGCGCGCTGAACAGGGCGAGGGGCAACAGCACGGATTTACGCATCGCGGGTCCTTAGTGAATGAACAGCAGGGCCAGCAGCACCGGAATCACCAGGCCCAGCCCGACCAGTGGCCAGGTGCCGGGGCGGCCGGTTGCATGTCGCTGCAGCAGCAGCAGTCCGGTGAGGCTGAAAATGACGCAGGCTACGGCAAAGATATCGATGAACCAGCTCCAGGCCGTGCCGGTGTTACGACCCTTATGCAGGTCGTTGAGGTAGGAAATCCAACCACGGTCGGTAGATTCGTAGAGCAACTCGCCGTTTTCCAGCGCCAGGCTCAGCCAGGCATCGCCGCCAGGGCGGGGCAGGGCGACGTAGAGTTCGCCGTCGCTCCATTCGGCGTCCCGGCCGGTCAAGTCGATGCTCAGCTCGTTCTCCAGCCAGCCTTTCAGATCGTCCGGCAGGCCTTCGGCGGGCGGATCGGCCATTAGCGTTTGCTGCAAGGGCGCCGGCAGCGACGCCTCTCGTTCGATGATCGTCGGCTTCGCCTCGATCTGAGACGCATGGTTCAAGGTGATTCCCGTAACGGCGAACAGCAACATGCCAACCAGGCACAGCGCGGAGCTGATCCAGTGCCATTGGCGCAGGGTGCCGAGCCAGAGTTGCATGGAAATCCTTTGTTCGAATGGGCGGTGGCGCGATTCTAGGGTGCTTCCAGGTTGAATGCTAAAGATTTACAGACAGCATACATTCGCGTCTGCGAACCCCGGCTCCAGCCTCACACAACGAAGCCGGGCAGGCCCGGCTTCGTTGCGTTGCGTTGTGCGTGGATCAGAAGGTGAAGTTGGCGGACATCCAAAGGCGACGGCCTTCGGGGATATAGCCTGCGGTGGAGCGGGTGCTGTGGCTGTATTCGCTGACGTAGTCCAGGCCACTGCTGCCGATATAGGCGTCGCTGCGCAGGAAGTCCTTGTCGAACAGGTTGTGGATGGTCGCCTGCAGCGTCAGGTTCTCGGTCGCCCGATAGGCGGCGCCCAGATGGAACAGGCTGTATGCGCTCAGCTCGTTGCCGACCTGATCGTAAACGGCAGCGTCGTTACCGGTGAGGTTCGCACGGGCATCGAGATAGCGCAGGGTGTCGCTGCGGTATTCATAGGCCAGCCAGGTTTTCAGGCGGTCGGTCGCCTGCCAGTTGAGGCGAGCGTTGAGCATGTGATCCGGTGTGTTGGTCAGCGGACGGCCCTTGTTGTCGCCGCTTTTCTGTTCGCTCTCGGTGTAGGTGTAGTTGGCGTTGACCCACCAGCCGGCGGCGATCGGAACTCGGGTGGCCAGTTCGATGCCTTGGGTCTCGGCTTCGCCGACGTTGACCAGTTGGCCGTATTCGGTTTGCGGTGTGCCGACCAGCAGATCGCAGTAGGTGCCGCCTGGATTGGTCAGACAGTTGACCGGCGAGTCGTTGACGATCTTGTCTTTGAACTGCGTGTGGAACAGCGTGGCGTTGGCATTGAATCCGCTGTAGTTGTCGTAGTAGACACCCATCTCGTAGCTGGTTGACTCTTCAGGGTCGAGGTCCGGCGTACCGACAGTGATGATCTCGCCTTGGCCTGTGACACCATTGATACCGTCGTGCAGGTCATTGATGTTGGGGGTCTTGTAGCCTTTGCTGACCCCACCTTTCATGGTCCAGGCGTCGGTGGCGTTCCATACCAGATAAGCGCGCGGGCTTATATGACCGCCGAAGGATTCATGGTCGTCATAGCGCGCGCCCAAGGTAAGCGCCAGGTCATCACGCATGCGCCACTCGTTTTCGGCGAACAGTGCCCACGTGGTTTGCTCGAACGTTTCCGGGGCGATGGCATCTTCCATTTCCGCTTCCCACCACTGGCCGCCGACGGTCAGCAGGTTGGCGTCGCCGATGGGCGTGACCAGTTTGCTATCGAACACCAGGTTGGTGGTTTTCAGGCCACGGTCGTCGCCGACCCGTACGCCGGGTAAGCCGGCGTTACCGCCAATGGGTTCGCCCGGAATGGTGCGGCCAATGGTTTTGGTGGTGTTGCGCATCAGGCTGGAATCCAGCGTACCGAACGCGAGGCGGGCCGTGTGAGCGAGGGTCGCCTGTTCACGTTCGAAGCGAAGCTCGTCGCTGTAACCGTTGGCGGCCAACGGGTCGGGTGCGCAGACTCTGTTACGTCCGTCCAGGGTGCCTAGCTGGCATTCGTCGTTGCCGTAAGTCTGTACGGAACGGTCGAGATCCAGCGTGATGTCGTGATCCTGGGTCGGCGTGTAGGACAGTCGCCCACCCGCGCTCCAGTTTTCGGCTTCGACCGGCGACGGTCCGCGACTGCTCAGCGGAACGTGAGAGTCGGAAAATTCCAGGCTGGAGCTGTCGCGGTCGTAAAAGCTGCCGCGTAATGCCAGGCCGAGCGTGTTCTCGATCAGCGGGCCGCCAGTGTAGAAGTTGATTTTCGAGCTGTCGCCGTAATCGTGGTTTTCCTGCAGCGTGTGCTCGACGCCGATTGCCGAACCCCACTCGTTGCCGACCTTGCGCGTAATGATATTGACCACGCCGCCCAGCGCATCGGAGCCATACAGGGTGGACATCGGGCCGCGGATCACTTCGATCCGCTCGATTGCCGAAGGCGGTGGCATGAAGCTGGTCGAGGTTTCGCCAAATCCATTCGGCGCCACGTCCCCCGGCGCGTTCTGGCGACGCCCGTCGATGAGAATCAGGGTGTACTCGCTGGGCAGGCCGCGCATGCTGATGTTGAGCCCACCGGTCTTCCCGGTGTTGCCGCGCACGTCCACGCCCTCAACATCCTGCAAAGCCTCCGCGATGCTGCTGAATCGCTTCTCCTGCAACTCCTCTCGGGTGATCACGCTGATGCTCGCCGGCGCTTCGGTGATCTTTTGTTCGAAGCCCGAGGCGCTGACCACGGTGTCACTCAGCGTGACAGGATCGGTCTCGGCGAGAGCGGGGAGGCTGCAGCTGAGCAGAGCGGCGGCAAGCGCGGAGCGAGTGAACGGGGCATGCATGCGCAGTAAATCCTTTTTTGAGAGAACCTGTGGTGCGCATGATAGTGATTCGCGATTGCTGCTGGGAATGATATCGCTTCTAGAACGCCGGCAAGACCCCCTCCGCTGGGCTGGGGGCCTTGCGCCGTCCGGCTTTGCGGAGGTGTTTCAGAGTGTTTCTGCAGGCGCCCCGGCTGACCTGGCCAGACGAAGCCGCCGGTGAAGGGCGCGCCGGTGCCCGCCCGCAACGCTATCGACAGGAACGCGGCCTCAGGGCATCTGGACTTCGATGACGCCGTCCGCGTTGATGCTGACCTGACGGGTGCCGGCCTCGACCTCGGGCGTCGGCATCGAGTCCATGGCCTTCATGGCGAAGTTGCGCATGACCGGCTGGTAGCCGCCGCTGCTCAGGTTGAGGCTGACAATCTTGTAGTCGCTACCGCCGAGCGCTTCGGTGGCCAACTGGGCGCGGGCGCGGAAGGCGGCAACGGCATCCTTGAGCAAGGCATCTTCGTTCTGCTTGCGGATTGCGTCGGAAACGCTGAACTGCATGCTGCCCATCTTCAGGTCGTGCATCAGTTCGCCGGTCAGCTTGGAGAGGGCGGCGAAATCGCCGCTTTCCAGGCGCAGCTCGGCGCGTTCACGCCAGGCGGTGATCTGCTGGCCTTTTTCTTCATAGACCGGATAACTGCTGCGGCTACCCTGGCTGACGACAATGTCCCTGGCCTGACGCGCACGCTGCAACGCTTTGTTCATGGCCTCGGTCGTCTGTGCGGCCAGCTGTGCCGGGTCTTCGTGCTGGGCCTCGCTGTAGAGCGTGACGTGCATGCGGTCGTGGGCGACTTCACTACTGGCTTCGGCGCGAAGGGCGATCTGGTTGTAGTGCTGCTCGTCGGCAGCGGCGGGCAGGCAGGCGATGCAGGCGAGCAGCGCAACGCTGCGAGGGGCGGAAACGAACATGGAGACTCCTGGATTCGATGGCACCAGCGGTGCGGCGCACAGACTTTAGCCCGTCGACAGGTCATATGCAGGTTTTCATGCGTCGCGTTGCCGCAGATGAGCTGGCTATCTGGCGGCTTGGTTATACTCGCGAATCCTTTGGAGAGTCTATGTACGCCACCGTCCATCTGCTGTCTGCCAGTCGCCAGAACCTCCGTCTGCTCACGCTGATCCGCGTCCTCGTACTGGCTGCCCAGGCCGGCGCGGTGGGGCTCGCCTACGCCACTCAGATGTTCGGGTTGCCGTGGTTCCATCTGGGCGTCACGCTGGCCGTTTCCGCGTTGATCTGCCTGGGCACGGCGTTGCGCCTGCGTGGCCCGTGGCCGGTCACCGACCTTGAATACGCCGCGCACCTGGCCACCGACCTGCTGATCCACAGCGCACTGCTGTATTACTCGGGCGGCTCGACCAACCCTTTCGTTTCCTACTACCTGGTGCCGCTCACCATCGCCGCGGCGACACTGCCCTGGCTGTACTCGGTGGTGCTGTCCGGCCTGGCGCTGGTGGGCTATACCTTGATGCTGGTGTGGTACGACCCGGTCATCGCCCCGCCGATCGATCGCACCACGCTGCTGGTCTACGGAATGTGGCTGAGTTTCGCCCTGGCTGCGGCGCTGATTACTTTCTTCGTCGCACGTATGGCCGAGCAGTTGCGCCGCCAGGAGCAGTTGCAGGCCCAGCGTCGCGAAGAAAGCATGCGCGATCAGCAACTACTGGCCGTGGCGACACAGGCGGCCGGTGCCGCACATGAGCTGGGAACGCCTCTGGCGACCATGAGCGTGTTGCTCAAGGAACTGCGCCAGGAATACCAGCAGGGTCCGTTGAACGAAGACCTGGCGTTGCTGCAATCGCAGGTCCAGTTGTGCAAGGAAAGCCTGCGGCAGCTGGTCCGCGCGGCGGAGGCGGACCGCCGGCAGGCAATCGTCGAACAGAGCGTGCGCGCCTGGGTCGAGTCGGTGCTGCAACGCTGGCACCTGATGCACCCCGAGGCAACCTATCGCTTCCAGTGTCTGGGCAAGGGCACGCCGCCTCGTTTGATGCCGCCAGCTGATCTGGGGCAATCTCTGCTCAATCTGTTGAATAACGCCACCGATGCGAGCCCGGATAATCTGGACATCCGCCTGGACTGGGATGCACAGTGGATCAAGCTGACCATCCGGGATCATGGCGCTGGCGTACCCTTGGCCATCGCCGAACAGATCGGCAGGCCCTTCATCACGACCAAAGGCAAGGGATTCGGCCTCGGTCTGTTTCTGAGTCAGGCCAGCGTTACGCGTGCCGGCGGTACGGTGAAGCTCTACAATCACGAAGACGGTGGCACTTTGACCGAGTTGCGCTTGCCGCATGGCTCGGTCAGGGCATGAGCCTGACGTGTCCCTATGCGAGGAATGCAAACATGAGCGAAGAGTTGCAGCACGAAGGAGAAGAACAGCCTCATCTGCTGCTGGTGGATGACGACCCGACATTCACTCGGGTAATGGCCCGCGCCATGAGTCGCCGTGGTTTACAGGTCAGGATCGCCGGGTCGGCCGAGGAAGGGCTGGAGCTGGCCAAGCAGGAACTGCCCGATTACGCGGTGCTGGACCTGAAGATGGAGGGCGATTCCGGGCTGGTCCTGTTGCCGAAGCTGCTCGAACTCGACCCTGAAATGAAGGTGCTGATCCTCACGGGCTATTCGAGCATTGCCACCGCCGTCGAGGCCATCAAGCGTGGCGCCTGCAACTATCTCTGCAAGCCGGCCGATGCCGACGATGTCCTGGCTGCATTGCTGTCAAAGCATGCCGATCTCGACACGCTTGTGCCGGAAAACCCGATGTCCGTGGATCGCCTGCAATGGGAGCACATTCAGCGCGTGCTCGCCGAGCATGATGGCAATATATCGGCTACAGCCCGCGCCTTGGGCATGCATCGGAGGACGTTGCAGCGCAAACTGCAGAAGCGCCCGGTGAGGCGATAACCGCTGCGGCCCATTGTCCGCCGCCCTGATCGAAACGCATGGCCGTAGCCTTGGCTTCAAGCTGATGGTTCAACTCCGGTTAACATAGCGCGGCCCGTCATCCCAGAGTTCGCCCATGCTTTCCGTCGTCATCCAGACCCTGAGCGTCACCGCCCCGGTCTTCGTCATGCTGTTTGTCGGTGTAGCGCTCAGGCGACTGGGCTGGATCGATGCAGCCTTTATCCAGACGGCCTCATCGCTGGTATTCAACGCCACGATGCCGACGCTGCTGTTCCTCTCGATCATCCGGGCCGATCTGGACGCGGCCTTGCAGCCGGCCCTGTTGAGCTACTACGTCTTCGCCACCGTGACGATGTTCTTCCTCGCCTGGGCCTGGGCGCTGTGGCGCTGCCCGCAGGTGGATCGCGGCGTCTATGTTCAGGGGGCGTTTCGCGGTAACAACGGGATTGTCGGCCTGGCGCTGGCGACCAGTCTTTACGGGGACTACGGCTTGTCGCTGGGCGGTGTGCTGGCGGGCGTGGTGATACTGGTCTACAACAGCCTCTCCGCCCTGATCCTGGCCATCTACAATCCCGACGGACAGGCCCGGGCCGGCGCGATCCTGCTCAGCATCCTGCGTAACCCGCTGATCATTGGCGTGACCATGGCCGTCCCCTTCGCCTATTGGCGGATTCCGCTGCCGGATTGGCTGATGACCTCCGGCCAGTACTTCGCGCAGATGACTTTGCCGCTCGCGCTCATATGCATTGGAGGCACGTTGTCGCTTTCAGTCCTGCGCGAGAGCAGCCGAATGGCGATGAGTTCGAGCCTGATGAAAATGGTCTGGCTTCCCGCGCTGGCGACCGTCGGCGCCTGGCTGTTCGGCTTCCGCGGCGCGGAACTGGGGATTCTGTTTCTCTATTTCGCCAGCCCGACGGCCTCCGCCAGTTTCGTCATGGCGCGGGCGGTGAATGCCAACCATCAGCTGGCTGCGATCATCATCGTAGTCACGACATTGATGGCGGCGGTGAGCATCAACCTCGGGCTATTTCTGCTGGGCTGGCTGGGCTGGATCTAGGCATCGGCTCCCCGGTTTGTGACCGGGGTTGGCTTTTCGGCTTAAGAGATGCGCCGGGATGGTCGTAATCGGACTATAGCCTCAGAAAAAAGTTCCGGCTTGCCTGACATTGCTCCGGATGATCGACGGCTTGCCAACTGAGGTTGGCCCCTTGTTTCCGGAATTGATGATGTCGTTTTATTCACCTTCGAACCGAGCACTGACGCGCGATGCCAACCGCGTCGTCAGTCAGCGTCGCAGGCTCGCCCCAGGGCTGGCGTTGCTGTTACTGCTCAATCTCGTCACGTTCGCAGGCGGTGTCTGGATCGGGCGGGATGTAGACGACGAGCCCGCAGCGGTTCGTCTGGATGAGCCGGACCTGGATCGCGAAGGGCTGTTCGCCGTCGCGCGCGTAGGCAAAGTGGTCGGGCGGCTCAAGTCCCTGGAATCCGATGTGCTCGCGCTTCAGGAAATGATGGCCGAGCAGCGTATTCTGAGCGCGCAACTGTCGGCCCTCGACCCGACCCTGCTGCCTGCGTTGGTACCCGACCGCTCGACCCATGAGCACGCCGGGCAGGGCGGTATCCTGTTGCCGCCAAGAGCCTGCTCGGAAGACCTGTCGTTGGACCCCGATAGCGTATCGCTGGAAGACCTTGAGCGTACCGAGGCGTCCGCGCGCTGCATGCGTGCGGTGCTGGACGGGATGATGCAGCGCGTCGCCGAGCGTAATGCGGCGCTGATGGCCATTCCCTCGCGCCGTCCTGTCGGTGACGCACGGCTGGGTTCGGCCTTCGGCAACCGCATCGACCCATTTCGAAAGCAGGTGGCCTTTCATTCCGGGGTGGACTTTGCATTGCGTACCGGCTCCGACGTGCTCGCCGCCGCGGGTGGTCGGGTTCGCTTTGCCGGCACCCGCGGCGGGTACGGCAAGCTGATCGAGATCGACCACGGCAACCGACTGGTGACGCGCTACGCCCATCTGTCGCGCATGCACGTGCAGGCGGGCGACGTGGTGACCCCCGAGCAGCGGATCGGCGCGGTTGGGTCCACCGGTCGGTCCACCGGCCCGCACCTTCATTTCGAAGTGCTGCACAAGGGGCGTTTCGTCGACCCGCAGCGCTTTCTGGCCCTCGGCGATCTGGAGCGAGTCAGCGATGCTCAAGCTGACGACTAGGCCGCCGGATACGCGCAAGTTGGTGCGCGCCGAGCATCGCTTGCTGACCGCACGTCCCGGCCGCCCCTGGCTATGGAGTATCGCCGCGTTGCTGTGCCTGGTGGCCGCGCTGCTCTACCTGCGCATCGAAGAAGACGCGTCCCACGCGCAGCAGCTTGCTGCGCTGGTTGCCCAGAATCACGCGCTGGACGATGCGCTCGAGCAGGCCCGGCTGCAGCGTCGGGAAGCCGAAGCGACGCACGAGCAACTGTTGGGGCGCATTGCCCTGTTGTCCACGCAGATCGAGCGGTTGCAGACCGACCTGGCGTTCTTCCGGCAGCAGAAGAACGCCCGTTAAGCTTGGAGTAAATGATGTTCAGCAAGAAGAAGCCGGTACGCCTCACGATCGACCAATTCTCTAGCCTGATTTCCGGCAACGTATCGCTGACGGGCGACATGGTGTTTGAGGACGGGTTGAAGGTCAGCGGCACGATCACCGGAAACGTCTGCCACAAGCCCGGAACGCACAGTCTTCTGGCGCTGAGCGCCGAAGGCCGGATCCAGGGCAGCGTCAGCAGCCACGACGCGCTCATCGATGGCACCATCGAGGGTGATCTGGTTGTCGAGCACGTGCTCGAACTGCATTCCAACGCGCGGGTGCGGGGCAACATTCGCTACCGCCAGCTGAGCATGGAGAACGGTGCCGTGGTCGACGGCACGTTGAGCCGGATGAGCGACGAAGCAGACACCGGGCAGGTCGTGGAGTTGCCACGGCTGCAGGCCCGTGAAGGCTGAGCCGAGGCGCTTGCCGAGCCGCCGGGACCCGCGCTATCCAGGCGGCATGGGTCGTTTCAGCGCTGCTGCTTCCAGGCTCGGCTGGCAATGACCAGCAGGGTCACCGCTGTCAGCGGGATGACGTAGCCGATCATCGCGTCGCCGAGGGTTTCGGCAAACGGGCGTCCGGTGCTGACCATCACCAGGTAGAGCGTATAGGCGACGTAGTAGGCGAGAAACAGCAAGCCTTCCCAGCGGTTGATGGTATAGCCGGTGAAAAAGATCGGCAGGCAGGCCAGGGCCACCGCGATCATGACCGGGAAATCGAAAGCCAGCGCGTTGGCGGCGACGGTAATCGCTTCAGGCGACACCAGGGAAGCCAGCCCCAGGACGCAGAGCAGGTTGAAGATATTGCTACCGACGATATTGCCCACGGCGATGTCACGCTCACCGCGGATGGCGGCGAGGATCGAGGTTGCCAGCTCCGGAAGCGAGGTGCCGATGGCGATCACCGTCAGCCCGATCACCAGCTCCGACAGCCCCAATGCGCGCGCCAGCGATACGGCGCCCTCCACGAGGAAATTCGAGCCGGTCACCAGTAGAACCAGGCCGGCGATGACCAGGCCGGCGTTGATCAGCGTGGCATGGGGTTTTGGTGTTTCGTCGAGGCCGAACTCCTTGGCGAATTCGTCGTCGGCTGTCGCCGCGGCACTGGCGCGTCGGCTGCTGACGATCAGAAACAGGGTGTAGGCGATGACGGCGGAGAACAACAGCGCGCCGTCCAGGCGACTGAGCGAGCCGTCCCAGGCCAGGGCATAGGTGACCAAGCTGGCGCCGATCATGATCGGCACATCGAGGCGGATCAACTGTCGGGACACGATCAGCGGCGCGATCAACGCGGTCATGCCGAGGATCAGCAGCACGTTGGCGATATTGCTGCCGATTACGTTGCCGATGGCGATATCGCCGCTGCCATTCAGCGAGGCTTGCACGCTCACCGCGGTCTCCGGTGCGCTGGTGCCGAAGGCTACGACGGTGAGGCCGATGATCAGCGGCGGAATGCCGAACTGTGCAGCCAGCTTCGCCGCGCCCCGTACCAGTACCTCGGCACCCGCGACAAGAAGGACCAGGCCTGCAATCAAATAGACGAATGTCATCAGGGACACGAAAGGGGCGCTCCAGGAAAAGGGGGGCTCAGCGCTGGTGTTTCCAGGCGCGCAGAAAGATCACCAAAAGCGTGATGGCGGTCAAGGGCAATACGTACCAAGTCATTGCATGGCGCAACAGGTTGATGGCGGGCAGGCCGGTGGAGAACATCACCAGGTAAAGCGTGTAGGCCATGTAGTAGCCAAAGAACATCGCGCCTTCCCAGCGGTTGATTCGATAGCCGGAGAAAAAGATCGGCAGGCAGGCCGCGAATACCGCAAGCATGACCGGGAAATCGAATGCCAGCGCATTGGGAGAAATGGACAGGCCGCTGGTCGAGACCAGCGCGCCTGCACCCAGCACCAGTAGCAGATTGAAGATGCAACTGCCGACGACGTTGCCGACGGCGATGTCGCGCTCGCCACGGTAGACCGCCAGCAGGGACGTCGCGAGTTCCGGCAGCGAGGTGCCAACGGCGATCACAGTGAGTCCGATCACCAGTTCGGACAAACCAAGCGCACGCGCCAGGGCTACCGCACCCTCGATCAGCAGGTTGGAGCCAGCGACCAGCAGGCCCAGGCCAAGCAATACCAGCAACAGTTGGGGGACCCAGGCGAGCGCGCTCGCCTGGCTGTTGACCCCGTATTCGATTGTGAACTCATCCACCTGGGCACGCTGCTTCTCGCGTTTGCTGGCGATGACCAGAAACACTGTGTAGAGCAGCAGAAGTGCGAGCAGGATGCAGCCATCGAGCCGGCTGACGTTGCCGTTCCAGGCAAGGGCGAAAGTCAGTACACCGGCGCCGATCATCACCGGCACGTCGAGGCGCACCAATTGGCGCGATACCAGCAACGGTGCGATCAGGGCCGACAGTCCCAGGATCAGGAGAATGTTGGCGATGTTACTGCCGATCACATTGCCGACCGCGATGTCGCCGCTGCCGTTCAGCGAGGCCTGTATGCTGACAGCCGTTTCCGGTGCGCTGGTACCGAACGCGACAACCGTCAGGCCAATGATCAACGGCGAGATGCCAAAGCGCGCCGCCAGTTTCACCGCGCCGCGTACCAGGGCCTCGGCGCCTGCCACCAGCAATACCAGTCCGCCGATCAGGTAGGCGAATATCATCAAACTCATCGCAACTCCGTGTCTGTCGGCGTACAGGAACTGTCAGTCCACCGTTTCGATCTTGACCCTGACGACGCCGTCTTCGAGCAGGTCGAGGTCGGCCGCCGCAACCCGGGACAAGTCGATGATGCGTCCCGGTTTGAATGGGCCACGATCGACGATGCGAACCGTGACCTGTTTGCCATTGTCCAGGTTGGTCACTTTCACCCGCGTACCGAACGGCAGGGTCTTGTGCGCGGCAACCCGTTCGTTCTGATTGAAGGTTTCGCCGCTGGCCGTCTCTTCACCATGGAAGCTGCGAGCATAGTAGGAAGCCTTGCCTTCCTGGGTGAAGGTGCTTTGTACGTTCGAGTCGGCATCCTGCCGTTCGCCGCAACCGGCCATCAGGCCGAAGAACAGCGGAACGAGCAATCGTCTGGTTCGCATGCGCCAATCCTTCCTGGACCGTCGGCTGGATATCCGGCTGGCGGCGGGCTCTAAGGTCTCGAAAGGCTTTGAGCGTCAACCGAGGCAGCCGTTCAACCGCGAGCGCCGAGGCGAGGCCGAGCCCCGGATCGGCGCAAGCGAGGCGAACCAAAGGGTCCGCCTTGGGCGGTCACCCCTCGAGTTTGCTTTTGAGCAACTGATTGACCTGGGCGGGGTTTGCCTTGCCTTTGGACGCCTTCATCGCCTGGCCGACGAAGAAGCCGAACATCTTGCCGCGCTTGGCTTCATCGCTGGCGCGATATTGCTCGACCTGCTCGGCATTGGCGGCGAGTACCTCGTCCAGCATCGCTTCGATGGCGCCCGAGTCCGTGACCTGCTTGAGGCCCTTGTTCTCGATGATTTCATCGGCCGTGCCTTCGCCTGCCGCCATCGCCTCGAACACCATCTTGGCGATCTTGCCGCTGATGGTGTTGTCCTTGATGCGCTGAATCATGCCGCCCAACTGCTCGGCAGACACGGGCGATTGCACGATGTCCAGATTGTCCTTGTTGAGCAGGCTGGACAGCTCGCCCATCACCCAGTTGGCCGACAGCTTGGCGTCGCCGCAGGTGCGCTGGACCTGCTCGAAATAGTCGGCCAGCTCGCGGCTGGCGGCCAGGACGTCTGCATCGTAGGCGGACAGGCCGAACTCGCGCTGGAATCGCTCGCGCTTTTCTACCGGCAGTTCGGGCAGGCTGGCGCGGACCTCATCGAGGAACCGCTGTTCGATCACTACCGGCAGCAGGTCGGGGCAGGGAAAGTAGCGATAGTCGTTGGCTTCTTCCTTGCTGCGCATGGAGCGCGTTTCATCCTTGTTCGGGTCGTACAGGCGCGTTTCCTGCACCACCGTGCCGCCGTCCTCGATCAGCTCGATCTGCCGCTGGACTTCGTGATTGATCGCCTTCTCGATGAAGCGGAAGGAGTTGACGTTCTTGATCTCGGCGCGGGTGCCGAATTCGGCCTGACCCTTGGGGCGAACCGACACGTTGCAGTCGCAACGCAGCGAGCCTTCGGCCATGTTGCCGTCGCAAATCCCCAAGTAGCGCACCAGCGCATGGATCGCCTTGACGTAGGCCACCGCTTCCTTGGCGCTGCGGATATCCGGCTCGGAGACGATTTCCAGCAGCGGGGTGCCGGCACGGTTGAGGTCGATTCCGCTCATGCCGTGGAAATCTTCGTGCAGGCTCTTGCCGGCGTCTTCTTCCAGATGCGCGCGGGTGATGCCGATGCGTTTCTGCGAGCCGTCTTCCAGAGTAATGTCGAGGAAGCCCTTGCCGACGATGGGGTGATCCATCTGGCTGGTCTGGTAGCCCTTGGGCAGGTCCGGGTAGAAGTAGTTCTTGCGAGCGAAGACGTTCTTTTCGGCGATCTCGGCGTCGATTGCCAGGCCGAACTTGCAGGCCATGCGCACGGCTTCGGCATTGAGCACGGGCAGGGTGCCGGGCATGCCCAGATCGACCAGGCTGGCCTGGGTGTTGGGTTCGGCACCAAAGGTCGTGGCGCTACCGGAGAATATCTTCGACTGGGTGGCGAGCTGTGCGTGGATTTCCAGCCCGATTACGGTTTCCCATTGCATCATTAATTCCTCAGAATCCGGCCGGGGCGCGCAGGTGCCAATCGGTAACCTGCTGGTACTGGTGCGCCACGTTGAGCAGGCGCGCCTCCTGGAAATAAGGCGCCAGTAGCTGCACGCCTACCGGCAGCCCGTCGATGAATCCGGCGGGCATCGAAAGGCCCGGAATACCGGCCAGGTTGGCGGTGATGGTGTAGATGTCTTCCAGATAGGCCGAAACCGGATCGGCGTTCTTCTCGCCAAGCTTCCAGGCCAGATTCGGCGTGGTCGGGCCGAGAATCACGTCGACTTCGTCGAATGCGCGGACGAAGTCGTTCTTGATCAGTCGGCGAATCTTTTGCGCCTTCAGGTAGTAGGCGTCGTAGTAGCCCGCGGACAGCGCATAGGTGCCGACCATGATGCGACGCTTCACCTCGTCACCGAACCCTTCGGCGCGTGAGCGCTTGTAGAGGTCGGTCAGGTCGACGGGGTCTTCGCAGCGATAGCCAAAGCGCACGCCGTCGAAACGCGACAGGTTGGAGCTGGCTTCAGCAGGCGCGATCACATAGTAGGAAGGGATCGCGTGCTGCATGTTCGGCAGGCTGATTTCTTTCACCGTCGCGCCGAGCTTCTTCAACTCGTCCACGGCGCGCATCACTGCATCGGCGATCTTCGGGTCGAGACCTGCGCCGAAATACTCCTTCGGCAAGCCGATGCGCAGGCCAGCCAACGGCTTGTCGAGTGCGGTGAGGTAATCATCCAGCGGCTGGTCGACGCTGGTGGAGTCCTTCGGATCGAAGCCGGCCATGGCCCCGAGCATCAGTGCGCAATCTTCGGCAGTGCGCGCCAGCGGGCCGCCCTGATCGAGGCTCGATGCGTAGGCGATCATGCCCCAGCGCGAAACCCGTCCGTAGGTGGGCTTGAGTCCGGTCAGGTTGGTGAGTGCGGCGGGCTGGCGAATCGAGCCGCCGGTGTCGCTGCCGGTGGCGGCGGGCAGCAGGCGCGCTGCAACCGCAGCCGCCGAGCCGCCGGAGGAGCCGCCTGGCACCCGGCTCAGGTCCCATGGATTCTTGACCGCGCCGTAGAAGCTCGACTCGTTGGCCGAACCCATGGCGAATTCGTCCATGTTCAGTTTGCCCAGGGATACGGCGCCAGCCGCCGCGAGCCGTTCGACGACGGTAGCGTCGTAGGGTGACTGGAAACTGTCGAGAATCTTCGAGCCGCAACTGGTGCGCACGCCCAGCGTGCAGAACAGATCCTTGTGACCAATCGGCGCGCCCAGCAGCGCGCCATCCTCACCCTTGGCACGGCGTGCATCGGCTGCGCGCGCCTGATCGAGCGCCTGTTCTTCGGTGACGGTGATAAAGCTGTTCAATTGCGGATCGAGCGACTGGATGCGCGTGAGCAGCGAGCGGGTCAGCTCTTCGGCCGAGAAGCGCTTGTCGGCCAGGGCGCGCGCGATTTGCGCGAGGGTCAGTTGATGCATGTCGGCGTCCTTCATCACTCGATCACCCGCGGAACCAGATACAGACCGTTCTCGACAGCCGGTGCGATTGCCTGGAAGGCCTCACGCTGATTGCGCTCGGTGACGTCATCGGCGCGCAGGCGCTGTTGGGTTTCCAGCGGGTGGGCGAGCGGCTCGACGCCGGTCGTGTCGACCGCCTGCATGCGGTCGATGAGGCCCAGGATGTTGTTCAGGGTCTCGGTGGTACGGGGCAGGTCGTTTTCATTCAGGCCCAGACGGGCCAGATGAGCGATCTTTTCCACCTCGGAGCGTTCAAGCGCCATCGGGATTCTCCAGCGGGAAGCGAGTCGGGTACGCCTTCCGTCGGCAAAGGCCGACGCAAGAGCGGCAGGGTCGAGCCGCGGCGGTGGGCATTCAGGCCCGGAAAAGCCGTCAATCTTACATGCCTGCGGCGCTTGTCGGTAGCACGGCTGCGGCTTGCCGGTTATCGGCGGCTGTTTCGCTTCTGGTCATATTTTGAGCGGTAGCGCACGTCCGCTTCGAGCTGCGCCGACGTGCGCCTTGCCCTAACTTCGCACCATTGTTAGAGTTTGCGGCACTTTTTTCCCCACGCGTTTGCCCCAGGGCCCTTTCCCCATGTTCAAGAAACTGCGTGGCATGTTTTCCAGCGATTTGTCGATCGACCTGGGCACTGCCAATACCCTCATTTATGTGCGCGACCGCGGCATCGTTCTGAACGAGCCGTCCGTGGTTGCCATCCGTTCCCACGGCAACCAGAAAAGTGTCGTCGCGGTGGGCACCGACGCCAAACGCATGCTCGGCCGGACCCCGGGCAATATCAACGCCATACGGCCCATGAAGGACGGCGTGATTGCGGACTTCAGCGTATGCGAAAAGATGCTGCAGTACTTCATCAACAAGGTTCACGAAAACAGCTTCCTTCAGCCCAGCCCCCGCGTCCTGATCTGCGTGCCCTGTAAGTCGACCCAGGTCGAGCGCCGCGCGATTCGTGAATCGGCCCTCGGTGCTGGCGCGCGCGAAGTCTTTCTCATCGAAGAGCCGATGGCCGCGGCCATCGGTGCCGGGCTGCCGGTCGACGAGGCGCGCGGTTCGATGGTGGTCGATATCGGCGGCGGCACCACGGAAATCGCGCTGATTTCCCTTAATGGCGTGGTCTACGCCGAATCCGTGCGGGTTGGCGGCGATCGTTTCGACGAGTCCATCGTCACCTATGTGCGTCGCAACTATGGCAGCCTGATCGGTGAATCCACCGCAGAGCGGATCAAGCAGGAAATCGGTACCGCGTTCCCCAGCAGCGATGTGCGCGAAGTCGATGTTCGCGGGCGCAACCTGGCCGAAGGCGTACCGCGCAGCTTTACCCTCAATTCGAACGAGGTCCTCGAAGCACTGCAGGAATCGCTGGCCACCATCGTCCAGGCGGTCAAGAGCGCGCTGGAGCAATCGCCGCCCGAGCTGGCTTCGGATATTGCCGAGCGCGGCCTGGTGCTGACTGGCGGTGGCGCATTGTTGCGTGATCTCGACAAGTTGCTGGCGCAGGAGACCGGCCTGCCGGTCATCGTGGCCGAAGAGCCGCTGACGTGCGTGGCACGCGGTGGCGGCCGGGCGCTGGAAATGATGGACCGGCACGCGATGGATCTGTTGTCCACGGAGTGAGTGACAAGCGCTAGCAGGCCGTTAAAAAACTAGCTGCGTTGGCAATACTTCGTTGAAACCAGCCTCAGAATGCTCAGAAACCTAAACTGCGCTTCTTCGGCTGTTTTCGCCTCGTCTTGCCTGCCTCGCCTACGTGTTTCAACGGCCTGATAAGCTCCAAGCGCAAGCCGATAGCAGGGTCGTCCTGCTCTCGGCTTGTCGCGTTTAGTTTGAAGCCTTCAGCTGCGAGGACTCGCCCATCAAACCACTGTTCGCCAAAGGACCCTTGCTCGGAGTGCGCTTGCTGGTGCTCTCTGTGCTCTGTGTTGCGTTGATGGTGGTGGATGCGCGCTTCGAGACGCTGAAACCGTTGCGCAGCCAGATGGGATTGGTGCTCACACCTTTCTATTGGCTGGCCGACCTGCCGGTGCGCACGTGGCAACGCGCGACCGAGCAGATCAGCAGCAGCACCAGCCTGGTGGCCGAGAATGAGAAGCTCAAGGCCGAGGCGTTGCTGATGCAGCGCCGCTTGCAGAAGCTGGCGATGCTGACCGAGCAGAATGTGCGGCTGCGAGAGCTGCTCAATTCCGCCGCCCTGGTCGACGACAAGGTGATCGTCAGCGAGCTGATCGGGCTGGACCCCAATCCCTTTACTCATCGCATCCTGATCGACAAGGGCGAGCGCGACGGGGTATTCCTTGGCCAGCCGGTGCTCGACGCCAGCGGCCTGATGGGGCAGGTCGTCGAAGTCATGCCCTATGCCGCTCGGGTGCTGTTACTGACCGATGTGACCCATAGCATCCCGGTGCAGGTCAATCGCAATGGCCTGCGGGCAATCGCAGTGGGCACCGGTAGCCCGGATTATCTCGAGTTACGCCATGTCGCCGAGACGGCGGACATCAAGGAGGGCGACCTGCTGGTCAGCTCCGGATTGGGACAACGCTTTCCCAGCGGCTACCCGGTTGCCCAGGTCACCGAAGTGGTACGCGGTTCCGGCCAGCCGTTCCTGATCGTCCGCGCCATACCCACCGCCATGCTCAATCGCAGCCGGTATCTGTTGCTGGTGTTCAGTGATTCGCGTACGCCGGAAGAACGCGCCACCGCGGCGGCGCAGGCACAGGAGTCCGCCGACCGGGAGGCTGCCGAGCAGGCGACGAGCGAGCCGCTGGAAACGCCACCGCCGGCAGCGCCGGCAGCCACACCGTCGGCCCCGCCGGCCGCGTCAGGTAGCGAGGAGCAGCCATGATCCATGGGCGCCTGAACAATGGCTGGGTGATCTGGTTATCGTTGGTGCTGGCGCTGTTGCTCAGCGTGGCGCCCATGCCCGCCAGTCTCGGTTTGGCGCGCCCGCTCTGGCTCGGCATGGTCATCGCCTATTGGGCAATCACCTTGCCTCATCGTGGCGGGATGGTGGCGGCATTCTTCTTCGCGCTGATGCTCGACGTGCTCTCCGGTACCCTGTTGGGACAGAACGGTTTGCCGCTGATCCTGATCACCTTTCTGGTGCTCAATCTGCAGCAGCGCCTGCGGATGTTCCCGTTGCTGCAGCAAAGCCTGGTGCTGATGGTCATTCTCGGGATCGGTCAGCTGGTGCAACTGTGGTTGAACACGCTGACCGGTAATCGCCCGCCGACCCTGCTGTTCCTCATTCCCGTGCCGGTCAGCGCCTTGCTCTGGCCGTGGGTGTTCGTCGCCCTGCAATGGGCGCGTCGACGCTTCAACGTCTATTGAGCCCTGCCGGGGCGGCGCCAGGCCGCTTCCGGGGGCTGCCTGGATATGCGACCCTGCTCCGCTCGTTCGCTTTCAAGGAGCCGGCATGCCCGCACTGTTTCTTGCCTCCGCGTCGCCGCGACGCCGTGAGCTGCTCACCCAGATCGGCGTTCCATTTTCCCACCTTTCGGTCAGCATCGATGAGACGCCTGCCGCCTCGGAGCCGCCGGACGTCTATGTGCAGCGCGTGGCGCGCGAAAAGGCACTGGCAGGGCTGGCGCGGGTGACGGACGCCTCGGCCTGCGTGCTGGGCGCCGACACCACGGTCGTGCTGGACGGGCGGATTCTGGGCAAGCCAGCCGACAAGGCGCAGGCGCTGGCCATGTTGCACGCCCTGTCCGGGCGCGAACACCAGGTAATGACAGCCGTCGCGCTGGCCAGCTCGTCGGGCTGCGTGACGCGGCTGGTGACCAGCCGGGTGCGCTTTCGGCCGATCCGGTCCGACGAAGCCGAGGCCTATTGGGCCAGCGGTGAGCCGCAGGACAAGGCGGGTAGCTACGCGATTCAGGGCTGGGGGGCGATCTTCGTCAGTGCGCTGGAGGGCAGCTACTCGGGTGTGGTCGGCCTGCCGTTATGCGAAACGGCACAGTTGCTCGCCGCGCATGGGATCGAGTACTGGACTAAAAGCTCCGTTTAGAGCCTGTGGCTTGACGGCGTATGCCGTTAGAATCGAACCCATCCGTCAGCTTCGGCTGGTTCATCCGCCCATCGGCCGAGAATAACAATGAGCGAAGAGATCCTGATGAACATCACCCCCATGGAGTCGCGGGTGGCGGTGGTGGAGAATGGTGTGCTGCAGGAAGTCCATGTCGAGCGTACCCAGCGCCGCGGCATCGTCGGCAACATCTACAAGGGTAAGGTGGTGCGCGTGCTTCCGGGCATGCAGGCGGCGTTCGTCGACATAGGCCTGGAGCGCGCGGCGTTCATCCATGCGTCGGAAATTTCCAGCCGTGAAGGTAACGCCGTCGAGCCCATCAGTGCGCTGGTCCATGAGGGCCAGGCGCTCGTGGTGCAGGTCACCAAGGACCCGATTGGCACCAAGGGTGCGCGGCTGACCACGCAGCTGTCGATACCTTCGCGGTATCTGGTGTACATGCCCAAGACCAGTCATGTCGGGATATCCCTGCGCATCGAGGACGAAGCCGAGCGGGATCGCCTCAAGCAAGTGGTTGCCGAATGCATCGCGGCCGAAGGCATCAAGGAAACCGGCGGGTTCATCCTGCGCACCGCCGCAGAAGGCGCCGGCAGCGACGAGATCCTCATGGATATCCGTTATCTGCGCCGTCTGTGGGAGCAGATCGACGGGCAGATGAAAACGGCCGGCGCGCCCTCGCTCATCTATGAAGACCTGTCGCTGGCCATGCGTACCTTGCGCGACCTGGTCAATCCACGTATCGAGAAGATCCGGATCGACTCGCGGGAGAATTTCCAGAAGGTCAGCCAGTTCGTTGGCGAGTTGATGCCCGAGCTGAGCGAGCATCTGGAACATTACCCGGGCGAGCGGCCGATCTTCGATCTCTACAGCGTCGAGGACGAGATTCAGAAGGCGCTCGAGCGCAAGGTCATGCTCAAGTCGGGCGGCTACCTGATCATCGATCCGGCCGAGGCGATGACCACCATCGACGTCAATACCGGCGCATTCGTCGGCCATCGCACGCTCGAGGAAACCATCTTCAAGACCAATCTCGAATCGGCGACCGCCATTGCCCGTCAGCTGCGCCTGCGCAATCTCGGCGGAATCATCATCATCGACTTCATCGACATGGAGGACGAAGAGCATCGGCGGCAGGTCCTGCGCACGCTCGAAAAACAGCTGGAGCGCGATCACGCCAAGACCAACATCATCGGCATTACCGAGCTGGGGCTGGTGCAGATGACCCGCAAGCGCACGCGTGAAAGCCTCGAGCAGGTGCTCTGCGAGCCCTGTCTGTGCTGTCAGGGACGTGGCAAGCTGAAAACCCCGGAAACGGTCTGCTATGAAATCTTTCGTGAGATCCTTCGCGAGGCCCGCGCCTACCAGCCCGAGGGCTACCGCGTGCTGGCGAACCAGAAGGTCATCGATCGGCTGCTCGACGAGGAGTCAGGCAATGTCGCCGACCTGGAGAGCTTCATCGGTCGCTCGATCAAGTTTCAGGTCGAATCCATGTATTCCCAGGAACAGTACGATGTGGTGCTGCTCTGAATAGAAGCACGCCTGGCCATGCAGGTCCGGGCATGCGGAGCGTATCGGTATGAGTCGGCTGCTGACTCTCGTTCTCGGTTTCCTGCGCCGCAGCCTGTGGCTGGCCGCGATCAGCCTGATGTTGCTGGCGCTCTATGTGAGTCTGGGCCGGCAGTTGGTGCCGCTGGTGGCCGAATACCGCCTCGAGGCGCAGGACAAGGCGCGCGCATTGCTCGACGTGCCGGTCTCGATCGGCAGGCTGGAGGGGCGCTGGGAGGGCCTCTCGCCACGGTTGCTGGCGCACGACGTGATCCTCGGCGAGGGCGATGCGGCGATGCGCCTCGATCGCCTGGCGGTGGTGCCGGATGTGGCCGCCAGCATCCTGGCTCGGCAGCTGCAATTGAAAACGCTGGAATTCGCCGGTGTGCACCTGAGCCTGATCCAGGATGCGGACGGCCAATGGCGCGTCGGTGGCCTGCCCGCGCGTGACGACCAGGGGCCGACCGACCTGCCGGCGTTTTTTGCCGAGTTGCGCACAATTCGCTACCTGCGGTTACTCGACAGCCAGATCACGATCGAGGCGCACGCCGAATCGCCATTGACCCTGACCTACGCCAATCTTCAGCTGCATAGCGTCGGCGAGCGTCTGCGCCTGGACGGTCGCGTGCTACTACCGGATGGCCAACCGTTGAGGCTGCGTGCCCAGGGGCGCGTGCAGGCCGAGGACTGGCAGGCCAGCGACGCCGAGCTATACCTCAGCCTGCCGCAGAGTGATTGGGCGGGCTGGATTCCGGCGAGCGTGACCGGCAGCTGGAACCTCGAGCATCTGCAGGCGGGCGGCGAGGTGTGGCTCGACTGGCGCGCGCGCGGATTGGCCCGCGCTGTTGCCCGATTGAACGTGCCGGCCATGCAGGCAGGACGAACCGAGCGCGATCCGGTCCAGATCGAGGATCTGACCGTAAATGCCTATCTCGACAGAGCCGACGAAGGCTACCGATTCCAGCTCGATGGCCTGGCTTTCACGTTCGACGAAAAACGTTGGCGCGATACGTCTGTGGTGCTCCAGCAGCACCTCGCCGAGAATCGCTGGCGGCTACAGGCCGATCACATCGCCGTCGGACCGGTAGCGGCGCTGGTCCATGCGATGGCACCGCTGCCCGATCTGGCGGACGAGTACCTGATCGGGCTGGCGCCGAGCGGGGCGCTGCGTAATCTTCAGCTGGACTATCGTCCGGCGGCCCCATCAGCCGAGCGCCTGGCCTTCACCGCCAACCTCGACGCGGTGAGCATCGCCGCGCACGGCTGGGTGCCGGCCGTGCGCAATGTCAGCGGCGCGGTACAGGGCAATCTCGGCGGCGGTGAGCTGCGTTTCGACAATCGAGCGTTCGGGCTGCACCTGGCCCAGCTGTTTCCACGCGTATGGGACTATCACCGCGCCCGTGGTATTTTCCGATGGTCGCTCGACGATCGAGCGGTCACGCTCGCCTCGCCCTATGTGCAGGTCGAGGGCGACGAAGGGCATATCGCTGGCGACTTCCTGATCCGGTTGATGCGCGATCCGGCAATCGAGGACTACATGGACCTGCGGGTCGGAATCCGCGACGGCGATGCTCGCTACACGCAGAAATACCTGCCGACACGCTCGCCCGCGATGTCCCCGGCGCTGAGCGAATGGCTGGATACGGCGATCCAGGCCGGTACCGTCGAACAGGGGTATTTCCAATACCAGGGATCGCTGAACAAGGCATCCGAGGACACCGCGCGCAGCCTGAGCCTGTACTTCAAGGTCAGGGAGGCCGAGCTTGCGTTTCAACCCGGCTGGCCGACGTTGCGTGATGGCCGAGGCGAAGTACTGATCGAGAACAGCGGCGTGAGGGTACGGCTTGCCGAAGGCCGTATGCTCGACAGCCGGGTGCATGACGCGACGGCCACGATTCCAAGGGGCCACGATGCTCAGGTATCGCGGCTGACTATCGAGGGGCAGGTGGACGGTCATCTTCGCGACGCCCTGACGCTGATGCAGGTGGCGCCGATCGGCACGCAAGAGCTGTTCGCCGGCTGGCGCGGCGACGGCGCGGTGAGCGGGACACTCGAGCTGGGCATTCCGCTGGCCACGGATGGGCGCCCCCAGGTCGTCGCCGAGTTTTCCAGCACCGACGCCTCGTTGTTCATTGCCCAGGCCGATCTTCAGCTCGATGCCCTGACCGGCGAGTTTCGTTATGACAGCGAGCGCGGTTTCAGCGCCAAGTCGTTCCGTGGGCGCGCGCTGGGCAGTTCGGTACAGGGCAAGGCCGTAGCCACCGGGAAGGTGGACAGCCCGTCTACACGGATCGAGGCGTCGGCCACCGTGGCGCTTAAACGGCTCCTCGCGTGGCAGAAGATCGATCAGCCGCTACCCGTGTCAGGTGAGCTGCCGCTCAGGCTCAGCCTTTTCCTGAGCGCCGCCGATAGCCATCTCCAGTTCGATTCGTCACTGCTGGGGACCGTCCTGGCCCTTCCGGCACCGTTCGGCAAGGCGGCCGGAGAGCGGCGCGACACCTCGCTGCGGATGACCTTGGGTGGTGAGCGGCAGCGCTATTCGATCCGGCATGATGCGCTGGCGGCGCTGACGTTCGCCGTGCCGGCCGGTCACTGGGCCGAGGGGGGCGGTGAGCTGGTATTGGGCGGGGCCGCCGCGAATCAACGCACCGACAGTGGACTTTACGTGCGCGGCAGCCTGCCGCGGTTCGATCTGAGCCAGTGGCAGGCGTTGCTGGCTACCTACGGCGGGACGTCAGCGGATCGAACGGGCGCTTCGATACTGCGGCAAGTGCGTCTTGAGATAGGTGTGTTCGAAGGTTTTGGTACGCAGATCGACGCCCTCGATGTCGATTTGAGGCGTCTTTCCGCCGGCTGGCGGCTTGGCCTGGATAGCGAGACGGTGGCTGGGATCGTCCAGCTGCCGGATGCCAATGGCGAGCCCATCGCTCTGGACTTGTCACGCCTGCGACTGCCGGCGGCCGACCCGAACACCGCGCAAACGCAGTCTGGCGATCCATTGGCTGCGTTCGATCCCAAGGCTCTGCCAGCGATGGATATCGCCGTGGCGGAGGTCTTGCGCGGTGACGAGTCGCTGGGGCGCTGGGCGTTGAAAATGCGGCCGAGTGCCAATGGCGTGGCGTTCTCGGGTATCGACCTGGACCTTAAAGGGTTGAAGCTCGGTGGCGAGGGCGGCTGGGACGGCGCACGGACCTGGTACAAGGGTCGACTGGAGGGCGGCAATCTTGCCGATGTGCTGCTGGCGTGGGGCTTCGCGCCTTCGACGACCAGCGAAGATTTCCATCTGGATGTGGATGGCAGCTGGCCCGGCTCGCCGGCGTTCTTCGGCCTGAATCGGCTGTCCGGCACGCTCGACGCCCGGCTGCGCAAGGGCCAGCTCCGTGAAGTGGATGGCGGCGCGCAAGCGCTGCGGATTTTCGGTCTGCTGAATTTCGATTCGATCGGTCGGCGGTTGCGCCTGGATTTCTCGGACCTGTTCAGCAAGGGGCTGAGTTACGATCGGATCAAGGCGCAGTTACAGGCCACCAACGGCCTGTACGTCACCTCGCAGCCGCTGACGGTGACCGGACCCTCGAGCAACCTGGAGCTCGAGGGTCGGCTGGATCTGGTCAACGATCGAATCGACGCCAAGCTGCTCGTGACGCTGCCGGTCAGTAACAATCTGCCATTGGCGGCGCTGATCGTGGGTGCGCCTGCCATCGGCGGCGCTCTGTTCGTCGTCGACAAATTGCTCGGCGACAGGGTGGCACGCTTCGCCAGCGTTCAATACAAGGTCGAGGGGCCTTGGCAGGCGCCCCGGATTACCTTCGACAAACCCTTCGAAAAGCCCAACTGAACCTGTTTCCAACAGGCGGCTGAGCGCCGCCAAGGGTAGGCATGCATGACCCTAGCCGTCATCCAGATGACCAGCCAGGCCGACATCCAGGCGAATCTAGCCAATGCCAGACGATTGCTGGAGCAGGCTGCCAGTGCCGGCGCTCGGCTCGCGGTGCTGCCGGAAAATTTCGCTGCCATGGGGCGGACCGATCTGCCTGCGGTCGGCCGCGCCGAAGCGCAAGGGCAAGGGCCGATCCTGCCGTGGTTGAAACGGGCCGCTCGCGACCTCAGGTTATGGATAGTCGCCGGTACGTTGCCGCTGCCGCCGGATGACCAGCCGCAGGCGAAAGTCAGGGCCTGTTCGTTACTGGTGGATGATCAGGGCCAGCGGGTTGCGCGTTACGACAAGCTGCATCTGTTCGATGCCGAGGTGAGTGATGCGCGAGGACGCTATCGCGAGTCTGACGACTACGCGGCGGGAGATCGGCTGGTGGTGGCCGATACGCCGGTGGGCCGGCTGGGCATGACGGTTTGTTATGACCTGCGTTTTGCCGAGCTGTATTCGGCCTTGCGTCTGGCTGGCGCCGAGCTGATCAGCGCGCCCTCGGCCTTCACCTGCATAACCGGGCAGGCGCATTGGGAGATGTTGATACGCACGCGGGCCATCGAGACGCAATGCTATATGCTGGCCGCCGCGCAGGGTGGCGAACACCCTGGTGGACGGCTGACCCATGGGCATTCGTCTATCGTGGATTACTGGGGGCGCGTGTTGAGCGAGCGGGCCACTGGAGAAGCGGCGCTTACCGCCGACCGAGACGCAACCGAACAGGCTGCGACGCGCCAGCGCATGCCGGTGTCGAATCATCGCCGATTCGCCGCGCCCCATATTGTCACAGGCACTTTGGAGTAAATATGAGTGAACTGTTGTTACCTGTCACCGAGCGCCTGCTGACACCGGGCGGGCTTGGGCTCGACGATCTGCCGGGTTTGCTCGGCGAGTTGGCCGGCCCCGGCATCGATGCCGCGGATCTGTATTTCCAGGACCAGGTGACCGAATCCTGGGTCTTGGAAGACGGCATCGTCAAGGAGGGCGGCTTTCATCTGGAGCAAGGGGTGGGCGTCCGAGCCTTGTCTGGTGAAAAGACCGGCTTCGCCTATAGCAACGCGATCACCGCCGATGCGCTGCGCCAGGCAGCCATGGCGGCCCGCTCGATAGCCAGGGGCGGGCAGCAGGGACGCGTCGAGGTGCTGTCGAAGGCAGCGTTCGCTCCGCTGTATGGCCAGGACAATCCGCTGGATGGGCTCGGTCGGGCCGAAAAAGTCGAGCTGCTCAAGCGTATCGACGTCGCCACGCGGGCGCTGGACCCTCGCATCAAGCAGGTGACGGTGAGCCTGGCGGGCGTCTGGGAACATATTCTGGTGGCCGGCCTGGACGGCGGCATGGCTGCCGACATACGTCCACTGGTGCGCTTCAACGTCAGCGTCATCGTTGAGCAGAATGGGCGGCGCGAGCGCGGCGGGCAGGGCGGCGGCGGACGTACCGGCTACGATTATTTCCTCACCGAGGACCGCGCGATGGGTTATGCCCGCGAGGCGTTGCGCCAGGCGCTGGTCAACCTCGAGGCGGTTGCAGCACCGGCCGGGACGCTGCCCGTGGTGCTCGGGCCGGGCTGGTCCGGAGTCCTGCTGCATGAGGCGGTCGGCCATGGCCTGGAAGGCGATTTCAATCGCAAGGGCAGCTCAGCCTACAGCGGCCGGGTCGGCCAGCGAGTCGCCTCCAGCCTGTGCACGATCGTCGATGACGGCACGTTGGCGAACCGTCGAGGTTCGCTGAGTGTCGATGACGAGGGCACGCCCACCCAGTGCACCACACTGATCGAGAAGGGTGTGCTCAAGGGCTACATCCAAGACAAGCTCAACGCGCGGTTGATGGGCGTCGCCCCCACCGGCAACGGTCGCCGTGAGTCCTATGCCCATCTGCCGATGCCGAGGATGACCAACACCTACATGCTGGCGGGTGACAGCGACCCGGAAGAAATCATCCGCTCGGTGAAAAAAGGCATTTACTGCGCAAGCCTCGGCGGCGGTCAGGTGGATATCACCAGCGGAAAGTTCGTGTTTTCCACCAGTGAGGCTTATCTGATCGAGGACGGCAGGATCACCGCGCCAGTCAAGGGCGCTACGCTGATCGGCAACGGTCCGGAGGTGATGAACAAGGTCTCGATGGTTGGCACCGACCTGGCACTGGACAGCGGTGTCGGCACCTGCGGCAAGGATGGACAGTCGGTACCGGTTGGCGTGGGCCAACCGACGTTGAAGATCGACGGCATAACCGTCGGGGGAACGGGCGCGTGAAACCGCGCACAAGCGTGGCTGGCCCATCGTGCCGCTCGAAGCCTGCTGCGGCTGTCAGCGCAGCCCGCGTTGGGTCTCGTCCAGTCCGCGGATGTACTTGAAGATCTTGCGGCTGGCGGCTGGCGGTTTGTTGCGTGCCGCTTCGTGCTGGGCATGGCGGATCAGGCCACGCAAGTGCTGGCGGTCGGTCTCGGGGAATTCGGTGACGAACGCCTCCAGCGTTTCATCGTTACCGGCGATCAGGCGGTCGCGCCAGCGTTCCAGGGCATGGAAGCGTTCGTTGTATTGGCGGGTCGAGGCATCGAGCTGGTCGACCAATGCCAGGATGGCGTCGACGTCCTGGTCGCGCATCAGCTTGCCGATGTATTGCAGGTGGCGTTTACGCGCGATGTGCGCGGTGTGCTTGGGAGCATCGGCCAGCGCCTTGCGCAGCGCATCGGTGAGCGGCAAGCGGTCGAGCACGTCGGGCTTGAGCGTCGTGAGGCGTTCGCCCAGTTCCTGGAGCGCATGCAGTTCGCGCTTGACCTGGGTTTTGCTTTTTTCCTCGAAGCCGTCGAGATCGGAAATATCAGACATGGGGCGGGTCCAGTAGGTAATGCCGCCATGATAACAGCAGCCTTGCCGTGGAGCTCAGTCGAGCACGATGGGCTGCGATTTGATCGAATCAGTTGTTGGAGTGTTTATGAGCGAAGTTGAGGGGATCGGTCCGCAGGCATTGCCCGGATTACGCGAGAAAGTCGCGCGAATCATCGAAGAAGCCAGCCGGCAGGGCGCCAGTGCTTGCGAGGTGTCCGTCTCGATGGAGCAGGGCCTGTCGACCACAGTTCGCCAGCGTGAAGTCGAGACTGTCGAATTCAATCGCGATCAGGGCTTTGGTATCACGCTGTACGTTGGCCAGCGCAAAGGTTCGGCGAGTACGACTGGCAGCGGTGATGAAGCGATTCGCGAAACCGTGGCAGCCGCGTTGGCGATCGCCAGGCATGCCTCCGAAGACGAGTTCGCCGGGCTCGCCGATCCGGCCTTGATGGCCAGGGACGTGCCGGACCTTGATCTCTATCATCCCTGGACCATAACCCCGGACCAGGCCGTGGAGCTGGCGCTCAGCTGCGAGGCGGCGGCGTTCGCCGCCGACAAGCGCATCCTCAACGCGGACGGTACCAGTCTCAGCACTCATCAGGGCTGTCGCGGCTACGGCAACAGCAATGGATTCATCGGCGCTTATTGCAGTACTCGCCACAGCCTCAGCAGCGTGATGATCGCCGAGGCCGACGGGCAGATGCAGCGCGACTATCACTACGACGTCAGCCGCGTCCCTGGCGATCTGGCCAGCGCCGAGTCGATTGGCCGTCGTGCCGCCGAACGTGCGGTCCGTCGTCTGGGCGCGCGACCGGTACCGACCTGCGACGTGCCGGTGCTGTTCTCGTCGGAATTGGCGACGGGGCTGTTCGGGCATTTTCTCGCCGCGATCTCTGGCGGCAATCTCTACCGCAAGTCCTCGTTCCTGGAAGGCTCGCTGGGGCAGACGCTGTTCCCCGAGTGGTTGAGTCTCGACGAGCGCCCTCATCTACCGCGTGGTTTGGCCAGTTCGGCCTATGACGGCGACGGTCTGGCAACCTACGCCAAGCCGTTCGTCGAGAATGGCAGGCTGCTTTCCTACGTGTTGGGCACTTACTCGGGACGCAAGCTTGGCATGCCCAGCACCGCTAACGCCGGCGGCGTGCACAACCTCTTCGTCACCCATGGCGCCGAAGATCAGGCGGCGCTGATCCGTCGCATGGACCGTGGACTGCTGGTGACCGAGCTGATGGGCCAGGGATTGAATCTGGTCACCGGCGACTATTCGCGCGGCGCGGGCGGCTTCTGGGTGGAAAACGGGGAGATTCAGTTCCCGGTGCAGGAGGTGACCATCGCGGGCAACCTGCGCGACATGTTCCGCCAGATCGTCTCGGTGGGCTGCGACGTAGAGACGCGCAGCAGCATTCACACCGGTTCGGTGCTGATCGAGCGAATGAAGGTGGCGGGGCAATGAGCGCGGCGCGCGGTGGCTACTCGCCTTCCTCGAAGTAGTTTTCGATCAGCGCGATCAGCGCATCGAGCGCGTCCTGCTCCTGTTCGCCTTCGGCGTACAGATGCAAGGGCGTGCCTTTGCTGGCGGCGAGCATCATCACGGCCATGATGCTCTTGCCGTCGACGAGGCTGGACGGGCAGCGTCCGACCCGGATATCACAAGGGAACTGGTTGGCAACGCCGACGAACTTGGCGGCCGCGCGGGCGTGCAGGCCCAGCTTGTTGATGATGGTGATCTCGCACGAGGGCATGTGAATTCCTAAGCCAGATCGCGATGGCGGACCTGGACGTTCTTCAAGGGTTCGCGCAACGCCTCACCGAGCCGCTCGGCCAGGTAGACCGAGCGGTGATGCCCGCCGGTACAACCGATGGCGACCGTCACATAGGCACGATTGCTGGCAGCGAATCGCGGCAGCCATTTGCTCAGGTAGGCGAAGATGTCCTGAAACATCTCCTCGACGTCCACTTGAGCGGCGAGGTACTCGATGACGGGCCCGTCCAGCCCGGAAAAGTCGCGCAGATCGGCTTTCCAGTACGGGTTGGGCAGACAGCGCACGTCGAACACCAGATCGGCATCCACCGGCATGCCTCGCTTGAAACCAAAGGACTCGAAGAGAAACGCGGTGCCCGGTTCGGGCTTGTTCAGCAACCGCAGCTTCAGCGTATCCCTCAGCTGGTAGAGGTTCAGGTGCGTCGTGTCGATCTTCAGGTCGGCGTGATCGATGATGGGGGCGAGCAGCAACTCTTCGTCACGAATGGCTTCGGCCAGCGAGCGGTTCTGATTGGTCAGCGGGTGTCGCCGGCGCGTTTCTGAAAATCGCTTGAGCAGGGTTTCGTCCGCCGCGTCCAGATACAGCACATCGCACTGGATATAACGGGCCCGCACGTCCTCGAGCAGCTCGGGGAAGCGCTTCAATTGGCTGGGCAGATTGCGGGCATCGATCGATACGGCGACCTGCGGCTGCAACAGCTCCGTATGCAGCAGCGCCCGTTCGGCCAATTCGGGCAGAAGGCCGGCGGGAAGGTTGTCGATGCAGTAGAAACCGTTGTCCTCGAGCACATCGAGCGCCGTGCTCTTGCCCGAGCCGGAGCGACCGCTGACGATGATCAGGCGCATTGCTTGGCGACGCCTGGCAGCCTGCAGGCTCGAAGGGGAGCGCTTCGCTGCACGCAGCGCCGGCGGGGTGGGGGTGGGCAGATAGGACGCACGTCTCTTTCCTCACTCGGCGTAGGCGATGTCGTTGCGCTAGCGACCGCTTTGAATATCGACCACGGTCTGGTACAGATCCTGTCCTGTGGCGGCCTGGCGTAGACGTTCGCGAACGTCGTCGCGATCCAGCATGCTGGCGATCTGACGGAGCAATTCGAGATGCTCATCGGTCGCCGCTTCCGGGACCAGCAGGACGAACAGCAAGTCGACCGGGGCGCCGTCGATGGCGTCGAAATCCACTGGCGCATCGAGCCTCAGCACCGCACTGAGCGGCGACGTGCAGCCCGGCATGCGGCAGTGCGGGATGGCAATACCATTGCCGAAGCCCGTGGAGCCAAGCTTTTCGCGGGCGATGAAGCTTTCGAAGATGGCTTGAGAATCCAGGTCGGGAAGGTCTTGGCCCAGCACCTTGGCGATCTGCTCCAGGACGCGTTTCTTGCTGCCGCCCGGTACGTTCACCAGGGAACGTCCGGGGGTCAGGATGTTTTCGATTCGGATCATGATGGGTCAGCGAGCTAGGACGCCCTGGTTATGGTCGAGCTGTTTTTCTTTGTGTTTGATCAACTGCCGGTCGAGCTTGTCGGCAAGCAGGTCGATGGCTGCGTACATGTCGCCGTGTTCGGCATTGGCAACGACTTCGCGCCCGGCAACGTGCAGGGTGGCTTCGGCTTTCTGCTTGAGCTTTTCGACCTGGAGAATCACCTGGACGGCAATGATGCGGTCGAAGTGCCGCTCCAGTCTGTCGAATTTCTCCTCAACGTAGTCACGCAGGGCTTCTGTGATTTCCAGGTGAAGGCCAGTGATGTTGACTTGCATACTGCATCTCCTTTTTGCCACGTGCGAATCGGCGAGCTAAACACCCGCCACCGGAAGAAATCGACCAGGTCGCCTGGCATTACATCAACCGCTTACGCTCGCTGGACGGCGCGATACCGAGTGACTCGCGGTATTTGGCTACGGTGCGGCGTGCAACTTGAATACCCTGTGCCTCCAGTAAACCAGCGATCTTGCTGTCGCTCAATGGCTTTTTAGGGTTTTCGGCGGCGACCAGCTTCTTGATGATCGCGCGTATGGCGGTGGACGAGCACTCGCCACCCTCGGCGGTGCTGACGTGGCTTGAGAAGAAGTATTTCAGCTCATAAATGCCACGTGGCGTATGCATGTATTTCTGTGTAGTGACCCGGGAGATCGTCGATTCGTGCATGCCCACGGCCTCGGCGATGTCGTGCAACACCAGCGGCTTCATGGCTTCGTCGCCGTGCTCGAAAAAGCCGCGCTGATGCTCGACGATCTGCGTCGCGACCTTCATCAGTGTCTCATTGCGGCTGAGCAGGCTCTTGATGAACCAGCGCGCCTCTTGCAGCTGGTTGCGCATGAAGGTGTTGTCTGCGCTGGAGTCGGCCCGCTTCACGAATCCGGCATACTGCGCATTCACTCGCAGACGGGGCATCGCTTCCTGGTTCAGTTCGACCAGCCAGCGGCCATTGTGCTTGCGCACGATCACGTCGGGCACCACGTATTCCGGCTCGCCCGCTTCGATCTGGGAGCCGGGTCGCGGGTTGAGCGTCTGGATCAGGTCGATGACCTGGCGCAGCTCGTCTTCCCTGAGTTTCATGCGGCGCATCAGCAGGCTGTAGTCGCGCCCGCCGAGTATGTCCAGGTGGTCGCTCACCAGCCGAATCGCCTCGCTCAGCCACGGGGTTCGCTCGGGCAACTGGCGAAGCTGCAGCAGCAGGCACTCGCGTAAATCGCGGGCGCCGATGCCGGCAGGTTCGAACTGCTGGATGCGGCGCAGCACCACTTCGATCTCATCGAGTTCGATTTCGAGTTCGGGATCGAACGACTCCAGTACTTCTTCGAGGGTTTCGTCGAGATAGCCCTGGGGGTTGATGCAGTCGATCAGCGTGGCAGCGATGAGGCGGTCGGTGTCGCTCATCGGTGCGAGGTTGAGCTGCCACAGCAGATGGCTCTGCAGGCTTTCGCCCGAGGATGTGCGGGTGGTGAAATCCCACTCATCGTCGTCGTTGCTGGGCAGGCTGCTGGCGCTGGTCTGGTAGATGTCTTCCCAGGCGGTGTCCACCGGCAGCTCGTTTGGGATGCGATCGCCCCAATCGCCTTCCTCGAGGTTTTCCACCGTGTTGATGGGCTCCTCGTAGTGGCTCTCTGGCTCGCTTTGTTCGTTCGACGTGCTGCTGTCTGTCTTCTTTTCGATCGACTCGGCCATCGGATCGGAGTTGTCGAAATCGTCCCCGTCCTCTTCGCGCTCGAGCATAGGGTTCGAGTCCAGCGCTTCCTGGATCTCCTGCTGGAGATCGAGCGTGGATAACTGGAGCAATCGTATGGCTTGTTGCAGCTGCGGTGTCATCGTCAGCTGCTGGCCCATCTTCAGGACTAGCGAAGGTTTCATGGCAGAGGACTTCGAACCTTGTATTGCCGGCGCAACCGCGCCTGTTCCGATTTCGCTGGCGCCGTGGGCGCCGATGTAAGCAAATTATATGCCTGCCAACGAAGCCTTTGCCTACCCCTAGATGCTCGTCTTGATGGAAAAACTCAGCTCAGAGTCGGAATTCGTGTCCGAGATAGACTTCCTTGACCAGTTGGTTGGCCAGGATCGTCTCTGCGTCACCTTCGGCGATCAGCTGGCCGTCGTTGACGATGTATGCAGTCTCGCAGATATCCAGCGTCTCGCGCACGTTGTGGTCGGTGATGAGCACGCCGATGCCCTTTGCCTTGAGGTGATGGATGATCTGCTTGATGTCCCCGACCGAGATCGGGTCGACGCCGGCGAAGGGTTCATCCAGGAGGATGAACTTGGGGGCGGTGGCCAGTGCGCGAGCGATTTCGACGCGGCGTCGCTCGCCGCCGGAGAGGCTCATGCCCAGGCTGTCGCGAATGTGATGGATGTGGAATTCCTGTAGCAGGCCCTCGAGCGCCTGCTGGCGACCGCTGCGGTCCAGGTCCTTGCGGGTTTCCAGGATTGCCATGATGTTGTCGGTCACCGACAGCTTGCGGAAGATGGAGGCTTCCTGTGGCAAGTAGCCGATACCGGCCCGCGCGCGGCCATGCATGGGCAGGTGAGTGACGTCCTGCTCATCGATCAGCACGCGGCCCTGATCGGCCTTGACCAAGCCGACAATCATGTAGAAACACGTGGTCTTGCCTGCGCCGTTCGGGCCAAGCAGACCGACGATCTGCCCGCTTTCGATGGAGAGGCTGACATCACGAACGACCTGGCGGCTTTTGTAGCTTTTCGCCAGGTGCTGGGCCTTGAGGATCGCCATTACTCGGTCTGCTCCGCGGCCTGCTGTTCCTTTTTGCGTGGCTGGATGACCATGTCCACGCGCGGGCGCGGCGTGGTGACATCGGTATCGGTGGCACGACCGGCGTTGACGATCTGCCGCTGGGTGTCGTAGACGATCTTCTCACCCTCGAAGGTGTTGCCTTCCTGTACGACCTTGGCCTGATCGATCAGTACGATGCGTTCGTTCGCCGCGAAATACTGAATGGTCAGCCCGTATGCCTTGACGATCTGCTTGTCTACCGCAGGCTGCTGTTCGTAATACGCAGGCTTGCCGATGGAGGTGAACACCTCGACATCGCCATTGTTGTCCTGGGTGATGGTTACGGTGTCGCCGGTGATCTTCATGGTGCCCTGGGTGATGACGACATCGCCCCGATACACGGCAACGCCCTGCCGATCATCGAGTTCCGCCGTATCGGCCTGCACACGGATCGGCTGATTGCGATCTTCCGGGAGTGCATGGGCATTCGAGCCGAGCAGAAAGATGCTCAAACCGATCAAAAGGGGGAGAGTCTTAACGCAGCTCATGCTGGCCTCTTACATTGGATAGCAGGAGCATCCTGCCTTCATTCAGATACGCTTTCATGCCCGTGGCGGTGGTCACGCCGTTTGCGGCGACGATTCTAACGGGTTGGCGGGTCTCGGCATAATCCTTCTCGGGAAGTACCGTCATACGAGTGGTGGTGACAATCGTCGAGCGTCCCTTGGCGTCGGTGCGTTCGACCCGTACGTTATCGATCAGCTCGACTTCTTCGCCCTGGGGGCCGACTTCGCCGCGCTCGCTGGTCACATGCCATGGCAACTCGGTGCCCCGATAGGAGCGCAGGTCGGGCCGGGTCAGTAGGCTCACGTCGCTGGCTTTGAGGTGCTCCATCCGCTCGGCGGACAGCTCGTAGTTGCGCTTGCCATCAGGCTGATACTGAACGGTGCGGGAGTTGGTGACATAGAAGTCGATAGGCGACTGCTCGCCCTGGACCGCTGGCGCTTCCTGCATGAAACTCTCTGGTCGGATGTTCCAGTAGCCGATCGCGACCAGCAGCAATGCGATCAGCAACAGGATGGCAGGAAAGCGGATTCTGCTCAGCATTGGAACCTCTTAAAGATAGGCGGCCTGAGCGGCTTCGAGGGTGCCCTGGGCACGCATGATCAATTCGCAGAACTCCCGCGCCGCGCCATCGCCACCGCGCGCGGCGGTAACGCCATGGGCATGCTGGCGAACGAAGGCATCGGCGCTGGCAACGGCCATACCCAGACCCACCCGGCGGATAACCGGCAGGTCAGGCAGATCATCGCCCAGGTAGGCGACTTCAGCGTAGTCGAGTCCGAGTTCGGCAAGCAATTCGTCGAGGACCACCAGCTTGTCCTCGCGGCCCTGATACAGATGCTGGATACCCAGATTCTGCGCCCGACGCTCGACCACTGGCGTCTTGCGACCGCTGATGATGGCGGTGCATACGCCGGAGTTGATCAACATCTTGATGCCGTGGCCATCGAGCGTGTTGAAGGTTTTGAATTCGCTGCCATCGACGAGGAAGTACAGCTTCCCGTCCGTGAGCACACCGTCGACATCGAAGATGGCCAGGCGAACATCGCGGGCACGCCGCAGTAGATCGTTCACTTACATCACCCCCGCGCGCAGCAGATCATGCATGTTCAGCGCTCCGATCGGGCGGTCGTCTTCATCGACGACCACCAGTGCGTTGATCTTGTTGTCTTCCATTATCTTCAAGGCTTCGGCGGCCAGCATGTCGGCACTGGCGGTCTTGCCATGAATCGTCATGACCTGATCGATCAGGGCCTGGCGCACATCGATACCCTTGTCCAGCGTGCGGCGCAGATCACCGTCTGTGAAGATGCCGGCCAGGCGGCCGTCGGTCTCCATCACGGCCGTCATGCCGAGCCCTTTCTGGGTCATTTCCAGCAGCGCCTCGCGCAGCGATGTGCCGCGGTCGACCCGCGGCAGGCGGTCGCCGGCGTGCATGACATGCTCGACCTTAAGCAGCAGGCGTCGGCCCAGGGCGCCGCCGGGGTGCGAAAAGGCGAAATCCTCGGCGGTGAACCCGCGAGCCTCGAGCAGTGCGATCGCCAGCGCGTCGCCCAGTACCAGGCTGACGGTGGTCGAGGAGGTGGGGGCCAGGTTCAGCGGGCACGCCTCGATGGCGACACTTGCATCGAGGTTGACGGCTGCCGACTTCGCCAACACCGACTCGGGATTGCCCGTCATGCTGATCAGGGTGATGCCCAGACGCTTGATCAGCGGCAGCAATGTCACGATTTCGTTGGTGGTGCCCGAATTGGACAATGCCAGCACGACGTCGTCGCGGGTAATCATGCCCATGTCGCCATGGCTGGCTTCGGCCGGATGCACGAAGAATGCGGTGGTGCCGGTGCTGGCGAGCGTGGCGGCAATCTTGTTGCCGATGTGCCCGGACTTGCCCATGCCGACCACGACGACGCGGCCCTTGCACTGAAGGATGAGTTCGCATGCCTTGACGAACTGCGCGTCGATGCGTGTCTTGAGTTGCTCGACTGCCTCTATCTCCATGCGGATAGTGCGCTGGGCAGTCTCGATCAGTTGGCTGCTCTGGCTCATGGTCGCGTCGTCGCCTGAATGAAACGCGCGATTATAACGGCAAACCCTTCGCTGCTCACCGAAAAGCTTTCGGGCCGATCGTCGCGTCCGAAGCTGAACTCGAGCTGAACGAATGTGCGCCTGCTCATGCGCCGATACAGACACTGGCTTGGGAGGCATGAGGCGCGATGCTATAGTTCGCGCCGCCAAAACGGCTCTGCGAAGTATCTCCGAACGCTCGGAGGGCGTCTGATTCGCAGGCCGTATTCAAGGAGATCCGATGAGCGCCGCCAACGCCAACGCCGTCGAGCTGAAGGGTGTCACCTTCATGCGCGGTGAGCGCAGCATTTTCAATAATGTCGATATCGCGATACCGCGAGGCAAGGTGACGGCCATCATGGGGCCGTCCGGCTGCGGTAAGACCACGCTGTTGCGGCTGATTGCCGCTCAGCTCAGGCCCAGTCGCGGGGAGGTGTGGGTCGCCGGGACCAACCTGCCTACACTGTCGCGCCGCGAACTGTTCGACATGCGCAAGCAAATGGGCGTGCTGTTCCAGAGTGGCGCGCTGTTCACCGACCTCGATGTATTCGAGAACGTGGCCTTCCCGTTGCGGGTCCATACCCGGCTGCCGGACGAGATGATTCGTGACATCGTCCTGATGAAGCTCCAGGCCGTGGGGCTGCGCGGTGCGGTCGACCTGATGCCGGACGAGCTGTCCGGTGGCATGAAGCGTCGTGTGGCGCTGGCGCGCGCCATCGCGCTGGACCCGCAGATACTCATGTACGACGAGCCCTTCGCCGGTCAGGATCCGATTGCCATGGGTGTGCTGGTTCAGCTGATTCGCTTGCTCAACGATGCCCTGGGAATCACCAGTATCGTGGTTTCCCACGACCTGGCCGAAACCGCGAGCATTGCCGATTACATCTACGTGGTGGGCGACGGCCAGGTGCTCGGTCAGGGCACGCCGGCCGAGTTGCGCGATTCGACCAATCCACGGATTCAACAATTCATGAAAGGGGCTGCGGACGGTCCTGTGCCTTTCCATTTTCCGGCACCGGCCTACGCCGACGATCTGCTGCGAGGCTCCGATGCGTAAGCGTTCATTGATCGAGCGGGTCCGGATGTTTGGCGAGGCCGGATTGAACGTTGTCGCGGCGCTGGGGCGGGCGACCCTGTTCCTGTTCCATGCTTTGTTCGGGCCCAGCGGGCTGGACAACCGCTTCTCTCTGCTGGTGCGTCAACTCTATTCGGTGGGCGTGCTGTCGCTGGCGATCGTCGTGGTGTCCGGAATATTCATCGGAATGGTCCTGGCGCTGCAGGGCTACAGCATTCTCAGCAGCTATGGGTCCGAACAGGCGGTGGGCCAGATGGTGGCGCTGACGCTTTTGCGTGAGCTGGGGCCTGTGGTAACCGCGCTGCTGTTCGCCGGGCGTGCCGGGTCGGCGCTGGCAGCCGAAATCGGCAACATGAAATCCACCGAGCAGCTGTCGAGCCTGGAAATGATCGGCGTCGATCCGCTGAAGTACATCATCGCGCCGCGGCTGTGGGCCGGCTTCATTTCCCTGCCACTGTTGACCGTGATCTTCAACGTGGTCGGCATCTGGGGTGGCGCGATGGTTGCGGTGGACTGGCTCGGGGTTTACGAAGGCTCGTTCTGGGCCAACATGCAGAACAGCGTCACCTTTACCTCAGATGTGCTCAACGGTGTCGTCAAGAGCATAGTGTTCGCCGTAGTGGTTACCTGGATCGCAGTATTCCAGGGCTATGACTGCGAACCGACATCCGAGGGTATCAGCCGCGCCACCACCCGAACCGTCGTTTACGCCTCGCTGGCGGTGCTCGGCCTCGACTTTATTCTGACCGCCTTGATGTTTGGAGATTTTTGATGCGTATCCGCACCCTGGAAATCGGTGTTGGCCTGTTCCTGCTGGCGGGCGTTCTGGCGCTCCTGTTGTTGTCGCTGCGGGTAAGTGGGCTGAACGTTGACAGTACCGGCACCTACAAGCTGTACGCCTACTTCGACAATATCGCGGGTCTGAGTGTCCGATCCAAGGTCACCATGGCCGGCGTGACCATTGGCAAGGTGACGGCGATCGATCTGGATCGCGAGAGCTACACCGGGCGCGTCACGCTGGAAGTTCAGCAGGATGTCGATATCCTGCCGGTGGACTCCACCGCGTCGATCCTGACCGCCGGTTTGCTGGGCGAGAAGTACATCGGCATCAGCGTGGGCGGCGAGGAAGAAACCCTGGGCGACGGCGATACGATTCGCGATACCCAGTCGTCCCTGGTACTGGAAGAGCTGATCGGCAAGTTTCTGCTTAATTCGGTCAATAACGAGTGAGGAGTATCTCGATGATGAATGTCCTGCGCCGCGGCTTGCTGGTGTTGCTGGCCTGCCTGCCTATGTTGGCCCTGGCGGCCCCAAGCGCTCACGAAGTGATCCAGAAAACCACGGATGAACTGCTTGCCGATCTGAAGACCAACAAGGACCAGTACCGGCAGGATCCGAATGCCTTCTACGAGTCGCTGAACGAGATTCTCGGGCCCGTGGTCGACGCTGAAGGGATTTCCCGCAGCATCATGACGGTCAAGTACTCGCGCAGCGCCAGTGCCGCGCAGATGACGCGCTTCCAGGAAAATTTCAAGCGCAGCCTCATGCAGTTCTACGGTAACGCGCTGCTGGAGTACAACAATCAGCAGATTCGCGTGTTGCCCGCCAGCGGCAAGCAGGATGCCGAGCGTACCAGTGTCGGCATGGAAGTGACGGGCCGTCAGGGTGAGATCTATCCGGTGTCGTACACCATGGTCAACCAGGGTGGCGAATGGCGCGTACGTAACGTGATCATCAATGGCATCAACATCGGCAAGCTCTTCCGCGACCAGTTCGCCGATGCCATGCAGAAGAACGGCGGCGACCTGGACAAGACGATCGATGGTTGGGCCGACGTGGTTGCACGCGCCAAGGATACCGAGGCCGGTCAGCAGGCGGCGGGCGATGAGTGACGGGCGCGTCGAAAGCGGCGCCAGGGGCGAGCTACGGCTCGGTGGCGTGCTCGATTATCGGTCCGGCCCAGCCCTGCGGCGGGCTGGTCAGGCCCTGATTGGCGCGGCCAAGGGCGAGCCGCTGCTGATCGATTGTTCAGCGGTGGAGAAATCCAGTAGCGTCGGGCTTTCCCTGCTGCTGGCGTTCACCCGCGATGCGACCGCCCTTGGACGTGACGTAGCGATCGTCGGTATGCCTGGCGACATGCTTGAAATTGCCAGGGTGTCCGGGCTTCTGGACGTGCTGTCGCTGGCGGACGAAACGCGGGGAGTCGCCTGATGCTGCGCTGGGCCGAAGCCGCCCGTGGCAGGGTGCACGCAATCGCCGAGTCGCTGGGCAACCTGCTGGTCGAGACTTTTCATTACCTGGCGCTGTTCGCCATCGGGGCTGTCACCGCCTGGGCCGGGCTGGTGGCCTTCCTGGGGATGATCGACAAGGGCAGCATCAGCGTCGACGATATTCTGCTGCTGTTCATCTACCTCGAGCTCGGCGCGATGGTGGGTATCTATTTCAAGACCAACCACATGCCGGTGCGCTTCCTCATTTATGTGGCGATCACCGCGCTGACGCGCTTGCTCATCTCGGACGTGTCGCATCATCACCGTCCGGACATGGGGGTCGTCTATATTTCCGGAGCCATCCTCTTGCTGGCGGTGGCGATCCTGGTCGTGCGCTTTGCATCTTCGAGGTTCCCCGCGGTCGCCTCTGGCGGTCGTCCACGACGGCCGTCCGATAGCGAGGCGGAGGTCATCGAGTAGGTGAGCTTCGTCAGGCGGGATGGCTTCGGGGTTCGCAGCCTTCGGGCTTTTTTGTATGATGGCCGACCGCGCGCGTCCGGCGCCGATCGAGGTTGAACATGCAGGCCGTAGAAGTTAAGAATTTTCTGGAAGAGAAGCTTCCAGGTGCACAAGTGGAAGTCGAAGGCGAAGGCTGCAACTTCCAGTTGAACGTGATCAGCGACGAGTTGGCGGGCCTGGGCCCGGTCAAGCGTCAGCAGCAGATCTACGCTCATCTGAATCCGTGGATCGCCGACGGCAGCATTCACGCCGTCACGATGAAATTCTTCAGCCGTGCCGACTGGCTTGCGCGTAGCTGATTGCCGGTCGCGACAGACCTATTCCAGCTTGTGCGCAGGCTTGACGCCGCGCACGGCACCTCTTCGCACGCACTTCGAGCCTGCGGGTTACGGGAACATCCATGGATAAATTGATCATTACCGGCGGAGCCCGCCTCGATGGCGAGATTCGCATTTCCGGTGCAAAGAACTCGGCTCTGCCCATTCTGGCGGCCACCTTGCTTGCCGACACCCCGGTTACCGTGTGCAATCTGCCGCATCTGCACGACATCACGACCATGATCGAACTGTTCGGTCGCATGGGCGTGCAGCCGATCATCGACGAGAAACTCAGCGTCGAAGTCGATGCCAGCAGCATTCAGACGCTGGTCGCTCCGTACGAACTGGTCAAGACGATGCGCGCATCGATCCTGGTGCTCGGCCCCATGGTGGCGCGCTTCGGCGAGGCGGAAGTCGCGCTGCCGGGCGGTTGCGCCATCGGGTCGCGTCCGGTGGACCTGCACATCCGTGGCCTGGAAGCGATGGGCGCGCAGATCGATGTCGAGGGCGGTTACATCAAGGCACGGGCGCCTGCTGGCGGCCTGCGCGGCGCACATTTCTTCTTCGATATCGTCAGCGTGACCGGTACCGAAAACATCATGATGGCGGCGGCGCTGGCCAACGGTCGTAGCGTGCTGGAAAACGCAGCGCGCGAGCCGGAAGTCGTCGACCTGGCGAACTTCCTCAATGCCATGGGCGCACAGATTTCGGGTGCGGGCACCGACACCATCGTCATCGATGGCGTGAAGCGCCTGGGCGGTGGCCGCTACAGCGTGATGCCGGACCGCATCGAGACGGGCACCTACCTGGTGGCCGCGGCCGCGACGGGCGGTCGTGTGAAGCTCAAGGACACCGATGCCACCTTGCTTGAGGCAGTGCTGCACAAACTCGAGGAGGCCGGGGCCCACATCGACACCGGCAGCAACTGGATCGAGCTGAACATGAAGGGTAATCGGCCGAAAGCGGTCAACGTCCGCACCGCGCCATACCCCGCGTTCCCGACCGACATGCAGGCACAGTTCATCGCCATGAATGCGGTCGCCGAAGGCACTGGCACGGTTATCGAGACGGTGTTCGAGAATCGCTTCATGCACGTCTATGAAATGAACCGCATGGGTTCGCAGATCCTCGTCGAGGGCAACACCGCCATCGTTACGGGCGTACCGAAGCTCAAGGGCGCGCCTGTCATGGCTACCGATCTGCGGGCTTCGGCGAGTCTGGTGATCGCGGGTCTGGTCGCCGAGGGCGATACCCTCATCGATCGCATCTACCACATCGACCGTGGTTACGAGTGCATCGAGGAAAAGCTGCAGCTGCTGGGCGCCAAAATCCGCCGCGTACCGGGCTAGCGATCGGCGACAGACCATAGCCACCGCGCCGTTGCGTCGGCGGCTATGGCGCACGACCTGCACACGCTGCCCCTGCCTGCGCCAAGGCCGCCACCAACAGGCTCCAAGGAACAACCGTCCATGCTCACCATTGCCCTTTCCAAAGGCCGCATCCTCGATGACACGCTGCCGTTGCTGGCCGCAGCCGGTATCGTGCCCACCGAAAACCCTGAAAAAAGTCGCAAACTCATCATCCCGACCACCCAGCATGACGTGCGTCTGCTGATCGTGCGGGCCACTGACGTGCCGACCTATGTCGAACACGGCGCGGCGGATCTCGGTGTGGCAGGCAAGGATGTCCTGCTGGAATACGGCGGGCAGGGTCTGTATGAGCCGCTGGACCTGAAAATCGCCAACTGCAAACTGATGACGGCCGGCAAGGTCGGTGCGGCGGAGCCCAAGGGTCGCCTGCGAGTGGCGACCAAGTTCGTCAATGTCGCCAAGCGCTACTATGCCGAGCAGGGCCGCCAGGTCGATATCATCAAGCTCTACGGATCAATGGAACTCGCGCCCCTGGTAGGCCTGGCCGACAAGATCATCGACGTCGTCGACACCGGCAATACCCTGCGCGCCAACGGGCTGGAGCCCCAGGAGCTGATTGCCATGATCAGTTCCCGCCTGGTGGTCAACAAGGCATCGATGAAGATGCAACATGCACGCATCCAGGCGTTGATCGATGCATTGCAGAGTGCAATCGCGGATCAGGGTTGAGTGTTCCGCTGGCTGCCGATCAGCCGGTTCGCCTATCGGTGTCATCGCCTAAATTCTCGGGTGCCGCCACGGCTGGCTTGTTAATCTAGGCGCCTGAAACCCGCTTGTACGCATCTCTCATGAGGCCCGTTATGACCGCTCCACTCGACATTCGCCGACTCAATGCCTCCGATCCCGATTTCTCGCGGCATCTGGAGCACCTGCTGAGCTGGGAAAGCGTGTCCGATGAGGGCGTCAATGAGCGGGTGCTGGATATCATCAAGGCAGTGCGTGAGCGCGGCGATGCGGCGCTGGTCGATCTTACGCAGCGTTTCGACGGCCTCCAGGTGTCCTCGATGGGTGACCTGATCCTGCCTCGCGAGCGCCTCGAGTTGGCGCTCGAGCGCATCAGCCCCGCGCAGCGCCAGGCGCTGGAAACCGCTGCCGAGCGCGTGCGGACCTACCACGAAAGGCAGAAGCAGGATTCCTGGAGCTACACCGAGGCCGACGGCACGGTGCTGGGCCAGAAAGTCACGCCCCTCGATCGCGCGGGGCTCTACGTGCCGGGCGGCAAGGCTTCGTATCCTTCCTCGGTGCTGATGAATGCCATCCCGGCGAAAGTGGCCGGTGTGCCGGAAGTCGTCATGGTCGTGCCGACGCCTCGCGGCGAGATCAACGAACTGGTCCTGGCGGCTGCCTGCATCGCGGGGGTCGACCGGGTCTTCACCATCGGCGGCGCGCAGGCGGTGGCCGCGCTGGCCTACGGGACACAAAGCGTGCCTGCGGTGGACAAGATCGTCGGACCGGGGAATATCTACGTCGCGACCGCCAAGCGCCATGTGTTCGGCAAGGTCGGGATCGACATGATCGCCGGGCCGTCCGAGATTCTGGTGGTCTGCGATGGCCAGACCGATCCGGACTGGATTGCCATGGACCTGTTCTCCCAGGCCGAGCACGACGAGGATGCCCAGTCGATTCTGGTGAGCCCGGATGCGGCGTTCCTCGACCGGGTTGCCGAGAGCATCGCGCGCCTGCTGCCGAGCCTCGAACGCAACGAGATTGCTCGCGCATCGCTGCAGGGTCGCGGAGCGCTGGTTCTCGTCGCCGACATGCAACAGGCAATCGAGGTCGCCAACCGCATCGCGCCCGAGCACCTCGAACTCTCCGTGGCCAACCCCGAACAGTGGCTGCCGGAGATCCGCCATGCGGGTGCGATCTTTATGGGACGTTATACCGCCGAAGCGTTGGGGGATTATTGCGCCGGGCCGAATCACGTCCTGCCGACATCGGGTACGGCGCGGTTTTCATCGCCGCTGGGGGTTTATGACTTCCAGAAGCGCTCGTCGATCATCCACTGCTCGGCTGCGGGCGCCTCTGAGCTGGGCAAGATCGCCTCGGTACTGGCCCGCGGCGAATCGCTGACCGCGCACGCACGCAGTGCCGAGTACCGGATCAAGCCGTAAGGCGACGGCGGCGGGAGGGCGTGGCGGCGGCGTAGGGAATGACGTTCGCTTGCCACTATCCCAGCGCGCCGCGCCCTCACATTCAGCCTGTGCGATCCAACCGATTGAATACCGAAGGAGAAAAGGGCAGTGAGCAAATTCTGGAGTTCCTTCGTCAAGGAACTGGTGCCCTACGTGCCGGGCGAGCAGCCGAAGCTGGCGAACCTGATCAAACTCAACACCAACGAGAATCCCTACGGCCCGTCGCCGAAGGTAATCGCCGCGATGCAGGCCGAACTCAATGACAGCCTGCGGTTGTATCCGGACCCGAACGGCGAGCGCCTCAAGCGCGCCGTAGCCGAATATTACGGCGTGCAGCCGGAGCAGGTATTCGTCGGCAACGGGTCGGATGAGGTGCTCGCCCATGCCTTCCACGGCCTTTTTCAGCACGGCAAGCCGCTGCTGTTTCCCGACGTGACGTATAGCTTCTATCCGGTCTACTGCGGGCTGTATGGCATTGAGTTCGAAGCCATTGCGCTGGATGCGCAGTTCCAGATCGACGTGGACGATTATGCCAGGCCAAACGGCGGCATCATCTTCCCAAACCCCAATGCACCGACCGGCTGCCTGCTGGCGCTCGATGCGATCGAACGACTGTTGCAGGCCAATCCCGACTCTGTGGTGGTGGTGGATGAGGCCTACATCGATTTCGGTGGCCGTTCGGCCATTGCGCTGGTCGACCGCTATCCGAACCTGCTGGTCACGCAGACCTTGTCGAAGTCTCGTTCACTGGCGGGGCTGCGTGTTGGCCTGGCTGTTGGGCATCCGGAACTGATCGAGGCGCTGGAGCGCATCAAGAACAGCTTCAATTCATACCCACTGGACCGCATCGCCATCGCTGGGGCCGCCGCGGCTTTCGAAGATCGCGAGTACTTCCATCAGACCTGTGGGCAGGTCATCGCCAGCCGCGAAACCGTTGTTTCGGCGATGCAAGGGTTGGGCTTCGAGGTGCTGCCGTCGGCGGCGAACTTCGTCTTTGCCCGCCATCCGCAGCGCGATGCGGCACGACTCGCCGCCGGGCTTCGCGAGCAGGGCGTCATCGTGCGGCATTTCAAACAACCGCGCATCGAGCAGTTCCTGCGGATCACCATTGGGGCACCGGAGCAGAACCAGGCATTGCTCAACGCCTTGGAAAAGCTCGACGACGACCTCGCTTGACCCCACCGACCGCAGGTGGCGACGGCTGCTTGCGGTTTACTGGGGGCTCTTCTCGACCAGCGGCCGCATGCCGACCTCGGCGGTCAGCGTCAAGGGTTTGCCATTGCGCAGGATGTCGATATCGATCTCATCGCCCGGTCGCGCCCGTGCGACCTGGTTCATCGAGCTGCGACCGTCGCTGGCCTGCTGTCCGTCGATGCTGAGAATCAAGTCCCCTGGCAATAATCCGGCGCGCTCGGCTGGGCCGTCTCGATAGACCCCGGCAACGACGATCCCCGGTCGTCCGGCCTGGCCGAACGACTCCGCCAGTTCAGGCGTAAGCGATTGCACTTCGACACCGAGCCAGCCGCGAATCACCTGGCCGTGCTCGACGATCGACCTCATTACCTCCATCGCAAGCTTCACCGGGATGGCGAAACCGATGCCCTGCGAACCGCCGGATTCGGAAATGATCGCCGTGTTGATGCCGATCAGATGGCCAGCGGTATCGACCAGTGCGCCACCCGAGTTGCCGCGATTGATGGCAGCGTCGGTCTGGATGAAGTCCTCGTACGTATTGAGGCCCAGCTGATTGCGCCCCGTGGCGCTGATGATGCCCATGGTCACCGTCTGACCGACCCCGAACGGATTGCCGATCGCCAGCGTCACGTCACCGATGCGGATGCCGTCGGAGCGGCCGATGGTAATGGCCGGCAAATCGGCCAGATCGATCTTGAGCACCGCCAGGTCCGTTTCCGGATCGCTGCCGATTACCCGCGCGAGGGTTTCCCGGCCGTCGCGCAAGGCCACGACAATCTGCTCGGCATTGGCCGTGACATGGTTGTTGGTCAGCAGATACCCCTCCGGGCTCATGATCACCGCTGAACCCAGGCTGGACTCCATGCGCCGCTGGCGGGGCAGGTTGTCGCCGTAGAATCGCCGGAACAGGGGATCGTCCTTGAGCATTGGCGGCTGGCTGGAGCTATCGATCACCTTGGTCGTGTAGAGGTTGGCCACCGCTGGCGCCGCGCTGCTGACGGCATTGGCGTACGAATAAGGGCCTTGTTGCGGTATGCCAACCAGCGGTGCTTGCTGCAGCCGGTATGCCGGCTCTTCGCTCAGGCCCACGAGATGCGGGTAGCGCTGAATGACCAGCAGGGCCACGAGCAGGCCTACCAGCAACGGCCAGCCGAGAAAACGCAGGGCATTGATCATCGCGATTGGAAATCCGGACAGGTTGCAGAGGGCCATGGTGCCCCTTAAGGTGGCGGCATTATACGAAGCTGGCGACGAATTGCAGCCTCGCCGATGGTGAATCTGCGTCCATCGGCGAAGCGATTGTGTACGGCTTTTTTCGGAGGGGCGAGCGTGTCGTCTGCCTCCGGTCGCCCGCATCGACTCATTGACATCGACATAAGGAACGCTCACATGGCCGTTGCGCTGACTACGCTGGTCGAAGAGGCTGATCGCTACCTGAATGCTGCAAAAATTTCCGACTACTGCCCGAACGGGTTGCAGGTGGAGGGACGGCCGCACGTCCGGCGCATCGTCAGCGGCGTTACCGCCAGCCAGGCGCTGCTCGATGCGGCGGTCGAGGCGCAGGCCGACGTGGTGCTGGTGCATCACGGCTATTTCTGGAAGAACGAAGACCCGCGCGTCATAGGCATCAAGCAGCGCAGGCTGAAGACGCTGCTCAGCAACGACATCAGCCTGCTCGCCTACCACCTGCCGCTGGACGTGCACCCCGAGGTCGGCAACAACGTGCAACTGGCGCGGATGCTCGGGCTCACCGTGGCAGGCACGCTGGAGCCGGACAATCCGCGCTCGGTCGGTCTCGTTGGCTCGCTCGATGTACCCCTTGCACCCTCGGATTTCATGCGTCGGGTGCAATCCGTGCTCGGGCGCGAGCCACTGATGATCGAAGGGCCAGGGCCAATCAGGCGGATCGCCTGGTGCACGGGCGGCGCACAGGGATATATCGACCAGGCCGTGACAGCGGGTGTCGACGCCTACCTGACCGGTGAAGTGTCAGAACCCACGGTGCATATCGCTCGGGAAAACGGGCTCAGCTTCTTCGCAGCCGGGCACCATGCCACGGAGCGTTATGGTGTCCAGGCGCTCGGCGAATACCTGGCGAAGCGGTTTGCCCTTGAGCATCTGTTCATCGACAGTCCGAATCCCGCCTGAACGGCCATGCGCGCTGGGCTGTAGCACGCAACACGAATCAGCGGCGATGGGATTCGCGCGGCATAAAGCTAGAGCATTTCGATCTAACAGACGGCCTGATTAGAATTTTGCGCCGTGCTAAAGTTGCGCCCTCGTTCCGGCCGTGCCGGCCGTCCACCTGCAAATTCGTGAGTAGCCATGGTCGACAAACTGACGCATCTGAAACAGCTGGAGGCGGAAAGCATCCACATCATCCGTGAGGTGGCCGCCGAGTTCGACAATCCGGTGATGCTGTATTCCATCGGCAAGGATTCGGCTGTGATGCTGCATCTGGCACGCAAGGCGTTCTTCCCGGGCCGTCTCCCGTTCCCGGTCATGCATGTCGACACCCGCTGGAAATTCCAGGAAATGTACCGCTTCCGCGAGAAGATGGTCGCTGAAATGGACCTGGACCTGATCACGCACATCAACCCGGATGGTGTCGCGCAGAACATCAACCCGTTCACGCATGGCAGCGCCAAGCACACCGACATTATGAAGACCGAGGGCCTGAAGCAGGCACTCGACAAGCATGGTTTCGACGCAGCGTTCGGCGGCGCCCGGCGTGACGAAGAAAAATCACGCGCCAAGGAACGCGTCTATTCCTTCCGCGACAGCAAGCATCGCTGGGACCCGAAGAACCAGCGCCCCGAGCTGTGGAACGTCTACAACGGCAAGGTGAAGAAGGGCGAATCCATCCGCGTCTTCCCGCTGTCGAACTGGACCGAACTGGATATCTGGCAATACATCTACCTGGAACAGATCCCGATCGTGCCGCTGTACTTCGCCGCCGAGCGCGAAGTCATCGAGAAGAACGGCACGCTGATCATGATCGACGACGAACGCATCCTCGAACACCTCAGCGACGAGGAAAAAGCGCGCATCGAAAAGCGCATGGTTCGTTTCCGTACCCTGGGCTGCTATCCGCTGACCGGCGCGGTCGAATCCACCGCCGCGACGCTGCCGGAGATCATCCAGGAAATGCTCCTGACGCGTACTTCCGAACGTCAGGGCCGCGTTATCGACCACGATGGCGCAGGTTCGATGGAAGAAAAGAAACGTCAGGGCTACTTCTAAGGATTACGCACCATGTCTCATCAGTCTGATTTGATCAGCGAGGACATCCTCGCGTACCTGGCCCAGCACGAGAGCAAGGAGCTGTTGCGCTTCCTGACCTGTGGCAACGTCGACGATGGCAAGAGCACCCTGATCGGGCGCCTGCTGCACGACTCCAAGATGATCTACGAAGACCATCTCGAAGCCATCACCCGCGACTCGAAGAAGTCCGGCACCACCGGCGATGACGTCGACCTCGCGTTGCTGGTCGATGGCTTGCAGGCCGAGCGCGAGCAGGGCATCACCATCGATGTCGCCTACCGCTATTTCTCCACCGCCAAGCGCAAGTTCATCATCGCCGACACCCCCGGCCATGAGCAGTACACGCGCAACATGGCGACCGGGGCATCCACCTGCGATCTGGCGATCATTCTGGTCGACGCCCGCTACGGAGTGCAGACCCAGACCAAGCGCCACAGCTTCATCACGTCCTTGCTGGGCATCAAGCACATCGTCGTGGCCATCAACAAGATGGACCTGATGAATTTCGATCAGTCCGTCTTCGAACGCATCAAGGCCGATTACCTGGCGTTCGCCGAGCGCATCGAGCTGCAGCCGACGTCGCTGCACTTCGTGCCGATGTCGGCGCTCAAGGGCGACAACGTCGTCAATCGCTCCGAACGTGCGCCCTGGTACGAAGGCCAGTCGCTGATGGAAATTCTCGAAAGCGTCGAGATCGCTGGCGACCGCAACTTCGATGATCTGCGCTTCCCGGTGCAGTACGTCAACCGGCCCAACCTAAACTTCCGTGGCTTCGCCGGCACCCTCGCCAGCGGTATCGTGCGTAAGGGCGACGAAGTGGTGGTGCTGCCCTCCGGCAAACGCAGCAAGATCAAATCCATCGTCACCTTCGATGGCGAGCTGGAACAGGCCACGCCGGGCGAGGCCATTACCCTGACCCTGGAAGACGAGGTCGACGTATCGCGTGGCGACATGCTCGTGCATGCCGACAATCAGCCGCGCATCGTCGACAGCTTCGATGCCATGCTGGTGTGGATGGCCGATGAGCCGATGCTGCCGGGCAAGAAATACGACATCAAGCGTGCCACCAGCTACGTGCCGGGCTCGATTGCCAGCATCATCCATCGCGTCGATGTGAACACCCTCGAGCATGGCGCGGCCAGCAGCCTGCAGCTCAACGAGATTGGCCGGGTCAAGGTCAGCCTGGACGCCGCCATCGCGCTGGATGGCTATGCGCAGAACCGTACCACGGGCTCCTTCATCGTCATCGACCGCCTTACCAACGGCACGGTGGGTGCGGGCATGATCATCGCCGACCCCGTTTCGCAGGGCACGTCCGGGCACCATGGTGCGTTGGCGCACGTCTCCACCGAGGAGCGCGCCACCCGCTTTGGCCAGCAGCCGGCCACCGTGCTGTTCACCGGGCTTTCCGGCGCGGGCAAAAGCACGCTGGCCTATGCGGTCGAGCGCAAGCTCTTCGATATGGGGCGCGCAGTCTTTGTGCTGGATGGCCAGAACCTGCGGCACGACCTCAACAAAGGCTTGCCGCAGGATCGCGCCGGGCGTACCGAAAACTGGCGTCGTGCTGCTCAGGTGGCGCGTCAATTCAATGAGGCGGGGCTACTGACATTGGCGGCATTCGTCGCGCCGGATGCGGAAGGCCGCGAGCAGGCCAGGGCGCTGATCGGCAGTGATCGGGTCGTAACCGTGTATGTCCAGGCGTCTCCGCAAACCTGCCAGCAGCGCGATCCGCAGGGACTGTATGCCGCAGGGGGCGACAACATACCGGGCGAGTCCTTCCCGTACGATGTGCCCGGCAACGCCGATCTGGTCATCGATACCGAGTCGTTGACGGTGGAAGAGAGCGCCAGGCAGGTCATCGACCTGCTGCGCAAGCGCGGCGCTATCTGATCGGCTAGGAAAAGCACAACGCCCTGCACGCGGGCGTTCAGGCTGGTGACAAAGACAAACCCCGCTTCTTGGCGGGGTTTTCTTTTTCGGTCTTACCGATTGGTGTGTGCTCGCCGCGAGGGCGCGCCTCCCACCACCCAAGACACCCGCTGTTTTTTTGTAGGAGGCCCGCCCCGGGGCAAAAGCTTAATCGTCACCCGAGTCGCAGATGCTGGAGACTGCCAAGCAGGACATCGGCACTGTCGCGTAAGAGCGGCGCTCTGAGTTGAACCATGGCGAAAGAAACTCTGCCGATGCGGTTTTTAACCTTTTCGAACCGTCTCTTTATTGCCACTCGCAAACTAAATGATGTGGATGAAGGTTCTCGGTTTTAGCTATTCTCATTTCTGCGTTACATCAGTTGTTAATCTAAGTTAGCTTGGTTTAGTTTTGTTTTGCTTGTTCGTAAGCGGCTTCGCCATGAAGTTTTCTGATTAGTTCTAGATAATCGCTCTCTTTTTTTGGTGTGTCGCTCAGTTTGGAGATCAATTTTATTTTATATAGATTCGCGAGATAGGGAAAGCGTTCGGTTATGTGTTCAAGATTCTTTATCTCCTCTTGAGTCATTTTTATTGGTGTGGTTCTTCTAAGGTTCTGCAGCGCTCGCAGGTGAGTCAGTAAATGGATATTGCGTAGATTTTCCGCTGGGAATCCTTTAACTTTTGCGGAGGATATTTGATATGCGAACTGGTCGCGTTGCAGCGTCTTATATTCGACGGCGATTTGGGCTAGTAGAAGCAGCCCTGCAGCACCGGCTGCTGTAACTACATATGGTTTGATCGGGAGGCTAAATCTCGCGGTCGCAGTTGATGCGATGCCAAGGAACAAGCCCAAGGGTATTAAAAAGTAAGCATAGCTATGAGGGAATTCAACCATGGAATGGGTGAGAATTATTCCTGCCGCTAGGAGTGAGTAGATTTTGTGTATGTCATTAGCGCAGTAGTTTAGGCGAATAAGCCATGCGCCTAAGCTGCCAATAATTATGATGCCCGCGAACGGTCCCGTCCAAAGAAGGATGTCGAGTATTAAATTGTGGCTATAAGTTGCCATCATTCCTGCTGGAATAGTGGAAGTATTTGCAAGTTGAGCACTGCTTATCTGGTTCCATCCATAGCCTAGGGCCGGGCTGCTAAGTATGGCAGTAATGAAATGATCCCATAGTTCTAAACGCTGCAAAGAAGTTGCTCTGCCTACCAGATCAACACTGTGCAGCATCAGTGCTTTGGCCGTGATCGGCAGGAGTATCACGCATAACGCGTAAAGAAGTGTCCAGCATGTAAGCGCTGTCAGAGTTAATCTTGGTTTAAGCGTCTTTTCTTTATAGGCCCAGAAAACTAAAAAGACTCCGCAGACCAACCAGGGTGTACGCGATTGGGTGATGGTTACGCCTGCAATCAGGAATAGTGTTAATAGCCCGGCGGAGAATGTGCTTAGCATCCTTCTTTCAAAAAAATAAAGGATGCTTGCCAGTGCCAAGCATAATAGGGTAGCTAGGTTGTTTGGCTGAGCTAGGTTTCCGAAGGGGCGTGATCCGCTTAGATTTATCTCATATATTGAGTCAGCCAATCCAAACCATTGACGAAGCGCGATCCAGGTCGACGCGATAGCGGCAATCGTGAACGCAGAAGCCAAGCATGTAGTGAGGATGTCGCGAGCGCGAGGCGCCTGCGCTATATTATAACCTGAAAACACAGCGGCGCAGAACGCAACTAAATATGACGTCGCAAGCCATGCATCGCCCGTAAATCGGAGAATGCCAAGTTGAAGTTGCAGGGCGGGAGTGGCCGAAAGAGCTAGCAGACCGAATACTGCTGGTTCTGCTTTTAGTGTCTTGGTTGTAAGGATAGCAGGGATTAATATTATTAGTGCTATAAAGCACAATGATTCTTGTTCGAAGGTTGCCCAAGGTGCGGTGTGAAAGGGCCAAAGCCAAGCAAGAGTAAAGCAAGTGGCTGCTGCTATTATGGCGTATCGACTGGCTCTTTGGATATTGGGATTTTTACTTGTTCCGAATGCTCTTATAGTTTCGTCGTTTTGATATCGCACTTAAATGGCTCGAATTAAAAAAACCGATGCGCGGCGGGCCGCGCATCGGTGGTTCAAAGGCTGATAGCTTACTGCTTAAGCTTCGCAGCCAGCTGGGCGATATTTTGCATCAATGCCTGAGCTCACTTTGCACTCATAGAGACCGTCAGTAGTGCGATCAAAGCTAATGGTGGCGCCGGTGCCGAGGCGGCCCGGATTATTGATAGTGCAGGAAATCGCTCCTGTAGCCGCTCCGGTGGTGGCGTTCGGTGCAGTAATTGTGATTGAAGAACAGTTGCCGGTAGTTACGCCGAGGCCAATCGTTGTGGCTGTGCCAGATATCGCTGCTGCACCTTTTTCGGTGTAAAGAAGCTCATAGTTGGTTTTGCCGGCGGCAATATCTGCCAAGGCTGCTGTTGCCTTAGATTTCGAGACGTAGTCTTGATAAGCCGGAATAGCAATAGCGGCAAGAATGCCGATGATCGCGACGACGATCATCAGTTCAATCAGAGTAAAACCTTTTTGCATCTGGGCTTTCATGTGTTTCTCCTTGAATGAGCAGGCGTTGGGCCTACAGTCTCTCTTGCAGCCAGCGTGCCAAGTCTCCTGTGCCGTAATTTACGGGGCTTTCTCCCTCACTGTGAACCATGCACGCTGCCTAGAATCGTGTCCTTTTGACAAATTTCGTCACATCGAAAGACGCCGTTTGGCACCCTTCGTTATCTGCGCTATAAGGCGTTGCATTAACTAGAGGGAACCATGCCATGGCGGACGACGTCGCCCTTTCCGGCCTTGCTAAACAAATGGTGCTGAGCGGCCTGCTCGATGACAAGACGGCGCTTCACGCGCAACAGCAGGCAGCGCGCAACAAGCTGTCGCTGGTGACCTATGTGGTACAAAACAAGCTCGCGAATGGACGTGCGGTCTCGGAGCTAGCGGCCGACCAGTTTGGCGTGGCCTATATGGATCTCGACGCGCTGGACAAGGAAAGTCTGCCAAAGGATATCGTTAGCGAGAAGCTGGCGCGCCAGCATCGAGCTTTGCCGCTGATCAAGCGTGGCAATAAGCTCTTTGTAGCGGTCTCCGACCCGACCAATCACCAAGCCGTTACAGATATTCAGTTCAGTACAGGTCTGACCACCGAGGCGGTTCTGGTGGAAGACGACAAGCTTGGGCGGGCTCTCGACAAGTTTTTTGAAAGCGCGACGTCTGGCCTAGAGGGCCTCGGTGATGTGGATCTGGACGGTGTGGACGTCCAAACCGTGTCGGATGACGGCGTAAGCGATGATGCTGGTGAGGCGGCCGACGACGCGCCAGTCGTGCGTTTCGTCAATAAGATGCTGCTCGATGCCATTCGCGGCGGGTCTTCCGATTTGCACTTCGAACCCTACGAGAAAGCCTACCGGGTCCGGTTCCGTACGGACGGTATCCTGCATGAAATCGCCCGTCCTCCAATTCAGTTGGCGCCGCGAATCTCCGCACGGCTGAAGGTAATGGCGGGCCTGGATATTTCCGAGCGCCGTAGGCCGCAAGATGGTCGGATCAAGATGAAGCTATCGAAGACCAAGGCTATCGACTTCCGTGTGAATACCCTGCCTACCTTGTGGGGCGAGAAGGTCGTGATGCGGATTCTCGACCCCAGCAGTGCGCAGATGGGCATCGATGCGTTGGGCTATGAAGAAGATCAAAAGGCGCTGTACATGCAGGCGCTCCAGCAGCCGCAAGGCATGATCCTGGTAACCGGGCCTACCGGATCAGGCAAAACGGTTTCCCTTTATACCGGCTTGAACATCCTCAATACGGTCGATGTGAATATCTCCACGGCGGAAGATCCGGTGGAAATCAACCTGGAGGGGATCAACCAGGTGAACGTCAACCCCAAGCAGGGTATGGATTTTTCCCAGGCGCTACGTGCGTTTCTGCGCCAGGACCCGGACATCATCATGGTCGGGGAAATACGTGACTTGGAGACGGCCGAGATTGCGATCAAGGCAGCGCAAACCGGCCACATGGTGATGTCGACGCTTCACACCAACAGTGCGGCGGAAACCCTGACGCGCCTGCGCAACATGGGTGTGGCGGCGTTCAATATCGCGACTTCGGTGAACCTGATCATCGCCCAGCGGCTTGCGCGCAAGCTGTGCAATAGTTGTAAAAAGGAAGTCGATCTGCCGCGTGACGCTTTGCTGGAGGAGGGCTTCCCGGCGGACAGGATCGGAACCTTCAAAATCTACGGTCCGGTCGGCTGTGACAATTGCACCGGCGGATACAAAGGTCGTGTCGGTATTTATGAAGTGGTTAAAAACACGCCGGCACTGGCCAGGATTATCATGGAGGACGGCAACTCCATCGACATTTCCACCCAGATGCGTAAAGACGGCTTCAATGACCTGCGTACGTCGGCTTTGCTGAAAGCCATGCAGGGCGTGACCAGCCTGGAAGAAGTCAACCGGGTGACCAAGGACTAACATGGCGCAGAAAGCGGTAAAAACCAGTGTCTTTACCTGGGAAGGGACGAACAAGCAGGGCGCAAAGATAAAAGGCGAGCTCAGCGGTATCAGCCCCGCGCTGGTCAAGGCGCAACTTCGCAAGCAGGGCGTCAATCCGCAGAAGGTCCGTAAAAAGTCGGTATCGCTGTTCAGTGCCGGCAAGAAGATCAAGCCGATGGACATTGCCCTGTTTACTCGCCAGATGGCGACCATGATGAAGGCCGGCGTGCCGTTGTTGCAGTCCTTCGACATCATCGGCGAGGGGTTCGATAACCCGAACATGCGAAAGCTGGTGGACGATCTGAAGCAGGATGTGGCGGCAGGCAACAGCTTTGCGGCGGCGCTGCGCAAAAAGCCTCAGTACTTCGATGATCTGTATTGCAACCTGGTCGACTCGGGTGAGCAGTCGGGCGCGCTGGAAAGCTTGCTCGATCGCGTCGCGACGTACAAGGAAAAGACCGAGGCGCTGAAGGCGAAGATCAAAAAAGCGATGAACTACCCCATCGCGGTGGTGCTTATTGCTGTCATCGTGTCAGCGATACTGCTCATAAAGGTCGTTCCGCAGTTTCAGGAGGTCTTCGCCAATTTCGGTGCTGAGCTGCCCGCGTTTACGTTAATGGTCATCGGAATTTCAGAAGCGCTACAGACCTGGTGGCACGTGGTATTGCTTGGCTTGTTCGGTACTGCTTATGCGTTTAAAACGGCTCATGGTAAGTCCGAGGGTTTTCGTAACTGGTTTGATCGGTTCTTGCTCAAGGTTCCGGTTGTAGGTGACATTCTCTACAAATCGGCGGTGGCGCGTTTCGCTCGCACGTTGGCGACTACCTTTGCTGCCGGTGTGCCGCTTGTTGATGCGTTGGACTCGGTCGCAGGTGCTACCGGCAACGTGGTATTTCGCAACGCTACGATGAAGGTCAAGAACGATGTTTCCAGTGGCATGCAGCTGAATTTCTCCATGCGAACCACTGGAACCTTCCCGAGCATGGCGATCCAGATGACAGCCATTGGCGAGGAGTCAGGTTCTCTGGATGAGATGCTTGCGAAGGTCGCAACTTTTTATGAGGACGAAGTGGATAACATGGTAGATGGGCTCACTGCCCTGATGGAGCCGATGATTATGGCGGTTCTTGGCGTGTTGGTCGGGGGCTTGATCATTGCGATGTACCTGCCGATTTTCCAGCTAGGGGCTGTGGTGTAACTAATGGACGTGGCAATTTTTCTGGCCAGCAACACGCTGGCCTTTGTTTTTTGCGCGCTCGTGCTGGGCTTGTTGGTCGGCAGTTTTCTCAATGTCGTGATCCATCGCCTGCCGCTCATGATGCAGCGGGATTGGCGCGCTCAGGCGCGTGAGTTTCTCGACTTGCCGGGCGAGCCGTCCGCGACGTTCAATCTGGTTTTGCCTCATTCCCATTGCCCGCATTGCGATCACGAAATTCGCCCATGGGAAAACATTCCGCTGGTGAGTTGGCTCGCGTTGCGGGGGCGGTGTTCGTCCTGTCGTGCGCCGATCAGTCGACGCTATCCTTTGGTGGAGCTGCTCTGCGGGCTATTGTCCGCTTACGTCGCCTGGCACTTCGGCTTTTCCTGGGAGGCGGGTGCGATGTTACTGCTGACCTGGGGGTTGCTGGCGATGAGCATGATCGATGTCGATCACCAGCTCTTGCCTGATTCCATCGTGCTGCCGTTGCTATGGCTGGGGCTGATCGCCAATCAGTCCGGGCTGTTCGCTTCGTTGCCAGACGCGCTCTGGGGGGCGATTGCCGGGTATCTCAGCCTGTGGTCGGTGTACTGGTTGTTCAAGCTGGTGACCGGCAAGGAGGGCATGGGCTACGGGGACTTCAAGTTGCTGGCCATGCTGGGAGCCTGGGGTGGCTGGCAGGTTCTGCCGTTGACCATTCTGCTGTCGTCCGTGGTGGGCGCGGTGCTGGGTACGATCATGCTGCGTATGCAGAAGGCCGATACCGGCACGGCGATTCCCTTCGGCCCCTATCTCGCGATTGCCGGCTGGATCGCGTTGCTATGGGGCGACCAGATCACCTCGAGCTATCTGCAGTTCGCCAGGCTCTAACGGCAAGGCGTGCCTGATAAGGTAATCCGAACCTGACGCCCGACCTCCGTCGCCACCGCTCCTGTGGGAGGCGCGCCTCGCGGCGAATGCTGGCGCCAACTCACGGCGGAAGCGTTCGCCCCGGGGGCGGGCCTCCTACGTGAAGACATTCGAGGCCGGCGCCGAAGCTCCGTCCCTGATCGCTCCTGTGAGAGGCGCGCCTCGCGGCGAATGCGTGGGCTGCCAGCTCATGGCGGAAGCGTTCGCCCCGGGGCGGGCCTCCTACGTGAAGACATTCGAAGTCCGCGCCGAAGCTCCTTCCCTGACCGCTCCTGTGGGAGGCGCGCCTCGCGGCGAATGCGTGGGCTTGATCGTTGAACCGGTCTTGACCGGTCTCGTGCTCTTGCATCCTCGCTTTTCAGGCGTTACTACTGCGCGTCGTTTTCCGGTCAGGACGGTTTGTGATGAAGCCTTGGGTGCTTGGGTTGACGGGGGGTATCGGCAGCGGCAAAAGCGCTGTGGTGCAGGAGTTCGGTCGGCTCGGCGTGCATTGGGTCGACGCCGATCATGCCGCCCGCTGGGTTGTGGAGCCCGGCAGACCGGCGTTGAGGATGATCGCCGAGCGCTTTGGTGAGGCGGTTCTGGCGCCCGACGGCAGCCTGGATCGTGCGAAACTGCGCGAACTGGTTTTCCGAGAACCGGCGCAGCGTAAGTGGCTCGAAGAACTGTTGCACCCCTTGATCCGCCAGGAAGTCGCCGAGCATCTGGCTCGAGCCACCTCCCCGTACGCGATCATGGTGTCGCCGCTGCTGGTGGAGTCCGGCCAGTATCGGCAGGTAGACCGTGTCCTCGTGGTGGATGTGCCCGAGGCGTTGCAGCTGGAGCGTGCCATTCGGCGTGATCAGTCCAGTGAAGAGCAGATTCGCGCCATCCTCAAGGCTCAAGCCAGCCGCGAGGAGCGCTTGCGCCATGCCGATGATGTGCTGGTCAATGACCGTGATCTGGCATGGTTGGGCGCTGAGGTCGAGCGTCTACATAATTTCTATCTGACGCTACGAGGAGGTCAGGAATGAGTACTACGGTTGTCGAATGCCCGACCTGTGGCGCACCGGTCGAGTGGAGTGTGAAGAGCCCGAATCGCCCGTTTTGTTCGGAGCGTTGCAAGTTGATCGATCTGGGCGCGTGGGCCTCCGAGGAGCATGCGATCCCCGGCAATGAACTCGAGGATGACCTGTTCTCGGATGACATGCCGCCGCGCCAACACTGAATCGGTGATTGGGTCTGTCGCTGCGGCGGTGCGCGGGCGCGGGACGGGTTCAGTCCTGTCCGTCACCGTCGTCGTCCTTCCAAGGGGCTTGTAGGTAGCGGCTGCGGTTGAAGGTTTCCATCCAGTCCGGATAGAACACGACCAGGGCGCTCACCGCGGTTCCGTTGATGAACGCCTCGGGAAACATCACCAGCCAGATGTAGCCGGCAAAGTCGTCCAGCCAGGGCGGCATCGGATAGCGGCCATCGAACAGTAGGACGCCCAGCCCGGCGAGTATGCAGAAAAGCGCCGCAAGGCCGGCTGCGAAGAAACCCGAAAAGAATATGTAGACGAACAGATTGCGAGGCTGGGTGCGCTCGACGGCTATCGCGCAGAGTTCGGTGACCGTGACCGGTATCAGCACCAGCAATACGCCGTTCAGTCCAAGGGCTGCGAGTTGTTGGTGACCGGTCGCCACCAGGCCGAGCTGGGCGACGAAGGCGGCCAGAATAGCCAGTGGCCAGTCCAGCAGCAGCGTCACGGCGGTGAGGCCGATGAAGTGAAAGGACAATCCCGAGTCGAAGTCCCGACGAACCAGCCACAGCAGGAAGACCGCCAGGACGGCGCCAAACAGCAGATGCTGGCGCCGGGTATCGCTGAACAACTCGACCCAGGGGGCGCGGATGCAGGCCCAGGTCAATCCGGCGGCATAAAGCAGCCAGCCCAGAAAAAGACTCGACGGCGCGAGCAGTTCGGCGGCAATCATCTTCAAGGCTCCTCGCGCCAGGTGCTTGCGGTGGCGATCGCAGCAGGGTCACTGCGGACCTTCCGGCCGAACCCGCTCGCCTGCGGCGCGGGCGGGCAGCCCTGAAGGTTGTGCGTCAGGGGGCGGGGTTGGGTTGTTCGGTGTGAATCGACTCGATGGCCTCGAGCACCTCGGTGGACAGCTGCAGCTCGGTACTGGCGATGTTGTTGTCCAATTGTTCGAGCGAAGTGGCGCCGATGATATTGCTGGTGACGAAGGGTTGCCGGGTCACATAAGCCAGCGCCATCTGGGCCGGATCCAGGCCGTGCTCACGGGCCAGCGCAACGTAACGGGAGCAGGCCGCCTGCGACTGTGGATTGGTATAGCGCGCAAAACGGCTGAACATCGTGATGCGGGCCCCGGCCGGGCGCGCGCCTTGCTCGTATTTACCGCTGAGCATGCCGAAGGCCAATGGTGAATACGCGAGCAAGCCACACTGCTCGCGAATCGCGATCTCGGCCAGGCCGACCTCGAAGCTGCGGTTGAGCAGGTTATACGGATTCTGGATCGAAACGGCGCGGGGCCAGCCCCTGGCTTCGGCAAGCTGGAGGAATTTCATGGTGCCCCAGGGCGTCTCGTTGGACAGTCCTATATGACGGATCTTCCCGGCCTTCACCTGTTCGTCGAGCGCCTCGAGGGTGTCCTCGAGGGGGGTGAAATCCTGATCCTTATGGCGATAGCCGAGCTGGCCGAAGAAATTGGTGCTGCGTTCCGGCCAGTGCAGTTGATACAGATCGATCCAGTCCGTCTGCAGTCGCTGGAGGCTGGCGTCCAGTGCGGCGACGATATGCTGCCGGTTCATTTTCAATTGCCCGTCACGGATGTGGCTGATGCCATTGCCGGGGCCTGCGATCTTGCTGGCCAGTATCCAGTCGGCACGGTTTCCGCGGGCCTTGAAGTAGTTGCCTATATAGCGCTCGGTGGTGGCGTAGGTTTCCGCTCGTGGCGGCACCGGATACATTTCGGCGGTATCGATAAAGTTGATGGCCGCGTCCTTGGCACGATCGAGCTGGGCGAACGCCTGGTCCTGATCGTTCTGCTCGCCCCAGGTCATGGTGCCCAGGCACAGCGAGCTGACCTTCAATTCGGTGCGGCCTAGTTGGCGCCGTTCCATGCAGTATCCTTTTTCGTCGGTTGGGGTTGTGGATCGGATTATGGGAACGAACGATAAGTTTCGTCCCGATCGATGCCAGGGAGAGGCCGAGTGTGGCGCTCGATTATGCCTTGACGGCTGGCGAGGCGAAAATCCTTGGCGATTCGCCTGTCGATCATGCTTGCTATTTTGCGCGTAATCCGGATAATTCCGCAGCCTGTCGCCGGGGATGCCTAGCCCGCTGACGCAAACACAAGGTAGGGGATGCCTAGCCTACCGAACACTGCCGTAGCGGACGCGCTGACCCGAGCCCCCGATAGCGTCTGTTTCCGGCTGTCCTGGTCTTGCCAGGGCGAGCACCATTCAGTAAGATTCGCCGTCTTATTTTCAGGGCGGCCCCTGAGGCTATAACGAATGAAGACTTTTACTGCTAAACCGGAAACCGTCAAGCGCGACTGGTTCGTCGTCGACGCTGCCGGCCAGACCCTGGGTCGTCTGGCAACCGAAATCGCTAGCCGCCTGCGTGGCAAGCACAAGGCGGAATACACCCCTCACGTCGATACCGGTGACTACATCGTCGTTATCAATGCCGAGCAAGTGCGTGTTACCGGTGCGAAAACCACCGACAAGATGTACTACTCTCACTCCGGTTTCCCGGGTGGCATCAAGTCGATCAACTTCGAGAAGCTGATCGCCAAGGCGCCAGAGCGTGTGATCGAGACCGCGGTCAAGGGCATGCTGCCCAAGAACCCGCTGGGTCGCGACATGTATCGTAAGCTGAAGGTGTACAAGGGTGCCAACCATCCGCACACCGCTCAGCAGCCCCAAGAACTGAAGATTTAACGGAATAGTTCATTATGTCGGCGACTCAAAACTACGGCACTGGCCGTCGCAAGACTGCAACCGCTCGGGTGTTCCTGCGCCCGGGTACTGGCAAGATCTCCATCAACAACCGCGAGCTGGACAACTTCTTCGGGCGTGAAACCGCTCGGATGGTGGTTCGTCAGCCCCTGGAACTGACCGAGACCGTCGAGAAATTCGACATCTACGTGACCGTTCTCGGTGGTGGTGTGAGTGGTCAGGCCGGTGCGATCCGTCACGGTATCACTCGCGCACTGATGGAGTATGACGAGTCCCTTCGTCCTGCTCTTCGCAAGGCTGGCTTCGTTACTCGCGATGCTCGCGAAGTTGAACGCAAGAAGGTCGGTCTGCGTAAAGCGCGCAAGCGTCCGCAGTACTCGAAGCGCTAATTCGCTTCACGAGAAACGCCCAGCTTTATCCGAAGCTGGGCGTTTTTTTATGGGCTGATTTTGTCCATGCGACAGCGTGTCGCGTTTATGGAGCCCCGATTTTCGGGGCTTCGCGGCCAGTTGTGTCCGGTTATTACCTTGTCATGCGAGGGGCTTTTCTTTACCATTTGGCGAATTTTTTCGCGGCTGTTTTACGTAGTAGACGCCTGCTTTCGGTAGGCCATAAGAAACTGATGGGAGACGACTGAATGAGCAATGACGGCGTGAATGCTGGCCGGCGTCGCTTCCTCGTAGCCGCTACTTCGGTAGTAGGTGCTGCAGGAGCGGTGGGTGCCGCGGTCCCGTTCGTGGGATCGTGGTTCCCGAGTGCCAAGGCCAAGGCAGCCGGTGCACCGGTTAAGGTAAATATCAGCAAGATCGAGCCAGGCCAGCAGATGGTCGCCGAATGGCGCGGTCAGCCGGTGTTCATCGTGCGTCGTACCGAGGAGGCGCTGGCCAATCTGGACAAGCTCACCGATACGGTTGCCGACCCGAAATCCGAAGCGTCCGAGCAGCCGACCTATGTCGATCCCACGGTTCGCTCGATCAAGCCGGAAGTGCTGATCCTGGTTGGATTGTGTACGCATCTCGGTTGTTCCCCATCCTTCCGTCCGGAGGTTGCGGCGCCTGATCTGGGTGCCGATTGGCTCGGCGGTTACTTCTGCCCGTGCCATGGTTCGAAATATGACATGGCTGGCCGCGTCTACAAGGGGCAGCCTGCGCCCTTGAACCTGCCGGTTCCCCCTCATTCGTACGAGACGGACTCTTTGGTCGTCATCGGCGTGGACCAGGAGAACGCGTGATGAGCAAGTTCATGGAGTGGGTCGATGCGCGCTTCCCCGCGACCAAGATGTGGGAAGACCATCTCAGCAAGTATTACGCACCGAAGAACTTCAACGTCCTGTACTTCTTCGGCTCATTGGCCCTGCTGGTTCTGGTCAACCAGATTCTCACCGGTATCTGGCTGACGATGAGCTTCGAGCCCTCGGCCGAAGGTGCGTTCGCGTCCGTCGAATACATCATGCGTGACGTGGAGTACGGCTGGATCATTCGCTACCTGCATTCGACGGGAGCTTCGGCGTTCTTCGTCGTGGTCTATCTGCACATGTTCCGCGGCATCCTCTACGGCTCCTACCAGAAGCCGCGCGAGCTGGTGTGGATCTTCGGGATGATGATCTACCTGGCATTGATGGCCGAAGCCTTCATGGGCTACCTGCTGCCGTGGGGCCAGATGTCCTACTGGGGCGCGCAGGTGATCATCTCGCTGTTCGGCGCCATTCCGGTCATCGGCGCGGACCTGACGCAGTGGATTCGGGGTGACTACCTGATCTCCGGCATCACGCTGAACCGCTTCTTCGCGCTGCATGTCATCGCGTTGCCGATCGTGATCCTCGGGCTGGTCGTGTTGCACATCCTGGCGCTGCACGAGGTCGGTTCGAACAACCCGATGGGTGTGGACATCAAGAAGAGCAAGGACGAGGCGGGCGTGCCGCTTGATGGCATTCCGTTCCATCCCTACTACACGGTCAAGGATATCGTCGGTGTGGTGGTGTTCCTGTTCGTGTTTTGCGCAATCGTGTTCTTCTTCCCGGAGATGGGTGGTTACTTCCTCGAGAAGCCGAACTTCGAAGTGGCGAACGCCTTCAAGACCCCTGAACATATCGCGCCGGTCTGGTACTTCACGCCTTACTACGCAATCCTTCGGGCGGTTCCGGACAAGCTCCTCGGCGTAATCGCCATGGGTGCTGCCATCGCCGTGCTGTTCGTGCTGCCGTGGCTGGATCGCAGTCCGGTGAAGTCCATGCGCTACAAGGGCTGGATGAGCAAGATCGCGCTGGTGTTGTTCTGCATCTCCTTCATCATCCTTGGCGTACTCGGCGTGCTTTCCCCTACGCCTGAGCGTACGTTGGTATCTCGGATCTGTACTGCTATCTACTTCGGTTACTTCATCCTGATGCCGTTCTACACCAAGCTTGAGAAGACCAAAGTAGTTCCGCAGAGGGTGGCTGGCTGATGAAAAAGCAAATTGCTGCATTGATTCTTGCACTGGTGCCGGCATTTGGTTTCGCCGCTGTTGGTGGTGCTCCCCTTGATAAGGTCGATATCGACCTGACCGACAAGGCGGCGTTGCAGGATGGACTGAAAACCTTCGCCAACTACTGCATGGGTTGTCATGGCGCGCAGTACCAGCGTTACGAGCGCGTCGCGACTGACCTGGGTATCCCCGAGGACGTCATGCTCGAGAATATCGTCTTCAGTGACGCCAAGATTGGTGACCACATGAAGATCGGCATGACACCCGAGGAAGGCAAGACCTGGTTTGGCGCGGCGCCGCCGGACCTGACGCTGGTGGCACGGGTTCGTGGCAATGATTGGCTGTACACCTACCTGCGCAGCTTCTACGAGGACCCTGCGCGTCCGTATGGCGTCAACAATACCGTGTTCCCGAACGTGGGCATGCCTCACGTACTGGCGCCGCTGCAGGGCCGTCAGGTGCTGCCAAGCAAGCTGCCAGAAGGCGAGTCGGTGGCATGCAAGCAGGTTCAGGTCGTCGAGGATGGTCGTAAGCAGTTCGATCCGCTGACCGGCACCCCGATCACGCACGAAGATTGTCACGCTATGACGGTCGTGCCCGGCACCGGTGAGTTGACCGAGGCGGAGTACGACGAGAAGGTCAAGAATCTCGTGACGTTCCTGGCCTACTCGGCAAACCCGGTCAAACTGGAAAGCCAGCGCATTGGTACTTACGTGCTGCTGTTCCTGGCGTTCTTCTTCGTATTCGCCTATCTGCTCAAGCGGGAATACTGGAAAGACGTCCACTGATCCCTTGCTGTTTTGCGGTACCCTGCGCGCGCCCTGATGGGCGCGTGCTTTTTTCTGCCATCTGATAATTCCAATGAGGAGGGACCCTATGGCCGCTACCAATCGGTTGGCCTGCTATTCCGATCCCGCCGACCATTATTCGCATCGCGTGCGCTATGTGCTTGCCGAGAAAGGCGTCAGTGTCGAGATAATCGATGTCGACCCTGCGCACTGTCCGGTCCGGTTGACCGAGGTGAATCCTTACGCCAGTGTTCCGACGCTGGTGGATCGTGACCTGGCGCTGTATGAGCCGAACGTGATCACGGAGTATCTGGAGGAGCGTTATCCGCACCCGCCATTGCTTCCGGTGTACCCCGTGGCCAGGGCTAATACCCGGCTCCTGGTGCACAGGGTCCAGCGAGACTGGTGTGCGCTGGTGGACCGGATTGCCGATCGCCGTACTGCCGATGGAGCAAGGGTGCAGGCGCGAAAGGAACTGCGCGAAAGCCTGACCGGCGTATCGCCGATATTCGCTGAGCGACCGTTCTTCATGAGTGATGAGATCAGCCTGGTGGACTGCTGTCTGTTGCCCATCCTGTGGCGTTTGCCCAAACTCGGAATCGAGTTGCCGCGGGCGGCGAAGCCGCTGCTCGACTACATGGAAACGAATTTTGCTCGGGAGGCCTTTCAGGTCAGTCTATCCGCCGTTGAGCGCGGCATGCGCTAAGAGAGGCTGTATATGACTTCAGGTCGTCCTTATCTGGTACGGGCGTTGTATGAGTGGATCGTGGATAACGATTGCACCCCGCACCTGCTGGTCAATGTCGAACATCCGGGCGTTCAGGTGCCTGATGGCTTCGCCAGCGACGGTCAGATCGTGTTGAACGTGGCGCCCAGCGCGGTTCGTCATCTGCAGATGGACAACCGGGCGATCAGTTTCGAAGGTCGCTTTGGTGGTGTCCCGCATAGCTTGCACGTTCCGTCCGCGGCGGTCATGGCGATCTATGCGCGCGAGAACGGCCAGGGGATGGTGTTCGAGATCGAGCCTACCCCGCCGGATGACACCCCGCCGGCTGACGATTCGCCCGCTGACAACAGCGCATCCTCACGCCCCGCTTCGTCCGGGCGCCCTAGCCTGAAAGTCGTCAAATAAGCAGCGGTTCGAGTTCGTTCCTGGCGGCGAGAGACTCGCGAGCCGGGCAGCTGGGTTGCAATGCATCACCCGACCTGCCCGTCGCTTGCGGCCTAGTCGATGTATTCGAAGAGCTTGACGATGCGTTGCACGCCGGAAACGCCTTGCACCACGCTCGTGGCGCGGTTGCCTTCCTCGCGGGTCACGAGGCCTAGCAGATACACGATGCCGTTCTCGGTGATGACTTTGATGCGCGAACCCGGAACGCTCGCATCGGTAAGCATCTGGGCCTTGATCTTGGTCGTTAGCCAGGAATCATTGCTGCGAGCCAGGGCAGAGGAGGGAGTCAGTATCTGCAGCTCGTTGTGCACGCGCTTGACGCGTTGCACCGAGCTGACAGCCTGCTCGGCCATCTGCTTGAGCTCTGCACGTGGGACCTGACCGGCCAACAGCACCACACCGTTGTAACTGGCGACGACGATGTGGGATGCCCGATCCAGGTCTGGATGGGCCTTGGCGATATTCACGGATGCTTTGGTTTCGATCAGCGAGTCGTCGATGGTGCTGCCGATCGTTCGAGTGCCTCGGTTGTCATTGATGGGGTCGTCGCGCGTGGCGGTCAGCACCGAGCTGCAGCCGGTAACGGCTATGCACAGGGCGAGCGTAAGTGCGTGCAGTCGAACCGAATTCATTCTTCGCTCCCGAACAGTTGGTTGTCGATCAGGTCGCACAGGCAGTGAATGGCGAGCAGATGGACTTCCTGAATACGCGCCGTGACCTTGGCCGGCACGCGAATCTCGACATCTTCCGGTAGCAGCAGCGAGGCCATTCCGCCGCCGTCGCGGCCTGTGAGCGCGACCACTATCATCTCGCGGTCATGTGCCGCCTGTATCGCCTGGATGACGTTGGCCGAATTGCCGCTGGTGGAGATTGCCAGCAGCACGTCGCCCGGCTGGCCCAGTGCGCGGATCTGTTTGGAAAAGACCTCGTTGTAGCTGTAGTCGTTGGCGATCGACGTCAGCGTCGAGCTGTCTGTGGTCAGGGCGATGGCGGGCAGGCTCGGGCGCTCGCGCTCGAAGCGGTTGAGCAGCTCCGAGGAGAAATGCTGGGCATCGCCGGCTGATCCGCCGTTGCCGCAGGTCAGAATCTTCCCTTCGCTGAGCAGTGTGTTGACCATGACCTGTCCGGCCTGCTCGATGCTTGGGGCGAGGACTTCCATGGCGCTCTGCTTGGTCTCGATGCTGGCCTGGAAAAGCTGACGTATACGGGATTGCATGTCCATCGGTGTTTAACCTTCCGGTGTCGGGCCGGGCGGCAGGGCCGGGCCGTAATAAAGCTTGAGTGGATGCGGTGTCGGCATATGCCGCAGCGTGACTGCCAGGGGTGACTCAGCTATCGAACGCATTGCGGATCCAGTTGGGCGGCTGTGCCGCCCCGGTCGTTGCGCCTATGGCGACGACGTCGAAGCGGCAGGGGTGTTTTGCCCAGCGGCTCTCCTTCATCAGGAACAGCTGCGCTGCCTTGATCAGTTTCTGCTGTTTGCGCACATCGACGCTCTCGAGCGCACCGCCCCATCCGGCGTGGCGCCTGTAGCGAACCTCGACGAATACTACTGTATCGCCATCGAGCATGACCAGATCAAGCTCGCCGCTACGGCATGTCCAGTTGCGGCACAGCAGGCGCAGACCATGCCGCTCCAGAAGGCGCTGCGCCTGGTCTTCGGCGAGCTGCCCGCTGACTTGCCTGCTGGTGGTCAATAGGGCGTTTCCGGGAGCGGTTGAACCTGGCCGTCACGGAACTCGGCCCATGGCAGGTGTCGTTCGATGCGATGTTCTGGCGTAATGCTCAGCGTGCCGGATAGGCCCTCGAGCTGTGTCTCCGGCAGTGCCAGTAGCTGATTCAGGCGTGGCGCCAGCAAATAGGCGTCGGCGCCCATGGCATAGAGCCTGCCGAGACTGCCGCGCGCTTGAGGCCACTTGCGCTCGATCTCCTGGCGAAGGGGGAGTGCGGGGTCGAGCAGCCAAGGTGTTTCGGTGAAGCGAATGCCTTCGAGATCGAGGTATTGGGTGCGGTTGTCGGTGGCGGCATGCAGGTGCGAGGTGGCATAGACCGGTAGGTCGCCCGCATACTGGAAGATCAGGGTGGGCCTGACTTGCTGCGCCTGCTGCGGAGTGGCTGCCAGGAACAGGAAGTCGACATCCTGGCGGCGCGTCGGCTGGGGTTCGGAGGTGCTGCGCTGACTGCTGCTGTCGCTGCTGCGTACCTGCAGCAGGTCGGCGATCTGGCTGGCCAGTTCAATAGGCTCGGCAAGGGGTTCTGCTGCAACCACTGTCCCGCCGAGTTCCTGCCACTCCTGGCGAAACGCCTGGAACACTCGATTGCCCCAGTCGCCACGAGGTGTCAGGGCGACCGCGCGACGGTGTCCGTCGGCCCATGCCCGGCGCGCCACTTCCCGCGCTTCGTCTTCGGCAGCCAGGCCGAACTGGAATAGCTGAGGGGGTGCCTTTTGATCTGCGTCGCTGTAGTTGAGCGCCAGGGTGGTGATCGGCAGCTGCTCGCGGTCGGCCAGTTGGCGCACCATATCCTTTTCCAGAGGGCCGATGACCAGTTCGACTCCAGAGGCACTCGCTTGCCGGTAGAACTCGTCCAGCGAGGACAGGCGGGTGCTGTCGAACAGCTCGATTTTCAGGTCTTGCTGCTCGGCCAGGTGAGCCGCGAGAAAGCCGTCACGCAGGGCGCGCGCAACGCTGGCCAATGACCCGTCCATGGGCAGCAGGAGCGCTACGTGGGACAAGGGTTTGTCTGCCAGCTCCCGAAGCTTTATCAGCGGTTCTGGCAGGCGTTGTGCAGCGGGATGGTTAGGGTGCTGCTGGACCCATGCGTCGATACCGCGCTGCTGCTGCGTGAGGGTGCCGGCCTGTTTGACCGTGGCCGCCAGCGACAGCCAGCCGGACAGGTCCGCGTCGGCGGTCGGTTGCAGCTGCTCGGCCGGCAGCGCCGATACCAGCGACCAGATGGTTTCGTGATTTTCCTGTGCCGCAGGGCCGCTCAGCAGGGGTGCGATGAAGGTGCGCTCGCGCGCCGCATCGAGTGGCTGGCCATTCGCTTCGAATGCGCGGGCGCGTGCCAGTTGGGTGCGCAACTGTTGTTCCACGGGTAATTCCGCGAGGCGTGCGAAGGCAGGGTGTTGCAGGGCTTGAAGGGCGCGTTGCGGGTCGCTATCGGCCAGCGCCAGTTCCGCTTCCAGGGTTTTGGCGAACATCTGTTGGGCTGGCATCAGTTGCTCGACGGCGACCTGGTCGAGTATCTGCCGGGCTTGCGCCTGGTTGCCTTGCTGCATGCTCTGGTCGGCCGCTGACAGCCGTAACAGGGCGGCTTCGGCTGGGTCGCTGGCATCGGCTTCCTTCAGCAATTGTTGCGTTGTGGCCTGTGGCGTGCGCGGAAGCTCGCCCAGGGTCGAGGTCGGCGAGGTGGCACAGGCCGAAAGCACGGCAGCAATGCATAAAAAGAGAAACGGGCGAAAGCGAGCCATCATGTGATCAATCCTGGAGGCGCTGGCGGGACGAGCGATTGTACCCAAGCGTTGCCGGTGCTGCGATGTCAGGGCCGCTAAACGGGCTACAATGGGCGTTTTAAGATATCGAGGTACCGCCCTGTGACTGCGCCAGATGCCGTGAATTCCGCTGCGGGCACCCTCTATGTCGTGGCCACGCCCATCGGCAATCTTGAGGATATCAGCGCGCGGGCGCTGCGCGTGTTGGCGGAGGTGGCGCTGATTGCCGCAGAAGATACCCGTCATTCCGCTCGGCTGTTGCAGCATTACGGCATCACCACGCCATTGGCCGCCTGCCACGAACACAATGAGCGGGACGAAGGCAGCCGCTTCATCAGGCGGCTTCTGGCCGGCGAGGACGTGGCGCTTGTTTCCGATGCGGGAACACCTTTGATATCCGACCCTGGCTACCATCTGGTCAGGCAGGCTCGCCAAGCTGGGATCAAGGTTGTTCCATTGCCGGGAGCCTGTGCGTTGATCGCCGCGCTATGCGCTGCAGGCCTGCCGTCCGATCGTTTCGTTTTCGAGGGGTTTCTGCCTGCCAAGCAGGTCGCGCGCTGCGCTCGGCTGGAGCATCTGCGCGAGGAGCCGCGCACGCTGATTTTCTATGAAGCGCCGCATCGTATTCTGGACGCTCTGTGCGACCTGGAGGCGGTGTTCGGGGCGGATCGACCGGCTGTGCTGGGCCGTGAGCTCACCAAGACATTCGAGACGCTGAAGGGGCTGCCGCTCGGCGAGCTGCGTCACTGGGTGGCGGGCGACAGCAATCAGCAGCGCGGCGAGTGCGTGCTCGTCGTGGGAGGATGGCAGGCGCCCCAGGGCGATGAGGCGGTGGACGCAAACGCGCGCCGCGTGCTGCAGCTGCTGTTGGCCGAGCTGCCGGTCAAGCGTGCCGCGGCGGTTGCCGCCGAGATAACTGGCGTGAGAAAGAACCTGCTGTATCAGCTCGCTCTGCAGGACAAGGGCTCGAACCAATGACGGCCATGAAGGGCGCCGAGCATGCCGTCTCTCTGCCCGTTGGGCGGTGATCAGCTTGCAGGCGCGGGCGCAGCCAAGTACTCTGGCCGCCGGAGAGTCGATCGGACAGTCGCTGTCTCTTTTTGTTCCGCAAGAAGGGAGGGAGGAAAGTCCGGGCTCCATAGGGCAAAGTGCCAGGTAACGCCTGGGAGGCGCGAGCCTACGGAAAGTGCCACAGAAAATAACCGCCTAAGCGCTTCGGCGCCGGTAAGGGTGAAAAGGTGCGGTAAGAGCGCACCGCGCGACTGGCAACAGCTCGTGGCTAGGTAAACCCCACTTGGAGCAAGACCAAATAGGGATCCATTGGCGTGGCCCGCGCTGGATCCGGGTAGGTTGCTAGAGGCAGTCAGTGATGGCTGTCGTAGAGGAATGGCTGTCCTCGACAGAACCCGGCTTACAGATCGACTCTCCGACCCCTTCCCGTACCGCCCGCTTTTTAGACCAAAATATTCTTGCTCTTAACAAAGTACTTTAACTTTGTGGTGCAGGTTTTTGGCTTGTCTGGATATATCTTCCGCGCCGCTGCTCCGCTTTACCGTTTATCCCCTCTTCGCTCGCTAAATTCCCGTCCCGTAAGGATTTTTCCCGCTCGGCTCACCTTGACGGTGGGGCTACTGCGTTTCTATAGTGCGCAGAAGTGGTAGAAAGTGGAACGAAGTGGGTATTTATGGACATGAATCGCTAATTCAGGGGAAGCGCAGCCGTGTTTCGCGGAGCAAACGCCATCAGTCTCGATGCCAAAGGGCGGCTAGCTATGCCCAGCCGGTATCGTGACGAGCTTGTTTCGCGTTGCGAGGGCCAGTTGATCATCACCATCGACGCCGTTGATCGCTGCCTCTGCATCTACCCGCTTCCGGAATGGGAACAGATTGAAGCCAAGCTCCGCGAGCTGCCGTCGCTGCGAGAGGAAAGTCGACGACTGCAGCGCCTGCTGATCGGTAATGCAGTCGATCTGGAGATGGACGGCACTGGCCGGGTACTGGTGCCGCCCCGTTTGCGTGAATACGCGGGTCTGGACAAGAAGGCCATGCTGGTAGGCCAGCTGAACAAGTTCAGCTTATGGAACGAGGACGACTGGAACGCGCAAGCAGATGCGGACCTGGCGGCCATTAAACAACCCGGCGCATTGCCGGAAGAATTGCGTGATCTAATCCTGTGAGCCAGACCAGCAGCTATAACCATGTGACCGTGTTGCTCGACGAGGCCGTTGCGGCCCTCGCGGTGCGCCCGGATGGCCGCTATCTGGACGGAACCTTCGGGCGCGGCGGACATAGCCGTCTTCTGCTGCGGCAGCTTGGGCCTGATGGCTGTTTGCTAGGGTTCGACAAAGACCCGCTAGCGATCGCTACGGGGCAAGCACTGGCGGCCGAGGATGGCCGCTTTGTCGTTGTGCAGAGAAGTTTCGCCGAGCTCGGTGCCGAAGTCGCGCAACGCGGCTGGATCGGCACTGTCAGCGGCGTGCTGCTGGATTTGGGTGTGTCGTCGCCGCAGCTCGACGATCCCGAGCGCGGCTTCAGTTTTCTCAACGATGGTCCGCTGGACATGCGCATGGACCCCAGCCGCGGTGTCAGTGCCGCCGAGTGGATCGCCACTGCCGGCGAAGAAGACATCGCGCGGGTTTTCAAGGATTACGGCGAGGAGCGCTTCGCCAAGCGCATGGCCCGTGCTGTCGTTCAGCGTCGAATCGAGCGGCCCTTCGAGCGCACGGCCGATCTCGCGCAGGTACTGACAGTCGCCAATCCCGCCTGGGAGAAGGGCAAGAACCCGGCCACTCGTGCCTTCCAGGGGTTGCGTATTTTCATCAACAACGAGCTTGGCGACCTGGAAGCCGGGCTTGATGCCGCGCTGGAGGCGCTCGAAATCGGCGGGCGACTGGTCGTGATCAGCTTTCACTCGCTTGAAGACCGCATCGTCAAACAGTTCATGCGTCGTCATGCCAAGGGCGAGGCCGATACCCTGCCGCGCGATCTGCCGATCATCCCCGAGAAGTTCGTGCCGCGCCTCAAGCTGCTGGGTAAACCTCAGTACGCGTCTGCCGAAGAGGTCAAGGCCAACCCTCGCTCACGCAGTGCCGTGATGCGCGTAGCGGAGAAGCTACGGTGAATCAGCTGCGCCGTGCCATGCCCAACGGCAGCCTGCTGATGCTGGTGCTGTTCATTTCCGTGCTGCTGTCGGCAATTGCGGTTGCCTATAGCGCGCACTGGAACCGCCAACTGCTCAATGAGCTGTATGGCGAGCTGAGCGTGCGCGACAAGGCGCAGGCCGAGTGGGGGCGCCTGATACTGGAGCAAAGCACCTGGACGGCGCACAGTCGTATCGAGACGCTGGCCTCCGAGCAGTTGAAGATGCACATCCCCGAAGCGGCGGATGTCAGGTTGGTGGCCCAATGAAGCTCCAGGGCGCGCTTTATCCGTGGCGTTTTCGCATTGTGCTGGCATTGCTGGCGCTGATGATCGGCGCCATTGCCTGGCGCATCGTCGACCTTCAGGTCATCGATCAGAGCTTCCTGAAAAACCAGGGTGACGCGCGCAGCGTTCGACATATTCCGATACCCGCACATCGCGGCTTGATTACCGATCGCCACGGTGAACCGCTGGCGGTCAGCACGCCAGTCACCACGCTCTGGGGCAATCCACGCGAGCTACAAGCGGCTCAGGCGCGCTGGCCGGAATTGGCCGCGGCATTGGGGCAGGAGCCTGCTGTCCTTGTGCAGCGGCTCAAGGAGCAGGCCGAGCGAGAATTCATTTATCTGGTGCGGGGGCTGACGCCTGAGCAGGGTCAGCGCGTGCTCGACCTGAACATTCCTGGCGTGTATGCACAGGAAGAGTTTCGCCGTTTCTACCCGGCTGGAGAGGTCGCCGCTCACGTGGTCGGCTTCACGGACATCGACGATCGTGGCCGCGAAGGCCTGGAGTTGGCGTACGACGAGTGGCTGGCGGGCGTGCCCGGTAAGCGGCAGGTTCTCAAGGACCGCCGTGGACGGCTGATCAAGGACGTGCAGGTGACCAAGAACGCCAAGGCCGGCAAGGCACTGGCGTTGTCCATCGATCTGCGTTTGCAATATCTGGCGCACAGCGAGTTGCGCAAGGTCGTGAAGGAATACGGCGCCAAGGCCGCCAGCCTGGTGATGGTGGACGTGCAGACCGGTGAGGTCCTCGCCATGGCCAACCAGCCTACCTACAACCCGAACAACCGCCGCAACCTGCAGCCTTCGGCGATGCGTAACCGGGCCTTGATCGACGTGTTCGAGCCTGGCTCGACGGTCAAGCCGTTCAGCATCGCGGCAGCGCTCGGGACCGGGAAGTACCACCCGGAATCGGTCATCAATACATTGCCGGGCTGGATGCGTATCGGTCGTTACACCATTCGCGACGTGTCGCGCGGGGGCATGCTCAACCTGACCGGCATCCTGATGAAGTCCAGCAACGTCGGGATCAGCAAGATAGCACTGGATATCGGTCCCGAGCCGGTGCACAGCATCATGCAACAGGCAGGGTTCGGTCAGTCCACCGGCCTTGGGTTCCCCGGCGAGCGGGTCGGAACGCTGCCCAACCATCGCAAATGGCGTGATGCGGAAACCGCTTCGCTCGCCTACGGCTATGGCCTATCGGTCACCGCTGCTCAGCTGGCGCATGCCTACGCGGTCCTGGGCAACGAAGGCAACAACGTACCCCTGTCGCTGCTGCGCCTGGATCAGCCGCAGGAAGGCGTGCAGGTGATCGACAAGGCCATCTCCAGGACTGTCCTGAAGATGTTGCAGTCAGTCGTCGAGGAAGAGGGCGGCGGCGGCGCGCGAGCCAAGGTGCCGGGATACCACGTCGCCGGCAAGAGCGGCACGGCGAAGAAAGTCTCCGGAACCGGCGGCTATACGCAGAATGCCTACCGTTCTTTCTTCGCGGGCGTGGCGCCGGTTTCCGATCCGCGCGTGGCGATTGTCGTAGTGGTCGATGAGCCCAGCGAAGGTGGCTATTTCGGCGGCCTCGTCGCCGCGCCAGTATTCGGTAAGGTCGCGGCTCGCGCCTTGCGTCTGATGAACGTTGCGCCGGATAACCTGCCGCCGCCGGCCGACGTCCAGACTGCCGAGACCACCAAGGCCAAGGGAGGGCGGATCTGATGCCGATGCCGTTGAACCAGTTGCTGCCGCAGGCGACCAGCGCCACGTTGATCCGGGAGCTGACCCTCGATAGCCGCAAGGTGCGTCCGGGCGATCTTTTCCTGGCCGTTCCCGGTCATCAGCAGGACGGCCGAGTACACATTGCGGACGCGATTTCCCGCGGTGCGGCGGCGGTCGCCTATGAAGCCGAAGGCGCCGTCGAGATGACTGCCGCCAGCGCTGTGCTGGTGCCTGTCCGCCATCTGGCGGAGCAGTTGTCCGCCATTGCCGGACGCTTCTACGGCGAACCCAGCCGCAGCCTGCATCTGGCTGGTGTAACCGGGACGAACGGCAAGACCAGCGTGACCTATCTGATCGCGCAGGCCCTGGATCGTCTGGGCGAGCGTTGCGGCATCATCGGAACCCTGGGTACCGGCTTCCACGGTGAGTTGGTGCTCGGCCAGCACACGACCCCCGATGCCATCGGTGTACAGGCAAACCTGGCCGGTCTGCGCAAACAGGGCGCACGGGCGGTGGCGATGGAGGTCTCGTCCCATGGGCTGGCGCAGGGTCGCGTAGCGGCTCTGGCATTCGATGTCGCGGTGTTCACCAACCTTTCGCGTGACCATCTGGACTATCACGGTTCGATGGAGGCTTACGCAGAGGTCAAGGCTCGACTGTTCAGCATGCCCGGGCTCAGCTGCCGAGTGATCAATCTGGATGACGCCTTCGGGCGGGTGCTTGCGAAAGAGCATCCCGAGTCACGGCTGATCACCTACAGCCTGGACGATGCGTCCGCCTACCTGTACTGCCCCGAGGCGCGCCTGGACGATAACGGAATCCATGCGCGACTCGTGACCCCGCAAGGTGAGCGCTCGCTGCGTAGTCCGCTGCTCGGTCGCTTCAATGTCAGCAATGTGCTCGCGGCGGTCGGCGCCCTGCTGGGGATGAACTATCCGCTGGACGAAATCCTTGCGGTGCTGCCGGAGCTCGACGGGCCGACCGGCCGGATGCAGCGTCTGGGGGGCGGCGATCGTCCGTTGGTGGTGGTCGATTACGCCCACACGCCCGATGCGCTGGAGAAGGTACTTGGGGCGCTGCGTCCGCATGCTCGCGGCAAGCTACTGTGTCTGTTCGGGTGCGGCGGGGATCGCGATCGCGGCAAGCGTGCGCTGATGGCTCAGGTCGCCGAACGCCTGGCGGATGGTGTCGTCGTGACCGACGACAACCCGCGTAACGAAGACCCCATGCAGATTCTCGACGACATTCGCGCCGGCTTCAGCGCGCCCGAGCGCGTCGCTTTCGTGCCGGGCCGCGCCTCGGCCATCGCCGGATGCATCGCTGGCAGTGCGCTTGACGACGTCGTCCTGCTGGCGGGCAAGGGACATGAGGATTATCAGGAGATCAAGGGCGAGCGCCTGCCGTTCTCGGACCTCGATCAGGCCGCAATGGCCCTCGCTGCCTGGAGGACCTGCAATGCTTGATGCCATGCGTTTGAGTGATCTGGTCGAGCCGCTGTCGGCCCTGTTGATCGGTGCCGACGCGGCGTTCAGTTCCGTCAGCACCGACAGTCGCGCGATTGAGCCGGGGCAATTGTTCGTCGCCCTGACCGGACCTCGCTTCGATGGCCATGCATACCTGCCCGAGGTCGCGGCGAAAGGCGCCGTGGCTGCGCTGGTCGAACGGCCGCTCGCTGACGTTTCCCTGCCGCAGTTAATAGTCGCCGATAGCCGTATGGCCCTGGGGCAGCTGGGCGCCTTGAACCGCGCCGCGTTCACCGGCCCGGTCGCTGCGATCACCGGCTCGAGCGGTAAGACCAGCGTCAAGGAGATGCTCGCGAGTATCTTGCGCGCCGCCCATGGTGCCGATGCGGTACTGGCCACGCGGGGCAACCTCAACAACGATCTTGGCGCTCCGTTGACGCTGCTGGAACTGGGGCCCCGCCACCAGGCGGCGGTGATCGAGTTGGGGGCGTCGCGCGTGGGGGAGATCGCCTATACCGTCAGCTTGACGCGGCCGGATGTCAGCCTGATTACAAACGCCGGCACGGCGCATGTCGGTGAGTTCGGAGGGCCGGAAAAAATCATCGAGGCCAAGGGCGAGATACTCGATGGGCTCGGCATCGATGGCATCGCCGTGCTCAATCGCGATGATCGCGCCTATTCGGTGTGGGAGCGGCGGGCGGCGGGCAAGCGCGTGGTGAGTTTTGCGATACAGAGCCCGCTGGCCGACTTCCATCCCGCCTCGATTGCCTACGATCAGCGTGGCTGCCCGAATTTCGTCCTCACCGGCCCACGCGGCTCGGTGCGCGTCCAGCTCAACCTGCTCGGCCGCCACAGCGTCGCCAATGCACTCGCGGCCGCCGCAGCCGCGCATGCGCTGGGCGTCGCGCGCGAACACATCGTCACAGGTCTGGAAAACCTGCAGCCGGTCAAGGGCCGAGGTGTCGCGCAAATGCTCGGCAACGGCGTGCGGCTGATCGATGACACCTACAACGCCAACCCGGCGTCCATCTGCGCAGCCATTGACGTGCTCGCCGGTTTCGCCGGAAGAACGCTGCTGGCGCTGGGCGACATGGGTGAGCTGGGCGAGTGGGCCGAACAGGGCCATCGCGAAGTGGGCAGCTACGCGGCCGGCAAGGTGGACGCGCTGTTCGCCGTGGGTCCCCTTATGAAACATGCCGTCGATGCCTTTGGTGCCAACGGTCGCCATTTTCCCGATCAGCAAAGCCTGATCGACGCGCTGCGCCTGGAGCAGGGCAACGCCACCACCATTTTGATCAAGGGATCACGCAGCGCCGCGATGGACAAGGTCGTCGCAGCGCTATGCGCGTCCGGCACGGAGAAACACTGATGCTGCTGCTACTCGCCGAGTATCTGCAACGATTCCACACGGGCTTCGCGGTCTTTCAATACCTGTCCCTGCGTGGAATTCTCGGCGTGCTCACCGCGCTGGCACTTTCGCTGTGGATGGGACCCTGGTTGATCCGCCTGCTGCAATTGCGCCAGATCGGCCAGGCCGTACGGACCGACGGGCCGCAGACGCACCTGTCCAAGTCGGGGACGCCAACCATGGGCGGTGCGTTGATTCTCAGCGCGATTGCCATCAGTACGCTGCTCTGGGCCGACCTGGCCAACCGCTATGTCTGGGTAGTACTGGCGGTGACGCTGCTGTTCGGCGCGATTGGCTGGGTCGATGACTATCGCAAGGTGATCGAGAAAAATTCCCGTGGCCTGCCGAGTCGCTGGAAGTATTTCTGGCAGTCGGTGTTTGGCCTCGGTGCGGCAATCTTCCTTTATATGACTGCTCAGACACCGGTTGAAACCACGCTGATCCTGCCGCTGCTGAAGAATATCGAGATCCCGCTGGGCATCGGCTTCGTGGTGCTGACCTATTTCGTCATCGTTGGCTCGAGCAATGCGGTCAACCTCACCGATGGTCTCGACGGCCTGGCCATCATGCCGACCGTGATGGTGGGCGGCGCGCTGGGCATTTTCTGCTACCTGTCCGGCAACGTGAATTTCGCCGACTACCTGCTTATCCCCTATATCCCAGGTGCGGGCGAGCTGATCGTGTTTTGCGGTGCGCTGATCGGCGCCGGGCTTGGCTTTCTCTGGTTCAACACCTATCCGGCACAAGTGTTCATGGGCGATGTCGGCGCGTTGGCGCTCGGCGCGGCGCTGGGGACCATCGCGGTGATCGTCCGGCAGGAAGTCGTGTTGTTCATCATGGGCGGTGTGTTCGTGATGGAAACGCTGTCGGTGATCATCCAGGTGGCGTCCTTCAAGCTGACCGGCAAGCGGGTCTTCCGCATGGCGCCGATCCATCATCATTTCGAACTCAAGGGCTGGCCCGAACCCCGGGTAATCGTGCGCTTCTGGATCATCACGGTGATTCTGGTGCTGGTCGGTCTCGCTACGCTGAAATTGAGGTAACAAAGAGTGCTCATCGCTTCCGATCAGTTCCGCATCGTCGTAGGTCTCGGCAAGAGCGGCATGTCTCTGGTTCGTCATCTGGCGAGCCGCGGTGTGCCGTTCGCCGTGGCCGATACGCGCGCGAATCCGCCGGAGCTTGCCACTCTCAGGGCGCAATACCCGAATGTGGAAGTCCGTTGTGGTGAACTCGATCCGCAATTTCTCTGCCGAGCCAGTGAGCTGTTGGTCAGCCCCGGCCTGCCGATCAGCACGCCCGCGATTCAGGAGGCCGCCGCGCGGGGTGTGAAACTGTCTGGCGACATCGAACTGTTCGCCCGTGAAGCCAAGGCACCGATTATCGCCATTACCGGATCGAACGCGAAAAGCACCGTGACCAGTCTGGTTGGCGAAATGGCCGTCGCGGCCGGCCGCAAAGTGGCCGTGGGTGGAAACCTGGGCACGCCGGCGCTCGATCTGCTCGACGATGCGGTTGAGCTCTACGTACTCGAATTGTCGAGCTTCCAGCTGGAGACGACCGACCGCCTGAACGCGGAGGTCGCGACCTGTCTGAATGTCAGTGAAGATCACATGGACCGCTATGACGGGCTGCCAGCCTATCACCAGGCCAAGCACCGGATCTTCCGCGGCGCACGCCAGGTCGTCATCAACCGCGACGACCGCCTGAGTCGCCCGCTGATCGCCGATGACGTTCCGGCCTGGTCCTTCGGGCTCGGAAAGCCTGATTTCAAGGGGTTCGGATTGTTCGAGGAGAAGGGCGAAAAATACCTCGCCTTCCAGTTCGATGCGCTGATGCCGGCCAACCAGTTGAAGATTCGCGGCGCCCACAATCAGTCCAACGCATTGGCGGCGTTGGCCCTCGGCCACGCGGTGGGGCTGCCGTTCGAGCCGATGCTCGCCACGCTGCGCAACTTCGCCGGGCTTGCCCACCGTTGCCAGTGGGTCGGTGAACGCAAGGGCGTCAGCTATTACGATGACTCCAAGGCGACCAACGTCGGCGCCGCGCTGGCCGCAATCGACGGCTTGGGCAGCGATATCGGCGGTGAGCTGATATTGATTGCCGGTGGCGACGGCAAGGGCGCTGATTTTTCGCCGCTGCACAGCCCGGTCGCCCACCATTGCCGGGAAGTCGTCGTACTGGGGCGCGACGCCGAGCGGCTGGCCGTAGCGCTCGACGGCGCAGCACCGATCCATCGCGTCCAGACCCTTCAGGACGCCGTGCAGCTTGCCTCGAAGCTGGCGAAGCCGGGCGATGCGGTACTGCTTTCGCCGGCCTGCGCCAGCCTCGACATGTTCGAGAATTTCGAAGATCGCGGACGCCAGTTCGCCGCTGCGGTGGGGGCGCTAAGCTGATGCTCGCCTTTCTGCGCAGCGCGCCGTCCCCCCTGTTCAGCCGTCGCGGCCTGGACCTGGATTTTCCGATGCTCGCCGGGTGCCTGGCGCTGCTGGGACTGGGGCTGGTGATGATCACGTCGGCCTCATCCGAAGTCGCTGCGGTGAACGCGGGCAATTCGATGTACCACATGGTTCGCCATCTGGTGTACGTGCTCTTGGGCCTGGGCGCCGCCGCCGCCGTGCTGATGGTGCCGCTGTCGGCTTGGCAGCGGCTGGACTGGATGCTGCTGCTGGGCGCGTTTGCGCTGCTGATTCTGGTGCTCATTCCGGGTATCGGTCGCGAGGTCAACGGTTCGATGCGCTGGATCGGATTCGGTGCCTTCAACGTGCAACCGTCCGAGTTGGCCAAGCTCTTCGTCGTGGTCTATCTCGCCGGCTACCTGGTGCGCCGCCAGCAAGAGGTGCGCGAAAGCCTCTGGGGCTTCCTCAAGCCGTTCCTGGTTCTGTTGCCGATGGCGATGCTGCTGCTGCTCGAGCCCGACTTCGGTGCGACCGTGGTCATGATGGGGGCGGCGGTGGCGATGCTGTTTCTCGGCGGCGTTGGCTTGATCCGTTTCAGCCTGCTGGTCCTGCTGGCTGTCGGCGCTGTGTTCATCCTGGTTCAGACGCAGGAGTATCGCCTGCAGCGGCTGATCACCTTTACCGATCCCTGGGCTGATCAGTACGGTGCCGGTTATCAGTTGACCCAGGCCCTGATCGCCTTTGGCCGTGGCGAATGGCTCGGGGTCGGTCTCGGCAATAGCGTCCAGAAACAGTTCTATCTGCCCGAAGCGCATACCGATTTCGTGTTCTCGGTCCTGGCCGAAGAGTTGGGAATGGTGGGCGCGCTGCTGACTATCCTGCTGTTTGCCTTCGTCGGGGTGCGAGCCCTGTACATCGGGCTGGCGGCCGAGCGCGCACGCCAGTTCTTCGCGGCTTATATCGCGTGGGGTGTCGCCTTCCTCTGGTTGGGTCAATTCCTGATCAACGTCGGGGTGAACGTCGGACTTTTGCCGACCAAGGGCCTGACGTTGCCGTTCCTCAGCTACGGTGGCAGCTCCCTGGTGGTGACCTGTGCCAGCATGGCGCTGCTGCTGCGCATCGAGTGGGAAAGCCGCACGGTACTGGGCAGCGAAGACGCCGAGTTCAGCGAGGACGACTTCGCCGAAGTGCCTGCCCCCAAGGCCAAGGAGGTCGCACATGGGCGCTAATGTGCTGATCATGGCCGGTGGAACCGGCGGACACGTGTTCCCCGCACTGGCTTGCGCCCATGAGTTCCAGAGCCGAGGCTACAGGGTGCACTGGCTGGGCACGCCCCGTGGCATCGAGAACGAGGTGGTTCCGGCAGCCGGCCTTGCGCTGCACCTGATCCAGGTCAGCGGCCTGCGCGGCAAAGGCTTGGCGCCTTTGCTCAAGGCGCCGTTCCAGTTGCTGCGTTCACTCGGACAGGCACGGCGGATCATGCGTGACCTTCGACCGGTCTGCGTGCTGGGGCTCGGCGGCTACGTGACGGGGCCCGGTGGGCTGGCGGCGAAGCTTGCCGGCGTACCGCTGATCATCCATGAGCAGAACGCCGTCGCCGGAACCGCCAACCGTAGCCTGGCGCCTTTTGCCGCACGGGTTTGCGAAGCGTTCCCGAATACCTTCAGCGACAGCGCCAAGCGGCGTACGACTGGCAATCCGGTGCGTCACGAGCTGTTTCTCGAAACACCCAGGCAGACGCTGCAGGGCCGCAAGCCCCGCTTGCTCGTGCTCGGCGGCAGCCTGGGCGCCGAACCCTTGAACAAGCTGTTGCCCGAGGCGCTCCGTCAGTTGCCCGTTGAGCTGCGGCCCGAGGTGTTCCATCAGGCCGGTAAACAGCATGCCGACATCACGCAAGAGCGCTATGTCACGGCGGGTGTCGAGGCCGAAGTCGCCCCCTTCATCAAGGACATGGCACGGGCCTACGCCTGGGCCGATCTGGTGATCTGCCGCGCTGGCGCCCTGACGGTGTGTGAGCTTGCGGCGGCCGGCCTGCCTTCGTTCCTGGTGCCACTGCCGCATGCCATCGACGATCACCAGACACGCAATGCCGAATATCTGGCGAAGGAGGGCGCAGCCGTTCTTCTCCCCCAAGCACAAACCGATGCTGCCGCGCTGGCCGCGCAGTTGACCGAGGTAATGATGCAGCCGGAAAAACTCAAGGCCATGGGCGCCATGGCACGTCGCCTGGCCCGGCCCGACGCGACCCGTACCGTCGTCGATATCTGCCTGGAGGTGGCGCATGGCTAAGTCGCCTGCTGCGGTCAAGGCAGAAGTACGGCGCATGCGCCGCATCCGCCGTATTCATTTCGTCGGGGTCGGCGGCGTCGGCATGTGCGGCATCGCCGAGGTGCTGCTCAACCTCGGATACGATGTTTCCGGCTCGGATCTGAAAACTTCTGCAAGCACTGAGCGCCTGCAGAATTTCGGTGCGCAGATCTACATCGGCCATCAGGCCGGCAACGTGGCCGGGGCGGACGTGCTGGTGGTGTCCAGTGCAGTCAACGCCACCAATCCGGAAGTGGCGTTCGCCCTCGAACAACGGATACCGGTGGTGCCGCGAGCCGAGATGCTTGCGGAACTGATGCGTTATCGACATGGCATTGCCGTTGCTGGCACGCATGGAAAGACCACGACCACCAGCCTGCTGGCTTCGGTGTTCGCCGCCGGGGGGCTGGATCCGACGTTCGTCATCGGCGGGCGCCTGACCGCTGCCGGTACCAACGCGCAATTGGGCACCAGCCGCTACCTGATTGCCGAAGCCGACGAAAGCGATGCGAGCTTCCTGCATCTGCAGCCGATGGTCGCGGTCGTGACCAATATCGATGCTGACCACATGAGCACCTACGGCGGGGACTTCGGCAAGCTGAAGCGGACCTTCGTCGAGTTCCTGCACAACCTGCCGTTCTACGGTCTGGCAGTGCTTTGCGTGGACGATCCCGTGGTACGCGAAATCATTCCCCAGGTGGGCCGACCGATGACCACCTATGGCACTCGCGAAGACGCCGATGTACGTGCCATCAACATCCGGCAGGAAGGGATGCGTACCTACTTCACCGTTCTGCGTGACGGCTTCGACGCGCTCGATGTGTCGGTCAACATGCCGGGCAACCACAACGTACTCAATGCATTGGCCACCATCGCCATCGCCACCGACGAGGGCATCGACGACGAAGCCATCGTGCAAGGACTGTCGCAGTTTGGCGGTGTCGGTCGGCGGTTCCAGGTCTACGGCGAGCTACCCGTCGAAGGCGGCAGTGTGATGCTGGTCGACGACTATGGCCATCACCCGCGCGAAGTGGCCGCCGTGATCCAGGCGGTTCGTGGCGGGTGGCCCGAGCGCCGGTTGGTCATGGTCTACCAGCCCCATCGGTTCAGCCGTACCCGGGACCTGTACGACGATTTCGTGCAGGTGTTGAACGACGCCAATGTGCTGCTGCTGATGGAGGTTTATCCGGCCGGCGAGGTGCCCATTCCGGGAGCCGACAGCCGCCATCTGGCTCACAGCATCCGCCAGCGTGGGCAACTGGACCCGATCTATATCGAGCGAGGCATCGAACTCGCCCCGTTGGTCAAGCCGCTGCTACGCCCTGGCGACATCCTGCTTTGCCAAGGTGCCGGCGACATCGGCGGCCTGGCCCCGCAACTCATCAACAGTCCCCTGTTTGCTGGCGATGCAAGCGCCACGAGGAAAAGCGAATGACCGGCCTGCAATCGACCCGTGACCCCCAGGCCTTTGGCCGGGTTGCCGTGCTCTACGGCGGCAAGAGTGCCGAACGCGAGGTGTCCCTGAAATCCGGCGCTGCAGTGCTGGCGGCACTGCAGGCCGCCGGTGTCGATGCGTTCGGCATCGACGTGGGCGACGACTTGCTGACGCGCCTGAGCCAAGAGCACATCGACCGTGCCTTCATCGTGCTGCACGGACGTGGCGGTGAGGACGGCAGCATGCAAGGCCTGCTCGAATGCGCCGGGATTCCGTATACCGGCAGCGGCATTCTGGCCTCGGCACTGGCCATGGACAAACTGCGCACCAAGCAGGTGTGGCAGAGCCTTGGCCTGCCGACCCCGCGCCATGCCGTGCTCGCCAGTGAGGCTGATTGCCACGCCGCGGCGCAAAGCCTGGGTTTCCCGCTGATTGTCAAGCCGGCCCATGAGGGATCGAGCATCGGCATGGCAAAAGTAGGCGGCATCGCCGAGCTGATCGCCGCGTGGCGCGCCGCCAGTGCATACGATGCGCAGGTACTGGTCGAGCAGTGGATCCAGGGCCCGGAATTCACCATCGCCACCCTGCGCGGAGCGGTGCTGCCACCGATCGGCCTGGGCACCCCTCATACCTTTTACGACTACGACGCCAAATATGTCGCCAACGATACCCAGTACCGCATTCCCTGCGGCCTGGATCCGGCGAAGGAACAGGAGCTTAAAGAGCTGTCCGCCCGCGCCTGCGAAGCGGTGGGCATCCAGGGGTGGGCGCGTGTCGATGTCATGCAGGACAGCGACGGCGCCTTCTGGCTGCTCGAAGTCAACACCGTTCCTGGAATGACCGATCACAGTTTGGTGCCGATGGCGGCGCGCGCGGCTGGCCTGGACTTCCAGCAGCTGGTGCTGGCCATCCTCGATGCCAGCCTGGCGGCAGGGAACTGAACATGATCACCACGCTGCGTCACTCGCAACCCGGGACCGGCCGCGCTTCGCGCAAGCCGGCGCAGCGGGGCGCGAGTCGCCTGGTGCAACGCGAACCGCTTTCGGCGCGCTTGCCGCGGCCCAGCTTGAGTTCGCTCAAGCGTGTCCTGTGGCCGGTGCTGCTGGTGGGGCTGGTGTTCGGGTTGTACGAACTGGGCGAGCATCTCGCCCCCTATGCCGACCGGCCTATCGCCAAGGTCAGTGTGCGAGGCGAACTGACCTACGTCGACCAGCAGGCGGTGCAGGCGCGCATGGCGCCGTTCGTCGAGGCCAGCTTCTTCAAGGTTGATCTCGATGCGCTGCGTCGCGACCTTGAGCAGATGCCTTGGATTTCGCATGTCGAGGCACGCCGGATATGGCCCGATGAGGTCATGGTGCGCCTCGACGAGCAACTGCCCATCGCGCGCTGGGGCGACGAGTCGCTGCTCAACAACAACGGCCAGGCCTTTGCGCCCAATGACCTGCGCCAGTATGAACACTTGCCGCAATTATATGGTCCGAAACGGGCCCAGCAGCGGGTCATGCAGCAATACCAGATGCTCAGCCAGATGCTGCGGCCGCTCGGTTTTTCCATCGCCCGCCTGGAGCTGCGAGCGCGGGGCAGCTGGTTCCTGACGACCAAGCAGGGCGTCGAGCTGCTACTGGGAAGAGACCAGATAATCGAAAAAATGCGGCGCTTCACTGCGATTTACCAGCAAGAGCTGGTGCAGCAGAGCGAAAGAATTGCGCGGATCGACCTTCGCTATGCCAACGGCCTCGCCGTGGCGTGGCGGGAGCCGAGCCCGACCGCGGCGGAAGAAACCGCCGTTGCGAAGAATTGAGGAATGAAACACATGTCTAGCGTGCAAAGCGGCAAGATGATCGTCGGTCTCGATATCGGCACCTCCAAGGTGGTGGCGCTGGTGGGCGAAGTGACGCCGGACGGCGAACTCGAAATCGTCGGGATCGGTACCCACCCCTCGCGCGGGTTGAAGAAGGGCGTCGTGGTTAATATCGAGTCGACCGTCCAGTCAATCCAGCGGGCTGTCGAAGAAGCACAGCTGATGGCAGGCTGCCGCATCCATTCCGCCTTCGTGGGCCTGGCCGGCAACCATATCCGCAGCCTCAACTCCCACGGCATCGTCGCCATTCGCGACCGCGAAGTCAGCAACGCTGACCTCGAGCGTGTGCTCGATGCGGCGCAAGCGGTGGCCATTCCGGCGGATCAGCGTGTACTGCACACCTTGCCGCAGGACTACGTGATCGATAATCAGGAAGGTGTCCGCGAGCCTCTGGGCATGTCCGGCGTGCGTCTGGAAGCCAAGGTCCATGTGGTTACCTGCGCGGTCAACGCAGCACAGAACATCGAGAAATGCGTTCGCCGCTGCGGCCTTGAGGTCGACGACATCATCCTCGAGCAACTCGCCTCGGCCCATGCCGTGCTGACCGATGACGAAAAGGAGCTGGGCGTCTGCCTGGTGGATATCGGTGGAGGCACCACCGACATCTGCATCTTCACCGAAGGCGCGATACGACACACCGCCGTCATCCCGATTGCCGGTGATCAGGTCACCAATGACATCGCCATGGCGCTGCGTACGCCGACCCAGTACGCCGAGGAAATCAAGATCCGCTATGCCTGCGCCCTGGCGAAACTGGCGGGCCCCGGCGAAACCATCAAGGTACCGAGCGTCGGAGAACGTCCACCACGGGAACTCTCGCGTCAGGCATTGGCCGAAGTCGTGGAGCCGCGTTATGACGAGCTCTTCACCTTGATCCAGGCCGAACTGCGTCGCAGCGGCTACGAGGATCTGGTTCCGGCGGGGATCGTCCTCACCGGCGGCACGGCAAAGATGGAAGGCGCTGTCGAGCTGGCCGAGGAAATCTTTCACATGCCGGTGCGCCTGGGCGTACCGCACAGCGTCAACGGACTCACGGACGTGGTCCGCAACCCTATCTATTCAACGGGCGTGGGCCTGTTGCTGTACGGCATGCGCAAGCAGACCGACGGCACCTCCATGTCCGGCCTCGGCAATTTCGCCGAAGAACCCAAAACATCTGTCGTGGACCGGCTTAAAAGCTGGATCCAGGGCAATTTCTGAGCAGTACGGCTGTACCTAAAACTAGAAAGCTGGAAGGAGAGAGGGAAATGTTCGAACTCGTAGATCATACCCCGCAAAGTGCAGTGATCAAGGTCATCGGCGTAGGCGGAGGTGGCGGCAACGCCGTCAATCACATGGTGCGCAACAGCGTCGAAGGCGTGGAATTCATCTGCGCCAACACCGATGCACAGGCACTGAAGAAAATCGAAGCGCGGACCGTTCTGCAGTTGGGGTCCGCTATCACCAAGGGACTCGGTGCAGGCACCAATCCTGATATCGGCCGTCAGGCTGCGATGGACGACCGTGAGCGCATCGCCGAGGTGCTGCAGGGCGCCGACATGGTGTTCATCACCACCGGCATGGGCGGTGGAACCGGTACCGGCGCCGCACCGGTAATCGCATCGGTTGCCAAGGAAATGGGCATTCTCACCGTCGCCGTGGTAACCCGTCCGTTCCCGTTCGAAGGCCGCCGCCGTATGCAGGTCGCCGACGAGGGTATTCGCCAGCTGTCCGAATGCGTCGACTCGCTGATCACCATCCCCAACGAGAAATTGCTGACCATCCTGGGCAAGGATGCGAGCCTGCTGGCGGCTTTCGCCAAGGCGGACGACGTGCTCACCGGCGCCGTGCGTGGCATTTCCGACATCATGCAGCGCCCCGGCCTGATGAACGTCGATTTCGCCGACGTGAAAACCGTCATGGGCGAAATGGGCATGGCGATGATGGGAACTGGGTGCGCAACTGGCCCGAACCGTGCGCGCGAGGCCACCGAGGCTGCGATCCGCAACCCATTGCTCGAAGACGTCAATCTGCAGGGTGCTCGCGGCATTCTGGTCAATATCACCGCTGGTCTGGATCTGTCTCTGGGCGAGTACGCTGCGGTGGGCGAAATCATCGAGGCGTTCGCGTCTGATGAAGCCACCGTCAAGGTCGGCGCGGTGATCGATCCGGACATGCTCGATGAACTGCATGTAACGGTCGTCGCGACGGGCCTTGGTCCGCGCAATGAAAAGCCGGTCAAGGTGGTCGACAACACCCTGCAGACCGCTGCCGTAGCGCCTCAGGCCGCGCCGGCCCCGCGTCAGGATCAGGCCGCTGTGAATTACCGCGATCTGGATCGCCCGACCGTCATGCGCAATCAGGCCCATGCCGCCGCTACCGCGGCCAAGATGAATCCACAGGAGGATCTGGATTACCTGGATATTCCGGCTTTCCTGCGTCGCCAGGCCGATTGATTGAATGTATCAGGAGTATAGGGGTGATTGGTATTCAGCAAACTGGGGTTCTGCTATGATCGCCACCTTTGTTGGAAACCATTCGCAACAGCGCAATAGCGAAACCAAGCCATGATCAGACAACGCACCTTGAAGAACATCATCCGCGCCACTGGCGTCGGCCTGCATTCCGGGGAAAAGGTATACCTGACCCTGAAGCCGGCACCTGTGGACACTGGGATCGTGTTCTGTCGCACCGATCTCAACCCGCCGGTGCAAATCGCTGCGCGGGCTGAGAACGTGGGCGAAACCACCATGTCGACGACGCTGATCAGCGGCGACGTCAAAGTCGATACGGTGGAGCATTTGCTTTCGGCGATGGCTGGGCTTGGCATCGACAATGCCTATGTCGAGCTTTCCGCGTCGGAAGTGCCAATCATGGACGGTAGCGCTGGCCCCTTCGTGTTTTTGATTCAATCGGCCGGCCTGCAGGAGCAGGACGCCCCCAAGAAGTTCATCCGCATCATCCGCGAAGTTTCGGTGGAGGACGGCGACAAGCGCGCCACGTTCCTGCCATTCGAAGGCTTCAAGGTGAGTTTCGAGATCGATTTCGACCATCCGGTTTTCAGGGGTCGCACCCAGACCGCCAGCGTGGATTTCTCCAGTACGTCCTTCGTGAAGGAAGTCAGCCGTGCACGGACCTTTGGTTTCATGCGCGACATCGAGTTTCTCCGCTCGCATAATCTGGCCTTGGGTGGCAGCGTCGATAACGCGATCGTGGTCGACGAAGACCATGTGCTCAACGAAGACGGCCTGCGGTACGAGGACGAATTTGTAAAGCACAAGATTCTCGATGCAATCGGTGATCTGTACTTGCTGGGCACCAGCCTGATCGGCGAATTCCGCGGCTTTAAATCCGGACATGCATTGAACAATCGTTTGCTGCGCACCCTGATGGAACAGAAGGATGCGTGGGAAATGGTAACGTTCAACGACTCCCAGACCGCACCGATCTCCTACATGCGTCCGGCAGCTGCCGGCTGAGCAGTACTCTCTTTCCTTTTTAAGGCCACCTTCGGGTGGCCTTTTTTTATGCGGTACGGATGGCTCGCTCGGTGTGCGCCAGATAACCAGGACTCAATTCATGCCGTCGAGCAGGCCGGCCATGTCATCGGCGTGTTCTTCTTCCTGGGCGAGGATATCCTCGAAGATCCGTCGAGTGGTCGGGTCCTTGTCGCCGATGTATTGAACGATCTCACGATAGCTGTCGATGGCGATACGCTCGGCCACCAGGTTTTCAAAGACCATGTCACGCAGGCCGTTGCCCTCGGCATACTGTGCATGCGCACGCTCGGTCAGCCCGTCGGGGTTGAAGTCGGGTGCTCCGCCAAGCTGGACGATGCGTTCGGCCAAGCGGTCGGCATGCTCCTGTTCTTCGTTGGCGTGCTCGAGGAACTCATCGGCGGCAACGCTCGATTTAAGGCCGGTCGCCATGTAGTAGTGACGCTTGTAGCGCAGGTAGCAAACCAGCTCGGTGGCCAGCGCCTCGTTGAGCAGCTTGATCACCATGTCGCGGTCTGCCGAATAGCTCTCGGTCACCGCCCCGTTCTCGACATGCTGTCGCGCACGTTCGCGTAGTGTCTGTTTGTCACTCAATTGTACGTAGCTCATCACGGTTTCCTTGATTCTGTCACGGGTGATTGGTGGGTCAGTCACGCAGGCCGGCGCGCCTGGTGGCGTCTCGCTGGACCCAAAGCTGTGATAGGTGCGGCGGCGGAAAATTCAGTGGCATCCGCCTTCTCGGGGCGCTCGGGTTTGCCAGGTTCTTCGATGGGGACCGGTTCGTCGGGGTCCTTGCGCTCGGGGTCGGGGTCGGGGACAGGACCGGGCGTTCCGTCGTCGCGTGGATCGGGATCGGACATGGGGTTGCTCCTTCAACTGAGCGCTTTGATCAGCTCGTCCTTGCGCATTTTCGAGCGACCGCGTACGTCGCGCTCGCGTGCCTTTTGCATCAGCTCGTCGCGGGTGAGATCGGTGAGCGAGGTACTGCCGGTGCGGTTGCTGCGGGCCGAGCCCTTGTTGGGCGACGCGCCGGAACGCGATTTGGCCGCTCGATGCGCCGAATCCTTGCGGTCGGCTCGCTTGGCTGTCTCGCTTTTTTCCTGTCCCGAGCCTCCCTTGCGCTCGCCGCCGCCTGATTGCTTGTTGACGGTGGCCCAAGCGCGGGCTTCGGCCTCTTTCTCTGATACGCCGCGCTCTTCGTAACTTTGCTCGATATGCTCGGCCTTACGTTGCTGCTTGTCGGTGTACTTGGATTTTTCGCCTCTGGGCATGATGGCGTCCTCGTGCCGATAGAAGATCGCAGGCGCTCTGGGACTGCTTTCAAGTGAATCTCATCACCGCGCCTGTTCTGTTTGGTCCCCGTAGCCGCAGTTGAGTTTCACCGTGTTAGCATTGCCGGTTCCTTCAGCGGCGCAACGGCCCAATCGGGCGGTGGATCGGGTTACTGAGGCGTGCCGATGACGTAGATGTCGGTCGCCCTGACGGTTGGCTTCACATCGGCGGAACAAAATTCGTTTATGCTGGCCTCAACGATGCACGGACCGCGCTATCTCGGGAGTTGTAGCGCGTTGTGCTGCATCGAATCTGTTGTACAAATCCATGCTCGCCATCACCGGTGAGCTTTGAATGAGGCATAACCAGATGCGAATCCTTGTATGCGGAGCCGGTGGCCAGGTCGGCCACGAGTTGGTAGACCGTGCCGGTACGTATGGTCTCGAGGCGCTTGGCATGACACGTGAGCGTCTGGATGTCACAGACGCTGATCAGGTGTCCGGCGTCGTCCGCGAGCTCAATCCGGGTATGATCATCAATGCCGCTGCCTACACGCACGTCGACAACGCAGAGACGCACAGTGAGCGCGCTTATGCGGTCAACCGCGATGGCGCGGCGGCCTTGGCACAGGCCGCCCGGCAAGCCTCCATCCCATTGCTGCATATCTCTACCGATTACGTGTTTTCTGGCGAAGCCCGGACGGCTTATCGCGAAGAAGACGAGATCGCCCCAACGGGTGTGTACGGCGCGAGCAAGGCGGCGGGTGAGGCAGCGGTTCAGGCTGCGCTGGACGAACATCTGATCCTTCGGACCAGTTGGGTCTATGGCGAGCATGGCCATAACTTCGTCAAGACCATGTTGCGGCTGGGACGCCAGCGCGACTCGCTGTCGGTGGTGGCCGATCAGTCTGGCTGCCCCACCCAGGCCGGCAGCATTGCCGATGTCCTGCTGCAGCTGGCCCAACGGTATGCGCGCGAAGGTACGCTGGCCTGGGGGCTTTATCACTACAGCGGCCGGTCCCCCTGCACCTGGTTCGATTTCGCGGTGGAGATATTTCGGCAGGCAGAGGCCAAGGGCATGCTTGCCAAACAGCCGCAGGTGTCGTCGATCACCACTGCGCAGTACCCGACGCCTGCCCGTCGGCCCGCCTGGTCGGTGCTCGATTGCAGCAAGTTCGAAGCGACGTTTGGCATCGACACCCGTGATTGGCATGACGACCTCTCCGTCGTGCTCGACGCATTGGCCCGCGCTGAAGCGAGTTCGGCAACTGCCGCGGTCCAGCATTCCCAGGTCTGATCAGCCCGGCCACCGGGGCTGATTTCCCTTACGACGCAGGGCCGCGCTCAGCGGGGTGATCTGGCTCGCGACTCAGGGTATTCTTTGCGACCTTTTTTCCGGGCGACATGACGTCGCGCCGGTTGCTGGAGAAGCCGCGTGGTCGTGTTTCAGGCAATTGTGCCCATCTTTGGCTTGATCATGCTCGGCTACCTGCTGGGCTGGCGCCGCTGGCTCGCTGGGGAAGCGGCCAGCGGGCTTGCCAATATCACATTCAAACTGTTCATGCCGGCGGTGCTGTTCACCGGCATTGCCCGCGCACAGCTGAGCGATGGCATGTCGCTGATGCTGCTGCTGGCCTATTTCGGTCCCGTGCTGGCCGTTTTCATCCTGGTCGGGCTGGTGGCTCACCATGTGCTCCGCCGTGCGTCGCCGCTGGGACTGACGGCGGCCTATTCCAATAACGTACTGGTTGGCATTCCCCTGGTGACTACCTTGCTCGGGCCGCATAGCCTGGTGTACGTATTCGCCATCCTGGTGTTTCACAGCCTGATTCTGTTTTCGTTGCAGAGTTTCTATAACGCGTTCGGCTCAGGGCAGAAGGTCAGCGGCACGGCCTTGCTGAAGAACCTCGCCAACCCCCTGATCGTGGGCTTGTCCCTGGGCGCATTGCTGAACGTGTCGGGGCTGGGCCTGCCGCAGCCGATATGGCGCGTCGCCGACTGGCTGGCTCAGGCGGCTCTGCCGTGTGCGTTGATCGTGCTGGGTATCAGTCTGTCGCGTTACCGCCTGCGCCCCAGCGCCACGGCGCTCGGACTGACGTTGGTCAAGTTAGGCCTGTTCCCGTTGCTGGTGTGGTATCTCGCGGGTCTGTTGCCAGGGCTGAACCACGAGGCACGCAGCGTGCTGGTACTGCTCGCGGCCTGCCCCAGTGGCGTCAACGTACTGGCCTTCGTGGTCAATCAGGAGGACACACGGGCGGTCAGTTCCACCGTGTTCCTGTCGACGCTGCTTGCGGCAATCAGCCTGCCGCTATGGCTGCTACTGGTGTCGGCTTGACCACGGGCGCGGTCAGGATTTGTTGCCCTGCCGATCCGGGTGCGCGTGATTCGCGATGATGTCTTCGAGGCGCAGCCCGGTCAGGCCGTGGATGGTTCGCCAGAGGTAGTAGAAAATCGCCATCATCATCACCATGCTCGGGATCGCGATCATCGGATAACTGAGCAAGGTCATGCGCCCCAGTTCGGCGTTGAACGCCTCGCTGCCGGCCGGGCTGTTGACGATCCATTTGGCCAGCACGTAGTTCATGAAGGACGAGAAGAAAAAGGTCCCACTTAGAAAATAGGTGGCCCGCAGCAATCGCGTTTCGAAGTGGGCGGTCTGACCGTTGCGCTCGAGCTGTTCATGAACCTTCGCGACGTTCAACACCTTTGGGTTGTAGAGCAACGTGCGGATCAACGGGAAGCGAGTGCGGGTCGAGGCCAGCACGGCGATACCGATAATTCCAGGGATCGCAGCCTCCTTGATGGCCAGCCATTGGGGGTCGAGCTGCAGCAGGCCGATGCCGCCGGTCAGCAGCACGCTGATCAGCCCCAGCAGCGCTATCCAGTTGAACTTGCGGTACTTGGCCAGCTCGAACAGCCCCCAGCCGAGCGGGAAGGCCAGCGCCAGCAATAGCGCACCGTCGGCGCCGAGGCGATCTTCGCCGCTGAGCTTCATCAGTATCAGCGACGGGATGACGATGCTGATAGCCAGGTCCATCAAGGGCCGAGGTTTGTGCTCGGCCGGCTGGTCTGGGCCGGAGCGGTTGGTACGGGGATCGGTCATGTGTTCGGTTTCGTCTCGGAAGAACGCGAATGATCGCCCGGAAGCGCGCATATGGCCATAGTGCAATGGTGGTGTTCCATGACAGCAGATTACTGGCCGGCGGCGCCTTTGCGCCGCCTCTGCGTCCATTGTGCCCCTTCGAACACGGCCACCACCAGGATGGCGAGGGCGAAGGGCACCAGCAGATACAAGGTCCTGAATACGATCAATGCAGCCAGCACGTCAGCCGTCGGTAGCTCCGGAAGGGCGGCGAGGAACGTCACTTCCAGTACACCGAGGCCGCCCGGTGCGTGCGACAGCAATGCCAGTGAGAACGAGGCGAGAAATACCCCCAGCACAGTCAGGTAGCCGGGATTCTGCGCTTCGGGAAGGGCGAAATAGATGATCGCGGCGGCGCAGGCCAGTTCAAGTGGCGCTGCGATCAATTGCTTGCCGACGATCGGCAGTCGAGGATAGGTGATTCGCCACTTTCCGATCTGCATGGGGGCGAAGTGCCGCCAGGCGCCGATCACGTAAAGACCGACCAGGCACAACAGCGACGCACCGATTGCGGTCGACAGCCACGGATCGGACTCGATGAGTCTGGTCAGCAGATCCGGCCGCAGGACCAGTACCACACCACCGGCCAGCAAGGTGCCGAGCACGAAGGTCAGCGAGCAGAACACGATCAGCACGCCGATTTCCTGTGGTGTGAGGCCTTTGCTGCGATATGCGCGGTAACGCACCACCGCACCTGAAAACACCGACGCCCCTACGTTGTGTGCCAGTGCGTAGGTGGTGAACGAGCAAAGCGTGATGAACCACCATGAAATGTTCTTGCCCAAATGGGCTATGGCGATCCGGTCGTACCAGGCAAGGGCGCTATAGGCGCCCAGCGTGGCCAGGCCGGCAAGCAGCCAATTGCGGTGGCTGATGGCCTCCAGGCTGTCGGTGAGTTCAGCCAGCGAAAGATTACGAATCTCCTGATAGAGCAGATAGCCGGAAAGCAGTACCGCCATGATGCCGACAAAGGTCCAGGCGACATCGCTCCTCTTCATCATTGTGTTGGCTCCTTGGCGACGCATTTGCCTCGAAGCGAAGGTCGGCAGTGGATGACGCGCGCGTCGCGGAATAATTCGGCCGGTCTTTTATCGGCAGCGAACCGCGCGTTTTGTTCATTCTCGCTCGGCGCGCGACGGCGCTTGTTGAGCCAGGACGCCCTTTGCATGAGCGCCGAGGACGCCGCGAACCCCGGCATGCTGACACCTCGAACGGGCTACGCAGTATCGGCGCAGGATCTGCGCGTGGACGCGTCCCGAATGCGTGCGCAAGCGGACAGCCTGCTGATCGTCAGTGACGTCCGTACCGTGCTGCCGGCCTCATCGATCATCCGCGGTTGCCCGAATACGGACCCAGTAGTCGATCAGCTCGCGCAGTTGGGACATCTCGACAGGTTTGGCCATGTGCCCGTCCATGCCGGCCTCGCGGGCTCGTTCGCGGTGCTCGCTGAGAATGTGGGCCGTCAGGGCTACCACTGGGGTTCGCGGACGTCCTTCCGAGGCTTCCCAGGCGCGCAGCCGCGCTGTCGCCTCGAAGCCATCCATGATGGGCATTTCGCAATCCATCAACACCAGGTCGTAAGGTTGCGCCTTGATCGATGCGAGCGCCTCTTCACCGTTACTGGCCGTGTCTGGCTTGAGGTTGAGCTTGCTCAACATGCCGCGGATGACTTTGGTGGAGATGCTGTTGTCTTCCGCGACCAGGATGCGGAAATCGTCGGGAACGGACGGCGGTATGCTGGCCAGGGCCGAGCCGGATGGCGAGGCAACGGTGCGACGGGCGAGCTCGTCGGCCAGGGTGGTTTTCAGCGTATAACCGGCAACCGGTTTGGCCAGGATGCGTTTGATCCCGGCATTGCGCGCGATGATTTTGCTGGGCGCGTTGCTCATGCCGGTCAGCATGATCAGCAGAATGTCGTGGTTGAGACTGAAGTCTTCCTTGATCCTGCTGGCAAGCTGCATGCCGGTCATGCCCGGCATATCCTGGTCGAGCAGAACCACGTCGAAATACTCGCGCAAGTGTGCCTTGGTGCGCAGCAGCGCCAAGGCTTCCTTGCCCGAAGCCACCGTGCTGACCTCCATGCCCCAACTGCTGCACTGTTGGCTGAGCACCTTTCGGCAGGTGTCGTTGTCATCTACCACCAGCAGGCGCGCGCCTTTGAGTTGATTGTCCAGGTCGCTGCCCGGTTGTTCCGACACCTCGGCACCCAGCGGCAGGCTGATCCACAAGGTATTGCCGGCGACGCCGCCGGTCTGGATGCCGAACTCACCGTCCATGAGGTGGACGAGCTGCCTGGCGATGATCAAGCCGAGGCGACCGCCATGACGGGTCGCAGCGAGGAAGTCGCGGCTGTCCAGCGCGGCATTGAGCAGCGCATCGCGCTCCTGCGCCTCGAGTGGCCGTCCGCTGTCCTGCACGGTGATGCGCAGGCGTGGTCGTTCCTCTTGGTCGTCTACTGCAGCGATCAGCAATACCTCGCCTTCTTCAGTCTGCTTGAAGGCGTTTTCGAGCAGGTTCAGCAGTGCCTGGCGCAAGCGGGTCGGGTCGCCGGCGACGACGTGGGGCATCTGCGGCTGGACAAAGCCGATCAGCTCGACCTTTTGCTGTTCGGCCTTGGCGCGGAAGATGCCCAGACAATCCTCGATCAGGGCGTTGAGGTCGAACTGTACGTCGTCCAGTTCGACCTGTCCGGACTCCAGCTTGGAAATGTCGAGGATCTCGTTGATCAGGTTGAGCAGTTCGTTGCCGGAGCTATGAATGGTCTGTACATAGTCGCGCTGCTTGGCCGACAGCGAGGTGTCGAGCAACAGCTCGCTCATGCCCAGCACGCCATTCATGGGCGTGCGAATCTCATGGCTGATCTTCGCCAGGAAGTCGGCCTTGGTGCGCAACTCGGCGCTGGTGACCGCCTCGGCAGTATGCTGGTTGCGGCTGTCCGACTGCATCTGACGCTGGCGCTCGAGCAGTGCGAAACTGAGGATCAGTCCGGAACAGGTCGCCACGCTGAACATGATGCCGGTCAGCCAGTCGGGATTGAATGGGTTGAAACCCAGCAACATGGGGAGCATGACGACGAAGCCGCCATCGAACAACAGCATGCCGGCCACCAGCAGGCGGGCTGGATCATAGCGCTGCCGCCAATGGTGGATGGCCACCACGGTAACGGTGATGGCGGTAACCAGTACCATGAAATAGATCAGCCAGCTGAACCACAGATGGCCAGTCGCCAAAATGGTCGCCGCCAATGTGCTGACCGCTCCCGCTTGCAGCGCCAGTAGCCAGGTCACCCATCGCGTCCGCCGGTAGTGGAAGAAACCAAAGGTGAACGCCAGCAAGGAAAGGCAGCCCACCAGTGCCGCCAGGTCAGCGATCAAGGCCTGGCTGTAGAAGAATTTCGGTGACCACACCGCCAGCAGGCCAAGGTTCGCCACGGCGCAGGTCAATAGCGCTCCGTGCAGCAGGGCGAGCCACACATGGCTGTAGCTGAAGGTATAGGCGAAGCGCAGCAGGTTGTAGACCATCAGCAGTGCCAGGGCGCCGAACAGCGCCCCGAACAGATAGGCCGGGCGAGTCAGCTTGACCAGATCCGCTTCATCTACCGTATGGAACCAGGCCATGACCGGGTGCGACGATTGCAGCCGGATGTAGGCTTCACGGGCCAGGCCGTCGTTAGGCAATGAAAACAGGTACGCACGAGCCGGCAGGGGGCGCGATTCCGGCGGGCGCAACTCGCCCGTTTCCACGTGACGTTCGACCTGGCCGCCACGCAGCAGATAGAAGTCGAGGTATTGCACACGCGGGGCGAACATCCACAGCCAGTTCGGCTGCACGAACGGGGGCAGGCTCACCTGAAGCCAGACGGCACTGTCGCTGGCGGGGGCGGCATAGGAGCGTTGGTCGATGCGCTGGAAAAGGCTGCGCTGATCCAGGATCTCCTGGAGGCTGAGCTGGCCTGACTGATCGATCAGCAATCGCCAGTTGGGCTCGGTCGCCTGCGGGGCTTCGGTGGTGGGTGGGAGCGAGGACGGATCGTCGCTTGCGGCAAATGCGGGCCATGCATTCAGCGCAGCCAGCAAAAGACTGAAGGTGAACGCAATGGCGACCCGGAGTCGACGCACGATTGAAGTCCCTTCATCTGTGTGGACGGTGGATTATAACCATCGCGTTGAACCCCGGTAATGTACGCGATGCAAGATAAACCTGCCGTTGCGCACATCGCCGGAATCTTCTTGCTCAGCGTTCGCCCTGCTCGCGTGCGATGGCACGATAGCCGATGTCATGGCGGTAAAAATGGCCGTCCCACTCGATGCGAGCGGCCAGCGCATAGGCGTTCTGCTGCGCCGCCGACACCGTTTCGCCCATGGCCGTCGCGCAGAGCACACGGCCGCCGGAGGTCGTGACCAGCCCATCTTTCAACGCGGTACCGGCATGGAAGACCTTGCCTTCCAATTGGGCGGCAGCCTCCAGGCCACGAATCACGTCCCCTTTGCGGTAGTCGCCGGGATAGCCACCGGCGGCCAGCACGACGCCGAGGCTCGGACGCGGGTCCCACTGCGCCTCGACCTTGTCCAGTGCCTTGGCCAACGCCGCCTCGATCAGCAATATCAGGCTGGACTGCAGGCGCAGCATGATCGGCTGGGTTTCGGGATCGCCGAAGCGACAGTTGAATTCGATCACCTTGGGGGCGCCGCTGCGGTCGATCATCAGCCCGGCATAGAGGAAGCCGGTGTAGACATTGCCCTCAGCGGCCATGCCCTTGACGGTCGGCCAGATGACCTCGTCCATGACGCGCTGATGTACCTCGGCGGTGACTACCGGGGCCGGCGAATAGGCCCCCATGCCGCCGGTGTTCGGGCCGGTGTCGCCGTCGCCGACGCGTTTGTGATCCTGGCTGGTGGCCATCGGCAACACATTGGCGCCATCGACCATGACGATGAAGCTGGCTTCTTCGCCGTCGAGAAATTCCTCGATGACCACCCGCGCACCGGCATCGCCAAAGGCATTGCCGGAGAGCATGTCGCGCACGGCTTCCTCGGCTTCTGCCAGCGTCATGGCAACGATGACACCCTTGCCGGCCGCCAGGCCGTCGGCCTTGATCACGATGGGCGCGCCCTTCTCACGGAGATAGGCCAGCGCCGGCTCGACTTCGGTGAAGTTCTGGTAGTCGGCTGTCGGTATCTTGTGGCGGGCCAGGAAATCCTTGGTGAATGCCTTGGAACCTTCCAGCTGCGCGGCGGCGGCGGTCGGACCGAAGCAGTCGAGACCGCGCGCACGGAACAGGTCGACCACGCCTTTGACCAGCGGGGCCTCGGGCCCGACGATGGTCAGTTGCACGTTCTGCGCGGCAAAGTCTGCCAACTGTTCGATGGCCAGCACGTCGATGGCGACGTTCTCGCATTTGGCCTCGGTTGCGGTGCCGGCATTACCGGGCGCGACGAAGACCTTTTCGACGCGCGGGTCCTGCGCGACCTTCCAGGCCAGGGCGTGCTCGCGGCCACCACTGCCGATGATCAGTACGTTCATGGGATTCTCCTGAGCGCTCCCGGATTTCATTCGGGCCACGTTCTACAAAATTCGAGGTCGTGTTGAAGCCGGTAGAGGCCAGGCGCCACGGGATTCGACAAGCGGAGTTGCCTATTGGCAATGAGCATTGGCGGAACCCGGGGCAACGACGCAGATGCTGGCTTCAGTGGCCGATTTTAGTGCCTGAAATGGCGCATGCCGGTGAAGACCATGGCAATGCCTGCTTCGTCCGCGGCAGCAATCACCTCGGCGTCACGCATCGAGCCGCCGGGCTGGATCACCGCAGTGATACCGTCCTTGGCTGCATTGTCGATGCCGTCGCGGAAGGGGAAGAAGGCGTCGCTGGCCATCACCGCTCCGGGAACCGGCAACCCGGCGTGCTCAGCCTTGATCGCGGCGATACGGGCTGAATTGACCCGGCTCATCTGGCCAGCGCCGACGCCGACCGTCTGGCGGTTCTTGGCATACACGATCGCGTTGGATTTGACGAACTTCGCCACTTTCCAGGCGAAGATCAGGTCATGGATTTCCTGCTCGGACGGGGCGCGCTGGGTGACGACCTTGAGGTCGGCTTCACCAATCATCGCGATATCGCGGCTCTGTACCAGCAGGCCCCCATTGACGCGCTTGAAGTCCCAGCCCGGCGCACGCTCGGCCGGCCATTGGCCGCACTCGAGCAGGCGCACGTTCGCTTTGCTCGCGACGACTTCGCGTGCAGCGGCAGAAATACTGGGGGCAATGATCACTTCGACGAACTGACGCTCGACGATGGCTTTTGCGGTTTCACCGTCCAGCTCACGGTTGAAGGCGATGATGCCGCCGAATGCCGACTCGCTGTCGGTCGCGTAGGCCAGTTCATAGGCCTGGCGTATGCCGCCTTCAGCCTCGGGAACGACGGCGACGCCGCACGGGTTGGCGTGCTTGACGATGACGCAGGCCGGCTTGACGAAGCTTTTCACGCATTCCAGTGCGGCGTCGGTGTCGGCGACGTTGTTGAAGGACAACTCCTTGCCTTGCAACTGGCGAGCCGTGGCCACGCAGGCTTCATCGGCGGTTTCGACGTAGAACGCCGCGATCTGGTGCGGATTCTCGCCGTAGCGCATGTCCTGCGCTTTGACGAACTGAGTGGTGAAGGTGCGCGGCAGCAAGCTGCGGCCTTCGGTGGAAAGGGTTTCGGCGCTCTGGTCGACGGTGCCCAGATAGTTGGCGATCATGCCGTCGTAGGACGCCGTGTGCTCGAAGGCCTTGAGCGCCAGGTCGAAGCGCTGAGCATAGGTCAGGCCGCCGTTGCGCAGATTCTCAATGACATCGGCATAGTCGTCGGCATTGACCACGATGGCGACATCCTTGTGGTTTTTTGCGGCGCTGCGGACCATGGTCGGGCCGCCGATGTCGATGTTCTCGATCGCATCCGGCAGCGTGCAGCCGGGCTTGGCGACGGTGGCGGCGAAGGGATACAGATTGACCGCGACCAGGTCGATCGGGTTGATGCCATGCTCGGCCATGACCGCACCGTCGAGATCACGGCGACCGAGAATGCCGCCGTGGATCTTCGGATGCAGGGTCTTCACCCGACCGTCCATCATTTCCGGGAAGCCGGTGTAATCGGCGACTTCCACCGCGGCAATGGCGTTCTCACGCAGCAGCTTGAAGGTGCCGCCGGTGGAGAGGATCTCGACGCCGAGGGCGGCAAGTTCGCGGGCGAATTCAACGACGCCGGTCTTGTCGGACACGCTGATCAGCGCGCGGCGGACGGGGAGGCGAGTGCTTTGGTCGGTCATAGACATTTCCTAGGAGCTACAGGCTGCAAGCGGAAGCCCCAGGCGAAACGGCTTGCTACCGTTCCTTCGGAGCTCGCCGCTGTGTCAGAGAAGATCGTACTGCTTGAGTTTCTTGCGCAGGGTGCCGCGGTTCAGACCCAGCAGCTCGGAGGCCTTGGTCTGGTTGCCCTTCACGTAATTCATCACGGTTTCGAGCAATGGAGCTTCCACTTCGGACAACACCAGGTTGTACACGTCCGTGACGTCTGCGCCTTCGAGATGGGCGAAATAGTTGTGCAGCGCCTTTTCCACACTGCCGCGCAGGGTCTGGCCCGCTTCGCTCGGTGTGTTGAGGTGTTGCTTGAGATTCACGTTGTCGCTCACGGATGTTGTTCCAGTTACCAGTGTTTCGTTCAACAGCGTCATGCAGCCACCCCTTTTCCATCCCCTGAGTCAGGGCCTGTTCGGCGTTCGGCCAGAAATGCCCGAACACTGGCGCATTGCGCATCCCTGTCTTCCAAACCATTGAACCGGGCACGGTATTCGCGCGCTCCGGGTAGTGTTGCGAGATACCAACTGACGTGCTTGCGTGCGATCCGGACGCCCATCACATCACCGTAGAAAGCATGGAGCGCATGCAGATGCTCCAACAGGATGCTTTCGACTTCACTCAGGGCCGGCGGCGCCAACAGTTCGCCGGTCGCAAGGTAGTGGTCGATCTCGCGAAAGATCCAGGGCCGGCCCTGTGCCGCTCGCCCAACCAGCAGCGCATCGGCTCCCGTGGCATTGAGTACTTCACGTGCCTTCAATGGTGAATCGATATCGCCATTGGCAAACACCGGGATCGATACCGCCTGCTTGATCGCCGCGATGGTGTCGTACTCCGCGTCGCCCGTATAAAGGTCGGCGCGCGTCCGGCCATGTACTGCCAACGCTGCGATTCCGGACTGTTCGGCGATCTTCGCCACCGTGAGTCCATTCTTGTTTTGCCTGTCCCAGCCGGTGCGAATCTTGAGCGTTACCGGCACATCGACTGCTTCGACTACAGCCTCGAGGATCTCCGAGACCAGTCGTTCGTCCTTCATCAGCGCTGACCCTGCGGCCTTGTTACAGACCTTCTTTGCCGGGCAGCCCATGTTGATGTCGATGATCTGCGCGCCCAATTCGACGTTGCGAACCGCGGCTTCGGCCAGCATCTGCGGATCACCCCCGGCGATCTGCACGGAGCGTGGTTCCGGGTCGCCCTCATGCAGCAGGCGCAGCCGCGACTTGCGACTGTTCCACAGGCGTACGTCACTGGTCACCATTTCCGAGACCACCAGACCCGCGCCAAGGCGTCGGCATAACTGGCGGAACGGCTGATCGGTCACGCCAGCCATGGGCGCGAGGATCAATCGATTCGGAAGGGTGTAAGGGCCGATGCGTACCGCTGACATGAAGATTCCCTGCTTGGAGCCTGCTTGTTAGGTCGATCGGGACAGCAAAAAAGGGTGTGCATAATACCCGCTCCGGATGACGGGTTAAAGGCTGTTCTGAACAAATTCTGAACAGCCCCGAGCTTATAACCAGCAGCGGTGATGGCGCCAACGTGACGAGCGGCGGCGCCCCTTGCGGTGGCGGAGGTGCCGGCGGGTCAGTCGGGTGAGCGGAAGCTCAGGCTGTAGTTGACCGCTTTCGTGCCCGGGTCGAGGATGTCCAGCGCGATGTGGATGGGTATCTGGGAGGGCATTTCCCGCTGCCCGGCGAGCTCGCCGGAGAGGTACTCGCCAGGCTTGAATGTACGGCGTGCCAACGTCTGGCCCTGGATATCGGCGAAGCGGATTTCCAGCAACGGAAAGGGTTGAGCGAAAGGGGCGCGGTTGTAGATGATCGCATCGACAACCAGGGCTCCAGCGAAGTCCGGATGGCTGCGCACCACCAGGTTGCTGCTCTTGACCTGACTGATATCGACCCTGGGCGGCAGCTCGCAGCCCAATGCAGGGCAGATCCGCTCCAGCCAAGGCCGGTATTGGTCCTGCCGCGCCACTTCGTCGAAGTTGTACGCCACGTACTGTGCCGCCAGCGCCAGCAGTGCGATCAGGTTCAGCAGGCCCCAGCCGAGCCAGCGACCCCAAGGACGCTTGCGCGCCTGCCAGTCGAGCTGTAATGGCTCGTCGTCAAGTTCGAACAGTGGGTCCCCGCGCTCTCGGCGCACCGCGTGAGTCGTTTCGCTTTCGGTTACCACGTCGGCATGCTCCGTCTGAACCGGACGTGGATGCGCTTCGTCGGGCTCGATCAGGCTGTCGAGCACAGGTTCGACGCGGTCTTGCGAATCCAGATGTTCGCTCAGCGCGCCACGCGGCGTGGACAGCGGGCTGGGCGGTACGGGCCGCTCGGCGCTGACGGGAATGAAATGCAGGCCTGCTGCGCCCTTGGTTGGGCTGGTCGCCGATGCTGGCTGCGCTTGCGCAGGCTGATCGGTGGTTGATGCACCGGTTTCGGCGCTCAACAGCCGATCGGCCCACTCCTCGTCGTCGACGCTCGATGGATCGTCCGGGTGCGATCGCAGGGTTTCACCGGAACGGGGCTTGAGTTCGAGGAATTCGCGCGAGAGTTCCAGCTCCTGTCGTTCGAGCTTGGCCAGCTCTTCGTCCAGGTCCAGGCTGTCGAGGTCAAGGTCGTCGTGGATCCATAAGGTGCCGTCATCCCCCGGGGACTTCGCGGCGGGCTGCGAGTGTGCCGGTTCACGGGTGGGGGCGCGATGAGCCGCTGCTGCATCGGCCGCCATGCTCTTATCTGTATCGTCCCCCTGCAGGTGAAGCGCTGCATTGAAGTACTCCATGCATACCCCACAACGCACGACGCCATGGGCGGCGGCGAGCTGGGCGCGGCTGATGCGCAAGCAGGTGCGGCAATGCGGGCACTGAGTGACGAAGCTGGTCATGCGTTGGTCCGGCGCAAATGCCCGTAGTCTAGCGCATGCGCACCGATGAGCGGCAGTAGCCACTCACGGCGCGCGCCCAGCGATCGCAGCATTGCGAGCACGGACGGGTTGGTCTCAAGGGCGCCGTATGCCCGTGATGCGCACCCAGCCGTCCTTCTCGGCCGTCGGGTCGAGGTCGAACTGGCCGGCGTAGGCGCTGCGAACCTCTTCGGCCTGTTCGGCGAGAATCCCGGACAGGGCCAGCCGGCCCCCGGGCCTGACACGCTCGCTGATCTGCGGCGCCAGCGCCACCAGCGGGCCGGCGAGAATATTGGCGACGACGACATCGGACTGGCCCTCCGGCAACTGCTCGGGCAGGTACAGCGGGAAGCGCGCCGGGTCGATGCCGTTACGCCCGGCGTTATCGCGGGACGCCTCGAGCGCCTGTACATCGATGTCGGTCCCTAGCGCCTGTTTGGCGCCCAGGAGCAGCGCCGCGATGGCAAGGATGCCCGAGCCGCAACCGAAATCCAGAACCTGTAGGCCGTCCAGCGACTGCGCATCCAGCCACTCCAGGCACAGCGCGGTGGTCGGGTGGGTGCCGGTGCCGAAGGCAAGGCCGGGATCGAGCAGCAGGTTCACCGCGTCCGGCTCGGGAGCGGCATGCCAGCTCGGTACGATCCACAGTCGCCGACCAAACCGCATCGGGTGGAAGTTGTCCATCCAGCTGCGCTCCCAGTCCTGGTCCTCAATGCGTTCCAGCTGATGACTGGGCAGCGGGCCGTCTATCAATAGATGCAGATGAGCCAGCAGGTCGGCTTCGTCGACGTCGCCTTCGAACAGGGCCAGCAGGTGCGTGTGCGACCACAGTGGTGTGGTACCCAGATCGGGTTCGAATATTGGCTGGTCTTCGGCATCCATGAAGGTGACCGATACGGCACCGACGCCCAGCAGCGCGTCTTCGAAGGTTTGCGCCTGTTCCGGGGCGATGGCGAGACGAAGTTGTAACCAGGACATGAAAACCTCATGCAAGTTGGCGCCCGCCTTGGGTGGCGGAGCAAAAAAGGGGGCAAGCTTACTGCGCGATGGCAGCGGCTTCCATCTTCTAGAGCCAGAAACGACAAGGGCTGCCATGTGGCAGCCCTTGTCAGTTCAGCACCCGATCAGTGCTTGTCCATACCCAGTTTCTTCTCCAGGTAATGGATATTCACACCGCCCTTGCAGAAGCCCTCGTCACGGACCAGATCCCGGTGCAACGGAATGTTGGTCTTGATGCCGTCCACGACGATCTCATCCAGGGCATTGCGCATGCGCGCCATGGCTTCTTCGCGAGTGGCGCCATAAGTGATCAGCTTGCCGATCAGCGAGTCGTAGTTCGGCGGTACCGAATAGCCGCTGTACAGGTGCGAGTCGACCCGCACGCCATTGCCACCTGGCGCATGGAAGTGCTTGATCTTGCCCGGGCTGGGCAGGAAGTTCGACGGGTCTTCGGCGTTGATCCGGCACTCCAGGGAATGGCCGCGAATGACGACGTCTTCCTGCTTGACCGACAGCTTGTTGCCGGCGGCGATGCTGAGCATCTCCTTGACGATATCCACGCCGGTCACCATTTCGGTGACTGGGTGTTCGACCTGCACGCGGGTATTCATCTCGATGAAGTAGAAGCGGCCGTCTTCGTAAAGGAATTCGAATGTGCCGGCTCCGCGATAACCGATCTCGACGCAGGCGTCGGTGCAGCGCTTGAGTACTTCGGCGCGGGCCTTCTCGTCGATGTAAGGCGCTGGTGCCTCTTCGAGCACCTTCTGGTGGCGGCGCTGAAGCGAGCAGTCCCGGTCGCCCAGGTGAATCGCATTGCCCTGGCCGTCCGACAGGACCTGGACTTCCACATGGCGCGGATTGCCCAGGAATTTTTCCAGGTAGACCATCGGGTTGCCGAATGCCGCGCCAGCCTCGGTGCGGGTCAGCTTGGCCGACTTGATGAGGTCCGCTTCCTCATAGACCACGCGCATGCCGCGACCACCGCCGCCGCCAGCCGCCTTGATAATGACCGGATAGCCCACTTCCCGGGCGATCGCCAGAGCGGCTTTCTCGTCTTCGGGCAGGGGGCCGTCGGAGCCTGGAACGGTCGGTACGCCGGCCTTCTTCATCGCATCCTTGGCCGATACCTTGTCGCCCATCAGGCGAATGGTTTCGGCTCTGGGGCCAACGAAGGCAAAACCGGACTTCTCCACCTGTTCGGCGAAGTCGGCGTTCTCGGCCAGAAAACCATAGCCGGGATGGATCGCTGTCGCGCCGGTCACCTCGGCTGCGGCAATGATGGCCGGGATGTGCAGGTACGAATGGGTCGCAAGGGCCGGGCCGATGCAGACAGACTCGTCGGCCAGGGCCAGGTGCATCAGTTCGCGGTCGGCGGTGGAATGAACCGCGACGGTCTTGATTCCCAGCTCTTTGCAGGCTCGCAAGATCCGCAGGGCGATTTCACCGCGGTTTGCGATCAGTACTTTTTCCAACATCGCTGGCTCTCCGCGGTTCAAACGATGGTGAACAGCGGCTGGTCGTACTCGACCGGCTGACCATTCTCCACCAGGATGGATTCGATGGTGCCGCTGGTTTCGGCCTCGATGTGGTTCATCATCTTCATGGCTTCGACGATGCAGAGGATGTCGCCTTTCTTAACGCTCTGACCCACTTCGACGAAGTTGGCCGCTTCTGGCGAAGAGGCGCGGTAGAAGGTTCCGACCATCGGCGAACGGACCACGGTACCATTGAGCTTCGGCTGCGCGGGCGCAACGTCGGCGACAGCGGCTGCGGCGGCTGGAGCGGCTGCCGGGGCTGGCATGGGCGCCTGAGCGTAATAGGGCTGTTGCATGGCCGCCTGCTTGCTGTGGCGGCTGATGCGAACGGACTCTTCACCTTCGTGAATTTCCAGTTCGTCGATACCGGACTCTTCCAGCAGCTCGATCAGTTTCTTGACTTTGCGAATATCCATGAAGCGGTAACTCCCAGGTAAGTTCAAAGGGCATTGCTGCTCGCTTCTTCAAGGCCGGGCGCGGTCGCGCGCGGTCCTGTCAGGAAGCAGCGAGTTGTTCCAGGGCGGCCTCCAATGCCAGGCGGTAGCCGCTGGCGCCAAGGCCGCAGATCACCCCTACCGCAACGTCCGAGAAGTAGGAGTGATGGCGGAAAGGTTCACGCTTGTGCACGTTCGACAAATGCACTTCGATGAATGGGATGCTCACCGCCAGCAACGCGTCACGTAACGCGACGCTGGTATGCGTGAAAGCGGCGGGATTGATCAGGATGAAGTCCACGCCTTCGCTGCGCGCGGCATGAATCCGTTCGATGAGTTCGTATTCGGCGTTCGATTGCAGGTGCAACAGATGATGTCCCGCATCGCGGGCTCGCTGCTCCAGATCCTGGTTGATCTGCGCCAGCGTTACTGCGCCATAGACACCGGGCTCGCGCGTGCCGAGCATATTCAGATTCGGGCCGTGGAGGACCAGAAACGTTGCCATGAGTATTCCTTGTTGTTCTGTCCGATCAACGCCTTCGACAGCCGCGGATGGGGAAAGGAAAAACTATGCCCGAAGCGGGGGCTGACTGTCCAGTCATGTCTTGATCGGCGTAAATGCCGGCATTATGGCTGGAGATTGCTGCAAGGATCTTGCTAGAGGGATGACCGGGCGCGGTCCAGTCGTTCAGCGAACTGGCTCGCGTCGATTTCCCCGACGACCCGTACCTCGGTCAGTTCCTGCCCGGACCGTCCAAAGAACAGAATCGCCGGAGGCCCGAAGAGTTTGTAGCGGTCAAGAAGGGCACGCTGCTCGGGATTGCTGTCGGTGATGTCGAAGCGAATCAGACGGTAGTCCGCCAGGCGTGGTGCGATTTGCGGATCGGCGAATACCTCGCGTTCGATCACTTTGCAACTGATGCACCAGTCTGCATACCAGTCGAGCATCAGCGGTTGCCCGGCTGCGCGCGCCGCGTCGAGCTGGGCGTCGAGTTCGGCTGGCGTGGCGATGGTGTGCCAGCCTTCGCTGACACCGCTCGCGCCGGCAACCGAGACCGGGCGCGGCAGTGGACGCAGTGGATCGGACCCGCCCTGCAACGCGCCGACCCAGGCGCTCAGCGCGTAGACCATCAGGGCCAGGCCGAGCAGTTGGGCAAGTTTCTGCCGCGAGGTCTTGGGGGTGAACTCCAACGTGCCGAGGAACAGTGCGGCACCGGCTGCAAGCAAGCCCCACAGGGCGAGCGCGATAGGGCCTGGCAGGACACGCTCGAGCATCCATACCGCCACCGCCAGCAGCAGTACGCCAAAGATATTGCGTACCGAGACCATCCACGGGCCGCTCCTGGGCAGCAGTGCGCTGCCGCCGGTTGCGAACAGGATAAGCGGCGTGCCCATGCCAAGGCCGAGGGCAAACAGCTTCAGGCCGCCGCCCAGGGCATCGCCACTGGCGCTGATGTAAAGCAGTGCGCCTGCCAGCGGCGCTGAGACGCAGGGTGAAACCAGCAGGCTGGACACGGTTCCCAGCAGCGCGGCACCGATGAACGAGCCGCCTTTCGCGCTGCCTGCCAGACGATCGAGGCGATGGCTCAATACCTGAGGCAAACGCAGTTCGTACAGGCCGAACATGGCGAGGGCAAAGGCGACGAAGAACAGCGCGAAGGGAACGAGGATCCAGGGCGATTGCAAACGCGCCTGCAGATTCAGCTCGGCGCCGAATATGCCCATCAGCGCCCCCAGCACGGCGAAGCCTCCGGCCATGGGCAGGACATACGCGAGCGATAGCAGGAAGCTGCGAACGCTGCCGGTCTGCCCGCGGAGTACCACGCCGGAGAGAATGGGCAGCATGGGCAGTACGCACGGTGTGAAGGTCAGGCCCAGCCCGGCGAGGAAGAACAGCGCCACCGAGCGCCAGGACAACGCGGTGTCGTCATTGGGCGCGCCGTTGGCGTCGGTGAGTGGCGTGGCGGGCTTGGGTGGGTCGCCAATCTGGAATGATTCGGTTTCAGGCGGATAACACAGGCCCTTGTCGGCGCAGCCCTGGTATGTGACCTGCAACGTAAAGGGTCGATTATCGGGATTCTGCAAGGGCAGTTCGACGTCGAGCACGCCGTAGTAGACCTCGACCTCGCCGAAATACTCGTCGTTCTTCTGCTCGCCGACGGGCAGCTTGGCATTACCCACCACCACGCTCGCATCGTTAGCCTTGAACTGAAAGCGATGGCGGTACAGGTAATAGCCCGGCTCTGCAACGAAGCGCAGCTTGAGCTGTTCTGGCGTCGTGCTTACCAGGCTCAGGCGGAAGGCCTCGCGCACCGGAAGAAAATCCGCACTGTTGTTCAACCCGCCCAGGGTGGCGCTTGGCCGGTTATCGAACAGGCCCGCAGCGGCGGGAAGGGCGAACAGCAGGATCAGCAGACTCAGCAAACGGCGCATGGTCATCTCACAAGCAGCAGTGGCGGGCATGATACCCAACGTGGCCAATCGTCGCTCAGGCACAACGTCGCACTATGGCGCGTTTTGCAACCAGATAATGCCGTCGCGCTCGATGCCGGGCAGCGCCCGCAAGGCCTGCCCGGCGCAGGGGCCGGCCACGCACTCGCCGCTGTCAATGAGGAACAGCGCTCCGTGCGTGGCGCATTGAATCAGGCTCCCGCTGCTGTCGAGAAACTGATCGGGACGCCACTCCAGCGGTATTCCACGGTGCGGGCAGCGGTTCTCGTAGAGGTACAGTGCGCCGTCCTTGCGTATGGCGAGCAGGCGCTGACCCTGTATTTCCAGGCCCTTGCTCTGGCCTTCGGCCACCTCGCTCGCGGCGCACAGTGCAATCATGTTTCCTCCCCTGACTGTTCGCGATTATCGCTCATGCGGCCCGTTCGGCGTAGGGGGCGGCGGATTAAAGCTGGCGGACCCGTCGACTGGCTTTTATCCTTCGCGTCGAACTCCGACTGGCGGCATTTCCGATGAGCCCAGTGCTATCCGCACGCCCCCTGTTTCTTTCGCTGGGCCTGTTGTGGCTGATCGCGTTCTGGCTGTCGCTGGCCATGGGGCCGGTCAGCCTGTCGCTCGGCGAAACGCTGTACGCCATGCTTCGTCTGATCGGCGTCCCGTTTGGTAGTGAAGGCGGGCAAGCCGAACTCATCATTGGGCAGATACGCTTGCCGCGTGCGTTGCTAGGGGTGAGCGTGGGCGTCGTGCTCGCCTTGTCCGGGGTCTGCATGCAGGGATTGTTTCGAAATCCACTGGCGGACCCGGGCCTGATCGGTGTTTCCAGCGGCGCCGCGCTGGGCGCAGCCGTGACCATCGTAGGCAGCGAGCTGCTGGGTGGCGTTCCAGCCTCGCTGCAGCCATACCTGTTGTCCTTGAGTGCATTCGTCGGGGGGCTCGGCGTCACCGCCCTGGTGTATCGACTCGGGCGTCGAGAGGGCCGCGCGCATGTCGCCACGATGCTGCTCGCCGGTATCGCCTTGACCGCACTCGCAGGAGCGGTGATCGGCCTGTTCACCTATGTCGCCGACGACGGCACGCTGCGCACCCTGACGTTCTGGAATCTCGGCAGTCTGAATGGCGCCAGCTATGCACGACTCTGGCCGCTGTTGCTGGTCACGCTGGGGGTGGCGTTCTGGTTGCCGCGACGCGCCCAGGCGCTCAACGCCTTGTTGCTGGGGGAGTCGGAAGCGCGGCACCTGGGGTTCGATGTCGAGCGGCTCAAGCGCGAGCTGGTGTTCTGTACGGCGCTGGGCGTGGGCGCGGCCGTGGCGGCGGCCGGCATGATCGGTTTCGTGGGGCTGGTGGTCCCGCATCTGGTGCGGCTGCTGGTCGGGCCCGACCACCGGTTGCTGCTGCCGGCCTCCGCCCTGGCGGGGGGAAGCCTGCTACTGCTGGCCGACCTGCTGGCGCGGCTCATGCTGGCCCCCGCGGAATTACCGATCGGCATCGTTACCGCATTGTTGGGCGCGCCTTTTTTCCTCTACCTGTTGCTGCGAGGGCATCAGTGATGCTCCGTGCTCAGGGGGTTTCGGTGCGCCGCGGCGCCACTGCCGTGCTTGCGGACATCGATCTGCAACTGGGGGCGGGCGAGGTGTTGGGCGTGCTGGGACCCAACGGGGCCGGCAAAAGCACTTTGCTCGGGGCGCTCTGCGGCGAGCTTGCGCCCAGTGCTGGCGCGGTGGTCTTGCATCAGCGTCCTCTGCACGACTGGAAAGGCCCCGAGCGCGCACGCTGCTTGGCGGTGCTGCCACAGCGATCGACGCTGAACTTCGGTTTCCGCGTCGATGAAGTTGTCAGCCTCGGTCGCCTGCCCCACGCCAGCGGGCGCGAGTGCGACAGGACGATCGTCGCGGCTGCGCTACAGGCTGCGGACGCGCAACATCTGGCGGGTCGCAGCTATCTGACGCTGTCTGGTGGTGAGCAGCAGCGCGTGCATCTGGCGCGGGTGCTTGCGCAGTTGTGGCCGGGGCGGGTGGGGCAGGTGTTGCTGCTCGACGAGCCCACGGCGATGCTTGATCCGCTGCATCAGCACAGCATCCTGCGATCCGTCCGGCGGTTTGCCGAGCTGGGTGGCGCGGTGCTGGTGATCCTGCATGATCTGAACCTTGCAGCGCGTTACTGTGACCGTCTGCTGTTGCTGTCCGAAGGACGCGCCCGACTGACCGGTACACCCGAGCAGGTGCTGCGTGCCGAGCCGCTTAAGGCGGTGTTCGGGCTCGACGTATTGATCCAGCGGCACCCGGACCGGGGGCATCCGCTGGTCATTGCGCGATAAGAGGAGCTACTGATGCGATTTCTATTGCCCATGGTCATGGTCCTGCTCGTGGCCTGCCAATCGACACCGCCCCTGCCGCCCTGGCAGAGCCCCGAGGGACTGGAGCATCCCGATCTTGGCCGGATCATCGATCTGCGCACGGGAACCCGCCTTTCGGTGCAACAGTTGGTCGATGAACTGGCCGCCGTCGACCGCGTGCTGGTGGGCGAGCGCCATGACAACCCCGATCACCACGCGCTGCAACGCTGGCTGCTCGAAGCGCTGGCGCAGCGACGTGCGCAGGGCAGCCTGCTGTTGGAAATGCTCAATCCGGATCAGCAGCAGAAAGTGACCGGCGTGCAAGCATCTATCGCGCGGGGGCAACGGCCCGAAGACTTGCCGGCCGCGCTGGGGTGGCAGCAAGGGTGGGAATGGTCACTGTACGCACCGATAGTCGAATACGCGTTGGGCCAGCCATACCCATTGCTGTCAGCGAATCTCGATCGTTCCGAGATCATGGGCATCTACCGTCGCGCGCCGGCAATGGGTGGCGCTGCGGCTGCAGAACCTGTGCGCCGCGCGATGTTCGAGCAGATTCGCGTTTCCCATTGCAACCTGCTGCCCGAGTCGCAACTTCCGGCGATGCTTGCCGTTCAGCAGCAGCGTGACCGACGTATGGCCGAGCGGCTGGCGGCGGCGCCAGCGCCGGCAATGCTGCTGGCAGGTGCTTTTCATGTAAGGCGTGACCTTGGCGTGCCGTTGCACCTGGGGCGGGATGTCGCGCGCCGCAGCCGGGTGCTGTTGCTGGCCGAGGTGGGCGAGTCGCCGCAGGTCGAGCAGGCCGATTACGTCTGGTTTACGCCGGCCCAGCCGCAGCAGGACCATTGTGCTGCGCTGCGTGACCAGGCTGACTGATCGACGGGCGATGATTTGCCGGGTCTTTTTCAAGGTCAAAAAAAAGACCCGGCAAAGAGCCGGGTCAAAACCGTGATTAGCCTGATGAGGAGATAACCTGAAAGTCCGACTGCCTGGGCTTCCAGCTTACCGGCTGATCTCGCGACCAGTGGTGCTAATAATAACAATTCTCATTCGCTAGTCAATGGCTCTTGGAAAATAAATTTCCGTCGCGCGTCATGCGGTCCCGGCAGGGTTAGGCGGAGAGCGGCAGGCGCAACTGGGTGACCTCCTTGTTGAGCAGATCAATACGTCTGGCCATGCTCTCTATCAGGCTGTGCGCGATTTTCGGATTGCTCTGCATCAGGCTGAGGAACTGGTCCTTGGGGATCAGCATGACGGTGCACGGGGACGTGGCGACCACGGTGGCGCTGCGCTTTTCCTGGGTGAAGACGGCCATTGCGCCGAAGATTTCATCGCGCTGCACATCGCCGACTTTCTGCCCGTCGACAATCGCTTCAGCGTGCCCTTCGATGATGATGAAGACATTGTCCGCATCGTCGCCTTGGCGAATCAGCTCTTGCCCGGCGGCGAAATGCTGGAATCCGGTCGTGGGATGAATTTCGGGTTGCTTCAAACGCGCCAATGCGTCGGACAGCAATGCAGTCTGGCCAATGAGGTACTGGGTAAAGAGCTCCTGTCGACGTTGGTCGGCATGGATATGCTGGAAAACCGCGCTGCGCGAGTAGGGCACCAGGCGAATCGATTCGTCGCTGCGATACCGGCAGATCGGCAGTTCGATACCCTCGCGAAGTCCGAGCAGATCACCCTCCTGCATATAGAACAGCGGCCGTTCATCGACGAGTGCGTGCAGCAGGCCGCTCTCGATGATGAATAGGTGCTGCGCGGGCAACGCCGCCGTCAAATCATCGGAGCCTTTGATCTCTATCGGGGGCGCCGAAGGTGCCAGGCCTTCGAGCAGTTGCGCGGGTATCCCCTGCAGGCGGTTGATCAGATGATCGGCATAGGCTGGTTGTTCACCGAGTAAATACATGACGGCAATCCTTGGACAGGCGAGCTCGCAAAGGTTGAGCGGTGCGCGTATCCACAATAAGGTCGCCGCGGTCGGGAGTAAATCGCGCTGCGTGGAGGTTGTGAGCTAGCTCTTGTCTGGGCGGTCGCCGCTTGCCAAATGCTGGTTCAACTCGGTCTTGAGGGCATCTGGCAGGTCTTTCCAGTTGACGTCTCTGAGTGCGCCCTCGATGGCGTAGAGCAGCACCCGCGACGCACTGAATCCTCGTGACTTGACTGCCTGGTAAGCACTGACCGCGCCGAGCCGTCGCAGATCATCAGCGGTATGGATGCCCGAAGCATGCAGCCATTGTGCGGATGTCTTGCCCAGATTTCTCAAGGTCAGCAACTCGTCGTGCATGAATGCTCCTATCGGCCCGGATAGCCAGCGATGAAATGAAGCGGCCAGCGAATCCCGCGCGCCCGTTCCGGGTCACCCCACAGTTGCGCAAGTTCGGTCTCGAGCGCCGCCACCGGATCCCTGCCGTGGGTTCGTTGCCAGTGCTTCACGGCGGACCAGGTCCGCAGGTAGCCCAGCAATTGGGCCAAGTTCCAGCGAGCCTCGATGGCGAAAGCCGGCGGCTCGTGGGTTGCGAACGGAACCTCAATATCGCTATAGCCTGCATCGACGCTGGCACGGCCCAACGGCCAATGACCACGTAGCGTTTCGCCATGCAACTGGCCAATGACCGCATCCAGTTCGGGCTCGATGCGCAGAAGGCTGTAGCACCAGGCGCAGAACAGCCCATCCGGTGCCAGCACTCGCGTTGCTTCGGCGAAGAACGCAGGGGTTGGGAACCAGTGCAGCGCCTGCGCGACAATCATCAGGTCGAGCCGCCCGTTGCGCAGCGGCAATTGCTCGGCCTGCGCGGCAAAGCGTTGCGCGTGGCGCCAATCCGGACTGCCCCTCAATTGGTCAAGGCTGGCATCGCAGGCAAGCACCTGGTCGAAGCGCTCCAGCAGGCCAAGGGTCGCCTGACCGCTGCCGGCCGCCACATCGAGCGCGCAGCGGGTGCGCGGGCACTGTTCGGCGAGCCAGCTGAACAGGCTGTCCGGGTAAGAAGGGCGGAACTGGGCGTAATCGTTGGAGCGAATCGAGAAAAGCCGGACACTGTCATTCATGGTGATGATCCGGCGGCACGGATGGCAGAACGCAACATGGCATGGTCGACTTCCATAGGCGGACCTGTAGAAGTATAGAAGCACCACCGGGGTTCTGCCCTCGGCGGTGCCTGGATAGCCCCCGCCATGCCTGGCGTAAGGCCCGAACGCGCGTCAGAGCCCGGGCAGTCGGTGGCGAATCGCATTGACCAGGTTGTCGAGGCTGCCCGCCTCGGGCGTGCTGATCTGCCGGTTGAGCAGCTGCTCACGCTCGCTCAGCGGCTCGCGCGATGCCTGCTGGGCCTTGATCACGGCCATGGTTGCGTCGGACGGATCGCCGCCTTCGGCCTGGCGCTGGCCAAGCCATTGCTCGATGACGGCATCGGGCGCCTCGCAGGACAGGATCATGAACGGAACACCGGTCGATTCCGCTATCAGCCAGGCTGCCTGGCGCTGCTTCTGCTTGAGGTAAGTGGCATCGATGACCACTGAAAAGCCAGCGTTCAGGGCGGACTCGGCGAGGGCGTGCAGCCGCTGGTAGGTGGTCTCGCCCGCTTCGGCGCTGTAAATGCCGGCGTCCAGTTCGGTGCCGAGCGCTTCTGGCTGCTCGCCGAGCAATCGTTTGCGTTCGACATCCGAACGCAGCCGGATCGCGCCCAATGCCTCGACCAGGCGCAGTGCAACCTGGCTCTTGCCTACCGCCGATACGCCATGGGTGATGGCGAGGAAGCGGGACGGAATGGCGCTGTAGCTTTCGGCCAGGTTCGCGTAACCACGATATTGGCGCAGGATCACCCGGCGCTGCACCGCGTCCTGTTCCTGGTGCAGGCGGAACAGATTGACCTTGGCGCGTACCAGCGCGCGATAGGCTTTGTACAGGTTCAGCAGTTCGAGTGACGCGTAGTCCCCGGTGCGCTCCAGCCAGCCATTGATGAAGCGCCGTGCCTGGCATTTGAGCCCGCGGTCCTCAAGGTCCATCGCCAGGAAGGCAGCGTCGGAGGCAATGTCGATCAGGCGGAAGGGCTCGTTGAACTCGATGCAATCGAACAGCACCACCTTATCGTCGATGATCGTCGCGTTGCCCAGGTGCAGGTCGCCATGGCATTCGCGGATGAATCCCTGCTCGGCACGCTGCTTCAGCAAGGGCTGCAGGCGAGCGATGCTGGTCTCCGTCCAGTCGTTCAGCGCATCGAGTTGCTGCAGATCGGATTGCTCTGCCAACAGTGGGCGGATCTGCTCGAAGTTCTGCCGCATCGGTGCAACGATCGCCTCGGCGCTGTTCAGCGGATGCCCGCTCGGCACCTGCGCGACGTTGAGGTGAAACCGGGCGATCTGCTCGGCGAGGGCATCGATATGGGCGTCGGTCAGTTCGCCGCGCGCTTGTACTTCGGCCATCAACTGCGTTTGTGGAAACTCGCGCATCTGCAACAGGTACTCGATCGGCTCGCCATCGCCATCGATCACCGGAGCGTCGGCGCTGCCGGTAATGGGCAGGACACGCAGATAAAGGTCCGGCGCCATACGCTGATTCAGGCGCAGCTCCTGCTCGCAGAAATGCTTGCGATCGGCCAGGTCGGTAAAGTCGAGGAAGCCGAAATTCACGGGCTTCTTCATTTTGTAGGCATAGCTCCCGGTCAGAATGACCCAGGAGATGTGGGTTTCGATGACCTTGAAACCCTCGACCGGATGGGGATACAGGGCCGGATTTTGCAGCGCGGCGATCAATGCTTGGCTCACGGTCATTCCTTGCAGATTGTTGGCGTTGGCGGGCGAGCAATCGGGACGCGGATCACACACTCGCAAAGGGCGCATTATGTCTTCCCGGACTGGGCCTGGAAACCGCCAAGAGGCCGTCTTCCGAGCAAATCAAAGTGCGTATAATGCGCCGCCATGACTAAAGCACGCTCCTCTCGTCCCCGTTCCAAACGCCGTTCCGGTGGTTCCCGTCCCTGGCTGGGATGGGTGATCAAACTGGCCATTGTGGCCCTGGTGATATTCGCCGGGGTTGCCGTCTACCTCGATGCCGTGGTGCAGGAGAAATTTTCCGGCAAGCGCTGGACGATTCCTGCGACTGTCTATGCGCGCCCGCTCGAACTGTTCGTTGGGCAGAAACTTGCCAGGAACGATTTCCTCACTGAACTCGACGCGCTGGGTTACCGCCGTGAAAAGGCGGTCAGTGGTCCCGGCAGCATGTCGGTTGCGGCCAATGCCGTGGAAATGCATACCCGCGGTTTCCGGTTTTACGAGGGCGCCGAAGAGTCGCAGCGTATCCGGGTGCGTTTTTCTGGCGATTTCGTAGCTGGGCTGACGCGAGCCGATGGCAGCGAACTGCCGGTGGCGCGCCTTGAGCCCGTCACCATCGGTGGGCTTTACCCCGCGCATAACGAGGACCGCATCCTCATCAGGCTTGACCAGGCGCCGCCGTATCTGGTCGAAACGCTGGTTGCGGTCGAGGACCGAGAGTTTTTCGATCACTTCGGCGTGTCGCCGAAGTCCATTGCGCGCGCCGTCTGGGTCAACCTGACCGCCGGCGAGGTGCGTCAGGGCGGCAGCACCTTGACCCAGCAGTTGGTGAAGAATTTTTATCTGACCAACGAGCGCAGCCTCAGCCGTAAAGCCACTGAGGCGATGATGGCCGTGTTGCTGGAGCTGCATTATGACAAGCCTGAAATACTCGAGGCTTATCTCAATGAGGTGTTCCTCGGGCAAGACGGTCGCCGGGCCATTCACGGGTTTGGGCTGGCCAGCCAGTATTTCTTCGGCCGGCCTCTCGCCGAGCTGAAAGTCCAGCACGTCGCGCTGTTGGTCGGCATGGTGAAGGGGCCGACCTATTACAATCCTCGGCGGCATCCGGAGCGAGCCCTGGAGCGTCGAAACCTGGTCCTCGATCTTCTCGCCGAGCAGCAGGTGCTGTCGCCCGAGGAGGCCGCGGCCGCCCGGCAGACTCCGCTTGGTATAACGCAGCGCGGCAGCCTCGCCGACAGCTCCTATCCGGCATTTCTCGATCTGGTAAAGCGCCAATTGCGTGAGGATTACCGTGATGAGGATCTGACGGAGGAAGGCCTGCGGGTCTTTACCAGCTTCGATCCGATCTTGCAGCGCAAGGCCGAGCAGGCCATGACGGAAACCCTCAAGCGTCTTGGCAAGGCGGCGGAGGGTGTCGAGGGCGCGATGCTGGTGACCAACCCGGAAACCGGCGAGTTGCAGGCGATGCTGGGCAGTCGGCAGCCTGGCTTCGCTGGGTTTAACCGGGCGCTGGATGCGTCGCGCCCCATTGGCTCGCTGATCAAACCGGCCATCTATCTTGCCGCGCTGGAAAAGCCCAGCCAGTACACCCTGACCAGCCTGCTGGAGGACGAGCCGTTCTCCGTCAAGGGCGCCGATGGGCAGGTATGGAAGCCGCAGAACTATGGCCGCACCGCGCACGGGACCGTTTATCTCTATCAGGCGCTGGCCAACTCGTACAACCTGTCAACGGCGCGTCTGGGGCTCGACCTGGGCGTTCCCCACGTACTGAAGACCCTTGAGCGGTTGGGCGTCTCACCGCAATGGCCGGCTTATCCTTCGATGCTGCTGGGCGCGGGTGGGCTGCGGCCTATCGAGGTTGCCGGGATGTATCAGACGCTCGCCAACGGCGGGTTCAATACGCCGCTGCGCGGTATTCGCAGCGTTGTAGCCGCCGATGGTGAGCCGCTCAGTCGCTACCCGTTCAAGATCGAACAGCGTTTCGATGCTGGCGCTATCTACCTGACGCAGTACGCCATGCAGCGCGTGATGCTCGAAGGAACGGGTCGCTCGGCCTACAATTACGTGCCCAGGTCGCTGACCCTGGCGGGCAAGACCGGCACCACCAATGACTCTCGCGACAGCTGGTTCGCCGGGTTCAGCCAAGACCTGTTGGCGGTGGTCTGGCTGGGCCGCGACGATAACGGCAAGACATCGCTGACGGGCGCCACCGGGGCATTGCAGATATGGGCCGACTTCATGCGTCGAGCCGATCCATTGCCGCTACAGATGCCGCTGCCGGACAATATCGAATTGGCATGGGTAGATGCGCAGACCGGACAGGGAACGATGGATAACTGTCCCGGCGCCGTACAGATTCCCTACGTTCGCGGCAGCGAGCCCGCACCGGGCCCCGGTTGCGGTATTCAGGCACCGGCTGAGTCGGTCATGGACTGGGTTCGTGGCTGGCTGCCCTAGGGGCCCGCTAAATGGACATTCAAGAGGTTCGAACAGTGAGCAAGCAATGGATGATGGTTGTGGCAGCCGCTGCGCTGGTGCAGGGGTGCGCAACGGTTGAGCGGGGTGCGATTCCCGTGGTCGACTCCGGGGCTCCGGTATCGGAGGAGGTCTCCGTGCGGCAGCCCGGTCGCGTTGTCGGCCCGTCTGTTTCGACGGCGCAGCCTGCTCAGGATGCCGGCGTCACGGTCATGGTGCCGCAGCAGAACTCGGAGCCCTTGCAGACTTTTGCGGCTCCGGATGCCGCGTTCTCCGGAGGCTCGGATCCGGTGCCCGGCGCATCCTCACAATGGCATGCGCCGCAACCGACTCCAGCGCCGGCGCCAGCCCCCGCGCCGACGCCAAGCCGGCCCATGCCAAGCGGGATTCCCTCCAGCAGCGGCACGCTGTCGGCGGACGAACGACTCGATGGGCCGGTACTGGCGCTGCTCACCACGGCCCAGCAGCAGCAGGGCGGTGGTGATCTGAACGGCGCGGCATCCAGTCTCGAACGTGCTCAGCGGATCGCGCCTCGGGAGCCTCAGGTGCTGTATCGCCTGGCCCAGGTGCGCCTGGCCCAGGGCGATGCAGTACAGGCCGAGCAGCTCTCCCGGCGTGGCTTGAGTTATGCGAGTGGTCGCCCGGCCCTGCAGGCAAGTTTGTGGGAGCTGATCGCCCAGGCGCGTGAGCGCCAGGGTAATGCCGCAGGTGCCGCGCAGGCGCGCGAGCGAGCCAAGGTGGCACTGTAATGGATCGCCGTGTTGGCGCACTCGCCGACCAGTTGTTGCTGATAGAGCGCGAGCTGCGAGTGCGCGACCTTTGGACGTCGATACCGCCGGATCCTCAGGCGCTCGCCAGTCAGGTACCGTTTTGCGTCGATACGCTTTCGTTCGAGCAATGGCTGCAATGGATATTTCTGCCTCGGATGAAAACCATTCTGGAGCGAGATGAGGCGCTGCCGACCGTATCCGGAATTCTGACAATGGCCGAAGTGGTCTATCAGGGGCGTCCGGAGTCGATGGCCGGCCTGCTTCAGGCGCTGGAAACCTTCGACGTCCTGATTAGCCGCGGCGAAGTGTAACGCGTGCCGGCCGAGACGGCTGGCACCGGCTCCGTCATGTTTCAATTGCAGGTTTCAGCGATTTTCTGTTGGGTTTCGCTGATGCGGCCCTGGCGTTCCTCTTCGTTCAGTCGGCGTACTTCGCCGTCGGTTTCCATGCGTACGCGCGGGTTGTTCTGTAGTTGCGCCAGGTTGGTCCGCAGCGTCGTGCAGTAACGCTGCCGCTCCGCTTCCTGCTCGGCTACCTGTCGTTTTACCTGGCTGTCGATACGGCGCTGCTCCGAATCCCCCGAGAGGTCGGGTTGCTCCGGTGCGGTCGCGACGGGTCGGGGCGGTGGGGTCGCGGTGTTGAGCGTTTCAGCGGACTGGCCTTGTGGCGGCTGCGCGCCGAAATGGGTAATGCCCTGAGCATCCACCCACTTGTAAACCTGGCCGGCCGTGACACTGCCGCTCAATGCAAGCAGAAGACCGCCCGCGAGAATCGTCAAACGCATGCTAAACCCTTCTGTGGATACACAACCAAGCCGGTACTATACGCAAAACCCAGGCGACTCCATTCTGCGCTGGATCACAGCTGAAAGAGCCCGACGACCAACGGCGGGCTTGACTTGGCTGAGCCTAATCCGAACAATTCCATGCTTGCTGTTCTGATCGGCCGGCTAAACGGGCCTTTCAGTCAATCATGAGGTGCACACCCGCGCCGACCTGTAACACCCGCAACGCGTTACCTCGCGCTGGGAGGGGCGCCCCGCAACACTTTGGGGCTTTCCTAATACTTGCTAGTCAGCAGCTGACGTAGTCGGCGACCACCGTCGCCCATGCGCTGTCTTGCAGTAAACCTATTTCTGGCCGGTCCGACGCGGGGCGGCCATCTGGCGTTCTAGAGGTGAACAACGTGGAACTTTTATCCGGCGCTGAAATGGTCGTCCGCTTCTTGCGCGACGAAGGCGTTAAGTACATCTACGGTTATCCGGGCGGCGCCTTGCTGCACATCTACGATGCGCTGTTCAAGGAAAAGGAAGTCACGCACATCCTCGTTCGCCATGAACAAGCCGCCACGCATATGGCTGACGGTTATGCGCGTGCCACCGGCAAGGCCGGCGTCGTGCTGGTTACCTCGGGCCCCGGCGCGACCAACGCCATTACCGGCATCGCCACCGCTTACATGGATTCGATTCCCATGGTGGTGATTTCCGGCCAGGTGGCCAGCAACATGGTCGGTACCGATGCCTTCCAGGAAACCGACATGATCGGTATTTCCCGGCCGATCGTTAAGCACAGCTTCATGATCAAGCATCCGTCGGAAATCCCCGAGGTGATGAAGAAGGCGTTTTACCTGGCTCAGTCCGGCCGCCCTGGCCCGGTTGTCGTCGACATTCCGAAGGACATGACCAATCCGGCCGAAAAATTCGAGTATGTCTATCCGAAGAAGGCCAAGCTGCGCTCCTACAGTCCGGCGGTACGTGGTCATTCGGGGCAGATCCGCAAAGCGGCGGAACTGCTGCTGGCGGCCAAGCGACCGATCATCTACGCCGGCGGCGGCGTCATCATGGGAGGCGCATCGTCGCAGCTTACGGAGCTGGCGAAGATGCTCAACTTGCCGGTAACCAACACCCTGATGGGCCTTGGCTGCTATCCGGGAAGCGATCGTCAGTTCGTCGGCATGCTCGGCATGCACGGCAGCTACACCGCGAATCTGGCGATGCACCATTCCGACGTGATCCTTGCTGTCGGGGCGCGTTTCGATGATCGCGTGATCAACGGGGCGACCAAGTTCTGCCCGAATGCCAAGATCATTCATATCGATATCGACCCGGCCTCCATTTCCAAGACCATCAAGGCCGACATTCCCATCGTGGGCCCGGTCGACAGCGTATTGACCGAGATGGTTGCCATCGTCAAGGAAATCGGCCAGACGCCGAATGCCGAAACCGTCGCCAGTTGGTGGAAGCAGATTGAAGAGTGGCGCGGCAGCCGCGGCCTGTTCCCTTACGACAAGGGCGACGGCACCATCATCAAGCCGCAGGCAGTCATCGAGATGCTGTGCGAAGTGACCAGGGGCGACGCCTACGTCGCGTCGGACGTGGGCCAGCATCAGATGTTTGCCAGCCAATACTACAAGTTCGACAAGCCCAACCGCTGGCTCAATTCCGGAGGCCTCGGCACCATGGGCTTCGGCTTCCCCGCGGCCATGGGCGCCAAGCTGAACTTCCCCGAAGCCGACGTTGCCTGCGTGACGGGTGAAGGCAGCATCCAGATGAACATCCAGGAGCTGTCGACCTGCCTGCAGTACGACCTTCCGGTGAAGATCATCAACCTCAACAACGGTGCGTTGGGCATGGTCCGCCAATGGCAGGACATGCAATACAACAGTCGCTACTCGCACTCGTACATGGAGTCGCTGCCGGATTTCGTCAAACTGGTCGAGGCCTATGGGCACGTAGGCATGCGTATCACCGATCTGAAGGATCTCAAGCCGAAGATGGAGGAGGCCTTCGCCATGAAGGACCGACTGGTCTTCCTGGATATCGCCGTCGATACCAGCGAGCACGTATATCCGATGCAGATCAAGGACGGCGCGATGCGCGACATGTGGCTCAGCAAGACGGAGCGGACCTGAACATGAGACACATCATTTCCCTGTTGTTGGAAAACGAACCGGGCGCATTGTCCCGTGTGGTTGGTCTGTTCTCGCAGCGCAACTACAACATCGAAAGCCTGACCGTCGCACCGACCGAAGATCCGACGCTGTCGCGACTGACGCTTACCACCGCCGGCCATGAGGAGGTGATCGAGCAGATCACCAAGAACCTCAACAAGCTGATCGAAGTGGTGAAACTGGTGGATCTGTCCGAGAGCGCGCATATCGAGCGAGAGCTGATGCTGATCAAGGTGAAGGCTACCGGTGCCCAGCGCGCCGAGGTCAAGCGCACCACGGATATTTTTCGTGGCCAGATCGTCGACGTTACAGCCAACGTCTACACCATTCAGCTCGCCGGTACGACGGACAAGCTGGACAGTTTCATCCAGGCCATCGGTACCGCATCGATCCTGGAAGTCGTGCGCAGCGGTGTCACCGGGATTTCTCGCGGTGACAAGGTGCTGAGCATTTAACACGTTTTATCGAATGGCCCGAACGGCCAGTAACAGGGGTAACTCCATGAAAGTTTTCTACGACAAAGATTGCGACCTCTCCATCATCCAGGGCAAGAAGGTTGCGATCATCGGCTACGGCTCGCAGGGCCACGCCCATGCCTGCAACCTCAAGGATTCGGGCGTCGACGTCACTGTAGGCCTGCGCGCGGGCTCGCCATCGGTTGCCAAGGCGCAAGCCCATGGACTTAAAGTGGACAGCGTGGCCGCCGCCGTTGCTGCCGCTGACGTCGTGATGATCCTCACCCCCGACGAATTCCAGGGTCGCCTGTACCGTGACGAGATCGAGCCGAACCTGAAGCAAGGCGCAACCCTGGCCTTCGCGCATGGCTTCTCGATCCATTACAACCAGGTCGTTCCGCGTGCCGACCTCGACGTGATCATGATCGCGCCGAAGGCTCCTGGCCATACCGTGCGCTCGGAGTTCGTAAAAGGCGGCGGCATTCCTGACCTGATCGCCATCTACCAGGACGCCTCCGGTAACGCCAAGAACGTTGCACTGTCCTACGCTTCGGGCGTGGGCGGTGGCCGTACCGGCATCATCGAAACCACCTTCAAGGACGAGACCGAAACCGACCTGTTCGGCGAGCAGGCGGTTCTGTGCGGCGGTTGCGTCGAGCTGGTCAAGGCCGGTTTCGAAACATTGGTCGAGGCGGGTTACGCGCCGGAGATGGCATACTTCGAGTGTCTGCACGAGCTCAAGCTGATCGTCGATCTCATGTTCGAAGGCGGTATCGCCAACATGAACTACTCGATCTCCAACAACGCTGAATACGGCGAATACGTGACGGGCCCTGAGGTTATCAACGCCGAGTCCCGTGCTGCGATGCGCAACGCGCTCAAGCGTATTCAGGACGGCGAGTACGCCAAGATGTTCATCACCGAAGGCGCCGCCAACTATCCGTCGATGACGGCCTATCGCCGCAACAATGCCGCTCACGGCATCGAAGTGGTGGGTGAGAAGCTGCGCTCCATGATGCCGTGGATCGCTGCCAACAAGATCGTCGACAAGAGCAAGAACTGATATCGGTTCTGCTTGAAAAGAACGCGGCCTAGGCCGCGTTCTTTCGTTATGCCTGCTGGCATCTGGTATAACCCGGTGCTGCACGCGGCTGAACCCGTGATGCGGGGGTCGGTCGATATTATTCAACCTGCGGTAAGGTAAAAATACATGAGTGAGCATCCCGAAGAGCCGAACAAGCCAGCCGAGCCGGAGAGCTTGCTGCCGATCGACGAGCACGTCGAAGAGATCCAGGATTCAGAGGGTCGAAAGGTTCGCCATCGTGGCATCTATCTGCTCCCCAATTTGTTCACCACTGCCAATCTGTTCGCTGGCTTCTTTTGCATCATCACGGCCATCAACGGCAATTTTTACGTCGCTGCCGCCACGGTGTTCGTGGCGATGGTGCTCGACAGTCTCGATGGGCGCGTGGCGCGCCTGACCAACACCCAGAGCGCGTTCGGTGCTGAATACGATTCGCTGTCCGACATGGTTGCCTTTGGCTTGGCGCCCGCTGTGCTGGCCTATGAATGGGCGCTTTCCGGGCTGGGCAACGTGGGACTAACCGTTGCTTTCATATACGTCGCATGCGCCGCGCTGCGGCTTGCACGTTTCAACACGCAGATCGGCAAGGTCGACAAGCGCTGGTTCATCGGCCTCGCCAGTCCGGCAGCGGCGGGTGTCGTCGCTGGCTCTGTGTGGGCCGTCTGGGCGTTGGACGAACCGGGTATTCGTGGTGCGGATTTGCCGATAGCCGTGGTAATGCTGTTCGCTCTGCTGGTCGCAGCGGCCGGCTTGCTGATGGTCAGCAACATCAAGTACTACAGCTTCAAGGACCTCGATCTCAAAGGTCGCGTGCCGTTCGTAGCGATTCTCGTGGTGGTTCTGGTGTTCGCGGTGGTATTCAGCGACCCGCCACGCATCCTGCTCTTGATCTTCCTTGCGTATGCCGTTTCCGGGCCGGTGCAGTTCCTGATGCGTCGCCGCAAGCGCGTCGAAAGTTGATTTCTTCAGTGATCCGCTGTCTATTGAATGGCCCAGGCCTCAGGCAGCGGAGCACGTCATGCTTATCAAGATCATTCGTCGCAGCGACTGCCGCGAATCCGAGATTACGCCCGAGTCGCTGTACCTGAATCGTCGGCACCTGCTCAAAGGTGCCGCTTTTTCGCTGGCCTGTGCCGGTTTACCGACGATGGCGCGTGCAGACCAGGCGCGCTACGAGGGCGTAGATGCTGCCGATGCGCCTGCCTGGTTCGACGCCAAGCTTGACCAGGCTCATTGGGAGGCTTCCGTTGCGCCGGGCGAGGCCATCACGCCCTACCGCGATGCGACTCACTACAACAACTTCTATGAGTTCGGGCCCGATAAGGGCGACCCTGCAGCACACGCCCCTAAGCTGGTGACCGAGCCCTGGACCGTCGTGGTCGACGGCGAAGTGGCAAACCCCGGACGCTATTCGGTGGAGGCTCTGTGTGCGTCGGCCAGGCTTGAAGAGCGCATTTATCGTTTGCGTTGCGTCGAGGCGTGGTCGATGGTCATCCCGTGGCTGGGCTTTCCCCTGAGCGATCTCATTCGGCGCCTGGAGCCGTCGTCCAGCGCAAGATACGTGCGCTTCGAGACCTTGGTTAGGCCAGAGCAGATGCCGGGGATGCGCACCGCCTTTTCGCTCATCGACTGGCCTTATGTCGAGGGCCTGAGGATGGACGAGGCGATGCATCCGCTAAGCTTGATGGCAGTCGGGATGTACGGTCGGATTCTTCCCAATCAGAACGGAGCACCTCTGCGCCTGGTCGTGCCCTGGAAGTACGGCTTCAAGAGTATCAAGTCCATTGTGCGCATCAGTTTCGTCCGCGAACAGCCGGCCACGACCTGGCAGACCATGGCGCCTCATGAGTATGGCTTTTACGCTAACGTGAATCCGAGTGTCTCCCATCCCAGATGGTCCCAGGCACGGGAGCGACGGCTGCCAGGCAGCCTGTTCAGCCCCAACGTTCGGGAGACGCGCCCGTTCAATGGTTACGCCGATGAGGTCTCGAGCCTGTACGCAGGGATGGACCTGAGCAAGGACTATTGATGCGCTACCCATGGTGCCGACTGCTTCTGTTTCTAACTGTGGCAAGCGTGCCCTGTTACTGGCTATATCGAGGCGCTATGGCAGCACTGGGCCCTGATCCCGGCAAGGTACTGGTGGACAATATGGGTCAGGGCGCTTTGGTCTTGCTGTTGTGCTCGCTTGCAATGACGCCATTGCAGCGAATCACGTCTTGGTCCGGGTGGATCGCGTTCCGTCGCCAGCTTGGGTTGTGGGCGTTCAGTTACGCCGTGTTGCATGTCGCCGCTTATCTCTACTTCCTGCTGGGGCTCGATTTTTCCGGCTTCGCGGACGAGCTGGTCGAGCGCCCCTATATAGCGGTGGGGGCCATTGCGCTGCTGGGCTTGCTTGCGCTGGCGGCGACATCCAACCGTTGGAGCATGCGCAAACTCGGCAAGCGCTGGAAAAAGCTGCATCGAATCGTTTATCCGGTGCTGCTGATTGTGCTACTGCACATGCTCTGGGTGGTTCGGGCCGACGCGGGTCGCTGGGCCCTTTACGCCGCGATTGGCGCTTCGCTGCTGGTGGCACGATTACCAGGCGTCGAGAGAAAGCTCGATCGCCTTGGTAAAGCAAAGCGCGCATGACCAGGCGAGTGAAACAAATCTGAAAACAAGCGTTGACGTGTGATTCTGAGGACCTATAATGCGCACCTTCTCCGGCGCAGGGCCTTGGCGAAACCTCTTGAAAATCAAGAAGTTAGCTTAAAATAAGGGCTTGCACGGACGGCGAATTCGAGTAGAATGCGCCGGGCTGGCAGGGCGGTGGTTGAGCGCTGTTGGCGGCTTCGGTCGGGTTGGTCGGAGGCGGTGTAAAGAGGTGGTTGACAGCGGTTTCAGACGCTGTATGATTCGCCTCCCGCTGACGAGAGACGCAGGTTGATCGGAAGCGCAAGCGGTTGAGAAGAAAGAAAAACTTCTTCAAAAACAGCTTGACGAGAAACAAGGCTGCTGTAGAATGCGCGGCCTCGGTTGAGACGAAAGACTTGATCGAAACGCTCTTTAACAACTGAATCAAGCAATTCGTGTGGGTGCTTGTGAGGTAAGACTGATAGTCAGCAAGATTATCAGCATCACAAATACTCAACGAGAAATCATTGAGTGACTTTTTGAAAGAGCGATCTTTCGAAGAGATTTGCGATTGCTGAGCCAAGTTTAGGGTTTTCTCAAAACCCAAGCAGTATTGAACTGAAGAGTTTGATCATGGCTCAGATTGAACGCTGGCGGCAGGCCTAACACATGCAAGTCGAGCGGATGAAGGGAGCTTGCTCCCGGATTCAGCGGCGGACGGGTGAGTAATGCCTAGGAATCTGCCTGGTAGTGGGGGACAACGTTTCGAAAGGAACGCTAATACCGCATACGTCCTACGGGAGAAAGCAGGGGACCTTCGGGCCTTGCGCTATCAGATGAGCCTAGGTCGGATTAGCTAGTTGGTGAGGTAATGGCTCACCAAGGCGACGATCCGTAACTGGTCTGAGAGGATGATCAGTCACACTGGAACTGAGACACGGTCCAGACTCCTACGGGAGGCAGCAGTGGGGAATATTGGACAATGGGCGAAAGCCTGATCCAGCCATGCCGCGTGTGTGAAGAAGGTCTTCGGATTGTAAAGCACTTTAAGTTGGGAGGAAGGGCAGTAAGCTAATACCTTGCTGTTTTGACGTTACCGACAGAATAAGCACCGGCTAACTTCGTGCCAGCAGCCGCGGTAATACGAAGGGTGCAAGCGTTAATCGGAATTACTGGGCGTAAAGCGCGCGTAGGTGGTTTGTTAAGTTGAATGTGAAAGCCCCGGGCTCAACCTGGGAACTGCATCCAAAACTGGCAAGCTAGAGTATGGCAGAGGGTGGTGGAATTTCCTGTGTAGCGGTGAAATGCGTAGATATAGGAAGGAACACCAGTGGCGAAGGCGACCACCTGGGCTAATACTGACACTGAGGTGCGAAAGCGTGGGGAGCAAACAGGATTAGATACCCTGGTAGTCCACGCCGTAAACGATGTCGACTAGCCGTTGGGATCCTTGAGATCTTAGTGGCGCAGCTAACGCATTAAGTCGACCGCCTGGGGAGTACGGCCGCAAGGTTAAAACTCAAATGAATTGACGGGGGCCCGCACAAGCGGTGGAGCATGTGGTTTAATTCGAAGCAACGCGAAGAACCTTACCAGGCCTTGACATGCAGAGAACTTTCCAGAGATGGATTGGTGCCTTCGGGAACTCTGACACAGGTGCTGCATGGCTGTCGTCAGCTCGTGTCGTGAGATGTTGGGTTAAGTCCCGTAACGAGCGCAACCCTTGTCCTTAGTTACCAGCACGTGATGGTGGGCACTCTAAGGAGACTGCCGGTGACAAACCGGAGGAAGGTGGGGATGACGTCAAGTCATCATGGCCCTTACGGCCTGGGCTACACACGTGCTACAATGGTCGGTACAAAGGGTTGCCAAGCCGCGAGGTGGAGCTAATCCCATAAAACCGATCGTAGTCCGGATCGCAGTCTGCAACTCGACTGCGTGAAGTCGGAATCGCTAGTAATCGTGAATCAGAATGTCACGGTGAATACGTTCCCGGGCCTTGTACACACCGCCCGTCACACCATGGGAGTGGGTTGCTCCAGAAGTAGCTAGTCTAACCTTCGGGGGGACGGTTACCACGGAGTGATTCATGACTGGGGTGAAGTCGTAACAAGGTAGCCGTAGGGGAACCTGCGGCTGGATCACCTCCTTAATCGAAGACATCGGCTTCTTCATAAGTTCCCACACGAATTGCTTGATTCACTAGCGAAAAGCGATTGGGTTTCGACCCGAGAGAGACGATTGGGTCTGTAGCTCAGTTGGTTAGAGCGCACCCCTGATAAGGGTGAGGTCGGCAGTTCGAATCTGCCCAGACCCACCAATTGTCATGGGATGTGGCCGATCTGTAGATGGGGCCATAGCTCAGCTGGGAGAGCGCCTGCTTTGCACGCAGGAGGTCAGCGGTTCGATCCCGCTTGGCTCCACCATTACCTCGAAAATCGCTGAAAGCGCAGAAATGAATCCGTTCCGGATGGAGCGTATTGATTTCTGGTCTTTGCGCCAGAACTGTTCTTTAAAAATTTGGGTATGTGATAGAAGTAGATTTGGGTAATTACTTTCACTGGTGATTATTCAAGTCAAGGTAAAATTTGCGAGATGCTCTTAGGAGCAAAATGCGGATTTTCGGCGAATGTCGTCTTCACGTTATAGACAGTAACCAGATTGCTTGGGGTTATATGGTCAAGTGAAGAAGCGCATACGGTGGATGCCTTGGCAGTCAGAGGCGATGAAAGACGTGGTAGCCTGCGAAAAGCTTCGGGGAGTCGGCAAACAGACTGTGATCCGGAGATGTCTGAATGGGGGAACCCAGCCATCATAAGATGGTTATCACACACTGAATACATAGGTGTGTGAGGCGAACCAGGGGAACTGAAACATCTAAGTACCCTGAGGAAAAGAAATCAACCGAGATTCCCTTAGTAGTGGCGAGCGAACGGGGACTAGCCCTTAAGCTTCTTTGATTTTAGCGGAACGCTCTGGAAAGTGCGGCCATAGTGGGTGATAGCCCTGTACGCGAAAGGATCTTAGAAGTGAAATCGAGTAGGACGGAGCACGAGAAACTTTGTCTGAATATGGGGGGACCATCCTCCAAGGCTAAATACTACTGACTGACCGATAGTGAACCAGTACCGTGAGGGAAAGGCGAAAAGAACCCCGGAGAGGGGAGTGAAATAGAACCTGAAACCGTATGCGTACAAGCAGTGGGAGCCTACTTTGTTAGGTGACTGCGTACCTTTTGTATAATGGGTCAGCGACTTATTTTCAGTGGCGAGCTTAACCGAATAGGGGAGGCGTAGCGAAAGCGAGTCTTAATAGGGCGTCTAGTCGCTGGGAATAGACCCGAAACCGGGCGATCTATCCATGGGCAGGTTGAAGGTTGGGTAACACTAACTGGAGGACCGAACCGACTACCGTTGAAAAGTTAGCGGATGACCTGTGGATCGGAGTGAAAGGCTAATCAAGCTCGGAGATAGCTGGTTCTCCTCGAAAGCTATTTAGGTAGCGCCTCGTGTATCACTGCTGGGGGTAGAGCACTGTTTCGGCTAGGGGGTCATCCCGACTTACCAAACCGATGCAAACTCCGAATACCAGCAAGTGTCAGCACGGGAGACACACGGCGGGTGCTAACGTCCGTCGTGAAAAGGGAAACAACCCAGACCGTCAGCTAAGGTCCCAAAATCCTGGTTAAGTGGGAAACGATGTGGGAAGGCTCAGACAGCTAGGAGGTTGGCTTAGAAGCAGCCACCCTTTAAAGAAAGCGTAATAGCTCACTAGTCGAGTCGGCCTGCGCGGAAGATGTAACGGGGCTCAAACCAGGTACCGAAGCTACGGGTTCAACGCAAGTTGAGCGGTAGAGGAGCGTTCTGTAAGCCTGTGAAGGTGAGTTGAGAAGCTTGCTGGAGGTATCAGAAGTGCGAATGCTGACATGAGTAACGACAATGCGAGTGAAAAACTCGCACGCCGAAAGACCAAGGGTTCCTGCGCAACGTTAATCGACGCAGGGTGAGTCGGTCCCTAAGGCGAGGCTGAAGAGCGTAGTCGATGGGAAACGGGTTAATATTCCCGTACTTCTAGTTACTGCGATGGGGGGACGGAGAAGGCTAGGCCAGCTTGGCGTTGGTTGTCCAAGTTTAAGGTGGTAGGCAGAGATCTTAGGTAAATCCGGGGTCTTAATGCCGAGAACTGATGACGATCCTTCTTTTAGAAGGAGAAGTGGTTGATGCCATGCTTCCAGGAAAAGCCTCTAAGCTTCAGGTAACTAGGAACCGTACCCCAAACCGACACAGGTGGTTGGGTAGAGAATACCAAGGCGCTTGAGAGAACTCGGGTGAAGGAACTAGGCAAAATGGCACCGTAACTTCGGGAGAAGGTGCGCCGGTGAGGGTGAAGGGTTTACCCCGTAAGCTCATGCCGGTCGAAGATACCAGGCCGCTGCGACTGTTTATTAAAAACACAGCACTCTGCAAACACGAAAGTGGACGTATAGGGTGTGACGCCTGCCCGGTGCCGGAAGGTTAATTGATGGGGTTAGCGCAAGCGAAGCTCTTGATCGAAGCCCCGGTAAACGGCGGCCGTAACTATAACGGTCCTAAGGTAGCGAAATTCCTTGTCGGGTAAGTTCCGACCTGCACGAATGGCGTAACGATGGCGGCGCTGTCTCCACCCGAGACTCAGTGAAATTGAAATCGCTGTGAAGATGCAGTGTATCCGCGGCTAGACGGAAAGACCCCGTGAACCTTTACTATAGCTTTGCACTGGACTTTGAATTTGCTTGTGTAGGATAGGTGGGAGGCTTTGAAGCGTGGACGCCAGTTCGCGTGGAGCCAACCTTGAAATACCACCCTGGCAACTTTGAGGTTCTAACTCTGGTCCGTTATCCGGATCGAGGACAGTGTATGGTGGGTAGTTTGACTGGGGCGGTCTCCTCCTAAAGAGTAACGGAGGAGTACGAAGGTGCGCTCAGACCGGTCGGAAATCGGTCGTAGAGTATAAAGGCAAAAGCGCGCTTGACTGCGAGACAGACACGTCGAGCAGGTACGAAAGTAGGTCTTAGTGATCCGGTGGTTCTGTATGGAAGGGCCATCGCTCAACGGATAAAAGGTACTCCGGGGATAACAGGCTGATACCGCCCAAGAGTTCATATCGACGGCGGTGTTTGGCACCTCGATGTCGGCTCATCACATCCTGGGGCTGAAGCCGGTCCCAAGGGTATGGCTGTTCGCCATTTAAAGTGGTACGCGAGCTGGGTTTAGAACGTCGTGAGACAGTTCGGTCCCTATCTGCCGTGGACGTTTGAGATTTGAGAGGGGCTGCTCCTAGTACGAGAGGACCGGAGTGGACGAACCTCTGGTGTTCCGGTTGTCACGCCAGTGGCATTGCCGGGTAGCTATGTTCGGAAGAGATAACCGCTGAAAGCATCTAAGCGGGAAACTTGCCTCAAGATGAGATCTCACTGGAGCCTTGAGCTCCCTGAAGGGCCGTCGAAGACTACGACGTTGATAGGTGGGGTGTGTAAGCGCTGTGAGGCGTTGAGCTAACCCATACTAATTGCCCGTGAGGCTTGACCATATAACACCCAAACAATTTGATGTTTGCGTGTCAGACGGTTGAAGTCGACAAACAAACCGAAAAGACGCATCGCTCGCAAGCGATACCGAAACAGCGACACCATCACATACCTGATTAGGGGACGCGACTGAACACCGAGTCCCCAACCGAATTGCTTGACGACCATAGAGCGTTGGAACCACCTGATCCCATCCCGAACTCAGAAGTGAAACGACGCATCGCCGATGGTAGTGTGGGGTCTCCCCATGTGAGAGTAGGTCATCGTCAAGCTTAAATCCCAAACCCCCGGTCCTCGAAAGAGGTCCGGGGGTTTGTCTTTGCGCGACGGAAAACCCCGGCGCTGCAGCGCGAGACCGTCGTCGTCCGCTGACGTTACAGGCAAGCCGCGCAGGCCTGGTACGTTAAGCCCGCGTAATCGAGGCGTGCTGCGCCTGCTCGTTGGCCGTAAGGGCCCGTCGGGGTGTGGCTGGCATGACAGCACGCCAGACAGCACGCCAGGCGTGCGATGTTGCAACTGGCGCGCATTAGGTGGAGCCGCTAGATAAGTTCAGCGGCTTGCCGGGTGGTCATGATCGGGGTGGCAGAGTCGGCGGCCTCACGGCGCTTGATGAATTTCCAGTCCGCTTCATCGATATAGATTCCGTTCGGACCGCTGCCGCCCTCCAGATCGATGGCGACGTGGGCCGACACCTGAGGCTTGACCGAGGCGAGAATCGGTACGAAACCAAGCTGCAGGCTGGTCTCGATCAGCGCCTGTTGGTTGCGCTCATCGATATCGGCAGCCTCGTCCAGATAGTAGGGCAGCCGGACACGACCCGCCTGCTCCCGATCCATCAAGTGCAGCAGCAGATACATGTTGGTCAATGCCTTGATGGTCATCGTCGTACCGTTGGATGCCGCACCGTCGATGTCGGTGTGAATCACCGGCTGGCCACCTACTTTGGTAATCTCGAAGGCCAGTTCGAACAGGTCTTTCAGACCCAACTGATTGTTATTGGCAGCCACCAGCCGCGCCAGATATTCCTTGGCCTCTTCGTTCTTGCTGTCTTGGTCACTGCTTTGCTGGAAATCGAACACGGACAGCGTCTCGCCTTGCTCGTATTGTCCGGCGCTGTGAATGATCTGATCGATGTGCTTGAGCGCATCCTTGTTCGGTGCGAGGACGATGCGGAAGCTCTCAAGGTTCGAGACCTGCCGTTTGTTTATCTCTCGGTTGAACAGTGCCAACTGATGCTCAAGACTGTCGTAGTCACTGCGGATGTTGCGCAAGGTACGTGCAATATCGGTCACGGCTGCGCGCCTGGCCTTGGCAAGCGTCAGCGCTTCGTCCTGACGGTGTGCGTAGGCATTGACCAACAATTGCAGGCGTCGCTCGGGGTCTTCCTCACTGTCGAACTTGGCGACGCCCTTCAGGCGGACTTGCGCGTAAAGTGCTTCTATCTGCCCATCGACGCGTTGCAGGGCCTGCCAGCAGTCCTGATAGTCATTGAGCAGTGGCTGCAAATTGTCCAGCGAGTCGTCTACTGGATCCATGAAGGGCGTGCCGAACGGCAGGTCTGCGGGCAACAGTTGGCGACGGCGTAGTGCGTCTTCCAGGGTGCGCTCTTTCGCTTCCAGATCCGCCAGTTGACGACCGACCAGTTGCAGTTTGGCCGACAGCTGTTGCACTCGCTCGGTGAAGGCATCACTGGTGCGCTTGAGTTCGTCCTGCGCCGCTTCGGCCTGGGCCAGTTGCTCCAGCTTGCTCTCTTCTTCGGCGGCCAGCGTCTGGCTCCGGCGGAAATCTTCAAGCGCCTTCTGCGCATCGAGCACCTGCTGGTAGAGCTGTTCGGCTTGCGCCTTGCTCGCGGCGCGGTCGATCGCAACCGAATGCTGCGCCTTGAGTTGCTTGAGTTCGCGCTCCAGGCGGTCCTTTTGGTCACGCAGGGCTGCACGATCGGCCAATGCCTGCAGGGCCGGTGGCTCGATGTGCGACAGGTCGATGCTAAGGCCGGGGACTTCGAAGCGCTCGCCGGTGAAACCATCGAGAACCGCTTCGAGCGTTTTCACCCACGCCTCGTTGTCATCTACGGTGATGCCTTTTTCACCCAAGGGGAGGCTGAACAGCTGCCCATTGAACAGACGCATCAGGCGATCGACATCGGCCTGAGAAAACTCTTCGCGCAGGCGGGCATAACTATTGTTGTCGGCATGATCGAGCAGCTGTCGAACCGACTTGAGGCGTTTTTCCAAATCGCGCAGCCGCTCCTCCAAGTCGTCGCTTGAGAACTGACGCGATTGCGACAGTGCGCCGGCCAGTTCATCGTGTGCATCCTTGGCGGCCAGCAATTGCTGCTCCAGTACATGAGCATCGTCTATCAACGCAAAACGGGTTTTCAGCGCGGACAGCTCGCCCAGCCAACGCTGGATCTCGCTTATCTCCCGCTCAAGGCGCATCAGTTCGGCGGTGCTGCCGCGTTGTTCATTCTGTAAACCATCCTGCTCGCGGCGGTAGTGCTCGGCCTGGATAACCAGCTCTTCCTTGCGGGCGCCCGAGTAGTCTTGCCAAGCGCCCAGCAACGAGTCGAGCAATGGCGATAACCGATGCAGCTTGCCGCGCAGCAGCTCGCGCTGGGCAACGCCAGCGGCAAGGGCTTCGACCAGCGGGCCCGCCGCCACCAGCGCCTGATAGTCCTGTTCCATGCGGCGCACGTCGCGGAAGGCTTCTTCCGTGGCGGCGATGTAATCGACGCTGCCGGAGCGCAGGCTGTGCTCGAATGCATCGAGGAACAATTGTTTGAGCTTGGCTGCGGTGATTTCGCGCATATGCAGCAGGTTGATGAACAGGGCACGAAAGGTCTTCAGGCTTTGCTCGCTGGTCGAGCGCAGTGGAATCAGCGTCATGTCCAGCGGGATCGCGGTATGTCCGCCCACCAGCAGCCGGCGCAGCTCGTCAGGTTTGGCTTCGTACGCCTTGATTCCGGCGCGCTCCAGATTGGAAAACAGCTCGCGTTGACGCAGGCAGGTGCCGTTCTGCTGGTAATGGTCCAGGTCCAACGAGCCCTGATAGACGAAGAACTGATGGCCGAAGCCGCCACCCGGCCCGCGCCCGGCCACGCCAATCACGTGTGGTCCATGGGGCAGGGCGACCTCTACGAGTATGTAGCTGGTGTCGGTTGCAAAGTAGAACTTGCGCGACTGCTCCAGGCTGTATTTGCCGAAGCTCATATCGGACATACGTGCCAGGATCGGGAACTGCAGTGCGTTGATCGATGCGGACTTGCCGAGGTTGTTGGCACCGTAGACCGACAGGGGCGTTTCCAAGGGAAAGAGTCCAAGGCTATAACCTGCCGTATTCAGCAAAGCGAAGCGACGGATACCGTAACGTTCCTGGCTCATGCTTCAAGCTCCTTTTCTTCGGCGATGGCGCGAGCCAGGGCCTGTTCTTCGGTTTCGTCCGGGAGACGATCCAGGAGGATGATTTCGTCTACCTCTTCGTCTTGCTCGGCGATCAGCTGTGGGGCTGGCAGCGGCAAGTCACTGCTATGCAGGTTGGCTGCCAGATCACGGTCCTGCTGGACCGACAGGCAGACGTCGAGGAAGCGATGCATGGGCGGCAGGAAACGGTAGATGCCGTTGCTGTCTTCGGCGAAACCCAGCTGCGTCAGGCGCCGGATGATTTTTTCTTCCAGCTCGTCCTGGGTCGTCACTTCGGCCTGCGCGAACAGGTCCCGGTACTTGTCCAGCAAGGCAGGGAGTTCATCGCGGCCGAGGGTTCCACCGTCGAGCACCGCCAACGGATCACGGCCCTGGTCGGCAAGATGTTCGACCAGAATGAAGGTGAACAGCGCCAGGCGCTGGGCCGTTTTGTTGACCTGGGCGCCCATTTGCTCGGGTACGAAGTAATAAAACCCACGGGGATCGCAAACCAGCTCGAAACCGAGCGCCTTGAAAAGCGTGCGGTACTGGTCCTGCATATTGGAAAGCTGGGCGTAACACTCCGGCTCGCTGCGAGAGAGGTGGTAGCCCTTGAACAGCTCGCGAAAGATCGGCGCCAGCTGAGTCATTTCCTTCAGGTCAATATTCATAGGCATTGCTCATGGAACTCGTCATGTGGAAACCGCGAGGCGCTTTCCACGAAGGGGTTGGCATTGGCACAGGCGGCGTATTGCCCCGCGCGGTGAGAAGCTCAGTCACCGGCGTTGGCCAACAGGGCAAATGAGCTAAGGCTGACGTGATGCTCTCGCGTCAGGTACTCGCGGCGCTCCAGGCGGTCGCGCTGGAAGCGTGCATCGCGAGACAGGCGAGAGAACCAATAGAGCAACTCATCGGTTGCGCCTTCCGGCTCCTGCTCCAGCAGCCACTGCATCAGGTCCGGCAGGGGCAGCGCCTGTTGACAGCGGTCGAGCATCTCCCTTGCCGTGAGGGGTGAGCGCGGCGTATCGGTGTTCCGCTTGATACCCGCTCGCGGGAATTGTGCAGGTTTCGGTTCGAAGCGCGCCAATGCGTAAACATAGGCTTCGACCTGGCTGGCCGAGCCGAGAAAGGTGCTTTGGGGCCGCGTAAACAAAGGCAGAGACGCCTGTGGAACCGCATCCAGCCCCTTCTTGCGGATCGCTGACAGGGCCAGCGCCGCGCCACGGGTCACGGCGTTGTGCCGACGCGCTTCCTCACGCAGCGGCAGTAACAGCTCTCGGGCATGGCGCAGCGTCAGTTGGGCGGTGCTCTGCATGTCGAGGATGCGTGCATGGGTACGTAGCAGCAGGTCGTCATCGACGAGTTGACCGAGCCGCTGTTGCTCACCCAGCAGCCTCAACAACACTTGCTCGACGCGATAAACGCCTTGCTCGAAGGCCCCGTCGGCTGCAACGAGCTGGATCATGGGCTCGACATACTCGTCCCACGTCGCCAGTACTTCGGCATAGCGTTGGCGGAGCGGAATCTGCCGATCGCTAGTCTTGGCCCGGTCAGCCACACCGATCAATGCCTGTTCGTCGTTGGCGAGCTTTTTCAGTACGTCACGCACGCGCATGTCGAGCAGGCGCAGCTGGCGAGCCAGGTCCTGCCCGTCGCGGATTTCGAAAGCGTCCTGGATATGTCCGGCGAGGCGCTCGAGATGGCGCAGGTAGGCTTCGATTTCCAGGCACAGACCTAGGCGATGCTCGCGTCGCAGATAGGCGAGAAAATCGTGGATCTGAGCGTTGAGCTCGAAGCGGTTCGGGCTTTTCGCCACCGGGACCAGGATATCCAGACGGATCCACTGATCGAGCAGGGCGGTGATATCGGTGGGCGTGCCTTCCGGCAGTTGTGCGGCGAGCTGATGGCGGAGCTCGATCAGGCTCAGGGTGCCGGCATCGAAGCGCTCGCACAGCGGCTCGAGCAACGTCCAGTGTTCGGCGAGGGCACGCAGTACGCGCTTGGGTTCGATCATCTGAGTCGGTTCTGTGGGCTGCAAAAATACGCACAATTGTACTGCCTGGCCCCGGTGCAAATCAGCCCAAACCGATCGTTGGATGGAGGCAATGGGGGCTCGGCCTTCCCGCTTGGCTGGTTTCCGGCGACAATTCACACTTGAGGCGCCACCTGAGTCCGCACGGCTGGCCAAGAGGAGTACGACATGAGCAGCAACGACCGCGTCATTATCTTCGATACCACCCTGCGAGACGGTGAGCAGAGTCCCGGCGCCTCCATGACCGGCGAAGAAAAGCTGCGCATTGCTAAAGCGCTCGAACGCCTGAAAGTGGACGTGATCGAGGCTGGCTTCGCCATTGCCAGTCCAGGCGATTTTGCTGCCGTCAAGGCGGTGGCCGACCATATCAAGGACAGCACCGTGTGCAGTTTGGCTCGTGCCGTCGATGCCGATATCGAGCGCGCCGCTCAGGCGCTGGCAGGAGCCAACTCAGGGCGCATCCATACGTTCATCGCCACCAGCCCGATCCACATGCAGTACAAGCTGCGCCTGCAGCCTGAGCAGGTGGTCGAGCAGGCCGTACGCGCCGTTACCAAGGCTCGCAATCTATGCGCCGATGTTGAGTTCTCGTGCGAGGACGCCGGGCGGTCGGACATCGACTTCCTGTGCCGCATCATCGAGGCGGCGATCGATGCCGGTGCGCGCACTATCAACATCCCGGACACCGTCGGCTATGCCATTCCGCATCAGTACGCCGACACCATTCGCCACTTGCTCGAGCGGGTTCCCAACGCAGACAAGGCGGTGTTCTCGGTACATTGTCACAACGACCTGGGGCTGGCGGTTGCCAACTCGCTGGCAGCGGTCGTCGCGGGAGCGCGGCAAGTGGAATGCACCATTAACGGGCTGGGCGAACGCGCCGGTAACGCGGCGCTGGAAGAGATCGTCATGGCGATCAAGACTCGCCAGGATCTGCTCGATGTGCACACGCGTATCGAGACCGAACATATCCTCAGCGCCTCCCGGCTGGTGTCCGGTATCACCGGGTTTCCGGTGCAGCCGAACAAGGCGATCGTGGGTGCCAATGCCTTTGCGCACGAGTCCGGCATCCATCAGGACGGCGTACTCAAGCATCGCGAGACGTATGAAATCATGTCCGCGCAGTCGGTGGGTTGGAACGCCAACAAGATGGTGATGGGCAAGCATTCCGGTCGTGCCGCGTTCCGTTCTCGACTCGAGGAGCTGGGCATCGTCCTGGCGGGCGAAGGTGAGCTGAACGCAGCCTTTGCCCGCTTCAAGGAGCTGGCCGACAAAAAGCACGAAATATTCGATGAGGACCTCCAGGCGCTGGTCTCGGATACCCTCGCCGAAGACGTGCAGGAACATTTCAAACTGGTGACGCTTGAGGTGGCGAGCAAAACCGGCGAAGTGCCGGACGCCAGGCTCGTGCTCAGTGTCGATGGCAACGAGCTGCCTGCATCGGCGCAGGGCTCGGGGCCGGTCGACGCGACCTTCAAGGCCATCGAGTCGGTGGTCGACTCCGGGGCTACGCTGCAACTGTATTCGGTCAATGCCATTACAAAAGGCACCGATTCCCAGGGTGAAGTCACAGTGCGTCTGGAGAAGGGAGGGCGCATCGTCAATGGCAACGGTGCCGATACCGATATCGTGGTGGCATCCGCCAAGGCTTATCTGAACGCCTTGAATCTGATGCAGGTTGGCGCCAAGGCGCATCCGCAGGTGGCCGGGGTTTGATCGGCGAGCGCCGGCGTCGGGCCTTTCTCGATGCCATGCAAGTCACCAGTTGGCTGCCGCGAGCGGAACTGCCGTTTGCGGCGCCGTCACGGCCGGAGATTTTGCAATTCGTCGAGCCGGTAACCGAACCTGCGCCCGCCTCGGCGCATGAACAGCCCAGTGTGCAGCCGGTCCCGTCGGCACCCGCTTCTGTCGTGACACCAGTGTTGACGGCCAGCCCTGCGGCGGACGCGGTCCGCGCGGCCATGCCGCGCATCAGCAAGCCGGAACCAAAACAACCGGCTGTGAACATCGGCGAGGCGCAGGCGCCAGTGGTCGAGCAGACGCCCTCGATGCCCCCGCCGCGCTTCGCCCTGCAACTCCTGCGCGCCGGCAACGTGCTGCTCCTGGTTGAGCTGCCAACGGGCGAGCCGTTCCAGAGCCGCGACCCGGCGTACATTCTGCTCAAGGATCTGCTGCGTGCGGCTCGGTTGCCCGACCGCCCGCAGCAGGTTGGCGATGGCGAGCCGATTCGTTGGCCGCTGTTGCACCGCGGCAGTCTCGATCAGGGGGCCGAAGCTGCACGCGATTACGTGCAGGGTGTTGTCGCTGCCGAGCTGGAGGGCATGGGTTGTGCCTGTATCTGGCTGGTGGGCACGCCAGCGTTGCGCTTCGCAGGCGAAGTGGAAATGGACGCTTGCTATCGCGAGTTGCATATCGACGGGGTCGGTCACGCCTTGGCCATGCCAGGCCTTGAACATTTGATGGAGCAGCCCGGCAGCAAGGCCGCGTTGTGGAAGGCAATGCGGCGCAGCATGTCGCGTTGGATTACCGGTCTATGAGTAGCGCTTCATGAGCGATGCAGTCAGTTTTCGCCGCATGACGGCGGCGGATATCGAAACCGTGCTGAAAATCGAATACGCCGCTTTCAGCCATCCCTGGACCCGTGGCATTTTCAACGATGCCCTGAGTGCCTACGAATGCTGGGTGATGTTCGAAGGCGAGCAGCAGGTCGGTCACGGAGTGATCAACGTCATCATCGACGAGGCACACCTGCTCAACATCACCGTCAAGCCCCAAAGCCAGGGGCGCGGGCTGGGGTTGCGGCTGCTCGAACATCTGATGCAACGGGCGCTGGAGCGAGGCGGGCGCGAGTGCTTTCTCGAAGTACGTGCCAGCAACACGTCGGCCTATCGGCTGTACGAGCGTTATGGCTTCAACGAAGTCGGCCGCCGCCGCGCCTACTATCCCGCTGCCGACGGCCGGGAAGACGCACTGGTGATGGCCTGCACGCTGCTGGACTGAGGCGCCCTATCAAATCGAACAGGAAGCGCACTCGATTGACCTGGGGTTGGCCGGCGAGGGCGCTGTAAAGCAGCGAAAGGCCCGTGCAGGCGGCTGAACGGGCTCGCTGACGGGCCTGGTGGCGGCCGCTATTGTCCCGGCGCCTTGTCCCGCCCGGAGTCCAATGGCGCCTCTCCTTCGAGCTCGTTGTCATCCATCACGTCATCGTTCTCGTGCAGAACGGCGTCGCCGCCACCGAGCCCAGTGTCCGGATCGCCGTCCGCGGGGCCGTCCCACGGCTTGCCATCGAGCGGGTCGTAACGCGCCTGTTCCGCCTCGTCGAGATCCACATCGGCGCCGATGCGATGCTCGGACACTTCGCTCAATTCCTGATCGGCTGGACCACCATGGCCGCGCTCGCGTGGCGAACGAGCGCCGTCTTCCTTGATCAATGTTTCAGGCGCCATGTCGTCCATCGTTGTGTCGCCATCGGGAACCTCCCCGGTGGTCATGCCAGCTTCGGCGACGCGCTCCGGAGGGAACTGGTCATCGATTTCCTCAGCGGGCACCTCATCACCGATGCGGCCCTGGCGCTCATCGCGACGCTGGTCGAAATCGAGCTGTTCCATCGACCCCATGCGGTCTTCGGTATCATCGATTTCCGTGGGGGTGTAGGGCTTTTGATCGTTCATGACAACCTCCTGCGTAAGCTGCGATCTTGCAGGTTGTGACCCGGTGTCGTGGGGAAGATTCAGGCCGACCGCTGGCCGGTTCGGGCTTTGTGGACCAAGCTGCAAGGAGACGTCCATTAGCACCCAAGCGCTTGAGAGGGTACAAAAAACGCGAACCACCCATGAGAATCCGGAGTCTCAAGGTGTATGAACACACTAAATGACCAACCCGGGCTAGAGGTCCGGCGCTGCGCTTTTTTCTTCGACGTCGACGGTACGCTGGCAGAGATACAGCCCCGTCCCGAACTCGTTTCCATCCCACCTCGCTCGCTGGTTGCACTGGAACACCTGCAGCTCAGTGAGATTCCGATGGCGGTCATCTCCGGGCGTCCGCTCAGCCAACTCGATGAGCTGCTTTCGCCCTTGCGCTTACCGGCCGCCGGCGTACATGGCGCCGAGCGGCGCAGCGCCGACGGCGAGCTGCGCAATCTGACGCTAGACAGTGCCCTGTTCGAAACCATCGGGCAGGCCCTTGCAACGGCCTGTGCCCAGCACCCTGGTCTTCTGCTCGAAAACAAGACCATCGCTTTCGCCTTGCACTACCGTCTGGCGCCGGAGCTCGAAGACATCGCTCGTGTCCTGGCCGAAGACTTCGTCAAGCGCTACGGTGACGTGCTGACTCTGCAGCCGGGCAAATGCGTGTACGAGCTCAAGCCCCGCGGCGCCAGCAAGGGCGAGGTGATCCGAACCTTCATGCAGGAGGCTCCGTTCAAAGGACGGACGCCTGTATTCATCGGTGACGATGTGACCGACGAAGCGGGTTTCAAGGTCGTCAACGAACTGGGCGGAATGACGATCAAGGTGGGTGCCGGTCCGACCGAAGCCAAACAGCGTTTAGACTCGGTAGACGCGGTTGGCGCCTGGCTCGAAAGCCTGCTCAGCGCCCTTTCAGAACAGCCGGAAAATCCAACAGAACCAGACTGAAGCGAGAACGACCCATGAGCCGACTAGTAGTGGTTTCCAACCGAGTAGCGCCGATCAAGGCGGGGAAGGTCGCTGCTGGCGGGCTTGCAGTTGGCGTCTACGACGCACTGCGCCAGGCCGGAGGGATCTGGTTCGGCTGGAGCGGCGACGTAAGCAGCACGCCGCATACCAACAGCGAGACCATAGGCAACATTACCTACGTCACGCTGGGGCTGACCAAGCAGGACTACGATCAGTACTACCGTGGCTTTTCCAACGCGACGCTGTGGCCAATCTTTCACTACCGTATCGACCTGGCGCGCTACAACCGCCAGGAATACGAGGGCTACCGACGAGTCAACGCCATGCTGGCGGAGAAACTGAAGCCGCTACTCAAGCCCGACGACATCATCTGGATCCATGACTACCATCTGATTCCCTTTGCCGAAGCCTGCCGGCAATTGGGCATCCGCAATCGCATCGGCTTCTTCCTGCATATCCCGTTTCCGCCGCCTGAAATCCTCACCGTTATCCCGCCGCACAACGAGTTGCTCAAGACGCTCTGCTTCTACGACCTGATCGGCTTCCAGACCGAAACCGACCGACTGGCGTTCCAGGATTACATGACGCGCGAGGTGCGCGGCGTTCTAGAGCCCGACGGCAGCCTGACCGCTTACGGACAGAACTTCCGTGCCGGCGTCTATCCGATCGGCGTTGTCCCGGACGAAATCTACGATCTGGCCGAGTCCTACAAGTCCCGTCGCAAGCCCATGCGGCGCACCACTGACGTGGCGCGCAAGAAGATCATCAGCGTCGACCGCCTGGATTATTCCAAGGGGCTGGTGGAACGTTTCAAGGCCTATGAAGCCTTTCTCGAGCGCTTCCCGGAGCACCGACGTGCGGTCGAATTCATCCAGATCGCGCCGACATCGCGTTCCGATGTTAAAACCTATCAGCACATCCGGCAGCAGCTGGAAAGCGCGGCGGGCCACATCAACGGCTGGCTTTCCGACCTTGACTGGACGCCGCTGCATTATCTCAACAAGAGCCATGACCGACGCGTGCTGATGGGCCTGTTCCGTAACGCCGACATTGGCTTCGTGACGCCACTGCGCGACGGCATGAACCTCGTCGCCAAGGAATACGTCGCTTCGCAGGACCCGGAAGATCCGGGCGTGCTGGTGCTGTCGCGCTTTGCCGGCGCCGCTCGCGAACTGACCTCGGCACTGATCGTCAACCCCTACGACTGTATCGGCATGGCCGAGGCCCTGGACCGCGCGCTGCGCATGTCTCTCACCGAACGCAAGGATCGTTACGAGCACATGATGCGTGCGATTCGTGCCGCGGACCTCGATGCCTGGCGCGACAATTTCCTGCGCGATCTGCGCGCTTTCTCTTCCCGGCCCCGTGCGCAGGTGCAATCGAACCCGTTGTTCACCGTCTAAGCTGTGACGTCCCGCTCGGCGCACTTGTCAAAGCGCTGACCGGCTCGTAACGTGCGCGTCGGGATAGGAGAGGGCGGAACACACATGAGCGATCTTGATCAGTTATTCGAGAACAACGCGCGCTGGGCAGAAGCCATCACCGAGGAAGATCCGAACTTCTTCGCCAAACTGGCCAAGCAACAAGTGCCGGAATACCTCTGGATCGGCTGTTCGGACGCTCGCGTCCCGGCCAACGAGATCGTCGGCCTGCTGCCAGGTGATCTGTTCGTCCATCGCAACGTCGCCAACGTCGTGCTGCACACCGATCTCAATTGCCTCTCGGTCATCCAGTACGCGGTCGACGTGCTGAAGGTCAAGCACATCCTGGTCACGGGACACTACGGCTGTGGCGGCGTGCGGGCCTCCATGCGTGACGACCAGTTGGGCCTGATCGACGGCTGGCTGCGTACCATTCGCGACCTCTATTACGAGCACCGCGAGCACATCGCCAGCTTTCCGACCGAGGAAGCGCAGGTGGATCGTCTCTGCGAGCTGAACGTCATTCAGCAGGTCGCCAATGTCAGCCACACCAGTATTGTCCAGAACGCCTGGCATCGAGGCCAACCATTGGCCGTCCATGGCTGCATCTACGGCATCAAGGATGGCATCTGGAAAAACCTGAATGTCACCATCAGCAGCTCCGAGCAACTGCCTCCTCAATACCGCCTACGCCCATTCCGTCCAGTCTGATGGACAATCGTAATATCTGGGCCGTCGCCGGCCTGCTGCTCGCTGTGCTCTGCTGGAGCGGCAACGCGCTGGTGGCGCGAGCCTTTCACGACGCCATCCCGCCGCTGACTCTGGCGTTCTGGCGCTGGGCGCTGGCGAGCTGCCTGCTGCTGCCATTCGTTGCACGCTCGATATGGGAACACCGGGCAACGCTGCGAATTGCAGGCTGGCGCCTGCCGGTCATCGCCGCCCTGGGGGTCAGCAGCTATAACTCGCTGTTGTATTCGGCCGCGCAGAGCACCGAAGCCATCAACCTCACACTGGTCAACACCTGTTTGCCGCTGTTCACCTTCATTGGTGGCGGGCTGTTGCTGAGTGAATGGCCGGCGCGGCGAGCCTGGTTCGGCATGGCAATCGCTGCGGGCGGCCTGATATATCTGATCAGCCGCGGCAGCTGGGCCGCGTTCAGCAGCCTGTCCTTCCAGACCGGCGACCTGATCATGCTGCTGGCGGTTGCGGTATGGGCGTTGTACACCCTGCTTTTGCGGCGCTGGGGCCGTTACCTGCAGCTGCCGCCGCTGACGTTACTGGGTGTGCTGATGCTGATCGGCATGCCGATGATCCTGCCGTTCTACCTGTTCGAGCTGAACCAGGTAGGCGGTTTCTCCCCGAATCCAACCAACCTCGCCGTCATCGCATACACCGCCATTTTTGCCTCGCTAGTGGCTTATCTTTCATGGAACCACGGCGTCAAAACCGTAGGCGCGGCAAAAGCAGCGATGGCGACCTATCTGATGCCGGTGTTCACGGCGTGTCTAGGCTGGCTCGTACTCGGCGAAGGGTTGCAGCTGTTCCACTGGATCGGCGGCGGCTTGATCTTCGCCGGACTGCTGTTGGCAACCCGGCCTGCCACGCCCATGGCCATCCGCTAGGGTACACCGAGACCTGCCGCGCGCGGATTGGTCTCGGTGGCCTGGGCGCAGCACTGGCTGACCGTCGTGTACAGCACCGCAACGGTCGAGTCGTCGGTGGGGCCTGGGCGAGGTATGTCTAACCCGATTCGGCGAAGTATCTGGCGCCTCTCACCGTTCAAGACACCCGGACTATCCGTGTTTCGCCGCCCAGGGCACGACGATCTGCACGTCACCGGTCAATAACTGTGCGGCCACTATCCACGCCAAGGCACCGATCAAACCCAACGATAAATGCCCGACAACGACGCCAATCGCGATCTGTTTCCAGAGACCCGCGTGTTTGTTCGAGGCCTTAGAGGCATTGGGGTAGGGCGTTTCTCGCTCGGCGCGAATGTTATCGAAGTCGTCTCTCATGGTGCGCTCTCGATGCGGCTGACAAAACGGCGGGCACAAAAAAAGGGTTCAGCTTTCGCTGAACCCTTTTTGAATTTGGTGGCTACGCAGGGACTTGAACCCCGGACCCCAGCATTATGAATGCTATGCTCTAACCAACTGAGCTACGTAGCCAAGTGGCGCGCATTATTCGCGCCGCGCGGTTATGTGTCAACCCTTCGGGTGCGCTTTTTCTACCTGCTTTTTCAAAAGGTTATGCCATCAGTCCGGCGATGGTCGGCGTACTGCGAGTTGATCACGCTCGGCGTGGCGAAGCGGGATGCGCGGCCGCTGCTGGCGGTCTCTCGCGCGTGACCGTGGATCAGGCGCAACGCTTCGGGCGCGGGAGGTGGGTGGTGAGCTGTCCAGGGGCGCTCGAAGCGGTACCGCGGGAGCGGCCACCGCTTGCAACCCGGTATGGTTCGAGTGCAGGGCATGTGGTATTCGATGGATTGCAGCGGTGCAGTGTCTGCTCCAGACTCGCGCGTAGCCAGCCGGTCAAGCCCGGCATATTTGACCTTGAGTACCCATGAAAACCACGCTCGACGAGCTGCAGGCCTTCACGGCCGTGATCGATTCCGGTTCCATTTCCGCTGCCGCGGTGCAGTTGGGACAGACGGCCTCGGGCATCAGTCGCGCCTTGAGCCGGCTCGAAGCGAAGCTTGCGACCACCTTGCTGAGGCGCACGACCCGGCGTCTGGAGCTGACGGAGGAGGGCGGCGCTTTCCTGGCGCAGGCGCGGCGAATTCTTGAAGCGGTAGAAGAGGCCGAAGAGCAGATGTCGCGGCGCTTACAGCATCCAGCAGGCCGCCTGCGAGTCAATGCGTCGGCGCCCTTCATGCTGCACGTGCTGGTGCCGCTGGTTGACGGTTTTCGCAGGCGGTATCCGGATATCGAACTGGAACTGCATAGCAGCGACCAGATCATCGATCTGCTCGAGCATCGCACCGACCTGGCACTGCGCCACGGCCCGTTGCGCGATTCGACGTTGCGAGCCCGGCCCCTGGGCCGCAGCCGGCTGCGTGTGGTGGCCAGTCCGCACTATCTGGCGCGCTGCGGTACGCCGCAGCGGGTCGAGCAGTTGACGGCGCACAGCCTGATTGGCTTCACCCAGCCGGAGAGCCTCAATCAGTGGCCGCTGCGCCATCCACTTGGCGAGACTTGGCCGGCTGTGCCGAGCCTGTGGGCGTCCAGCGGCGAAACGGTGCGGCAGTTGGCCTTGGCGGGGGAGGGCATCGCCTGTCTGTCCGATTTCATGACCGCCCGGGATCGTGCCGACGGCACGCTGGTGGAAGTCCTGGCAGAGTCGAACGTCCAGGTGCTGCAGCCGATCCATGCGGTCTACTATCGCAACACCGCGCTGGCGGTACGCATCACCTGTTTTCTGGATTACCTGGGCGAGTGTCTCGCTGAGCAGGCCTGGACGCATCACGGATGACCGGTCCGAACGATGTGAGCATGAACCTGCCTAATTCTCCAGGCACACCCGCGAGGAGACCCTCATGCTTAGCGTTCTCTTTCCAAGCGATCCGCCATCGTCGCCCTGGCTGGCGGATGAATCGCCCTTGAACGATCTCGATGATGCCGAGAGCGACACCGAACTGGACGATGGCGACACCCTGCCGGACGAGGTGATCGAGCAGTTGGAAAAACAACCGCCGCCGCCGGACCCCATGCCCGATCCTGGCGTGATGTAGCCGTTCGGGCGCGCGCTCACTGGCCCGGCTCACACGCGTACATCGTGTGACTGGACCCGGAATTCCCAAGTCCCGTAGGTCTGTGCGATTCGACGCGAACGTCCCATTGTCGATGACGTGCACGGCGCAGCGCTCTGGCCTGCGCCGCTGAGCGATCAACGCGCCCCGTTTGCGGAACCGTGCGCGCCTTGTCGTATCGCCGCGCCGCGCCGCGCCGTGTTTCGGAACCTTCACTCACCGGAGCGGTGCCCTCTGAGCAGGCTCAAGAGACGTCATGCATGAACAGGCGGTCGTTGGTCGGGATGGTGCTGATTGGTCTCCATGTGTTCGTCGGCGTCACGCTGATTCCCGGTCTCTCACTCGGGGCGCTGGGCAGCGTGTTGGCGTGGGTGTATCTGGTGTGCTCTGCAGTCGTGATGCGTTATGGCGTGCTCGTGCGGGGATCGGGCAGTGCCTGGTTGGCTTGGACCGGGTTGCTGGCAATGGGGATATTTTCCAGCTTGGCGATCTTTTCACTGCTGCGCGCCTTTACGCTGGCGCTGTCATCGTTACTGGGCTGGGAATCGCCAGCGTATGCGCAGGGTTCGGCGTGGGCAGTCATCGGTGCCGTCGTCGCGGTAACTCTGCTCGGCGTGTTTAATGCGCGGCGAACGGCTCGAGTGGTCGAGCGCGACATTGCATTGCGAAACCTCCCCGATGCGCTGGATGGATTCTGCATCGTGCAGCTCAGCGACATTCACGTGGGCCCGACGATCAAGCAGGGCTACGCCGATGCGATCGTCAAGCGGACCAACGGGCTGGCAGCGGACCTGGCTGTCATCACCGGCGATCTTGTCGATGGCAGCGTCACGGAGCTGGCCGGGGACATCGCGCCGCTGGCGCAGCTCAAAGCCCGGCATGGTGTGTACGTGGTTACCGGCAACCATGAGTACTATTGCGGCGTGGATCATTGGATCGACGAGTTCGAGCGCTTGGGTTTGCGGGTATTGCTTAACCGGCATGTGCGCATAGAGCATGACGGGGCTGAGCTGGTCCTGGCCGGCATCGCCGATTACTCGGCCGAACTGTTCAGGCCAAGCCATCGAAGCGATCCTGTCGGGGCGTTCTCCGGCGCGCCTACCGATGTGCCCCGAATCCTGCTGGCCCACCAGCCGCGGTCAGCGAAGGCAGCGGTCGAGGCGGGCTGCGATCTTCAATTGTCGGGCCATACGCACGGCGGGCAATTCTGGCCATGGATGTACTTCGTGCGCTGGCAACAGCCGTGGGTGGCCGGCTTGCAGCGGGTTGGGTCGATGCAGGTCTACATCAGCCGGGGTACAGGCTATTGGGGGCCGCCGCTGCGCTTCGGCGCGCCGTCGGAGATCACCCGTATCCGGCTGGTGAAAGCCGGCCACTGAAGGCGGCGTCCCGCCAGGCCGCTGCGCGTTCAATCGGTAATCGGGTCGCGGCGCAGCAGCACATAATCCTGGCCCTCCAGTTGTCCGCGACGCAACGGATTGCGCGTACAGTGGGCGGCGAAGCCCGCATCGACGAAGCGATAGGGCAGGTGCTCGTCACGCCCCTTGGGGATGCCGAGCCGCGTCGTTTGGACGATGTCCGGTCGGGCGCCGATATCGTCCACCCGCAGCCGCGCGGGGTCCATACGCTGGGCATTCCAGTGCGTGACGGTCAGGCCCAGCGCCTTGCACAGCAGGGTCTGGCCTGAGCATAGACGGGTCAGTGGTCGGGGGCCACCAGCCGCCGAGGGGCTGTTGGTGCGCATCCGTTCGATCGATTGCTCGCAAGAAAGCGAGTCGACCCAGGGGTAGCCCGCCTTGATGCACACCGCATTGCCATCGCCTTGTACGGAAAAATTCAGCGAGTCGCCGCCGCGCGAATAATACAGATACAGATGCCCGGCGGGCATGAACATCGCCCGTCGCGACGGGCTGTAGCCGAGCGAAGAGTGGCTGGCCTTTTCGTCGACGTAGTAAGCCTCGGTCTCGATGATCCGAGCTGACAGCCACAGCCCGTCGACGCAGTGACGAATCACGGTTCCCAGCAGTTCGCGCGCGACGAGCTGTGCGTCCCGATCGAAGAAGGCATCGTCCAGGTGTTGCTGCGGTAGTTCGGTGAGGCTGTTCATCGGGGCTCCGGCGTCGGCAAGTCTGCCTGTTCCGACCGCATAAGCGGGGCGAATTTCCGCAGAAGGCGAAAGTTCTTGTCGACTGGCGGCCAAGCGCGGGCTGCAGGCGAAGCGAACGGACCGGCGCCGACGCGCGGATTCGGTCAGCGGAAAGAACAAAAAAGCCCCGTCGAGCGGGGCTTCCAGCAACGCTGATCGTTGCGCGTCAGACGTTGAAGCGGAAGTGCATCACGTCGCCGTCCTTGACGATGTAGTCCTTGCCTTCCAGGCGCCATTTGCCCGCTTCCTTGGCACCGGCTTCGCCTTTGTACTGAATGAAGTCGTTGTAGGCGATGACTTCGGCGCGGATGAAACCTTTCTCGAAGTCGGTGTGGATGACCGCCGCGGCCTGAGGCGCGGTGGCGCCGACCTTGACGGTCCAGGCCCGGACTTCCTTGACCCCGGCGGTGAAGTAGGTCTGCAGGTTGAGCAGCTCGTAACCGGCGCGAATCACGCGGTTCAGGCCTGGTTCTTCGAGGCCGAGGGACTCGAGGAACATGTCTTTCTCCTCGCCATCGTCCAGCTCGGCGATCTCCGCTTCGATCTTGTTGCAGACCGGCACCACCACGGCCCCTTCCTCAGCCGCGATGGCATTGACCACGTCGAGGTGGGGGTTGTTCTCAAAGCCGTCTTCGGCGACGTTGGCGATGTACATCACCGGCTTGCTGGTGAGCAGGTGGAAGCCCTTGGCCAGTTGAACCTCATCGTTGCCCAGCGCCTTCAGCAGGGTCCGCGCCGGCTTGCCTTCGGTGAAGTGAGGGATCAGCTTTTCCAGCAGTGCCTTCTGCGCCACGGCTTCCTTGTCTCCACCCTTGGCGTTGCGAGACACGCGCTGCAGCTGCTTCTCGCAGCTGTCGAGGTCGGCGAAGATCAGCTCCAGTTCGATGATCTCGATGTCGCGCCTGGGGTCGACCGAGTTGGAGACATGGATGACGTTGTCGTCTTCGAAGCAGCGCACCACATGGGCGATGGCGTCGGTCTCGCGGATATTGGCGAGAAATTTGTTGCCCAGACCTTCACCTTTGGAGGCGCCTTCGACCAGGCCGGCGATGTCGACGAACTCCATGGTGGTCGGCAGCACACGCTCCGGCTTGACGATATCCGCCAAGGCCTGCAAGCGCGGATCGGGCATCGGCACGATGCCGCTGTTCGGCTCGATGGTGCAGAACGGGAAGTTCTCCGCAGCGATACCGGATTTGGTCAGTGCGTTGAACAGGGTGGACTTGCCGACGTTGGGCAGGCCGACGATGCCGCAATTGAATCCCATGGTGTCTTGCCTCGGTATTGGCTGGCAGCTGTTGCGCTACCGGCGTTGCCAAACTGCGTTAAACGGCTCGTGATGCAGGCCATGCTCAGCCGTTACCTAATCTTCTCGCGCTGGCCGAGTGGAGTCAGGCCTTCTGGCTGTGCAGGCGTTGCATCGCACGCGTCCAGTCGCCCGCCAATATTTCCGGCAGCACGTCGAGTGTGAAATCGATACTGGCGTCCAGTTTCTCGCGCTCGGCCTGGGGGGCTCGGCCCAGCACGTAGCCGGTCACGAGGCTGCTATGCCCAGGGTGTCCGATACCCAGACGCAGGCGGTAGAAATTGTTCTGGTTGCCGAGCCTGGCGATGATGTCGCGAAGCCCGTTGTGCCCGCCATGGCCGCCGCCCTGCTTGAGCTTGGCGACGCCGGGAGGCATATCGAGTTCATCGTGGGCAACCAGGATGGACTCGGGGGGAATTCTGAAAAAACCTGCCAGTGCCGCCACCGCCTGACCGCTGCGGTTCATGAAGGTAGTGGGAATCAACAGGCGGATATCTTCGTCCTGATGGCGAAACTTGCCGACCAGGCCGAAATACTTGCGATCGACGCTAAGGTTGACGCCCTTCTGGGCAGCCAGACGCTCAACGAAAAGGGCCCCTGCGTTGTGCCGGGTCTGGTCGTATTCAGGGCCTGGATTACCCAGGCCGACGATCAGTTTGACGGCAGTCACGACAGAGGCCCTTCCTCAGAAGCTAGCGAGTGGATTACTCGGCAGCGTCTTCTTCTTTCGGAGTGTCTTCCTTGCTCACGCGCGGGGCGTGAACGTTGGCGACCGGCAGATCGCTGCCGTGAGCCAGAGAGACCAGCTCAACGCCTTTCGGCAGTTTGATGTCGGTCATGTGCAACACCTGACCGACTTCAACCTGGGCCATGTCGACCTCGATGAACTCCGGCAGGTCCTGCGGCAGGCAGGAGACTTCCACTTCGTTGATGTTGTGCAGGATTTCGCCACCCTGCTGCTTCACGCCAACCGAAGTTTCCTGGTTGATGAAGTGCAGCGGAACGGTAGCGGTCAGCTTGTGGCCAGCAACAACGCGGACGAAGTCAGCGTGCATGACGAAGCCTTTGGCCGGATGACGCTGCAGCGCCTTGATCAGAACGGATTCGTTCTGGCCATCGACATTCAGGGTCAACACGTGGCTGAAAGAGGCTTCGGTTTCCAGCATCTTGGTCAGGTCTTTCAACAGCAGGCTGATGGACTGCGGGGCCTTGTCACCACCGTAGATGACAGCTGGGACGAGGCTGGCGTTACGACGCAGGCGGCGGCTCGCACCTTTCCCCAGGTCGGAACGCACTTGGGCATTCAGGGTGAAATCATTCATTGTGTTTCTCCAGGATAACAACGCACCCGAAACGCTCGCGACCAGCGCTACCGGGCGGTTGGGCAAAAAGCCCCGCACGGGGCGGGGCACATTTTCGTTCTGCGCGAAGGGCTAAGCTTTTTGGCTTAGCGGAACATCGCGCTGATCGATTCAGCATTGCTGATGCGGCGAACCGCCTCAGCCACCATTGGCGCAATGTCCAACTGGCGAATACGGGTACAGGCCTGAGCAGCAGCCGACAGCGGAATGGTATTGGTCACGACCAATTCGTCGAGAACCGAGCCGTCGATGTTCTCGATGGCGCGGCCGGACAGGATCGGGTGTGTGCAATACGCATAGACCTTGGCAGCGCCGTGATCCTTCAAAGCGGTTGCAGCGTGGCACAGGGTGCCGGCGGTATCGACCATGTCATCGACGAGGATGCAGGTGCGGCCTTCGATATCGCCGATGATGTGCATCACTTCGGACTGGTTGGCCTTCGGGCGACGCTTGTCGATGATCGCCAGATCCACACCCAGCGACTTGGCTACGGCGCGAGCACGCACCACACCACCAATGTCGGGGGAGACGATCATCAGGTTCTCGAAGCGCTGAGCCTGGATGTCATCGACCAGGACCGGCGAGCCGTAGATGTTGTCCACGGGCAAATCGAAGAAGCCCTGAATCTGATCGGCGTGCAGGTCGACCGTGAGTACGCGGTTGACACCCACGACGTCGAGCATATCCGCTACGACCTTGGCGCTGATCGGTACACGGGCGGAACGCGGGCGGCGATCCTGGCGGGCGTAACCGAAATAAGGGATGACGGCGGTGATGCGGGTGGCGGAAGACCGGCGGAAGGCATCTGCCATCACCACCAGCTCCATCAGGTTGTCATTGGTGGGCGCGCAGGTCGGCTGAATCAGAAAGACGTCCTTACCGCGGACGTTCTCGTTGATCTCGACACTGATCTCGCCGTCGGAAAACTTTCCGACATAGGCGTCACCGAGAGGGATATGCAGCTGACGTACAACACGCCGGGCCAGGTCGGGGTTGGCGTTCCCCGTGAAGACCATCATCTTGGACACGCGCAGTACCTGCCTGAGGGTGGATCCGATGAAACAAAAAGCTGTTCAAAAGGCCAGGCGTTTTGAACAGCTCTCGTGATGTTTGGCAGGGGCGGCTGGATTCGAACCAACGCATGCCAGGATCAAAACCTGGTGCCTTACCGCTTGGCGACGCCCCTGTAGATGTAACCTTGAAGTGTTCGTTGTTGCACCGACCCCGAAAGGTCATGGCAGGGGCGGCTGGATTCGAACCAACGCATGCCAGGATCAAAACCTGGTGCCTTACCGCTTGGCGACGCCCCTGTAACGTACAACCTCTAACCACTCACTTCCTGCGCCAGCTGCGCGAGCCTTCGGTGCAGCATCGAAATGTTGCGTCCCTGGGCTACAAATGCTGGCAAATCGGCTGGAAGTTGGCGGCAAACTTTATCAGCCTCACCTTTGTTTGGGAAGCTCCCAAACACACAAGCTCCAGTGCCGGTCATTCTTGCTGGAACAAATTTGTTCAACAAGCTCAAAGCGTTACGCACTTGGGGATAACGCTTCTCGACTACCGGCTGACAGTCATTACGACCGCCCCCTGCAAGAAGGCTGCGAACTGTAATGGCCGGGGTATTGCGTGTCAACTCCGGGTCGGAAAATATTTCCGCTGTACTTACAGAGACTTGCGGGGCGATGACGAGGAACCAGGGCTCGGTCAATTCGACCGCCTGCAGACGCTCGCCGACGCCCTCGGCAAAGGCCGCGCGGCCGCGCACGAATACCGGCACATCGGCTCCGAGGTCCAGGCCAATCTGCGCCAGGTGATCTTCGCCGAGGTGGGTTTGCCACAGGTGATCGAGGCCAAGCAGTGTGGTTGCCGCGTCGGAACTGCCGCCGCCTATGCCACCGCCCATGGGGAGTCGCTTGATCAGTTCAATGTCGGCTCCCTGGCTGCACCCGCTTCGGGCTTGCAGCAGGCGGGCCGCCCGGACGATCAGATTATCGTCGTGGGCGACGCCCGGCAGCGCTGGATGCAGGCGGATCTGGCCATCGGTCCGTGGGGTGAAGGTCAGCTCGTCGCCGTAGTCCAGGAATTGAAACAGGGTCTGCAGTTCGTGATAGCCATCGGCGCGGCGGCCGAGAATGTGCAGCATCAGGTTGAGTTTGGCCGGAGCCGGCAAGGTCAGCTTGCGCATCAGTGGCCGAGCCGCCGCGGCTGCCAATCCTTGATCACCAGCGTTATCTGCAGATCATGGCCGGCCAGCTTGATACGCGTCGGCAGGCTGTACTGGTCTTGCTCGCTGTAGCCCAGATACTGCACGTCCCATCCGTCCTGCTGCAGGCTGGCGAGGCGTCCGTTGGCGTCCAGCGCGACTCTGCTGCGGCTGTCCGGGGAGGGAAGGCCACGTACCCACCACAGCAGGTTCGATACCGGCAGCTGCCAGCCGAGCTGGCTGTGCACCAGTGCTTCCGGTGATTGCGCTTCGAAGCGCCCCTGGCCTGCGACTTCCAGGGCGACGGCGTCGGGGCGGCCGGTGAGTCGAGTGGCGCCGCGGCCCAGCGGGCCGGACAGGCGAATATCGAAGTATTCCTGGCGTTGCAGCCAGAACAGTGTGCCGCTGCCAGAATCCTGCGGAGCGCGAATGCCGATCTTGCCGTTGATCTGCCAGCCGTCGATTTCGCTGATCTGCGCTTTGTGCGTCTTCCAGTCTTCGGCGTTGCCGGGACCTTCGACCGATTCCTGTGGGCCAAGACCGGCGCAGCCGGCGAGCATCAACATGAGTGCGGTAATCAGCAGGTTGCGCATCGGCTTCATGTGTCAGGGTTTCTCCGAGCCTGTCAGGCGTTCGATGGTTTCGCGCAGCACTGGGCTGTCCGGTTGCGCCTTCAGCGCTTCGGCCCAGATCGCCCGCGCTTCTCGCTGTTGGCCGGACGCCCAGAGCACCTCGCCAAGGTGAGCGGCGACTTCATGGTCCGGCAGGCGCTGGTGCGCCTTGCGCAGCTGGGTTTCGGCTTGCTCGAGATTGCCCAGCCGGTAATTGACCCAGCCGAGGCTGTCGAGAATGGCGGCATCATCAGGATTGAGTCGGTAAGCCTGCTCGATCAGGGAGAGGGCCTCAGCGTATCGGTCGGTGCGATCGGCGAGTGTATAACCCAGGGCGTTGAGGGCCATGGCATTGTCGGGCTCACGCTCGATGATATCGCGCAGATCGCGCTCCAGCTGCGGCAGGTCGCCACGCTTTTCGGCAATCATGGCGCGGGTATAGAGCAGGTTGAGCTCGTCGGGGAACTGTTCCAGCGCCTGTGCGGCAAGCGTCCAGGCCGCGTCGATCTGCTGTTGCGCCGATAGCGCTTCAAGCTCGATGAGGTATAGCTGAATGGCGTAGTCGGGTTGCTCGTCGCGGGCACGTGCCAGCAGGTTCGACGCTTCCTGGCTGCGGTTGAGCGAAAACAGCAGTTCGGCCTGCATGAGTTTTGCCGGCAGGTATTCGTTGCCGGAGCCGACCTTGGAGAATGCGGCCAGTGCCTGCTCGTGCTTACCCAGTTCGCGATAGGCGCGGCCGAGGTTGAAATGCGCCGCGTCCAGATGGCTGCCGCGCTCGACCAGCTCTTGCAGATAGACGATGGCTTCACGCCAGGCTTGTGCTTCGAGGCAGACCAGGGCCATCGAAAAGCGCAAGTCGTCATCGCCGGGATGTTGCTGAACCAGCGTGGCGAACTCGCCCATGGCTTCGTCGAGGCGGTCCTGCTCGACCAGCAAGCGCGCATAGGTCAGCCGCAGGCGCTTGTCCTCAGGATGCTGCTTGAGGCTCTTCTCCAGCAGCGGCAGGGCTTCCTTGCCACGCTCCAGGACCTGAAGCAGTCGCGCCTGAAGCAGGATCGAGGGGATCTCCTGGGCGCGGGAGGGTTGTTCCTCAAGCAGTGCGAGCGCTTCTTCAGGACGTCCATCCTGCTGGAGCAACACGGCTTTGCCGAACTTCAGCTGCGGATTGTCAGGGTGCTTGATCAACAGCTGGTCGAAGCTTTTGAGCAGGCCGGTGCGCGTATCCGGATCGGTTTCGGCCGCTGACAGGGCGAGGAAGTCAAAGTGCGTATCGCCCTGGCCCTGCAGCACTTTCTCCATGAACTTCAGCGAGTCCTCATAGCGCCCCGCGCGCGCCAGTTGCACGGCGGCAGCACGCTGAGCGTCGAGGTTATCCGGTGCATTGCTCGCCCAGATCATCGCGGTATCCAGCGCTGCCTGTTCGGCGCCCAGGTATTCGGCGATGCGGAAACCGCGCTCGGCGACACCGGCATCCTGGGTCGCATTGGCTTGCTGGACATAGTTGCCCAGGGCGATGTCGAAGCGATTGCGCTGTCCGGCCAGTTCGGCTACCAGCAATGCGTACAGCGTGTCGCTGCTGAACGAGCCAAATTCGCCCGCGCTGGCGCTCGCAGGTTCCGGCGTGGCCTCCTCGATCGGCGGGCCGCTGTCGGGAGTGCTCTGCATGAAGCTTTGGCAGCCACCGAGAAGCAGGACGGCGCTGATGGCGAGGAGTTTTTTCATAGGGAATACAAGCTGGTCTGCGGTCGCGGCATGATGACACAAGCCGTCAGGCAAGCACATGGGCTGGCTTTACGGGCGCGTCGGGCGGCTCGATCTGGTAGAGACAATGACGGGCAACGGTTGTTCTGAAGCAGGCGAAGTAGGAGAATCGCGCGCTCCGTTTTTCGAATCAGCGACCCCGCATGGCTTTCATCGCGCTTGGCATCAATCACAAGACCGCATCGGTGGATGTGCGCGAACGTGTTGCGTTCACGCCGGAACAGATGGTCGAGGCGCTGCAGCAGCTGTGTCGTGTCACGCCGACGCGCGAGGCGGCGATCCTGTCGACCTGCAATCGCAGCGAACTCTATCTCGAGCAGGACGAAGTCGAGGCCGAGGCCGTGCTCGCCTGGTTGGCCAACTATCACCGTCTGAGCCTGGACGACCTCAAGGCCTGCGCTTACGTTCATACCGACGATGAGGCTGTTCGTCACATGATGCGCGTGGCATCGGGCCTGGATTCGATGGTGCTCGGCGAGCCGCAGATTCTCGGCCAGATGAAGTCCGCTTATGCGGTCGCGCGCGAGGCCGGAAGCGTCGGCCCGCTGCTGGGGCGTCTGTTTCAGGCGACTTTCAGTACTGCCAAAACCGTACGAACCGATACCGCGATCGGCGAAAACCCGGTCTCGGTGGCCTTCGCCGCGGTCAGCCTGGCCAAGCAGATCTTTGCCAACCTGCACCGTAGTCAGGCCTTGCTGATCGGTGCCGGTGAAACCATCACGCTGGTGGCCCGTCATCTGCACGAGCAGGGCGTAAAGCGGATCGTGGTGGCCAACCGCACGCTCGAGCGGGCCAGTTCGCTGGCCGAGCAGTTCGGCGCGCACGCGATCCTTCTGGCCGACATTCCGCACGAACTCTACAACAGCGATATCGTCATCAGCTCCACTGCCAGCCAATTGCCGATACTCGGCAAGGGCGCCGTAGAACAGGCCTTGAAGAAGCGCAAGCACAAGCCGATGTTCATGGTCGATATCGCGGTGCCCCGCGACATAGAAGCGCAGGTAGGCGAGCTGGATGATGTCTACCTGTACACCGTCGATGATCTGCACGAAGTCGTCGCCGAGAACCTCAAGAGCCGTCAGGGCGCTGCCCAGGCCGCCGAAGAACTGGTGGCGGCCGGTACCGACGACTTCATGGTGCGGCTGCGTGAGCTCGCCGCCGTGGATGTGCTCAAAGCCTACCGGCAGCACGCCGAACGCATTCGTGACGAGGAAATGCTCAAGGCTCAGCGGTTGCTGGCCAATGGCGGTACACCCGAAGATGCGCTGGCGCAATTGGCACGCGGACTGACCAATAAACTGCTGCACGCGCCGAGCGTTCAGCTGAAAAAACTTTCCGCCGAAGGGCGTGTCGAGGCCCTGGGCATCGTCCAGGAACTCTTCGCCTTGCCGGACAGCACGGACAAATCATGAAAGCGTCGCTGCTCAACAAACTCGATATTCTGCAGGACCGCTTCGAAGAACTGACGGCGTTGCTTGGCGACGCGGAAGTGATCAGCGATCAGACCCGTTTTCGGGCCTACTCGCGAGAGTACGCGGAGGTGGAGCCGGTCATTGCCACCTATCGCGAATTCCTCAAGATGCAGTCCGACCTTGAGGGGGCTCAGGCATTGCTCAAGGACCATGACGCGGATGTGCGCGAAATGGCCGAGGAGGAGGTGGCCGAAGCCCGTGGCAAGCTCGAAGAGATCGAGGCCAGGCTGCAACGCATGCTGCTGCCCAAGGACCCCAAGGACGGGCGCAACGTGTTTCTCGAGATTCGTGCAGGTACGGGCGGCGACGAGGCGGCGATCTTTTCCGGCGATCTGTTCCGGATGTATTCACGCTATGCCGAGCGGCAGGGATGGCGGGTGGAAATTCTGTCCGAAAGCCCTGGCGAGCACGGCGGCTATAAGGAGGTCATCTCGCGCGTCGAGGGCGACAATGTATTCGCCAAGCTCAAGTTCGAGTCCGGTGCGCACCGCGTGCAACGTGTTCCTGAAACCGAATCCCAGGGGCGTATCCATACCTCGGCCTGCACCGTTGCGGTTCTGCCGGAGCCGGACGAACAGGTCGCGATCGAAATCAACCCGGCCGATTTACGCATCGATACCTATCGTGCCTCCGGCGCCGGCGGGCAGCACATCAACAAGACCGATTCGGCGGTGCGCATCACCCACTTGCCTAGCGGCATCGTCGTGGAATGTCAGGAAGAGCGTTCGCAACACAAGAACCGCGCACGGGCCATGGCGTGGCTGGCGGCCAAGCTACAGGATGTGCAGGACAGCGCCGCGCACAAGGAAATCTCCGATACCCGCAAGCTGCTGGTCGGCTCGGGCGATCGTTCCGAGCGCATTCGCACCTATAACTTTCCGCAGGGACGGGTCACCGATCACCGCATCAACCTGACGCTGTATTCGCTCAACGAAGTGATCGGCGGGGCGGTCGAGCAGGTGATCGAGCCGTTGCTGCAGGAATACCAGGCGGACCAGCTGGCAGCGCTGGGTGACTGACAACAAACGATAGTGGATCAAGGCAAGGCGCTGCTGGCCTTGCGATTCGCGCTCCGCCGCTGACTACCCTGGCAGGCAATCCTGCCGTCCGGCTCCAACGGAAAAAAGCCAACATGGCCACCATCGAATCGCTGTTACGTGCCGCCGACCTGCCTGACTCGCCGAGTGCCAGACTCGACGCCGAATGGCTGTTGGCCGCGGCGTTGGGAAAGGCTGCCAGCTACCTGCACACCTGGCCCGAGCGCGAGGTGCCGGTCGAGTGCGAAGCGCGCTTTGTGGCGGACTTGGCGCGTCGTCGCAGGGGCGAGCCGATCGCCTACATCCTGGGCCGTCAGGGCTTCTGGAGTCTCGAACTCGAGGTGGCGCCTCATACACTGATTCCCCGGCCGGACACCGAATTGCTGGTTGAAACCGCGTTGCAATTGCTGCCGGCCGCTGCGATGAACGTGCTCGATCTTGGAACCGGTACCGGCGCGATTGCCCTCGCGCTGGCCCATGAGCGCCCGGCCTGGCGCGTAACCGGAGTCGATCGCGTGGCTCAAGCCGTTGCACTGGCGACGCGCAACGCCCAGCGGTTGCGGCTCGACAATGCGGTATTCTGCGAAAGTCAGTGGTTCGCTGCGCTCGAGGGGCAACGGTACGCCCTGATTGTCAGTAATCCGCCCTATATCCGGGCGTGCGATCCGCATCTTCGGCAAGGTGATCTGCGTTTCGAACCGAGCAGCGCGCTGGTCGCCGGCGAGGACGGCCTGGACGACATTCGGCAGATCATCGCAAGCGCATCGAGCCATCTGCTGCCCGAGGGTTGGCTGCTGTTGGAGCACGGTTACGATCAGGCGCCGGCGGTGCGGGCGCTGTTCGCCGAAGGTGGGTTTTGCGAAATCGAGAGCCGCAAGGACTTCGGTGGGCACGAGCGTATCAGTCTGGGGCGCCGGCCATGAGCCAGGAGAGCGATATGCTGAGTGACGAGGAGCTGCTGCGTTACAGCCGGCAGATTTTGCTGAAACAGGTCGATATCGACGGGCAGCTGAAACTCAAGCGCAGTCGGGTGCTGATCGTCGGGTTGGGCGGGCTGGGTTCGCCCGTGGCGCTCTACCTGGCCGCCGCCGGCGTTGGAGAATTGCATCTGGCCGATTTCGACCGTGTCGACCTGACCAATCTGCAACGCCAGGTTGCCCATGACACCCCGTCGGTGGGCATGCTCAAGGTGGACTCCGTCATTGCGCGGCTGTCGGCGCTCAATCCGTTGCCGAAGCTGGTTCCATATCGCGCCGCGATGGATGCCGATTCCCTCGATGCGGCCGTGACGGCGGTCGATCTGGTGCTCGATTGCACTGACAACTTCGCTGTCAGGGAGGCGGTCAACGCCGCGTGCGTGACGGCGAAGAAGCCGCTCGTGAGCGGCGCCGCAATCCGGCTCGAGGGCCAGCTATCGGTGTTCGATCCGCGGGACGCGACCAGCCCTTGCTATCACTGCCTGTATGGTCATGGCAGCGAGGCCGAGTTGACCTGTAGCGAGGCTGGCGTATTGGGGCCGGTTGTGGGCATGGTGGGCAGTCTGCAGGCCCTCGAAGCGCTGAAGCTGCTCGCAGGCTTCGGTGAGCCGCTGGTGGGCCGTCTGCTGCTGGTGGATGCACTGAACAGTCGATTCCGCGAGCTGAAGGTCAAGCGGGACCCTGCCTGCACGGTTTGCAGTCACCGCCATGGCTGACAACGCGCCGATCGGCGTTTTCGATTCAGGTGTCGGCGGCCTGTCCGTACTGCGGGAAATTCACGCGCGCCTGCCGGGCGAATCATTGCTTTATCTGGCCGACAGCGGGCACGTGCCCTACGGCGAGAAAAGCCCGGCGTTCATTCGCGAGCGGTGCCGGTCAATTGCCGCGTTTTTTCTGAGTGAGGGCGCCAAGGCGTTGGTCCTGGCGTGCAATACGGCAACCGCTGCAGGTATTGCCGAGCTGCGCGAGCTGTATCCGACTGTGCCTCTGGTGGGTATGGAGCCTGCGGTCAAACCTGCCGCACAGGCGACCCGTAGCGGCGTCGTGGGGGTGCTGGCCACGACCGGTACCCTGAAAAGCGCCAAGTTCGCAGCCCTGTTGGACCGCTTCGCCAGCGACGTTCGCGTAATCACCCAGCCCTGCCCGGGACTGGTCGAACGCATCGAAGCCGGCGAACTCGATACGCAGGCAACGCGATCGCTGCTCAGGGGATTCGTCGAGCCTCTCATCGAGCAGGGCTGTGACACGCTGATTCTCGGCTGTACCCACTATCCATTCATCAAGCCGCTATTGGTGCAGATGTTGCCGCCGACGGTCCGTCTGGTGGACACCGGGGCCGCCGTCGCCCGGCATCTCGAAACGGTGCTGGCGGCACGCGATCGGTTGGGTAGCAGCGGTGCGGCGACGCGGTTCTGGAGCAGCGGCGATCCCCGTCGATTAGCCGGGGTTCTTCCGGTACTTTGGGGGGAACACGGGGATGTGGCTTACTTCCCAGGCTAGGAACTCCCCGCTGCGCCTGCTTTCTGTATTTGGGTTAATGCTCGAAAACAACAAGCGATGCCAACTTAAGATAAGGAAATATCGAATGAACAAGCTGATTTCCCTCGCCGCGATTGTCGCTGTTTCGCTGAGCCAGGTGACGGCCGCTCACGCATTGGACCTGACTGCAGCGGTGGGGCAGACCGGTGAGTCGACCATGACCTATCGACTGGGTGCGCAACTGGATTTCAATCGCGTCTGGTTCCAGACGAGCGTCGGACGGCTCACCGGCTATTGGGATGCCGGGTATACCTATTGGGAAGGTGACGAAACCTCCAGCAACCATAGCCTGTCGCTGGCGCCGGTCTTCGTCTACGAGTTCGCCGGTGATTCGGTCAAGCCCTACCTGGAGGCCGGTATCGGCATCGCGGCCTTCGAAAATACCGAGGTGGAAAACAACGATCTGGGTTCCTCGTTCCAGTTCGAGGATCGCTTTGGCGTGGGGCTGCGCTTCGCCGGTGGCCAGGAAGTCGGTCTGCGGGCGATTCACTACTCCAACGCCGGAATCAAGAGCCCCAACGACGGCATCGAAAGCTACGCCGTTCACTATCGGGCCTCGTTCTGAGCGCGACCCCGCGTTGCGGCTGACGGCGCAGTGTCGCCGTCAGACCTGGTCCAGGTAGGCTGACGCAGAGCCCTTGCGCTCTTCCAGGCAATCGTCCGAGCCCAATTCGAATTCCCGACAGATCAGCGGGCGCTGTGCGTAGATCGTGCAACGCATGCTGTCTCGGTCGAGTGCCGCGCACCAGCCGTCGTCCAGGCGGCGCATGACCTGCGCACCCCAGTCGTCCTCTTCGATGAAACGGTCGGGTACGCCGGTGTCGGTGATCAACAGCACTTCCAGCCGGCAGCAGCACGCCGCGCAGGTCGAGCAGCTGACTGCGTCGTCGTGCGGCAACTGACGATGGGGGATGGCGGAGCTCATCGCGGCAGTCTACGCGTATTGCCTCGCGATGGCTCATGGATACGATCAACGTCCATCAATGGGCCGCCAGCACGCGCCGTGCTGGCGGCTGTTTCAGCTTTCCTCAAGCTGCTTGTTCTTCCAGCCTTCGCCGCCGGGCAGGACCAGGTTGAGGATCAGCGCGATGATTGCGCACAGCGAAATTCCGGAAAGGGTGAATTCACCGTAACCGAACACCATGCCGCCGATTCCGAACACCAGCGTCACCGACACGATGATGAGATTGCGTGCTTCGGCCAGGTCCACCTGATGGCGGATCAGGGTGCTCAGGCCGACGACAGCGATCGAGCCGAACAGCAGGCAAAGAATCCCGCCCATCACCGGCACCGGAATGCTGAGCAGCCCCGCCCCGAACTTGCCAATGAACGCCAGGACGATGGCGAAGACGGCTGCCCAGGTCATGACTTTCGGGTTGTAGTTCTTCGTCAGCATGACCGCGCCGGTGACTTCCGCGTAGGTAGTATTGGGCGGACCGCCGAACAGGCCGGCGGCAGAGGTCGCCAGGCCGTCGCCGAGCAGGGTGCGGTGCAGGCCGGGCTTCTTGATGAAATTGTTGCCGGTAACGCCGCCGATCGCGACGACGCCGCCGATGTGTTCGATCGCCGGAGCCAGCGCTACTGGAACCATGAACAGAATCGCGCCCCAATGAAACTCCGGCGCGACGAAGTTGGGAACGGCGATCCACGGCGCTGCGGCGATGCCGGTGGTGTCGACCACGCCAAAGGCGAACGACAGGCCGTAACCCACCGCGACGCCGGCCAGGATCGGCACCAGCCGAAACAAGCCTTTGCCGAGTACGGCCACCAGCAGCGTGGTGAGCAGCGCAGGCATGGAAATCATCATCGCCGTGGCATAGGGCACGAGCTGGGCGCTTCCGTCGCCGGCCTTGCCCATGGCCATGTTCACCGCCACGGGCGAGAGGGCGAGGCCGATGGAGATGATCACCGGCGCAATCACCACCGGTGGCAGCAGCCGGTCGATGAATCCGGGGCCTCTGAGGCGAACCGCAAAGCCGAGGATCATGTAGACAATGCCCGCCGCGACCACGCCGCCGAGTACGGCAGGAAGCCCGAAGTCACCTTTCGCAGCGATGATCGGTGCGATGAAGGCAAAGCTCGAGGCAAGGAAGACGGGCACCTGGCGCTTGGTGACCAACTGGAACAGCAGCGTTCCGATGCCGGCGGTGAACAGCGCAACGTTCGGGTCCATGCCGGTGATCAATGGCATCAGGACCAGGGCGCCGAAAGCCACGAACAACATTTGGGCGCCTGCCAGCACCTGGCGTCCGAGCGGTTCCTCCATGGGGTGCGGCATGTCAGATGTCCTTCTGCTTGGTGCCGAAGATCTTGTCTCCCGCGTCGCCCAGGCCGGGCATGATGTAGCCGTTTTCGTCCAGTCGATCATCAATCGAGGCGGTATAGATGATGACGTCCGGGTGTGCCTGCTCCACAGCGGCGATGCCTTCCGGCGCGGCGACCAGCACCAGCGCGCGGATCTCCTTGCACCCGGCCTTCTTCAGCATGTCGATGGCGGCGACCATGGAACCGCCGGTGGCCAGCATCGGATCGATGATCATGGCCAGGCGCTGATCGAGATCGTCTACCAGGCGCTCAAGGTAGGTATGGGCCTGCAAGGTTTCCTCGTTGCGGGCGATGCCCACCGCACTGACCTTGGCTCCGGGAATCAGGCTGAGCACACCGTCGAGCATGCCGATGCCCGCCCGCAGGATGGGCACCACGGTGATTTTCTTGCCGGAAATCTTTTCGACCTGAACCGGGCCACACCAGCCGTCGATGCTGTAATTCTCCAGCGGCAGGTCGCGGGTCGCTTCATATGTGAGGATCGAGCCGACCTCCTGCGCCAGTTCGCGGAAGTTCTTGGTACTGATATCGGCTCGGCGCATCAACCCAAGTTTGTGGCGAATAAGCGGATGGCGGATCTCTCGAATGGTCATGGGTGGCTCCGGCGGTCGAATAAACCGGCGTAGATTAATGCATCGAGGGGGTAGCGGCTATTGATGTATCAAACAGGGCTTGCCCTGGCCACGGCAGCATCGGTATCGTCGCGCCCCTTGTTTTTCGCGTAGCCGACCTGGCTGCTTTCGCCCTTCTCATTCTCTGGAGCATCGCCATGTCCGTCGATCTCGCACACGTCCGCCAGATCATGGCCGAAGCCGACTGTCTATATGCCGAAGCCGAAGTGGAAGCGGCAATCGATGCGGTGGCCGAAAAAATCAATGGCGAACTGGCCGACCGTAATCCGGTAGTGTTCTGCGTCATGAATGGCGGACTGATCTTCTCCGGCAAGCTGGTGACCAAGCTTAACTTCCCGCTGGAGCTTTCCTATCTGCACGCCACGCGTTATCGCAACGAGACCAGTGGTGGCGAGCTTTTCTGGAAGGCCAAGCCGGAGATTTCCTTTATCGACCGCGACGTACTGATCGTCGACGACATTCTCGATGAAGGCCATACGCTCGGGGCGATCATCGATTTCTGCCGGCATGCCGGTGCCGCCGCCGTGCACACCGCGGTACTGGTCGACAAGGATCATCAGCGCAAGGCCCGCCCGGATCTCAAGGCCGATTACGTCGGCCTCAGCTGTGTCGATCGCTACGTGTTCGGCTATGGCATGGATTACAAAGGCTACTGGCGCAACGCGCCTGGCATCTACGCCGTCAAAGGCCTGTAACGAAGACATCGCCGGGTAGCGGTCCTCGACAGTCGAGGGCCGCCGGCTCCTGAGGGGGCCGGAACGCGGCGCTGCGGCCTCCGGCGTGTCCGGGCGGCGGCATTCGCTGGCGCTCATCTGTTTCCTGCCGTCCCGACGTGATTCGCCATCCTGGCGCGAGGCTCGGTTGTCGCCGTCGAGCCTCGACTGTTTCGTTTCGCCCCAACATCGCGCTTCGGTAACGCTCTTGCACGCCGCCGGATTCCTTTGCCGGCCGGCGAGGGTGGCGGGCGCCCTCCCGCTAGGCGCCGCGCGGCGTGCCATCGATGGTCGGGGGAGCACCGCTCTGCCAGATTTCCCTTCATTTGCCTGGCAACTGCTCTATTTCGGGGGTTGCGCCAAATTCGCTTGCGGCTAAGCTCTCGGATAGCTTCGCGGGGCGCTACGTTTCGAGTAGCGTGACGCCCCGTCGCAGGCCAATGACGGGAAGGCTATTCATCCTTAAGGATTACAAAACAAATCAAACCTTAGTGCGCTTAACCCTCCGCTGCCGTGTGGTTAGGGTGAGCGTACTTCGAACCAACCAGGAGCGCCTCATGACAAAAACAACAAGGCAAGGAATCTTCCAGCCCAAAACCCTGGCCCTCGCGGTCGCGCTGGGCATCGCCGCACCGGCTTATGCAGTCAACTTCAATATCGGGGAAATCGAGGGGCAACTCGATTCATCCATGTCCATCGGTGCAAGCTGGTCGATGGCTGAGCGGGACATGGATCTGGTGGGCATCAACAATGGGGGCACCGGCTACACCCAGACCGGTGACGACGGCCGCCTGAACTTCAAGAAGGGCGAAACCTTTTCGAAGATCTTCAAGGGCATCCATGACCTGGAACTGCGCTACGGCGACAGTGGCGCGTTCATTCGCGGCAAATACTGGTACGACTTCGAACTCAAGGACGAAAGCCGCCTGTTCAAGGACATCAGCGACAGCAATCGCAAGGAGGCCGCGCAATCATCCGGCGCGCAGATCCTCGATGCGTTCCTGTACCACAACTATTACCTGGGCGACCTGCCCGGCACCGTGCGCATCGGACGTCAGGTCGTGAGCTGGGGCGAGAGCACCTTCATCGGTAACTCGATCAACTCGATCAACCCGCTCGACGCGGCTGCGTTTCGCCGGCCCGGTGCAGAGATCAAGGAAGGCCTCATTCCGGTCAACATGCTCTATCTGTCGCAAAGCATCAGCGACCGCTTGAGCATGGAGGCGTTCTATCAGCTGGAATGGGACCAGACGATCGTCGACAACTGCGGAACCTTCTTTGCGGTCGATGTGGTGCAAGACGGCTGCGACAACAACTACCACGTCGGAAGCCCGGCCATCGCACCGCTGCAGCCGGTAGCGGCCGCGTTCGGGCAGGGCTTCGAAGTGACGCCGGAAGGCGTCGTGCTGCCCCGTGGCGGCGACCGTGACGCGCGGGATTCCGGACAGTTCGGCCTTGCCTTGCGCTGGCTCGGCGACGCTACCGAGTACGGTGCGTACTTCATGAACTACCACAGCCGCACGCCAAACGTGAGCACCCAATCCGCGGGTCTTGCGACCGCCGCCGCTCTGCCGGGCATTATCGGTACGGCCGAAGGCATCGCGGCTGGATCGGGTGCCGGCCTGGCTCAGAGCGTGATGCTGGGTAACGGCCAGTACTACCTGGAGTACCCGGAAGACATCCAGCTCTATGGCCTGAGCTTCTCGACCACGCTGCCCACCGGTACCGCCTGGTCGGGCGAGGTGAGCTATCGACCCAATGCGCCGGTTCAGATCAACACCACCGACGTGACGCGGGCGCTGCTCAACCCGATCGCTCCGGGCACATCACCCGTGGCAAGCACCTTCGGCGCGGAAAACCGCGGCTACAACCGCAAGGAAATCACGCAAGTACAGACCACCTTCACGCATTTCTTCGACCAGGTGCTGGGTGCGGGTCGGGTAACGGTCGTAGGTGAGATCGGCTACGCCCATGTGGGTGGCCTGGAAAGCAAGAGCGAACTCCGTTACGGTCGCGACGCCATCTATGGCACCCCTGATGATCCCATTCAGTTCGCCGCATATGGCGATGACGGTTTCGTTACCGCCAACTCCTGGGGTTATCGCCTGCGTGCGCTGGCCGACTACAGCAACGTGTTCGCGGGTGTGAACCTTACGCCGAACATTTCCTTCTCCCATGACGTTGATGGCTACGGCCCGAACGGCTTGTTCAACGAGGGCTCCAAGGCAGTGAGCGTTGGCGTCGATGCTGTCTACCAGAACAGCTACACCGCCAGCCTGTCCTACACCGATTTCTTCGGTGGCGACTACAACACCCTGGTCGATCGTGACTTCCTCGCACTGAGCGTGGGCGTGAACTTCTAAGGGGGCCGCTTCGATTGTTGCCGCGCGGCGCCTGTAGACAGGTCTTCGTCGCGCGGCGAGCTTCATGCAAGGCCTCCGGCCAAAACAAGATCAAGAGGAACTGGAAGCGTATGAAAACAACAAGAAAACTATTCAGTGTCTTGGCCCTCTCGCTGCTCGCCAGCAGCGTTATGGCTGCCGTATCTCCTGAAGAAGCGGCCAAGCTTGGCAACTCGCTGACACCGCTGGGTGCTGAAAAGGCCGGCAACGCCGACGGGACCATTCCAGAGTGGACTGGCGGCCTGTCCACCGATGCCGCCCCGCTGGATAACGGCCATCTGACCAACCCGTTCAAGGACGAGAAGCCCGAGTTCGTCATCACTGCGCAAAACGTCGATCAGTACAAGGACAAGCTGACCGCAGGCCAGCAGGCGATGTTCAAGCGCTACCCGGAAACCTACAAGATTCGCGTATTCCCGACGCATCGTAGCGCCGCCGTACCGGATCGGATTTACGAAGCCGCGAAGAAAAGCGCGCTGAATACCGAGTTGGTGGGTGGTGGCAACGGCGTCGACAATTTTGCCGATAGCCGCTACTACGCCTTCCCGATTCCGAAGAACGGCCTGGAAGTCGTCTGGAACCATATCACTCGCTATCGTGGCGGCAACGTGCGCCGTAACATCGTGCAGGCCACGCCACAGACCAATGGCAGCTACACCCTGGTGCACTTCGAGGATGAAGTGGCGTTCCCGAGCGACATGACGGATCTGGAGCCGGAACGCGCCAAGAACGCGCTGCTGTTCTTCAAGCAGCGGGTAACGGCACCGTCGCGACTTGCCGGTAACGTCTTGCTGGTGCACGACTCGCTGGATCAGGTGAAAGAACCGCGTCAGGCGTGGATCTACAACGCCGGCCAGCGTCGTGTGCGCCGTGCCCCGCAGGTTGCCTACGACGGCCCGGGTACCGCCGCCGATGGCATGCGTACCACCGATAACTTCGATATGTTCAGCGGTGCGCCGGATCGTTACGACTGGAAACTGGTCGGCAAGAAAGAACTGTATATCCCGTACAACAGCTATGAGATCAACTCGAGCGACGTGAAATACAGCGACATTCTCCGGGCCGGTCACGTCAACCAGGACCTGGCGCGCTACGAGCTGCACCGTGTATGGGAAATCGAAGCCAACCTGAAAGATGGCGAGCGTAACATTTACGCCAAGCGCCGCTTCTTCGTGGATGAAGATACCTGGACCATCGCGCAATCGGAACTCTACGACGGTCGTGGCCAGCTGTGGCGCGTCGGCGAAGCCCACCTGCTGCAGTACTACCAGCACAAGGTTCCGGCCTATGCATTCGAAGCGCTGTATGACGTGATCTCCGGTCGCTACATCGCCATCGGCATGAGCAACGAAGAGAAGGCGCATGAGTTCGGCTACAAGGCATCGGCCCGTGATTTCACGCCCGCCGCGCTGCGAAATGCCGGGGTGCGCTGATCGCGTGGCATCCAGTTGATGAATAAGGCGGCCAGTTGGCCGCCTTTTTTTTTCTCGCCAAGCGGAGGATGATACTTTTTAGCCATTAGAGGGCCGGAGATCGATCCGACACGCCGAGCGCCTTGCATGAGTCGACAAACGAGTCGTAATCGTGCAGGTTGTGAGCGCATAAGCGCACCGATACGGCTCCGTTGGGCCGGCTCCCGGCGCAGGTTCTGACGGTTGCGCTCATGCGTTCCTCAATGGACTGATACGAATAAGAGAAGCCTCGCTATGTCCGTACGCTTCAACCCTGGTGCCCTCGGCACAGAAGCTGCCGCGCAGGTTCAGGTTGCGACCATTCCACGTCTTCCCCCTTTGCATATCCCAAGGCCCCGGCTGGTCGAGGCGCTGCTGGAGGCCCGCTGTCGGCTGCGCTTGATCTGCGCGCCGGCGGGTTTCGGCAAAAGCGTGCTGATGAACGAGTGCGCACGCCAGGTCCCGGCCGACACCCATCTCGTCTGGCTCGATCTCGGTGGCAGGCCTTATTCTGCCGAAGCGCTTTACGCCCAGCTTTGCCGAGTGCTCAATCGCTCAGCCACGGCCAGTGGGGACGTGCAGCAGGATCTTGTCAGCCTGTTGGATGATTTTCAGCGGCCGCTATGGATCATGCTCGATGACTACCCGCGAGAGACCACCGCGCAGTTCGATGCCTGCCTCGACCTGCTTCTCGAAAGAGGGCCCGAATGCGTCAGCTGGTGGGTCAGTAGCCGCCGGCAGCCGGCGTGGAAACTCCCCCGCCTCTTGCTTCAGGGTGATCTGTTCGAGGTAGAGGCCGAGGCATTGGCCCTGACGGCGGGTGAGCTCCGGCAGTTGCTCAAAACACACCGTCTGGAGCTTGCCGACGACACCTTCAAGCAACTCCTGGCGGGTAGCGAAGGCTGGCTGGCCGGGGTCAGCCTGCTGCTGTTGAACGCCGATGAGCAGGCGGTGCGTGAACGGCTTGTGGCGGGTACGCCCCTGCTGCGCGATTACGTGCAACGTGAAGTGCTCGAAGGGCAGGGCGAGGACGTTCGTCGCGCATTGTTCGCGCTGGCGCGCATGCCGCGCTTTTCGCCGCAGCTATGCGAGCATGTGCTCGACGGGATCGGGAGCGACATCCTCGATGTGTTGAAAACGTTCCAGTTGTTCATTCGCCAGATCGATAACTGCGGTGAATGGTTCCGGCTGTGGCGGCCGCTGGCGCTGATGTTGCAACGGGTACCCGAAGCGATCTCGCCCACTCAAACCCATCTGCGTGCGTGCCAATGGTTCGCCAACCGCGGCGAAATGCGCGAGGCGGTGGAGCATGCACTGTGGGCCGGCCAACCCGAGGTGGCGGCCAATTTCCTGCAACGCTACGGGCAGGAACAATTGCTCATCGGCGATAACGTCTCGCACTTCATGAAATGGCGAAGCGAGCTGCCACAGGACCTGTTCAACAGCACTACCCGGCTGATCGTGCTGCATGGCTGGGCGCTGATCATTTCCGCCCGGCTCGACGAGGTGGACGATTGCCTCGCCGATCTGGCCAAGTTCTTCCCCCAGCCCGATGCCAGGCGCCAGGCACAGCTGCTCGCGCAATGGCAGGCACTGCGCGGCTTCCTCGCGCGGCTGCGGGGCGAGCCCGAGGCCCGGAGTTATTGCCTCCAGGCGCTCGATGTCTTGTCCGACCATGCATGGGCGCAGCGGGTGCTGTGCTATCAGGCGCTGTCCCAGCAGGCGATGGCTGAAAGCCAGCTGGAACTGGCACAGCATTACAACAGCGAAGGCATGAAGCTGGCCCGGCTCAAGGGCAGCGTGCTGTACGAGGCGATGCTCAACGTCGACCGAATCCAGTTGTTGGAGTTGACCGGCGAATTCGAGCGCGCCGTTGGAGTGCTTGAAGAGTCTCTGATGGTGTTGCGCGACAGTGTCAGGCATAGCCCGATAATCGGGCGGTTGAAGCTGCTCCAGGGGCACCTGCTGGCCTACCAGGGACTCGACGAGCAGGCCCGCGAAGCGTATCAACAGGGTCGAATCGAGACGGAAACCTGTGGTGATTCCTATGTGTTTTTCGGCTATGCGGGTCTGGCTGAACTGGCGGCCCGCAATCACGAATTTCCGACGGCGTATCACTGGTTGCGCGAAGCCGAGCGGCTGACCCAATGGCGGCATGTGCCGGAGGCGCGTTTCCGTGGCATTTTACCCTTGATAACCGGGTTGACCTGGCTGCATCAGGGACAGCTGAAAAAGGCCAGGGCCGTGTTCGTCCAGGTGTTGGAGCTATACGAGGGGCACACCTACCTGGCCCCATCCGGGTTCTACGAATTGCTGCCGCGAGTCCAACGCTACCTGGCCGTGATCGATCTGCTCTCCGGGCGCTTTTCGCTGGCTATCGATACCTTGCGCGAGCTGATCGAACTGAATCTTCGTTCCCAGCGATTGGGGCTGGCCTGCGAATGCCGGTTCACGCTGGCCGAAGCGCTTCAACTGGACGGTCGCCATGACGAAGCGGAACTGGAGCTGCGCAAGGCGCTCGGTGAGGCCGCCAGGCAACAACTGATCAAGCCATTGTACGAACTACAGCATCGTCAGCCGCAGTGGCTCGCCAAGTGCTTGCCAGCGGGCAAAGGGGAAAGCCTGCGTGATCGGCTGCTGCAGTTCGAGCGTGAACCTGAAGATGCGCTCGGTTCAGGTGACGAGGTGATCCTGAGTAACCGCGAGCTCACGGTATTGCGGCTCATCGCTCAGGGATGTTCGAACCAGGAGATCGCCGAGCAGCTTTTCATCTCATTGCATACGGTCAAAACCCATGCCCGGCGAATCAACACCAAGCTGGGCGTTGCCAGGCGCACACAAGCCGTGGCACGAGCCAAGGCGTTGGCCTGGCTCTGAGCGAGCCAGGCCAACGCCAGCCGATTCGAGCGGCACGGCGAGACGCGCGGCACTGAATGCCGGGCGGTGAGGGGACAGGATCGTTCTTGTTTTTATCGGAAGGTAAACGCTGGGGTTGCAGGCGCCTGCAGGCAACAGGCTGGTGGTTACTGGGCTGCGGCGTGTGAATGCTTGGTCAACCGATAAGCGCTCGATTGTTCGCCACGTTCGATTGCCAGGCTGAACTGCAGGCTGGTGATCAGCCGTTCGAGCTGCTGCTGATCCCGCCATTGTTTTGAACTGATGAAGCGCTTGACCGCGACGCCCGCGGCGTCGGTCAGCGTCAGCAGAATGCTGCCGTCAGGTTTCTCGATGCTGAAATTGACGTTGTAGTCTGGTTGGAACACATCGCTGATCTTCGTGAATGGACTGTCCATTGCCGGTTACCTGATTGGATGACTGCACCCAATGGACCGGGTCTGGATTAACTAGTTTCGCCCGCTGGGCATGTTCCCTGTGGCAAAACGAAGCAGTGGTCTGTGCAAGGCGCAACCCGTCAGGACGCGTCGGTCGAGGTCGGCAACTCCGCCAACGCCTCAGGATTGTTCTTGAACGCCTTGGCAAACAGATCCCGATGCCTGGCCATGAAGATGCCGATGTCATCGGCCTGCTGCTCGCTGAGCGACGGCGCTGCCTTATGCAGGGCGGCGGCCAGGGCTTCGGCCAGTTCAAGCATCTTGTCGTGACGATCGGCTTCGGCTTTATCCATGAACAAACGCTCCAGGTCCCGGCTGCTGCGGTACACCACTTCGACGGCCATCTACCACCTCGGCTCAATTGAATGAAATACTGGTTGTTTGTACAGTATAGGCTGCCCGGCAGAGGATGGAAAGTGCTTGTCTGTCACATGGCCATCTCAGTTGGCGAAGCTGCCTTGCAACCGCTCGGCCCGAAACTCGAGGGCACTGTTGCGGTACCCCGAGCGTAGCGGCGGTGCGGGCGCACAGGATTCCCAGCGTTCGCCGGGCTGCAAGTCTCCGGGACCGCGATATCGCGGCGCATCGAAGTTCGACGTCACCAGGTTGAGGCTGGAGCCCGGGGAATAGGCCGCGACCTCCCATCGTAGATTGCGCAGGGGTTTCGGGCTGTGGTTGTCGAGCGTGATGCGCAAAGGCTGTGCGGCCGGGCAAGCGCCGGGTGCGTACGCCAGGCGCAACTCGAGTCGAGCCAGCAGGTGCTCCTCGTGTTGCTCTTGCCAGATCACCCATGCGGCAACCAGGCCCAGGCCCAGGAGCGCGCCAAGGGAAATCGGAACGGCCCGAAGGGGATAGCGAATCAGCAGTATCACCCAGGTGGCAACCAGCAGGGCACCGATCAGCATGGTGGATGGCCGCTCGAACGGATAGACATCGAAACCTCGGTACTCGGTAGCGTTCGCGACATCCTAACGCCGGTTCCGGCGAGTTGCGACTTCAACCCTGCGCGCAGTACCGGACGCACTGACGCCATCAGTCGCCCGAGGCGGGGCGCGCGTGTCCGGCGAGTCGCTCCAGCGCCGCCTTGAGTCTGGGGTCGGTTATTCCGCGCGCCGTTTCCTGGATATTGTCCGCGGCGCGTACCGACAAATGCGGTGCCGGGCCGGGCGTATGCCGTGGCGCTTGCGGGGGCTGTACCTTGAACTGGATCCGGCTCAGGTTGCGAAATTCCTCCATGCCCTGCAACTGACGGTGCAATCGCCGTTGCTGGTAGCGCAGGCGCGTCGCCCAATGGCCATCCGTGACGATGAGCAACAGAGTGCCTTCGCGCCAGGACGCGACACGGCAGTATTCGCGCGCCGCCGGCTGCAATTGGCTTTCAACCAGCTGTTGCAGCCGATCCAGGCGTCTTGCCTCGCCGAACAGGGCCTTCAGTGGCTTTGCCTCGCGCAGCAGCGAAGCGGGCGCTTTGGCTGGCAATGGGCGCAACGACATGATGAGACCTGGGCAAGTGCGATAAGAGTGCTCATGTTAGCAGAAGCCTGCGCACGCGCCTGCGCTGGCGATCCGGCCATCGGATGGCGGGTGGGTAAGACCGACCCAGGCAGCGTGCCGGTACTGGCATATCGCCGGTGTCTGTCTGCGAACTGACCGAGGGGTCGGCGGGTTGTCAGTATCGCTGGCGCTCACGGCTGCGCAGCAGGCACCTTTTCTCTCAGGCGTTTCCGAGTAGAATGCCCCCTTTGCACGCCGCCGTAGTGGCCCTGCGGCCGTGCCTCCATCCCCAGCATGGAAATCTTTGTCGATATGTTTGCGCCTTTAATGAAGAAGCTCTTTGGTAGCAAGAATGACCGCGAGGTCAAGCGCATGCTCAAGGCGGTACAAGCCGTCAATGCGCTCGAAGAGCAAATGCTGTCTCTCTCCGACGAGCAACTGCGGAGCAAGACCGAAGAATTCAAGGCCCGCCTCGGCCAAGGCGAGACCCTCGATCAGATTCTTCCCGAAGCCTTCGCTGTCTGCCGCGAGGCAGGCAAGCGTGTGATGGGCATGCGCCACTTCGATGTGCAGCTGATCGGCGGCATGACCCTGCACGAGGGCAAGATCGCCGAAATGCGGACCGGCGAGGGCAAGACGCTGGTCGCGACGCTTGCGGTCTATCTCAACGCACTCGCCGGCAAAGGCGTTCACGTGGTAACGGTGAACGACTATCTGGCGCGCCGCGATGCCAACTGGATGCGACCACTGTATGAATTCCTCGGGCTGACGGTGGGCATCGTTACACCCTTCCAGCCGCCGGAGGAAAAGCGCGCCGCTTATGCCGCCGACATTACCTACGGCACCAATAACGAGTTCGGCTTCGATTACCTGCGCGACAACATGGCGTTCAGTCTCGGCGAGAAGAACCAGCGTGAACTCAACTTCGCGGTGATCGACGAAGTGGACTCGATCCTGATCGACGAAGCCCGTACGCCGCTGATCATCTCCGGTCAGGCCGAGGACAGCTCCAAGCTCTACCAGCAGATCAACCAACTGATTCCTTTGCTCAAGCAGCACATCGAGGAAGAAGAGGGCGTCGTCACGCAGGAAGGCCACTTCACCATCGACGAAAAGACCCGGCAGGTCGAGTTGAACGAGCAGGGTCATCAGTTCGTCGAGGAAATGCTGACCCAGGCGGGGCTGCTGGCGGAGGGCGAAAGCCTGTATTCGGCGCACAACCTGGGCTTGCTCACCCACGTCTACTCGAGCCTGCGGGCGCACAAGCTGTTCCATCGCAACGTCGAGTACATCGTGCAGAACAATCAGGTGCTGCTGATCGATGAGCACACCGGTCGCACCATGCCGGGTCGCCGTCTTTCCGAAGGCCTGCATCAGGCCATCGAGGCGAAGGAAGGCCTGCCGATCCAGCCGGAAAGCCAGACGTTGGCGTCGACCACCTTCCAGAATTACTTCCGTCTTTACAAGAAGCTTTCCGGTATGACCGGCACCGCCGACACCGAAGCCTTCGAATTCATGCAGATCTACAACCTGCCGGTCATGGTGATCCCGACCAACAAGCCGTTGGCGCGCAAGGATTACAACGACCTGGTCTATCTGACCCAGGAAGAAAAGTTCGCCGCGATCATCGCCGACATCAAGGATTGCCAGAACAACGGTCGCCCTGTCCTGGTCGGGACCGCGACGATCGAGAGCTCCGAATACGTGTCGCAGCTGCTGCAGAAGGAAGGGATCGACCATAAGGTGCTCAACGCCAAGCACCACGACAAGGAGGCCGAGATCATCGCCCAGGCAGGGCGCCCCGGCGCGGTCACCATCGCCACCAACATGGCGGGTCGCGGAACCGACATTCTCCTGGGCGGTAACTGGGAGGTTGAAGTCGCGGCGCTTGAAAACCCGTCCGATGAGCAGGTCGCGCAGATCAAGGCCGACTGGCAGAAGCGTCATCAGGCCGTGCTCGAGGCGGGCGGGTTGCACGTGATCGCGTCCGAGCGACACGAGTCGCGTCGTATCGACAACCAGTTGCGGGGCCGCGCCGGCCGCCAGGGCGATGCCGGTTCGAGCCGTTTCTACCTGTCGCTCGAAGACAGCCTGATGCGAATCTTCGCCTCGGATCGGGTGAAGAACTTCATGAAAGCCCTGGGGATGGAGTCCGGCGAGGCCATCGAGCATCGCATGGTCACCAATGCCATCGAGAAGGCGCAGCGCAAGGTCGAGGGCCGCAACTTCGATATGCGCAAGCAATTGCTCGAATACGATGATGTCGCCAACGAGCAGCGCAAGGTCATTTACCACATGCGCAACAGCCTGCTGGCTGCCGATGAAATCGGCGAGACCATCGTCGAGTTCCGGCGTGAAGCGCTCGATGCCGCCATCAGCCAGCATATCCCGCCGCAATCATTGCCCGAGCAATGGGATGTGGCCGGCCTCGAAGCGGTGCTCTACAGCGACTTCGGCACGCGTCTGCCGGTTCAGCAATGGCTCGACGAAGACGAGAAGCTCTACGAGGAAACCTTGCGCGAGCGCATCCTGCAGGCGCTTGTCGACGCGTATAAAGAGAAGGAAGAGATGGCCGGTGCCGAGGCGCTGCGCACCTTCGAGAAGCAAATCGTGCTGCGTGTGCTCGATGACCTCTGGAAGGATCATCTGTCCACCATGGATCATTTGCGTCACGGCATTCATCTGCGCGGTTACGCCCAGAAGAACCCGAAGCAGGAATACAAGCGCGAGTCGTTTGCGCTGTTCCAGGACCTGCTCGAATCCATCAAGCGCGATAGCATCCGTGTCCTTTCCCACGTTCAGGTCCGCCGCGAGGACCCGGCCGAGGAAGAGCAGCGCCTGCGCCGTGAGGCCGAACAACTGGCACAGCGCATGCAGTTCCAGCACGCCGAAGTCTCGGCGCTGGAGCAGCCTGACGATGAGCCGCAGGTCGACGGGGACCTGGCCACAGCCGCAGCGCCAGTGCGTACCGAGCAGAAGATCGGGCGCAACGAGCCCTGCCCATGTGGCTCCGGCAAGAAGTACAAACACTGTCACGGTCAGGTTCAATAAACGAGTCTGTCCAGATGACCCGCGCCGCGACCGGCCCAGCCGCTCGCGGCGTTTTTCTCCCTGTTTCACAGTGGCTCGAGGCCACTCAATCGTTCTAAGGAGTGCATCATGGCTGTCGGTCTTGGTCCTTTACCCACACTGCATCCGGTTCCCGGCTTCGAGCTGGGTATCGCTTCGGCCGGCATCAAGCGACCAGGACGCAAGGACGTCGTGGTGATGCGCTGTGCCGAAGGCTCGACCGTTGCCGGCGTGTTTACCCTCAATGCCTTCTGCGCGGCCCCTGTGATCCTGGCCAAACAACGGGCACAAGGGACGGTTCGTTATCTGCTGACCAACACCGGTAACGCCAACGCCGGTACGGGCGAGCCGGGCATGCAGGCGGCGATCCGCAGCTGTGCCAGCCTTGCCGCTCTGGCCGGGGTCGATGAGCAGGCCATTCTGCCATTTTCAACGGGTGTGATCGGCGAGCCCCTGCCGGTCGAGAAGATCGAAGCGGCACTGCCCGCCGCCCTGGCTGACCTGGACGAGAACAACTGGGCCGACGCGGCGACTGGCATCATGACCACCGATACGCTGCCCAAGGGGGCGAGCCGCCAGTTCGAATACCAGGGCGTCACGGTCACCGTTACCGGCATCTCCAAAGGCGCCGGCATGATCCGTCCGAACATGGCGACCATGCTGGGCTACATCGCCACCGATGCCAAGGTCGACCAGGCCGTGCTGCAGGATCTGCTGCGCGATGCGGCGAACAAATCCTTCAACCGCATCACCATCGATGGCGATACCTCGACCAACGATTGCTGCATGCTGGTGGCGACTGGCAAAGCGGCGCTACCTGAGATTACCGAAGCTCGGGGTGAGCTGTTCGCTCAGCTCAAGCAGGCGGTGTTCGAGGTCAGCATGGAAATCGCGCAGTCGATCGTGCGCGATGGCGAGGGCGCGACCAAGTTCGTCACAGTGGTCGTCAATGGTGGCAAGAACCATCAGGAATGCCTGGATGTTGGCTATGCCGTAGCGCATTCGCCGCTGATCAAGACGGCGCTGTTCGCATCCGATCCGAACTGGGGGCGCATTCTCGCGGCCGTGGGGCGCGCCGGTGTACCTGAACTGGATGTGAGCAAGATCGATGTCTACCTGGGCGCGGTGTGCATCGCCAGCCAGGGTGGTCGCTCGCCAAGCTACACGGAAGAGCAGGGCGCTGCGGTGATGGCCGAGGAAGAAATCGAGATTCGCATCGAGCTGGGCCGCGGCACCTGCAGCGAGACCATCTGGACCACCGACCTGTCCCATGAATATGTGCGTATCAATGCTGAATACCGCACCTGAGAGGCTGTTGCAGCGTGGCACGCGGGTGTTGCGATGAAGCGCATCCATGTCGCCGCGGCGGTGATCCGAGGTGCTGAGGGGCGCGTCCTGATAGCCAGGCGCCCGATGGACAAGCACCAGGGTGGCTTGTGGGAGTTTCCCGGCGGCAAGGTCGAGCCAGGCGAGTCAGTGGAAGTTGCACTCGCTCGCGAGCTGCTCGAGGAGCTTGGCATCGTTGTCACGCGTTCGCGGCCCTTGATCCAGGTGCACCATGACTACCCCGACAAGCAGGTGTTGCTGGATGTCTGGCAGGTGACGGCGTTCGAAGGGCAAGCGCACGGCGCCGAAGGCCAGCCGTTGGCCTGGGTCGCCCCTGACGCGCTGCTCTCGTACAGCTTTCCGGCAGCCAATCGCCCAATTGTCACCGCGGCACGCTTGCCTGATCGCTACCTGATCACGCCCGAGGGATTGGAACAGCCTCAATTGCTTCATGGGTTGGCCGGCGCGCTGGAGCAAGGTGTCGGTCTGATTCAACTGCGCGCGCCAGGGAAAACCTCGCGTGACTATGCCGAACTGGCGAAGGCGGCGCTGGCGCTCTGTTCCGGCCGGGCGCACCTGATGCTCAAGGGGCCGCTCGAATGGGTCGAGGCGTTCCCGATGGCCGGGTGGCACCTTACAGCGCGACAGCTGCGCGACTACGCGGGCCGGGCGAGGCCGTTGCCCGCGGATCGATGGCTCGCCGCGTCCTGTCACGATGCCGATGAGCTGGCAATGGCCTCCGCTTTGGAGGTAGATTTCGTCACCCTGTCGCCGGTACTTTCCACGACAAGTCACCCAGGCGCAGCGGAATTGGGGTGGCCGTGCGTTGAGGCATTGCTGCGAGGCTTCAACCAGCCTGCATACGCACTTGGTGGCATGAAGACCGAACACCTGCCGCAAGCGCTTGCCTGCGGCGCGCAGGGCATTGCGGCGATCCGTGCGTTTTGGCCTCGCTGAACCATCGAGTGACGCATGGGTCGATGCCTCTATCGCGTCCCGGAGGCGGCGTTCGATGAGGTATTACAGTGATAGCTAAAAGCAATCGTTGCAATCGCCTTAATCAATTAACCATATGCGCTGTGCTGGGTTAAGGTGTGCCCCATAAAGTTTTTCTCAACCCGAAAGGAGTTAGCAGATGTCCGTCATCAACACTCAGATCAAGCCCTTCACCGCTCAAGCGTTCAAGAACGGCAAGTTCATCGAAGTCAGCGACGCCGACCTGAAAGGCAAGTGGGCTGTATTCTTCTTCTACCCTGCCGACTTCACGTTCGTTTGCCCGACCGAACTGGGCGACGTGGCTGATCATTACGAAGAGTTCCAGAAGCTGGGCGTGGAAATCTACTCAGTGTCGACCGACACTCACTTCACCCACAAAGCCTGGCACGACAGCTCCGAAACCATCGGCAAGATCCAGTACACCATGATCGGCGACCCGACCGGCACCATCACCCGCAACTTCGATTGCATGCGTGAAAACATGGGTCTGGCTGATCGCGGCACCTTCATCGTAGACGCCGACGGCATCATCCAGGCGGTCGAAATCACCGCTGAAGGCATTGGCCGTAACGCGGCCGACCTGCTGCGCAAGGTCAAGGCTGCTCAGTACGTTGCCGCTCACCCAGGTGAAGTTTGCCCGGCCAAGTGGCAGGAAGGCGAAGCCACTCTGGCGCCTTCGCTGGACCTGGTTGGCAAGATCTGATGACCGTCGGAAGCGGCTAGCTCCGCTTCCTCTGGCTGTCCGATAGGCTCGCAGGCCGGGGTTCTCCCGGCCTGCGACCGAACGCCTGGGCGCGAACCGCCCGGGCGTTTTATTACCTGACGTTGATAAAGGGGATCGCTGCTCATGTTGGACTCCAATCTCAAGACCCAGTTGAAGACCTACCTGGAAAAGGTCACCCAGCCGTTCGAGATCGTTGCGTCCCTCGGTGAGGGCGCCAAATCCCAGGAAATGCTCGGCTTGCTGGAAGACATCGCCAGCCTGAGCGACAAGATCACATTGCGTACCGATGGTGACGATGCCCGTCGCCCGTCGTTCGCGCTCAACCGCATCGGTGGCGACATCAGTCTGCGTTTCGCCGGCATCCCGATGGGGCATGAATTCACTTCGCTGGTCCTCGCCCTGCTACAGGTCGGCGGGCATCCCTCGAAGACCGCGCCGGAAGTCATCGAGCAGATCAAGAACCTCGACGGCGAGTACAACTTCGAAACCTATTTCTCGCTGTCCTGCCAGAACTGCCCTGACGTGGTCCAGGCGCTGAACCTGATGGCCGTGCTCAACCCGAACATCCGCCACGTCGCCATCGACGGCGCGCTGTTCCAGGATGAGGTCAATGCGCGCCAGGTCATGTCGGTGCCGAGCATCTACCTCAACGGCGAACTGTTCGGCCAGGGCCGCATGGGCGAGGAAGAAATCCTCGCCAAGCTCGACACCGGCGCCGCGGCGCGCGATGCCGAGAAGCTCAGCGCCAAGGATGCCTTCGACGTGCTGGTAATCGGTGGTGGGCCGGCGGGCGCCGCAGCGGCGATCTACGCGGCGCGTAAAGGCATTCGTACCGGTGTCGCCGCCGAGCGTTTCGGCGGGCAGGTGCTGGACACCATGGCCATCGAGAACTTCATCTCGGTGACTGAAACCGAAGGTCCGAAACTGGCCCGTGCGCTGGAAAACCACGTGCGCGAGTACGACGTCGACATCATGAACCTGCAACGCGCGGCGGCGCTGGTTCCGGCGTCGAGCGAAGGCGGGCTGCACGAAATCAAGCTGGAAAACGGCGGTTCGCTGAAAGCCAAGACACTGATCCTGGCGACCGGTGCCCGCTGGCGCGAAATGAACGTGCCGGGCGAGCAGGAATACCGCGGTCGCGGCGTGGCCTACTGCCCGCACTGCGACGGCCCGCTGTTCAAGGGCAAGCGCGTGGCGGTGATCGGCGGTGGTAACTCCGGCGTGGAAGCGGCCATCGACCTGGCCGGTATCGTCGCCCAGGTGACGCTGCTCGAATACGACAGCCAACTGCGTGCCGATGCGGTGCTGCAGAAGAAACTCTACAGCCTGCCAAACGTCACCGTGATCACCAGCGCGCTGACCAGCGAAGTCACCGGCGACGGGCAGAAGGTCAACGGCCTGGTCTACAAGGACCGCAACTCCAGCGAATTCAACACCTTGGAGCTGGAAGGCATCTTCGTGCAGATCGGCCTGCTGCCCAACTCCGACTGGCTGAAGGGCACCGTGGAGCTGACCTCGCGCGGCGAGATCATCGTCGATGCGCGTGGCGAGACCTCGCTGCCGGGCATCTTCGCCGCCGGCGACGTCACCACCGTGCCGTACAAGCAGATCGTCATCGCGGTCGGCGAAGGTGCCAAGGCCTCGCTGAGCGCCTTCGACCACCTGATCCGCAGCTCTGTCGCCGACTGAGCCTGACGGTAACGAAAAGGGGGAGCAGACTCGCGTCTGCTCCCCCTTTTTCGTTCTGGTGCCCTGGCCTCGAATGGGCCGGCAGGGTCGCAGGAGGATAGATAGCGCGAATCAGGGGTCTATCCGAATACACCGGGTCCGCTTTGGTCAGGTGGAAACGAGCGATGGAAGCGGAAATCGAACGCTTCATCGAGCATGTACCAGCAGTCCATGGAGCGAATCCACCCATGAAGAGCGCGGATACGCCACAAGACGCCCGAGGGGCCGTGGTCACCCTGGCCAATCGAGGCCACGAGCCCCGGCACGAGAAGGTCGTGCATGAGCAGCTTGCCCAACGTCTGGCCGCGCTGCACGGGTTTGCCTTTCTCGGTGAATACGACCGTGGCGTCAGCTATGCGTGTCCGCTGTATTTCGTACCGTCCAGCACCGTGGTGGGGGTGGGCCTCACCCGCGAGCTTGGAGTGGGCGGCGAGCGGGATCTGTTTGGTGGCGTCGTACCGCATGCCTTCATCGAAACCAAGGCCATCACCCATCCCCTGGTCCGCCCGGATGCCGATTCGCCCGTTGGCTGGTCGCGCGAGTTCGCCCGACGCGTCACCGGCGGCGTTCTGCCTGGCTACAGCGTGTTCTCCCTGCATGACGCGCGAGAGGCGGGCCGGCGCCTGCTGAACGAAGGTGCGTTGCGAATCAAGCCCGTCAGGGCCACTGGCGGTCGCGGGCAGGAGCGGGTGAGCACCGCCCAGGCGCTCGACCATGCGCTGGAGAAGATGGATGAAGCCGAGCTGGCACAGTATGGGCTGGTACTCGAGGCTCACCTGGAGCACGTGACTACTTTCAGCGTAGGGCAGATCCGCGTTGCCGGACGAGTCCTGAGCTACTACGGGACTCAGCGGCTGACCGGCGACAATTCAGGTGAAACCGTCTACGGCGGATCGGACCTGCTGGTGGTCGAGGGTGATTTCGACACGCTGCTCGGCCTCGACCTGCCGGAACGAACCCGTCTTGCCATCGCCCAGGCACAAATCTATGACACGGCCGCTTCGGCCTGCTTTCGACATTTCTACGCGTCCCGGCGCAACTACGACATCGCTCAGGGCATCGATGACAGAGGCAGGGCCTGTTCCGGCGTGCTGGAGCAATCCTGGCGAATCGGGGGCGCCAGCGGTGCGGAGATTGCGGCGCTGGAGGCCTTCGTCCAGGGACGTGGACCGGTCATTCGCGCCTCATCGGTCGAGCTGTACGGCGAATCGGTCGTACCGGAAGGCGCAACGGTGCTGTTTCGCGGTGAAGACGAAGAAGTCGGCTTCATAACCAAATACACAATGGTGGAGGAACATGGCAACCCACAGTGAGAGCGTTGACATCCTCGTGGATGACGAACACATCGCCGGTACTTTCCTGTCGCCACCGACGAAGCTGCCCGGCGTGCTTTTCGTGCACGGCTGGGGCGGCAGTCAGGAACGAGACCTGACTCGCGCGCGTGGCATCGCCGGGCTGGGCTGTATCTGTCTGTCTTTCGATTTGCGCGGGCACGCCCTGACGCTGGCGCAGCAGCAGACCGTCACACGGGAGCAGAATCTGCGCGATCTGCTGGCGGCCTACGACTTGTTGGTGCAACACCCCAATATCGACCCTTCGGCCATCGCGGTGGTCGGCACCAGCTATGGCGGATATCTGGCGGCGCTGCTGACCACCCTGCGGCCGGTCAGGTGGCTGGCGATGCGCGTGCCGGCGCTGTATGGCGACGATGATTGGCCAGTGCCCAAGCGGCAGCTGGACCGCGACCTGCTCAACCGGCTGCGGGGCCGGCGGGTCAGCCCGGAAGAGAACCGGGCACTGGCGGCCTGTGCCGAGTTTCGAGGTGACGTGCTGATCGTCGAGTCGGAGCACGACCACTTGGTCCCGCACAGCACGATCATGAGTTATCGGGCGGCGTTTCAGCAGACGCACTCGCTGACTCACCGCATCATTCTTGGCGCTGACCATGGCCTGACGAATGAGAGTTGCCAGAAGGCCTACACGGACATTCTCGTCAAATGGGCGACCGAGATGGTCGTCGGGGCGCGCATCGATCAGCAGCAGGGGGCGGCTGCCGCCAGATCCTGCTAGCCCGGTGGGACGGGGGGCTCGATTGGCCCGACAAAGCGACTCCAGCGACGGTCGAGCACTTGCTGCTTGAGCACTTCGATGACATCGACCAGCAGCTCTTCCAGGGCAAGGTCGGTGTGCTCGTCCTGATAGACCCAGGCTTCGAAGCATTCGTCGGCCAGATTGCGGGCCAGTCGTTGGAACTGGGCTCCCTGCAGACCATCGACCGCGCCCTGCAGGAGCCGCGCGGCGATATCGGCCAGGGCATCGTCCAGGGTGTCGGCGACCCGGTCGCCCAGCGGCAGACGGCGCAAACGATTGACCTCGGGGTTGTTCGCCAGCGCCTGGTGGATCAGGCTGCCGACGTAGCCTTCGATGGCGCCCCGATTGTCGCGGTAACCGTTGTCCAGCATCCCATGCAGGCGACGGGACAGGTCGTCGAGCAGCCGCTCTTTGCGGGGCCGCACCACTTCCTGGAGTAGCCTGCGCGAGAGGTCGTCGCTGGCGCCTATCTCTTGCTGCATACGGCTGAACAGCCGCACCATGACGCGGTCGGACAGTTCTTCGAGCAGCAGCGAATAGTAGCGATGCACGACGCTGAATATGGCCCATCGCCTGACGTCGATCAGCCCCAGCCGTTGCAGTCGGAGCAGCAGGCTGCCGACGCGCAGCACCCGCAGCCAGCGGAAACCGCTCAGAGGGATGCAACCGAGCACGTCGTACCAATGGGCGAACGGATAGTAGTACCAGCGTGCATAGCGCCGTTCGAACAACGCAACGGTCCAGCCGAGGATCACGTCGAGAATGAAAATCGCGACGAAACCGAGATCGATCACCTGGAAGTTGCGGTGAATCAAGCTTTCGTAGCGCTGATGGAAGGCGGGCAGCCACTCGGCGATAAGCCGGTTGATCGGCTGCACGGCGAACAGGCTGTCGAACAGGATCAGCCCCAGGTTGATGCACACCAGCAGGACGATGAACGCTTCCCAGGCTGCATGCAGCCCGTTACGCAAGCGTTCGCGCCGGTCCACGGCTGGTTCAGGCATCGGCTTTCGCGGGCGCACTGGCGGCATGCCAGAGGATTTCCGCACAGCCCTGGCGGCGTGCAATCAGGCGGGCAACCACGAAAAACAGGTCCGAGAGACGATTGAGGTAGGCCAGCCCGACCGGGCGCAACGGCTCGATGGCATTGAGCTGCTGGCAGCGCCTTTCGCCCGTTCGGGCCATGCTGCGGCACAGATGGGCCAGCGCGATCAAGCGCGTTCCGCCTGGCATGATGAAATCTTCGAGCGGTCCCAGCTCGGCATTCCAGTGGTCGATGGCCGCCTCCAGCCGCGCCACTTCGGTGTCGGCCAAGGCTTGATAATCCGGCATCGCCAGCTCACCGCCCAGATCGAACAAACGGTGCTGGCAAGGACCCAGGACTTCAATCAATTCGGCCAGGTCGGGCCAGCGTGCCTGGGCTTCGGCCAGCTCGGCGAGCAACAGCCCCAACTGGCTGTTGAGCGTATCGATTTCGCCCATGGCTTCGACCCTTGGGTGATCCTTCGGAACCCGCCGGCCATCGGCCAGGCCGGTTTCCCCTGTGTCGCCTGTACGGGTGTAGATCTTGGAGAGTCGATTGCCCATCGGTGAATTCCTGGTTCAGCTTCAGTTGGTTTCGGATGCCGATGTCAGTGGCAGGCGCAGGGTAAACACGGTCCCCTGGTCCGGCCTGCTCTGTACTTCCATCTGGCCCTTGTGATTGTTGGTGATGATGAAATACGAAACGGAAAGGCCCAGCCCGGTTCCCTGACCCACCTCCTTGGTGGTGAAAAAAGGCTCAAAGATCCGTTTGCGGATGTGTTCGGGAATGCCGCCGCCGTTGTCTTCCACCTGGATTTCCGCCCATGGCGGATTCAGACGCGTGCGCAGCGTGATCTGGCCTGGACCTCGGTGCGGTTTCTGGTGAATGGCCTGCGCGGCATTCTTGAGCAGGTTCAGCAGGACCTGCTCGAGTTCGTTGCCGATGCAGGGCACGCGGTCTACTTGCGGGTCGAAGTCGCGGATGATCTCCAGCGAACGGAAGTCGAAGCCGTCCAGTAGCGCGAAATCACTGCCTGCGATCTCCAGCGCCTGGTCGATCAGCACCGTCAGCTGGCATTCGGCCAGCTGTCGATTGCTCAGCCGACTGAAACTCAGCATGTGGCTGACGATCTTGGCCGCGCGCGAGCCGGCCTGCTGAATCCCATCGAGCAACTGGGGGATTTCGCGGCGCTGCAGGTACTGGTTCACCGCTTCCAGCAATACGCCGGTTTCCTCGGCAGCCTCGCGGTTTCGCTCCAAGTCCGGTGACAGGCGCCGGCGAATGTTCTGCGCGTTATGGAGGATGGCGCCGAGCGGGTTATTGATCTCATGGGCCATGCCGGCGGCGAGGCTGCCCACCGACAGCATCTTTTCCGATTGCACCATGATCTCTTCCATGTTGATGCGCTCGGTGATGTCATCGATACGGATGACCACACCGCGCCCGCCGCCGCCCATCAAGGGGTAGAGCGTCAGCGCGTAGTGCCGGGGTTCATCATTGAAGGTCCAGGTGACCCGCTCGATCTTCTCGACCTGATGGCGTTCAGAGGTTCGACGAATTTGGGTCAGGAAGGGTCTCAGCGGTTCGAAGGCGATGAATACGGGCTGGTTCAAGGCGTCGTCGATAGAGGTCCCGGACAGTGCGCTGGCCTGCTGATTCCATTGGGTCACGTAGAGCTGTTCGTCCAGAGCGATGAGCACCGAGGGCATCGAGTCGATGATGCTGTTGAGGTAGTTCTGAAAACCGGTGAGCTTCTTTTCGATCTTGCTGCGAACCTGGACCTCCAGCTCGAGCTTGCGGTTGGAATGACGGGTTTCTTCCGCCAGGCCCTGGGCATGGTCGAATGCGTCCTGGGCATCGTCGCGGGCGCGCTTGAGTTGCTGCTCGCGTGCTTCCATGCGTGAGAGCATGGTGTTGAAGGCATCGGCCAGACGACCGATCTCGTCCTGGCTCCTCGCCGTTGCCCGCAACGAATAGTTTTCTTCGCGGGTCACTTGTCGGGAGAGGGCCTCGAGATCGCGAATCGGCCGGGTGATCAGTTGGCGAATCTGTCGGGCGACCAGCGCCCAGAGCAGCAGGCTGGCCACGAGAATGGCGAGACTGGCAGTCAAGGTGCCGGTGTAGAACGCGCCGGGCAGTTCGCTGCTGGCCACGATCAGCAAATGACCAGGCCGCCCGCCGCGCTGCGGAAGTTCCACGAGCAGGTTGGCGCGCATCTCGGTTTTCTGCCAGGTCGAGAGCTCGCTGATCTGCTGCGGCAGGTCCAGCGGATCGCCCCGATACAGCTGGGCCAGGCGTCGTCCCGTGCTGTCGTAGACCACGGCTGCGCGCAACGGAGCGTAGTCGTTCAGCTTCTGCAACAGCTCGCCGGCGGCCGCTTCGGATTCCAGGGCCCGGTTGCTCAGCTCGGGTGTCGCCAGCAGCGCGCCCAGGGTATGCATGGCCTGCGGCGCGACGCTCTGGCGGGAAATCCAGTAGGCCGCGCTGATGAATGCCAGGTTGGAGACCAACAGCACGGCAGCAAGCAGGACGAGCAGAGCGATCAGCAATTTCCGGCCGACCGGCAGATTTTCAAGGCGCTGGCGCAGGGTCATGGCAGACACGAACTGAGGGTGTTCCAGCAGGGTAGCGGTGCCTCAGTCCGCGGGCAATCCATGGCGGCGCAGGAACGCCTGGAGTCGCTCCAGCAACCCGCACAGCTCGGGTGTCGCCAGCCCCTGTCGTTGCGCAGTCCTGCACGCCTGGCCGAGCAGGAAGCTGACTTCGGTCCGGCGCCCGTTTCGTACGTCCTGATACATCGAGGAATAGTTGTTGGCGGTTGCCTCGACTACACGTAGCACTTCATCCTCGAGCCCCTCGGCGGCACCCGCCTGATTGCAGGCCCGCAGCAGATCGCCGAGCTCGTTGCACAGCCTGTGCAGTGACGTACGTTGAGTCAGCAACTGGCCGTTGCGGCAGTCATGCAGGACGCTCAGGGGGTTGATGGCGCAGTTGATGGCTAGCTTGCGCCAGAGCTTGCCGAGGATATCGTCCGTCCAGGCGTAGGGGATGCCTGCTGCATCCAGCTCGGCGAGCCAGGACGGCGGCGTGCGCCCCTCGGGTGCGCCCAGCCAGTTGTGCCCCTGGCCGGCATGCACGATTCGAAAATCCCCCTCACGGTAAGCCCCCTCGGTACTCGAGACGAATACACAGCGGCTGTCCGGCCAGCGTTCAGCAATGGCTTGCTGGCTGCCCAGCCCATTCTGCAGCAGCAGGATATCGGCTCCCTTGACCAGGCGGGGCGCCAGTTCGGCAATGGCGGCCTCGGCATCGTAGGCTTTGCAAGCGACCAGCAATCGGCTTATCGGCGTGCGGGCATCGGGCAGCTCCGCCGCTACAGGATAGAGGCTGCACCGGTCATGCTCGATCAGGCTCAGGCCGCCGGAGGCGTGGTAATCGGCGAGCCGCTGTGGGGTGCGCAGGATGACTCGCGGCGGTACGCCGGCCCGAAACAGGCGCGTCGCCCAGAGCCCGCCCAGGCTGCCCGCACCGAGGATGTGCCAGGAAGGCGTCATCAGGCCGGTTGCGCGTAGCGTTGGGGCACGATACGGCCCGTGGCGTAAGCGCCTGGCAGCAAGGCCGCGGCGCGCTCGATCAACAACAGCGGGTCGACGGGCAAGGTGTCCGCGTCGAGACTGACCAGGCCGATTCCGGCTTTGATCGAGACGAAACCCTCGCTGGTCTTGAACGCCTTGAGATTGAGCCCGTCGTGCAGCCGTTTAAAGCTGCTTGGCGAGCAGCCGCGCAGGTCGTCGACCAGTGTGAGCAGGCCGAAATGGCTCTCATCCAGGCAGGTGAGCACATCCAGGGGCCGCACCAGTTGTTGCAGGCGCCTCGCCACGCCACGAAGCAGCTCCTGCAGAAATTGCTCGCCGTAGCGCGCCTGGAGGCCGGGCATGTCCGGCAGGCCGATCAGCAGATAGCACAGCGCGCCGCCACGGCTCTCGATCTGACGCAGGCTGTCACCCAGTCGCTGGCGCAGGTAGCGCGTGTTGCCCAGCCCGGTGACCGGATCGATCAGGTTGCGTTGCTCCAGGTTGGCGACGTTCTCGGTCAGTCGGCGGTTTTCGCGTATCAGTCGATGCAGCGAACCGCAAAGGCGATCGGCGGCGTAAATGCGAGGCACCAGTTGCTCGTTCATCACGGACTTGCCGACGAAATCATCCACTCCGTGATCGAACGCCTTGCTCAGCACGTCGTGGCCGTCACGCCCGGTCAGCAGGATGATGTAGGTGTAGTGATCCGACATCTCGTCCTGCTGTCGCACCTGCGCGGTCAGCTCCAGCCCGTCCATTTCGGGCATCAGCCAATCGGCGAGCAGCACGTCCGAGGGGCGCTGCTCGATCAGCTCCAATGCAGCGACGGCGCTGTTGGCGAAGCGAACATCTTCGTATCCCGCCTTTGAGAGAACGCGACCGATCATCACGCTTGAAAACTTGGCGTCATCGACCACAAGGATGCTGAGTTGAGGATTGGGCATTCATGGGCTCGGAGAAAGGAAATGGCCGAAGCACCCGGTGACCAGGCGCAATTGGCGTGAACAGTTATAATGATGGCCCATTTGTACCGTCAAGCTTAGCGCGCTGGGTCACACCGTCGCGCCGTTTTTATAGGAGCAAGCCCATGCCCTCGTTCGACGTGGTGTCCGAACTGGACAAACACGAAGTCACCAACGCCGTCGACAATGCACTCAAAGAGCTGGACCGGCGTTACGACCTGCGCGGTAAAGGTACCTTCGAACTCAAGGAGTTGACGGTTCACCTCACTGCCGACGCCGATTTCCAGTTGGAGCAGATGCTGGAAATCCTGAAGCTGAGCCTGGTCAAGCGCAAGATCGATATCCAGTGCCTGGAGTTCAAGGATCCCTATCCGTCGGGCAAGTCGGTCAAGCAGGACGTAGTGTTGCGCGAGGGCATCGACAAGGAGCTGGCCAAGAAGATCGTGGCCCATATCAAGGACGCCAAGCTCAAGGTGCAGGCGGCTATCCAGGGCGAGCAGGTGCGGGTGACCGGCAAGAAACGTGATGACCTGCAGGAAGCCATCGCGCTGCTGCGCGCCAAGGATTTCGGCATGCCTCTGCAGTTCAATAACTTCCGCGACTGATTCGCCGGGAGCGCTCGCGTTCCCTTTCACTCACGCCGGGTGGCCTGTCGGTCGACGCGCTCGGCGCTTCAAGGAGTCTTTTTCCGATGGATCTCAGTGTCGATTATCTGGTTGACCTTTCCGAGGCATGGTTGCCGATCGTTCTGCAATACGGTGCGCAGCTGCTGCTGGCGCTCGTCACATTCCTGGTCGGCTGGTGGCTGATCAACAAAATCATCGGCAAGGTGGGCGGTCTGCTGCAGCGCCGCCAGGTGGACGCTTCGCTGCATGGCTTCATCGAGAGCCTGGCAGGCATCATCCTCAAGGTGTTGCTGTTGGTCAGCGTCGCCTCGATGATCGGCGTGGAAACCACATCGTTCATCGCCGTGATCGGTGCGGCCGGTCTGGCGATTGGCCTGGCGCTGCAGGGCAGCCTGGCCAATTTCGCCGGCGGGGTGTTGATCCTGCTGTTCCGACCGATCCGCGTGGGTGAATGGATCGAGGCCCAGGGGGTTGCCGGTACCGTTCATGCGATCCAGATCTTCCACACCGTGCTCAAGTCAGCCGACAACAAGACCATCGTGGTGCCCAACGGCAGCCTGTCCAACGGACACATCACCAATTATTCCCGTGAACCGCGTCGTCGCGCTGATATCAATGTCGGCATCGACTACGGCGCCGATATCAAGTTGGCGCGCCAGATCCTGCTGGAAATTGCGCAGGATGAACGGGTGCTGCGTGATCCCGAACCGGTGGTCTTCGTGACCGGACTGGGCGACAGCTCGGTCAACCTGTCGTTGCGGGTATGGGTGGAAACCGGCAATTTCTGGCCGGTGACTTTCGGCTTCACCGAGCAAGTGAAGGAGCGCTTCGACGAGGCGGGGATCGGCATTCCGTTTCCGCAGCGTGTGGTCCATCTGGTCCAGAGCTGATCTCGGCAGAGGCAGTAAAAAGCCGGCGAAAGCCGGCTTTTTTTTCAGCTGCGCTCAGTGGTCGCCAGCGGGTCGCTCGGATCTGGCTGCTTGCGGCTGAGCGACCACTGCCAGGCGATCAACACCAGGGTCGGTACGCCGAGCAGCGCGGTGACCAGGAAGAAGTCACTGTAACCAAGGTGTTCGACCATGACGCCGGAGTAGCCGCCGAGCAAGCGTGGCAGTAGCAGCATCAACGAACTCAGCAGCGCGTATTGGGTCGCGGAGAACTTCAGGTTGGTGAGGCTCGACAGGTAGGCGACGAAGGCGGTCGAGGCCAGGCCCCCACTGAAATTATCGCAGGAGATGGTGATGATCAGCATGTTCAGGTTGGCGCCCATTTCGACCAACAGCATGAACATGAGGTTGGTTGCCGCGGAGGCCACGCCGCCGATGAACAGGATCGGCAGGATGCTGAACCGCACGATCAACAGCCCGCCAAACGCCGCTCCGAGCAGCGTCATGACCAGTCCGAACAGCTTGCTGACGCTGGCGATCTGGTCCTTGCTGAAGCCTTGATCGATGTAAAACACATTGGCCATGACGCCCATCACCGTGTCGGACATCCGGTACGTCGCGATCAGCCCCAGCAGCAGCAGTGCATGCCAGCGATAACGCAGGATGAAATCTGTGATGGGCGTCAGCACCGGTCCCATGAGTATCCGACCGGGCGCTGACAGGCAGCCCCAGCAGATCAGCAGGTACATGGTGCCGCGCGGCCAATAGCCGCCCCAGTAGGACTGGAACATGCCCGTGGTCGATACCATCAGGATGATCAGCACAATGACCGAGACCGCCTGGTGAACGAAGTCGAAGCGCGCCGGGCGTTGGCGTTGACCGGCTTGGCGCAGCATCTGGCGAACCGGCACCAGCAAGGTGCGGCCCCACGGCGACAGCGTGCCGACGATGAACAGCAGGTACAGCGTGGCGCGCGGCCAGGCCTGTGCGATCAGCGCATTGATCATTGCCGGCACGGATATCAGCAACACCAGCAGCAAGCCGACACCGGCCAGTTGGTGATTGAAACTGAACTTCGAGGGCTCGTTGGGCAGCGGCGCGGCGCCCTCCGGCTCCGGAATCAGCAGGCTGGTCACCAGGCCCGGCAGGATCAGCAAGGCGAAGGCGATGTAGGTCGTCGCCCATGCGCTCTGGCTGTACTCCAGGTTCGTCGACCCCAGCCATTCGGCGAGAAACAGTGCGCCGGCGCTGGCCAGCAGCATGGCGACCCGGTAACCGGTCATGTAGCTCGCCGCCAGCGTCGCCTGGAGTTTGTCCTCGGCGATTTCCAGGCGATAGGCATCGATGGCGATATCCTGGGTGGCCGAGGCGAACGCCACGGCGACGGCCAGCGCAATCAGCATGGTCAGATTGTGCTGCGGGTTGCACAGGGCCATGCCAATGAGACCGATGGCGATCACCGCCTGCGACAACACTAGCCAGGAGCGGCGACGCCCGAGCGCGCCGATCCAGGGCAGGCGCCACTGGTCGAGCATCGGCGACCAGACCCATTTGAATGCGTAGGCCAGGCTGATCCAGCTGGCAAAGCCGATGGTTTCACGCGAGACGCCCGCTTCGCGTAGCCACACCGAGAGGGTGGAGAACACGAGGATTGCAGGGAGGCCAGCGGCGAAGCCGAGTACCAGCAGCGTCAGTGAGGCAGGACTGGCATAGGCGGCGAGGGCGGTACGCCAGGTTTCACGGGACATATGACAGGACGGAGATAGACATTAAGCGCGCACTCTACCCGCTGTGCTCCGCCGAATGCCAGCCGTGCCGACGTATGTCTACGCGATCATTGATGATGGTTATGCCTTCGGCGCGCAGGCGCATGCGCTGTTCGTGCCCGGCGGCGGTGCCGGCTGGCAGGCTGAGCCGGCCACCGGCACCGATTACCCTGTGCCACGGTAGACGGGTACCGTCGGGCAACTGTGACATCAGCCGCCCGACAAAGCGCGCCGCCCGGCCGAGCCCAGCCATCGCAGCCAGCTCACCATAGCTCACCACCTTGCCCGCGGGGATTTGCGACATGATCACGTACACGGCCGAGCGGCGCGATTCGGCGTCGGCACCGGGCGGTAACAGTGGCGGATGTTCGGCCATGGAAAATGCGTCCTGAGGGCGGTCGGCGTTGCCGGGCAAGCGGGGCTGAACTCGTTTCCCGTTCGGCGGTCAGTGCTTGCTGTAACTCAACGCATAGGGATAATGCCTGCCTTTTTAACCGCTCCTGCGCAGAATTTCAGCCTCTCTATGATGTTTTCCAGAACCCTGCTTTGCGTGTCGCTTTCCGTTTTTGCCCTGCCGTCTCTCGCCGACACCGTCTGGCTGAAGAATGGTGATCGCCTGACTGGCAAGATCAGCTTGCTCGACGGCGGCAAATTGCTGATCGAAACCGACTACGGTGGATCGATCCCGGTGAAATGGAGTCAGGTCGCGACCCTGGAAAGCAACCAGCAACTGCTGATCAAGCAGGACGATGCCACCGGCGAAATGGCCAAGTCGCTCCAGGCCGCCGACGATGGGAAAGTCACCTTGAGCAACAGTGGCGTACCACGCACGGTCCCGCTGACCAGCATCACCCAGATCATTCATCCCAAGCCGCTGATTCAGGACCTGACCTGGAAGGGCAACATCGATGTCGCGCTGGACTACAAACGCGCGGAGACCGATACGGACGACTATGACCTGTCCTTCGACACCTCGGCCCGTCACGGCCTCTGGCGGCACAACGGGACGGCCAACTACAACCGCGAGTACCGCGACGGCGTAACCGCGACGGACAACTGGGATGCCGAATACGCCCTGGACCGTTTCCTCGATGAACACTGGTTCTGGCAGGGGCGCCTGGAGTACAAGCGGGACAACGTGGAAGACCTTCGCCGTCAGCGCACGCTGGGTACCGGTCCGGGTTATCAGTTCTGGGACAACGAACTGGGGGCCTTCTCGCTGGCCTCGCTGGTCAACCGCAGCGACTACCAGTTTGCCGATGGCAGCAAGGAGAACTTCTACTCGCTGGCGATGAAATGGCGATACAACCGCTACCTGGTGGGCAAGACGTTCGAACTGTTCAGTAACGGCGAGGTGGGCAAACCACTGGAAAACGTCGCCGACTACCAGCTCGATGCCGAGGTGGGATTGCGTTACAAGGTTACCGACTGGGCCTCGTTGAACATGAAGGCCGAAAAGGACATCGTCAGCGGGGCGGAAAGCGATATGGACGAAACGCGCTACAGCATCGGCTTTGGCGTGGGTTGGTAAGGCATCGAGCCACAAGAAGAGGCATAGCACGCCCCTGCTTGCGGCTCGAATCGGCTGTCAGAGGCGCAACCCGCCGTCCAGCTCCAGGATACGTCCGGTGTAGTAGTCGTTCTCGAAGATGTAGGCGACCGAGTGGGCGATTTCCATTGGCTTGCCGAGCCGCTTGAGCGGAATGCCGGCGGCCATCTTCTCCAGTGCTTCGGGTTTCATGCTGGCGACCATTTCGGTCTCGATGAATCCGGGCGCCACGCCCGCTACACGGATGCCGTAGCGCGCCAGCTCCTTGGCCCAGACCACCGTGTCCGCAGCGACCCCGGCCTTGGCCGCCGAATAGTTCGCCTGACCCACGTTGCCGGCACGCGAGATCGAAGAAATATTGACGATTGCGCCCTGGCGCTTGAGCTCGATCATCTTCGCCGCCACCTCCCGGGTGCAGAGGAACACGCCGGTCAGGTTGACGTCGATTACCGCTTGCCATTGCGCCAGGCTCATCTTCGACAGTTCGCCATCCTTGACCTTGATGGTCAGGCCGTCGCGCAGGATGCCGGCATTGTTGACCAGGCCATCCAGGCCGCCGAAGTCATCGCTGACCTGGCTCACCATTTGGCTGACCTGTTCCTCGTTGGCGACGTTGCACAGGTAGGCGCGGGCATCGCCCCCGGCGCGCTTGCAGGCCTGGACGGCCTCGTCCAGGCGCTCCTGGTTCAGATCCACCAGCGCCAGGCGCGCGCCCTTGCCGGCGAGATATTCGCCCATCGCGCGCCCAAGCCCCTGGCCGCCCCCCGTGATGATGATCACCTTGTCTTTCAGCTGCATGCCCATCTCCTTCTCTGGATGCGGTCGCCGGTGAACGACGGCCGCTGGCGAAACCGTTATGCTGGCGGTCCGTCGAATCGAACAAGCCTCGAGGAACCCCAGTGAGCGTTGAAGCCGCCAAGCATGCCCGACAACTCCTGCTCAAGGAATACCGAGGCGCACTGTCCACGCACTCGCGGAGCATGCCGGGATTTCCCTTTGGCTCGGCGGTTCCCTACTGCCTGAGCGATGACGGCTGGCCGCTGATGCTGATCAGCCGGATCGCCCAGCACACGAAAAACCTTCAGGCCGATCCTCGTTGTTCGCTGTTGGTAGCCGAGCGCGGTGCCGAGGATGTGCAGGCCAACGGCCGGCTGACGGTGCTGGCGGAGGCACGGACACTCGTCGATACCGCGGCGATCGAGGCGGCGGCGGAGCGTTATTACCGTTATTTTCCTGAGTCACGCGACTACCATCGCGTGCATGACTTCGACTTCTGGGTGCTGCAGCCGGTGCGGTGGCGTTACATCGGGGGGTTCGGCGCGATCCACTGGCTGGACGACGTGGCGCTGGCCAATCCGTTCGCCCGTGCGGGCGGCGGTGAAAGCGACATGCTCGGGCACATGAACGATGACCACGGCGCGGCGATTGCCCACTACGTGGAGCGGGCTGGTCTGCCGTCGACCCCTGAAGCCTGCATGGTCGGGATCGACAGCGAAGGTTTTCATCTGCGCATCGGACGAGCGATTCACTGGTTGCCGTTCCCGGACACCTGCACCCATCCAGGTGCGGTGCGACAAGCACTCGTGTCGATGGCCAGGGGCTGATTCAGCCTGAGGTAAGCGCAGGGGTGAATAATCCGGTTACAGGCTGTTTCCCGGATGGGTTGAATTCGGTTCCACCTGCCGTCATCTACACCAGATCGGAAGCCGTTCTTCCGCCAAGGACTATCGATGCGTATTTTCTTATTGCTGTTTCTCCTGTTTCCGCTGGCCGAGCTGGCATTGCTGATCAAGGTCGGCAGCTCGATCGGCGTACTGCCGACCATCCTGCTGCTGATCATCAGCGGCATGGCCGGCATCCTGTTGCTGCGTCTGGCAGGTTTCGCCACCGCCTGGCGCGCGCGTGAGCGGTTGGCTCGCGGCGAGTTGCCGGAGCAGGAAGTGCTTCAAGGGCTGATGATGGCCGTCGCGGGCGGTCTGCTGTTCCTGCCCGGGTTTCTCAGCGACATCGTCGCGCTGCTGGTGCTGTTTCCGCCGTCGCGCAAACTGTTTCTCAACCTCGTCGGTCGCCGCGTCGAGGCCCAGGCCCAACGCCGTCGAGCCTTCGCCGATGACCTGCGCCAGCAACAGGACCGTCACGCCGGGTCGCAGCGTCCAAACGTGATCGAAGGCGAGTGGGAGCGCCGCGACAAGTAAGCATTGCTCTCGCATGCCAGCTGGCCTCTGCCAGATAACGGACCCCGCAGACTGGCGGGGTTCGCGTTTTTACAGGCCGTACTCGTCTGCCGAGCGGGAGCGCGTCAGCCCCGCTCGAGGCGTTTCCTGGCCAACTGCGATGAAAAAAACATCTGCGCCCCTTGAAATCAATTTTCCGCGCCCGCATGTAGCGGTCACCGCAAGGTCGCTGTCGTGTTCGACAGTCCGTCTTCTGCGGCTCGCGTTGCGGGCCGCAACCGGCCCCGCCGGATTTGCCAACCCGCCGATGAGAATGCATCGGCATGGAAACCACTGTACTAGGAGAGATCGACAATGAAGCTTCGTCCTCTGCATGACCGCGTCGTGATTCGTCGCAGCGAAGAAGAAACCAAGACCGCAGGTGGCATCGTGCTGCCGGGCTCCGCTGCCGAAAAGCCCAACCGTGGCGAAATCGTCGCTGTTGGCACTGGCCGCGTTCTGGACAACGGCGAAGTGCGTCAGCTGGCCGTCAAGGTTGGCGATCAGGTCGTCTTCGGCCCTTACTCCGGCAGCAACACCGTCAAGGTCGACGGTGAGGACCTGCTGGTGATGAGCGAGAACGAAATTCTCGCCGTCGTCGAAGCCTGATCAGCGCTCGCTCAAAGCGAACTGCGTTCCATCAACAGAATTTGAGGAAGAATCAACATGGCTGCTAAAGAAGTTAAATTCGGCGATTCCGCCCGTAAGAAAATGCTGGCAGGCGTCAACGTCCTGGCTGACGCAGTAAAAGCGACCCTCGGCCCGAAAGGCCGCAACGTGGTCCTGGAGAAGAGCTTCGGCGCGCCGACCATCACCAAGGACGGCGTCTCCGTCGCCAAGGAAATCGAGCTGAAGGATCGCTTCGAGAACATGGGCGCGCAGCTGGTCAAGGACGTCGCATCCAAGGCCAACGACGAGGCCGGTGACGGCACCACCACCGCCACCGTTCTGGCCCAGGCCATCGTCAACGAAGGCCTGAAAGCCGTCGCTGCCGGCATGAACCCGATGGACCTCAAGCGCGGCATCGACAAGGCGACCATCGCCGTCGTCGCTGAGCTGAAGAACCTGGCCAAGCCGTGCACCGACTTCAAGGCCATCGCCCAGGTCGGCACCATTTCCGCCAACTCCGACAGCTCCATCGGCGCGATCATCGCCGAAGCCATGGAGAAGGTCGGCAAGGAAGGCGTGATCACCGTTGAAGAAGGCTCGGGCCTGGAAAACGAACTGTCCGTCGTCGAAGGCATGCAGTTCGACCGTGGCTACCTGTCCCCTTACTTCATCAACAAGCCGGACACCATGGTGGCCGAGCTGGACAGCCCGCTGCTGCTGCTGGTCGACAAGAAGATCTCCAACATCCGCGAACTGCTGCCGGTTCTCGAAGCCGTTGCCAAAGCCGGTCGTCCGCTGCTGATCGTGGCCGAAGACGTCGAAGGCGAAGCCCTGGCGACCCTGGTCGTCAACAACATGCGCGGCATCGTCAAGGTTGCGGCCGTCAAGGCGCCAGGCTTCGGTGATCGTCGCAAGGCCATGCTGCAGGACATCGCGATCCTGACCGGTGGCACCGTGATTTCCGAAGAAGTCGGCCTGAGCCTGGAAACCACTACCCTGGAGCACCTGGGTAATGCCAAGCGCGTCGTGCTGAACAAGGAAAACACCACCATCATCGACGGCGCTGGCCAGCAGGCTGACATCGAAGCCCGCGTTGCTCAGATCCGCAAGCAGGTCGAAGACACCACCTCCGACTACGACAAGGAAAAGCTGCAAGAGCGCCTGGCCAAGCTGGCCGGTGGTGTTGCGGTGATCAAGGTCGGTGCCGGTACCGAAGTCGAGATGAAAGAGAAGAAGGCCCGCGTCGAAGACGCCCTGCACGCAACCCGCGCAGCGGTCGAAGAAGGTGTGGTACCTGGCGGCGGTGTTGCGCTGGTGCGCGCGCTGCAGGCCATCTCCGAACTCAAGGGCGAGAACGAAGACCAGAACGTCGGTATCGCACTGCTGCGTCGCGCTGTCGAAGCACCGCTGCGTCAGATCGTGGCCAACGCCGGCGGTGAGCCGAGCGTCGTGGTCGACAAGGTCAAGCAGGGTGAAGGCAACTACGGCTTCAACGCCGCGTCCGACACCTACGGCGACATGATCGAAATGGGCATCCTCGATCCGGCCAAGGTGACGCGTTCCGCGCTGCAGGCTGCTGCCTCCATTGGCGGCCTGATGGTCACCACCGAAGCCATGGTCGCCGAGAGCATCGACGACAAGGCCGCTCCAGCCATGCCGGACATGGGTGGCATGGGCGGTATGGGTGGTATGGGCGGCATGATGTAAACCTGCCTCCGCTGTATGAAAAGCCTCGCCTTTTGGCGAGGCTTTTTTTTTGCGCCATCGGCAGCGAACGGGTGTTTGGCGTGGTGCCTGGACAAACAGGCGACGCCCGGTTGGTCGTAGCCCTGCTCAAAAAACGACCACTTGTCATGTTCTTCGGCGCACAGCCAGATACTGGACTATGGTGAGCTCTCGATTCACCAGATAACAAGGGCTTGCGCCATGAAGCTTGAAATTGCACGAGGAATGTTTCTCGCCGGAGCGCTGGGTGTCGCTTCCCTGTGTGCCGCCGCTTGGAGCGAGCCCGATGCCCAGGTGGTGGCGCGCAGCGAGGTCAGCGACCATTGCCCGATTCCGCGCATGGCGCAGGTGCCTGCCTGGGAGGCACGCCCCGATCAGGATCTGTTGTTGTTCATGTACGGTTTGTCGCAGAGTCTGGTGGGTCAAAGCTAGCGATCCGCTTCGCCCCCTCTGCCCGGTACGAGCGGAGGGGGTGACGCTTCAGCCCTTGCTTCGAACGGTGCTGCTGCGTTCCGGACGTGCCAGCAAGGTGTAGACGGCAGGCAGGACGAACAAAGTGAACAGCGTGCCGACGGTCATGCCGGTCGCAATCACCATCCCGATATCGAAACGACTGACCGCGCCGGCACCGCTGGCCAGGATCAGCGGCACCATGCCGAACACCGTTGCCGCTGTCGTCATCAATACCGGGCGCAGGCGGATGGCCGCCGCTTCTTCCACGGCCTCGCGACGGCTCAGCCCGCGTTCCTGGCGCAGCTGATTGGCGAACTCGACAATCATGATGCCGTGCTTGCTGATCAACCCGATCAGCGTAACCAGTCCGACCTGGGTGTAGATGTTCATGCTCGACAGGCCGAGGAACAGCGGCACCAGTGCGCCACAGATCGACAGCGGCACGGTGACCAGAATCACCAGCGGATCTCGGAAACTCTCGAACTGTGCCGCCAGCACCAGAAAGATGACCGCCAGCGCGAGCGCGAAGGTCGTGTACAGGGCGGAACCTTCCTGGATGTACTGACGCGACGCGCCGGCATAGTCGAAGGTAAAGCCTTGCGGCGCTTGTTCGCGGGCGATGCTGCGCAGCGTATCGATGGCCTCGCCCATGCTGACGATCGGGAAGCCCTGGATGGTCGCCGCGTTGAGCTGCTGGAATTGCGCCAACTGGGTCGGACGTGCCCGGTCATGCACCTTGATCAGGGTGGATAAGGGCAGCATCTCGTTCCGGTCGTTCTTGACGTAATAGTTGCTCAACCAGCCCGGGTTGTCCCGGTAGGCCTGTTCGACCTGGGCGATCACCTTGTAGCTTCGGCCCTCGATGGTGAAGCGATTGATTTCGCTTTCGCCGAGCAGGGTGGCCAGCGTCACGCCGAGATCTTCCATCGTCACGCCCATCTGCGCGGCTTTTTCGCGGTCGATTTCGACGACGATCTCCGGCTTGTCGAACGCCAGGTCCACATCGAGAAACGCGAACTTGCCGGACGCCTGGGCCTTTTCCTTGATGCGCTCGGTGACCTGCAACAGCGACTCGTAGTCGTTTGCCGTGTTGATCACGAACTGGAATGGCAGTCCCTCGCCGGTGCCGGGCAGGGAGGGCAGGTTGAACCCGAAGATCTGCAGCCCGGGAATCTTGTCGAGCTTGGCCTGCACCAGGGGAAGCACTTCCATTTGGGTGCGCTCGCGCTCGTCCCAGGGCGTCATGAGAAACCCGCCGATGCCGCTCTGTACGCCGTTGAAGCCGTTGATCTGGAACCAGGAGTAGTACTCCGGGAACGATTTGAACACCTCCAGGAACTGGTCGGTATAGGCGTTCAGGTAGTCGAGGTTGGCCGTTTGCGGTGCGCTGGCCATCATGAAGATGATGCCCTGGTCTTCTTCGGGCGCCAGTTCGCTTTCGGTAAACATGAGCAGGACAGGAATCAGCCCGAGCACGATCACGGCGAACACCAGTACCACCGGACGCGTGTTCAGAGTGCCGTGCAGGGCGCGCTGATAGCGCAGCTTCAACCGATCGAAGATCAGGTCCAGCCGGTGAGCCAGGCCCGTCGGGCTCTGTTCATGGCGGAGCAGGCGCGAGCACATCATCGGCGACAACGTCAGCGCCACTACCCCGGAAATGATCACCGCACCGGCCAGCGTCAGCGCGAACTCCTGGAACAGCGCGCCGGTCAGACCCTGCAGAAAGCCGATCGGCGCGTAGACCGCCGCCAGGGTGATGGTCATGGTGACCACCGGCATGGCGATCTCCCTCGCGCCGTCAATCGCCGCCTGGATCGGCGCCTTGCCTTTTTCGATGTGGCGGTGGATGTTTTCCACCACCACGATCGCATCGTCCACCACCAGACCGATCGCCAGCACCATGGCCAGCAATGTCAGCAGATTGATCGAATACCCCATGGCCTGCATGAAGAACATCACACCGATCATCGACAGCGGAATGGTCACCACCGGAATCAGAACCGAACGCAGCGAACCCAGGAACAGGAAGACCACCACGATCACGATGACCACCGCTTCGGCGAGGGTCTTCACCACCTCGTCGATGGAGGCCTGGATGAAGCGCGTGGCGTCATAGGCGATGGTGACCTTCAAGCTCGGCGGCAGTTGCGATTCGATCTCCGGCATGATCGCGCGCACCTCGCTGATCACATCCAGCGGGTTGGCGCTCGGGGTGCCCTTGATGCCGATGTAGACCGAGGGAATGCCGTCGAACGAGCTGATGGCGTTGTAGCTTTCGGCGCCCATCTCGATCCGCGCCACATCGCCGAGCAGCACCCGGCTGTCGCCCTGGGTCTTCACCGCAATGGCGGCGAACGCCTCGGGCGTTTTCAGTTCGGTGTCGGCGTTGATGCTGGTGACGACGTATTGCCCCTTCACCTCCCCGGCCGCGGACAGGAAGTTGTACTTGCGTACCGCCTCGTTGACATCGCTTGCCGACAGGCCGTACGCGGCGAGTTTCACCGGGTCCAGCCAGAGACGCATGGCGAAGACCTGATTGCCGAGAATTTCGGCCTCGGCCATGCCGGGCAAGGTGGCCAGCTTCGGCTGGATGACCCGCGACAGGTAATCGGTGATCTGCGGATTGCTCAGCTGTTCGCTGTAGAAACTGATGTACATGAGCGCCGTGGAGTCGGCGGCCTGCTTGTTCAGCACCGGGTCCTCGGCATTCTGGGGCAACTGGTTCTTCACCGAGTTGGCTTGGCTCAACAGCTCGGTATAGAGCCGGTCGGTGTCGGCCCCGATTCGCGCGTAAACCGAGATGACCGAGAGGTTCTGCTGGCTCACCGAGGTCATGTAGTCCACGCCTTCGGCGCTGGCCAGACTCTGTTGCAGCGGCTGGGTGATATAGCCCTGGATGGTTTCGGCGTTGGCACCAGGATAGGCCGTGGTCACCGTGATCAGGGCGCTTTCCATCTGCGGATACTGGCGTATCACCAGGCTGTTGAACGCCTGAAAGCCGAGCAGCACGATCAGCAGACTGATCACGCTGGCCAGTACAGGGCGGCGAATGAATGGATCGGTAAAAGCCATGACGATCTATGTCCCTGTAGTCGACGCCCTCAGCGGTCGTCGGACCCGCTGTTTGGCGCGAGCGTACGTTTTTCGGCGATGGCGACGTGGGCACCGGTATCGAGCTTGAGCTGGCCGGCAACGATGACCTGCTCGCCTGCATCGAGCCCGTCGAGGATCACCACGCGGCCGTCGCGACGCTCGCCGGTCTCGACGAAACGCCGCTCCACGACCCGATAGGGTTCGCTGCGCTCGGCCGCCTCGGCGCCTTCCTCGGGTTCGGGCGGCTGACCTTCGGTCACGACCAGCACCGAGTTACCGTAAAGCGTGTAGGTGATCGCGGTTTCCGGCACCACGACCCGCGCCTCCTCGCTGGGCAACAGCACCTGCAGGTCGGCGAACATGCCAGGCAGCAGCCGCTCGCCCGGGTTGGCCAGCTCTGCGCGCACCTGCACGTTGCGGGTGGTGGTTTCCACCTTGGGATTCAAGGCGACGATCCTGCCTTCGAACCGTTCGCCCGGAAACGCGGCGACCTCCAGCCGAACGGCTTGTCCGATGCTGAGCCAGGGCACCTGCTGTTCGGCCAGATAGAAGTCGACGTACAGGGTCGACAGATCCTGCAAGGTGGCGATGGGCGTGCCGGCCGCAACGAAGTCGCCCACGTCGACCTGCCGGATGCCGATGGTCCCGGAGAAGGGTGCGAGGATGCGTTTTTTCGCCAGGCTCGCCTTCAACTGGGCAACCGTAGCCGCGGCTTTCTGGGATTCGGCATTGAGCCGGTCGAACTCGCTGCGCGAGATGGCCTGCCGGTCGACCAGGCTGCGTGCCCGCTGGAATTCCACTTTGGCCAGGTGCAGATCGGCCTCGGCGGCCGCCAGGCTGGCCTTCTCGATTTCGCTGTCGAGCAGAACGATCGGCTGGCCCTTGGTCACTTTTTCGCCTGAGCGAAACTGCACGGCGCTGACGGTGCCGGCAATCTCCACCGACAGGTCGATGCCCTGCGACGCTGTCAGCGTACCGATTGCCGGCAGCCGGCTCTGCCAGGGCTGGCGACTGGACTCGACGACCTCGACATCGATCGGCGGCTTCGGTGCCTTGAATTGCTGGATTTGCGAGTAGATCGAATTGAACTTCAAGGCGGCGAGGATCAGTACAACGACGATCACCGCGCCGAGCATGAGCAGCATGCGGCGCAACATTTTCCGTATTCCTTGGAGAGATGAGCCGGCTGACTACTGCCGTGATACGAGGCAGCCGTTCGAGTGCACACGAGCGACCGAGTGCCGGTCTGATGGGGCCTCGGTTCATTGTTCCGACAGGGTGCCGGGGAAGCAGCGAAATTAGCGTCGAATCCGACGCATGTAAAGGGACAGGTAAACGCCTTTCCGACACACTGCAAGCGGACGCACAAACTGGCGAAACAGAGCACAGCGTTGCGGCGGCCAGGACCCGACCGTGCAACGGCGCCGCCGCATGGCACCGTTGCATCGAGCGCGGGCCGTCAGCTTGCGAGGCGGTGCGTTACATCGCTGAGCTGGGCTGAAAGGTCGTGCAGGTTCCGGCTGGCTTTTTCTGTTCGTTCGACGTTGTCCTGGTTGGTCGTGGCGATGGCGGTAATTTCGGTCAGGTTGCGCGAAATGTCTTCCGCCACGAACGTCTGCTCCTCGGCTGCGGTGGCGATCTGCCGGTTCATGTCGCGGATCGCCTCGACTTCCCGGGTGATGCGCTGAAGCATGCCGCCCGCCTGCGTGACCTGCTCGACACCTTCGTCGCTGCGGTGCTGCCCGCTTTCGATCGCCCGCACGGCATCCACCGCGCCGGTTTGCACCGTGTCGATGATCTGGTGGATCTCGGCCGTGGAATCAGCGGTGCGTTTGGCCAGTGTGCGCACTTCATCGGCAACTACGGCGAAACCACGACCCGAATCGCCGGCGCGGGCGGCTTCGATGGCCGCGTTCAGGGCCAGCAGGTTGGTTTGATCGGCTATGCCCCGAATCACATCCAGAACCTTGCCAATGCGAGCGCTGTCGGTTTCCAGGCGCCGTATGACCTCGGCGGTGGTGACGATTTCGCCGCGCATCCGGGTGATCGTCTGGATCGTCGAGCGCATCATGTCCTCGCCCTGCTGCGCCGAATGGTCGGCGGTATCCGCTGCACGCGCGGCTTCTGCGGCATGGCGCGCCACCTCCTGCGCGGTGGCTGACATTTCATGCATGGCGGTTGCGACCTGATCGGTACGCGAGAACTGCTCGCGCGTGCCTTGCCCCATCAGCGCGGCGATGGCGTTCAGTTCGCCGCTGGCGTTATCCAGGTCCGAGGTGCTGCGTTGCAGGCGGGCGAAGGTGTCGGCAAGGAAATCGCGCAGGATGTTCGCGGCGACTGCCAGGCGCCCCAGTTCATCCGGGCGGGAACTGTCGACACGCTCACTGAAATTGCCTTGGCTCAGCTTGGCGATGTGATCGATCAATTGGCGGATCGGGCCGATCAGGTTGCGGTTGACCAGCCACACGCTCAGAAGCGCCACCAGTGCGCCGGCAACGAGCATGATCAGCGAGCCGGTGACGATGGCACGGTCGGCCGCGTGGCTGATTTGTTCGGCGTTGCGCAACGCAGCGTCGCGCAGTTGCTCCACCAGGGCGCTGAGCTGATCGCTGGTGTCGCGGTCGATGCCCTGCACGGCTTTGTCCCCGGCAAACGGGTCGTGTCCGGCGGCGACGTAGGCGTCACGGCCGGCACGGTAGGCAATACCCAGGCTGCGGTGGGTTTCGCTCAACTGGCGAAGCTGGCTCGACAGGGCCGGGGCATGTTCGCTTCGCTCGACCAGTTTCGCCAGGATCGCCTGGACCTTGCGTTCCTGATCCTCGAAGCGCTGCCAGTAGGTGTTCAACGCGTCCGGCGTCTTGCCACGCAGCAGGACATTTTTCCATTCCTGCACCTGAAGCTTGAATTCCACGTTGGTTTCGTCGATCAGGCGCGACGTTTCGATGGGGCCCTTGAGCAGTTTCTGGTAGGCGGAAATGTCGTCCGACAGAAATGAAAAGCTGGCGAGGGCGATCATCAACATCACCAGCAGGCTGCCGCCGATCAGGGTCAGTAGCTGAGCACGCAGGGATTTATTCACGAACATCGGAGCGGTCTCTTATCGAGGGGGCTTGCGAACACCGCAAGGGTGAACCGAGCAGCTCGATAAAAATGACCGCTCGGTCCCTCTGCGTTTCGGCGCGCCGCTTCGATACTTGAGCGCTTTCAGGCCAGCCGCAGATGGTTATCCCACAGGCCCGCAGGCAACTGCAGCGCGGTGCTGACGAAGCGCTCGCCGCTGCAATCGACCAACCGGCAGCGGCCTTGGCCCGAGCTGACCACGAAGCCTTGCGCGACCGCCGCGACCCCGGCGCAATCGGGCAGGTGCACTTCCTGGCGCAGGGTTGCGCTGTCAAGGTCCCAGAAGAACACCTTGTTGCCGCGGGGTGCCGTCACGGCCAGCAGGCGCAGGCGGTCGTGAATCGCCAGGCTGGCGGTGTACTGGTTCATGGTCTGGCGCTGGGCTTCTGCCAGCGGGAAGGGCTGGAAGGGCTGGCCCGGGCGCTTGATCGCCAGCAGCGGTACCCGATCCATGGGATCGCCTTCGTACTGCTGTCCGGACACCACGGTTCCATCGGCGGCAACGGCCAGATGGCGCACGCTGTTCATCCGTTCGGGCAGCCGCTCCTTGCTGATCAGCGTGCCGTCGCGGCGCAGCATCACCAGGCTGGGTTCCATGGCATCGAGATTCATCATTTCCCGGCTGTCGGCTTCGGTACGGATGCCGCCGTTGGCGATCACCAGCGTCTCGCCGTCGGGCATCCACAGCAGCTGATGCGGGCCTATGCCGTGCGTCGAATGCTCTGCGCTGCGTACCAGCCGCTGTTGCTCGACGCGATAGATGCCCAGCACGCCGCGGCCCGCATCGGCGGTGTCGTTCTCGGTGGTGTAGAACCAGTCGCCACTGGCCTGGAACACACCGTGGCCATAGAAATGCCGGTCCGGCGGCGAGGCCAGCACCTGCAGCAGCGTGCCGTCACGGCTGTCGATCAGGTAGCTTTCACGGCTTGGCCGGCGCCCAACGAACACCGCCAGGGGCAGATGGGGATGGGCGTAGACGTCATGGCAGCGCTCGCTGACCGGTGTGGCGAACACGCGCGTGCCGTCGAGCCGGTAGCCGACCGCGTAGTGTCGACCATCGGCATCGTCGCGTGCCGAAAGCAACAAGGGTTGGTCGGTATGCCGGCTGAGGGTCCAGCCGCCGACGGCTGAGGCTGCCACCAGGGCACTGCCCAGCCCGAGGAAGGTACGGCGTCTCATGATCAATCACCGTCGTGGGCATTGAAGCCGATCTGTACGCCCAGCGCCCGGGCCAGTTCGTTCTGATGCAGCCGGTGCAGGACGTCGATTTCCTGATACAGCTCGTTCAAGCGCACGCGTCCAGCTTCATCGGCGATCAGTTCGCTGAATGGCAACAGAGTGTCGGCCAGCTGCTTACGGGTCGTGGCGTAGGCGACGTCGATGCGCTCGATCAGATCGGCCTGTTCCGCCGGGACGAGTTTCTTGAAACCGTTGTCGTCCTTGCCCAGCCACAGTTGCTGGGCGCCGGCGAGCACCGCATCGATACTGCCGAGCGTCGCATCGCTGCGCCAGGCCTCGGCTTGGAAGGGTTGGGGGAAGCCCTTGCTCTGGCGGCCCAGCGGAGCGCCCAGTTTTTTCTTCAGACCGTCCAGCGCGGTGACCTGCACGCGCAACAGGTCGGCAATCGCTTCTTGCGATTCGGTGTAACGCTCGTTGGGAAATTCGCTCAACTGGGCAGCCATGCCATTGTCGGCTTTCCACGCGTGCAGCATGTCGGCGGCGAGCTGCTGCTGATGCTCGCCGATCGCCTGCAGCAGGCGGCAGTAACGCACCTTGGTCGGCTCATCGCTCAGGTCCACGGCTTTGTCATAGAGTACGTACTCATACGCTGAAAGCCCCTGCAGGACGACGCTGGCGTTTTCCAGGTCGGCCTGGGTCAGCTCGGGTTTGTTTTTCAGCAGCGCAGTGACCTGGCGCCCGACCAGGTTCTTCTTGTCGGGCCAGAACTGCACCTGCCAGGCGCGGTTGCCTTCGCCCATCGGCCCGATCAGCATCGGCTGCAGGCCTGACCAGGCGAACTGCGCGTTCAGGAAGGCCTTGCGCGCGGTGTCCAGTTCTTCATTGCCGGCACAGAAGGCGATGCTGCTGGCAGCCATGCGCCGGTTGGTATCGGCCCATTGGGTGTAGGCCGGCAGTACGACGTCGTCGGCCAGGGTCTTGCTGGTTTCGGCGAACGGGTCGGAGGGGGCGCAGCCGCCGAGCAATAGGCCGAGCGCGGTGGCGGTGAACGCTGAGAGATAACGGTTGGGGTACATAGTGCTCCTCGGCAAGGTCGGACAGCGCTGGCCTGACCGGCGCTAGAGTGAGTCGAGAAAAGCCAGCAGGGCGCTGCGTTCGTCGCTGTCGAAGCCGAGTACGGCCTGCTTGGCCCGTTCCGCTTCGCCGCCATGCCAGAGTATCGCTTCGAGTAGATTGCGGGCGCGCCCGTCATGCAGGAACTGGGTATGGCCGCTGACCGTTTCGGTCAGGCCGATGCCCCACAGCGGGGGTGTCCGCCACTCGCTGCCGCTGGCTTCGAATTCGGGGCGGTGATCGGCAAGCCCGTCGCCCATGTCGTGCAGCAGGAGATCGGTGTAGGGGTGGATCACCTGGTTGGCGAGTTCCGGCTCAGCGGCATCCCCCGTGGTGAATGTCGGCACGTGGCAGTTCTGGCAGCCGGCCCGGTGAAACAGTGTCTTGCCCGCCAGCACCTGAGGGTCGTCGACCTTTCGCCGTGCCGGTACGCCGAGGTTGCGTGTGTAGAACAGCACCAGCCCTAGAATGTTATCGCTGACTTCCGGCTCGCCGCCGTTGGGCATCGCCTGGCACGCCTGTTGTCGGTCGGTGCAGGTGTCGCCGGTGAACAGGCTGCTGCTCAGGCCCATGTCGTTGAAGAAAGCGTCGGCGTTCTGCTGGTTCAGGTTCGGCTGCCCGGCTTTCCAGCCGAAGCGGCCGACCACCGTCTCGCCTGTGCGTTGGTCGAACACCCGGTTGGGGCGGCCGGAGATACCGTTTCCGGTGCGGTCCTCCGGGTCGGCGTTAGCCAGCAGGGCGGATTCGGGGATGGCTTCCAGCAATCCGAGGCCGATCATTGGCGGTGCCACACGGACGGAAGAGCGGGTCTGCGGGTGCATCGGGCCGTAGCCAAGCTCGGAGATTTCCAGCTGCGGAATGCGCAGTTCCACTTCAAAGCCGTCGGTGAAGCGCTCTACCCGGGTGCCGTAGCTCAACCGGACCTTGCCTTCAGGGGGTACGCCGGGAACCGCCATGTCCTGCAGTTGGCCGCCGTATGTGGGTTCCGGCGCAATGCCGCGCTGCCTGAGCACCTCGGTGTGTTCCGGGCCAGCGGGTATCGACAGACGCACCAGCATCGACACGGCGTTGCCACGCTCGGCTTCGACCGGACGGCCGCGGCCATCCTTGATGTGGCAGTTCTGGCAGGCGTTGGTATTGAACAGCGGACCCAGCCCGTCGCGAGCGGTGGTGGAGGAGGGCGCGATCACCCAGGGATTGCGGAAGAAACTGTTACCGACGCTGAAGTCCAGGCGCCGCGATGGCGTCAGGTTGGCCGACGGCAGCGAAAAGGCATTGTGATCGAACTTCATCACGGTCGCGCCACCAGCGGAAAGGGCTTCCCCTGGCTCGGCCTGCGTAAAGCGGGGCGTCTGCTCGCCACAGCCGGTCAGGCCATAGGCCAGCAGCAAAGCGGTCGCAGCGCGGAAAAGCGGGTGCATCGGTGGTACCAGGGTCGTGACAGGGCGGTAATCTTAGCAGGCTAATGGAGTTTGAATAAGAGCAATTTGCATTTGCCGGCTGACGTATGCGGGGCAGGAATCACGTATCGGGGCATCGGTTGGGGCTCCGAGGGCGGCATCGCACCGCCTCGGGGTCAGGTGTCGGCTCAGAACTGGTGGTCAGCCGTGTCCGGGTTCAGATCGCTGATGCCCAGTGCGGCAGCGGCTTTCTCGATGGATGCGGTCTGCTGCACCAGCGCCGCAATCGCGTCACGTACCTTCTCCTGGCCTTCGCTGTTGTCGGGTGCGATCAGTTGGTCGAAGGCTTCGCCGCCCTCGGCGCTGGTGACCAGCACCTGCAGTTTGGCCTCGGTGGTTTCCAGGTCGGTCTTGAGTGTGGTGCCGATCTGCGGATCGGTGCCTTCTACCAACGATGCCAGGCTCGCGCCGCTCAGCGTGCTGCCATCGACACGCTTGTACTCGCCCAGGTAGACGTTACGGATGCCCCTGGCGTTGTAGTAATGCGAGTTGTGCGTGTTATCGCTGAAGCAGTCGTGCTCGTCCTCGGGCGAGTTGGCTTCCAGGGCGACCTTCATGCGTTCACCCGCCAGTTCGCCGAGCGACAGGCTTCCCATGCCGAAGAGCATCTTGCGCAGGCCGTTTTCGGCCGACTCGCTTTCCAGGCTGGCGCGGTAGTTGTCGGCGACGCCGGGTGCCCACTCCCCGACCATTTGTTCGAGGTCGCTGACCAGCAGTTGGGTTGCCGCTTTCAAATAGGCGCGGCGGCGGTCGCAATTGCCGCCGGTGCAGCCGTCACCGTCGATGTAATCGCTGGCGGGGCGTTCGCCGGCGCCGGCTTCGGTACCGTTGAGGTCCTGACCCCAGAGCAGGAATTCGATGGCGTGATAACCCGTGGCCACGTTGGCTTCCGAACCGGCCAGCTCGTTCAGGCTGGCAAGCTTCTCGCCGGTGATTTCACTGACGTCGATCTTGTCTTCGCCAACCTGCAGCTCCTTGTTGGCAATGATGTTGGCGGTGGCGCCCGGATTGCCGAGGGCGTGTTGATAATCGCCCTGGACGTAGTCGATCAGGCCCTCATCCAGCGGCCAGGCGTTGACCTGACCTTCCCAGTCGTCGACCACCGGATTGCCGAAGCGGAACACTTCGGTCTGCATGTACGGCACGCGAGCTGCCAGCCAGGCATCCTTGGCCGCCTGTTGGGTTTGCTCGGTCGGGTTGGCGAGCAGGGCATCGATCGCTTCCTGCAATTTCAGCGCGGTGCTGTGTGCATCGCTGAAGACGGCATGCGCAATGTCGGCGTAGTGCTTGACCACTGCCTGCGCGGCCTCGTCGTTCACGGTCTCCGTCGCTGGCGCGCTCGCAGCCGGCTCGCTCTGCGTGGTGGCTTGCGGAGCGGCGGCCTGTTCGGCTGGTGCTTTATCCTCGCCGCAACCAGCGAGTGAAATGGCGACTGCCAACAGGCTGGCGGTGGCCCAGACGGGAGTACGTAGCATGGCGGGTTCCTTTGCTTGCAAATGGTATTAGCGGACGCCGAAGAGAAAGCCGTTGGCGATCCGATGCGGGTCATAATGCGAAAGATTTGCATTTTGTGCAAAGGAAATGCGTGGAGCAGGTCGCGCTTCGCTTTACGCAGCGCCGCTAGAATGCCATTCCGATAGCTGGATCTGGAGAGCCCCCGATGAGCCTGAGCGCTGTGGTTGCACTGGTCGTACTGTTTCTCGTCGCTGCCTACGCGGTAGTGCTCTACAACGGCCTGGTGCGCCTCAAGCACGGGGTCGGCAAGGCGTGGTCCAACATCGACGTACTGCTGCGCCAGCGCCACGAAGAGTTGCCAAAGCTGGTCGAGACCTGCAAGCAGTACATGCAGCACGAGCGCAACACCCTGGAACAGGTCGTCACCGCCCGCAACGCAGTTTCCAGCGCGCGCGAGCAGGGCGATGTCAGCGCGTTAGGACATGCTGAAACCGGGTTGCGGGCGGGGCTGGGACGTCTCTTCGCGCTGGCCGAAAATTATCCCGAGCTGCGTGCCAGTGAAAGTTTTCGCCATCTGCAGCAGCGCATCAGTGGTCTGGAAAGCGGCATCGCCGATCGCCGGGAGCTCTACAACGAGTCGGTCAACCTGAACAACGTGCGCATCGAGCAGTTTCCCGATGTGTTGCTGGCACGCGCCTTCGGCTTCGGCCAGGCCGAGTTGTTGCAGTTCAGCGAGGCGGAAAAAGCCGACGTCGACCTCAAGCCGCTGTTTGGCTGAGCGTGCTCGGGCCGATGCTGTTCGTGGGGGTGGCGGTTGCCCTGTGCCTGGCCGGCGGCTGGCTATGGGTCAGTCGCTGGACCAAGTTGCGCCATCTGCTGGACACGCCGACCTCCAGGATTCGCTCGGCAGCCCAAGGCTACGTCGAACTCACCGGGGTGTTGCGAGCGCTGCCCGATGCGCCATTGTTGCAGGCGCCGCTGACGGCCAAGCCGTGCCTATGGTGGCGCTACCGTATCGAGCACCACCGGCCCGGCGACAAGCGCAACCGGTGGCGGGTCGTCGAGCAGGGAACCAGCGACGGGCTGTTGCGTCTGTCCGACGCCACGGGGGACTGCCTGATCGATCCTCGAGGCGCCGAGGTGGTACCGGCGCGGCGCGACAGCTGGACGGGCGATCAACGCCATCCCAGGGCACAGCCGGCGCGCGGTGCATTTGGCTGGCTCACCGGCCATCGCCAGTATCGCTACATCGAGGAGCGGCTTCATGTCGATGAGCCGCTGTACGCCATTGGCGATTTCCGCACCGCGGGCGGCGGCCGGGAGGGGCTCGATCTTGACGCCGCCCAAGGAGCGCTCGTGCGCGAATGGAAAGCCGATTACGCCGGTCTGTTGCGGCGTTTCGACAACAATCGTGACGGCCAGCTCGACCAGGCCGAGTGGGCGCGGGTGCGTCTCGCGGCAGGTCTGGAAGCCGAACAGCGTCACCGGCTTGCCAGTGCCCGGCAGGCGCAGCACAGGCTCGTGCGGCCCAGCGAAGGCCGGCCGTTCGTGTTGTCGAGCCACGGTGAGGAGGTCCTGGCACGGCGCTATCGCCGAGATGCGCTCGGGGGCGCTGTGTTATGTCTGCTAGGGGCGGCGATACTGGCGTCCCGGTTGGCTGGTTGAGCTGAGCGGCCAATCCGCGGCGCTGCGGGTGGCTGCTAAAGCGGTTGCGAATTGAGCCGGTGTTCGAAACGCAGCGATTGGCGCAGCAATGCGGCCAGTTCGGCGGCTGGCAGCGGCTTGCTGTAGTAATAGCCCTGGCCTTCGTTGCAGCCTTCGTCGATCAGGTAGCGCTCCTGCTCGGCGGTCTCCACGCCCTCGGCAATCACCAGCATGCCGAGGCTCTTGCCTAGCTGAATGATGGCTCTGACGATGGTCGTATCGCCCTGGTCGGCGGCCATGTCACGCACGAAGCTTTTGTCGATCTTGATCTTGTCCAGCGGCAGGCTCTTGAGGTAACTGAGCGACGAGTAGCCGGTACCGAAGTCATCGATCGCGATCAGCGCACCGGAGCGGCGCAAGCTGTGCAGGTTGTGAGTCGCGGCGCCGATGTCTTCCATCAGACCTGTTTCGGTGACTTCCAGCTCCAGCGTTTCAGGTGGCAGCCGATGGGTGCCGAGCAGGTTGCTGATCATCTCCGGCAGTTCGGCGTGGTGCAGTTGCACTGTCGACAGATTCACCGCCATGCGCAGGTCGCTGAACCCTTGCTGGTGCCATTCGCGCAACTGTCGGCAGGCCTGATCGAGCACCCATTCGCCAATCGCGATGATGCTGCCGTTTTGTTCGGCGAGGGGGATGAAGACATCCGGCGGGACCATTTTGCCGCTCGGGTGGGACCAGCGCAGCAACGCCTCGACGCCGGTGATGCGTTTGAGCCGATAGTCGATCTGCGGTTGATAGACCAGATGGAATTCACCGCGTTGAAGGGCTTCCGCCAGATCGTTCTGCAACTCGCGGCGCGCTCGCATCTGGCTGTCGATGCTGGCGACGTAGAACTGGTAGCGGTTGCGCGAGCGGTTTTTCGCCAGGGTCATGGTCTGCTCGGCTTTTTGCAGCAGTTTCTCGGTGCTGTCGCCGTCTTCGGGGTACAGCGTGATACCGATGGTCGCGCGCAGTCGTATGTTGTGCTGATCCATCACGACCGGGCGTTCGAGATCGTCGAGTATTTTCTGTGCCAGCTCCGCTGCCTCGTAGGGTTGTTCGAAGCCGAACAGCACCAGTACGAACTGATCCCCGCCCAGGCGCGCAAGTGCCCCGACGCGCCCACTCAGGCTGCGCAAGCGCTCGGCCAGGGCCACCAGCAGACGGTCGCCGTGCTGATAGCTGAACTGCTCGTTCACGCCTTTGAAGTCGTCCAGGCCGAGACAGAGCACCGCCACACGGCGTTGGACCCGGGCGGCTTCGTTGAGGATATTGTCGAGCTGTTGCTGCAGCTGTTGCCGGTTGGGCAGGCCCGTGAGCGAGTCGTACTGGGTCATGCGCTGCAGATCGTTCTCGGCGGCATGGCGCAATTGCATGTTGTGTTCGATCGCGGCGAGCAGACCATTGGCGGTCTCGACCCAGAGGCCCAGTTCGTTCTGCTCATGGCCCTTGGGCATGGGCAATGAATGCTCGCCTGGGCGACCTGGATTGATGTGCGACAGATGTTCGATCAGCTTGGTCAGCGGCCGCGTCAGCAGCCATTCGTAGATCAGGTACAGCAACAGGCCAAGGACCAGCGCGCGGAGAATGCCGACGACGAAAATCACGCCCGACTGGCTGATGAAGTCCTCGCCATAAGGGGCGGTGTCGAGCGTGATGCGTAGGTCGCCGTAATATTCGTTATAGGGCGGACGACCGATCAGCGGGATCGTGAAATCCTGATCGCGACCCAGTATCGGGTCGGTCAGCCAGCGCGATGGCAGGGACATGAGCGGGCGCGATTTGTAGGCCAGAGGCGGCTCGCCTGGGTGGCCGATCGATGCCTTGCGGATCGACTCGTGCTGGAACAGCCCTTCCATGACCTGCGCGCCCATTTCCCGGTCCAGGCTGTAGATCGCCTGGGTGGAGGGATCGCGCGTCATGCGCAGGATTCGCTGCGCCTCGGTGCTGATCAACTGGCGAGTCTTGTAGGCGTCGAAAACGATTTGTGCGCAGCTCAGTACCAACCCAACGGCCAGCGCTGACAGCAGAACGATACGGAGCAATTTCCTCGACAGGCTGTTGCGCAATGCGGTCAAAAGGATTTCCTTTTTCCAAGCCGGTGCCCAGCGCAAGTATTGGTCGTCATAGATGAGGCGTCAAAGATTCGAGCGTGCTGATGTGGCGAAACGTTATCAAAACCCCTGGGCGCTTGCAGAACCTTCTGTCGACCGCCGTCGGGCATGGTGCGCTGGCACCGCAGTTCGGTGCGAGAGCGTCTCGCAGCACCTGCGCGGCTCGGGCGAATCAGGCGGTAGCGGGCGATTCCTTGACGTCGCAGCCCTTGATGACCATGCGGATGATCGTTTCGGCTGCGGCTTCATAATCGGCATCGTCGAGTTTGGCCTTGCCCGTGACGGTGGAAATCTGCCAGTCGAAATCGGCGTACGTCTGGGTCGCGGCCCAGATACTGAACAGCAAATGACTGGGATCGACCGGGGCCATCAGCCCTCGATCGATCCAGCCCTGGATACACGCGACGTTATGGCTTGCCTGGGCATTCAACTGTGCCGCTCGCTCGGCGGGCAGATGGGGCGCGCCGTGCATGATTTCGCTCGCGAATACCTTGGAGGCACAGGCGTGTTCGCGTGAAATCCGGATCTTGGTGCGGATGTAGGCGCGCAGGACGTCGGCCGGCTCCCCCGGCTGATTGAACGGAGCGGACGCCTGCAGCAAAGGCTCGACGATACTGTCGAGCACCTCTCGGTAGAGGTTTTCCTTGCTTTTGAAATAGTAGTAGACGTTGGGCTTCGGCAGCCCGGCGCGGTTGGCGATGTCACTGGTCTTGCTGGCAGCGAAGCCCTTTTCGGCGAACTCTTCGCTGGCAGCGCGCAGGATCAGTTCTTTGTTGCGCTCGCGGATACTGGACATAGGGCCTGTTCAATTCACTACCACCGCCTGGTGGCCTGCCGCGGCATGCTAGCACTGGCTTCCGGACTGTCTCAAGGCGGTCACGCCCAAGCGATTTTGTGTGAACGCGTGGACGGAATGACTGTATACAGTCAGTGAAAACCATGTGCTCCCTTCACCTCGGCTTCGCCGCCTCCCGGCATCCGAACTGTCCAGCGTCCCGACCGCTGACGGCCAAACAGCAGCCTGCAGCCGGTGCGCCCAAGCGCACCACGGACAGCGTGCCTGGCATGGCGATTCAGACGTTGATAGCCGAGGCGCCCGGTGTCCTCGGATTCCACATCGCCTCGAGCCGCCGCCAAACGGTTCTAAAGGCCCGGCCGCTCGGGCCGATAACCTGATGGCATCGAGATTGAAATGTTGTGCACAATAATGAGTATTTATTGTGTTCGAGTTAAGGGTCCTACTGAGGTCAACGCCATGCCTTTCATGCAACGCAGTATTCAGTGGCAACTGATAGTCAGCATGGGGGCTGCGCTCCTTGCCAGCATCCTCGTCGTCATCCTGGTGTATTCATCGGCGGTTAACCGGTTGGCCGAGCGCTATCTGGTGGGGCAGGCGCTGCCTGCCAATATCTCGGCGATCCGCAACGACATCGAGCGGACGCTGGCCGCGCCGATCACCGCGACGGCGTCGATAGCCGCCAACAGCCTGGTCCAGGAGTGGTTGCGTGACGGAGAGCGTGAAGATCAGGCGCAGGCGATGGGCCGTTACCTGAACGGCGTCAAGACGCAACAGAACGCACTTACCACCTCGATTGCGGTGCTCGACAGTGGCAACTATTACTCCGAGGCGGGTCTGTCGCGCAGACTCAGCCGCAGTGCGCCCGGCGACGGCTGGTTCTACGGGCTGCTCGACAGCGGCATCGAGCGCCGCTTCGAGATCGACATCGACAAGGCGTCCCGCCAGCCGACGCTGTTCATCAATCAGCGTATCGAAGCAGGCGGCAAACCCTTGGGCGTGGCAGGTCTGGGTTTCAGCCTCAAAAGCATGTCCGAGCTGATCAGCAACTTTCGGTTCGGTGAGCGTGGCGAGGTCTACCTGATCAACGGCGAAGGCCGGGTCATGGTGCATCCACGTACCGAGAATAACGATCGGATCGAGCTGAGCGCGTTGACCGGTGACGCCGCCGCCCTGGAGCTGCTCGACGGCGCGCATGACGCGGTGCGTTTCGAGCGTGACGGGGAATCGTTCCTGGCGGTTGCACAGCCCCTGGAAAGCCTCGGATGGGTACTGGTCAGCGAAGTCCCGGAGGCGGAAATCTTCGCCGAGGCACGACGCACGCTCTGGACGATCAGCCTGATCGGCGCCTGCATAGGCCTGTTCTTCCTGGGGCTGGTGGTATTGCTGGCGCGTGGGCTGGTGCGACCGATTCGCCAGGTGACCTCGGCGTTGGTGGAAATCGGCGGTGGCGGCGGTGACCTCACACGGCGTCTGGATGAGAGCCGCGCCGATGAACTCGGCGATCTCGCGCGCGGGTTCAACCGTTTCCTCGGCAGTTTGCGCGGGCTCATTGGCGATGTGCTGAACACCAGCGAGCAATTGCGCGTCGCGGTAGGGCAGGTCGCCGAAGTGGTCGATAACACCGCAAGCCGTGCCGGGCGTCAGCATGAAATGACCGATATGGTGGCCACGGCGGTACATGAAATGGGGCTGACCGTGCAGGAGATTGCACGTAACGCCAGCAGCGCCGCCCAGGCCTCTCAGGACGCCCGTACCGAAGCGATGCGGGCGGGCAAGGTCGTCGGCGACTCGATTGCGCACATCGAGAAGATGTCCAGCGAGATCGGCCATGCTGCTGAATCGGTTACCGATCTCGCGCAGCAGGTCGCCTCGATCGACAAGGTACTGGCAGTGATTCGCAGCATTTCCGAACAGACCAACCTGCTTGCCCTCAACGCTGCCATCGAAGCGGCGCGTGCGGGTGAAATGGGGCGGGGCTTCGCAGTGGTGGCCGACGAAGTGCGAACCCTGGCCAGCCGAACCCAGGCCTCGACCGACGAAATCCAACAGATGATCCAGGGGCTCAAGGGCGGCGCGGAAACCGCGGTCAACTCGATGCATGCCGGGCAAGCGGCCACGGGTACTGGCGTGCAGGCCAGCCAGCGTACCGGCCAGTCGCTGAACGCCATCACCGAGCAGGTCGACGCGATCAGCGGCATGAACGCCCAGGTGGCCGCGGCGACTGAAGAACAAAGCAGCGTCACCGAGGAGATCACCCACAACATCCAGGGCATCGCCGACCTGGCTCAGGCGACCGCCAGCGATGTGCAGGGCTGCCGTGAGGACTGCCAGGCGCTCAGCCGCCTGGCAGATGACCTGAGCCGGCAGATGGGCAGTTTCAAATTGTGATGGGTACTGCGCGCCTCGTTCAGCGAGCGTCGGCGCGCAGCGGTTCCTGTGGGTGTAGCGCTTCAGGCGTAGCGTGGGCTGTTCGGAGCCGCCAGGGCAGCACGGCGATGCACCGCGTGATGCTGCGCGATCAGAAGTGCGCTTTCACCAGCAGGCTCGCGGTGTTCTGGTGGGTCCCGCCCACCAGGTCGCTGACGAAGCCTCCATTCTCGATGCCGTATTTGTCGGACCAGTAGTCATACTCGATCCCCACATAGAGCTTGCCGGGTTCGCCATCCAGGGCCTTGCCCAGGTCGTACTTGATCTGGGGGTTGATATGCAGGTTTTTCGAGATGAAGTCGCCGCGGCGTTCGGAGCCTGCATCGTTGACCACCCAATCGATGAAGCCGTCGAAGAGTATGTCCGACTTGCCAACCGGGAAGGTCATGGCCCAGGTCGGCGTGACCTGCCACTGACCGGACGGCTTGCCGGTGGTGCCGTCGGGCTTGCGATAGTAGAGGTTGATGGCCAGGCGATCGAAGCCGGGCACGTCGAGGTCAACGGCCGGGCCGAGCAGGTAGTTCTGGTTCGGTACGCCGTTGGTGCTTTCGCCTCGCTCGTAGGTGGCCGACAGCAACACGTCCTTGATCGGCCCGAAGCTCATGGTCCGGCCGCTGATCTTGCCCAACGACAGACGAGGGCTGAATTCGCCGTAATAGGTGTGGCCTTCTCCGCCGGACAGGCCGTTGTACCACTTGTTGTCGATGAACAGGAACATGTCGCCCCAGCTCCAGCCGCTGGCATGTTCGAAGGTCACGGTCTGCTGGATTTCACCTGCATCGACCTTGAAGTCCTTGCCGTACAGGTAGGTGAGGCTGTTGTTCTGCCAATGCAGCATACCGTCGGCGAAGGCCGGCGCGGCCAGCGCGCAGCTGGCCAGCGCCAGCGAAAGGGGGGCGAGTCTGAAGTTCATGCGGGTACCCTTTGGTTTTGTTGTTGTGATGTATGCGGGTGGGCGCCCGGTGCCGCAGCGACCGGGCGCGAGCAGCGGCTCAACCCGTTGGGGTCAGGTGCTGCCGGATGTCGTTGCTGGTCGCCTTGGCGTCAGGTTCGGAATAGTTCGGGATGTTGACGGCCAGGGTGTTGGTGCCGAGCGAGTCCTCGATCAGGTTGTCCGGGTCGTAGTCGTCCAGTTCGCCCGGTTCGCGTGGCAGGAAGAAATTGAGCAGGATCGCGCTGAAAGCGCCAATGGTGATCGGCGAGCCGAAGATGTTCTTCAGCACTTCCGGCAGGTTGTTCAGCACATCCGGCACGGCGGCCACGCCCAACCCCAGGCCCAGCGAAATGGCGACGATGAGCATGTTGCGACGATTCAGGCCGGCTTCGGCAAGGATCTTGATCCCGGCAATCGCAACGGTGCCGAACATGATCAGGGTGGCGCCACCGAGTACCGGCTTGGGCATCAGTTGCAGCACGCCGCCTACCACCGGGAACAGCGCGAGCAGGATCAGGATGCCGGCGATGTACAACCCCACGTGACGGCTGGCCACACCGGTCAGCTGGATCACGCCATTGTTCTGGCTGAACGTCGTCATCGGCAGGCTGTTGAAGGTGGCGGCCAGCAGCGAGCTGCAACCGTCTCCGAGGATGCCGCCCTTGATCCGCCTGATATACAGCGGGCCCTTGACCGGCTGGCGCGAGATCATCGAGTTGGCGGTCAGGTCGCCGGCGGTTTCCAGCGGCGTGATGAGGAAGATGACCGCAATCGGAATGAAGGCCATCCAGTCGAACGCGAAGCCGAACTTGAATGGCTGCGGCACGCTGACGGCCGGGAGCGTGGCGAGGCTGGAGAATTCGACCATGCCCATCATCCAGGCGGCAAAGTAACCCACCGCCAGGGCCACGATCACAGCCGAAAGCCGCAGCAGGGGAATGCCGAACCGGTTGAGCACGATGATGGTGCCGAGGACCAACCCGGCCAGCGCCAGGTTGGGCAGCGCACCGGGATTCTCAGCGCCGTATCCGCCGGCGATGTCCGTCATCGAAACCTTGATCAGCGACAGGCCCATCAGGCAGATGATGGTGCCGGTGACCACCGGTGTGATGACCCGGCGCAACCGATCGATGCAGCGGCTGACAGCAATCTCGACGAACGCGGCGCAGAAGCTGACGCCGAACAGCGTGGCGAGAATGTCTTCCGGGCTGCCGCCGCGACCCTTGACGATGAATCCCGCCGCCAGGATCACGCTCAGAAAGCCGAAGCTGGTGCCCTGCAGGCAGAGCATGCCGGCGCCTATCGGGCCGACCCGCTTGGCTTGGATGAACGTCCCGATTCCGGACACGAACAGCGCCATGCTGACCAGATAGGGCACGTATTCGCCCAGGCCAAGCACACTGCCGATGATCAACGTGGGGGTGATGATGCCGACGAAGCTGGCCAGCACGTGCTGGATGGCGGCAAAGGTGGCGGGAAGCGGACCCGGACGATCCTCGAGCCGATAGATCAGGTCCTGGTTGGGAGCGTCACCGCTCCTGGATTCGGTTGCGGTCATGGTCAAGCCTGCCATTAGTTATTGTTCGGTCATGGGCTTCGGGGCTGCACGGACCCCCATACGCTGATCGCTGAAAAGCTGTTCAAGCGGTCAGGATGTTCCCGACTATAACAACCTGTGAACACACCTTTAAACAATTAATTTAAAAATTGTGCACAATTATGACGAGCGTGCATCGGCGGCTGACTGCGGTCGCTGACTGCCAGCGAATATGGCCGCTTTCAACGTTTGGCCAGCAACTCCTGGGACACGTTCTCGGCGAGCCCGGCACCGGCTTCGGACATGGTGAGGTAGGTGCGGTCCGCACCGGCCTGCTCGATCTGCTGGGCGATGTCCTCGTACAGGGCGTGGGACACGATCAGACCCGCAAACCCCTTGCCGCGCAGTTTGCGGGTGGAAATGATCTTTGCTTCCGGATCGTTCATGGCGAGGATCACGGCCTCCACCTTGTTCATTTCCAGCGACTCCCAGAACATCTGGTCCTCGGCATCGGCAAAAAGGACATGGCGTCCGCTCTCGCTGCTTTTCTCCACCGTGACCGGGTCGGAGTCGAGGCTGACCAGGCGCCAGCCCTTGTCGCGCAGGTGGTCATAGGCGGCGCGGCCGGTTCGGCCCATGCCCATGATCAGGATCTGGGCGTCGCCCAGGGAGACCGGTTGTTCGTCGGGATGACGCGTATTGCGTTCCAGCGGAATCAGGCGTTTGGCCAGGCGATCGTAGAGCGGATGGGACATACGATTGAGTTGCGCCGAAATGATGAACGACAGGGCCACGGTAATGGCCAGCGGTGTCAGCCACTGCGGCAGTACGACGCTGGCGACGATCAGGCCGAATTCACTGTAGTTGGTCAGGCTCGAGGCGCTGAGGAATGCACTGCGCGCGCGTAGGCGGAACAACAGGAAAAGGAAGAAGAACAGCAGGCCCTTGAGCGGCAGCAACAGGGCCACGGCGCCGGCGAAGAGCATGGCATCCATGTCAGGCAACCCGCCGATTCCGATCTGCAGGAAGAAGCCGACCAGAAACACTTCCTTGATCGCCCAAAGCGAACTGGAAAGCTCGGTCGCGCGCTTGTGCTTGGCCAGCATGGCGCCGAAGGCCAGCGCGCCTAGCTCCGAACTCAGCCCCAGATGCTCGAAGCCGAGGCCGCCGACCACCAGCGCCAGCATCAGCCCCAAAAGCACCATCAACTCTTCGTGGCCGCTGTGGTCGAGGAGGCGGAACAGCAGCGGGCGCAGCAGCGGCAGGCCGAATACCAGCAATGCCCACGCCGAGGGCACCTTGCCGCTGGCGATACTCATCACCACCAGCGCTATCAGGTCCTGGATGATCAATACGCCAATGGCGACCCGACCGTGGAAGGCGCGTAGTTCGCGCTTGCCTTCCAGAACCTTGGCGGCCAGCACGGTACTGGAAAACGACAATGCGATCGCCAGCAGCAGGCTTTCGCGCCAACCGGTGTCGAGAAAGAACAGGATCGCCGGCCATACCAGCAGGCTGGAAATACCGAAGTGCAGCAGGCTGCCCCCGATGACCTCGCGCCGCACCAGGTTGCTCAGCTTGAGCTTCAGGCCAACGGTGAACAGCAGCAGCAACACGCCGAGATGAGCGAGATGAGCGAGAATCTCGCTGTCCTGCGGGCCGACGCCGAAATATTCTCCGAAGCCGGCCAGGGCGAACCCTGCCGCCAGGTAGCCAATCAACGGCGGCAGGCCGACGGCACGTGCGACAAGACCCAGAACGAAGGCGAACGCAATCCAGCTGGCTTCAATCATCGCAGGGGACTCGGGCAGGCGGGCCTGCATTTTAGCGGGGGCGAGCGGCTTGTCGAGATTGTGATAAGCGACGAAACCCCGCAGGGGCGGGTTTCGTCGCACGCTGCAGCGGCGGTGGAGTCCGTTCCGCAGCGCGGGTTTCGTGGGGCGTGTACCGCTCTGTCAGTGCTGGGCCGCACCGGTCAACGCATGGCGCTCCGGCCCGCCAAGAACGTTGAACAACAGATTCAGGGTCACTGCGCTGATGGTAGCGACCGCGATACCACTGTGGGTGATGGGTTCCATCCAGTGCGGCAGGTGCGCGAAGAACTCCGGCCGAACCACCGGGACCATGCCCAGGCCGATGCTTACGGCAACCAGCAACTGGTTGCGACGATCGCCGATATCGGCCTCCTGCAGAATCTTGATGCCGGTGGCGGCGACCATGCCGAACATGGCGATGCCCGCACCGCCCAGCACCGCGGCGGGAATCGAGGCGACCATGAATGCGGCCTTCGGCAACAGGCTCAAGGTGATCAGGAACAGGCCGGCGATGGCTGTTACGTAGCGGCTTCGCACGCCGGTCATCTGTACCAGACCGATGTTCTGGGCGAACGAGGAATGGGTGAAGGTGTTCATGAATCCGGCGAGAAAGGTCGCGCCCGCATCGCACAACAGACCGCGGCGCAGTTGCCTGGGATCGACATCCTGGCCGGTGATCTTGCCCAGCGCGAGGAACATGCCGGCAGACTCGACGAAGATGATCACCACCACCAGGCACATCGACAGGATCGGGGCGAGCAGGAACTGCGGCGTACCGAAGTGGTTCGGCGTGACGATCTGGAATGCCGGTGCAGCGCTGATGCCCGACAGCTCGACCATCCCCAGGCTGCCTGCCAGGACGTAGCCCAGCGCCATGCCGATCAGCACCGAAACGTTGACCCAGAAGCCGCGCAGGAACTGGTTGATCAGCAGGATCACCGCCAGCACCGCAGCGGCGACGCCGAGGTAGGGCAGGGCGCCGAACTGACCGGTGGCGCTGCCGCCGCCGGCCCAGTTCACCGCTACCGGGAACAGCGAGAGGCCGATCGAGGTGATGACCGTGCCGGTTACCAACGGGGGAAACAAGCGGACGATCTTGCAGACGAAGGGCGCGATCAGCAGGCCGAAAAAGCCGGCGGCGATGGTGGCACCGAAGATGCCTGTCATGCCCACGCCAGGCATGCCCGCCATGACCACCATGCTGCTGACCGCAGCGAAACTGGCGCCCATCATCACCGGCATGCGGATACCGGCCGGTCCAATGCCCATGGATTGCACAATGGTCGCGATGCCCGCCACCAGCAGATCGGCATTGATCAGGAAGGCGATTTCCTCACGCGACAGCCCGGCTGCCTGGCCTACGATCAGCGGGACGGCAACTGCCCCACCGTACATCAGCAGCACATGCTGAAAGCTCACCAGCAGCATCTGCAGCAAGGGCAGCCGCTTTTCGGTCGCTGGCGCGGTTTCCCGCTCGGTCACATCGTTCATGCAAAAACACCTCGGACGCTTTTGTTATTGGAGGGTCGCGGCGGCTCCGCTGAACGTGCGGGGCCGGGTTTAGGGTGTTCGGGTTCGACCTGTGGCAGAAACCCGCTGGGCGTAGTCTCGGGCTGGTGGGGTCTCCTGGACGCTGGTGTTGGGGGGCTGGATAAAAAAAAGCCGCGCCCGGAAGCGCGGCTGGCGGGCGCCGATCACTGGATCGAAGCACCCTTGTCGATCCAGGCACCGAGCAGGTCGCGCTCCTCCTGGGTCATGTTGGTCATGTTGCCCAGCGGCATGATCTGGCTGGCGACGGACTGTGCGTGAATCTTCGCCGCCTGTTGCCGGATCTGCTCAGGCGTATCGAACATCACGCCGGCCGGGGCGGCGCTGAACAAAGGGCTGCTTGGCTGCGCGGCGTGGCACACGGTGCAACGCTCTTCGATAACGCGGCGGACCCGGGTGAACTCGCTGTCGCCGCCCGTGGCCTGGGCATCGCTCGCCGTGCCGGACTGCTGTGCGCTGATGCTGGCCTGCTCCGGCGAGGTCGCGGCCAGGTTCGGCGCGGCGGGCTGGCGGTTAGGCGAAGTCACGAACGCCAGGCAGATCATGCCGACCGCCGCGGCGGGAAGTGCCCAGGCGAAGCGGTTGCTGTCATGCCGGGTGTTGAAGTAATGGCGGACCAGCACCGCCAGCACCGAAATACCGGCCAGGATCAGCCAGTTGTACTGGCTCCCATAGGTGCTCGGGAAGTGGTTGCTGATCATGATGAACAGCACCGGCAGGGTGAAGTAGTTGTTGTGTCGCGAGCGCAGCAGGCCCTTGGCCGGAAGTACCGGGTCCGGCGTGCGGTTCTGCTCGATGGCCGCAACCAGCGCCCGTTGCGCCGGCATGATGATGCGGAACACGTTACCGACCATGATGGTGCCGATCAGCGCGCCGGTGTGGATGTAGGCGGCTCGGCCGCTGAAGACCTGCGAGTAGGCCCAGGCGGCAAAGATCACCAGGATGAACAGCACCAGCCCGAGCAGCGCCGGTTGTTTGCCCAGTGGTGAGTCGCACAGCAGGTCATAGACGAACCAGCCGACGATCAGCGAGCCAAAGCCGATGGCGATCGCCACGGCTGGCGTCATGTCGCTGCCGGGTGCGATCAGGTACAGCGAAGGGTTGAGGTAGTACACCACCATCAGCAGGGCGACACCCGACAGCCAGGTGGTATAGGCCTCCCACTTGAACCAGTGCAGATTGTCCGGCATCTGCGGTGGGGCCAGCTTGTACTTTTCAAGGTGATAGATACCGCCGCCATGAATCGCCCAGAGATCGCCGGACAGGCCATCGCGGGGGTTGGCGCGGTTGAGGTTGTTTTCCAGCCAGACGAAATAGAACGAGGCGCCGATCCAGGCGATGCCGACGATCATGTGAATCCAGCGAATACTCAGGTTCAGCCATTCGGTCAGATGTGCTTCCACGATAATTACCTCTTGCACGGCCGGCGTACCGGTCGCTGTTTCTTCTTATTCGACTCGTCGCAAGTGTCCCGCTTGTTCTGAAGCACGCATGCCCGGTGTCGGCTGTGCTGTTCAGCCGTGCCGGTAATGCCGTCGCTGATCAATCGGTTGCTTGGTCGGAGTCCCGGTGGGGGTCGAGGAGAACCAGCTCATCCTCGTTGAAAAAATGCTCGTCGCAGTTGTTGCCAGAACCGCTGCGATCGACCACCAGGAATTCATCCCGCTTTTCGATCGTCAGCACCGGGTGGTGCCAGACGCCGCGGTGGTAATTGACGCCTTGCCTGCCGTTGCTGCGGAAGGCGCGGACGTTACCCGGTACAGGTGCATCGCCACGTGGCGCGACCACGACCAGAAAGGGGTTGCCGAGCAGCGGAATGAACGCCTGGCTGCCCTGCGGATGTCGTTCGAGCATGCGAATGACCAGCGGCATTTCCAACGCGTCGGCGGCGAAGATGCTGATGATGGCCTGATCGTCCGGCTGCGCGGTCTCTACCGTCGCCAGCTTGTGGTAGCGGCGGGTGGAACCGTTGTTGATCATGAAATAGTCGCTGCCTTCGGTTTCGATCACGTCACCGAACGGGGCGAAGGCTTCCTTGGTCAACGGTTCGATCTTGAGTGTGCGCATGCTGTGCTCGTTATCTGGATTGCTGTAACGCATGGCAGCAGGAGGGCCATGGCGAAAGCCGCCACGCTCGACCTGCTGCACCTGCTTTCGCTTACTTCACGGCCTTGCCGAACAACCGCAGACGACTGACGCCACCGTCCGGGAAGATGTTCAGGCGCACGTGGGTGATCGGCCCGAGCTGGGCGATCTGCTCGCTGAATTCATGCTCGGCGTGCATCTCCAGCTTCTGGCTTGGCAGCAGTTCACGCCAGAACAGGCTCTGGGTTTCGATCTGGCTGTCGGTGCCGCCTTTGACGTAGGCCGCCTGGATGTTGCAGCTGTCCGGGTAGTTGCCCTTGAAGTGCAGGGTGTCGACGACGATGCGCTCGATCTCGCCGGGGTGGCCCAGTGCGACGATGACCCAGTCATTGCCCGGCGTACGGCGACGCGCCGTCTCCCAGCCATCGCCCATGTTGATGCCACGACCGGGGTTGAGAATGTTGCTCATGCGGCCGAAATGCTCGTCGGAGCAGGCCAGCGCACGGCCGCCGTTAAGCGCCGAGGCGAGGTCGATCTGCTCGTTGTCGCCGACACTGCTCCAGTCGCGGAACGGAATGCCGTGTACGCGCAGACGGGCGACGCCGCCGTCCGGGTAGATGTTGAAGCGCAGGTGGCTGAACGGCTGGTCCACACCGATCTCGTGGTAGTGGTGGCTGTTGCCCTTGAGTTCGACCGCAGGCAGGATTTCGGTCCAGACGGTACGGTCGTCCGGATCGCCTTCGGCGAGGAAGCAGGCTTCCAGCGACGCGGAGGGTGGAAAGTTGCCGGTGAAGAAGCTGGTGTCGATGTCGACGCCCTTGATCGAGCCGGGCACGCCGAGGCGAATGACCGCGTGGTCGAAGCCTTCGAAGCGCTTGCGGCGCGACTCCCAGCCGTCCATCCACTTGCCGTTATCATCGAAAACGCCCTCCTTCCAAACGGCCGGCGTCGGCTGGAATAGCCGGTTGACGTCGGCGAACCAGTCGTCGGTGACGGAGATGGCCTTGGTGCCCAGGCGGGCGTCGGCCAGGTTGACGTATTTTTCGAAGGGTACGGCGTAGCTCTTCATAGGTTGTTCTTCTCTTCGTGTCGTCTGATGGTCTCTTGCTTACATCGCCTGCAGACGGAACAGTGCGATTTTGTTGATCTCGGCGAGGGCGCGGGCGAACTCCTGATCTGGCGTGTTATGCATGCGCTCCTCGAACGCCGCCAGGATCTGGTGCCGGTTACTGCCCTTGACCGCCATGATGAAGATGAAGCCGAACCTGTCCTTGTAGGCCTCGTTCAGCGCGGTGAAGCGAGCGAACTCCTCCGGTGTGCATTCGTGAATCCCGGCGCCGGCCTGCTCGGCTGTGGAGGAGGCCGTCAGTTCACCGCGCACGGCGGCCTTGCCGGCCAGATCCGGGTGCGCGTTGATCAGCGCAAGCTGGGTTTCGCGAGGCGCCGACAGCATCGCCTGAGACAGGCGTTCATGCATCACCTCGACAAAGTCGAGCGTTTCGTCCACGCCAGCCTGATAGACCGTGTCGGCGACCCACGGCGAATGCTCGTAGACGTCGGCGAAGGTGGCAATGAACGTCTCGCGGTCGAGGGTGGAAGGCTTGATGGTCTTGAACGGGGTCATAGGGCGCGTTCCGCGGTAAGGGGGTGAGTCGAGTGCCAGTGACGGGCGATGTCGACGCGGCGGGCGAACCACACCTGCTCATGGCCCTTGGCATACTCGATGAAGCGCTGCAGCGCGGCCAGGCGCGCGGGGCGACCCAGCAAGCGGCAGTGCATCCCGATGGACAGCATTTTCGGCGCGCCTTCGGCACCCTCGGCGTAGAGGACGTCGAACGCGTCCTTGAGGTACTGGTAGAAGTCGTCGCCTTTGTTGAATCCCTGCACCTGGGTGAAGCGCATATCGTTGGTATCCAGGGTGTATGGGATCACCAGGTGCGGCTTGTCCGGGGTAGATTCGGGGTCCCAATAGGGCAGGTCGTCATCGTAGGTGTCCGAGTCATAGAGGAAGCCGCCTTCCTCACGAACCAGTCGCCGCGTGTGCGGGCCGGTGCGGCCGGTGTACCAGCCCAGCGGGCGTTCACCGGTGATATCGGTCAGGATACGGATCGCCTCGAGCATATGCTCGCGCTCCTGCTCCTCGGTCATGTACTGGTAGTCGATCCAGCGGTAACCGTGGCTACAGATCTCGTGGCCATCGGCAACCATGGCCTTTATCACGTCCGGGTGCCGCTGGGCGGCCATGGCGACGGCGAAGATCGTCAGCGGGATGTCGTGCTTGCGAAACAGCTTGAGCAGGCGCCAGACGCCCGCGCGGCTGCCGTATTCATACAGTGACTCCATGCTCATGTTACGCACGCCCTGCAAGGGTTGCGCGGCCACCATCTCGGAAAGAAAGGCTTCGGATTCCTTGTCACCATGCAGCACACAGCGTTCGCCGCCTTCTTCGTAGTTGAGTACGAAAGACAGGGCGATACGGGCATCGCCCGGCCATTGCGGATGGGGTGGGTTGTCGGCATAGCCGATGAGATCACGAGGGTAGTCGGCGCTCACTGTTGTTATTCCTTTATCGATCGCGGGTCGCTGCCTTGGATTGCCGTGCGACCGTCATGGCTCAATTGTATACAAAACGTTTTGCGCTTTGTAAATCACATTTCGTTGATTTATTTTCCAGCTCGGCCAGGGCGCTCGGCTCCAGGCTCCGCTTGTGCGCCCGGCTGGCGCTGTATAGCGCAGCGCTGGCAGATTAAACAGCAGAAATCGGGCCAGAATTGGATACTTAAGATTGTGTACAATTTTTCTAGAAAGTGTCTTTCAAATGTGCGGGTGCATGCTATGCTCGAGCCTGTCCACACTAACCACAAGAGGAGGCGGGCATCGTCAGTAAATCTGCGATGCGAGAATCTATGGGACGTTTGACTACTCATGTACTGGATGCGGCCCATGGTTGCCCGGGCAGTGACATCCGCATCGAACTCTATCGGGTCGATGGCGATCGCCTCGAACTCATCACCACCCGCCAGACCAATTCCGATGGCCGCTGCGATTCACCGTTGCTGGAGGGCACCGAATACCGTTCCGGTGTTTATCAGCTGCAGTTCAGCGCCGGGGATTACTACCGAACCCGTGGCGTGCAGCTGCCCGAGCCGGCATTTCTGGATGTGGTCGTGCTGCGCTTCGGCATCAGCGCCGAGCAGGACCACTACCATGTTCCGCTACTGATTTCGCCGTACAGCTACTCCACCTACCGCGGTAGCTGATGGCGTCTGCCGTGTGCAGCGACGCGGCAGATACCGCTCCCATGCGTGAAACTTTGACTCCCTGAGTCTACGACCCGCCTCTGATGGCGGGTTTTTTTTGGGCGCGGCGGGGCGGGGGCGGGTTTCGCTTGTGAAACGACGCGAGCGTCCCTCACCGGCTCATCAGGGAAGCGGCTCCCGCGCCGCCAAACAGCGCCGCGCTGGTGCGGTTGAACCAGACCTGCCCCTTGCCGGTGCGCAGGTAGCGCGCCGCACCGTGCGCCCCGAGTCCGTAGGCCAGCTTGCAACACAGGTCCAGCACCGCCCAGGTCAGGATCATCATCAGCAACTGCGGCATGAAGGGCCGATCGGCACTGAGAAACTGCGGCAGAAACGCCGCAAAAAACAGAATGTCCTTGGGATTGCTCGCGCCCAGTCCAAAGGCGCGCCAGAACAACTGGCGAAAGCGCGGGCTGACTTCGGGTGTCGCCACGCTGGGCCCGCTGGCGGGGCGGCGCGATTCCTGCCAGCTCTGCCAGGCCAGGTAGAAAAGATAGAAGGCGCCGATGATTTTCAGAATGCTGAAGACCTGCTCCGATGCCAGCAGCAACGCGCCAAGTCCCAGCGCCGAAGCGCTGAGCAGACAGATCGAGGCGCTCACCCCGCCGATGAATGCCGGCCAGGAGCGTCGCAGCCCGTAGTTGAGGCTGTTGCTGATCATCAGCAGCGACAGCGGGCCAGGGATCAGAATCACCACCAGCGCCGCGCTCGCAAATAACAACCAGGTTTCCAGACTCATTTTCGATACCTCAGTATGGCGTTTAAGTGTGTGTCAGCCGCTGTAAAACTACAGCTAAGCGAGGCGGGCTTCCTACAAAAGCCCAAGCCAAAACCAAAAGTCCGGGCGCTTCACCGACCCGCTTTTGTGGGAGGCGCGCCCCGCGGCGAATGCAGGCCTGCCAAGCCCCAAAAGCTTCGCCCCCGGGGCGGGCCTCCCACAAAAACCAAAGCCAGACCCATCGGAAGCACCGATCCGTTCCGGTTCCTGCAAACTCAAAAACCCCGCCGCACGCAGCAGCGGGGCGTGGCCGGTCGTCTTGCTTAAAGGAAGGCGAACTTGGCGATGAAGATGACGCACAGCACATAGAGGCTGATCGAAACCTTGTCGCGCTGACCGGTCAGCAGTTTGAGTGTCGCGTAGGTCAGAAAGCCCAGCGCGATGCCGTTGGCGATGGAAAAGGTCAGCGGCATCATGACCACCGTGACGATGGCCGGAATCGTATCGGTGTGGTCCTTCCAGTCGATATGCGCCAGCCCGCTCATCATCAGCATCGCGACGTAGATCAGTGCGCCCGCGGTCGCATAGGCGGGGATCATGCCGGCCAGGGGCGCGAAGAACATGGCGATCAGGAACAACGCGCCAACGGTGACCGCCGTCAGCCCGGTACGACCGCCCGCGGCGACGCCCGACGCGCTTTCGACATAACTGGTCACTGGCGGACAGCCGACGAAGGCACCGACCACACTGGAGGTACTGTCGGCTTTCAGCGCACGTGAAAGGTTCTGGATCTTGCCATCGTCATCCACCAGGTTGGCGCGGTGCGCAACGCCCATCAGCGTCCCGGCGGTATCGAACATGTTCACGAACAGGAATGCCAGGATCACGCTGACCATCGCCACGTTCAGCGCACCGGCGATATCCATGGCCAGCCAGGTCGGCGCCAGGCTCGGCGGCATCGAGACCAGGCCATTGTATTCGACCAATCCCAGGGCCCAGCCGATGCCGGTGACGACCAGCATGCTCAGCAGGATCGCGCCGAATACGTTGCGGTGGCTCAGCACAGCGATCATCAGAAAGCAGATCGCCGCCAGCAAGGCAGTCGGTTCGCTGAACGAGCCCATGGTCAGCAGGGTCGCCGGACTGTCGACGACGATACCGGCCGTTTTCAGGCCGATCAGGCCGAGGAACAGACCCACGCCCGCACCCATCGCAAAACGCAAACTCATCGGGATGCTGTTGAGCAGCCATTCGCGGATGCGCGACAGGCTCATGACCATGAACAGGACACCGGAAATGAACACCGCACCGAGGGCGATCTGCCAGCTGTAGCCCATCTCGCCGACTACCGTATAGGTGAAGAACGCATTGAGGCCCATGCCGGGTGCCAGGCCCACCGGCCAATTGGCATACAACCCCATGAGCAGGCAGCCCAAGGCCGCACCGATGCAGGTGGCGACGAACGCGGCGCCGTGATCGATGCCTGCATCGGCCATGATGTTCGGGTTGACGAAAATGATATAGGCCATGGTGACGAAGGTCGTCAGGCCCGCGAGCATTTCGGTTTTGACGCGGGTGCCATGGGCGCTGAGTTTGAAGAATCGGTCGAGCCAGCCGGGGTTCTTCGTCTGCAGCGCGAGCGATTGCTGTTCCTGCTTTGTGGTTTCCACAAGGTGTTCCTCATCGTTCTTGTTGTCTATCACCCAGAGCGGTGCTCTCGAGGGCAGGTGATGGTGAGGGCTCTTCTACTCGGTTTTTGACCGAGAGGTCAGGAAGGCTTGACGCGATTATGCTTTTGTATACAAGAAATGCAACAGCGATTCTGCGATATTTCTCGGGATCACTGATGCCTGGCGCCGACGGAAACGGCGGAGCGCCGGACCAGTCGCCAAGTGGACCGTCTTTAGGAAAATACCGACACCATTGATTGTGCACAATAAATGGCGATTTAATTCGATCTTTTGCCGTGGGCTACTGCCAGCCGGGTGCCGAAAGGCAGTAAAGTTCGGTTCTGCCGACATTTCCGACGCGAGTCACCATGAACGAACAGTTGCAGCCTCTCAAAAAGCCGACACGAAGCGGCAAGGCCCGTACCGGGACACAGGACGACATCGTTTACGCGCACATCTTCGACGCGATCCTGGAGCAGCGCCTCGCACCCGGCACCAAACTCAGCGAAGAAGCCCTGGGCGAAATCTTCGGCGTGAGCCGGACCATCATTCGTCGCGCGCTGTCGCGCCTGGCCCATGAGGGCGTGGTGTTGTTGCGTCCGAACCGGGGCGCGGTCGTCGCAAGTCCCAGTGTCGAGGAGGCCAGGCAGATCTTCTTCGCGCGCCGGATGGTCGAGCGCGCCATCACCGAACTGGCGGTTCAGCACGCCAGTGCCGAGCAGTTGGCGGAGCTGCGCAAGATGGTCGCGGATGAACAGGACTGCTTCGCCCGTGGCGATCGCGGTGCCGGCATTCGCCTGTCCGGCGAGTTTCATCTCAAGCTGGCCGAGGCCGCAAAAAATGCCCCGCTGGTCAGCTTTCAGCGAAGCCTGGTTTCCCAGACCTCGCTGATCATCGCGCAGTACGAAAGCAGCAACCGCTCGCACTGCTCGTTCGATGAGCACAATCAGTTGATCGATGCCATCGTCGCTCGCGACAGCGACAAGGCGGTCAGCCTGATGATGCATCACATGGATCATATCGATAGCAAGCTCAACCTCGACGAAGACAGCGCCTCGGATGACCTGCACGCGGTGTTTTCTCACGTGATGCTGGCGAAGAAAAAGCCACGCACCGCTCGTTGATCGTCTCAGTGGTCTGAACTGAAGGCAGCAACGGGTGCATAAAGCGTCGGCGAGTTTCGCGGTGATCGGGACGGCGACCTGTCACACGCGCTCGCCGCTGAACCCACCCGGCAAGCGGCAAGGCCGGCAGCCCTCCGGTGCCATGCGCTATGCCGATCGGATAGGGTGAGCGTTGGCCCACCCTGAATCACCTGCCGCGCACCCTGGTGTATTGCGACCCGCCCGCGCGCAAGCGTTCGGTTCACGCCTTGCGGTGTACCGAGACACCGGCGGCGTAGGTTTCCTTGACCGCACGGTCGTCGCCCAGTGTCATCAGGGCGAACAGGCGCTCTTGTAGCGTCGTCGCCTGGCTCAGACGGTATTCGATCAACGGAGTCGCCTTGTAGTCGAGCACCACGAAGTCCGCATCCTTGCCCGGTTGCAGGTTGCCGACTTGCTCGTCCAGGTACAGGGCGCGGGCGCCACCGAGCGTAGCCAGGTACAAGGCCTTGAACGCGTCGAGCTTCTGCCCCTGCAACTGCAGCACCTTGTAGGCTTCGTTGAGGCTTTGCAGTTGCGAGAAGCTGGTGCCCCCGCCGACATCGGTGCCCAGGCCCACCCGCACGCCATGGCTTTCCAACTTGGCCAGGTCGAACAGGCCGCTGCCGAGGAACAGGTTGGAGGTGGGGCAGAACGCCACCGCCGAGCCGGTTTCGCCCAGACGCTTGCACTCCTCGTCACACAGGTGGACCCCGTGAGCGAACACCGAGCGGGCGCCAATCAGGCCATGGTGGTCATAAACGTCCAGATAGCCGCTGCGCTCGGGGAACAGCGCCTTGACCCATTCGATCTCCTGCTTGTTTTCGGATATGTGGGTGTGCATGTACAGGTCGGGGAACTCGGCGAACAGCTTGCCCGCCAGGGCCAACTGTTCCGGTGTGCTGGTTGGCGCGAAGCGGGGGGTGACGGCGTAATGCAGGCGACCCTTGCCATGCCAGCGCTCGATCAGTTCGCGGCTGTCGGCATAGCCGGACTCTGCCGTATCAGTCAAAAAGTCCGGCGCGTTGCGGTCCATCAGTACCTTGCCCGCAATCATCCGCAGGCCGAGCTTTTCCGCCGCCTCGAAGAAGGCTTCCACCGATTGCTTGTGCACCGTGCCGAATACCAGCGCCGTGGTGGTGCCGTTGCGCAGCAGCTCGGCGAGAAACAGGTCGGCTTGTTCGCGGGCATGCGCCATGTCGCTGAAACGGCCTTCATTGGGAAACGTGTAGGTCTCCAGCCAATCGAGCAACTGCGCGCCGTAGGAGCCGATCACACCGACCTGCGGGTAATGAATATGGGTGTCGATAAAGCCGGGCGTGATCAGCGCATCCGGGTACTCGACCACCTCGGTGCCGGCTGCCAGGGTGGGAAGCAGATCGGTGGCGGCACCGATGCGTGCGATCTTGCCGTCCTCGACCACCAGCAGGCCATCTTCGAAATACTCATGGGACTGCTCGATGCCTACCTCGCGCGGGTCGGCGAGGCAGTGAAGCAGGGCGGCACGGTAGGCTTTTGATTGGGGCATGGCGAGTCTCGGATCGTTGTAATGAGTGTGCGTTGGGTTGTAGGAGGCCCGCCCTCGGGGCGAAGCGTTCGGTCGGCTTGCGGCCCGTTCGCCGCGAGGGCGCGCCTCCCACGGAAGGTGCCTGACGCTAGATGCCTGTCATTAAAAGGTGTCTTCCGATGATAAGTCGCTTCCAGTGAGCGATAGTCGCGTGATCAGCCGTTCTGCGAGCTTTGATGGGCGCATGGTGCATCTCGAATCGTTGTAAAGAGTATGCGTTGGGTTGTGGGAGGCCCGCCCTCGGGGCGAAGCGTTCGGTCGGCTTGCGGCCCATTCGCCGCGAGGTCGCGCCTCCTACGGAAAAGGTGCCTGACGCTAGATGCCTGTCATTAAAAGGTGTCTTCCGATGATAAGTCGCTTCCAGTGAGCGATAGTCGCGTGATCAGCCGTTCTGCGAGCTTTGATGGGCGCATGGTGCGTCTCGAATCGTTGTGATGAGCGTGCGTTGGGTTGTGGGAGGCCCGCCCTCGGGGCTAAGTGTTTGGTCGGCTTGCGGCCCGTTCGCCGCGAGGTCGCGCCTCCCACGGAAAAGGTGTGGCGCTAGATGCCTGTCGCTGAATGGTGTCTTCCGGTGATAAGTCGCTTCCAGTGAGCGGCGGTCGCGTGATCAGCCGTTCTGCGAGCTTTGATGGGCGCATGGTGCATCTCGAATCGTTGTAATGAGTGTGCGTTGGGTTGTGGGAGGCCCGCCCTCGGGGCGAAGCGTTCGGTCGGCTTGCGGCCCGTTCGCCGCGAGGTCGCGCCTCCCACGGAAAAGGTGTGGCGCTAGATGCCTGTCGCTGAATGGTGTCTTCCGGTGATAAGTCGCTTCCAGTGAGCGGCGGTCGCGTGATCAGCCGTTCTGCGAGCTTTGATGGGCGCATGGTGCATCTCGAATCGTTGTAATGAGTGTGCGTTGGGTTGTAGGGGGGCCGCCCTCGGGGCGAAGCGTTCGGTCGGCTTGCGGCCCGTTCGCCGCGAGGTCGCGCCTCCCACGGAAAGGTGTGGCGCTAGATGCCTGTCGTTGAATGGTGTCTTCCGGTGATAAGTCGCTTCCAGTGAGCGGCGTCGCGTGATCAGCCGTTCTGCGAGCGACGCGAGGCGGGCACCAGCATGGGCACCGGTTTTTCGCCGTCGCGGGTCTTCTCGCCGTTCTTTTCACCGAAATGGGCGTTGTAGGTGGCGATCACTTCCCCGGCGATGGACACGGCAATTTCGACCGGCAGCTTGCCTTTTACCTCGGCGATGCCCATCGGGCAGCGCATGCGTTGTAGCGTTTCGGGTTGCACACCTCGGTCACGCAGGCGGTGCTCGAACTTGGCGCGTTTGCTCTTCGAGCCGATCAGCCCGTAATACGTGAAATCATTGCGCGCAAGGATGGCCGCGCTCAGTTCCAGGTCGAGTGAGTGATTGTGCGTCATGACGATGAAGTAACTGCCGGCCGGCATGGCGGCCACTTCATCGACTACCTCGTCATTGACGACCCTGTCCACCCCGGCGGGAATCTGCGCGGGGAATTCGCTTGCGCGCGAGTCGATCCAGCGCACCTTGCAGGGCAGGCTGGCGAGCAGCGGCACCAGCGCGCGCCCGACATGGCCGGCGCCGAACACGGCGATGTGCGCCTGCGGCTGGCCCATGGGTTCGAACAGCAGCACGGTCGCGCCACCGCAGCATTGTCCCAGGCTCGCACCGAGGGAGAAGCGCTCCAGGCGGGTCTCGCGGCTGCGGTTCTCCAGCATCTGGCGGGCAATCTGCTGCGCCTTGTATTCCAGGTGGCCGCCGCCGATGGTGTCATACAGGCGCTCGCGGCTGACGACCATTTTCGAACCCGCATTGCGCGGCGTCGAGCCGCGCTCCTCGATGATGGTCACCAGCACACAGGGTTCGCCCTGTTGCTGCAGGTCGGCGAGCGCTTCGATCCAGACCGTGTTGCTCATGTTTCTGTCCTTCGTCGTACGGATGGACGTTTCGTGGAAACCGCCACGCGGTTTCTTTTCGAGACGTTCAAGTTGTTCCCGGTGGGCCAGAGCCCACCCTACACCTGGGCGTGAAGCCCATCCATGATCCCGCAACCGTGGTAGCCATGAGCTTCAGGCTGGCGTGGTTTCTGCCGCCGTTGCAGCCGTGGTCCGCTTCAGCTTGCGCATCTGCTCGACCCCCCACAGCACACGCTCGGGCGTGGCCGGGGCGTCGATCTTCGGCTGGGCCTTGTAGTCGGCCAGGCTGGCGACGGCGTCCTTGATCGCGCACCAGACGGATATTCCCAGCATGAACGGTGGCTCGCCGACGGCTTTGGAGTGGAACACCGTGTCTTCCGGATTCTTGCGGTTCTCGACCAGCTTGACGCGCAGATCGAGCGGCATGTCGGCCACTGCCGGCACCTTGTAGCTCGCCGGTCCGTTGGTCATCAGCTTGCCTTTGTCGTTCCACACCAGCTCTTCGGTGGTCAGCCAGCCCATGCCCTGGACGAAGCCGCCTTCCACCTGGCCTATGTCGATGGCCGGGTTCAGCGAGGCGCCGACGTCATGGAGGATGTCGCTGCGCAACATCTTGTACTCGCCGGTCAGGGTATCGACGATTACCTCCGAACAGGCGGCGCCATAAGCGAAGTAATAGAACGGACGGCCCCGCGCCTGGCTCCGGTCGTAGTAGATCTTCGGTGTGCGATAGAAGCCGGTGGACGACAGCGAAACCTGGCCGAAATAGGCCTGCTGGATGAGTTCGTCGAACGAGACGTACTGATCGCGGATGCGCACCTGGCCGTTGTTGAACTCGACATCTTCTTCGGTGACCTGATAGTGCCGCGCGGCGAACTCGATCAGCCGCTGCTTGATGGTCTGCGCCGCGTTCTGCGCGGCCTTGCCGTTGAGGTCCGCACCGCTCGATGCGGCGGTCGGCGAGGTGTTCGGCACTTTGTCGGTGTTGGTCGCAGTGATCTGGATACGGTCGATATCGACCTGGAACACTTCGGCCACTACCTGCGCAACCTTGGTATTCAGGCCCTGACCCATCTCGGTGCCGCCGTGGTTGAGGTGGATGCTGCCATCGGTGTAGACGTGCACCAGCGCACCGGCCTGGTTGAGGAAGCTGGCGGTGAAGCTGATGCCGAATTTGACCGGGGTCAGCGACAGGCCTTTCTTGAGGATCGGACTCGTTGCGTTGAAGGCACGGATTTCCGCCCGGCGGCGGGCATATTCGCTGCTGGCTTCAAGCTCGGCGGTCATCTCCTCGAGCATGTTGTGCTCGACGGTCTGGTAGTAGGGCGTGACGTTGCGCTCGGTCTTGCCGTAGTAGTTGCGTTTGCGCACCTCGAGAGGGTCCTTGCCCAGCTCACGCGCGACGGTGTCCATGATCTCCTCGATGGCGACCATGCCCTGCGGGCCGCCGAAGCCGCGATAGGCGGTGTTGGAGGCCAGGTGGGTCTTGCAGCGATGGCCGTTGATGGTGGCGTCGCCCAGGTAATAGGCGTTATCGGAGTGGAACATGGCGCGGTCGACGATGGAGCCGGAGAGGTCCGGTGAGTAGCCGCAGTTGCCGGCCAGGTTGATCTCGATGCCGTGCAGCAGGCCGTCGTCATCGAAGCCGACGTCGTATTCGACGTAGAAGGGGTGGCGCTTGCCGGTCATGGTCATGTCTTCCATGCGCGGCAGTCGCATCTTGGTCGGACGACCGGTGAGATGCGCGATCACTGCGCACAGGCACGCCGGCCCTGCCGCCTGGGTTTCCTTGCCACCGAAGCCGCCGCCCATGCGACGCATGTCGATGACGATCCTGTTCATCGAGACACCGAGCACCTCGGCGACCAGCTTCTGTACCTCGGTGGGGTTCTGCGTCGAGGTGTAGACGATCATGCCGCCGTCTTCGGTGGGCATCACCGAGGAAACCTGCGTTTCCAGGTAGAAGTGTTCCTGCCCGCCAATGTGCAGGCTGCCCTGCAGACGTCGTGGCGCGGTCGCCAGCGCCGCACTGGAGTCGCCGCGCTTGTGGGTGTGACTGTCGAGCACGAAATGCTTCTTGCGCAGCGCATCGACCACATCGAGCACCGGCTCAAGGTCTTCGTATTCGATGATCGCGGCCATGGCGGCCTTGCGCGCGGTTTCAAGGCTGTCGGCCGCGACGGCAATCACCGGTTGGCCGACGAACTCCACCTTGCCGTCAGCCAGCAGCGGGTCGCCGGGCATCACCGCGCCAATGTCCAGCTGGCCCGGCACATCCGCGGCGGTAATGGCGATGGCGACGCCCGGCACCGCATAGCAGGGCGCCGTATCGATGCGCAGGATGCGGGCGTGCGCGCGGTCACTCATACGCGCATACACATGCAGCTGGTTCGGGAATTCCAGCCGGTCGTCGACATACACCGCTTCGCCGGTGACGTGCTTGGGCGCGCTGTCATGCTTGACGCTGCGACCCACGCCGGTGACCAGATCCTGAGTGAACAGGGCGGCCAGTTCCGCTTGTGATCGAGTGGGCTTATGCATAGGACGTGACCCTCGTTTCATACGCTGGCGCTTGTTGTTCGAGGAAGTATTTGCGCAGCAGGTTCTGAGCGACCAGCAGGCGGTACTCACGGCTGGCACGAAAATCGGTCAGCGGCGTGAAGTCTTTTTCCAGAGCTTGGCAGGCCTTTTCGATGGTGTCGGTGCTCAGCGGCGCGCCGATCAGCGCACGTTCGCAGGCCAGCGCGCGTCTGGGAATGGCGGCCATGCCGCCGAAGGCGATGCGGGCATCATCGATCAGGCCACCTTCGAGCTTCAGATCGAAGGCCGCGCAGACGGCTGAAATGTCGTCATCCAGGCGCTTGGATACCTTGTACGCACGGAACACCCGGTTTGGCTGCGCGCGCGGAACGATGATCTTCTCGATGAACTCGCCCGGTTCGCGGGCGGTGACCTTGTAATCGATGAAGTAGTCCTGCAACAGCAGCGTGCGGCGGTTGCGGCCCTTGCGCAGGACCACTTGCGCACCCAGCGCGATCAGCAGCGGTGGCGAGTCGCCGATGGGCGAGGCGTTGCCAATGTTGCCGCCCAGCGTGCCTTGGTTGCGGATCTGCAGGGAGGCGAAGCGGTGCAGCAGCTCACCGAAATCCGGGTACTCCTGCGCCAGCACCGGGTAGCAGTCGGTCAGCGGCGTGGCCGCGCCGATCTCGATGTGGGTGTCGGTGACCTCGACCTGCTTCATCTCGGCAATGTGTCCGACGTAGATCATCACGGGCAGTTCGCGGTGGAACTGAGTGACTTCAAGTGCCAGGTCGGTGCCGCCGGCCAGCAGACGGGCGTCGGGATTGGCGCTGTAGATGTCGGCCAGGTCGGCGGCGGTCAACGGCGACAGGCAGCGTTTGTCTCCGCTGTTCAGTTCGGCGGTTTCAAGTGGTGCGATGGCCTTCAGTTGCGCGATGGTTTCGGCTTCACGCGCGTCGAACTGGTCCGGCTGCCTGGCGCAGCAGGCCTGTTCGGCGGCATCCAGGATCGGGCGATAGCCAGTGCAGCGGCAGAGGTTTCCCGCCAGCGCCTCATGGGTGTCGGCCTTGTCGTAACCGTCCGCCGACTTCTGCAGGGCGAACAGGCTCATGACGAAGCCCGGCGTGCAGAACCCGCACTGCGAGCCGTGGCAATCGACCATCGCCTGCTGAACGCTGTGCAACCGGCCCTGATGCTTGAGGTCCTCGACAGTGATCAACTGCTTGCCGTGCAGCGCGGACACGAACGTGAGGCAGGCATTGAGCGTGCGATAGCGCAGCCGGTCACCGTCCAGCTCGCCGACCACGACGGTACAGGCGCCGCAGTCACCGGAGGCGCAGCCTTCCTTGGTACCGGATTTACCCCGGTATTCACGCAGGTATTCCAGCACGGTGGTATTCGGATCGAGTGTCTGCTCACGGTGCAGTTCTCGATTGAGTAGGAACTGGATCAAAGAGGCCTCCGGGAATTTTTGTTCTTGGCTCTGGCGTGAAAATTAGCCTTATCTGACTTTTAGGTCAACAAATTCCTGACTCAAAAGTCAGTAGAGCCGACGAGCGAAATTCAAGCAGCAATGTGCATGCCGCTTCGGGTTGTCTGGTCGTGTATTGAGTGTGGCTCAGGCGGCCCGATAGTGCCCCTCGCCTCGACGGGCGCAATGTCTCGCCGGCAAGGGGCACGGGCGACCGGACGCCCGTGGGCTTCGGTGAGCGAGGCGTTCCGTGTTGCCATCGAGCACGCCCGCTGCACCGCCAGGAGGCACCCTTCATGCGGCGCGGTGCACCATCGCTCAGCCCGTGATCAACGCTCGGGCAGCCTGGCTGTGGTTGGCGATCAGGCCGGCCACGTCGAGCCCCTCGACCTGCCCGTCGATCACTCGCCACTGTCCGCCGATCATGACCCGGTCGGCACGGTCGGCGCCACACAACAGCAGTGCCGAAATCGGATCATGACTGCCGGAGAAGCGCAGTTCGTCCAACTTGAACAGGGCCAGATCTGCCTGCTTGCCCACACTCAGTTCGCCAACGTCGTCGCGACCCAGCAGGCGTGCCGAACCGCGTGTCGCCCAGCCGAGCACCCGCTGCGGGGTGATCTGTTCGGCGCCGTAACGCAGGCGCTGGATATACAAGGCCTGGCGGGCTTCGAGGATCATGTTGGAGGCATCGTTGGATGCCGAACCGTCCACGCCCAGGCCAATGGCCGCACCGGCGCGTTCCAGCGCAACGGTCGGGCAGATGCCCGAGGCCAGGCGCATGTTGGAGCTGGGACAGTGACAGATGCCGGTCCCGGCGGCGCCCAGGCGCTCGATCTCGTCGTCGTTGAAATGAATGCCGTGAGCCAGCCAGGTGCGGCCGGACAACCAGCCCACGCTGTCCAGGTAATCCACGGTGCGCAGGCCGAAGCGCTGCTGGCAGAAGGCTTCCTCGTCGAGGGTTTCGGCCAGGTGCGTGTGCAGGCGTACATCGTGGTGCTCGGCCAGTTCGGCGCTGGCGCGCATGATGTCCGGTGTGACCGAAAAGGGCGAGCAGGGCGCGAGTGCAATCTGAATCTGCGCGCCGGCACCCCGCTCGTGATAGGTGCCGATCAGCCGCTCGCTATCGGCCAGAATCGCCTCTGCCGTCTGCACCGTGTGCTGGGGCGGCAAACCGCCATCCGCTTCACCCAGGCTCATCGACCCGCGGGTGAGCATGGCGCGCATGCCCAGCTCGCGCACCGCGTCGATCTGCACGTCGATGGCATTTTCCAGGCCGTCCGGAAACAGGTAGTGGTGGTCGGCGGCGGTGGTGCAGCCCGAAAGCAGCAGTTCGGCCAACGCAACCTTGCTGGCCAGTGCCAGGCGGTCTGGCGTCAGGCGTGCCCAGACCGGATACAGCGTCTTCAGCCAGGGGAACAGTGGCTGATTCACCACGGGCGCCCAGGCACGCGTAAGGGTCTGGTAGAAGTGGTGATGAGTGTTGATGAGCCCCGGCAGCACCACATGCTCGCGGGCATCGAACGTACTGTCTACGGGCGTGGCGGGCGACTGCCCGGCTGCGAGCAGTTCGACGACGATGCCGTCTTCGATCACCAGGCCGCCGGAGGCGTGCTGGTCGTTGGCGGTGAAAATGGCGAGGGGATTCTTGATCCAGATACGGCTGGCAGTCATGGCCGGCTTCTCCTGAGTTGAGTTCAGAAATGAGCCAGCTCAGTTATGCCCTGTCTGCTGATCCAGGGGGGACGCCTAGTTGGGACGCCTAGTCGGGGACGCCTAGTTGGGACGCCCAGTCGGGGGACGCCCAGTCGCGGGACGGCGCCCAGTCGGGGAAACACAGTGGGTCGCCGGCAAGCACCTTAACGCCTCTCGCCAGCGTTGTCACCGCCCTGTCGGGTCGAATTCGTTCGCCCGAATCCAGGACGTTCCGGTCCTCATCCTTGAGGCACCGATCCACGTCTGCTGGCGACCCCGCACCGCGGATCGCCAGCGCAGGTTCTTTACAACCTGCAACGTGTTTTCGATCAACCGCCGAGGTAGGCGTCACGGACCCGGGGATTGCTCAGCAGCTCTTCGCCACTGCCCTGCATGACGATGCGGCCGTTCTCGAGCACGTAGCCACGGTCGGCCAGTTTGAGCGCCTGGTTGGCGTTCTGCTCGACGAGGAAGATGGTCACGCCATCCTCACGCAACTGCTCGATGATATCGAAAATCTGCTGGATGATGATCGGCGCCAGTCCCAGCGACGGTTCGTCCAGCAGCAACAGCTTGGGTTTGCTCATCAGGGCGCGGGCGATGGCGAGCATCTGCTGTTCGCCCCCGGACATGGTGCCGCCACGCTGCTGAAAGCGCTCCTTCAGGCGTGGAAACAGCAGCAGCACCTTGTCCAGCTGTTCCTGGAAATCGGACTTGTTGGTGAAGAAACCGCCCATGGCGAGGTTTTCCTCTACCGTCAGGCGGGCAAAGATGCGCCGTCCCTCCGGCACAACGGCGATATCCTTGCGCATGATGTCGCAGGTCTGCCGGCCCACCAGCTCATCGCCTTCGAAGCGGATGCTGCCTTCGGAGGCCATCGGCGTGCCGCACAGCGTCATCAGCAGGGTCGACTTGCCGGCGCCGTTGGCGCCGATCAACGTGACGATCTCGCCCTTGCGGACTTCGACATCGACGTTGTGCAGTGCCTGGATCTTGCCGTAGAAGGTCGAGACGTTTTCGAAATACAGCATGGTTACGCCTCCCCCAGATAGGCTTTGATCACGTCCGGATTGTCTCGGATCTGGCTCGGCGTGCCGTCGGCCAGCGGGCAACCCTGATTGATCACGACAATGTGGTCGGAAATGCTCATGACCAGCTTCATGTCGTGTTCGATCAACAGCACCGTGACGTCGTGCGTGTCGCGCAGCATGCCGATCAGCGCCTTGAGGTCCTCGGTTTCCTTGGGGTTGAGACCCGCGGCGGGCTCGTCGAGCATGAGAATGCGCGGGCGCGTCATCATGCAGCGCGCAATTTCCAGGCGCCGCTGTTGACCGTAGGCGAGCGTGCCGGCAGGACGGTTGGCGATATCGGTCAGGTTGACCTGCTCGAGCCAGTGCGCGGCAAAATCCATCGCTTCATGCTCGCTCTTGCGGAACGCCTTGGTCTTCAGCAGGCCGGACAGGAAGCCCGTGTTCAAGTGGCGATGTTGCGCGACGAGCAGGTTCTCCACGGCCGTCATGTCCTTGAACAGCCTGACGTTCTGGAAGGTTCGAACCACACCCTTGCGTGCAATCTTGTGGCCCGGCAGGCCCTGGATCGCTTCCCCGTCGAGCAGAATTTCACCGGAGGTCGGTTGGTAGAAGCCGGTCAGGCAGTTGAATACCGTGGTCTTGCCGGCGCCATTGGGGCCGATCATCGAGACCACTTGTTTGTCATGTACGGTCAGACCCACCCCGTTGACGGCCAGCAGGCCGCCGAAACGCATGGTCAAGCCGCGTACTTCGAGAATCGGGCGGCTCATCGTTTCAGCTCCAGGTGGGGGCGTTGCATGGGCAGCAGGCCCTGCGGACGCCAGATCATCATCAGCACCATCATGGCGCCGAACATCAGCATGCGGTATTCGCTGAACTCACGCATCAGCTCGGGCAACAGGATCATCACGATGGCGGCGAGAATCACCCCCAACTGAGAACCCATGCCGCCGAGGACGACGATGGCGAGAATGATGGCCGATTCGATGAAGGTGAAGGATTCCGGCGACACCAGGCCCTGGCGGGCGGCGAAGAAGCTGCCGGCGAAACCGGCGAAGCTCGCACCCAGGGTAAAGGCTGAAAGCTTGATCACCGTCGGGTTCATACCCAGCGCGCGGCAGGCGATCTCGTCTTCACGCAGCGCTTCCCAGGCGCGTCCGATGGGCATGCGCAGCAGGCGATTGATGACGAACAGGGTCAGCAATACCAGCAGCACGGCGATCAGGTAGAGGAAGATCACCTTGTTGATGGAGCTGTAATCCACGCCGAAGAACTCGTGAAAGGTCTGCATGCCCTCGGCGGCGCGACGGTCGAACGACAAGCCGAACAGGGTCGGTTTGTCGATCCCGCTGATGCCGTTCGGGCCTCCGGTGAGTTCGGTCATGTTGCGCAGCAACAAGCGGATGATCTCGCCGAAGCCCAGGGTCACGATGGCCAGGTAGTCGCCGCGCAGCCTCAGCACCGGGAAGCCCAGCAGGAAGCCGAACAGGGCCGCCATGGCGCCGGCAATCGGCAGTGCCATCCAGAATCCGATCCCGTAGTAATGCGAGAGCAGGGCATAGGTGTACGCGCCAACGGCGTAGAACCCGACATAACCGAGGTCCAGCAAGCCCGCCAGTCCCACCACGATGTTCAGGCCCAGGCCGAGCATCACGTAGATCAGAATCAGCGTGGCGATATCCACCGCACCCCGCGAGCCGAAGAACGGCCATACCAGTGCCAGCACTATCAGGGCGATGATGATGTAGCGCTGCGTCGATGGCAGGGTGAGGAAATTGCCCGCACCGGCCGGAACCGTCGGCAGGTTGGGACTGGCGGCCCAGCCGGCGGCCAGGTGATGGCGGAACAGCTGCCAGAAAAACATCGCGACGGCACAGGCGGCGATGATCCAGAAGGTGTTTGCATCGCTGCCGTGGACTTCGAGCCGGATGCCGACGGTGGTGAGCTTCAGACCGAAAACCGGTACCGCGACGGCGATGACCAGCAGGGCGCTGAAAAAGGCAGTACGAAGATTGCGGGTCATACCTTTTCCACCTCCGGGCGACCAAGAATGCCGGTCGGGCGGAACAGCAGGACCAGCACCAGCAGGCTGAACGCCACGACGTCCTTGTACTGGTCACCGAAAATGTCCGCACCGAAGGCTTCGGCCACGCCGAGCACCAGGCCACCCAGCATCGCGCCGGGAATACTGCCAATGCCGCCGAGCACCGCGGCGGTGAACGCCTTGATACCCGCCAGGAAACCGATATGCGGGTTGATCACCCCGTACTGCATGCTGATCAGCACGGCCGCGATGGCCGCCAGCGCTGCACCAATGACGAAGGTCAGGGCGATAATGCTGTTGGTGTTGATGCCCAGAAGGTTGGCCATTTTCAGGTCTTCGGCGCAGGCACGGCAGGCGCGGCCCAGGCGTGAGCGGGAAATGAACAGCGTCAGGCCCAGCATGGCAATGATGGTGACCACGAAGATCAGCACCTGCATGTAGGAAACGACCACACCGTTCATGGCGCTCTCACCGAAGATGAAATTGCCCGGCATCAGGTTGGGGATGGCCTTGTCCTTCGAGTCCTGGGAAAGCAACACGACGTTCTGCAGGAAGATCGACATGCCGATCGCCGATATCAGCGGGATCAATCGGTTACTTCCGCGCAAGGGTCGGTAGGCGACCCGCTCGATGCTGTAACCGTAGGCGCTGGTGACAATCATGGCGGCGGCGAACGCACCGATCATCAGGATTGGAAGGGCATCGAGGCCCATCATCGAAAGCCCGACGATGGCGATGAAAGCGACGTAGGAGCCGATCATGTATACCTCGCCGTGGGCGAAGTTGATCATGCCGATAATGCCGTAGACCATCGTGTATCCGATGGCTATCAGGGCGTAGGTGCTGCCAACGGTCAGGCCGTTGATCAGCTGTTGGAAGTAGTGGTAAAGCTCAGGCATTACATTCTCCTGAACACCCAGCAGCCCGTGCTCGACCGCCAATGCGGACCTGCTTCGAACACGCAGCATGACGAAATGCGGCGTCAGGGGCTCGGTGCGGATCACGCACATTGCCTGCTTCGAGGCGGGCCAGCTCTATGCAGGCACTCGCTTGGATGAAGGTGTTGCGGGGGCGGCCAATGTGCTTGTGGCAAGCCAGCCCCGATCAGCTAAAACAAAGCCCACAGCGGACGCCGTGGGCTTCGGTTGGGTGGTTACCGGATCACTTGGCTTCGGTCTTGGTGCCGTCCTGGTGCCATTCGTAGACCACGAAGTTGAAGTCTTTCAGGTCACCCTTCTCGTCGAAGGCGAGGCTGCCGGTCGGCGTATCGAAGGTGTTGCTGCGCAATGCCGCGGCGACTTCTTCGGTGTCGGTGCTGCCGGCTTTCTCGATGCCTTCGGCAATCACCTGGACCGCCGCGTAGGCCGGGAATACGAACGGGCCGCTCGGGTCCTGCTGCTTCGCCTTGAAGGCCTCGACCAGCTCCTGGTTGCGAGGGTCCTGGTCGAAGGATTTCGGCAGCGTCACGTAGAGGCCTTCGGATGCCGGGCCGGCGATCGCGGAAATTTCCTTGTTGCCAACCCCTTCAGGGCCCATGAAACGCACGTTCAGGCCGCGTTCCTTGGCTTGGCGCAGCAAGAGTCCGAGTTCGGGGTGATAGCCGCCGTAGTAGACGAAGTCGACGCCGGCCTGCTTGAGCTTGGAGATCATCGAGGAGAAGTCCTTGTCGCCGGCATTGATGCCTTCGAACAGGCCGACCTTGACGCCTTTCTCTTCTAGGGTCTGCTTCACCGCGGTGGCGATGCCTTCACCGTACTGCTGCTTGTCGTGGATGACGGCGACGTTCTTCGGCTTGACGTGGTCGGCGATGAAATTGCCGGCGGTCGGGCCCTGCAGACTGTCCAGGCCGATGGTGCGGAAGATCAGTTCATAGCCACGCGAAGTGATGTCCGGGCTGGTCGAGGCCGCGGTGATCATCAGAATGCCTTCATCTTCGTAGATGTCGGATGCTGGCTGGGTCGAGCTGGAGCACAGGTGGCCAACCACGAAGCTGACTTCATCGTTGACGATCTTGTTGGCGACCGCGACCGCCTGCTTGGGGTCACAGGCATCGTCATACACGATCCCTTCCAGCTGCTGGCCGCTGACGCCGCCCTTCTTGTTGATTTGCTCGATGGCCATCTGGGCCCCGATGAACTGCATGTCGCCGTACTGCGCGACCGCCCCCGTGACTGGCCCGGCCAAACCGATCTTGATGGTGTCGGCGGCTAGCGTGTAGCTCGCGGCTCCGGTCAAAGCGATGGCCAGGAAAAGTTTGGACAGATGCTGCTTGGTCTTCATATGCGCTCCACTTGCATCATTATTGTTTGAATCCTGCTGGCTGCAGTGTCGTTAAGGGGCAAACGTCCCCAAACGGCACGGCAACTGTACCGGCACAGTGTAGAAGCGTCAGCACCTGTTTGCACAGTCAGGATTCCATCCATTTGATGGGATTACGCCGGGCGCTATCATGGCGCCCTTTACCTGAACGCGAGAATCCCATGAGCGAAGACCCAAGCACTCTCTATGCCAAGCTATTGGGCGAAACCGCGCCGATCTCCTGGCAGGAATTGCAGCCTTTCTTCGCTCGCGGCGCGCTGTTGCGCGTGGCCAGCGACTTCGATCTGATCGAGGCCGCGCAGGCGGTGGCGCAGGATGATCGGGAAAAGGTCGCTGCCTGGCTGGCCCAGGGCCATATCCTCAAGCTGGAGTCCGAACAGGCACAGGACTGGCTGGAGCGCGATCCGCAATTGTGGGCCGTGGTCGTCGCGCCTTGGGTGCTGGTGCAGGAGCGCGGTCAGCGGCCAGCCGTGCACTAAAATGGGGCGCTGAGCTGGGCGGGACTGCCGTGTCAGCGGGGGCATCGCGCCGGGTATCGGCCGTAGCGCTCAGCCGCGGACCCAGCGCAATCGCGCCCAGCCGCTCAGCGCATCCACTGCCAGGACCATCAGCAGCATGGCGAGAATCACCGTCGAGGCCTGGGCTTCCTGGAACAGGCTGAGGCTCATGTAGAGCATCTGCCCCAGCCCGCCTGCACCGACGAAGCCGAGCACACTGGCCATGCGGATGTTGTTTTCCCAGCGATACAGCGTGTAGGCCATCAGCTGCGGCCAGAGGATCGGCAGGGTGCCATAGCAGAACGCACTGATGCGATTGCAGCCGGACAGGCGCAGCGCGTCGGCTGGGCCGCTCGGTGTGTTTTCCAGGGCTTCGGCGAACAAGCGTCCGAGCACGCCGGCCGTATGCAGCGCCAATGCCAGGGTCCCGGCGTTCGGACCGAGGCCCGCCGCCAGCACCATCAGCGCCGCCCAGACCAGTTCCGGAATGGCACGCAGCGCATTGAGCAACAGCCTCGACGCCCCCTTGGCCAACAGGCCGAAGCGGCCCGAGGCCGGTAACGCCAGCAACAATCCCAGCAGTGCGGCCAATAGCGTACCCACCGCCGACATCGCCAGAGTTTCCAGCGCGCCGTGGCCGATGGCCTTCAGATGACCGGGCGACAGATCAGGGCTGAAAAAGCCCGAGGCGTAATCGGCCATCTGCCCGAGGCCGTCACGGCTGAACAGCGCGCCGGTGTCGAGTTGCAGGTAGACGAACGAGCCGACCACCGCCGCCAGCAGCAACGACGGCAGCGCATAGCGTGAAAGCGACCTCACGCGAACCTCCTGCGCAGCAGCTGACTGATCGCGTCTGCCATCAGCACCAACACCAGGAACGTCAGCAGCATGCTGGCGACCTCGCCTCCCGCGAACATGCGCATCGACAGGTCCATCTGCTGGCCCAGCCCGCCGGCTCCCACGAAGCCCATCACCACCGAGGCGCGCACCGCGCATTCCCAGCGGTAGACGGTGTACGAGAGCATTTCGCCCGTCGCTTGCGGCAACACGCCATAGGCGAACGCCTGCAAGCGTGAACTGCCCGCACCGAGCAGGGCGCGGGTGGGCAGCGGGTCGACCGACTCGAAGATTTCCGCGTAGACCTTGCCGAGCATGCCGGCATAGGTGATGGCAATCGCCAGCACGCCCGCCGTGGGCCCGAGGCCCACCGCCCGCACGAACAGCAACGCCCAGACGATCTCCGGCACGCTGCGCAACAGGATCAACAACCCGCGCACCGGCCAGCGCACGGCCTGCGCCCCCCTGCGCGGACGCCCGGCGCGGCTGAGCGCCGAGATGGACAGCGCGCGTGTGGCCAGCAAGGCACAGGGCAGCGCCACCACCAGCGCCAGGGCCATGCCCGCCGTGGCAATGGCGAGTGTTTCCAGCGTGGCGCGCCCCAGCAGCAGGAGAAACGCACCGTCATGCGTCGGCGGCCAGAAGCCTGCGAGGAACGTCCCCATGGTCTCGGCGTTGCTGCCGTCGAACAGCACGGCCAGGTTCAACTCGCTCAGCGACAGGCCCGGCCACAGCACGGCCAGCACCAGCACGGCCACGACCAGGCGCGGAGCGGCGGCGGGATCGCGTCGGGCGGTGTCGGGGTTCAGCATCGGGGAATGTTCAACGGCTGGTTGGGCAACGGCAGCGTGGCCTGTTCGCTGTCCAGTTGTTCGTTGGCGTAGAGCGCCTGGAGTTCGGCCGGGGTCACTTCGGTCGAAGGTTTATCGAACAGAATGCGTCCGGCTCGAACCCCGATGACCCGCGGGAAATGTTCGAGCGCAAGGTCCACAGCGTGCAGGCTGGCCAGCAGGGTAGCCTGGCGGCGCAGCGACTCGCGGTTGAGGACGTTCAGCGAATAGGCCGCGAGTACCGGGTCCATTGCCGACACCGGTTCGTCCGCCAGGATCAGTTCGGGCTGCTGATAGAGCACCCGGGCGATGCCGACACGTTGCAATTGCCCGCCGGAAAGTTGATCGCAGCGTACGTAAAGCTTGTCGGCAAGATCCAGCCGGCCCAGCGCTTCAGCGGCACCTTGCCTGTCGATTGGCCAGACCAGGCTGAACAGGCTGCGACCCAGCGACCAATCGCCCAGGCGCCCGGCCAGGACCGCAGTGATGACCCGCTGGCGGGGTGGCAGCGGTGGCGCCTGGTGTATCAGGCCGATGCGTTTGCGCAACCGCTGTCGCCCGCTGGCCGACAGGGACCAAGGCGCGCATCCCAGCAGCTCCAGCTCACCCTCGGTCGGCTGGATGTGGCTGGCCAGCAGGCGCAACAGCGTGGTCTTGCCGGCGCCCGATGGGCCGATGATCGCAACGCGCTCGCCGGGTGCGATTTGCAATTCGACGGCGTGTAGCGCCACCTGACCGTCGGCATGACGATGGGTCATGCCGGACATCCGCAGCAATGGAACCGATGTGGACTGACGGTCTGGCGCGGTTGAAAGGGTGATCGAGCGGCTCATCTTGACTACCTGGGCTCAGCGTCACGCATCCCTGCGTGAGCATCGCCGTGAGGACATTGGGCGCCGTACGGCTGGACACGAGAGGCCGGGCCGTGACGATTCGGGCGGCGCTGGGCCGCCGCGCGACAGGTGGGAGGACTACTTCAACAGGCCAGCGGCGCGCGCGGCATCCTCGATGCCCTTGTAGTTTTCCGGGCGGGTTTCAATGAAGCGGCTGGCGGCCTGCAGGTCGAGAATCTTCTTGTGTTCGGGCTTGGCGGGGTCCAGCGCAAGGAAAGCCGCGCGAATCTTGTCCACAAGCGCCGGGTCGAGGTCGCCGCGCACTGTCCAGTTGTAATCATAGTAAGGCGGGGTGGTCGAGATGACGCGGACCTTGTCAGTATCGACCTTTCCGGCCTCGACCAGCTTGTCCCAGACCGACGCGTTGAGCACGCCGCCGTCGGCCTTGCCGGCCTGGACCCAGGCCGCCGTGGCGTCGTGCGCGCCAGAGTAGGCGATGCGTTTGAAGAACTGCTCGGGATCGATACCATCCCTGATCATGAAATAGCGCGGCATCAGGCTGCCAGAGGTCGACGACACCGAGCCGAAGGCGAACGTCTTGCCCTCGAGATCCTGCAGCGTTTTCACATCTGGGTCGGCGGTGATGAACTTACTGGTGAACTTCTCGTCCTGCTCGCGTTGCACCAGCGGAATCGCATTGCCCGTCTTCAAACGGGTCTGGACGAAGGTGAAGCCACCGAGCCAGGCGACGTCGAGTCGACCTGAGGCGAGGGACTCGACCACGGCGGCGTAATCGGAAACCGGGGTGAACCTGACCGGCATGCCCAGTTCCTGTTCGAGGTACTGGCCCAGCGGCTCGAACTTGCGGATCAGTTCGGTGGGCGCTTCGTCGGGAATCGCCGAAACGCGTAGAACGTCGGCAGCGTGCGCGGTGGCAAAACAGAGGGAAACGGCAAGGCCGGCAACGGCTGCCAGGGTGTGCTTTAGCATTGTGGTTCTCCGGTTCAATAGCGGAAAAAGCGCGCGGATTATAGAGGTAGAGGGGTGCGACGACGCAAGTCGGCTGTTTTTTCCGCGCTGCGCCGTTCATGTCGCGAGCGCCGGATGGTTGCGCCGCGGGCATCTTGCGTCGCCGCACCGGCGTCACTGGTAACTGATTGCGTATTCCATGACGCCGGTCTCCGCGCCGGGGGTCGGGTTGCGCCGGACACGTGGCGTGTCTCATGGCAGCGCTTGGCGATCACCATTGTCTTGGCGTCCATGACCCTGCTGGAATCAGACGATTTTGCCGGGCGAGCAGCCGTAGCCCACCCGCGCCGGCCAGTCCTGAGCCGCCGATGGCGGCTCGACGGCAGCCACACCAACGGCAGCGTCGACGTTGCGTCAATCGAGCGCAGTGATCATTCTGTGATTTGGTTCGCGGTTTGCACTAGAATCGCGGCGTTCATGGATGAATGAAGGCCAATGGCTATGGAACAGCAACCCGAAAAACGCAGGCTCCACGCCCTCAGAAAACACGTCGATGAGCTGCTTGCCGCCGGCGCTGTGATCGTCTCGAGAGACCCGGTGACCCTGCTGTGCAACGGCCAGCGGTTGAAGATCAGGCACGGGATGCTGATCGGCTACTCCGCGTTGCCCGATCTGGTTCCGCCGGTTGTCCGCCGTAAATAAAGCGTGTGCGATACCGCTGTAGCGGGCGATCGGCAAATAAATACCCGGACGAAGAAACGCAGCGAGCGCGACTCGATCAGAGAGGTATGGATGCACATGGCATCCCAGTGATCTGAAGGGGGCTCTCCATGTTCGATCGGACCTCGTGCCAGGGTTTCATTCCGCCCTATATTCTGCGGCACATCATCGACAACGGCTCGGACCGGCAGCGCGAGAAGGCGCTGGGGACCCTGGCACATGTGCGCAGCCTGCTGCCCAACCCGGGGCCGCCCAATCGCCAGCCAATGGTCAGCGTACTGCCGGAACGCGGCCGCGCCGGTGAGCCACGGCGCAGCATTCACGATGCCCAGCAGCAGATGGTACTGCCGGGCGTGCTGGCCCGCATCGAAGGCCAGCCGCCGGTCTCCGACGCGGCGGTCGACGAGGCTTACGACGCGCTGGGCGTGACGCACGCATTCTTCTGGAAGGTGTTCGGCCGGGATTCGATCGACAACCACGGGTTCCCGCTGGTCGGGACGGTGCATTACGGTGTGGGTTATGAAAACGCCTTCTGGAACGGGGCACAGATGGTGTTCGGCGATGGCGATGGCGAGCTGTTCAATCGCTTCACCCTCTCGCTGGACGTCGTGGCCCACGAACTGGCCCATGGCGTGACCGAAAGCGAGGCCGGGCTGGTCTACGTCAATCAGTCCGGTGCCCTGAACGAGTCGGTATCTGACGTGTTCGGGGTCCTGGTCCGGCAATTCAGCCTGGGGCAAACGGCCGATCAGGCCGATTGGCTGATCGGCGCCGAGCTGTTGACCGACAAGGTGCAGGGCGCGGCGCTGCGCTCGATGGCCAATCCGGGAAGCGCCTACGATGACCCTTTGTTAGGCAAGGATCCGCAGCCCGGTCACATGCGCGACTTCATCGATACCCGCGACGACAACGGCGGCGTGCACCTGAACTCCGGCATACCCAATCGCGCGTTCTATCTGGCGGCCATGGCGATGGGCGGCTACGCCTGGGAAAAGGCCGGACGCATCTGGTATGACACGCTGTGCGACCGCCGCCTGGCCAACGACGCTGATTTCCTCGCATTCGCCGGTCTTACCGTGGATAACGCGGCGGCACGCTTCGGCGGGGACGAGGCGCAGGTCGTCCGGCAGGCCTGGGCGGATGTGGGCGTGACGCTGAGTTGAGGAGGCACCATGAAACGGTTACCGGAATTGGGCAACGACACGACCGTTCGCCTGTCGAGACAGGGCGGTTTCGCCGCGATGCAGGCGCTCAGCCGCCCGCGCGAAATCGACTTCGCCCGTTGCGACGAACAGCAGCGTGGGCGAATCTGTTCCGTGCTGGAGGGCTGTTTGCCATTGGCCACGGGCATGGGGGGGCAGGGCGACCGCCGTTATTACCAGATCGAGCTGCGTTACCGGGATAACCAGCGCGACGACGAGCTGGTGCTTCGGATACCGGAGGATCGGGCGCCGGGTGAGCTGGTGCGGCTGTGGGACAAAGGCGAAGTCTCCTGAGCGTGAGTTGTTCGCGTGCGTCAGCGTGGCGCTAGAATCCCGGTTCCTGTCTTGCGAGGAACGTCTTCATGTCCGAGTTGCCATCCGTTGCCTTTGCCGGCATCGGCCTGATGGGTCAGCGCATGTGCCGCCGACTGCTTGCGGCGGGTTTTCCGCTGACCGTCTGGAACCGTTCGCCTGACAAATGCGCACCCCTTGTCGAGGCCGGTGCGCGGCAGGTGGACACGCCTGCCGCGCTCTGTGCGGCGGCCGATGTGGTGCTGCTGTGCCTGGCCGATACGTCGGTCGTGCGTGAGGTGGTGTTCGGTGCCGGCGGCATCGTCGAAGGTGCGCGCGCGGGGCAGGTACTGGTCGATCATTCGAGTCTGGAGCCCTCTGCAACCCGCGCGATGGCGGCTGAACTCGAATCACGGAGCGGCATGCGCTGGGTTGACGCGCCGGTGTCCGGCGGTACGGCCGGCGCCGAGGCGGGAAGCCTTGCGATCATGGCTGGCGGTCGCATCGAAGACGTGGAACGAGTGCGGCCTGTGTTGGCCCATCTGGGCCAGCGGCTGACGCATATGGGCGATGTCGGCGCGGGCCAGGTGACCAAGGCATGCAACCAGATGATCGTCGCGTGCAATGCGCTGGTCATCGCGGAAGTCGTGGCGCTGGCCGAGCGTTCCGGTGTCGATGCCAGCCTGATCGCGCCTGCGCTGGCCGGTGGCTTTGCCGACTCCAAACCGTTACAGATTCTTGCGCCGCAGATGGCCCGTAGCGAGTTCGAACCGGTGAAATGGCACGTCAGGACGCTGCTCAAGGACCTGGATACCGCGGGGCAACTGTCGCGCGAGGCCGGCAGCGCCACGCCCATCACCGGGCTCGCCGCGCAGTTGATGCGCCTGCATGGTAGCCAGGGAAATCTTGAAAACGACCCGTCCACCCTGGTGAACCTGTATCGGGAGCTGAATCCATGAAGATAGCCGCCAACCTGTCCATGCTGTTCAACGAATGGCCGCTCGCCGAACGCATCATGGCGGCCCGCGTCGCGGGTTTCGAGGGTGTGGAAATCCAGTTTCCCTATGAGTTGCCGGCAATTCGTCTCAAGGAACTGCTGGAGCGCGCCGGTGTGCCACTGGTGCTGATCAACCTGCCCGCTGGCGATTTCATGCAGGGTGGCGCAGGTCTGGCCGCCGTCCCGGCACGGCAGCAGGCCTTCGATGCAGCATTGCAGGAGGCGCTGACATACGCGGCCATGGTGCGACCGATGTGCATCAACGTACTGCCGGGACGGCTGGCCGAGGGCATCGGTCGCGAGCAGGCGCTGGATACGCTGGCGGGCAATCTGCGCAAGAGCGCCGAGGCCTTTGCGCTGCTGGGCGTACGGGTGGTTTGCGAGGCGATCAATCCATTGGACATGCCGGGCTTTCTGATCAACACGCCCGAGCACCTGCAAGATTTGCTGACGCGCGTCGATCATCCCAACTGCCAGGCGCAACTGGACCTTTATCACATGGCCCGGCAGGCGCTGGATGTGGTCGCCGGTATTCGTCTGCTGGGGTCGCGCATCGGCCATGTACAGTTTGCCGACTGCCCCGGACGCGGTGCGCCGGGCACCGGCTCGGTGGCGTTCGAGCCGTTGATCGATGCGTTACGGGCGGTGGGCTATGACGGCTGGTTGTCGGCCGAGTATCGACCCGAAGGCACGGATACCGGCGCCAGCCTGGGTTGGCTGGAAACGTGGCGCAAACACTGAACGGTCGCATTGCCCGGCATAAGCGAAGATGATGGTGACAGACAGGCGAGGCGTGGGACTCTAGAGTCCGCCTCGGAAATCCGGTCGGGAGACGATCGGCGAATAACAATAAATCGAGAGCGACGTCATGCAGCCATCCACCCAAGCCGCGAACGCCTGGCGCGTCCTGTTCCTGCTGTTTCTGGCCAACCTGTTCAACTTCTTCGACCGTACCATCCCGGCGATCATCGCCGAACCCATCCGCCTGGAATGGAATCTCAACGACTTCCAGCTTGGGCTGATCGGCACCGCTTTCACCATCGTCTACGCCATCGCGGGCGTGCCGCTGGGGCGGATGGCCGACCTGGGTTCGCGCCGCAAGATCATGGGTTGGGGCCTGACCGCGTGGAGCGGGTTGACGGCGGTCAATGGGTTTGCCTGGAACTTCTGGAGCTTTCTGCTGGTGCGCATGGGCATCGGTATCGGCGAGGCCAGCTATGCACCCGCCGCGAACTCGCTGATTGGAGACCTGTTCCCGGCGCACAAGCGTGCGCGGGCCATGGGCATCTTCATGCTGGGCCTGCCGCTCGGGCTGCTGCTGGCCTTCTTCACCATCGGTTCGATGGTTGAATACTTCGGCAGTTGGCGCGCGCCGTTCTTCATCGCCGCGATTCCGGGACTGCTGTTGGCGGTGTTCATCTTCTTTATCAGGGAGCCCCAGCGAGGGGCCGCCGAGACGGTCAAGGTCTCCCAGGAGCCGGTGCAGCAGCCTGTACGCAAGGTGCTGGCGATCCGCACGTTCTGGTGGCTGGTGCTGGCCGGGCTGGCGTTCAACTTCGCCACCTATGCCTGTAACGCCTTCATGGTGCCGTTGCTGATGCGCTATCACTCGGTGCCGCTGGTCGAGGCCTCGATCGCGACCGGCGTGATCGTCGGCTTGACGGGCCTGATCGGCTTGACGCTGGGCGGCTGGGTGGCCGATCAGATTCATCAACGCTTCGCCCGCGGACGGCTGATCTTCGCAGCCGTGAGCATGGCGATCGCCACAGTCGCCACCGGTTATGCACTGCTTGCCGGACGCATCGAAGTCGGCGTGTTCGTTGCGATCTTCAGCATCGGCTGGCTGTTCTCGTACAACTTCTATACCTGCGTCTACACCGCGATTCAGGACGTCGTCGAGCCGCGCCTGCGGGCCACCGCGATGGCGCTGTTCTTCGCCGGCTTGTACCTGCTCGGCGGCGGCATGGGCACCGTGGTCGTGGGCTTGTTGTCGGATCATTTCGCCGAAGCCGCGATGCTTGCCGCCGGCGCCAGCGAGATGAGCGAAGCGTTTCGTGCCGAGGGGCTGCATGGCGCGATGTATCTGATTCCCGCATCGCTGTTGCTGACCATGCTGTTCCTGTTCCAGGCGTCGCGTACCTTCTGCCTCGACGCCAAGCGAATGACCGACGGCATGAGCCTTTCGACCCGCGAAGGCGACGCCGCACTGGCCTGAGCCTGGCTTGCCGTCGACTGCGCAACGACGTGGTCGACGGCGCCTCGTCCTCCCGACGATTGACCTGCATTTGCCGGCAGGCTCGCATAAACTGCGCGGCCGTTTTTGGCAGTCCGGAACGCTCATGCACAATCCGTCACCCGCCCGCGCCTGCGGCATCGACTTCGGTACCTCCAATTCCACCGTCGGCTGGTGGCGCCCTGCCACCGAGCCGCTGATTGCGCTCGAAGGCGATCAGCACACCTTGCCGTCGGTGGTGTTCTTCAACATCGAAGAGCGCCGCCCGGTCTACGGGCGACTGGCCTTGTCCGAATATCTGGAAGGCTACGAAGGCCGACTGATGCGTTCGCTCAAGAGCCTGCTGGGCTCCAAGCTGTTGAAGAGCGAAACGACCGTGCTGGGTAGCGCCATGCCATTCAGGGACATCCTCGGGCTGTTCCTCGGTACGCTCAAGCAGCGTGCCGAAGCCAGCGCCGAGCGAGCCTTCGACGAGGTGGTCCTGGGCCGCCCGGTGTTCTTCGTCGATGACGATCCGCAAGCGGACAGGGAGGCGGCCGATACGCTGGCCGCAGCGGCGAAGAAGATCGGTTTCAAGGACGTATCGTTCCAGTACGAACCCATTGCAGCAGCCTTCGACTACGAGTCGCGTATCGAGCAGGAAGAGCGCGTGCTGATCGTCGATATCGGCGGCGGTACCTCGGACTTTTCCCTGGTGCGGTTGTCACCGCAGCGGCGCGCCATCGACGATCGGCAGAGCGACATTCTGGCGACCTCTGGCGTGCATATCGGCGGTACCGATTTCGACAAGCAGCTGAGCTTGCAGGGTGTGATGCCGCTGTTCGGTTATGGCAGCCGGATGAAAAGCGATGCGCCGATGCCCACCAGCACCCACCTCAACCTGGCCACCTGGCATACCATCAACGCCGTCTATGCACCGGCGTCGTTGCGCGCGCTGCAAAGCATGCGCTACGACATCGTCGATCCCACCGGGATCGATCGTCTGTTCAGCCTGATCGAGCAGCGCGCCGGGCACTGGCTGGCCATGCAGGTGGAGCAGGGCAAGATCGATCTGACCGAGCAGGACCGCTATCGGATCGATTTCGCACGGATCGAGGCGGGCCTGCAGGCGAGCCTGACCCGCGGCGGTTTCGAAACGGCGATCGACCCGCTGCTCGAACGAATCCGCGATAACGTCAGTCAATTGCTGGTCAGTGCCGGGCTGAGGCAGGATGACATCGATACGGTGTTCTTCACCGGTGGCTCCAGCGCGATTCCCGCGCTGCGACGAAGCGTTGCCGACCTGCTCCCCGGGGCCCGGCATGTCGAAGGCAACCGCTTTGGCAGTATCGGCAGTGGCTTGGCCATCGAGGCGAAGAAACGCTACGGTTGAGTTCTTTTGGTGTCTGCGTGGCACCGGAGCCGGATCGGGAGTTTTCATGGGATACAGGCTTCGTCCAGGCGACTCCGCCGCCGAGGTGCGCAAGGTCGCACGGCAGGGCATCGACAAGGCCATCGAGGCGTTGAGCGTTCCCCCCGCAGAGCGGGCCGAGGGCGTGCACCAGGCACGCAAACGCTTCAAGGAATTGCGCGCATTGCTGCGGCTGGTGCGCAAACCGCTGGGCGGCACCTTCAAGCGCGAGAACCGTCGGTTGCGCGACCTGGGCCGAGCGCTGGCCGAGTCGCGCGATGCGGCAGCCATGCTGGAAAGCTGGGACCTCCTGGCGCAGCGCTTTGCCGAGCGGTTCGCCGATCCGGATTTCAGTGCCGCCCGGCAGCGCTTGCAGGCCCGGGCCGAGACAAACGAGGGCGCCACCGCCGATCTGGAAGGGCGTCTCGCAGAGGTGATCGAGGCGTTACGCACCGCCCGTGGCGGCATCGACCGCTGGCCGCTCAGGGGCGAAGGGTTCGACCTGCTGGCTGCCGGTGTGGAGCGCACCTACGCCGACGGCTGCGCCGAGCTGGCCAAGGTGCGGCTCGCGCCGAGCGACGAACAGCTCCACGAGTGGCGTAAACGGGTCAAGGATCATTGGTACCAGACACGGCTGCTGGCCCCCGCTTGGCCAACGCTGATGCAGGTGCGCAGCGATTCGCTCAAGCGACTGGCCGATCGGCTCGGCGACGACCATGATCTGGCCATGATGCAGCAACTGCTCCACGCCGAACCTTCGCTTTTTGGCGACCGGGGCGTTTGCGAGCAACTCGGCCAGGCAATTGCCGAGCGCCGCAGCGAACTGCAACGCGAGGCGCTGGCGCTGGGTGAGACGCTTTACCGGGAGGCACCGAACGATCTGGTGGCGCGCTGGCGGCGCTACTGGGACGCCGCCGAAAGCTGATGGCCAAAGCGGTCAGGCTGTCTGGCTGTTGACCTCGTGAATGTTCAGCATCTTTTCCATCTCGCTGCGGATGAACGCATCGGTGCAACCCGGCAGGTATTCACGCAGCTTGCGGATCACCCACTGCTGGCCCTTGTCGACGAATGCAAGGCGTTCGTCCAACGACTCGATTGCCATCGCCTTGGCATAGAAGGCCCCTGTTTCACGATTGGGTTCGACGCCCAGGTGGTTGAGGCAGTTGAGCACCCGTTTGCAGCTGTCTATTTCTCCCTGGCGGATCTGCTCCAGCAGGGTCCGTTGCGCCGGATCGTCGCAATGTTGCAGGCTTTCGCCCGCCACCTTGGCGCCGGCGCGTTCGGCGCTGAGCAGATCCTGCAACAGTTGCGTTTCCCCTTGCGCCGTGTTCAGCGGGTTCCGGTCAGTCATGCGCGATTCCTGTCTGGAGGGCTGACGCGCGGCTGCGGGCAGTGGCGTCAGCGGGATGAGCCCGTCGGTTACAGCTTCTTTGCCGTCACGATCTTCACCGGGGTCAACGGGACGTTCTGCATCATGCTGCGGTTGCCGGTCGGCACCTGGGCGATCTGGTCGACCACGTCCATGCCGCGCACCACCTTGGCAAACACCGCGTAGCCGAAATCCCGGCTGCCGTGGTCGAGGAAGGCGTTATCGCGATGGTTGATGAAAAACTGACTGGTGGCCGAATTGACGTTCTGGGTGCGGGCCATCGCCAGCGTCCCGCGGACGTTGTGCAAGCCGTTGTCGGCTTCGTTCTTGATCGGCTCGCCGGTCTTCTTCTGGCTCAGCCCTTCGTCGAACCCGCCGCCTTGAACCATGAACCCTGGAATGACGCGGTGGAACACCGTGCCATCGTAGAAGCCGCTTTCCACGTAGCTGAGGAAATTCTTCACGCTGATCGGCGCCTTCTCGGCCTCCAGCTCGATTTCGATTTCGCCCATGCTGGTGTTCAGCAATACGTGCGGATTGTCCGCGGCCAGTAGGTCGCCGGCGAGCAGCAATGAACAGGCGGCAAGGATGAGTCGTTTCATGGTGTTGTCCTGATGGGAGTGGAAGCCTGGGCCGGTCCGCCATTGGCAGCCTGCGATTGCGCATCGTACGTCTTGATCAGGTCGATGAGAATCTGCGTGGCCGGGCCGAGCGGCTTGTTAGGGTTAGTGTAGAGATAGAACAGGGGCCGGCGAATGCTGCCCTGGACCAATGGCAGCGGCTTGAGCACACCCTCGGCGAGTTCGCGGCCGATCATGTGACGCGGCAGCCAGGCGAAGCCAAGTCCGCTGCTGACGAAGCCCACCGATGTGGCCAGGCTGCCCACCGTCCAGCGCTGTTCGGCGCCCAGCCAGCCGCTGTCGCGAGGCTGACGCTGGCCGGAGTCGCGCACCACCACCTGCATCTGGCTCTGCAGGTCCTGCACGCTGAGTTTGCGCTGCAGTTGATGCAAGGAATGATCGACGTGGGCCACGGCGATGAACTCGACGGTACTCAGCTCGGCGCCAAGATAGCCGGTGATGTCCAGGCTGCTGATGGCGAGATCGGCGGTGCCGTCCTTGAGTACGTCCTCGACCCCGGACAGCACTTCCTCGCGCAACCGCACGCGACAGCCACGGCTTTTGGGCATGAATGCGGTCAGGGCGCGGATCAGTTTGGCGTTGGGGTAGGCGGCGTCCACCACCAGGCGGACTTCGGCCTCCCAGCCCTGCTCCATGTGATGGGCCAGTTCTTCGAGCTGTCCGGCCTGGGCCACCAGTTGCCGTGATCGACGCAACAGCACCTCGCCGGCATCGGTGAGTACCGCCTTGCGCCCGTCGATACGCAGCAGGGGCACGCCCAGTTGCTCCTGCATGCGCGCAACGGTGTAGCTGACGGAAGACTGCGAGCGATGGAGCATTTCGGCGGCCTGGGCGAAGCCGCCGTGGTCGATCACTGCCTGCAGGGTTCGCCACTGATCGAGGGTCACGCGTGGCACTTTCATTCCATTGTTTTCCTGTTGCGTCTGTCTGGTACGCTGGCGAGCCTTTACGAGGAGCCGACAAAAATGAAAAGAATCCGCTTCGCCGCGTTCGCTTCGCTCACTATCATCCCACTGAGCGCCCTGGCCGTCAGCTACCCGGTGGACGTGGAGCAGGAACTCAACGGTGCCGACGTGCTGGCAACCACCGAAACCATCGATCGGGACATGGCCGGCCTGATGCTACAGAACCTCGGCACGCGACCGGTCGATTGCACCGCCGTGTTCCGCAACGGACCCGAGGCACCTCGAACCCGTCATACCGCGCTCGCCGCGGGCGAGCGCAAACCTTTGGTCGCCAAGTTCAAGCGCGACGTGATTCGCCTGCGTATCAAACTGACCTGCGAGCCGCAGCCCTCCTCTTGACCGAAGCGTGCGGGACCGGCGGTACCGCCGATGGCCGTCAGCATCGTCGCATGGCCGCAGCGTTTGCAACCCCAGACGCTCATCGGGCCGGCAGAAGCGGACGTGATGCACAAAGCCGCCTCTCCTGCGGCTGGACGCGTTAATCTATGCGTCGTTTTTCGACTTGCCCGAGGTGTCACCCTTGTTTGACCAATTCGCCCTTCACGAACGCCTGCTCAAGGCGGTCGCCGAACTCAAATTCGTCGAGCCGACGCCCGTGCAGGTGGCGGCTATTCCTCCGGCGCTCGAAGGGCGCGATCTGCGGGTAACGGCGCAGACCGGCAGTGGCAAGACGGCGGCGTTCGTGCTGCCGATGCTTAACCGGCTGATCGGCGATGCGGTGGTGCGTACCGATGTGCGCGCGCTGATTCTGCTGCCGACCCGCGAACTGGCCCAGCAGACCCTCAAGGAAGTCGAGCGTTTCTCGCAGTTCACTTTCATCAAGTCGGCGATGATCACCGGTGGCGAGGATTTCAAGGTCCAGGCCGCGATCCTGCGCAAGGTGCCGGATATTCTCATCGGTACTCCGGGGCGAATGATCGAGCATCTGAACGCCGGCACACTGATCCTCAAGGACGTGGAGCTGCTCATTCTCGATGAAGCCGATCGCATGCTCGACATGGGGTTCGCCGACGATGTTCAGCGTCTGGTCGGCGAATGCGACAAACGCCAGCAGACCCTGCTGTTCTCGGCCACCAGTGGCGGCGCAGCGTTGCGCGAGATGGCTGCCAATGTCCTGCGCGATCCGCTGCATTTGCAGCTCAACCGCGTCAGCGAGCTGAACGAGGGTACCCGCCAGCAGATCATTACCGCCGAGAACACCGAGCATAAGGAAAAGCTGGTGCACTGGCTGTTGGCCAACGAGACCTACAAGAAGGCGGTGATCTTCACCAATACACGGGTCCAGGCCGACCGCCTGTATGGGCGGCTGGTGGCCGAAGGCGTGAAGGCCTTCGTCCTGCATGGCGACAAAGACCAGAAGGACCGCAAACTGGCGATCGACCGGGTCAAGGAAGGTGGCGTCAAGGTGTTGGTCGCGACCGATGTGGCGGCGCGCGGGCTGGATATCGAAGGCCTGGATCTGGTGATCAACTTCGACATGCCGCGCTCGGGCGACGAATACGTGCACCGTATCGGTCGGACCGGCCGCGCCGGTGCCGAAGGCCTGGCGATCTCGCTGATCTGTCACAACGACTGGAACCTGATGTCGAGCATCGAACGCTACCTCAAGCAGCGCTTCGAGCGACGGGTGATCAAGGGCCTGAAGGGCAGCTACATGGGGCCGAAAAACCTCAAGGCTTCCGGCAAGGCAGCGGGCACCAAGAAGAAAAAGGACGACAAGAAGAAGGCAGCCGATAAAAAGACCAAACCCGCAGGCAAGCCCACCGCCAAGCGCCCGAAGAACGCCAAGCGCGAGGCGCCGCCCTCGCAGATCGTCAGTCAGGATGGCATGGCGCCGCTGCGCCGCAAGAAGCCGGCCGCCGAGTAACGTTGCCCCTCGCCGGGGCGGCGTCGTTGCCCCGGCTCCTACGGATCGTCAGCGCTTTTTGGCCGGTGCGATATCGGCTTTCTTCTCCGCCTCTTCCACATGCTGAAGACGCCTGTCATAGGCCTGGCATTCGTCACCAAGCTGTTCGGCGGTTTGTTTGACCTCCATGTCGCGCAACTGCTCGTTGATTTCCGCCGCCCGTTCCGGGTCATTCTCGGTCAGCTGATTGACGCGTTCGGCCAACTGTTCGGCCTTGGCGTTGATCTGGTCCGTGGTGCATTCGGCGAGCGCCGTCTGGCTGGCCAGCAGGGCGGCAGCGATGGGAATGATCAGATATTTCATGGTGCGCTCCTGTAACGATCTGTTCGGTGGATCGTCATCGGAGCGCTTTAGTTCAGCTGTTGCCCGGTGTGCAGGATCGAACCATGCCGCGATTGGCGGGGTCCGAATCAGCATGAGCCGCCGTTCGACGCGGCGCGACAGGAGAGGGACATGACCTATAACTGGGACCTGATGCTGCGCCTGCTGCTGGAAGCGCAGAAATCCGGCAGCGAGACGTTCACGCCACGGCAGTACGCCGACGAACACGCGATCGCCATGGAAGAGGCGGGGCAACCGTTGCCCAATCTCGATTCGTTGAAGGCCGAGGCACAGAACTACGAAAGCCTGCTGTTCGAAGGCGGGTTCATGGTGGCGCGCCCTGAGGATCAAGGCGGCAACGGTGAGAATTTCGTTCTGACCGAGCGAGGCATGCAACTGCTGCAGATGCTCCAGGGTGGCAGCGTGAACCGGCAGCGCCTGGACGAAACGGGCCAGGCTGCGCTGACCCCGGAGGTCTTCGACGGCCTGGCGGCCGGCTGAGCGACAGCGTCCCGCTTGTGCGGGACGCCGTTTCGAGGGGGGCGACTGTCAGAACAGCGGGCCGATGGTCCCGCAGGACTTGTTCGCCGCGTGTTTCTGCAGCACCGGCAGCTGCGGGCGCGGCTTACCGCTCTTCACATCCAGCGACAGCGCGTAGTCGCCCCACCAGGGACCTGCGGCCCAGTAGGTGCTAGGGATGCAATGCTGGTTGAGGTATTTCAGCAGGTTATCGGTGGCCACGATGGCGGAGGGCGAATAGTCCGGCGCCCCGTGTTCGCCGATGAATCCGCGCAGTTTGTTCCGGCTCAGCCATTCGACGAACGGTTTGGCCCGGACCACCCCGATCATCGGATCGTAGACGGCGCTGCGGCTTGCGTAAGTACCGGAGTAGTCCTTGTCCAGATACAGGTGGGCCTCGTACACCAGATTGTTGTTCGGGTCGCGCATCCATGGATGGGTGGCCAACTGGGTGTTGTAGGACGGCCAGTGGAACGCACTGGACCAGCGGTCACCGGCAACGAAGATCCAGCGCTTCTGATCGATCCCGCGGATCGCCTGTGCCGCTGCAAGTGCGGCCGCCGGCCATTTTCCATTGGTGGAGTGGGGCTCGTTCATCAGCCCGTATCCGTAGACCGCCGGATGGTTGGCGACTTTCTGGGCGATGCGGCGCCAGCTATTGGCGAAGGCGCTGATGGGCACTTCGTTCGAAGCGATCAGCTTGCCGTAGTAGCGGTAGTAGTTGTGCATGTCGAGGATGACCTGCATGTTGTACTTCTGCGCGTGGTTCAGGGCGGTCAGCAGCCTGCCCAGTTCGGCGGCATCGAGTTCGCCGTTGAGCTTCGGCTGGATACGCTCCCAGCGAAATGGCAGGCGGATCAACTTCAGATTGAGGCCGGCATAGCGCTTGAAGTTGGCCTCGCTCGGGTAGATGTAGTGAATCTGGTGGCGTCCGGGCAGTCCGGAATATTCACCGAACTCAGCCCCGGCCAGATTCACACCCACCAGATGGATCGGGTTGGCTGGCGCGGCCCCGCTGTCCTTGCCCGGCGACGGGGACGTACCGCCCGCCGGCGGTTGGCTGAAGTCCGTACTGCTGACCGAGAGCGTCCTTGGGTAGCCCACGGCGTGGCCGTCGACAGTGCCGCCGTCGAGCATCACGGTCATGTTGTCGCCGGCGTGGTAGACGAGCTTGACGGTCCGGATCTGCCCATTGGCGAACCTCACCTTCGCACCTTTGTGAAACGCGGCCTTGTTGGCTGCTGTGCCCTTGACCGAAACGCCCACCGATCGGTACACGCCGTTGACGAAGTCCTTGCCGTTGAACGAGTTCAGCGCCGTGATCATGGGCGCCGAGGGTGTCGGCGCGCTGGTGGGCGGCGCGGGTGCAGGCGTGGGTGCCGTCGGGATGCTGGGCGTCGCAGTGCCGACAGCGGCGAACAGCTTGTTCGGGTGGCCGAGCGATCCGCCCAAGGTGGCGCCGGCAAGCATGACGCTCATGGTATTGCCTGAAATGTACACGGCGGTGATGGCGCGGGTCTGGCCGTTTGCCAGTCTCACCGAGGCGCCCGGTTTGAAAACCGAACGGTTGGCAGCGCTCAATGGAATCGAGAAGCCTGCGGATTTGCGCCAGACACCGTTCAGCCAGTCGCTGTTGGTGTAATTGTTGATGGCGCTGCTGTGAGCTGTCGCGCTCGGTGTCGAGGGCGTCGGCTGCGCAACGGGAGGTGTTGGCGAGCCGGTGGCGGCGCCGAGCGCCACGACGCTCTTCGGATAACCGGTGCTCGAGGGGTTGAGCGTTGCGCCAGAGAGCATCACGCTCATATGAGCGCCCGAAAAGTAAACGACTTTGACGGTGCGTATCTCACCGGTGGCCAATCTGACCTGAACGCCTTTGCTGAACGCTGCCTTGTTGGCAGGCGTCGCGGGAATGGAGAATCCAGCGGATTGGCGCCAGGTTCCTTTGTTCCACTGGGGGCTGGTGAAGTCGTTGACCTGGGCGGTGGCGACGGTCCGAACGGCGCTCGCGGCCGTCGTGGCGGCGTGCGCCTGTTGGCCCACCGGGGCGAAGCCAAACAGGGCGCTCAGTGCGACGGCGGCCAGTAACGCCCGTGGCGCGCCTGAAACTGCTCTCAGGGACATTGATATCTCCGGAACTTAATACGACAAAAGGCAGCGGGTGCCTTTTAAAAAATTTCGGAAGCATTCCCGGAGTGTTGAACAAACGAAGCACTACCGACGACGCAACCATTCAGACAACGCAGCGAAACGGCAATGCAGCGGCTCGCGTTGTTGGATAGGCGTTATATAGACAGAGTGCTAATGAGTAAAATTATTTTGGCGCCGGAAAGTCGCCGTAAACCTTCGATTTGATTATGTAATTTCATAATGACATTAACTAATATCAATGAGCTATCGCTTATAGATGATCGTAAGTTATTGATATTACTTATATTTTATAATTTTTGATTAATTGGAGGAATATTTGACGCCGGCAACTACCGTTTCGCCTGTTAGTTGCTACGCAGCGACCGGCGGTAATTGTTTATTGCCAGATATGTCGAGCGCGAGCCGCCCGGCCTGACGAGCGAAGCGAATCAACGGATAGGAAAAGGCAAGTGGCCAAGGCCGCGGCGATTCGCATGCCGACGGCTGAGGGACCCTTGCCGGCGTGCTGATGAGGTCAGCGCACGTGCTTCAGGCTTTCGGCGGTCAGCTCCAGGGCCTTGCGCATGTCCAGGCGGGCCGAGCGGCCAATGTCCTGGTTGTCCAACTGATAGCTGCGCTCGGACGGCAGGATCGGAGCGGTCAGGTCGTCGGCCTCTGCGGGCTCGAAATCCTTGTCGCGGCCGATGGTCAATGCGCTGCGGCGTAGCAGCTCGCGCAGTTGATCAGGTGCAAGCTCCGGGTTGATCGACAGCATCGCGGCGACAATGCCGGTCACCATGGGCGTGGCATAGGAGGTGCCGCAGTGCACGTCGCCACGCTTGCCGGCCTTCAGCGTCGCGGCACGGGTGCAGGCCGAGGCGGTGATGTCGACACGCATGTCGACGTTCGACGAAGGCCGCTTGGTGACATATTCCGGATGCTCGACGGGAACGTCGCGCTCGCCGTTGCGCTGGTGGCCGCCGACGACCAGCAATTGCTCGGTGATGAACGAGGACGGCAGGCGGTAATCGTCCTGGCCGGAGCGGGCCGAGCCATTACCGGCAGAGTTAACGACGAGCACATCAGGATGCTCGCGGCGCAGCCAGAGGAAGAATTCCTCGAGCAATTCCTCATAGCCGCTCATGGCGACGCCGGAACGAATCAGCGAATCGACTTCTTCACCTTCGATGTCCCGCGCGCCGACGCGGTGAATGCCCCAACTCCAGTTCAGTACGCGTGCGCCGTCCTGCACCAGATTGACCGAGGCGGCGACGTTGGCGGTGATGCCGGCGTCGGAGTTGCGCTCGACGATGATCTCGAAACCGACGCTGGCCGGCTCCAGTGCGCTGAGAAAGCCGCTGTCGTTGGGTTCCGGGCTGCGCGCGGCGAGGATGCCGGTGACCGTGGTGCCGTGCTCGGTCGGCACGTCGGCGTCCCGGGCGTAGACGCAGGTTCGCGATGACCGTGGGTCGCAACGGCCCACGTAGTGGGCGAACTCGGGTGCGTCGAAGTCGAGGTTGCGTTCGATGATGCCGATGCGCACCGGATGCGTTTTGAGCGGGGCGTTTCCGGACGGCAGGCGATGCAGGTAATAGTCCACTGCGTCGAGAAAACGGTTGGCGACCCATTCGCTGTTTCGAGGCTTGTCGCCCGTGTCTTGCTCGACCGGCTGCTCGGGCCCGGATTCCTCGACCACCACGGCGTCGACGCTCACCTCGTTGCCCAGGCGTAGCACCATGGCGTCGCGCTCGGTCAGGTCATTCACCGGCAGTCGCAGCTGATAGGTGTTGAGCGGAGCGATGGCGCCAACGACTTCGGCTCCGTACTTGCTGGCCAGGCGGCGCGACTCGTCCAGGCCGTCGTGGCTTTCCTCGATGATCAGGCTGACCAGATTCAGGTAGGTGTTCAGCCCGTCCATGTTTTTCGTCACGTCATCGGGACCTGCGGCCAGCACATGGCTGCCGTTAAACGTCAGCCACACCGGGTTGCTCTGGCGTTCGCCCTGTTCAAGCCAGAGCGGGCCGCTTCGATGCTCCGACGTGCGCAGCGACAGGCGCAGCCTGCCGTTGCCCAGCGTGGAGGTTTCGATCGGCTTGCCGCCGAGCATCAGCCGGGCCTCGCCGTCGCCGAGCCCCGTGCTGCGCAGGCAGAACGTGACCTGCTCGGTGGCAAGGAGGTCGCCGCAGCGCTGCAGATCCTTGATGCGTAGCGGAGCGGACTCGGCCTTCGCCGGGTTGCCATGCACTGCGCCCAGCACGATGGCGATTGGCAGGCAAAGGCTTGCGACCCTCATTGTCGACGTTGCAGGTAATGCACGCTGAACAGTTCGCTGCTGTCCGTCCATTGACCGCTGCAGTCAAAGCCGGCGCTGCTGGCGAGATGGGAGAAGGATTCAAGCGTGTACTTGTAGGAGTTTTCGGTGTGCAGCGTTTCGCCGGCATCGAAGTGAAAGCGCTGGCCTTCGATGGTCACATCCTGCGCCTCGCGGCTGACCAGGTGCATTTCGATGCGCGAATCGACTTCGTTGAAGAAGGCGCGGTGGGCGAAACGTGATGGATCGATGTCGCTATCCAGTTCCTGGCGGATGCGCTGCAACAGGTTGAGATTGAACGCTGCCGTGACATGTGCGCGGTCGTTATAAGCGGCTTCGAGCAGGGTGCGGTCCTTGACCAGGTCGACGCCTACCAACACGCCGCCGCCGGGCGGAAGAATTTCATGCAGGTGTCCAAGCAATTTGCGCGCTTGCAGCGGCGTGAAGTTGCCGATGCTCGAGCCCGGAAAGAACACCAGCGGGTGATGAAGGGTGAAGTTGTCGGGCAGTGTCAGCTCGTCGGAGAAGTCGGCGCAGGCGGCATGAACCTCCAGCCAGGGATAGTCCGCCGCCAGCCGTTGGGTGCTGGTGAGCAGGAAGTCTTCGGAGATATCGATGCCCAGATAGCTGACCGGGCGCAACCCCTCGAGCAACAACCGTACCTTGCGACTGGCGCCGCTGCCCAGTTCGATCAGGTCGGTCTGCGGGCCGGCGATTTCGCGGATGTCGTTCGCAGCATCGGCGAGAATGCGCTCTTCGGTGCGGGTCAGGTAGTACTCCGGTTGCACGCAGATCTGCTCGAACAGTTCCGAGCCGCGCCGGTCGTAGAAGAACTTGGGGGAAATGCGTTTCGGCGTGGCGCCGAAGCCGGCCAGCGTTTCGTCGCGCAAAGACGCCTCGTGGGGTTGCCGGGTCTGGTCATGGAAATGCACGGCTAGTGCCATTTTCATAGCTCCCTGGCCAGGCGCAGCCCGGCAAACTGCCAGCGCATGGCCGGCTGGAAAAAATTGCGATAGGTGGCACGGATGTGAGCTTCCGGCGTGGCGCAGCCACCGCCGCGCAAGACCATCTGACCGGACATGAACTTGCCGTTGTACTCGCCCAGGCTGCCTTCGAGCGGGTGGAAGCCGGGGTAGGGCCGGTACGCGCTGGCGGTCCACTCCCAGACATCGCCGAACAGCTGCGCCGGCCCGTCATGGGGCGCGCTCGCCGCGACCGGCTGCAGATGATCGCTTTCGAGAAAGTTGCCGCGCAGCGGTTGGTCCATTGCGGCGACCTCCCACTCGGCTTCGGTGGGCAACCGGGCCCCGGCCCAGCGCGCGTAGGCATCCGCCTCGTAGAAGCTGATATGGCACACCGGCGCTTCGAGATCGAGCGGACGCAGCCCTCCCAGCGTGAATTCATGCCAGGCGTCGTCCAGCCGCTGCCAATACAGCGGGCAATGCCAGCCGCTTTGCTGAATCTGCGCCCAGCCATCGGATAGCCAGAGTTCGCTGCGCGCGTATCCGCCGTCCACGATGAACGACAAGTACTCCCGGTTACTGACCAGGCGGTCGGCGAGCTGGAAGTCTTCGACGAACTGGCGATGCCGTGGCGTCTCGCAGTCAAAGGCGAAACCGTTGCCGACGTGGCCGATATGGCGCACGCCCGCGCTGTAGTCATGCCAGCGCAGGCGGTCGTTATGCAGTGCCGGCACCGGTTTCAGGTCGTTGCGGTAGACCGGGGAACACGGGTTCTGCGCCAGAATGTGCTTGATGTCCATCAGCAGCAATTCCTGATGCTGCTGTTCATGCTGCAGGCCCAGTTCGACCCGTCGCAGGATTTCTCCGGCGTGCTGCTGCGGGGGATTGGCAAGCAGCTCTTCCATGGCGCGGTCGACATGCTGGCGAAAGCGGTAGACGTCATCCACGCCGGGCCGTGAGATCAATCCTCGCTGGGCCCGCGGAAACGGGGCGCCATGGGTTTCGTAGTAGGAGTTGAACAGGTGATCGTAGATCGGATCGAGCGGCTTGTAACGCGCGAGATAGGGTTTGAGCACAAACGCTTCGAAGAACCAGCTGACGTGCGCCAGATGCCATTTCGGTGGGCTGACATCGGGCATGCTCTGAATGACATAGTCCTCGACCTGCAGCGGCGCGCAGATCGCCTCGCTGGTGGCGCGCACCTGCCGGAAACGCTGCAACAGATAATCCAGCTCGGCCAGTGCCGGATGCTGTTTTGGCTGTTCTGCCGGGTTGCCCATGGGCGTCTCCCTTGTTCGATACTCGGATATTCGATGCCGGCAACGGCCGAAAACCGCCTCTCATAGCGACCCGAAGCGAGGCGTAAAAGTTTCTGCCGATGCGGGCACCAGAGCCTCTGGCCGACGCGTGAATGCCCCTGTGATGAAAGCAGCCAGAGCGGGTTTGCGAAAGGCGCCGTGTCGGGTGGCTCGCTGGCGAGACGGATCGGGACCGTGGCCGACCCGCCTGGCTAGGGGGATTCGATTGGCGGGGTTGGGCGGATAAGCATCTCGTTGACGTCCACGTGCCGGGGCTGCGAAAGCGCATAGACTACCGCCCGCCCGATATCCTCCGGCTGCAGCGCGTAGGCGGGCGGCTTGTCGAACAATGGCGTGTCTACCATGCCCGGTTCGATCAGGGTGACCCGCACGCCAGTGCCGCGCAGTTCCTCGCGTACGCTCAGGCCCATGCCGGTCACCGCCCATTTGCTGGCGCTGTACATCGATCCGGGAATGACGAAGCGGCCGGCAGCCGAGCCTGTCAGCAACAAGTGGCCGCGACTGGCCTTCAGCGCTTCGATGCTGCAGCGCAGCGTCAATCCGACGCCATACACGTTGGTCAGCAACATCTCGCGCCAGACCTCCGGGTCGGCACCGCTGAAGCCGCCGTCGCTGCCAGGCATCCCGGCGTTGGCGTAGACCGCATCGAGCTGGCCGAAACGATCCAGCACGCGCTGCACCATGGCACGCTGGTCGGCGTACTCCTTGACGTCGCAGCGGATCGCCAGCGCTCGTTCGGGTCCGCCGAGTTCGCTCACCAGTTGGATGAGCTTATGTTCGGAGCGTGCCGCCAGCGCCACGCGGTAGCCGGCCTCGGCGGCAAGACGGGCCGTGGCCGCGCCGATACCGGAGGAAGCTCCGGTGATCAAAAGTACCGAATCGTTCATCGGGTCCTCGCTCGGGTGCGGTTACAGGGTCAGTAGTTCGGCGGGGTTTCCGGAATGCCGGTGTCGTCGGCCAGCGCCGGCATGGTCCAGGGTTCGAGGCGTTGATCCTTGTCCTCGACATCCAGCCGCGCCTGCTCGATGACGCTGCCCAGGTGCTGCGGGTTGCTGTATTCGTCCCGACCCACGCGGGGGACCTGCAATAACTCGATGCCATTGCCGGACATCACGGTAAAGCCGAAGCTGTCTTCGTCCGGGTTGGCGCTGGTCACGCAGCCGCATGGGAGAAAGGCCTCGGAGACCAGCTCCATGGCATCATCGAGCGTCAGTGGTTGGTTTTTCATGATCGGCTCCGTCGTCAGGCTGTGTGCGATGGACCTCGCGCACCGGCCGCCGTTTCCAGGCATGCGACGGGCTGCGGTCGCGCGCCCTTGCAGTGGAGCCGCCGCGCCAGCATATTCAGGCGATGAATCACAGCCCCGTTCACGACGCACTGGTCGCTTTTCACCCAGCGGTAGCCGGCTGGTTCAGTCGCAGCTTTCCTTCGCCGACGCCCGCCCAGGCCCGCGCCTGGCCGCTCATCCGTTCCGGCCAGTCGACTCTGGTCGCGGCGCCCACCGGCTCGGGCAAGACGCTGACGGCCTTTCTCGCCGCACTGGACCAACTCGTCCAGCAAGGCCTGGCAGAGGGCGGCCTGCCGGACGAAACGACGGTGCTCTACATCTCGCCGCTCAAGGCGCTGTCCAATGATATCCATGCGAATCTGGAGCAACCGCTGGCGGGTATCTGCGCCGAGCTGCAACGCCTCGGCTTGCCCTCCCTGCAGATTCGGACCGCGGTGCGCACCGGCGATACCCCGCAAGCCGAGCGCGCGGCCATGCGCAAGCGAGTCCCACATATCCTGGTGACCACGCCGGAATCCTTCTACGTGCTGCTGGGTTCCGAGTCTGGCCGTCGCATGCTGGCGAGCGTGCGCAGTGTGATCGTCGACGAGATCCATGCAGTTGCCGGTAACAAACGTGGCAGTCATCTCGCCTTGTCACTGGAGCGGCTCGAAGCCCTCTGCGGGCGTGCCTTGGTGCGCGTTGGCCTGTCGGCGACACAGAAGCCGATCGATGCGGTGGCAGCGTTCCTGACCGGCAATGGGCGAGGGTGCGAGATCGTCGATATCGGCCACGGCAGGGCCCGGGACCTGGCGCTGGAAGTCCCACCGGTTCCGCTTGAGGCGGTGATGAGCAATGACGTATGGGCGCAAGTTTACGACCGGCTGGCGGCATTGGCCGGCGAACATCGGACCACGCTGATTTTCGTCAACACCCGGCGAATGGCCGAGCGCGCCGCGCGGCATCTGAGCGAGCGCCTCGGCAACGCCGTGGTGGCCGCGCACCATGGCAGTCTGGCGCGCGAACAGCGGCTGGATGCCGAGCAACGGCTCAAACGCGGCGAACTGCGTGTGCTGGTGGCCACGGCCTCGCTGGAACTGGGCATCGATATCGGCGACGTCGAGCTGGTCTGTCAGCTCGGTTCGCCACGCTCGATCGCCGCGTTTGTGCAACGCGTCGGTCGCGCAGGACACCAGGTCGGCGGTGTCTCGAAAGGGCGCTTGTTCCCCACTTCGCGCGACGACCTGATCGAGTGCGCCGCCTTGCTCGACAGCGTGCGGCGCGGTGAGCTGGATACTTTGGTCGTTCCGCACGCGCCGCTGGATGTGCTGGCCCAGCAGATCATCGCCGAGGTGTCATGCCGCGAGTGGCACGAAACCGAGCTGCTGGCGCTGATCAGGCGGGCCTCGCCCTACGCGACGCTCAGCGGAGAGCGCTACCAGGCGCTGTTGGCGATGCTTGCCGAGGGCTACACCACTCGACACGGCGCGCGAGGCGCTAATCTGCACCGCGATGTGGTCAACCGTAGCCTGAGGGGGCGACGCGGCAGTCGAATGACTGCATTGACTTCTGGCGGGACCATTGCAGACAACGCCGACTACGCGGTGCTGCTCGAACCGCAGGGCTTCAACATCGGCACGGTGAATGAGGATTTCGCCGTGGAAAGTCTGGCCGGCGACGTCTTCCAACTGGGCAATACGGCGTATCGCATCATCCGGATCGAGGCTGGCCGAGTCCGGGTCGAAGACGCACGGGGCCAACCCCCGAATATCCCGTTCTGGCTGGGCGAAGCGCCCGGACGCAGCGATGAATTGTCTGCCGCGGTCGCCAGGCTTCGCGGGGAGATCGATGAGCGGCTGGCCGCTACCGCCCCTCACCCCAGCGCTCTCGCCAAGAGGGCGAGTGGGTCGTCCGAGCCGGGCGGGGAAGCGGGCAATGGGTTTGATACCGGGACCGAGGCGGCGCGTACGATCGATCTGACGCCAGCGACCGGCTGGCTGACCGAGACCCTCGGCCTGCCGGACGCCGCGGCTCGGCAGGTCGTCGAGTATCTGGCGCGCGCGCGCTCGGCCCTGGGCGCGTTGCCTACCCAGCAGCGGTTGATCATGGAACGCTTCTTCGATGAATCGGGCGGCACCCAACTGGTCATCCATTCGCCGTTTGGCAGCCGGATCAACCGTGCCTGGGGTCTGGCGCTGCGCAAGCGCTTCTGCCGCACCTTCAATTTCGAACTGCAAGCAGCCGCGACCGAGGACGCGATCATTTTCTCGCTGTCGACCAGCCACAGTTTCCCGCTCGACGAGGTCTGGCGTTACCTGCACTCCAGCAGTGCCGAGGGTGTGCTGATCCAGGCTCTGCTCGACGCGCCATTATTCGGGGTGCGCTGGCGCTGGAATGCAACCACCGCACTGGCGCTGCCACGCATGGTCGGAGGGCGCAAGGTAGCGCCGCAATTGCAGCGGATGAAAAGCGAGGACCTGCTCGCCAGCGTTTTTCCGGATCAGGTGGCATGCCTGGAAAACATCGTCGGCGAGCGTGAGATTCCCGATCATCCGCTGGTCGCGCAGACGCTGGAGGACTGCCTTCACGAAGCCATGGACTGCGAGGGCTGGTTGGCGCTGTTGAGACGTATCGAAAACGGGGAAATCGAGCTGCTCGCCCGTGATTTGCCGTCACCGTCGCCGCTGGCGATGGAAGTGCTGGGCGCGCGCCCTTACGCCTTCCTCGACGACGCGCCGTTGGAAGAGCGACGCACCCAGGCGGTGCTCAATCGGCGCTGGACGGACCCCGAATCCAGCGACGATCTCGGCGCACTGGACGTCGCGGCCATCGAGGCGGTACATGAGCAAGCCTGGCCGCAGGCGCGCAGCGCCGATGAGCTGCACGAAGCCTTGATTGGCCTGGGCTGCATCGCCGAAGGCGAAGCGCTGCGTCAGGACGCGTGGCCCGCCTGGCTTGGCGAGCTGGCCGCCGGCGGTCGTGCGACACGCGTGCAGGCCGCACGGGACCGCGCGCTCTGGTTTCCGGTGGAGCGTCTGACTCTGCTCCAGGCCATCTACCCCGGTGCCCGCTACGAACCTGCGCTGCCCCTGCTGCCGGGCTTCGACGAGACGCTGTCGGAGGATGCGGCCCTGACCGAATTGATCAGGGCGCGCCTGACCGCCTTCGGCCCGCTGCCGGTCCCGCTGATCGCCCGACCGCTGGCCTTGCCGGCGTCTGCGGTCGCGCAGGCCCTGACGCGGCTCGAGGCGGAGGGCTATGTGCTGCGCGGCCACTTCAGCCCTGGTGCGGTCGAAGAACAATGGTGCGAACGGCACCTGCTGGCGCGCATACACCGCTACACGGTCAAGCGTCTGCGCCGTGAAATCGAGCCGGTGGAGCGTGCCGACTTTATGCGATTTCTGTTCGATTGGCAGCATCTTTCCGAAACGACACGGATGCAGGGGCGTGATGCGCTCGGCCCTGTGATCGAGCAGCTTGAAGGTTTCCAGGCTGCGGCGGGGGCGTGGGAAACCGACCTGCTGCCGGCGCGACTGAAAGACTACGGCGGTCCCTGGCTGGACGAAGTGTGCCGCTCCGGGCGCATCGTCTGGACGCGGCTGGCCGGGCGAACCAAGGCCAGCAGCGGTCCGGTGCGCGGCACGCCCATCGTCTTGTTGCCGCGCCGCCATCTCTATGCCTGGTACGCACTGGCCAACGACGCCCCCCTGCCAGAGCTGACGGCACGTGCGCAGCGGGTGTTCGAGACGCTGCAGGCGCATGGCGCCTTGTTCTTCGATGAATTGCAGCACGACGCTCATCTGTTGCGCAGCGAACTGGAGGATGCGCTCGGCGAGCTGGTCGCGGTAGGGCTGGTCAACGCCGATAGCTTCGCTGGTCTGCGCGCGTTGTTGGCGCCAGCGGCCAAGCGCTCACGCAGCCCGCGCCAGACCCGTGGTGGTGCCTTCATCGGCGGCATGGCCGATGCGGGACGCTGGGCCCTGGTACGCAAGGCACCGGCCGCGCCCGTCGCTCCCACTCCGCTGCGCCGGTCGTTCGACCCGGAGATGCTCGAGCACATCGCCCGGGTGCTGTTGCGCCGGTACGGCGTGGTGTTCTGGCGGTTGCTGGATCGCGAAGCGGACTGGCTGCCGCCATGGCGTGATCTGCTGCGGGTTTACCATCGGCTCGAGGCGCGCGGAGAGATCCGGGGCGGCCGCTTCGTCGCCGGCGTGCCGGGTGAGCAATTTGCGTTGGCGGATGCGGTCGGCCTGCTGCGTGAAATGCGCAAGCGGCCACCGTCAGGGGAAATGATTGCGGTCTCGGCGGTCGATCCGCTGAATCAGGTGGGCACGCTGCTCCCCGGCGAGCGCGTGCCGGCGGTCGCAGGCAATCGCATCCTCTACCGCGACGGGGTAGCGCTGGGATTACTGGTTGCCGGCAGGCCTGAACTGCTGGCCGAGCTGAACGAAGACGACCAGCGCAAGGCGCGGCAGTTGCTGGCGGTGGCGCGACACCGAGCGCCTGCGTAGGCGGCCCGCCCCGGGGCGAAACGGGCTCGCCGACGAGCCTCATGACCGCTTGGTAGGAGGCCCGCCCCCGGGGCGATGCTCCGCTGGCTCAGGACCGTCGAACGATCAGCCGGCAACCAGCACGCGAATCGCCTCCAGGCGAAGTGCGGCCTTATCCAGCATCCCCAGACCTTCTTCGCGCTGCTTGCGCAGGGCGTCGATCTCGCTGTCGCGTACGCTCGGATTGACCGCCTGCAGCGCGGTCAGGCGCGCCAGTTCCTCGTCGAGACTGGCTTTCAAGCGGCGCTGCGCCTCGGCGACTCGCTCGCTATGACGCGGGGCGATCTTGGCCTCGGCATCGGATATCTGCACCGCCAGCACATCACGCTGGGCCTGGATGAACTTGTTGGCGCTGGCACGCGGAACGCTTTCCAACTGGTCGGTCAGGGTCTCGAAGGCGACTTTCGGCGCCAGGTCGTTTCCGTTCGAGTCCAGCAGGCAGCGCAACGCCAGCGGCGGCAGGAAGCGATTGAGTTGCAGCGCACGCGGCGCCACCACTTCACTGACGAACAAGAGTTCCAGCAGGACGGTGCCGGGCTTGAGCGCCTTGTTCTTGATCAACGCCACCGCGGTGTTGCCCATGGAACCGGACAACACCAGGTCCATCCCGCCCTGGACCATCGGGTGCTCCCAGGTCAGGAACTGCATGTCTTCACGCGCCAGCGCCTGCTCGCGGTCATAGGTGATGGTCACGGCTTCGTCGTCGCCCAGCGGGAAGCTGGCATCGAGCATCTTCTCGCTGGGACGCAGAATCAGTGCGTTCTCTGAGTGGTCCTCGCTATCGATGCCGAACGCGTCGAACAGCTCTTCCATATAGATCGGCAGTGCAAACTGGTCGTCCTGCTCTTCGATGGCCTCGACCAACGCCTTGCCTTGTTCGCCGCCGCCGGAGTTGAGCTCGAGCAGGCGGTCGCGCCCGGCATGCAACTCCGCTTCCAGTCGCTCACGCTCGGCGCGGGCTTCGTCGATGAGTTGCTGGAACTCATCGTCGTCGCCTTCTTCCAGTTGGACCAGCAGGCGCGGCCCGAACTGGTGTTGCAGGGCGTTGCCGGTGGGGCAGGTGTTGAGGAAGGCATTCAGTGCGTCGTGATACCACTTGAACAGGCGTTCCTGCGGACTGGTTTCCAGATAGGGCACGTGCAACTGGATGACGTGCGCCTGGCCGATCCGGTCGAGACGGCCGATGCGCTGCTCCAGCAGGTCCGGATGCGACGGCAGGTCGAACAGCACCAGATGATGGGCAAACTGGAAGTTGCGGCCTTCGCTGCCGATCTCGGAGCAGATCAACACCTGCGCGCCGAACTCTTCATCGGCGAAGTAGGCTGCCGCGCGGTCGCGCTCGAGAATGCTCATGCCTTCATGGAACACGGTCGCAGGAATGCCGGAGCGCACCCGCAGGGCGTCTTCGAGGTCCAGCGCGGTTTCGGCGTGAGCGCAGATGACCAGTACCTTGAATTTCTTCAGCATCTTCAGGGTGTCGATCAGCCATTCGACACGCGGATCGAAACTCCACCAGCGGTTCTGCGCGTCGGGTTCTTCCTGCTGGCTCTGGAAGCTGACCTCGGGATACAGCTCGGCGTGCTCGCCCAACGGCAGCTCCAGATATTCGGCGGGGCACGGCAGGGGATAGGGATGCAGCTGGCGCTCCGGGAACCCTCGCACGGCGGCGCGGGTGTTGCGGAACAGCAGGCGGCCGGTGCCGTGGCGATCGAGCAGCTCGCGAATCAGCCGGCTGCTGGCCTCGATATCGCCGTCGGTTGCGGCAGCCAGCAGCGCTTCGCCTTCGGCGCCAAGGAAATCGTGGATGGTCTGGTGCGCTTCGCTGGACAGTCGCCCCTCGTCCAGCAGCTCCTGAACGGCGCGGGCGACCGGTTGGTAGCTGGCGCTCTCCGCACGGAAGGCCTCCAGGTCATGGAAGCGGTTCGGGTCGAGCAGGCGCAGGCGCGCGAAATGGCTTTCCTGGCCCAGTTGTTCCGGGGTGGCGGTGAGCAGCAGCACACCGGGGATCACTTCAGCCAGTTGCTCGACCAACTTGTACTCGGCGCTCGCGTTCTCAGGGTGCCAGACCAGATGATGCGCTTCGTCCACCACCAGCAGGTCCCAGCCGGCGGCGAAGGCGGCGTCCTGCGCGCGCTCGTCGTCCTTCAGCCAGTCCAGCGAGACCAGGGCCAGTTGCGTATCCTCGAACGGGTTGCTGGCATCGCTTTCGATGAAACGCTCGTCATCGAACAGCGCGACCTGCAGATTGAAGCGGCGGCGCATTTCCACCAGCCATTGATGCTGGAGGTTTTCCGGGACCAGGATCAGCACACGCTTGGCACGTCCCGACAGCAGTTGGCGATGGATGACCAGACCGGCTTCGATGGTTTTGCCCAGCCCCACTTCGTCGGCCAGCAGCACGCGCGGAGCGATGCGGTCGGCGACTTCACGGGCGATGTGCAACTGATGCGCGATGGGTTGCGCACGCACGCCACCCAGTCCCCACAGTGAGGAGGTCAGTTGCTTGCTCTGGTTTTCCAGCGTGTGATAACGCAGCTTGAACCAGTTCAGCGGGTCGATCTGGCCGGCGAACAGGCGATCGCTGGCGAGGCGAAACTGGATAAAGTTCGACAGTTGGGTTTCCGGCAGGGTGCGGGCTTCGTTGTGCGCGGTCAGACCGTGATAGACGAGCAGGCCATCGACGTCGTCGATTTCGCGCACGGTCATCTTCCAGCCTTCGAAGTGCGTGACCTCGTCACCCGGGACGAAGCGCACGCGCGTCAGCGGGGCGCTGCGTGCGGCGTACTGGCGGGTTTCCCCCGTCGCGGGGTAGAGCACGGTGAGCATCCGTCCGTCTTGCATGAGGATGGTTCCCAGACCGAGTTCCGCTTCGCTGTCGCTGATCCAGCGTTGCCCCGGTAGATACTGCTGCGCCATGCTGCCTCCCGCCTGTGAAAAAAGCGCGCTATGGTAACGGAACCCTGCCGATAGAGCGACGATAGATGCCGATTCAATAACGCTTTGCAGTGTAGCGTTGCTGCTAAGATCGTCAGCAGTTCATCCGATCAGTCGCAGCCGGCGCCAAGGGCGGTGCGAGCGCGCCGCAAACCGGAGAGAGAAGATGCTGCCAGTCGTTGCGCCAGGTGTCGTTCAGGTCAATGCCCAGCAGGATGTGGCCAAGTCGCGCCCTGAAATCGCGCCCATCACGCCGGTGCAGTCGAGTGCCAACGAAAGCGCGGTGAGTCTCGAGCGGCGTCATCCGCAGGAAGCCGAGCAGATGCTGCGCGATGAACAGCGAAGACGGCAGCGCCGTCGCGGCTACAGTCCCCAGCAACTGGCTGATGGCGATACCGCCGCCGAGGACCAGGATGCGCTCGAGGCATTGCCACGCCAGGGGCTATGGGTGGATGTCGAGGTATGACGTGCGCCCAGTCGGCCGAATCGGCGACCCGATGAACGTCCTTGCGCAGGCCGAGCTGCGCTATATCGAACAGTGGATCGACAAGGATACCGCCGACCGATGGCTACGGACGCTGTTGAACGAGACGCCATGGTCGCGGCCGTCGATCAGGCTCTACGGTCGTAGCTTCGTCGTACCGCGGCAGGTCGCCTGGTACGGTGACGTCGATGCGCATCTTCGGTACTCCGGCCTGGTCCACGAGCCGTTGCCCTGGACATCGTTGCTGGCCGACGTTCGCGATCAGGTACAGCGGCAGGTCGAGCAAAAGATGAACGGTGTGTTGCTCAACCTTTATCGCGACGGCCAGGACGCGATAGGCTGGCACAGCGACGACGAGCCGGAACTGGGGCCGGAACCGCTGGTGGTGTCGCTCAGCCTCGGCGCCGCGCGGCGCTTCGATTTCCGTCGCAAGGGAGCCAGTCGTATCGCGCATTCGATCCTGCTCGAACACGGGTCACTGCTGGTCATGAGCGGCCCGACACAGCATTATTGGCAGCACCAGATCGCCAGGACCCGCAAGGTGTCCGAACCGCGCATCAACCTGACATTCCGCTACATCACTCGCGAGCCAGCCTTATGAGTAACGAAGTAAAGCTGATCGACTTCAGCGCTGAACGTGACAAGCGTATCCATGACATCAAGGAAAAGCGTCTTGTCGAAATGCGTCAGGCTTTCGAACAAGCCTTGCCGCTGGCCAAACCGAAGAAAAAATCGACGTCCAAATCAAAGAAGCGCTGACAGGTTGCCAATCGCGGGATCGTCCCATGCCTTGCGGCGCCTCGATACGCCGTATCTTTAGCCGTCCTTCTGCTAGTTCCCTTCCGGCACCCCATTTCTTGATCCAGATCAGTTCCAGCGGCGCCTGTTCACGCAGGCTTCGTGCCTATTGACGTCGATCAATTATTGATTTCAAGGGGAGGGCGACTATGCAGCCATCGGACAGCACAACGGCTCAGGAGGCAGAAATCATGTTCGTCGATAATGTGGTACTCGCAGGGGTTATCACGGTCGGCCTAATGGTCGCCTTCTTCGCAGGTTTCGGATTTTTCATCTGGCGGGACGCAAAGAAAAAGCAGTAACCCAGCCGGATAACACAGAGCACGCAAGGCATTTAGGCGACTTCGGTCGCCTTTTTTTTGCCTGTTTTCGATGCTTCGCGGCGCCTGCGCCGCTCGGTCGTTGCCGGAGCACCCTCGGTGTTCCGGCATGACGTCATCAGCCGATGGTGATCGTCGGCAACTCTTTCAGCTCGACGGTTTCCGCCCGTCGCGGCGCCAGCACTTCAGCTTCGCCGTCTACCACCAGCTCGTCGTTCTGGTTGAAGACCCGAGTCGCGATGCGTACACGGTTCTTCGGCAGTTTTTCAAGAATCTCCAGGCGCACGGTGAGTGTGTCGCCCAGCTTTACCGGGCGGGTGAACGTCATCGTCTGGCCCAGGTAGATGGTTCCCGGCCCCGGCAAGGTGCAGGCAACCGCCGCACTGATCAGTGCGCCGCTGAACATGCCGTGAGCGATGCGCTCCTTGAACGGTGTCCCAGCGGCGAACTCCGCGTCGAGGTGGACCGGATTGCGGTCGCCCGACATCGCCGCGAACAGCTGGATGTCCCGTTCCTCGACGGATTTTTCGAAGTGTGCGGTCTGGCCGACTTCCAAGGCGGAGTAAGGCGTGTTGCTCAAGGTGCTCATGCAAAAACCTCTGGTGCGGTAACAAGCGAAAGGAAGCTGCTGCGAAGCGCGGCAGCAGATGGTGAGGGGCGACTTCGGTGGGTCGCATTCGTGGCTGCATTCTAGAGCGCCGTGGGCGGGTTGTCCCGGCTGGTGCTGGCTTTGCTGCGTGGGTCGAGATTCACGTCGCTGATTTATGTCGTCGGCCTATTGCGCGGCGATGCGGAGCTGTTAAGTTCGCCACAGCCCGCCGCGAGTGGGCCAGACACTCTCAGGTAACGAGGCCAATAACAATGCAACCTGACTTCTGGAACGACAAACGTCCCGCCGGTGTGCCCAACGACGTGGACGTGGGGGGCTTCCGCTCGGTGGTGGAAGTGTTCGAGCGCTCTTGCAAGACCCATGCGAACCGTCCTGCATTCAGCAATATGGGTGTGACGCTGACCTACGCCGACCTGGAGCGTTATTCGGCCGCGTTTGCGGCGTGGCTACAGAACCATACGGATCTGCAGCCGGGCGATCGCATCGGGGTGCAGATGCCCAACGTGCTGCAATACCCGATCGCCGTTTTCGGTGCCCTGCGTGCCGGGCTGATCGTGGTCAACACCAACCCGCTGTACACCGCGCGCGAAATGCGTCACCAGTTCAAGGACTCCGGCGTGCGCGGATTGGTGTATCTGAATACGTTCGGCAAGCTGGTGCAGGAGGTGCTGCCCGACACCGGTATCGAGGTGCTGATCGAGGCGCAGATCGGCGACATGCTGCCGTCGGCCAAGGGCCTGCTGGTCAACGCCGTGGTCAAGCACGTGAAGAAGATGGTGCCGGCCTACAGCCTGCCGCAGGCGGCGTCCTTCAAACATGTACTGCGCGACGGCGGACGTCACAGCCTGAAACCGGTTGCCTTGGCGCTGGACGACGTCGCGGTGTTGCAGTACACCGGCGGCACGACGGGTGTCGCCAAAGGGGCCATGCTCAGCCACGGGAACCTGGTTGCCAACATGCAGCAGGTCCGCGCCAACATGCACCAGCTGGACGATCAGGGGCAGACCGTGATCAAGGAAGGCCAGGAGATCATGATCGCGCCGCTGCCGCTGTACCACATCTATGCGTTCACGGTTAACTGCATGTGCATGATGGTCACCGGCAATCACAATGTGCTGATCACCAATCCCCGCGATATCGACGGCTTCGTCAAGGAATTGCAGAAGTGGCGCTTCACCGGATTCCTCGGGTTGAACACACTGTTCGTCGCGCTCATGTCGCATCCGGATTTCAAGAAGATCGATTTTTCCGCACTCAAGGGCACCAACTCCGGGGGCACCGCATTGGTGTCGGCGGTGGCCGAGCGCTGGAAGGGCATGACCGGCGTCACCGTGACCGAGGGCTATGGCTTGACCGAGACCTCGCCTGTGGTCTGCGCCAACCCGCACGGCGAGAAGTCGCGCCTGGGTACCGTCGGCCTGCCCGTACCGGGCACCGCGCTGAAGGTAATCGACGACGACGGCCGTGAGCTACCCGTGGGCGAAAGAGGCGAGCTGTGCGTCAAAGGCCCGCAGGTGATGAAAGGTTACTGGCAGCGCCCTGAAGCCACGGCCGAAGTGCTCGATGACGACGGTTGGCTGAAGACCGGCGATATCGCGGTGATCGACCCGGATGGCTTCGTCCGCATCGTCGACCGCAAGAAGGACCTGATCATCGTTTCCGGCTTCAATGTCTATCCCAACGAGATCGAAGATGTGGTCATGGCGCATCCCAAGGTGGCAGCCTGCGCAGCGATCGGCGTTCCCGACGAGAAGTCGGGTGAAGCGGTAAAGCTGTTCGTGGTGCCCAGCGATGCCAGCCTGACCATCGAAGAGCTGCACGCCTATTGCCGCGAAAACTTCACCGGGTACAAGGTGCCCCGGCAGTTGGTTCTGCGCGACGCGCTGCCGATGACACCGGTTGGCAAGATTCTTCGCAGGGAGTTGCGCGACCAGGCGTAACGCTGAAAAGCCTTGCGTTCAGATCGCGTGCTGAGTGACCGACTCGCGGATATCGGTCACTTTGTGCCTGTTCCTACCGGCCCGGGCCACTGTTCGGGCTGTTGCAAAGCTGATAACCTCGCCCCGCCTTTTGCCCGGATTTGCCGTACAAAAGTTAACAAAACACAACAAAACAGCTGCCATATGCAGTAAAGCTGTCGCTTAGGAGTGGGGTTCCATGACCGAAAACTTCTGGAAGGATAAATATCCTGTCGGGGTCGAAAGCGAGATCGATCCCGATGAATACCGGAACATCCAGGCTGTGCTCAAGCAATCCTGCGAGCTGTTCGCGGACAAACCGGCCTTCAGCAACCTCGGCAGGACCCTGACCTATGGTGAGCTGTATAGGTTGTCCGGCGAATTCGCCGCCTACCTTCAGAAAAACACCGATCTGCAGCCCGGCGACCGGATCGCGGTACAGCTGCCCAATCTGATTCAGTATCCCATCGTGGTGTTCGGTGCCATGCGTGCCGGCCTGATCGTGGTCAACACCAACCCGCTGTACACCGCGCGGGAAATGGAACACCAGTTCAACGATTCCGGCGCCAAGGCGCTGGTTTGCCTGGCCAACATGGCGCACCTGGCCGAGCAAGTGCTGCCGAAGACCGGCATCAGGCATGTCGTCATCACGGAAGTTGGCGACATGCTGCCCACCATCAAGCGCGTGCTGGTCAACGCCGTGGTCAAGCATGTGAAAAAAATGGTGCCGGCCTACCACCTGCCGAAGGCGGTGAGGTTCAACGATGCCATGGCCCTCGGACGTGGCAAGACACCACGCGAAGCCGATCCTGCCGGTGATGATGTCGCCGTGCTCCAGTACACCGGCGGGACCACCGGCGTGGCCAAGGGTGCCATGCTGACCCATCGCAACATTGTCGCCAACATGCTGCAGTGCCGCGGGCTGATGGGCTCGGAGCTTGGCAGTGGCTGTGAAACCATGGTCGCGCCGCTCCCGCTGTACCACATCTACGCGTTCACCTTTCATTGCATGACGATGATGCTGATCGGCGCTCACAACGTGCTGATCACCAACCCGCGGGACCTGCCTACCTTCGTCAAGGATCTCAAGAAGCATCGGTTCACGGGTTTCGTCGGGCTCAACACCCTGTTCGTCGCGCTGTGCAACAACGAGGACTTCCGCAAGCTGGACTTTTCTTCGTTGAAGGCGACCTTCTCGGGGGGCATGGCCTTGCAACTGGCGGCTGCCGAACGCTGGCAACAGGTGACAGGATGCTCGATCTGCGAAGGCTTCGGCATGACCGAAACCAGCCCGGTGGTTTCGGTCAACCCGTTCGGTGCCATTCAGATCGGCACCATCGGGATTCCGATGCCATCGACGCAGTGCCGTGTGATCGACGAGGAGGGCCGCGAGTTGCCGATTGGGGCTACCGGCGAGCTGTGTGTGAAAGGGCCGCAAGTGATGAAGGGGTACTGGCAGCGTCCGGAGGCCACCGCCGAAGTGCTCGATGACGAGGGCTGGTTGAAGACTGGCGATATCGGAATCATCCAGGACGACGGATACATGCGTATCGTCGACCGCAAGAAGGACATGATTCTGGTGTCGGGCTTCAATGTCTATCCAAACGAGCTTGAAGACGTGCTTGCCGCCCTGCCGGGCGTGCTTCAGTGCGCGGCGATTGGCATACCGGACGAGAAGTCTGGCGAGGCGATCAAGTTGTTCGTGGTGGCCAAGCCAGGCGAGAGCCTGACCAAGGAGCAGGTCATGCAGCACATGCATGACAATGTCACCGGGTACAAGCGGCCCAAGACGGTCGAGTTCCGCGACAGCCTGCCGACCACCAACGTCGGCAAGATCCTTCGGCGCGAACTGCGCGACGAAGAATTGAAGAAGCTGGGGCTGAAGTAACCGCTCCCGGCTCAGAAAGCCCCGCTTCGGCGGGGCTTTTTCGTTCTCTGGACAGCACGCTGAGCGGATGTCGACAACGCGTCGATGTCGGCTCAACTTTCGTTACCGTTGGTCGATACCTGAAGAGATAACAATCTGGCGCCATAAAACAGGCGTCCACCGTCAGGCTATGACAAAGGGGTCAACCAATGCTCTCCGGGTTACGATTGCAAACCAAGCTTCTCGTCCTCACGTTAGGTCCGATCCTGCTATTGACCCTCCTGCTGAGTGGCATTTCGGTGATGAATCTGCAGGAACTGGCCGCCAAGCAGGAGACGCATACGCGTGAGAGTCTTATCCGCGATCGCCGGGCGGAGCTGGAAAACTACGTACAACTCGCGCGCAAGATGATCGCGCCCCTCTACGACAGTGCTGCTGCGGGCGATCAGTCGGCACGGGACCGTGCCGTGGCCATCCTGGAGACGTTGTCCTACGGCAAGGACGGATACTTCTGGGGCTACGACGAGCAAAGCGTCCGGATTCTGCAAGGCGCTACCAAGGACAAGATCGGCCAGAGCTTCTACGACTATCGGGACCCCAGCGGCAAATATGCAATTCGTGAGCTGGTGCGAGCAGGAATGGATGGCAGCCGTTTCGTCGACTACAGCTTCGTCCTGGGCGACAGCGCAACGCTGGTTCCAAAGATCGGCTACGCCGAGTACTTGCCGAAATGGCATATGGTATTCGGTACCTCGCTCAACCTGGACGGGGTAGAGCGTGACGTACAGGCCGCTCGCGAGGCCTTCCAGGAGGACATCGACGAGCTGCTGATCGTCATGGTCGCCTCGGCCCTCGCGCTACTGGTCTTGATCGCCGTGCTGGCCACTATCATGAGTCGCACGTTGCTGCGCCCGCTTCTGCTGATCAAAGGCAAGCTCGATGACATGGCCGCCGGCGAAGGCGACCTGACTCACCGCCTCCCGATCACCAGCCATGACGAGTTGGGCGATCTGGCCGGCTCGTTCAATCGCTTCGTCGAAAAGATTCACGGCCTGGTCCAACAGGTGTCGACGACGACCCACCAGCTTACGGCCCTGGTCGCCAGCGTTGCTAGTCAGGCCCAGCGGTCCGAACAGGCGATGGCCGCCCAGCGGCATGAGACCGATCAGGTCGCAACCGCGATCAACGAAATGTCGGCCGCTGCCCATGAAGTTGCGATGAGTGCGCAGCGCGCCGCCGAGGCCGCCCAGCAAACCGATCAACAGGGCCAGGGCGCCAAGCGAATCGTCGACGGCAGCATCCGGCAAATTCACGATCTGGTCGGCGAACTGCGAGACAGTGGCGAATCGCTGGGCGGATTGCAGAATGATGTAGCGGGAATTGTCGGTGTTCTCGACGTGATCCGAGCCGTTGCCGAGCAGACCAACCTGCTGGCGCTCAATGCGGCCATCGAGGCGGCGCGCGCCGGCGAAGCGGGTCGCGGATTCGCCGTGGTGGCGGACGAGGTGCGCGCACTCGCCAGTCGGACCCAGCAGAGCACGGTAGAAATTCAGGGAATGGTCGACCGTTTGCAGAACACCACGGCCTCGACCGTGGCAAGCATGGGGCGGGCGGGAGAGCAGGGTGAAAGCACCCGTGCTCAATCCAACCAGGCGGGTGAAGCGCTGGATGCGATTGCCGAGCTGATCGGCACGATCAATTCCATGAATGCGCAGATCGCCGCTGCCGCCGAAGAACAGACGGCCGTGGCCGAAGAGATCAACCGCAGCGTTCACCACATCGCCGATGCGGTTGACGGTGTCGCGCAGGACGCCGCGCAAGGCGCGCAGACCTCGCGGGAACTCAATGGCCTGGCCGAGAACCTGCAACGGTTGGTTGGGCAGTTCCGTATCTGACCCGTGCTGGCCGGGCGGGTGCAATGTCCGCCGGGCCGGCGTTCAGGCCCGCCAACGTCTTCCGGCCGGGCCGCGGCTCGCTCCGTTCGTTGGTCGCGCCATCCCGATGCGCCTACGGCCAACCGGCCAAATCTGCGACAATCGCGATCCTCACGAAATCGCTTACGGCTGTCCATGACCGACGCAACGCCTGCTATCGACACCTTGTTGAACAATCTCGACCAGACCATGCTCGCCGACCGGCATCGTCTGCGCCGTCAGTTGCACGATATGCGCAAGAAGTCCGGCGCGGGTGAAATGGACGAAGCGCGGCTCAGCCAGTGGCTCGAACGGTTCCAGGCCTCGGTGGCCAGGGTCGAGGCGCGGCGCAACAGCGTGCCGACGATGCGTTATGACGACCAGTTGCCGATTGCTGCCAAGCGCGAAGAAATCAAGGAGGCGCTGCGCAAACATCAGGTTCTGGTGATCGCCGGTGAGACTGGCTCGGGCAAGACCACCCAATTGCCCAAGATCTGCCTGGAACTCGGGCGGGGCGTGCATGGGCTGATCGGACACACCCAACCGCGCCGGCTGGCGGCGCGGAGCGTCGCGACCCGCGTGGCCGAAGAAATCGGCACACCCTTGGGTGAGCTGGTCGGTTATCAGGTGCGCTTCGAGGACCAGAGCAAGGACAGCTCACTGATCAAACTGATGACCGACGGTATTCTGCTGGCCGAGACGCAGCACGACCGTTTCCTGGAGAAGTACGACACCATCATCGTCGACGAGGCTCACGAGCGCAGCCTCAACATCGACTTCCTGCTGGGCTACCTGAAGACCCTGCTGCCGCGCCGTCCGGACCTGAAGGTGATCATCACCTCGGCGACCATCGACCTGGAGCGGTTTTCCGAGCACTTCAATGGCGCGCCTATCGTCGAAGTGTCCGGGCGGACCTACCCGGTGGACACCTGGTATCGGCCATTGTCGGCGGAGGTCGACGAGGACGGTAACCGCGTCGAGGACGATCTCACCATCGACCAGGGCATCCTCGCGGCGCTGGATGAAATCGATGCGCATGAGAAAAGCATCGGCAAACGCCCCGGCGATGTGCTGGTATTCCTGCCCGGCGAGCGCGAAATACGTGATGCTGCCGAGGTGCTGCGCAAGGCCAATCTGCGTTTTACCGAAGTCTTGCCGTTGTATGCGCGGCTGACGCCGGCCGAGCAGCAAAAAATCTTTCGCCCGGCAGCCGGCCGCAAGATCGTCCTGGCGACCAACGTCGCGGAAACCTCGCTGACCGTGCCCGGGATTCGTTACGTGATCGACTCCGGTACTGCGCGGATCAGCCGCTACAGCTACCGCGCCAAGGTCCAGCGGCTGCCGATCGAGGCCGTGTCCCAGGCCAGCGCCAATCAGCGCAAGGGTCGTTGCGGGCGGGTCGAGCCGGGTATCTGCATTCGTCTGTACAGTGAGGAGGATTTCCTCTCTCGGCCTGAATTCACCGATCCGGAAATCCTGCGTACCAACCTGGCCGCGGTCATCTTGCAGATGCTGCATTTGCGGCTGGGCCAGATCGAGGATTTTCCGTTCATCGAGCCGCCGGATGGCAAGGCGATCAGCGACGGTTTCAACCTGCTGCAGGAGCTTTCGGCCGTCAACCGCGAAAACCAGCTGACGCCGCTTGGACGGCAACTGGCGCGTCTGCCGATCGACCCGCGTCTCGGGCGGATGTTGCTCGAAGCGTCGGGCCTGGGCAGTCTCGCCGAGGTCCTCATCGTCGCCAGCGCGCTGTCGGTACAGGACGTCCGCGAGCGACCGGCCGATCGCCAGCAGCAGGCCGATCAGGCGCATGCGCAATGGAAAGACCCGGATTCGGATTTCGCCGCGCTGATCAATCTCTGGCGTGGCTTCGAGGAGCAGCGGCAGGCGCTCGGCTCGAACGCGTTGCGCACCTGGTGCCGGAAGCATTTCCTCAACTACCTGCGGTTGCGCGAGTGGCGCGATGCGCATCGGCAACTGACGCTTATCGCGCGCGAGTTGCAGTTGAACAAGCGCAAGGATACGGCGGGCTCTGGTCAACCCCTCGCTCCCTCAAACGACGCCCGTCGGCTGGCAGACGGCCAAGCCTCTGCCAACGACCGGCCAGCGTTGACCACCGACAAGAAGGTCAACGTCAAACTGGCCCAGCAAGCCGAAGCCAGCGAGGCTGCGCAGCGCGCCAAGAGCTATGCCGCGGTTCACAAGGCGATCCTGTCCGGTCTGCTCAGTCAGGTGGGCCACAAGACCGAGGACGGCGACTTTCTCGGCGCGCGGCAGCGGCGCTTCTGGGTGCATCCGTCGAGCGTCATCGGTCGCAAGAAACCCAACTGGATCATGGCCGCCGAACTGGTGGAAACCACCAAGCTGTTCGCGCGGATGGTCGCGAAGATCGAACCCGACTGGATCGAGCCGCTGGCCAGACACCTGACCAAGACCAACCACTTCGAGCCGCACTGGGAGAAAAAACGGGGTCAGGTGGTGGCGTTCGAGCAGGTCACGCTGTACGGCATGATCATCGTCGCGCGGCGGCCAGTGCATTTCGGTCCCATCGATCCGCCCGCCGCGCGGGAGCTGTTCATCCGTGAAGGGCTGGTGCGCGGTGAAATGCACAGCCGTGCCAAGGCACTGACCGCCAATCGCGAGCTGCTGGAGCTGTTCGACGAGCTGGAAGCCAAGGCGCGCCGGCGCGATATCATCGCTGACGAAGACACCCTGTTTGCCTACTACGACGCTCGGCTGCCGCAGGATATCTACCAGACCGCGAGTTTCGAGAGCTGGTACAAGCGTGAAAGCGCGAAAGACCCGCAGCTGCTGATGATGCGGGACGAAGATGTGCTCGCCCGCGACGCCAGTGAAGTCACCAGCGCCCAGTACCCGGATCAGCTGCGTATCGGCGAACTGCAACTGCCGCTCGAGTACCACTTCGAACCCAACCATCCACGCGACGGCGTGACCCTGCGCGTACCGGCCCCGCTGCTGCCGCAACTGCGTGGCGAACGGCTCGAATGGTTGGTGCCCGGGCTTCTTGAAACCAAAGCCGTGGCGTTGGTGCGCAACCTGCCCAAGGCGATCCGCAAGAACTTCGTGCCGGTGCCGGATTTCGTCAAGGCAGCGCTCTCGAAGCTCAGCTTCGGTGAGGGCTCGTTGGCCGAGGCGCTGGGCCGCGAACTGCTGCGCATGACCGGCGCGCGCGTGCCCGAAGAGGCCTGGAGCGAGGCGGCGAAGCAGCTCGACAGCCACTTGAAGATGAACATCGAGGTGGTTGACGGTCGCGGCAAGTACCTGGGCGAAGGCCGTGACCTGGCCGAACTCACCGCGCGCTTCGCCGAGGCCAGCCAGGCCGCCTTGGCGCCGCCGCAGCAAAAGGCAGAACAGAAGCCGGTCGAAGCCAAGGCGTTCGCGCAGGTGGCGCAGACTGCCCAGGCGAAGATGGCCGGGCTGGCCATGACCGTCTATCCCGCGCTGGTGGAAGAGGGCGGCGTAGTCAAGGAAGGGCGTTTTCCGACGCAGGCGGAAGCCGAGTACCAGCACCGCCGCGCATTGCAGCGTTTACTGCTGCAACAGCTCAGCGAGCCGGCGAAGTTTCTGCGCGGCAAGCTACCGGGCCTTACCGAGCTGGGGCTGCTCTACCGCGACATGGGCAAGGTCGATGCATTGGTGGAAGACATTCTGCTGGCCAGCCTCGACAGCTGCGTTTTAGCCGGTGAAGCCTCGCTCCCCCGCGATGGCGCGGCGTTGGCTGCGCTCGCGGAGCGCAAGCGCAGCGACTGGACGCCGCATGCGGAAGGTCTTGCGCGGCAGGTGCTGGAAATCCTCAAGCTCTGGCATGGGCTGCAAAAGCGCTTCAAGGGCAAGATCGACCTGGCTCAAGCCGTGGCGCTGAACGACATCAAGGCGCAGCTCGGCCATCTCGTCTATCCCGGCTTCGTTCGCGAAACGCCGGCCGAATGGCTCAAGGAATACCCACGCTATCTCAAGGCCATCGAGCAGCGCTTCGAGAAGATCGGCGCGCAATTGCAACGCGACCGTGTCTGGTCCGGTGAATTGGCCGGTTATTGGGAACAGTACCAGGCGCGCCTGGAAAAACATCGGCGCGAAGGCAAGCGCGACCCGCAACTGACCTTGTACCGCTGGATGCTGGAGGAGTATCGCGTATCGCTCTGGGCCCAGCAGTTGGGTACTCGAATGGCGGTATCGGACAAACGGCTGAACAAGCAGTGGGGACAGGTCGAGGCCTGACGGTCGCACCGCCAGGCCGGGCCTGTTTGTCTGAGTGCGTTAGCGCAGGGCGTCTTCGACAAATCCGAGGCGGTCCTGCCCGAAAAACATTTCGTCATCCACGAAGAAAGTGGGCGCGCCGAAGACACCGCGTTGCACGGCTTCTTCAGTGTTGGCCTTGAGCACGTTCTTGACCGAATCCTCGGTAACCAGGGCTCGGAGCTGCTCGGCATCGAGTCCGGCAGCTACCAGGACCTCCGTCAGCACCTGCTCGTCAGCCAGGTTGCGCTGGTCGATCCAGATCGCCGTGAACATCGCGTCCAGATAGCGCAGCAATTCATGCTCGCTGTGCAACTGATAGCCGACCGCACCGCGCATCAGCACCAGCGTGTTGATCGGAAAGTGGGGATTGAAGGCGAACGGTACAGAGTAGCGGCGCGCATGGCGCAGCAGATCCATCATCATGTAGCGGCCCTTCGCCGGGACGGTGGCGGGCGAGGCATTGCCAGTGGCCTGGAAGACGCCGCCCAGCAACATGGGCCGATAACGCAGTCTGGCCCCGGTGCGTTCGCACAGGGCCGGCAGCTGAGTCCAGGCGAGAAAGGCCGCCGGGCTGCCGAGATCGAAGAAAAACTCCAGGGTCTTGTTCATGACGCGTCTCCGGGGGAAGGGATCACCAGCGCTCGAGCCAGGGGCGCAGATCGAGTTCGAACGTCCAGGCATCGCGCGGCTGGGCGTGCAGATGCCAATAGTTGTCGGCGATGTGCTCGGGATTGAGGATGCCATCCTGGTTTTTGAGGGCGTAGCGCTCCGGGAAACTGTCACGGATGAAATCGGTGTCGATGGCGCCGTCGACCACCACATGCGCGACATGTATGTTCATCGGCCCGAGTTCGCGCGCCATGCTCTGCGCCAGCGCACGAATGCCGTGCTTGGCCCCGGCGAAGGCGGCGAAGCCGGCCGATCCACGCAGGCTGGCCGTGGCGCCGGTGAACAGGAGGGTGCCGCGTCCGCGAGCGGCCATGCGCCTGGCCACTGCCTGGCTGGTGAGAAAACCGGCGAAGCACGCCATTTCCCAGATCTTGAAGTACTTGCGAGGCGTCTCGTCGAGAATGCTGCACGGCACGTTTGCGCCGATGTTGAAGACCATCGCCTCGATCGGCCCGATGTCGCGCTCGATGGTTTCGACCAGTTCCGCCACTTGTTCTTCCTTGCGCGCATCGGACGCGAAACCGTGGGCGCGACCGCCCTGCGCGCGGATCTGCTCGACCAGGGGTTGCAGCTTGTCGGCGCTGCGCCGGGTCACGCAGGCCACATAACCTTCACGCGCAAAGCGCCGCGCGATTGCACCGCCAGTGGAATCCCCGGCGCCGATGATCAGGGCGACACGATTGTTGTTATCCATGGGTTCGCTCTCTTACTAAACGATCGTTAAGTTAACGGACGGTATGTTACGCTGCACGCCTCGTCAAGTGACTCGAGAGGTTGCGCCGCATGCGCTACTCCGCCAGCCATAAACAGCAAACCCGGCAGCGTCTGGTCGAAAGCAGCGGGGCCATTGCCAAGCGTGGCGGCTTCGCCACCACCGGCGTCGACGGTCTGATGAAAGCGATCGGCCTGACTGGAGGGGCGTTCTACGGCCATTTTCCGTCCAAGAACGACCTGTTCACCGAGGTGGTGCGACGTGAGCTGTCGCAAAGCCCGATCCTTGCACGCGAGGGCGTCCTGGATCGGCAGCGGCTCGAGCGCTGTCTGGATGGCTACCTGAGCCTGGCCCACCTGCACAATCCGGAAGCCGGGTGTGCCATTCCGGCGCTGGGCGCGGAAATCGCCCGTGCGCACGTGCAGGTGCGTGAGGAGGCCGAACACTGGCTCTGCACGCTGCAACAGGCCTGGGCGAGCGCCCTGGGGGATGACCAGAAGGCCTGGGCGCTGATCGCGCAATGCGTAGGCGCGCTGGTCGTGGCGCGCATGCTGGCCAGCGAAGACCTTCAGCGTGAGGTGCTCGAGGCGAGCCGCAATCATCTTCGAGCGACGACCGCCACGAATGACCGTCCGCGGCTGCGCTGATTCGCAGCTCGGGCGAAACAGGCAGATCACATACGAGCGAGCCGGCCGGGCCGGTGGCGCGAACCTTCCGCCACGCATTGGCCGATCAGATGACGGCCTGAGCGTTGTGACCGAGATGCAACCCGATATGCCCGTTGGTCGGCGAGGGCCAGCCGTGCCTGGGTTCGCTGGATCGGTGCGCTGCAAGCCCGGATCGTTCAGCTGGCGCGTGGATCCATGACGGGGCCGTGTTCAGCCATCAATTCGGCGATCCAGTCGATGAACACCCGAAGTTTGGCGCTGACGTGTCGGTTGGGGGCAAACGCCACGTACAGCGGCATCGGTTCAAGTTGCCAGGGCTCGAACAGGCGCACCAGTTCGCCGCGCTCGAGGTGCCCACGGGACATGTAATCCGGCAACCAGAGGACGCCCAGGCCGGCCAGGCCGGCGGCGAGGTACGCGTTGCCATCATCGACCGCGAGCACGTAGCGGCCCAGTACGTTGATGCGCTCGCCGTTGCAATGCATGGCGTACGGGAACACCTTGCCGGTACGCGCCCAGCGAAAGCCCACGATACGGTGATGGGTGTCTTCGAGCTCCTGCGGGTGCAGGGGCGTCCCGGCGCGGGCCAGGTAGCCTGGCGCGGCGTAGACGCCAAGGCGCAGATCGCCCACGTGGCGAGCCATCAATGACTGATTGGTGAGTTCGCCCCCACGCACGACGCAGTCGACGTGTTCACCGATCAGGTCGACCATGCGATCACTCACCCCCATGTCGAGCTGGATATCCGGATAGCGGTCATAGAACGCTGGCAATGCCGGCACCAGTACCATGCGCGCGAGTGGGCTGGGTACATCCACGCGTAATCGTCCCCTGGGCTGTGCCGAGGCGCTGGACAGGCTGGTTTCGGCATCGTCCATGTCGGCCAGCAGCCGTACGACGCGCTCGTAGTAGGCGGCGCCGTCCGCCGTGACGTTGACCTTTCGAGTCGTTCGGTTGAGAAGCCTGACACGTAGCCGGGCTTCCAGTTGCTGCACCAGTTGGGTCACGCTGGTCTTGCTCATGTGCAACGTCTCGGCGGCCTTGGTGAAGCTGCCAGCCTCGACCACGCGGGCGAACGCCTGCATCGCATCGAAACGATCCATCTCTGCTCCGGATTCTGATTGTTTGGATTTTGCAAACAGTGTTGGTTGGACTCGCGAGTTTATCCAGGCCTCGGGCGCGCCTACAGTCTCGATCTACCGGTAACGGGTTACGTCGACCCACCGATGGAGGCTGTCTCATGACTACGCGTGATGTTGTTTTCCCGCCCGGGCGCCAAGCCCTCTATGAGCGGAATCGTTATTCCCCCGCAATCCGCTCCAACGGTTTGCTGTTCGTTTCCGGCCAGGTCGGTAGCCGGGAGGATGGCTCGCCCGAGCCCGATCTGAAGGCGCAGGTTCGGCGCGCATTCGATAACCTGAACGCTATCCTGACATCGGCGGGCTGCACCTTCGACGACGTGATCGATGTCACCGTGTTCATCGTCGACCCGGCATCGACGTTCGAAACGATCTGGAGCGTGGTGCCTGATTACTGGGGCGAAGCGCCGTACCCGACGCTGACCGCGGTCGGCGTGACCTGGCTGTATGGCTTCGATTTCGAGATCAAGGCGATCGCCAGGCTGCCGGAGGTCTCGGGCGGTTGAACCCGCACCAGCCATCGCCGGCGGCCTCCAGAGGGTGACGACCCCCACTACGGGGCGTAGGGTTTCCAGCGCAAGACCGGGCGCATACGGACTATGCTTCGTGGAGCCCGCGGCGGTAAGTCCATGAGGCCCTGCCGCTCGCTGGCGAACGGGACGCGTGAGGCGCAGGCATGCATGCGGTCCCGCCACGGTTGCGTACAGGTTGACCGCGTTCGTGCGCAACGCGGGCGCCTGTCTCGACCCATTTACGATGTAAACGCGTAGCCGCCGCCACCGGCGGATCGACGCCTAGAGGAGGCTCGGCATGGAGCGATTCACCGGCGGTTGCCTGTGCGGCAACGTGCGAATAGTCGCATCGGGACGTCCTTACCGGGTCGGCCTCTGCCATTGCCTTGACTGCCGCAAGCATCATGGCGCGCTGTTCTACGCAGCGGCGGTATTTCCCGAGGACGCCGTCACGGTCGATGGCGAAACACGCGACTTTGCCGGCCGGTATTTCTGCCCGCGCTGCGGGTCGTCGGTTTTCGCACGCACCGCCGATGAAATCGAGGTGAACCTCGGGGCGCTGGACGCCCCTGACCAACTGGTACCGACATACGAGAGCTGGATCGTCCGTCGCGAGTCCTGGTTGCCGCCGTTTCCGCTTGCCAGACGATACGACCACGATCGTGACGCCATGGGTCGCTCCGAACCCTGCTCCGAACCATAAGGGCGGCGCGGTCGCGGCGGGCATCCGGTGCGTCTAGGCTGTTCTATGCCAAACCCACCGCAGCAACGGAGGCCTTCCGATGATCGACCATCTCGTCATCCACGTTTCCAATCTCCAGGCCAGTCGAGCGTTCTACGCCGCCGTGCTCACGCCGCTGGGCATGCGCGTCCGCAAGGAGCTGGACAACGGTGTCCTGTTTGGCGCGATAGAGCCGGTCGAAGGTGAGGACCCGGATGGCGAGTTCTGTCTGGTGCAGGCCGAGGTCCCCCGCGAGCGTCCCCATTTCGCTTTCCGTGCGCGCACGCGCGAACAAGTGGATCGCTTCTACCACGCCGCGCTTGCAGCGGGTGGTGTCGATAACGGCCAGCCAGGGCTTCGTCCGCGGTATCACGCGGACTACTACGCCGCGTTCGTTCGTGATCCGGACGATTACAACATCGAGGCGGTGTGCCACGAGCCCGCCGCTTGAGTGAAACGGGCGCGTCACGCAGAGCAACTTCCACGACTAGGAGGTGCTGCGCCACAACGCCTCGCCCCGGGTGATCCGTACCCATCTGGTCAACGGCGACCACGACTTGCCGCCCGGTGGCGTCGGTGAACCGCCTGTGCCGCCGGTTGCGCCGGCGTTGTGCAATGCGATCTTCGCCGCCACCGGCAAGCGCGTGCGCAGCCTGCCGGTGCGTAGAGTGGTCTAGTCCAGCCAGCCAGCCTCTGACCGGTCGGCTCGGATGCTGGCTGGCTCTGGGGTGCCGCCCGCTATTGTCGAGTGCGCTGCGACTTGATGGTGTCCGCAGCGGGCAGCGCGAAGCCCTCTGCTCGCGTTATTCCATGGGACGGTACGGCGAGGCGGCTCCCAGGTTGGCCCTAATCGAAGGGACCAACAGGCGCGGGGCCGCCAAGGTGGCATCGCGGGCCTTGCGCATGACCTCGAACGCCTCCTCGCTTATACCGTCATGGACATGAATGTTGAGCGCGCGTTGCTCGGCAACGGAGCATTCGGCGAGAGGCCGGCGGTCGGACGGGGGATAGTCATGGCACATGAACAACCGCGTGTCTGGCGGTAAGGCGAGCAGGCGCCGGATCGAGCGGTACAGGATTTTCGCGTTACCGCCTGGAAAGTCGCAACGCGCGGTGCCTACATCAGGTGCGAACAACGTATCGCCGACGAAGACCATCTGCCGGTCAATCTCATAGGCGATATCGGCCACCGTGTGCCCTGGTACTGCCAGGGCTCGCACCGACAGGTCACCGATGCGTAAGGCTTCGTCATCACCAAACAGGTAGTCATACGGCTCGGTTACGAACGGCCCGTAACGGTCGGCCAAGGCGGCGCAGACGTCACGGACTTTCTCGCTGATGCCTATACGACCGCCGAGCCGATCACGCAGGTAACTCGCGCCTGACAGGTGGTCGGCGTGGACATGCGTTTCGAGTAGCCATTCGAGTTGCAGGCCACGGGTCTGGATATGGGCGGCTATTTCGTCGGCGAGACGGGTGTCGGTGTGCCCGTTTGCAGGATCGAAGCCGAGCACCGCGTCGATTACCGCACATTGGCGCTGATCGGGCGAGTGCACGAGATGAGAGAAGGTGCCGGTGATCGCGTCAAAGAACGAGTGGACGTCGATTCGCATGGAAATTCCGTTAGGTAAACAAGTGAATCAGGCTGCGGGTCGCCAAGCCTGCTGCGACGGCCAATGCAAGCACCGCGAAGCCCGCCTGCAGATGGCGGGGAGACAGGCCGGGCGCCAGCACGCGACCCATCGCCATGCCGGTCGCGCAGGCCAGGATGAATATCCAGCCGGACCCCGGCACAGGCGTGCCGATAAACACCGAGTGGCCCACGCTGATGAGCGAGACCAGGGCGATCACCGCCAGCGACGTGGCAACGACCGAATGCATTCCCAACTCGCTGTAGCGACGCATGAACGGCACCAGGAGGAACCCGCCGCCGACGCCGAGCAAGCCGGTGAAAAGGCCGGCTGAGGCACCGATGGCGCCGATGTGGAAAAAACAGCGGGGCGTCCAGCGAAAGCGCCCGTCGTCCGGGTCGATCCGGCAAGGCTTGAAGGACATGCCCTCGCTGATCCGCCCCGTCGATGTCTGCTGCCGAGGCCATTGCCGAACCGCGCTGACAATCAGTACCAGGCATAGCAACAGCATGAGGGCATCGGTAGGCATCGAGCGTGCCAGTACGGTGCCCAGCGCTGCGGTCAACACGCCAGCAGCGGCCATCAGCAGCGTCGCCCGGTAACGCACGAGACCCCGGCGCAAGCCATCGAGACTTCCCAGCGTCGCGGCGCTGCCAATCGCCAGCAGCGCCAGAGGCACGGCCTCTTGCACCCCGATCCCCATTCCGACCACCAGTACAGGCACCGCGAGCACGCCGCCGCCAGCCCCTGTCAGCCCCATGCATAGCCCGACCAGCAAGCCCGCTATGCCACCAACCAGAAATGGATCCATTGTGGAGTACCTGCGCCGGGCTTTAGCGAATGGCTTCACAGCTTGACGTGGGTGCAAGCACGGTCAGTGTGTGAGGTTTCAGTACTGCTTGTAGGGCAGGAATTTGCCAGACATCACCACATTGACTCGATCGCCTTTCGGGTCGGGCTCACGCTGGATATCCATGGAAAAATCGATGGCACTCATGATGCCGTCACCAAACTCCTCATGGATCAGCTCTTTGATCGTGGTGCCATAGACATTCACCAGTTCGTACCAGCGATAGATCAGTGGGTCAGTGGGTACCGCGGTTGGCAGTGATCCCTTGTACGGCACGATCTGTAGCCAGGCCACCGCCTCATCAGGCAAGCCGAACAGTTGGCCCAGCGTTTCGGCCTGGGATTTGTCGAAGGCCATCTGGCCAAGCAGGCCAGCGGTGGTCCACTCCTTGCTCCTGCCGATGGCTTCGGCGGCCTGGCTCCACTTGATCCCCTTGGAGACTTTGGCCGAAACGATCATGTGTGTGACCTGTGTGCGATCGGTGATCATCGATTGTTCCTCTGTGGTGGGTTCAAACAGCGTGAATACGGCGTATCGATTGCAGTGTCTTCGGCGCGGGGGGAACCGGGTCGGTCTCGTCGAGCCCCGGATGGACGACCAACGGCTGATCGCGGAGCGCCCCTTCGCCGCCTTGCTGGATGGTTTTCGAGCGACGTACCAGAAAATCCACCAGGTGGTTGCGGATGCGGTAGAACTGCGGGTCGTGATGGATGGTTTCACGGGTTCTGTCGCGAGGCAGCGTATTGATCACGATCTCGGCGATGCGTGCTTCCGGGCCGTTACTCATCAGCATCACCTTGTCCGCCAGCAAGATCGCTTCGTCGACATCGTGGGTGATCATGAATACCGTTTGCCGGGTCTTCGCGCAGATCTTCACTAGCTCGTCCTGAATGACGCCGCGCGTCAGTGCATCGAGCGCACCAAAGGGTTCGTCCATCAACAGCATCTTCGGTTCGACCGCGAACGCCCTCGCGATACCCACGCGTTGTTTCATGCCTCCGGACAGCTCTGCCGGTTTCTTTTGTGCCGCACCGGTCAGGCCGACCATTTCGATGAAACGCGCACCATGTTCGGCTATCTGCCGACGCGACCAGGACGGGTGACGTGACTTGACGGCAAAGGCGATGTTCTGTTCTACCGTCAGCCACGGCATCAGTGCGTGGCCCTGAAACACCACGCCACGGTCCAGGCTCGGTCCGGCGATTTCCTTGCCCGCCATGATCACGCCGCCACTGCTCGGTTCTTCGAGCCCGGCGAGAACGTTGAGGATGGTGCTCTTGCCACAGCCCGAATGACCGATCACACAGACGAACTCGCCTTGCTCCAGACTGAAATTGATGTTCTCGAACACCGCTGGTTGACCGGGTAGGTAGCGTTTGCTCAAGCCTTCGACCTTGAGGAAAGCGTTAGTCGACATAGGTCACCTTCTTCTGCAGTTGAGCGAATAGCAGGTCGAGCAGCATGCCGATGACGCCGATCATCAGGACCGCGAAGATCACGTTGGCCAGCGACAAGTTGTTCCACTCGTTCCAGACGAAGTAGCCGATACCGGTCCCGCCGATGAGCATTTCAGCCGCGACGATGACCAGCCAGGCGATGCCCATGGAGATGCGCATGCCGGTGATGATCGTGGGTGCCGCGGCTGGCAGGATCACGCAAAAGGCTTTGCGCAGTGGCGAGACCTCCAGCGTGCGGGCTACGTTGAGCCAGTCCTTGCGCACGCCAGCTACGCCAAATGCGGTGTTGATCAGCATCGGCCAGATCGAACAGATGAAGATCACGAACACCGCCGAGACCGACGAGTCGCGGATGGTGTAGAGGGCGATGGGCATCCAGGCCAGCGGTGAAATCGGCTTGAGTATCTGGATGAACGGGTTGAGGGCCTGGTACAGCAAAGGTGACATGCCAATCACGAAGCCCAGCGGAATTGCCACGGCCAGGGCGATCAGATAGCCCAGGGCCACTCGTCCCAGAGAATGGCCCAACTGGATGCCTATGCCCTTGTCGTTCGGCCCGCGGTCATAGAAGGGTTCGCTCAATTGCTGACCGGCGAGTTTGAAAAACTCCGCAGGCGTGGGAAAACCTTCCTTTTTGGGCGCATCGGTACTATGGCCCATCAAGGCCGCGTATTCGGCATCGGCCCCGCTCATCGAAGCGTTTTGCCCCGTGCCATGGGTCGCGGCTTGCCAGACCAACAGGAGCACGGCAAGCAGCAGCAGCGAAACCAGCGCTGCCTTCAAGCGCAAATGCTTGTTCATGGGAGCGTCCTCATGCGTGACGAATGTCGAAGCTGGCCAGGTAGTTTTCCGGCGCTGTCGGGTCGTAAGGTTTACCCATGACGTCGAAGGGCTTGTAGCCACTGGCCGGTTGAGCCTCGGCTTCGGCCATGCCCAGCGCGGCCATCTGTCGGCGCGCGTCGGTGAGCAGGAATACCTGTTCGGCCAGCGCGTTGTAGTTGACGTCGGTTTTCACATAGCCCCAGCGCTTCATCTGGGTCAGCATCCAGGTCGCCATGGAATACCAGGGCATCGGGTCGAAACCGGATCGCTGCGGTTCGTTCTGTACCTCGCCGAGGCCATCGGCGAATCGTCCGGACAGCGCCTGAAGAATGACCGTCTCCGGCTGATTGAGGTAATTCGGCGTGGCGATGGCTTTGGCGATGGTTGGCAACTGTGTTTTGTCCTGGGCCATGGCTGCCGCTTTCAGAATGGCGCGGTACAGGGCGGCAAACGTGTTCGGGTTTTCCTGGATGAATGCTTCGGAAGCGCCGAACGAGCAGCAGGGATGACCGTTCCAGAGGTCCTTGGAAAGCACGTGGATGAATCCGATCTGGTCGTATACGGCGCGCTGGTTGAACGGTTCGGGGCCGAAGAAACCATCGATGTTGCCGGCCCGAAGATTGGCGATCATCTCGGCAGGCGGCGTTACCCGCAGTTGCACATCACGATCCGGGTCCAGCCCGTGTTCGGCGAGGTAATAGCGCAGCAGGAAATTGTGCATCGAGTATTCGAAGGGAATGGCGAACTTGAAGCCCTTCCAGTTTTTCGGGTCGCGGTTGCCCTTGTGTTTAAGTGCCAGCACGATCGCCTGGCCGTTGATGTTCTGGATGGTTGCGACGCGCATTGGCTGAGGGTTGGAGCCGAGTCCCATGCTGATCGCCAGCGGCATCGGCGCCAGCATGTGCGAGGCATCCAGTTCGCCATTGATCATGTTGTCGCGCACCAGCGCCCAACCGGCGGTTTTTTGCAGGCTCACCGACAGGCCTTGTTCCTGATAAAAGCCGAGCGGATCGGCCATGATCAGCGGTGTAGCGCAGTTGATCGGGATGAAGCCGATCTTCAGATTGGTTTTTTCCAGCGGTCCGCGCTCATCGGCCATCGCTTGCAACGAAGAAAGCGGGAGCACGCTGGAGATGGCCGCCATTGCCGTGCCGACCCCAACCGCCTGAAGAAAACGGCGGCGGGTCACGTCGTTCGGAAACAGTGCGCGGATCGCCGCGGCTTCGACAAAATCCTTCGACAGCAGCTCCTCGTCACGGGCCCGCGCCAGACGCGTTTGCTCGGCTGCCCGATCATGGGCCTCGGGGCTCTCATGTTGGCCACAGGCACAACCGGAAAGGCTGGTGTGCATCGAATAGGGGCGGAAAAAATTCTTATCGCTCATGTCTGTGTCCTTCAGTGGGTCATACGGTCACGCGGCGTCGGTGCGGCCAACCCGCAGGGTTGACGTACTTACACCGTTCAGTCGTTGTTCCATGAGCAGGAAACGTTCGCTTTCCCGCAGAACATGCCACTGTCCTTCTGCACGAGGCGTGCCGTGCACAGCGATAGGCAGTGAGCCGGTCTTGAGTCGAATGACCGGATCGCTGTGTCGGTATTCATCGCCGGCCACGCCAGCGATGTGCGCTGCGATGGCCCGTGCCTGATGAGCAATCGGTTCGATGAAGCGGCAGGGCTCGCCTTTCAGGCTGATGCAGTCGCCCAGCGCATAGATATCCGGCTCGCTGGTTTGCAGGCTGGTCGGGTCGGCGACAATGCCTCGCACAAAGGCCAGGCCCGCCAGGCGTGCCAGGCGCGGCTCGGTGATCAGCCCAGTGGCGGCAATCACCTGGTCGACCACACGTTGCTGGCCGCAGCGGGTCATCAAGCGTTTGCGGCCATCGATGAGCGTGCTCAGTGCGGCAACTTCAACGCCGCCGAGCATCTCGATACCCAGGCGCCGTTGCGCGGCAAGCAGGCGTCGAACTGCGGCTTCTGGCAGCAGGCTCGCCAGCGGCAACCTGTGCCGATCGACGAGCGTGACACGATGACCGGCACGCGCGAGGTCTTCTGCAATTTCGCAGCCGATCATGCCGGCACCGACGACCGCGACGTGCTGAGGACCACTTTCGATCAGTTTTTTTTGCAGGGCGGCCCAGCCCTGCAAGTGATTGACCCGCCAGCACAACTCGGCAGGCAGTTCAGCCGGCAGCGCGGGCTGCGCGCCTTGGGCGAGAATGAGCCGGGTATAGGTGAGATTGCCGCGCGTGGTACGCAACTGGTGCAGCCGTGGCGACAGGCCGATGGCGAAGGTTTCCGGCAGCAAGCGCACGCCGAGCCGAGCGGATGCCTCGGTCGCGCGCTCACGCACCAGGCTGGTGACAGACTGGCCGCGGCTGAGGGCCACCGACAGCTCGGGCTTGTGGTACAGGTCGCCTTTGCAGCCGCTGACCAGCGTGATCGGTGTGTCGCGGTCAAGCGCGCGGATGGCCTCGACCACTGACCATCCGGCCAGTCCGCCGCCGACGACTACGATGCCTGTTTCGCAAGGGCCGACAGGCATCGCGACGGTGCCCGGCGCTTCGCGCATCACATAGGGCTCGAAGTCCAGCTTGGTGACGCCGCACAAGGGGCACTCCCAGTCGTCCGGAATGTCTTCGAAGCGGGTGCCCGGTGCCAACCCGCTGTCCGGGTCTCCGAGCGCTTCGTCATAAATGAGTCCACAGGCGCGACAGATGAATCGCCGCCAGGTTTGACTGATTGCGCTCATACCGGCAGGGTCTCCTGCATCAAGCGATGCATTTGGTAACGCAGGTGTTTGATCGCCGGGGTGACGATGGCCACGAAGTGCGCTTCACGAATGCGCCGCTGGGGCCCCGCACTCATTAGATAGCCACGCGCACCCTGGTGCAGCAGCGCCGACTGGGTTGCCCGCAGTGCCAGGTCGGCGCCTTGCACGCGCGCATCGAGCACGTCGATCAAGAAGTCCTTGCTCGTCTCGTAAGGCGTATGCAGCAGCCCGGCGACACGTCTGCCGAGCTCATCGAATTCGGCCTGCAATACCTCTGGGCGGTCGTGGAGGAACTGGTTGACGTGCCCCAGTACCGGCTCGACTTCATGCATGGAATCAAGGCTGGCTTGCACCAGTCCGGTCGCCATGCCGATCTGCAACAGAATGAAGGCCGCGCGGACCCGCTGAATGAACGGGCCGGCAGGGTCGGCTATGAGCTGTTCTTCGCCGACGAAGTAATCGCTCAGGCGAATACCCCAGGTGCTGGTGCCTTCCATGCCGGAGAATTCCGGGCAGTGTTTGAGTTCGACGCGCTCATCGAGATCGAGCAGAAACATGATCTCGTGCGAGCGGCTTCCGTCGGCTTTATCGACACCCGCGATTGCCCCGCAGTATTGCCCGGGAGCGATGTGGCTCACCCACGGCAGCGAACCGTTGATTCGATAGCCCCCCGCAACCTTTTGTGCGCGCAGCAGCATTGGCTCTATGCCGGCCATGGCCTTCATCGGGTTGGAGAGCGCGGTGCCTCCAAAACGACGTCCCGCGACGTGATCGAGCAGCCGCGTTTGCAGCGCCGGGTTGCCGGACTGTTCCATATACAGCCCGCAGACGTTGTGGCACCAGGCAAGAAAGCCGGTCGATCCGCAACTGCGGGTGATCTCGCGGGTAGCGGCGACCGCGAGGCCGAAATCGCCGCCGTTGCGGTCAAGGTGAGCACTGAATGCACCCGCTTCAGCGAGGCGCGCCATGATGTCGAGCGGGTAATAACCTTCTCTGTCGATACGGTTGGCGGCCTCGCTAAGAGGGCCTTGGGCGATCGCTGATACCCGCTGCAGCAAGTGCTCGTTCGCACTGGGAATCAGCCTGGCGGTGGGCACGGCAACACTGTTCATGGCGGCCTCCTGATACGGGTTCAGTCAGCCAGCGCGATGCTGAACGGAATGGGGTTGCGCATGCTGTTGGCCACCGGCGAGTAGAAGTTCGCCTGCTTGACGATCTCGGCGAGCTCCTCGCGGGTTGCGTCGCCCTCGATCAGAACCTTCACCCGGATGTCCTGGAAGCCCATTTGCTCGGGTTGCATCGGCGCGCCGCCCGCTCCCCAGGCCGCAGGGTTGCCGATGTCGGCTTCGAGGAAGATTTCCAGCGTGCTTAGCTTGACCTGCTTCCAGGTAGCGACGGCGGTTATACCTACGGCCAGGCATCCACCGAGGCCCGACAACACGATTTCCCCCGGCGCTGGCGCGGTATCTTCGCCGAACAGATGCAAAGGCTCGTCAACCACGACGGCCTGGTGATCGCCCACATAACTGAGGCTGCGATACATGCCCTGCATCACGGTGTGGACTTTGTTGGTGCCGCGCGCGCCCGGGTTGTTGCGGCCCTTCTCGGCAAAAGTCATCAGGCCGTCGCGGTCAATCGGACGCAGGTAGGTTTTAACGGTAGTGGCGGCGGGGGCGTTCATGGCGTTCTCCATTCAGTGAATTAGCAGCGATGACCAGAACGGTCAGGCTGCTGCTGAATGGCTTATCGCAACGGGCGTGCCAAGCCTGCTTTAAACAAAGAACTTATTATTTTACAGTTACTTATATATCGCGCTTGCACAGATTGGCGGATACGGTGGTTTTGCTGAGGCGGACAGATTGTAAACAATGTCTACAATCTGTCGGATCGCGTTCTTGGCTCCGCCGAGAGTTTTTGCCAGCGATAATTGAACTGTCTTGCCGTCATTCCGAGCAGTTGCGCAGCCCGGGATTTGTTTCCTGCGCAGCGCTCCAGAGCCAGTCGCAGCGCCTCGATACTGTGTGAGTGGGCTGAAACATAGGGACGCACTGCTGCATCGGAGGCGAACGGCTCGATCATTCCGACTGCCGCTAACTCCATGGGGGTGGAAGGCGACGGTGCAGGGCTGCCAGGCAGATATCGATTGACGTCCTGTGCAGTCAAAGGCGAGTGATCGGCGAGAAGAACCATCCGTTCGATCACGTTGGCAAGCTCCCTGATATTGCCGGGCCAGTTGTATCGCTGCAGGTATTTGATCGCGTCCTGGCTGAGGCTCACATTGCGCTGGTTCGCCTGATTGACCTTGTTGAGGAAATGCAGCACGAGGGCCGGAATGTCATGACGGCGCTCGGCCAGGGCGGGTAAGCGTATCGGGATGACGTTCAGGCGATAGAACAGATCCTGCCGAAAGCGGCCCGCATTCACTTCGGTCTCCAGATCCCGATTGGTTGCGGCTACGAGCCGCACGTCTATCTTGATTTCGCGCGTGGCCCCCAGGCGGGTGATAGTGCCTTCTTGCAGGGTGCGCAGCAGTTTGGTTTGCATCGGGAGCGGAAGCTCGCCGATTTCGTCGAGAAATATCGTGCCGCCATCCGCTTGTTCGAACCAGCCCGCCCTGGCTGTTTGCGCGCCAGTGAACGCGCCACGCTCATAACCGAACAGCTCGGACTCGAACAGCGTTTCGGGGATCGCTGCGCAATTGACGCGGATAAAGGGTTTGTCGCGTCGGGGGCTGCTCAGGTGCAAGGCACGGGCGAACAGTTCTTTGCCGGTGCCCGACTCGCCCAGCAGCAAGACGCTTGCCGTGGAATCCGCCACGCGCTCCAGCTCCGAAAGCGCGCGCAGCAGCAGCGGCGCACTGCCGATGATGCCGTATCGGTTGGGGCGGGTTTCGAGTGCCTGGGCCAGCAATGCATTGCGTTGCTCCAGGGCCTCTGTCTTTTCCCGAAGATGCTGCTCCAGATGCAGCATCTGCCCCGCGAAGGTGGCCAGGATACGCAGAATGGTCAGGTCGTCTGCCAGCGGGCGGGCCCGCGTCCTGATGCGATGGCAGGCCAGCACGCCGAAGGTGATCTGCCCCGTCTGGATAGGCAGCGCAATATATGACACAGGCCCGGCTGGCAGATGCTTGCGCGCTACCATGCGCCCCAGGAACAGTGGGTCGTTGTCGATATCCTGAACGATTGTCAGTTGCCCGCGGGCAAGAACCCGTCCTGTAATGCCTTCATCCGGCGCGTAGCGACCGCGACTGATTTCCTCGGCTGTCAGCCCGTAGGCATAACGAATCGTGCCGTAATGCCCCGACTCGTCGAGCAGTACGATCCGGCCTCTGTTCAGCCCCAGCAATTCGGACAGTAGGTGGAGCATCTCGCGCAATACGCGCTCGGGGGAAAAGTCCTTGCCCGCCAGTGAAGTCACTTGCTGAAGCAGCAGCATTTCTTGCGCACGCCAGAAGGCAGGAGAATTTTCCGGCTCATTGTCTTTGCTGTTCATTCTCTTACCTTGTTTTTCTATAAGCGCTCAGCGATGGGGGATCTTTCCGAGAGCCCTTCATGGGTTTTCAACCATCGGTATACCGTCTTTGCTCAGGTGAATCTTCAAGAAGTCGCGCGCCAGAAACAGATTGCCCTTGTAGCCCGCGGCGGCCTCCCTGCGAAGGTCATCCATCGATAAGCCCCGGCCTGGGGTGTTCTGGTAGCGCGCACTGAAATGGGTGAGGACCAGGCTCGGCACGCCTGCCTGCTGGGCGAAACGGGCAACCTGTGCCGCGCTGCTGTGGCCGAACTCGTTTTTACCGGCGTCGGCGACGGCCTGGGTGTAGGTGGCTTCGTGGACGAGCAGGTGGGCGTCCCGGCAGGCCTCGCGCAGCAGTTCGGGGCGGTCGTTGTCGCCGCCGATGACGATCCGCCGTGGTGGCCGGGCGAGCAGCAGGTAATCCTCGCTGCGCAGGGTGCGGCCTTCATGCACGACGTCGTGGCCGCGCATCAGCTGCCCCCAGAGTGGGCCGCGCGGAATGCCGTCCTGGTCGAGTCTGTCGATGTCCAGGCGAGGATCGGGCCGCGCCTCGGTGAAGGTATAGCCCCAGCTTGGCACCCGATGGGAGAGGGCGGTCGCGGCAACCCGTACGTATGGGTTGCGCCAGCCCGTGAAGGTTTCGGTGGCATGGAAGCGCAGCTCATACGGCAATCCGCTCTGGCTCATGTCCAGCGTGGCGCGAACCCAAGGCTCGATTGCAGCCGGTGCGACGATGTCCAGCGGCGCCTGACGGCGTGCCATGCCGGCGCTGGCGAGCAGGCCCGGCAGGCCGTAGCAATGGTCCCCATGGACATGCGTGATGAAGACCGCGCGCAGCCCATGCAAGGTCAGCGGCGTATGCAGCAGTTGATGCTGGGTGGCTTCACCGCAATCGATCAGGTACCAGCCCTTGCCGCTGTCTTCGAGCAGCGCCAGTGCACTGACGTTGCGGCCCCTGGTCGGGGTGCCGGATGAGGTGCCGAGAAAGAGAAGGTCCACGCGCAGGCTCCCAGGGTTCGTTCCGCCAGTTTGCCGGTCGGGCGCGGCGGATACGGGTGCGTTCAGCCGATACGATTCATCTGCTTATTCTTTCGGGTTACTGACAAAGCACGAACTTATATTAAGAGTAACTAAATACTACCGTTATCCTGCCCGGCATCGAAACGGGCTGACTGGCCCCATGGGGTGCAATGATGGAGTTGGGTGTGCTTGGCTTTGTGATCGCCGGCCTGCTGGTGGGGTTCATTGTCGGCATGACCGGGGTTGGCGGCGGCTCGCTGATGACGCCAATCCTGCTGTGGTTCGGCGTCAATCCGGCGGCGGCGGTGGGGACCGATCTGTTGTATGCGGCGATTACCAAGGGCGGCGGCGTCTGGGTTCATCACAGCAATCGCAACATCGACTGGCACATCACAGGCTGGCTGGCGCTCGGCAGCGTGCCAGCGGCAGCACTCATGCTCTGGGCGCTGAAGGGGCTGCATACCGATCCCCGCGCGCTCAATGCGATCATCACGCAGTCGCTGGGCGTCGTCCTGGTATTCACGGCGCTGGCGGTCCTGTTCAAGAAGCCGTTGCTGGCCTGTGCCGCGCGCCTGTCCGGACCGGCGCCGCGATTGTCACCGCGTGGGTTGAATGCGCTGACCATAGCCGCCGGCGCGGTGCTTGGTGCAATGGTCACGCTGACCTCCATCGGTGCCGGTGCACTGGGAACCGTCGCGCTGTTCTTTCTTTATCCGTTTCTCAGCACGCGCCGGCTGGTGGGTACCGAAATCGCCCATGCCGTGCCGCTGACGCTGGTTGCCGGTCTCGGCCATGCCAGCATGGGCAACATGGACTGGACGATCCTCGGCTATCTGCTGGTCGGCTCGTTGCCGGGCATCTATCTGGGTAGCAATCTGTCGGGTCGGGTGCCTGAAACCGTGCTTCGTCCGTGCATGGCGGTCATGTTGGCATCCATTGGCTATAAGCTCATCTGACCGCATCTCATCTGGAGGCGCGACGCACCCGTTATGGAAACGATTGCGGCTGGCGTTGCCGAACATACATGACAACAGCGACCTTTCGTTTCTACGCCAAGCTCAACGCGTTCCTGCCAGCCGAGCGGCGTGGCCAGGCGTTTCGTTGCTCATGCGCGCAGGCCGCAACCCTCAAACACATGATCGAGGCGATAGGAGTGCCGCATACCGAGGTGGCACTGGTGCTGGTCGACGGCGATCCGGTCGGGCTGGACAGGCGGATCGAGGAGGGTGATCGCATCGCCGTCTATCCGAAATTCGAACGGCTGGAGATCACGGGCCTGACGCCCGTGCCCGCGCCGCCTGGCGGACCGCCGCGATTCGTTGCCGACGCGCATCTCGGCGGTCTCGCCAGGCTGTTGCGCATGGCCGGTTTCGATACCAGGTTCGACAACCGGTACGAAGACGCGGCGATGGTCGCGCTGGCCAACCGCGAAGGGCGGGTGTTGCTGACCCGTGACCGCGCCTTGCTCATGCACCGGGCGGTCAGGCATGGCTGCTATGTGCACGCGCTCAAGCCAGCGGACCAGTTGCGTGAAATCTACCAGCGCCTGGACCTGGCTGCGCACGCACGCCCCTTCACCCTGTGCATGCGGTGTAACGCGCCGCTCTGCGCACTGGACAGGCAGGCCGTGCGCGACCGCGTGCCGCCACGGGTGTTGGAGCGTCATGAGCGGTTCGTCGGCTGCAATGGCTGCGGCAGGATATTCTGGGAAGGGACGCATTGGCAGGACATGCGCGCCATGCTGGGTTCGCTGACAAGCGGCTGAGCGCGACCGAATGCGTGGCGCTCAGCCGTCGAGGCGATTCCCGTGCGGGTCGGGTTCGGCTCGTCGGTGTCGCTGCGTCAGCATGCTCGCCCGTCCCAGCCGCTGGCGTGGATCGCTCAGGCGTGTTCGCAGTTGATCATCCAGGAGACGCCGAAGCGGTCCACCAGCATGCCGAAACGCTCCGCCCAGAACGTCTTCTCAAGGGGCATCACGACCTGCCCGCCTTCGGCCAGCCCGTTGAACAGGCGATCACACTCGGCGATGCTCTTCGGGTGCAGGGAAATGGAACAGCCCTTGATGCCTTCGTACGGGCCGCCACCACAGGCTGCGTCGCCGGGCATGGTGTCGGAGGCCATCAGCTGGTATTCGCCCAGGTTCAGGCAGACGTGCATGATCCGCTCGCGATGCTCGGCAGGGAAATGCTCGGCTTCTGGTGCCTGCGCGAAGGTCATCATTTCCAGCGTGCCGCCCAGCACCCGCTGGTACAGCGTGAAGGCGTCGCGCGCCTGGCCATCGAAGGTCAGATAGGGGGTGATTTTCATCAGTGCTCTCCTGTTCGGGTTATTGGGGAATCCGCGCGCGTAGCCGCGCTTCCTGCTCGCGCAACTCGGGGGTGAGTTCGGCGCCGAAGTCTTCGGCTTCGAAAATCTGGCGAATCTCGATTTCCGATTCGCCGAGGGCGGACGCAGGGCAACGCTTCACCCAGTCGATTGCCTCTTGCAGCGACCCGGTCTGCAACAGCCAATAGCCTGCGATCAGCTCGCGGGTCTCGACGAAGGGGCCATCGATCACCGAACAGCGCCCTTCGCTGAAGCGCACGCGTGCACCCCGACTGCTCGGATGCAATCCCTCCCCGCCGAGCAGAACGCCCGCGTTGGCCAGTTCTTCGTTGTACCGACCCATGGCCGTGAGGACGTCCTCGCTGGGCATCACACCCGCTTCGGTATCCTGGTTGGCCTTGATCATCACCATGAAGCGCATCGTCCGACTCCTTCATCGATTGGGAGAATCAGCCTAGACGGATCTGCACGAGATTCCGCTGGCTCTGATCATTGGTCGACTGGGCGAGACGGGATTCGACACCGACCGGCAAAAAACCGAACGTCATGCCTGTATCAGCTTCTGGGCGGAATATTCAGCCCCTTGGCCACGGCCGGACGGGCAACGAAGGTGTCGAGCACCCGCTGCACATTGACGAAACGCTCGAACTCCACCAGCTCGCGTGCCTCGTAGAAGCCCACCAGGTTGCGCACCCAGGGAAAGGTGGCGATGTCGGCGATGCTGTAGCGCCCGCCCATGATCCACTCACGGCCTTCCAGGCGCTTGTCCAGCACGCCCAGCAGCCGCTGGCTTTCGGCGACGTAGCGATCACGTGGACGCTTGTCTTCGTAGTCCTTGCCAGCAAACTTATGGAAGAAACCCAACTGGCCGAACATCGGGCCTATGCCGCCCATCTGGAACATCAACCACTGGATCGTCTCGTAGCGGGCGGCCGCGTCCTCGGGCATGAACTGGCCGGTCTTGTCCGCCAGGTACAACAGGATCGCACCGGATTCGAACAACGCCAGCGGCTCTCCGTCCGGCCCGTTGGGATCGAGGATCGCCGGGATCTTGTTGTTCGGATTCAGCGAGAGGAATTCTTCCGAGAGCTGGTCGTTGCTCTCGAAGCTGACCAGGTGCGCCTCATAGGGCAGCCCGGTTTCCTCCAGCATGATGGATACCTTTACGCCGTTGGGCGTGGGCAGGGAATACAGCTGCAGGCGATCGGGATAGCTGGCGGGCCATTTCTGGGTGACGGGGAAGGTGGACAGATCGTGCATGGTGCCCTCTCTTTGCGCAACGGAAGTCGAACGCTGAGGATAGCGGTTGCCGGCCGACGCGGTCATCGGCGCGTGCTGCTGGCCCTGCACCGATCGATGCCGCTATGGTTGAACACCTGATTCCTGCCATGGAGCACCGCCCGTGTCGTTGACCACTCCTTACGATCCGCAGAACATCTTCGCCCAGATCATCCGGGGCGATGCGCCTTGCTACAAGCTCTTCGAGGATGACGACGTGCTCGCCTTTCTCGATCTGTTCCCGCAGTCCTTCGGTCATGCGCTGGTGATCCCTAAACGGTCCGCAGCCTGCAACATCCTGGATGTGGATACCGAGGCGCTGTGCAAGATGATGGCCGTGGCGCAGCGACTCGCCCGCGTGATCGTCGATGAGTTGCAGCCCGATGGCGTACAGATCGCGCAGTTCAATGGCGCGCCGGCCGGGCAGACGGTGTTTCATATTCACGTGCATATCGTGCCGCGCTACGCGGGCGAGGGGCTGGGCATCCATGCCGCGGGCAAAGCCGAACCGGCGGAGCTGGAGAAACTGCAGGCACGGCTGGTGAAGTGGCTGGCGTAGGCGTCTGCCCGGCTGCGGACGAACCTAGCCGGTCGCCCACTGGGTCAACGCGTGCAGCGCCAGCCCGACCAGTCCGCCGACCAGGGTGCCGTTGATACGGATGTACTGCAGGTCCTTGCCGACGCTCTGTTCCATCTGCTCGACCAGTTCGCCGCTCTCCCAGTTTTCCACGCGCTGGGCGATGTATGTGCCGATCTGCGCGCGGTAGCGTTCGAGCAGCCCTGGCGCGGCGGCCATCAGTTGCTCGTTGATCCAGATACGCATTGCGGTATCGGCGGCCAGCGAGTCGCCCAGACCCTGGGTCAAGGTGACGATACGCCTGCCAATGCGCGAGTCCGGATTCTGCAGGTCGGTCCGCAGCCATTCGGTCAGCTCTTGCCAGAGGGTGCGCAGGTAGTCGGTGGTGGCGGGGTGCTCCAATAGCTGGGCGACGATGCGCTCGACTTCAAGCCGGTAGGCCGGATCGTGTTTGAGCCGCTCGATATAATCGCCGACATGCTCATCGAAGCGGTCGCGCAGGGGGTGCCCGGGGTCGCCAGCGACCTCGGCGATCACCGCCGAAACGCCGTCGACGAACTTGTTGGCCGACCAGCCGCCCACCGCCTTGCCCAAGCCGAGGTAGCGCAGGGTGCGGACCTCGGCGGTGATGGCCTCGGCCACCAGCGCACGGGTGTCGTCATCCTGCAGCAGTGCGTCGAGCTTGATCAGCGCTTCATCGAGCATTGCCTGGTGTTTGCCCTGACGGGTGAGCATTTCCAGTACCTGACCGCAGACCGGCGCCAGGTCGATCTTGCGTGCGCGGTCGATCAGTTTGGCCTGGACGAAAGCCTGCACACGCTCATCCTGCAGCGATTGGACGCCGAAACGCGCCATGCCGGTTAGCTGGCGACCGACAGCGTCGGCGTTGGCTGGATGGCGCAACCAGTTGGCCAGGCGCCCACCGATATCCAGCGCGTGCAGCTTGGCCAATACCAGCGGTGTGGAAAGGAAGTGGGTGGTAATGAAGGTCGACAGGTTCCGCCCGATCCGGGCCTTGCTACGCGGGATGATCGCCGTATGTGGGATCGGCAGGCCGAGCGGGTGGCGAAACAGTGCCGTGACGGCAAACCAGTCGGCAATCGCGCCGACCATGGCCGCTTCGGCGAACGAGGCGAGGTAACCCCAGGCCCGGTGGCGCGGTTCCATGGCGGTGGCGACGACATAAAGCAGGGCGGCAAGTAGCAGCAAAAGGCCGGCGACCAGCTTCATACGTGAAACCGGGGACTGCCAGCGACGTTGCAGAGGGCTCATGCGATTGCTCTCGGTGGCGGCGGACGAGGCGAAGGCAGGCTCGGCCGGGCGGCCGACGGGTCTGCTCCTTCACAGCACAGACCCGGATGGGCGGGAGCGGGTTCGAACGCGCGCGTGGCGCGTTCAGTGGCGTGCCGGCGACCGCGATTTATTCCTCGCCGTCGTCCTCTTCGCGCAGCAGCACGTAGGTGTCGTCATCCAGGCGCTCGCAGACATAGAACATCGAGATCGTGCCGTCCTGTTCGGTCACAGCGGCGTAATCATCGGCCTCGACGGTGAAGTAGCTCTTCGAGTCGGCACCGGCTTCGCTGGCGAATACGGCGGTGAAGAACGCCTCTTCGGGCATGTCGTCGAAATAGTCGGCGCGCGCCTTGGCGTCCCAGTCGGCTGGAGGTTCGAACTGCCCGGTGATGACCACGCGGGCATCGCCCAGGTCCTGCTCTTCACCTTCGGGATCGGTTTCATGGGCGCGGTAGATGGTGCAATTGAGCGCGTCCGGGTGGGCCAGAATGCGCTCGCGCGAAAAGGGTGGGTTGGCAGGCATGGGTGCAACTCCGATCACAGGTGGGATTGACGCAGTGTGGTGGACTCCAGAGGTCGCTGCAATCGCAAGTTGGCGAGCGCGTCGGATTCTCCCGCCGCCACGACGATCGGACCACCGGCAAGTCGGTGAACGAACGCTGTCGGACCGGCACCGCTCCAATCCGATAGAACCCATTGCTCATACAGCGAGGCCGCCATGAGCCAGACCCCCCAGGATCAACCCGAGCACGACAAGCCTGCCGATGAGTCCCCGGACGTCACCATGACCGACAGCGGTGAAAAGGAACCGGGCGAGGACCCTGACTTCGACGATGCCGAGATCGACGAGGGTTCCGACAATCGCGGCTAGACCCATCCCCGGGCGAGGCTCTGCCCGCGCACTAAGACCAGGAGCGCCCATGGACAAGTACCACGTGAAGCCAACCCCGATGGGTTGGGAAATGACTGATCCTCAGTCCCACGAAACGATCATGCGAACCCTGACCAAAGACGAGATGTTCACCGAGCTGGACAGATTCATGGTGGGCAAGACGGCGTCGGTCGAGGTATACAGACGCGACGGCGGGCTGGAAGAGGAGCGGCCTTATCCCGGCAGCAGCCATCCGGTGTCGACCCGCTAGGCTCGGGCCGTGGCATCCTTGTGCTGGCGGTCGAGGCGCGCCGTCTGCCATCACCGCTTTGCCTATCACATCGGAGAGTCCTGTATGCGCTTGCCCTTGACCGTTGTTTCTCTGCTGGCGCTGGCCGGCTGTTCGTCATGGCAGGCTGATCCCGAAGACATCAAGCCCGTGCCGCAAGAGCGCCTGCGTGGGTACCAGACGCCGGTCGCCGAGGGCGGCGAATTGGTCGTGACCCGTGATTTCGGCTTGCGTGGCGGGGGGTGTTACGTGGCCCTGATGGTTGACCGCAAGCTCGCCGCACGCGTCCATGTCGGCGAGCAGGTTCGGTTGCAGGTGCCAGCGGGGATGCGCATCGTCAGCATCGAGTCCGATCCGGAGGACGATACGCTCTGTGGCATGGGCAGGCTGCTGCGCGAGAAGGCGACACGGATCGAGACGGGCGAGACGCTGTACTTTCGCATCAGTACCGACAACCGCATCGGATTCGACATTCAGCAGGTCGAGTCCCGCTAGACGACACGCGGCGGCTCTATCGCAACGATCCGCGCGGATTGCGATGGAACACCGCGAAACATACTGGCCTCGGTCTCGCGGAACCTTCCATGGGATTTCATGCTTCCATATAGCCGCAAGCGTTGTGCTTGAGCCTCTGGAGGCGCGTGCGCTCCGTCAGCGGGGCTCGTCCTGCACAGCGACCTATTCGCCCACGCGGCCGCGCGGCCGCCTTGAAGGAGTCGATGCGTGAAAAAAGCCATGTCCTCCCTGATGCTCGTCGCCGGGCTTGCGATGATTCCGACGCTGCAAGCCGAGCAACGGCCGACCTACGGGCCACAGCTCGAAGGGTTCAGCTATCCCCATCCGATCGAGCGTTTCGAGTTCTCCTCGCAGCGACAGACGCTGTCCATGGGTTATATGGACGTGAAGCCCGCACGCCAGGCCAATGGCCGCACCGTGGTGCTGATGCACGGCAAGAATTTCTGCGCAGCGACCTGGGAGCAGAGCATTGCGGTGCTGGCGCAAAATGGCTATCGAGTGATCGCACCCGACCAGATCGGTTTCTGCAGCTCGAGCAAACCCGAGGGTTATCAGTTCAGTTTCGCTCAGCTGGCGCACAACACCCAGGCGCTGCTGGCGTCGCTGGATATCGATCAGGTCACCCTGATCGGTCATTCGATGGGCGGCATGCTGGCTTCCAGGTTTGCCCTCAACTACCCGCAGGCGGTCGAGCAGTTGGTGCTGGTAAACCCCATCGGTCTGGAAGACTGGCAGGCCGAAGGCGTGCCCTATGCGTCCATCGACGACCTGTACGAGGGTGAACTGAACACTGATTTCGAGAAGATCAAAACGTACCAGCAGAAGTTCTACTACAACGGCGACTGGAAGCCGCAGTACGACCGCTGGGTGGATATGCTCGCCGGGATGTATGCCGGCGACGGCAAGGCACTCGTCGCATGGAACCAGGCTCAGACGTCCGAGATGCTATTCACCCAGCCGGTGATTCACGAGTTCGGAAAGCTCCGCATGCCCACGTTGCTGCTGATCGGTGGCAAGGACCGCACGGCACCGGGCGCCAATCGTGCGCCTGGCGCGCTCGCGCAACGCCTGGGCAACTACCCCGAGCTGGGCAGGCGGGCCGCCGCGATGATTCCTGACGCCACGCTGGTCCCGTTCCCCGAACTGGGGCACTCGCCGCAGGTCGAGGCGCCGGAGGTGTTCCACAAGGCATTGCTGAAAGGTCTCGGCTCGCGCTGACGGGGTAGCGGGCCTTGCCGTGCGCCTGGAGTCGCTAGAGTGGCCAGATCCAGAGGATGACGGGAACAGCCACCAGCACGACCACTATCGACAGCGGTAATCCCAGGCGCCAGTAGTCACCGAAGCGGTAGCCGCCAGGTGCCATCACCAGTGTGTTGGACTGATGCCCGATGGGGGTGAGGAAGGCGCAGGAAGCGCCGATCGCCACGGCCATCAGCAGCGGATCGGCCGAAGACTCCATGCCCCGTGAAAGGGCGATGGCCACCGGCGCGGCGAGCACGGCAGCGGCAGCATTGTTGACGACGTTCGACAGCAGCATCACGCCAATCATCAGTATCGCCACGGTCGCGGCTGGAGGCGCTGCCTGGCCGATATCCAGCAGGGCGTCGGCGATCAGGCGCGAGCCTCCGGTGGTTTCCAGGGCCTCGCCGACCGGCAGCATCGCCGCGATCAGGACGATGATCGACATGTCGATGCTCTTGTAGATGTCGCCGTTGGGGACCAACCCGACGAGCACCATCGCCAGCGCGGCGCCGACCAGCGCAATGGCTGCGGGGACTACGCCGAGCGCGATCACCACCAGGGCGATTGCGAAGATGCTGCTGGCCAGCAGGACCTGGCGCGGAGCCGTGATGCGCAGGCCGCGCGAGGCCAGCGGCAGGCAACCGAGGTCGCTCAGTGTCGATTGCAGCTGATCCTCACGGGTCTGCAGCAACAGAATGTCGCCAGCGGCGAAGCGAATTTTGCTCAGCCGTTGCTGCAACCGCTGCCCTTGGCGCGCCACGGCCAGGACGTTCACCCCGTGGCGCTCGCGCAGCGCAAGGCCGGTGGCTGTGGTTCCCACCAGCGAGGAGCCGGCCGTGATGATGGCCTCGGCCAGCGCGCGTTCACCTCGTTCCCCGCTCTGGTCCGACTTGTCCGGGTCCGCTTTTTCCTGCGCCTGGGCCTTGCTGTCAGCCTCGGCGGCCAATTGCAGGTGCGTCACGTCGAGCAAACGCTTGAGGCTGTCGGAGTCGGCCTCGACCAGCAGAACATCGTCATCGCGCAGCACTTCGTAGGTCGAGGGCATGCGCTGATGCCGCCCGGCCCGCACCAGGGCGATGACCAACACATCGGCTTCTTCGCCGCCCGCGACCAGAAGGTCGCGCAAGGTGCGCCCGACATACTTGCTGCCCGCTGGAAGCTTCAACTCGGTCAGGTAGGCGCTGATCTCGAACAGCTCCTGGGCGCCGGCCTGATTCTCCCGGCGCGGCGTCAGGCGCCACAGTGCGGTGATGAACAGGACGCCAGCCACAGTGATTGCCAGGCCCACCGGCAGGAAATCGAACATGCCGAATGGCGTCTCGCCAACTTCGCGTCGATAACCGGCGATGATGATGTTGGGCGGCGTACCGATCAGCGTGAGCGTGCCGCCGAGCAGCGAGCCGAACGCCAGCGGCATCAGCAGGTACGATGGCGAGCGGCCGCTCTGGCGCGACATCCATACGGCCACCGGCATGAACAGCGCCAGCGCGCCGACGTTATTCATGAACCCCGAGCACAGCGCAACGATGCCGGTGAGCGTCAGCACCTGGATCCACGGACGGTCGCCAACCTTGGTGAGGTGGCGCGCCAGTGCGTCCACCACGCCGCCGTTGAGCAAGCCGCGGCTGAGCACCAGTACCGCCGCCACGGTGATGACCGCCGGGTGACCGAGGCCCATGAAGGCTTGTTCCGGCGGGATGATACCGGCGAGGGTCACGACCAGCAGGGCGCCGAGCGCGACGATGTCGTAACGCCAGCGATTCCACGCGAACAGGCCCAATGTCGTGGCCAGCACGGCGAATACGATCAGCTGATCGCTTTGCATGGATAACTCCAAAAGACAGCTGTGCCCGCGACCGGGAGCGGAAGGCGGATGAGCAGAGCATTGGATGGAGGCACGCGCCGCAGCGGTGCCACGTTAGCCCGATGATGGACCGCTGGGCCAGCGTTGCGTTCGTCGCCAGGCCGCTGGGCACAACGCATCGTACCGCTCCGGGTTGCGGTCCGGCCGCCGAGCGGGTCAGAATTCACGCCAGCGGGCACGTCGCACCAGCGCCCACGGAGCGAAGACCGTCTATGTCCCAGCCTATCCTTCTGCGGTGCCGCGATGGTTACTCGCTTGCCGCACACCTCTGGCTCCCGCGTGGCGAAGCGCGCGGCTCGGTGATCGTCAATTGCGCGACCGGGGTGCTGGCGCGCTATTACGGCCGCTATGCCGGCTTTCTCCGGGAACACGGCTATGCGGTGCTGACCTATGACTACCGTGGCATCGGCGGTTCCCGGCCGCCGAGCCTGCGTGGCGTGGCCATCCGCTGGCGCGATTGGGGGGACTACGATTTCGATGCGGCAGTGCGATGGATGCGTGAGCGCGACGCGAACGGCCCGCTGGTCATCGTCGGGCACAGCATCGGTGGTTTCCTGCCGGGGTTCGCCGCGGCCGCTACCCAGGTCGATCGCATTCTCAGCGTCGGCGCGCAGTATGCCTATTGGCGCGACTACGCCGCCGCGCGGCGCTGGCAGATGTACGCCAAATGGCATCTGTTCATGCCGGCGCTGACCGCGCTATGCGGCTATTTTCCAGGACGGCGGCTGGGCTGGCTGGAGGACCTGCCGGCCGGCGTGGCGCTGGAATGGGCGTTTCGCCGGGCGCGGTTGGAACACAGCTACCCTGCGCATGAGCGCGAGCGGACGCTGCAGCGATTCGCCGCCGTGCGCGCGCCGATCCTCGCGGTGAGCGTGAGCGATGACGAGTACGGCACCGTGCCGGCCATCGAGCGCGGGCTGAGCTATTACCGCAACAGCCGGTGCGATCATGTGCGGTTAAGCCCTGCCGAGTTGGGGCTGACGCGCATCGGGCATTTCGACCTGTTTCACGAGCGCCACCGGGAAGGATTCTGGCAGGCGACCCTGGCCTGGATAGACGAGGGCCGCAACCCATGGACGCCGCCGGCCGCCGATTCGAACGCACGGCAGACCTGCTGAGCGCGGCCCGTGCAACCCGCCGGAGCGACCCCGCCGACCCTCCGCTGGCATCGCACCGCGTGCTCGATGGTCAGCCCTTTTGCGCCGCGTGACCGGGCCGCAACCGAACCGCCATCGGCCTGGCGAGCGTGCGTCTGCGACAGTAACTGCTCGATGGCCCTGGAATAAGCCTGACGACCCACGCGCATGGCATTGTTGTGATTGCCACCTTCGACAAGCAGGAGCTGCTTGGGCTGTCGGGCAGCCGCATACAGCTGTTCGCTGAAGCGCGCGGGCACATACTGGTCGTTGGTACCGTGGACGAGCAGAACCGGCATGCCCACTTGATCGATCTTGTCGACGGAGTCGAATTTCTGCGACAGCAGCCAGCGAATCGGCCAGGGGGTGTCGGCGATTTCGGTGGCCACATCCGCGAGGGTGGTGAAGGCTGACTCGATGATCAGCGCCCGCGCCTCGGGCGCCTCGCCGCGGCGTTCGGCGTCGCGGCCAAGCTCGGCAGCCAGGTCCACCGCCACGGCGCCGCCGAGCGAATGACCATAGATCAGTCGCCTGTCGGCATCGGGCTGCAGTGTTTTCAGGTGATCCCAGGCGATGCGCGCGTCCTCGTAGACGCTCGCTTCGGACGGCAGCTCACCGAGACTCTGGCCGAACCCTCGGTAGTCGATGGCCAGCACCGAAAAACCCAGGGAACGGATTTGTTCGAGACGCGACTGGTGGCCGGTGAGGTTCCAGCGTGAGCCGTGCAGATACAGCAGGGCCGGAGCGTTCGGCTGCTCGACGGGCCACCACCAGGCGTGGATCGTCTGGTTGTCGCCAAAGGCCGGTGCGGTCAGTTCCAGCTCCTGCACGCTGCTCGGCAGGCCGCGGTACCAGCTGGCCGTACCCGGCTCGATACGGAATACCAGCTCGCGCTCCTTGCGTTCGAGCATCGAGCAGCCGACCGGCAGGCCGGCGACCAGAGCGCCGACGAGCATCAGGCACAGCAGTCGCGCTCTGGATCTGGAAACAAAGACGTTCGGCATGGCGCATATGGTCCGTTCAGCGGGAGCGCTCATTGGGACGGCTGACCGCCCCGTCTGCAAGGGCTGCCGACGACCGGCTGGTTACCTCATATTGCACGGCGGGCCGTCGGCCCTCGGCAACCTGCCGGGCGACGGCCGCTTCGTGGGCGCGCCTGGCCCGTACCTGCTGGCGTGGCGAACGCGGATCGTCGGTCAGATACGGAACTGTTTGACCAGCGCGCCGAGGCGTTGGCCCAGCTGTTCCAGGTTGCGTGCCGTCTGCGCGCCTTGCTGGGTCTCGTCGGCGACCTGATCGACCGACATGGCGATCTGGTGCACGCTGCGGTTGATTTCTTCGGCGACCGAGGTCTGTTCTTCGGCGGCGCTGGCGATCTGAGCGTTCATGGCGTTGATGGTGCCGATCAGCTGTGCGATGGCATCCAGCGAAACGCCGGCGCGAGTGGCCTGTTCGCTGCTGCTTTCACCTGCTTCGCTGGAGCGTGCCATGGCATCGACGGCGCTCTGCGTGCCGTGTTCCAGCCGGTCGATCATGCCCTGAATTTCCTGGGTGCTCTGTTGAGTCCGACTGGCCAGCGCGCGAACCTCGTCCGCCACCACCGCGAACCCGCGCCCAGCCTCGCCGGCACGTGCCGCTTCGATGGCCGCGTTGAGGGCGAGCAGGTTGGTCTGGTCGGCGATCGAACGGATTACGCCCAGCACATTGATGATCGAATCCACGTCCTTGCGCAGGGTGTCGATGGAGGCGCCGCTATCACGGATGTCTCGCACCAGCGCATGGATGCGCTCGACGCTGCCATCGACGACTCGCTTGGCGTCCTGGCCTTCCTGGTCGGTCTGCTGGGCCGCATTGGCAGCGTTCTGCGCGCTCTGCGCCACTTCCTGCGCTGCGGCGGACATTTCGTTGATGGCGGTCGCGACCTGATCGGTTTCGTGTCGCTGCTGCTGCATCGCGATTTCGGAGCGTCGTGCTTGCGCGGCGACCTCGCCAACCAGCTCGGTCAGTTGGCTCGTCACCTCGACCATCTGCGCCACCATGCCGTGGATCTTCTCGACGAAGCGGTTGAACGAAGACGCCAGTTCGCCGACTTCGTCCCGGCTGGTGATCTGCAACCGGTGGGTCAGGTCGCCATCGCCGGCGGCGATGTCGTCGAGGTTGTCCTTGATACGCTGGATCGGACGCACGATCGAATTGCTCAGCGTCAGCCCGACGAGGCCGAGTACGGCCAGCATGATCGCGGCCAGTACCAGCGTGCTGGTCACGATGGCTTCGATGCGTTCCTCGATCTGTGCCTGAATCTGTGCCAATTCGGCGTCGATGCTGTCGATGTTGATCGACGTGCCGATGGCCAGGTCCCACTTCGGCAAGTAGTGGTTGTAAGACAGTTTGGGCAGCAGCACGTGGTCCTTGCCCGGCATCGATGAAAAATACTGCAGGTAATGGCTGCCGTCTTTCGCGGCGCGCACCAGTTCGGTATTGATCAGCATGCCTTGCTGATCGCGGCGATCCTTCATGCTGGTACCGACGCCGTCCGGGTTGGTGCCGCGAAACAGCCGAATGATGTTCGAGTCGTGCCCATAGAAATAGCCGTCGTCACCGAAGGTGATGCGTGACAGGCGCTTGATGGCTTCGGCACGAGCGGCCATGTCCCCGTTGGGGGAATGCTCGTAGAGGTCCGAAATGGCAGCGAGTGCCACCTCGACGTAACCTTTCAATTCCTTCTGGCTCTGGGCCATCAGCTGTTCACGCCGATTGGCGATCTCGGTTTCGGCACGGTCGGCGAGGATCTTGGCTGTCCCGCCGCACAACACCAACGCAAGCAGCAATACCGGCAACAAGGCCAGGAGAATCATCTTCTGTTTCAGGGAGAGGTGCATCGGTAACGGCCAATTTGGAAATCAAGATTCTATAAAGCGGCCGTTGACGAGAATAATTTAGCGCAGTGATGGAGATATTTCGCATGGCCGGACAGCCGGGCCGCAGCGCGGCCCCATCGCGTTCGGCTCAATCGCAGGCGGGCGCCGGGGTTCGGGCGTTCGCTGAGTCGTCCTGAGTGGTCCAGGCCCACCAGAACACCAGCAGGCCGACCGCACCGGTTGCGGCGCCGATGTATCCGGTGGAGGTCCAGCCCAGGCCGGCGCTGATGGCCAGTCCGCCAAGCCATGGGCCGAGCGCATTAGCGACGTTGAACGCCGAATGGTTGGACGCCGCGGCCAGCGTCTGCGCATCGGCAGCGACATCCATCAGGTGCGTCTGCAGTGCCGGCGACAGCGAGACCATGGTACCCACGGCGAACGCCGCCGGCAGAATAGACCACAGCGAGTGGGCGGCGAACGGGAAAAGCAACAGGACCGCGATGCTCCACAGCAACAGCCAGGCGATCGCCTTGAAGCCCAGCCGATCGAACAGCCAGCCCCCGAACAGGTTGCCAATGATTCCACCCAGGCCGAAGGCGGCCAGCGCAACGGGAATCCAATGTTCGCCAACGCCTGTGACTTGCAGCAGCGTAGGTGCCAGATAACTGAACACGCAGAACATGCCGGCGAAACCGACCGAGCTGATGGCCAGTGCCAGCCACACCGGCTTGCGGTTGAAGTCGCGCAACTCGCGCATCGGATCGTTGCGCGGCTCGTTACGATCGAGCGGCAGGAAAAAGGCCACCAGTACGACGGTCAACAAGGCGATCAACCCCACCAGCCCGAACGCCCAGCGCCAACTCAGCCATTGCCCGAGCCAGGTGGCGGTGGGGTTGCCGATCAGCATGGCGATGGTCAGCCCAGCCAGTACGCGGCTGACGGCCTTGGCGCGTTGATCCGGTGGCACCATCGAGGCGGCGACCAGCATCGCCACGCCGAAGTAGGCGCCGTGGGGCAGGCCCGCGACGAAGCGGAACAGCATCAGCGAGTGGTAGTCCGGGGCGAAAGCGCTGGCGAAGTTGCCCAGGGCGAAGAAGCTCATCAGCAGCAATAACAGGTGCCGGCGAAACAGCCGTGAGCCGATGATGGCCAGCAACGGCGCGCCGACCACCACACCCAGGGCGTAGGTGCTGATTACGTGGCCGACCTGAGGTTCGGTGACGCCCAGGCCCTGCGCCACATTGGGCATCAAGCCCATGATGGCGAATTCGCCGGTGCCGATGGCGAAACCGCCCATGGCCAACGCCAGTTCTATCAACAGGATGGCGCGCGGCGAAAAGCGCTGCGTCGGCGGAGAGGGGTGCGCCGTCATGGTCTGCCTCGGAGCGTGGGGAAAAAAGCGCGGGATTATCCACGCAGATGGCCTCGAGGGAAAGGGTGTCCGCTTTCGGCCCAAGCTCACAGATCGGTCGATGACCTGATGGTTCAACCAGCCAGAACGGTGCGCTCGCAGCGCGCGGCGAACAGCGCTCCGCGGCTGTCAGTCCCCGAGTCTGCTCAGCAGCGCATGCGTGTCAGTGGCGCCCATCAACGCCGCGGCGGCGAGTGGGGTGGCGCCGTTGCTATCGGCGGCGTGCGGGTTGGCGCCATGGGCAATCAGGTATTCGACGATCGCGGTGCGGTTGAACATCGCGGCCATCATCAACGCGGTTTTGCCATCCGGCGACGCGCCTTCCACGTCTGCGCCCTGTTCGATCAACAGCTCGATCATGGCCAGGTCCCCTTTGAACGCAGCGCCTGCCAGCGGAGTCTGGCCCTTGTTGTTGCGCAGCTCGGGATCGGCGCCGTTGTCCAGCAGGACGCGAGACGCGTCCAGATGGCCGTGATAGGCCGCGAGCATCAACAGGCTGTCGCCATTGTGGTTACGGATGTTGGCCGGCAAACCGCGACCGAGCAGATCGGCCAGGCGCGCCGCATCGCCGTTGCGAGCACAGTCGAATACCTGCTCGGCGAAGGCCAGGGCGGCATCGTCCAGTTCGGGTTTGGGTTGCGAAGGCTGTGTCATCGAGAAGCTCCTTGATCGTGGCGGGCATCGGCAGTCGTTTGCCAGCGTATGCCCCATTGTGACAAGCAATGGGGCAAAAGGCGCCATGACAACACCTATGCGTCGTATAGCCGGTCTTTATCGGCACTTCGACCGGTCAGAGCGTACGCAGGAACGCCACCAGATCGGTCTTTTCTTCCTGGGTGAGGCCACGCTGCAGGACCAGATTGAAGAACTCGACGGTGTCTTCAAGCGTCAGCAGGCGTCCATCGTGCAGGTAGGGCGGCGAATCCTTGATACCCCGCAACGGGAAGGTCTTGATCGGCCCGTCGCCCACGGCCATGACGCCGTTGTATTCCTGCGGTTCGTAAAAACGCTCGGTCTGCAGGTTATGCATCAGGTGGTCGGTGTAATAAGGCGGGACGTGGCAGCCCGCGCAAGCGCCCTTGCCATGGAATATCGCTTCGCCACGCAACTCCTGCTCGCTGGCGCGCGCGCGGTCGAGCCGGCCTTCGACGTTGAGTTTCGGGGCCGGCGGGAAGTCGAGCAACGCCTGGAACTCGCCCATGAAGTGCACCTGACTGCCGCGTTCCAGTACGTTCACGCCTTTCTTCGCTGCCATGACGATATCGCCATCGAAGTAGGCCGCGCGTTGCTCGAACTCGGTGAAATCTTCCACTGTCTTCAGCGCGCGCTGGGAGCCGAAGATCTGCTGCACGTTCACGCCACGCAATGTCGGTGTGTCGATGCGGTGGCGAAACTTCTGCGGGCGTACGTCGCCTGCCAGATGCGTCGCTGCGTTGGTGTGGCCGTTGGCATGGCAGTCCAGGCAGGCGACACCGGTGTGCGGATGCTCGCTGCGCCGGTCGTCGGTGGCGTTGAATTGCTGCTGCGGGAAGGTCGTGACGAGCAGACGCAAGCCTTCCAGTTGCTTGGGGTTGAGGATGCCATTGAACAGTTCGAAATAGTTGCGGATGTTCACCAGCTTGCCTTGTGAAACGTCGCCCAGGTCAGGCCGGGTGGTGAGATAGATTGGCGCCGGAAATTCCGGGAGGAGATGGTCCGGCAGATCGAAATCAAGGTCGAAGCGGGTCAGATCGCGGCCTTCGATCCGGTTGACTTCGTCGATGTGGAACTGCGGAAAGACCATTCCGCCTTCCGGATGGTTCGGGTGGGGCAGCGGCATGAATCCGGCAGGGAATCGTTTCTGCTGACGGATCTGCTCAGGGCTCAGTTGCGCCAGTTCATCCCAGCTGCCTTCAGCCAGCTTGACCCGGACGCCGGTTTGTATCGGCTTGCCGCGCGCCATGGTGACGCCTTCGGCCGGCTTGTCACTGAGGTCGTAGCGCTCCCTGAGCAGCGCCATGTGTTTTTCGATGATGCCCGGTTTGTCTGCCGACATGCGCTGCATGATCGCGTCGACCGTCTCGGTTATCACCACGGGACTGTAGCTGGTCGGTTTGTCCGCTTCGGCGGCTTTGAGGCTTGTTGCCAACGTAACGGTGCCGAGCGCGACGGCCAGGCACGAGCGGGTCAGGGCGGCGTTCATCATGGTTATTCCTGAAGGGCCAACAGGTATACAAAGGCCTAGCCGCAACGGCGCCGTTTGCCTAATAGGTCCAGGCTATGGCGGTGATAGGACGTTTCTAATGGCAGCGCTTGCTCAGCGATGCCGCGGCCTGCGCGGGCAGGCACAGACCCGCTTATGACGTTTGCGAGCCGAGCAGGTGAGCGTTTTATGCCGAATCGATCCGGCGGACACGGGCTGTCGCAGCCCGCGGCCTATGGCAGTATGGGTTGTCCTTTCGCTAAAAAAGCACCCATGAAGCCCGAAGACCTCGACCGCCTGGTGACCCAGACGATGCCCTATGGCAAATACAAGGGCCGTCTGATCGCGGACTTGCCTGGCAACTACCTGAACTGGTTTGCACGGGTCGGTTTTCCGCCCGGCGAGATCGGGCAGTTGCTTGCGCTGATGCAGGAAATCGACCACAACGGATTGTCGCCTTTGCTCGATCCGCTGCGTCGGCGTTAGCCCTCGCCCTGAGCGGCCTGCATCGTACGTAGCGCGGGCGCTGCGTAGATGCCGATCTCGACCGCCAGTGCCAGCACGCGGTCAAGATCGCTGGCATAGACGAGTACCGCTTGCAACTCGTCGTCCAACGGCTCGCTGAAGTCCACCAGCACATAACCGCCTTTCTCCGGATAGAGGCTGCCAAGTTGCGTCTGGATACGGTTGAGCGCCTTGAGCGGTTCGGTTTTTGCCAGTTGCTTGGGTTTGAGTACGAACTGCACCGACGGACCGAAAGAGGCGACGATCTGGTCGAACAGCGCCTGGTAGTCGTCCGCCTGGAACAGCACGGTATCCGGCAGGCTGCCGACGACCACCCATTCGCCCAGCGGAATGGGGAAATCCTCGTCGTAATTGATGTCCGGGTTGGCCTGCAGAAACCCCTCGGGATCGGCGTAGGCCTGCGCCGCTTCGTGGGCGATCCGGATGATGTCCTGCTCAGACATGCAGCCTGAGCTGACCCGCGTGAGCAGTTCGATGAGTGAGTCGTTCATGGCCAATCCTGCAATGTAATGCGCAAGCATAACCAACGAGCGCTGCGGTGCGCACCCGCGCGGGTTTCACCTTCCGCCTGATGGGCAGGCGCGCGCCTGAATAACGGTCGCCGTTCATCGGCACCAGGGCTGTGGGGCCGTGACGGGCCGTCGAGCGATCCCTTCTTCATGTTCCGACCGGGCGGTCACCGGTCATCGCGTCGTGCGGATTGATTTCCGATCTTCTAATCTGCGCAATGTTACGGATTCTTTCAGCTTTTCATGCACAATAGCGTCATAAACAGAGACGGCATGAACGATGGCGAAACGGCGCAGCCGGCCTCGCTCCGTTCCAGCGCCCGACAACGATCAGCCAATATTCAAGAGGAACGACTGTGCATAACGTCGTCATCAGCGGTACCGGCCTTTATACCCCTGCCAACAGCATTTCGAACGACGAGCTGGTTGAGTCCTTCAATACCTACTCACGCCGTTTCAACGCCGAACACGCCACCGCCATCGAGGCGGGCGAGGTTCAACCGGTGCCAGAGTCGAGTTCCGCTTTCATCGAGAAGGCGTCGGGCATCAAGAGCCGTTTCGTCACTGACAAGGCCGGCATTCTCGACCCTGATCGCATGGTTCCGCGCATTCCCGAGCGCAGCAACGAGGAATGGTCGATCCTCTGTGAAATGTCGGTCAAGGCGGCGCAACAGGCGCTGGAGCGCGCAGGCAAGACCGCAGCCGACATCGACGGCGTGATCGTGGCCTGCTCCAACCTGCAGCGTGCATACCCGGCCATTGCCATCGAAGTGCAGGCGGCCCTGGGCATCAAGGGCTTCGGCTTCGACATGAACGTGGCCTGTTCGTCGGCCACGTTCGGCATCCAGAATGCAGCCAACGCGGTGCAACTGGGGCAGGCGCGGGCGATCCTGATGGTCAATCCGGAAATCTGCACCGGCCACATGAATTTCCGCGACCGCGACAGTCATTTCATCTTCGGTGACGCTTGCACCGCAGTGATCATCGAGCGTGCCGATCTGGCGAGTTCAGAGCACCAGTGGGATATCGTCAGCACCCGCCTGGCGACCGAGTTCTCCAACAACATCCGCAACAATTTCGGCTTCCTCAACCGCACGGCCGAGGAGTACATGACCAACCCGGACAAACTGTTCGTGCAGGAAGGCCGCAAGGTCTTCAAGGAAGTCTGCCCGATGGTGGCCGAGCTGATCGGCGAACATCTCAAGGAAAACGATATCGAGGTCGCCTCGGTCAAGCGCTTCTGGCTGCACCAGGCCAACCTGAACATGAATCACCTGATCGTGCGCAAGCTGCTCGGCCGCGACGCCAGCCCCGAAGAGGCGCCGGTGATTCTCGACACCTACGCCAATACCAGTTCGGCGGGTTCGGTGATTGCTTTTCACAAGCACCAGGACGATTTGCCTGCCGGCAGCCTGGGCGTGCTGAGCTCGTTCGGCGCAGGCTATTCGATCGGCAGCGTGATTCTGCGAAAGCGCTGATCCACGCGCGGCTCGACAACCAGGGCGGACATCGATCCGACCTTTTTTGTGCCCGCGCGTTCAGTGCGAAGCGCCGGGCCTTCGAAGATCCGGTGTTCAAGAAACGCACAAACCGCGATAACTCAAGGTCTTTTAAGTTCCCTTTGTCATAAAAGGTTTATGGAACAGCCACTTGTCTGACACACAGCCTGGCCAAGATGCCGGCAGCACAAAGCGCCAACACCTGTGTGTTTTCCAACGCTAAACCAAAAGGGGAATTTTCGATGATCCGTAAGCACTTCGCCGGTTTCGCCGCCAGCGCCCTTGCTCTGGCCGTTTCCGCCCAGGCTTTCGCCGGTACCGTTACCACTGACGGCGCTGACATCGTAGTCAAGACCAAGGGTGGCCTGGAAGTCGCCACGACGGACAAGCAGTTCAGCTTCAAGATCGGTGGCCGCCTGCAGGCCGACTACAGCACCTTCGATGGCTTCTACACCCAGAACGGCGATAACGCCGACGCCGCCTACTTCCGCCGCGCCTTCCTGGAAGTCGGTGGCGTGGCCTACCAGGACTGGAAATACCAGTTCAACTACGATTTCGCCCATAACGCCGGCAGCAGCGAAGACGGCTACTGGGACGAAGCGTCCATCCAGTATTCCGGCTTCAACCCGATCAACATCAAAATGGGTCGCTTCGACCCCGATTTCGGTCTGGAAAAAGCCACCAGCTCCAAATGGGTAACCGCCCAGGAGCGTAACGCCGCCTACGATCTGGTCGATTGGGCCAACGGCCACCAGAACGGCCTGGGTATTCAAGTCAACGGCACCATGGGCCCGTCGCTGTACGGCTCTGCCGGGCTGCACGCCAAGGACCAGAACGATGAAAACGGCGAGAGCGTCAAGCAGGTCAACCTGCGTGGTGTGTTCGCGCCAATGCACGAAGCGGGCAACGTCCTGCATTTCGGTGTGAACTTCGCTCAACGCAACCTGGATGACACGGCTGTCGACTCGCGCATCCGTAGCCGTCTGGGCATGCGTGGTGTAAGCACCGGCGGTGGCAACGATGCCGGGACCAACGGTAACCGCCTGCTGCTCGGCGGCGCCAACGGCGCACCGGCCGGCTCCTACGGCGACGATACCGCCTGGGGTCTGGAAGCCGCTTGGGCGATGGGGCCGCTGTCGGTTCAGGGCGAGTACATCAAGCGCAAGCTCGAGTCCGACTCGGTTGCCTACGATGACCTCGAAGCGAAGGGCTACTACGCTCAGGTGGCTTACACCCTGACCGGCGAATCGCGTGGCTACAAGCTGGGCCGCTTTGATTCGCTCAAGCCCGAGAACAAGCAGCTCGGCGCATGGGAAGTCTTCTATCGCTACGACAACATCGAGGCCGAAGATGGCAACGTGGGCATCGACCCCACCGCCGACGTCGAAGGCAAGGTGCATAACATCGGCTTGAACTGGTACGCCAACGAGAACGTCAAACTCAGCGGCTACTACGTGAAAGCCAAAGTCGACAACGCCCTCAACGCCAACGGCGATGACGACGGCGACGGCATGGTCTTCCGCGCCCAGTACGTGTTCTAACGCAACACCGTTTCATCCGTGATGCTCCTTTCAAGCCCCATGCTCATGGGGCTTTTTTTCGTTCGGTTTAGCCGCCAGACTGGCGCGTATGCCTATCCAGACTCTTTCCAGCCTCGCCGAGATCGCGCCCACCCGTTGGGATAGCCTGCTCGGTGAAAATCCGCAGCCTTTCGTCCGGCATGCCTTCCTCGCTGCACTGGAGGACAGCGGCAGCGTGGGAGGCCGCAGCGGCTGGCGTCCGCACCATCAGCTGTTCAGCGATGCGCAGGGTGTCATCGCCGCGCTACCGGTGTATCGCAAGACGCATTCCAGCGGTGAATACGTGTTTGACTGGGCCTGGGCGGATGCTTGCCATCGTGCCGGGATCGAGTATTACCCCAAGCTGCTCTGTGCTGTGCCGTTCTCTCCGGTAACCGGCGCGCGCCTGCTGGGCGATCTACAGGCGGCGGGTCGATTGCTCGATCACCTCACGGACGGGCTCGTCGAGCAGGGTCAGTCCAGTCTGCACGTCAATTTCACCGAGGCGGACGCCGATGCGGTGTTCCATGAACGGGACGGTTGGCTGGAGCGCCTAGGGTGCCAGTTTCACTGGCACAACCGAGGTTATCGCGATTTTCAAGATTTTCTGGATGGCCTCACCTCGCGAAAGCGCAAGCAACTTCGCAAAGAGCGTGAGCAAGTGGCGGGGCAGGGGATCGGGTTCGATCGGCGCGAAGGCCATCAGCTCACAGAGGCCGAGTGGGATTTCGTCTACGCCTGCTATGCCAACACCTACCACGTGCGTGGGCAGGCGCCCTATCTGACGCGTGGTTTTTTCAGTCTGCTCGCCGAGCGCATGCCCGAAGCGATCCGCGTCGTGCTGGCCCGGCAGGGTGGGCGTCCGGTGGCCATGGCGTTCAGCCTGGTCGACGCGAACGGACTCTATGGCCGCTATTGGGGCTGCCTCGCCGAGTTCGATCGGTTGCACTTCGAGACCTGTTTCTACCAGGGTATCGACCAGGCCATCGCCGCTGGGCTGTCTCGTTTCGATGCCGGAGCGCAGGGCGAACACAAGCTCATCCGTGGCTTCGAGCCGGTGATCACCCGGTCCTGGCATTATCTTGCGCATCCGGGACTGCGCGCCGCGGTGAGCGATTTCCTCGAGCAGGAGCGGCTGGGCGTGTTGCGCTATGCCGAGGCGGCGCGGGACGCGCTGCCCTATCGACAGGATTGATCGGTGGTTATTTTGGTTTCGGCGCCGCGCTGACGCCTTCGAGGGTGGCGAACGAGGTGTCCTTGGCGGTCAGCAAAAAATCACGCATGAACGGCGAATCCAGCATGTCGGCGCGAATGCCGGCGAACAGGGTCGCGAACAGGCCTTTTTCACCCAGGCGCTTGGCCGTGACATAGCCGCGCGCGCTGTATTCGTGCAGGGCCCAGTTCGGCACACAACAGACGCCGCGACCCGAGGCCACCAACTGCATCATCATCACCGTCAATTCCGAGGTGCGGACCTGAGCCGGCTCGACGTCCGCCGGTTCCAGGAATCGCGTAAAGATGTCCAGTCGGTCGCGCTCCACCGGATAGGTGATCAGGGTTTCGCCGGCCAGATCCTCGGCACGCACATGGGGCCGGGTGGCCAGGGGGTGTTGGTTGGCGACCGCCAGCAGCGCCTCATAGGTGAACAACGGGACATACGTGATGCCGGGCAAGTCGACCGGATCGGACGTTACTACCAAGTCCAGATCTCCCCGGGCCAGTGCCGGCAGCGGCGCGAACGAGAAACCCGAGGCGAGATCGAGTTCCACTTCCGGCCAGGCGTCGCGGAACTGATCGATCGTCGGCATCAGCCACTGGAAGCAGCTATGGCACTCGATGGCCATGTGCAGGCGCCCCGCCGTGCCTCCGGCCAGCCTGGCCAGGTCGCGCTCGGCGCCGCGCAGTTGCGGCAACAGGCTGTCTGCCAGCTGCAACAAGCGCAAACCGGCGCTGGTGAAGCGCACCGGGCGGGTCTTGCGCACGAATAATTGCAGACCCAGGCGTTCTTCCAGTTCCTTGAACTGGTGAGACAGCGCTGACTGGGTCAGATGCAGACGCTCGGCTGCTTCGACGAGGCTGTCGGTTTCGCGTAGCGCATGAAGCGTTTTCAGGTGACGAATTTCCAACATGCTGCGCCCTTCCTGCCCTGTGGGGTTTCGCTCCTGACTCCGAGAACCATCGTACTTGGGTAACAATCGGCGACGTGAAGACTGTTCATTGTGAAGGCAAAGTGTGTTCCAGTGCAGGGGCCCTTGTCGAGTCGAGTCGAGTGGCTGGCTGCGAAGCCACCGACCTGCCGTGGGTTGCCGACAACGCACGCACGGGCAGGGCGCCTGTTACATCCAGATGCGGCTGATCAAATAGCCCAGCACGCCGAGAAACAGCAGCGCGACGACCACCAGCGCGCCATCGCGCGCCATCATGCCCAGCCCGAGAAAGCTCAGGGCAGCACCGGCCGTGGAGTTGCCGAACGGGATCAGTTCGAGCGGGGGCATGGTGCCCGCGATCAACAGGCAGACCAGCGCGTTAATGCGTATCGCGAAGCCTTCGGTGAGAAAGGTCAGGCGATGCCGTATCAGGCGATCGACCCAGCGCGCCGGCCGCTTCAGGAACGCGATCGCGCGATCGTACTTGCTGCGCGATGCGCAACGTCGAAGCAACCATTGGGGCAGCCAGAAATGCTTGCGGCCAATCAGCAACTGGAGCGCGATCAGCGCCACCATCACGGCGAAGAAGCTGGGCAGGCCGGGAATGCCCGACAACGGCGAAAACACCAACAACCCGGGAACCAGCAGCAAGGCCCCAAAGCTACGTTGGCCGGTCGCCTCCAGCATGCTCTGGATGGTGACTGCCTCGCCGGGCTCGCCCGCCTGGGCGAGCAGGTCCAGAAGGGACCTGAGATCTTGCGGTTCGTCTTCGCCGGTCATTGGTACCTCACTCGCTACGTCTGGGTTGTTAGAGGCCCAATCCGAACGAAATGTCCAATATGAATAATATTAACGACCAACTTAAAATTGATGAGTTTGTTTCATTCGCCGTCGGCGCCCAGACTCCACGTCATCGAAATGCGGGACGAATTGGAGAATGTTATGGCTGTGGCCCATTGTTTGGGATTTCCGCGTATCGGCGCCAACCGAGAACTGAAGAAAGCGCTCGAAGCGTACTGGAACGGCAATCTGGATGAGCAGGCGTTGCGTCGTGTCGGCCGGGAACTGCGCGCCGCCCATTGGAAGCTGCAGGCAGACGCCGGCATCGAGCTGCTGCCGGTGGGTGATTTTGCCTGGTACGACCAGGTATTGACCCATTCGCTCATGTTCGGCGTGGTGCCGGAGCGGTTTCGTCCGGCCGACGGCGTACCGACACTGGATACGTTGTTCGCCATGGCGCGCGGCGTCAGCAAGGGTTGTTGCGGCACCGGCCAGGCACAGGAAATGACCAAGTGGTTCGATACCAATTACCACTATCTGGTGCCCGAGTTCACCGAGGACCAGTCCTTCAGCCTGTGCTGGACCCAATTGTTCGAAGAGGTCGAGGAGGCCCAGGCGCTCGGTTACGCGACCAAGCCCGTATTGATCGGCCCGCTGACCTATCTCTGGCAGGGCAAGGCCAAGGGCGCGGCGTTCGACAGGCTGGAGCTGCTCGAACGGCTGTTGCCCGTTTACGGCGAGGTACTCGAGCGGCTGGCCGCGCTGGGCGTCGAGTGGGTACAGATCGATGAGCCGATTCTCGTGCTCGATCTGCCACAGGACTGGAAGAACGCATTCGAACGGGCCTATAACCTGCTGCAGCGCGCGCCCCTGAAGAAGCTCGTGGCGACCTATTTTGGCGGTCTGGAAGACAACCTCGGCCTAGCCGCCGCGCTGCCGGTGGAGGGGCTGCATATCGATCTGGTGCGTGCCCCGGAGCAGTATCCGGTCATTCTCGATCGGCTGCCGACTTACAAGATTCTCTCCCTTGGACTGGTCAACGGTCGCAATGTCTGGCGCTGCGATCTGGACAAGGCGCTGGACCTGCTGCGCCATGCCGAGGAGCGGCTTGGCGAGCGGTTATGGGTCGCGCCGTCGTGCTCGCTGTTGCACACGCCGATGGATGTGGCACGGGAAGACCGGTTGGATGCCGAACTCAAAAGCTGGCTCGCCTTCGCCGTGCAGAAATGCGCCGAGGTTTCGGTGCTGGCGCGTGCGCTGGATACACCTGACGATGCCCGGGTGCGGAACGCGTTGCAGGCAAGCCGATCCATCCAGGCCAGCCGAGCGCAATCCTCGCGTATCCACAGGCCTGAGGTGCAAGCACGTCTGGCCGCCATCGAGCCACGCCATGGTCGACGTCAGTCGCCGTTCGCCGAGCGGATCGAAAAGCAACGCGCCCGGCTGGATCTGCCTGCGTTTCCGACCACCACGATCGGCTCGTTTCCACAGACCTCGGCCATTCGCCTGGCGCGCCAAGCCTTCAAGCAGGGCACCTTGGCGCCGGCGGCGTACACCGAGGCGATGCAGGCGGAAATTCGGCATGCGGTAGCGGTGCAGGAGCAGTTGGGCCTGGATGTGCTGGTGCACGGCGAGGCCGAGCGCAACGACATGGTCGAATATTTCGCTGAGCAGTTGGACGGCTACGTCTTCACCCGCTTCGGCTGGGTGCAGAGCTACGGCTCGCGTTGTGTCAAACCCGCGATCATCTATGGGGACCTGAGCCGCCCGGCGCCCATGACCGTAGAATGGATTCGCTACGCGCAACAGCAGACCGACAAGGTCATGAAAGGGATGCTCACCGGCCCGGTAACCATGCTGATGTGGTCGTTCACGCGCGAGGACCTCAGCAGCGAGCAACAGGCGCGGCAGTTGGCCCTGGCGATCCGGGACGAGGTGTGCGACCTGGAGGCGGCCGGCATCAGGATCGTGCAGATCGACGAGGCGGCGTTCCGCGAAGGGCTACCGTTGCGTCGCGCGCGGTGGCAGGGTTATCTCGACTGGGCGGTCGAAGCGTTTCGCCTGTGCGCCAGCGGCGTACGCGATGAAACGCAGATCCATACGCACATGTGCTACAGCGAGTTCAACGCGGTGATCGAGTCCATCGCGGCGATGGATGCCGACGTCATTACCATCGAGACCTCGCGCTCGCAGATGGAGCTGCTCGAAGCCTTCCGCGCCTTCGACTACCCCAACGATATCGGTCCGGGGGTGTATGACATTCATTCGCCACGGATTCCCGATACCCAGGAAATGGTGCATCTGCTGGAAAGAGCCTGCGAGCGCATTCCCGCGCAGCGGCTTTGGGTCAACCCCGACTGCGGCCTGAAGACCCGCGGCTGGCCAGAAACCGAGGCGGCGCTGGTCAATATGGTGGCGGCCGCGCGGCAGTTGCGCGCGGCGCATCGGGCCAAGGTCGCCTGAGCGAGTCGGTACGGCCATGCGCGTGTTGGCGAAGCGCCTGGCCTGTCGCCAACGAGTGGATCGAGCGGCGGCGTGCCGAACACCGCGTTTTTGGCTAAGGTATCCGACTTCGCCCAACGACCCGTGCCGCTATGACCCCTGCCATCGATCTGCTGAAAAAGGCCAAGGCCGACCACCGCATCCACAGCTACGAGCACGACCCGAAATCCGCATCCTATGGGCTCGAGGCGGCTGAAAAGCTCGGCCTGGAACCGGCGCGTGTGTTCAAGACCCTTTTGGCCTGTAGCGAGAAGAACGAGCTGCTGGTCGCCGTGGTGCCAGTGGCCGGTACCCTCGATCTCAAGGCACTGGCACAGGCGGCGGGGGCCAAGAAGGCCGAGATGGCCGACCCCACGGTGGCGCAGCGCGCCACGGGCTATCTGGTGGGTGGGATCAGTCCGCTGGGCCAGAAGAAGCGCTTGCGCACCTTCATCGACCATTCGGCCCAGGCGCAACCGAGCATCTATGTCAGTGCCGGACGGCGAGGGCTGGAAGTCGAACTGACGGCGCAGGTACTGGCCGATCACACGGCCGGCTGTTTCGCGCCGATCGGCCGTTCCTGATCCGATCAGAGCGGCGGCAGGATTTCGCCAAGATCGGTGGCGTTGATGCCCGGGATGTGAAACTCGTTATGCACCAGTTGCTGGCCTTCCATCTGCGGCTGGGTCACCCAGGTCAGGATGTCGTAATAGCGGCGGATGTTCGCCACGAAATGCACCGGTTCGCCACCACGGGCGTAACCGTAACGGGTTTTGGTGTACCACTGCTTCTGCGACAGACGTGGCAGGATCTGCTTCACATCGAGCCACTTGTTCGGATCCAGCCCTTCGCTCTCGGCCAGCTTGCGTGCATCCTCGAGGTGCCCGCCGCCGATATTGTAGGCGGCCAGGGCGAACCAGGTGCGATCCGGTTCCTCGATGCTGTCCGGCAGATTGGCATGCACTTGGGCAATGTATTTCCCGCCGCCTTGAATGCTCTGTACCGGGTCGAGGCGGTTGGTCACGCCCATGGCCTTGGCGGTATTGAGCGTGAGCATCATCAGGCCACGCACGCCGGTTTTCGACGTGGCTTCCGGTTGCCAATGCGACTCCTGGTAGCCGATCGCGGCGAGCAGGCGCCAGTCCACGCCATGAACCTTCGCCGTTTCACGAAAGACCTTTTCGTAGCGCGGTAGCCGTTGCTGCAGGTGCTTGGCAAACGCGTAGGCGCCAACGTAACCGAGCACATCGACGTGGCCGTAATACCGCTCTCGCAAGCGTTGCAGCGTGCCGTTTTCGCGCGCCTGATCGAGAAACGCATTGGCGGCCTCGAGTACGCTGTCGTCTTCACCCTTGCCGATGATCCATGAAAGGCTGTTCTGTTCACCCAGGTCGAAAGCGGCCCGCGCGTTGGTGAAGTAAACCTGGTTGAGGGCCAGTTCGTTGGATTCGACCAGGGTCAGGTCGACCTGGCCCTCATCGACCATGCGCAACAGGTCGACCACTTCTACCGCGTCGGATTCTTCATAGCGCAGCTCCGGCAGCTCGGTCTGCAGTGCCTTGAGCTTTTCCGCCTGACTGCTGCCCTTGAGCACCAGAATGCGCTTGCCGACCAGATCCTCGGGTTGGGTCGGGCGGCGTTGCCCGCGGCGGTAGACCACCTGCGTCGTGACGTCCAGATAGGGCCGGGTGAAGCGTGCCAGCTCCTTGCGGCCCTCGCTCGCCACCAGGCCGGCGGCTGCCAGGGTCGGGCCGCCGGGGCGATTCAGGCGGGTGAAGATGTCGTCGATGTTGTCCGCGGTTTCGATCTGCAACTCCACGCCCAGATGGCCGGCGAAGCGCTTGACCAGTTCGTACTCGAAGCCGGCTTCGCCGTTGCGATCCTGGAAGTAGGTGGAGGGGCTGTTGCGGGTGATCACGCGCAGTACGCCTTCCTCCTTAATACGCTCGAGTGCGCTGGGCGGTTCGGCGCAGCTGCTGAGCATCAGGAAGAGTCCGGTCGCCAGCAACCAGGAGGTGCAGCGCTTGCGGAACGCAGTTTGAGCAAACATCGGCGCAGTATACGCAAAGGCGAACCGCCACCATATCTCGACAGGATCGACGGACTTTGCTATGCGAAGCGGCAATCGCCTGGCTGATTCGCCGGTGCTGGCCTTCTGCGGGCGCAGGCGCGGGTGGCGCTTGGTTCGGCAAACGTGCGCCGACCCTTGTGGCCGGGATCGATGCTCGCGTCCGGCCTCGCGGCCAGCTCGACTCGCGAGCGATGCGCTTGATCCAGTCGACACGGATAAGGACAATCCGATGCCGATGGCCGCGCGGCTCGCTGGTCGTCCGGTCGTATCGATTCCGAGAGTGTTTTTCGCATGAGCGTCGCTTCGCCAAAGCCCTGGTTCGTCTACCTGGTACGGGCCGCCAATGGTTCGCTGTACTGTGGGATCAGCGACGATGCAGAGCGCCGCTTCGCTGCGCATCAGTGCGGGCGCGGGGCACGCTTCTTCCATTCGAGTCCGGCAGTTGCATTGGTCTATGTCGAAGCCTGTGGCAGCAAGGGCGACGCGTTACGCCGCGAACGTGCGATCAAGCAGCTGAAAAAACCGGCCAAGGAAGCCCTGGTGGCCACGCACGCTGCGTCCCGGTGAATAGTCTGGCAATCAGCTGAACGGGTAGGCTGCCACGCCAGCCGCGCGTAAGCTGAGGTCTACATGACAAGACTGGCGGAGCCTGCAATGCACGAAATCATTCTGCACCACTATCCCACTTCTCCCTTCGCCGAAAAGGCGCGCCTGATGCTGGGTTTCAAGCAGCTCTCCTGGCGCTCGGTGGCGATCCCTCCGGTCATGCCCAAGCCGGATCTCACGGCGCTGACCGGCGGCTACCGGCGCACGCCCGTGCTGCAGGTCGGTGCGGATGTCTATTGCGATACCGCGCTGATGGCCCGTCGCCTGGAAGCCGAGAAAAGTACGCCTGCGCTTTTTCCGGAGGGCCAGGAGTTTGTCGCCGCGACCTTGGCGCAGTGGGCCGATTCGGTGCTGTTCCTGCATGCGGTGAGTCTGGTGTTCCAGCCGGAGTCCATGGCGCTGCGCTTTGCCCAGGCACCCAAGGAATTCGTGCAAGTGTTCAGCAAGGATCGCGCGCAATTGTTCAGTGGCGGTTCGGTGTCGCGCGTGCCGCTGGAACAGGCCAGGAGCCACTGGCCGGTGCTGATGGCGCGCCTGCAACAGCAGCTCGCGCGCGAGGCTGGCGAATTCCTGTTGGGACGCGCGCCCTGTATCGCTGATTTTGCCGTTGCGCATTGCCTGTGGTTTCTCAAGGCCACGCCGGTCACCGCGCCGCTGGTCGAGGATTATCCCGAAGTCGCGGCGTGGCTGAGCAAGGTTCTCGGCGTCGGCCACGGCTCGCCTGGCGAACTGTCTGCCGAAGAGGCGGTGACGCGCGCGCGCGAGGCCACGCCGGCGCCGCTGCCCGAGGAGGCCTTCTTCGAACCCAACGGTTTCAAGGCGGGCCAGCAGGTGACGATCGCCGCCGTGGACTACGGCACCGAGCCAGTGGCGGGTGAACTGGTGTTCGCGGGCGTCGAGGAATTGATCCTGCGCCGTGAAGACGCGCGTGCCGGTATCGTCCACGTGCACTTTCCACGTATCGGCTATCGCCTCGAAGCCTGTTGACGCACGGTGCCCGTCGGTTGGCTATTGCCGGTCGCGGGCACTCGAAGGCTGTTACAGGGCGATGAACAGCAGCGTGACACCCAGCAGCAGCCGATAGATCACGAACGGCAACATGCCCAGCGCATCCAGGGCCTTGAGGAACAGTTTGATGCAGAGGAAGGCGGCGACGAAGGACAGCGCGGCACCGATGAAGATGTCGTTCCACTGCGCATTTTCCCCTGACTGGACCAGCTCGACAGTTTTCAGTCCGCCCGCCGCCAGAATCAGCGGTATCGACAGCAGGAACGAGAAGCGCGCAGCGCTCTGTCGGGTGAATCCGAGCAGCAGCGCGGCGGTCATGGTGATGCCCGAGCGTGACGTGCCAGGGATCAGAGCCAGCGCTTGGGCGAAGCCGATGATCAGTGCGCTTTTCCAGGTCAACTGATCCATCTCGGCGACCCTCCGTCCCTTGACGTCCGCATACCACAGCAGCAGGCCGAAGATCAGCGTGGTGGCGGCGATGAACAGCATCGAACGGGTGTATTGCTCGATGTAATCCTCCAGCAGCAGTCCGATGATCGCCGCCGGCAACGTGCCGATGATGATCGCCCAGCCGAGCCGGCTCTCGGCGCTGACCTGTTGTCTGAAAACATGCGCCAGCCAGCCACGCGTGGTGGCGATCACCTCGTGACGGAAGCAGATCAGCACGGCCAGCAGGGTGCCGACATGCACCGCGACGTCGAACGCCTGGCCCTGGTCCGGCCAGCCAAGGACCTGGGACGGGAGGATCAGGTGAGCCGAAGAGGAGATCGGAAGAAACTCGGTGATGCCCTGCACCAGGGACAGAATAATCAGGTGAAGCCAATCCATTGTGAATCCTTACCAGAACGGGTCGTGCGTTGTTGTGGCTGCAATCGAGCAGCCATGTGACTGACAAACCGGCAATTCATTCAGCGACGGCCGGATTCCGTTCCGTTCGGGCGGCCGTCAGAGGGTTGATCGCGGCGTCCAGGGCGCTGCTCAGTCCTTGCGACGCTTGAGCTGATCGGTCAGCTGCGTCGGCAGTTGGCGGATGATCAGCATGTTGCGGGCCTCGTCATATTCGATCTTCGAGCCCAGCAGATGCGATTCGAAGCTGATCGACAGCCCTTCGGCCCGCCCGGTGAAGCGCTGGAACTGGTTGAGGGTGCGCTTGTCGGCTGGAATCTCCGGCGACAGGCCGTAGTCCTTGTTGCGGATGTGGTCGTAGAAGGCGCGCGGACGCTCCTCGTCGATCACGCCCGACAGTTCTTCGAGCGACATCGGCTCGCCGATCTTGGCCTGGCTGCTGGCGTAACCGACCAGGGCGGTGGTTTTCTTGCGGGCCTTTTCATCCGGCAGGTCTTCGCTTTCGACGTAATCGCTGAAGGCCTTGAGCAGCGTTCGTGTCTCGCCAGGACCGTCCACGCCTTCCTGACAGCCGATGAAGTCGCGGAAGTACTCCGAGACCTTCTTGCCGTTCTTGCCCTTGATGAAGGAGATGTACTGCCTGGACTGCTGGTTGTTCTTCCACTCGGACAGGTTGATGCGCGTGGCGAGATGCAGTTGGCCAAGATCCAGATGCTTGGCCGGCGCGACGTCCAGCGAATCGGTCACGGTCACGCCGTTGCTGTGATGCAGCAGAGCGATCGCCAGGTAATCGGTCATGCCCTGTTGATAGTGGGCGAACAGCACGTGACCGCCGGTGGAGAGGTTGGACTCTTCCATCAGTTTTTGCAGGTGCTCCACGGCTTGACGGCTGAACGCGGTGAAATCCTGATTGCCCTCCATGTACTGGCCCAGCCAGCCACTGAAGGGGTAGGCGCCGGACTCCTCGTGAAAGTAGCCCCAGGCCTTGCCCTGCTTGGCGTTGTAACTTTCGTTGAGATCGGCGAGCAGGTTCTCGATGGCCTGGGACTCACCCAGTTCCGAGTCGCGGGCATGAAGCACGGCCGGCGTCCCGTCGGGCTTTTTCTCAATCAGATGAACGATGCAGTGGCGAATCGGCATGGGTTACTCGCGTCGGGTAAGGCAGACAGGCGGCAGTTTACCCGAGCAGTCGCGCCCGCCGCAGGGCAAAAGTGGATGTGGTTAAAGCGCGGTATGCGGGTAAGATGGCTTCCCCTTGTTTTTTACTAAGTGTGTCGGCGATGAAGGCGATATGGCGCAACAGTACCTGGATCCTGCTGGGCGGCTCCCTGATCCTGGCCGTGTCCCTGGGCACACGGCACGGGTTTGGCCTTTTTCTGCCGCCGATGAGCGCGGAGTTCGGCTGGGGTCGTGAGGTCTTTGCCTTTGCCATTGCGTTGCAGAACCTGATATGGGGGCTGGTGCAGCCGATAACCGGCGCCCTCGCGGACCGTTTCGGCGTAGCCAAGGCGGTATTGCTTGGCGGCGTGCTCTACGCGGTCGGCCTGCTGCTCATGGCTGGCGCGGACTCGCCGTTGTCGCTGTCGCTAAGCGCGGGCCTGCTGATCGGATTGGGACTCTCCGGTACGTCCTTTTCGGTGATCCTCGGCGCGGTCGGCCGCGCCGTCCCGGCCGAGAAACGCAGCATGGCCATGGGAATTGCCAGCGCCGCGGGCTCATTCGGCCAGTTCGCGATGCTGCCCGGCACGCTGGGACTGATTGGCTGGCTGGGCTGGTCGTCGGCCTTGCTGGCGCTGGGCCTGCTCGTCGCGTTGCTCATGCCCCTGGCGCTGATGCTGCGTAGCGGCCCGGCTACACCGGTGACCGGCCCGCAGCAAACGCTGGGCGAGGCGCTGCGCGAGGCGGTCAGCCATTCCGGGTTCCGCCTGCTGGCGCTGGGGTTCTTCGTGTGCGGCTTCCAGGTGGTGTTCATCGGTGTTCACTTGCCAGCGTATCTGGTGGATCAACAATTGCCAGCAACGGCCGGCACCACGGTGCTGGCACTGGTCGGGCTGTTCAACGTGGTGGGGACGTACACCGCCGGGTGGCTGGGCGGCTGCTATTCGAAGCCCAAGCTGCTGACGGCGCTCTATCTGCTGCGAGGGGTCGTCATCAGCGCGTTCTTCTTCGCTCCGCTGACATTGTGGACGGCCTATGCCTTCGGTATCGCGATGGGCCTGTTGTGGTTGTCGACGGTCCCGCTGACCAACGGTACGGTGGCGACGCTGTTCGGTGTGCGCAACCTGTCGATGCTTGGCGGTATCGTTTTCCTGTTCCATCAGATCGGTTCGTTTTTCGGCGGCTGGCTGGGTGGCTGGGTATACGATCGGACGGGCAGCTATGACCTGATCTGGCAAATTTCCATCGCGCTCAGCCTGATAGCGGCGGCGCTGAACTGGCCGATCCGCGAGCAGTCTGTCGAGCGGGTCCGCCTGGCTGCGGGTACGGCCTGATGCGTAGCGCATGGCTCTGGGGCGGCGGCGCCATGTTGTTGGCGTTGCTGATGGTGGCCGCCTGGTGGGGCTGGCAGCAGGGCGGGCTGGCGCTGCTGCAATTGGGCGTTGGGATCTGCTGATCGACCGTTTGGGCAGTTTTTACGCAGGCGAAGGAATCAATTCGGTACAAATGGCTCCAACAGGCGAGACGAATGAGAACTGTCGCGTAAACGTCATCGAAGACCTGTAAAAAGCTGCGGCATGCTGTTATCTGGAGCCACCGAACCATGTCCACTCTTACCGAACTCGCCCAACACATCGCTCAACTCTATCCACTGCAGGACAAGCGCGTCGGCAAGCGCTATCGCGTTGTCGGCGAACTCGCCGGCATGACCGAACTGGAAGAGATCAATGGCGAGCCCCGTTACATCCAGACCATGGCACTGAAAAACAAGCAGCTCTGGGACGTGGCGGTCTGAGCCATGCCCCGCGTACGCGAGGCGTGTGCGGAGGATACCGGCGCGATAGTCCGCCCGCTCGGTGAATTGGGCTATCCAGGTTGCGATGCCTTCATCGACCGCCGTCTTCGGCAGCAGCTCGATCATCCAGACGCCAGCCTGCTGGTGGCTGAAGGCGAGCACGGCTCACTGCTCGGCTTGATCTCGCTGCACTTCATCGTTCAGCTGGCGCTCGACGGCGACTTTTGCCGGATCAGCTATCTGTGTGTCGACTCGACGGCGCGGGGAAAGGGCGTCGGGGCGCTGCTGATACAGGCCGCCGAACAGTGTGCCCGCGCTCGCGGCTGTGACCGCATGGAGCTTCACTGCGATGCCCGTCGCGAGGCGGCTCATCGATTCTACGACCGGCTGGGTTATGAAGACGCGCCCCTGTATTTTCGCCGAGCGCTGAATCAGCCCGGCTGACGCTTCCAGCGCGTCGCGCGCCACTCGCTCTGCTGATCGTCAGTCAGAAAGGTCCAGGCGACGAAGCGGCTGCGCTTCTGCCCTTGAGCCATGTCCGAGAGGTGTATACGCCGTGCGCCGAGCTTCTTCAGGCGAGCTTGCAGGGGCGGTATGTTGCCCGCCTTCGACACCAGCGTACTGAACCAGCAGATTTGCTGCGCTACACCGCGACTCTCGTCCGCCAGACGGGCGATGAAAGCCGCTTCGCCTCCTTCGCACCAGAGTTCTGCCGCCTGACCCCCGAAATTGAGCACGGGCAGCTTGCGTTTAGGGTCGAGCTTTCCGAGGTTTCGCCATTTGCGCTGGCTACCACTGCTGGCTTCGGCCTGCGAGGCATGGAACGGCGGATTGCAAAGCGTGATGTCGAAGCGGTCCTCGTGTTGCACCAGATGTTCGAAAATGTGCCGGGAATCGTTTTGTTGCCGCAGCGCGATACGCTCCCCCAGCTTGTTCGCCGCGACGATGGTGCGCGCCGACGCCAGGGCGATCGTGTCGATGTCCGAGCCGGTAAAGCGCCAGCCGTATTCACGCAGGCCGATCAGCGGGTAGATGCAGTTGGCACCGGTGCCGATGTCCAGCGCATGAACACTGGCCCCGCGCGGAATCTCGCCGCCATTCACCTCGGCCAGCAGATCGGCGAGGCCATGCAGGTAGTCGGCTCGACCGGGAATCGGTGGGCACAGATAGCCGGGCGGGATATCCCAGTGGGCGATCCCGTAGAACTGCTTGAGCAGGGCACGGTTGAATACGCGTACCGCGTCGGGATTGGCGAAGTCGATGCTCTGCTTGCCGTACGGGTTGATGATCATGAACGCCGCCAGCTCGGGGCTCGCCTCGATCAACGCGGGAAAGTCATAGCGCCCGGTATGGCGGTTACGCGGGTGCAGGGTGGCCTTGCCTTCGGCGGGCTTGGCGGCGCGCGATGGCGCGCGGGTGGATTTGCGGACGGTCATGTTCGGCAACAGGTCGCGATGAAAGCCTGCATTGTCCCACAGCTTTCACGCATGACGTGGAACCCGCAGCATCCAGATCAGCCCCCAGAGCAGCGCACCGGCCCCCAGCCAGAATGCACTGTGCAGAGAGCCGCCCATGCCCAGCCAGACGCCTGTGAGCCAGGGACCGGCCAACTGGGTCAGGCTGTAGAGCGCAATCAGCGCCGCGGACAGGCGGGGCCCCTGATGCGGGTGCAGTGCGCGCGCCAGCCGCTGGGTTAGCAACACCGTGCCGAGAAAGGTCCCGCCGACCAGTACGGCGCACAACAGGATACCCGGCCCGCCCGGCAGCAATAGCGCGGCCAGTACACCGGCCAGCTGGGTCATATAGCTCAGACGCAGCGCCTGTACGTCGCCGAGCCACGCGCCGAGGCGGTTCCACAACCACGGTGAGGGCAGGGTGGCGAGCGCTACCACCAGCCAACTGCTTTCGATGAGCAGATCGCCGGGTTCGACCTGAAGGCGCGCCACCATCGGTAGAAATGTCATCGGCAGGATGTAGCCCATTCCGGCACCGGCATATGAGAGAAACAGCGGCGTGCTGGCGCGATCCAGCAGACGGCCGCTGGGCGCGGCGTGTCCGGGCGCTGTAGCAGGCGGCTCCGGCGGCATGTCCAGGCGCGCCAGTTGACGCCAGCCCCACCACGCCAACGGGATGGACAGCAATGCCGCCGGCCACCAACGTTGCGCACCCACCAGCACGCCGGTGCTGAGGCTTACCAGCAGGCTCGACAGAATCAGCCCTACGCAGGCACCCAGATACACCAGTCCACTGGATGACACGCGGCGATGGCGGGCCAGCCACTCGAGAATCAGCGAAGGGGCCTGGACGAAGACCAGCCCGTTGCTGATGCCGTTGAGCAGGCGCAACGCGCTGAGTGCATCAGCCGATTCGGCCTGGGTCTGCGCCAGCGTACTGAGCACATGCAGTACCAGCGCCCACGGCAGGCTGCGGCGAATCTGCGCCACCCGGTGCCAGCGCAAGGCCAGCAGCGCGCCAATGAGATAACCCAGATAGTTCCAGGTGGCGATGCCGGCGCCCTCGCGTACCGTCAGCAATCCGTCTTCCACCAGCCACGGCAACAGCGGTGTATAGATGAAACGGCCTAGGCCGTGAACCACCAGCAGCAACGTGGCGCCGGCCAGCAGGACCGGGAACAGGGCGGGGCGTTGGGACATCGAGAGACGGCCATCGATAAAAGGGCCCACAGCTTAGCGTCAGCCGCGGCAAACGACCACGTGCCCGAAAGAAGGGAACCTGCGGCGATTCCCACGCAGCGGCCACGCTTCGCAGTCGCCGCGCAGAGCGCCGATGATGGGACGTTCATGCGCTCACCGAACCGAAGGTCATACGGTCCCGCCTGATGTCAGGGATAGCCGAGCACGGATCTGAGGGTGGGCAGGTTGCGCTCGATCCATTGACGGTCGATCGCGCCCCAGTCGTGAATGCGATAGAAACCGGCATTATGGCGCTCGCCATTCTCCTGGATGAAGCGACAGTCGATATCCAGGTCGGCCAGTGCCGCCAGGGTGTCCTGGGCGGTACGCCTGGGCATACCGGTTGCGGCGGTCAACGCCGGTACGCTGGTGGCTGCGCCGGTATCGATCAACCAGGCCACGTAGAGGCGACGGTAAAAGCTGCTTTTTGTTTTGCTGACGGTCATCTCGAGTCCATCGCTGTGAACGCCTGGGCCGTTGCGAAATCATGCGCTGCAACGGTCCAGGCAGTGATCGATCAACGCAGCGCGAGCATACCGATATAGGTGACGGCGCCGGCTGTGTAGCCTAGAAAAGCCAAGAGGCTGACACGCTTGAGGTACCAGGTGAAGCTGATCTTCTCCATCCCCATGGCGGCAACGCCGGCTGCCGAGCCGATGATCAGCGTGCTGCCGCCAGTACCGGCGCAGTAGGCGAGCATTTCCCAGAAATTACCATCGACGACGAAGTGCGAGAGCCAGGCGGTTTCGCCAGGCGCCGCGGTGGCGAGCGTTGCCGGATCGACCAGCGGGTACATTTTCATCGAGCCGGCCACCAGCGGCACGTTATCGACTACAGCGGAAAGCAGGCCGATGCTGTAGTTGATCGGATAGATATGGCCCAGCGACTCACGCAGCGCGGTCGCAACCTGGGTCAGATGACCTGCGGTGGCCAGCGCCGCCACGGCCAGCAGTATGCCGAGGAAGAACAGCACGCTCGGCGTGTCGACCTTGCGCAGCACGCCCACCACCGAAAGGGGGTGTTTGTGGTGGTCTTCCTTGTGACGGTGGAGCCATTCGGTAGCGACCCAGAGAACGCCGAGACCGAACAGGATGCCCATGTACGGCGGCAGGTGCGTGACCGTCTTGAATATGGGCACGAACACCAGTGCGCTCAGCCCCAGGGCCAACACCATATTACGCTCGAAGGCGGTGGTTGCCGGCGGGTTGCGCTCGGCCAGGTGAGCACGTGCACGCGGGCGAGGTACTTCGCCGCGCAGGCGGAAACTGAGGATCAGCAGCGGCACCAGCAGGCAGACCAGGCTTGGCAGGAACAAGCCGGCAATCACGCCCGAGGCGGTGATCTGGTTGCCGATCCAGAGCATGGTAGTGGTGACGTCGCCGATAGGCGACCAGGCCCCGCCGGCGTTCGCGGCGATCACCACGACACCCACGAACAGCCAGCGCTCGGGGCGACCGCGAATCAGCTTGCGCAGCAGCGAGACCATGACGATGGTGGTGGTCAGATTGTCCAGCGCGGCCGAGAGGAAGAACGTCAGGAAGCCGATGATCCATAGCAGATGGACCCGCTTGCGCGTCTGGATTCGGTCGGTGATGACCTTGAAGCCTTCATGGGAGTCGATCAGCTCGACGATGGTCATTGCGCCGAGCAGAAAAAAGAGGATCTCTGAGATTTCTCCCAGATGGTGTCGCAACGCCTCTACCACCACGGCTGAGGCATCACCGGAGCCATGGCTATCGGGCAGCAATGGCGGGACGAGCGAGTCGGCACCGAGGACCAGTAGCGTCCAACACAGGACCGCGGTCAGGATCGCGGCCGCGGCCTTGTCGATCTTCAGCGGGTGCTCGAAGGCTATGCATAGATAGCCAAGGACAAACACAACAGCCATGAGTACATACATCGCGGGGGCTCCATTTTTAGAAACCGTACCGAACCCGTACGGGCGGACCGTCGGGCTCGGTTGCTGGCAGGCTCGAAAGATGGGCGATTGGCTGTGCGAGTGAACTAAGTGACCGTGATACGGGAGGGGGCTACCTGCGTCGTGAACGGCTGCGCGAGCAGCGGCCCGGATCGGGATGCCGCATCGCGACTGGCTTACTTCGGTCGTCGAGCTTTCTGCGTGGGATCGGCCTGGCAATTGTTATCGGATATTTCCGTATTCGGCATAGTGTAACAGCGCCGGCCGTTATGACTTGTCATCAATCAAGTGCAGTCGCATAAGCAAAAAGGCCAGCACCGGAGTGCTGGCCTTCTGCGTCGTCACAGGCTGGCGATGCGTTCGCGCTGTGCCATCAATCGGGCTCTGGCCTGTTCGGCCTCGGCCAGCTTGGCGCGCTCCTTGTCGATCACTTCTGCTGGCGCCTTGTCGACGAAGCCGGCGTTGCCGAGCTTGCCGCCGACACGTTTCACTTCGCCATCCAGCTTGCCGATTTCCTTGTCGAGGCGCGCGAGCTCGGCATCCTTGTCGATCAGCCCGGCCATCGGTACCAGCACCTGCATGTCATCGACCAGTGTGGTGGCGCTGAGCGGCGGCTCTTCGCCCGCGTCGAGGATGCGAATGCTTTCGAGCTTGGCCAGCTTCTTCAGCAGCGGTTCGTTATCGGCCAGTCGGCGGCGATCCGTTGCTGACGCGTTGCCGAGGACCACGTCGATACGCTTGGCCATGGAGATGTTCATTTCGCCGCGAATCTGGCGAATGCCGAGCATGAACGCCTTGACCCACTCGATATCGCCTTCGGCGGCCTCGTCGAGGCGTTCAGGGTTGAATTCCGGCCAGGGCTGCAGCATCAGGGTCGGACCGGACTTGCCCGCCAGCGGCGCGACGCGCTGCCAGATTTCTTCGGTGATGAAGGGCATGAACGGGTGCGCCAGGCGCAACGCGGTTTCCAGAACACGTACCAGGGTACGACGGGTGCCGCGCTGGCGCTCGGCGCTGGCGGTTTCGTCCCAGAGTACCGGTTTCACCAGCTCCAGGTACCAGGCGCAGTATTCGTCCCAGATGAATTCGTAGAGCGCCTGGGCGGCCAGGTCGAAGCGGAAGGCCTCGAGCTGGCGGGTCACTTCGGCCTCGGTACGCTGCAGGGCCGAAATGATCCAGCGGTCGACCGGAGACAGCTCGACCGGCGCCTCATCCACACCGGTGTCCTTGCCTTCGGTGTTCTCGAAGACGAAGTTCGCGGCATTCCAGATCTTGTTGCAGAAGTTGCGATAACCCTCGACGCGCCCCATGTCGAACTTGACGTCGCGGCCGGTCGAGGCCAACGAACAGAAGGTGAAGCGCAGGGCATCGGTGCCGTAGCTGGCGATGCCTTCAGGGAACTCGGCACGGGTCTGCTTGGCGATCTTTTCGGCGAGCTTGGGCTGCATCATGCCGCTGGTGCGCTTGGTCAGCAGTTCGTCGAGCGTAATGCCGTCGACAATGTCCAGCGGATCGAGCACGTTGCCCTTGGATTTGGACATCTTCTGGCCCTGCCCGTCACGGACCAGGCCGTGCACATAGACAGTCTTGAACGGAATCTGCCCGGTCAGGTGAGTCGACAACATGATCATGCGGGCGACCCAGAAGAAAATGATGTCAAAGCCGGTGACCAGCACATCGGTCGGGTGGAACGTCTTGAGGAAGTCAGTCTGCTCGGGCCAGCCGAGGGTGGAGAAGGTCCACAGGCCGGAACTGAACCAAGTGTCCAGCACGTCTTCGTCCTGGCGCAGTTCGATCTGGTTACCGAGGTTATAGCGGGTGCGCGCCTCCATCTCGTCGCGGCCGACATACACGTTGCCGGCCTCGTCGTACCAGGCCGGGATGCGATGGCCCCACCAGAGCTGACGGCTGATGCACCAGTCCTGGATATCGCGCATCCAGCTGAAATACATGTTTTCGTACTGTTTGGGCACGAACTGGATATCGCCGTTTTCGACCGCCTTGATCGCCTTTTCCGCCAGCGGCTTGGTGGAGACATACCACTGATCGGTCAGCCAGGGTTCGATGATGGTGCCGGAGCGATCGCCGCGCGGCACCTTCAGCGCATGATCGTCGATTTTTTCGAGCAGGCTCATGGCCTCGAACTCGGCGACGATGGCCTTGCGTGCATCGAAGCGATCCATGTGCGCGTAGCCGTCGGGCAAGCTGGCGTCGACCTTGTCGTTCGGCGTGCCGTCGATGTTGAACACTTGCGCGCGGGCCAGGATCGCGGCGTTGCGGTCGAAGATGTTGATCAGGGGCAGGCGATGACGCTTGCCCACTTCATAGTCGTTGAAATCGTGGGCCGGGGTGATCTTCACGCAGCCGGTGCCGAACTCGAGATCGACATAGTCATCGGCGATGATCGGGATCAGGCGATTGACCAGCGGCAGCATGATGTGCCGGCCGATCAGGTTCTTGTAGCGCTCATCCTGCGGGTGCACGGCCACGGCGGCGTCGCCGAGCATGGTTTCCGGGCGGGTGGTGGCCACGACCAGGTAATCCTGGCCATCGGCCGTCCTGCAGCCGTCAGCCAGCGGATAGCGCAGATGCCAGAGGTGGCCCTTCTCGTCGTGGTTTTCGACTTCCAGATCGGAGATGGCGGTATGCAGTTTGGTGTCCCAGTTGACCAGGCGCTTGCCGCGGTAGATCAGGCCGTCTTCGTGCAGCCGGACGAAGGCCTCCTTCACGGCGTTGGACAGGCCCGCGTCCATGGTGAAGCGCTCGCGCGACCAGTCCACGGAGGAACCCAGGCGACGGATCTGACGGGTGATGTTGCCGCCCGATTCATCCTTCCATTGCCACACTTTCTCGAGAAACTTCTCACGACCCAGATCGTGGCGGCTGATGCCTTGCGCGCCCAGTTGGCGCTCAACCACCATCTGTGTCGCGATGCCGGCGTGGTCGGTCCCCGGCTGCCACAGCGTATTGCGACCTTGCATCCGGCGGAAACGGATCAGCGCATCCATGATCGCATTGTTGAAACCGTGGCCCATGTGCAGGCTGCCGGTGACATTCGGCGGCGGGATCATGATGGTGTAGGGCTCGCCTGAACCCTGGGGGGCGAAATAGTTGTTCGACTCCCAGGTCTGATACCAGGAAGTTTCGATGGCGTGCGGCTGGTAGGTCTTGTCCATGCGGCGGGACCCTTAGAACGGCTGATCGGAAAAGCGGGCCAGTATAAAGGCAAAGTGCGCGTGGGGCAGGTTCAGGATGACGCTTTTATCCGCGGGCAGGCCATGCGTCCGCCGCGTCGGGCGCAGGAGGGTCGCGGGGCCGCCCGGCAGGGCGTCGCTCAGGTGCGTTGAGTCTTGATCAACTGCTCGGCCTTCGCTTCCAGGCGGCTGCGCAGTTCGGCTTCGATCTGCGGGACGAAATCGTCGATGACATCTTGCAGGATCAGTTGCGCGGCGGTGCGCAGTTCATGGTCGAGGTGGCGTTCGGCAAGGGTGCGAAAGGCCGTCCGTACGGCCGGCTCGCGCGGCTCGATCTCGGGGCGCGCGGCCATGTCCGGCGCACGCTCGACAACATCCGAAAGCAGCGGAATGCTGTCCGGGTCCACTGTTTCATTCAACACAGGAGGGTCCTGATCGCCGAGCAGGGCGCGGATCGATTCCAGGTCGTCGAGAAGGTGGGCGGCTTTGCTGGGCGGTGTTTGTGTCATGTACGGTTGCTTCCGGAGATAAGGCGTCCAAGCGGGTCCTGGCGCGCCTGAAACGGGCGCGGGCCCGATCGCTATCGTTGTTGACCGGCTGCAGAGGCGGTGAGTTCGCGACGCTCTGCCAGCGTTCGCTACAACTCGACCCTCTTGGGATCATAGCCGCGCTGCCGATAGAGTCGAAAATTGTCCCGGCAGACGGTCAGTAGCTCGGGCTGCTGGTTGACGATCTCGATCACCCGGCTGAACTGGTCGGTATGCGGCGACAGGGTCGGCGACAGGTTGATCAGCAGGCCCTGCGGGGTGGCCGGCGGCTGATCGGTGCCGATGACCACAGGCGCGAGGGGATCGTCGTCATGCTGTTCATGGGGAACGAAGCGCTCGGCGCGAAAGCTCCACAACAGCGCGTCCAATTCGCTGCACTGGACGTTGTCCTGGCAGCGAATGAAGACCGGCATGCCGTGCTGCCAGCCCTTGCTCGCCAGCTGGCAGGCCGCTCGGGCACGGCCTGCCGGTTCGCTGTCGGGCAATACGTAGAACTCGATGCGCGTCATGCCCTGTTTCCGCTCGTCTGTCTCATGCCGGCTCGGCTCGATCCAGCAGATATTGCGTCAGCAAGGGTACCGGGCGCCCAGTGGCGCCTTTTTCCTTGCCGCCACTGATCCAGGCCGTCCCGGCGACGTCCAGATGGGCCCAGGGATAGGCTTTGGTGAAACGCGACAGGAAGCACGCAGCGGTGATGGTGCCGGCCTTGGGTCCTCCGATGTTGGCGATGTCGGCGAAGGGGCTGTCGAGCTGCTCCTGGTATTCATCGAACAGTGGCAGTTGCCACGCCCGGTCGTCCGCTTTCTGGCCGGCACCAAGGACCTGTTGCAGCAACTCGTCATTGTTACCGAGCAGGCCGGAGGTGTGGCTGCCCAGGGCGACGATGCAGGCGCCGGTAAGCGTGGCGACATCGATCACGGCGCGTGGCTTGAAGCGCTCTGCGTAGGTCAGGGTGTCGCACAGCACCAGACGGCCTTCGGCATCGGTATTGAGGATCTCGACTGTCTGGCCGCTGAGGGTGGTCACGATGTCGCCGGGGCGCGTCGCGTTGCCGCTGGGCATGTTCTCCGCGCAGGCGAGCAGGCCGACCAGGTTGATCGGCAGTTGCAGTTCGAGCGCGGCACGGAAGGTGCCGAGTACGCTGGCGGCACCGCACATGTCGTACTTCATTTCGTCCATGCCCTGGCCGGGCTTGAGGCTGATGCCACCTGTATCGAAGGTGATGCCTTTGCCAACCAGCGCATAGGGTTGCTCGCCTTTCTTGCCACCGTTGTACTGCATGACGACCATGCAGCCCGGCTGCTCGCTGCCCTGGGAGACGGCAAGAAACGAGCCGGCGCCAAGCTCGCGCAGTTTTTTCTCGTCCAGCACCTCGACTTTCAGGCCCTTGAAGGTCTTGCCGAGCTGCCTGGCCTGCTCAGCCATGTAGTTGGGATGGCAGATATTGGGTGGCAGGTTGCCCAGGTCGCGGGCGAAGCTCATGCCTGCGGCAATCGCAGCGGCATGACGTGCGGCTTGCTCGACCCGCGGCTGCTCCGCCTTGTCTGCCAGCAGAATGATCTTGCTCAGCGCCGGCGCGTCGTTCTTCTTGCTCTTGAATTGGTCGAATACATACTGACCGTCCGCCAGTACCTCGACCAGCATCCGCGCGCTCGCATAGGTGTCGCGGTCCTTGACCTGGATGTCCTGCAAGGCAAAGGTCGCATCGCTGCCGCCAAGACCCTTGAGCACGCCCAGTGCAGCGCCGGCGACCTTGCGCCACTGGCGGGCGTCCAGTTCTCCATCCTTGCCGATACCGACCAGCAGGACGCGTTCGGCCTTGAGTGCCGGCAGGCTGTGCAGCAGCAAGGTCTGGCCCGGCTTGCCTTGCAGGTCTCCGCGCTTGAGCACTGCGCTGATAGCGCCGCCACTGGCCTGATCCACGCTCTGCGCAGCGGCGCCGAGCAGTTGATTCTCACCGACCGGCAGAACCAGAGTGGCTGTTTTTGCTGCAGCTGCTTTGGTGTTTTTTACAACGAATTCCATGGCGTCGAGTCCCCAAGACAAAGAGTCGGGTTTGCAGAATGATTCTGAGGATATACCGAAGGGCCTGCGCGCTCGCGGCCTTTAGAGCGGTGACGTTTCCGTCTGTACCCCGTTTGTTACCCGCTGGCTCCCTTGGCAGCCTGGCCAATTCAGACCAGTCGGACAGTACGTGGATCCACTCGCGTGCCTGCTCAACAGCATTTCCACGAGCTGCCCAGGCCAATGGGCAATGGACGCCACGTGCATTCCAGGCATCACCCGGAGCGTTGCGTCAGTGTGCCTTGTATCGTACAGACGGCGCGGACGAATGCCCAGTGCGGCCAAGGCCTCTTCCCGGGATCCGGTGCGGCCGGCCTGACGCGCAGCGAGGCCGTGAAGCGTCGTGCCATCGGCCAGACCGGCCGGCGATGAATGTCGAGGGGTTGTCGAATTCACAGGGTCGCGTACGACTAGATCAGCAATGACCGAAAGAGCAGTATCCGCGAACCCGCAGTTGGCCGTGATCAAACGGTACGCCCCCCGGCCCGCACATGCAGGACCGTGCGCCTATCATGGAGACCCGAAATGACCCACAAAAACACCATCTGCCTCTGGTATGACGGCACCGCACTCGAGGCAGCGACGTTCTATGCCGAAACCTTCCCGGACAGCGCAGTGGGTGCTGTTCATCACGCCCCAGACGACTATCCGTCGGGCAAGCAGGGCGATGTCCTGACCGTCGAGTTCACGGTGATGGGCATCCCTTGCCTCGGACTTAACGGGGGGCCGGCGTTCAAACATAACGAGGCGTTCTCGTTCCAGGTTGCGACCGACGACCAAGCCGAGACGGACCGCCTGTGGAATGCGATTGTTGGTAACGGCGGCCAGGAAAGCGAATGTGGCTGGTGCAAAGACAAATGGGGCCTGTCGTGGCAAATCACGCCGCGCGTTTTGACGGCGGCGTATACCAGCCCTGATCGAGAGGCGGCCAAGCGCGCGTTCGCAGCGATGATGGGCATGCAAAAGATCGACATCGCGGTGATCGAGGCGGCGTTGAAGGGTTGACCCGTGCTTCGAACCGAGTGCCGTCGACGTGGCACCGTGTTGGCTGCCGGTGTTGCAGCAGCGGGGCGGCCGTTCGGGCGCTATCGAATCCATGCGGGTGCTTTGGCCGCTAGGTCGCAGACGGAGCCGGATGACCGCGCTTGGTGTCAGACAAAGCCGATCCAGCGGCCCGCCAGGAGGATCGAAAGCCAAAGGATGGCGGATGCCGCGGCCAGGGCGCGAACATGGACGGTTGGCTGGCCGCCGCACAAGGCGGTATCAAAGCGCTTGCCGTGATGCTGGAGTGCGATGTTGCCGATCGCGAGCACCAGCAATGCGGCCTTGCAGAGGAACGCTGGATTCTCGGCGTACTCCGCAGGCTTCACTGAGAACAACCATAGCCCCGTTATCACCGCAAGCGTGGCGCCCGCTGCCGCTACGCGTACAAGAAAGGGCCCGAGGATCGGCAGCTCTCGTCCGTGTGTCGAACGCAAAAGGAGCAAATCGAGCGGCAGGATTGCGCCTATGAGGAGCCCGATGCCAAGGATGTGAGCGGCGTTGACGAACAGATAGGCGATCCAGGATTCCTGCAGGAAGAGCGCACCGGGCCAGCCGGCAATTGATTGCAGAACGCCTGCCATCGCCGTGTCGTCATTCCTTGATGCGTTCCGGATACATATCGTATTGCTTGCCGCCGACGGTAATGCGCACGGCTTTCATATGCGCTTCGTTCGGCTCTTTGGTGCGGTTGCCGAGTACGGTGATGTCATCTCCCTCTTTGGCGGTATCCGCGGTGAAGCCGGAACGTTGCGTCTGGTTCGGATTTCCCAGATCCACTTGCCACAAACGGCCATCTTGAGCCTTAACGCGCAGGACCGGATGAGGTGGCGCCATGGAAATCTCTGCAATCGTGCCCTTCAACTCCGACTGCTCTTCTTCCGCCCAGGCCCATCCGTGGTGAGCGAAGGCCTGCGTCGCAAACAGCACTGTCGCAATGACGCAAAGCATCAGGACGCTACGATGCGCAGCCTCGCGCGTCGTGAGGATGATGGCTCGGATGGCGGTTCGGCTTTCGCTTGATACCGGCATAAATCATGCTCCGGTGAGCGGATAATAGATGTGAGTCGACGCACTGGACCCAGTTCCCAGTCTTTACAGTAGAACAACTGCCGGGCTGGCGCCGCCCGTCACTGACATCGGATGCGTTGACGTTGGATCCCAGCGTCTCGCCGTATCGAACAGCCCGGTCCTTTCGCGCCTTCGGCTTTCCGTGACACGCGAAAGTAATCGCTGGATAATGCCGGGCTTATTTTCCGGTGGTTCGCTCGCCGGGGGCGTTGGAAGCGGCTACGTGACTTTCCAACGCTCCGTTGCGGCGGACCGGCTGCCTGGCGGCTGGTTCGAGCGTGGCCGCCGGAGCCTGACAACCCTGGAGTGTCCGGTTTGATCGTCTTTCGTTACCTGTCCCGTGAGGTTCTGGTCACCCTGAGCGCCGTCAGCGCGGTGCTGCTGGTGATCATCATGAGTGGCCGTTTCATCAAATACCTGGCCCAGGCCGCCCAAGGGCTGCTCGATCCCGGGGTGCTGCTGATGATCATGGGGTTCCGCCTGCCGGGATTCCTCCAACTGATTCTGCCGCTGGGCCTGTTTCTCGGCATCCTGCTGGCCTACGGTCGGCTCTACCTCGATAGCGAGATGACGGTGCTTTCCGCCACGGGGATGAGCCAGCGCCGTCTGCTGGCCTATAGCCTGGCACCGGCCGCGCTGGTCGCGGGGCTGGTGGGTTGGCTCAGTCTCGGCCTGGCGCCGCTCGGTGTGGCGGAAGTCGATCGCATCCTCAATGAGCAGGACTCGCTGACCGAATTCGATACCTTGGTTCCGGGGCGCTTCCAGACCCTGCGCGACGGCACCCGCGTGACCTACACGCGTGAGCTGACCGACGACCGCACCGAGTTGGCGGGCGTCTTCATTTCCGAAACCAATCTGTCCAGCGCGACCGGGGAGAAGCGCGGCCTGTCGGTGCTGGTGGCTGAAAGCGGTCGTCAGGAAATCCAGCCGGACGGAAGCCGCTATCTGATCCTGGAAAATGGCTATCGCTACGATGGAAACCCGGGCCAGGCCAACTATCGAGCGATCCAGTACGACACCTATGGTGTGCTCCTGCCCAAGCCCGAGGTCAGTGTCGAGCTGAGCGAGCGCGAGGCGATGCCGACCCGCGAACTGCTTGGCAGCGACAATATCCGGATGCAGTCCGAACTGCAGTGGCGCTTGTCACTGCCGCTGCTGGTCTTCATCGTCACCCTGCTGGCGGTGCCGCTGTCGAAGGTGAATCCCCGTCAGGGGCGTTTCCTCAAGCTTCTGCCGGCCATCCTGCTGTACATGACGTACCTGACCTTGCTGATCGCGGCGCGTGGTTCGCTGGACAAAGGGCGAATACCGCCAGCGCTGGGGCTATGGTGGGTGCATGGACTTTTCTTTGCGATAGGGATGCTGATGCTTTACTGGGAACCGCTGAGGCTCGCCATCGACAAGCGCCGCGCCATGTCGGGGGCCGCCCATGCGTAAGCTCGACCGCTATATCGGCAGCCATGTGTTGCTGGCGATTCTGACCGTGCTCGGCGTCATCGTCGGACTGGCGTTGCTGTTCGCTTTCATCGATGAACTGGGCGATGTCAAAGGCAGCTACGGCACGCTGGATGCCGCCGCGTACGTGCTGCTCACGACACCCAAACGGATTTACGAAATGCTGCCGATGGCGGCGCTGATTGGCTGCCTCATCGGTCTTGGCACCCTTGCCAGCAGCAGTGAGCTGACCATCATGCGCGCAGCCGGCGTGTCGCTCGGACGGATCGTGCTGGCCGTCATGAAGCCCATGCTCCTGCTGATGCTGGTCGGCGTGTTGATTGGCGAGTACGTGGCGCCCTGGAGCGAGAACATCGCACAGGCCAATCGCGCTTCGGCGCAGGGGGCTGGAGAAGCACAGAGCAGCAAGCGTGGCCTCTGGCATCGCCAGGGCGATGAGTTCGTGCATATCAATGCGGTCCAGCCGAGTGGTCTGCTGCTCGGGGTCACCCGCTATCGCTTCGGCGAGCAGCGCCAGCTGTTATCGGCGAGCTTCGCCCGCCGGGCCCAATACGAGGGTGGTGCGTGGCTGCTGAGCGATGTCTCCACCACGCATTTCCGAGGCGACCACACCGAGGTGATCAAGAGCCCCGAGGAGCAATGGGACGTACAGCTGACGCCGCAACTGGTCGGCACGGTGGTGATGGAGCCGGATGCCTTGTCCGTCACCGGGCTGTGGCGGTATATCCACTACCTGGGTGAGCAGGGCTTGAACAATGGCCGCTACTGGTTGGCGTTCTGGACCAAGGTATTGCAGCCGGTCGTGACGGTGGCACTGGTGCTGCTGGCCATCTCGTTCATCTTCGGACCGCTGCGCTCGGTTACGCTCGGCCAGCGAGTCTTCACGGGGGTGATCGTCGGCTTCGTGTTCCGCATCCTGCAGGATCTGCTCGGCCCGGCCAGTCAGGTGTTCGGCTTCTCACCGTTGCTGGCGGTCGTGGTGCCGGCCGGTCTCTGTGCGCTGGCCGGTCTCTGGTTGCTAAGACGGGCCGGCTAGGGCGCCCCGTTGTAGCGCAGCAGGCGCATCGCCATGGGTGCACGTCGGCGTCGCGCAAGGCTGGTCAGGCGCGACTCGCGATCGGCCCGGCGCGGGCTCTCCGGCTTATTTCTTGTGGATGTTCTTGGGTAACTGAACGACCTGGCTCTCCGAGTAGATGTCATGCCAGGTCCGATTCTGCTTGTCCCAGAGCATCCACCAGTAACCCAGGCCGACGGCGAGCCAGGATATGATCGCGATCAGAAAACGCAGCAGTGCCTGCCACAGATCGATGGCGCTGCCATCGGCATTCTGGATACGGACGCCCCAGACCTGCATGCCAAGCGTCTGACCGTTATGTGTCCAGAACTTGGCGAAAAAGCCGAACAGGCTGAACAGCAGCAGCGTCGACAGAATAGGGTCGATATCCAGGCCGCCGCTTTCCGCCAGCGCCTTGAGCCCTTCGCTGCCGTAAAAAAAGCGCAGGATCACCTGTTGATAGAACAGGGTGACTACCATCATCAGTGCAATCGAAAGGAACGAATCGTACAGCAAGGCTGCGAGGCGACGGATCAGGGTGGCCGGCGGAAACTGGCCCTGCGGGCTAAGCGAATGGTTGCGCATGAGCGTCTCGATGGATAAGGCAGTTGCGCATTCTACGGAATTGCGCGCATAAAAAAGCCCCTGATATAGCCATCAGGGGCTTTTCGAAGCGGCGGCTTATTCCTGGATTTGAACCTGGTCAGCCTGCATGCCCTTTTGACCTTGTACGGCGACAAAGCTGACTTTCTGGCCTTCTTTCAGGCTCTTGAAGCCGTTGCCTTCGATCGCGCGGAAATGCACGAACAGATCCGGACCGCTTTCGGGCGTGATGAAACCAAAACCTTTCTCGTCGTTAAACCACTTGACGGTACCGTTCTGACGATTCGACATAGCTTTGTATCCTTGAAACTCAATAGTAGAAGCGCCCCTGCGAAGGGCAGGAGGCGGAGACTGGTTGCAAGGAGTAAAGAGTCGAACGGGATGTAGCGGATCTGAAGATCTACTGCACCAGGTCACGATTCAACGGCGACCCATGCAAACACAGTGGGCACACTCTACGATAACTCGCCGGCCGATGCCAAGCCCTCGGAGTCATGGAGTGGTCCACTGCAAGCGGCGCCCTTTCAGCGCGTCTTTTCAGGTGTTGCGGGTCGCTCTGTCGATTCGCCGGATCACATGCGCGCAGTGCGAACAGTGACCGTCGTGCTGAGCGGGGCTCGATGGTGATGAGCCTGTTGCGTTCGCCCGATGCATGAAGCGTGGGCGGATGGGGTGATGCCGCTACTGTTGGGCGGTCCCCGGTTCCAAAGGCTGGCGGCAGCCTTTGGTCTGATTCATGGTGCCTCGAGAGAGACTCGAACTCTCACGTTGTTACCAACGGCGGATTTTGAATCCGCTGCGTCTACCGATTCCGCCATCGAGGCACAGTGGCGGCGCAGTATAGGGATGCAGTGCGGGTCGGTCAATCGTCTGGCGTGGTCAGATTGAGGTGTTTCCGCTAAGCTTTGCGCCCCCGATGCCCCGTGCCGATTCTTTTACATGCAAGTCTCCGACTTTTCCTTCCAGCTTCCCGATTCGCTGATCGCTCGCCATCCACTGGCCGAGCGTCGTGCCAGTCGGTTGCTGGCGCTCGATGGCCCGACTGGCCGCCTGGAGCACCGCGGGTTCGCCGAGTTGCTCGATTATCTTCGCCCCGGCGATCTGATGGTTTTCAACAACACGCGGGTCATTCCGGCGCGTCTGTTCGCTCAGAAGGAGACGGGTGGGAGGCTCGAGATCCTCGTCGAGCGCGTGCTCGATGGTCGGCGCGTGCTGGCGCACATCCGCTCCAGCAAATCGCCGAAGCCAGGGGCGAAGATTCGTATCGATGGGGGTGGCGAGGCGCTGATGCTGGCGCGGCATGAGGCCTTGTTCGAGCTGGATTTCGGCGAGGACGTGTTGCCGCTGCTCGAGCGCGTCGGCCATATGCCGCTGCCCCCTTATATCGATCGCCCGGACGACGTGACCGATCGCGAGCGTTACCAGACGGTTTACGCGCAGCGGGCAGGTGCCGTCGCGGCACCGACCGCCGGTCTGCATTTCGATGCACAGCTCCTGGATGCGCTGCAGGAAAAAGGCGTCGAACGTGCGTTCGTCACGCTGCACGTGGGCGCCGGCACGTTCCAGCCGGTGCGTGTCGACCGAATCGAAGAGCATCACATGCACCGCGAGTGGCTGGAGGTCAGCCAGGACGTGGTCGACGCGGTTGCGGCGTGCCGGGCTCGCGGCGGCAGGGTGGTTGCGGTCGGGACCACCAGCGTGCGGTCCCTCGAAAGCGCGGCGCGTGACGGCGTGCTCAAGGCATTCAGTGGCGATACGGATATTTTCCTGTATCCGGGCAAGCCTTTTCATGTCGTCGATGCACTGGTCACCAATTTCCATCTGCCCGAATCGACCCTGTTGATGCTGGTTTCCGCTTTTGCCGGTTATCCGGAAACCATGGCTGCCTACACGGAGGCCATCGCCAGGGGTTACCGCTTTTTCAGTTACGGTGATGCCATGTTCATCACGCGCAATCCGGCCCCGCGCGGCCCTGAGGATTCCCAATGAGTCGTACCTGCCACATGTCGTTCGAACTGCTTGCGACCGAGGGGAGGGCGCGCCGGGGGCGCCTGACCTTTCCCCGCGGCACGGTCGAGACGCCGGCATTCATGCCGGTGGGCACCTATGGAACGGTGAAGGGCATGCTCCCGCGCGACATCGAGGGTATCGGCGCGCAGATCATTCTCGGCAATACCTTTCATCTCTGGCTGCGTCCGGGCACGGAGGTGATCAAGGCGCACGGCGACCTGCATGATTTCATGCAGTGGCAGGGACCGATCCTGACCGACTCCGGCGGATTCCAGGTGTTCAGCCTGGGCGCGATGCGCAAGATCAAGGAGGAGGGTGTCTATTTCGCCTCGCCGGTTGACGGCGCCAAGGTCTTCATGGGGCCGGAAGAGTCGATGCAGGTGCAGCGCGACCTGGGGTCCGACATCGTGATGATCTTCGATGAATGCACGCCTTACCCGGCCGACGAAGAGGTTGCGCGGCGCTCGATGGAGCTGTCGTTGCGCTGGGCGCGCCGTTCCAAGGACGCGCACGGCGACAGTCCGGCGGCCTTGTTCGGCATCGTCCAGGGCGGTATGCACGAATCGCTGCGGATGCGCTCGCTCGAGGGGTTGTGCGAGATCGGCTTCGACGGCCTGGCGATCGGCGGGCTCTCGGTCGGAGAGCCCAAGGAGGAGATGATCCGCGTGCTCGATTTCCTCCCCCCGCAGATGCCTGCGGACAAGCCGCGCTACCTGATGGGAGTGGGCAAGCCGGAGGACCTCGTGGAGGGTGTGCGTCGTGGCGTGGACATGTTCGATTGCGTAATGCCGACGCGCAATGCGCGCAACGGCCACCTGTTCACAGACAGCGGGGTGATCAAGATTCGTAATGCGATGCACCGTTACGACGATTCGCCGCTGGATGCCGGATGCGATTGTTACACCTGCAAACACTTCTCCCGCGCGTATCTGCACCATCTGGACAAATGTGGCGAAATGCTGGGGAGCATGTTGAATACAATACATAACTTGCGGCATTACCAGCGCCTGATGGCTGGTTTACGCGAAGCTATCCAACAGGGTACATTGGCGGCCTTTGTCGACGCCTTCTACGCCAAGCGCGGCCTGCCAACCCCGCCACTTGCGTGACGAATTCCATAACTAACTGATCTCTGCAACAGGAGTGCTACATGAGCTTTCTGATTCCCGCCGCCTACGCTCAAGAGGCTGCCGCTGGTCCCGCTGGCAGTGGCTTCGAGTGGCTGTTCCTGGTCGGCTTCCTGGTCATCTTCTATCTGATGATCTGGCGCCCACAGGCCAAGCGCGCAAAAGAGCACAAGAACCTGATCGGTGGCCTCCAGAAGGGCGACGAAGTCGTCACCTCGGGTGGTATCGCTGGCAAGGTCACCAAGGTCTCCGATGACTTCGTGGTGATCGAGGTTTCCGACTCGGTGGAGCTGAAGTTCCAGAAGGTGGCGATTGCCGCCACGCTGCCCAAGGGCACGTTGAAAGCCATCTGAGCTGACTTCTACTCAACACCAACGACGGGGCGCGCAAGGCGCCCCGCGTCATTAGACGGGCTGCGTCATGCTCAATAGATTCCCTCTCTGGAAATACCTGCTGATCCTGGTGGTGCTTGGCATTGCCTTCATTTATTCGGCGCCCAACCTCTATCCGGACGATCCGGCCGTTCAGATCACCGGTGCCGCGACCTCGCTCGACGTTACCGAGGCCGATCTGGACCGCGCCAGCAAGGCGCTGGCCGAGGCCGGTATCGCCGTCAAGGCAGCGAACCTGGATGAACAGGGTCGTGGTGGGCTGTTGCGCCTGACCGACCAGGATGACCAGTTGCCGGCCAAGGACGTGGTACGTCGTGCGCTGGGCGATGCGTATGTGGTGGCGCTCAACCTTGCCCCTACGACGCCCGACTGGCTGCGAAATCTGGGCGCGAGCCCGATGAAACTGGGTCTGGATCTCTCGGGCGGGGTGCACTTCCTGCTCGAAGTCGACATGGACAAGGCCATCGAGACACGCCTCAACGTCTATGAAGGCGAGGTCAAGAGCCTGTTGCGCAAGGAGCGGGTGCGTTATCGCAGTCTGCCCCAGGCTGCCGGTGCCGTGCAGCTCGGTTTCACCGACGAGGCAACGCTTTCGGCGGCTCAGTCGCTGATCCGCAAGAATTTCAACGATTTTGAAATGACCGCCAGCGAGCGTAATGGCCAGCAGGTCCTGCGCCTGGCGATCACCGAGGCCAAGCTTGCGGAAATCCGCGAGTATTCGATCAAGCAGAACCTGACGACCGTGCGCAACCGGGTCAATGAGCTTGGGGTTTCCGAGCCGCTGGTTCAGCGCCAGGGCGCCAACCGCATCGTCGTCGAGCTTCCCGGCGTGCAAGACACCGCAGAAGCCAAGCGCATCCTGGGCAAGACCGCCAACCTCGAGTTTCGCCTGGCGGCCGAGGCTGATGCCGCGCGTGCCACGACCGAGACCTTCGAGTTCCGCGAGGAGGGTCGTCCGCCTGCACAGCTCGAGCGCAGCCTGATCATTACCGGTGACCAGGTGACCGACGCTCAAGCCAGTTATGACGAGAATGGTCGCCCGCAGGTGAATATCCGCCTGGATGGTCATGGCGGCGACCTGATGAACCGCGCCACCCGTAACAATGTCGGTCGCAGCATGGCCGTGATCTTCATCGAGCAACGCCCGACCACCCGCTACGTCAGGCAAATGGTGGACGGTGTCGAGCAGGAGGTTCGCGTCGAGACCTTCCAGGAAGAGAAGAAGATCATCAGTCTGGCGACCATACAATCGCCGCTGGGCAGCCAGTTCCGTATCACCGGCCTGGATGGCCAGGGCGAATCCTCGGAGCTCGCGCTGTTGCTGCGTGCCGGCGGCCTCGCTGCGCCGATGTACTTTGCAGAAGAGCGCACCATTGGCCCGAGCCTGGGTGCTGAAAACATCAAGCTGGGTGTCGAGGCGGCGATGTGGGGCTTCCTCTTCGTCGCGGTGTTCATGGTGTTGATCTACAAGTTCTTCGGCGTGCTTGCCACCCTTGCGCTGCTATTCAACATGGTGGTGCTGACCGCGCTGATGTCCCTGTTGGGTGCCACGCTGACGCTGCCTGGCATTGCCGGCATCGTGCTGACGATGGGTATGGCGGTCGATGCCAACGTGCTGATCTTCTCGCGTATTCGCGAGGAAATCGGCAACGGTATGTCCATCCAGCGAGCCATCCATGAAGGCTTCGATCGGGCCTTTTCGGCGATCGTCGACGGCAACCTGACTACGCTGCTGGTCGGGGGCATCCTGTTCGCGATGGGAACCGGCCCGATCAAGGGCTTCGCCGTTACCCTGTCGCTCGGGATCATTACCTCGATGTTCACCGCCATCATCGTGACCCGCGCCATGGTCAACCTGATCTACGGTGGCCGCGATCTCAAGAAGTTGTGGATTTAAGGGGCTAGCACGATGAAACGCGTAATCAATTTCATGGGCGTGCGTCATGTGGCCTTTGCCCTGACGGTGCTGCTCACGCTTGCTTCGCTCGGTAGCCTGGCGGTGAAAGGGCTGAATTTCGGCCTGGATTTCACCGGCGGCACATTGATCGAGCTGTCCTACGAACAACCGGTGGCCCTTGACCAGGTGCGGGCGCAGCTCTCGAGTTCCGGTTTCGGCGATGCCGTGGTGCAGAGCTTTGGCGCCACCACCGACGTGTTGGTGAGGATGCCAGGCGACGATCCGATGCTCGGCGAGCGTATCGCCGAAGCGCTTCGTGGCGATGAGGGCGCCGGCGGACTCACGGTCAAGCGTGTCGAGTTCGTTGGGCCCGCGGTTGGCGAGGAGCTCCGTGACCAGGGCGGGCTTGGCATGCTGCTCGCGCTGGGTGGCATCCTCGTCTACGTCGCCTTTCGGTTTCAGTGGAAGTTCGGCTTGGGCGCGGTGCTTTCGCTGTTCCACGATGTGGTGCTGGTGCTTGGCGTCTTCTCGCTGTTCCAGATTTCGTTCGATCTGACGGTGCTCGCGGCGGTGCTTGCGGTGATCGGTTATTCGCTCAACGACACCATCGTGATCTTCGACCGGATCCGCGAGAACTTCCGCATCCTGCGTAAAGCGGAGTTGTTGGAGAACATCAATATCTCCACGACCCAGACCTTGCTGCGTACCTTGGCGACGTCGGTATCGACCCTGCTGGCGGTCGGTGCGCTGATGTTCTTCGGTGGCGAGAATCTGTGGGGCTTCTCGTTGGCGCTGTTGATCGGCGTTGGCGCCGGCACCTACTCGTCGGTCTATGTCGCCGGGATGCTGCTGGTATGGCTGAAGCTCACACGTGACGACTTGATCCCTCCGGTGGTCGAAGAGGTCGACGAGCGCCCCTGATCGGTTTTTCTGAACTTCTGGCGTGGCCTGTTGCCTAACGGGCGCAGCGGGCCTGGCCCGCCAGAAAAAGGGAAAAGCAATGAACAAGTCGATGCTGGTAGGTAGCGTTCTGGGTGCTGTAGTCGTCACTGCTGGCGGTGCATTTGCCACCTATTCACTGGTCGATCGCGGGCCGCAATACGCTGAAGTCCGGGCCGTTGAGCCGATCAAGGAAACCATCGAGACCCCTCGAGAAGTTTGTCGGGATGTCACCGTCACACGGCAAAAGCCCGTGCAGGACAGCAATCGAATTGCCGGTACGGCAGTCGGCGCGGTGGTGGGTGGCTTGCTGGGCAATCAGGTCGGCGGCGGCAACGGCAAGAAGATCGCCACCGTGGTCGGTGCGGTGGGCGGCGGCTACGCCGGTAATCAGGTGCAAGGCCGGATGCAGGCGAATGACACCTACACCACCACCGAAACCCGCTGCGATACCGTGACGGACCGGCACGACGAGGTCGTCGGCTACGACGTCGAATATGATCTGGATGGCGAGATCGGTCGAGTCCGGATGGATCGCGATCCCGGCAGCAGGATTCCTTACCGCGATGGCCAGTTGGTACTGACCCAGCAGTGAGTCGTATCGCCAATAAAAAAACGCCCGTTCGGGCGTTTTTTTATAGCTGTTTACCTATCGCTTCAATGAGGGCGTCAGGTGCGGCTGGATCGTGGTCAGGACGGCCTTGAAGCATTTGGTGTTACCGGCCACGATCTGGCCTTTCTCAAGGAAGTCGTGGCTGCCGCTGAAGTCGCTGACCAGGCCGCCCGCTTCCTGGATCAGCAGTGCGCCTGCGGCCATGTCCCATTCGGACAGGCCGAACTCCCAGAACGCGTCATAGCGACCGGCGGCTACATAGGCGAGGTCCAGGCTGGCCGCGCCCGCGCGACGCAGGCCGGCTGTCTGCCCGACCAGGCTGCGGAACATGTTCAAGTAGCTGTCCATGTTGTCCATCTGGCCGTCGCGGAACGGGAAGCCGGTGCCGAGCAGGGCGCCCTCCAGGCTTTTGCGTGCGCTGACGCGCAGGCGGCGACCGTTGAGCGCGGCGCCACGGCCACGGCTCGCGGTGAATTCCTCCTGGCGCACCGGGTCGAGCACCACGGCATGCTCAAGGCGACCACGGTATTTGCAGGCAATGCTGACGGCGTAATGCGGGACGCCGCGCAGGAAGTTGGTGGTGCCATCCAGCGGATCGATCACCCACAGGTAGTCCGCGCCCTCGCCGCTGCCTTCCAGCAGCCCGCCTTCCTCGCCGAGAATGCCGTGGTTCGGATAGGCCTTGCGCAGCGCGGTAACGATGAGCTGCTCAGCGGTGCGGTCGATTTCCGAGACGTAATCGCGCGCGTCCTTTTCGCTGACCGAGATCACGTCCAGGCGCTCGGTGGAACGAACAATCATTTCGCCGGCGCTACGGGCGGCGCGCAGCGCGATATTCAGCATGGGCTGCATCGGTCAGTTACCTGGTCGTTTAAAGAAAGCCGGCAATTCTATCAGAAAGCTTGATCGGATGTTATGTGTTCAAGCGCATCGGGAGGGCAATGGCGCAGCCGGCGGCCCTTCCTGTAAGCTTTCGGTTTGCTTTGCTGTCGAGAACAACCGTGTCGCTTCAGAACATTCGTGTGGTGCTGGTCAACACCAGTCACGCCGGCAATATCGGTGGCGCGGCCAGGGCTATGAAAAACATGGGCTTGTCCCGATTGGTCCTGGTTGACCCCGAGGATTTCCCCAGTCCGGACGCCAATGCCCGTGCCTCGGGTGCAACGGATATCCTCGAGTCGGCGCAGGTCGTGGCGACCCTCGAAGAGGCCCTGGTCGGGTGCAGCCTCGTGCTGGGCACCAGTGCGCGTGATCGCCGCATCCCCTGGCCGCTGCTGGACCCGCGCGAAACCGGGACGGTATGCCTGGAGCAGGTCCAGCGCGGTGGCGAGGTCGCGCTGGTGTTTGGGCGGGAATACGCCGGGCTCACCAATGAAGAGCTTCAGCGCTGCCAGTTCCATGTGCACATCCCTTCGGACCCAGCGTTCAGTTCGCTGAATCTGGCCGCGGCGGTACAGGTGCTTGCCTATGAGGTGCGCATGGCCTGGCTTGCAGCGAATGACCAGCCAAGCAAACAGGAAAAGCTGGAGTCCACCTCGATGCTCAATGCCCAGCCGGTGACGGCCGATGAGCTCGAGCATTATTACGGACATCTCGAGCAGACCCTGATCGAGATCGGGTTTCTCGACCCCGCGAAGCCTCGTCACCTGATGCCGCGCCTGCGCAGGCTTTATGGTCGCAGCGCAATCAGCAAGCTGGAAATGAACATTCTGCGCGGCATTCTTACCGAGACCCAGAAAGCCGTCCGCGGCGAACCCCACAAGCGGAGATCCGATTGATGTTCGAACGCATGCGCGAAGATATCCAGAGTGTTTTTCACCGCGATCCGGCGGCGCGTAACGCATTCGAGGTCATCACCTGCTATCCGGGCCTGCATGCTGTCTGGTTCCATCGGCTGTCTCATTGGCTTTGGGTAAACGACTGCAAGTGGCTGGCGCGGATGAATTCGAACCTGGCGCGCTGGTTGACCGGGATCGAGATACATCCGGGCGCGCAGATCGGTCGGCGATTCTTCATCGATCATGGCATGGGTATCGTCATTGGCGAGACCGCCCAGATTGGCGACGATGTAACCCTCTATCATGGTGTCACGCTGGGCGGTACCAGTTGGAACAAGGGTAAGCGTCATCCAACGCTCGAGGATGGAGTGATTGTCGGCGCCGGGGCGAAGATCCTTGGTCCGTTCACGGTAGGGGCCGGTGCCAAGGTTGGCTCCAATGCGGTGGTCACGCGGGCGGTGCCGGCCGGTGCCACGGCGGTGGGCATTCCCGGGCGCGTGATCGTCAAGTCCGATGACGAGCAGGAGGCCAAGCGCAAGGCAATCGCCGAGAAGATCGGCTTCGATGCCTATGGCGTGACCGAAGACATGCCCGATCCGCTGGCACGCGCTATCGGCCAGTTGCTCGATCACGTGCAGGCAGTGGAGGAGCGCATGGAGGGGATGTGCCAGGCGCTGACCGCGCTGGGCAGCGATTACTGCGCAAAGCAGATGCCTGAATTGCGGGAAGAGGATTTCGCCGAGGTGAAGAACCTGGGCGACGATCCCCGTAGCTGACTATCCACCCGCTGAAGTGCGATGGGCGAGGCGTGCTGCTATGATAGGCGCCTTTCGCGGCCCCAGAGCCGGTCTCGTCCCGTCAATTTCCCTGTTGCGGCTAAAGTCCGAGTGATTTAATAGGTCTTATAGTTGATCTAAATAGTCGGGTATTGCATACTTGGCCCAAACCATGATGCTTGGTGCGAACCGATGCGATTGACTACCAAAGGCCGTTACGCCGTCACTGCGATGCTCGATCTTGCGCTGCATGCGCAACACGGGCCGGTGTCCCTCGCGGACATTTCCGAGCGGCAGGGCATCTCGCTTTCCTACCTCGAACAGCTATTTGCCAAGTTACGCCGTGGGAACCTGGTTACCAGCGTGCGAGGGCCCGGTGGCGGTTACCAGCTGTCACGCGAGATGACCGGGATCCAGGTGGCGCAGGTCATCGATGCGGTCAATGAGTCCGTCGACGCCACCCGTTGCCAGGGGTTGGGCGATTGTCATTCGGGCGATACCTGTCTGACCCACCATTTGTGGTGCGATTTGAGCCAGCAGATCCACGCGTTTCTGAGCGGTATCAGTCTGGCGGATCTGGTGATGCGTCGCGAGGTTCAGGAAGTGGCGCTGCGACAGGATATGCGCCGCGCCAAGGGTCTGACATCGCAACTGGATAAGATTGAAGCGTCCGCCGTCGAGTGAGCAGGACGACTGCCTGATAGGAGATACCTGATGAAGTTGCCGATTTACCTCGATTACTCCGCTACCACACCGGTCGATCCTCGCGTTGCCGAGAAGATGGTCGAATGCCTGACTGCCGAAGGCAACTTCGGTAACCCGGCGTCGCGCTCCCACGCGTTTGGCTGGAAAGCCGAAGAAGCCGTTGAAAATGCCCGTCGGCAAGTTGCTGAACTGGTCAATGCCGATCCGCGAGAAATCGTCTGGACGTCCGGCGCGACCGAGTCGGACAACCTGGCGATCAAGGGCGTCGCGCATTTCTATGCCTCCAAAGGCAAGCACATCGTGACCAGCAAGATCGAGCACAAGGCTGTGCTGGACACAACCCGCCAGCTCGAGCGTGAAGGCTTCGAAGTGACCTACATCGAACCGGGCGAAGACGGCGTGATCACGCCGGCCATGGTCGAGGCGGCGCTGCGTGACGACACCGTGCTGGTGTCCATCATGCATGTGAACAATGAAATCGGAACGATCAACGACATCGCCGCCATCGGTGAACTTACCCGTTCGCGTGGCGTGTTGTTCCATGTCGACGCCGCTCAGTCCACGGGCAAGGTCGAGATCGATCTGGAGAACATGAAGGTCGACCTGATGTCCTTCTCCGCCCACAAGACCTACGGCCCCAAGGGTGTCGGCGCGCTGTATGTACGCCGTAAGCCGCGGGTACGTCTGGAGGCGCAGATGCACGGCGGCGGCCATGAGCGCGGTATGCGCTCAGGAACCCTGGCCGCGCACCAGTCGGTCGGCATGGGGGAGGCGTTTCGCATAGCCAAGCAAGAGATGGCCGCCGAGAACGAGCGCATTACCCGACTGCGCGACCGCTTCTTCAAGCAGGTCGAGCATCTCGAAGAGCTGTATGTGAACGGCAGCATGACGTCCCGGGTTCCGCACAACCTGAACCTGAGCTTCAATTATGTGGAAGGCGAGTCGCTGATCATGGCGCTCAAGGACCTGGCGGTTTCGTCCGGTTCGGCCTGCACCTCGGCTTCGCTGGAACCGTCCTATGTGCTCCGCGCGCTGGGTCGCAACGACGAACTCGCTCACAGCTCGATCCGTTTCACCTTCGGCCGCTTCACCACCGAAGAAGAAGTCGACTACGCCGCGCAGAAAGTCAGCGAGGCGGTAACCAAGTTGCGTGAGCTTTCACCCCTGTGGGACATGTTCAAGGATGGCGTCGACATTTCCCAGGTCGAGTGGGCTGCCCACTGATCCGACCCGTCGAGCTCCGCATAGCCTGATTCAAAGAGGATTGCACCATGGCATACAGTGATAAGGTCATTGACCATTACGAAAATCCCCGCAACGTCGGCAAATTCGACGCTGAGGATCCCTCCATTGGCACCGGCATGGTCGGCGCCCCGGCGTGCGGCGATGTAATGCGCCTGCAGATCAAGGTCAACGAGCAGGGCATCATCGAAGACGCCAAGTTCAAGACCTACGGATGCGGTTCCGCCATTGCCTCCAGTTCTCTGGCCACCGAGTGGATGAAGGGCAAGACGCTGGAAGAGGCGGAAACCATCAAGAACACTCAGCTGGCGGAAGAGCTGGCGTTGCCGCCAGTGAAAATCCACTGCTCGGTCCTGGCAGAAGATGCCATCAAGGCGGCCGTTCGCGATTATCGCGAGAAGAAAGGGTTGCCCCAGGCGTAAGGAGGTATCGATGGCTATCAGCATGACAACCGCCGCTGCCGATCATGTGCGCCGCTCCCTCGAGGGGCGCGGCAAGGGCGTGGGCGTCCGGTTGGGCGTACGTACCACCGGCTGCTCCGGTCTGGCTTATGTGCTGGAGTTCGTTGACGAAGCAGCGGCAGAGGACTCGGTGTTCGACAGTCACGGGGTGAAGGTCGTCATCGATCCCAAGAGCCTGGTGTACCTGGATGGCACGGAGCTCGACTTCGTCCGTGAAGGGCTGAACGAGGGCTTCAAGTTCAATAACCCCAACGTGCGTGGCGAATGCGGCTGCGGCGAGAGCTTCAATATCTGAGGACGCTGTGGGAACTCCCTGTCACTACGCGCTGTTCGAGTTGCAGCCTGCCTTCGATATCGACCTGGACATGCTCTCGTCTCGTTATCGCGAGCTGGCGCGCAAAGTTCATCCCGATCGCTTCGCTGATGCCGGTGAGACTGAGCAGCGCCATGCCATCGAGCAATCGGCGAATCTGAACGAGGCCTATCAGACCCTCAAGAGCCCTTCGCGGCGGGCCCGATACCTGCTGACCCTGCAGGGCCGCGAAATGCCGCTGGAGGCGACCGTTCAGGACCCCGCGTTCCTCATGCAGCAGATGCAATGGAGAGAGGAGCTCGAGGAGCTGCAAGAGGACGCCGATATCGACGGTGTCGTTGCGTTCAAGGCCCGCCTCAAGGCTTCTCAGCAGGCACTCAATGATTCGTTCGCTCGAGTCTGGCGGGATGAATCGCAGCGCGAAGAAGCGGAGCGGCTGGTACGTCGGATGCAGTTCCTCGACAAGCTGTCCCAGGAAGTGCGCCAGTTGGAAGAGCGCCTCGACGATTAACCCCGCGTAGCGCCAGGCGCTGCGCCCGATATCAGACAGACATGGCCTTACTTCAGATAGCTGAACCCGGACAAAGCCCGCAACCTCACCAGCGTCGCCTGGCAGTTGGAATCGATCTGGGCACCACCAATTCACTTGTGGCCGCGCTGCGCAGTGGCGTCACGGCGCCGCTGGCTGATGCCGATGGCGAAGTCATTCTGCCGTCCGCGGTGCGTTATCGCGCCGATCGTGTCGAAGTGGGCCAGGCCGCCAAGCGCGCCGCTGCCACCGATCCGTTGAACACCATTCTGTCGGTCAAGCGCCTGATGGGGCGCGGCATCGCCGATGTGAAGCAACTGGGCGGTCAACTGCCTTATCGCTTCAGCGAAGGGCAATCGCAGATGCCCTTCATCGAGACGGTGCAGGGCGCCAAGAGCCCGGTCGAGGTCTCTGCCGATATCCTCCGCGCGCTGCGCGAGCGGGCAGAGGCGGTACTCGGTGGCGAGCTGGTCGGGGCCGTGATCACGGTGCCGGCGTATTTCGATGAGGCCCAGCGGCAGGCGACCAAGGACGCCGCGCGATTGGCCAACCTGAACGTGCTGCGACTGCTCAACGAGCCCACCGCCGCGGCCGTCGCCTATGGTCTGGATCGTGAGGCGGAGGGCGTCGTCGCTATTTATGATCTGGGTGGCGGAACCTTCGACATTTCGATCCTGCGCCTGACCAAGGGTGTGTTCGAAGTGCTCGCGACCGGGGGCGATACCGCGCTCGGCGGTGACGATTTCGATCATGCGATCGCGGGGTGGATTCTCGCCCAGGCGGGTGCCTCCGAGGATCTCGACCCCGGGGCGCAGCGCGAAGTGCTGAAAATGGCCTGTGACGCGAAAGAGCGGCTCAGCGATGCCGAATCCGTCGACGTGCGCTATGCCGGCTGGCAGGGTGCGCTGACGCGCGAGACCTTCAACGCGCTCATCGATCCGATGATCGCCCGCAGCCTCAAGTCGTGTCGGCGGGCTTTGCGCGATTCCTCTGTCGAGCTTGAGGACGTGCATGCCGTTGTCATGGTTGGGGGTTCGACCCGGGTTCCACGGGTGCGCGAGCGGGTCGGCGAAATGTTCGGTCGTGAGCCGCTGACCGATATCGATCCCGATCAGGTCGTAGCCATCGGCGCGGCAATCCAGGCTGAGACGCTTGCCGGCAACAACCGTGATGGCGAAGAGCTTCTGCTGCTCGACGTGATCCCGCTGTCGCTAGGGCTGGAAACCATGGGCGGTCTGATGGAGAAGATCATTCCGCGCAACACCACCATTCCGGTCGCGCGCGCCCAGGAATTCACCACCTATAAAGATGGCCAGTCGGCCATGATGATCCACGTGCTGCAGGGCGAGCGAGAGCTCATTGCCGACTGCCGTTCGCTGGCTCGTTTCGAGTTGCGCGGCATTCCGCCGATGGTGGCCGGAGCGGCGAAAATCCGCGTGACCTTTCAGGTCGATGCCGACGGGCTGCTCAGCGTATCGGCGCGAGAGCTTGCCTCAGGCGTCGAGTCCAGTATTCAGGTCAAGCCGTCCTATGGGCTGACCGATGGCGAGATCGCCCGCATGCTGGAAGATTCCTTCCACAAGGCCGGCGAAGACAAGGCCGCCCGTGCGCTGCGCGAACAGCTGGTCGATGCACAACGGCTGCTCGAGGCGGTCGACAGTGCGCTGGCCGTGGATGGCGAGCGGCTGCTCAGCGAGGAAGAGCGCGAGGCCATCGAATCGCAGATGCAGGCGCTGCGTGAGCTGCTCGATAGCCAGGACGGCACTGCCATCGAGCGCCAGATCAAACGCCTGAGCCAGATTACCGATGCCTTTGCCGCGCGCAGGCTAGATTCCACCGTCAAGGCCGCACTGGCTGGGCGGCGGCTTAACGATATCGAGGAATGACCCAGATGCCGCAGATTGTTTTCCTGCCTCACGCCGACCATTGCCCGGAAGGCGCGGTGGTGCAAGCGCAGCCCGGTGAGACGGTGCTCGACGCCGCATTGCGAAACGGCATCGATATCGAGCACGCGTGTGAGAAATCCTGTGCCTGCACGACGTGCCATGTGGTGATCCGCGAGGGTTTTGCCTCGCTCGAGCCCTCTGACGAGCTCGAAGATGACATGCTGGACAAGGCGTGGGGTCTGGAACCCAGCTCCCGGCTGTCCTGCCAGGCGGCCGTCGCGGATGTCGATCTGGTGGTCGAGATACCGAAGTACACCATCAATCAAGTATCCGAAGGCCATTGAGGGCGAGGTGAAGCATGGCGCTGAAATGGGCTGATGTGCTGGATATCGCAATCGAGCTGGCCGAACGCAAGCCGGACGTGGATCCGCGTTATGTGAACTTCGTCGAGCTGCATCGTTGGGTCGTCGAGTTGCCCGATTTTTCGGATGACCCGAAACGCGGCGGCGAAAAAGTGCTCGAAGCCATCCAGGCTGCCTGGATCGAAGAAGCCTAGACGCGGCTACACGCCCGGCCTCTGGTCGCTTTGCAGGTTGCCGGGCGGCGTTCGGGTCTGGCTGCCGCACCTGGCCGCGCAGCCGCTCTTATATTTTCATCCGTGACCCGCGTATAATTCGCGGGTTTACTTGTTCGCTTTAACCTATCGATTTCTGGAGTTTCAAATGGCCCTGCAACGCACTTTCTCCATCATCAAGCCTGACGCTGTCGCCAAGAACGTTATCGGTGAAATCACTTCCCGTTTCGAAAAGGCTGGTCTGCGCGTCGTCGCTTCGAAGATGGTCCAACTGTCCGAGCGTGAAGCGGGCGGTTTCTACGCTGAGCACAGCGAGCGCGGCTTCTTCAAGGATCTGGTCGCCTTCATGGTTTCCGGTCCGGTCATCGTTCAGGTTCTGGAAGGCGAAGACGCCATCGCCAAGAACCGTGAGCTGATGGGCGCTACCAACCCGAAGGAAGCGGCTCCGGGCACCATTCGCGCCGATTTCGCCGTGTCCATCGACGAGAACGCCGTTCACGGTTCCGACTCCGAAGCGTCCGCTGCTCGTGAAATCGCCTATTTCTTCTCCGCCACCGAAGTGTGTGCCCGCATTCGCTGATCAGGCGAAGGTGAATCCAGATGACTGTCATGACCAGTAAAGTGAATCTGTTGGGGCTGACCCAGCCCCAACTGGAAAGCTTCTTCGATTCAATAGGGGAGAAGCGCTTCCGTGCCGGTCAGGTCATGAAGTGGATTCACCATTTTGGCGTCGATGATTTCGACGCCATGAGCAACATTGGCAAGGCCTTGCGCGAGAAGCTCAAGGCCTGCGCCGAGATTCGTGGTCCCGAGATCGTCAGCGAAGACATCTCGACCGACGGCACCCGCAAATGGGTGGTGCGCGTGGCTTCGGGTAGCTGCGTGGAAACCGTCTACATTCCCCAGGGGGGACGCGGCACGCTCTGCGTTTCATCCCAGGCCGGTTGCGCACTGGATTGCAGTTTCTGCTCCACCGGCAAGCAAGGATTCAACAGCAACCTCACCGCCGCCGAAGTGATTGGCCAGGTGTGGATTGCCAACAAGTCGTTCGGCACCATCCCGGCAAAGGTCGATCGCGCCATCACCAACGTGGTGATGATGGGCATGGGCGAGCCGCTGCTCAACTTCGACAATGTCGTTGCCGCCATGCATATCATGATGGATGACCTGGGCTACGGGATTTCCAAGCGCAAGGTCACGCTTTCGACCTCCGGTGTCGTGCCGATGATCGACGAATTGTCCAAGGTCATCGATGTGTCGCTGGCGTTGTCGCTGCACGCGCCGAACGATGCATTGCGCGACCAGCTGGTACCGATCAACAAGAAATATCCGTTGGATATGCTGCTGGCCGCCTGTCAGCGTTACATCTCCAATCTGGGCGAAAAGCGCGTACTGACCATTGAATACACGCTGTTGCAGGGCATCAACGACCAGCCGGAGCATGCCGAGCAAATGGTCACGCTGCTGGCCAAAATTCCCTGCAAGATCAATCTGATCCCTTTCAACCCCTTCCCGCATTCCGGATATGAGCGGCCGAGCAACAATGCGATCCGTCGTTTTCAGGACATCCTGCATAAAGCCGGGCACAATGTGACGGTCCGTACGACTCGCGGCGAAGATATCGATGCCGCCTGCGGCCAGTTGGTCGGGCAGGTCCTGGATCGGACGCGCCGAAGCGAGCGCTACATCGCGGTGCGAGAACTGCAATCCGAGCCAGTGACGGCACCCGTTGCTACGAACCGTTCCTGAGGGGGATTCCGATGACCTTGCGCGTTGCGCTGCTGTTTCTGCTTGCCGGCCTGATGGCTGGGTGTGTTTCTTCCGGGACAGGCAATCCCATGCGGACCTCGGAAGGGCGCGACGAAGCGAGAGACGCCTATATCCAGCTGGGTATCGGCTATTTGCAGCAGGGCGAGGCCTCGCGCGCCAAGACGCCGCTACGCAAGGCGCTTGAGCTGGATCCGAACAGCGCGGACGCGCATGCCGCGCTGGCGCTGGTGTTTCAGAACGAAATGGAAACCCAGCTGGCAGACGAGCATTACCGCAAGGCGCTGTCTGGCCGCAACGATGCGCGTATCCTGAACAACTACGGCAGCTTCCTGTTCGAGCAGAAGCGCTACCAGGAGGCCATGGATCGCTTTGCCAAGGCAGCCGAAGACAACCTCTATTCCGGTCGCTCGCATGTTTTTCAGAACATGGGCATGACCGCACTGAAGCTCGGTCAGCGTGAGCAGGCCGAAACCTATTTCACGCGTGCATTGCGCCTCGACAGCCGCCAGCCGCGTGCGCTGCTCGAACTGGCGATCATGGCATACGAGGACAAGCAATATGTCCCGGCCAAGCGCTACTACGACGGATTCAGCAACCTGTCCGAGCAGAATGCCCGCAGCCTGCTGTTAGGCGTGCGTCTGGCCCAGATTCATCAGGACCGGGACCAGGCGGCGAGCCTGGGCCTGCAGCTCAAGCGCCTGTATCCGGGTACGCCTGAATACCAACAGTTTCTTTCGGAGCAACGATGATAGCGCCACACTCTGAAGCCGCTGCCCCGACCCTCGCCAATCCGGGCGAAACGCTTCGCACCGCGCGCGAAAGCAAGAGCTGGTCGATTTCTTCGGTGGCCAAACAGCTCAATCTGTCGGAGCGCTCGCTCATCCAGATCGAAGCGGGCGACTTCAGCCAACTGCCTGGCCATACCTTTGCCCGCGGCTACGTTCGCGCTTACGCCAAGCTGTTGGGGCTCGACCAGAATCGCCTGGTGCAGCAGTTCGACCAGCACACCGGTACGGACGCGACCGGTAGCAGCGTGAACAGCCTCGGCCATATCGATGAGCCGGTGCGCCTGTCGCGCAGCATGGTGCGCTTCTTCACCTTCATTCTGACGTTGGTCATCGCCGTCGGGGCCTTTCTCTGGTGGCAGGACCGTTCGACCCGTAACGAGACAAACCGCTCGGTCACGGCGCTTGAGCGAATCGAGGTCGAGGCGGCGGACGGTACCACCGAGATTCACCTGCTCGACCGTGCCGACGAACCCGCTGAGCTTCCCGCCGACGAACCGCTCGACTCGACGCCTGCCACGGTGGACGATCAGACGCAGGCCCCGGCCGCCGAAGCCTTGCCGCTGGATGAACAGCCCGCCGCCCAGGCGCCCGTCGATGAGGCTGCCGGGCAGGGCGATTCGGCGCCGTCGAGCGAGGCATCGATTACAGAGGTTGAGACCGACCCCGTTGCTCCGCTAGCCAGTGCCGCGACCGGGCCCGACGCCGCTGCGCCAGTAGCCGAAACCGACGCTGTCGCGCCGGGCGAGGGTCGCGTGGCGCTGGACTACACCGCGGACTGCTGGACCCGCGTGACCGACGCGGACGGCAAAGTGCTCTATAGCGGATTGGCGAAAGCCGGTACCCATCGCACCGTGGTCGGCAAAACCCCATTGGACGTGCACCTGGGCTTCGCCTCCGGCGTGCAGGTCAGCTTCAACGGCGAAGCCGTCAATCTTTCTGGCAAAACGCGTGGTGAAACCGCGCGCCTCAAGCTCGGACAGTAATCATGCACAGTGAGTCCCCCATCAAGCGCCGTCCTACCCGAAAGATCTGGGTGGGCAGCGTACCGGTCGGTGGCGATGCGCCTATCGCCGTTCAAAGCATGACCAATACCGAAACCTGTGACGTCGACGCGACCGTTGCACAGATCCAGCGGTTGCAGGACGCTGGCGCCGACATCGCCCGCGTATCGGTGCCTTCGATGGAAGCGGCCGAGGCGTTTGGCAGGATCAAGCAACGCGTCGGCCTGCCGCTGGTGGCCGACATCCACTTCGACTACCAGATCGCGTTGCGCGTGGCTGAGCTTGGTGTCGATTGCCTGCGCATCAACCCGGGCAACATCGGTCGTGAAGATCGCGTGCGCGCGGTGGTGGAAGCGGCCCGCGACCGTGGTATCCCGATCCGCATCGGCGTCAATGCCGGCTCGCTGGAAAAGGACCTGCAGAAGAAATACGGCGAACCGACGCCCGAGGCACTGGTGGAATCGGCATTGCGCCACGTCGAACACCTCGACCGGCTGAACTTTCCGGATTTCAAGGTCAGCGTCAAGGCGTCCGATGTGTTCATGGCAGTGGCCGCGTACCGGCTGTTGGCAGACAAGATCGAGCAACCGTTGCACCTGGGCATCACCGAGGCCGGCGGCTTGCGCTCGGGCACGGTGAAGTCGGCGGTGGGCTTGGGCATGCTGCTGGCCGAGGGCATCGGCGATACCATTCGCATATCGCTGGCGGCCGACCCGGTGGAAGAAATCAAGGTCGGGTTCGATATTCTCAAGTCGTTGCGCCTGCGCTCGCGTGGCATCAACTTCATCGCCTGCCCGAGCTGCTCGCGGCAGAACTTCGATGTGGTCAAGACCATGAACGAGCTCGAAGGACGGCTGGATGATTTGCTGGTGCCGCTGGACGTGGCGGTGATCGGTTGTGTCGTCAATGGACCAGGAGAGGCCAAGGAGGCGCACATTGGGCTGACCGGCGGGACGCCCAACAACCTCATCTATATCGATGGCAAGCCGGCGCAGAAACTAAGCAACGACAATCTGGTCGACGAGCTGGAACAGCTGATTCGCCGCAAGGCCAGCGAGAAGGCCGAGGCCGATGCTGCGCTGATCGTGCGCAGCTGATTTAAGGAACTGAATTGAGCAAGTCCCTGCAAGCCATACGTGGCATGAACGATATCCTGCCGGCACAGACGCCGGTCTGGCGCTACCTGGAAACGACTTTCGCCGAGCTGCTCGACAGCTACGGTTACAGCGAGATTCGCCTGCCAATCCTCGAGTTCACCGACCTGTTCGCCCGCGGCATCGGCGAGGGCACCGACGTGGTCGACAAGGAGATGTATACCTTTCTCGACCGTAACGAGGAGTCGCTGACGCTGCGTCCCGAGGGGACGGCAGGTTGCGTCCGCGCCGTGCTCGAGCATGGCATGACCGGAGGCGGGCAGGTTCAGAAGCTCTGGTATGCCGGCCCGATGTTCCGCTACGAGAAGCCGCAGAAGGGTCGCTATCGTCAGTTCCATCAGATTGGCGTGGAAGTGTTCAATCAGCCGGGGCCGGATGTCGATGCTGAGCTGATCGTGCTGACCGCCCGGTTGTGGAAGAAGCTTGGCTTGTCCGAGGCGGTCACGCTGCAGCTCAACAGCCTGGGTTCCAGCCAGGCACGCGCGACTTACCGCGATGCCTTGGTCGCTTATCTGCGCCAGCACGTCGATCAACTCGACGAAGACAGTCAGCGCCGTCTGACCAGCAACCCTCTGCGCATCCTGGACAGCAAGAACGCCCAGACCCAGGCGCTGCTGGTCGATGCGCCAACCCTGCAGGATTATCTGGACGACGAGTCCCGCGTGCATTTCGACGGCCTCAGGGCTCGCCTCGATGCGGCGGGGATCGCCTACCAGATCAACCCGAAGCTGGTTCGCGGCCTGGACTATTACGGCCGCACCGTATTCGAGTGGGTCACCGACAAGCTGGGCTCGCAGGGTACTGTGTGCGCCGGCGGTCGCTATGACGGGCTGGTCAGTCAGTTTGGCGGCAAGCCGACGCCAGGCGTTGGTTTCGCCATGGGAATAGAACGCCTGGTGTTGCTGCTCGAAACCCTTGAGTGTGTTCCGGAAACGCTCAATCAGCCGGCACATGCCTTCATCTGTGCCTTTGGCGAGGCGGCCGAGCTGGCCGCGCTGGCGCTGGCGGAACGGCTTCGCGATGCATTGCCGGGGCTTCGCCTGTTGGTCAACGCCGGTGGCGGCAGTTTCAAGAGCCAGTTCAAGAAGGCCGACAAGAGCGGTGCGCGTTTTGCGCTGATTCTGGGTGACGACGAACTGGCCGGGCGCGTGGTAGGTTGCAAGCCGCTGCGCGACGACAGCGAACAACAAAGTATTGCCTGGGATGCTCTACCCGAGCGTCTGGCTGCCTGTCTGGCTTGATCGGACGGGTTTGAATTCAGCGATTGTAAGGAGTGGCAGTGTGACCTCGGGTACCGAAGAAGAACAGCTGGCGCAGATCAAGGACTGGTGGCAGCGCAACGGAAAGCCATTGCTGCTCGGGGGCGCACTCGCTCTGGTGCTGGTGTTTGGCTGGCAATTCTGGCAGAAGCATCAGCTCAATCAGGAACAGAACGCCTCGGCCGTTTATCAGCAGCTGCTCAATGCCGCGCTCGATGAGGGTCAGGTGGACACCGCCGAAGTCTCGCGTCTGGGCAGTCTTCTGAAGAAGGAATTCGCCGGTTCGCATTATGCGCAGTACGGCGCTCTGTTCGTGGCCAAGGTGGCTGTGGAGTCGGGCCGTCTCGACGAGGCCGCGGCTGAGTTGCAACCTGTCTTGGACAAGCCTGCCGACAAGACGCTCGAAGAGCTGGCTCGCCAACGCCTGGCGCGTATCCTGGCGGCGCAGGACAAGGCCGAGCAAGCGCTTGAGCTGCTCCAGGGCGAGGCTGCCGAGGCATTCGGCGCCAGCCGCGAGGAGTTGCGGGGCGATCTGCTGGTCAAGCTTGGGCGCCCTGACGAGGCCCACGCCGCCTATACCAAGGCAAAAGAATTGCTGTCGCAGGATGCCGCGATCGGTGGCCTACAGCTGAAACTGGACGACCTGGCTCGTGGAGAGGCGTGAATTGATGCGTTGGAAAACTGCCGCACTGCTGACCCTGGCCGTCCTGGCTGCCGGTTGCAGCAGCAATGACAAGAAAGAGCCCCAGCCCGCCGAACTGGTCAAGTTCGATGCCGAAATACAATTGAAGCAGGAGTGGAGTCGCTCGATCGGCAACGGTCAGGGCGAGACCTACAACCTGCTGACTCCCGTCGTCTATGGCAACGAAATCTTTGCCGCCGACGTCGAGGGGCTGGTGGTCGCGATGGATCGCACGACTGGCAAGGTCAATTGGAAGAACGACCTGGACGTGCCGATCTCCGGCGCCGTTGGCGCGGGCTATGGGTTGGTGCTGGTCGGCACGCTGCGCGGCGAAGTGCTGGCGCTGGATGTCTCGTCCGGTGAAGAGCGCTGGCGCAGCCAGGTCAGCAGCGAGGTGCTTTCCGCACCTGCGGTCAACGGCGACGTGGTCGTCGTTCAGACTCAGGATGATCGGGTCGTCGCGCTGGAAATCGATACCGGCAAGCAGCGCTGGAGCTACGAAAGTTCGCCTGCGGTTCTGACCCTGCGCGGTACCGGTGCACCTCTGCTGACCAACGAACTGGCGGTCGCCGGCCTCTCCAGCGGAAAGGTCGTGGCGCTGGATACCCGCCGTGGCCTGCCTGTCTGGGAGCAGCGCGTCGCTGTCCCGCAGGGTCGTTCCGAGCTCGAGCGCGTCGTCGACATCGACGGTGGGCTGCTGCTGTCGGGCGGCACTCTGTATGTCGCGACCTTCCAGGGTCGTGCAGCGGCGCTGGATTTGGAAACCGGACGTATTCTCTGGCAGCGCGATGCATCGACCTCGTCCGGCGTTGCGATGGGCTATGGCAGCGTCTATCTGAGCCAGGCCGACGGCTCGGTCGTCGGCATCGACGAGCGTTCGACCACGGTGCTCTGGACCAATGACGCACTGGCTCGTCGCGAACTGTCGACGCCGGCGGTGTTCTCCAGCTACGTGGTGGTTGGCGACAAGGAAGGTTATGTGCATCTGTTGAGCCAGGTCGATGGTCGTTTCGTGGCGCGTACCCGTATCGACAGCGACGGCGTCCGGGCGCGTCCGGTGGTCGAGGGCGATTGGTTGTACGTCTACGGTAACGGCGGGAAACTGGTTGCATTGACCATTCGCCAGGCGGACTGAGCCGCTAGGGTCATCTGTCTGCCGTTTCGCTTTTGCGGAACGCTATATTCGGCCGCTGCCTTGCAGCGGCCTTCGTGTTTTCTGAAATATCGCAGTGGAGAGCCGTATGGTTCCCGTAATCGCCCTGGTGGGCCGACCGAACGTTGGCAAATCCACCCTCTTTAACCGTCTGACCAAAAGCCGCGACGCCATTGTCGCGGAGTACGCCGGTCTGACCCGTGATCGCCAGTACGGCGAGGCCAAATGGCAGGGCCGTACCTACATCGTCATCGACACCGGCGGTCTGACTGGCGATGAACAGGGCATCGACGCCAAGATGGCCGAGCAGTCGCTGCAAGCGATGCAGGAAGCCGATGCCGTGATGTTCATGGTCGACGCGCGTGCCGGCATGACCCCAGGCGATCAGATGATCGCCGATCACCTGCGCAAGATGAACAAGCGTCACTTCCTGGTGGCGAACAAGGTCGACAGTATCGACCCGGATATCGCCCGAGCCGAGTTCAGCCCGTTGGGCCTGGGCGATGCATTGCCGATCGCTGCCGCCCATGGTCGCGGCATCAGCCATATGCTGGAACAGGCGCTCGGTGTGTTTCCCAAGGACAACGCCGAGGCAACCGAAACAGAAGGTGAAGCGCAAGAGGATGAGGTCGTTGCCGAAGGCCAGGAACTCAAACGCATTCCCGGGCCAAGTGAAAAGGATGGCATCAAGATCGCCATCATCGGTCGCCCCAACGTTGGCAAGTCGACGCTGGTCAACCGCATGCTGGGCGAAGAGCGGGTCATCGTCTATGACCAGGCCGGTACGACGCGCGACAGCATTTACATCCCGTTCGAACGCGATGACGAAAAGTACACCCTGATCGATACGGCGGGCGTGCGCCGGCGCGGCAAGATCTTCGAGGCGGTGGAAAAGTTTTCGGTGGTCAAGACGTTGCAGGCGATCCAGGACTCCAACGTCGTCATCTTCGTGATGGATGCGCGCGAAGGTGTCGTCGAACACGACCTGAACCTGCTCGGCTTCGTTCTCGAAAGCGGCCGGGCGCTGGTGATCGCACTGAACAAATGGGACGGCATGGAGCCGAGCGAGCGTGACTACGTGAAGACCGAGCTCGAGCGCCGACTGTTCTTCGTAGAATTCGCCGACATCCATTTCATCTCCGCCAAGCACGGCACCGGCGTCGGCAATCTGTACAAGTCCGTACAGGCGTCTTTCAAGTCCGCGGTGACCCGCTGGCCTACCAGTCGCCTGACGCAGATTCTCGAAGACGCGGTGCGTGAGCACGCGCCGCCGATGGTCGCCAGTCGTCGTATCAAGCTGCGCTATGCCCACCTGGGCGGCGCCAACCCGCCGCTGATCGTGATTCACGGCAACCAGGTCGACTCGATTCCGAAGTCCTACACGCGCTATCTGGAAAATACCTACCGGCGCGTACTGAAGTTGGTGGGTACGCCCATTCGAATCGAATACAAGGGCGGCGAAAACCCGTACGAGGGCAAGAAAAACACGCTCACCGATCGCCAGGTGAACAAGAAGCGTCGTCTCATGTCGCACCACAAGAAGGCCGAGAAGAAGCGCCGCGACAAGCGATAGTCTCACGTTGAACGTCGTAAGCCGGAGGTGCCCTTACGTCCGGCTTGTCACCTCCAGCTCCGAGTGAATCGATGATCACCAGCAAACTGCCCCATGTCGGCACCACCATCTTCACCACCATGTCGCAGCTGGCGGTTCAGACCGGCGCGCTGAACCTGTCGCAGGGCTTTCCCGACTTCGATGGGCCCGATGCGCTGCGCGAGGCGGTCGCCCGCCATGTGATGGCTGGCCACAACCAATATGCGCCGATGACCGGTCTGCCTGCGTTGCGCGAGCAGGTGGCGGCAAAGGTCGCATCACTTTACGGTCGACAAGCGAACGCGGACACCGAGATTACCGTCACGCCTGGCGCTACGCAGGCGATCTTCTGTGCGATTCACGCCGTCGTTCGGCCGGGAGACGAGGTCATCGTCTTCGATCCCTGCTATGACAGCTACGAGCCGGCGGTTCAGCTGGCAGGTGGCGTCTGTATCCATCAATCGCTGAGTCTTCCCGGTTTTTCCATCGACTGGCAGAAATTGGCCGATGCGCTCACGCCGCGCACCCGTATGATCGTGCTGAATACGCCGCACAATCCCAGCGGGGCGCTGATCGATTCGGCCGACCTGGACCGTCTGGCCGCGCTGATCCGTGACAAGGACATCTATCTGCTCAGCGACGAGGTGTATGAACATCTGGTGTTCGATGGCCGCGAGCACGCCAGCGTGCTGCGCCATGACGAGTTGTACCAGCGTGCGTTCGTCATCAGCTCGTTCGGCAAGACTTACCATGTCACCGGTTGGAAAACCGGCTATGTGGTGGCGCCAGCCGCGCTCAGCAGCGAACTGCGCAAGGTGCACCAGTACGTGAGTTTTACCGGTGTCACGCCTCTGCAGTGGGCGCTGGCCGACTTCATGTCGGCACACCCTGAGCACCTCAGCCAGTTGCCCGGTTTTTATCAGGCCAAGCGCGATCTGTTCTGCGATTTGCTGGCGGGCTCGCGGTTCAGCTTTACCCGCACGACGGGTACCTATTTCCAGCTGGCCGATTATTCGGCGATTCGACCGGACCTCGACGATGTCGCGATGGCCGAGTGGCTGACCCGAGAGCATGGCGTGGCGAGCATTCCGATATCGGTGTTCTATCAGACGCCTCCCGCCGCGTCGCGTCTGGTTCGCTTCTGCTTCGCCAAACGAGAGGAGACGCTGCGCCAGGCAGCTGAGCGACTATGCGCGATTTGAATGATTTGCCGGACCTCGAACTCGCCCTGATCCAGACCCGCCTCGTCTGGCAGGACGCCGCTGCCAACCGCGAGCGCTTCGTCGGCTTGCTCGACCAGGCCCGCGGGGCCGACCTCATCGTGCTGCCGGAAATGTTCACCACGGCGTTTTCGATGAATTCTGCCGAGCTGGCCGAACCTGAGCAGGGACCCACCTACGCCTGGCTGCGTGAGCAGGCGGCGCGCATGCAGGCGGTGATCACCGGCAGCGTGATCATTCAGGCAGCGGACGGCAGCCACCGCAACCGCCTGCTCTGGGCACGGCCGAACGGTGAAATTTCGCATTACGACAAGCGGCACCTGTTTCGCATGGCCGGAGAGCACAAGCACTACACGGCTGGGGCCAGTCGCGCACTGTTCGAGCTCAACGGCTGGCATGTACGGCCCTTGATTTGCTACGACCTGCGCTTCCCGGTCTGGAGTCGTGATCCGCACGACACCGATCTGCTGCTGTATACCGCCAACTGGCCCGCTGCACGCCGCAACGCCTGGAACCGCCTGCTGCCGGCACGCGCCATCGAAAACCTCTGCTATGTCGCGGCGGTGAATCGCGTTGGCGAGGATGGCAAGGGTTATCCCTACAGCGGTGACAGCCAGGTGCTCGATTATCTCGGCGATCCGTTGCTGGAGGCGGGCGGGGCCGATGGCGTCTTCCGGGCCACGCTACGCGGACGCGATCTGGCCGCATTCCGCGACAAGTTCCCGGCTTATCACGACGGCGACGCGTTCGAGCTGAAAGACTAGCCGAGGGTTGCGTGTCATCGCGGCGGCACGGCATCGTGCCGCCAGCGGACGATCAACCAGCCGTAGATCATGAGATTGGCGAGCACGACCACAGCCGCCAGCAGGTACTGCAGCGGCACGCTCAGCCAGCTCGGATAGATCAGTGGCAGCAGGTATTGCTCGACGAAGCTGGTTTCATAACCGGCGCCGCCCGCCAGGCGCCGCAGCGCATTCTCCCAATGAGTGAGCGGGCACAGGCGTCCGCTCAGTTCAACGAATATGCCCCACGCCACCGCAGGCAGGTGCAGCCATACGACGGCTCGCTTCCAGGCCACCAGCAGCCCGCCCAGCAACACGAAAACGATGAAGCCGAGATGCAGCACCAGCACCGCGTCGGCAGCGAGTCGATAGAGCATGATGGCTATCCTGCTGGGCCATGTCGCGAACGTCGGGTCATCTGTCGGTCCTGAATGCCAGCCAGCCAGGTGACCGAAAGCAGGGCGCCGAGCAGTGCCATGAACATGTCCGACTGCGTGTCCCATGGGTCGCCCTGGGTGCCGAGAAAGTCTTGCGCGCCCTGGCCGGCGATCAGCGCCACCCACCATTCAATCATTTCGTAAAAGGCACTGAAGGCCAGCGCGACGCAGAGCGCGAGGAATCCGAGCAGTTTTCCGGGCGCGACGAAGCCGCGCCCCAGCAGAATCTCACGGGCCAGCAATGCCGGAACGAGCCCCTGCATGAGGTGGCCGAGCTTGTCATAGGGATTGCGGCTGAGGTCGAGCCAGTCTTGTACCCAGAAACCCAGGGGTACACGGGCATAGGTGTAGGCGCCACCCAGAATGAGCACCAGCGCATGGACGGCAATCAGTACGTAGAGCAGCCGCGTGAGCGGAAAACGACGATAACCGAGCAGCAGGACAGGCGCTGCGATCAGCACCGGCGCGACCTCCAGCAGCCAGGTCGCGCGGTCGTAGGGGGCGATTCCCGAGGCGATCAGCGCCAGCAGGACCGCCAGGCCCAGGGTTGCGTAGAGCTTCTTGTCCTGCATCGGCAGTGCCTGTGATCGACTGGTATGGCGCCAGCATGCAGTGCCCGCATGGCGGCACGCAACATCGCCGAGGTGCTTTGTCTGCCATACCCCCGGCGCCTCGTCCAGGTGCTGCCGAACGGCGCGTTCAACCTTCGCCGGCGCGGGTCGCGGACGCCCGGGAAATGGATTTGGCACAGCGAGTCAGGTCCACCGCGCCCACGTAGCGATTGGCGTTGCCTTGTACGCAGGCGACACTCTGGTTGCGCCACCGCTCCCATTCGTTGACCGGATACTGACGATCCCAGATGCCGTACAGACGCCGGTCCTGTTTCGACAAGCGTAGTCCGTAGCGGTCGCTCATATACAGGTAGGTGCGTGCGATCGCGCCACGGCTGTACTCCGGTGGCATGGCGGTGCGTTGCTTGAAGTTCACCACGAAGGGACAGGCGCCGTACTGGCTGGGCTTCTCGCTGAGCATCCCGAAGCCATAGTTGCTGCGGTCGCCATTCACCTCTCCTACGACCGGGACGAGGTTGTGCAGGTCCGCTTCGGCCTTGCTGAACACCGGGTCGGTGGACGTGCAGTGCTTGCGCCCGCCCTGCTGCCAGCATTGGCGTTGATGGCCGATCACCCAGGCGGGGACGATGTGTTCCCATTCAACGCGGGCGGCACGCTTGGGCTGCTTGCGCGGAACGTAACCGCAACTGGCCAGATCGATCCGATTGCCCTCGAAGGCGCAGCCACAGTAGAAGTCCACCGGCCGCTCTGCGTAGATACGCCAGGCCACCTTCTTCGCTTCGCGAAACGTGCGTGGCGCTTCGGCCTGGACACTGGATGAAAAGAACAGGACGAGCAGGAACAGGCTGAAACGGCGCATGGATATCTCGACGACTGACTGAGAAATGCATCCATGCGGGGCGCGCTATGTTACTGATATTTCATGTATAAATGATATAAAAAACAAAGAGTTGAGTGGAATTTCACCCCGTGCCACGGCCCAGTCGATTGATCTTGAGCGAGGCGAGGATGATCACACCGCCTATGGCCAGCAGGAGCAGGTTGGTTTCGCTGCCCCAGAACAGCAGGTTGAGCACCAGGCCGACGGGTACCGCCATGTTGTTCATGACCGCCAGGGTGCCGGCATCCACCAGTGTGGCGCCTTTGTTCCAGCAGAACTGGCCCAACGCAGTCGCCAGCACACCCATCCAGACCAGCACTGCCCACTGGCTTGCACTGGTCGGCAGCTTGTCGCCATGCCCGAATAACAGCCAGGCGGGTAGGACGATAACCAGTGCGCCCAGGAAGAAATAACCGAAGCGCCTGTACAGTGGGATATCCGACGGGTAACGCCGCGCGAGGTGCTTGTAGCCCACTTGTCCGGCGGCGAAGGTGAAGTTGGCCAGTTGCATCAGCAGAAAGCCGCCGAGGAAGTCGCTGGAAATCCCGTCATAGCGGATCAGCCCGGCACCAAGTACGGCGACCGCTGCCGCTAACAATGCCCAAGGGTTGAAGCGACGGTTGAGCGCATCGTCGATCAGCGTCACGTGCAGCGGTGTGAGCACTGTGAACAGCAACACTTCGGCGACGGTCAGGACGTTGAAGCTCAGGTACAGGCAAAGGTAGGTCACGCCGAACTGCAACGCGCCGACCAGCGTCACGCCGGCAATGAAGCCCGGCGCGACGCCGCGCCAGCGAGTCAACGGGAGAAAGACCAGGCCGGCGAGGATCACCCGCGTGAGTACCGCGAAATAACTGTCGACCTGACCGGCCAGGTAAGCGCCGATCAGATTGAAGGAAAACGCCCAGAGCAGGGTGACGAAAATTAGGTAGCGCATACCGGCTCCTCAACAGAAGCCGGCGACCTTAACGGCTCGGCGGCAAAGAGGGAAGCGTCGAGTGCACCCCCGTCGGCTTGTGGCAGCGCAGCTGAAGTTTTATCGGTTATGCGGATTCATGCTTTTTGACCCGGTGCTCGTATTGTCGTCTCTCGTATTGTTATGGTTTGGCAAAAGGCATGTGGGTAAATATAGGGAGATTTTGGTGGATTATCATGATAGGGAGTATGTGTCTGCGGCTATTAACTATTTTTGGGGAAGCGGTACAGCTTCACCTGATTCGGTAAATGAGCGAGCTGCCGAAGTCGTTTATGGCGCAATTGTAGAGGCACAAGCATGCTCAGCATCCATGGATATTGTTCCGAGGCCGATTGGTGGCAAGCCAGGGCTGTCGTACATAGTCAAACAGATTGCACGGATTGGTAAAGGCGTGGTTTCAGGGGATACTGCTTTCTATCATGTCTGTAAGGTCAGTATAGGTGCTCGCTATAAGTTTGAAGTTGTCATGGCGCTCAATGGAATTTAACGATGCTTAAAATATTTTTTGCAATGCTGTTGGTGGTGTTTTCTTCATCGGCTTTCTCAAATGCTACTGTTGAGCTTGTCTACTCTGATCTCAGGTTTGATATTCCTGGTGACTTTTCATTGGTGGCTAATATTGGCGACAGTCAGAATGTATTGATATTTCGGTATGGAGATGAGCTGGGTAAAAGGTATCTGGCTTTTTCAGATATGTCGAATGACAAGACCATTGACTATGGTTGCCCTGTTGCAGTGTTCTTCGAAGGTGTTTTTTCAGGCCCTGTAAACCCTGGCTGTAACCAGCAGGATTTAAAGGTGATGCAGGACGTGTTTGTAAGAGACCGGCGGGTTGAAAGGTGGGATGTGGGCAGGTATTCGGTGATCTATTCAGATCTGAATAGAAAGTCTTATCTGTTCGTGATTGGTGGTGAGGAGAAGCTTTTGAGAATCGGGTCTGATTTCTTAAGCTATGATGCCCTGAAACGGATTGTTGAAGGCATATAGAGATATTTATTGTGAGCCAAGCTTGTGCGATAAGTTCGGATTGCTGTGCGTACGTGTGATCTGTTCAGTGCGTGCTCTTCTTCATTAATTGGAAGCTCATATGCGCAAGCTTGAAGCGCTTTCCCCCGTGAGGCATATGTCACGGGGGAAAGCTGCATCAGCAGTCTCAGCTGGCCTTGAGCGAGGCCATGTCGATGACGAAACGGTATTTCACATCGCTCCTGAGCATGCGCTCGTAGGCTTCGTTGATCGTCTGGATATCGATCATTTCGATGTCCGACACGATGCTGTGCTCGGCGCAGAAGTCCAGCATTTCCTGCGTCTCGGCGATGCCGCCGATCAGCGAGCCCGCCAGGCGGCGACGCTTGAAGATCAGCCCGAAGACGTTGGGCGATGGGTGGGGCGAAGCCGGCGCGCCGACCAGCGTCATGGTCGCGTCGCGCTTGAGCAACGACAGGAAGGCGTCGAGGTTGTGCGGGGCTGCGACGGTGTTGAGGATGAAGTCGAAGCTGTTCTGGTGGGCAGCCATTTCATCCGGGTTCTTCGAGACCACGACCTCGCTGGCGCCGAGGCGCAGCGCGTCTTCCTTCTTGTCCGGCGAGGTGGTGAAGAGCACTACCTGGGCGCCCATGGCGTTGGCGATCTTTACCGCCATGTGGCCGAGACCACCGAGGCCGACCACCCCGACTTTCTGTCCGGGACCGACCTTCCACTGGCGCAGCGGCGAGTAGGTTGTGATGCCGGCGCACAGCAGGGGTGCAACAGCGGCGAGATTTTCCTCTGCATGGGAGATGCGCAGCACGAACTTCCGATCGACCACGATGTTGTCCGAGTATCCGCCGAAGGTATTCTCGCCGCCGCCGAACGCCGGGCCGTTGTAGGTGCCGACAAAGCCGTTCTCGCAATATTGCTCAAGACCCTCATCGCAGGAAGGGCAGTGCTGGCAGCTGTCGACCAGGCAGCCAACGCCAGCGAGGTCGCCGACGTTGAAGTCGGTGACCGAATCGCCCACCGCCGTAACGCGCCCGACGATCTCGTGACCCGGAACCGAGGGGTACAGGGTATTGTTCCACTCATTGCGGGCGGTATGCAGATCCGAGTGACAGACGCCACAGTAGAGAATGTCGATCTGAACGTCGTTCGGTCCCACGGCACGGCGCGAGAATGAATAGGGCGCGAGCGGCGTGCTCGGGTCGAAAGCGGCATAACCGATGGTGTTGCTCATGGCGGCTCCTTGGACTGAATGTCTGATCAAGAGACATCAAGCCTAGTACCGATATCGGCAGAAGCGGTTGCACGATCCTGCCGATGAGTGATGCATTCGTGCTCGAATGCGCGCGGTTTGCCATGCCGCGACGCAACAGTACAGGGCACGGCGAGCCTGCGAAAAGAGGCTCGCCGGTCCCGCTCAGGCGGCTTTCGTCTCGGCTTCGCACAGCGCCCGGTTCAATGCGCTGAACAGCGCACGGATACTGGCGGTGGTGATGTTTTCATCGATGCCGATACCGTGCAGCGAGCGCCCGCCGTCCAGGCGCACCTCGATATAGGCCGCGGCCCTGGCATTGCTGCCGGCGCCGATCGAATGCTCGTAGTAGTCCATGATTTCCAGCTTGACCGGCAACCCGGCGACCAAGGCTTCCAGCGGGCCTTTGCCGATGCCGCGCCAGTGCATGATCTCACCGTCGCTGGCGACTTCCACGTCCACCGCACTGGTGCCGTTCTCTTCCTGCAAGCGATGGCTTTTCAGCGCATAGGGTGCGTTGGCATGAAGGTACTCGGCCTCGAGCAACGCGTAGATCTGCTTGGCGCTCATCTCCAGACCGAGGCGATCGGTCTCCTTCTGTACCACCTGGCTGAACTCGATCTGCATGCGCCGTGGCAGGCTGATGCCGTACTCCTGCTCCAGCAGATAGGTGATACCGCCTTTGCCGGACTGGCTGTTGACGCGAATCACCGCCTCGTAGCTACGTCCGATGTCGGCCGGGTCGATGGGCAGGTAGGGCACCTCCCAGATGCCCTCCGGATCTTGCTGAGCGAAGCCCTTGCGAATCGCATCCTGGTGCGAGCCGGAGAATGCGGTATGGACCAGATCGCCCACATAGGGATGCCGTGGATGCACCGGCAACTGGTTGCATTCCTCGACGACCTTGCGCACGGCGTCGATATCGGAGAAGTCCAGCTGCGGATCGACGCCCTGGCTGTACATGTTCAGGGCCACCGTAACCAGATCGACGTTTCCGGTGCGCTCGCCGTTGCCGAACAGGCAGCCTTCGACGCGATCGGCGCCGGCCATCAGGCCCAGCTCGGTGGCGGCGACGCCGGTGCCACGATCGTTGTGGGTGTGCAGGCTGATCAACACGCTGTCGCGCTTGTCGATGTGACGCCCGAAGTACTCGATCTGGTCGGCATAGATATTCGGCGTCGCGGCTTCGATGGTGGCCGGCAGGTTGAGGATCAGCTTCTGGGCCGGCGTCGGTTGGAACACCTCGATCACCGCATTGCATACCTGGACCGCGAAATCGGTCTCGGTGGAGCTGAAAACCTCGGGCGAATACTCGAAGCGCCAACGGGTTTCAGGCGCTGCGTCGGCCAGGCGTTTGACGGTCCGTGCGGCGTTGACGGCAATCTGCACCACCCCAGCCTTGTCCTGGTTGAAGACGATGCGGCGAAAGCTCGGTGCGGTGGCGTTGTAGTAGTGCACGATGGCTTGCCTGGCGCCCTTGAGCGACTCGAAGGTGCGCTCGATCAGGTCGTCGCGGGCCTGGGTCAGAACCTGGATGGTCACGTCATCCGGAATGTGGCCGCCCTCGATCAATTCGCGGACGAAGTCGAAGTCGGTCTGCGAGGCCGAGGGGAATCCGACCTCGATCTCCTTTACGCCGACCTGCACCAGCGTCTTGAAGAAACGCATCTTCTTTCCCGCATCCATTGGCTCGATCAGCGACTGGTTGCCGTCGCGCAGGTCGGAGCTCAGCCAGATGGGCGCGCGGGTGATCGTCTGTGACGGCCAGGTGCGGTCGGGCAGGTTGATGACCGGAAAAGCCCGATATTTTTTCGAAGGATCTTTGAGCATGGTCATGGCGTTTTCCTTGAGCGACTCTCCGAACGCTGTGCGCAGGGAGAAGAAACAGGGCGGATCAATAGAGTTGATGGTTCGAATTTAGTGGCTGGCGATGGTTCATTGCAATGGTTTGGTAAAAATTGGTGTTTAAATCCAAAAATACGGAATGTGGAAGCATGTTTCATCGCTCAAGCTGCGCTGGCGTGGGCTGGATTGCTGAACGGTTGCGGCCCCAGGTCGCACTCACCGCCAATAGCCGACCGTGCCATCATCCGCACCCATCGAGCGGACAGGGCTGACGTCCGCGTTGAGGGCGTTGCGTGATTCGTAAAACACACTTCACAGCAGGTCTCTGGCTTGGCCTTTTCGCCATGCTGATGATCCATGCCGGTCCGTTATATTCTGCCGTTCAAGCGGCCCGGGCGGCGAATGCACATCATCACCAGCATGCCGGACATGAGTCTGCCACCGCGCATGCCCACCATGGTCAGGGCATGGCCGGCGAGCCCGAATGGCTGGCGGCGCTGGAACTTTGCGGCTACTGCGAGCTGCTCACACTCAACCCACCGCTCACGCTTTCCGTCGCGCTGATCCTGCCTCGCCATGAACCGGCATATGTTCAACCGCTTCCCGAACAACCGCTGCCGCAGGCCTTGCGCCGCAGCAGTGGCCATCCTCGTGCGCCTCCGCATAACCACTGCTGACAATCCTTGGCCACCTCATCGTGGCCCTACATCATTTTGCAGAAGTGGATCTCTCTATGCCCATCAATTCTCGTGGCCGTGAGGCGCGCGCGCGCCTGTCCGAGCGCTTTTCGATTCAACCGTTGCGTTTACGCTGGCAATTCGCCCATGCGGCGCTGCTGGGAATGCTGGCCAGTGGCGCGCTGGCGGCTGAGGTTGACCATGCGGATCATGCGAGTACCGTCGAACTGGCGCCGATGGTCATCACCGGCGTTGGCCAGCAATCGCCGTTGACGGTGGTGACCGATCCGAAGATTCCGAGACAGCCGGTACCGGCCAGCGATGGCGCGGACTATCTGAAAACCATCCCGGGCTTCTCCGCCGTGCGCAACGGCGGCGTCAATGGCGATCCGGTGTTTCGGGGCATGTTCGGCTCGCGGCTGAAATTGCTCAGCAATGGCGGCGAAATGCTCGGCGCCTGCCCGAATCGTATGGATTCGCCAAGCTCGTACATCAGCCCTGATACGTTCGACAAGCTGACGGTCATCAAGGGGCCTCAAAGTGTGCTGTGGGGGCCGGGCGCTTCGGCTGCCACCGTACTGTTCGAGCGCGAGCCGGAGCAGTTCAGCGAACCTGACTACCGTATCAACGGGAGTCTGCTGGTCGGCTCCAATGGCCGCTTCGATCGCAATCTGGATGCCGCTGCCGGCAACGAACAGGCGTATGCACGGTTGATGGCCAATAGCTCGCGGGCCGACGACTACGATGACGGAAACGGAGATACCGTGCCGTCGCGCTACGCCAAATGGAACACGGACATCGCGCTGGGCTGGACGCCGGATGCCGACACGCTGGTCGAATTGACTGCCGGGCGCGGTGACGGCGAGGCGCGCTACGCCGGGCGTGGCATGGATGGCAGTCAGTTCCAGCGTGAAAGCCTGGGGCTGCGTTTGAACAAAACCAATATCGGCGAGACGTTCTACGGGCTGGAGGCGCAGCTGTACTACAACTACGCCGACCACATCATGGACAACTACAGCCTGCGCGACTTTGTCCCGACGCCGATGATGCCGATGCCCACTCTTTCGCACGTGGACCGTCGCACGCTTGGCGGGCGGCTGGTCGGGACCTGGCAATGGAGCGAGGTCGAATTGAAGGCGGGGGTCGATGCGCAGCGCAGCGAACATCGCAAGGTGATGAACCCGGCGGGAGCGGTCAATCAAATGGTCTCGGCGGCGGGAAGCAATGCGCTGCCGTGGGTGCCGGACGCCATGCTGCACAGCTATGGTCTGTTCGGCGAGCTGAGCTGGGATGTGACCGATACCCGGAAGGTCATCGGCGGTCTGCGCATCGACTGGCATGAGGCTGAGGATCGCCGCGAATTCTTCCGAAGCCATGACCTGTCGAGCATGCCCATGGTCTCGCGTGACTGGGACAACCCCAGCGCTGGCGAGACGCGGCGCGACACCTTGTACAGCGGCTTCCTGCGCTATGAAGAAGCACTCGTCAGCCTGCCGCTGACCTGGTACGCCGGTCTCGGTCATGCCGAGCGTTTCCCCGATTACTGGGAACTGTTCGTCTCCAACCCGGGGCCGCTGGGTTCCGTCCAGCCGTTCGAATCGGTCCGCCCTGAGAAGACCACGCAGCTCGATGTCGGGCTGCAGTACGCCGAGGGGCCATGGGAGGCCTGGGTGTCGGCTTACGCCGGAGTGGTCGAGGACTACATCCTGTTCAGCTACGTGCCTGGCGCGATGGCCAGCATGACGCGCGCCCAGGTCAGCAACATCGACGCGACGATCGCGGGCGCCGAGATGGGCGCGGGTTATCGCTTCACCGACCACTGGAAGGGTGATGCGAGCCTGGCCTACGCCTGGGGCGAAAACCGCAGTGACGGTGGTGCCATGCCGCAGATTCCTCCGCTCGAGGGGCGCCTCGGACTGACCTACGAACGTGACGACTGGAGCGCGAGCGGGCTCTGGCGCGTGGTTGCGGCGCAGCACCGGGTGGCGCAGCACCAGGGCACCGTGGTCGGCAAGGATTTCGACGACAGCGACGGGTTCGGTGTGCTGGCGCTCAACGGCGCGTATCGGCTCGACCAACACCTCAAGCTCAGTGCCGGTATCGACAACCTGCTGGACAAGCGCTACAGCGAACACCTCAATCTGGCTGGCAGTGCCGGGTTCGCCGATTACGGGCTCGATGCAACCCGGCGCGTCAACGAGCCCGGTCGAACCTACTGGGCACGGTTGGACATGAGCTTCTGAGTCTTCCGGACGATGGGGGAGCACGCGATGGCGCGGCTTCCCCGCATCACCCTCAGCTTTGCGGCGCGTGAGCTTCTTCGTGCCTGTCGGGGCGAGGCTGCTCGAGCATCGGTCGGCTGACCAACCGGTTGACCGAGCCGTAACCCTCGCGCATGTCCGCGCCACTTGGATGCTGGAAGACCCGCAGCCCGAATTCGGGCAGGATCGCGAGCAAGTGATCGAAAATGTCCGACTGGATGCTTTCGTACTTCACCCACTCCACTGTATTGGTGAAGCAGTAGATTTCCAGCGGCAATCCATCGGCCGTCGGGCTGAGTTGGCGCACCATCAGCGTCATGTCCTGATGGATATAGCGGTGGCTGCGCAGGTAGCGCTCGACATAGGCCCTGAAGCTGCCGATGTTGGTGATGCGCCGGGTATTGACCGGCTCCTTGCCGCGCTCTTCGAGCTTGGCGTTCCAGTCGTCGATCTCCCGACGTTTTTCCGTCAGGTAATCGTCCAGCAGGTTGAAACGGTGCAGATGCTCGCATTCTTCCGGGTTGAGGAAATGCACGCTCTGCTGGTCCAGATAGACGCTGCGCTTGATCCGCCGCCCGCCGCTTTCCTGCATGCCCCGCCAGTTCTTGAACGAGTCGCTGATGAAGCGTTTGGTCGGAATACTGGTGATGGTCTTGTCCCAGTTCTGCACCTTCACCGTATGCAGGGCGATGTCGATGACGTCGCCGTCGGCGTTGAGTTGCGGCACCTCGATCCAGTCGCCGACACGGATGATGTCGTTCGAGGAAATCTGCACGCTGGCCACCAGCGAGAGGATGGTGTCCTGGAAGATCAGCATCAGCACCGCCGCCATCGCACCGAGTCCTGAAAGCAGGATCAGCGGCGAGCGGTCGATCAGCGTGGCGATGATGAGGATGGTCGCAATGGCATAGACGACGATCTTGACCACCTGCAGGTAGCCCTTGATCGGATGGACACGTGCATCGGCTCGGCGCTGATAGAGCAGGTTGATGATGTCCAGCAAGGCGCCGATCGCCAGCGCAATGGTCAGCACGATGAAGCCGCCACAGACGTTGCGCACCACCGTGACGGCCGCCTCCGGGAGCCCCGGCACGGTAGTCACACCGATCGACAGCACCAGGGCGGGCACGATGTTCGACAGTCGGCGAATGATGCCGAAGTTCTGCAGTTCGGCCGCGCGCGAATTGCGCAGCACCTTGTACAGGCCCCGCACCAGGATGCGCTTGACCACCCAATTGGCGAGCCAGGCCGCGACAATCAGCGTCGCGCTGGCCACCAGCGTCTGTAGCTCTGGGTGAGCCCTGAGCCAGTCCAGCCAGACGCTCAGTTCTTCTTGCATGAATCGGCTCCTTCAGATGAGCGGTTGCGGCGGTGGGGCGTGTTCAGCGGATGAACTCACGGCTGATGGAGCGAAAGCGCTCTGTGCCGGCCTGTTCCATCCATTCGAATGCGACCATTTCTCGGGAAACGATGCTGGCACCGGCCTGCTGCATACGCGCCAGGCCCAGCGCCTTGTCGCTGGCGCGGCGTGAGCCGACGGCCTCGTCCACCACGAAGACTTGGAGCCCGCGCGCGCGCAGATCGAGCACCGTCTGCAAGACGCAGACATGGGTTTCCGCGCCGCACACGACGAACTGCCGACGTTCGCCGCCGGGGCGCTTGAACAGCTCACCGTCACGCGCGGCGGAAAAGTGCAGTTTTTCGATGATCGACCCTTCGTCAATGCCGTCCCGCAGCGCTGCGATGGTCGGGCCCAGTCCTTTGCTGTATTGCTCGGTAAGCAGTACCGGAACGTCGAGGCGCTGGGCGACCTGCATCAGCCAGGCAGTGTGCTCGGCCATCGCCGTGTTGCCCTCGATGATGGGAAACAGCCGCTCCTGGATATCGATGACGATCAGCGTGGAGTCCTGTGCCTTGATGAGCATGTCGTATTCCTCGATAAACAGAATCAGGGTTTGAACGCACCGATGAAGATCGATGGATCCACGCGTGTATCGTTGAGGCTGATGTTCCAATGCAGGTGCGGGCCGGTCGATCGGCCGGTCGAGCCGACCTTGCCCAGCACGGCGCCGCGAGGCAGCTCATCGCCCACCTTCACGCCGATCTGTGAAAGGTGACAGAACATGCTTATCAGGCCCTGGCCATGGTCGACGAACACGGTGTTGCCATTGAAAAAGTAATTTCCGGTGAGGATCACCTTGCCGGCGGCGGGCGACTTGACCGGCGTACCGGCCGGGACGGCGAAGTCCAGGCCAGAGTGCGGATTGCGCTCCTCGCCGTTGAAAAAACGGCGCAATCCGAAAGGCGACGAGAGCGCGCCATCGACCGGCTTGTCGAACAACAGATTGCTCGGCTGTCGTGCGCTGAACTGCCGGTAGGCGCGGGTCTGCTCGTCCAACTCTCGCTGAACACGTTCGAGATCGGCAGGGTTGGGATTGACCTGCCGGGTATTCTTGAGCGTGATGTGCTGCGCGCGGTAATCCCTGCCGCCGACCTGAAAGGCGTGGGCCTCGCCGTCCACGTCCAACTGCTGCCGGCCGGGTTTAACGCTCAGCGGCACCCCCACGATGGCGATCCAGCGTTGACCGTCTTCGCGTACCACCAGCACCGGTTTACCGTCATAGCGCACGCGGGGCGCATCGGCATCGTTGCCGAGATCGACCACTGCCACGCCGCCGGGCACGGGCTTGTTCAATAGACGGGTCAGGAAGCCTTCGGCCTGGACGGGGAGGGCGAAACACAGCAGTAGAACCAAGGCAAAACGCATGTTGACTCCAGTCATGAAGGGGCCTGCCGGCGCGCTAATCCAGCAGCGATAACGTCACCGGCGTCTGATGATTGTCCTCGACGCGCACGTCCAGTTCGCCTTCTCCCAGGCGAGCCTTCAGTCGCTGGCCCGGTTGGGTCTGGCCCGCGCTGCGAATCGCCTGCCCTCGCTCGTCCAGCAGGATGCTGTAGCCACGTGACAGGGTCGCCAGCGGACTTACCACGTTAAGGGTCTGGACCAGCCCGTGCAGTTGCTGGCGGCGGCTTTTCAAGGCGTCCTGCATGGCGCGGGGCATGCGCCCGGTCAGGTGTTCCAGGCGGTGACGCAACAACTGCAGGGTTCGGCCCGGGTGCTGGGCGGCAAGACGGGTATCGAGCCGAGCGAGGCGCTCCTGGCCGGCACACAGCCGGCGATCGATACCCCGCAAGAGCCGCTGTTCCAGGTCATCGATACGCTGGGCCTGCTGTTGCAGCCGCTCGCCGGGATGGCGCAGGCGTCGCGCCAGGCCTTCAAGCTGAGCGCCGTTGCGATGCAGGCGATCACGCATCCGCAGCAACAGGCGTTGTCGTAGACCCTCGAGCCTTCGGCGCAGGTCCTCGCTGCTGGGTGCCAACAGTTCGGCGGCGGCCGAAGGAGTCGGCGCGCGGACATCCGCTGCGAAGTCGGCGATGGAGACGTCCGTCTCGTGCCCGACCGCGCAGACGATCGGCGTCACGCACGCTGCTACGGCCCGCGCGACGGGCTCCTCGTTGAAACACCAAAGGTCTTCCAGCGAGCCGCCGCCGCGCGCCAGGATCAGCGCGTCGAACCCGCCGCGATCCGCCCGTTCGAGCGCGCGGACGATTTGCGCAGTCGCTTCGCGGCCCTGCACCGGCGTCGGCACCAGGGTCAGGGCGACGTGCGGGGCACGGCGGCGGAACACCGAAATGATGTCGCGGATCACCGCGCCGGTGGGCGAGCTGACAATGCCGATGCGCCGTGGATGAGCGGGCAGGGCGCGCTTGCCGGCGGCATCGAACAGCCCCTCGGCGTCGAGTTTGTCCTTCAATGCCTCGAACGCCAGGCGCAGCGAGCCATCGCCGGCCGGCTCGACATTGTCGAGGATCAATTGATAGTCGCCGCGCCCCTCGAACAACGACACCCGCCCGCGTACCTTCACCGCCAGGCCGTCACGCAATGCCTGGCGCACGCGCAGCGCATTCTGCCGGAACAGCGCACAGCGGACCTGGGCGTTCTTGTCCTTCAAGGTGAAATAGACGTGGCCGGAGGCGGGCTTGGCCAGGTTGGAAATCTCGCCCTCCACCCATACCTGGGCGAACACGTCCTCGAGCAACAGGCGTGCCCGACCGTTGAGCTGGCTGACGGTCAGCACTTCGCGGTCGAGGTTCAGGCGTTGGAAGGGATCTGTGTGCATGCCGCGATGATACGGCAAGACGCGTGACGCTTCACCCGCACCCGTCGAGGATGGGTAAACGGCTCGGCGGGTTCGGCTTGACCTCGGCCGGCTGCCGATTAAGCTGCGCGCTTTCCTTCAGACGTAGCGTTCATGAGCGACCAGCAATTCATCATCGTGCCGAAGATTTCCAGCTATCCGGGAGCGCAGGCCAGGGCGCGGGTCATCCAGCGCTGGCTCGTCGAGCGTGGCGTCATCGAGCCACAGCTATCGGCCTGCGGATCGGCGCCCGGCCGCCTGGCCTATGGCATCGGCTCACGGGCCGCCGAGGTGCTGGAGCCTGCCGGTGCGGCCCTGTTGCCGTACACGTCGGCGCGCAGCGGAATGGAGATCATCACCGACCGGTGCATCTATACGCCCATGCGGGGCTTTGAAGGGCGAGCGCACTGCCCCGAGTGCCGCCAGCAGATCGGCGAAGTGCTGCTGGAGCATCTGGAGGCGTGGATGCCGGCCGAAACGGAAAACTTCATCTGCCCGGAGTGCGGACACGAGGATGACATCAACGGCTTTCCCTTCAGCCAGCCCTGCGCGTTCTCAGACCTGGGGTTCATCTTCAACAATTGGCCGGGCCGGTATTTCCGTCGGTCCTTCCTCGAGGAGTTCAGCGAACGCCTGGGTTATCCGCTGGCGTTGGTGGACGTGGCGTACTAGCGCACGACGCTGTTCATTGGCGCCGTGGCAACGCATTGTTTGATTGAGCCGTGCGTCCGCGCTCGGTATAATGCCGCGCTTCCTTTTTCCCGCCTGGGAGCCCCCGCCATGCTGCGTATCAGCCAAGAAGCCCTGACGTTCGATGATGTTCTCCTGATCCCGGGTTATTCCGAGGTCTTGCCGAAGGATGTCAGCCTCAAGACCCGCCTGACCCGCGAAATCGAGCTGAACATTCCCCTTGTTTCGGCAGCGATGGACACCGTCACCGAAGCCCGCCTGGCCATCGCCATGGCGCAGGAAGGCGGCATCGGCATCATTCACAAGAACATGAACGTCGAGCAGCAGGCTGCCGAGGTGCGCAAGGTCAAGCGCCACGAAACGGCGATCGTTCACGATCCGGCCACCGTGACGCCCGAAACCAAGATCAGCGAACTGCTGCGCAAGGCGCGCGAGCTGGGTTTCTCTGGCTTCCCCGTGGTATCGGGAAAAGAACTGGTGGGTATCGTCACCGGGCGCGACCTGCGCTTCACGCCGAACGTCGGTGATTCCGTCGCCGCGATCATGACCCCCAAGGAAAAACTGATCACCGTTCAGGAAGGCACCGGCCTCGAAGAAATCAAAACCAAACTCTACGAGCACCGCATCGAGAAGATGCTGGTAGTCGACAGCAATTTCCACCTGCGCGGCCTGGTCACTTTCCGTGACATCGAAAAAGCCAAGACCTATCCGCTGGCATCCAAGGATGACCAGGGCCGCCTGCGTGTGGGTGCCGCCGTCGGCACCGGCGCCGACACCGCCGAGCGCGTCGAGGCGCTGGCCGCGGCCGGTGTCGACGTGATCGTGGTCGATACCGCGCATGGTCACTCGCGCGGTGTGCTCGATCGCGTGCGCTGGGTGAAAGAAAACTTCCCCCAAGTGCAGGTCATCGGCGGCAACATCGCCACCGCTGAAGCCGCGCTGGATCTGGTCAAGGCGGGTGCTGACGCCGTCAAGGTCGGCATCGGTCCGGGCTCGATCTGCACCACGCGAATCGTCGCCGGTGTCGGCGTTCCGCAGATTTCCGCCATTGCCAATGTCTCAGCCGCGCTGGAAGGCACGGGCGTGCCGATGATCGCCGACGGTGGCATCCGTTTCTCCGGCGACCTGTCCAAAGCCATCGTCGCCGGCGCCAATGCCGTGATGATGGGCTCGATGTTCGCGGGCACCGAAGAAGCGCCAGGCGAGATTGAGCTGTTCCAGGGCCGTTCCTACAAGGCCTATCGCGGCATGGGATCGCTGGGCGCGATGTCCCAGGCGCAGGGCTCCTCGGATCGTTACTTCCAGGATTCGTCGGCGGGTGCCGAGAAGCTGGTGCCCGAGGGCATCGAAGGGCGTGTGCCGTACAAGGGTTCGCTGGCGGCGATCATCCACCAGCTGATGGGCGGCTTGCGTGCCTCCATGGGCTACACCGGCAGCGCCACGATCGATCATATGCGCACCCACCCGCAGTTCGTGCGCATTACCGGCGCGGGCATGGCCGAGTCCCATGTGCATGATGTGCAGATCACCAAAGAGGCGCCGAACTACCGGGTCGGTTGACCTCGCCTCGACCAACAGGCGCTGGGAGCTGGAAGCTGGACGCTGGAAGTCACGACTTCTGGCCTCTGCTTCCAGCTTCTGGCTTTGCGCTTCACGCTTTTTCCGAAGGAAAGCCTCATGTCCCCCCATCAAGACATTCACGCTCACCGCATCCTGATCCTGGATTTCGGTTCGCAGTACACCCAGCTGATCGCCCGGCGAGTCCGCGAGATTGGCGTCTATTGTGAACTGCACCCGTTCGACATGAGCGACGAGGACATCCGCGCCTTCAATCCGCGCGGCATCATTCTCGCCGGCGGACCGGAGTCGGTGCATGCCGAAGGCAGCCCGCGGGCCCCGCAGGCAGTGTTCGACCTGGGTGTGCCGCTGTTCGGCATCTGCTATGGCATGCAGACCATATCGGAGCAGCTCGGTGGCAAGGTGCAGGGTTCCGATGAGCGCGAGTTCGGCTATGCGCGTGTCGATCTGGTCGGCAAGTCGAAGCTGTTCGACGGGATCGAAGACCATATGGACGACGACGGCGTGTTTGGCCTGGACGTCTGGATGAGCCACGGCGACAAGGTGACCACGCTCCCGCAGGGCTTCCATATCCTCGCCAGCACCCCGAGCTGCCCGATCGCCGCGATGGGCGATGATGATCGCCGCTACTACGGCGTGCAGTTCCACCCGGAAGTGACCCACACCCGTCAGGGCGGTCGCATCCTGTCGCGCTTCCTGCTGGAAATCTGCGGCTGCGAAGCGCTGTGGACACCCTCGAACATCGTCGACGATCTGGTGGAGCAGGTGCGCGCGCAGGTCGGTTCGGCCAACGTGCTGCTGGGCTTGTCCGGTGGTGTCGATTCCTCGGTGGTTGCGGCGCTGCTGCACAAGGCCATCGGCGACCAACTGACCTGTGTGTTCGTCGACAACGGCCTGCTGCGCCTGCACGAAGGCGATCAGGTGATGGCAATGTTCGCCGAAAACATGGGCGTCAAGGTCATCCGCGCCGACGCCGAAGCGCAATTCCTGGATAATCTCGCGGGCGAAGCCGATCCGGAGAAGAAGCGCAAGATCATCGGACGTACCTTCATCGACGTGTTCGACGCGCAGGCCAGCAAGCTCGATAACATCCAGTTTCTCGCCCAGGGCACCATCTACCCGGATGTCATCGAGTCGGCCGGCGCCAAGAGCGGCAAGGCGCATGTGATCAAGTCGCACCACAACGTCGGTGGTCTGCCGGAGGAAATGAACCTCAAGCTGGTCGAGCCGCTGCGCGAGCTGTTCAAGGACGAGGTCCGCAAGATCGGTCTGGAACTGGGCCTGCCCTACGACATGGTCTATCGCCATCCATTCCCGGGCCCGGGACTGGGCGTGCGCATCCTCGGCGAAGTGAAAAAGGAATACGCGGACCTGTTGCGCCGCGCTGACCACATCTTCATCCAGGAACTGCGCAACTTCGACTGGTACCACAAGACCAGCCAGGCGTTCGTGGTCTTCCAGCCGGTCAAGTCGGTCGGTGTGGTCGGGGACGGCCGTCGCTACGCCTGGGTCGTCGCGCTGCGCGCGGTGGAAACCATCGACTTCATGACCGCACGCTGGGCGCATCTGCCCTACGAGCTGCTGGAAAAGGTCTCGAATCGCATCATCAACGAAATCGAAGGCATTTCGCGCGTGACCTACGACGTGTCGAGCAAGCCCCCAGCGACCATCGAGTGGGAGTGAAATCAGGTCCTTCGAGGACTATCGGTACCTATCGATATGATGCCGTAACGTGTTGATTTATAAGTAAATCCGTCACGGCATCTATCGGTGGCTATCGCCAGGCAGCGAAATCGTTTGGCGGTATTGGTAACGGTAAGAACTGAAGGCCGGATTCGGACCCTTACTATCGAGACCAAACCGGTCTTTGACGGTAAATCCCTCCTCCGGAATGCTGCAGTCATGCGGCTTTCCCGGCATCAGCAGGTCTCCTGACCTTTGACGGTAAAAGCCGTCCTGAACACGAGGGAAAACCTCGATGCTGACCGACACCGACCTAGAGGCGATCTCGCAATCCCGTTAGCAACCTGATGCTAGCCGGACGATTGCGTCGCGGCTGCCAGCTTTCTCCCGAAGCAGAAACTTCTGGATCTTACCGGTAGCCGTCTTGGGCAGCTCAGTAAAGATGACTCGGCGCGGGCATTTGAAGCGTGCCAAGCGCGACTGGCAGAAGGCAATCAATTCCGCTTCGCTGGGTGTTTCGACGCCAACCTTGAGTTCGATGAAAGCGCACGGCACCTCACCCCACTTATCGTCGGGTTGAGCAACGACGGCCGCATGCAACACGGCTGGGTGACAGTGGATCGTTTCCTCCACCTCGATGGAAGAAATATTCTCACCGCCCGAGATGATGACATCTTTGCACCGGTCGGTAATTTGCACATAGCCATTCTCGTGAACCACAGCGACATCGCCAGTGTGGAACCAGCCACCCGCGAATGCTTTGGAGGTGGCGCTTTCGTTTTTCAAATAACCCATCATGGTGGTATTTCCTCGAAGCAGAAGCTCCCCCGTCGTGTGTCCGTCATGGGGCACCGGTTCCAGAGATTCCGGGTCCGCGACCATCAGACTTTCAAAGGCGGCGGCGCGAGCCCCTTGGCGTACCCGAAGGGGTCCCTGTTCATTGATCGGCAGGTCGCTCCAACCGTCTTGCCAGACGCAGCTGACGGGCGTTCCGGAAACCTCGGTTATTCCATAGACATGGTCGACGTCGAAGCCTAGCGATAGGACGGCGCTGAGCACAGTCGCGGGCGGAGGCGAGCCTGCAGTCAGTACGCGAACCGGCTTTGCCAACGGTTGGCGGCCCGCTACGTTAGCGATCATTGCCATCACAATGGGGGCCGCACAAAAATGATCGACGCCATGGCACTCAATGGCCTCGAACACGGAGTCTGCCGATACTTTACGCAGGCAGACATGGGTGCCCGCCGCTGCCGTGATTGCCCAGGTGAAGCACCAGCCGTTTGCATGGAACATGGGGAGCGTCCACAGATATCGAGGAGCACGAACCAGTGGCCAGTTGGTCATCTGCAACATGCTCATCAAGTATGTGCCCCGATGGCTCGCTACTACGCCCTTGGGGTCCCCTGTGGTGCCTGAGGTGTAGTTCAGCGCAATCGGCTGCCACTCATCGCTCGGCCATATGCCTTCAAATTGCGGATCGCCATCGGCGAGCAGCGTTTCATAATCAATGTCGCCGATCGGGAGGCCCATCGGTGCCAGGTGGTCGTTGATATCGATCACCATGGGGCGGTTTTCCAGAAGCTCCAGCGCTGCTGCGGCGACGCCAGCAAATTCGCGATCCACCAGCAGCAGTTTGCATTCCCCATGCTGCAGGATGAATGCAACACCCTCGGCGTCGAGTCGGTGATTAATCGTATTCAGGATTGCGCCGGACAGAGGCACGCCATAATGCGCTTCCAGCATCGCCGGCGTATTGGGTGACAAGATGGAGACGGTATCTCCAGGACCCATGCCCTTCTTGCTGAGCGCTGAAGCCAGGCGATAGCAGCGCTCGCGAGTTTCGGCCCATGTCCGGCTTAGGTCGCCGTGGATTACCGCAGCCCGGTTCGGATGCACAACCGCGGCGCGGTCGAGAAATCCGAGAGGAGTTAGCGGTAGATGATTAGCAGCGCAGCGGCCGAGCCCGCTTTCATAAGCACCAGGTTTCATGGGACTGTCTCCTTATTATTGTGATGAAAAGTGGCGAACGCGTTGACCGGCTCACGGTCTGTAACGAGCGTGTTTTCGATGCTGGTTTCATCGGCATATCCAAGACTCATACCGCACACCAGCATTTGTTCGGGCGGGATGGAGAGGATCTCTGCAATAACGTTGTGGTACTTCAGAAACGCAGCCTGTGGGCATGTGTGCAGACCTCTTCCACGCGCCGCGACCATCACGCTTTGCAAGAACATTCCATAGTCGAGCAGGCTCCCTTCCTGGAGCACCCGGTCAATGGTGAAGAGCAGCCCCACCGGGGCATCGAAGAACCGATAGTTACGGCCGTGTTGCTCATGCATGCGTTGTTTGTCGCCCTTTGCAATACCCAGCAAGCCATAGAGCTCCCAACCCACCTTTCTCCTTCGATCGACGTACGGAGCCACCCACTCGCGCGGGTAGTATTCGTAGGGATCGTCCAGGCTCATGCTCAATGACGGATTGCTGTCGATATCAGCGATGGCGAGAGAAAGGCGATCCTTCATATCGCCAGTAACGACATGAACACGCCACGGCTGCATGTTCACGCCAGTGGCACTGAAGCGCGCAACATCAAGGATCGATTCAATCTCTTCGCGGGGCACGGCGGTGGGCAGGAACGCTCTGATGCTGCGTCGAGTTGTAATCGCCCAATCAACCGCCTGGCTCATGAGATCCGGCGAGAGTGGCGGTTGCGATAAGCGGTTCATGTTCATTCCTACAGGCTGTTTCGATGAGCAGCGGGGCTGCCGGTCGGTTGTTGTCGGCGCGACAGTTCAAGTGCATTTTTTACTTGGGTGGAATCAGCTCGCGACTGATTGATCATGGTCACCGCCGCCGCTCCGATCAGGCCTGCCAGACTGATGGCTAAGAAGTTCTGCTCGAGAGGCAGATTCAGCGAGACCAACCAGCCAATAAGTACGGGCGCAACGATAGCCCCGATACGGCCTACCCCAGAAGCGAAGCCAACGCCCGTCGAACGGATGGTGGAAGGATAGAAATCGCCGGCGTAGGCGTAAGCCAACAGTTGAGTTCCGAGCGTGGATGCCCCGACGATGAAGACGACCGGGAAGAGGAGGGTCGGCGATCGGGTATAGGCTAAACAGGTGAGAGCAATGGCCCCGACGATGTAGAAGCTGACCAGCACGTGCTTGATGTTCAGCTTGTCGCTGAGCCAGCCACCGCCAACGGCCCCGACGATAGCTCCTACGTTGAAGACGATTACGAAGTTCAGTGCCGAGCCGAGACTGAAGCCGGCCATAGCCATTAACTTGGTTAGCCAGGAATTCAGCGCATACACCATGAACAGGCCAGTCATGAATGCAGCCCAGATCATCACTGTGCTGAAGCCACGGCCATCCTTGAAAAGATTACGGATCGGAGTCTCTTCCTTACCCTGAATCGCAGGATTCCCTCTCATCTCCGTGTCGTCGCTTATGGCAAGTGTTGGCTCGATCTTTCTGGCAATCTGACGGAGCTCATCTTCACGCCGATTTTTGAGAAGGAAGCCGATGGACTCCGGCATGGTTTTGAGGATGAAAGGGATCAAGAGTACGGGTAGCCCTGCTACGTAGAACACCCACTGCCAACCATGGCTCTCGATGAGCTGCTTGGCAGTCAGTGCTACGAGAATGCCACCGACCGAATATCCGGCGAAGACAAGGGTCACTAGCCGGGTGCGGAGTTTCAACGGTGAAAACTCACCCATCTGAGCGGTGCAGACAGGTAACACTCCACCGATACCGAGGCCGGCAATGAAGCGTGTAACGCTGAAGCTGATGGGATCGTTTGTCAGGCCAGCCGCGGCTGTGAAGATGCTGAACAGCGCTACGCACACCGCGATCATCTTCGGACGCCCTATACGGTCAGCCAGTGTTCCAAGAAACATGGCGCCTAGCATCGTACCGAACAGTGCGGATCCAGCCATGATTCCTGCGCTGGTCGGATCGACGTTCATGTCCTGCATGATGGCCGGTAGAGCCGCGCCTACGACGGCAAGGTCATAGCCATCAATGATCAGGATGAGCACGCACCAAAACAGGACGCGGCCATGGAAGCGGTTGAATTTTGATTCTGCCGCGAGCGCATATACGTTCACCGATTGCATATCGTGTCTCCTTCAATCTTGTTCTTGTTTGTGAAGTGCACATCTATCTGCGTCACTAGGTGTGCCGGCCTCTGGGGCTTCGCGCGCGCTCGATCGCACCTCATCGTAGATTCGGTTTGCTGGGCATGCGGAGTGCTAGGGCAACCTGCGACAGATCGTAGGAGGTCCCGCCGGTGCGGCCTATGCCCTGGGGCATCGTTGTGATTGACCGGTCTGGACACTTCGGCGGCGAAACCAAATGCACCGCGACGGATGCAGCGGGATTCGCTGGGTGATTGCTCACCTGCTGAAAAGGGTTGGGCCGATCAGTTGAGCTGGATTGCGTTCAGCTAATCGGCGGCGTCGTCAGCATGAGAGCGCCGGTAGGCACCGGGGCTTACACCGGTCCATTTCTTGAACGCTCTATGGAAGGCACTGGTTTCCTGGAAACCGGTCTGTGCAGCTATGTCCGAGACGGTGAGATCGGCTTGGCATAAGAGATTTATCGCCATGTCGCGCCTAAGATTGTCCTTCAGGCGTTGGTAACTAATACCCTCGGCCTGGAGCCTCCGTTGAAGAGTGGAATTGGACATGGTCAACATCTTGGCGAGCTGGTCCAGCTCAGGCCACTGATCAGGACTCTTCTCTCGCAGGCGCTGCCTGATTTGGGCACTTATGCTCTCGTCATTGCGGTACTTCACAAGAAGGGTCGCCGGAGACTCCTTGAGGAAAGTGGCCAGGCTGGCAGGTGTCTGAGCTACCTTGAGGTTCAGATAACTGCAGTCGAAACGAACCATCGAAACAGGTGCGTCGAAGTGAATTTCTTCACAGAAGCGCATTCGGTAGTCGCTGTCGTCGTCGGGTCTTGAGGGGCGTAAACAAAGTTCCTGGAGCGGAATGCGCCTGTTCCCGAGCCAGCACAGGAGCCCATGAACGAGTATCAGCCATGTGCCGCAGCAGTACAGCCTTCGCTTGATGCCATGGTCGCGGATGATGATATGGGCCGACCCTCCCTCCAGCTGAAGCTCCCCGTGAACGTCGTCCAATACCAGCCTCAAAAAGGACAATATCCGGCGCAAGGCCTGCTCCAGCGAGTCGCATCCGATGGCCAGGTGACACATGGCCCGGAAGCTTCCTCGACGCATGGGATGCGTGTCGATGCCGAAGAACTCGTCATCGAGCAGATCCGACAGCGCCACCCACAGGCGCGAAAAGGCCGTAGCGGAGACTCGGGCTTGCGGGGCGGCAAGCAATGCCGGTTCGATGCCGGCTTGCTGCAGAGCAGACGAAACATCCACGCCACGCTGGAGTGCGCCATGGAGTGCTTCATGCACCAGGCCAATTGATGTAGTTCCCTTGTCCGGGACGAGCACCATATTTTCTCCGTCCTGCACCGTAACCCGATTGGGTTGATCCATATCCACGTGGTCGGTCAGCCCGCGGCCGGGTCTCTGCCTTTACGGGTGCGCAATACGTTCCCGGTTGGCGGTATTGCCTGTCAACCCAAAGGACGTCGGAATACCACCCTCCAGCCCTGAGTGGGTTTGGCATAACCGAGAGTTTGTCCAAACCGTTCAGGCCTGCTGAGGCTTTTGAACATTGTGGCCTCGGCCGCTGAACGCCAACATAACTACGCTTTCGGCCAACGTGCCGCCCGGTCTGCAGGGAAAACCAACGCGCCATAGGCTAAGGAGCGCGTCGCTTGATTCGCTCAGAAGAGTCAATGCCAATGCTTGTGTGCGCAGTTGCGAATGGCAGCGAAGTAAAACGACTCTAGTCGGCGATTGCAGCAACCAGCGACCACACGTGGCTTTTATCAGTAGCTTATGCCCCAATCATTTTTCTCCCTGGAGTTGCCTTTCATGAATTACCAGACTCTTCTAACTGATGAGCTCGATGGCATTGGCCTGATAACACTGAATCGCCCCGAAGCCCTCAATGCAATAAATACGGCTTTAATCGATGAACTAAGCACGGCGCTGGATTACTGTGAGCGGTCGCCAACGATTGGATGCATTCTTATCACAGGCGGCGACAAAGTATTTGCAGCCGGTGCGGACGTAAAAGAGATGTCCGAACTCTGCTATCCGGAAACCTATCTGGATGACTACCTCAGCCGTCTGGATCGGGTGGCGCAGCGGCGCAAACCGATCATAGCTGCTGTTGCTGGGCATGCCTTGGGTGGGGGGTTCGAACTGGCTCTGATGTGCGACTTCATCATTGCCGCCGAGAATGCTCGCTTTGGGTTGCCTGAGGTCAAGCTCGGCGTCATCCCGGGCGCTGGTGGGACACAGCGGCTCGCACGGTTAGCGGGGCGCGCCAAGGCAATGGAGATGACCCTCACGGGGCGAATCATTGATGCAGCAGAGGCCGAGCGTTGTGGCGTAGTCGCCAGGGTCGTTCCTTTAGGAGAGCTTCAGGCCGTAAGCCTGGCAGCCGCAAGCCGCCTAGCGTCACAGTCTCGTACCGCAGTGATGATGATCAAGGAATGCATCAATCGAGTGGACGAGGGTGCTCTGGCTGAGGGGCTCCGATTCGAGCGCAGAATGTTCCATTCGGTTTTCGCCACCTCAGACCAGAAGGAAGGAATGAGGGCATTTGTCGACAAAAGAACGGCCAGATTCCGCCCATAGCTCTTGCGAGCCTAGCGCAGCAATAAGCCCTTTCACCATGATTCGAGCGAGCAGGCATGATAGAAAAAATACTGTACTGGGAGCATTTCACGCTTGGGAGATCCTGGAGCGCTCAGCGTGATCATCCTGTAGAACGAGACGAAATAGTCGAGTTTGCCCTCAAATATGATCCTCTCGATATTCATATCTATCCCGATCAGGCGCCAAACACGCCTCTCGGCGTTCATTGTGCAAGCGGGGTGCAGACGTGGGGTATGGCGCAGCGCATGCTATGCGATGCATTTCTGCTGCGAACGCATGTCGTTGCGGGCGGCCGCATGGATAACTTTCGCCTGCTGAGCCCAGTTATGCATGGTGACATGCTCCGGCTAAAAGCGGAGGTCATAAACGCGGCTCCGCATTTCTCGAAGGATGACCGCGGCTGGGCGGAGTTTAAAATTGAGGTATCTGCGGAAGACACAAGGGTAGTTCTCGTCTACGAGACAGCGATACTGATCATGCGAGGACTCTTCGATGGAGTTGCTTGAGCTTTTCAAAGCAGAACGAAGCTCGGAAATAGGCAATCCCCACCTCAAGGCAGGCTTAAGGTATCCAGGCCTTTAACGCCGCCCGGATTAGTTTGGTGATTTCAAACTGTTCCGTTCTATGAGCTTTCTGCTGCAAAACGATGGCGCATACTCGACCACTTCCTCCGGGTCGACTTCAACCCAGGCAACCGCCTCCCGCGCGTCCACAACGCCAGACGGCTATCTTTGCCAGTATTTTTGCCATATGGTCACGGCGGGTCGGCTGATCCGGTTGTTTCCGTGGCTAAATCAACGAGGCGCTGACGGTGCTTACTGAGGAGAACTAACCCGAATGAAGGACAACAGACTCCTCGAAATGCGGGTATTCAAGGCGGTGGTCGACGCCGGGGGGTTTACCGCGGCGGCGCACGTTCTGGGCCTTAGCCAACCCTTCGTCAGCCAAACCATTACACGTCTGGAAGACCGTCTGGGGGTACGCTTGTTGCACCGCTCGACACGTGGCCGGCGGCTGACAGGGGAAGGAGAGAGTTTCCTGGCATCGTGCAGGCGGATACTTGATGACATCGAGCAGGCCGAAGCAGAGATTTCCGCCGCTCGGTCACAAGCCAGCGGCGATCTGCGAATCAGCGCGCCGTTGGCTTTCGGGTTGGATCAGGTCGTGCCACGGCTGCCTGATTTTCTGGCTCAGCATCCTTCGGTCGTGATTCATCTGGCGCTGTCAGACTCGATCGCCAACCTGATCGAAGAAAATGTGGATGTTGCGATCCGGATGGGCCGGCTAGTCGATTCATCTTTGCGGAGCCGCAAGCTATGCGATCTTCAACGGATCGTAGTTGCCGCGCCACGCTATTTAGAGGCTCACGGGCAACCTGGAAGGCCACAAGACCTTAACGGTCATAACTGCCTCTTGTGGGAAGGCCCCCTTGATCATCTGAACAGATGGCCATTCATGGAAGACGGCAACCTTCACACGTTGCAGGTCAAAGGCAACTTCCAGAGCACCAGTGGACAAACCCTATTCGAGCTCTGCACCGCCGGGGTGGGCATCATGCGCCTGGCAGAGCACCTCGCCTTGCCGGCCATCAGGCGCGGCTCGCTTGTTTCGCTACTCGACCGCTATCGCGTGCATGACGATACCGCCATTCATGCGGTGTTTCTGCCTGAACGTGAGGTTCTGCCGCGGACTCGGAGCTTCGTCGACTATCTAGTTGACGTGTTCGCCACCCCTCCGTGGACGAGTTAACGGGCCATATATAGCTGTCAGCAATAATTATTATTAGATAGGCTATGTTGACGCTCGCCGAGTAATACCTATAAATTGAAACCAAAATAATAAGAGGCTGTTCGGCGCTCTGCCAGCGCTGACAGGAAGTATACTCTGCTAGTCCCTGCATGGCTTATAAAAGGTCGCGCATGGCGCGGCCGTTAAAAATAATAATTACCATTCACAGACGAAACTTCGTATAACAAAGAGGAAAGCATTCGAACGCGTGCCAAGGTATCCAGCCTGGCTCTGATGATTCCCGACAATAATAAGGACTAAAAATAATGTACAAAAATAAAGCCTCCCGCGTCGTAGCCTTGATTGGCATTTCCCTATCAATCGCTTTTGGTCACACAGTCGCCCATGCGCAAAGTGACAAAGTGTTCAATATTCGCCTTGGACACACAGGGTCGCCCGAGCATCACTTCCAGAAAATCTCCGAGCGTTACGCTCAGTTGGTGGATGAGCGAACCGGCGGTCATGTGAAAATCAAGGTGTATCCCTCCGACTCGCTTGGCAAGCAGGTGGAACTGGTCGAAGGTACTTTCATCGGCACCAACGACATGGTGCTCACCTCTGACGCTGTGCTTTCCAATACTGTCCGCGAAGCGGGAATGATTAACCTTCCTTTCCTGTTCCGGGATTCGGATCACGTACGCAAGGTACTTGATGGTGAGATAGGTGCCGCCCTTTCCAAGAAGGTCGAGGCGCAAGGCGCCGTGGTGGTGGGGTGGTGGGAGAATGGTTTCCGCCACATCACCAACTCCAAGCAACCCATTACCAAGCCAGAAGACCTGAAAGGAATGAAGATTCGCGTGCCTGAAGGGCCAATCTTCGTTGAAACGTTCCGCTCTCTCGGTGCCAACGCCACGCCAATCGCTTTCACCGAACTCTATTCGGCGCTGCAACTGGGTGTCATTGACGGGCAAGAAAACCCGCCGGCGCACATCCTCACCCAGAAGTTCTATGAAGTGCAGAAATTCGCTTCAAGGACCGGGCACATCTACCTGTCTTCCCCCGTCCTGATCAACAAGGGCCTGCTAGAGCAGTTGCCGGCGGAATACCAGGAAGTCTTGCTTAAAACGGGCAACGAACTAGCGGCAGTGCATACCAAGATGGTGCTCGATGAAGAGGCCAGCCAGTGGCAGCAAATCGAAGAGATGGGTATGCAGGTCAACGATGTGGATAAGGCTCCCTTCGTAGAAGCAACCGCGCCGGTCATCGCTAAATACCGCGAGGTGTTCGGTCCCGACCTGATCGATGCGGTCGTCAAAACCAACTAATCAGGTGCTAGGCGAGGAACGGGGGAAGCGCCGTTTCTTGCCTTGAGGGGCTGCGCATGTTGACCAAAGCCATGACCAAATTTACCAGCATCCTGACGGGGCTTGCCGCGGCACTGTTCCTCGTCATGACGGCACTGGTTTGCCTACAGGTATTTTACCGATATGTATTAAACAGTCCGCTTACGGGGTCCGAAGAGGCGGCCCGGGCGATATTGATCTACATCGTGATGCTGGGCAGCGCCGTGGCGGTCGGTAACCGCTCGCACATGGCCATCGATTACTTCTACCACAGACTTCCAGCGTTACTCAGGAAAGCCGCCGCGCTTCTCCACCTATTGTCCATCGGCGCCATTTCACTTTTGTTGATAGTCAAAGGATCCGAACTGGCCCAACGCACCATGATGCAGACGACGCCTGCCCTGCAAATTCCAAAGGGCCTTATCGTCTACGCGTTTCCTATTGGCGGAGCTTTGATGCTCTTTTACGCACTTGCATCACTGATTCGGCAAGTATCGAGTTCCAAAGGCGCAGTCAGGCCCCCGGAACAAGAAAGCACGTCTTGAGGGGCATTAAATGGTCGTTACACTTTTTCTAGCTTTCTTTGTACTGATCTTCGTCGGCGTGCCAATCGCGTTCGCCCTGGCTGCAGCCTCCATCCTCTCGCTATTGCTGTTCACCGATATGCCGATGCTGCTGATAGTGCAGCGGATGTACTCCGGACTGGATGTGTTTGCGCTGATGGCGATTCCGCTGTTCCTTTTTGCCGGCTACCTCATGTCTGAGGCCAGGATATCGGACCGGCTGGTGGCCTTGGCATCAGTATTCCTTGGCCGTTACAAAGGCGGGCTGTCGCTCGTAGCTACAGGCTCATCCGCGATTTTCGGCGCCATCTCTGGATCGGCGAACGCCACTACGGCGGCGATCGGCTCAGTGATGATCCCGGCGATGGCCAAGCGCGGATATGACCAGGCAGACTCCGCCGCAGTGGTCGCAGCCTCGGGCATTCTCGGGTTGGTGGTACCGCCCAGCATCACCATGGTGCTTTATGGCGTTGTCGCAGGCGTTTCGATCGGAGACCTGTTTCTCAGCGGCATTATTCCCGCGCTGATCATTTCGGCCGGGCTGATGGGAGTGAACTACTACATAGCCAAGCGCAAGGGTTATTTGGGCAGCGAGCCGGTACCCATGGCCGAGGCCGTGAAAATATTCCGCGACAGCCTGATCGCACTCGCGATGCCGTTGATTATCCTCGGCGGCATCTATTCCGGAGCCTTCACCCCAACGGAATCGGCCGCAGTGGCCAGTGCGTACGGCCTGCTGGTGGGTTTCTATTGGTACCGCAACCTGACGTTGAAAAGCGTGTTTAACGTCAGCAAGAAAACCGTCGAAGTCACCGCAACCATTTTGTTCCTGATTGGCACATCCAATGTTTTCACCTACATCCTGACGTCAGAAAACGTGCCGCAGTCGCTTGCCGCGGGATTGATCGGCTTTTCGGACAGCCCCATCGTCATAATGCTGATAATTCTGGCTATGCTGCTATTCCTCGGTACGTTCCTGGACAATGTTGCGGCAATAATCCTCGTCACGCCGACGCTGCTACCGGTTGTTCACAGCCTTGGAATCGATCCGATCTTTTTCGGTGTATATATTGTGATCGCCGTTGCGGTCGGTCAGATAACGCCTCCCGTGGGTCTGAATTTATTCATTGCCACAAACCTGACAGATAGACGTTTTGAAGAAGTCTGTAGAAGCACCGTTCCTTACTTATTTCTTTATACAGCTCTTCTAGTCTTTTTCATCTTCGTCCCGGGCCTGCTTTCGGTATTTGGTTAGCTTCCGGCCATGCGCAGCCCCGTTCAGGCTGCGCATAACGCCTAATCATCGCCCCGATGAATATTAGTTATTGCAAAAGTGATATTGAAGGGAAAGCTATGTGCGCTTAACTTTGTCGCGCCTGGAGTAATTAAATTAGCCTGAAATAACCACCTATGACTGGAGTATTAAAATGGTTGCGCTTGGGAATAGAGTATCTATTTATCAGCCCGAACAGGAAGGACTGAAATTTCCGCAGTTGCCGCAGTTCTCGAACCATGCTGACGAGCGGCAGCACCGCAAAGAAAGGCTGGTCGCAGCTTGTCGCGCCTTTGCCTTGCACGGCTTGGATTACGGCTTCGCTGGTCATCTGACAGTGCGAGACCCGGAACGGCCGGAGCTGTACTGGACGAACCCGATGGCCGTGCACTTCGATCAGGTAAAGGTATCGAATCTCATTCTGGTCGATCATGTCGGAGCAGTAGTGGAAGGCGACTACGCGGTCAACCGGGCCGGCTTCATCCTGCATGCCAACGTGCATGAAGAGCACCCGGACATTATCGCCATGTGCCATGCCCACTCAGTCTACGGCACTGCGTTTGCTGCCTTGGGACGCCCGATCGAACCGATTACCCAAGACGCCTGTGCATTCTTTGAAGACCATGTGATCATTGGCGACGAAGCTGGGGCTGTTGCAGTGGAAAATCACGCCGGCTCGAACGTGGCGAAGGCATTCAGGGGCGTCAAGGCGGCGATTCACCAGAACCACGGCCTGCTGACAGCCAGCCGCCACAGCATCGAATCGGCAGCGTTCTGGTTCATCGCGCTGGAACGCTGCTGCCAGCAGCAACTGATGATTGAGGCAAGCGGCCTGAAGCCCACCTTCGTATCACCTGAGCGGGCGCGCTATAGCCGTGAGCATGTGGGCAGCGAATATATTGGATGGCTGCACTTCCAGCCCATCTGGGAACAGCTGGTACAGCGCAGCCCAGACATGTTCGATTGACAGGCTGGCCGAGGCGGAACCGGCATTGGGTCCGCCTCGGCACAGTTGGCAGGAATGTTGTGCTCCTCCAATTTTGAGCGGCTACACAGAGCCTACAATCTTCGAGAGATCTGCCCAGACAGGCCCGTCCACATCAAGGGTCCGTAATTAATAATGGTTCCCGAGGAAGAATCATTGAAAACAATCAGAGCTGGCGTGTTGGACGTAGCGTATCTGGACGTTGGTCCGGTCAATGGTAGTTCAGTGATTCTGCTACACGGGTTTCCATATGATGTTAGAGCCTATGAAAAAGTTGTTGAGAGACTAACTGCACTAGGGATGCGTTGCTTCGTTCCATACCTGCGTGGTTTCGGCCCGACACGTTTTATTGATGCCGACACAGTCCGATCCGGCGAGCAGGCGGCACTTGGTGCTGATTTGATTTCATTCATGGATGCTCTGGATATCAGCAATCCAATCCTGGCTGGTTATGATTGGGGGGGTAGAGCCGCTTGTGTTGTATCTGCGCTCTGGCCTGAACGTGTACGGGGATTAGTCAGTTGCGGTACCGGCTATAATATTCAATCAATTCGCCATGCCGCGTTTCCTGCTGCTCCTGAAGCGGAGAAGCTTCTTTGGTATCAATATTATCTCCATAGTGCTAGAGGATACGAAGGGCTAAAGAAGTATCGTGATGAATTTTGTCATTTGCTCTGGCGTAGTTGGTCGCCGACTTGGGATTTTTCAAAAGAGGAATTCTCGCTCACAGCCAAATCATTCGATAATCCTGATTTTGTTGATGTGGTTACTCACTCGTATCGTCATCGTTTTGGGCTTGTTACTGGCGACCCAGGTTACTCATTGATTGAGTCAAAGTTGGCCGAGTTGCCAGAGATTATTGTTCCTGCAGTGGTTATTGAGGGCGAAGAGGACGGTGTCACTCCGCCACAACTTGATTTTCATATAGAACGCTTCGCTGCACTCCGTAAGTTAGTTAAGGCGCCCGGTGTTGGTCATAACTATCCGCAGGAAGCGCCTGTAGTTTTCTCAGACGCGGTTATTAGCCTGGCTATCGATTAAGCGCTTGCTGAACCAGTGGAAGTGATCCACCAGTCGAATCGTTGAACAATGAAGCCCCGGCACTGCCGGGGCTTCCGTTTCAAGGGGTGGCTGGTCAGTGAAAGACGGCTGGCATGTCGATACGACGCCAGATCGCTTCGGAAAAGCTGTAGGCGGCGAAGGCCACGAGCCCGAGACCGACCAGCGACAACCAGAAGGCACCGAATGGCAAGCTTTGCAGCGCATTGAGCGCATCTTCCAGGCCCGGAGGGTCGGTGGGTTCGTAGCGGGCGCCGCCGCTGAACAGCATGCCGGCGACGATCAGGAAGGCGACGCCTCGCGCGACCAGGCCGGCCCGCGAGATCGGTCGGACCCAGCGCATGATGTGTTCACCGGCATAGAAGTACTTTTCGAACTTCGCTTTCCAGCCCTTGATGATATGGGCGATTCCCACTCCCAGCGGAACCAGGGCGACCACATAGACCAGGTAGTTGGAGTATTTCCAGCCAAGCAGGCCGGAGAGAAAATCGCCGCCACCCCCACCACCGGACGAGTCGCCTATGGAACTGCCGAGCAGGCCAAGCGTGAAGAGCGTCAGGAGGGTATAGGCCACGGCGCTGCCGATCAGCCCCGCGCGTATCAGCAGGCCTTTGGCATCGGTGCCATGACCCTCCGGGTCGGAGATTGCCTGAGTCAGGCGCCAAGCGACATAAGCCACAAGTCCGACGACCATGATCCAGAGCAAGGTAGCGCCGAAGGGTTGCCCCAACAATTGCTGAATGGCGCCTTTGGTGCCCACGGTGTCGCCGCTGCCGATGCCGGCAAGGAAGGCAAACGCGCCGACGATGAGATAGACGACACCGCGTGCCGCATAGCCGCTTCGGGCGAGCCAGACGATACCGGTGCTGACGTCGCCTTTGGCGTGGGCTGCATGGGTATGCATGGGGAGGAGCCTCCTGTCGGCTTTCTGATGACGGTCAATCAGTAGACGGGCCCCGCCGGAGAGGGTTCGATGCGTGCACGGCGAGGCGGTGACGACTTCGGATGTCCGGAACGTTGGGAAGCTGTAGCATGACGCAAATGCGACCTATTCCTTTCTGCTGCAAGCCCAGGTCGCTCGTAGCTGTTTTTCAATGGGATTCACGATGAGCTTTACGCGAAGAAAGATGTTGGCCGGCCTGGCCGGCCTGGGGGTGCTGGGCATCGTGGGTGGCGGTGTGCGCTACTGGCTCGGGCGTCCGACCGATGCGCTTACCCATGACTACGAACTGATCGCCGCGCCGCTGGACATGGAACTGGTCGCTGGCCACCAGACGCCTGCCTGGGGCTATGGTGGGCAGGCGCCTGGTCTCGAGCTGCGCGCGCGCCAGGGCGATTGGCTGCGGGTGCGATTCGTCAATCATCTGCCGGAGCCAACGACCATTCACTGGCATGGCATCCGGTTGCCGCTGAACATGGATGGCGTACCCTATGTATCGCAATTGCCGGTGTTGCCCGGTGAATCCTTCGATTACCTGTTCCAAGTGCCCGATGCGGGCAGTTTCTGGTATCACCCGCACACCACCAGCGCTGAGCAACTGGGCCGCGGTTTGGTCGGGCCGCTGATCGTCGAGGAGCGCGAGCCGAGCGGTTTCCGCCACGAGCGCACGCTGAGCCTGAAGAGCTGGCACGTCGACAAGCAGGGCGGCTTCACCGCATTCAGCGTACCGCGCGAGGCCGCGCGCGGCGGCACGCCGGGCGTGCTCTCAAGCGTCAACGGCGAGCATGCGCCAACGCTGCGACTACCTGCCGGGCAGGTGGTGCGCTTACGCATCCTGAATCTGGACAACACCCTGACCTATCGCCTGAATCTGTCGGGCGGCGAAGCGCGCATCTATGCGCTCGATGGCAATCCGGTCAAGCCCCGGCCGCTCGGCAAGGAATACTGGCTGGGACCGGGCATGCGGCTGGACCTCGCGCTCAAGGTTCCGCCCGTCGGCGAACAGCTGTCGTTGCGCAACGGCCCCCTGCGGCTCGCCACGCTCGAGTCGGTGGGCAGCAGCGAGGCCGAGGGCGCGTGGCCGGCGGCGCTGCCGGCCAACCCGGTCGCCGAGCCGGATCTGGAGCAGGCCGAAACCCTGCGTTTCAACTTCGAGTGGGCCGGCACGCTGTCCAGTGACACGGGGCAGGGCGAGGCCTTCACCTTCTGGCAGGTCAATGGCCAGGCGTGGGACATCAATGACAAGACCTGCGCGGATCGACCCATCGCGACGCTGAAAAAGGACGGTCACTACATCTTCGAATTGCGCAACCTCAGTCAGTATCAACATCCGATTCATTTGCATGGGATGACCTTCAAGGTCATTTCGTCCAATCGCCGTAAAATCAACCCCTGGTTCACCGATACCTATCTGTTGGGCAAGAATGAAACCGCCCGGATCGCTCTGGTAGCGGATAATCCCGGCGTCTGGATGTTTCATTGCCACGTCATCGATCACATGGAAACCGGCCTGATGGCGGCGATCGAAGTGGTCTGAGGGCAGGCTGCACGGCACTGAACGAAAAGCGAGCCTCTTCTGCGGTTAAGTTGGATTGTTAATGAAAAGACCCGTGATCATCGACCGTTCCCTGGACGAGTTCTTCATGCAACAAGCCTTGGCGCTTGCCGCCGAAGGGGCGCGGGCGGGCGAGGTTCCGGTGGGTGCTGTGGTGGTACAGCACGGCGAAGTCGTCGGTCGAGGCTTCAACTGTCCGATCTCCCGCCACGACCCCAGCGCCCACGCCGAGATGGTCGCGATCCGTGAGGCGGCGGCGCGCGTCGGTAACTATCGACTTCCCGACAGTACGCTGTACGTAACGCTGGAGCCCTGCAGCATGTGTGCGGGGCTGATCGTGCATTCGCGCGTTCAACGGGTGGTATACGGGGCTACCGAGCCCAAGGCTGGCGTGGCGATCAGTCGCGGGCAGTTCTTTTCCGAGGCGTTTCTCAACCACCGCGTGCTGGTCGAGGGCGGCGTCATGGCTGATGCCTGCAGCGCGATCCTGAGTGAGTTCTTTCGCGCGCGACGGCTCAAGGCGCGGGCGGGCGATGCGTTGCAAGACGAGATGGGCGAGTGACTGGCGAGGCGCCTTCCGGTCAGACGCTGCTGCTGTAGCGCCGCACGCCTGCTTCGGGCAGTTTTTCGTGGGCGGCGACGCTGCCCTGTGCTGGAAACACCACCAGATGGTCGGCGGCGACGCCGATCCCCACTTCCTGGCCGGTCGGATAATCGGCATGGCTGGGGAAGATTCCCTCGAGCAGATTGCCGGTCGGCAGTTTCAGGCGGTACAGGGTCGAGGCGCCGAGGAATGTCTTGCCGACGATCAGTGCCTTGAGCGCGCTTTGCGGTGCGTAGATGATGTCATCCGGGCGCAGCAGAACGTCGACCGAGCTGCCGGCTGGCATGGTATAGGCCCGGTTTCCGCGAATGACCCCCAGTTCGGTCTGCACCGTCTCCGGGTCGATCAACTGACCGCGAATGAAATAGCCCTGACCGATGAAGCTGGCGACGAAGGGCGTCAGCGGCTCGTGGTAGAGGTTGTACGGTGTGTCCCACTGCTCGAGCCGACCATCCTTGAAGACTCCCACCTGATCGCTGACGGCGAAGGCTTCTTCCTGATCGTGAGTGACGAGAATGGCGCTGGTGCCACGGGTCTTCAGGATATCGCGCACTTCGTGGCTCAGCCGACGTCGCAGGTCACCATCGAGGTTTGAGAACGGTTCGTCGAGCAACAACAGTTCTGGTTCGGGCGCCAGCGCGCGGGCGAGGGCGACGCGTTGTTGCTGGCCGCCCGACAGCTCGTGCGGGTAACGCTTGCTCAGCTGTGCCAGGTGCACCAGTTCGAGCATTTCGCGAACGATGCGCTGCTTCTGCGGATGTTTACCGATGCCGAAGCCGATGTTTTCCGCCACCGTGAGGTGCGGGAACAGAGCGTAGTCCTGGAAAACCATGCCGATGCGGCGTTTTTCCGGCGCGAGGGTGAAGCCGCGTCGCGATAGAACGGCGTCGCCCAGCTGGATTTCGCCTTCGCTGACGTGTTCGAAACCGGCAATGGCCCGTAGGGTCGTGGTCTTGCCGCAGCCAGACGGGCCCAGCAGGCAGCCAATGTCGCCGCGATTGAGGTGCAGATTGAGATTCTGCACGACATTCTGGCCGCCATAGCCGCAGTCCAGGTTGCGCAGGTGCAGGAGCGTTTGGGGGCTCATGCGTGGTGGTAGGCCGGCTCGACCAGGAACTCGAGCAGCGCCTTCTGTACGTGCAGGCGGTTCTCCGCCTGGGCCCAGGCGACCGAGCGTGGGTCGTCCAGCAGATCGTGGCTGATTTCCTCGCCGCGGTGGGCCGGCAGGCAGTGCATGAACAGCACGTCCTCGGCTGCCTGATCGAGCAGGGCGCGGTCGACCTGATACGGGCGGAAGGTGGCGATACGCGCGGCGACTTCGTCTTCCTGACCCATGGAGGCCCAGACATCGGTGCTGATCAGATGAGCGCCGGCAACCGCTTCCCGAGGGTCGCGCACGACCCGGACCCGGTCACCGGCCTTGGCCAGCAGGTCGGCTTCGGGTTCGTAGCCTTCGGGACAGGCGATACGCAGCTGGAAATCGAACTGGATCGCCGCTTCCATATAGGAGTTGCACATGTTGTTGCCGTCACCGACCCAGGCCACCGTCTTGCCGGCGATGCTGCCGCGATGCTCATGGAAGGTCTGCATGTCAGCCATCAGTTGGCAGGGATGCAGGTCGTCCGACAGGCCATTGATGACCGGCACCGAGGAGTGCGCCGCGAACTCGGTCAGCGTGGCGTGGGCGAAGGTGCGGATCATCACCGCATCGAGCATGCTCGACATGACGATGGCCGAGTCGCTGATCGGCTCGCCACGCCCCAGCTGGGTATCACGGGGCGAAAGGAAGATCGCCTGGCCGCCCAGCTGGATCATTCCGGCCTCGAAGGACAGCCGCGTGCGGGTCGAGGCCTTCTCGAAAATCATTCCCAGCACCCGGTTCTTCAACGGCTCGAACAGAACGCCGCGCTCGCGCAGATCCTTCAGCTCGATGCCGCGACGAACCAGGCCGAGCAACTCCTGGGGCGTGCAATCCATCAGTGAGAGAAAATGCCTTGCGCTCATATCAACTACCTTTATTGCCGCAATCGAGGCCAGAGGTTTTTCGGGGAAAAAGAAGGGCCTACGACAGGGGTCGCAACAGAAGCGACGAAACGGGAAAGGCGCGATCTTATCCAGAAAGCCTTCGCGGGCGCAAATCGGGCTCAGCGCGTCGGAAAGCTGCCCCACAAGCGAGCGTTCGGCTGTACCTCGGGAGAAAAGCCGACTCCGTGACTCGGCTTTTAGGGCGCTGTTCCTGTACAATGCGCGCCAACCGTGACTAGCCGAGGTGCCCCATGGATATCATCGAAACCATCAAAGAGCAGATCGAAAAGAACCCGGTGCTGCTATACATGAAAGGCTCGCCCAACGCCCCGCAATGCGGCTTCTCCGCTCGCGCGACGCAGGCGGTGATGGGCTGCGGCGAGAAGTTCGCCTACGTCGACATCCTGCAGAACCCCGAAATCCGGGCCAATCTGCCGAAATACGCCAACTGGCCAACGTTCCCGCAATTGTGGGTCAGTGGTGAGCTGGTCGGTGGCAGCGATATCATTCTGGAAATGTTCGAGAAAGGTGAACTGCAACCGCTGATCAAGGAAGCCGTCCAGAAGGCCGGCGTCTGATCGCACGCTTATTCTGAACCCGCCGCATCGGCGGGTTTTTTTATGCCTGCATGCCGCTCGTAGCGGGCGAGGGGCAAGGGTCGCGCGCTGGGCTATTCGGCGCCGAAACGAAAACGGGAGCCAATGGCTCCCGTTTCATTGCAGGCAGAAGGCTCAGTCGTCCATCTGGGACTGCAGGTAGTTTTCCATACCAACCTTGTCGATCAGGCTCAGTTGGGTCTCCAGCCAGTCGATGTGTTCTTCCTCGGACTCGAGGATGTCTTCCAGCAACTCGCGGCTGCCGTAGTCGCCGACGCTCTCGCAGTAGGCGATGGCGACCTTCAGATCCTGCACACCGCCTTGTTCGAGCTTGAGATCGCAATCGAGCATTTCACGCGTGTTTTCGCCGATCAGGAGCTTGCCGAGGTCCTGGAGGTTGGGCAGCCCTTCGAGAAACAGGATGCGTTTGATCAGCTTGTCGGCATGCTTCATCTCGTCGATGGATTCATCGTATTCATGCTTGCCGAGCTTGCCGAGCCCCCAATCCTCATACATGCGGGCGTGCAGAAAGTACTGGTTGATGGCGACCAGCTCATTGCCAAGGATCTTGTTGAGGTGCTGAATGACTAGCCTGTCGCCTTTCATGTCGGTGTCCTGCTTCGAATTCGAGTACGTCTGATGCGATCAGTCTGGCCACGATCCAGCGGACTGTCAAACCTAAGTCATTGAATGCAAAAGGGTAAAACGAATAAGAATACGTCTGTTCCGCGACTGGCAAGCAAGACGTTGATTTGCGGACAGAAAAAAGCCGGGCTCAGCCCGGCTGCGCGCTTCGGTTCTCAGGCGGGAACGAAACTGGCCGGATAGGCAAGGGAAGCCTGGGCGCCCTGGACGTTGCTCAGTGTCTCGCGGACGACTTGCTTGGCGACGCATGCACATTTGCCGCACTGGGTGGCTACGCCGGTGGCGTCGCGTACCTCACGATAGCTGCAGCAGCCTTCGTAAATGGCTTCACGGATCTGGCCGTCGGTAACACCCTGGCAAAGACACACGTACATAAGGACTACCCGTTGGGTCTGTGATGGTTGAGATGCTAAACAGAATGATAATGATTGTCAAAGAACACTCGTCGGGTAGTCTGCGTTTCAGAAATGGATGTATTGGCCAGGGCCACTGTCGTTCGCAGCGGGCCATCGGCGGGCGTCCCGTGGTATCGCTCTGCAAGGCTGCGGTGTACCGGCCGCGCGCACGGCCAATTGGGCTGAAGGTCCACGCGCGCGATGCGCTAAACTGCGTCCCCTTTTTCTGCATCTGGAGCCGTCATGGCCCTGCAAGCCACGCCTTATAAGGTCGAGATCAACCTCACCGATCTTGATCGGCATGTTTATCAAGACCTGCGTTTCACCGTTGCCCGCCACCCATCGGAAACCGAGGAGCGACTGGCTGCGCGGTTGATCGCTTACGTGCTCTGGTACGACGAGCAGCTGGCGTTCGGCCGGGGGCTATCGGATGTAGACGAGCCAGCGCTGTGGGAAAAGAGCCTGGATGACCGCGTGCTGCACTGGATCGAGGTGGGCCAGCCCGATGCCGAGCGCATTACCTGGTGCTCGCGTCGAGCCGAGCGATTCAGTCTGGTTGCCTACGGCAATCTCCGGGTCTGGCAGACGAAGGTGCTCGACAGCGTGCGCAGCCTGAAGAAAATCAATGTGGTGGCGGTAGACCAACAGGCGCTGGAAACCATCGCCCGCGATCTGCCGCGAGCCATCAGCTGGAGCGTGATGATCAGCGAGGGCGGGCTGTTCATCACCGACGAGCGTGGCCAGCATGAAGTGCCGCTCGAATGGCTGATCGGCGAGCGCGGATAGCCCTGGTCCACTGGCTTTCGCACCGAAAGCCGCCGATGCAGGGCGATATGACGGGCCGGGCCGCGGAGTCGTCTACTGCCAGCGACTCAGCAGTTCGCGTTGCTGGCGTTGAGCGCATTCCAGCGTGATGGGCCTGAGCCGAAGGGTCGTCCCTGGCTTGCATTGGGCCAGCTGGGCGATGGCCAGCGGCGTCAGCGCGCCGAGCCGCGGATAGCCACCAATGGTCTGTCGGTCGTTGAGCAGCACGATGGGCTGGCCATCCGGCGGAACCTGGATGGCGCCCAGCGGAACGCCTTCGGAAATCATCGACTGACGCGAGCTTCGCAGCGCCGGCCCGAGCAGGCGGACGCCCATGCGGTCGGCGCGCTGATCCACTGTCCACACACAGTTGAACGCGTCGAACAGGCTTTGCCCGCCGAAATCACCGATTTGCGCGCCCACTATCACCGACAACGCATCCGGCATCGACAGTGGTAGTGCGTGGCTGGCATTCATCGCGCGCGGCTGTGGCGGAGCGGCGCTCCAGCTCAATCGATCACCCGGCGCCAGCGGTCGGCCGTCTCCGTGCAGTCCACCCAGGCCTTCACGGCGCACCGTGGCGCAGCTGCCCAGCAGTTGCGGCGCGATGAACCCGCCGGGCGCGGCAAGGTAGGCGCGCACGCCTTGGCGTGGCTGGGCAACGCTCAGGCGTTGGCCTTTGCGGATGCTGAAGCTGCGCCCTGGCGCGAGGGGCTGATCATCCAGCGTGGCGCCAAGGTCGGCACCGCATAGCGCCAGGCAGCCGTCGGACTCGGCGAGCAGCACGAAACTGCCCAGGGTGATCTCCACCGTGGCGGCTTGCAGTGGGTTGCCCAGCAACCAGTTGGCCCAGGCCTGGGATACCCAGTCCGCGGCACCGCCCTGGGTGACGCCCAGGTGACGAACGCCGAACCTGCCGCCGTCCTGCAGGCTGGCCAGCGCGCCACTGCGTTCGATCAGCAGGCTCATGGCATCACCGCAAACGGACTGTCGTCGCCGCCGAGGCGGACGAATTCGGCGCGCTCGATGGGCTGGAAACGCACGCGATCACCGGGCTGCAAGAGGCTGTAGCCGTCCATTTCTCGGTCGAACAAGCGGGTTGGGCTGCGACCGATCAGGTTCCAGCCGCCGGGCGATACGAGCGGGTAGATGGCCGTCTGGCGGTCAGCGATGCCCAGACTGCCCGCCGGCACCTGTTGGCGCGGCGTCATCAGGCGCGGTGTGGCGAGGCACTCATCGACCAGCCCCATGAAGGCGAATCCCGGTGCGAAGCCCAGGGCAAACACGTGATAGAGGCGGCTGCTGTGGCATTCGATCACACCGGATACGCCGAGACCGCTGCGCTGGCCGAGCGCCTCGAGTTCGGGCCCGACGCAGGGGTCGTACCACACCGGGATGTGCAACTCGCGCGCCTCGCCGGTGAGTTCTGGCTCCAGACCTTGCAGCGCCTGGGCCATGCACGCGCGCGCCTGGCGGTCGTCGAGCTGCCGTAGGTCGTATTGCACCAGCACGGTGGTATAGGACGGAACCAGGTCGAGCAGGGCGGGGCCGAAGGCTTCGCGCAGGCGTCTGGCAGCGGCCAGCAGCCAGGGCATGTGGGCTTCGTCGATGTCCTCGAACAGGCGCAGCATCAGGCTGTCGATGCCGACCACTTCGATTCGTGGCGTCACGCCGTCAGGCCCTGCAGTGCCTGACGAATGCGCTGGACGGCGGTGATCGAGCCGGCGTTGTCGCCATGTACGCAGAGCGTGTCGGCGCGCAACGTCAGCGCGCTGCCGTCGCTTGCGGTCAGCGGCTCGCTCTTGGCCAGTCTCAGTGCCTGGGCGATGATCGTATCGGCGTCGTGATGAACGGCGCCGGGCAGGGCGCGGGACACCAGCCTGCCAGTGGGGTCGTAGGCGCGGTCGGCGAATACCTCGAACCACAAGCTCACGCCCAACTCATCGGCCATGGCCTGGCTGGCGCTGTTGTCGCGAGTGGACATCAGCATCAGTGGCAGCGACGGCGCATAGGCCACGATGGCGCTCATTGCCGCACGCAGCAGTTCCGGCTGGCGCATCATGTCGTTGTACAGGGCGCCATGGGGTTTGACATACCGAACCTGGGTGCCTTCGGCTCGGCAGATACCGTCCAGCGCGCCGATCTGATAAAGCAGCATGTTTTCCACTTCATCCGGGCTGCACGCCATGGAGCGACGGCCGAAGCCGACCAGATCGGGATACGCCGGGTGCGCGCCGATCCTGACATCGTGTTGGGTGGCCAGCGCCACCGTGCGCCGCATGATCTGCGGGTCCGAGGCATGGAAACCGCAGGCGATATTGGCGCAGTCGATGAACGGCATGACCTCCGCGTCCAGGCCCATGCGCCAGGCACCAAAGCTCTCGCCGATATCGCAATTCAGAAGTAGGGCGTTCATGGGTTCCTCTGTTGCGGACGTCCCGAAGGGGCTGGAACAGGCGCTGAAAAAAATGATGATAAAGCATCGGTGATGCGATTGATTCGATAGATGGCACGCGTGCTTTTATCGGCCCGCGGATGTGCATTGTTGTATGCTTTGCGGCTCGATTCAGCCTGGGGAGCAAGCCGAGCCGGCTCACCCGCTCAGCGCGAAAATGCGCGCCTGCAGGACGACTCATCTTGCCCGAGCGCCAGGCTGCACGCGGCGACAGCCCTTCTGAATGACCCCACGACCGGATACCGCCCGATGCGCATAGAACCCCGCCCGCTGCCTGAATTGTTGCCTGATCTGGGCGACTTGCCGCCCTTGCTGACGCGCCTTTACGCGGCGCGCGGTGTGCAGTCGGTGGCGGAGCTGGACAAGGGCCTGGCGCGTTTGATTCCGTATGGCCAACTCAAGGGCATCGATGCAGCGGTGACGCTGCTGGTCGAGGCGCTGGAAAAGCGCCAGCGCATCCTCTTCGTCGGCGATTTCGATGCCGATGGCGCCACGGCCAGCACGGTCGGCGTACTGGGGCTGCGCCAGTTGGGTGCGGCCCACGTGGACTATCTGGTGCCCAACCGCTTCGAATACGGCTATGGCCTGACGCCGGAAATCGTCGCCGTGGCGCTCGAACGGCAGCCCGACCTGCTGGTGACCGTCGATAACGGTATTTCCAGTGTCGAGGGTGTAGCGGCGGCGAAGGCGGCCGGGCTCAAGGTACTGGTGACCGACCACCATCTGCCGGGGCCGGCGTTGCCGGCGGCGGATGCCATCGTCAATCCGAATCAGCCCGAATGTGCCTTTCCGAGCAAGTGCATCGCCGGCGTCGGGGTGATTTTCTACGTGCTGCTGGCCTTGCGCGCCCGGCTGCGCGAGTCGGGCTGGTTCGCCCGCAATGGCTGGGCAGAACCGAATCTGGGGGAACTGCTGGATCTGGTCGCTCTGGGCAGCGTGGCCGACGTGGTGCCGCTCGATGCCAACAACCGCATCCTGGTCCATCAAGGGCTCGCGCGGATTCGCGCCGGTCGGGCCCGCCCGGGGCTGCGGGCGATTCTCGACGTTGCGGGCCGCGATCATCGGCGGATCACCTCCATCGACCTGGGCTTCATTCTCGGCCCACGCCTGAATGCAGCGGGACGGCTGGATGACATGGCACTGGGCATCGAGTGTCTGCTCTGCGACGACGAAGCGCTGGCACGGGACATGGCGGTGCAACTGGATCAACTCAACCAGGACCGCAAGGGCATCGAGCAGGGCATGCAGCGCGAGGCGCTGGCTCAGCTCAAGGACTTGTCGTTGCAGGACATGCCGTTCGGTCTCTGCCTGTTCGAGCCGGACTGGCATCAGGGCGTCATCGGGATCCTGGCCTCGCGGTTGAAGGAGCGTTACCACCGTCCGACCATCGCCTTCGCCGATGCCGGAGAGGGCGTGCTCAAGGGCTCGGCGCGCTCGGTCGCGGGTTTCCACATCCGTGATGCGCTGGACGCCGTGGCGGCGCGCCATCCGGGCCTGATCAGCAAATTCGGTGGCCACGCGATGGCGGCGGGGCTGTCACTGCCGCAGGAGCACTTCGCGGCCTTTGCCGCTGCGTTCGATGCCGAGGTACGCCGGCAACTGTGTGAGGACGATCTCACCGGGCGTCTGCTCACTGACGGCCAGTTGAGCATCGAGGAATTTCATCTGGAGCTGGCCAAGGCGCTGCGCAACGCCGGGCCCTGGGGCCAGCATTTTCCCGAGCCGCTCTTTCACGGGGTATTCCAGTTGGTGCAGCAGCGCCTCGTCGGTGAGAAACACCTGAAGATGGTGCTCAAGAGCGAGTGCGGCTCGCTGACACTGGATGGCATTGCCTTCAACATCGACCGCGAGACTTGGCCCAACCCCAACGTGCGCTGGGCGGACCTGGCCTACAAGCTGGACGTCAACGAATTCCGAGGTCGCGAAAGCGTGCAACTGCTGGTGGCGCATATCGCAGCGCGTTAAGCGACTGCGAGAGATCGGCGGAACCCTCTGTGCGGGCACGCTGGCTGGTCGCCCATCGCAAGATCGGTGATCTGAATCGGCCTACATTTGCTATGCCGTGATTGATTGTTGCCGTCTCACAGGAGGCCTAGAGTGGTTGGATTACAACAACAACCCTCCGGAGCCTGCGATGAGCGAATCGACGCTGCACCACCGCGCCTGTCATCTGTGCGAGGCCATCTGCGGCCTGACCCTCGAGGTCCGTGATGAGCAGATCCTATCGATCAAGGGCGATCCGCAGGACAGCTTCAGTCGCGGTCATATCTGCCCCAAGGCCGTCGCGCTGCAGGATATCCAGAACGATCCGGACCGCCTGCGCCATCCAATGCGCCGGGTCGGCAACGAGTGGCAAGCAATCGAATGGGATGCTGCGTTCGAACTGGTTGCCGAGCGCCTGGCGGACATTCGTGAGCGTCACGGCAATAATGCGGTGGCGGTCTATCAGGGCAACCCCAGCGTGCACAACTACGGGTTGATGACCCACAGCAACTATTTTCTCGGCCAATTGAAGACGCGTAACCGCTTTTCCGCGACCTCGGTGGATCAGCTGCCGCATCACTTGACCAGCCTGATGATGTACGGCCATGGCCTGCTGATCCCCATTCCTGACATCGATCACACCGACTTCATGTTGATCCTCGGCGGTAATCCGCTGGCCTCCAATGGCAGCATCATGACTGTGCCGGATGTCGAAAAACGCCTCAAGGCCTTGAAGGCGCGCGGCGGCACGCTGGTCGTTGTCGACCCTCGCCGGAGTGAAACGGCAGCCATGGCGGACCAACACCTGTTCGTTCGCCCAGGCGAGGACGCGGCGCTGCTGTTCGGCTTGCTCAACACGCTGTTCGACGAGGGGCTGACTCGTACCTCTCACCTGCCAGTGGCCGGGCTGGACGAGCTGCGCGCGGCGGTGGCGCCTTTCACGGTCGAGGCAATGAGTGCCCGCTGCGGCGTGCCCGCCGAGGGGATTCGCGCGTTGGCACGGGCGTTCGCGGCAGCGGACAAGGCCGTCTGCTACGGGCGCATGGGCGTTTCCACCCAGGCATTCGGCACGCTCTGCCAGTGGCTGGTGCAGGCGATCAACTTGGTCACGGGTAATCTCGACCGGGTGGGCGGCACGCTCTGCACCCAACCGGCGGTAGACCTGGTCGGCAGCACCTCGGGCGGTCACTTCAATCGTTGGCAGAGCCGCGTCTCGGGATTGCCCGAATATGGCGGCGAGCTGCCAGTCTCGGCGCTGGCCGAAGAGATGCTCACCGAAGGGCAGGGGCAGATTCGCGCGTTGGTGACCGTGGCCGGCAATCCGGTATTGTCCACGCCCAACGGGCGGCAGCTGGAGCAGGCGCTCGATGGGCTGGAATTCATGCTCAGCGTCGATTTCTATATCAACGAAACCACCCGTTACGCCGATCTGATCCTGCCACCGACGGCTCCGCTGGAGCATGATCACTACGACACCACGTTCAACGTCTTTGCGGTGCGCAACGTCACCCGCTTCAACCAGGCCGTGCTTGGCAAACCCGAGGGTGCGCTGCACGACTGGGAAATCTTCGTCGGTCTGGCCAAGGCGTTCGCCGCGCGTACCGGCGCGGAGTTGAAACCGACGATGGCGCCCGAACAGATGATCGACCTCGGGCTGCGAGCCGGCCCCCACGGTGACGGCAGCGAAATGCGCCTGAGTCTTGCCAGGTTGCGCGACTACCCGCATGGCTTGGACCTGGGGCCGCTGCAGCCGAACCTCGGTGGTCGTCTGAAAACCGCCGACCGGCATGTCCAGGCCGCGCCGCCATTATTTCTCGGCGACCTGAAGCGTTTCGCGGCTGCACCGTCGCCGCAGCCGGACCAGTTGTTGCTGATCGGACGCCGGCATGTGCGCAGCAACAATTCCTGGATGCACAATTACCACCGCCTGGTGAAGGGCAAGCCACGCCATCAACTGCTGATGAATCCGGCGGACCTGGCTCGTCTCGAACTGGTGGATGGGCAGCGGGTACGGGTGCGTTCGCGGGTGGGCATGATCGAGGTCGAGGTCGCGGCCAGCGACGAGATGATGCCCGGTGTGGTCAGCCTGCCGCATGGCTGGGGGCATGCGCGACCTGGCGTGCAGATGGGCGTCGCCAGCAGCCAGCCCGGCGCCAGCGCCAACGATCTGACCGATGAACGCCAGCTGGACGCTTTGTCCGGCAATGCCGCGCTCAATGGCGTGCCGGTGCGGGTGGAAGCCGCCTGATTTCGGTCAGCGCGGCTCGCGACCGCCGTCACACCCCGTCACCGAATCGCCTCCCGAGCACGGCCGCGATCGGGCAAACTCGTCGAAACAGTCTGTACTGATGGATGTCCAACGCGCATCCATTGCAGCGAGGTTGCCATGACACAGCTTTTTCAGCCGCTCACCCTGCGTCAGTTGACGCTGCCCAATCGTATTGCCGTCTCGCCGATGTGCCAGTACTCGGCCAAGGCCGGGATGGCCAACGATTGGCACCTGGTTCATCTGGGCAGCCGTGCGGTAGGCGGCGCCGGGCTGGTGATCATCGAAGCCACCGCAGTGACCGCGGACGGGCGCATTTCGCCGCAGGATCTCGGCATCTGGTCCGATGAACATGTCGAACCACTGCGTCGCATCACACGTTTCATCGAAGCCCAGGGTTCGGTGGCCGGCATCCAGCTGGCGCATGCGGGGCGCAAGGCGAGTACTTGGCAGCCCTGGTTGGGACGCCATGGCAGCGTGCCGATCGCAGCGGGTGGCTGGACGCCGGTGGGGCCGTCGACCATCGCCTTCGATCCTGAGCACGCGGTGCCGACGGCACTGGACGAGGCCGGGATCGCTGACGTCATTCACGCCTTCGTAAGGGCTGCCGAGCGCGCCCTGGCGGCCGGTTTCAAGATTGCCGAGGTGCATGCGGCACACGGCTACCTGCTGCATCAGTTCCTGTCGCCGCTGTCCAACCGCCGCCAGGATGATTACGGCGGGTCGTTCGACAACCGTATCCGTCTGCTTCTCGAGGTCACCCAGGCAGTACGGGGTGTATGGCCTGAAGAGTTGCCACTGTTCGTGCGGCTGTCCGCGACCGATTGGGTGCAGGATGGCTGGAACGCGGAAGAAACCGTCGAGCTTGCGCGCCGCTTGAAGACCGTGGGGGTCGACCTGATCGATGTGTCGTCCGGCGGCACGGCGGCCAATGCCGAGATTCCGGTCGGTCCCGGCTACCAGACCCAGTTCGCCGAGCAGGTCCGGCGCGAGGCCGGCATCGCCACCGGCACGGTCGGCATGATCACCGAGGCGGTACAGGCCGAACACATCCTGCGTACCGGCCAGGCGGACCTGATCCTGCTGGCGCGCGAACTGTTGCGCGACCCCTATTGGCCATTGCACGCTGCGGAGGATCTGCGTGACAGCTCGGTTCCGTGGCCCGCCCAATACGTGCGCGCCGCTCACCGGAACACGCCGATCCGGCGGCTTCCCGACGCGCTCGACTGACTTCAACCATCGCTTTCAGCAGGTAATAGCTATGAAGACCTCCGGTTTGCTCGACCAATTGCTCAAATCCGGGCAAGACCTTCTCCAGAAGCAGCAAGGCTCGGCTGCGCGCTCAGGCAGTGCCGCAGGCGGAGGCTCGCTCGGCGACATGCTGTCCGGTGCGGGTGGGCCCCTTGGCAGCATCCTCGGCGGAGGCGGCGGTGCCGGTGGCGTCGGGCGGGGCGCCTTGGCGAGCGGGGCGCTCGGCTTGTTGCTGGGGAGCCGGAGCGGCCGGCGTCTCGGCGGCAAGGCCGTCACTTATGGCGGTCTGGCCGCGCTCGGGATGCTCGCCTACAAGGCCTACGGCAACTGGCAGGCGCAACAGGCCGGCGCGGGGCAGACGAGCGCGACGCGGGTCGAGCCGCAAACGGTCGATCGCCTGCCGCCTGATCAGGTCGAGGAGCACAGCCGGGGCATTCTCAAGGCGCTGGTCGCGGCGGCCAAGGCCGATGGCCATGTCGATGACCAGGAACGCAAGATGATCGAAGCTGAACTGGCCCAGCTCACCGACGATCCCCAATTGCAGCATTGGCTCGAGGCGGAGCTGAACAAGCCGCTGGACCCGGTCGAGGTTGCTGCTGCCGCCAGCACGCCGGAGATGGCCTCGGAGATGTACCTGGCCAGCGTGCTGATGGTGGACGAGGAGCATTTCATGGAACGCGCCTATCTGGACGAACTGGCCCGCCAGCTGAAACTCGATGCCCAGCTGAAGGCCGAGCTGGAAAGCCAGGTGCGCGGCGTTTCCGCCTGATAGCGCCCTGGCGCGGCGCTGTTGCCCGCCCCAGGCGCAGTCCCGATGGACATCGCTTGAACCGGCCGCGCCGACGGTCTCGCGCGGGCTGTCAGCCGCGGCCTGCTGCGTTATAATCGTCGGCTTTTCGCACCGTCCGATTGAGAGCTGCCTACCTATGGAAATCAACCCGATCCTCAACAGCATCAAGGACCTGTCCGAGCGCACCCAGTCAATTCGGGGGTATCTTTGACTACGATCAGAAGCATGATCGTCTGGTCGAAGTAAACCGCGAACTCGAAGACCCGAACGTCTGGAACAATCCTGAGTACGCTCAGAACCTGGGCCGTGAGCGAGCGACGCTGGCGCTGATCGTCGAAACCATCGACGACCTCGAGGGTGGGCTGGCCGACTCCCGCGACCTGCTCGACATGGCCGTCGAAGAAGACGACCAGAGCGCCGTCGACGATGTGGCCGCCGAGCTGGATCGTTTGCGCGGTATTCTCGAAGGGCTGGAATTCCGCCGCATGTTCAGCGGCGAGATGGACCCCAACAACGCCTATCTGGACATCCAGGCCGGTTCTGGCGGCACCGAAGCCCAGGATTGGGCCAACATGCTGCTGCGCATGTACCTGCGCTGGGCCGACAAGCACGGTTTCGACGCGACCATCATGGAATTGTCCGAAGGCGAGGTCGCCGGCATCAAGGGCGCCACATTGCATATCAAGGGCGAATACGCCTTCGGCTGGCTGCGCACCGAGATCGGTGTGCATCGGCTGGTGCGCAAAAGCCCGTTCGACTCCGGTAACCGCCGTCACACGTCATTCACCGCAGTGTTCGTCTCGCCTGAAATCGACGACAACATCGAGATCGAGATCAATCCGGCGGACCTGCGTATCGACACCTATCGCTCCTCCGGCGCGGGCGGCCAGCACGTCAACACCACCGACTCGGCGGTACGGATCACCCACGTGCCGACCAACACCGTGGTCAGTTGCCAGAACGAGCGCTCCCAGCACGCCAACAAGGACACCGCCATGAAGATGCTGCGGGCCAGGTTGTACGAGCAGGAGATTCAGAAGCGCAATGCGGCGTCCCAGGCGTTGGAAGATTCCAAGTCCGATATCGGCTGGGGTCACCAGATCCGCTCCTACGTGCTCGACCAGTCGCGCATCAAGGATCTGCGCACCGGCATCGAACGCAGCGATTGCGACAAGGTCCTCGACGGAGACATCGACGAGTACCTCGAAGCCAGTCTCAAGCAGGGGCTGTAAGCGACTGCGCCTGGCCAGGCAATCGGGCAGACGGCGTTGCGCCTTCATCCATTGGCCAGGTTCGGTGGGCTGAAGCCCACCCCGCGTTACAGGCAGCTTTTCCAGGTGTAGGGTGGGCTGGGCGCCCGGCCCATCCTACCCAGGATCCATCCACTAGATTTCCAGGCATTTTGAAACCATGAGCGAACAACCGCTGAACCAGCACGCCATCCAAGAGGAAGAAAACAGCCTGATCCTTCAGCGCAAGGAAAAACTGGCCGCCGAGCGCGCCAAGGGCAACGTTTTCCCCAATGACTTCCGTCGCGACAGCTACTGCAACGATTTGCAGCTTAAATACGCCGACAAGACCAAGGAAGAGCTGGCAGAAGCGGCAATCCCGGTGAAGATCGCCGGTCGCATCATGCTCAATCGTGGCGCCTTCATGGTGCTGCAGGACATGACTGGACGCATTCAGGTCTACGTCAACCGCAAGACGCTGCCGGCCGAAACCCTGGAGGCGATCAAGCACTGGGACCTGGGCGACATCATCGCCGCCGAAGGCACGCTGGCGCGTTCAGGCAAGGGCGACCTCTATGTCGAGATGACCGCCGTGCGGCTGTTGACCAAGTCGCTGCGCCCGTTGCCGGACAAGCACCATGGCCTGACCGACACCGAGCAGCGCTATCGCCAGCGCTACGTCGACCTGATCGTCAACGAAGAAACCCGCCACACCTTCCGAGTGCGCTCGCAGGTGATCGGGCACATCCGCAAGTTCCTCAACGAGCGCGACTTCCTCGAAGTCGAGACGCCGATGCTGCAGACCATTCCGGGCGGCGCGGCGGCCAAGCCGTTCGAGACGCACCACAACGCGCTGGACCTGCCGATGTTCCTGCGCATCGCGCCGGAGCTGTACCTCAAGCGCCTGGTGGTCGGTGGTTTCGAGCGTGTGTTCGAGATCAACCGCAACTTCCGTAACGAAGGCGTTTCGACCCGGCACAACCCTGAATTCACCATGCTCGAGTTCTACCAGGCCTACGCCGACTACGAAGACAACATGGACCTGACCGAGGAGCTGTTCCGCGAGCTGGCGCAGTTGGTCCTCGGCAGCACCGATGTGCCATACGGCGACAAGCTGTTCCACTTCGGCGAGCCCTTCGCGCGGCTTTCGGTGTTCGACTCGATCCTGAAATTCAATCCGGACATCAGTGCCGCCGACCTGCGGGACATCGATACCGCGCGCGCCATCGCCAAGAAGGCCGGTGCCAAGGTCCTCGGCTTCGAAGGGCTGGGCAAGCTGCAAGTGATGATTTTCGAGGAGCTGGTCGAGCACAAGCTGGAACAGCCGACCTTCATCACCCGCTATCCGTTCGAAGTCTCGCCGCTGGCGCGTCGCAGCGACGACGACCCGAGCGTCACCGACCGCTTCGAGCTGTTCATCGGTGGCCGCGAGATCGCCAATGCCTACTCCGAGCTGAACGACGCCGAGGACCAGGCCGAGCGCTTCCATGCACAAGTGCGTGACAAGGATGCCGGCGATGACGAAGCCATGCATTTCGATGCAGACTTCGTCCGCGCTCTGGAATACGGCATGCCGCCGACGGCGGGCGAAGGCATCGGCATCGACCGGCTGGTGATGCTGCTGACCAACTCGCCGTCGATCCGCGACGTGATCCTGTTCCCGCACATGCGTCCTGAAGTTTGACCGCGGCCGTCCCGCCGCTCGGGTGACTCGCCGAGCGGCGTCCGGTATCGCACGGTGATCCGTCGGCGGTGCCCGTTTGCAGGTCCGCCAAGGTCACGCCAGTTCGATACGCCAGCGCTCGGGCTTACAGTCGTGGTTTTGGCTGGGTTCAGATCGATCGACGCCTGCCGACACACTTCAGTAGTGGACGGACCATTCGCGAACCGGACACGGATCGCGGCGGTCCGCTGGTGTATAAGTTGACGGCTACGGCTCATCACTGACGAGGTACGGATGAATTCCCGTAACAACCTGGACGAATATCAGCTCACGGTGCGCGGCCTGTCCGACCGCATCGTCGAGGCGCAGACGCCGGTGCGTGTGCTCGACGCGGTGAAGTGGGACGACCATATCCGCCAAGGGTTCTTTGCCGCTGGCGCTCGGGAGCTGCCTCAGGTTGATCGCGCCTATTACGAAGGCCGCCCGCTGGGTTTCGATTCCAGCGCCAAGAAGGAAGAATTCCAGAACATCGAGCGTGACATCACTCGCCAGTTGGGCCAGTTCAATCCGGTCGGGCAGATCATGCGGCGGATGTGCAAGGAATACCGCATGGTGATCCGCATGCTGGAGGCACGGGGCACCGCTGACTTCGGTCTGATCTCCCAGGAGCTTTACGGCGCCGCGTCCGACGCCTTCCATGCTGGAGACCCGACGCTGGCCGACCTCGGCCTGATGCTTTCCGATTATCTGAACAACATCGCCGACCGTGGCGACTTGAAAGACGAAGCCAAGGTGCTCAACGCGCCGCAGGCCGTGGAGATGCTGCAACGTCGTCTGGATCTGGTGTTTGGTGAAGGCGAGGGCGTGATCCGCGTGTTCGAGTCCGACGGCATCCTCGCCGATGCCGCCGCTGGTGCCGACTACATCAAGATACGCAGCGACGCGATGTTCAACGAGCGCGACGTGCGAGCGCTGGAGGTTCACGAGGGGCTGGTGCATGTCGGCACCACGCTCAACGGGCAGAACCAGCCGATCTGTACCTTCCTTGCCAAGGGCCCGCCGTCGTCCACCGTGACCCAGGAAGGGCTGGCGATTCTCATGGAGGTCATCGCCTTCGCCTCGTACCCGACCCGCCTGCGCAAACTTACCAACCGCACCCGCGCCATCCACATGGCCGAGGAGGGCGCGGATTTTCTCGACGTGTTCGCCTTCTTCCGCGAGCAGGGGTATGCCGAAGACGAGTGCTACAGCAACGCCAGCCGGGTCTTTCGCGGCTCGAGCCCGAACGGTCTGCCCTTCACCAAGGATTTGTCCTATCTGAAGGGCTTCATCATGATCTACAACTACATCCAGCTCGCGGTGCGCAAGGGCCGTCTGGAGCAGATTCCGCTGCTGTTCTGCGGCAAGACCACGCTGGAAGACATGCGCACCCTGCGCCAGTTGGTCGACGAGGGCATGGTGGTCCCGCCCAAGTATCTGCCGCAGCAATTCCAGGACCTGAACGCGCTTTCAGCCTGGATGTGTTTTTCCAACTTCCTCAATCACCTGAGCCTGGATCGCATCGAGGCCGACTACGCCAATATCATCTGAGGCGGGCCAAGGCCCGTGCCGCCGCCTACTCCGGATGACCATCAGGCAAGGTGCATGGAACATGGAACGTTCAGCTTCGCCCGGGGCTAGCCTGACGGATCGCACGGTGGGTCGCCTGCGAATCCTGGAACGCAAGTAACGAGCGGGCAAGCGCCACGACCGTCACGTACAAAAAAGCCGGAGCATCTGCCCCGGCTTTTTTGGTCTCAGCGTCGTTAATCAGAACAGTAGGTTTGGCAGATAGGTGGCGATCTCCGGGAAGACCATGATGATGCCCAGCCCAATGATGTTGACGATCACGAACGGAATCACCGACCAGTAGATGTCGCGCATGGTGATGCCCGGCGGCACGATGCCCTTCAGGTAGAACAAGTTGAACCCGAAGGGTGGCGTCATGTAGCCGATCTCCATGTTGATCACGAAGAGGATGCCAAACCAGATAGGGTCAAAGCCCAGCGACGCCACAATGGGCAAAAACACCGGGAGGGTTATCAGCATGATGCCCACCGGGTCGAGCAGCATGCCCATCAGGAAAACCACGGCCATCATGGTGATGATGATGCCCCAGCGTCCGCCGGGCAGATCCATCATCAAGCCTTCGATCAGCGACTGCGCGCCCATGCCCTGGTAGGCGGAGCTGAAGGCGTGGGCCGCGAACAGAATCCAGGCGATCATCCCGGTCAGCTTGAAGGTGCGGATGGCGGCTTCCTGCACGATCTCCCAGTTGAGCTTGCGGTAGACCGCAGCCGAGATCAGGGCGCCGAGCACGCCCATGGCGGCGGCCTCGGTAGGCGTGGTCATGCCACCGATGATCGAGCCGAGCACCATCGCCACGATGCCGATGGGCAGGATGACCGCACGGACAGCACGTAGCTTGTCGCCCCAGCTGCCGCGTTCCTCTTTCGGTAGCGCTGGTGCTAGATGCGGCTGGAAGAAGCAGCGACCCAGCACATAGATAACGGTCAGAGCGACCAGCAGGATGCCTGGCAGCACGCCGGCCGCGAACATCTTGCCTACAGAGACACCGCTGATCATCGCGTAGAGGATCATCATGATGCTCGGAGGTATCAGGATGCCCCAGCCGCCACCGGTGTTGATGCAGCCGAGCACCATGCGCTTGTCATAGCCGCGTTCCAGCATCGCCGGCAACGCGATGGTGCCCATGGCCACGACCGCTGCGCCGCTGATGCCGACCATCGCGCCGAAGATCGCACAAATGCCCAGCGTGCCGACCGCCAGGCCGCCGCGCATGCCACCGCACCACAGGTGCATCATGCGATAGAGGTCACGGGCGACGCCGGTGCGTTCGAGCAGCATGGCCATGAATACGAACAACGGAATGGCCACCAGTGTGAAGCTGCCCATGGTGCCCCACATTTGCGAGGCCACCATGTAGAAGGCGTCGACGCCCCAGGTGAAATACAGAAACAGGACCGAGACTCCGCCTAGGACGAAGGCCAGCGGCAGGCCAAGGATCAAGAAAAAAATCAGCGATAGAAAGAACAGCAGGGTGGTGATCTCGATGCTCATTCTTGCCCCTCCTTGGATGATTCGGGCAGATCCAGGCCAGGCTCGAGATTCAGCGCGACGAGTATGTCTTCAAGCAACTTTGCCACGCCTTGCAGAAGCAGCAGTCCGACCGCGATCGGGATGGCCGCTTTGATCGGCCAGATCGGTGGGTTCCATGCCGAGTAGGAGGTTTCCATGCTCTGAATCGACTCCCAGGCCATAGAGCTACCGAAATACAGCAGGGCTGCCACGAAGAGGAAAAACATGATCGAGGTGAAGATATCCAACCAAGCCTGGGTGCGCCGCGACAGTGAGCTATAGAGCAGATCGACGCTGACATGGCCGCGCTGGGCCAGGACGTAACCACCAGACAGGACGATATAAAGGCCGAACAACATTTGCCCAAGCTCGTTGGTCCATGAGGTCGGCGAGGCGAACAGGTATCGCATGAACACTTCGCCAATCAGCAGTAGAAAGATGACGAAGATCAGATACGCCGTCCACCGACCAATCACGTTGTTCAGCCGCGTAATGCCGTTTATGTACGCATGAATTAAGCGCATCGCTAACTCCAGGACAGCACGGAGAATCGGGAGCGAACCCGCACCGGGCGCCCGTGATGGCAGGAGCTGAGTCTGTTGCCGTCACGGACGCTGGTGCGCTGGCGAGCCTGTCAGGTCAGAGGTAGCCGAGATCGCCGAGCATGGTCTTGAGCATTTGGAGCGCCTTGGCTGCATTTTCGCTGCGCTTGCCTTCGGCCTCCCAACTCTTCTGGGCGACATCGGTCAGGCGCTTCTGCACGTCTTCGGGCAGCGTGTTGACCTGAACGCCGTGCTCCTTGATGGCGTTCGAGAGCGCAATCTGCTCTTGGTACAGGTATTCGTTGGTGCGGTACCAGAACTGCTCGTCCAAGACCTGCTTGACGATCTCCTGATCCTTCTCGGACAGCGCGTCGAGCGCCTTCTGACTGACGATGATCACATCGGTACCGGCGATGTTGAGTGCCGGTTTGACGTGGTACTTGGTCACTTCATAGAAGCTCATGCTCGCTGCGCCTTGTGCGGCGCCCCAATGCGCAGCGTCGACCACGCCGGTGTCCAGCGCGGGATACAGCTCGCTGCCGGGCAGGAAGGTGGTCGATGCACCGGCTTCGCTGAGAAACTTCTGCAGCGCGCCAGAGGAACGAATCTTCAGCTTGGTGAAGTCTTCCCAGCTGTTGATGGGCTGCTTCACAACCATCTCGGTGGGGTAAACCTTATCAGTCGACCAGTACACGTTGTGCTTGGCTGCTTCCTCGCGAAGCATGTCCTCAAAGCCCATGTGTTTGTGGAAGTAGGCGGCTTCCCAGACGTTGCGGAATGCGAAGGGTAGACCGGAGGCGATACCGGCCAAGGTTATTTTGTCCTGGGCGTAACCTGGGGAAATGGTGCCCATCTGCAAGATTCCGCGGCTGACCGCGTTGAAGGTTTCCGTATCTTTGAACAGAGCACCGGCCTCGAACAGCTGCAATTGCAGGCGACCTTCGGTACGTCGTTCGAGCTCGGTTTTCAGGCGAACCAGACTGTCTTTATAGGAGCTGCTGGCGCTCGGCCAATGGGATTGGACGCGCCATTTGGCGACGTCCTGCGCCGCGGCCATCTGCGGGGCAACCGCAGCTATTGCCAGCGCGACCAGGCTGGCTGGTACGAGTAACTTCTTGAGCATGGATTTCATAACACGTCCTCTTGTTGTAATTGTCTGGCTGACGGCCATTGTTCTCGCACTTACGTCGTTCTACGTTTCGCACAGCAAAACTGATTTTTGCAAGGTATCCGAAAGCTAACATAGCGTGCAGCTTTTTCAACCACTAGCAGAACGCTATCTCCACCTCTTTCATCTTTCACGATGTGTCGAAGCGCTTGGCTGGCTGGTGCTGACGCGTTTCGACATTGATCTTAGACGGTTCTGTTTGTGGCTCATCATAATTCTGCCTGATGGAACTGGATTTCGAATTGACGCATCGTTTCAGGCATGCCAGCTTCAAAAGGAAGCGGACTCGTCACAAAAACAATCCAGAGGACACGCTATGCGGCTCGATATCACAACCATCGGCACGGAATCGGCGCCCAGGCGGGCACCCATCCTGTCGACTCGCGGCAAGCCCGCACCATGAAGGGGCCCGATGTGGACCCCCTTGAGCGAGACACCCCAACCCACGAGCTTCCGATCAGCGGAGGCAAGGATTTGCCTGGCTTTCATCAGGTGCTTGGCTATCGCCAGGTGTCCTGGTCGCAGGACGAAGCGGTGATCGAACTGGACGTTCAGGCTTGTCACCTGAACATGGCGGGCGTCCTGCACGGGGGCGTGCTGACTGCGTTGCTCGACGTGGTGCTGGCCGAGGCCGGCACCTACTGTCCGTACCCGGGCCGGGTGCGCAAGGCCATCACGCTGGTGCTGAACACCACCTTCACCGGCCAGTGTTCGGGCGGCGTGATCCGCGCCATCGGCAAACGACGTGCCGGGGGCACACGCATTTTCAACAGCTCCGGCGAGGTGCGCGACCAGGACGATCGTCTGCTGGCGATCGGCGAAGCGACTTTCCGCCTGCGCTCTGGCAGCGAGCACCCGCAAGGGGTACCGCTGACGTTTCCGGCGCAGCACAACAACAAGAAGGAAAACGGCGATGTATGAACTGACCGGTAAAGCGCTACAGCTGCATGAACAGCTCACGGCATTCATGGACGAGCATGTCTATCCCAACGAGCATCTTTTCCACGAACAAACCGCCTCCGCCGAAAATCGCTGGGCACCGCCACCGATTCTCGAAGAACTCAAGGCCAAGGCGAGGGCGCAGGGGCTGTGGAACCTGTTCCTGCCGGAGAGCGAGTACGGTGCAGGGCTGACCAATTTCGAATACGCCCACCTGTGCGAAATCATGGGGCGCTCGCATGGCGCCGCCGAGATTTTCAACTGCTCGGCTCCGGACACCGGGAACATGGAGGTGCTGACGCGCTATGGCACGCCGGAGCAGCAGGAACAATGGCTCAAACCGCTGCTCAATGGCGAGATTCGGTCCTGCTTCTCCATGACCGAACCCGAGGTCGCTTCTTCGGATGCGACCAACATCGCCTGCGAGATCCGTCGCGAGGGTGATGAGTACGTCATCAACGGACGCAAATGGTGGTCCTCTGGCGCGATGGCGACCACCTGCAAGATCGCCATCGTCATGGGCAAGACCGACCCCGGCGCCGAGCGCCATCGCCAGCAGTCGATGATCCTCGTGCCGCTGGATACACCCGGCGTGGAAATCACCCGGGCGCTCCATGTCTTTGGCTACGACCACGCGCCGCACGGCCATGCGGAAATCCATTACAACAACGTTCGCGTCCCGGCCAGCAACATCCTGCTTGGCGAGGGCCGTGGTTTCGAGATCGCCCAGGGTCGCCTGGGCCCGGGTCGCATTCACCATTGCATGCGCACCATCGGTGTCGCCGAACGGGCGTTGCAGGCCATGTGCGAGCGCGTTCATTCGCGTGTGGCCTTCGGCAAGCCGCTGGCTGACTTCGACTCGATCCGCAAGGACATCGCACGCTCGCGCATCGAGATCGAACAGACCCGCCTGCTCACGCTCAAGGCGGCCCGCATGATGGACACCGTCGGCAACAAGGTGGCGCGGCAGGAAATTGCGATGATCAAGGCGGCCGCACCGAGCATGGCGCTGCGGGTGCTCGACCGTGCCATCCAGGTCCATGGCGCCAAGGGCGTCTGCCAGGACAGCTTCCTGGCTTCGGCCTGGGCTCACCAACGGACCCTGCGCCTGGCCGACGGCCCGGACGAGGTGCATCTGGACACCATCGCCAAACTCGAACTGAACAGCTATTCCAAGCGCTGAGTTTCCGACAAAACCTACAAGAAGGATGCAGTCACATGACCAATCCGCTATTCGATCTGTCCGGCAAGGTGGCGCTGATCACCGGGTCCAGCCGCGGTATCGGCCGCTCCATCGCCTGGGAAATGGCTCGGTGCGGCGCACGGGTCGTCATTTCCAGCCGTAAGGCCGATGCCTGCGAGGCCGTGGCGGCTGAGCTGAAAAGCGAAGGTTTCGAGGCCATTGCGGTGCCTTGCCACGTTGGCCGCAAGGAAGACCTGCAGCGGCTGGTCGACACCACGCTGCAAACCTGGGGGCGCATCGATGTGCTGGTCTGCAATGCCGCGACCAACCCGGTCTACGGCCCGACCAGTGAGCTGACCGATGACGCCTGGGACAAGATCATGGACACCAACGTCAAGGGCACCTTCTGGCTGTCCAACATGGTCCTGCCGCAGATGGCCGAACGCGGTGAAGGGGCGGTCATCATGCTCTCCAGCATCGCCGGGTTGCGTGGCAATACCGTGATCGGCACCTACGGCGTGTCCAAGGCGGCCGAAGCGGCGCTGGCTCGCAATCTGGCGGCGGAATGGGGCCCCAGGGGCATCCGCGTGAATGCCATCGCGCCAGGGCTGGTGCGCACCGATTTCGCCAAGGCGCTGCTCGACGACCCGGAGCGGGTTCGCCGGGCGGCCGAGAAGACGCCGCTGCGCCGCATCGGTGAGCCCGTGGATATCGCCGGTCTGGCCGTGTTCCTGGCGGCGCCCGCCAGCGCCTATATCACCGGCCAGGTGATCGTCGCGGACGGCGGCGAAACCGCATGCTGAGGGCCGGTCGATGAACGAACCCGAGTTGGTCGATGTGCTTGCGGCGCATCGCTTCGATGAGGCCGCGCTGGGCCGGTACCTGCGCCTTCACCTGCCGGACATGGATGAACGCCTGAGCTTCAGGCAGTTTCAGGGTGGACAGTCAAACCCCACCTTCCTGCTGGAAAGCGCCGGGCGGCGCTATGTGTTGCGCAAGAAGCCACCAGGCAAGGTGCTGCCGTCGGCACACATGGTCGAGCGTGAATACAAGGTGATCCGCGCATTGTCCGAACACACCCGGGTGCCGGTGCCGCCCGTGCGCCTGTTGTGCGAGGACGAGAGCATCATCGGTACGGCCTTCTACGTGATGGACCACGTTCCGGGGCGGATTTTCAACCATCCGGCCCTCGACGAACTGGCCGCGCGAGACCGCCAGGCGGTCCACATGGCGGCGGTCGATACCCTTGCCGAATTGCATCGGGTCGACGTCGAGGCGGTAGGGCTCAGCGATTTCGGCAAGGCACAGGGCTACTTCGCTCGCCAGGTGAAACGATGGTCTGGCCAGTATCAGGCCTCCCGCACGGGCGACATGCCCGCGATGGAGCGGTTGATGCAATGGTTGCCGGAGCAGGCGCCTCAGCGTGACGAGTGCGCCATCGCCCATGGCGACTTCCGCCTCGGCAATCTGATCTTCGACCCCGAGGCGCCAACGGTCGCGGCGATTCTCGATTGGGAGCTGTCGACCCTTGGCCATCCGCTGGCGGACCTTGCGTACTTCTGCCTGCCGTATCACCTGCCCGCTGGAGTGGATGGCTTGCGTGGACTGATCGGCATCGATCTTCAGGCGCGGGGCCTGCCCAGCGAACAGCAGGTGCTGGAGCGTTACTGCCGGCAGAGCGGGCGTGGCGAGGTTGCCGATTGGCATGTGTTCCTGGCGTTTTCGCTGTTCCGTCTCGCGGCGATCCTACAAGGCGTGTATGCCCGGGCGCTGCAGGGCAACGCCAGCAACGCCGATGCGCTGCAGGTCGGCCAACGTGCGAGCCTGCTTGCCGAGGCCGGCTGGCACATCGCGCAGAGCGGGACCGCGGGAGCGCCAACATGAGCGGTCCACTGCTGCGCCGCGTCCTGCTGACCAACGACGACGGCATCGCCGCGCCGGGGCTGGCTTTGCTCGAACGGATCGCCACACGGCTGGCCGAAGAGGTCTGGGTGGTGGCGCCCGAGCACGACCAGAGCGGTACGGGACAAGGCATTTCGGTGCACTCGCCGTTGCGGGTGTATCGCCACGGCGAGCGGCGCTTCGCGGTCTCCGGTACGCCGTCGGACTGCGTGATGTTCGCCATGGCCGAGTGGCTGCGGGAAGGACCACCCGACCTGGTGCTGTCCGGCATCAACAGCGGGGCCAACATTGGCGATTCGGTGCCGTATTCGGGCACGCTCGGCGCGGTGCTCAGCGCCGACCTGCTGGGATTGCCGGCCATCGGTCTGAGCCAGGCCTTTCTCGAGCGCACCGCGATCGACTGGTCCTGTGTCGAAACCTACGCTGAAACCACCATTCGCGCGCTCTGGGCGCGTCGCCAGCAGGGCGGTTGTTGCTGGAACGTGAATTTCCCTGCCTGCCCGGCCGATTCCGTCAGCCACCTGCGGATGACGCAGCAGTCGCGCGGCTCGATTGCTCGTCCGCGTCTGCAGGCGGGCCGGGACGGTCGCGGACTGCCGTACTGGTGGCTGGGCTTCGAGCATAGCTCGGCCCATATCGTCGCGCCTGAGGCGGACGTTACCGCGCTGCGTGAGAAACGCATCGCCATCACCCCCTTGCGCGACACCCGTGGCTGGCTCGAGTGGGGCGAAGAACGGGCCATGGCCGAACTGGCCCTTTAACAGCGATTTCAGGAGTACTGCAATGTTCACTCGTCATCATGCGGTCTGGCCCGAGGATCTGCCCAAGCACCTGACGGTCCCGGAAACCAGCCTGTTCGCCAATCTCGAGATATCCGCCCGGCGCTTCCCGGACAAGACGGCCATCGTCTACTACGACACCCTCATCACCTACAGCGAACTGCTGCGCGAAGTGGAGGCACTGGCCGGCTATCTGCAGAAGCTGGGCGTCGCCAAGGGCGATCGCGTTCTTCTGTACATGCAGAACTCGCCGCAATTCACCATCGCCTATTACGCGATCCTGCGCGCCGACGCGGTGGTGGTGCCGGTCAACCCGATGAACCACAGCGCCGAGCTGGAACATTACGTGCACGATACCGGCGCTGCCGTCTGCATCTGCGGCCAGGAACTGACCGGCTTCATCGCACCGCTGGTCGGTACCGCGCAGCTGCGCCATGTGATCGTCGCGGCCTATTCGCAATACATCCGGCAGCCGACCGACCTGACGCTACCGGCCGAGGTCCAGGCCGCGGCTGTCGCAGCGGATTTCGCCGGCGGCATCGGTTGGAACGACGCCCTGGCCGCCGGCCATACCCCCGGCCCGCATACGGCAGGCCCGGACGATCTCTGCGTGTTCCCCTACAGCTCTGGCACCACCGGCGCGCCGAAGGGCTGCATGCACACCCACCGTTCGGCCATGGCCACGATTATCCACCGCGTGGCCTGGACCAACAGCACCAGCGAATCGGTGATTCTCGCGACCCTGCCATACTTCCACGTGACGGGCATGCAGGGCGCCATGAGCGGCCCGATCTACAACGGCGGCACGGCGGTCATCATGACCCGCTGGGACCGCAAGGTGGCGGCCCAATTGATCGAGCGGCATGCAGTGACCGGCTGGGTCAATATCGCCACGATGGCCATCGATTTCCTCTCCGATCCGGACCTGGAACGCTACAACCTGTCGAGCCTGGTCAGTGTCGGTGGCGGCGGGGCGGCGATGCCCAAGGCAGTCGAGGAAAAACTGCATCGACTCACCGGCCTGCGCTACGTCGAAGGCTACGGATTGTCGGAAACCATCGCCGCCACTCACATCAATCCAGTGGCGCGTCCCAAGGCGCAGTGCCTGGGTATCCCCGTCTTCGACGTCGACAGCCGAATCATCGACCTGCACACGCAGCGCGAGCTGGGCCCCAACGAAGTGGGCGAAATCATCAGCCACGGGCCGCAGCTGTTCCAAGGTTACTGGAACCGCCCGGAAGAGACCGAGCGCGCATTCATCGAGCTGGACGGCAAGCGTTTTTTCCGCACGGGGGACATGGGCTACTACGATGAAGAGGGCTATTTCTTCCTCGTCGATCGCGTCAAGCGCATGATCAACGCTTCGGGCTTCAAAGTCTGGCCGTCGGAAGTCGAAAGCCTGATGTATCGGCACCCTTCGATCCAGGAGTGTTGCGTCATTTCCCGTCCCGATCCCAAGCGCGGCGAGACGGTCAAGGCCTGCGTGGTGCTGCGTGACGGGCAGGCTGGGCAGGTCAGCGAGCAGGACATCATCGACTGGTGCAAGGCCGAGATGGCCGCCTACAAGGCCCCGGTGTATGTAGAGTTCGTCGCATCGCTGCCGCGCTCGTCCACCGGCAAACTGATGTGGCGCGCTTTGCAGGAAGAGGAAAACCGCAAGCACGCGGCCAACGCACAAGAGGCCTGAGGGCGCCGCGTCGATGACGCCATGCGCCACGGGCGCCTCTAAACCAATGGAGAAGATGCGATGCAAGAGTCAAGTTCGGCGAATCGGGACGCGGAATGGCAGGTGCGCAAGGATCTCGCGGCGGCCTATCGGCTGGTGGCGCATTTTGGCTGGGACGATCTGGTGTTCACTCATCTGTCGGCCCGCGTGCCCGGGCCGGAACACCACTTCCTGATCAACCCGTACGGTCTGCTGTTCCAGGAGATCACCGCCTCGTCGCTGGTCAAGGTCGATCGCGAGGGACAGATCGTCCAGAGCGGCAGCCTGCACCGGGTCAATCCGGCCGGTTTCACCATTCACAGTGCCATCCACATGGGCCGTGAAGACGCGGGGGCGGTCATGCACCTGCATGCCGCTGATGGCACGGCGGTGTCGGCGCACCGTGATGGCCTGCTGCCGCTGAGTCAGACGGCGATGCTTTGTCTGGATCACATCAGCTACCACGATTACGAGGGTGTGGCGCTGGACCTGAGCGAGCGCGAACGGCTGATCCGCGACCTCGGCAGCAAGCAGATGATGATCCTGCGTAACCATGGCGTGCTCACGGCGGGCAGCACCGTCGCGGAAGCCTTCACCTATCTGTATTTTCTGATGAAGGCGTGCGAGATCCAGGTGCGTGCTCAATCCTGCGGGCCGACCTACCTGCCGTCGGACACCGCCATCGAGACCACTCGCCAGCAATCGGCCGAACTGGGCAAGGCGGCCAAGCTGACCTGGCCGGCACTGTTGCGCCTGCTGGAAGCCAACGGTCACGTTTATGCCATTTGACCTTCGGCTGATGCCGTGGCCCGGCCGCCCGCCAGGCGGCCTCTTTTCAACCGAGCAGAAGCAGAGCGCCCATGAAAATCCTCTTCGTTGCCGCCGATCCCAAGCCTGAACGCTGGACCGACCTGATTCGGCAGCACCTGCCGGACGCCCAGATCGAGGTCTGGCGACCGGACAGTCCAAGTTGCTCGGCGGACTACGCCATCGTCTGGCATCCACCCGCGGCACTGTTCGACAAGGAGCCGCAGCTCAAGGCGATCTTCAACCTTGGAGCCGGCGTGGACGCGCTGGTGCGTGTGCCGAACCTGCCGAGCGACGTTCCGGTGGTGCGGCTGGAAGATGCCGGCATGTCGGTGCAAATGGCCGAATACGTGGCGTATCACGTCATCGGCATCAGCCGCGACATGGATGCCTACCGTGAGCAGCAGGCTGCGGGCCAATGGAAGCTTCGCCGGCCAATCGAGCGCAGCGAGTGGCCGATTGGCGTGCTCGGGCTGGGGCATATCGGCCAGCGCGTCGCTCGCACGCTCGCCGCCTTGGAGTACCCCGTAAGCGGGTGGGCGCGCTCGAGCTATGCCATCGAGGGCGTCCGTAGTTTCGCCACAGAGGCCGAACTCGACGGCTTTCTCGGCGAAACGCGAGTGCTGATCAACACCTTGCCGCTCACCGACAGCACGCGCGATCTGATCGACTATTCGCTGCTAACGCGGCTCAGGCCGAATGCGGTGGTGATCAACGTCGGCCGTGGCGAGCATCTGGTCGACGAGGATCTCTGCCGGGCCATCGACGAAGGCCACGTTACCCGCGCCGTGCTCGATGTATTCCGTGAAGAACCGTTGCCGACCACCCATCCGTTCTGGCGTATGCCGCAGGTCACGATCACCCCGCATGTCTCGGCGCGTACGCTACGCGAGGCGACCGTGGCCCAGATCGCCGGCAAGATCGTCTCGCTGGAGCAGGGCCAGGCGATCAGCGGTGTGATCGATATCCAGCGCGGCTACTAGACAGCGCTTGCCTTCGTAGACGGGCTTCGCCGCGGATGAGGCTGCGGGGCTCGAAGATCGAAGCGTCGCCCCGCGTCTGTGGCTGGCATCGGCCGAGCTTCGCCCCGAGGCCGGGGCCTCGGCGGCGGGAGCCGCCGGCTGATCAGTCCGCTGTACCGTGCTCGGCCAGATACCGATCCCGCAGTTCGCGCTTGAGTACCTTGCCGATGGCGCTGCGTGGAAGTTCGTCGATCAGCTCCATTCGCGCCAGCCGCTGGGTCTTGCCAACGCGACCGTTGAACCAGTCCAGCAACGCTTCGGACGTTTGCGTCGCGGCGCCGGTGCGCACGACGAACGCGATCGGCGTCTCGCCCCAACGGGTGGACGGCACTCCGACGACGGCCACGTCGGCGATTTCCGGATGCTCGCGCAGTATGGCCTCCAGATCGCTCGGATACAGGTTGAAGCCGCCGGAGATGATCATGTCCTTCTTGCGGTCGAGCAGGGTCAGAAACCCTTCGGCGTCGAAGCGACCGACATCGCCAGTCCGGATGAATCGTTTGCCGCTGGGGTCGAACCATTCGGCTTCGGCGGTTTTCTCCGGCTTGTTGAGGTAACCAATCATCATGGCTGGAGAATGCCCGACGATTTCGCCGATAGACCCCTCCGGCAGTTCAACGCCCTGGTCATCGATCACGCGGATGTCATGCCCTTCGGCGGGCTTGCCGACGGTGTGCAGCTTGTCCGGATGTTCGTGTGCGGCGAGGGTGCAGGTGCCGCCCCCCTCGGTCATCCCGTAGGTGTCGATCAACCCGCCCGGCCAGCGCGCCAGCACATCGGCTTTCAGCGCGGCGTTGAACGGGGCGCTGGTGCACATTTTATAGCGGAAGCGGCTGAGATCGAACTGTGCGAAGTCCTGGCGCGCCATGATGCGCTGGTATTGCACCGGCACCAGCATGGTATGGGTGACACCGTGCTGCTGCGCCAGTCGCAAGTATTCGCCGGCCTCGAACTTGCTCATCAGGACCACGGTGCTGCCCAGCGCCAGCGTCGGCAGAAACGCCACCAGCGTGGTGTTGGAATACAGCGGGGTGGAGATCAGGGTGGTGGCGTTGTCGCCGTACCCGTAGGTGGCGCTGCGGCGCACGTGTGCCCAGCGCATCGCGTGCGATTGCACGATGCCCTTGGGCTCGCCGGTCGTCCCGGACGAATAGATGATGTTGAATGCCCACTCGGGCTGGACCGCAACCGCCCGCGGGGGCGAATCGCTCAGCCATGACGACAGCCCATCGGCGGTGGTCCGGTCCAGCCGCACGGATGGACACGGCATTTGCGCTGCGACCGGCTCCAGATGTTGCGCCGAGGGCGCATCGACGAACAGCAGCCGTGGTGCAGCATCCGCCAGCATGCCCAGCAGGCTTTCAGCACTGGCCGAGGGGGCCAGGGGCGCCACCGCCACGCCAGCGCGCAGCGCGCCGAGGAACACCGTGGCGTATTCGATGGAGTTGTAGGCGCAGATTGCCAGCACGTCGCCGGGTTTCATGCCGTCGCGTTGCAGTGCCGCAGCGACCCCGTTCATGCGGGCGTCGAGCTGGGCGTAGCTCAGGCTGCGCTCGTCCTGGACCAGGGCCTGATGATCGGGGCGTTGCGCGGCCCAATGCGCGATCAGGTCGGGGATCGCCACAAAGGGCTGGTCGAGAAAGGTGGCGTCGGGGCGGGCAGGGGTGTTCATGACGGGCTCGTCCTGTCGAATGAGAAATGGCCGCGCCATGAACAGCGGGCACGGCAGTGCATCGGATGGGGTCAACCTTCAGCGCTAATCGCGTGCGCGTGAAGCGTTATTCGCAGCGGCTATGACCAATAATCAGTGCGACGCGAAGCGTGAGCCGATCCGAGGCCGGTCGTGACCGGCCACCCAGGCCAGCGGCCCGGCGGTATCGTGCGCCAGTGGACGGAGCTTTAGCCGGCTGCGCGTATTTTTGCGACAATGCCGCCTCTTTGATCAGGTGAGTCCGCCCATGTCCGAACGCAATCCCATTCCGCTGATCCTCACCGCTATCGGCAGCGTCATCGGGACCGTCGCGGTGCTGTCCTACTACGGCTACCTGCATTTTGCCAAGCCGGAGGATGCGCTGCTGCTGGCCGACTACACGATGCTCAAGACCATCCCTGGTGAAGACTATCGCGTCTCGCTCAAGCCAGCCCCGCAGGTCGCCGAATGCATCGATGGTGTGCTGGTGCTGTTCGACACCGAGCAGAAGGGCCTGACCGGTGTGCTGGTGGACAGCCGCAAACGCGCGGTGCGTTGCATGGGCCAGCGCGTCCCCCAGGCAGAGGAGCCGGCAAGCAGGCCCTGATGTTCCTTCCGCTGGGCCTGAAACGCCAAGCCCGCCACGCGGGCGGGCTTGCAGGTCACGGGCGTGACCCGGCGCTCAGGGAGGTGATCATTCCATCGACGAACGCGGTGCGACACGCTGGTTGTCGTTGGAAATCGTGACCTCGACGCGACGGTTCATCGCCCGACCGGAAGTCGAGTCGTTGCTCGCCACCGGATACTCCTCACCATAACCGACGGTCTGGATGCGCTGCGCGTCGACGCCCGCGCGGGTCAGGGCACGGCGCACGGATTCGGCGCGGCGCTCGGACAATTGCTGGTTGTAGGTATCCGAGCCGGTGCTGTCGGTATACCCCTCGACGACGACCTTGCGCTCCGGGTTTTCATTCAGGAAATCGGCGAGTTTCTGCACGCCACGCATGCCGGCCGGCTTGAGTTCGGCCTTGTTGAGGTCGAACAGCACATCACCGAAGGTCACCAGGGTGCCACGCTCGGTCTGCTTGGCCTGTAGGTCCTGCTGCAGTTTGCGGATCTCGTCCTGCTGGCGCTTGAGCTGTTGTTCGCGTGATTCGAGTCGGGCTTCGGCGCGCTTGGCCGATGCCTTCTCGATTTCCTGCTCTGCGGTACGCAGGGCGATCGTCTGTTCGGCCAGTTCGATGCGACGCTTGGCCAGATAGGCGAGCTGATCGACTTTCGCCTCGTCGGCATCGTTCAGATAGGCCTGGTTGGCGCGTTCCAGCATTTTGCCCGCGTCTTCGGTTTCCAATGCGGCAAGCTGGCTGGAGCGGGCGTCGGCCTGCAACTGGGAGTATTGTCCGCGCGCTTGTTCGAGGTTCTGGTTGGGCTGCGAAGAACAGGCGGCCAGTCCGATGGTCATGGCCAGCACGGTAGGGAGCGTCAGTAATTTATTCATAACGAATCATCCTGTGTTGAAGGCGTTGGGAATTGAACGTGGTGATCACTGGACGCCGCGCATGCTCTCTTCGCGCAGTTCCTGAATACCCCGGTTGGCGTCCTCCACAGCCTTCTGCGCCTTGGCGGCCTGAGCCTTGCGCTCGGCGACGCGCGCATCCCACTCGGCCTGTTCGGCCAGCTTGCGCGCTTCGTCGTAGTTTTCCTTCTGCATGGCCAGTTCGGCCTGCTTCCACTTTTCCTGCGCGGCGCGCATTTCAACCGCGGCGTATTCGGTGCCGCCTGCACTTACTGCACTGCGGACGGCAGACTCGGTGACCGCGAATTGCTCGTTCGGTGGATTGCCGGCGCATCCGACCAGCAACAGGCCGCCCAGCGCAACGGCTGTCAGCTTGGGTAACTGGAATCGCGATAGCGTACGTTCTGCGGTGTTCGTTTTCATGGCCAGTCTCCAATGGAAGAACGGGGAACGGTGCCCGTGAGCCTTGCAGGTGCCCTGTAGAAATGGGCCAGCAATCAGAACGGGCATGTTTTTGTGAGGGCATCAGTGCGCAATCGTTCCAGTGAACAGGCAAACGAAGCGCCTGGAGGGGGCTTTTTAGAGCTGTCGAGCGTGAGCGAGGCGGCCACTCAGTCGCCTCGGTCAGCTCAATGAACGGCTCGCCGAGACCCACCGTGCGAGCGGCGCCGGCTCAGGGTTGTTCCGCCTGCTCAGCCAGGAGGCGCTCGAGATGCTTGCGTGAAAGCGCGAGAAACCGTGGCGTCGGACCCACGTCCTCGTAGATCGGGTCGCCTTGTTCGTCCGTTGCGATCACCTTGGTGCCTTGCTGGTAGGGAAGACTGGTTTCGATGCCCTCGAGCGCAGCCCCGACCAGTTCACCCAACAACTCCTCTGTGCTGCGCTTGGGATACATTTCCGCCAGGGCGGCGAGCCGGGCGGCGCTTTCGACGTCAAGCGGGATGCTGTAGCGGGTGGCGCTCATGCGTCCGGTGGCGGTGCTTTCCCATTCGCGGACCAGTTCTGAAATCTTCATCTAGCTCCATCCTTAGCCCGCCATGGCGGGCGATATTGGCTGTGATGCAAGCGACCGTCGAACAGACTTGTGTTGCGATGCCTTGTCTTCGACGAGCACGCTGGGCACTCTGTTTGGAGGGTCCTTACAGCGTAGCCGTTCAGCATCGGTTGCATATCGGTTGCGGGCCTTCGACGCCGCGGCCAGGAGAGACGAGAACATGGCGAAGATCGACGCGCGCCTGCGCGAGAACGTTCATCTGCTCGGCGAACTGCTGGGCAATACCATTCGCGAGCAGCACGGCGATGCCTTCCTGGACAAGATCGAGCGTGTCCGCAAGGGGGCCAAGGGCGCGCGTCGGGGGTCGGTCGACGGGGCCAGGCTGTTGCAGGAGACACTCGACGGGCTGGCTGACGACGAGCTGCTGCCGATGACCCGCGCCTTCAACCAGTTCCTCAACCTGGCCAACATCGCCGAGCAATACCACCAGGTGCGCAGGCGTCGGCCCGGCGAGCCGGCGCCGTTCGAAACCGGCGTCCTGGGCGGCCTGCTCGAGCGGCTCAAGGGTGAAGGTTTCGGCCAGGAGTTTCTGGCCCGTCAGGTGGGGCGGCTGGATATCGAACTGGTGTTGACGGCGCACCCGACCGAGGTGTCGCGTCGCACGCTGATCCAGAAGTACGACGCCATCGCAGCGCAGCTGGCGGCGCGCGATCACACCGACCTCGGCACGGCTGAACTCGCGCGGATCGAACTGCGTCTGCAACGGCTGATCGCCGAGGCCTGGCACACCGAGGAGATTCGTCGCAGCCGACCGACGCCGGTGGAAGAAGCGAAGTGGGGCTTCGCCGTTATCGAAAACTCGCTCTGGCAAGCACTGCCGAACGTGCTGCGCCAGACCGATCAGGTGCTCCACCGCAGCACCGGTCTGCACCTGCCGCTGGATGCCGCGCCCATCCGATTCGCCTCCTGGATGGGGGGCGACCGCGACGGCAATCCCAACGTGACCGCGAAGGTGACGCGCGAGGTGCTGTTGTTGGCGCGCTGGGTCGCGGCGGACCTGTTCCTGCACGACGTCGACGGGCTGATCACCGCGCTGTCGATGCAGACCGCCAGCGACGAACTGCTGCGCCACACCGGCGAATCCGCCGAGCCCTACCGCGCGTTGCTCAAGGGCCTGCGTGAGCGCCTGCAGGCCACGCGAGACTGGGCCAGTGCGGCAGTCGAACAGGATCGGCCGGCGCCCCCTGCCGTGTTGCAGGACAACCGTGACCTGCGCGAACCGCTGGAGCTGTGCTACCACTCGCTGCACGCCTGCGGTATGGGCATGATTGCCGATGGCGCCTTGCTCGATAGTTTGCGCCGGGTGGCGGCATTCGGGCTGTTTCTGGTTCGTCTGGACATTCGTCAGGATTCGGCCCGGCATGTCGCGGCGCTGGCCGAGATCACCGACTATCTGGGTCTTGGACGCTACGAACAATGGGATGAGGCGCAGCGCCTGGACTTTCTACAGCGCGAGCTGAACAATCGCCGCCCATTGCTGCCGCCGCATTTCCAGCCATCGGCCGAGACCGCCGAAGTGCTGGCGACCTGCCGCGTGGTGGCCCAGGCGCCAGGCGCGTCATTGGGCTCCTACGTCATCTCCATGGCGCGCGGTGCCTCGGATGTGCTGGCCGTTCAATTGCTCCTCAAGGAGGCTGGCCTGCAGCGACCGATGCGCGTCGTGCCGCTGTTCGAGACGCTCGATGACCTGAACAATGCCGGTCCCACCCTCGAGCGGCTGCTGGGCTTGCCCGGCTATCGCCAACGGCTGCACGGCCCGCAGGAAGTGATGATCGGTTATTCGGACTCGGCCAAGGATGCCGGCACCACGGCGGCGGCATGGGCGCAGTATCGCGCCCAGGAAAGTCTTGTCGATATCTGCCGCAGGCACGAGGTCGAGTTGCTGCTGTTCCATGGTCGTGGAGGTACCGTCGGGCGTGGCGGCGGGCCGGCTCATGCTGCCATCCTTTCGCAGCCGCCGGGATCGGTAGCGGGGCGCTTCCGAACCACCGAGCAGGGCGAAATGATTCGCTTCAAGTTCGGCTTGCCGGACATCGCCGAACAGAACCTCAGCCTTTATCTGGCCGCCGTCCTGGAAGCGACGCTGTTGCCGCCGCCGATGCCTGAGCCCGACTGGCGCGACGCCATGGAGCAATTGGCCGCCGAAGGGGTCAAGGCATACCGCAGCGTGGTGCGCGACCACCCTCAGTTCGTCGAATATTTCCGTCAGGCCACGCCGGAACAGGAGCTTGGACGCCTGCCGTTGGGCAGCCGACCGTCCAAGCGCCGCGAGGGCGGTGTGGAGAGCTTGCGGGCAATTCCCTGGATATTCGCCTGGACGCAGACCCGCCTGATGCTGCCCGCCTGGTTGGGTTGGGAGCAGGCGCTGCGGGCAGCGCTGGCGCGCGGGGAGGGCGATCGCCTGCGGCGGATGAGACAACAGTGGCCGTTCTTCAGTACCCGCATCGATATGCTGGAGATGGTTCTGGCCAAGGCGGATGCGGAGATCGCCAGGCGCTACGACGAACGACTGGTCAGTGCACCATTGCGGCCCCTGGGAGACGATCTGCGTGACAGATTGTCGCAGGCCGTGGAGGCGGTGCTTGGGTTGACCGGGCAGACCGAACTGCTCGCGCACAGCCCCGAAACCCTTGAAGCATTCAGCCTGCGCAATACCTATCTCGATCCCTTGCATCTCATGCAGACCGAACTGCTGGCGCGCTCAAGGCAGCAGTCCGACCCCGCAGAAAGCCCTCTGGAACAAGCGCTGCTGGTCAGCGTCGCGGGCATCGCAGCCGGTTTGCGCAACACCGGCTGAAGGCGCGCCGGGAGGGCGGCGAGGCGCCGGACAAACGTCACTGCCGGCTTCGAACGACATTTTCCCGCCTCGGTGCGCCATGGCGGGTCCGGCAGCGATGGGCCATGGGAGCCGCTTGTCTGCGTTCTGTGCGCTGTGTATCGTGTTCAACCTTTTGTCGCATGGCGGCAAACCAGTTTTTTTGATTCGCCAGAGGTAAGGGTGCAGACCATCGATCCTGGCGGCATCCCTATGCAAAACTTGAGGACTCATCCATGCGCGTAATTCTGCTGGGAGCACCCGGTGCCGGAAAGGGCACGCAGGCACGCTTCATCACCGAGAAGTTCGCCATCCCGCAAATCTCCACTGGCGACATGTTGCGTGCAGCGGTCAAGGCCGGCTCGCCGCTGGGCTTGCAGGTCAAGGACGTGATGGACAGCGGTGGCCTGGTTTCCGACGAAATCATCATTGCTCTGATCCAGGAGCGTCTGCAGCAGGCCGACTGCGCCAACGGTTTCCTTTTCGATGGCTTTCCCCGCACCATCCCGCAAGCCGAAGCGCTACGCGATGCCGGCGTGAAGCTGGACCACGTGCTGGAAATCGCGGTGGACGATGAGGAAATCGTCGGGCGTCTGTCCGGTCGCCGTGTGCATCCGGCTTCTGGGCGCGTCTACCACACCGAGCACAACCCGCCGAAGGTGACGGGCGTCGATGACCTCACCGGTGAAGAGCTGATTCAGCGCAAGGACGATCTGGAAGAAACCGTTCGCCATCGTCTGGCCGTCTACCATTCGCAGACCAAGCCGCTGGTCGCCTTCTACCAGAACCTCGAAGCCACCGAGGGCACGCCCAAGTGCAGCCGCGTCGAAGGCGTCGGCTCGGTGGAAGACATCACAGCCAAGGTGCTGGCTGCGCTGAGCTGATCTCGTCTCGCATACCCAAACGGCCCGCTTGCGGGCCGTTTTCGTTTCCGGCCGGCCACGGGCATGGCTGATGGAGCGGATGCGCCGATGCTACAATCGCCGCCCTTTTTTACTCCGACCGGGATTTGCGATGACCACGCTGCTGGCCCTGGATACCGCCACCGAAGCCTGCTCCGTCGCGCTGCTGCATGAAGGCCGCGTGCTGAGCCATTACGAGGTGATACCCCGCCTGCATGCGCAACGGCTGTTGCCCATGATCCAGACGTTGCTGGCCGAAGCGGGCGTCGCCCTGTCGGCCGTCGATGCGCTGGCGTTCGGTCGAGGCCCCGGCGCCTTTACCGGCGTGCGTATCGCCGTCGGCGTGGTGCAGGGGCTGGCGTTCGCGCTGGAGCGCCCGGTACTGCCGGTCTCGACCCTGGCGACCATTGCCCAGCGGGCCCATCGCGAACAGGCGGCCCAGCAGGTGGCCGTGGCCATCGATGCGCGCATGGATGAGGTCTACTGGGGTTGCTATCGCGCCCACGACGGTGAGATGCAATTGGCGGGCATCGAAGCCGTATTGCCACCGGAACAGGTCACGCTTCCGCGCGACAGCGCCGGGGACTGGCTTGCCGCCGGAACCGGGTGGCGCTATGGCGAGCGGCTTGCGGTACGGCCTGCGGCGGTTGACGCGGCGCTGCTGCCGCACGCCGAAGATCTGTTGCATCTGGCGGCTTGCGGCTGGCAGCGCGGGGAGGCGGTGGAGGCCGATCAGGCGCAGCCGGTGTACCTGAGGGACAACGTCGCCACGCCGAAGGCGCCCCGGTGACCGGCGGGATTGCCAAAAACCGGACGGCTCGCTAGAGTCGGCGACACTTGAACAGGTGAATGATGCGCCTCAACGGTCTCGCCCCCTCTGCATACCCCATCGAACGTCCTGCCCCTCATGGCAGTGCGCCGGTACCCTATCGCGAAAGTGAAAGGGCTGCGGAGCAAGCGCGCGAGTCGATCGTCACCCCCTCCAGCCCAGCCGATGCCACCTACGAACACCTCTCCCGAGGCACTCGGAGCGAGCCCACTGACTACGCCTCGGTCGTCTCCGGTGATTTCATGCCGGCGCGCTTCGAAGCCATGATGGAACGCCCGCTGAGTAGCCGTGCCTCTCAAGCGCTGCAGAGTTACGGCACCACGGCGAGCTTCAGCGCCGATCTCGATGCGCACGAAGTGCTCGGTCTGGATCTCTACGCCTGAGGCGTAGCGAACCGCGCTTGAATCTTCCCTACTTTCTCGGCTGCCCCTCCTGGAATGACGCCGCCTGGCGCGGGTCGCTCTATGCGCCAGGTTTGCCGACGACCGAATTTCTTGCGCGTTATTGCGCGGTCTTCAATGCCGTCGAAGGCAACACCACCCTCTATGCCTGGCCGTCTGCACAAAAGGTCGAGCGCTGGGCGCGGCTGATGCCGGAAGGCTTTCGCTTCTGCGCCAAGCTGCCACGCGAGATCAGCCAGGCAGCGGATCTGCGGGAAGCAACCGATATGATCCTGTCGTTCCGGTCGCTGCTGGCCCCGCTGGGGCAGCGGGTCAGTCCGTTCTGGTTGCAACTGCCCGCGACCTTCGGCCCGGCTCGTCTCGGCGAGCTGGTGCAACTGACCGATACCCTGAACAGGCCGTTGGCGGTGGAGGTGCGTCACCCCGCGTTTTTCGCCAGAGGCGAGGAGGAGCGTGCGCTGAACCGCTTGCTGCACGAACGGGGCGTCGAGCGCATCTGCATGGACACCCGCGCGCTGTTCAGTTGCCAGACGAGCGATCCTGCCGTGCTCCATGCGCAGAGCAAGAAACCGCGACTGCCGGTACGACCGGCAGCGTTCAGCGATTCCCCGCAGCTGCGCTTCGTTGGGCATCCCGAACTGGAGGCGAACGACAGGTTCCTCGCGCCCTGGCTGGCCAAGGTCGCCGGCTGGATCGAGGCGGGCAAACGTCCGCATGTCTATTTGCATACGCCCGATAACAGGCTGGCGCCCGAACTGGCCATGCGTTTCCATGAGCAACTGCGGCAACGGCTGCCGGGCCTTCCGCCCCTGGCGATGGCGCCCACGCAGAGCGCGTCGCAACTGTCCTTGTTGAGCCTCGAACGCGGCTAGCGCCAAGCGATGGCGGGATTGTTGCAACCTTGACGTAGCGGCGTTGCCAAATCGGCATGACTTTCGGCCGTTTCATTCTCCTGTTGCTGCTCGCCGCGTGCGGGTTCGTTTACGCGGTCTGGCGCGGCCACGTCGACGTTCCGCCGAAGTGGAATCCCTGGGCGCCACTGGACATCCGCGAGGCGCCGAACCTGCTCACGTCCTACAAGCTGCAGCGTTTGCAAAATGATCGTGGGCTTTGCGAGCAGGCGCTGACGACCTCCGATCTCGACTACGTGCCGGTGCCTGACAGCACGCCGCAACCCGGCTGCCCCGTCGTGAACGCCGTGCGCGTCACCGGCTCGTCGGTGCGCTTCAACGGCGCGTTTCTCGCCACGTGCCCATTGGCCGCCGCCTATGCGTTGTTCGAACGGCACGGATTACAGCCTGCCGCGCAGCGGGTGTTTGGCCAACCCGTGGCGCGTGTCGATCACTTCGGCAGCTTCGCCTGTCGTAACATCGCGCGCAGCGACAGGCGCAGCCAGCACGCTTCGGCCAACGCCCTGGATTTGGCCGGGTTCGGGCTGCAGGACGGTACGCGCATTACCGTTGCGCGGGACTGGAACGGCGAGAACGACAAGGCACGCTTCCTGCGTGAGATCAAAGCGGCGGCGTGCGATGCCTTCAGGATCACGCTGAGTCCCGAATACAACGCCGCCCACCATGACCATTTTCATGTCGATATGGGCGGTTTCGGTGTCTGCCGCTGAGGCGCGCTGGCGCGTCCTCTGGCAGAATGCGGCGTTTTTCTCGCCGAGCTCCGTATGACTGCTTCATCCCCGCTGGTTCGTGTCGAGGCGCTGGCGCCTCAGTTCGCCGAGCAGGCTGGCGCCTGGGCCTCTCGGCTTGCCTTGCCGTTGCAGGCGGACGACGCGCAGTTCGCCTTGCAACTGGGCGACCAGGGCCTGCAGTTGCAACTGCTGGGCCCGCAAGCGCCGGGTCCGGTACGGGTGGATTTCGTCGAAGGCGGCGCTGCACATCGTCGTCAGTTCGGCGGTGGCAGCGGGCAAATGATTGCCAAGGCAGTCGGCCTCCAGCCCGGCGTCCGACCCCGCGTGCTGGATGCCACCGCCGGCCTCGGCCGGGATGCCTTCGTGCTGGCTACCCTGGGATGCGAGATGGTGCTGTTCGAGCGTCAACCGTTGATTGCCGCGCTGTTGGAGGACGGTCTGCGACGGGGAACCGAAGACGCCGACGTACGGCCGATCGTCGAGCGCATGCGGCTGCGACACGGCAACGCCATCGAGCTGATGGCCCGATGGGAGGGTGAGCCGCCGCAGGTGATCTATCTTGACCCCATGTTTCCGCACCGTGAAAAGAGCGCGCTGGTGAAAAAGGAAATGCGCCTGTTCCGGCCGTTCGTAGGAGATGACCTGGACGCGGGCGCGCTGCTCGAACAGGCGCTGGGACTGGCCAGCCACCGCGTGGTGGTGAAACGGCCGCGCAAGGCACCGGCGATCGACGGGCCCCGGCCTGGCTACAGCCTGGAGGGCAAGTCCAGCCGCTACGACATTTATCCGAAGAAGAAGCTGTCGGCCAGCCAGTGATCGATCGCCCCTGCGCACCTGCCGTTTCGTTGGCCTTGCTTAATGTCCTCAACAGTGGCATTTCTAGATCAGGCCGTTCGTGGCCTGAACGGTGGTTACCTTGATCGCAGTAGAAGGAAGCGCATATGCAGATCCAAGTACATAGCGATAACCACATCGAAGGAAGCGCCCGTCTGGTGGACTGGGTCAGCGGCAATGTCGCCGACAAGCTGGATCGGTTCGACGACGAGGTCACCCGAGTCGTGGTGCACCTGAACGACGAGAACGGCGACAAGGCCGGCTCCCATGACAAACGATGCCAGATCGAGGCGCGGCCAAAAGGCCAGCAGCCAGTCTCCGTCACGCATAAGGCCGCATCCCTGGAGCTGGCCGTGGACGGCGCCATCGACAAGCTCAACAATGCGCTCAAGCATCAGTTCGGCAAATTGCGCAGCAAGCGCGCCTCGGCGCCGACGCCCATCGAAGGCGAAACCCTCGAAGTCGAAGGGCGCGATGCGTTGCTGGAAGAAGATTTCCTCGCAGACGAGCAACTGCGCAGCTCCTGAGTCAGGCCATTGCGTCACCAGCGTGGCCACGCGCCGATGATCGGCGTCGATCGATAACACCCTCGCAAAAACAGGCAGGCACCGCCCGGTGCCTGCGCCTTGCCGCCTCTTTCCGTGCCCTGTTACTGCGCCTGAACCGGACGCCGCGTTTTGCGAGCGACCACCGGAACTGTCCTTCGCTGGGGGCTGTGCTATACACAATGGAGGTACTGCGCGAGGAGCGTCGGAAACGGCGCGCTAGGCTCGTGGCGGACCGTGACGAGAGGGGGGGCAATCGGCCAGGTGAGCGTTGTTCAGAACTGCTCACGGCCATCAGCACAGAGGTGACACCATGACCATGATGCAATGCGTTTACCGCGATCACGTGATTACTGCCGAAGTGATGGAGCATCCCGGCACACCGACTCCCTGGGCCGGAGGTTGCCGAATCAGCAACCCCCAGGGACAGGTTACCCGGCGCATGGCGCTTCCGGTCGGGCACGCCTTCATGGCGGAACTCGAACAAGCGCAGCGGGCTTCCATCGCTCACGGTAAGTGGCTGGTGGACCAATGCCTGGATCAAGGCAGGCAACTGTTCGACAAGGCGGCCTGAGTCCTTTGCGGGCCGCGCCGTGGCGAGGCCCGCCTCTTTCCCGTCTGCTCGCACCCTGACGTCCGGTTGAACTGTTGGTGGCCCCGACCCCTCTATTGCAGACATCGCCTGCGCCCGTTGGGCGCCAAATCGACCAGACGAGGAGTCGTTCGATGGAACTTCCCAACAAAGACATGAGTACCTTGTTCGAACAGCTGGGCCTGCCGTCGGACCCGAACAGCATCGACGAATTCATCGCCGAACATGCGCCGCTACCCAATCACGTCAAGCTTGCCGAAGCGCCGTTCTGGAGCGATGCGCAGCGTGCTTTCCTCGCCGATGAATGGATCGAGGACGCCGAATGGGTCCCGATCGTCGACGAACTCAACGCCCGGCTACACGAAGAACAGGCACTGTCCTGACCCCATCGGGCCTCAAGCCTGGCCGTGAGTGAAGCAGCCATGCTCCGCTGGCTTGAAAGCCCTGCCGCTCGACGCTCTGCGCGTCTTTCCTCCGACCTCAGGAGCCGCCATGACCGAAGAACGAAACACACTTACGACCCGGCAGGGTCATCCCGTGAGCGACAACCAGAGCCTGCGCAGTGTTGGAGAGCGCGGCCCGGCGACGCTTGAGAACTACCAGTTCATCGAAAAAATCACCCATTTCGATCGGGAACGCATCCCCGAGCGCGTCGTACATGCCCGTGGTACCGCAGCCCATGGCTGGTTCGAGCCCTACGGCACCATCGGCGACGAGCCCGCGAGTAAATACACCCGCGCCAAGGTGCTGACCCGGACGGGTGTGCGCACGCCCGTCTTCCTGCGGTTTTCCACGGTGATCGGTGCCAAGGAGTCGCCTGAAACCGCCCGCGACCCCCGTGGTTTCGCCATCAAGTTCTATACCGAAGATGGCAACTGGGACCTGGTGGGTAACAACCTGAAGGTGTTTTTCATCCGCGACGCAATCAAGTTTCCCGACATGATCCATGCGTTCAAGCCAGACCCTGTGACCAATAGGCAAGAGCCCTGGCGCTTTTACGATTTCGTCCAACATCATCCCGAAGCGTTGCACATGGTGACCTGGGTGAAGAGCCCTTGGGGCATTCCGGCGAATTACCGGCACATGCAGGGCTCCAGCGTGAACACCTACAAACTGGTCAACGACAAGGGCGAGGCCGTGCTCTGCAAGTTCTCCTTCGAGCCCAAGCTGGGGGTGAAGAACCTTACCGCTCAGCAGGCCGCCGAGATCCAGATGAAAGATGTCGGTCACGCCACGCGAGATCTTTACGATGCGATCGAGCGGGGCGAATACCCGGAATGGGAGATGGCGGTGCAGATCATGTCCGATGATCCGCATGAGGAACTCGACTTCGATCCGTTGGACGACACCAAACGCTGGCCGGAAGACCAGTTCCCACTGTTGCCGGTGGGTCGTCTGGTGCTCGACCGCAACCCGTCGAATGTCTTCGCCGAAACCGAACAGGCCGCCTTCGGTACGGGCGTGCTGGTCGACGGCATCGACTTCTCCGATGACAAGATGCTGCAAGGGCGCACGCTGTCCTACTCCGACACTCAGCGCTACCGTGTCGGTGCCAACTACCTGCAACTGGCGATCAACGCGCCCCGCCGTCAGGTGGCCACCAATCAGCGCGATGGGCAGATGGCGCACTTCGTCGACACCGGCGGCGAAAACCCGCATGTCAACTACGAGCCCAGTTCGATGGGCGGGCTGCGTGAAGCGCCCAAGCCCAAGCCGGATTATCACCAATGGGTCGAAGGCCACCTTGGCCGCTACCAGACCACCAAGGCTGCGGCGGACTATCACCAGGCTGGCGATCGCTATCGCAGTTTCGAGGAATGGGAGCGCGAGGACCTGATCGCCAACATTACCGCCGACCTCAAGGAGTGTCCGGAGCATATCTGCCTGCGGATGATCTGGCACTTCTGGCATTGCGATCCGGACTACGGACAACGTCTGGCCGACGGCGTGGGCGTGGATATCGAGAAAGCCAAGGCGCTGCCGCCGCTCGAGGGGCGCGCCGCGCCGGGTGAAAATCTGGCCGGGCCAACCTACAGCAGCGGCGAAGCGGAAAGCGGCGATACCCACCACGCCACCCAGCCCGGCATCGGGCGCTAGCACCGTTGCGCTGGGCGCGGCGGCGCCGTGTCGCCGCGCCTGGTGTTTGTGCGCCGGTGAATTAGAATGCGCCGCTTGCGCGCGACGCAGCGCCCCGTTGTACTCCCGTAGTAAAAGGACTCTCATGAATCGCGACCCATCGGCCGCCAGCGCTCTCGACATCGCGGCCCGTTATGACTGTGCCAGATCCCTCGCGCGCGAGGCCGCACGGCTCGGCATGGACTACTACCTCAAGCGCGACGTGCTGACGGTCGAACACAAGGGCGACGATCTGCAGGACGTGGTGAGCATCGCGGACAAGCAGATCGAAGCATTCATACGCGCCCGGCTGGCCGAGCGATTCCCCGAGGATGGTTTTCTCGGGGAGGAAAGTGGTTCAGCCGGGCTTGGTGCTCGCTGCGTATGGGTGATCGATCCCATCGATGGCACGGCCTGCTTCGTCAACGGCCTGCATAACTGGTGCGTGTCCATCGGCCTGCTGATCGACGGCGAACCGCACTTGGGCGCCATCGCCGATCCCAACCATAACGAGCTGTTCCATGGCTGCCTGGGCCAGGGCGCGTTCGTCAACGACGTGCCTATGAAGGTCAGCGGCGCCACGCATGTGGCGCAGGGCGTCACCGCCACCGGCACCTTTCATCCACGTGGCAAGGAGCACTTCATTCCCTTCCTGGAAAAGCTGCTGGCCGATGGCGGCATGTTCTTTCGCAATGGCTCCGGCGCATTGATGACCGCCTATGTGGCGGCCGGACGCTTGCTGGGCTATTACGAGACCGAGTTGAAAAGTTGGGATTGCCTGGCGGGGCTGGTCATGGTCAAGGAAGCGGGCGGCTGCGTAAACGACTTCCTGCGTAACGACGGATTGCTACGGGGCAATCCCTATCTGGTCGCCTGCCCGGGCGTCTACCGGCAATTGGCGGAAATGATCGGCCCTTCGCTGGACAGTTGATGTTGCGCTCCGGATGACTGGCGCCACCGTGCCACGTTCCCACGCCGCGCGTGGGAACGATCTCGGGCGCGGTATCAGGTGCGCAGCTCGGGCGGGACCGTACCGCCGTGTTCGGCGAGCTTGTGCATCACGGTACGGTGCAGCCACATATTCATCTGCGCCGAGTCAGCCATCTGGTCGGGCGGGCAACCCAGTTCGGTCGCCAGCTCCTTTCGCGACTCCAGGCTGCTATCGAGGCCCAGCAATTTGAGCAGGTCCACGATGGAGGTACGCCAGTTCAGTTTTTCCGGGAAGGTCGCCGCCATGCCGTCGAGTTTCGCCGGAACGTCCACGGCGCTGGTGGCGCCGCCAACGCTACCAACAGTACCCGCGGAGCCTGCCATACCAGGGGTCGCGCCGGTCGCGCCGGTCGCGCCGGGCGGGCTGGTGGTCGCGTTGTTGGCGGTGGTGGGGCGCTCGGAGTCAACAACCGTATCGGTGGCGTGCTGATTGATGCCCGAATCCGGGGCGGCCGGCTTGTGCGCTTCGTTGCTGACGCCACCCAAGCCCAACTTGTCTTTGATCTTGTCGAACAGGCCCATTGCATGATCCTCGGTTGATGTAGGTCCAGGTTGGACCATCGCTGCGTTCAGGTCATTCACCCCCGCAGGTCGGAACGACGCCGCAAAGGCCGCCGTCTGTCTGCCGGTTGCGACCGGCGGCGGGGTGCTGGGGATTGCGCCATGCCGCCGTCGGCCGCAGCGCATCGGCACCCAGGGTGCAGGTCCGCCGGACGCCGGTCGGCTGGCGCAGTATCAGAACACCAGCATGAACAAGCCGATCACTACCAACAGACCGATCAGGAAAATGATGCCGATTGTGCTGCCCAGAAACTTCAGCATGAGGATGACTCCTGTTTGCAGTGGGTACATCAATTCCGACTGAGGTGGGCTGCGATCGTTCAGAAAAGTAGCGAAGGCGCGCCGACGACGCCCGCATCAGAGATGTTTGACGATCAACTGCACACCGGCGACCAGCATGCCGATGCGGGCGATCCGGTAGAACCAGGTGTGATCAATGCGTTTGTGCAGCCAGAGCCCGGCCCAGACGCCGAAGGGCACGATCGGCGCGAGCATCAGGCTCAACAGCATATTTTCGCGGTTGAACTGGCCGAGCGCGGCGTAGGGAATCAACTTGACCGCGTTGGTCAGCAGGAAGAAAAGATTGATGGTGGCCACGTAACGCAGCTTGTCCAGTTGCTGCGGCAGGAGATGCATCATGACCGGCGGCCCACCGGCGTGGGCGACGAAGCTGGTAAAGCCGGCAATGGAGCACAGCAGGGTACCGCGCCCGCGCTGGAGAGGGCGTGGCTTTTCGTTGCGGGTGAACAGCCCCAGCACCACAAAACCCACCGCGATGCCGCCCATCATAAGGCCGATCATCCGCTCGTCGAGCAGGCCGAAGGTGAGCGAACCCAGGCTGATGCCAATCAGCGCGCCGGGGAGCATGACCTTGAGGTTGGCGACGTCCCATTTGCCGAAGTAAGCCTTCAGCCCTACCAGATCGGCCAGGCAGAGAATCGGCAACATCACCGCTGCCGCCTGTTTCGGCGAGATGGCCAGCGCCAGCAGGGGGACGGCGATACCACCCAGGGCACCGCCGAAGCCGCCTTTGGACAGCCCGGTAAGAAAGATCGCGGGCAGGGCGAACAGCAGGAAATCGGCAAGGGTCATGGAGGCGGCAGTACTCTGGGTGGGATTTGGCAGCAGCGCGAAAGCTCGATCATCGCATTTTTTTCGGGCCGATCAGGGGTGCAGGCCGCGCCGGAGTGCCTTCATCGACCGGGCCGGTTGACGCTTCATCGTGACCGGGATCGGTCGCCCTCGATCGTGGTCTGCATGAAAACAGCCGTATACGCCGCCGGCGTGTTCGCAGCCCGCCAGACAGGTACCGCATGACTGTACGCAAGCTCGCCGTGTCGTCAATCACTGCCGCCAGGCCGATGAAGCGGCTGACGATCACCTCGATGCTGGTGGCGACCGTGCTTGTCGCCAGCGTTGCGAGCGCCGATGAAACCGATGAGCTGGTGAGCCTGATCAACGACTTCCGCACCTCCGGACAAGGCTGCGACGGCACGAAGGTGGAGCAGGTCGGGCCGCTCGCGCCCGTCGAAACACTGGCGTCGATTCGCCCAGGTGAGCGGATCGAGGAAGCGCTGCGGGAGTCGGGCTATCAGGCCGCCACGCTGCAGATCATGGCGGTCACCGGACCTGGCGATGCGGGCAGCGTGATGCGGGCCCTCAAGCAGCGTTATTGCGATGCGCTATCGAGTGGCGAATTCGCCGAACTCGGCGTCGCGCGCGAGGGCGCTACCTGGCAGGTGATTCTGGCGAAGCCGCTGCTGTCAGCCGATCTCGGCGACTGGCAGCAGGCAGGCAAGGCAATTCTCCAGCGGATCAACCAGGCCCGCGCTGCGCCGCGTCATTGCGGAGACCAGCCGTTCGAGCCCGCACCGCCGGTCCGTTGGGATCAGCAATTGGGCCACGCGGCGCGGGCGCATAGCCAGGACATGGCGCAGCAGAATTATTTCAGCCATCGCGGCCACGACCAGAGCGAGGTCGGCGACCGAGCCAGCCGTCAGGGCTACCGCTGGCAGCGCATCGGTGAAAATATCGCCGCCGGCCAGGGGTCTGCGGAGCAGGCAGTCTCGGGCTGGCTGGCCAGCCCGGGCCACTGCAAAAACATCATGAACCCGGACTTCACGGAAATGGGCGCCGCTTACGCTATCCACCCTCAGAGTGCGGCCACCATCTACTGGACACAGGTGTTCGGCACGCCACGTTAGGCTGTCGCGTTACAGCGCGCTCTCCAGCCAGTCGTGGGCCTCGGTGGTCTGATGCGGTTCGAATGCCTTGACCTTGAGCCCGGGAATCAGCGCTCCTTCGATCTCGCTGGCCTTCCTGACCCATTCCTTGGCGCTGACCACCGCGCAGCGGTCGAAACGGCGGATGAAGCGGAACATCTGAGGTATCCGCGACAGCTCGACGCCCACGGCACCAAGCGTGGGCATGTCGAAGTCGCCCACTCGGAACAGCATCTGGCCATGGGTGATGCCTTCGGATTTGCGCATCAGTTCATCGAACGCGAAGCGCATTTCGTTGCTGTCGAGCTTGCCGGAAAAATCCACGTCGATGCGTTTATCGCCTATGCGCGTTACATGGAACATACGTTGCTCCCTCGAACGGGTGTGACGGTAGGGTCTGTTCCTTGACCATAGCGGCTGCGGCGCGTTCGTTCGCTAAAAAATTGCAGGCGGGATTTTTGCCGACGCGCGCGATGGGCTCTGACGCCTCTCGCCAAATGCCACGGAACCGGGCTGGAAGCGGATCTTGGATTGAGCAGACGCTGACGAGGCGGCCGGCGTGGAGCGTGTTCGATCAGCGCGGCGCGAACGGAGTGTGACGAGAGCAACTGACGGGGGGAGCGTGCAAGGCAGCCCCGCGCCGTAGCGCGGGGCACAGGATCAGTCCTGACGACTGGTCACTTCCAGCAGGTGATAACCGAACTGCGTCTTCACCGGGCCCTGAACGACGTTGATCGGAGCGCTGAACACTACGGTGTCGAACTCCTTGACCATCTGGCCAGGGCCGAACGAGCCCAGATCGCCGCCTTGGCGGCTGGATGGACAGGTGGAGTTGTCCTTGGCGACCTGGGCGAAATCGGCACCACCTTCGATGGCAGCTTTCAGTTCGTTGCACTTCTCTTCGGTGGGAACCAGGATGTGGCGGGCGGTGGCTCGGGCCATGGGGTGTACTCCTCTGGGAAAGTTGCGAGCCTACCGGATTTGCCCGGCGATTCAAGCACAGCCTGCGCCTGCCCCTGTCGTTTGCGGTTATCGCGCCGACGCGCCAAACACCGGCCCTTGCGCAGCAGCGGGCGGCAAACATCCCTCGAGCGCTGGCTGACAGTTGGTGCGGGTCGCCTGATGTCAAATCATGCAGCGTCGCAGCTACGCGGTGCGCCCTTCAGCGGCTCGAGCAGGTACTGCCGCAGCCGATCGGTTTCTTGCGGGGTGAAGGACAAGCCGAGCTTGGTGCGACGCCAGAGAATATCGTCGACCTGCGAGGCCCATTCCGCCCGTCGTAGATAGTCCACCTCGAGGCGATACAGGCCCTGTCCCAGCGGCTCGCCAAGATCGGCAACGGAGCGGGTTTTTCCCACCATGGTCCAGGCGCGGGCGCCATAGAGATTCGCCCAACGCCGCGCCAGGGCCGGGTCGATGCCTTCGATCGTCGCCGTCAGGGCGTCGGCGAGCGCTTCGGATGTCGTCATGCCTTCGCCGCCAGGGAGCGGGGTGGTGGCTGTCCAGTGTGACCCCATTTGCGCAAAGAAAGGCTTGAGCTGCACCATCGCCGATTCGGCCAGCTTGCGATAGGTGGTGAGCTTGCCGCCAAACACTGACAGCAACGGGGCCAGGCCGCTTTCGGCCGTCAACGCCAGGGTGTAGTCGCGCGTGACGACTGACGGGTTGTCGGACTCGTCATCGCACAGGGGCCTCACTCCGGCGAACGTGTGGCGGATATCGGCTGGCGCCAGCTGGGTACGGAAATGCGTATTGGCGACGCTCAACAGATAGGCGATTTCTTCGCCACTGATGCGGACCTGCGCGGGGTCGCCACGGTATTCGCGATCGGTCGTCCCGATCAGGGTGTAACGGCCCAAATAGGGGATGGCGAAGACGATGCGCCGATCCTCGTTCTGCATGATGTAGGCATGATCGCCGTCGTACAGCCGGGGCACGATGATGTGGCTGCCCTGAATCAGCCGGATGCCATAAGGCGGGCGCTGCTGCAGGTTCTCAGCCATGAATTGCGCGACCCAGGGCCCGGCCGCGTTGACCAGTGCCTTGGCCCGCAACGAGAAGCGGGTCCCGTTCTCGCGCTGCAGTTCGACATGCCAGATGGCGCCGGCGCGCTTGGCGCTCAGACACTGGGTACGGGTATGGATGTGCGCGCCGTGCTCGCGCGCGGCCATGGCGTTGAGCACTACCAGTCGCGCATCATCGACCCAGCAATCGGAATATTCGAAGCCGCGTCGAATGTCGGGCTTCAACGGGCTGTCGCTCCCAAAACGCACCCCGCGCGAACCGGGAAGCTGTTCACGCCTGCCGAGGTGGTCGTAGAGGAACAGGCCGGCGCGAATCATCCAGGCGGGCCGCAGGTGCGGACGATGGGGCAGAACGAAACGCAGCGGTTTGACGATATGCGGTGCCTTGGCGAGCAACACTTCGCGCTCGGCCAGAGCCTCGCGAACCAGCCGCAGTTCGTAGTGTTCAAGATAGCGCAGGCCGCCGTGGATCAGCTTGCTGCTGGCCGAGGAGGTATGGCTGGCAAGGTCGTCGCGCTCGCAAAGAAACACCGATAGGCCGCGACCGGCCGCATCGGCTGCAATGCCCACGCCATTGATGCCCCCGCCGATGACAGCGATATCGTAGAGCTCGGAGACAGGCTGGGCGGTGTCAGTCACATGATTCTCCTTCGGGAACGAAAATCAGTATTTCGAATACGAACATGCTAGCCCATGACGTAGCGGCTCTCCAGGCGGAAGGTTCGTTTCTTTATACCAAAAGAAAATAAACGAACCGAAGTAGCGTCCCGCTGCTCAAGGGCTCGACCGCGCCGCTGCAAGGGTCCAGGACAGCCGGCACCGGCAAGGCCGTCCCGTGCAATAGGGCGACGACAAGGAGCATGCCAGGCCGGTGTGACAGAAAAAAACCGTGCGCCCGGCCTTGGGTTCAGCCCGCACGCCGGCGCTTCGTATCGGTCAATCGCTGACGTGCAGGGCGACCTTGTGGCGCGCCAGCAATTCGACGAACGCCTCCGGCGGCTGGGCTTCGGTGAACAACCTGTCGATTTGCTCCAGCGAGCCGAGGCGAGTCATGGCGCTGCGACCGAACTTGCTCGAATCAGCGGCGAGGAAAACCTTGCGAGCGTTACCGATGATTGCCTGAGAGACGCGCACCTCCTGATAATCGAAATCCAGAAGCGTGCCGTCGTCGTCGATGCCGCTGATGCCGATCAACGCATAGTCGACCTTGAACTGGCCAATGAAGTCAGCAGTCGCCTGCCCGACGACGCCACCGTCGCTGCGTACGTTGCCTCCGGCGATCAGTACATCGAAGTCTTCCTTCGGGCTGAGAATGCTCGCCACGTGCAGGTTGTTGGTGATGATCTTCAGATCACGATGGTTGAGCAGGGCGTGGGCGATGGCTTCGGTGGTGGTTCCGATATTGATGAACAGCGACGCCTGATCGGGAATGTGCGCAGCCAGGGCATCGGCGATCCGGCGTTTCTCGTCGCGCATCTGCCGCGCGCGTTGGGTGTAGGCGGTGTTCTGTACGCTGGAGTCGTGGGCTGCGCCGCCATGGTAGCGGCGCAGCAACCCGGCTTCGCCGAGCTGATTGATGTCGCGACGGATAGTCTGCGGCGTCACCGTGAACTGCTGCGCCAATTCCTCGATGCTGACGTAGCCGCGGGTTCGCACCAGTTCGAGAATACTCTGCTGTCGTGGAGCCAGACTCATGGCAGCGTCCTTGTAGTCGATATGCCGGGCAAGCATGCCGCAGTCCGGTCGGCGTTTAAAGAACTGTGCGTTCGCGAAAGAAGGCACCCGGCGCGAAATCGAATCCGGGCGTCGTGATGAGCCGCGCCGATGCAGGAACTCAGGCGTCTTCCCAGTTTCGGGTGCGGTCGACGGCCTTCTTCCAGCCCCTGTAAAGCGCCTCGCGCCGCGCATCGTCGCAGGCCGGTTCGAAAATGCGTTCGATGGTGGCTTTGCTGCGCAGCTCGTCCAGGCTGCTCCAGAAGCCGGTCGCCAGGCCCGCCAGATAGGCCGCACCGAGGGCGGTGGTCTCTTTCATGTGTGGACGCTCCACCGGGGTGCCAAGCAGGTCGGCCTGGAACTGCATGAGGAAATTGTTGGCCACCGCGCCGCCGTCCACGCGCAACGCGCGCAGGCGTTCCCCAGCGTCCTGCTGCATGGCGTCGAGCACGTCTCGGGTCTGGAAGGCGATCGACTCCAGTGCGGCACGAATGATGTGATCGACCTTGACCCCACGTGTCAGACCGAACAGTGCGCCACGGGCGCGGGGGTCCCAGTAGGGCGCCCCCAGGCCGGTGAATGCCGGCACCAGGTAGACCCCATTACTGTCCTTGACCTTGCAGGCGAAGTACTCCGAATCCAGCGAGTCGTTGATCACCTTGAGTTCGTCGCGTAACCATTGCACGGTCGAGCCGCCGTTGAAAATGGCACCCTCGAGTGCGTAATTGACCTCGCCGCGGGGGCCACAGGCGATGGTGGTGAGCAGCCCGTGCCTGGACTGAACGGCGTGGGTGCCGGTGTTCATCAACAGGAAGCAGCCGGTACCGTAGGTGTTCTTCGCCTGGCCTGGTTCCACGCACATCTGGCCGAACAGCGCGGCCTGCTGGTCGCCGGCGATGCCTGCGATGGGAATGCCGGTGCTCTGGCCGGAGCCCAGGTAGGCGTGGCCGTAGATCTCGGAGGACGAGCGCACGTCGGGCAGCATCTGGCGAGGAATATCCAGCGCTTCCAGCATGACCGGGTCCCAGTCGAGCGCGTGGATATCGTAGAGCAGCGTACGTGATGCGTTGGTGTGATCGGTGACATGGGCCTTGCCCTGGGTCATCTTCCAGATCAGCCAGGAGTCGACGGTGCCGAACAGCAGCTCACCCCGTCGCGCCCGTTCGCGACTGCCCTCGACGTGGTCGAGAATCCATTTGATCTTGGTACCGGAGAAGTAGGGGTCGATGACCAGGCCGGTGGTTTTGCGAATGTGCGCTTGCATGCCGTCGCGCTCGAGCTGATCGCAGATCGGCGTGCTCTGGCGGCTCTGCCAGACGATGGCGTTATAGATCGGCTTGCCGGTCGCCTTGTCCCAGACGATGGCGGTTTCGCGCTGGTTGGTAATGCCGATCGCGGCGACCTGCTCGTTGGTGATGCCGGCTTGCGCCAACGCTTCGACGAATACGCCGCTCTGGGTCGCCCAGATCTCCATCGGGTCGTGTTCGACCCAGCTCGGCTGCGGGTAGATTTGCGCGAATTCGCGCTGGGCGAGGGTCACTACGTTGGCGTTGCGGTCCAGCACGATGGCACGGGAGCTGGTGGTGCCCTGATCGAGGGCGACGATGAAGGGTTTGTCGTTCGGGGTGCTCATGGTGACGATTCCTTAGCGAGCCTCGCAGGCGGTGTCATCGTTTCTGGCCGGGCGTCAGGCCTCATGTCCGTGCCAGCAGAATAGCGGTAAACCCCGGTTCCTCCACAAACGCCTGGCCGCGCCATGGCATGCGCGGCGCGGCTCCGGTTGGCGAAACGGCCTCGGTGCCTGGCCCTGCGGTCCCTGGCGCGCGCTCAATACCGCAAGCGCGAACGGGTGGCCGGGTCGGGCTCGCCATTGAAAAAAGCGTCCAGCACCTGCTGGAAGATCGCACGATCAGGCGCGGCTGCGGCGAACAGCGTCATGCTGGATCGCAGTTTGAGGTCGTCGGGCGAGCCCAGAATTCGTCTGGCCGAGAGGCTCGTATGCAACAGCAGGGCCTGCGCGCTCTCGTGCAGGCGTGGGCCCAGCAGCGCATGCTCGAGGTAGGCGAGCGCTTCGTCCAGTCCGGAAATGGCGTAGCGCTGCGCCATTGCACTGTGGCCCAGTCCGGCGATCTGAGGAAAAACGAACCACATCCAATGGCTCTGCTTCTGGCCGGCCTGTAACTCTGCCAGGGCACGGTCATAGACAGGCGCCTGGGCTTCGACGAATCGCTGCAGGTCGAAAGGGTCGCGCATGGGGCATCCTCGAGCGGCTGGATGTTTGCTTGGAGCCTCCAGAGGGGCGAACGTTTCCCTCGATTCATCCTGGCAGACCGCGCGGCATGGTTGTTTACCTGTTGCTTACACCTTGCTGACCTCCCTTGACCAAGCGGCGGTGTCAGATGAGCCGGGAGACGGATTCCCGTCCGCAAAGGAGAAATCGCCTATGTTCAGTCGAACACTAAAGGTTGGCTTGCTTGTCGGTTGCCTCGTCGTGGCCGGCCATGCCTCGGCTGCCGACCGCAACGTCGTGGTTCCGGTGTTGGCCGGAGCGGCTGTCGGCGCCGTGCTGGTTGCGGTCCTGGCAAATGCGTCCGACGACGATCATCGTCATCAGCCGCCGCGTCACTATCGTCAGCCGCCGCGCCATCACGTCCAGCACCGGCGTCCCGTGCCGCGCGTGGTGCACTACCGCCCGAAACGGGTCGAGTACGTGGTGATCGAGCGCCGTGATCAGGGGAGGGGGCGCCGCTAGTGTCCAACGGAAGGGCGCCTCGGCGCCCTTCCCGCGTTGCAGAGGCCGTGTCCAGCGGGTTGGTCCGGACGGCGGATCGGGTAGCGGTGCGGTTCAGGTGGTCATCGCTGCTCACGGAAACAGCTCTGGCACAGGCGGAATTTCCGGCTCAGCACCGGCATCGCCTTGCCGCACTGTTGGCAGTGGCGTGTTTCGCCTGACAGCCGGCCTCGGTCACTGTGGCGAGGCTTTCTGCGACGCGACAGTTCGCGGGTGATGGCCTCGTTGAGCAGGCTGCGGTGCTGCTCGGCCTGTTCCAGCGCAGGGAAGTGTGCCGGCAGCGTGCGCGCCAGATGCAGGTAGGTTTCGATGATGTGCAGCGAGCTTTCCAGCGTGGCCAGGTCGGCGTCGATGATCAGCCGGGGCAGTTCCACGACCTTGTCCTGTGCGACTTTCTTCAGCCACTGCTGGGCGAAAATGCTGGCCGGGCTGTCCAGCCCGCCGCGAATTGGCGTACAGGCGAATATCCAGCGCAGCGGCAGGTCAATGGCGGGATCGTCGATCAATTTGATCCACTCGGCCAGTTCGTCCGGCAGGATCGAGATGAATTCGTCGCCGTAGTTGATGTTGCGATTGAATGTCAGCCAGGCGCGCAGCAGGCTGGGTTCGCCCATCAGTTCGGCGATGGCCTGCAAGTGCTCGATGGACGGGCGCACCTGGAACTGCGACAGATCCACCGGCAGGTCCGCGCTGTAGAACAGGCGCTTGATCGACTGCAGGGTCTGGGCATCCAGTGCGGTGATGGTGCCGCTGTCGTGATGGCCGAAGCGGCCGGCGCGCCCGCCGATCTGTTTGACCTCCTGGACCTTGAGCTGGCGATTCTGGATGCCGTCGTATTTTTCGTCGGTGTAGAAGCACAACGTATGCGCTGGCAGGTTGAGGCCCATGCCCACGGCGTCGGTGGCCACCATGATGTCCGCTTCGCCTTCGCGAAAGCGCCGCGCCTGCTCGCGGCGTACTTCCGGTGACAGCGCGCCGTAGACCACCGACACCGACTTGCCGGTCATTTCCAGCATGGCCTTGAGTTCCAGCACCGTCTTGCGGCTGAACGCAACCAGCATCGAGCCTTCGTCGAGTTGTTTGAGGCTGGTCGAACGCCGCGCCACCTCGACCGGCGACAGGCGCGTGGTGCGCTTGACCACCAGTTCGTCTTCGCAGAGTTCGCACAGCGTCTTCAACGACGGCTGGATGAGTTCCGGACCGGTCATGATCAGGTCCGGCGTGTAGGCACTCACCAGCGCATCGACCCAGGCCCAGCCCCGTTGCGAGTCGGCCATCATCTGTACTTCGTCGATGACCACCACATCCCAGGGTTGATGCCGGAAGCGTGCGAATTCCTCGACGGTGCAGCAGAAATGAGTGGCGCCGTCGCGGATGATCTCTTCCTCTCCGGTCACCAGCGAGCATGGGACGCCCATGGATTCGATGCGTTCCTGGTTCTCCAGCGCCATCAGGCGCAACGGGGAGAGATAGATGGCGTGCTCGACGCCGGTCATCGCCTCGATCGCCTGGTGGGTCTTGCCACTGTTGGTCGGGCCGAGCAGCGCCGTCCAGGTGCGGGTAATGCGCCGCGCCGCGTACAGCTTGTGGTAATGCACGAAGCGCGGGTTGTTTTCCAGCAGCACCGCGAAGGCCATCTTTTCCTTGTGGTCCTGGCGGGCGAAACGGATGGTGCGCCGTAGCTTCTTCGGCTCCATCATGAATATCTCGGTCAGGCGTTTCTCACCCAGCACCTGCAAGTCGAAGTCGCCAGCTTCCTCGACCATCATGTCGAACTTGGCCCTTAGCCCTTGGCGGTCCTCCTCTTTCAGTTCGGCGACTTCCCGTTCGCTGAGCACATGCCCCTGGCCACCGGGAATGCGCCGCTGCATGTCCAGCGCAACGTCGCCACGGCGCAGTTCGACGACGTAGCGCAACTCGTGCTGGACTTCATTGACGGTATCGACGGCCCTGGCAGCGAACTCGTCGAGGCGCGAGAGCTTCGGCTGCAGCCGTTGCAGACAGCGCGACTTCTGTTCGTCGCTCATGCCGGCGAAGGGGCGTTCGAGAACACGCAGGCGATCCCTGACCATCGCCCCGATCGCATCGCGGACATGCCCCTCGAACTCGTCGACCGAGGCGCTGTCGTCGATGCGCAGGGCATAGTCGGGTTCGAGCAGGTGCTGGACCGGGCCGCAATCGAAGGTTTTCTCGATCCCGAACACGTCGACGCTGCAGGTGAAGTCATTCAGGTCGCGGTTCAACAGCCGGCCGATCAGGCGCTCGGGATCGGTGGATTCGAGCGTGGCATTGACGGCCGGCTCGTTCAGTCCCAACCAGAACAGCCGGGCCGCACGGCCGATCACGGGCGGTTGATGGCCGACGTAAGTGCTGAACCATTGTTCCTGATGGTTTTTCTTTGGCGCGAAGTCCGGATAGCGCACCGTTGTCCAGTCGAGGAAGCGCTGCAGCCGCTCAAGTTTGCGGGTATGGCGGTGTTTGCTTTCGGCCTTGCGCATGATCGACGCCTCTCTGATCAGTTCTGCTGCCCATTATGGACAACCCGATGGCCAGTTCCGATCACCCGGTGCGTTCCCGTGGCGACAGAGCGAGGCATCCGGACGATCTTTTTCGCCTGGATCACGCGCCCGGAGCGTCTGCCTGAACGCTGACCACAACGCCGGGTCATCAGAAGTAGGCAATGACTGGAGCTTTAGCTGAATGAGCGTCGACACCCGGATCGTTCTCGGTACGGCCGGCTGGAACCTTCCCCGCGAGCAGTGGCCGGCATTTCCCAGCGAGGGTACGCATCTGCAGCGTTATGCCGGGCGCCTGCCGGGGGTGGAAATCAACTCCTCGTTCTACCGGCCCCATCGGCCGGCGACCTATGCGAAGTGGGCGCAAAGCGTGCCAGCGGCGTTTCGCTTCTGCGTGAAGCTGCCTCGGCAGATCACCCATGAACGGCGTCTGGTCGACTGTGGCGAATGGCTCGAACAATTTCTGTACGAGTGTGGCCACCTCGAAGAAAAGCTTGGCTGTCTGCTGGTCCAGCTGCCGCCTTCGCTCACCTACGAGGCTGAAACCGCCCGCGTCTTTTTCGATGCGCTGCGGGTCCGTCATGCCGGACCGGTGGTCATCGAACCCCGTCATCGCAGCTGGCTCGATGCCGAGCCATTGCTCCAGCAAGCCCAGATCGCCCGTGTTGTGGCTGATCCGCCGCCCTTTCCCGAAGCGGCTTTGCCAGGCGGCTGGCCGGGATTTCACTACTACCGGTTACACGGATCACCGCTTGTTTACCGTTCCCGGTACGGGATTGGCTGGCTTGAAGCGATGGCCGAACGCCTGGCTGATCGACCGAAGGGCGCCGCCAGCTGGTGCATATTCGACAATACGGCCAGCGGGGCGGCGACCGCCAATGCGCTGGAGTTGCAAAGGCTGCTCAGTTAGCGCGCGGTGGGTATGGTTGTCGCCTGAGTACGGTGCCGACACAAGCCGATACGCTCTGCCTCCGTAGCGCCAAGGCGCGGGGGACATTTTCTTCTACTGTTCAATAGACATTTCACACAGCGGGAGCGAGCAGATGAAGAAACTGTGCATACCCTTAGCCGTGGCCCTGGCCGGAACGGTCGGCCTTGCCGAGGCGGCGGTGGTGGTCAAGCCGCTCGCCTATGAACTGGACGGCGAAAGCTTCGAGGGCCTGCTGGTCTACGATGACGCGATAACCACGCCGCGCCCCGGGCTCATGATGGTACCTAACTGGCTGGGTGTGACCGAGCGCTCGGCGGAGAAGGCGGCGCGAGCGGCGGGGGACAAGTACGTGGTGTTCATGGCCGATCTGTATGGCAAAGCGGTGCGGCCCAGCAATCCTGACGAAGCCAAGGCCGCCGCTACGGCGTTGCGCAGCGACCGCGCACTGATGCGCAAGCGTGCCCAGGCAGCGGTAGATGCGCTCGAGGCGCAGCGGGAGGTGGCGCTGGATACCGGCAGAATGGCGGCAATCGGTTTCTGCTTCGGCGGCGGTGCAATCCTCGAATTGGCGCGCGCTGGCGCCGATCTCGCGGCTTTCGTCTCCTTTCATGGCAACCTCGATACGCCCAATCCGGACGATGCCAGGCAGATCAAGGCGCCGGTGCTGGTGCTGCACGGTGCCGACGACCCTGCGGTGCCGAAGGAGCAGGTCGATGGATTCATTGCCGAAATGAAAGCGGCCGATATCGACTGGCAGGTCAACAGCTATGGCAACGCGGTGCACTCGTTCACCGACCCGTATGCCAACGTGCCGGGCCGCAACGAGTACAACCCGCTGGTGGCGAAGCGAGCGTTCCAGGCCATGAACGATCTGCTCGACGAGGTGTTCGCGGCACGGTAGACGGTGCACCACGCGACGCTCGGTTTGCATGGGCGCGAGGGCGGCGTTGTAGCGGCCGCCCTCCGGCTTCAGCGCGGAATGATCCGCACCCGTCCTGCGGTGTTGTCGCGCCGTGCGGCCTTTTCGTTCTCGGCTCGGCCCGGAATAGAGCCGTCGTCGGCGCCCCGATCCGGCGTCGCCATTGCACTGAGCTCGCGTTCATCGACGCTGATCGAGGTCGCGTCGGGGTAGCCCGTGGTAAGGGTCTCGGTACTGGCGGTAACGGGTGTCGCGTCGTCACCCCAGGCCGCGCTGCGTTCGTCGAGATCGATGGCGCCGTTTCGCTCCATCAGTTGCTGGACCATCGGCACCTGGGCCTGGTCGTCCAGGGTGACCGTCACCACCGTCGAGCCGCGGCGGGCCGCTTCCGGATAGCGGCCGGCGTGCTTGCTTGAATCGTCGCCGAATATGGTGTTGAAAAAGCTGCCGAGCTTCTCGGCTACCGTGGCGTCATCGTCCGGCTCTTCGCCAATCACTTCCACCCGGCTGCTGTCGACGGTCTTCGGATTGAGGGACGCGGACACCTGAATGGCATCGCTGGGTACGCCCTCGCTCAGGAGTTCGGCTTTGACCTGCTCCGCCTCGGCGTAGCGGTCGAAGGCTGCAATGAGAATCTGGGGCATGAATTCACCTTGGTTATGTGCACAGATGGCTTCGGTGGTAGGCGCTCATTCCAAACGGGCACGACGAATGCGTGCCGTCCTGAGGATTGGGCGGGGTGCGCGGGTGATGGTTCCCTGACCTGTTCGTGACGCAGGTCAGAAAACCGAAGAAACGGATAATGGCGCGTGGCCATAGGTGACCGCCTGGCTTATAGTCGCATCCGCCAAGGATGGCATCGGCGCCCGTTGCAGGCGCCGTCCCAGCGCCATCTACGCCAACCGTCTGCAAGGGAATGACAATGAACGCCAAGCAACTTCTGGTACTGCCGTTTATCGCCGCGCTGCTGAGCGCCTGTACCGCCACCACGTCGCTGCGTTCCAGCGATCCGAGCCTGTCGATCAAGATCAACGACGATGCGCCGCTGATGTTGAAAAAACCGATCAGCAAAACATACAAGGCCACCAGCTTCGGCCAGTACCGCTTCCGTGCGACGCAGGACGGCCTGGACCCCATGTACGGACTGATACCGCTCAAGTTCAACAGTGGTTACCTGGTCGCCGACATCCTGTTCTTCGCACCTGCTGCCTTCTACAACCTGCGTGAGGTCTATCCGTTCTACGAGTTCGATGTGGCGCAAGGTGTCGTGCGCTACAAGAAGAACGAGGAGGATCAGTGGATCAGCTACAAGCCGACCGTCGATGAAGCCGAGCGTGCGCAGGCGTACTTCGCCAAGTAACCGCCTTCGTTACCCTATCGAGGGCCGATCCTCGGCGCCGGCAGCAGTCGGTGCCGGGGTCTGCGAGGCGGTTGCGGCCACTCGTCGCTGATCGTTTTCGCCGCCTGACATCGTCACCGCGCGGGCGTAGAATCCGCGCCGCTCAGACGTTCCTGCTTCGTATCCCGGACAGCTCCGCTGCCATCCACGCTACACCCGGCGCGTGCCGGGCGCGTTGTGGCGATAACGCAGCGACCGTCGTTTCCTGTACCCACACTCGCCTCGCTGGGCGTGCCGTCGCTGGTGCGCCGTGGTGTCGAGTGGACCGCATCCAGAACTCGCCCTCATGAACGAATCGAACCCCGGCGACGGGCGCTGGCTCAGCGTCGTTGCGCTGGCCCTGGCGGCCTTTATTTTCAATACCACGGAGTTTGTCCCGATTGCGCTGCTCAGCGACATCGGGCATTCATTCGACATGCCGCCTTCTCAGGTTGGCCTGATGCTGACCCTGTATGCCTGGGTCGTGGCGCTGATGTCGCTGCCGATGATGCTGTTGACCCGCAACATCGAGCGGCGAACCTTGCTGATTGCGGTCTTCGTCGTCTTCATTGGCAGCCATCTGATCTCGAGCATGGCGTCGAGCTTCGGCATGCTGATGGTCAGCCGCATCGGCATCGCACTGGCGCATGCGGTGTTCTGGTCGATCACCGCCTCGCTGGCGGTGCGCGTGGCGCCGCGAGGCAAACAGGCGCAGGCGCTGGGCTTGCTGGCCACCGGCAGTGCGCTGGCCATGGTGCTGGGGATTCCGCTGGGCCGGGTGGTGGGAGAGGCGCTGGGCTGGCGCACCACCTTCCTCTCGATTGGCGGGGTCGCGGCACTGGCGGCGCTCGGCCTGGCGCGGACGCTGCCGTTGTTGCCAAGCCAGAACTCCGGCTCGCTGCGCAGCCTGCCGGTGCTGTTCAAGCGACCCGCGCTGGTCGCAGCCTATGGTTTGACGGCCCTGGTGATCACGGCGCAGTTCACCGCATACACCTATATCGAACCCTTCGCGCAGACCATTGCCCACCTGAGCGGCAACCTGACGACCGCCGTGCTGTTGTTGTTCGGCGGTGCTGGCGTTATCGGCTCGTTCCTTTTCAGCCGGTACAGCGGCCGCTATCCACGGGGGTTCATGATCGGCGCGATCTCGACCTTGGCGGCGTGCTTGTTGCTATTGCTACCGGCGGCAAGCGATCCGTCCATGCTCGGGGCGCTGGTGGTGGTCTGGGGGGTTGCAGGCATGTGCTTCAGTCTGGCGTCCCAGTCGAAGGTGCTCGACCTTGCGTCCGATGCGACCGATGTCGCCATGGCCATGTTCTCGGGTATCTACAACATCGGAATCGGCGGCGGCGCGTTGCTGGGCAGCCTGGTCACCCGCCATCTGGGGTTGAGCGACGTCGGCATTGTCGCCGGGTTGCTGGCCGTGAGTGGCGTTGCGCTGTGCGGCTTTGCAACCTGTCGTTTCGCCAGCCCGACAGGCAGCGTCGCGCTTCGCGGTTGATCACCGCGGCGCCCGGGCAGCCGATTCAGTCGACCTTTTCGAGGCGCACGCGGATGACGCCTGAGCGCGCGCTGGCAATCTCTTCGAAGGCCGCTTTCGACAGATCGATGATGCGGCCCCGCACGAAAGGCCCGCGGTCGTTGATGCGTACCACCACGCTCTTGCCGTTGCGGGTATTGATCACGCGGACTTTCGTGCCGAACGGCAGGCTGCGGTGCGCGGCCGTCAGCGCACGCTGATCGAAGCGTTCTCCGTTGGCGGTCAGCTTGTTGTGGTGCTGGCTGCCGTAATACGAGGCCTTGCCCGAGCCGATCTGCTCGCTTGCCGCAGGGGGTGGCGCCGGGCTGGGTGTCGGCTCCCTCGGGGGCGGCGTCGCGCATCCGGCGATTGCGGCGACGATTGCCAGCGTGACGATCCAGCGAGCTGATCCTTTGAGCATGTTCGGTCCTTGTTTTGCGTGGGTGTTTCGCCCGACCCGCTGTGCTTGCGATCGGCGCTGAACAGCAGACAACCGTTTCGCTCGAAGTTCAGCGCATCGCTGTGCGTAAGCCGCACGTGCCTTGCGAGGTTCGCAGGGCGCCGAAAAAGCGCTGGCCGCGCCTGATGGTCGGCGCCAAGGTCAGAATCGCCGGCGCAATGCGGCGATCCTGTCCGACTCCTCACTCGTCGGGTTTGGCCAGCCAGGTATCGGCGATACGCTGGTACTCGCCGGTCGCCTTCGACAGATGCAACCACTGGTCGACGTAGGCCTTGAAGGCGCTGTCGTCGCGAGGCAGCAGGAAGGCCTTTTCGCTGTATTGCAGCGGCTTGTCGGGGTTCACCGCGCACAGGGTCGGGTAGTTGCGTTGCTGGTACAGCGCCTCGGAGGCATCGGTAATCATCACGTCGGCCTTGTTTTCGGCAACGGATTTGAAAATCACCGTGTTGTCATGGAACAGTTCCAGTTGCGCCTTGGGCAGTTCGCGATGAACGAATGCCTCGTTGGTGCCACCCGGTGGTTCGATCAGGCGAACCGAGGGTTGGTTGAGCTGCTCGATGGTCTGATATTTATCGGTATCGTCGCAGCGCACGAAGGGAATCTTGCCATCCACGGTGATCGGGTCACTGAAGAAAGCCTTTTTCTGGCGCTCCAGGGAGATGGAAATACCGCCCACGCCCATGTCGCAATGGCCGGCGAGAAAATCCGGCATCAGGGTCTTCCAGGTCGTCGGCACCCATTCGACCGTGACACCGAGGCTCTTGGCCAGCGACTCGGCGAGCGCAATGTCGATCCCTTCGTATTGCTTGTCCTCGCGCAGGAAGGTGTAGGGCTTGTAGTCGCCGGTGGTGCATACCTTCAGGCTTCCGCGCTGCTGGACAGCGTCGAGCAGTGAATCAGCAGGCGCGGCGAAACTCGCGCCGCTGGCCAGCAAGACGCCGGCCGCAATCAGAAATCTCATGGTTGTTCCTTGCAAGGGCGTGCCCGGAGAGGCCGCGGTTATTGTTCTGGCCCGCCACACTGGCCGGCAGGCTCGAACCTACCGGACCCTGGCCTCGGCTCGCAAGAGACAGCGGCCGATCACTACGGCCCTGCAACGCGAACTGGCAGCACGAACTCAGGCGTGCGGTTTGTGGCGGATGGTTTTCAGCAGGTCGTCCGGCGTGATGTGGCCAACCACGCTGCTGGCGCTGCCCGGCTGGGGCAGGTTGAGGATGTTGCCCTTGATCTTGCCGATCACGTGCATCTCGCAGGGCTTGCAATCGAACTTCAAGGTGAGCACTTCGTCGCCGTGAACCAGTTGCATGGGCGCGACCTTGGTGCGAACGCCGGTGACGCCCTTGGCCTGCTTCGGGCACAGGTTGAAGGAGAACCGCAGGCAATGCTTGGTGATCATCACCGGCACTTCGCCGGTTTCCTCGTGGGCCTCGTAGGCCGCGTCGATCAGCTCCACACCGTAGCGCTGGTAGAAGGCACGCGCCTTGTGGTTGTAGACGTTGGCGAGGAAGGACAGATGCGACTCCGGGTACACCGGCGGCGGCACGCTGACGGCCTTGCGGCTGCCTAGCGGGCGGATGGCTTCGCGGGCTTCGGTGAGCGCCTCGATGGCTTCGCGGCGCAGGGCCTTGAGCTGCGAATTGGGGATGAAGAAGGCCTGGGGTGCGTTCACCTCGACTTCTTCGGCGTGGTAGATCGTGGTGCCCAACTGGCTCAGCAGATCGGCGATCTGTCCAGGCACCTGCTCGGGCTTTTTCGCTTCGCCAAACGGGCCGGCCAGCGAAACCGTGGCATAAGCGCCTTCTTCGCTGGTGACGTGCAGCTCCAGCTCATCGGCGCGCAATTTTGCAAGCCAACGCACGCCAACGCGGCGTTCGGCGGAGGTCTTGAGCAGCGCGTTCTGCCAGTTGTGGTCCAGGTTGCGGTTCAGCGGATGGTTCGGTCGCAACTGGCGCAGGGCGGCGGGCATCTCGTTGGGCTCGACGCGGTATTGCCAGAACGATTGGCCGTCCTCTTCGAACTGTTGCAGCGGCTCGACCACACTGGCGCGAAAGCCCACCACTTCGCGCTTGATCAGCACGTTCAAACCGTCGCCATTGGACAGCGGTTCGCGCGTCTGGACGGTCAGGTCGTGCTTGCCTGCCTTGAGCACTTCGCCCACGGCCAGGCCGGTAAAGGTCGGTGAATCGAAAGCGCCAATGTCGATCTTGCGGTCGCTGACGAAATAGTCGGTGCTGCCTCGGTGGAATGTCTTGTCCGGGTCCGGCACGAAGAAATGCGCGGTGCGGCCACTGGAGGCGCGGGCCAGATCGGTGCGGTCTTCGAGAATCTCGTCGAGGCGCTGGCGGTAGTAAGCGGTGATGTTCTTCACGTAGCTCACATCCTTGTAGCGGCCTTCGATCTTGAACGAACGCACGCCAGCATCGACCAATGCGCGCAGGTTGGCGCTCTGGTTGTTGTCCTTCATCGACAGCAGGTGTTTGTCGAAGGCGACGACGCGGCCCTGGTCATCTTTGAGCGTATAGGGCAGGCGGCACGCCTGCGAGCAGTCGCCACGGTTGGCACTGCGTCCGGTCTGCGCATGCGAGATATTGCATTGGCCGGAGAACGCCACGCATAGCGCGCCATGAATGAAGAACTCGATGGCTGAATCCACTTCATCTGCAATCGCACGGATTTCCTGCAGGTTCAGTTCGCGCGCCAGCACCAGTTGCGAGAAGCCAGCCCGGGCCAGGAAGCGGGCGCGCTCCAGGGTGCGGATATCGGTCTGGGTGCTGGCGTGCAGCTCGATCGGCGGGATGTCCATTTCCATCACGCCCATGTCCTGCACGATCAGCGCATCGACCCCGATCTCGTACAACTGCCAGATCAGCGCGCGCGCCGCTTCCAGCTCGTCATCATGAAGGATGGTGTTGATGGTGACGAACACCCGCGCATGAAACAGATGGGCAAATGTCACCAGCCCGGCAATGTCCGCGATGCTGTTCTCGGCATTGTGCCGCGCACCGAAACTCGGCCCGCCGATATACACCGCATCGGCGCCATGCAGGATGGCTTCCTTGGCAATGGTCACATCCCGCGCGGGGCTGAGCAGTTCGAGGTGGTGCTGGGGTAGGGACATGAGCGCGGACCGGCTGCGAATCGAGAGTCGCGCATTGTAATGGCTTGCGGCCGGTTTGGGACTGCCCGCCGGGCATGTGGTACAGCGCGCCCTCGTACCGATCAAACCAGCGCGCAGACCGCCCAGACGATCCCACCCACCGCGGGCAGCCCCGTGGCCAGGCGAGGGGCGTAGGGGATCAACAAGAGCAGGGCGAAGCCGGTGAGTGAGATCAGGCCGAACCAGGCAACCACTGCCATGCCGCTGGGCCAGACATGCCCTGCCACATACACGGCGAGGCCGAGCAGGACACTCCCGGCTGGAACGCAGAGGCGACGGAGCCGAGCCGGCACGCGCGGACTGACCAACTGTTTCCAGTGGCGCTCTTTCCCAAGACAGAAACCCAGCATGCCGGCATATGCCAGCACGACGCTGGCGAGCAATACGGAACCGTTCATGACGAGGTTCCCGAAACTGGACGGTTGAGAGGGGCTGAACGCGCTTTTCGGGCATCAACAACTGCTGGGATTTTCCAGGCTGTCCAGGCCAGCAACAGGCCCATCACCAGCACACTGACGACAAGAGACAAGCGCAGGCTATCCAGCGACAGGTGACCGGACACCAGGTCCAGCAGAGGCAGGCCGAGCGCCAACACCGCGGCGGCGAATAACTGTTCACGCCAGGCCTGAATCGGCTTACGGACCCAACCATGAACCCAGCTCAAGGCCCAGATACCGAAGAACAGCCGCAGCTCCCAGTCTTGCCGGCTGGCCAGTTCTGCCGGTAACAGCCGGTTGCTCCACAGCAGCGAGATGCAGGCCAGCGAAAGGCCGGCCACTGTCGCCACGTTGATGCTTTCCACGAACCGGAGGAAGGACTGGTTAGCCTTGGTTTGCTTGCGTTGCTTGACGGTGTACAGCACAAGCCCGGTGGCGATCATGCCGCAACTGACCATGCCGCAGATGAAATACAGCCAGCGCATCGGATAGCCACCGAACTGCGCGAAGTGCAGACCGGCCATCACCCGTTGAGTCAGCTGGCTGGCGCGCGACGGCTCCGGCGCCTTGATCAGCTCACCGGTCACGCCATTGAAAACCATGCCTTCGCCCTTGGTCAGCTCGATGCGATTGCCCAGTACCGGTCGCGCGGTGACTTCAGCGTTGGCTCTGCCTGGATTACTGACGGCCAAGCCGCCAATCATGCCTGCGCCATAATATTCCTCGGCACGGCGGACGATCTCGCCTAGCGGAAGCAGAGGCGCTACCGGTGCCGCGCCCGATTTGCTGCGCCCCTCGCCACGTGGTGCCTGTTCACCGCGACCGGGTTGCTCACCGCGCGCAGCTTGCCCTTGCTGCTCGGGTTGGCTTTGCTCGGCGGCACGGGCCGGCTGCGCCTCGCGGAAATAGGCCTGGCGATCGCCGTCATACAGGGCATCGACCGCGGCCGGCATGTAGATCAGGAAGAAGATCACCAGACCGGTGTAGGTGATCATCAGGTGGAACGGCAGGAGCAGGACGGCACTGGCGTTATGGCCGTCGAGCCAGGAGCGCTGCCCCTTGGCCGGGCGGAAGGTGAAGAACTCCTTGAAAATCTTCTTGTGGATGATGATGCCGCTGATCAGCGCCACCAGCATCGCCATCGCCGCGAACCCGACCACCCAGATACCGAGCAGCCGCGGCATGTGCAGCGTGTAGTGGAAATGGAAGAAGAAATTGCCGCCGATGGTTTCCCGTGCTTCGACGGTCTCGCCGGAAATTGCGTCCAGTTGCGTACGTTCGGCGCCGCGGCGGCGCTCGCCCACGCTGACGCTGAGATCCGGTGAGCGCTCGGTCGGCAGGCTGATGGCCCAGTTCGATTCATCGCTGTGGTGCGCCATCAACCACTGTTGGGCGACGTTAGCAGCCGCCGCCGGTGATTGCGCCCGATCTACCAGCTCCGGTTGCATCCACCAGGTGATTTCCTTGTCGAACACCGCCAGGGTCCCGGTGAGAAAGATGGCGAACAGCACCCAGCCGAGGAGCAGGCCACACCAGGTATGTAGCCAGGACATCGATTGTGTCAGGCTGTGCTTCATCGCAACGCCTCCAGCAACTGTGGCCAGAAGCCGATGACCGCCATGGGCGCAGCCAACGCCAGCCCCGCCCATGCACGCCATGCGCTGCGGCAGCCGAAGGCCCAGAGAATGGCCGCTGTATATAGGATGAAAGCTGCCAGCGTCGCGACGACCACTGCATCCGATTTAGCGAAGGGAAGCAGGCGTGCCATCGCCGCCGTGCAACAGTAGGTGAACACGTAGCCGCCGAGCACGGCCGCGAGGGTTCGCGATATGACCGGCCAAGGTTGTAACGGGGCTTTCATCGGTGCGTTCTCTTCATGAACGGGACGTGGAGCGCTCCGCTGTGCGGCGCCGTCGCGATCATGCGTTGCCTGTGGGGTGGTGAATGGCTGTTCCGCAATCCTCCACAACTTTCAATTTCAGCTGGTTCCGTTTGATCCAGGCCTTCAGCTTGTTGACTTGCTCACCGCAGTTGAGGTCATCCGGACGCTGGGGATGGATATAGCCTTGCCACATCAGCATCTGCAGTGCTTGGGATAACGTCGCGAGCGCTTGGGTGAAGGCGGGTAGTTGCCTTAGCTCGGCGAACGTGGCGGGGCGCTCGGTCAGCTTTTCCAGCAGAGGCGAGAAGATCTCACCTGGGCCTTGTATTTCGCCTATCGGCGTTTGGAAGGACAGCGCGCCTGACCGCGGAGCTTCGGGTAGGAGCTGAAACCGAAGGGCATCGATCTGACGCAGAAGATCCTGTGAATTCAGGCGCACCGGAGCACGCTGAAACAGGTCGCTGCGCTGGTGCTGGTTTCTGGCCAGATCCTTGACCGTTTCTCTTAGCGCCGGTGAGGTCAGCCTTGCCAGGTGCGGCTGGACGGCACCCGGTACGGACAGGCCGTCCAGATTGTCGAAGGCGCTGGCACTGCCCAGATAAGAGACGCCGGCCTGTGCCACCCGTTGGTGAACATCGGTCGAATGCTGCGGTGTCCAATGGTCGGTCAGAAAGTCATGGGCGAGATACGAGGCTGGCTTGTGCTTGAGTGACCGAATTTTTTCGCTCAGGTTGGGCTGGTCCACAAAGGTGCCGGCAGCGTCCAGCTCACAGACGAAATCCAGTGCGGCTTGAAGCTTCTGCTCAGACGCGCCTGGTAATTGTCGCGCCAGGTCATTGAGCAGCTTCTGCACTGGAACCATTTGCGTCGCGCCTGGGTGACACATGTAGTGCAGATAGAACACGCCTTTGGGTTTCAACGACTTCGCGACCAACTGCAGGATGCCTTGCTGCTGGCTTGGCGCGATCCAGGACCAGGCGCCATGGGTGGCGATGAAATCGAAGAACAGGTGGTTGTGCTGAGCGAAGTGGGTGAAGTCGGCCTGGACGAAATGGATGTTCTTGATGTCCATCGAATCCGCGGCCGAGCGCGCGATGTTCAGCGCTTTCTCGTTGATATCCACCCCAACGAACTGACCTTGCGGGTTCGTCATTGCGGCGATGAGCAGGTTGATGCCCATACCGCAGCCCAGTTCACAGTAGGAATAGGGCCTGGAAATGTCGGGCGCCGCCGACCCTAGAAACGTGACCAGACTGGTCAGCCAGACAGGCTGGATCTCCCTGTGAAAGTGCGGCGGGTAGGCCACATCCGTCACGTAGCCATCATTGCTGCTCATGGTGCTTGACCTCTGGCGCGTCCGGTCGGAGCCGGTCCGTTTGCATTGCAGACGCTGGGTGTTTGGTTCGGTTTCGCTGCGGGTTAGGCGGAACCTGTCTTGTCGGATCTGAGCCGTAGGGCCAATGTGCTCGGCCCTACGATCTCGGCGTGCACAATCTCGTACGCTCCCTGGCGAAACAACGGATCGCCAGGGAGCGTCACTCACTGATGAATTAGAACGCTTGGGTGACGGAGAAAATGAAGCGTCGGCCGTCCAGGTTGTAGGCGTAATCACCGTCTGTGGAGACTTCCTTGTTGCCGATGTTGTAGACGCCCGCTTTCAGACTCAGGTCGTCCGTCGCTCTGAACGCCACGCCGACGTCCACGAAGCTATAGGCCGGATAGCGAATGCCGTTGGTACTGGAGCCGCTGGTGCCGGTCTGCCAGCGGCCGGATGTCTTGCCGCGGTAGTTGTATTGAGTCCAGGCATTGATCCGGTCGGTGGCTTGCCAATCCAGCGAGGCGTTGAACATGTGCTTGGCGATGTCGTTGAGTGGCTCGCCTTTGAAGTCGCCGGATTTCTGCTCGGTTTCGGTATAGGTGTAGCTGTGGCGGTAGGAGAGGTTATCGAGAATGCCGTAGTCGAAGGTCCACTCGATGCCGCGCAGTTCCGCCTCGTCGACGTTCTCATAAGCGGTGTAGCCGAACGGGTGAGCAGGGTATTCCGTGCCGTTGTAAGTACAGGGCTCGTTCTGCAGGCAGACGCGGCCGGTACGGTTGATCTTGTCCTCGTAATCGATCACGTAGGCCGTCAGGGTGGTGAGCAGGCCCAGTTCCTGGTCTTCGTAGGCGATGCCGATCTCGCGGTTCACGCTGGTTTCCGGAGTGAGATCGGGGTTGCCGATGATCACGCCGCCCATGGACGTGGAGCCGAAATCGGTGGCGCTGGAGCGTAGGTCCGGCGCCTTGTAGCCAGTGGTGACGCCGCCCTTGATGGTGAACTGGTCGTTCAGGTGGTAGACGCCATAGACCTTAGGACTGAACTGGCCGCCGAAGGCCTGGTTGTCGTCGTAGCGTCCACTCAGGGTCAGAATGAAATCGTCGGTCAGATTCCAGTTGTCTTCGAGGAAGATGGAGTTCTGATAGCGATTCATCTCGACAGTGGCGTTGGCGTCTGCAACGACCGGCTCTCGCAGGCCATTGGAGTTGTGCTCCAGATTCTCGTATTTGTGGGTCAGTCCGCCCGTGATGGCGTGAGCACCGAGGAAGTAGGTTGCCTGGGTATTGGCCGTGATGACCTCGTAATCGATGCCTTTGCCGGTCTCGGCGTTTGCGGTGGTCGGGTTTTCCGAGTGGTCGTAGTTGATGTATGACTTCAGGAGGAGGTTGTCGTAGTTGCCTTCGTGATCAATGAAGTAGTTACGCTTGATCGACTCGCTGTAGGTAGGCTCTATGGCAACGCCTGCCTCGGTTTGCTCGGCGAGACTTCTGCCCGGGTTATGCCAGCGCTCCTGCTTGGTGTAGGTGTGCCCGATTGTCAGCGCATTCTGGTCGTTCAGATTCCAGGAGAGCTTCGCGCCGGCATTTCGCTTTTCATATTTGGGATCGGTGGCCGCGCTGTCGCCTCCACCGACGAAGTTGCTTTCGTCTTGATTGTGCAAAGCGCCGGTCAGCTGCAGGCCCAGAACGTCCTCGATCAGCGGTACGTTCAGGTAAGCGCTGGTCTGGACGGTATCTTCGTTGAGCTTGTTGCCGCTGCCTGGCGTGGTGTATTCGGCCGTGATGCTGCCGCTCAGCTCGTTGGACACTTTCTTGGTAATGATGTTGATCACGCCACCCATGGCATCGGAGCCATAGAGAGCGGACGCCGGGCCACGAATGACCTCGATTCGCTCAATCGATTCGAGCGGAGGCAGGAAGTTGATCGGCGTACCAGCCTGTGATCCCCTCTCGGAAAAGGCATCGTTGCCCTGAGCCGGGCGGCCGTCGATCAAGAACAGGGTGTAGGCCGAGGTCATGCCACGGACCATGATCGATTGCTCGACGCCACCGCCGGAAATCTGCACACCGGCAACGTTCTTCAGCGCATCGGTGATATCCGTGTAGGAGCGCTTCTTCAATTCTTCCGCGGTAATGACAGAGATGGTAGCCGGAGCATCCTTGATGTTCTGTTCGAAACCCGATGCAGAAACGACAACCGAACCCAGTTCCAAACGTTCCTGCGCTGAGGCTGAGTATGCCAATGAGGCCAGCGTGGCGGCGATGAGGGTTTTCTGAAACGTGGGGCGTGGCGTTGCGATGAGCGGGCTTTTGACGTTTGGCATGTCTTTATCTCTGATCCTTCGAATATTCCCCGCCCCGTCATTGCTGGGCACGCCTTCCATGCCTGGACTATCGGCAGGGCTAAGCTGTGGGAATGGATAACTAAGCGTGCGTCAGCCGCGCAACGTGTCGTTTGTGTGTTGCGCAGGCAAACGAATGCTAGTCATTCTCAAATGAGAGTAAAGCGCATTTACAATCTATACATCTTGCAGGACAAAATTTACGCGTAGGCCCGGGTGGAGGTTTTCCGCCCAGATGCGACCTCCCTGAAGCACCATCATGCCGCGTGCGATGGCGAGACCCAGGCCGAAGCCATCGCCACCCGGCCGGGAGGCGCTCAGGCGAGAGAACGGGCGGAACATCATGTCGAGCTGATCCGGCCGTACGCCGGGGCCCTGGTCGTCGATGCTCAAACGCCAGTGGGCATCTTCGCGGCGGGCAGTCAGGCGTACTGTGCCGTCGGCTGGAGAGTGGCGGATGGCGTTGCGCAGGACGTTCTCCATCGCCTGGGCCAGGGCGTTGAGGTTGCCGAAAACCTGGCAGTCTTTTGGAATGTCGCTGTGAAGGCGGGTTCTCGGCCATCCGGATTCGAAGCAGGCGTCCTCGCAGATCAGGTTCCAAAGGGACTCGACATCGACAGCTTCGCGCGCGAGCTGTGGCTGCTCGCTGTCGAGCCAGGCCAGCTCCAGCGTGCCGTCGACCAGACGCTGCATGCCGGTGACCTCTCGCTCCACACGCTCGCGCAATATCGCCTGAGGCAGATCGCTTTCGCAGGCGACCCGAAGTCGGCTCAGGGGCGTGCGCAACTCGTGGGACAGGTCGCGCAATAGCTGTTGCTGCTGGCGGATCGAGTCGTGCAAGCGCCGGGTCAGGTATTCGAGCGAGCGGCCAAGCTCCCCCAATTCGTCGTTGCGGCGGGTTAGCGCGAGGGGCAGCAGTGAACTCAGACGGTTTCCGCGCACTGTGTTGGCTTGGCGGCGCAGATGATCGAGGGGTGAAATGAGGAGCCGGTAGAGCAGCCAGCCGAACAGGACCGACAGCACCACGGGGGGCAGATATACGGTAGCGGCGACCAACAGGGCGTGGTTATGCCAAGGGCTGAGGCGTTCGGGCAGTTGCATGACCAGCTGGTCGCCGCTTTCGTTGAAGGGGATGGCGATCATTGGATGCGGCCCGGCGCGCCGGCTCATGGGGCTATCGTATGGCCGGGCGAAGCGCAGTAAGCCGCGCTCCCGCTCATTCAATTCACGCCCGCCAAGCGACTGATGGTGACGATCCACGACCAGCGCCAGCCCGGGCTCGTCCTGCTGCAACGCGGTGATCCAGCGATCCACGGCGGCTGGCCCGTTGAGGGCCGCGTTATAAGCCCGCTCAGCGTAGCCTTCCAAGGTTTTCAGGGCGTGTGGGGACAGGAATGAGCTGTGGTAGGCCACCTTTTGCCCCACGTAGCCGCTGACCCAGATCATTGCCAGACAGAAGCCTGCGACCAGCACCACCAGGCGCCAGAACAGCGAATGACGGTTGGGCATCAGCTGGCCTGCAGATCCAGTACGTAGCCCTTGCCCCACACCGACTCCAGACGCAGCGTCGTCACCTGTTCGCGCGCCAGTTTGCGACGGATATTGCTGATATGCATGTCCAGGCTGCGGTCATGCTGCGAGTACCCGCGGCGTAACGCCTGTTGGTACAGGAATGGCTTGCTCAGGACCTCGCCAGCGGCCTCGTGGAGCACTTTGATCAGCCGATATTCGGTGGCCGTCAGGCCGACCCAGCGACCCTCGTGGCGGACATCGCTGCGCTGGTCGTCGAAGCGTAGCGCCTCATCATTGGAGGCCGGCTGAACGCTGCGCTCGTACGCGACGCGCCGCAGGATGGCTGCGATGCGGACCTGCAATTCCTCAAGGCTGAACGGCTTGGGCAGGTAGTCGTCCGCGCCGCTGTCGAAACCCTGGATGCGATGCGCCTCGTTACCCAGCGCGGACATCATCAGTACCGGTGTACGGCGTTGGCTCCGCAGCCGCATCAGCAACTCCATACCGCTGAGTTCGGGCAGCATCACATCCAGCAGGATCAGGTCGTAAGCCGAGTCGCGAGCCAGCGCCAGGCCGCTCAGCCCGTCGCTGGCGAGGGTTACCTGAAAGCCGCGGCTTTCCAGCGAGGTCTTCAGATGAGTACCCAGAATCGGATCGTCCTCGATCGCCAGGATCTGTCGGGCTGCGGAAGATGCCATGCGAAGTTCCGGTGCAAATAAGAACGATTATAAGTTACCGGTGCATTGAAACAACACGTGTCCAGCGAGCTGAAGCGACGAAACGCCTGCCATATCGCGCGTGTTTCTCCCAGCAGGCTCGACTTGAACAGCGCTCGCGTGCATCGTCAACGCCTTGGCTACCCGTTTTGCTGGAGGCGTTCATGCACCTGTTTCGCTGTTTTCTGCTTCTGATCGCGGTGCTTGGCGGCGGTCGCCCTGTCGTCGCCGCAAGCGGCGCGGAGGAGGCCCAACTGATCGCGTCGATCAACGTCTATCGCAGCGAAGTCCAGCGTTGCGAAAGTCGGCCGAGCGAGGAACTGACACCGCTTTCTCACGACTCACGGCTGTTGTTGCCAGCGACCGGTGCCGGTGATCTGCAAGGCTCGTTGGCCCGTGCCGGTTATCCGATGGCCAGCGTGCAAGCCATCAGCCTGTCCGGCCCGCGCGACGCTCGAGCGGCCATGCAGGCGCTGCGTGAAAGCTTCTGCCGGGTCGTGCTCGACCCGCAGTATGTCGATATCGGCGTAAGCCGCGAGGGCCGCGATTGGCGGGTGGTTTTGGCGCGACCACTGCTGGGCGGACACCTGAAGGACTGGCAGGCCGAAGGGCAACAGTTGCTCGCGCACGTCAATCGCCTCCGCGAACAGCCGCGTCACTGCGGCGGCAAACCGTACGCCGCGGCGGCTGCGCTGAGCTGGAATACGACGCTCGCCACGGTCGCTGAAGAACACAGCCGGGCCATGGCCAACGGCAACGTATTTGGCCACCTCGACCGCGACGGCCGCACGCCGGGCGACCGGGCGGAGCTGGCCGGTTATCCCGGTGGGCCGATCGGCCAGAATATTGCGGCCGCGCTGGACAGGCCGCGCCTGATAGCCGAAGGCTGGCTGGCCAGCCCGGGGCAATGCGCGAATGTGATGAACCCACGATTCACCGAGTTCGGCGCCGCCTATGCCAGCGATCCAAGAAGCGATGCCGGCATTTACTGGACGGCGATGTTTGGCGGGCACTGATTGGCGATCAGATCAGGTGTTCCTGACGCTATCCCTGCGCGGGGTGGAGGTCGCTGGCAAGTGGCCAGCGTGAGCATCGGCAACTGTCGTGTCGGCGCGCTGGTCCTCGCTGCAGGGCGGAACGAGTGTGTTCAGCCGAGGCTGAGCGGCGGCGAAAAAAACACAGGCATGGGTGTGGGCCGAACAATCGTGGCGTTGGCATGTTCAAATGGACAGGCCGCTCTGGTCTGACTTATCCACCTGTGACGAGGACCGCTGGCATGACCGACCCAAACGATCTGATCGACGAAGGCTTGACAACGCCCGAGGACGACGGCGGCGACGCACCCGAGCCGGGCGAGGGCACCGAGTCGGAAGAGGGCACCAAGCCGAACGATGAACCGAATCCGGGCGAAAGCCCGCTCGGCTAGTGGCATGCCAAGCGATTCGCGGCGAAAAGCACGCGAGTCGCTGGACAATCCAACCCTCACGGCCTAAAAAGGCGCGCATTGCACGGGTGCGGTCCAACGTCAGCCCAGTGCGTGATCCGTTTTAGCGAGGCAGCCGATTGTGAGAAAGAACAAGCCCGTGGACCCTGTGCGTCAGGCAGAGAAGAACCGTGCCCATCGGGTCGGCTGGATGATCGCCCTGGCCGGGATCGTGGTGGGGTTCGTTCTGGTGATGATGAAGTCGTAGATAACGCGGCCCGGTTGGCCTGTCCAACGATCGGGCTCGCTGTCGGTGCTTCGATGCGGGTCGTCCTGCAGTGCCAACGCGGTGCGGGGGCTTCGCAGCGGTAGCGATAAAACAGGAACGCTCGGCCCCCAGACCGATCCTACCCAGGCGTCGGTGTCTTTGTTTGTGGCGGCGTACCGGGCGCCGATCTTCGGCCTCTGAGCGGTGGCGCGCTCGCTTACCCGGTGGTGAGCGGTGCGCCTTCGTCTACGCCCGTTCGTTCAGACGCGGAAGCGGCTGACCATCGCTTGCAGCTCGTTGCCGAGGCGAGCCAGTTCGGTGCTCGATGCGGCGGTCTCGTCGCTGGCCGTCGCGGTCTGCTCGGAGATGTCGCGCACATTGACCACGCTGCGACTGATCTCCTCGGCGACGACGCCTTGCTCTTCGGCGGCGGCGGCGATCTGCTGGTTCATCGCTTGGATATTGGAGACCTTGGCCGTGATGTCGTTAAGCGCCAGCCCGGCCTTGCGCGTGAGTTCAACGCTGCTTTCGGTCAGGTTGTGGCTGGTCTGCATCGCGACGGCGACCTGCTGCGTGCCGTGTTGCAGCCCGGCGACCAGCTGCTCGATTTCTTCGGTCGATTTCTGGGTGCGCCGAGCCAGGCCTCGTACTTCGTCGGCTACGACGGCAAACCCGCGGCCCGCTTCGCCGGCACGCGCAGCCTCGATAGCTGCATTGAGGGCCAGCAAGTTGGTCTGTTCGGCCACCGTCTTGATCACGTCCATGACGCTGCCGATTCGATTGCTTTCCGATTCCAGCCTGGCCATCGCTTCGGTCGAGCGGAGCATTTCCTGCGAAAGCCGCTCGATCTGAGCGACCGCCTCGCAGACGACCGCGTCGCCCGCGCGCGCTTCCCGGTCCGCGTCAGTGGCGGCCTGCGAGGCCTGCTCGGCGTTGCGCGCCACTTCCTGCACCGTGGCGGACATTTCATGCATCGCCGTTGCGACCTGATCGGTCTCGGCTCGCTGGCCGTTCATGCCAATGCTGGTCTGCTCGGTAACCGCGGACAATTGCTCGGCCGCGCTGGCCATCTGCGTAACGCTGTCGCGTATGCCGCTGATGAGCGTGCGCAACGTGGCCGCCATGCTCATCACACCCTGCTGCAACGCACCGATCTCATCCTGGCGTTCGATGCAGCGCTGGTCGGTCAGGTCGCCCGCCGCGATATTTCTGACGACCGCAAGCGTTTCTGCCAACGGCCGGGTGATCTGGCGCGTGATCAGCCAGGCGGCCATCGAGCCGATAAGCAGGGCCAGGATTGTCACTATGATCTGCGTCATACGGGCCTGGGCGGTTTCCTCGTCACGCCTGGCGTCCTGGGCCTGGGTCAGCGCCATGCCGAGACGGTAGATCTCGGCGGTCTGGCTCGCCATTTCCTGGCGCGCGGCCGTGATCGCCTCGGTTTGCGCCACGACCGCTCTGAGTGCCACCAGATACCCGTCGAGCGCCTGCTCGGTGACAGCCACCTGAGCGGCAAAATCTTCTCCCAGCACTGCCCTCAAGCGCGCAGCCGATTGCCGGGCCTGCTCGATCTGTTGTTCGACCCTGGCGGCGACGTCGGCGGTAGGTGTCGAGTTGTAGCCGCGCATCTGGTAGCGCACCAGCTGCCATTGCATGCGAAGGTCCGAGGTCGCCTGTAGACCGGCATAGCGGTTGTCCGGCAGACGCTCGACTGCCTTGCTCATGGCATCGATGGGTTCGCTGGCGAGCGCGGCGTACTGCCCCATGTCCGCGCGCGCGGCGTTGCCGGCGGCATAGGCGCTACGCATCTTCGCCAACGCGGCGCGGTAGCCCTGGATATGCTCGGCTTGACGGCGCAGCAGTGCCCTGTTTTCGGGATCGGCGAAATGCGACGAGACCGCCTCGAGCTGCGTCGAAAATCGTTCCAGGGCCTCGGTCACGGCCTCGGCCGACTTGGCGTCGCCGTTGTCGAGCATGTATTGCAGGCGCGCCACCCTCAGCCCGGCCAGCGACTCGTTCAGTGATGCGATCTGCGCGATCAGGGCGCTGCGATGCGTCACGCTCCCCAGGCTGATCCAGCCGTAGGCGGCCAGTGCGGCTGTGAGCATCAGCACCGAGCCGAAGCCGATCGCCAGTTTCTTGGTCATGCTGATATCGGCAAACCAGTTCTTCATCCAGTGTTCTCCTGACCACAAGTAGGCCCGGTGGCTGGCACCGGGCCTTGGCGTCGACTCAATAAACGAACGTCAGCAGCCCGTTGAACAGCAGCGCTGCGACGAAGCCCAGCGGGGCGGCTCGGAACAGCAATTGCGGGAACAGCGAGGTGCGGCTCTGTTCGGTCGGGCACGATCCCAGGATCAGGCTGCCACCCGACGAGAATGGCGAGATCGAGGTCGCCTGCGCGCCGACGACGATGGCTACGAACAGGATCATCGGATCGAGTCCCAGCGCGGATGCAATGGGCGGCACCATCGGGAACAACGCCGGCGTGACCACCCCCAGCGTGCTGGAAAACAGCGACATGAACGCGGCCACGATGCCGAAGACGATCGGTACCATGAGCGGCGGCAGGCTGCTGCCCATCCACGAAGCCAGGACGTCGATGGTGCCAGCCTTGATGGCGACCGAGATGAGCATGCCCACCCCGCAGATCATGATCAGCGTGCTCCACGGCACCGAGGCCATGGCCTTGCGCTCGTCGCCCAGTTTCAACAGCAGCGCGATCACGGAAAACAGGCTGGCGATCAGGCCGATGTCCATCTTCGAGTTGATAAAACTGACCGTCGCATTGTCCGGCAGGGCGATATGCGCGATAGGTGCCGCCAGCACGATGGCCATCATCGCCAGCGTCAGCCACAGCGTCAGCTTCTGCTCACGGTTCAGCGGCGTCGGCTCGGTGGCGACGTAGGCGCAGGCTTTCATCGCCTTGCCATGACCGGTCATGAACACCAGCACCGAGATCACCAGCAACGGGATTACCAGGGTGCTGACGAAGATGCCCGCCGCGTTGATGAACGCGTCGCTCTCCGGGATGCCCGCGTTGACCATCAGGCCACGGAAGATGATGCCGCTCTGGCTGGACACGAAGTTCGCACCACTCAAGGCACCATAGTTGACGGCCATCCCCCCGGCGATGAGGCTCATGCCGGTGCGCTCGCAAAGCAGCAGGGTGATCGGCGCCATGAATGCCAGCACGGTGTAATAGCCAGCGCCCATCGCGGAGATCGCCGTGGCGGTGAAAAAGACCGCAAACGGCAGCAACTGCGGGACCGAGCGGCAGTGGTAGATCAGGTGTTCGGCAAGTTTTTCCAAGGTGCCGTTGACCGTCGCGAAACTGTAGAACAGGCAGACCGAAAAAATGATGAAGAAAATCTTCAGCGGCCACAGGCTGATCACCTCGGACGGGCTCAGGCCCATACCGAAACAGCCGATCAGGTAGGCGAACGCGATGGCGAACAGACCGATGTTGATCTTGGTCTTGTAACCAAGGGCGACGGCGACGACGATGGCCGCGACGACGAGCATGCTCATCATGTGCAAGTGTCCTGTTGTTGTTATGAAGCGTTTAGCGGGAAATGCCGAAGCCGAACAGCTTCGCCGGGTTATCCGTCAGCACCTGGGCGCGCTCGCCCGCATCCGGAAGCAGGGCGTGGAGGAAGGCGCACTGCCGGTCGTAGTCGGTCTGTTGCTCGAACTGGGTGTTGGGCCAGTCGCTGCCCCAGACAAATCGATCGATGCCGCCGCTCGCTTCACGCACCTGCTGCAGCACCACGCTTGCCTGGGCCAGGTCGGACTGGCTGCGATAGGCGGCCGACAGCTTGAGCCATACCCGCTCGTCTCCCAGCAGGGCGAGAAATGCCTTGTGGTTGGGCCTGCTGGCATCGATGCCGCCGGTCGGCAGGCCGAAGTGGTCGATGACCACCTGGACGCCGCATCCGAGGATCGACGGAACGACCTGTGCCACATCCTCTATACCGCGCTGGATCTCCACCTGCCAGCCACGCGTTGCCAGCCGCTGGAACAGCCCGGACCAGGCGGGGCCGCTGTAGTCCGTCAGCGTCTTGCCGATCAGGTTCAGGCGGATGCCCACCACACCTGCCTCGGCCAGTTCGTCCAGATGAGCCTCGCTGACCTTCGCATTGACCACCGCCACGGCGCGCAGACGCTTCGGATAGCGACGTAGCGCATCGAGCATGAACTGATTGTCGGTCCCCAGGAAGCTCGGCTGGATCAGCACGCCATGAGACAGGCGATGGCGGTCGAGATGCGCCAGGTACTGCTCGACCAGCGCATCGTAATGGGGGCTGTAGCGACGGTTGGCAACCATCGGCAGGTCCTGGCGAAAAATGTGTGCATGCGTGTCCACGCCCGTGAGGGCGATTGGATGAAGGCCGGTCATAGGCAGATAACCCTGGTCGATTGTTGTCGTGGCGACGCCTGTCCGCGGGCGGCTCAGGTCGTCGGCGCAAGCCAAGGCTCACTGCCACTTTTGTGCTGACATGTAGTCATATATATGAATAGATGACCATATATCCATGGGTGGATGCCTGTCAATCGACGCGTCAGTGGTAAAGTGCGCCTGCCTTGACAATGGGACCGATGAACGATGACCGCCCCGACACTTGGATATGACGAGCGCCTGCCGCTCTATCAGCGCCTACGTGAAGAAATGCTGGCCAGGATCGCCTCGGGCGAATGGACGCCCGGCGCGCCTATTCCGACCGAAGCGGAACTGACGCGCCACTATGGCGTGGCCATCGGAACGGTGCGCAAGGCCGTGGATACCCTGGTCAACGAAGGGTTGCTGCTGCGCAGCCAGGGGCGTGGCACCTTCGTCCGTCGGCCGAACTTCGACGCATCGCTGGCGCGGTTCTTTCGCCAGGTGAATGCCAGCGGCGGGCGTGAGATACCCACCAGCCGCATCCTCTCCAGGACATTGCAGACGCCCACGCAAACGGTGACGACCGCGCTGGAGTTGACCGATGGCGAGCAGGTCATCCATATGCAGCGCTTGCGGATGGTCGAAGGCCGTACCTTGTTCCACGAGGATATCTGGCTGCCGGCCGCGCGCTTTGGCGCGTTACTCGAGATCGATGTCGAACGTTTTGGCGAACTGCTTTATCCGTTCTATGAAAAGCAGTGCGGCCAGTGCATCGCCTCCGCCAAGGAAACGCTCACGGTCGGGGCTGCCGACAGCGCCATGGCCAGCACGCTGTCGATCAAAGAGGGCGCACCGGTGGTGACCATCGAGCGCACGGCCCTGGGCTATGACCGGTCCCCTCTGGAATACCGCTTGTCCCGCGCGGCGGCAGAGGGGTTCCGGTATCAGATCGATATCTGCTGATCATCTGGCGCGCTGGCGTCGGCGCACGCGACGGCTGTTGCGTGAGAACGGCAATGCTGTGCGTCGGGACGCCACGCGGCGAGCGCATCAGGCGGGGCTCGGCTGAAGGTCGATGCTGATGTCGAAGTGCATGACGTCCTCTCGTCTGCCCAGTTTGGTGTAAAGCGCGACCGCCGGCTCGTCGCCGTAGTCGGCCTGAACGAAGATGACATAGGCGCCTGCCTCCCGCCCCCAGCGTTGTAACCCCCGGATCAACGCCGTGGCGATGCCGCGACGCCGGTGGGATTCGGCGACTGCCAGATCGTAGATATAGACCTCACGCCGCGGTCGCTCGAATTTTCGCAGTACGTAGGCAGCCAGCCCACCGACGAGCTGGCCGCCGTCGAATGCGGCCAATGCAACGAAGGTATCGCTCGACAGCAGGTCTGCCAGATAAGGCGTCGAGGGCTGGTCGTCGGTATAGGTGGGAAGGTCTTGGAAAGCGTGGCCGAACATGCCGAGCATGTCCCGCATATGCGGAACGTCGTCTGGTCGGAGTGCGCGGACGTTGATCTGTCGGGTCATGTCGGCCGTCCTATGTCGCCTGCGGTTCAGGTTGGGTAGCCGGCGTCAGCCGGGTCCCTGACTAATAGAACAGATTCGTTTCGCCCGCTCGAAACCGTCCTCGAGTCGTGCAGAGAGGGATCGCGAGGGCGCAAAGCCCGCGAGGTCTTGCCACTGCCGAGGGCCTGCGACGGATGACAAGCGCGTGGTGCGCCCCATCTGGGCAGGTGGGCGCAGGCGATCCTTCGCCCGTGCGCCTCGACTCAGGGGATGAGCTTACTCGCCCGCAACCGGGAGAAGACGTTATAGAAGGCCTCGTCACTCGCCTGGTAGTCCAGGAAACCGAGCTTGCGGCTTTTCGACATGTCCGTTACCACCTCGATTGGTCGACCCAGGTCCGCATCGGTGTGCCATGGCGAGATGAGCATGTCGATGTCCGGCTCGGCCAGGCTGAACTGCTTCGCCATCTCTTTCCAGACATCGCCGTCGCCCGCCATCTGCTGCTCCAGCGGAGCGGGTTGGCCATCGAACGGGGCCGCTTCGATGCCGAACCACTGCGCAATGCGCTCCCACATCCACTTCCAGCGGAACACGTCGCCATTGACGATGTTGAAGGCCTGATTGGCTGCCGCCGGGGTCGTCGAGGCCCACCGCAGGTGCTTGGCAAGCTGATCGGCGTCGGTCATGTCGGTGAGGCTGTTCCACTGGACCGCCGAACCCGGGAAGCGGAACGGTCGGCCGGTAAACCGACAGACCGACGCGTAGACGGCCAGCGTGGTCGCCATGTTCATCGCGTTGCCGACGGCGACACCGGTGACGGTGTGGGGGCGGTGAACGCTCCAGGTGAAGCCGTCTCGATCCGCTGCCGCGAACACCTCGTCTTCCTGGGCGTAGTAGAAGTTCTCGACGTCCAGCCGCCCCTGTTCTTCGCGAAAGGGGGTTTGTGGCAGCGAGCCCTTGCCGTAGGCTTCGAACGGGCCAAGGTAGTGCTTGAGCCCGGTGACCAATGCCACATGACGCACCGAGCCGGAGGGCCGGACGGCTTCGAGCAGGTTGCGGATCATCTGTGCGTTGACGCGGATATTCTCCGCTTCGGTGGCTTGCCGGGCCCAGGTCGTCAGGAAGACGTGAGTCGGCGCGAGCGCGCTCAAGCTGGACGCCAACGCTGTCGGATCCAGCAAATCGGCGCTGACCGGCGTGACACCCGCTTGGGTACTGGGTCGCCGCGCGAGTCCGGCAACCGCCCAGCCGTCTTCGACCAGCAGGCGCGACACCGCCGTGCCGACAATGCCGCTGGCGCCGACCACCAGTGCTTGATTTGTCATGTTCAGACCCTCAAAAAACGAAACAGACCGCCACCTTACCCACTCGAAAATACCGATCCAAGTCGGCACCAAAAGGTAACCATCCCCATGAAACCGGGCTCTGATGAAGAACAATGGCGCGAAGACTGCGCGCCAAGGCGTGTGCTGGAAATCTTCTCCACCAAATGGACCAGCATGATTCTCCATACGCTCCATGCGCGACACCAGGGAGTCGCCCGCAGCGGCGTGCTGCATCGAAGCCTGCCGGGTATTTCCAAGAAGATGCTGGTGCAGACGCTCCGGGAGCTGGAGGCCAGTGGACTGATCGAGCGCCGCGCCCTGGACTCGGTCCCGCCGGCGGTGAGCTATGCGCTCTCACCCCTTGGCGAACTCATGGTCCAGCCCATCGAGATGGTCTACGAATGGGCGAGAAATCACTCGGCCGCCCTCGACCAGCTACAACCGAGGCCCACCTCACGCAGGCGCGACCCGTGAGGATCAGTGCCATGGCAAGCCCGGTTCAATCAGGCCGGCCGGCTCGCTGCATGAGCGGCCAGATGGACCGGTCTTGTATTAGCGCACTCCCGACGTCGCAGGGCGTTTTTTTCTGCGCGCACGGGCGGACCGTAGGCACGAGAAGCCGCGATATCGTGCGCCGGTGCCGACGCAGCGACCCCTATGGGCGACCGGACCGGCGACGCGGCTAGTAACGCATCTGCAACGTGATGCGGGCGGGCTCGCCGGCGGTCACCTCGAACGCACTGTCCTCGAAAGACGGCGGCCCGATCACCTTGGGATTGTTCGACAGCCCATAGCCTTCCGTGGGAATCATGCCGAAGCGTCGATCCAGTTCGCCGTTGTCGTTTTCATCGTGGTAAGCGAGCACCGCGTAGCGCCCGGCTGGCACATCGCTGAACACCAGCGTCACGGTGCCCTTTGCGGCGCTGGCCTTCTGCGTGGCAAAAGCCTGGTTATCCTTGCGAAAGGTCTTCGGGTCCGCGTACACCGCCACGGCTACCTGGCCGTTGTCATGCTCGAGCCCGCTGAGCGTGACCTCGAGCACCTGGGCCTTGGCCGTGGGCAGCCAGACGGCGAGGGCGACGCCCAGAATAGAAAGTGCTTTCATGCTGTGCTCTTGAATAGGTGGGATGAGGGCCCCTGCATTTTGCCGCAAAGGCTGCAGGCGACGCAGAATCGATCCCCCACATATTCAGCCAACGAGCGAAGCGTTGTCCACGCATCGCCTCGAGTCGGTTGCCCTTGAGCAATGGCTGAGCAAGCGGCACCCGCTGCGGATATGATGCGCGCCCCCAAGCGCTTCACCCAACCACATCAGGGCCACCATGCTCGCGACTGCCATCTATACCGATCTGTCGGGTTACTACGATTTCATGTGTGCCGATATCGACTACCGAGCGCAAAGCGACGGCGTCCAGCGTCTGAGTCGGCTGTTGGGCAATGCGGGCACGCGGCATCTCGATCTGGCCTGTGGTACCGGGCCGCATGTGCGGCATTTTCTCGATGCGGGATATCGCAGCAGCGGACTCGACATTAATCAGCCCATGCTGGACAGGGCCGCCATACGGTGTCCGGAAGCTCGGTTCTCGTTGCAGGACATGTGTGATTTCACGGTCGGTCACCCAGTCGACCTGATCACCTGCTTCCTGTACTCCATCCACTACAGTGGCGCACTGGACCGGTTGGACGCATGCATCGCACACGCTCATTGCGCGTTGGCGCCGCAGGGCATGTTCTGCTTCAACGCAGTCGACAAGACCTCTATCGATAACCGTGCGTACGTCACGCACACCGTCAAGCATGCCGACGGTCTGTTCAACTTCAGCTCCGGTTGGAACTATTCCGGCACGGGTGAGCAGCAGTCACTGAAACTGCGCATCGAGAAAACGACCGTCGATACCACGCAGGTATGGCACGACGAGCACCGCATGGTGGCGGTGAGCTTCGGTGAATTGATCGAGCGGCTACAGCCGTACTTCGAGGTGCATGTGCTCGAGCATGATTACCACAGGATCGTGCCCTGGAACGGGGCGTCCGGAAACGCAATCTTCGCCTGTGTGAAAGTCTGATTGCAGGCGGTCTTTGTCGAGCCGAGATTGCGACTGACAGTCTTGTCGTTCGGCTCGACTGCTAGCGTCTCTCCTCCTCGAACCAGAGAGCCAAAACAGGTCAGCGCTGCCCCATATTCTCGCCATCATGAAAGCCAGCCGAGCAAGGCTACATGCCTATAAGTGGTACGCCTCATTTTAATTGTCGATTAAAATCAATAGGTTATGGAATAAACGATATCGCTTTGGATTGATTCTGGCACAGGCATTGCTTTGTTCTGAGCACCACAATGCACTCGGAATGCGCCATGCACACTACATTGCTCGAAGGGGGCAGGGTCATCGATCCGGCCAATGGTATCGACGATATCAGGGATGTACTGGTCAAAAACGGTCGCATTGCGGCGGTCGGCGCAATCGCCGGCACGCCGATGGCTGAAAACGCTGAAGTCATCGATTGCAGTGGGCGCCTGGTGCTGCCGGGCCTGATCGACACCCACAGCCACGTTTACCAGTACGTGACTGGCCGCTTCGGCCTCAACCCGGACATGTGCGGCGTGCACTCGGGCGTCACTACCTTGGTAGACCAAGGTGGCGCCAGCTGCATGACGCTGCCGGGCTTTCGCCACTACGTCGCCGAGCCGGCTGAAAGCCGCGTGCTGGCATTCCTTTCCGCCTACCTGGTCGGCGGCCTGGAAGGACACTTCTATCCAGAGCTGTACCGCCCCGAGTGCGCCGACGTGGACGCCACCGTCAAGTCCGCGTTGGCCAACCGCGACCTGGTCAAGGGCATCAAGGCGCACGCCGAGCTTGGTGGCTTCGCGCGCTGGGGCGTGGATGTGATGAAAAAAGCCGCGCAAATCGGCGAACAGACCGAACTGCCGGTGTACATCCACTTCGGTCAACTCTGGCCGGCGCCGGAAACCGGCGGCAAGCCGGTCGATCCGGACAGCATCCTGACTCAGGTGGTCGGCCTGCTGAAGCCAGGCGACGTGCTGGCCCACCCGTTCAGTCGTCACCCGGGCGGTTTCGTCGAGCAAGACGGTGAACTGCACCGGCTCGTCAAGGAAGCGGTGGCCAAGGGGCTCAAGATCGACGTCGGCCATGGCTCACACTTCAGTTACAAAATGGCCGCCAAGGTGCTCGAGGCCGGCGTCCTGCCGGACACCCTCGGCTCCGACATGCATGGCTACAACACCTCGGTGCCGGCCCCGGCAGGCACTCCCGACGAACATCCTGACGAGGAACATCTGTTCGCCGGCACCTCGCGTTTCAGTCTGGTTTCGGCCATGGTCAGCATGATGGCGCTGGGCCTGAAGCTCGAACAGGTGATACCGATGGTCACCTGCAACGCGGCCAAGCTGGTCGGCATGAGCGACGAGCTCGGCACCCTCGGCGTGGGGCGCGAGGCGGACATCTCGGTGCTCTCCGACGAGACAGGCCGCTGGCTGTTACGCGACAACGAAGGCACCGAAGTCATCGCCAACCGGATGCTGCAGCCGGTGTTCTGTCTGCGCGGCGGCAAGCGTTTCGACGCCACCGCGCCGATCCTGCCGGTCCCCAAGGTCGCCTGAACAACGAGAACTTTCCCATGACAAGTACTCCAGACCGTTCGTCCCGCAAGGGCATAGGCGCGTCGCTCACCCGCAAGGAGGACGATCGCTTCCTCCGCGGGCAAGGCAACTACGTCGGTAACATCCGCCTGCCCGGCATGCGCGACGTGGCGTTTGTGCGCAGCCCCGTTGCCCATGGCCGCATCACCGAGATCGAGAAGCCTGCGGGACAGGAGGGCGACATCTACACTGCCGACGACCTGGTCGGGGTCAAACCCATCCTCGCGGCCTCCGGCCTCCCGGGTTTCAAGAAGTCCGTGCAGCCGGTGCTGGCTAGCGAAAAGGTGCGTCACGTCGGTGAGATGATTGCCATGTGCATCGCCGACACCCGTGCCGAGGCCGAGGATCTGGCCGGCGAGACCTTCGTCGAGTTCGACGAGCTGCCGGCGGTCGTCGACATGCTCGCCGGACGCGATCCGGACGCGGCGCTGCTCCATGAGCACTGGGGCGACAATGTGTTCCTGGAAACCCACATCGACGCCGATCTTGAAGATATCAAGGCGCGTGCCGCGATCCACGTGCACCGACGCCTGCGCACCGCGCGCCAGAGCATGGCGCCGATGGAAGGCCGTGGCGTGGTCGCCTACTGGGACAAGCGGCTCGCCCAACTGGTGGTATACACCTCGGCGCAGATGCCGCACATCAACCGCACCGGCCTGGCCGAGTGCCTCGGGCTGGACGAGGGCAGCGTGCGGGTCATTTCTCCCGATGTTGGCGGCGGCTTCGGCTACAAGGGCATCCTGCTGCCCGAAGAGGTCTGCGTCGCCTGGCTGGCCATGCACCTGGGCCATCCAGTGCGCTGGATCGAAGATCGCCGCGAACAATTGGTGGCCAATACCAACTGCCGCGAGCACCACTACGACATTCACGGCTACGCCGATCGCGACGGCCGCCTGCTGGCGGTGGACTGCGAGGCGCATGTCGATTCCGGCGCCTATTCGGCTTATCCCTTCTCGGCGTGCCTGGAAGCGGCGCAAGTGGCGAGCATCCTCCCCGGGCCTTACAAGATGGAGCGCTACCGCTGCCGTACCTGGTCGGTCGCGACCAACAAGCCGCCGATTCTGCCGTATCGCGGGGTGGCACGCACCGGCGTGTGTTATGCCATCGAGACGATCATGGACGCGGTGGCCGTCGAGGCCGGGCTGGAGCCCTACGAAGTGCGGCTGCGCAACCTGGTGCAGCCACAGGAGATGCCCTACGACAACATCACCAACAAGCACTTCGACAGCGGCGACTATCCCGAGGCGGTACGCCGCGCCATCCGCGCGATTGACTTGCCGGCGGTGCGCCAGCGCCAGCGGCAGGGCGAGGCCGATGGCCGATTGATCGGCTTCGGTCTGGCCGTGTTCTGCGAGCAGAGCGCTCACGGCACCTCGGTCTACCACGGCTGGGGCATTCCGATGGTTCCGGGACGAGAGCCGGCGGGCCTGCGGCTGACGCCGGACGGCATCCTGGAAGTGCGCGCCGGCGTGCATTCGCACGGCCAGAGTATGGAGACAACGCTGGCGCAGATCGCCAACGAAGTGCTCGGCATCGACCCGCAGCGGGTGCGCGTCGTGCTCGGCGACACTGGCGCCACGCCTTACTCGACCGGCACCTGGGGCTCGCGCTCGATCGTCATGGCGGGTAGCGCGGTAGGGCAGGGTTGCAAAGAACTGCGTGATCGCCTGTTGCATGTCGGTGCCTGGCTGCTGAACGAGCCACTGGACACCGTGCGTTGGGAAGACGGCGGCGTGGTCGGCAGCAGCGGCCGCTTCGAGCTCCGGGAGCTGACCCATATCTGGTACCTGCAACCGCAGCGCCTGCCGGTCGACGTGCATGTCGGCGGCCTGGAAGTGCACACCACCTACCAGGCACAGCGCGACAGCGGAGCGTTCAGCTACGCCTGCCACGCCGTGGTAGTGGCAGTCGACCCTGAACTGGGCAAGACCGAGATCCTCGATTACGCAATCGTCGAGGACGGCGGCGTGCTGATCAATCCGATGGTGGTCGATGGCCAGGTGTACGGCGGCGCCGCGCAGGGCATCGGTACCGCGCTGTACGAGGAGATGGCCTACAGCGAGGAAGGCCAGCCGCTGGCCTCGACGCTGGCGGATTACATCCTGCCGGGTGCCACCGAGGTTCCGTCGATCCGTATAGAACACATGGAGTCGCCGGCGCCCTACACCGAATTCGGCCAGAAGGGTATTGGGGAAAGTGGCGCCATCGGCTCCGCCGCGGCGCTCGCCAGCGCGGTGAACGATGCGCTGCGGCCGCTCGGCGCTGAAGTCACCCGCATGCCACTGTCGCCACGCGCTGTGCTGGAGGCGCTGGCGCAGCGCGGAACGGTCACGGCCGCAACCGCTCGATTCGAGGAGGCGCTCGTATGAAGGCTGCCGCATTTGAATACCACGGCCCGGCGACCATTGCCGAGGCCGTGGCGCTGCTGCGTGAGAGCAACGGCTTGGGCAAGGCGGTGGCGGGCAGCCAGTCGCTTGGCCCGATGATGAATCTGCGCCTGGCGCAGCCGACGCAACTGGTCGATCTGCGCATGCTTGGCGAATTGCGCGAGTGCCGCCACGAAGGCGCCGCCGTGCTCTTCGGCGCCGGCGTGACGCACGCGGCCATCGAGGACGGCAAAGTTCCCGACCCGAGCCTGGGGCTGATGCCCCACGTCGCGGGGCGCATCGCCTACCGCGCGGTACGCAACCGCGGCACGCTTGGCGGCAGCCTGGCGCATGCCGATCCCGCGGCCGACTGGGTCAATGTCATGGCCCTGCTGGATGCCGAGCTGGTCCTCGCCGGTCCAGACGGCGAGCGCAGCGTACGTGCCGGCGACTTCATGCTCGGCGCGTTCACCACGGTGCTGGCCGAGGACGAGATTATCAAGGCCGTACGCGTCCGCCGGCTTGGGCCCTCGGCGCGCTGGAGCTACTACAAGTTCAACCGCAAGACCGGTGAGTTCGCCGAGGCCATCGCCGCCTTCGTCGATGATCCGCAGAGCGGCGTGCGTCGCGCCATCGTCGGCGCGGTGGACGGCGCCCCATTCGTGATCGAGGACGCCTCGGCGCTGATCGACGGCTGGTCCGAACAGGCCGCAGAGACCGCACTGCAGGCCGCCGGGCTGAGCCCGGGAAGCTACGAATACCAGATCCATCGCGTGGCCCTGCGGCGTGCCGCGGAGCGCCTGTCCCGCCCCAACGGAGCGCAGCAATGAAACAAGTGAACCTGAGGGTCAACGGCAAGGCGGTCAGCGCGCAGGTTGAACCGCGTACGCATCTGGCCGATTTCCTGCGCGAGCAGCGCCTGCTCACCGGCACCAACATCGGCTGCGAACAGGGGGTCTGTGGCGCCTGTACGCTTATGGTCGACGGCGTGCCGACGCGCTCGTGCATCGTCTATGCGGCCGCCTGCGAAGGCGCCGAAGTGCGCAGCATCGAAGACTTCGACCACGACCCGGTAATGACCCAGCTGCGCGCCGCTTTCAGCGCCGAGCACGCATTGCAATGCGGCTACTGCACGCCGGGCATGTTGGCGACCGCGCGGGATATCGTCACGCGCTTGCCGGACGCCGACGAAGAGCGCATCCGCCAGGAGTTGTCCGGCAATCTCTGTCGCTGCACGGGCTACGTCGGGCTGGTCAAGGCCATCTCCCGCGTACTCGACGAGCGCCGCAACCTGGCGGCCGCCTGAACCCCTATCGAGGAAGTCCCAGTGGAAATCGAACAAAGCTTCAGCGTCCCCTTTCCTCGCGAGACGGTCTGGGAAAGCTTCCAGGACGTCGAAGGCATCGTCGGATGTCTGCCCGGTGCCTCGCTGACTGAGCCCCCTCAAGGTGAACAGCTGGCAGTGGCGATGAGCGTCAAGCTCGGGCCGATCGTCGCGGCCTTCAAGGGCCAGGGCAAGATGGAACTGGACCACATGGACAAGCGCGGCGTGGTCAGCGGCCAGGGCAGTGACCGCAAGAGCGGCTCGCGGGTCAAGGGCGAGGCGCGCTTCGTGCTGGTGTCCGAGGGCGACTCGGCGACCCGCGTCGACGTCACGGTGGACTATTCGATCACCGGCTCGCTGGCGCAGTTTTCCCGCGGTGGCATCGTACGCGAACTGGCGACGCGGTTGACCGAGGCCTTCGGCGACAACCTCAAGGCACGGCTGGAAGCACAGTACGCGGTCGTCGACTCGGCGCAGACGCCCGTGCCAACGTTGTCCAATCCCCTGCAGAGCGCCGAAGGCGCGCCCGTAACGCCCCAGACTGGCGAGCCGGCTGCGGCCAAACCCGCACCGGCCAAGGCCGTCGAACAGGCGCCGCTGGACCTGGGCAACCTGTTCTGGGTGGTACTGTTCAACCGCATTCGCCGGCTGTTCGGCCTCAAGGAAAAGCATCAATGAGCACGACTGACCACGCAGCCCCGGCCAATCGCGACGCGCTGGCGCGCATCGGCGCGGTGCGTCCGGAGTGGTGCGGCGTGCAGGCGGCCGGTACGGCCGTGAGCCTGCCCGACTTCACCCTGCTGCATGCTGGTCCGCCGTTTCACGATCCTCGCCGGCCGAGCGCGCCCATCCTGTCCTCGGCGGTGCTGTGCTGCCTCTACGAGGGCTGGGCCGCCACCGAGCCGGAAGCCCAAGCGATGATCGAGGACGGCCGGGTGATGCTGCGTCCGGCCCAGGATTTCGGTGTGGTGACGCCGCTGGCTGCGGTCATCTCGCCGAAGACTTCGCTGGTCGAGGTACGCGATGCCGCTGGCCAAGAACGCGCCTGGTCGCTGCTGGGTAGTGGGATTGGGCCGCAGCTTCGCTTCGGCTCGCGCGACCCGCAGATTCTCGAGCGTCTGGTCCGGCGCGAAGCGTTGCTGGCACCGGCGCTGCACGCTGCCACGAGCCATCGGCCAATTGATCTACTGGCGCTGGCCGAAGCCGGCCTGCGCGGCGGGGACGATCTGCACGCGCAGACCACCCATGCCAATGCGGCATTGTGCGAGCGGCTGGCGGTCGAACTGGCGGATGCGCCGGAAGCGCTGCAGGTTCTTCGCGACACGCCGTTGTTCTTCCTCACCCTGTGGATGGCGGCCTGCCACCTGATGCTCGGCGCCGCGGCACGCGCCGCGGATCCGGACTGCAGCCTGGTCGTCGCCCTGGCGGGCAATGGTCAGCAGGCCGGCATGCGCCTGGCAGGGCATCCGCAACGCTGGATATGTAGCGACGCGGGCGTCCCGCAGGGGCCGAGGATGAAGCCGGGCAGCGCCGCGACCGCGCCGCTGCTCGGCGACAGCGGAGTGATCGATGCCGCCGGCTTCGGCGCCCAGGCCTGGTGGCTGGCCCGCACGGTTGCCGAGCCGATGCGCGACTGGTTGGCCGATCCGGTTGCCGGGCAGGCGCGCTGGTTGGTCGGCAGCCACCCGCGCTTCGCCGAACTCGGCCTGCGTACCGGCCTGGACGCGCGCCTTGCTGCCAAAGACCCTGCGCCGCCCAGCATCGCCATCGCCATGCTCGACGCCGCCGGAGTCGAGGGCCTGCTTGGGCGCGGCGTGCATACGCTCGACGCTTCGTTCTTCGCCGCCGCGGTGGCGCCGGTTCGGTCCGTCGACTAGCCGAGCGGGAAGCCGCCTTCTGCACCCTGCGGATCGGCGAACTCGGCCGTTTGCATGTGTCTGGATAAACGAACAGCGCCTTCGGTTCGGCCCGGATGTTGCGTCGTGCCCTGCACGGTCCAGTTGTGACTCATCGCCGCGACTGATCAACCGTGCGCGGTCAACCAACCAGACGCGTGGCCACTGGCGCAGGGGTTTGCCGGTGGCCTGCCTCGGAGCATGGCGAACGACCGCCACGGCGGTCGCTCACTGGCGGGTCAGAAAGGGAAGGCGCGCTTTCCGGCCTGGATGGTCACCCATTTGACTTCCGTCATTTCTTCCATCGAGGCACGACCGCCTTCGCGGCCAAAACCGCTGTCGCCGGTGCCGCCGAAGGCGATGTGCGGCTCGTCGGAGATGGTCGCGTCGTTGATGTGGATCATCCCGGCGTTCGACAGCTCGGAAAAGGCCATCGCCTTCTGCAAATCATTGGTGATGATGGCCGAGGAGAGCCCGTAGCGGGTGTCGTTGGCCAGTTCTACGGCGTGCTCGAAATCGCGGGCTCGGTACAGCGAGGTCACCGGCCCGAAGGATTCTTCGTGGTAGATCGTCATCTCGGGGGTGACATCGGCAAGCACGGTCGGCTGGAAATACGGGCCGTCGTAGGTGCCTCCGCACAGCAGCCTGGCGCCCTTGCTCACAGCATCGGCAATTTGCTCGGCGATGAACACGCACTGCTGCGGCCGGATCAGCGGGCCGACGATGGTGTCGGGCTTGTGCGGGTCGCCGACTACCACGCCCTTGGCCTTGACCGTGAACGCCTGGCAGAACGCATCGAACAGGCCGTCCTCGACGATGACCCGCGAACTCGCCATGCAGACCTGTCCCTGGTGATAGAAGATGCCGAAGGCAGCGGCGTCCACCGCGTAATCCAGATCTGCGTCGTCCAGCACCACCAGTGGGCTCTTGCCGCCCATCTCCAGAGTCACCTTCTTCATGTGCTTGCCGGCCTCGGCTGCGAGCAGCTTGCCGACTCGTTCGGAGCCGGTGAAGGTGATCATCCGCACGCGTGGATCTTCGACCAGCTTTTTGCCGACCGTTTCCGCCGAGCCCGGGACGACGTTGAAGACGCCGCTGGGTAGGCCGGCGGCCTCGAACACCTCGGCGATTTTCAAGCCGGTCAGGGGCGCGTACTCCGATGGTTTGAGGACGAAGGTATTGCCGGCCGCCAGGGCGAAGGCGATCTTCTTCATCGACAGCAGCAGCGGCGAGTTGAACGGCGCAATGCCGGCGATTACCCCCAGCGGTTGCCGCACCGTCATGCCGATCTGCCCTGGCGCGCAGGTGGGAAAGGTTTCGCCGTGGGCCTGCCTGACGCAGGCGGCGGCCGAGCGCAGGCATTCCACCGCATAACCGACTTCCCAGGGTGCCTTGAGCAGCGTCGAGCCGGTTTCTTCGATCAGGGTGTCGCGCAACTCGTCGGCCCGCTGCGCGATGATGTCGGCGGCCTTGAGCAGGATCGCCTCGCGCTCGCTGACCAGCAATTTGCGCCACGGCAGACGCGCCGCGTGTGCCGCGGCAATGGCGGCGTCGACGTCCTCGGCGCTGGCCTGCGCAACCACTGCGCAAACGGCGCCGGTTGCCGGGTTGAGGTTGTCCGCGACCTCCCCGGTGCTGCCGAGCCGCCACTCGCCGTTGATGAAGAGTGGCTGGGTTGGGCGCGCCTGGATGATTTCCGCAACTGTGCTCATGGGCTGGCTCTCGTGATCGGTTGATAGAGAAGGTGCCGGTTTCGAGCATGATCCATACCAACGGCCCGCAAGCCCCGAGCACAGCGTTTACCGGGCCTGGGTACGCCCAACAATGAGGCATGCCCCATACTTTTGTGCGTTATTCGGGCGTGGCTGAATTCTTCCGGCCGTTGGCGCCAGCGGTCCGCCGCGCCGTACCCGTCGCCTTGCCGGCGGTCGTACGCGGACTGGCAGCGACGCGAAACGCGTGGCATGCCCCTTGCTGAAGGCCTGCATCGATTGGCCCCGTCGACGGCATGCAGGCGGGACCGGCAACGCTCAGCCAGAAGGAGAGGGATGATGGTCTCACTAGACGCGCAAGGGCTGTCGGGCCGGACCTACGATTTCATCGTCTGCGGCGCGGGCGCCTCGGGTGGCGTGGTGGCCCGTCGCCTGGCCGAGAACCCCGACGTGCGCGTGTTGCTGGTCGAGGCGGGCGGCGACGAGCGCACCGAGACCGTCACCGATTCGCGTCTGTGGATGCGTAATATCGGCAGTGAGCGTGACTGGCAGTTTCGTGCCGAACCCTGCGAGGCCCTGAACGGCAGAACGCCGCCGCTGCCAATGGGCAAGGTGCTCGGTGGAGGCAGCAGTGTGAACGGCCTGATCTGGGCACGCGGCCACAAAAACGATTTCGACAACTGGGCCCGGGCCGCTGACGATCCGGGCTGGAGCTACGAGTCGGTGCTTCGCACCTACCAGCGCATCGAGCGCTGGGACGGCCCCGCCGATCCGGTACGCAGGGGCGTTGACGGTCCGTTCTACGTCACCCTGCCAAAGGACCCGAACCCGGTGGCGCTGGCGCTGGTCGAGGCGACCCGGGCATTGGGTATCAGCGCCGTGGAGGACCTGAACGGCGCCGCCATGGAAGGGCCCGGCGCCTGCGGTATTCCCAACGTACCGGTAATCGGGGCCTGCGAGCGTGTGTCGGTGGCCAGCGCCTATCTGCGGCCGGTCATGGGCCAGGCCAACCTGGATGTGCTGCTCGATGCCTGTGTGGAGCGGGTGCTGCTGAAGGGACGGCGCGCGGTTGGTGTCGGCCTGCGCCAGCGGGGTCGATGGCTGGACGTGCATGCCGATCGGGAAGTCGTCTTGTCGATGGGCGCCATCAACACGCCCAAGGTGCTGATGCTGTCGGGCATTGGTGACCGTGCTCAACTGAGCCGGCATGGGATTGAGGTGGTGCAGCACTTGCCCGGCGTGGGGCAGAATTTTCAGGACCACATCCTGGTGGCCGGCTGCTGCTGGGAATACCGTGAGCCGCAGCTGCCGCGCAACAATTCGGCGGAGTTCACCTTTTTCGCCAAGAGCGACCCGTCATTGCCGACACCGGATCTGCAGCCGGTCCTGGAGGAATGCGCCTTTGGCAGCGAGATCACTCGCCAGCAGTACGACCTGCCGGTGGACCCGAGTCTGGCCTGGACGCTCGCGCCCGGTCTGGTGCGCCCGTACAGCCGTGGGCAGGTGCTTATCGGCGGCAATCGTTTTGATGATCCGCTGCGTGTCGAGGCCAACTTTCTCAGCGACGAGCGAGACGTCAAGGCACTGCTGAGGGCCATTGAGCTGTGCCGGGAAATCGGCAATTCGGCCGCCCTCAGGCCCTTCGTCAAACGCGAATTGATGCCCGGGCCTTTGGCTGGCGCGGCCCAGATAGAGTTCTTGCGCAACGCTGCCGGCACCTACTTTCATCAAACCTGCACGGCCAGGATGGGGACCGACGCGCTGTCGGTGGTCGATGGCCGCCTGCGGGTGTACGGCATCGATGGCCTGCGCATCGCCGACGGCTCGATCATGCCGGAAATCACTACCGGTAACACCGTTGCGCCTTGCGTGATGATCGGGGAGCGGGCGAGCGAAATCATCAGGGCCGACAACCGCCTGGATTGACCGGGCAGAGTGGGCACCGCTTCGGTGCGGTAGGAGGTATACCGCATATCTTGGGTGCGGTCTTGTCGCATGGCGCGGCGGGCCACGCTGAGGATTATAAAAAAAACACCATAAAAAACAGCTAGATACCTATTTTCAGCGGCATGGTATCCATCTTGCTACAGCAGGTTCTCACTGGTGGCAGCAGCGACCGAGACGGAGCGGATCGAGGACTCGATGATAGAAGTCAGACTTGAGAACGTCACCAAATCCTACGACGGGAAAAGCCATGCCATACCCGGGCTCGACCTGACCTGCCGGCGTGGCGAGATGCTCGCCTTGCTCGGGCCCTCGGGCTGCGGCAAGTCGACCACGCTGAAGATGATCGCTGGCATCGAGTCGATCTCCGGCGGCGCCATCTTCTTTGAAGACAGGGAAGTCTCCGAACTGGATACCGCGAGCCGCAACGTGGCCATGGTCTTCGAGGACTATGCGCTCTATCCGCACTTGACCGTGTTCGAGAACATCGCTTTTCCGCTGTCGATCCGCGGCGTCGAGCGTCAGCAGATCAACGAGCGCGTCGAATACGTGCTCAAGCTGCTCGGGCTCGGCGATATCAGCGGGGAGTCCGTCCAGAGCCTGAGCGGCGGCGCGCAGCAGCGCGTTTCGATTGGGCGCGCGCTGGTCCGTGAGCCGGCGCTGATCATGTTCGACGAGCCGCTGAGCCACTTGGATGCCGATCAGAAGGTGCAACTGCGCACCGAGATCAAACGGCTGCAGCAGACCGCAAAGCTTACCTCGGTACTGGTTACCCACGACCAGAACGAAGCCATCTCCATGGCCGATCGCATCGCGGTAATGGACAAGGGCGTGCTGCAACAGGTCGATACGCCCACCGAAATCTACAACCGGCCGGCGAACATCTTCGTTGCCAGCTTCATTGGAGAGCCGCCGATGAATCTGCTTGCCGCCCAGTGCGTGGAGGTGGCGGGAGAGCTTCGTGTCCGCTTCTGTGACCATACCGAATTCAGCCCTTCGGCATCTGTCCGCGGGCAGCTCGCGACGCGGCCAGAAGGTGCTGCGCTGGTCATCGGCATTCGTCCGGAAAAGTTATCGCTGCAGCCTTCACTCGAGGCGCTGGGGGTCGACGGCACGGTCTGGGCCTACGAGCCCAACGGCGACACAGACGTGCTGACGTTCGATACGCCGATCGGCCGACTCATCGCTGAGGCGCCCGCCCCGCTGCACCTGCGCGAAGGCGCCGAACAGCGCCTGGGACTGCATCCGGGGGATTTTCTCTACTTCTGTGGCGAGACCGGCCGCAACCTCGCGCGGGAGGCCGTATGAACGCTGTCTCGACGAAGCAGGGGGCCGGGCAAGGCGATCAGGCGCTGGTACTGTTCGGGCTGAGCAAGCGTTTCGGTGAGTTGCACGCACTGAACGACATCTGCCTCCACGCGGCGCCGGGCGAAATCATTGCCGTCTGCGGGCCGTCGGGCGCGGGCAAGTCGACCCTGGGCCGGCTGATCAGCGGGCTGGAGGTCGGCGATGCCGGCAGCATCCGGCTCGGTGACAGGGAACTCACCGCGCTGCCTCCGCAAAAACGACGTATTGCGCATATGTTTGAATCCCTCGCGCTCTACCCGACCCTGGACGTGTTCAGCAATGTCGCTTCGCCGCTGAGGGCACCCTCGCACAAGGGGTTGTTCGATGCCGCCGAAATCCGTCGGCGGGTCGATGAGGTGCTGGAATTGACCGAGATTGCTCACTTGGCTTCGAGGCGACCGGCAGAGCTTTCGGGCGGCCAGAAACAACGTGTCGCGCTTTGCAGGACGTTGATTCAGGCGCCGGAGCTGTTCATCCTCGACGAGCCCATCGGCCATCTGGACGCCAAACTACGTCATCGTCTGCGTGGCGAGATCCGGCGTCGGCAGCGCGCGCTCGACAAGCCGACCCTCTGGCTGACGCCCGATACCCTGGAAGGCATGGCGGTGGCCGATCGGGTGGTGATGCTGGTCGGCGGTCAGGTCCGCCAGGTCGGCACTCCGCACCAAGTCTATTCAGCACCCAGCAGCGCCAGTGTCGCGCGCCTGGTCGGCGATCCGGCGATGAACCTGCTGGATATCTGGCTGAAGCAGGAAGACGGCGAATTGCAGGCCCTCTGCAACGGCGAGCGCATGACGCTGCCCGCCACCCTGATGCGGCGTCTGGCCGCCCAGGGCAAGCCCTACTGCACCCTCGGTTTTCCACCGTTGCACACCGCAATCACCAGCACCGCCTCGGCCGGCGCGATCCGTGCCGAGGTGTACGCGGTCGAGCCCTTTGGCAAGTACAGCCTGGTCACCGTGGACATTCATGGCGCGCGGATCAAGTCCAAGATGCCGCCCGATTTCCACGCGTCGGTCGGCGACATCGTGCAGATCACCCTCGCGGCGGAACATGCCTTGCTGTTCGACCACGACAGCGGCCTGCTCATCGGCGACCCGGCCGCAGACACCGCACCCAGTTCGACAAACGTTCCCCATCGTCACTACGAGGCGCAATAGCTATGGAAAAACGTCAGTCAACGGCCAGGGACTCATCGCGCGCTGCCCGGCTTTTCGCGGCATCGGCGCTGGTGCTCGCGCTCAACCCGCTGCAGGCCTTCGCCTGGAGTTACAAAGAGGCGGCGCAGCCATACGCCGGCACCAGCATCCGGGTACTCGACGAGGTCACGCCGCTGCAGGAGACCATGCGCAAGCTGGTCCCCGAATTCACCCGGGAAACCGGCATCGAGGTCGAGTACGAGCTGCTCAGCCACGGCGACGTGATCAACCGTGGGCAAGCCGATCTGTTTTCCGGGCGCGGCCATTACGACGCGATCATGCTGCACGGCCTGCAACTCGGGCCCTTGCTCGACGCAGAGGTGCTGAAGCCGATCGACTCGCTGCTCAAGGATGAGAAGCTGACCAATCCCGATCTCGCGCTGGACGACCTGATCGAGCCGGCGAACGAAACGCTGGTCAATTACGCTGGCGAGCGCTACGGCTTTCTGACCTGGAACTACAACCAGATCTATTGGGCCCGCGCCGATCTGCTCAACCATCCCGAAGAGAAGGAAGCCTTCAAGCGTAAATACGGTTACGAGCTCGCGCCGGCCGGCACCATGCAGCAGATGCGCGACATCGCCGAGTTCTTCACCCGCAAGGCCGGGCAGACGCTGGCCGGCGAGCCGCTGAAAAATGACTTCTACGGCATCGTGCTTGAGGGCATTCCCGGCGGCACCACCTTCACCACGGTCTGGGAGGTGTTCCTGAACAACTTCGGTGGCGGCGTGTTCGACGCGCAAGGCAAGCCGAGCCTGGACAATCCGAAGAACGTCGAAGCGCTGCGATTCTGGGCGGACCTCTGGAAGTTCGCCCCACCGGGCCAGGCCGAGTACTCGCTGATCGACGTGCCCACTGTCATGGGGAACGGCATCGCCGCCCAATCGATCGCCTTCAGTGACTTCGTGCTCGGGGTCGACCGTGAGGGTGGCGGCATCTATGCAGGCCAGTTCGTCTACCGTGGCATTCCGATCAACGAAGGCAGCGAGGCGTCGCACACCGCGGGCGGTGAGCCGTCGCTGATGGCAATGAGCGGCCTGTCGAAGAACCCCGAGGCGACCTACCTGTTCATGCAGTGGATGATCGACCGGAACACCCAAGACCGGCTGCTGGAAATGGGCGGCGGCGGTGTGCCGATCCGCCAGTCGTCCTTCGAGCTGCCGGTCATGCAGGAGGCCGCGCGCAAGTCGCTGTATGACGCGATGGCGGCATCGCTCAAGGTGGTGACAGCCAAGCCCAAGGCGCCGAAGTTCTTTGAGATCGACCAGACCATGGCGCCCCTCGTGCAGCAGGTGGGTATCGGCCAGCTCTCGGCCGAGGACGCGCTGAAGCAGGGGCAGAAGAAGCTGCTTTCCATCTGTGACGAGTGTCTGCTGACGGAATGACGGGAGCCCCATGAAACGATTGGAAAGCCGATGGTATCCGTACGCGCTGCTGGCGCCGGCCTTTTTGGTGCTGGTGCTGGTGAGCCTGGTGCCCTTCCTGTTCGCGGCCTACCTAAGCATGCACGAGGTCGCCTACGGGCGGGTTCGCGACTTTGCCGGGCTGGAAAATTACGCCGCGCTGATGGGCAACGACCGGTTCTGGAACAGCCTCGGCGTGGCGGCGAAGTTCATGCTGATCGCCTTCCCACTGGAGTTTGTGCTCGGCCTGGCCGGGGCGCTCCTGCTGAATAAGAAGGTCTGGGGACGCAGCGTGATCCTGCCGCTGCTGTTCATTCCGACCATGATGGCGCCCATCGTCGTGGGGCTGGTCTGGAAGGTGATGTTCGCCGGCTCCTGGGGCCTGCTGTCCTACAACATCATGGAGCGCTTCGGCTGGCTGTCGGATACCTCGGTTTTCTCGTCGCCCGACTACGCGCTGCTGGCCCTGGCGCTGGTCGATGTCTGGCAGTGGACGCCGTTCATGATGCTGGCCTTCTTCGCCGGTCTGCAGGCCTTGCCGGTGAGCCCGTACCGGGCCGCGGCGGTGGACGGTGCGACGCCGCTGCAGATATTCATGCGCCTGACGCTGCCGCTGATGGCACCGCTGATGGCGGTTATCGGCATGTTGCGTTTCATCGATGCGTTCAAGGTGTTCGACACCATCTACACGCTGACCGCCGGCGGCCCAGGCACGGCCACCGAGGCGCCCAGCCTGCTGGCGTACCGCATGAGCTTCGAGCAATGGCGGATCGGCGAGTCTGCCGCGTTCGCAGTGATCGTCTGGATCGGCTTCTTCGTGCTCTGCTCGCTGTTCTATCACCTGGCCAAGAAGAAGCTTCACGCCTTCTAGGAGAACACCCATGAACCAGCGTCTCACCCTTCCGGCGCCGGCCGGGACCCAAGCGGCGTCGTTACCTAGGAAGGCCGGTAGCCGGGCGTCTTGGTTCTGGACTTCGTTGCTGATCCTGATTACCGCTATCGTGCTGTTTCCGGTGATCTGGGTCGGCAGCTTCATGTTCCGGCCGGATGCGGCGATGTTCGCCCGGCCGACGCAATGGCTGTTTGAGCCGACCATGGCGCACTTCCAGTACGTGATCGACAACGGTTTCATTGGCTACTTGGGTACTTCGGTGCTGCTGGCCTCGATCAGCACCCTGCTGGTGGTGCTGCTGGGCACGCCCGCGGCTTATGCCTTCGCCCGGTTCAAGCTGCGGTTCAAGGATGATCTATTCCTGTTCGTGCTGGCTACTCGCATGGCGCCGCCGATTTGCATGGTCATCCCGTTCTACATGATCTTTTCCAAGGTTGGGCTGATGGACACTTATGTCGGGCTGACGCTGGCCTACCTGACGTTCAACCTGTCGTTCTACATCTGGGTCATGAGCAGTTTCTGCAAGGACCTGCCGGTGGCGCTCGAGGAGGTCGCAATGCTCGAGGGTTACAACCGTTTCGCCATCTTCCTGCGGGTGGTGCTGCCGCTGCTGCGCTCGGGCATTGTCGCCACGGGCATGCTCTGTTTCATCTTCGCCTGGAATGAGTTCATGTTCGCCTTCATGCTCGGCGGCCAGGAGGTCAAGACGCTGCCGGTTGCCGTGCCGGAGCTGATCACCACTCAGGGCGTGCGCTGGGGCGCCATGGCCATCGTCGGTACGCTGTCGCTGATTCCGGTGATGCTCGCCGTGTTCTTCTTGCAGAAGCACATTGTCCGCGGTCTCACCATGGGTGCCGTGAAGGGCTAGGCGATCGCTGCAGCACGTCCATGAACCCTCACCGGAGGTCAAACCATGACTCATCACGTCATTGCGCCCACCCATGAATCGATGGTCTGGGGCCTGCTCAGCGCGGAGTTTGCGCCGGTGCTGAGCGTCGCTTCGGGCGATACCGTTTCGCTGTCCTCGTTTCCCGCCGGCGGAAAGGAATGCTTGCCCGCAGAGTCTTCTCGCATCCTTCCGGAATACCTCGAAGCGCTGGATAGGCTGCACAAGGGCCCAGGCCCTCATTTCGTCACCGGTCCGGTATACGTGCAGGGGGCGATGCCCGGGGACACGCTGCAGGTCGACATCCTCGATGCCCGGCCGACCATGGACTGGGGCTATGTATCGATCCTGCCATTGCTGGGCACGCTGCCTGACGAGTTCACCGACTATCAGACGATCCACCCGCACATCGATGCCGCCCGCGGCGTCGCGACCCTGCCGTGGGGAACCGAAATCGATCTGGATCCTTTCTTCGGTATCGTCGCGGTTGCCCCGCCGCCGGCCTGGGGGCGCTGCACCTCGTCAGTCCCGCGTGCCTTCGGTGGGAACATGGACAACAAGGAGCTCAAGCCGGGCACGACGCTTTACCTGCCGGTGTTCAACGAAGGTGCTCTGTTCTATGCCGGAGATGGGCACGGGGTGCAGGGTGATGGCGAGGTGTGCATCACCGCCCTGGAAATGGGCATTACCGGAACCTTCCGACTGACCGTACGCAAGGATCTGAAGATCGAGCATCCCTTCGCCGAGTCGCCTACCCAGCTGATTTCAATCGGTCTCGACGAGGACCTGGACGATGCCGCCAGGCAAGCAGTGCGCGAGATGGTCCGACACCTTTGCGCCCGCACCGGGCTATCGCGCAACGAGGCCTACATGCTGTGCTCGCTGGCCGGAAACCTTCGGGTTACCCAACTGGTGGACGGCAACAAGGGTGTGCACATGATGATGCCGAAGCGGTATCTCTGAGGCGCTGCGCTCAGACACCGAGCAAGGTTCCGGTGCTGCGGCGCCGCAGCCTCTGTCCTCATCGACGCATGCCGTCGCGCCTGTCAGGCCAGCCGGAACGGCACGGTGCCGCAATCGTTGTTGGCTTCCACCAGCTTGATCAACTGCAGCAGGAACAGGTCGCGTTGATCAGCGGGGATGTCTTCGATGGTGCGCTCATGCGCGCGGGAGACCGCGGCATCCATTTTCTTGATCAGGTATTTACCCTTGCGCGTCAGCTTCACCAGCTTGACGCGGCGGTCGTCGGTGCTCTGGCGCCGCTGTAGCAGCTCGCGGCCCTCCAGTCGTGGGATGACTTCAGCGACGCTGGTGCGCTCAAGCCCGATCTCCAGGGCGAGGGTAATCTGGTCCATCTCACCGTGAGTGTTGAGTGCGGTCATCAGACTGTACTGCACCGGGGTGATATTGAATTCACGCGTTTCCTGCAGGAATAGCGCGCAGTGGATCTGATGCAACCGGCGGATCAGGAAGCCGGGCCGGGTGAGCAGGGCGGAGCGGCCGTAGGCCGCTTCCAGTTGGGCCTTTGTATCGATTGTCTCTGGACTATTCATAGCTCTCGCCGTCAGTTGGCCCGGCCGATGCAAGGTGGCTTCGGCGCGGCTGCAGTCGCCTGGATTGTAAGCGCATATCAAGGAGGCGTGCCGCTGATAAGTTGTTTGGCGAGCACCGAACGGGCGTGTTCGTGCGAGCTTTCCATGCAAGTGTCCGGCCAAACCAGCCGGTCGGGTGGCCTCCCAACGTGGACCGGGGAGTGACTCTGCAGGGCCCCGAGGGCGGACCGTCCATCGTCGGAACCGCAAACCCAGCGGACCCTCCTTCGGCTAACTCAGTGGCATACCCCTTGTCTTGCCGCATGCTGGTGCGCGGGCATTGAGGCGCTGCCCGCCAGCGTGCAGCGTTCATACCAGTGATCGCCGGCAGGTGTGCTGATCTAGATCAATACGCGGTGCACCACGCTTTTCTCTAGAAAAAATATCCTTTGCTTTCAATGCGCTGTCGGTGTCGGTGCTGATGATCGTGAAGCGTGGCATAGGAGTTGCTCTGCTCGAAGATATTCGGAACGTGCCTTAGGCCCGTTCCGAGATCCGGCCGCACGCAGGGGTTCGCCACGCGTGCTTCGCCGGCCCCGGCGGGAGCCGGGCGCAGCGAGCGTGCGGAAGTCGCCCCGACTGTCCGTTGGACTACGCATTCACCACGTATCACCACGATAAAAAATGCCGGAGAGCCTCATGTTCAATCGTAAAAAGCTATTGGCCGTACTGGTGTCGGGCGCGTTGTTCGCTTCCCAAGGCTACGCCGAGGAAACCATCAAGATTGGGGTGTCGCAGCCGCTGACCGGCCCGGTCGCCGCGGCCGGTACTTATGTCACTAACGGGGCGCGGCTGGCCGCGGACTATCTCAACGCCAACGGCGGCGTGCTCGGCAAGCAAATCGAACTCGTGATCGAAGACAACAAGTCCAACCCGCGAGAAGCGGTCAACTCTGCCGAGAAGCTGATCCTCAGCGACAAAGTGCCGGTCATGATGGGGGCCTGGGGTTCGACCTTCACGCTCGCCACCATGCCGAAGCTGGAGGAATACGGCGTGCCGATGGTGGTCGAGACGGCATCGTCGTCCAAGGTTACCAACTCCGGCAATCCCTGGGTGTTTCGCATCAGCCCAACCTCGAAGATGGAAGCGCAGGCGTTTGCCGAGCAGCTGTCAGCGTTCCAACCGGCTATCACTAAGGTTGATTTCCTCTCGGTCAACAACGACTGGGGCTTGGGCGCCGCCACCGAATTCAAGGCGGTGTTCGAAGAGAAGGGCATCGAAGTGGGTCGAGCCGAAACCATGGCACCCGATGCGACTGACCTGTCTGCGCAGCTGGCGGCGATCAAGAACTCCGGCAGCGACACGGTGATCGTCACCTCTGGCGTCGAGCAGCTGACCCTGGCGATCCGTCAGGCCGCCGAGCAGGGTATCAAGCAGCGGATTATTACCACTGGCGGGTCCTTTCCCGAGCCGCTGGTGAAGAATCCAGGCCCCCAGGGCTACGTGAGCACCCACCTGCTGTTCTTCTCACCCTGGACCGCCGAAGAGCAAGCGGCCAATCCCGAGTTGGCCAAGGCCTACATGGATGCCTGGAACGAAAAAGGTTACCCGTTCCCAGGCCTGACCGAAGGTTTCCGCGGCTTCGACGGCATTCTGACCATCGCCGAAGCGATCCGACTCGCCGGCAAGGCTGAACCGGAAGCGATTCGAGACGCGCTATGGAAGGTCCAGGCCAAAGGTGTCAACGGTGATATCGCCTTTGACAAGGACGGACCGGAAGGCAAGGAAAGCGGGCAGAACAAGCCGAACATCTACATCGTTCAGCTGAAAGACGGCGAAGTCTCGGCATTGTGAAACCCGACCCGGACGGGCACCGGCAGGTCGTGCCCGTCGTTCGGATGTTCGGATGTTCAGGAGAAAATTTTGGATCAGTTCCTTCAGCACATCGTGAATGCCCTGGTGCTTGGCTCAACCTATGCGCTGCTCGGCATCGGACTCACCCTGATTTTCGGCATCATGCGGGTGGTGAACTTCGCCCACGGCGAGCTCTACGCCTTCGGCGCGTACGTGGCCTACGCGCTGGTGTCTCTGCTCGGTCTCAACTACTTCGGCTCGGTCCTGTTGGCCGGGGCGCTAGGGCTGCTGCTCGGCGTCGCCATCGAATTCTTGCTTCTTCGCCGCTGCAGGCTTGAAAACGTCGATGAGGTCATGCTGATCATGATCGGCCTGATGATCATCATGCAGAATGCGGAGCTGCTGCTCTGGGGGGGCGTCGCCAAGGTCGTGCCCACGCCGTTCGCGCAGGAATCGATCACCGTCGGCGGCATCTATCTGTCGCCCACCCGGCTGTTCGTGTTCTGCGCCGCCGTGGTGCTGCTGATCGCCTTTTACCTGATCATCGAGCGCTCGCGGCTCGGCCTGGCGATGCGTGCGACCTTCCAGGACCGCGACGCGGCGAAGATTGTCGGGGTCAACGTCGGCAGCATCTACACGCTCACCTTCGCTCTCGGCTCCTGCATGGCCGCGGTCACCGGAGCACTGTTGGCGCCCGTATTCGTGGTCGCGCCGACAATGGGTGATCTGGCCAGTCTGAAGGCCTTTGCCATCGTCATCCTCGGTGGCCTCGGCAACATCCCCGGTGCGGCATTGGGCGGCTTCGCCCTGGCGGCAATCGAAGAGTTCGGTTCTGGCTACATCTCGACTGCTTACCGCGACGCCCTGGGCTTCCTGGCGATTCTTATCGTGATGGTCATTCGCCCGCAGGGCCTGTTCGCCATCAAAGAGCGGGTGGGTTAGATGAACAAGATCGTGTTTTGCTTCGTGGTCGCCCTGCTGGCCCTGCTGCCGATACTGTGGCCCGACCCCTACATGCTGTCGGTGGTGTCTGCGGCCGGCATCATGATCGTCGCGGCGATCAGCCTGAACGTGCTGCTCGGCTTCACCGGCCAGCTCAGCCTCGGGCATGCCGCCTTCTTCGGGATCGGCGCTTATAGCAGCGCGCTGCTTTCGCTGGGGTTCGATGTCAATCTGTTCGGCTATTTGCTGGTGGTCGATCCCAAGCCGGTCTGGGTCGCCTTCGTCGGAGGCATCCTGGTGGCCGCCGGCTTCGGCTGGCTGATTGGCAAGCTGGCGTTCCGGGTGCGCGGCGCCTACTTCGTGATTGTCACCATCTGCTTCGCACAGGTCATGCGCATGGTTGCACTCAACTGGGTGGACCTCACCGAGGGGCCGATGGCACTGGTCTCCATCCCGGCGCTGACCCTGTGGGTGCCCGGTGAGGGTGTCATCAAGCTGGTCAGCAAGTCCGCCACTTACTGGCTGGTGCTGACGGCTAACGTGCTGGCCTATCTGCTCGTCGCGCGCCTGGTGCTCAGCCGCTTTGGCCGCGCGGCTATCGCCCTGCGGGAAAACGAGACACTGGCCAAGTCCATCGGCATCCCGGTGACCCGCTACCTGATCGTCTTCTCGGTGATCTCGGCCGGTATCGCCGGCGCCGCTGGCGGGCTCTACGCCCACACGGTGCGCATCATCGATCCGGAAGTGTTCATGTTCATCTACACCATCACCATGGTGATCATGGTCATCGCGGGCGGCAAAGGCACCCTGGCCGGACCGGTGATCGGCGGGATCATCTTCGGTCTGCTGCCGGAGCTGCTTCGCGGAATCGTGGCGCCCGAGGTGCAGTGGATGCTTTACGGAGCGTTGATGGTGTTGCTCCTGATGTTCATGCCCAAGGGCATCGTTCCGACGTTCAACGGTCTGCTCCGTCGCCTTCGTGGTCGCCTGGGCCAGAAGAAAACCGCGACCTCTCCGGCCAAGGCACGAGGAGCAAACGCATGAGTGCCCAGCTTCAGCCCACGGCGCAGCACCGAACTGACACGCCGCTACTCGCCCTGTCTGGCGTGACCATGAAGATTTCCGGCCTGGTGGCGCTCAGCGAGGTCAGCCTGGAGGTCCAGCCGGGTCAGATCGTCAGCCTGATCGGGCCTAATGGCGCCGGCAAGACCACCGCTTTCAATGTGATCTCCGGCTACATGCGCCCGACCTCCGGGACGGTGCGCTTCCTGGATGAGGACATCACCGGCCTGTCCCCTGAGCAGATCGCCGCCCGTGGTTTGGTACGCAGCTTTCAGCGCACCAGCGTGTTCGACAACTGTACGGTGTTCGAGAACATCCAGACGGCCCTGCACATGCAGGGCAGCGCCAGCCTGACGGCGTCGATCCTGCGGCTGCCATCGTTCCGCCGCGAAGAGGCGGCACTGCGCGAGCGCACCCGGGACATGCTCGAATTCGTCGGCCTGACTCGCCGTATGGACGACTTGGCCGCGAACCTCTCCTACGGCGACCAGCGCCTGCTGGGGGTGGGCATCGCGCTGGCCGCGCAACCGAAGCTGCTGCTGTTGGACGAGCCGGCCGCCGGCCTGAACCCCTCGGAAACCGACGCGTTCAAGGAGATGATCCGCAAGGTCGCCGACACCGGCGTCACCATCCTGCTGGTGGAGCACGACATGCAGATGGTCATGTCGATTTCGGACTACATCGTGGTGCTCAACCAGGGGCACCGTATCGCCGACGGTGGCCCGCAGGCCATTCAGAACAACCCGGACGTCATCCGGGCCTACCTCGGATCAGGATTGAACAGTGCTAAAGCTTGAAGATGTCACCGTGCACTACGGTGCGACCGTCGCGGTCGACAAGGTCTCGCTGCAGGTGGAGGAGGGCGAGTTCGTTACCCTCATCGGTTCCAACGGCGCGGGCAAATCCAGCACCCTGCGGGCGATCAGCGGCCTCGAACCGGTGGTCTCAGGGCGCATCACGTTCGAGGGTGCAGCGATCACCAACGGCAAGCCGCAGGACATTATCGAGCGCGGCATTGCCCATTGCCCTGAAGGGCGGCGGGTGTTCGCGCAGCTCAGCGTGCACGAGAACCTGGAAATGGGCGCCTACCGGCGCAAGGATCGCCAGGCCATTCGCGACGATGTCGAGCGCATGTACGTTCGCTTTCCGCGCTTGCGTGAGCGCACCGCGCAACCGGCCGGCACGCTTTCCGGCGGCGAACAACAAATGCTGGCGATCGCCCGGGCGCTGATGTCGCGACCTCGGTTGATCATGTTCGACGAGCCCTCGCTGGGGTTGGCGCCGAACTTCGTCGAACAGGTATTCGAGCTGGTGGCGGAAATCCGCGCGAGCGGTACCACGGTGCTGATGGTCGAGCAGAACGCCTACGCCGCGCTGGAGCTGTGCGACCGCTCCTACCTGCTTGAAACCGGCAACGTGGTGCTGCAGGGCAGCGCGCGGGAGATGCGCGAGAACCCCGATATCCGCAAGGCCTATCTGGGTGGTTGAACCGATTCAGCTCGAGGAGCGATACGTGTGAAGTCGCTGGATTTGCAGGTTGTCCGGCAGGCAATCGACTGGCTCGACGCGGGCCACGACATCTGGCTGTGCACGGTACTCGCCACCTACGGCTCGGCGCCACGCTCGCCGGGCGCGATGCTGGTCGTCCTGCGTGACGGGCGACTGCGCGGCTCGCTGTCCGGCGGTTGCGTCGAGGAGGATTTCATCCAGCGGCTCGGCGAGGGGCAGTTCGACCGGGCGCGGCAGGTCGTGCGCTACGGCGAGGGCGGGCTGGCCCCGACGCTGGTGCTGCCCTGCGGCGGCGTGCTCGACGTGCTGGTGGAGCGGCTGACGCCCGGCTGCGAGGCGAGCGAGCAACTGGCGTTGATGGAACAGGCGCTGCTCGGGCAACGCCAGCTGGTGCGCATTGTGCCGCTGGGCGCGGGCGCGACGGCAGTCGACACGGTCGGCACGCCGACTCCGCGCATCCAGCGCGACGACGATGAGATACGCATCCGCATCGGGGCCGCGCAGCGCCTGCTCATTGCCGGTATCTCGCCGGTGGCGTCTTTCTGCGCCCAGTTCGCGCTGGCGCTCGGCTATGAGGTGATCGTCTGTGATCCGCGCACGGAACTGCATGAATCCCTCCGCGTGCCTGGCGTGGAGCTTCGCAAGCAACTGCCGGCGCTGTATATCGCCGACGGCGGCTGCCACGAGCGCACGGCAGTGGTCGCACTGACCCACGATCCGCGGCTGGACGACCTGACGGTGATGGAAGCGGTCCGAACGCCGGCGTTCTACATCGGCGTGATGGGCTCGCGGCGCACCAGTGAAAAGCGCATGGAGCGCCTGCGACGGATCGGTGGGCTCGGCCCGACTGAGTTGGCCCGTGTGCACGCGCCCATCGGCCTGGCGCTGGGCAGCCGGACGCCGGCAGAAATCGCCCTGTCGGTCATGGCCGACATCCTGCGCGCGTCCAATGCGGTACCCCGCGACCGGCTCTGACTTGCCGGCTGCCGTCCATGGCTCAGGCTGAAGCGGCGACCGGCGGCTGCGGAATCGCCGCCAGCAGGGTGCGGGTGTATTCGTGCTCTGGCGCGCTGAGCAGGCGTTCGGTGGGACCTTCTTCGACCAGGCGGCCGGCCTGCATGATCATCACCCGGTCACACATCAGCCGCACCACGTTGAGGTCGTGGCTGATGAACAGGTAGCTCATGCCCAACCGCTCCTTGAGGTCGACCAGCAGGTTGAGCACGACCGCCTGTACGGAGACGTCAAGCGCCGCGGTGGGCTCGTCGAGAATCAGCATCTTCGGGTTCAGTGCGATTGCCCGGGCGATGCCGACGCGCGCTTTCTGCCCGCCGGAGAGCTGGTGCGGATAACGGTCCAGCAGATCGACAGGCAGGCCGACGTTCTCGGCCAGCTCCTCGACGCGTCGACGCAACTGCGCCTTGTCGCCGCTGGCACCGAGGCGCCGGATCGGGTCGGCAATCGCGTCACGGACCTTCCAGCGCGGGTTCAGGCTGTCGGTCGGGTCTTGGAACACCATCTGCAGCTGCGCCCGCAGCGGGTGTCGGGCGAACTGTTTACTGGATATGGCGCCGATGTCCTGGCCGTCGAACCACAGCGCCCCGGCGCTCTGGTCGAGCAGGCGCATGAGCATCGCCGAGGTGGTCGACTTGCCGCAGCCACTTTCCCCGACCAGACCCAGGCTTTCGCCCTGGTGCAGCTTGAAGGAAAGGCTATCGACCGCGCGGTGGCTGGTCGGCGAGCCGGGCGCGCCGAAGGTCTTGCTCAGCCCCTCCACCGACAGCAGCACTGGCGCGGCAGGGTTCGGCGGCGACGCCAAGGCGCGTCGCGCATCGCCCTCGGGCAGCAGGTCGGCGACCTTGGACTCCGGCCCCGGGGTGGCCTTGAGCAGACGGCGGGTGTAGTCGTGCTCGGGGTTGGAAAAGAGTGTGGCGGTATCGGCGGCTTCGACGATGCGGCCCTTCTGCATCACCACAATGCGGTCGCAGTACTGCGCGGCCAGGCCCAGGTCATGGGTGATCAGCAGGGTCGCCATGCGATGTTCGCGGGTCAGGTCCTTGATCAGGTCCAGCACCGCCTTCTGTGTGGTGACGTCCAGGCCGGTGGTCGGCTCGTCGGCGATCAGCATCTGCGGCCGGCAGGCCAGGGCGATGGCGATCACCACGCGCTGACACATGCCGCCGGACAGCTCGAACGGATAGGCGTAATAGCGTGCTTCCGGATTGGCGATGCGCACTGCGCGGAGCATGGCAATTGCCTTCTCCTTCGCATTGGTCCAGGTCGCCATGGCGTGTTCGCGCAGAACGTCCTCGATCTGCTTGCCAACCGTGCGAATCGGGTTCAGCGCGGCGCGAGGGTTCTGGAAGATCATTGAGATCTCGCGGCCGCGCAGGTCGCGCATGGCTCGCTCGTTGGCGCCGACCAGATCGATGCCGGAGAAGCGGATCGAACCACTGTGGATCGAGCCGGCACGGTCAAGGATGCGCATGATCGCGTAGGAGGTGACCGACTTGCCGGAGCCAGACTCGCCGACGATACCCAGCGTTTCACCCTTGTTCAGTTTCAGCGTGACCTGCTCGACCGCCGTGACGGTGCCGCGACGGGTGGCGAATTCGATGGTCAGATCGTCGATGTCGAGTAAAGCGGGTGGCATGGCCGGCCCTCAGGTACGACGCTGCGGGTCGACCAGATCGCGCAGGCCGTCCCCCAGCAGGTTGAAGGTGAATACCGCGAGGACCAGGGCGGCGCCAGGGAAGACCACCAGCCACCACTCACCGGAAATGATGAAGTTGGCGCCCTCGGCGACCATGATTCCCCATTCGGGCGTTGGCGGGCGCACACCCAGGCCGATGAACGAAAGCCCGGCGGCATTGAGAATGGCCCAGCCCATGTTCAGCGATATCTGCACCATCATCGGCGGCAAGGTGTTGGGAAAGATGTGCAGCGCCAGGATGCGCCAGTCACTGTTGCCGGACAGCCGCGCCGCCTGGACGAAGCCGGCGTTGCGCCGCACGTTGACCTCGGCGCGGGCCATGCGGGCGTAGAACGGCAAATTGATGATCGCCGTAGCGTAGACGATGTTTTCCACCGTGTTGCCGGCCGCGGCGACGATGCCCATGGCCAGCACGAACAGCGGAAAGGCCATGATGGTGTCCAGTAAGCGGCCGGACAGTCGATCGATCCAGCCGCCGTAGTAGCCGGCCATTGCCCCCAGCGCGGAGCCGAAGACGAACGACAGGGCGACGGCTACAAGCGCGATCGTCAGGTCAAGGCGGGTGGCCACCACCACGCGCGAGAGCACGTCGCGGCCGAGATTGTCGGTGCCAAACCAGTGCGCCGCCGAGGGCGGTTGCAGTGGCTCGCCGGCATAGGTGGCGAGCGGGTCGTAGGGCACCAGCCACGGGCCGAGGAGCGCGAGCAGCAGGATCAGCGCGAACAGCACGAAGGCCATCGCCGAGACCGGGTTTTCCGCTAGCAGGTAACGCGCCTGGCGCCAGCTGCTGGTCGGGTTGCCGGCCGCCGAATCGGATGTCGAAGCAGTCTGGCTCATCTCAACTCTCCACCCGGACCCGCGGGTCGACGAGGGTATAGATCACGTCAATCAGCAGGTTGAGCAGTACGAAGAGCACCGCCATGCACAGGACGAAGCCCTGCACCGCGGCGTAGTCGGAAACCACCAGCGCTTCGACCGCGAAAGAGCCGATGCCCGGCCAGGCGAACACCTTCTCCACCAGGACGTTGGCGCCCAAGGCGAAGGAAAACACCATACCCAGTGTGGTGATTACCGGCAGGATGGCGTTGCGCAGCCCATAGCTGTACAGCACCTTGCGCCGTGCCAGGCCGGCGGCGCGGGCGGTGCGGATGAATTCACTCTCCAGCACCTGGATCAGCGCGGCTCGGGTCATGCGGGCAATCGGCGCCAGTGTGAACAGGCCAAGGGTAATGGCCGGCAGCAGCAATTGAGTGAAGGCGGCGCGAGCCGTTTCCGGATCGCCGGCGAGCAGGGCGTCGATGACGAACGAGCCAGTCACGGTTTCCGGCGGCAGGTAGGCGAAGTCCAGCCGACCCATGGGCGACGGCGCCCAGCCCAGCAGAAAATAGAAAATGTATAGCAGCAACAGGCCGGTGAAGAAGGTCGGCAGCGAGACGCCGGCAGTGACGACCACGCGGCACAGGTGGTCGACCCAGCTGTTCGGACGGGTCGCCGCGAGGATGCCGAGCGGCAGCGCCACCAATAGGGACAGCAGCAGGGCGAACAGGGTCAGCTCCAGCGAGGCCGGAAGGCGCGATGCCAACTCGGTCAGCACGGGCTGGCCGGTAGAGATCGATTGTCCCAGTTCACCCTGCAGCAGATCGCCGATGTAGCTGACGAACTGTAGCGGGAGCGGTCGGTCGAGCCCCATTTGCTGGCGAATCTCGGTGATCGACTGTTCGTCAGCCATGGGGCCGGCGAAATACACGGCCGGGTCGCCCGGCAGCGCGCGGGTCAGCAGAAAGGAGACCAGCACGATGCCGAACAGCGCGGGAACGGCTTGGAGCAGCCGCAACAGGACCAGTTTGAGTTTGTTCGAGACGCGCATTGATCAGCCCTGGCGCCCCTCGAGTTTCAACGGACGGATGTCCAGCTGACGGTGGAACCAGTACTGGTAGCCCTGCACCTGTGGCCCCATGGCGACATTCACCGAGGGTTGCCAGAGCGGAATGCGGGGCACGTCGTCCATGGCAATCTCGATCATGCGCAGAATCTTCGGTCGGTACTGCGGGTCGTCCTGTTCCATGTACAGGGTTTCTTCAACCAACTGGCGGATCTCGGCGTTCTCGTAGTTCGAGGAGTTGAACAGGTTGCCCTTCAGGTAGGCCCAGTAGAAGTAGTAGTCGGGCGTGTTCAGCCAGCCGCCGAAGTTCTCCAGATGCAGCGGGAGCTTCTTCTCAACCAGCGCGACGGTTCGCCAGTTGGCGCCGGGAACCTTGTTCAACGTGGCGCGAATGCCGATGCGTTGCAGGTTTTGCTGGATCAACAGGGCGGTAGGTTCGGCCCAGTCGGCCTGGCCCAGGTCGAATGACAGCGGCACCTCGAAACCGTCCTTGTAGTCGGTTTCAGCGAGCAGCGCCTGAGCCTTGTCCAGGTCTGTGACGTAGGGAAAGGGCTGTGGCCAGATGGCTTCGGTGGGCTTGCCGCTCTGCGCGCCCCACATGGGTAGGCCTCGCTCGTAGGCGGCGTTGCGGAAGATGTCTTCGTAGGGCACCGCGTGGGCGATGGCCTGACGCACGCGCTTGTCCTTGAAGGGCTCGAAGTCCAGATTCGTGGCGAGCACGAACAGGCAGTTCTCGATCGGCGTGCTGACCACCTTCACCTTGCCGCCGGCGTCCAACTCCTTGGCGTCCTTGTTCGGGATGTCGAAGGAGATGTTCACGTCGCCCCGTTCGATCAACGCGCGGCGGGTCGAGGTCGACGGCAGCTCGCGGATCACCACGCGCTGCAGTGCCGGTAACGGGCCGCATTTCCAGTCGTCGTTGCGCTCGTAGACCAGTTGCTGGCCGACGTCCCAGCGCTGCACCTTGAAGGCGCCGGAGCCGAGTGCGGTGCGGTGCAGGAATTCAGTGGCCCAAGGGTCGGACTCGTTAGCCTCGGCCTTGGCCGCGATCGAGTTGATGATGATCGGAACCGGCGTCGCCAGGTCGGGGCGGGTCAGCTTGGACGGATGCAGCAGATGAATCCGGAAGGTGTGGTCGTCCACCGCCTCGAACTGCTCGGGCTTTTCCAGCGAGCCGGCCTTCATCTGCATGGTGGGGAAGCCGCCGACGCTGACCGCGCGATCGAACGACCACTTGACGTCATGCGCTGTGACTGGCTTGCCGTCCCAGAAGGTGGCGTCCTGGCGCAGGTGAAAGGTGATGGACGTGCCGTCTTCGGCGGTTTCCCACTTGGTCGCCAGTTCCGGGACCAGGCTGCTGTAGTCGTAGCTGACAGAGCCGTCCTCGAGCGTCTTGGTGCCGAAAGAGACCAGGCGGTCGTAGCAATTCACGGCGACCTGGTAGCTGGGGCGATTGGTCCCGCTGCGATGGATGTCGAGACTGTTGATCGAGGCACCGAGCGCCACGACCAGCGGACGGCTCGAGGCGGCATGGGCGGGAAGGCTCTTTAACAGGGGCAATATGCCGGCACCCAGGGTAGCCAGCGAGACTCCTTTGGTGAATGTGCGACGGTCCATGGTGGGTTCTCGTTTAAAGATACATACACCTGCGTTGCACAATGCAGGCCACATGAACTCCAACCGTCAACAGCCGCTGGGACCGTGAGAAAAAACAGCTCGTAATGATCAGTTAAGGGGCATGCCTCGCAAAAATGCGAGATTGTAGAGCGTAAGCGTTGATACGGCCGCCCCTTGTTGGGAGACGACAGGTCTCGCTTCGATTCAGGGGCTGTGTTGGTGAGCAAACGTGCCCTTGGCGGACGTGCTTACTTGGTGATGGCGTCTCTGAACAAGGGCCAGCGAGCAACGCTCGCTGGCCCTGTCATTACTCTGCTGCCTTCCATCGCGTTTATCGCCGACCTGCACCGGGCGCGCCGGCTTGGTGTGTCGTTCCAACGGTCGATGGGACATTTTGAAGCGTATTGAAAAGAGACGCGGATGGCACTCAATCCCAGCTCAACGCCCCACCTGTCTGATACTCGATGACCCGCGTCTCGAAGAAGTTCTTTTCCTTCTTCAAATCCATGATTTCGCTCATCCACGGGAACGGATTGGTGGTGCCTGGGTACTCTTCCTTCAGGCCAATCTGCGTCAGGCGGCGGTTGGCGATGAACTTGAGGTAGTCCTCCATCATCGTGGCGTTCATGCCGAGGACGCCGCGGGGCATGGTGTCGCGGGCGTATTCGATCTCGAGCTGGGTGCCCTGGAGGATCATCTGGGTCGCTTCATCCTTCATGGCCGCGTCCCACAGGTGCGGGTTTTCGATCTTGATCTGGTTGATCACGTCGATGCCGAAGTTCAGGTGCATCGATTCGTCGCGCAGGATGTATTGGAACTGCTCGGCGGTGCCGGTCATCTTGTTGCGACGGCCCATGGACAGGATCTGGGTGAAGCCGCAGTAGAAGAAGATGCCTTCCAGCACGCAGTAGTAGGCGATGAGGTTGCGCAGGAATTCCTTGTCGGTCTCGACGGTGCCGGTGTTGAACTGCGGATCGGAGATCGAACGGGTGTATTTGAGGCCCCAGGAGGCTTTCTTCGCGACGCTCGGAATCTCGTGGTACATGTTGAAGATTTCGCCTTCATCCATGCCCAGCGACTCGATGCAGTACTGGTAGGCGTGGGTGTGGATGGCCTCTTCGAAGGCCTGGCGCAGGATGTACTGGCGGCACTCGGGGTTGGTGATCAGGCGGTAGACGGCCAGGACCAGATTGTTGGCGACCAGGCTGTCGGCGGTGGAAAAAAAGCCGAGGTTGCGCTTGACGATGCGACGTTCGTCCTCGGAAAGCCCGTCCGGGCTCTTCCACAGGGCGATGTCGGCGTTCATGTTCACTTCCTGTGGCATCCAGTGGTTGGCGCAACCATCGAGATACTTCTGCCAGGCCCAGTCGTACTTGAAGGGCACGAGCTGATTGAGATCGGCGCGGGCGTTGATCATCTGCTTGTCGCCGACGTGAACGCGGGCGGAGGCACCTTCGAGGTCGTCCAGGCCTTCCTGGATATCGAGGTCGTCGAGGGCCTTCTTGGCGCGGGCGATGGCAGCGGAGTCGTCAGCGGCGACAGCGCGGGCTTCTTCGACGGAGCCGGCGGCGTCCCGGTCGAGCTTGGCCGGCGTGGCGGTCGCGGCGGCGTGTGGTGCAGCCTGCGTGGCGACGCCCGGCGTGGCGGTGGTGGTTTCTTCTTCGTCGAATTCGTCCCAGCTCAGCATGGCGGTTTCTCCTGATTGGGGACCGGTCAATGCCGGTCGAAATATTGGGTGGCTTTTGGTTGTGCACGCAAAAGCGAGAATCTGTTGTGTGTTTAGGCGGCCGAGTGGCTGCCGATGGTGGATGCAAAAGGCGGCATCCACCCTATGAGCCAGGCGTTTCCCTCGCTCCTACATAAACCAAAAGCGAACACGGCAGCAGCACGGCGTGAGCGCGAGGCTGAGCGAGGCAGCGCTAGGCGTCTGCCAGGCCGGAGCCCCTGAGCGTACGTATGTACGTGATGGGGGGCCGGCTTGGCGGACAACAACGCGCGGTCCGCTCCGCTTCGTACGTCAGCTAACTACTACTTATTGGCAGGCTTCGCAGTCTGGTTCATCAATGGCACAGGCTTTTGGCACCGGTGCCGGGCCTGCCGACATTTCCGGGGCGGGTGCTGCCTTGGCCGGGGCCGCGCTGGCACCGCTGTTGCCGCCGCTGGACACCGCGTTGAGCTTGCCGGTGTTGACGGTGGACTTCTCGGTGCTGGTCGCGGCCAGGGCACGGAGGTAGTAGGTGGTTTTCAGACCACGGTACCAGGCCATGCGGTAGGTCACGTCGAGCTTCTTGCCCGAGGCGCCGGCGATGTAAAGGTTCAGCGATTGGGCCTGGTCGATCCACTTCTGGCGGCGGCTGGCGGCATCGACGATCCACTTGGTTTCCACTTCGAAGGCGGTCGCGTAGAGGTCTTTCAACTCCTGCGGGATGCGCTCGATCTGCTGCACGGAACCGTCGTAGTACTTGAGGTCGTTGATCATGACCGCGTCCCACAGGCCGCGCGCCTTGAGGTCGCGAACCAGGTAGGGGTTGATCACGGTGAACTCGCCCGACAGGTTCGATTTCACGTACAGGTTCTGGTAGGTCGGCTCGATCGACTGCGACACGCCAGTGATGTTGGCGATGGTGGCGGTCGGTGCGATGGCCATGATGTTCGAGTTGCGGATACCACCCTTGACGCGCTCGCGCACCGGGGCCCAGTCCAGGGACTCGGTCAGGTCGACATCGATGTACTTCTGACCCCGCGCCTCGATGAGGATCTGCTGCGAGTCCAGCGGCAGGATGCCCTGGCTCCACAACGAACCCTGGAAGGTTTCGTAGGCGCCGCGTTCGTCGGCCAGGTCGCAGGATGCCTGGATCGCGTAGTAGCTGACCGCTTCCATGGATTTGTCGGCGAACTCGATGGCCGCATCGGAACCGTACGGGATGTGCTGCAGGTACAGCGCGTCCTGGAAGCCCATGATGCCCAGGCCCACGGGGCGGTGCTTGAGGTTGGAGTTGCGTGCCTGCGGCACCGAGTAGTAGTTGATGTCGATGACGTTATCGAGCATCCGCACGGCGGTACGCACGGTGCGCGCCAGCTTCTCGGTGTCGAGTTTGCCGTCGACGATGTGCCGGGGCAGGTTGATCGAGCCCAGGTTGCAGACGGCGATTTCGTCCTTGTTGGTGTTCAGCGTGATCTCGGTGCAGAGGTTCGAGCTGTGCACCACGCCGACGTGCTGCTGCGGGCTGCGCAGGTTGCACGGGTCCTTGAAGGTCAGCCATGGGTGGCCGGTTTCGAACAGCATGGAGAGCATCTTGCGCCACAGGTCTTTGGCCTGCAGGGTCTTGTAGTTCTTGATCTTGCCGTATTCGATCAGGGCTTCGTAGTACTCGTAGCGCTCCTCGAAGGCCTTGCCGGTGAGGTCATGCAGGTCCGGTACTTCGCTCGGCGAGAACAGCGTCCACTTGCCGTCGTCGAAGACGCGCTTCATGAACAGGTCCGGAATCCAGTTGGCGGTGTTCATGTCGTGGGTACGGCGACGGTCGTCACCGGTGTTCTTGCGCAGCTCGAGGAATTCCTCGATGTCCAGGTGCCAGGTTTCCAGGTAGGCGCAGACCGCGCCTTTGCGCTTGCCGCCCTGGTTGACCGCGACGGCGGTGTCGTTGACCACTTTCAGGAAGGGCACGACGCCCTGGGATTTACCGTTGGTGCCTTTGATGTAGGCGCCCAGCGCCCGGACAGGCGTCCAGTCGTTGCCCAGGCCGCCGGCGAACTTGGAGAGCAGGGCGTTATCGCGAATGGCGTCGTAGATGCCGCCCAGGTCGTCCGGCACGGTGGTCAGGTAGCACGAGGACAGCTGCGGACGCAGGGTGCCGGCGTTGAACAGGGTCGGCGTGGAGGCCATGTAGTCGAAGGACGACAGCAGGTTGTAGAACTCGATGGCGCGGGCCTCGCGCTGTTCTTCCTCGATGGCCAGGCCCATGGCGACGCGCATGAAGAAAATCTGCGGCAGCTCGAAACGCACACCATCCTTGTGGATGAAATAGCGGTCGTACAGGGTCTGCAGGCCAAGGTAGGTGAACTGCTGGTCCTGCTCGTGGTTGATCGCAGCGCCGAGCCTGGCCAGATCGTATTCCTTCAGGCGCGGATCGAGCAGCTCGAATTCCACACCCTTTTCCACATAGGCCGGCAGCGCCTTGGCGTACAGGTCGGCCATCTCATGGTGGGTGGCGGCTTCGGCGACTTCCAGGAAGCTCAGGGCCTCGGCGCGCAGGGTGTCCATCAGCAGGCGGGCGGTGACGTAGGAGTAGTTCGGCTCACGCTCGACCAGGGTACGGGCGGTCATCACCAGAGCAGTGTTGACGTCGGTCTGCTCAACGCCGTCGTAGAGGTTCTTCAGGGTTTCTTTCTGGATCAGCGCGCCATCGACTTCTTCGAGGCCTTCGCAGGCTTCGGTGATGATGGTGTTCATGCGGCCCAGGTCCAGCGGCGCCATGCTGCCGTCGGCGCGCTTGATGCGAATGCTCGGATGGGCTTCGACCGGTGCGTCGACGGCGCCGCGCTTGCGCTCCTGGCTGCGCGATTCGCGATAGATGACGTAGTCGCGGGCGACTTTCTGCTCGCCGGAACGCATCAGGGCCAGTTCGACCTGGTCCTGGATTTCTTCGATGTGAATGGTGCCGCCGGAGGGCATGCGGCGCTTGAAGGTGGCGGTGACCTGCTCGGTCAGACGCTGCACGGTGTCGTGGATGCGCGAGGAGGCGGCGGCGCTACCGCCTTCCACTGCGAGAAACGCCTTGGTGATGGCGACGGTGATCTTGTCATCGGTATAGGGGACGACTGTACCGTTGCGCTTGATCACGCGCAGCTGGCCCGGCGCAGTGGCGGCCAGGTCCAGCGTGCTGTCGGCTGCCTGCGGGTTCTCGCGAATGGACTCGTTCTGCATGGGGTCTCCGGATTCTCTCTGTCTCGGTAGCTCGTTTAGGTGTCAGGCCTGCCTTGTGGGCGGCCCTGATCGGGTGTCGCTGTCTGGTACTGCATGAACCATGCCCCGGCGAGCGGGCGCATGGGTGTTACAAAAAGAAAATGACTCGACGCGGGGTGGCGGCGAATCGACTGTCACGAAGAATAGTCACGAGCTGTGAAGATCACAACTCCAAAACACTACATGTAGTGTGACGTACTCATCGACTGCACCATTGCTGGACTTGAGCGAAATCAACGCTGGGCTCGGCAAACCTGGGTTTGCGGGGTTGATTCTCTGCGCCCTGAGCAGGCGCAAACCGGTCAAAAACAAGGAAAAACTTTTTTGCTTGCGTTTTTCGGCATTTGTGTCTGTTGTGCTGTTTGAACCCCACATATAGGGTCAAAACGGGCAAGGGCGACACGATAGTGGTGCTGCAGGGCTAAAGCAAGGCGCCGGAAATGAACAACCTGTGGATAACATGTGGGTGCTTTGTGGGTGAAACGCCGTAACGACGAGCCAGCCCGCGGGGGCAAAGGGCTGTACCGAAACCCGACGGACTACCGAGTATTTTCAGCGGCTTGCAACGCAATCTCGCCAAATGCCTTAACACTACATGTTGTGTTTTTGGCAAGCCCTTTCGCAGGGCTCGTCTGGCGGGTGCGCTTGAGTACAATGACGCGCCCCTCGACGGGCGTGGCGATGCTGTGCGGAGGCGCGAATGGATCAGGAAGCTTGGCGAGTTCTCATCGTCGAAGATGACCAGCGGTTGGCCGAGCTGACCCGGGAATATCTCGAAGGCAACGGTTTGCAGGTATCGATCGAGGCGGACGGTGCACGGGCGGCGGAGCGCATCATCAACGAGCGGCCCGATCTGGTCGTGCTCGACCTGATGCTGCCCGGCGAGGACGGTCTGTCCATCTGTCGCCGGGTGCGCGATCGCTATGAAGGGCCGATTCTGATGCTGACTGCCCGCGCCGACGATCTCGATCAGGTGCTCGGGCTGGAGACCGGGGCCGACGACTACGTCTGCAAACCGGTGCGTCCGCGGCTGTTGCTGGCCCGTATCCGTGCGTTGTTACGACGACGCGAAGGTGCGGAAGCGCCCTCGATACCATCCAGCAAACGTGTGCAGTACGGTCCGCTGGTGGTTGACAGCGCGTTGCGCGAGGCCTGGTTGCGAGGCGAGGGGATCGAGCTGACTGGCGCCGAGTTCGACCTGCTTTGGCTGCTGACCTCCAATCCGGGACGAATCATGTCTCGCGAGCAGATATTCGCCGAGCTGCGTGGCATCGAGTACGACGGCCAGGACCGCTCCATCGATGTGCGCATCTCCCGTATCCGTCCGAAGATCGGTGACGACCCGGAGCATCCCCGGCTGATCAAGACGGTTCGCGGCAAGGGCTATCTGTTCGTATCCGAAGCGGCTGAAGCGCTGCAGTGAATTCGATTTTCCTGCGCATCTACGGCGGCATGCTGGCCGTGCTGGTGCTGGTCGGGCTGCTGGGCGCCGGCGGGCTTCATCTGCTCAACGATGTGCGTGCCGATCGGCATCGCGAGGCGCTCGCGAGCGGCACCTTCCGCCTGATGGCACATAACATGAGCAGCATGACGCCCATCGAGCGGCGTCAGGCGGCCAATCTCTGGGGGCGGTTGCTGGGCATCGCGCTGCGGGTCCGTACGCTGGAGGATGTCAGCCTGGAAAGCCGGCTGGAAAGCCGCCTGTTGCGCGGGCAGGTGCTGGTGGAGCAAATGCGCCCGCACAGCGTCACGATCTTCTCCCTGGTCAGCGCCGAGGACCGTCTGGTGCTGACCGGCGAAGTGGAGCAACTGAGCGAGCAACTGGCCCGCGCGACCATTTATCTGCTGATCGACGAACTGATCCGCTACCCAGAGGCGGAACAGCCTCGGCGCCTGGCCGAGCTCAAGGAGGCACGTGGCTTCGGCTACGAGTTGCAGCTATTGACCCGCGACAGCGCCAGCCTCGACGACGATCAACGTCGTCGGCTGGATGAAGGCGACACGGTGATGGCGCTGGTCGGTGGCGGCGAAGCCATCCGGGTATTCGCGGCAATCTCCGGGACGCCCTGGATCATGGCGTTGGGCCCGCTTCACCAGATGAACCCCTATCCGCCGCAACTGTTGGTCCTGATCGGCGTGCTGGGCCTGTCGCTGATCGGGCTGACCGTCTACCTGCTGGTGCGACACCTTGAGCGGCGTTTGCGCGAGGTTGAAAGCGCCGCCACGCGCATCGCCAGCGGCCATCTGGAAGCCCGCGTGCCGGATGCCGGAACGGATTCGGTCGGTCGGCTGGCGAAGGCGTTCAATGGCATGGCCAGCCACCTGCAACGTTTGTTGGCGGTGCAGCGCGAAATGGTCAGCGCGGTCGCCCACGAGCTGCGTACGCCGGTTGCGCGGTTGCGTTTCGGCCTGGAGATGGCCGGTTCGGCGCAAACCCCGGAAGCGCGAGCGCGTTACCTGGCCGACATGGACGGTGATATCGACGATCTCGACCGTCTGGTGGACGAAATGCTGGTGTATACGCGGCTGGAGCGCGGCTCGCCGGAGCTTACCTTCAGAACGGTCGATCTGGCCGCCTTGGTCGATCAGGTGATCGGTGAACTGGCGCCTCTGCGACCGAACGTGCGGGTCGAACGCGGGCCCTGCGTGCCGGCGAGCGACGGCAGCTGCATGGTCGAGGCCGAGCCGCACTATCTGCGCCGCGCCTTGAGCAATCTGATCACCAATGCCATGCGTCATGCCGAAACGCGCGTGCAGGTGAGTTTCATGGTCGACCCGCAGCGGGCGCAACTGGTGGTCGACGACGATGGGCCAGGGGTTCCGGAAGCGGCTTGGGAGAAGGTATTCACGCCGTTCCTGCGTCTGGACGACAGTCGCACCCGCGCCTCTGGCGGGCACGGGCTGGGGCTGTCCATCGTGCGGCGCATTTCCTACTGGCACGGCGGCCGTTCGGTGATCGGCCACAGCGAACTGGGTGGGGCGCGCTTCAGTCTGGTCTGGCCGCGCAAACAGGCGCGATAGCGCCGGATACGGGCACGGCGCTGTCTCAGGCCGGAATGCTGACCAGACTCAACAGGTAGTCCTCGAACCGAGCGAACTGGCCGTCCAGTTCGCTTCCGGTCGTCCATTCATCCGAGAGGTCCTTGAGCAGGCGCAGGCGAGCGTGGCCGTGGTTCTGCTCGATCAGTTCGGCTTCCTGGAAATAGAAGCGCGTCTTCACCAGCGGATAGAGCGCCTTGAACAGGCTCTCCTTGATCGAGAAGGTCAAGGTGACGCGCAGGGCTCGCTGCGGGTCGTCCAGGCCGGCATAGCCTTCCAGTTCGCCTGGCGTGAGGATTTCGGCGGCCAGCCGGTCGGCCCGCGCGACGGGTAGCAGCTTCTCCACATCGAGGCCCAGGCCGCGCCAGTGCTCGCTTCGCGCCGCGACCACAGCGGCCCAGCCGGAGCCGTGGGTAATGGAGCCGACCACCCCGTCCGGCCAGCTGGGCGAGCGGTCCTGCCCAACCGCGGGAATGGCTGGCACGCCGGTGACCCTGCGCAAGGCCTCGTAGGCGCAGACGCGTCCGGCAAGGAACTCGGTCTGGCGCTTGCTGACCGCCGTCATGGCGGGCAGACCCCAGCGGTCGAAGTCATGGGGTTCCAGCAACTCGGGATCGAAGCGGGTGCTGAGCAGCTGAACGCCGGGCAGGGCGCGAGGCAACGGCCAGTGATCGTGCAGCGGCGAGCAGCAGGCGGGATGACGAGGTGCGCGGTTCATGGTCGCTAGTGTGCCTCAACAGGACTGCTGACGCAGCCTGGGATGCCGGGTTCACGGCTCTGTAGGCCGCGCGAGAATCCGGGGGGCTGCCTCGACGATCTGGCGCGACAGGTTTTCCATTCGGGGCGATTGCACTTTCCAGGTGTGCCAATACAGGGAGATATCCAGGGGCGCATCCCTGGCCAGGTCGACCACAGTGCCGTCCGCCAGCGCATCGTGCAGCAACAACTCCGGCACCATGCCATAGCCCAGGCCATAGCGGATCGCGCCGAAGTGCGGTTCCGAGCCGGGAACGTAATGGCAGGGATAGGCGCCTTCCGGCAGGCCCAGGTGGCGCAGCAGGAAGGATGAGGTGAGGCTGTCCTTGCGGGTGTAGGCCACCACGGGCGCCTTGCGCGCGGCGTTTCGACTCAAGCCATTGGCGAAGTGCTGCTGGCGGAACGAGGCGCAAGCGACCAGGCGATAACGCATGCGGCCCAGCGGGCTCGCCGTGCAGCCGCGCATGGGCTTGGGCTCGGTGCTGATGCAGCCGATTGCCAGGCCGGTTTCCAGCAGGCTGTAGGTGTGGTCCTGGTCTTCGACGGTCAGGTCCAGCAGGACGCGCTCGCGAATGAGCACCTCGGCCAGCGCCGGGAAGAACCAGGTGCCGAGGCTGTCCGCATTGAGCGCGGCGACGACCACCAGCGGCGCATCGCTGCGCTCGGCCAGATCCGCCATCAGATCGGCTTCAAGCAAGGTTGCGCGCTTGAGGTACTGCAACAGTCGCTGGCCGATTTCGGTCGGGCGGCAGGGGCGGCTGCGCACCACCAGCGCATTGCCAAGGGTGCTTTCAAGGGCGCGCACCCGCTGCGAAATCGCTGGCGGCGTCAGGTGCAGGCGTAGCGCCGCCTGCTCGAAGCTGCCGGTCCTGATGACAGCGCGGAAGGCTTCGGTCTGCTTGGGATCGAGATTCAAGCGATAACTCACTCATTAAGGAAATATTTGTATAGCCTAAATTTGCTTAGCCAGATCGATTGATTACGAGTCTGCCCCATAATTGCGCGGCTTTCACCTGTCCGCCCTGTTTTGGAGCCTGCCGTGACCCTGTTGCACACCATCTACCTGATCGCCATTACAGCCGAAGCCATGTCCGGCGCCATCATGGGCATGCGACGGGGGATGGATCTGTTCGGCATCTGCGTGCTCGGAACGGTCACCGCCCTGGGCGGTGGCACGGCGCGCGACGTGCTGCTGGGGCACTACCCGATCGGCTGGATCGCCAATCCCGAATATCTGGGTTTCACCGTCAGCGCGGCCATCGTCACCGCCATGGTGGCGCGGCATCTGCATCATCTGCGGCAGGTGTTCCTGCTGGTCGATGGCCTTGGTCTGGTGGCGTTCACGGTGATCGGATGCGGCGTGGCGATGGAGATGGGCGCACACCTGTCGATCGTGGTGCTGGCCGGCGTGATCACCGGCGTATTCGGCGGCTTGTTGCGCGACATCCTTTGCAACGAGGTGCCGATGGTGCTGCAGCGCGAACTGTACGCGACGGTGGCGTTGTTCACCGGTGTGCTGTATGTCGGCCTGCTGTGGCTGGGCGTGAGTAACGCCATCGCATCGCTCGCCGCGCTCTGTGCCGGTTTCCTGTTCCGGGTGCTGGCGATGACGTTCCAGTGGAAGCTCCCGGATTTCCAGGGACGCGACATCCGCGGCCTGGATTGAAACCACGGCCAAGGTGCGTGATCGACCAGCCTGACGGCTGGTCGGGAGCCGTCGCCAGAGCGCCATGGTAGGCAGCTTCCCGCTCAGCGAGCCGCTACACTAGCGGCCTGGCAACCAGGGGAATGGATCCGTGCTGAAAGACCTAGGACTGAAGAGCCGCGTGCTGGTGCTCATTTTGCTGCCCAGCACGGTGCTGGCCGTGGCGCTTGGCGTCTATTTCACCTGGATGCAGCTCTCTGAGATGCGTCATCAGCTGGACGAACGCGGCAAGTTGATCGCCGAGCAACTGGCACCGCTGGCTGCGCCGGCCATGGCCGAGGGGCATGGCGCGCGCTTGCAGCGGATCCTCAATCAGGTGCTGGATCAGCCCGACGTGCGTTCGGTGACCCTCGTCGACACCGCGCGCAATGTGCAGGCTCATGCGGGGCCGAATATGATCACGCCATCGCCGCCGACCGATCCCGAGGCGCTGACTCAGGTCAGCAGTGTCGACACCACGCGCATCCTTTTGCCGGTGCTCGGCAAACACTTGAATCTGGCCACGGACAACCCGAACGACGATCTGCGCCAGATCGGCTGGCTGGAACTGGAGTTGTCGCACCAGGGCACCTTGTTGCGTGGTTATCGCAGCCTGTTCACCAGTCTGTTGCTGATTGGCGCCGGGCTGATCATCACCGCGCTGCTGGCGTTGCGCATGAGCACGGCCATCAGCAAACCGCTGCACAAGGTCAAGGTGGCAGTGGCGCAACTCAAGGACGGCTATCTGGAAACCCGTCTGCCATCGCTCGGCAGTCACGAGATGGATGAGGTCGCGGCGGGCATCAACCGCATGGCAGAGGCGCTGCTCAGCGCCCGTGAAGAACTCCAGCAAAGCATCGACCAGGCGACCGAGGATGTTCAGCAGAACCTCGAAACCATCGAGATCCAGAACATCGAGTTGGACCTGGCACGCAAGGAGGCACTTGAAGCCAGCCGGATCAAGTCGGAATTCCTCGCCAACATGAGCCATGAAATCCGCACCCCGCTCAACGGCATTCTCGGTTTCACGCACTTGCTGCAAAAGAGCGACCTGACCCCGCGTCAGCAGGACTACCTGTCGACCATCGAGAAATCCGCCGACAGCCTGCTGGGTATCATCAACGAGATCCTCGACTTCTCCAAGATCGAGGCCGGCAAGTTGGCGCTCGACAGCATTCCGTTCAACCTGCGCGATCTGATCGAAGACACCCTGACCATCCTCGGCCCGGCGGCACATTCCAAACACCTGGAACTGGTCAGCCTGGTCTATCGCGACACGCCCCTGTCGTTGGTCGGCGATCCGTTGCGGCTCAAGCAGGTGCTGACCAATCTGGTCAGCAACGCCATCAAGTTCACCAATGAAGGCACCGTGGTCGTCCGGGCCATGGTCGAGGATGAGCGCTCCGATCGTGCCCAACTGCGCATCAGCGTGCAGGACACCGGTATCGGCCTGACCGATCAGGATTTGCGCGAGCTGTTCCAGGCGTTCCGCCAGGCGGACAACTCACTGTCGCGCCAGCCCGGCGGCACCGGCCTCGGGCTGGTGATCTCCAAGCGCCTGATCGAGCAGATGGGCGGTGAAATCGGGGTCGACAGCATTCCCGACGAGGGTTCGGAATTCTGGTTCAGCCTGAGCCTGCCCAAAGCCCGCGACGACATCGAGGATTTGCCCCGGGCAGCGCTGCTGGGGCGCAAGGTCGGCTTGCTCGAGCCGCACTCGCTGGCGCGTCAGGCCCTGCAGCACCAACTGGAAAGCTGCGGCCTGGACGTGTTGCAATTCGATACCCTGGATCAGTTGCAGGACGCGGTGGCCGTCGCGCAATCGAGTGATACGCCGATCGAAATCGCCGTGCTCGGCGTGAGCCATCGGGAAATCGCACCGCAGCAACTCTGCCAGCGCCTGTGGGCATTCGACGCGCTGGGTTGCAAGTGCATCGTGCTGTGCCCGACCAGCGACCAGGCGCAGTACCACGAAGCCCTACCCGAATCCCATACCCACACCCAGTTGCAAAGCAAACCGGCCTGTACCCGCAAGCTGCAGCGGGTCCTTCTCGATTTGCTGCGCCCGCCGCAAGCACTCGCCGAGACCCTGGCAGTGCCGGACACCCGCCCGCCCCGGGTGCTGTGCGTCGATGACAACCCGGCCAATCTGTTGCTGCTCGAAACCCTGCTGACCGACATGGGCGGCGAGGTCGAGGCGGTGGGCAGCGGTCCGGAAGCGCTCGAGGCGGCCAAGCGCAAATCCTTCGATCTGGTGTTCATGGACGTGCAGATGCCGGGCATGGATGGGCGCCAGACCACCGAGGCGATTCGCCGCTGGGAGCAGGAGAGCAGCCAGCCACCGATGCCGATCATCGCGCTCACCGCGCATGCGCTGTCCAACGAAAAGCGCACCCTGCTGCAGAGTGGCCTGGACGACTACCTGACCAAGCCGATCAGTGAGCGACAGCTGGCGCAGGTGATATTGAAATGGACAGGGCTGCCGCTGCCGCGCAGCTTCGGCGCCGCGCCCGTCGAAGTGCTGCCACCGAACGACGAGCTCAAGGTGTTGGACGCGGAGGAGGGGCTGCGCCTGGCGGCCGGCAAGGCCGATCTGGCTGCGGACATGCTGAGCATGCTGCTGGCCTCGCTGGAAGGCGATCTGCAGGTTATCCGCGAAGCGCGCCTGGCGAACGACCGGCAGGCACTGATCGACCGCGTGCACCGGCTGCACGGTGCCACCCGTTATTGTGGCGTGCCCCAGTTGCGCGCTGCCTGCGAGCGCAGCGAGACGCTTCTCAAACAGAACCATCCGGGAGCGGTTCAGGCGCTGGACGAACTCGACAGCGCCATTGAGCGCCTGGAATTCGAAGCACGCGTCGTTTAAACATACCGCCTGCTAAAAGCCTCCCGGCGAAAGGGCAATGTTCGCTCCGATCCGTGGGAGGCGCGCCCCGCGGCGAATGCAGGCCTGCGGTCCGCTCTAAAGCAGCGCTTCGCCCCGAGGGCGGGCCTCCCACCAACAGCCTCCTGGCGAAAGCGGTCGGTAGGAGTCCCGAATATTCAGTCGCCCATCACGATGCCTTCGCGGCGGGGATCGGCACCGCCGAACCAACCGCTGTCGGTGCGCTGGATGGCTTGCAGCCCGCTGGTCATTTCTGTCTCGTTGAGCTGATGACCCCGCGCTTTCAACGCCTCCACCGTGCTGGCCGGAAAGCGGCCGGCTTCGAGCACGGTAGGGCCGTTGAAGCTGCCGAAATTCGGCAGATCGATGGCGCGCTGGGCGTCGAGCCCCCAGCCGTACATGCCCAGCAGCGTCTTCGCCGTGAAATGGATGATCGCCGCACCGCCGGGCGAACCGACACTGGCGAGCAATTGATCGCCCGCGGCATTGAACACCAGCGTCGGGCTCATGCTCGAGCGAGGACGCTTGTTCGGTTCCACCCGGTTGGCAACCGGCCGGCCCTGATCATCGCGCGGCTCGAAGGCAAAGTCGGTGAGTTCATTGTTCAATAGATAGCCGCCGGGCAGGCCGGTGCCGCCATCGTTGAGCAGGCGCGCGCCGAAAGCCTGTTCGATGGTGGTGGTCATCGCCAGTGCGTTGCCCTGGTCATCGACGATGCTGATGTGGCTGGTGCCGTATTCCGGTTGCGCGGGCTGGGAAGCGAAGGCGACCGGCAGCGGCCCCGGTTCGCCGGGTTCGGCAGTGCCCATGCTGCGGGTACCGATCAGCGCGGCGCGCTGCTTGAGGTATTCGGGCGCGAGCATGCTATTCCAGGTCCGCCCCGGGACCGGTACGAAATCGGGGTCGGCCAGGTATTTCGCGCGATCGGCATAGGCCAGGCGTGCGGCCTCGGTGTAGTGGTGCAGGAAGTCCGCCGACGGCAAACCCTGATCCAGCGCGGGCAGCGGCGACAGCTGTTCCAGAATCCCCAGGATCTGCATCTGGGTGATGTGACCGGAAGAGGGCGGCGGGAACCCGCAGACCTGATAGCGTTGCTGCCACAGGTTGCACAGCGGGTCGCGCTGACGCGGCGCATAGACTTCCAGGTCGCTCAGCGAAAGCGTGCCAGGGTTGTGATGCTCGTTCACCTGCCTGACCAGCGCCTGCGCATTGGCGCCCCGGTAGAAGGCCTCGCTGCCGTTCTCGGCGATGTTGCGCAGCAGTTGTGCAAGGGCGGGGTTACGCAAGCGGTGCCCGACTGGCCAGGGCGTGCCATCCGGGCGGTAATAGAACGCCGCCGCGGGCGGGTTATCGCGAAGCGACGGGTCGCTTGCAAGCAAGCCGTGCAATCGCGGACTGATTTCAAAGCCATCCTCGGCGAGCCGAATGGCCGGCAGCAGCAAGTCCCTCCAGGGCAATGTGCCGTACTGCCGGTGGGCTTGCTCGAGCATTTTAACGGTGCCGGGCACGCCAACCGAACGCCCACCGACGACGGCCTGCTGGAAATCCATGGGCTCGCCGTCGGGCTTGAGGAACAGCGTTTCGTCGACCGCTGCCGGGGCGGTCTCGCGGCCGTCCAGCGCGGTGACTTGGGCGCCGTCCCAATGCAGCAGGAAGGCGCCGCCGCCAATGCCGCTGGACTGCGGCTCGACCAGGGTCAGTACCATCTGGACGGCGACCGCCGCATCCATCGCACTGCCGCCGGCTCTGAGGATCTGATAACCCGCCTCGGTGGCCAGCGGGTTGGCGGCGGCAACGGCGAAGCGCTCGGTGGCCCAGCCGGGCTTGGCGGTGTAGCCGGTGGCGGCTTCCGGTGCCGGTGGTGCCTGGCGGGAGGAATCGGGGGTGCTGCAGGCGGTCAGGCTGGCGAAGAGAAACGTGAAGACCAGTGCGACAGGTCCGACGGGCATGGAGGGCGGTTCCTTATGGAAGACGGTCGATGTTCTGTTTATACACCTAGACCACTGACCGCTATCTGCCAAGCGTGGTCGTTACGTTTGCTTCGAGACGACCATCGATACCGGCCCTGACAGATTCGGTTGCAGACCAGCGGCGATCAGGGCCAAGCGGTCTGCCCGTGCCCGGTCGTTGCCGGTATCATGTGCGCCTCTCAAGTGCCGCTCGGTTCATCGACGCCATGACAATTCAGTATCCGACCATCGCCGATTGCGTCGGCAACACGCCTCTGGTTCGCCTGCAACGCCTGCCGGGCGAGACCAGCAATACCCTTCTGGTCAAGCTCGAAGGCAACAATCCGGCAGGTTCGGTGAAGGACCGCCCCGCGCTGTCGATGATCGCTCGCGCTGAAGCGCGTGGCGACATCAGGCCCGGCGATACCCTGATCGAGGCTACGTCCGGCAATACCGGCATCGCCCTGGCCATGGCTGCGGCGATCAAGGGATACAAGTTCATCCTGATCATGCCGGACAACTCCAGCGCCGAGCGCAAGGCGGCGATGACCGCCTATGGCGCAGAGCTGATTCTGGTGAGCAAGGACGAAGGCATGGAAGGCGCCCGCGACCTGGCCGTGAAGCTGGCGGCCGAGGGCCGTGGGAAGGTGCTCGACCAGTTCGCCAATGGCGACAACCCCGAAGCCCACTACAGCAGTACGGGTCCCGAGTTGTGGCAGCAGACCGCTGGCGGCATCACCCATTTCGTCAGCTCCATGGGCACCACTGGGACCATCATGGGGGTGTCGCGCTACCTGAAAGAACAAAACCCGGCAATCCAGATTATCGGGCTGCAGCCGATGGAAGGGGCTTCGATTCCGGGAATTCGTCGCTGGCCGCAAGAGTACCTGCCGAAGATTTATCAGGCCGAGCGTGTCGACCGGATCGTCGACATGGCCCAGGCCGAGGCGGAACACGTCATGCGCCGTCTGGCGCGCGAGGAAGGCATCTTCTGCGGCGTATCGTCCGGAGGCGCGGTCGCGGCTGCGCTGCGGCTGTCCCAGGAAGTCGAAAACGCGGTGATCGTCGCGATCATCTGCGATCGCGGCGACCGTTACCTGTCGACGGGTGTCTATGATCAGCCGAACTGACGCGGCATCTGCTCACCAGGGCGGCACTCGCTGATGGCCAGGCGCAACGGGGGCTTGCGCTTCCAGCCTGGCGGTGGCGAAAAGAAGCCGCAGGTCCCGACGGGCAAGAAGCAACGGCTGGGTATCGAGCGCCTGGCCAACGATGGCCGAGGCATCGGTTTCGTCGACGGGCGCACCTGGTTCGTCGAGGGCGCCCTGCCCGGCGAAGAGGTCGAGGCGCGCGTCACGGGAGCGCGCAGTCAGGTCGTCGAGGCCCGCAGCGAACGGGTGCTAGCGGCCAGTGGGCAGCGCCGTCCAGAGCCCTGCCCGCATGCTCGGGTGTGCGGCGGCTGTACCCTCCAGCATCTACCGGCGGCCGATCAGCTCGAGCTGAAACAGCGCAGCCTTGCCGAACAGTTGTCGCGGCTGGCGGGCATCGCACCGCAGGCCTGGGCGCCGCCGTTGAGCGGGCCCGAGTTCGGCTACCGCCGCCGCGCCAGGCTGGCCGTTCGCTGGGATGCCAAGGTACGGCGATTGGAGGTGGGATTCCGCGCCAGCGCCAGCCAGGACATCGTGTCCATCCGTGAATGTCACGTGCTGGTACAACCCTTGCAGACGCTGTTGCCGGCGTTGCTGGCCGTTTTGCATGCATTGGACAAGCCGCAGGCGATCGGGCACCTGGAGTTGTTCAGTGGGACCGCCGAAGCCGTGCTGGTACGCCACACGGTCGCGCTTGCCGAGGCTGATCTGCAGCGGCTGTCGAGCTTTGCGCAGGCGCAGGGCGTCCAGCTCTGGCTGCAGGGCGACGGTGTTCCGCAACCCTTGGACCCGGCTTACCGGCTGGGCTATCGAATGCCGGCTTGGGACCTGGAACTGGCCTGGCGGCCGGGCGATTTTGTCCAGGTCAACGCCCCGGTGAACGAGGCGATGGTGGCGCAGGCGTTGCAATGGCTCGCACTGCAAACGGGCGAGCGGGTGCTGGACCTGTTCTGTGGGCTCGGCAATTTCTCGTTGCCGTTGGCACGTTCGGGGGCAGAGGTGGTGGCCGTCGAGGGCGGCAGCGAGATGACGGAGCGCGCCCGCACCAATGCCGCGCACAACGGTCTGGTGAATGCGCACTTTTATCAGGCGGACCTGTCGAAGCCGCTTGCCGAGGCGCAGTGGGCCAAGGGCGGATTCGCGGCTGTGCTGCTCGACCCACCGCGTGACGGTGCGCTGGAAATGGTGCGGCAAATAGCGACTTTAGGCGCAACGCGCGTGGTCTATGTTTCATGCAACCCTGCGACACTGGCGCGCGACGCTGCGCAGCTGGCACGTCAGGGCTATCGGCTCGAGCGTGCCGGCGTGCTGGACATGTTCCCGCAAACCGCGCACGTCGAAGCCATGGCGCTCTTTGAGCGACAGGCGTAGCGACGGAATTTTTGACAGGCAGACGGCCTGTGGTTCAACCGACCGACTCCCAGAAAGTCGGCGTATTCGACGCAGATGATGCGTAGAGGGAAGGTAGATAGATGGTCCAGGTCAGAGCGCTTCAGCCGATCAACACTGACGGCAGCATCAACCTCGAAGGCTGGCTCGATCACGTGCTGGGGATGGACCCGGCACTCGACCGCGACGCACTCAAGCAGGCCTGCGAGTTCGCTCGCTCGGCCGAGCAACAGGCCAACGCGGCACAGAATCTGTGGAGCGAAGGCACCTCCAGCTACCAGACCGGGCTCGAGATTGCCGAGATACTCGCCGATCTCAAACTCGACCAAGACAGCCTGGTCGCGGCGGTGATCTATCGGGGTGTTCGTGAAGGCCAGGTCCAACTGGCCGACGTTCACAAGCAGTTCGGCCCGGTGGTGGCCAAGCTGATCGAAGGCGTGCTGCGCATGGCCGCCATCAGTGCCAGTCTCAACCCGCGCGAGTCGCTGGTGCTGGGTACCCAGACGCAGGTCGAGAACCTGCGCAAGATGCTGGTGGCCATGGTCGACGACGTCCGTGTCGCGTTGATCAAGCTGGCCGAGCGCACCTGCGCCATCCGCGCGGTGAAGAACGCCGACGACGACAAACGCCATCGCGTTGCCCGCGAAGTCTTCGATATCTACGCACCGCTGGCCCATCGCCTGGGTATCGGCCATATCAAGTGGGAGCTGGAGGACCTGTCCTTCCGCTACCTGGAGCCCGAGCAGTACAAGCAGATTGCCCAATTGCTGCACGAGCGTCGCCTGGACCGCGAACAGTACATTCAGAGCGTGGTTCAGCAGCTCAGGGACGAACTGACCGCAACCGGCATCCATCCCGAGATCGATGGCCGCGCAAAGCACATCTACTCGATCTGGCGAAAGATGCAGAAAAAGGGCCTGCAGTTCAGCCAGATCTACGACGTTCGCGCCGTCCGTGTCCTGGTGCCCGAAGTGCGTGACTGCTATACGGCGCTGGGCATCGTGCATACGCTCTGGCGCCACATTCCCAAGGAGTTCGACGACTACATCGCCAACCCCAAGGAAAATGGCTACCGTTCGCTGCATACCGCCGTGCTCGGTCCGGAAGGCAAGGTGCTGGAAGTGCAGATTCGTACTCAGGCCATGCATGAGGAAGCCGAGCTGGGCGTCTGCGCCCACTGGCGATACAAGGGCACGGACGTCAACTCCAGCTCCAGCCATTACGAAGAGAAGATCGCCTGGCTGCGTCAGGTGCTCGAATGGCACGAGGAACTCGGCGATATCGGTGGCCTGGCCGATCAGTTGCGCGTGGATATCGAGCCTGACCGTGTCTACGTGTTCACCCCGGACGGCCACGCCATCGACCTGCCCAAGGGCGCCACGCCGCTGGACTTCGCCTATCGCGTGCACACCGAAATCGGCCACAACTGCCGGGGCGCCAAGATCAACGGGCGCATCGTACCGCTCAATTACAGCCTGCAGACCGGCGAACAGGTCGAGATCATCACCAGCAAGCACGGCTCGCCGAGTCGCGACTGGCTGAACCCCAACCTGGGCTACATCACCACTTCGCGCTCGCGGGCAAAGATCGTCCATTGGTTCAAGCTGCAAGCCCGTGATCAGAACGTGGCAGCCGGCAAGGCGTTGCTCGAGCGTGAGCTGGGACGCCTCGATCTGCCCCCGGTGGACTTCGACAAGCTCGCCGAAAAGGCCAACCTGAAGACTGCCGAGGACATGTTCGCCGCACTCGGGGCGGGCGATCTGCGGCTGTCCCAACTGGTCAATCATGCACAGCAGTTGGTGGAACCCGACAGCCACGCCGCCGATCAGCTCGAATTGATCCCGCGTCGTCCCGCCAGTACCCGGCCGGGCAAGCGGGGCGATGTGCAGATCCAGGGCGTCGGCAATCTGCTCACGCAAATGGCCGGTTGCTGCCAGCCGCTGCCGGGCGATCCGATCGTCGGCTACATCACGCTGGGACGTGGCGTCAGCATCCACCGCCAGGATTGCGCCTCGGTGTTGCAACTGGCCGGGCGCGAGCCGGAGCGGATCATCCAAGTCAGCTGGGGGCCGATCCCGGAGAAAACCTACCCGGTGGACATCATCATCCGTGCCTACGATCGCTCCGGCCTGCTGCGTGACGTTTCGCAAATCCTGCTCAACGAGCGCATCAACGTGCTGGCCGTCAACACCCGCTCGAACAAGGAAGACAGCACGGCGCAGATGACCCTGACCATCGAGATTCCAGGCCTGGATGCCCTGGGACGACTGCTCAGCCGTATCTCGCAGTTGCCCAACATCATCGAAGCGAAGCGCCAGCGCACCTCCTGACCCACTGCGTTCGGCCATACTGCATGGCAAGCCTGCCGAAAAACGTTCGTTGGCAAACGCCAGCTTTGCTTTTCCGCAGGCTTTCGCCTTGTCTGGCCTTCGCTCGCTACGGTCAGGTTTCACCCGACCCCAACTTCGATCTCCAAGCGTTCACCGAGGCATTCATGTACCAACTCAACGACCTGCTGCATTTGATGGCCCGCTTGCGTGACCCACGGCACGGCTGTCCGTGGGATTTGCAGCAGGACTACGCGAGCATCGTGCCGCACACGCTCGAAGAGGCATACGAAGTGGCGGACGCCATCGAAAGCGGCGACTTCGATCACTTGCCTGGCGAACTGGGTGATTTGCTGTTTCAGGTCGTTTATTACAGCCAGTTGGCGCAGGAGGAGGGGCGTTTCGAGTTCGCCACGGTGGTCGATGGGATCACCCGAAAGCTGCTGCGCCGCCATCCCCATGTCTTTCCCGATGGCGATCTGTACGGCTCGCCCGAGCTGCCACGCCTCGACGAGGCGGCCATCAAGCAGCGCTGGGAAGCAATCAAGGCCGAGGAACGTGCAGAGAAGGCTGCCGCGCCGGAGCAACTGTCGCTACTCGACGACGTACCCAGCGCGCTGCCCGCCTTGAGCCGTGCCGCCAAGTTGCAGAAACGCACCGCCCAGGTCGGTTTCGATTGGCCGGACGCATTGCCGGTGGTGGACAAGGTGCGCGAGGAACTCGATGAAGTGCTCGAAGCGATGAGCGAAAACGATTCGGAGGCCGTCGCCGAAGAGATCGGCGATCTGCTGTTCGTCACGGTGAATCTGGCGCGGCACCTGAAGGTCGATCCGGAAAACGCCTTGCGCGCCGCCAACCGCAAGTTCGAGCGCCGCTTCCGTTTCATCGAACGCGCCTTGCGGGAACGGGGGCGTCCCATCGAGAATTGCGATCTTGATGAACTCGATGCCCTTTGGGGCGAAGCCAAGAAAGCCGAGCGAACGGCGTCCTGCGGGTGACGGTCGCGCTCATTTCGCGGGTGGATGTCGTGACCCGCATCCGCCACAATCTGCCGGCCGGATCGCGATGCGAGCCGGCCTACGTCTATTTTGAATTCACGACGAGACGAGCCGACACATGAGTCTTTCCCTTCGCGATCAGCTGCTCAAAGCCGGACTGGTCAATGAGAAGCAGGCCAAGCAGGCCGGTAAGCAGCAGCAGAAACAGCAACGCCTGGTAAAGAAAGGCCAGGCTGAAAAGGATGATTCTCAGCGTGAAGCGGCGCTCAAGGCCCAGGCCGAGAAACTGGCCCGTGACCAGGAATTGAACCGCCAGCAGCAGGAAAAGGCCGAGCAGAAGGCGCGTACTGCCCAGATCAAACAACTGATCGAGACCAGCCGCCTGCCCAAGCTGACCACCGAGGACTATTACAACTTCGTCGATGACAAGAAGGTCAAGCGCCTGTCGGTGAACAAACTGATGCGCGACAAGCTGTCCAGTGGCTCGCTGGCCATCGTCCGGCATGGCGGCGGTTATGAAGTGATCCCGCGTGAGGCTGCGCTGAAAATCCAGGAGCGCGATCCGCGCCGCATCGTTCAGCTCAACACCCAGTCCGAAGCGCCCGATGCGGACGATCCATACGCCGCCTACCAGATTCCTGATGACCTGATGTGGTAACGCCGGCGCATGCCCGACAGATGGACGGATCAATCCCGGTCGCGCGCCCTCTACAGCTATAGACCCGCCGGGATTGCCGGCCAATGCCGTGGAGGGCAACGACATGGGAAATGAATCCATCCTTGAGGCGAGCGGCCTGGACCAATACGACCTGCATGCCAATGGCGTGCCGGGCGATCCGGAAGAACCCGGCGTACCGGATTTGCCTAGCGAGCCAGGCGAGCCAACCATTCCGGACCAGCCGCCGCCAGCACCGGTGGCCTGACTTCACGCGCGCGGCGCGGGCGCCGGCGCGACGAAGGCCTGAGCACGCGCGAGCAGGTCAATGACCTGCTCATCGTTCGTCTGTTCGAAATCGCCGTAGTGGCGCCCGACGCCGATAAATGGCTCGGGCATCGCTAGGCACACCAGTTCATCGAACTCGGTTCGCAGCATTTCGATTTCCTCGCGCGGCCCGACCGGCACGGCGAGCACGATCCGGCGGGGACTGGATTGTTTCATGCCCTTGAGCGCGGCTCGCACGGTTGCGCCAGTGGCAACGCCGTCATCGATCACGATCACGCAGCGATCCCGGATTACCGGGGCGGGTCGGTCACCACAATAGCGTTGGCGGCGGCGTTCCAGTTCGTCGAGCTGGCGCTGCATCTCGCTCTCGAACCAGTGGGGCGGTGGCGCGACTTGGTTGAACAGCTCCTGATTGATCACCCACTTCGGCTCGGCGCCGTCGACCACCGCGCCGAGCGCGAGCTCCTCGTTGCCGGGCGCACCGATCTTGCGCACCAGCACGAGATCGAGCGGCGCCTTGAGGCTGCGCGCCACTTCGAAGGCAACGGGCACGCCGCCTCTGGGTAAGGCGAGCACCAGCGGTTTCAACTCGGCCAGATGTTGCAGTGCCTCGGCCAGCTCCTGGCCGGCGTGGCTGCGGTCGCGAAACAGATGAGGTTCAGACATGAACGCGCGCATGGCTCACTCTCCGAATGGGTAGGTATCCGGAATGATCTCGGCGTCGATCTGCTGCGGCCCGATCGGGGTCACGGCGCAGGTCTGTTCCAGCCAGATCAGGGCGTCGAACTGTTCCGAGAGTATGGCCTGGAAATAATGACTTTGCCGCTCGGTGGCCGGGCGGTAGATGACGCCGATGGCCCGTTCGAGACGCGGTCTGGCCAGCGCCTGACGTAAGGAGGCATCGTCGCGCCAATGGGTCAGTGACGCCGCGATTCCGGTGCGCAGGAACAGGTGCTCCCAGCTATCCGGGCGAGACGGGCGGACCTGCTTGATCTGCATCGGCTCGTCCCAATTGTCCGCCGCTGCCACTTCGCCTCGGTCAGTGGCCATGCCGATCAGCACCGCGTCGCGTCCGAAGGCGGTACGGCACAGCTCGCCGATGTTGAATTCGCCGCCCCAGCCCATGGACGTCGATGCGGCGTTGCCGATGTGAGAATTGTGCGCCCAGACCACGGCCCGGGCGCCGTCGCCACGGTGATCCAGCAGCGCGCGCAGGGTATCGAACATATGCCGGTCGCGCAGGTTCCAGGACTCGGCCGAGCCCTGATACATGGCCCGGTAATACTGCTCCGCCGCCAGCACCACACGGGCGTTGCGCTCGGCGTCGAAGAAACGTGCGCCGTCTTGTTCGAGGTACTCCAACCGCTGATCGAGCAATGCGCGCAACTGCTCGACGACAGCGTCTTCACACGATGGCTCCCCGAGCATCACCTTGTGTCCATAGATGGCCGGCTCCTCGTGCCAGGGGCTGAGGCAGCCATAGCGGCGTCGCGCAGCGCTGGCCGCCTGAGGGTCGACGCCATCGAGGTAACTCAGTACCTCCTGAATCGACGAGCCGAGGCTATAGACGTCAAGGCCGCGAAATTCGACCCGTCGCTCAGGCGCCAGGGTTTCGTTGTGGTGGCGCAGCCAGCCTGCGAAATCGGCGACTTCCTGATTGCGCCACATCCAGGTCGGGAAGCGCTTGAAGCCTTCCTCGACCCAGCTCGGCGGCTGCTGGTGACGTACGTAACGGTCGATTCTCGCTGCGTCCGGCCAGTCCGCTTCGGCGGCGATGATAGTGAAACCGTGATGCTCCACCAGCCGACGGGTAATGGCCGCCCGGGCACGGTAGAACTCGGAGGTGCCGTGGCTGGCCTCGCCGATCAGTACCACACGGGCGTCGGCGAATGGATCGAAATGGGCCGCAAAGGCGGGGTCGTCGATGGCCGGCAGCGGCGTTGCATGGCGGCGTAGCCGGTCGACCAACTGGTCCTCGGTCATCTCGGCAGGTCCTGGGCGTGATCGGCTCATGGCCTTGTCTCCGCGCTGTTTGTCTACCGATGACCGATGCGCCGAGGCCCTGTTCAGACCGTTCGGCAGGTCGTCCGATCAAGCATAAGCGGCAGAACTGAATACGACGGGCTAGTCTCTAAACAAAGCGACGCCGATATCGGTGAACGAATTTGCCGAAGGCGCTAGAAAAAGGGGGCATCCATGACGACTTGGATCATCGCGTACAGTAAAGACGGCAATACCTCCATCCTCAGGACCGAATCCGATCACCAGCCGGATATAGACGAAGCGGTTGCGCTGGTCACCCGCAAGGCCGAACAGGACTACGCCGGCGAGGAGGACGCATACGAGCATGACCCGGATATCGAGGAAACGCCGGCCACCCGCCTGGCCGAGCGCTTTGGTATCACCGTAACCGGCATATCGCAGGCCTGATTGTCATCAAGCCACCCGCCACACGCTGCCATCCCCAACCACGTACAGACGCCGACTCGCGTTGGCGTCCACTTCCATCATGCCGGTGAATCCACCGAAGGCTGGCAGCAGGGTCACGCGTTCGCCGATGCAGAAGCAGGGCAGGCGCAGGCTCTGCCGCCCGCGCCCGCTAAGACGGAACGCCGGGTGCAGATGTCCGGCCAGCACATGATGGGTGGGGTGCGGGTCGGGCTCGTGTTGCAGGGCGAAAGGGCCAAGCAGCAGCGGTTCGGGGCTCACCAGGATATCGAGGGTCGTGGGCGGGTCGCCGGCGCGTCGGTCATGGTTGCCGCGGATCAGGGTGATTTCGAGCCCAGGCCGTGCGGCGCGCCACAGATGGAGTTGCGCCAGGACGGCCGCCGTCTGGGATTCGGGTGCATGCAGGAAGTCGCCAAGCACTATCAACTGGCGACAACGATAACGCGCCAGCAACGCATCCAGCCGCTGCAGGTTCGCCTGGGTGGTGCCGCGCGGCACCGGCTGGCCAAGACGGCGATACGCGGCCGCCTTGCCGAAATGGATGTCGGCGATCAACAGCGCCTGCTGTTCAGGCCAGTAGATGGCCTTGTCGGCAAGCAGCCAGAGCTCGGTCTGTTCCAGTTCGATGGGTAGATGTGGCGTCATGCGAGGGAGTTTATCGCGGGCTTGCGCCTGTTCCCATGAGAGCGTTTGCTGTTGATGTGCAGCGGGGCCGCGTTCGCCGCGAGGGCGCGCCTCCCACAGGCAGGGTTCAGGTGCATGGCTGTGGGTGAGGTACGAACACGCTCTTTGTGGGAGGCCCGCCCCCGGGGCGAAGCTCTTGCTGTTGAGGTGGCCACGGGGCTGGGTTCGCCGCGAGGGCGCGCCTCCCACAGGCAGGGTGCAGGCGCATCGCTGTGGGTGAGGTACGAACACGCTCTTTGTGGGAGGCCCGCCCCGGGGCGAAGCTGTTGCTGTTGAGGTGGTCGCGGGACCGCGTTCGCCGCGAGGGCGCGCCTCCCACAGGCAGGGTTGAGGTGCATGGCTGTGGGTGAGGTACGAACACGCTCTTTGTAGGAGGCCCGCCCCCGGGGCGAAGCGTTTGCTGTTGAGGTGGCCGCGGCGCCGAATTCGCCGCGAGGGCGCGCCTCCCACAGGCAGGGTTCAGGTGCATGGCTGTGGGGGAAGTACGAACAGGCTTTTTGGTGGGAGGCCCGCCCCCGGGGCGAAGCTTCTGCTTTTGAGGTGGCCGCGGGGCCGCGTTCGCCGCGAGGGCGCGCCTCCCACAGGCAGGGTTGAGGCATATTGCGGTGGGCAGGTACGAACACCGCTCTTTGTGGGAGGCCCGCCCCCGGGGCGAAGTTTTTGCTGTTGAGGTGGCCGCGGGGCTGGGTTCGCCGCGAGGGCGCGCCTCCCACAGGTAAGGTTCAGGAGCATCGCTGTGGGGAGGTACGAACAGGCTCTTTGTGGGAGGCCCGCCCCCGGGGCGAAGCTGTTGCTGTTGAGGTGGCCGCGGGGCCGCGTTCGCCGCGAGGGCGCGCCTCCCACAGGCAGGGTTGAGGTGCATCGCTGTGGGGAGGTACGAACAGGCTCTTTGTGGGAGGCCCGCCCCCGGGGCGAAGCTGTTGCTGTTGAGGTGGTCGCGGGACCGCGTTCGCCGCGAGGGCGCGCCTACCACAGGTAAGGTTGAGGCGCATGGCTGTGGGGAGGTACGAACAGGCTCTTTGTGGGAGGCCCGCCCCGGGGCGAAGCTGTTGCTGTTGAGGTGGTCGCGGGACCGCGTTCGCCGCGAGGGCGCGCCTCCCACAGGGAAAGTGGGGCACAGGTTGGGCGGGGCGATTTCCCGAGAGGTTAGGGTTTCGGCTTTTTCTGCCGTGGTGTTCCGTCCTTGCTCGTGCGGGGTTTGCGCTTTGGGTTGGTTTCACGCTCCACCGCGATCGCGGCGTCTCGCTCCGGCTGATAGCCGCCAGGCCCTGCGGCCTTGTCGAGCTCGGCGACCATTCGACGAATACGATCGGCCAGTTTCTCTGAACTCAGGCTTTCACGGAACCGCTCGACCATCAAGGGGAAGGCCAGCGGGGTGGTGCGCTTGACCGGATGAATATCCAGGTGTCGCTGCTGCAGCCGTGTCAGCGTCTGTTCAAGGCGCTCGACTTCCAGCTCCTGACGCAGCACTTCTTCCTCGGCCTGGCTCAGCAGCAGGTTGGTCGGGTCGTACTGGCGAAACACATCGAAGAACAGTCCGCTGGATGCCTGCAGTTGTCGCGCGCTTTTCTGCGCGCCGGGATAGCCGGAAAACACCAGGCCGGCAATGCGGGCGATCTCTCGAAAGCGCCGACGTGCCAGCTCACCGGCATTGAGGCTGGCGAGCACGTCGTGGAGCAAGTCATCCTGACTGAACAGCGCGGGGGTCAGCCAGCGCTGCCAGTCCACCTCGGTCGCCGACAGCAGCTCGAAACCGTAGTCGTTCACCGCGATGGAAAAGGTCAGTGGTTGTCGCTGGCCCATGCGCCAGGCCAGCAGACTGGCAAGCCCAAGGTGCACATGGCGGCCCGCGAAGGGGTAGAGGAACAGGTGCCAGCCCTCGCGGGACTTCATGACCTCGGCCAGCAGCGTGGTTTCGGTCGGCAGCGTCGACCAATCCATCTGCACCCGAAGCAGCGGCGCTACCAGGCGCATCTCGTCGCTTGCGAAGGCCCCGCGCGAAGCGGCGCCGAGTTGTTCGACCACCGCATCGGCCAGTTCGCTGGAAAGCGGCATTCGCCCGCCGTTCCAGCGTGGCACGGCGGCCTTCCTGCCCGTGGCGCGGCTGACGTAGGCCGTCATGTTTTCGACCCGTACCAGTTCCAGCAGGCGACCGCCGAAGAGGAAGTTGTCACCGGGGCGCAGGCGGGCGATGAAGCCTTCTTCGACCGTGCCCAGCGACCGGCCGCTGCCGCCCTTGGCCCAGAACTTCACTGTCAGGCTGGCATCGCTGACGATGGTGCCGATGCTCATCCGATGGCGCAGCGCCACGCGCCGACTCGGCACTTTCCAGAGGCCGGAGTCGTCCGGCTCGACCCGTTGATAGTCCGGGTAGGCCGTCAACGAATGCCCGCCATGGCGAACGAAGGCCAACGCCCACTGCCACTGTTCGTCCTCCAGGTCGCGGTAGGACCAGGCCCGTCGGATCTCACGCAGCAGCGCGTCGGGGCGAAATCCGCCACCGAGCGCCATGCTCACCAGATGCTGCACCAGCACGTCCAGCGGCCGATGCGGTGCGCTGCGCGCCTCGATGCGGCGTTCGGCGACGGCGATCCTGGCCGCCGCGGCTTCCACCACTTCAAAGCTGTGCGTTGGCACCAGGGTGACCCGCGAGGCACGTCCCGGTGCATGGCCGGAACGGCCAGCCCGCTGCATGAGCCGCGCCACACCCTTGGGCGAGCCGATCTGCAGCACCCGTTCGACCGGCAGAAAATCCACGCCCAGATCCAGGCTGGAGGTGCAGACCACGGCCTTCAGCGCGCCTTGCTTGAGGCCCAGTTCGACCCAGTCGCGCACTTCGCGCGCCAGCGATCCGTGGTGCAGCGCGATCAACCCGGCCCAATCCGGGCGCGCTTCGAGAATCGCCTGGTACCAGAGCTCCGACTGCGAGCGGGTATTGGTGAAGACCAGCGAGGTCGCGGCCGAGTCGATCTGCTCGACCACCTGCGGCAGCATGCGCAGGCCGAGATGTCCGGCCCAGGGAAAGCGCTCGATGCTCGGTGGGAGCAAGGTGTCGACGAGCAGTCGCTTATCGATTTTGCCCTGTACCAGCCGACCTTGACCCGGGTGCAGCAGGACCTCCAGGGCGTGCGGCTGGTTGCCCAGCGTTGCTGAAAGGCCCCAGACGATCAGCTCCGGTGTCCAGCTGCGCAGCCGGGCCAGGGCCAATTGCAATTGCACGCCACGCTTGTTGCCGAGCAACTCGTGCCACTCGTCTACCACCAGCATGCGCAGGCCGGCGAAGGCCTGGCGCGCATCGGCTCGGGTCAGCAACAGCGTCAGGCTTTCCGGGGTGGTGACCAGCGCGCTGGGCAATCGCCGGCTCTGCCGGGCGCGCTCGGCGCTGGCGGTATCGCCGGTGCGCAGGCCAACGCTCCAGTTGATGGCGAGGTCGTCCAGGGGCGCCTGCAGCGCGCGTGCGGTGTCGGCGGCCAGTGCGCGCATCGGCGTGATCCATAACACGGTCAGCGGCGCTGGCTTGTCCGAATGCGCGGTCTGCGCCTGCGGTTCGTCTGGACGCGCTGCCGGCTCAGCGGCGAATCGGTTCAACGCGCCCAGCCAGACGGCATAGGTCTTGCCGGCCCCCGTGGTGGCATGAAGCAGGCCGGACTCGCCGTTCTGCACCGCCTGCCAGACCTCCCGTTGGAACGGGAACGGCTGCCAGGATCTACTGGCGAACCACGCGGCACCGCGGCTTTCTTGAGGCGTCCCCCGGCCAGGCTCCGCGCTGCCTGACGCCTCGCTCGTCGTCAGCCCTTCTGCCCGCGGAACAGGGGAGCGGTCAGCCTTGTGCGTGGCCGCTTTGCCTTCGATCGCAGCATGGGGTGACGGTGCTGCTGTGTCACGCACGCTTTTTTTGATCCCGCTCCGGTCTTTCGCTGGCTGAGTGAGGCTATCGTCCGGTTCCGTCGCGGGCTTGGTGACGGGGCTTCGGCTTTCTCTGGCCTGAAGGTCGGGCTCGGACTCGCCTGGCGTTTTCTGCGTATTTCGTCGCGTCCTGGTTCGCAAGGATGGGTCGGGTGATTGCCTCATCCCAGCAGCTCCTTGAGCGTGTCCAGGGAGTCGGCCTCATCGACCGGCTTGTCGTGGCGCCAGCGCAACATGCGCGGGAAGCGCACGGCGATGCCGCTCTTGTGACGGCTGCTGGCCGCGATCCCCTCGAAGCCGAGCTCGAACACCAACGTCGGCGTCACGCTGCGCACCGGGCCGAATTTCTCCACGGTGGTTTTGCGTACGATGGCGTCGACCTTGCGCATCTCCTCGTCGGTCAGGCCCGAATAGGCCTTGGCGAAGGGCACCAGCTTGCGCTCGGGATCGCCCGGTTCGCCATCCCAGACGGCAAAGGTGAAGTCGGTATAAAGGCTGGCGCGGCGGCCATGGCCACGCTGGGCGTAGATCAATACGGCATCGACCGAATAGGGGTCGATCTTCCATTTCAGCCAGACGCCGACGTCCTTGGTCCGGCCGACACCGTACTGCGCGGCGAGCGCCTTGATCATCATGCCTTCGACGCCCAGAGCGCGTGAGGCCTCGCGCTGGCGGGCCAGGTCCGGCCAGTCGTTGCCTTCCACACGCGGTGAGGTCATCAGGCGCGGGTTGGGGCAGTGCTCGACCACCGCCTCGAGTCGCTGCCGGCGCTCGCGCAGTGGGCGCTGCCGCCAATCCTCACCCTGCCATTCCAGCAAGTCGTAGGCCAGCACCGCGACGGGCGCGTCCTGCAGCACCTTGGCGGTGAGGTTCTTGCGGCCGATGCGTTGCTGCAAGAGGGCGAACGGCTGCACGCCAAATCGCTCGGAGCCACTCGCCGCCTGGCCTGTGTGGACATCGAACAGCTCGTTCGGCGACGCGTCGGGCGCATATTTCCAAACCAGGATTTCGCCGTCGATCACCGTGCCGTCCGGCAGGCAGCCGGCCAACTCGCACAGTTCCGGAAAGCGATCGCTGACCAGCTCTTCACCGCGCGACCAGATCCAGATCTGCCCGTCGCGTTTGACCAGCTGGGCGCGGATGCCGTCCCACTTCCACTCGACGAGCCAGTTCTCCGGCGCGCCGAGCAGCGTATCGAACTCGTCCACCGGCGCCTGCAGCGAATGAGCGAGAAAGAACGGATAAGGCTGGCCGCCGCGCTGTGCGTGCTCATGCTCGGATTCGTCGGCGATCAGCGCCAGGTAGCCTTCGGCGCTGGGGCGATGGGACAGATCGGTGTAGCCCACCAGCCGCTGCGCTACGCGCTTGGGATCAAGGTCGACCAGCGAGGCCAGCGCCCGCGTCACCAGCAGCTTCGACACGCCAACGCGAAAAGCGCCGGTGATCAGCTTGATGCAGACCATCAGGCTCAGTCGGTCCAGCTGCGCCCAGAGCGCGGGCAACCGCTCGGCCAATTCTTCCGGCGGCAGACCGCGCAAGGGCAGCAGTTTGTCCTGCATCCACACGGCCAGCCCGTCGTCCGAGCTGTGCCGGGCTTCGGGAATCAGCAGCGAAATCGTCTCGGCCATGTCGCCGACCGCTTGATAGCTTTCCTCGAACAGCCAGTCCGGTAGCCCCGAGGCCTGCATCGCGGTCTCGCGCAGGACACGGGTCGGCACCAACTGGCGCGGCCGGCCGCCAGCCAGAAAGTAGACGGCCCAGGCTGCATCGGCGGGGTCGGCCTCGCGGAAATAGTCACGCATGGCCGCGAGCTTGGCATTGCTCGAGGTGGTGGCATCCAGACGGCTGTAGAGGGTGGCGAAGGCTTTCATCGATCACTGCCTCCTTGGGCCCATTGGCTCGATGCCCGGCCCATCATTCGGCCTCCTGAGCCGTGTCGTCTTCTTCACCGTATTCCGTCTCGAACGCCTGGGCGTCGAGGCCGCGCATCTCGCGCAGATAGCGCACCAGCACCGGCACCGAGCCGTGAGTCACCATCACCCGTTCGGCGCCGGTCTGCTCGATGGCCCAGAGCAGGCCGGGCCAGTCGGCGTGGTCGGAGAGCACGAAGCCGCGATCCACGCCACGCCGGCGGCGGGTGCCGCGCAGCATCATCCAGCCGCTGGCGAAGGCATCGGCATAATCGCCGAAACGGCGCATCCAGGTGCTGCCGCCGGCGGACGGCGGCGCAAGGATGATCGACTGCTTGAGTCGCGGGTCGCCTTTTTTCAGGTCGCCCGCATAGACGGTGGGTGGCAGGTAAACGCCGCCTTCGCGGTAGACCTTGTTCAACGGCTCTACTGCGCCGTGGACCACGATGGTGCCGATGCTTTCATCCAGGCCATGCAGGATGCGCTGCGCCTTGCCGAAGGCGTAGCAGAACAGCACGCTGGGGCGCCCCGTTGTGGCGTTGGCTCGCCACCAGTCGTTGATCTCGCGGAACACCTCGGCCTGCGAGGGCCATTTATAGATGGGCAAGCCAAAGGTCGATTCGGTGATGAAGGTGTGACAGCGCACCGGCTCGAAAGGCGCGCAGGTACCGTCGGGTTCGACCTTGTAGTCGCCGGAGGCCACCCAGATTTCACCTTTATATTCGAGACGCACCTGGGCCGAGCCCAACACGTGTCCGGCGGGGTGGAAACTCAACCGGACCCCGTGGTGGTCGAGCGATTCGCCATAGGCGAGCGTCTGCAGGGGCATGTCGGCGTCGATGCGCGAGCGCAGGATGCCTTCGCTGTCGCGGGACGCCAGGTAATGGCCCATGCCCCAGCGCGCATGATCGCCATGGGCATGGGTGATGACGGCACGCTCGACCGGGCGCCAGGGATCGATGTAGAAGTCCCCTGGCGGGCAGTAGAGGCCTTCGGGGCGGGCGACGACAAGGTCCATTGCATACAGGCACGTTGAGGGCTTGTAGCGTTGGAGCCTGTGGAGGCGAATTGAGTTCGGGCGGATATCCGCCCGAGTGGCTCAGTCCTGAAGTTTCAAGTGCGAAATATCCGGCACCGGCGCGTCACTCGCGCGGCGCCGCTCAGCCATGTCGCTGCCAACCGGCGCCAGGCTAAAGTGCGACAGGTCGACGGCTGGAGGCTGCACCGGCGGACGGGCATCCTGCAGATCGGCGCCCACCGGCGCGATGCCGAAGTCCGGGGCCTGGACGTCGACGAAGGCGGCCATGTACTCATCGCGCGGCGTCACCTTCAGCGGCTGCGGAGAGGACCGTGTAACCGGTGCGGCTGTTGCTGGCGCGGCCTCGGGCGGTGGGGCGAGTTCGATTTCCTCGACCTCCACCGGCATCGGCCGGACTTCGGCGATGGCGCCGGCACGGGCCATGGCCTGGCGGTATTTTTCGACGCTGGCATGGTCGAGGTCCTGCTTGATCACGACGCGCCGACCGGAGAACAGCACGGCGATCCGCTGGGCATCGGCCTGGAACAGCCGGGTCAGGTTGGCCTCGACCTGCTCCAGCCTTGCGCCCGGTGCGAGCTCACCGGAAAACGCGATCTCATAGCGGCTCATGATGGGGTGTCCTTCTGTCTGGGCAGGGCCGATGTGTCGATCATAGAGGCTGCGTTTGGCGGTTGAAAGCCAGCGTGACCGCAACCGCCGTGACGCGGTGAGCAAACACTGGCAAGCGTGGGCCCTGCGATCACCGTCGCGCTGCGTCGAGGGGTAACAAATGCTGTTCGACGTCAGCTGCCCGATGCCCGGCTGCGTGATAATGCAGTGCAAGCAGGCCTCTCTTTCATTCGTCCAACCCAAGGATCGCGAACCATGGTGGTATTCGAAATCAAGCCGCTCAGCCCGCAAACCTATCGGCAGCAGACCCGCCGCAGCACCTGGGTGGTGGTGGCGACCTTCGCGCTGCTGGCGATGGGGCTGGCGACTCTGGCGGTTGCGCTGTTCGGCGTGGCGGATGGCGATAACCTGCGATGGAACGCGGCGGGCATCGTGGCCGGATTGCTGCTGACGGTCGCGCTGGTGCGCCTGGTTTACTGGAAACAGCCGTGGATGGCCTGTGCGGTATATGGCTGGCGCCTCAAGCGCAGCCTGATGAGCGTCACCAACGTCATGCACCACGTGACCGCCGGTGTGGCGGCGGGGGACCCCGAGGCGATGAAGTTGCTGCGTTTCTATCACCTCGGGCTCACGCAGATGCACCTGCTCGATGGCAACACCGCATCGCTCAGCGAGGTGGTACACGAGATCGACCGGCACCGCGAGTCGATGGAGGCGCGCGGCCTGGACGTCGAGCAGAACCGCTTGCATGACGACTGGCTCGGTGCCGTGAAGCGTTTCGCCGCGGCCAAGTGAGACCGGCTCGCCAGCCGTCGACCACACAGCGCGCGCGACGGAGGTAGCTGCCGGACATGGACGCGTCGTTCCGTACCGCTGGTTGTAACGCGGCGGAGTATCCATACTCCGCATTGCGTTACCCGGCGCGTCCCCACGCCGGGTGGTTCGCCTAGACGCCTCGCAGGTCAAGGAATATCCAAACAATGAAAAGGCTTTATCTGCTCGGTCTGATCGCCGGGCTGACACTGCAGCCGGTCGCTGCCGAACCCTCATCCGCCTTGCTCGATGATAAACCCGCGTTCATCGCCAACCTCATCGAACAGATGACGCTGGATGAAAAGATCGGCCAGTTGCGCTTGATCAGCATCGGCGCGGACATGCCGCGTCCGCGTATGCTCGACGCGCTGGAAGCGGGTCAGATCGGTGGCACCTTCAATACGGTCACTCGCCATGACAACCGCCCGATGCAGGAAGCCGCCTTGCGCAGCCGGTTGAAGATTCCGATCTTCTTTGCCTACGACGTGGTGCACGGCCATCGGACCATCTTCCCCATCGGGCTCGGCCTGGCGTCGAGCTGGGACCTGGACACGATCGCCACCAGCGGACGCGTGTCTGCCATCGAGGCCAGCGCTGACGGCCTGGACATGACCTTTGCCCCCATGGTCGATATATCTCGCGACCCCCGTTGGGGGCGCACCTCGGAGGGCTTTGGCGAAGACCCTTACCTGGTATCGCAGATTGCGCGCACGCTGGTGCGCGCCTACCAGGGCGATTCGCCCGCCGCGCCCGACAGCGTGACCGCCAGCGTCAAGCACTTCGCTCTTTACGGGGCGGTCGAAGGCGGGCGTGATTACAACGTGGTGGACATGAGTCCGATGCGCATGCACCAGGATTTCCTGCCGCCGTATCGCGCTGCCATCGACGCGGGCGCGGGCGGCGTGATGGTCGCGCTGAACGCCATCAACGGCGTGCCAGCCAGCGCCAACACCTGGCTGTTGCAGGATCTGCTGCGGCGCGACTGGGGCTTTGACGGGGTGGTCCTGAGCGATCACGGCGCGATCAGTGAACTGATGCGTCATGGTGTGGCCCGGGACGGGCGCGAGGCCGCCCGGTTGGCGATCAAGGCCGGCATCGACATGAGCATGGCCGACTCCCTGTATCGCGAGCAATTACCAGGGCTGGTGCAAGCGGGCGAGGTCGAGATCGGTGAAATCGACACCGCGGTGCGCGAGGTGCTGGGCGCCAAATACGACATGGGCCTGTTTCACAATCCTTTCCGACGGATCGGCTCGGCCGCGGACGATCCGCCGGACGTCAATGCCGAAAGCCGACTGCACCGCAAGGCGGCCAGAGAGGTGGCGCGTCAATCGATCGTGCTGCTGGAGAACCGCGACCGGACCTTGCCGTTGAACAAGCGCGGCACCCTCGCGCTGGTCGGTCCCCTGGCCGATTCGCCAATCGACATGATGGGCAGTTGGTCCGCGGCGGGCGTGGCCACGCAGTCGGTCACGCTGCACCAGGGCATGCTCGAGGCATTGGGTGATGACGCGGTACTGCTGCACGCGCGGGGTGCCAACATCACCGACGACAAGCAGATGGTCGAGTACCTGAATTTTCTGAATTGGGACAACCCCGAGGTGGTGCAGGACCCGCGCTCGCCGGAGCAGATGATCGCCGAAGCGGTCGCCGTTGCCGAGCGGGCCGATGTCATCGTCGCCGCGGTAGGCGAATCGCGTGGCATGTCCCATGAAGCGTCGAGCCGTACCCGCTTGCAGATCCCGGCGAGCCAGCAGGCGCTGCTGAAGGCCCTGAAGGAAACCGGCAAGCCCCTGGTGCTGGTGCTGATGAATGGCCGTCCGCTGGACCTCGGCTGGGCCAAGGCGAACGCTGACGCCGTCGTGGAAACCTGGTTCAGCGGCACCGAAGGCGGGCACGCCATTGCCGACGTGCTGTTCGGCGACTACAACCCGTCCGGCAAGCTGCCGATATCCTTTCCCCGCTCGGTGGGGCAGATTCCGACCTATTACAACCACCTTCGGGTCGGCCGGCCCTACGTCGAAGGCAAGCCGGGCAACTACACTTCGCAGTATTTCGAGGAGCCCAACGGACCGCTTTACCCGTTCGGTTACGGCCTGAGCTATACCGATTTCGATCTGTCCGAGGTTCGCTTGTCGAGTCCGACCATGACGCGCGGCGGCCGGTTGCAGGCAAGCGTCACGCTGACCAACACGGGCCCACGTGACGGCGCGACCACCGTGCAACTGTATATCCGTGATGAGGTGGCCTCGGTGATCCGTCCGGTGAAGGAACTCAAGGCCTTTCGCAAGGTCGCCCTGAAGGCGGGCGAGGCGCGGGAGATACGTTTCGATCTCGACGACGAAGACCTGCAATTGGTCAACGCACAGCTGCAGCGAGTCGTCGAACCGGGAGAGTTCGAGGTACAGATCGGGCTGGACTCCCAGCATGTGAAGCCTGCGCGTTTCACCCTGCGCTGACCTGCGTCGGCAGGCTGCTGCGGACCGCGCCCTCAGCCCGTTCGGCTGGGGCGTGCAGCGCCGCTCGGCGACCGGAAAAAGTCCTCCTCAGGTAGCTATCCGGCGTCTGTGCGGCATGGGATGATTCGCCGCTCCGCTCGTTTGCGCAGGGAATCATTTCCCGCTGCGGTAGACCAACGAGGGCAAACCGGGCCGCACAGCGGTCGGCGGTAATCGTGATAGCTCAGGAGGCGATGTGTCACGTACTTTTCATTTCGAAACAGGCGCTCGAAAAGGTCGGGCTCTGGGAATGGCGTTGGGTCTGTGCATGAGTCTGGTTGCCGGCCATGGCTGGGCATTCGGGCTCGACGATGTGGCGGCGAAGGCTGAAAAACTGGCGGCGCAAGGCTATGCAGCGCCGCAAAGCAACCTGCCGCCGGTGTTTCGCAACATGGCGTTCGCCGATTACCAGCAACTGCGCTTTCGCGGCGAAGAGGCGCGCTGGCACGATGCGCCGACGCCGTTCAAGCTGCAGTTCTATCATCAGGGCATGCACTTCGATGTGCCGGTCAAGATCAATGAGATCACCGCCAAGGGCGTCGAGGAGATTCGCTACGAGCCGCAGATGTTCGATTTCGGCAAGGTGCAGATCGAACCGGCGGCTCTGGAGAATCTCGGCTTCGCCGGTTTCAAGGTGTTGTACCCGCTGAACAAGGCCGACAAGTCGGACGAGCTGATGACGCTGCTCGGCGCGAGCTACTTCAGGGTCGTCGGCAAGGGCCAGGTGTACGGCCTCTCGGCGCGTGGCCTGGCCATCGATACGGCGCTGCCGAGCGGCGAGGAGTTCCCACGCTTTCGCGAGTTCTGGGTCGAGCGCCCGCAAGCCGACCGGCGCAATCTGGTGATCTACGCGCTGCTCGATTCGCCACGCGCCACCGGCGCCTACCGGATGGTGGTAACGCCGGGCAAGGACAGTACCGTCGACGTGCAGGCCAGGGTCTACCTGCGCGAACCGGTGGAGAAGCTCGGCATCGCTGCGCTCACCAGCATGTACCTGTTCGGTGCCAACCAGCCGAGCGGACTGCTCAATTACCGCCCGCAGTTGCACGATTCCGAAGGGCTGGCGATCCATACCGGTTCGGGTGAGTGGATCTGGCGCCCGCTGAACAACCCCAGGCGGCTGGCTGTCAGCAGCTACAGCGTGGAAAACCCACGTGGTTTCGGACTGCTCCAGCGCACCCGGGATTTCGGCCGCTACGAGGACCTCGACGATCGCTACGATCTGCGCCCCAGTGGCTGGGTCGAACCGCGGGGCGACTGGGGCAAGGGGCGCGTCGAACTGATCGAAATCCCCACGCCGGACGAAACCAACGACAACATTGTCGCTTTCTGGGTGCCCGAGCAGCGACCGGAGCCCGGCGCGCCGCTGGACTTCGAATACCGGCTGCACTTCACCATGGACGAGCCGGGGCTGCATGACCCGGCGCTTGCATGGGTCGATCAGACGCGTTTGTCGACCGGCGACGTCAAGCAGTCCAACCTCATTCGCCAACCTGACGGCAGTACGGCACTGATCGTCGACTTCGTCGGGCCCAACCTGGCCGAGCTGCCGGCCGACGCCCCGGTCAGTACACGGGTCAGCATCGGCGAAAACGCCGAGCTGGTGGAGAACAATCTGCGGCATAACCCGGTGACCGAAGGGTGGCGGCTGACCTTGCGCTTGAAAGTGCGTGACCCCAGGCGGCCGGTCGAGCTGCGGGCAGCGCTGGTGGAAGGCGAGAAGACGCTTTCCGAAACCTGGAGCTACCAGATACCGAACCATGAATAACCCCGCGGAGCCCTCGGTCACCGGCCGTTATATCGACCAGCTACCGCTCGATGCGGAACAACGCCAGGTCCTGATCGGTGAAGTGGACCAGGCCAGCGGCGGGCTGGACGATGTGCACCGGGTACTGGCCCGCATGCTGTCGAACGCCGGGGGTGCGCAAGGGCGCTCTGGCGACCTGCTGGGTTCGGTCGCTGCGCGGCTGAAACTCGGCTGGGGCGACACGCTGGAGCGCGCCAGGGCGTTGGCACGCGATCATCAGGAACGTGTCTGTATTCGTTCCACCCCGCCAATCGTGCGGACCCGGATGGTGCCCGAGCCCTGGCATACCAATGTGCTGCGCCTGAGTTGGTGGCGGCTGCTGCGCAAGAAGAATCGCACGGTAGAATTGCCGCCCGCTCAGTCGATCGACCGCTCGGGCTGGCGCAAGGTTGCGGCCTTCCGCCGAACGACTTTGCTCATGCTGATGCTGGTGCAGACCGCGATTGCGACCTGGCACATGAAATCGGTACTGCCCTACCAGGGCTGGGCGCTGATCGATCTGCAGGAAGTCTTTCAGCAACCGTTGCAGGAGTCGGCGCGCCAGATCCTTCCCTATGTGGTGCAGACCAGCATCCTGATGCTGTTCGCGTTGCTGTTCTGCTGGGTATCGGTGGGCTTCTGGACGGCGCTGATGGGCTTTTTCCAGCTGCTCAAGGGGCATGATCACTACAATATCTCGGCCAGCACCCTCGGTGACGAGCCGATCCCGCGGGAGGCGCGAACCGCACTCGTGATGCCGATCGCCAACGAAGACGTGCCGCGAGTGTTCGCCGGGTTGCGTGCGACCTACGAGTCGCTCAAGGCCACCGGGCAGATCGAGCATTTCGATATCTTCGTGCTCAGCGACAGCAACGATCCCGATACCTGCGTCGCCGAACAGAAGGCCTGGCTGGAGCTGTGCCGCGACGTGGATGGCTTCCGCCACATCTTCTATCGCCGTCGGCGCCGACGGGTGAAGCGCAAGAGCGGGAACATCGATGACTTCTGTCGTCGCTGGGGCAGCAGCTATCGCTACATGGTGGTGCTCGACGCGGACAGCGTCATGAGCGGCGAATGCCTGACCAGCCTGGTGCGGCTGATGGAAGCCAATCCCGGTGCCGGAATCATCCAGACCGCGCCGAAGGCATCGGGCATGGACACGCTCTATGCCCGGATGCAGCAGTTCGCCACGCGGGTCTACGGTCCCCTGTTCACCGCCGGGCTCAATTTCTGGCAACTGGGCGAGTCTCATTACTGGGGTCACAACGCGATCATCCGGGTCCAACCCTTCATCGAGCACTGCGCCCTGGCGCCGCTGCCGGGCAAGGGCGCTTTCGCCGGGGATATTCTCTCCCACGACTTCGTCGAGGCGGCGTTGATGCGCCGCGCGGGCTGGGGTGTGTGGATCGCTTATGACCTGCCGGGCAGCTACGAGGAGCTGCCGCCGAACCTGCTCGACGAATTGAAGCGCGACCGCCGCTGGTGCCATGGCAACCTGATGAATTTCCGGCTGTTCCTGGTCAAGGGCATGCATACCGTGCATCGCTTCGTGTTCCTCACGGGGGTGATGTCCTACCTGTCGGCGCCGCTCTGGTTCATCTTTCTGGCGCTGTCCACCGGGCTGTTGGCGATTCACACGTTGATGGTGCCGGAGTATTTCCTGCAACCGAACCAACTGTATCCGCTGTGGCCGCAGTGGCATCCCGAGGAAGCCATCGCACTGTTCTCGGCAACGCTGACCTTGCTCTTCCTGCCGAAACTGCTCAGCGTGCTGCTGATCTGGATTCAGGGCGCGCAGGAGTACGGCGGGCGCATTCGCCTGTTGATGTCGATGCTGCTCGAAACCCTGTTCTCGATGCTGGCGGCGCCGGTGCGCATGCTGTTCCACACCGTATTCGTCACGGCGGCGTTCCTCGGCTGGTCGGTGCAGTGGAACTCACCGCAGCGCGCCGACAACGCCACGCCCTGGGGCGAGGCACTGCGCCGACACGGTTCGCAGATGCTGCTGGGTGTGCTCTGGACGGCACTGGTGGCCTGGCTGGACCCTGCGTTCCTCTGGTGGCTGGCGCCGATCGTGGTGTCACTGATTCTGTCGGCGCCGGTATCGGTGATCACCAGCCGCACGGGCCTGGGGCTGGCGGCCTTTCGGCGCAAGCTGTTCCTGATTCCGGAAGAGTTCAATCCGCCTCAGGAGCTGGCTTCGACCGATCGTTACACCCGACAGAATCAGGAGAGCGCCTTGCATGACGGATTCATCGCAGCGACGGTGGACCCGATCTACAACGCGTTGGTATGCGGCATGGCGCGGGCGCGGCACGCCAAGGTGGTGCCTGGTGCCGAGCGGCTGCGCGAGCAGCGTATGCGGCAGATTCTGGATGCCGGTCCCCGCGGCGCGGCCGAAGCGGCGCGTTGGCGCCTGCTCAACGATCCGGACGGTATGGCCAGGCTGCACCATCAGGTCTGGGAGGACCCGCGCTATCAGGAATGGCGTGATGCCTACCGGCGAGCCCGTTGGAACGAGGCGGACGAAACCGTGCAGCGCTAGCGCTCGTGCGAAGAGTGCGCGCGGCGCGGTGCTGCCCGAGCATGGCGAATGCGTCGGGCGCACGGTCAATGGGGGTGTTGGCCCTCTTCGGTGTGGTGGTCAGCACCTGCGGCGGGGCCTGCCTGGCGGGCTTCGCCGCTAGTGCCTGGATCAGCCCGCCCGCCACGGCGATGGAGCATATCCGCCTCGCTGCCGCCGTGCTGATGGCCGTCGCTCGCGGCGACCAGCGCCCTGTATTCCATGGGCGTCAGCGCGGGTAACTGCTCCAGCAGCGCGACCAGTCCCCAGATGTACGGGTCGGCCATGCGCTTGCCCCAGGCGGGCATGCCGGTGGCCTTGATGCCATGTTTGATGGTCCAGAAATCGCTGGCCGGGTCGCGCATGCGGTTGGCGTCGGCGAGGTTCGGCGGCGCCGGGTTGAGCCCCTCGCTCAGCTCGGTCGCAGCGCTGCCGGGCGCCAGATGACAGGCGACGCACATTGCGTCGTAGTTGCCCGCGCCTGATCGAATCAGTTCCGCATCGCTGAGGTCCGGCACCTCGATGTTTCGCGTACGGACTGCGATAGAGCGTTCGCGAACGGTTTTCAGCAGCGCGTGCACCGGCGAGAAATGAGGATTATCCGCCGCGACATTGATGGCCCCGGTGTACACCAGGCCCGCTGCGACGAGGATGATCGACAGGACGGCCAGCAGCGCTGTTGTCAGAATCTTGAGCATGGCCGTCGTCTTCTCAGAACCAGAATCGGATACCCGCCACCAGACGGGCTTCGCTTGTCTCTTCCCCTTTGACACGCTGCAGGTCGGCGTTGTTGCCGTAGGCACGGCTCCAGGTTACGCCCAGATAGGGCGCAAACTGCCGGCTGATCTCGTAGCGCAAGCGCAATCCGGCGCTGGCTTCGCTGAATCCGGAGCCAACACCTCGGCGCTCGTCGTTGCGCCCGTGCAGGTTGATTTCGCCAGTGGGCTGCAATATCCAGCGCTGGGTGAGCAGGATGTCGTATTCCGCTTCCAGGCGCAGTGCCGTCTGGCCGCCTTCACCGATGAACGCCGTGGCTTCGGTTTCCAGCCCATACAAGGGCATGCCTTGGACGCCGAACGCTGCCCAGGTCTGCGCTGGCCCGGGCTTGAAATCCTGGCGTATGCCCGCGACGGTTTCCCACCAGGGGCTGGTGGCATGGCTCCACAGCAGTTGCAGCTCAGCTTCCTCAGTATGGCCGTTGGTTCGTTCGCCCTCGGCACGCCATGCCAGGCGGTCGATGTCGCCGCCGGCCCAACCGCTCAGATCCCAGGCCAGTGTGCTGCCTTCGTCGGCGTCCTGCCATTCCAGTTCGTCGGCTACGAACATGACGTGTGTGCCGCCTTGATGCATGTGGTGCTCGGGCAGGTCAGGAAAGGCGGCGTCGCGGTCGGCCGGGCTGATGGCGGGTAGCGGCGCCGGGCTCGTTTGCGTCGCAGCGCTGCCTGCCTCGGGGCGATGCGGCATGCCGTGTGAGGAGTGGCTGCTGTGGCGAGGGTCCCCTTGGCCGTGGCGGCGCCCTGACGGGGCCGCTGACTGGGCGGGGGCATGAGCACCATGCCGCGCATGGTCGGAATGATCCATGTTGGCGTGATCCTGCGTTGCGCCGTGTGACGGGGCCGACAACGGGCGGTGCGGTCGATGGCCGTCGTGCTCGCTCTGCGACTGGGCGATACCCGAATGCAGGGCGATCATCAGCCCCAGCGCGGGCACGGCGTTACGGACGGCATGGTTCATGGGCTTGGCCTTCATTCTTCTACGCGGACCTCTCGAAACATTCCGAGCTCCATGTGCATCAGCAGGTGACAGTGATAGGCCCAACGCCCGAGGGCTTCGGCGGTCACGCGGTAGCTGCGCCTGGAGCCGGGCGGCATGTCGATGGTGTGCTTGCGCACCTGGAACCGGCCGTGCTCGTCCTCGAGGTCGCTCCACATTCCATGCAGGTGGATGGGGTGGTGCATCATGGTGTCGTTGACCAGCACGAAGCGCACCCGCTCGCCGTATTTCAGCCGCACCGGCTCCGCATGGGCGAAGGGAATCCCGTCGAAGGACCAGGCAAAGCGCTCCATATGGCCGGTCAGGTGCAACTCCAGGGTACGCATCGGCTCGCGACCGTCCGGGTCGGGAAAGGCGCTGCGCAGATCGGCATAGGTCAATACGCGACGGCCATTGTCGCGCAGGCCGATGCCCGGATCGTCCAGCTTGGCCGCCGGCATCATGGTCTGCATGTCCACCAGGGGGTTGCCGTCTTCGCTGGCCGGATGGGGCTGCATCGAGCGGCTGCGCACGGCGTTGCCGTGGCCCGTCATCCCATGATTCATCTCCGCGTGATTCATCGTTCCGTGTCCCATGGCGCGGTGGTCCGTCGTGGCCGCGCTGCCGGCTTCATGCGAGCCGTGACTGCCGTGGCCCATGTCTTCCATGCTCAGCTCGGGACGTGGATCGGGTCGTGGCACCGGCGCGCTCAGCCCCTGGCGCATGGCAAGCGTGCCGCGGGCGTAGCCGCTGCGGTCCATGGACTGGGCGAACAGGGTGTAGGCGTTCTGGCTGGCGTCCGGCGCGACGATGATGTCGACGGTCTCGGCCACTGCCAGGCGCAGTTCGTCGACCTCGACCGGCTCGACCGGCTGGCCGTCCACGGCCACGACGGTGAGCGCAAGGCCGGGGATTCTGAAATCGAAATAGGTCATCGCCGAGCCATTGATCAGACGCAGGCGCACCCGCTCGCCCGGCTCGAACAGGGCGGTCCAGTTACCGTCCGGCGCCTGGCCGTTGAGCAGGTAGGTATAGGTGGCGCCACTGATGTCCGCGAGGTCGGTGGGCGTCATCTTCATCTTCGCCCAGGCCCAGCGGTTGCCAAGGGTTTCGCTCCAGCCGCGGTCAGCGACATCGTCGATGAAATCACCCAGCGTGCGACGGCCGCGATTGTAGTAGTCGGCCTGCTTCTTCAGCTTGTCCAGCACCCGCGCCGGGCCTTCATCGGTCCAGTCGGTGAGCATCACGACATAGTCACGCTCGTACTCGAATGGCTCGGGCTCGCGCGGATCGATCACCAGCGGTCCGTAGACCCCAAGCTGTTCCTGGAAGGCGGAATGGCTGTGATACCAGTAGGTGCCGCTCTGTTTCACTTCGAAGCGGTATTCATACATGCCGTCCGGGGCGATCCCGGCGAAGCTGAAACCGGGGACGCCATCCATGTTGGCCGGCAGCAGGATGCCGTGCCAGTGGATCGAGGTGTCCTGCGGCAGACGGTTGCGTACCCGCAGGGTTACGGTGTCGCCTTCGCGCCAGCGCAACAGCGGGCCGGGAATGCTTCCGTTGATGGCCATCGCGGTGCGGTCGCGCCCGCTGAAGTTGACCCCGAGCGCGTCGATGGTCAGGTCGAACTCGCGACCCGCCAGTACGCCCTGATCAGCCCGCTGGTGAGGGCGCGCCACTGCCCAGACGGGCGGGCGCCAGACGCCCAGACCGGCAACGACGCCTCCCGCGGCCAGGGTTTTGATGAAGGTTCGCCGGGACGCCTTGGATTGCATGATGTACCTGTTCGGTCAGCTGTAGTCGGGAGGGACGTCCGTGCCGTGACGGACGCGTTGCGCTGCTCGTTACGGCACGGCGTAATCGGCGATTACCACGTCCCTGCCGTCGGCTGTCAGGCCGATGACCTGATAGGCCTGTGCCGGTTGGCCGTAGTCCATGCCCGGTGAGCCAGCCGGCATGCCCGGTACGGCGACGCCGACAAGGTCCGAGCGCTGCTTGAGTTCGAGAATTTGCGCGACCGGGACGTGGCCCTCGATGAACTTTCCCCCATCGATGACGCCGGTGTGGCAGGAACCCAGCCGGGGCGCCACCCCGAGGTGTTGCTTGACCGCGCTCATGTTGCGCTCGACATGGTCGCGCACCTCGAAACCGTTGGCCTGCAGGTACTTGACCCAGTCCTTGCAGCAGCCGCAGCTGGCGTCGCGGTGCACGTCGATGATCTCCGCGGCCTGGGCGCTGGCGGCCAGGAACAGACCGGCGAAAAGGGCGAGTTTAGTGTGCATGACAGCTCCTTGAATGAGTCGCTAGTGGCAACCGCAGCGGCTGCCGCAACCGGCGCCGGATGGGGTTCGAGGCGTTGCCTTGGCGTCGAGTCGGGCTGGGTAGCCTGCCTCGACCAGCGCGGCGATCAGTGCCGCATGATCGGCGTCGCCCTCGACGCGAGCCCGGCCAGCACCGAGGTCGACCGCGACATCGGTGACGCCCGCGACAGGGGTCAACGCCTGAATGACATGACGAACACAGGCGCCGCACGTCATGCCCTGTACCTGAAGATCGATAGTGCTCATGAAAACCTCCGCAGCGGCTGGTCAGTCCAGCCTGGCTCGATGTTCAACCTTGCCCACGTGGGAAGGTCAAGCGGCTGTCATGGCGCCTTTTCGCTGCCGTTGACACTAGCGGCCCTCGGCTTTCACGAACCTGAGCGGAAGATTACTTTTCTGTAAGCGTCTGGTTCGTCATGCGGGATCGCTGCACACTTGGCGATGCGTTGAGAGGAGGGGGCATGAAACTTCTGGTCGCTGAAGACGAACCGAAAACCGGCATGTACCTGCAGCAGGGACTGAGCGAAGCAGGATTCACCGTCGACCGCGTGACCACGGGTCCCGACGCCCTGCAATCGGTGCTGAGCGCGCCGTACGACCTGTTGATCCTGGACGTCATGATGCCGGGGCTCGACGGTTGGGAAGTGCTGCGCCGGGTGCGAGCGGCAGGGCATGAAGTGCCGGTGCTGTTTCTGACCGCGCGCGATCGCGTCGAAGACCGGGTCAAGGGGCTGGAGTTGGGCGCCGACGACTATCTGGTCAAGCCATTCGCGTTTTCCGAACTGCTGGCACGGGTGCGCACCTTGCTGCGGCGGGGCCATGCGGCGGCATTGCAGACGCAGTTGAAAGTCGCCGATCTTGAGGTCGACCTGCTCAAGCGACGCGCCGTGCGGGGCGGCCAGCGTATCGATCTGACTGCCAAGGAATTCGCGTTGCTGGAACTGCTGCTGCGACGGCGGGGCGAAGTGTTGCCCAAATCGCTGATCGCCTCGCAGGTCTGGGACATGAATTTCGACAGCGACACCAACGTCATCGAGGTGGCGATTCGCAGGCTCAGGGCGAAGATCGACGACGATTTCCAGCCCAAGCTGATCCACACTGCGCGCGGCATGGGTTACATGCTCGACGTGCCGGATGAACCGTGAGGCGGTTGTCGCTCACCGCCCGGCTCAGCCTCATGTTCATGCTGGCAGTGACCGGCGTGCTCGGTGCGGCGGGCTTTTTCTTCAAGCAGCTGAGCCAGCATCACTTCGACCAGCTTGACCGCCATGCGCTGGAAGAGAAGTTGCAGGCCAGCCGCAGCCTGTTGGCTGGGCTCGACGATCTCTCCGGGTTCGATGCCTTGCGCCCGCAGCTGCAAGCGCTGCTGGGCGGCCACAGCGAGCTGACGGCGCAGATATTCGATGCCCAGGGACGCCTGTTGTTCGCCGATTCTGGGTCAGGGGCGCCGCCGACAGGCGTTCATCCGCATGCCGCTGTCGATGGCGAACTGCAGCGCGAGGGCCGTGTCTGGCAGCGCCAAAGCGGTGAGGTAAGCGTTGCCGGGCAACCGCTGAAGGTCGTGCTCGCCCTTGACGTCACCGCGCACAAGCGTTTCTTCCACACCCTGACCGGCTGGCTCTGGCTGGCCCTGGTGATGTGCGCCCTGGTCAGCGCATTGCTCGGATGGTTGCTGGCACGCAGTGGTTTGCGCCCGCTGAGAGAGGTGACGCAGGTGGCCGCTTCGGTATCGGCAAGGTCACTGACCGAGCGCATTCCCAGCGAATCGACACCGGCCGAGTTGCAGCAACTGGTGTCGGCGTTCAATGCGATGCTCACCCGGCTGGAAGAGGCCTTCGTCAGGCTGTCGAACTTTTCCGCGGATATCGCTCACGAGTTGCGTACGCCGCTCTCCAACCTGATGACCCACACCGAGGTGGTGCTGACGCGGGGCCGCAGTGCGGAAGACTATCAAGACAATCTGTACTCGAACCTGGAAGAGCTGCGCCGGATGGCGCGCATGATCGATGACATGCTGTTTCTGGCCAAGGCCGACAACGGCCTGATCGTTCCGGACGCGCAGTCCATTGAATTGAACGCGCTGTGCGCCCAACTGCTGGATTTCTACCAACTGACGGCCGATGAGCGCGGCATCCGCTTCGAGTTGTCCGGTGATGGCCGGATCAATGGCGATCCGCTGATGTTGCGGCGGGCGCTGTCGAACCTGCTGTCGAACGCCCTACGCTATACGCCTGACGGCGGCGTCATCCATCTGGGCATCGCGTCGGGGCAGAACGGGGTCGCGCTCAGTATCGGAAATCCCGGCGCGAGCATCGCCGAGGAGCATCTACCGCGGCTGTTCGACCGATTCTACCGGGTCGACCCGGCGCGCCGTGAAGGCAGCCCGAGCAATGCCGGGCTGGGGTTGGCGATCACCCGGTCGATCGTCGAGGCGCATCAGGGTGAGATCCGTTGCAGCAGCCGCGACGGCTGGACCGCGTTCGACATCCTGTTTCGCCATCGCGGCTGATCGTCCTCAGCGCATCGAATGGGCGAAGGTGGCCGACGTCCAGCACTGGTCAATCGCTACCCAGCGTGATTGCATCGGAGTGGCCGCCGCTTGTTCGACACTGTGCCTGGAATCATGCCGGGCGCCTCACCGCGGCGCAGGAGTCGTCATGAACATCGAACGATGCGAAGACCTGATCGACTGGACCAGCCAGGTGCACGCCCGGCTGGCCGACTGCATGGCCGAGGGGGCGCAGGCGCGCAGCGACTCGCTGGCCAGGATGCTGCTTGATTATCTGGTGCAGCACGAACGGGAGCTGTCCGCAACCGTTGCACGCCTCAAGCGACACGCCGAACCCCATGCGTTGCAGGTTCGACTACAGGATGCGGTGCGCCCGGACCTGCTGCAGCTTGAACTCGATAGCGAGGCCTACGCCCAGATGAGCGTCGAGGAAATCTCGAAGGACGTCTTCGACCTGCACAACCGGATCATCGATCTGTACCGTTCGCTGGAGCGTCGTCGCGAGTTCGAGCGTGCCCGCGCGTTGCTCGGTGAAATGCTGCGGATGCAGGAGCACGAAACCATGCGCCTGGCGCAACAGATCAATCGTATGCATGAGCTTTGAACCGCCGCCGCAGGCATCGAACGCCAGACGCGACCTCAGACCACGTAGCGCAGGATCGCCACGAAATGCAGCAGGCTGCCGACGATGACGAACAGGTGCCAGATGCCGTGCCAGTGGCGGAAGCGCTGATCGTACGCAAAGAAGATGATCCCTGCGGTGTACGACACACCGCCTGCGACCAGCCAGCTGAACCCGGCGGTGCCGAGTGCGGCGAGCAACGGCTTTACCGCGACCAGCACGATCCAGCCCATGACCGCATAGATGACGATGGACAGCACCCGCGCTTCCGAGCGCGGTTTGATTTCCTGCAACATGCCGATCAGGGCCAGCGACCAGACGATGCCGAATAACCACCAACCCCAGGCGCCTCGCAGGGTGACCAGGCAGAAGGGCGTGTAGCTGCCGGCGATCAGCAGGTAGATCGACAGGTGGTCGAGCTTCTGCATGATCGCTTTCGCGCGCCCCCGTACGCTGTGATACAGCGTCGATGTGCTGTACAGGAGCACCAGGGTGAAGCCGTAGATGGCCACGCTGACGATCTTCGCCAGGTCGCCATCCATGGCCGCCAGGACGAGCAGCCAGACCGTCCCGATCAGGGCCAGCACACCGCCGGCCAAGTGCGTCCAGGCGTTGAATTTTTCTCCGTGGTACATCGGTGTTCAGCCTCGAACCGCTTCGGGTATCAGTTACCCATCAGTACGCCGAATACCTTTTTCGCTACGCTGGTCGCCGCCTGCGCCGGGTTCTGGCGAATCCCGGCTTCCTGTTCGGCAATGATCGTGAAGAGCCCGTCGAGCGCCTGCTCGGTCACGTAGCCTTCGACCGTGCCGTATTTGGCGTCGACCGCACCGAGGCCCGATGCCTTTCCGGCCAGGGCGTTGTACTGCTGGGCGACGCCGACCTGATCGGTCGCCTGCTTGATGATGGGCAGGAATCTGGCGCGGATCTCCTCCCGGCTGGTCTTGTTCAGGTATTGCGTCGCCGAGTCGTTGCCGCCGGCAAGGATCGCCTTGGCATCGGCAACGGTCATCTTCTTGACCGCATCCAGCAGCAAGGCTTGTGCTTGCGGTACGGCTGCTTCGGCTGCCTTGTTCATGCTGGTTTCGAGTTCTTCGACCTGAGCACCCATGCCCATCATCTTCAGCATGCGCGAAGCCTTGCCGATATTGCCTGGCAGCTCGATGCGCACATCGGGGTCCTCGCTGAAACCGCCCGGACGGCCGAGCTGCTGTACCGCAACCTTGGCGCCTTGGCTGAGGGCGTCCTTGAGCCCAGCGCTGGCGTCTCCCTGGCTGAGGTCGTTGAGCGAGAGGGCTTGGGCGCCGGCGCAAAGCAGCAGGCCGGCGATTAGGGAGGTGGTACGCAGCATAGGGATATCCTCTGAGTGATGCGGCGGGCAGGCGAAGAGCTTAAAGCGCCAGGCACTGCCTGCCAAACACTGGCAGCTTGTTGTGGCCGTTTCGTTGATGCAAGCCGGCATACCTGGCGTGCGCGATTCGGTTTCCGGTGATGGTCCGTTCGGACGCCGATGCATCCGGATCGCTCTGTCGATCATCCTCGGGCAGCCACGCCGTTCGCTGTCTGCATCGAGGTTGCTGCCCGCGAGCGGGGAGTCGGATGCCCTGGTGCGGTGCTTGCAGCCTGCGCGCGTTCAGATGCAGTCGCCGGGTCAGGTCGCCTGTTGCTCCTCATCGTGCCGCTCCAGCGCCACCTGGCGGATCGACAGCCTGATCTCGGCGGGCAGCACGCGCTTGGCGACGCCCTCCGCCAACTCGCCCAGTTTGGGATGGTAGCCGAGCTTGCCGGTTTCATCCTGGCGCAGCACGTCCTGCGCCTGCAGGCTCTGGATGAAATGCCTGAACAGACTCTTGTCGAAGAATTCCGGCGCATTCAAGCCATGCAGGATGGACAATCGCTGGGCCATGACCGTGCACAGCGTTTCAAGCTCCTCGGCGTCCAGGGTGTTCTGGCCACTGTTGAGCAGCAGCGAAATGGCCATGTAGAAGCGCTGCAGCGTCTGCACGATGACCCGCGCCAGCAGCGTCAGCAGCACGAATTGGCGCGAGCTAGGCACCGGCCGCACATAGGTGTCGCCATCGACCTTGAGCAGCCCCTGCTCGACGAAGGCCGCCAGCCACTGGTCGACCACCGCTGCCAGCGCCTCCGGCTCCCAGCGAATGAACAGTTCGGCACGCAGGTACGGATACAACGCTTCGGTGAAGCGCAGGATCTGCTCACGACTGATCCGCGAACTGCTCTGGAAGAAACTCGCCAGCAACGCGGGCAGCGCGAAAATGTGCATCACGTTATTGCGGTAGTAGGTCATCAGGACGGCGTTTTGCTCGTCCAGGTAAAGGATATTGCCCAGCGCATCCTTCTGTTCGGCAAGCAGGCCGAGGCCTTGCACATGGTTGATCAATGCCTCGCCGTCGCCGTCAGGCAGCGTGGTGTGAGGCGAGTAGGGCACTGTGCGCAGCAGGTTCTGGTAAAGGTCGAGGGTGCGCGCCAGCGACCGTCGGTCCAGCGCCTGACGGCTGGTGGACAGCATGGCCAGGGCCACCAGGTTGACCGGGTTGACCGCCGCCGCTTCATTGAGTCGCTGTGCGATGCGTTCGGACAGGCGATTGGTGGTCTCGGTGAGCCAGGGCGGCCGGAAGTCCGGCGCCAGGTTCTGTTGGCGCCAGCCAGGCTGCTGCTGTTCGAGGAACTCGTTGAGCTTGAGGGGCTCACCGAAATTCACCCAGACCTGGCCGAAGCGTTGCTTGAGGGCGCCGATGACCTTGAAGATGTCGAATATCGACTCCTTCTTCTTCGCCGCACCGCGCAGCTCACCGAGATACGTGCGGCCTTCGAGCACCCGCTCGTAGCCGATATAGACCGGCACGAAGAGGATCGGCAGGCGCGAGGAGCGCAGGTAGCTGCGCAGCGTGATGGCGAGCATGCCGGTCTTGGGTTGCAGCATGCGCCCGGTGCGCGAGCGACCGCCCTCGACGAAGTACTCCACCGGGAATCCACGGCTGAACAGGGTGTGCAGGTACTCGTTGAAAACCGAGGTATAGAGCGGGTTGCCCTTGAATGAACGGCGCATGAAAAAGGCGCCGCCGCGGCGCAGCAGGCTGCCGATCACCGGCATGTTGAGGTTGATTCCGGCGGCGATATGCGGCGGTGTCAGGCCGTTGCGGAACAACAGATAAGACAGCAGCAGGTAATCGATATGGCTGCGGTGGCAGGGCACGTAGATGACTTCGTGACCCTGCACGGCTTCCTGCAGCGGCTCCAGGTGATTGACCCGAATACCGTCGTAGATCTTCGTCCAGAACCAGGACAGCACCACCTCGATGAAACGCACCACGGTATAGGCATAATCCGAGGCGATCTCGTTGCCGTAGCGCAGGGCGCGGGCTTCGGCCTTCTCCAGCGATATGTTTTCGCGTTCGGCTTCGTCCTTGATCGCCTGGCGTACCTGCGGTGCGTGCACCAGCCCCTTGACCAGGTTGCGACGGTGCGACAGATCGGGGCCGATCACCGCCGTCTTCTGATTGCGGAAATGCACCCGCAACATGCGCTGCGCCATGCGCAGCGTGCGCTCGTGCCCCTTGTTCTGTGCCACCAGTTCGCTGAGCTGGATCGGAGCGGAGAACTGCACGCGGGTCTGGCGCCCGAGCATGACGATGCTGAGTAACCTGCGCAGCCGTCCGGTGACGGCCCAGCTGTCGGCGAACAACAGCTTCCAGGCACTGGTCTCGCGATCTGGCGATCGTCCCCAGAATACGCTCACCGGGATGATCTGCGCGTTGTCCACGGCGTTCTGTTCCAGCGCGCCGACCAGGCGTACCAGCGGTTCAGGCGTGACGGCCCGCGTCCGACGGCCGAACCAGCTCGCGGCAGGGTTGAGGAAAATGAACGCCGACGGTTCGATGTGATCGCCAACCGCCACTTCGGCCACCGGACGCGGCAGTCCTGCTTTGCTGCACTCGTGATCGAGCACCGCCAGATCGCTCAGCGAGGCTCGTTGCAGCACGTAGAACACCGGCTTGCTGCGGTCCAGCTTGAGCGTGAAAGCGGACTGATTGATGGTCTCCGAACGCACCCATACATACAGCAGGCGGCGCACCACGGAGAAGATCAGACGGCGAAGGGGGGATCGGGTCATACGGTCGGTTCGACTACAAAAAGGGGGCAGCGCCCTCGAAGCCGGCAAGTGTGCCGCAAGCGAGGGTGGGGGGCAAAAATGTTCGTCAGAACGGCTTGAAGCCCCCTACACGCCGAACGCTCGCCCTGAACAATAAAACACCCAAGCGCAACGCCCGCCCCAGTTGCAAACCCGCCGCCGCTCTTTTTATAGTCCGGCCCGCACTGGACCTGTCTCGTCGAGCGCCGACGCCGGTCCGTCAGGGGAACGAGTGATGATCGAATTGCATAATCTGACAAAAAGATTTGCCCAGCATACGGCCGTGGATGCGCTTTCATTCAGCGTCCAGCCGGGTGAAGTGCTCGGGTTTCTGGGCCCGAACGGGGCCGGCAAATCCACCACCATGAAGATGCTGACCGGCTTTCTCACGCCGAGCGCCGGTACGGCGCGCATTTTCGGCTGTGACATCCGGACCCGAACGCTGCAGGCCCAGCGACAGATCGGCTATCTGCCGGAGGGTGCCCCGTGCTACAGCGACATGACGGTACGCGGCTTTCTCGATTTCATCGCCGAGGTGCGGGGGTACAGAGGGGCGGACAAGCGGGTGCGAGTCGATACCGCAGCGGGTCAGGTCGAGCTGGACACGGTGCTTGGCCAGTCCATCGAGACCCTGTCCAAGGGCTTCAAGCGCCGCGTCGGCCTGGCCCAGGCGATCCTGCACGACCCGCGCGTGCTGATCCTCGACGAGCCTACCGATGGCCTGGACCCTAACCAGAAGCATCAAGTGCGCGAGCTGATCAAGGGCTTGGCCAAAGACAAGATCGTGATCATTTCCACCCATATTCTCGAAGAGGTCACTGCGGTGTGCAGCCGCGCGGTGGTGATCGCCAGGGGCCGTCTGGTCGCCGATGGCACGCCGTTCGAACTCGAAAGCCGATCCAGGTACCACAAGGCCGTCACGCTGGTCAGCGACGCCCCGCTGGATGAAATCGCCCTGGCGGCATTGCCAGGCGTCGCGGGTGTCGAGCGCAACGAACCGGACCACAGTGTGACGGTGCTGGCCAAGCCGGGCGAGGTCATCTTCGAGCGAATCAATGCATTGATCGCCCAGCAGACCTGGCCGGTCAAAGCGTTGAGCGTGGAGCGCGGACGGTTGGACGAGGTGTTCCGGACATTGACCCGTGGGGAGGCCCTATGAGCCAGTTACCGGTCATCTTCAAACGCGAACTGGCCAGCTATTTCGCCACGCCGCTGGCCTACGTTTTCATTTTTATCTTTCTGGTGCTGTCCGGGGTATTCACCTTCTATCTGGGCGGGTTCTACGAGCGCGGCCAGGCGGACCTCATCCCGTTTTTCAGCTTTCACACGTGGCTTTACCTGTTCCTGATTCCGGCCATCGCCATGCGTTTGTGGGCCGAGGAGCGAAAATCCGGCTCGATCGAATTGCTGATGACATTGCCCATCACCCGTTTCGAGGCGGTCACCGGCAAGTTCCTCGCGGCCTGGGTGTTCGCGGGGATCGCCTTGCTGCTGACCTTTCCCATGGTCGTCACGGTGAATTATCTCGGCGAGCCGGACAATGGCGCGATTGCCGCCGGCTATTTCGGTAGCTGGTTGCTGGCCGGCGCCTTTCTGGCGATCGGCTCGTGCATGTCGGCGTTGGCCAAGAATCAGGTGATCGCCTTCATTCTCGCTGTAAGCGTGTGCTTCCTGTTCATCGTGAGCGGCCTGCCGATGGTGCTCGATGCCTTTGCCTGGGCGCCGCAGTGGCTGGTCGACGCGGTCGCCTCGCTGAGTTTCCTGATTCGCTTCGACGCCATCAGCAAAGGGGTGATCGATCTGCGCGACCTGTTGTATTTCGTCACCTTGATCATTGCCTGGCTGGCGGCCACCGCCGTGGTCGTCGATCTGAAGAAAGCGGCATAAGGACGTGCAGATGAAACGAGTCATGTATTCGGGCGCCGGGCTGTTGCTGATCGCGCTGGCCTTCCTGGCGTTCAACACGTTTTCCAGCCTGGTATTCACCGACGCGAGGCTGGACCTGACCGAGCAGAAGCTTTACACCATATCCGAGGGCACCGAGACCATCCTGGACGGGCTCGAACAACCCATCGAACTGCATTTCTTCTATTCGGACGCGGCCACCAAGGATCTGGTGGCGTTGCGCAACTACGCCCGGCGCGTCGAGGAAATGCTGCGGGCGTACGAGCGCGAGGCCGATGGCAAGCTCAAGTTGCATGTGATCGACCCGCAGCCGTTCTCTGAGCAGGAAGATCGCGCCGCCGAGTTCGGCCTGCAGGCGGTGCCGCTGAACCAGGGCGGCGACACGGTGTATTTCGGCCTCGCTGGCACCAACGCGCAGGGGCAGCGGCAGAGCATTCCGTTCTTTGCGCTGGATCAGGAAGAATTCCTCGAGTACGAAATAAGCCGCCTGGTACAGAGCCTGGCTTCGGCGCAGATGCCCGTTGTCGGTGTGCTTTCCGGATTGCCGATCAACGGCGGTTTCGATATGCGTACCCAACAGGCGACGCCCCCGTGGATGGTGCTGGAGGACATTCGCCAGCTGTTCCATATCGAAAGCCTGAAGCGCGATGTCGACATGATTCCCGCCAGCGTGTCGGTGCTGATGCTGGTGCATCCCAAGGATTTGCCGGAGCAGACGCTTTACGCCGTCGACCAGTTCGTCATGCGTGGCGGCAAATTGCTGGTGTTCGTCGATCCCTACAGCGAAGCCGATCCGGGCCAGGGCATCGGGCCGGGTGAGTTCGGCGAGGGCAGGGCATCGGATCTGGAACCGCTGTTCAGGGCCTGGGGCGTGCGCATGGCGCCCGGCCAGGTGGTGGCTGATGCCTCCTATGCGATGTCTGTCGGGGTGGGTGCCGAGCGCCGCCCGGTCCGGCATCCGGGCTGGCTCAATCTACCGCAGCGCACCATGGATATTGAGGACGTCACCACGGCCTCGTTGGAAAGCCTGACCATGGCCACCGCTGGTTTCCTCGAACCGCTGGAGGGCGCAACGACCCGGTTCACCCCGCTGATCCAGAGTTCCAGCTATGCCATGCCGGTGGAGGCGGAGCGTTTTGCAATGCTGGATAACCCGGCCGAACTGCTGCGCGAGCTGGAACCCACGGGCGAACGGTATACGCTCGCCGCACGTATCCAGGGGCCGGCGCGATCGGCTTATCCGGACGGCATCGAAGGGCGCGAGGATGGCCTGAAGGAAAGCACCAGCATCAATGTCATCGCCGTGGCAGATAGCGATCTGCTGGCTGATCGCATGTGGGTGCAGGTGCAAGACTTCTTCGGGCAGCGCATGCCGCAACCATGGGCGGACAACGGCACCTTCGTCGTCAATGCACTGGATAACCTGTCGGGTACCGACGCGCTGATCAGTGTTCGGTCGCGCGGTCGTTTCGCGCGGCCATTCGGGGTGGTCGCGGCGCTGCAACGGCAGGCCGAGAACCGCTTCCGCGAGAAGGAAGAAGTATTGCAGGAACGGCTGGCCGCTACCGAGGCGCAACTCGCCCAGTTGCAGGGGCCGAACGCCGAAGGCGCGATAGAGCTTACAGCCGAACAGCAGACCGCCCTGCAGGGCTACATGCAGGACAAGCTGCGGATTCGCAAGGAGCTGCGCGAGGTGCGCTATCAGCTCGACGCCGACATCGAAACGCTGGGACGAACCTTGAAGTTTTTCAACATTGCGCTGGTCCCGTTGGTACTGACCCTGGGGGTGCTACTGCGCGGGTTGTGGCGTCGGCGCAGGAGCGGGTGATCGTCCGATGCTCTGCGAGCCGTACGTCGACGATTTTCGCCGGCTGGAGCCCGGCGATGCAGGGGTATTGCCGGCTATCGAGGCGATGAAAAACCCCAGGAGGCGTAATCGTCCTGTTCTATACTGGCCGGCGGTCATTCTGAAATGCGCGTGTCACGCCTGCTCCGGTATATTGCCCTGGCAGGCGGGCTACAGTGGGTCAGCCTGATCGTCCCTCCCGAACGGGAATAATAAGAATCGAGTTGGAGAAGTAGGAATGGCTGAGCGCGAGACCGGAACCGTCAAGTGGTTCAACGATGCCAAGGGTTATGGATTCATCCAGCGTGGCAGCGGTGCGGATGTTTTTGTTCACTACCAGGCTATTCGTGGCGAAGGCCACCGTTCTCTGACCGAAGGTCAGCAAGTGGAATTTTCGGTGACTCAAGGCCAGAAGGGCCTGCAGGCCGAGGACGTGGCAGGGCTCTGAGAGCCGTCTACGCACAGCGCGGCCCGTCGATCGATGGGCTCTGCATCCAGACGAAAGCCCCGGTCCTTGGCCGGGGCTTTTTTCGTCTGAAGCGCTCTCGCTTGGGCCGGACGGCGATACGCGGCTCGTTGGACCGGTGCCCGGCGCCACAACGGCGTTCGCCGGGCCGGAACGCAAAACCCCGCCACAAGGCGGGGTTCGTCGTTGTACGCCAGGGCGTCGTTACATGTTGGGGTAGTTGGGGCCCCCGGTGCCTTCCGGTGCGACCCAGGTGATGTTCTGTGCCGGGTCCTTGATGTCGCAGGTCTTGCAATGCACGCAGTTCTGCGCATTGATCTGGAAGCGCTTGCTGCCATCGTCGTTGTCGACCACTTCGTACACGCCGGCCGGGCAGTAGCGCTGCGCGGGCTCGTCGTACAGGGGCAGATTCTTCTCGATCGGAATGCTCGGATCGGTCAGCTTGAGATGGACCGGCTGCTCCTCCTCATGGTTGGTATTGGACAAGAATACCGAGCTGAGCTTGTCGAAGCTGAGCTTGCCGTCGGGCTTGGGGTAATCGATCTTCTTCGATTCGGCGGCGGTCTTGAGGCAGGCATAGTCCGGCTTGGTATCGTGCAGCGTGAAGGGTATCTTGCCGCCGAAGATGTTCTGATCGATGAAGTTGAACGCGCCGCCCTTGACCGCGCCCCACTTGTGAATCGCGGCGCCGAAGTTACGGCTGGCATACAGCTCCTGGTAAAGCCAGCTGGCCTTGAAGCCCTCTTCATATCCGGTCAGTTCGTCACCGCCCTCGCGACCGGCGAACAAGGCATCGGCCACCGCCTCAGCCGCCAGCATGCCGGACTTCATCGCGGTATGGCTGCCTTTGATCTTGGCGAAATTCAGCGTGCCCGCATCGCAGCCGATCAGGGCGCCGCCGTTGAAGATCATCCGCGGCAGGGAATTGATACCGCCCTTGGCAATGGCGCGTGCGCCATAGGACACGCGTTTGCCGCCTTCCAGATACTGGGCGATCACCGGATGGTGCTTGTAGCGCTGGAATTCGTCGAACGGCGAGAGGAACGGGTTGCTGTAGGACAGGTCGACGATCAGGCCGACCACCACCTGGTTGTTCTCGATGTGATAGAGGAACGAGCCGCCCGTGTTGTCGTCGTCCAGCGGCCAGCCGGCGGTATGAACGACCAGACCTGCTTCGTGCTTGGCCGGGTCGATGTCCCACAGTTCCTTGATGCCGATGCCGTAGTGCTGCGGGTCGACATTGGCGTTGAGCTGGAAGCGATTGATCAGTTGCTTGCCGATATGGCCACGGCAGCCCTCTGCGAACAGGGTGTACTTGGCGCGCAATTCCATGCCCGGGGTGTACATGCCTTCCTTCGGATTGCCTTCACGGTCGACACCGAGGTCGCCGGTGAGAATTCCGCGAACCACGCCTTGCTCATCGATGAGCGCTTCCTGTGCCGCGAAGCCGGGGTAGATCTCGACACCCAGGTTCTCGGCCTGCTGCGCCAGCCAGCGGCAAAGGTTGCCCAGCGAGATGATGTAGTTGCCTTCGTTATGCATGGTTTTCGGAACCAGTGCATTGGGCAGCTTGCGGGCGGCTTCGGCGCTCTTGAGCAGGTAGATGTCGTCGCGCTTGACGGGCGTGTTCAGCGGCGCTTCGAGCTCTTTCCAGTTGGGGAAGAGTTCGTTCAGCGCGCGCGGCTCGAACACGGCGCCAGATAGAATGTGGGCGCCTACTTCGGAACCCTTCTCAACGACGCATACGCTGATTTCCTTTCCGGCATCGGCGGCTCGTTGCTTCAGTCGGCAGGCAGCGGACAGGCCCGCGGGGCCGGCGCCGACGATCACTACGTCGAATTCCATGTATTCGCGTTCCATTGGCTATCTCCTACTCAAGGCTTGATTGTTTTATAGATAGTGGAGGGCTGGATCGTTTCCCTGACCAGGCCGAGCTGCGGCATTATATATAGACGCCGGAAAGGGTCCAATACAAACGTTTGTTTGAATTTCTCGTCAGCCTGCTAGAATCCGGAAACTGTGGCTTATAGTGGGGTATTTGCGTTATTGACCCCGGCTATTGCCTGCAGTCAAGATACGGGCAGTTTTGCGCTCGCCGAACTGGTCCAGCCCCCGCTTTGACGGCCCGGACCTCGAGCATGGCTCTATTCGCCTCGGCGAACTTCTATTCACCGGAGAGTAACGAGGAATCCATGAAGATTCTTGTAGCTGTCAAACGAGTGGTCGATTACAACGTCAAGGTCCGCGTCAAGGCGGACAACTCCGGCGTCGACCTCGCCAACGTCAAGATGTCGATGAACCCCTTCTGCGAAATCGCCGTGGAAGAAGCCGTGCGCCTGAAAGAGAAGGGCGTTGCGAGCGAGATCGTCGTGGTTTCCATTGGCCCTACCGCTGCCCAGGAGCAACTGCGTACCGCGCTGGCGCTGGGTGCCGATCGCGCCGTGCTGGTCGAATCGACCGAAGAGCTCAATTCCCTGGCCGTTGCCAAGCTGCTCAAAGCCGTTGTCGACAAGGAGCAGCCGCAGCTGGTCATCCTCGGCAAACAGGCCATTGACAGCGACAACAACCAGACTGGCCAGATGCTCGGCGCGCTGACCGGCTTCGCCCAGGGCACCTTCGCCTCGAAGGTCGAAGTGGAAGGCGACAAGGTCAAGGTCGAGCGTGAAATCGACGGCGGCGCGCAAACCGTCGCACTGAACCTGCCGGCGATCGTGACCACCGACCTGCGCTTGAACGAACCTCGCTACGCGTCGCTGCCGAACATCATGAAGGCCAAGAAGAAGCCTCTGGAAGTCCTGACTCCAGACGCGCTTGGCGTGTCCACCACCTCCACCGTGAAGACCCTGAAAGTCGAAGCGCCGGCGGCTCGCAGCGCCGGCATCATGGTCAAGTCCGTGGCTGAACTGGTCGAGAAACTGAAGAACGAGGCGAAGGTAATCTAAATGACTATCCTGGTTATCGCTGAACACAACAATGCCGTTCTGGCTGCTGCGACGCTCAACACCGTAGCCGCTGCCAAAGCCATCGGTGGTGACATTCATGTGCTGGTTGCCGGCAGCGGCTGCGGTGCCATCGGCGAAGCGGCAGCCAAGATCGAAGGCGTCGCCAAGGTGCTGGTCGCCGACGATGCGGCCTACGCTCATCAACTGCCGGAAAACGTCGCACCGCTGATCGCCGGCCTGGCCAAGGATTACAGCCACGTACTGGCCGCCGCGACCACCAATGGCAAGAATTTCCTGCCGCGTGTCGCCGCCCAGCTGGATGTCGATCAGATCTCCGAAATCATTGCCGTTGAAAGCGCCGATACCTTCAAGCGCCCGATCTATGCCGGTAACGCCATCGCGACCGTGCAGTCGAGCGCGCCGATCAAGGTCATCACCGTTCGTGCAACCGGCTTCGATCCGGTCAATGCCGAAGGCGGCTCGGCCAGCGTCGAGCAGGTATCCGGCACGGGCGAGGCGGGTGTGTCTGCGTTCGTCGGCGAAGAACTGGCCAAGTCTGACCGTCCTGAGCTGACCGCTGCCAAGATCGTCATCTCCGGTGGCCGCGGCATGCAGAACGGCGACAACTTCAAGCATCTGTATTCGCTGGCCGACAAGCTCGGCGCCGCAGTCGGTGCCTCGCGCGCGGCGGTCGACGCCGGTTTCGTCCCGAACGACATGCAGGTCGGCCAGACCGGCAAGATCGTCGCGCCGCAGCTGTACATCGCGGTGGGCATCTCCGGTGCCATCCAGCATCTGGCCGGTATGAAGGATTCCAAGGTGATCGTCGCGATCAACAAGGATGAAGAAGCCCCGATCTTCCAGGTAGCCGATTATGGCCTGGTGGGCGATCTGTTCGAGATCGTGCCGGAGCTCGAGCGCCTCGTCTGACCGAGCCGCTTCGAAAGAAACCCGCTCTTGCAGCGGGTTTTTTTATGGCAGCTCGGTTGCGTTGGCCGATGCTAATATCCCGCTTGGCCCGTCTGGTGCCTGTCCGACCCAAACCGATGAGGTTCTCCATGCATTGTGCCGTTGCGCTGAAAACCACCTTGCTCGCCCTGCTGTTGGCTACACCGTTGGCGGCGAGTGCGGCGGCTGCCAAGTGTGACCGGCTGATCGCGACGGGTGGTGCCGATAATCCGCCGTTCCTGTGGCGCGATCCGCAAAACCCCAAACGCCTGGTCGGTGCGAATGCCGATCTGCTGAAGAGGATCGCCGACTCGCTCGATCTCAAACTCGAGCTTCTTTATACCGGCGATGCCGACAAGGCGCTCGAGGAAGTGCGCAGCGGCCGCGTCGATGTGTTGGCCGATGCGGTGCTGGGCGTACAGGAATTGGCGCACCTGGATTTCATTCATCCCTCGATCACGGCCTTGCAAATGTCGGCCTGGGTGCGCAATGAGCCGGGTTTCCTCTATTCCAGCCGCGAAGAACTCATTGGCCGCTCGGGCACCTATGTCGCGACGACGCGTTTTGATCAGACATTCCAGGCGTACGCCAAGGACCATCTTCGCTTGCGCTCGGCGCCCAGCCTGGGCGATGCCGTGCAGAGCCTGTTGGCCGGCACGACCGATTACGTGCTGCACGAGCGCTACAGCGCAGTAGCGCAGGCCGGTTCGCAGGGACTGCTGGACGAGATACAGCGGCTGGAGCCGCCAGTGACCACTCGCGGCATGCATTTCGCGGTCGCGCACGACTCTGCCTGCAACGGGCCGTGGCTGCGCGGACAGCTCGCGATTAAAATGACTCAACTGCGCGCCGCCGGGCTGCCGCAGCAGCTGCTGGCGGAGAACCTCGAGCGCTGGAAGCAGCAACCGGCACCGCCTCGCCCTTCGCAACGCTAGGACTCTCACTTGATAAAACATCTTTGCTGCCTGCTTGTGCTGTCGATGATGCTCGGCTGCGCCAACGATCCGGCACCCACGGCACAGCTGCGTCTTGCCGAGCAGGCGGTGACCCAGGCGCGTTCGGTCGGAGCTTCGGAGCACACGCCGGAGCTGGCCCTGGCCGAAAAAACGCTGACGGCCGCGGTAGTGGCCATGAAGGACCGCGACTACCGGGCAGCGCGTCTGCTGGCAGAGAAAGCGGAACTGGACGCGCGGCTGGCAGAGGCCCGCGTACTCAACGAGAAGAGCCAGCAGGCGGTCGCAGAATTGAACCGGCGTATCGCTCGGCTACGTGAGCAGTTGGGGGAGTTGCAGTGAAGCCCGTCGTTCTTGCCACCGTATGGCTGCTGGCGTTCGCTGGACTCCAGGGCTGTACGACACAGCGATCGCAACATCAGCTCGACGACGCCAGCAGGGTCTTCCAGGGCGCCAGCGAAGATCCGCAGATCCTTCACGATGCCCCGAAGGACTTGATGCGCGCTGCCGAGTCGCTGGAGCGTGCCAAGCGCTTTGCCGACTACTGGGGTAGCGCCGAGGACGTCGAGCATTATGCCTACCTCAGCACCCGCTACAGCGAGATCGCTCGCCAGCACAGCGAGGAGATGCAGAACCAGCGGCGCGCCACTCATCTGGCGATGGAGCATGAGCGTCTGCGGCAAGCGCTGCAGGAGGCCAGATTGCTCGATCTGCAACAGCAGGATCGTTGGCTGGAGGATCAGGTTATCAACCTGGCAGCGGCGGAAACCGATCGCGGGCTGGTCATGACGCTCGGCGATGTCCTGTTCAAGGCGGCCAGCGCCGACCTTGGGCCTTCGGCCAACCGTACGCTGCTCAAGGTCGTGCATTTCCTTCAACTCAACCCCAGCCGCAGGGTGCGTATCGAGGGGTACACCGACAATCGAGGCGACGCGACCGAGAACCTTGCGCTGTCCGAGGCGCGTGCGCAGGCAGTGGCCGACTTCATGCAGAGCCTGGGCGTCGACGCGCGACGGATCGAGGTGATTGGCTATGGCGAGCAATTTCGCATAGCCGAGAACGCATCGGCGCGGGGACGGGCGCAGAACCGTCGGGTGGAAATCCTGTTTTCAGACGAGCAAGGACGCCTCAGCAGCCCTCGTTGACTTCAGGTTGGCCGCTGACGGCAAACGTAACCGACTGTGTCGGCGAGTTAGCGCATAACTGTATTGGTCGTGTGTAACGGTGTTGTACTACTGTTATGGTCCAGTTGGCGGAGACGGACCCAATGACCAATCTGTTGCTTTATCAGCGCATCGCACACCAGCTCGCTGAAGACATCCGGCGCGGCGTCTATCGTCCGGGCGAGCGCGTGCCCTCCGTACGCAAGATGAGCATGCAGCTGAACGTCAGCCATGCGACGGTGCTGCAAGCCTATGCCAACCTCGAAGACCAGGGGATGATCCGGGCGCGTCCGCAGTCGGGCTTCTATGTCCATCACACGCCAGCGTTGACCGCTCCCACGCCCGACATCGCACAGGTCGAGCGGCCGACCCTGGTCACACGCAGCAGCATCATCAATCAGGTGCTCAGCGAGTCGCGCCGCGACGGACTTATCCCGCTGGGAGCCGCCGTTCCTCATGTGGATTATCTGCCGGCGCGTGCCCTGCACCAGCAACTCGCCAAGATCACGCGGTTCCAGAGCCAGCGTGCCTTCAGCTATATGTTCAGCCCCGGCTATGAGCCGCTGCGCCGACAGGTGGCGATCCGCATGCGCGACGCCGGCGTGGTCGTCGGGCCTGACGAGGTCGTCATCACCCATGGTTGCGTCGATGCGCTGCAAATGTCGCTGCGTGTCCTGACCAAGCCAGGCGATCTGATCGCGGCGGAGTCGCCCAGCTATTACGGCTTGCTGCAACTGGCCGACCTGCTCGGGCTAAAGGTCATCGAGATTCCATGCGATCCGGATACCGGGCTCAGCCTCGAGGCGTTGCATCTGGCCGCGAGCCAGTGGCCGATCAAGGCGCTGGTCCTGACCGCGCGGCTAAGCAACCCGCTCGGGGGCAGCGTGCCCGATGCACGGCAGAAACAGTTGCTCAAACTGGCGGCGAATTTCGACATTCAGGTGGTCGAAGACGATATCTACGGTGAATTGCTGTTCGACGCGGGATCGATCAAGGCGCTCAAGTCCAATGACCGCGACGGGCGCGTGATCTATTGCTCGAGTTTTTCGAAGACGATTTCACCGGGCGTGCGCATCGGATGGATCATTCCGGGTCGCTATCGGGAAGAGATACAGCGGCTGCAGACCTTCAGTACTCATTCGGCCTGTAGCGTCACGCAGATGGGGGTTGCGGCGTACCTGGAGAACGGGGGCTACGATCGCCATCTGCGTTACATACGCCATGAGTACCGGAAGAATCTGAGTGCCTTCCAATTGGCGGTGCAGCGCTACTTTCCCGAGGGCACCCAGCTGACGCGTCCGACCGGTGGCTTCATTCTCTGGGTCAGTCTGCCGGCCCGGGTGAATACCCAGGAGCTGCATGTGCAGGCGCTGGAGCGGGGAATCAGCATCGCGCCGGGCCTGATTTTCAGCAACACCGAGCAGTTCAATCACTGCGTGCGGCTCAATTGCGCGCTGCCCTGGACCGATGAGGTGGAGCGCGCGCTGAAGACCCTGGGTGAACTCGCCGGGGCGCTGTGCCGGCAGTCGAACTGACGGATCGATGAGGGCCTAGGCTTATGAAATGGTTGAGTGTGCTGGTTGTGTTGCCCCTGCTAGGGGCGTGTGACGGCGACAAACTGCCAGAGCAGCCCGGCCCACCGGCCAGACCCGAGGTCGAAGCGGCCGGCACTCATCAGCCGCCTGCAGCGTTGCCGGCGCGTGCCCGGGATGAAGACGATGCGCCCCCTGACCTCAAGATCGAGGTCGAACCGGTTACCGCGGGCGATCCCGACGCGCTGCCGTCCGAGCGCGTCGTGCCGGCGCCGGCGCCGCCTGATCCGGTTACCCCGGTGCCGGCGAGAAAGCGTGTTGCGGTCGAGCGCGTCGAACTGCCTGCCCCGGCCCTCGATCTGAGCCTTCCGGACGATTGGGCCGAGGCGCTGGAGCCGGCTCCGGACACCACGTCTATTCGCATGCTGCCACCCCTGTTCGAGTCGGCCGAGGGCTCACGCTCGGTGCAGATGAGCGGCAGTCTGCTGTCGGGTGTGGAGCAGAGCGAAACGCTGATCGACGGCGCTCAGATCAACATCGAACTCAGGCGCTGAGCGGCCCGGTAGAGGTCATGTGGGGCTTCCGCGTCCGGAGCCTGTGCCGTCGGGCCCGGCCAGCAGGCTGCGCAGCGCCTGTGCCGGAAGCGGGTGACTCATATGGAACCCCTGGATTTCGCTACAACCATCGGCGAGCAGTCGCGTCAGTTGCTCCGACGTTTCGACGCCTTCGGCGGTGACTCGCATGTGCAGGCCACGCCCAAGCTCGATGAGCGCCCTGACGATGCAATGATCTTCGGTCGAGTGCGCCATGCCGGCTACGAAACTGCCGTCTATCTTGATCATGTCGAATGGGTAGTTGCGCAGGTTGCTCAGGGATGAATAGCCCGTGCCGAAATCATCCATGGCGAGCCGTACGCCGATGCGCTTGAGTTCGTTGAGCACGTCCAGCGTATGCTGGTTTTCCTGAAGCAGTGCCGTTTCGGTGATTTCCAGTTCTAGACGGCTGGCCGGCAGCCCGCTTCGTTCCAGAACGCTCCGAACCGTGTCGGACAGCTCAGTGCTGCGCAGCTGCAGGGGCGACAGGTTGACCGAGATCATCAAGGGACTTGGCCAGCCAGCGGCCTCGATACAGGCCTGGCGCAGCACCCATTCGCCGAGGGATACGATCAGACCGGTTTCTTCTGCCAGTGGGATAAAATGCTCCGGCAACAGCAGGCCGCGGACCGGATGCCGCCAGCGCAACAGGGCCTCAGCGCCGTTGATGCGCATGGTTTCGCTGAAATACCGTGGCTGGTAATGGACTTCGAACTGTCCGTCCTCGATGGCCCGCCGGAGTTCGTCTTCCTGCCGCCGCCGCTCCAGCAGTCGCTTGTCCATTTCGCTGCCGTAGAAACGCCAGGTATTGCGACCGTCGGCCTTGGCCTGGTACAGCGCGATGTCCGCGCAACGCAAGAGATCGTTGGCCTGCGCCGCATCGGTCGGCGCCATGGCGATGCCGACGCTGGCGCCAATGTGGATCTGCGTGCCCTCGTACAGGAAGGGTTCGCTGATGGCGTCGACGATACGGATGCAGAGCTTTTCGATATCGTCGTTGTGCTGCAGGCGGCTCAATACCATGACGAATTCGTCTCCGCCCAGGCGCGCCACCAGATCATCGCCTCTTATGCATTGCCGCAGGCGGTTGGCGACACCGCTCAATACCTCGTCGCCGGCGCCGTGGCCCAGCGTGTCGTTCACCGGTTTGAAGCGATCCAGGTCGATGTACAGGACGGTGAGCCTGGCACCATCGGTGAGTGATATGAGCTTGGCTTCCAGATAATCACGTAGCCGGTTGCGGTTTGGCAGGCCAGTCAGCGCGTCGTGCTGCGACAGGTATTGCACGCGCGCCTGCGCGCGGGTTTCTTCGGTGATATCGCTTGCGGTGCCCCGATAGCCCAGTGATTGCTCGTCCCGGTAGATTGCCCGAGCGGAGAGGCGGCAGTGCCGCTCGCAGCCGTTGGCGGCCTGGTAGCTGCAGCGCAGCGGCGTTCCCTGAGGCGCGGCCAGCCAGTCCTGCAGCGCTGCGTGATCGCTGATCAGCAGGTCGATCAAGGGACGCCCCATCCAGGCGGCAGGCTGGTGGCCGGTGATTTCCTCGAAGCGGCTGGAAAGGTAGGTGAGCCGAGCCTGCCGGTCGGTTTCCCATATCCAGTCGGAGGCCGCTTCAGCCACGTCTCGAAAGCGCGCTTCACTGGCAGCCAGCGCCGTACGGCTTCTGGACAGGCGTTTGTAGCTGGCATCCATCAGCCGTACGGTTTTCAGCGCCTGGCGCAGCAGCAGCCAGGCGAGCAGGCCGAGCCCAAGGGTAATCGCCGCGAGTACCGGCAGCGTCATCCACAGTAGGTAGCGGCCAGGCTGGGATACCTGCCAGGTAAACGCCTGGGACGAGCCATCGAGCAATTGCAGCGGGAGCTGGGCATCGTCCGGCCTGGCGGTTTCGTCAACGACGCGCAGGCCTTCGATCGCATATTCCCGGCCCAGTTGCTGCAGCCCGTCAGGGTCCAGTACATCGACAAAAAGCAGGGTCGAGGCGGGGCCATCCATAGCCTCGACGTCGCTGCCGCCTGGCGTCATGACCGCTGCGGCGACCATGGCCGGCCGCCCCTCGGCGGTCAGCAGCGCGGCGGCGGTCGTCTCCATCTCGACGGCCTGGCGGGCCTGGTCGAGCAGGATATCGAGGCCGTTGCCGAGCCATTGATGGGCATCGACCTGTGCCAGTTCGCCGCGGATCACCGAGTAGGTCGTTTCGCCCTCGGCATTGATCACCAGGACCGCGTCGTAACCGAAGTCGTCGTAAAGGGAGGGGCCCAGGTTCGCCTGATCGTAGGCCCAGTCCAGATTGACCGCTTTGCTCAGGTTGGCATACGCATCGCCCCAGAACCCGTTGTCAGCCACATGCCGCGACATACTGCGCTGATGCGCTTCAAATACCTTGCCTGCGAGAAATCGCTCCTGAGCCAGCGCGTCGTGATCGATGGTCCGAGCGATCTGTATGACGGCGATGGCGGCAGCGAGCAGGGCCGCAGCCAGAAGGCTGGCGATGCCGGGCAGAATCCGCCTCGAGAATGCAGCGTGAGCCTTGGGGCTTCTGGCTTGAGCCGAAGAGGAGTCTGATGCCATGGGTGCTTCCTTTCTAGGAGGCAGGATGATCACTTGGATGAAGGCAAAAAGCCATCATTGACTGGCGGGTCAGTTATTGGGCGTCGCCGTGTGTTGGCTCGCGCTGCCCGGTTGCCGGAACGAAGGGCAATCGCTACCGGTTGCGCGCGTCTTCTGCGTCCGCTTCGGCGTTGCGCTGGGCAATGCGCTGTTTCTGCTCTTCGGTCAGCGGGATCTTGCGTGCGCCTGCGCGTAGCATCAACAGCCCGCCGATGATCGTACCGAGCACCAGCGCCAGCAATAACCAGATGTACCAAGGCATGTTTATCTCCTGATGGTGGCGGGACTGCTTTCAACCTTACGCTCCCGGGCGGGGCTGCGCCATTGTGTGATCGAACCTTGCCGCGAACGGCGGTTGACGGCCGCCTCGATAAGGAAATTTCTGCGACAATGCGCGCCGAAATTCGCCGAGGAACCGCCATGACGTGCCAGACCCCCATCATCGTTGCGCTCGATTTCCCCTCCCGTGATGCTGCGTTGGCATTGGCCGGTCAGCTCGACCCGGCGCTTTGTCGCGTGAAGGTCGGCAAGGAGTTGTTCACCCGCTGCGGTCCGCAGATCGTCGAAGCGCTGCAGGCTAAGGGATTTGAAGTCTTTCTCGATCTTAAATTCCATGACATCCCCAACACCACGGCGATGGCGGTCAAGGCGGCGGCTGAGATGGGCGTATGGATGGTCAACGTGCACTGCTCGGGGGGGCTGCGGATGATGGCGGCCTGCCGCGAAACCCTGGATAAAGTGGGCGGGCAACCGCCGTTGCTGATCGGGGTCACGGTGCTGACCAGCATGGAGCAGGCCGACCTGGCCGACGTTGGCCTGGATATCGAACCGCAGCAGCAGGTCTTGCGTCTGGCCGGGCTGGCAGCAGAGGCAGGGCTGGATGGCCTGGTCTGTTCGGCACAGGAAGCCCAATCGCTGAAAGCGCGCTTTGGCCAATTGCAACTGGTGACGCCGGGCATTCGTCCGGCTGGCAGCGAGGCGGACGATCAGCGCCGGATTCTCACGCCAGCCGAGGCGATGGCGGCCGGGTCGGATTATCTGGTGATTGGCCGTCCCATCGCGAAAGCGTCTGACCCGGCGGCGGCACTGGCTGCGGTGGTTGCCGAGCTGGCCTAAGCGGTGAGTCGCAGCGGGTCGCGGCACGGTGGGCTCCGCGACCCGAACGCGACTAGCCGACCTTCAGCACCAGCTTGCCGAAGTTGCCCCCGGTGAACAGCTTCATCAGGGTGTCGGGGAAGGTTTCCAGGCCTTCGACGATGTCCTCTTTGCTCTTGAGTTCACCGCTCTGCATCCAGCCGGCCATTTCCTTCATGGCTTGCGGGTAGCGGGGCACGTAATCCATCACCACCATTCCTTCCATTCGCGCGCGGTTGACCAGCAGTGACAGGTAGTTGGCAGGTCCCTTGACCGCCTCCTTGTTGTTGTACTGGCTGATGGCGCCGCAGAGCACGATACGCGCCCCAACGGTGATGCGCGTCAACACGGCATCGAGGATGTCGCCGCCGACGTTATCGAAATAGACGTCCACGCCCTTCGGGCACTCGCGTTTCAGGCCCGCCGCGACGTCCTCGCTCTTGTAGTCGATGGCCGCATCGAAGCCAAGCTCTTCGGTGAGGAAGCGGCATTTGTCGGCTCCGCCCGCGATCCCTACCACTCGGCAGCCCTTTATCCTGGCGATCTGCCCGGCGACGCTGCCTACCGCGCCGGCCGCGCCCGAGAGCACGACGGTTTCACCGGCCTTGGGTTCGCCGACAGCCAGCAGTCCGAAGTAGGCGGTCATGCCGGTCATGCCCAGGGCGGACAGGTAGCGCGGCAGCGGCGCCTGGTTCGGATCGACCTTGTAGAACCCTTTGGGCTCGCCGAGGAAGTAGTCCTGCACGCCCAGCGCGCCGTTGACGTAATCGCCTTCGGCAAATCCGGGATGCCGGGACGCAATCACCTTGCCGACGCCGAGGGCGCGCATCACCTCGCCGATACCCACGGGCGGAATATAGGATTTGGCATCGTTCATCCAGCCACGCATCGCCGGGTCCAGCGACAGGTATTCGTTTTTGACCAGGATCTGGTCCGGGCCGGGTTCGCCCAGCGGTCGTTCGACGAATTCGAAGGTCTCGCGTGTTGGCGCGCCGACGGGGCGCTTGGCCAATAGAAACTGGCGGTTGATCGTGTCCATGAACACCTCGGTGTGTGCAAAACCTTGGTTTAGCCTGCCGGCGCGGTCCCCGCAAGCAAGGCGGGAATGCTGGAATGCAGTGGCATCCGCATGAGTGATATCGCGGTGCGACACTTAATCGGCGCGCGGGATGACGGTATAACCATGACCCGCGTTCGGCTTGCAGTCACGTTCGGACTCGACGCCTTCCTTTCAATCATCAGGGTATCTAGCATGAGCATGTCATTTTCCGGTCAGGTTGCTTTGGTCACTGGCGCGGCGGCCGGTATTGGTCGCGCGACGGCGATGGCATTCGCCGAACAGGGCTTGAAGGTGGTGGTGGCGGATCTGGACGAAGCGGGCGGTGCAAGGTGCGTCGAGGCCATCACTCACGCCGGTGGTCAGGCGGTATTCGTACGCTGCGACGTGACCCGTGACGGTGACGTCCGGGGGATGATCGAGCAAGCCGTGGCGACCTACGGGCGCATCGACTATGCCTTCAACAACGCCGGCATCGAGATCGAACAGGGACGTCTGGCCGAGGGCAGCGAAGCCGAGTTCGATGCGATCATGGGGGTCAACGTCAAAGGCGTCTGGCTGTGCATGAAACATCAGTTGCCGCTGATGCTGGCTCAGGGCGCGGGCGTCATCGTCAACACGGCGTCGGTGGCCGGCTTGGGGGCGGCGCCGAAGATGAGCATCTACTCGGCCTCCAAGCATGCCGTCATCGGTCTGACCAAATCGGCGGCCATCGAATACGCCAAGAAGAACATCAGGGTCAACGCCGTATGTCCTGCCGTCATCGATACCGACATGTTCCGCCGCGCCTACGAGGCTGATCCGCGCAAGGCCGAGTTCGCGGCGGCCATGCATCCGGTCGGGCGGGTCGGCAAGGCGGAGGAAATCGCGGCCGCGGTGCTTTATCTGTGCAGTGACGGCGCCGCGTTCACCACCGGCCACGCGTTGGCGGTCGACGGTGGCGCGACGGCCATCTGAGTACCGCTCAGGCGGTTTTCCGCCCGCTTACGATCACTAGCGTCAACACGCCCGCTACCAGCCCCCACAGCGCGGAGCCGATGCCGAACAGCGTCAGGCCCGACGCGGTGACCATGAAGGTGATCAATGCGGCTTCGCGTTCGCGTGGCAGGTGCATCGCCTGAGTCAGGCCGCTGCCGATCGAGCCCAGCAACGCCAGTGCCGCGATGGACAGCACCAGCGCCGGTGGGAAGGCTGCGAACAGCGCGGCCAGCGTCGCCCCGAATATGCCGGCTACGCCGTAGAACAGCCCGCACCAGACGGCAGCGGTGTACCGCCTGGACGGGTCCGGATGCGCTTCCGGTCCGCTGCAGATGGCCATGGTGATTGCGGCCAGATGAATGCCGTGCGAGCCGAAGGGGGCGAGCAGGACCGAGGCGATCCCCGTGACGGATATCAGTGGCGAGGCGGGTACCTGGTAACCCTCCGCTCGCAGCACGGCCAGCCCCGGCATGTTCTGCGAGGCCATGGCGATGACGAACAACGGGATGCCGATGCTGAAGATTGCGGCGAAGGACAGCGCCGGCGTGGTCCACACCGGGGCCGCAACCTCCAGGCTCAGGTCGCTGAAATCAAGCAGATCCAACCCGCCGGCCAGCACGCAGCCGACGATCAGCGCGCAGAGCACGGCGTAGCGCGGCATCAGGCGCTTGGCCAGCAGATAGCTGAAGAACATACCCAGCACCAGCACGGGTTGTACTTCCACCGCGCGGAAAATCTCACTGCCGATATTGAACAGCACCCCGGCCAGCAGTGCTGCCGCCAGCGATGCGGGCACTTTGCGCATCAGCCGCTCGAAGCTGCCGGTGAGCCCGCACAGCGCGATCAGCGCGGAGGCGAAGATGAACGCGCCGATCGCCTCGCCGTACGGCACGCCGGGCAGACTGCTGATCAGCAGGGCGGCGCCGGGCGTGGACCAGGCGATGACCACTGGCGTCCGATAGCGCAGTGACAAGCCGACGCTGCACACCGCCATGCCGATCGACAATGCCCAGATCCATGATGAGATTTGCGCGCCACTGAGCCCCGCCGCCTGGCCGGCCTGGAACATCAGCACCAGCGAGCTGGTGTAGCCAGTCAGCATCGCGATGAAGCCGGCCACGACGGTCGAGGCCGAGCTGTCCTTGAGGGGCTGGAGCAAGGGGGCGGTAACGGTGGTCGTCATCGGGTCGGATCCGGTTCAGGGTGAAAGGCGCTGAGTCTCGCGGCAGGCAAGGGGTCGTTGCGCCTGCGCTGGGGCTGCTAGCGCAGGCTATGGCAGGCGACGTGCCGCGTCGCGGTACAGCCGTAAGCGCGATCAGCGTAACAGTGCGGGCGTTTCGTGCGTACCGCTTGTCACCCGTTTGCACGGGCGCCTGGCTGCTCGCCCAGACACTGGCATCGATGTTGCTATCCATAGGGTGCTTGCTGCGAAGCGTCAAAAAAACCGCAGCTGTTGGAGGAAGAGATGAGCCAGGGTATTGAATTCAACCGACTGATGCTGGAAATGCGGGCCATGCAGACCGATGCAATGGCACGCTCCAAGCCCGTTGTCGCCACGCCGGAAGTGGGTGCGCCGAGCTTTTCCGACATGCTCGGCCAGGCCGTCAACAAAGTGAACGAAACCCAGCAAGCCTCCAGCCAACTGGCCACCGCTTTCGAAATGGGGCAGGGCGGCATCGACCTGACCGAGGTCATGATCGCGTCGCAGAAAGCCAGCGTTTCCTTCCAGGCCATGACCCAGGTGCGTAACAAGCTGGTCCAGGCCTATCAAGACATCATGCAGATGCCGGTTTAAGGCAGGGTTTGAATAATGGCTGAAGCGCTTAGCAAGGTTCCAGTAGCGGTTGATTCGCAGACGCCGAAGAAGCCTCTGTTGGGGCTGACCTTCCTGGAAAACCTGGCCGAAATGTCGATGTTGCGGCAAATCGGGCTGCTGGTCGGGCTGGCGGCGAGCGTCGCCATCGGCTTCGCCGTGGTGCTCTGGTCGCAACAGCCGGACTACCGTCCGCTGCTCGGCAGCCTCGCCGGAATGGATGCCAATCAGGTGATGGAAACCCTGGCGGCCGCGGATATTTCGTACACCGTCGAGCCTACCTCCGGTGCCTTGCTGGTCAAGGCCGATGACCTTGCGCGCGCGCGGCTGAAGCTTGCCGGTGCGGGTATCGCGCCGGCCGACAGCAACATCGGCTTCGAGATTCTCGACAAGGAGCAAGGCCTTGGCACCAGCCAGTTCATGGAGGCCACCCGTTACCGTCGAGGCCTGGAAGGCGAGCTTGGCCGTACCGTGTCCAGTCTCAACAACGTCAAGGCCGCGCGGGTGCATCTGGCGATTCCGAAAAGCTCGGTGTTCGTTCGCGACGAGCGCAAGCCCAGCGCTTCGGTACTCGTCGAGCTTTATCCGGGACGCAGCCTCGAGCCGAGCCAGGTGATGGCGATCATCAACCTGGTCGCCACCAGCGTGCCGGAGTTGACCAAATCCCAGATCACCGTGGTGGATCAGAAAGGCAACCTGCTGTCCGATCAACAGGAGCTCACCGAGCTGAGCATGGCCGGCAAGCAGTTCGACTACAGCCGCCGGATGGAAAGCCTCTACACGCAGCGCGTGCACAATATTCTGCAGCCGGTGCTGGGCAGCGGCCGCTACAAGGCTGAAGTATCGGCCGATGTGGACTTCAGCGCCGTCGAGTCGACGTCCGAGACCTTCAATCCGGACCAGCCGGCGCTGCGCAGCGAGCAAAGCGTCAGCGAGCAGCGTCAGAGCAGCCTCGGCCCGCAGGGCGTTCCGGGGGCGCTGAGCAACCAGCCGCCAGGCCCGGCCGCGGCGCCGGAAAACGCCCTGGCCGGCCAGGCCGCGGCGGCGGGCGCCATTGCGCCGGGGCAGCCACTGCTCGACGCCAACGGCCAGCAGGTCATGGACCCAGCCACCGGCCAGCCGATGCTCGCGCCGTATCCGGCGGACAAGCGCGAGCAGGCGACCCGCAACTATGAACTTGACCGTTCCATCAGCTACACCAAACAACAGCAGGGACGTTTGCGTCGCCTGTCGGTGGCGGTGGTCCTGGACGATCAGCTCACGGTCGCCGCTGATGGCACCGCGACCCGGGTACCGCGAAGCGCCGAAGAATTGGCGCGTTTCACTCGCCTGGTTCAAGACGCCGTGGGTTTCGATGCCAGCCGTGGCGACAGCGTCAGCGTGATCAACGCGCCGTTCGCGACCGATTCGTTCGACGAAACGTTCGTCGACGTCCCGTTCTACTCGCAGCCGTGGTTCTGGGACATCGTCAAGCAGGTGCTCGGGGTGCTGTTCATCCTGGTGCTGGTGTTCGGTGTGCTGCGGCCGGTGCTGAACAACCTGACCCATGCTGGAAAGAGCAAGGAGCTCCAACCGGTCGGCGACGACGCCGAGCTGGGCGACATGGACGCTGCGCTGGCCACTGACCGGGTCAGCCTGAGTGGGCCGCAGAGCATCATGCTGCCGAGCCCAACCGAGGGATACGATGCGCAACTGAATGCCATCAAGAATCTGGTAGCAGAAGATCCGGGCCGGGTGGCCCAGGTCGTCAAAGATTGGATCAATGCAGATGAATGATGCTCGAGTTCCAGCCAAGCTGAACAAGATCGACAAGGCCGCCATTCTCCTGCTTTCGCTGGGTGAGGCCGATGCCGCGCAGGTGCTGCGCCATCTCGGTCCGAAGGAAGTGCAGAAGGTCGGCACGGCCATGGCGCAGATGCGCAACATCCACCGTGAGCAGGTCGAGAAGGTCATGAGCGAGTTCGTCGAAACCGTCGGCGACCAGACCGGCCTCGGCGTGGGTTCCGATGGCTATATCCGAAAGATGCTCACCCAGGCGCTGGGCGAGGACAAGGCGGGCGGACTGATCGACCGCATCCTGCTGGGCGGCAATACCAGTGGGCTGGATAGCCTCAAGTGGATGGAACCGCGAGCCGTGGCGGATGTGATTCGCTACGAGCATCCGCAGATCCAGGCGATCGTCGTGGCCTACCTGGACCCCGACCAGGCCGGTGAGGTGCTGTCGCATTTCGATCACAAGGTGAGGCTCGACATCGTGCTTCGGGTGTCCTCGCTCAACACGGTCCAACCGGCCGCGCTGAAGGAACTCAACCTGATTCTGGAGAAGCAGTTCTCCGGCAATGCCAACACCACCCGGGCGACCCTGGGCGGCGTCAAGCGGGCGGCGGACATCATGAACTTCCTCGACAGCTCGGTCGAAGGCCAGTTGATGGATGCCATCAGGGACGTCGACGAAGACCTGTCAGCGCAGATCGAGGACCTGATGTTCGTATTCGACAACCTGGCGGATGTCGACGACCGGGGCATTCAGGTGCTGCTGCGCGAAGTATCCTCCGATGTGCTGGTCATGGCGCTCAAGGGCGCCGACGAAGCGATCAAGGAGAAAATCTTCAAGAACATGTCCAAGCGTGCGGGTGAACTGCTGCGCGACGACCTGGAAGCCAAGGGGCCGGTGCGCATCAGCGAAGTCGAGAGCGCCCAGAAGGAAATCCTCACCATTGCACGCCGCATGGCCGAAGCCGGAGAAATCGTTCTCGGCGGCAAGGGCGGCGAAGAAATGATCTAAGCGAGCCGTAATGTCCAAGGAAAACCCCAGCGATGTGATCCGCGCGAAGGATGTCAGCGTCTTCGATCGCTGGGCCTTGCCGAGCTTCGATCCGGCGGGGACCGAGTTCGAAGCACTGCCGGTCGAACAGCCGTCGGTTGACGACGGCGAGCTGGCGCGCAGCGAGGACGTGCCCGTCGAAGACGTCAAACCCCTGACGCTCGACGAACTCGAGGCGATTCGCCAGGAGGCTTACAACGAAGGCTTCAGCACGGGCGAAAAGGACGGCTTCCACGCCGGCCAGCTCAAGGCCCGGCAAGAAGCCGACGCCGCGCTGGCGCCCAGGCTCGAGAACCTCGAACGGCTGATGAAAAACCTGTTCGAGCCCATCGCCGATCAGGACCGCAACCTCGAACACGCCATGGTCACACTGGTCAGCCAGTTGGCGCGCGAGGTGATCCAGCGCGACCTGTTGATGGACTCCAGCCAGATCCGTCAGGTGCTGCGAGAAGCGCTGAAGCTGCTGCCGATGGGCGCCAGCAATGTGCGAATTCACGTCAATCCGCAGGATTTCGAGCTGGTCAAGGCGCTGCGCGAGCGCCACGAAGAAACCTGGCGGATCGTCGAAGACAGCGACCTGCTGCCGGGCGGCTGTCGCATCGAAACCGAGCAGAGCCGCATCGATGCCAGCGTCGAGACGCGCCTGGGCCAGGCCATCAAGCAGTTGTTCGAACAGCAACGCGAAAACGCGACCAGCCCACCGGACGCTGACCTGCACCTGGACCTGGCTAGCCCCGATGCGCCTTGAACGCACCAGTTTCGCCACGCGCTTCGCAACCTATGGCGAGGCGATCAGGCTGCCCAGCCAGCCGATCCTCGAAGGCCGGTTGTTACGCATGGTAGGCCTGACGCTGGAAGCTGAAGGGCTGCGTGCCGCCGTCGGCAGTCGATGCCTTGTCATCAACGAAGACAGCTACCATCCGACCCAGGTCGAGGCGGAGGTGATGGGCTTTTCCGGCGGCAAACTGTACCTGATGCCGGTTGGCAGCCTGGCCGGTATCGCGCCGGGTGCCCGGGTCGTGCCGCTGGCCAACACCGGCCGCCTGCCCATGGGCACCTCGATGCTTGGGCGAGTGCTCGATGGCGCCGGCCGCGCGCTGGATGGCAAGGGTGGCATGAAGGCCGAGGACTGGGTGCCGATGGACGGGCCGGTGATCAACCCGCTGAAACGTCATCCGATCAGCGAGCCACTGGACGTCGGCATTCGTAGCATCAACGGCCTGCTGACCGTCGGCCGCGGCCAGCGTCTCGGCCTGTTCGCCGGCACCGGTGTCGGCAAGTCGGTGCTGCTCGGCATGATGACGCGCTTCACCGAGGCCGACATCATCGTCGTCGGGCTGATCGGCGAGCGCGGACGCGAGGTCAAGGAGTTCATCGAAAACATCCTCACCGAAGAAAGCATCAAGCGCTCGGTGGTCGTGGCGTCGCCCGCCGATGATGCGCCGCTGATGCGTCTGCGCGCGGCGATGTACTGCACACGCATCGCCGAATACTTCCGCGACAAAGGCAAGAATGTGCTGCTGCTGATGGATTCGCTGACCCGCTTCGCCCAGGCCCAGCGTGAAATTGCGCTGGCCATCGGCGAACCGCCGGCAACCAAGGGCTATCCGCCCTCGGTCTTCGCCAAGCTGCCAAGCCTGGTGGAGCGCGCCGGTAATGCGGAAGAGGGCGGCGGCTCGATCACGGCGTTCTATACCGTGTTGTCCGAGGGCGACGACCAGCAGGACCCGATCGCCGATGCCGCGCGTGGCGTGCTCGACGGCCACATCGTGCTGTCGCGTCGTCTGGCGGAGGAAGGCCATTACCCGGCCATCGACATCGAGGCCTCCATCAGCCGCGTCATGCCGCAGGTCGTCAGCGTCGAGCATGTGCGCCACTCGCAGCGATTCAAGCAACTCTGGTCGCGTTATCAGCAAAGCCGGGACCTGATCAGCGTTGGGGCTTACGCGCCCGGCGGTGATCCGGAAACCGACCTGGCCATCGCCCGGCAGGCGGAGATGACCCGCTACCTGCGCCAGGGCCTTGACGAAGCCGAGGACCTGGCGCACAGCGAGGCACTGCTGGCCGGGGTGTTCAATCCCAGGGCAGCGAGCTAACCCTTGTCAGCGAGCCGTGCCGCGCGCCTGGCGCCCGTGATCGACATGGCCGAGCGTGCCGAGCGTGACGCTGCGCGGCTGTTCGGTCAGGGGCAGACCCAACTGGCGCAGACCGAAGCCAAGCTCGGCGAGTTGCGCCAATACTTCAGCGACTACCAGCAGCAATGGCTGAGCCAGGGCAGCCAGGGCGTGTCCGGTCAATGGCTGATGAACTACCAGCGGTTCCTGTCGCAACTCGAATCGGCCATCGGCCAGCAGCAGCGCAGCGTCGACTGGCACCGCAACAACCTCGACAAGCTGCGCGAACAATGGCAGCAGCGCCGCGCGCGGCTCGATGGCCTGCGCAAACTGGTCGAGCGCTATCTGCAGGAGGCAAGAACCGCAGCCGACAAGCGCGAGCAAAAACTGCTCGATGAGTTTTCGCAACGGCTGGCGGGTCGGCCCAAACAGGAATGACGCTTGCTGTGCCGGACTTTGGGTGCTAAATCTTCATCAACTCATTGCTACAGCACGGCTGGTCACTCGAGGCACAGGCGCAGCTGGATGCGCCGCCCAGGCAAAATGCCGGCCACGTTCTCGCTTTTGGATCAGGAGTGCTACATGACCATCAGTTCACAGCTATCGGCAGATGGACAGGAGCTGACGATTACCATCCAGGGGCGCTTTGATTTCAATACCCATCAGGCCTTTCGCGATGCCTATCAGCGCGCGGGCGGCATACCGCAGCGTTACGTGGTCGATCTCAACGGAACGACCTATCTCGACAGTTCCGCCCTCGGGATGCTGCTGCTGCTGCGCGACCACGGCGGCAGTGACAAAGCCGATATTCGACTGATCAACTGCAACCCGGACGTACGCAAGGTGCTCTCGGTTTCGAACTTCGAACAACTGTTCGCGATCACCTGATGCTCCGTCGGCTCTCCATACTCATCGCCGAGGATGGCGCGGCCGATCGCATGCTGCTTGCCGCGATCGTCGGCCGTCAGGGCCATCGCGTGACCACCGCAGCCAATGGCGCCGAAGCGGTACGGCGATTCGAACACGAAAGGCCGCACCTGGTGCTGATGGACGCGCTGATGCCGGTGATGGACGGCTTCGAGGCCGCGCGGCAAATCAAGCGCCTGGCCGGCAACGAGCTGGTGCCGATCATCTTCCTCACCTCATTGACGGAAAATGAAGCCCTGGTGCGCTGCCTCGAAGCGGGCGGTGACGATTTCATCGCCAAACCCTACAACCCGATCATTCTCGAAGCGAAGATCCAGGCCATGCATCGCTTGAGACGGCTGCAGGCCACGGTGCTGGAGCAGCGCGATCTCATTGCCAGGCGTAACCAGCAATTGCTCGATGAGCAGCGCGCGGCCAAGGCGATTTTCGACAAGGTGGCTCACGCCGGCTGCCTGAATGCCCCCAACATCCGTTACCGGCAGTCGCCGCGCGCCCTGTTCAATGGTGACCTGCTGCTGGCTGCACACGCGCCGGCCGGTCGGATGTTCGTGTTGCTGGGGGATTTCACCGGTCATGGCTTGCCGGCGGCCATCGGCGCGATGCCGCTGGCCGAAACCTTCTACGGCATGACAGCCAAAGGCTACTCCAGCAACGAAATCCTTCGCGAAATCAACGCCAAGCTGAAGCTGATCCTGCCGGTGGAAATGTTCTGCTGCGCCACGTTGCTGGATATCCATTTCAAGCAAGGCATGCTGCGGGTCTGGAATGGCGGATTGCCGGACGGTTATCTGCTGCGGGCATCGGATGGCGAACGTTTGCCCTTGCGCTCCCGGCACCTGCCGTTGGGTGTGCTCGAGGCGTCCACCTTCGATGACGCGTTCGAAACCTTGCCGCTGGCGACGGGGGATCGACTGCTGTTGATGTCGGACGGGATCCTCGAAAGCTGCAATGACGATGACGAACTCTTCGGCGAGCAACGGCTACTGGCCGTCATGGATGCAAATCGCGAGTCGTCGGACTTGTTCGACGAGATCCAGGAAGCCTTGCGGGCCTTTCATGGTCAAATACTTGACGATGCCAGCCTGGTCGAAGTGAGCGTGATCGACGAGGCGCAACTGACGGCGTTCGAACCCATCGATGCGTATCCCTCAAGCGTCCGGCAGTTGCGATCCCGGGACTGGTCGACCAGCTTCGAGCTGCGCCCGAGCAGCCTGCGCACGGCCAACCCGTTGCCGATGACCATGCAACTGCTGTTGCAGATTTCCCCGCTGCGCCACCGTGCCGGGACTATTTACACAGTACTGAGCGAACTCTATGCCAACGCGCTGGAGCACGGCGTACTGGCGCTCGATACGTCGATGAAATGCGATGCCGAGGGCTTCGCCAGGTACTATCAGCAGCGCCAGCAACGGCTGGAAGCGCTTACCGAAGGCTTCGTGTCCATCGAGCTGACCGTCAGGTCCGAGGGCGCGCAAGGCTACCTGCGTATCGGTGTGCGTGACAGTGGGCCGGGCTTCGACGTGCAGGGCGCCCTGGACAGGCAGTACGGCGCCGGTTATCTGGGCGGGCGGGGGTTGCGCATGGTCAGCCAATTGAGCGAGCGCTTCTACTGGCAGCCCGACGGCAAAATGCTCAACGTGGAGTTTCACTGGGCCACTCATGCATAATCCGGCGACTTTCTCGCGGGGGCGAATCCGTGCTCGATCATCTCGACAGTCGTGTGCTGGCGATTCTTCAGGATGTGATGGAGGCCGAGTATCCGGTCTTGCTGGACACCTTTCTGGCGGACTCCGAAGAGCGACTGAGGCTGCTGCAGGAGGCCTGTCAGAGCGGCGACGGGGAAGAACTGCGGCAGGCGGCCCACAGCTTCAAAGGCAGCTGCAGCAACATGGGCGCGGTGATGCTCGCCGAACTTTGCCGCGAGCTTGAGCGCAGCGCGCAGGAGCATCAGCTCGAGGGGGCGGCCGAGTCTATCGAGCGCATCGAGCGGGAATTCGCCATCGTCCAAGTCCTCATACGTGCCGAACGCCAGCGCTGCCTGGACTCGGACTGAGCGTCGTGTGGTCTGGCCTGGAGTTTGCTTGAGCAAACGCACGTCATCATCCTGAGCGGAAAGACCCATGGCCGTTTCCCCCGATCTGTTGCTCAATATCAAGGCACCCACCGCAGCCGCCAAGGCAGCGACCGCAGCTCCCAAAACGGCGCCACAAGCCAGTCGGGACGAGCCTTCCAGCTTCGCCAACGTCTATGCCAGGGAGCGCCAGGTCAAGCCGCCCGAACGCCAGGACACGGCAGCCAAGCCCGTGCGCGACAAGCCGGCGGGCGAAAAGCCGAGTCAGGAAACCGCCAAGGAAGGCGGCACCGAAACGCCGGCGGCGGCCGAAGCCGGCAAGCCATTGCCCGACGAACCCGCCACGGCTGACCGCGACGCCGAGGGTGCCGAAGCCGAGCTCGACCCGCTGCTGCTGTTCGGCATGGGCGGGCAGGCCGTACTCAGCGACGAACAGGCGCCCGTCCAGGCGCTGACCGGCAGCGAACGCCTGGCTGGCCTTGCCTTGACGGAAGCCGTAAATACGGGCGAAAGCGAAGGCGAGCCTGCGCTGGCTGCGCAGCGCTCGCTGACCCTTCAGCCTACGGCGCAAAAGACTCCGCTGCCGAGCGAACTGGCGCCGGACGGAGCCCCCGACGACACCGGCGAATGGTTGCCGGCGAGCCTTCTTGCCAGCGAGGTGCCGACCGAAGAATCCGATGCGACTGCGCTGGATGAGTCCTTCGGCGACCTGCTCGACAAGTTGGACGGGCCCAAGGAAAGCCGCGCCAGCGCGACCGACGCGGCGCTCAATCGGCTCAATCCGCTGACACAGGCGATCGCTCAGCAAAACCAGGCGGCGCAGGTACAGCGCCCGGTGTCGGTGCCGGGCCAGCCGGTACAGATGCAGCACTCTGGCTGGAGCGAAGCGGTTGTCGACAGGGTGATGTGGCTGTCGAGCCAGAACCTGAAGTCTGCCGAGATCCAGCTCGATCCGGCGGAACTCGGCCGCATGGAAGTGCGTATCGACATGAACAAGGACCAGACCCAGGTGACGTTCATGAGCCCGCATGCCGGTGTTCGCGATGCGCTGGAAGGTCAGATGCAGCGTCTGCGCGAGATGTTTGCGCAACAGGGCATGACCATGGACGTCAACGTCTCCGACCAGTCGCGTGGCTGGCAAGGCGAAGGCGGCGACCCGCACGCCCGGCGCGTGGCCGGAGACACGCCGGACGACGAAGACGTCAGCCGTGGCACGCTGGAGATCGGCAGGGGCGGTGTCGTTGGCGACCGCGGCCTGGTGGACTACTACGCCTGACAGCGATGGAGGCGGTGCTGGAAACCGGGCTTGTGCCCGGTTTTTTTGTCGTCGCTGGCCCGGCGTCACCGGACTATTCGTCTACAAGTTGGCGAGCGGGCCATGGCAATCGTTTACGCCGCACGTTCACTGGCCGATACTTTGGCACAGCAGTTGCTCGTAACGCTTTGATGCGAGTGAAATCACCTGTGATGACGGATATTTGGCATGGCTAAGAAACAGGGACCCCCAGACGTAGCGAGCCCTGCTGCTTCTACCGAGGGAAAGGGCAGGCTCAAGCTGATTATCCTGATTGTGCTCGGCTTGCTGCTGGCGGTCGGGTTGTCGGTGGCCAGTACCTTCTACTTCATGTCGCGGGGCGATTCCGAGCCGTCAACCGGCGACGCTGCGCAAACCCAGGCGACGCCTCAGCGGCAGGCCGCCATTTATGAAGTACTGGCGCCGGCCTTCATCGTCAATTTCAGCAACACCGGTGGCCGCCAGCGCTACATGCAGGTCAGCGTGGCGCTGATGTCGCGCGATCAGGCCGCGATCGATGCGTTGAAGGAACACATGCCGCTGTTGCGCAATCAACTGGTCATGCTGTTTTCCAGCCAGGCGTTCGCCACCCTGGCCACGCCGGTAGGGCAGGAGATGCTGCGGCAGCAGGCGACTGCCAGCGTTCAGGCGCTGGCGCAGAAAGAAATAGGCAAGCTCGCGATCGAGCAAGTGCTGTTCACCAACTTCGTATTGCAATAGGGGTCGTTGTAGATGGCTGTTCAAGACCTGCTCTCGCAAGACGAGATCGATGCGCTCCTGCACGGGGTCGACGACGGTCTGGTCGATACTGAAAGCGATTCCGAACCGGGCAGCATCAAAAGCTACGACCTGACCAGCCAGGACCGTATCGTCCGTGGACGCATGCCTACGCTGGAAATGGTCAATGAGCGTTTCGCCCGCTATACCCGTATCAGCATGTTCAACCTGCTGCGGCGCTCGGCCGACGTGTCGGTGGGCGGTGTGCAGGTGATGAAGTTCGGCGAATACGTGCATTCGTTGTACGTGCCGACCAGCCTGAATCTGGTGAAGATCAAGCCGCTGAGGGGGACTGCGCTGTTCATCCTCGATGCCAAGCTGGTGTTCAAGCTGGTAGACAATTTCTTCGGCGGCGATGGCCGCCACGCCAAGATCGAGGGGCGTGAGTTCACCCCCACCGAACTGCGCGTCGTGCGCATGGTGCTGGATCAGGCATTCGTCGATCTAAAGGAGGCCTGGCACGCGGTGCTCGACGTCAACTTCGAATATGTACATTCGGAGGTGAACCCGGCGCTGGCCAACATCGTCAGTCCCAGTGAAGTGGTGGTGGTCTCGACCTTCCACATCGAACTCGAGAGCGGCGGCGGCGATTTCCACGTGACCATGCCGTATTCGATGATCGAGCCGATCCGTGAAATGCTCGATGCCGGCTTTCAGTCCGATGTCAGCGATCAGGACGAACGCTGGGTCAACGCCTTGCGCGAGGACGTGCTCGATGTGAACGTGCCGCTCAGCGCGACGGTCGTGCGCCGCCAGCTCAAGCTGCGCGACATTCTCAATATGCAGCCGGGAGACGTGATACCGGTAGAGATGCCCGAAGACATGATCATGCGCGCCAACGGTATGCCGGCTTTCAAGGTCAAGCTCGGCGCGCACAAGGGCAACCTCGCCCTCCAGGTGCTTGAGTCCGTACTGCGACCCCGTTGATTCAGCTCCCCCATTCAATTACCAGCCGGTCGAGGATTAGCGATGGCAGACGAACACGAACACACTTCAGCCGAAGAGCAGGCGCTCGCCGACGAATGGGCTTCGGCGCTGGCCGAGGCGGGCGATGCCAACCAGGACGATATCGATGCGTTGCTCAATCAGGAGCCGGCGAGGGCGCCCGCAGCGCCACGCGCGCCGCTGGAAGAATTCGGCAGCACGCCGAAGTCGGCGGCCGTACCGGCCGGTCTCGAAGGGCCCAATCTGGATGTGATTCTCGACATCCCGGTATCCATCTCCATGGAGGTCGGCAGCACCGAGATCAGCATTCGCAACCTGTTGCAGCTCAACCAGGGTTCGGTGGTCGAACTCGATCGGCTGGCGGGTGAGCCACTGGATGTGCTGGTCAATGGCACCCTGATCGCCCACGGCGAGGTGGTGGTCGTGAATGAAAAGTTCGGCATCCGTCTGACGGACGTGATCAGTCCGAGCGAACGCATCAAGAAGTTGCGCTGACATGCGAATCCTGGCCTTCGTTTCGATGTGGCTGGCCTTGCCGGCACTGGCCGCCGAGCCCGCGGCGAGCATGAGCAGCACCGGCATGGGTACGCAGATGACCAAACTGCTGTTCGGCCTGTTGCTGGTCATCGGGCTGATCTTCCTGCTGGCCTGGCTGCTGCGCCGCATGCAACAGCTCAATGTGCGCGGCAACCAGGCCATCAAGCTGATTTCCAGCCATGCGCTCGGCCCTCGCGAGCGCCTGGTGCTGGTTCAGGTCGGCAGCGAACAGGTGTTGCTCGGCCTGAGCGCCGGTCGCATCACGCCACTGCATGTGCTTGAAGAGCCGGTTCATCTGCCGGATGCCGAGCCCGCCAACCCGGAGTTTGCACAGCGCCTGATGGAGCTGCTGGGCAAGGACCAGAAGGACAAGCATTGATGCTTCGATTGTTGCTGGCGGTCCTGTTGGTACTGGCCGCGCCGTTTGCCGTGGGCCAGGATGCCGGGGGGCTGATCACTCAGGGCGACAACCCGCTGTCGATACCGGCAATCACCCTGAGTACCGACGCCGAGGGGCAGCAGGAGTATTCGGTCAGCCTGCAGATTCTGCTGATCATGACGGCGCTGAGTTTCATTCCGGCGTTCGTCATGCTGATGACCAGTTTCACCCGGATCATCATCGTCTTTTCGATCCTGCGTCAGGCGCTGGGCCTGCAACAGACGCCGTCGAACCAGATTCTTGTCGGCCTGACGATCTTCCTCACGCTGTTCATCATGGCGCCGGTGTTCGAGCGCATCAACAGCGAGGCGGTGCAGCCCTATCTGAACGAGCAGTTGTCTGCGCCGGAGGCGATCGCGAGGGCCGAGGTGCCGCTTAAGAACTTCATGCTCGCGCAGACCCGCGAAAGCGACCTGGAGCTGTTCGTGCGGCTGTCGCGGCGGACCGATATCCAGACACCGGATGCCGCGCCCTTGACCATTCTGGTGCCGGCCTTCGTGACCTCGGAGCTGAAGACCGCCTTCCAGATCGGCTTCATGATCTTCATTCCGTTTCTGATCATCGACATGGTGGTCGCCAGCGTGCTGATGGCCATGGGCATGATGATGCTCTCGCCACTGATCATTTCGTTGCCGTTCAAGATCATGTTGTTCGTTCTGGTCGATGGCTGGGGGCTGATCATCGGTACGCTCGCCAGCAGTTTCGGCACGCTTTAGGGAGCCCCGCATGACACCCGAAGTCGCGGTTGACCTGTTTCGAGAAGGCCTGTGGATGACCGCGATGATCGTCGGCGTGCTGGTGGTGCCGAGCCTGCTGGTCGGCCTGGTGGTGGCGATGTTCCAGGCCGCGACGCAGATCAACGAGCAGACCCTGAGTTTTCTGCCGCGCCTGCTGGTGATGCTGATGACGCTGATCTGGGCGGGGCCCTGGCTGGTGCGCGAGCTGATGGAGTACACCGAGGGCCTGATCCAGAACATTCCGCTGATCATCGGGTAGCCGTGATGAATCCTGTCTTCGGCATGGTCCGCGCGGATGCTTGAACTCAGCGATGCGCAGATTGGCGCCTGGGTCGGGCAGTTTCTGCTGCCACTGTTTCGTATCGCGGCGCTGCTGATGAGCATGCCGATCATCGGCACCCAGCTGGTGCCGATGCGTGTGCGCTTGTACCTCGCGCTGGCCATCGCGGTCGTGCTGGTACCCGGATTGCCGCCGGTCCCGGTGGTCGAGGCGCTGAGCGCGCAGGCGCTGGTGCTGATCGCCGAGCAGATATTGATCGGCGTGATGCTGGGTTTCGTGCTTCAACTGTTTTTCCAGGTGTTCATCGTCTCCGGGCAGTTGCTGGCAATGCAGATGGGGCTGGGCTTCGCCTCGATGGTCGATCCGGCCAACGGGGTCTCGGTGCCGGTGATCGGGCAGTTTTTCAACATGCTGGTGATCCTGTTGTTCCTGGCGATGAACGGTCATCTGGTGGTGCTGGAAATCCTCACCGAAAGTTTCACCACGCTGCCCATCGGTGGCTGGATGGTGGGCACCCATCATTTCTGGGACGTGGCCGGCAAGCTCGGCTGGGTGCTGGGCGCCGGTCTGCTGTTGGTGCTGCCCGCGATCACCGCGCTGCTGGTGGTCAACCTGGCGTTCGGCCTGATGACGCGCGCGGCACCCCAGCTGAATATCTTCTCGATCGGTTTTCCGCTGACCCTGGTGCTCGGCCTGGTGATCGTCTGGATCGGCATGGCCGATATCCTCGCGCAGTACCAGACCTTCGTCAGCGAAGCGCTGGGCATGCTGCGTGAACTGATCGGGCTACGCTGATGCAGTCCGTTTCCCCGATGCGGTCGGAGTTTGCGCATGGCTGAGAGCGAAAGCGGTGCCGACAAAAGCGAGGAACCCACGGAGAAACGTCTCCGTGAATCCCGAGAGAAAGGACAACTGGCCCGCTCCCGCGAACTGAACACGGTGGCGGTCACGCTGGGCGGCATCGGTGGCTTGCTGGCCTCAGGCGCCGGCCTGGCCGGCAGCCTGATGGCGATGATGCAGGACAGCTTCGAACTCAGTCGCGAAACGCTGCTGGACGAGAGCGCCATGGTGGGCCTGCTGATGAGCAGCGGCATGATCGCGCTCGAAGCCATTATGCCGCTGCTGATCGTGTTGCTGATCGTCTCCATCCTCGGGCCGATTTCGCTGGGCGGCTGGCTGTTTTCGGCCAAGGCGATGGCGCCCAAGTTCAGCCGCATGAACCCCGGTCCCGGCCTCAAGCGAATGTTCTCGACCAAAGCCCTGGTGGAGCTGCTCAAGGCCCTGGGCAAGTTCCTGGTGGTGCTGCTGGTCGCACTGGCAGTCCTTGGCGCCTATCAGGACGACCTGCTGTCCATCGCCAAGCAGCCACTGGATCTCGCCATCATGCACAGCGCCGAGATAGTGGGCTGGTGCGCGCTGTGGATGGCCTGCGGACTGATCCTGATCGCCGCGGTCGACGTGCCATTCCAGCTTTGGGACAACAAGCAGAAGCTGATGATGACCAAGCAGGAAGTGCGCGACGAGTACAAGGACAGCGAAGGCAAGCCCGAAGTCAAGTCGCGGATTCGTCAGTTGCAGCGTGACGCCGCCCAGCGCCGGATGATGCAGGCGGTGCCGGATGCCGATGTGGTCATCACCAACCCGACCCACTTCGCCGTGGCGTTGAAATACGATGGAACCCGCGGTGGGGCGCCGATGCTGGTGGCCAAGGGCGGCGACTTCGTTGCCCTGAAGATTCGCGAGATTGCCCAGGAGCATCAGGTGACGGTGCTCGAATCACCGGCGCTGGCGCGAGCCGTCTTCTACTCCACCGAACTCGATCAGGAAATCCCGGCGGGGCTTTACCTCGCCGTGGCGCAGGTGCTGGCGTATGTCTATCAGTTGCGCCAGTACCGATCCGGCAAGGGGACGCGGCCCGACCCGCTGGGCAGCCTGCCGATCCCGCCGGACCTGCGCCGGGACGAATAGCCTGCGAAGGGCCTGCGCCGGCGTGGCCGGAACACACCGCGCAAGGCGCAGGACGACATCCGACGCCCGCCCGGCTTGGCTTGCCGTTACTCGATCACGCCGCAGGCGACCCGGGCGCCACCACCGCCGAGCGGCTGTGGATGGTCGGAGTGGTTGTCGCCACCCTTGTGAACCATCACTGCCAGGCCCTTGATGTCGCCGAGGCTTTTCAGGCGCGGGGCCAGCACCGGCTGATTGGCCTGGCCTTCACCGTCGACCATCAGTGCCGGTAGGTCGCCCATGTGGCCGTCGCCCCAGGGCTCGCCGTGCTTGCCGGTGTTCTGCGGGTCCCAGTGACCGCCGGCGGCGCCCGCGGCGAGGGTTTCGCCGTCCTTCTCGGCCGGATCGCAGCTGCCCTTGGCGTGAATATGGAACCCATGCGCGCCGGAATCGAGGCCCGAGAGGTCCGGGCGGAATACCAGCCCGTACTCGCTGCTTTCGATCTTGACGGTGCCGATGGACTCGCCGACCCCTTGAGCCGTGACCGCGTTGATCGGCACGCTGAGGGTTTCGGCTTGCAGGCTCACGGCCGTGCAACTGGCGAGGGCCACGATGATCCACTGTTTCATGGCAAAAACTCCTGTGCTGTGTACGACGGCCGTAGCCGCCCGGGGAGTCGTCGTGCGATCGAGCCGCCGCGACGACGCTTCCCGTGAGACTGTCCGCTGCCCGGTCGGTTCGGACCGACCTGCTCCGCAAGCGTCTGGCATAGCGGATACGCACGCTCGACGAAGTTGGACCCCTTCTTGCTATAGCCCCGGCAGGGCGCGTTTTGCGTCAATTCTTTGTTCTGTTCTGACGGGGTCTACGTGGATCGCACGCAACTCATCAATGTTCGCAATGGCCTGACCGGCGCGGGACGCGGCAACCTCGGCGTGCCGCTGCTGCTGCTGGTGATGATGGGCATGATGATGTTGTCGGTGCCGCCGTTCCTGCTGGACTTGCTGTTCACCTTCAACATCGCCCTGTCGATCGTCGTGCTGCTGGTCAGCGTCTACGCGTTGCGGCCGCTGGATTTCGCCGTATTCCCAACGATCCTGCTGGTCGCGACCCTGATGCGTCTGGCGCTGAACGTCGCTTCCACACGGGTGGTCCTGATCAACGGTCACGACGGCGGTGCCGCTGCGGGCCATGTGATCGAGGCGTTCGGCAATGTGGTGATTGGTGGCAACTACGTCGTCGGTATCGTGGTGTTCGCGATCTTGATGATCATCAACTTCGTCGTGGTCACCAAGGGTGCCGGGCGGATCTCGGAAGTCAGTGCGCGCTTCACCCTCGATGCCATGCCCGGCAAGCAGATGGCGATCGACGCCGACCTCAACGCGGGGCTGATCGATCAGTCCGAAGCCAAGCTGCGTCGGGTGGAAGTAGCATCGGAGGCAGACTTCTATGGCTCGATGGACGGTGCCAGCAAGTTTGTCCGGGGCGACGCCATTGCCGGCCTGTTGATCCTGTTCATCAACCTCATCGGCGGCATCGGCATCGGGATGGCCCAGCATGGCATGAGCTTCAGCGAGGCGGGCCAGGTCTATGCGCTGCTGACCATCGGTGACGGCCTCGTTGCCCAGATCCCCTCGCTGCTGCTGTCGACCGCTGCCGCGATCATGGTGACCCGCGTCACCAGCTCCGAAGACATGGGCCAGCAAGTCAACCGGCAAATGTTCGCCTCGCCCAAGGCGCTGGCGGTGGCTGCCGGCATCATGATCGCCATGGGTCTGGTGCCGGGCATGCCGCACCTGTCGTTCCTGGGGCTCGGCGCGGTCGCCGCAGGCGGTGCGTACTGGATCTGGCATCGCCAGAAACAGGCCAGGCAAGAAGCCGAGCAGGACGTCCAGAAACAGCAGGAAATGCTCCCGGCGCAGCGCGCGGCGGAAACCAAGGAGCTGGGCTGGGATGACGTGACCCCGGTGGACATGGTCGGTCTGGAAGTCGGCTACCGGCTGATTCCGTTGGTCGATCGCAACCAGGGAGGGCAACTGCTGGCGCGAATCAAGGGCGTGCGGAAAAAGCTCTCCCAGGACCTCGGCTTCCTCATGCCGTCAGTGCATATCCGCGACAACCTCGACCTGCTGCCCAATGCCTACCGATTGACGCTGATGGGCGTGAGCCTGGCCGAGGCGGAGGTCTACCCGGATCGGGAGCTGGCAATCAATCCGGGCCAGGTGTTCGGACCGCTCAACGGCATCGCCGCCAAGGACCCGGCGTTCGGCCTGGAAGCGGTGTGGATCGAGGCCAGCCAGCGCGACCAGGCGCAGTCGCTCGGCTACACGGTGGTGGACGCCAGTACGGTGGTGGCGACGCACCTCAATCAGGTGCTGCACAAGCATGCCCATGAGCTGCTGGGCCATGAGGAGGTTCAACAACTGTTGCAACTGCTGGCCAAGAGTTCACCGAAGCTCGCCGAGGAGTTGGTGCCGGGCATGATTTCCCTCTCCACGCTGCTCAAGGTCTTGCAGGCACTGCTGCAGGAGCAGGTGCCCGTGCGCGACATCCGCACCATCGCCGAGGCGATCGCCAACGTCGCGGCCAAGAGTCAAGATCCCGCCGCGATGGTGGCGGCAGTGCGGGTCGCGCTCTCTCGCGCAATCGTGCAAAACGTTGTGGGACTAGAGCCGCAGCTGCCTGTGATCACGCTTGAACCCAGGTTGGAACAGATATTGCTCAACAGTCTTCAGAAGGCGGGTCAAGGGTCCGAAGATGGCATTCTTCTGGAGCCGGGCATGGCCGAAAAGTTGCAACGTTCCCTGGTAGAGGCGGCACAGCGTCAAGAAATGTTGGGCAAGCCGGCGATTCTGCTGGTGGCAGGTCCGGTCCGCGCGATGTTGTCGCGATTCGCCCGGCTGGCCGTACCGAACATTCATGTGCTCGCCTATCAGGAAATTCCGGATAACAAGCAGGTCACCATCGTTTCCACGGTGGGTCAGAATTAACCGAGGGTTATAGGCCATGCAGGTCAAACGTTTCTTCGCAGCCGACATGCGTATCGCCATGAAGATGATTCGTGACGAGCTGGGCGCTGACGCCGTGATCACCGGGAACCGTCGGGTTGCCGGTGGCGTCGAGCTGACCGCTGTGCTTGATTATCCGATGGAGACTGTGACCCCCAAGCAGCCGAACCCGGCCCTCGAAGCCGAGCTGCGCAAGACTCAGGCGCGTATCGCCAGTGCCCATGCCGAGCTACAGGCACCGTCGCGTGTGCAGGCGGGCAAGGATCGTCAACTGCTTGACGAGAAGGCGTCGGCGGCCGTTGTTCCAGAGCCTGCCGCCGCACCTGCCGCGGTGGATTCGAGAACGATCCAGGCGATGCAGTCGGAATTGCAGGGGCTGCGTGAGCTGATCGAAGTGCAGCTGGGCTCCATTGCCTGGGGCCATGAGCAAAGCCGCCGGCCGCAACAGGCCGGCCTCTGGCGCCGCCTGCAGCGCATCGGCTTGCCGGCTGAACTGTCACGCGCATTGCTGGAAAAGGTGTCGACGGTATCCGAGCCTCGCCAGGCCTGGCGCATGTTGCTGGCCCACCTGGCGCAATCGATCAAGGTCAGCAAGGTCGAGCCGCTGGAAGAGGGCGGCATCATTGCGCTGGTCGGCCCGGCTGGCGCCGGCAAGACCACCACACTGGCCAAGCTGGCGGCCCGCTACGTGCTCAAGCACGGCGCCCAGAGCATCGCCCTGGCGAGCATGGACAACTATCGCATCGGCGCGCAGGAGCAACTGAAGACGCTGGGGCGCATTCTCGACGTGCCGGTCATTCAGATCGACCCCAGCCAGCCATTGAGCAAGACCCTGGCGCCACTGGCCCGCAAGCGCCTGATCCTCGTCGATACGGCAGGCTTGCCGACCGGTGATCCGATGATGCGTGCCCAGCTCGAAGCGCTGGCTGACCGCGGCGTCAAATCGAAGAACTATCTGGTGCTGCCAGCCACAAGCCAGAGCCAGGTCCTCAAGGCGACCTGGCACAACTACCGTCGCTGCGGGCTGGCGGGCTGCATTCTGACTAAACTGGATGAAGCGGGGAGCCTGGGCGATGTGCTCGGGCTTGCCATCAGCCAGCACCTGCCCATCGCCTATCTCGCCGATGGCGCTCGTATCCCCGATGATCTGCATCTGCCGCGCAGTCACCAGCTGGTCAGCCGTGCGGTCAGCCTGCAATCGGAGGAAAATCCCAGCGAGGAAACCATGGCCGACATGTTCTCCGGTCTGTACAACGGTTCTTCACGGAAGGTCGGATGAACGCGTCGCTCCGTGATACAACACAAGACGCGTTCGGGCTGAACGCATCGATGGCCCTCGGGCTCCAGCAAGAGATAGGCGTGTGAAAATGGGTATTCATCCCGTACAGGTTATTGCAGTGACCGGCGGCAAGGGTGGCGTCGGCAAGACCAACGTGTCGGTCAATCTGTCCCTGGCGCTGGCCGAACTCGGTCGCCGGGTGGTGTTGCTCGATGCCGACCTTGGACTGGCCAACGTCGACGTGTTGCTGGGTCTGACCACCAAGCGCACGCTGGCCGACGTCATCGCCGGAGAGTGCGATCTGCGCGACGTCATGATTCAAGGCCCGGGCGGCATCCGTGTCGTGCCCGCGGCGTCCGGCACCCAGAGCATGGTCCAGTTGTCTACCCTGCAGCATTCGGGGTTGATACAGGCATTCAGCGATATCGGTAACGATATCGATGTGCTGATCATCGACACGGCGGCGGGTATCGGCGACGGCGTGGTGAGCTTCGTTCGTGCGGCGCAGGAAGTGTTGCTGGTGGTGACCGATGAGCCCACCTCGATCACCGATGCCTACGCATTGATCAAACTGCTCAATCGCGATTATGGCATCAGCCGTTTTCGTGTGCTGGCGAACATGGCGCACGCACCGCAGGAAGGCCGCAACCTGTTCGCCAAGCTGACCAAGGTCACCGAGCGCTTTCTGGATGTGGCGCTGCAATACGTCGGGGCGATTCCCTACGACGAAGCGGTGCGCAAGGCGGTACAGAAGCAGCGCGCCGTGTATGAGGCCTACCCGAGGGCCAAGTGCTCGCTGGCGTTCAAGGCCATCGCGCAGAAAGTGGATACCTGGCCGCTGCCGGCAACGCCGCGCGGTCACCTGGAGTTCTTCGTGGAGCGCCTTGTCAGGCCTGCCGCAGACTCTGACGAATGACAGCGGCTGGACTCGGTATGTATTACAGCAAAGCTCAGGCAAAAGACTCGCAGTACCAGCTCATCGATCAATACGCGCCATTGGTCAAACGCATCGCCTATCACCTCCTGGCGCGTTTGCCCGCGAGCGTGCAGGTCGATGATCTCATGCAGGCCGGCATGATCGGTCTGCTCGAAGCGTCCAAGAAATACGACGCGGGGAAAGGCGCGAGTTTCGAAACCTATGCCGGGATTCGAATCCGTGGCGCCATGCTCGATGAGGTTCGCAAGGGCGACTGGGCGCCGCGTTCGGTGCACCGCAATTCGCGCATGGTCAGCGAGGCGATTCGCGCAATCGAGGCCAGAACCGGCCGCGACGCTAAAGATCAGGAAGTTGCGGCCGAACTTAAATTGAGTCTCGATGAGTACTACGGCATTCTGGGCGACACCCTGGGCAGCCGCCTGTTCAGCTTCGACGACCTGTTACAGGAAGGCGAGCACGGGGAGTTCGAGGAAGATGCTGCCAGCACCCATCCGGAACCGTCCCGCGATCTGGAAGACGAGCGTTTTCAACAGGCGCTGGCGGAGGCCATCGGCAACCTGCCTGAACGTGAAAAGCTGGTGCTTTCGCTGTATTACGACGAAGAGTTGAATTTGAAGGAAATCGGCCAGGTGCTGGGTGTCAGCGAATCGCGGGTGAGCCAGCTGCACAGCCAGTGCGCGGCCCGTCTGCGGGCTCGCCTGGGCGAGTGGCGCGCGCGCTGAAGGGTCGTTCGCAAAAAAGCATAGAGGCCGCTTACGAGCTTCATTCATGAGGCCCGCAACAGACCGTGAGCAGGTTCTGGGATTCGGGATTTACGGAGGTGTACTTGGACAAGAATATGAAAATCCTCATCGTCGATGATTTTTCGACCATGAGACGGATCATCAAGAACCTCTTGCGCGATCTGGGTTTTACCAACACCGCCGAGGCGGATGACGGCACCACGGCGCTGCCGATGCTCAAGAGCGGCAGCTTCGACTTCCTCGTCACGGACTGGAACATGCCCGGCATGAGCGGCATCGATCTGCTGCGCGCGGTGCGTGCCGACGAGCGCCTGAAGCACCTTCCGGTATTGATGGTCACCGCCGAAGCGAAGCGCGATCAGATCATCGAGGCCGCGCAGGCGGGCGTAAACGGTTACGTGGTCAAGCCATTCACGGCTCAGGTGCTCAAAGAGAAGATCGAAAAGATCTTCGAGCGCGTCAACGGCTGAAGCAGTAACGCCGCGAGGGCACTATGACGCAAGCTGACCAAAGCCTGGCAGAGTTCGAAGCGACTCTGAGGGCTCATGCACCCCAATTGATCGAAAGTCTGCAGCAGGGTCGCTTCGACGAAGCCACGCAGATGTTCAACGAGCTCAACCAGGTGCGCAACCACGGGCTCTATCAGGAAGTGGGCAAGCTCACCCGTGAGCTGCACAACGCCATCGTCAAACTCGAGATGGATACCTGCGCCACTGGTGGTGATCCGTCACCGATCACCGACGCCACCGACAGGCTTTCCTATGTGGTGGAGATGACCGAGAAAGCGGCCAACCGCACCATGGACCTGGTGGAAGAATCGGCGCCGCTGGTGAATTACGTCAGTTACGAGGCCCAGAGCCTGACCGCCGACTGGCAGCGCTTCATGCGCCGCGAAATGAATGCCGAGCAATTCAGGGATCTGGTCCGTCGCATCGATCAATACCTGCAACGCTCGATGAACGACAGCAGCCAGCTGTCGCAGAACCTCAGCGAGATCATGCTCGCCCAGGACTTTCAGGACCTGACCGGCCAGGTCATCAAGCGGGTGACCCGCCTGATCAGCGAGCTTGAAAGCAACCTGCTCAATCTCGTGCTGATGGCCGGGCAGGTCGATCGTGTGGCGGGCATCCAGCATGACCGTGAAGCGATGCGCGCCGAGCAGGAAAAGAAAAAACAAGAAAAAGAGCCTTCCAACGGTGAAGGTCCGCAGATGCATGCCGATATACGTGAGGATGTCGTATCCGGGCAGGACGATGTCGATGATCTGCTTTCGAGCCTGGGCTTTTAGGGGAAGGTGAATATGAGCTTCGACGCCGATGAAGAAATCCTCCAGGACTTCCTGGTAGAGGCCGGCGAGATTCTCGAACTATTGTCAGAGCAACTGGTGGAGCTGGAAAGCAGCCCCGACGACACAGCCTTGCTCAATGCGATTTTTCGCGGTTTCCATACGGTGAAGGGGGGTGCCGGCTTTCTCCAGCTGCATGAGCTGGTCGAGTGCTGCCACATCGCCGAAAACGTCTTCGACATCCTGCGCAAGGGTGAGCGTCGCGTCGACTCGGAATTGATGGATGTCGTGCTGCAGGCACTGGACGCCGTCAATGAAATGTTCACCCAGGTGCGAGAGCGCACCGTCGTCACGCCGGCCACGGCTGAACTGCTGGCGGCGCTGTCGCGCCTGGCCGAGCCAGCCGGGACGCCGGCACCGGTCGTCGTGCCCACGGCAGAGCCCGAGGCCGCAACGGCGGACAACGAGTTCGAACAGTTTCTCGGTGCCCTGGATCAGTCGGCCGGGACTTCGCCTGCCGAAGCCGCAGACGAGATCACCGACGAGGAATTCGAGTCGCTGCTCGATCAGCTTCATGGCAAGGGCCAGTTTGCGGTGGAGCCGACTGCGGCACCCGCAGCGCCGTCCGCCGAGATGCCGGCCGGCGACGAGATTACCGACGAAGAGTTCGAGGCACTGCTCGATCAGTTGCATGGCAAGGGCGCGTTCGCCGAACCGGCTGCCGCTGCGCCTCGTGCCGAAGCTCCGACCACGCCGGCGGGGTCCGCAGGCGATGAAATCACCGATGACGAATTCGAAGCGCTGCTGGATCAACTGCACGGCAAGGGCAAGTTCGAGCCGGAAGCGGCCGCGCCCGTAGCGCCTGCTTCGGCTGGGGTAGCCAAACCCGAGCCGGCCCCTGCACCGACCGGAAGTGCGCCGGCCAGACCGGCCGCGCCGGCAAGCAAGCTGGTCGCCGCGCCTGGCAAAGCCGAGACCGCGGTCCGGGCCACTCCGGCGCCGGAGAAACCGGCGAGCGAAGCCGAGACGACCGTACGGGTCGACACCGCGCGGCTCGACGAGATCATGAACATGGTCGGCGAGCTGGTGCTGGTGCGTAACCGCCTGGTCCGCCTGGGTTCCAACAGCGGCGACGAGGCCATGGCCAAAGCCGTGTCCAACCTGGATGTGGTGACGGCGGACCTGCAGAGCGCGGTGATGAAAACGCGCATGCAGCCGATCAAGAAGGTGTTCGGCCGTTTTCCGCGGCTGGTCCGGGATCTTGCGCGCAGCCTGAAGAAAGAGATCAACCTGGAACTGGTCGGTGAGGAAACCGATCTGGACAAGAACCTCGTCGAGGCCCTGGCCGACCCGCTGGTGCACCTGGTGCGCAACGCGGTCGATCATGGTATCGAGACGCCGGAAGAGCGCGAGGCAGCCGGTAAACCACGCACCGGCAAGGTCGTGCTGTCGGCCGAGCAGGAAGGCGATCACATCCTGCTGCTGATCACCGATGACGGCAAGGGAATGGACGCCGATATCCTGCGCGCCAAGGCGGTGGAAAAGGGCTTGCTGGAGCGGGATGCCGCCGAGCGTCTGAGCGATCTGGAATGCTACAACCTGATCTTTGCGCCGGGTTTCTCGACCAAGTCGGAGATTTCGGACGTGTCCGGCCGCGGTGTCGGCATGGACGTGGTCAAGACCAAGATTTCGCAGCTCAACGGCACGGTCAACGTGTTTTCCACCAAGGGCCAGGGCTCGCGCGTGGTCATCAAGGTGCCGCTCACGCTGGCAATCATGCCCACCCTGATGGTGATGCTGGGCAACCAGGCCTTTGCCTTCCCGCTGGTCAGCGTCAACGAAATCTTCCACCTCGACCTCTCGCGCACCAACGTGGTTGACGGCCAGGAAGTGGTGATCGTGCGCGACAAGGCGCTGCCGCTGTTCTACCTCAAGCGCTGGCTGGTGCGCGGTGCCGAGCACGAAGAGCAGCGCGAGGGGCATGTGGTCATTCTGAACGTCGGCAACCAGAGCATCGGCTTTGTCGTCGATCAATTGGTTGGGCAGGAGGAAGTGGTCATCAAGCCGTTGGGCAAGATGCTCCAGGGCACGGCGGGCATGTCCGGTGCGACCATCACAGGGGACGGTCGTATCGCCTTGATCCTGGATGTCCCCAGCATGCTCAAGCGCTACGCGCGCCGGGTCTGATCTGTAGGCAGCGGTTTTGACCGACCGCTGCCGCTAGGAGTGTTTTATGGCAGTCAAGGTCCTGGTGGTCGATGATTCCGGTTTCTTCCGCCGCCGTGTTTCGGAGATCCTTTCCTCAGACCCGAATATCCAGGTGATCGGCACCGCCACCAACGGGCGGGAGGCGATCGATCAGGCACTGGCATTGAAGCCCGACGTCATCACGATGGATTACGAAATGCCGATGATGGACGGCATCACTGCCGTACGGCAGATCATGCAACGTTGTCCGACGCCGGTGCTAATGTTCTCCTCGCTTACCCACGAAGGCGCGCGGGTCACCCTCGATGCGCTGGACGCCGGGGCGGTGGACTTCCTGCCGAAAAATTTCGAGGACATTTCCCGCAACCCGGATAAGGTCAAGCAACTGCTCTGCGAAAAGATCAACACGATCTCGCGCAGCAATCGGCGCTACAGCAGCACCGCCAGCGTTGCGGCCCCCCTGGCCACGGTCAGTCGTGGCGCCTATGCGCCTGCCGTTACGTCTCCCGCCGCATCCCGTGCAGGGCAGCCCACGGTGGTGACCGCCGCGCCCCGGCGCAAGTCGTACCGGCTGGTGGCCATCGGTACCTCGACCGGTGGGCCGGTCGCGCTTCAGCGCGTCCTGACGCAACTGCCGGGGACTTTTCCCGCACCCATCGTGCTGGTCCAGCACATGCCCGCCGCGTTCACCAAGGCCTTCGCCGAGCGGCTGGACAAGCTCTGCAAGATTCGCGTCAAAGAGGCCGAGGACGGCGACCTGCTGCGCCCCGGTCTTGCGCTGCTGGCGCCGGGTGGCAAGCAGATGATGGTCGACGGGCGCGGAGCGGTGCGCATCCTGCCTGGCGACGAGCGACTGCATTACCGCCCCTGTGTCGACGTCACCTTCGGCTCTGCCGCCAAGGCATTCGGCGACAAAGTACTGGCGGTGGTGCTCACCGGGATGGGCGCCGATGGCCGGGAAGGCGCGCGCATGCTCAAACAGAGCGGCAGCCAGGTGTGGACGCAGGACGAGGCCAGCTGTGTGATCTATGGCATGCCGATGGCGGTGGTCAAGGCCAACCTCAGCGACGCCGTCTATGGCCTCGATGATATGGGCCGTCACCTGAGCGAGGCGTGCCTCTGATGGATGTGCTCAGCCTCATCGGGCTGGTCCTTGCGTTCGTCGCCATCGTCGGCGGCAATTTTCTCGAGGGCGGTCACCTCTCGGCACTGCTCAATGGGCCGGCGGCCTTGATCGTGCTGGGCGGAACGCTCGGCGCCGTGCTGCTGCAGACGCCCATGGCGGTGTTCATGCGCGCCATGTCGATCGTCGGTTGGATCCTGTTTCCGCCTCGGATCGATATGGCGCACGGGATCAGCCTGGTCACGGGTTGGAGTGCCACGGCGCGCAAGGAAGGGTTGCTGGGCCTCGAACCGATCGCCGAGACCGAGCCCGATCCGTACGCTCGCAAAGGCTTGCAACTGCTGGTGGATGGCGCTGAGCCCGAAGTGATCCGCAGTATTCTCGAGGTCGACCTGTACACCCAGGAAACCCGCGATCTACGCGCAGCCAAGGTGTTCGAGAGCATGGGCGGCTATTCGCCGACGGTCGGCATCATCGGTGCGGTGATGGGATTGATACACGTGATGGGCAACCTTGCCGATCCCGGCCAGCTGGGCAGCGGAATTGCCGTTGCGTTCGTCGCCACTATTTACGGCGTGGCCTTCGCCAACCTGCTGGTCCTGCCGATGGGCAACAAACTCAAGAGCGTGGTGCAGACGCAGACCGCCTACCGCGAGATGTTGCTCGAAGGCGTCCTGTCGATTGCCGAAGGCGAGAACCCACGCTCGATCGAAATGAAGCTGCAAGGTTTCATGGATTGAGCGACACGAGATCGGCGGCGCGCCTGTGCGCCGCCGAGGATACGGGAACGAACATGGCCAACCTTCAAATGACCGCCGCACTCCGCCACAGCGCCGCCGCCTTGCGTGCGTGCGTGCAGGCGATCGTTCGCGCGCCTGTGCCGGCAAGGGGCTGATCATGGGCCGCCGCAGAGTTCACGAGGAGCCGGAGAACCACGAGCGCTGGCTGGTTTCCTACGCGGACTTCATCACCTTGCTGTTCGCTTTTTTCGTGGTGATGTACTCGATTTCCTCGCTCAACGAAGGCAAGTACAAAATCCTTTCCGATTCGCTGGTGGGCGTGTTCAACCAGGCGGATCGCGCGGTCAAGCCGATTCCGGTCGGCGATGAGCGGCCTCGCACCACGCAGCCGGACGTGTCGCACGTGGACGAGCCGCACGCCGCGCAAGAAATCATCGATCCGCTGCAAAGCATCATGCAGAGCATGCACGAGGCCTTCGCCGATCTGATCGATGCGAAACAGCTGACGGTCCGGGGCAACGAACTCTGGGTCGAAATCGAGTTGAATTCGAGCTTGTTGTTCCCTAGCGGGGACGCGCTGCCCAATGACCACGCCTTTGACTTGCTGGAGAAGGTCGCCAGGATTCTGGCGCCCTTCGACAATCCGATTCATGTCGAAGGCTTTACCGACAACCTGCCCATCAATACCTCGAAATTCCCGACCAACTGGGAGTTGTCTGCTGCGCGGGCCGGCAGTGTCGTGCGGATGCTGGCGGCCGATGGCGTCGACCCGGCGCGCCTGGCCGCTGTCGGCTATGGTGAATTCCAACCCATCGCTGACAACTCGACGGTCGAAGGCAGGGCGCGCAATCGTCGGGTGATCCTGGTCATTTCGCGTAATCTCGATGTTCGCCGCAGCGTCAGTGGGGTGGGGAGCGGTAACGCGCAGGCGGTTGGCGCGGCGCTGGTCCCTGGCACGCAACGTGCTATCCCTTCAGGTCGTTAGGTGCCGCGCGCGGTGCCGTCAATTGTCCGTCGTCGGTCGTCCCGGCACGGCCGTTCCCGGTCGGGTTCGATCCGGATGGAAAGAGAGTTATGAGAGTCTGGGCTGTAGCCAATCAAAAAGGCGGAGTGGGCAAGACCACCACCTCAATCGCACTTGCCGGATTGCTGGCCGATTCGGGCAAGCGGGTCGTGGCGCTGGATCTCGATCCTCACGGTTCGATGACGAGCTATTTCGGACACGATCCGGACAACCTCGAGCACAGCGTATTCGATCTGTTCCAGCATCAGGGCACTGTGCCTGAAGGGCTGCCGTGGCAATTGCTGCTGCCGACCAGTCACGAGCGTGTGTCGCTGCTGCCTTCCAGTACGGTGCTGGCGACCCTGGAACGCCAGTCGCCCGGGCAGAACGGCCTTGGCCTGGTGATTGCGAAGAGCCTTTCGCAGCTCTGGCAGGATTTCGATTACGCCATCATCGACAGCCCGCCCTTGCTGGGCGTATTGATGGTCAATGCGCTGGCCGCCAGCCAGCAACTGGTCATCCCGGTACAGACGGAGTTCCTGGCGATGAAAGGCCTGGAGCGGATGGTCAGTACGCTTTCCATGATCAACCGTTCGCGCAAGCAGGCGTTGCCGTACACGATCGTGCCGACCATGTTCGACCGGCGTACCCAGGCCTCGATGAACACGCTCAAGGTCTTGCGTAACGGCTATCAGGCCAATCTCTGGCAGGCCTTCATTCCGATCGACACGCGCTTGCGCGATGCCAGTCGCGCAGGCGTTACGCCTTCGCAGTACGATCCCAACAGCCGGGCGGTGCTCGCCTACCGGGCCTTGCTCAAAACTCTGCTGGCAGCCCAGGCTTCGCCACAGGTTGCCTGAATGACGACGTACGGGCGCGATCGCGGTTCAAGTTCGCGGCGGTTGCGGCCGATAGCCTATCCAGTGGGTTCGCACGAGTTGGTGTCATGAGTCGTACCGTTCTTAAAGAAAGCCGATCGCAACAGACGCTGCAGTCCTATCTCGATGCGCTCTTGCAGGATGCCGTCATGGAGTTGACCGAATCGGTCAGCCATGACGAGTTCCAGGCCGCCGTGCTCGAGGAGCAACAGCGTGATACCCAGCGGGTGGTTCCGCTGCGGCAGGTGGCGGTGCCGGATACCGTGGCCGAACCCGTACCGGCTCTGCTATCGGTCATCGCCGAGCCGGAGGCGTTGCTGGAGCTGCAACCCGAAGCGCCGAGCCAGCCAGCCGCTGCCCGGGTCGAGCCGATTGCCGATTTCCAGCTGCCAGGCGGTCCGCCTGCGCGCCATACGGGCCAGCCGGAGTGGGGCGAGGAGCCGTTCGAATGCCTGCTGTTCGACGTCGCCGGGCTGACGCTGGCGGTGCCGCTGGTCAGCCTTGGGTCGATCTACCCGCTCGCCGGGCATGACCTGACGCCGCTGTTTGGTCAGCCCGCATGGTTCCTCGGCATATTGCCGAGCCAGGCCGGCAACCTGAAGGTGCTCGATACCGCGCGCTGGGTCATGGCTGATCGCTATCGTGATGACTATCGCGAAGGGCTCCAGTACGTGATTTCGGTTCAGGGCTATGAATGGGGGCTGGCGGTGCATCAGGTCAGTCGCTCGATCCGCCTGGACCCGAAGGAAGTCAAATGGCGTTCGCAGCGGACCCAGCGTCCGTGGTTGGCCGGGACGGTGATCGACCATATGTGCGCGCTGGTGGATGTCACCGCCCTCGCCGAGCTGATTGCCACCGGCGCGACCCGTCATCTGAAGGGCGTGCCGTCGTAAGTGAAATGAACAACCATGGGTGCGCGCAAGCGTCCCGAGTACCGATAGAATCGACCGCCACAGCGGTATATGAAGAGGTGGGGCTATGAAGATGACTTCCGCGCAGGGTTCCGATGATCCGGTTCTGCAGTGGGTAACCTTCCGTCTGGATAACGAGACCTATGGCATCAATGTGATGCAGGTCCAGGAAGTGTTGCGCTATACCGAAATTGCGCCTGTGCCGGGTGCGCCGAGCTACGTGCTTGGCATCATCAACCTGCGCGGTAACGTGGTCACCGTGATCGATACGCGCCAGCGCTTCGGTCTGGACGCGGCGCCTGTGTCGGACAACACCCGTATCGTCATCATCGAGGCCGACCGCCAGGTGGTCGGGATTCTGGTCGACAGCGTTGCCGAGGTGGTCTATCTGCGCCAGTCGGAAATCGAAACCGCACCCAATGTCGGGAATGACGAGTCGGCGAAGTTCATCCAGGGCGTGTGCAACAAGAACAACGAATTGCTGATTCTGGTCGAGCTGGACAAGATGATGAGCGAAGAGGAATGGGCTGAACTTGAGAGCATCTGATTCATGATCGCATCGCTGGTCGCGGCGGTCGTCGCGCTTGCCCTGTGTTGCCTTGCCTTGCTCGGCTGCTGCATCTGGCTGTTCCGGCGCCAGCGGCAGCTGGCCGAATCGCTGGCCAGCGAAAATGCCGTCCGGGACAAACAGATCAAAGCCCTGGGGGCTCGCCTGGATACCTATCTGCAAGGCAGCGTGCGCATGGGCAAGGACCTGCAGGAGCTGTCGCGCCTGGTGGCGCCGTTGCCTGAAAAGCTGAGCCAGCTGGAGCAACGCGACCCGAACAATATTTCCTTTTCCCAGGCCGCCAAGCTGGTCGGCATGGGCGCCAGTGTCGATGACCTGACGCAATCGTGCGGCCTTTCCCAATCGGAAGCCGAACTGATGCGCAAGCTGCATCAGGCTCGACGCAACCCGGAGTAGCGACACCTCCTGGCGGCCGTGCACTGCCGCCAGGCCGGCGCACTGAACGATCTGACCATTGCTTCCTCCAATCTGGACAAGGCCTTGCCGTGTCTGGTGCAGGCCCGTGCCCGTCGTCGGGCGAGGAGGATGTGATGCTGCGCATTCTGATGCTGTGCCTGCTCTGCGGCCCGACCTGGCTTTACGCGGGGGAAGCACCGGCCGAGGTGGAAGGCGCGATGACCGTCAATGTGTACCAGGCCAGGCAGCTTCACGAGCTTGGCGCGGTGTTCGTGGATGTGCGTCCGAGCCGTGAGTGGAGCTGGGGGCATATCCAGGGCGCGGTGCATATGGACCTGGCGCGAGATTTTCTGGGGCTGTCACAGAACGAGTTGCCCAGAAGCGTTCCGCTGGTGGTCTATTGCGACAGCGAAGTATGCCCGGCCAGTGCCGAGGCGGTTCGCCTCGCGGTGGCGTGGGGCTACGAGCAGGTGTTCTATTTCCGCCAGGGCTACTTTGCCTGGGTGCTGGCTGATTTCCCCCAGGAGAAGGGCCACTTCAACGCCGTCACGACCCTCAACGCTCAGGCCCATTGAGGCGCGGCAACCCCGCATCGGCGTGTTGCTCGGTAAAACCCGGCGGACATTTGCCTTTCAGATACCAGGCAAACGCGATGATCTCGGCGAGGGTGCGATACAGCGCTTCGGGGATGGCATCGCCCAGCTCCAGGCGCGCCAGCAGCTTCACCAGCTCGGCATTCTCATAGATCGGCACCTCGTGTTCACGGGCGATCGCCAGTATGGCTTCGGCCAGCTCATCGTCCCCCTTGGCTGATAGGGTGGGGGCATTCGTACCGTCATAGGTGAGCGCAATGGCTTGACGCGGTGTGCTGGCGGTCATGCGGTTTCATCCACGAAACGTTGTTCAACTGAGGTTCGAGGACCTTGGGGCGGGGTGCCTTGCCGACAGGCGAGGTCGCCGACAGTGAGCCCGGCTGTGACCAGGCGCTGACGCAGATGATCGAGCTCGGCGGCAATCAGGTCGGCGGTACGGCTGCGTTCTGCCCATATCTGGCTCGACAGGCTGCCCCGCATCAATTGCGCCTGAACCTGCAGCGGGCCGAGAGGCGATACATCGAACGCGAGTTCGACTTTCCAGAGCACATCGGGCGTTTCGCTTCGGCTGTGCTGGGAGGCTTCTTCGCGCTGGAACTTAACCTGCAGCGCAAGGATGTCCCGTTGATCGCGCATCGGTACCTCGATCTGCCAGGTCGTCACCTGGGTGCCGTCCGGGTTGGTCTGGGTCTGCGCGAGGCTGGACAGCTGATGCGTTTGCAGGCGCGATACCGCCGCCGCTGCGAGTTTCAACAGCAATTCCAGGTCAGCCTCGTCGTCGCTGTTGGGCAACAGGCGGCTCGGCAACGGAAAATGCTGCGCCAACTGGCGCGCGTTCGGTTGTCCCGACGCGCCAAGCGCATTGCGGGCGAAGGCGGGCAGTGCCTGACCGAGGCCCGTACCGGCCTGCGCGCTGGCCAGCGCGCCGCCCGGCAAACCGGGTAGCTGTGCAATCAGGCGGAGCAGAGCGGCTTTCATATCGTTCGGCAGACTGTCGTTCGGATCGCTCAACAGGCCGCTTTCAAGGAAGACGCCGCTGCGCGCGAGCGCTTTAGCCAGCGTCCTGGTATCGCCCAACTGCTGCATGTCCGGAACCAGGCCGAGCAGACGCTCGGCCGCGCCACGCAGTTGGTCGGGGAGGGCCAGGCCGGATCCGAGCGCACCCAGCAGCCCTTCGATCGATCCCTGGCGCCCATGCTGGGCGGTCAGTTGCTGGCCGAGCATCAGCTCATCGAGACGACCGCTCAATGGCATGAACGACAGTGATTGGTCTCCCTGGACGCGCGCGGTGATCAGGCTGCCCAGCGCAAGCGGCAGGCTGGATTCGACATTCAGCTTCTGTCCGGCCAGCGGTGAGCCAAGCAAGCTGATCACCGCCTTGAAGAGGACTTTTCCGTCCTGCTGAATCTGCTGACTGGTTACCACTTTTCCCTGGATCACCGAGCCCACCGGAAGCCGCTCGAGATCGATGCTGCTGTGCGGCTGACGGTTGCCGGGTTGCAGAGCGGCAATCAGGCGGGTGTCTGAGACGGCCGTGATGAGCAGGGCCGTGCCAGGTGCTGCGGCTTTCTGGCTGCCGGCCTCGACGGTGGCCTGCCGTCCATTGCTCAGGGTCAGGCGCAGCGTCAGCTGAAAGGCCTGCAGCGCTTCCTTGATGCTGACGACTTCGGCCTCGGCGCTTTCTCCGGCCAGCAGCAGTCCCTGCATCGGTTGCAGCAGTTTCAACGCCATCTCGGTGGGGCTTGTCGTCGGGCGAGACGGGCCGGAGGCGGGGATTGCCTGGGTACTCTTGATCTCGGTCATTCTTACTTAAATGCTCTTACAACCTTTCGCCGTTGTGGCCTTTGGTGCGGGGGCTCGGCATGTATAATTCCGGCCGCCCGGCTCGCTATCGGTGTAGCGGCCGGGCTCCTTCCATCTTGAGGTAGCCCTAGCGTGTCCAGTCCCTTTCTAGAAGCTGTGGCGCTTTCCTGTGAACGGGACTGGCGTCTTCTGTTCGAGAGGTTAGACCTGCGGATCGCAAAAGGGGAAATGTTGCAGATCGCCGGCCCCAACGGCAGTGGCAAGACCAGCCTGCTGCGGTTGCTGTCCGGGCTGATGCAACCGACCGCGGGCAAGGTTCTGCTCAATGATCGCGACCTCGAAAGCCAGCGCGATGAACTGGCCCGCAATCTGTTGTGGATCGGCCATGCCGCGGGTATCAAGGGGCTGCTAACCGCCGAGGAAAACCTGACCTGGCTGTGCGCGCTGCATCAACCGGCACCGCGCGAGGATATCTGGCGTGCACTCGAAGCGGTGGGGCTGCGCGGTTTCGAAGATGTGCCCTGCCATACGCTTTCCGCCGGCCAGCAGCGGCGTGTCGCGCTGGCCAGGCTGTTTCTGTCGCCTCCGCCCCTGTGGATTCTCGATGAACCCTTCACCGCGCTGGACAAGCACGGCGTGGCCCAGCTCGAACGGCACCTGGCGAGTCATTGCGAGCAAGGCGGCATGGTCATACTGACGACCCATCATTCGCTCGCCGAAAAACCGGCGGGCTACCGTGAAATCGATCTGGGGCAGCGGGCCGCATGAGTAACGTCTTTACGCTGCTGCTGGCTCGGGAAACCCGCCTGCTTTTCCGCCGCCCGGCAGAACTGGCCAACCCGCTGGTGTTCTTCGCCATCGTCATCGCCCTGTTTCCGCTGGCGGTGGGGCCCGAATCGCAATTGCTGCAGACCCTCTCACCGGGGCTGATCTGGGTGGCTGCGCTATTGGCTGTACTGCTTTCGCTGGATGGCTTGTTCCGCAGCGATTTCGAGGACGGCTCACTCGAACAGTGGGTCGTTTCGCCGCACCCCCTGGCACTTCTGGTTCTCGCCAAGGTACTGGCACACTGGCTGTTCTCGGGCCTGGCGCTGGTTCTGTTGGCCCCTTTGCTGGGGCTCATGCTGGGGATGCCGGCCAGCACGCTTCCGGTGCTGCTGGTCTCGCTGTTGCTGGGCACGCCGGTGCTCAGCCTGCTGGGTGCGGTGGGGGCGGCGCTGACCGTTGGCCTCAAGCGCGGCGGGCTGCTGCTGGCCCTGCTGATCCTGCCGCTGTATATCCCCGTACTGATCCTGGGCAGCGGGGCGTTGCAGGCGGCGCTGCAGGGGCTGCCTGCGCTTGGTCATCTATTATGGCTTTCCAGCCTGACTGCCCTGGCAGTTACCCTGTCACCCTTTGCGATAGCGGCCGGCCTGAAGATCAGCGTCGGCGAATGACGGATAGCACGATGTTTCTACCCGATAGCGAAACCCGAATCGCCACTACGAGACGAGCGGCGTCGACAATGAGCCGGTTACCGATCGCCAAAAAGACCCGTTGGTCCGGTTTCGGCTTGATATCGGCTTGCGTGGGTGAAGTGAGGCAGGTGCCATGAACTGGACATGGTTCCACAAACTAGGTTCGCCCAAATGGTTCTACGAGATCAGCGGCCGCTGGCTGCCCTGGTTGGCCTGGGCTGCGCTGGTTCTGCTGGGTGTCGGTCTCGTCTGGGGCCTGGCATTCGCGCCGCCGGATTACCAGCAGGGCAATAGCTTCCGGATCATCTACATACACGTGCCGGCTGCATTTCTGGCGCAGTCCATCTACGTGATGCTGGCCGCGGCTGGAATCGTCGGGCTGGTGTGGAAGATGAAGCTGGCCGATGTCGCGTTGCAGCAAGCCGCGCCCATTGGCGCCTGGATGACATTCATCGCGCTGCTTACCGGTGCGGTATGGGGCAAGCCGACCTGGGGCGCGTGGTGGGTGTGGGACGCACGCCTGACATCGATGCTGATTCTGCTGTTCCTGTACTTCGGGATCATTGCGCTGGGGCAGGCCATCAGCAACCGGGACAGCGCCGCCAAGGCCTGCGCGGTGTTGTCCATCGTTGGCGTGGTCAACATCCCGATCATCAAGTATTCGGTGGAGTGGTGGAACACCCTTCACCAGCCCGCCACCTTCACCGTGACGGAAAAGCCCGCCATGCCGGTGGAGATGTGGTTGCCGTTGCTGGTCATGGTGCTGGGTTTCTATTGTTTCTTCAGCGTCGTGCTGCTGATGCGCATGCGCCTGGAAGTGCTGCGCCGTGAGTCACGCAGCAGTTGGGTCAAGACTGAAGTGAAGGCGCGGATGGGCAAGGCATGAATTTTTCGTCTTTTTCCGAATTCATCGCCATGGGCAACCATGGTGTGTATGTCTGGACTTCCTATGGCGTCAGCCTGGCGGTCCTGATTCTGAACGTGGCGCTGCCGATCATGGCACGCCGGCGTTACCTGCAAGACGAGGCGCGTCGTTTGCGCCGGGAGGAAATGAAGTGAATCCTGTGCGCAAGAAGCGTCTGTTCATCATATTGGCCATTCTGGCGGGCGTAGGCGTTGCGGTCAGCTTGGCGCTGTCAGCCCTGCAAGAGAACATCAATCTGTTCTACACGCCGACGCAGATTGCCGCGGGCGAAGCGCCGGAAGGGACTAGGATTCGTGCCGGTGGGCTGGTCGAAGCCGGGTCGGTGACGCGCAGCAGCGACTCGCTCACCGTCTCGTTTCGCGTCACCGACAACAACGAAACGGTGACCATCAGTTACCAGGGCATCCTCCCTGACCTGTTCCGTGAAGGGCAGGGCATCGTGGCGCTGGGTCGCGTCAATGCGCAGGGCGTTCTGGTGGCGGACGAAGTGCTGGCCAAGCACGACGAAAACTACATGCCCCCGGAAGTCACCCAGGCACTGGAGAAAAGCGGAATGATGAAGCATTACGAAGGCGACAAGCAGGAGTATGCGAAATGATTCCAGAACTGGGCCATCTGGCGATGATTCTGGCGCTGTGCCTGGCGGTCGTTCAGGGCACGCTTCCGCTGATCGGCGCCTGGCGGGGCGACCGGCAATGGATGGGGCTGGCACAGCCGGCCGCCTGGGGTCAGTTCAGCTTCCTGGCGTTTTCCTTCGCCTGCCTGACCTACGCCTTCATGGTGGATGATTTCTCCGTCGCTTATGTGGCGCAGAATTCCAACAGTGCGTTGCCCTGGTATTACAAATTCAGCGCCGTGTGGGGCGCGCACGAAGGGTCGCTGCTGTTGTGGGCCTTCATCCTGTCGGCCTGGACCTTCGCGGTCGCGATCTTCTCCAGGCAGTTGCCGGAGGACATGCTCGCCCGGGTGTTGGGCGTGATGGGCCTGATCAGTATCGGTTTCCTCCTGTTCCTGATCGTCACTTCGAATCCATTCGAACGTCTTCTGCCGCAGGCACCGATGGATGGGCGTGACCTCAACCCCTTGCTTCAGGATTTCGGCCTGGTCGTTCATCCGCCGATGCTCTACATGGGCTACGTCGGATTCTCGGTCGCCTTCGCATTCGCCATCGCCGCGCTGCTGGGCGGTCGCCTCGACGCGGCTTGGGCACGCTGGTCGCGGCCCTGGACGCTGATCGCCTGGGCCTTTCTAGGCATTGGTATCGCGCTGGGCTCGTGGTGGGCCTATTACGAGTTGGGCTGGGGAGGCTGGTGGTTCTGGGACCCGGTCGAAAATGCCTCCTTCATGCCCTGGCTGGTAGGGACCGCGTTGATTCATTCGCTGGCGGTGACGGAAAAGCGGGGCGTATTCAAAAGTTGGACGGTATTGCTCGCCATTGCCGCCTTCTCGCTCAGCCTGTTGGGCACCTTCCTGGTTCGTTCCGGCGTGCTGACATCGGTCCATGCCTTCGCCACCGATCCGGAGCGCGGTGTCTTCATCCTGGCGTTCCTGCTGTTGGTCGTCGGTGGCTCACTGACCCTGTTCGCGCTGCGCGCACCGGTTGTGAAAAGCCAGATCGGCTTCGGCCTGTGGTCGCGTGAGACGCTGCTGCTGGTCAATAACCTGCTGCTGGTGGTCGCCACGTCGATGATCCTGCTCGGTACGCTGTATCCGTTGCTGCTCGATGCGCTGTCGGACACCAAGCTTTCGGTCGGGCCTCCCTACTTCAACGCGATGTTCCTGCCGCTCGTTGGCGCGTTGATGCTGGCGCTAGCCGTGGGTGTCCTGGTGCGCTGGAAGGACACTCCGGTGAAATGGTTGATGGGCATGCTGACCCCGGTGTTGATCACCAGCGCCGTTCTGGGCGGATTGGGCTCGATGCTGTTCGGCGATTTCCACTGGGCCGTGCTGGCGGTGTGCCTGCTGGCCGCCTGGGTGGTAACGGCCGGTGTGCGCGACGTGCTGGACAAGACCCGCCACAAGGGCCTGATAAAGGGCGTGCGAAGCCTCGCGCCGAGCTACTGGGGCATGCAGCTCGCGCATTTCGGCCTGGTGGTCTGTGCGCTGGGTGTGGTGCTGACGAGCCAGCAGAGCGCCGAACGCGACCTGCGTCTTGCTCCTGGGGAGTCGCTGGAATTGGGCGGCTACAGCTTTGTCTTCGAGGGCGCGAAGCATTTCGATGGCCCTAACTTCACCTCCGACAAAGCCACCATTCGCGTGTTCGAGGGCGACAAGCAGATCGCGATGCTGCATCCCGAGAAGCGCCTCTACACCGTGCAACAGATGCCAATGACCGAAGCGGGCATCGACGCGGGCTTTACCCGCGACCTCTACGTCGCCCTGGGCGAGCCGCTGGAAAATGGAGCCTGGGCGGTGAGGGTGCACATCAAGCCTTTCGTGCGCTGGATCTGGCTGGGCGCATTGCTGATGTCCCTGGGCGGTGTGGTTTCGGTCTGTGACAAGCGCTACCGGGTGAAGGTCAGGACCCGGGTCCGCGATGCGCTCGGTTTGGCCCAGCAAGGAGCCTGAGATGAAACGAATATTGATGCTGCTTCCGCTGGCCATCTTCCTGCTGGTCGCCGTGTTCCTCTATCGCGGCCTGTTTCTGGACCCGACCGAGCTGCCCTCGGCCTTGATCGGTAAGCCACTGCCGTCGTTCTCTCTGCCCTCGGTAGAAGATTCGCAGCGACTGATCAGTGCCGAGGACATCAAGGGCAAGCCGGCGCTGGTCAACGTATGGGCCACCTGGTGCGTGGCCTGCAAGGTCGAACACCCGGTACTCAACAAGCTCGCGGCGCAGGGCGTGAACATTCATGGCGTGAACTACAAGGACGACAACGCCGCTGCCCAGAAGTGGCTCAAGGATTTCCACGACCCCTACGAACTGAACATTCGTGACGAGCAGGGCAGCCTGGGGCTGGATCTGGGTGTCTATGGCGCGCCCGAGACGTTCATCGTCGACAAGCAAGGCGTCATTCGCCACAAGTACGTCGGGGTGATCGATGAGCGCGTATGGCGCGAGCAACTCGCCGCCCTTTATCAGGAACTGGTGGACGAATGAAACAGCTGGTCCAGGTATTTCTGCTGACCCTGTGCCTGGTGGGTGGCGCACGGGCGGCGATCGACGCCTATGAGTTCAAGGACGAAGCCGAGCGGGAGCGATACCGTACGCTGGTCGAAGAGCTGCGTTGCCCCAAGTGCCAGAATCAGAACATCGCCGATTCCAACGCGCCGATCGCGATGGATCTGCGCCGCGAAATCTACCGCATGCTGGAGGAGGGGCAGAGCAACGATCAGATCGTCGACTACCTCGTCGCCCGTTACGGTGATTTCGTGCGCTACAAGCCGCCGGTCAACACCAAGACGCTGGTGCTCTGGTACGGCCCGTTCGCCTTGCTGGTGCTCGGGTTCGGCGTGTTGGCGTTCATCCTGATCCGTCGTCGCCGGGCCACCGACCCTGCGTCGAACACCCTTTCCGAGGCCGAGCGCGCGCGCCTCGCCACGTTGCTGGATAAAAAAGAGCCATGATCGATTTCTGGATAGGTGCGGGCCTGCTGTTACTGGCCGCCCTGGGGTTCCTGCTGCTCCCATTGTTGCGCGGGCGCCGCGTACAGGCCGAAGAGGACCGGACGGCGCTGAATGTCGCCCTTTACGAGGAGCGACTCGGTGAGCTGGCGGCGCAGCACGCGGCTGGCACCCTGACCACCGAGCAGTTCGAGACGGGGCGCGCCGATGCCGCGCGCGAACTGCTCGACGACACCGAGGGCGGCGAAACCCATCGCAGCAGCAACCTGGGGCGTGCCGTTCCGCTGATCGCGGCGATCCTCGTGCCGTTGGTCGGCTGCGGCCTGTATCTGCACTGGGGAGCAAGCGACAAAGTGCAGCTGACGCGCGAATTCGCCGTGCAGCCGGGGTCCATGGAAGAGATGACCGCAAGGCTGGAGCGCGCGGTACAAGCCCAGCCGGAGTCCACCGAAGCGTGGTATTTCCTCGCCAGGACCTACATGAGCCAGGAGCGACCCGCCGATGCGGCCGCCGCGTACGAGCAGCTCATTGAACTGGCTGGCCGCCAGCCGGAGCTTCTCGGTCAATGGGCGCAGGCGCTTTATTTTGCGGATGATCGAAAATGGTCGGCGCAAATGCAGCAACTCACCGACGAGGCGCTGGGCGGTGACCCCCATGAAGTCACCAGTCTCGGCCTGTTAGGCATTGCCGCATACGAAGAGGGCCAGTTCGAGCAAGCGATCGGATACTGGGAGCGCTTGGTGGCGACCCTGCCTGCCGAGGATCCGTCGCGAGAGGCCATCCAGGGCGGCATCGCCCGCGCCCGCGAACAAATGGGCGAATCGGCTTCGAGCGCGGCAGAACCCATCGAACCGGCAGCGACGGCGTCGCAAGAAGCGGGGCTGACCGTTGTTGTGCGGCTGGACGCAGCCCTGGGCGAGCAGGTGCAACCCACCGACACGGTGTTCGTGTTTGCCCGTGCGGTCTCCGGACCGCCAATGCCATTGGCGGTCAAGCGGCTGACCGTCGCCGATCTGCCTGCTACGGTCAGTTTGAGCGATGCCGATGCAATGACTCCGCAGCTTCGCTTGTCCAACTTCGAACAGGTCAGGCTGTTCGCTCGTATTTCCAGGGACGGGAACGCCACTCGCGGCGAGTGGCAGGGCAGCAGTGAGCCGCTGGCGTTGGACAACGACGGCGCGGTCAAACTGACTATCGACCAACCTGTGACGCCCTGATCGTAGAGGGCGCTGAGGAGGCCAGTGATAATGGTGACGGACCCGGTTTCGACGGTTGTATTCCGCCTGTCCAGAGCAGGCGGTGCAACAATGCTGGCGCTGCTGCTGGGCGCCTGTGCAGGCAACCCCTATCAATCGTCGGAACCGGCACCGCCGCCAACGCCGCCCGTGGTGACGGAGCCTCGCGAGCCGGTCACCACTCCGCCGCCGGTCCGCACCCCGCCGGCACCACGACCACCGGCCACGCAAAAAAGTCACCCGCGCTACGCGCCACCGCCGCATGCCGCCGCGCATTGGGACAATCGGCTGGGCGTGTATGTCGTGGAAGGCAAGAACATGTTCTATCGAGAGCGCCTGTACTACCGCTGGGATGGTGACTGGTATTGCGCGGGCCGTCCGGAAGGTCCGTGGGAGCCGGTCGCACCGCCGAGTGTTCCGACCGGCCTGCGGGGTCTGCATTGAACGCCTAGGCCTGGCTGCGATTTTTACCGGGTACGCTAAAGGCCGGTCCGCCATGGCCGATAAAGACTTCAGGTGCGGCTCGCCGTACCGGGGAAGTCGTCCAGGCCTGGCCTTTGTAAGCGTTCATCCGGAGTGGATTCATGAGTGCGGCAGTCAAATACCTCGAGGAAACCGGCAATGCATTGCGCCATGCGCTGATGCAGCAGGACTGGACGGCCATCAGCGTTCTGGATCTGCAATGCCGAAACGTCGTCGAAGCCGCCATGCAGGAGCCGCGGGAGGACGAGCAGGCGATTCGTCAGCGCCTGCAGGAACTGGTGGCGCTTTATCGCGAACTGGTCATGACGTGCCAGGCCGAGCAGCGGCGGGTCGCCGATGAGCTGGTCCAGCTCAACCACTCGCAGCGCGGTACCAATGTTTATAAGCTCTTCGGCTGACGTACAGGCGCGGGGTCTGCGCTACCATTGGTCAGACTGACCCCAATGATCGATCAGCCCTCAGTTCAGAGTCACCGATCCCGCCTGGCCACATTGTAAAGTCGATTAAAAAAGACAGGCCCGCCGCCATTCCTCGCTCGATGTAATACCAATCGCATCTTTTCCCCGCACACTCTGCCCCGTGTCGCGACAGCGCCTGTATGGACGCTCAACGGGTTGCGCCTCTCGCCTTTTTGCTCGCAAATTCAAGGCCAGGGACATTCTCCGATGTTTTGTCGTTGAATCACGTCATAAATTTGACTCAAGGCCTTTTTTTTAATTAACTACTGGCTATCTGCCGGTGACATTGCCGTTTCTGCCAGGGAACGGGTGCAGGCCTTCTTTCAGCCAATAGAGCTATAAACAAGATGTGGCGTGAAACCAAGATTTTGTTGATAGATGATGATCAGGATCGTCGCCGGGATTTAGCGGTCATCCTCAGTTTCCTGAGCGAGGATCATCTGGCCTGCGCCAGCGGCGATTGGCGGGCGGTTGTGGACGGCCTGGAGTCGAGCCGCAGCATTCTTGGCGTGATGCTTGGCGATGTTTCTGCCAAGGGCGGCGCGGTGGAGTTGCTCAAGCAGCTCAGCAAATGGGATGAGAACCTGCCGCTCATGTTGATTGGCGAACCGGTGCCGGGCGACTGGCCGGACGAGATCCGGCGACGGGTACTGACCAGCCTCGAGATGCCGCCGAGCTATAACAAACTGCTCGATTCGCTTCACCGGGCTCAGGTCTATCGAGAAATGTACGACCAGGCAAAGGCACGCGGCCGGCAGCGCGAGCCCAACCTGTTCCGCAGCCTGGTCGGTACTAGCCGCGCCGTGCAGCACGTGCGACAGATGATGCAACAGGTCGCCGACACCGAGGCGAGCGTCCTGATTCTCGGGGAGTCCGGGACGGGCAAGGAGGTTGTCGCACGCAACCTGCACTACCATTCCAAGCGCCGTGGCGGCCCCTTCGTTCCGGTCAACTGCGGGGCTATCCCGGCCGAGCTGCTGGAAAGCGAATTGTTCGGCCATGAAAAGGGCGCTTTTACCGGAGCAATTTCTTCGCGCGCCGGCCGTTTCGAACTGGCCGAAGGCGGAACCCTGTTCCTCGACGAGATCGGCGACATGCCGCTGCCCATGCAGGTCAAGCTGCTACGCGTGTTGCAGGAGCGCACCTTCGAGCGCGTCGGCAGCAACCGCACGCAGAATGCCGATGTCCGGATCATCGCGGCGACCCACAAGGATCTGGAAAAGATGATCGTGGACGGCAGCTTTCGCGAAGACCTGTATTACCGCCTCAATGTTTTCCCCATCGAAATGGCCCCGCTGCGCGAGCGCATCGAGGACATTCCGTTGCTGATGAACGAACTCATCTCGCGCATGGAGCATGAGAAGCGCGGCTCCATTCGCTTCAACTCGGCGGCCATCATGTCACTCTGTCGCCATGACTGGCCGGGCAACGTTCGTGAGCTGGCGAATCTCGTCGAGCGTATGGCGATCATGCACCCCTACGGGGTGATCGGCGTGATGGAGTTGCCGAAGAAGTTCCGCCATGTCGACGATGACGACGAGCAGTACGCGATCAGCGTGCATGACGAGATGGAAGAGCGGGCCGCCATCAATGCACCCATCGTCGCTGCCGACGCGCATGCGATGCTGCCGGTGGAGGGCCTCGATCTGAAGGATTACCTGGGTAATCTTGAGCAGGGGCTCATCCAGCAGGCGCTCGAAGATGCTGGCGGTGTCGTCGCGCGTGCCGCCGAACGGCTGCGTATCCGCCGAACGACGCTTGTCGAGAAAATGCGCAAATACGGGATGAATCGTCGCGACGACGACCTGGACGAGTGAGTCCTCGCGCTCGCCGCTTCAGCAGCGGCGAGCCCTCTTGTGCGTTTCTTTCATTGCCGCCAGGCATGATCCTTGCTGATGTCCACTTCACCGACCATCTTTTGACGGATACGTGTGCCAGTGACTTCAGCGCTTTCTTCATCGGCCTTGACCCAGCGGCCTGCCGAGACTCCGACCAGCCGTGAGCTTGAGCAGTCGCTTGAACGCTTTACCCGCATCTCCGGCCGACTGAACGAATCCCAGCAGTTGCTGCACAGCCGTGTGGCCGAGCTGAAAGACCAGTTGGCTGAGACAAGCGCACAGCGCAGGCGTGAGCTTGAGGAGAACGAGCGCCTGGCCAATCGCCTGCAAAGCCTGCTGGACTTGTTGCCTGGCGGCGTCATCGTGATCGACGGTCAGGGTGTGGTTCGCGAAGCCAATCCGGTGGCGCTGGAGTTGCTCGGCGGACCGCTCGACGGCGTCCTCTGGCGCGAGGTGATCGCTCGCAGCTTCGCCCCGCGCAAGGACGATGGCCATGAAATCTCGCTGAAGGACGGACGCCGCGTATCCATCGCTACGCGCTCGCTGAATGGCGAGCCGGGGCAACTGGTATTGCTGACCGATCTGACCGAGACGCGGCGGCTGCAGGCGCAGCTGGCGCGTCACGAGCGCCTCTCCGCGCTGGGACGGATGGTCGCTTCGTTGGCTCACCAGATACGGACACCGCTTTCCACGGCACTGCTTTATGCCAGTCATCTGGAGCAGGGCGGGTTGTCGGTCGAGCATCAGCAACGCTTTGCCGGGCGCCTTAAGGATCGTCTGAATGAGCTGGAGCACCAGGTTCGCGACATGCTGGTATTTGCCCGTGGCGACTTGCCGCTGGAGGATAGGCTGACGCCCGCCGAGTTGCTGGCCGCGTTGCGGGCTGCTGCCGAAGCGAAACTGCAGGGCGTCGCCGTTCGCTGGCAGTGCGACGTGCCGGCCGGCGCGCTGCTGTGCAACCGTGACACGCTGGTCGGCGCACTGCTCAACCTGATCGAGAACGCGCTACAGGCGGCGAACGGCGAACCACGACTGAAAATTCATTTCTACGCACGAGACGCTGGGCTGCGCATCAGCATCAGCGACAACGGTGCCGGGATCGATGCCGCGACTCTGGCTCGCCTCGCAGAGCCGTTCTTCACCACGCGTGCGACGGGCACCGGCCTGGGCCTCGCCGTTGTCAAGTCGGTGGCGCGCGCGCACTCAGGCGAGCTCGCGTTGCGCTCCAGGCCAGGCCGAGGCACCTGTGCCACTGTTCTGCTTCCGCTGCTCACGGCTTCCGCGCCGGGTCTGAAGGAGTGATGCGCATGGTTGCCAAGATCCTGCTGGTCGAAGACGACCGCGCCTTGCGCGAGGCATTGGGCGATACCCTCGAACTGGGCGGTTACGCCTACCGAGCGGTCGATTGTGCCGAAGCCGCCCTGCTGGCGTTGCAGCACGAGGCCTTCGGCTTGGTGATCAGTGATGTGAACATGCCAGGCATGGACGGTCATGCCCTGCAGGCGCTTATCCGTCAACGTTACCCGCACGTGCCGGTGCTGCTGATGACCGCATACGGCGCCGTTGAGCGCGCGGTCGAGGCGATGCGTCAGGGCGCCGTGGATTATCTGGTCAAGCCGTTCGAGCCGAAGGTCTTGCTTGGTCTGGTCGCGCGGCATGCCTGCGGTCAGCTTGATCCTGCCGAGGGAGACGGCCCTGTAGCGGTCGAGCCGGCCAGCCAGCAACTGTTGGCATTGGCCGCTCGCGTCGCGCGCAGCGATTCGACCGTGCTGGTTTCCGGTGAGTCCGGTACCGGCAAGGAAGTGTTGGCGCGTTACATCCATCAGCAATCATCCCGCGCGACAAGGCCGTTCGTTGCGATCAACTGCGCGGCCATCCCCGACAACATGCTCGAGGCGACCTTGTTCGGGCATGAGAAGGGGGCCTTCACCGGGGCCATTGCGACGCAGCCCGGCAAGTTCGAACTGGCCGAAGGCGGCACCCTGCTGCTCGACGAAATCTCTGAAATGCCGTTGGCCCTGCAGGCCAAGTTACTGCGCGTACTGCAGGAACGCGAAGTCGAGCGTGTCGGCGGACGCAAGCCCATCGCGCTCGACATCCGCATCATCGCGACCACCAACCGCGACCTGGCTGACGAGGTCCGCAACGGGCGGTTTCGAGAAGACCTGTTCTATCGCCTTTCCGTGTTTCCGCTCGCCTGGCCGGCGTTGCGCGATCGACCTGCGGACATCGTGCCGCTTGCCGAACGCCTGCTCGCCCAGCATGCGCTGAAGATGCGCCAACCAGGCGTCAGGCTCACGGCACAGGCCCGCCAGCACCTGCTCGGCCATCCCTGGCCCGGCAACGTTCGCGAGCTGGATAATGCCATTCAACGCGCATTGATTCTGCAACAGGGCGGTTCGATCCGCCCTGAGGATCTTTGCCTGACCGGTAGCGCGGGTTTCGCATCCTTGGCACGCGACCCGGCCGGTCGCAGCGAGCCGGCAGGTGCATCGCCTGACGCCCTTGCAGCGCCCGCCGAGGCGGTTGGAGCGTTGGGTGACGACCTGCGCCGTCGCGAGTTCCAGGTAATTCTCGACACCTTGCGTGCGGAGCGTGGCCGTCGCAAGGAAACCGCCGACCGGTTAGGGATCAGCGCTCGCACCCTGCGTTACAAACTGGCACAGATGCGTGATGCCGGCCTGGACCCCGAAGCTGCCCTGCACGCCGGCTGATTCGCAGCAGGGCAATAGGCGCGGGCGCCTCTGATAAGCTCCGAGCCTCATCGTGCATGAGGGTTTGGCTATGGATGAAGGCTTCTGGAAACGACGTTGGGCACGCAATGAAATCGGGTTTCACCTGAACGAGGTCAACCCTTATCTGCGCCGGCACTGGTCACGGATGAACCTGACCGAGGGCGCGCGCGTCCTGGTGCCCCTGTGCGGCAAAAGCCTCGATATGGCGTGGCTGGTCGAGCAGGGCTTCGCCGTGCTCGGCGTCGAGCTGAGCGAGCGTGCGGTGGAAGATTTCTTCTCCGAGCAGGGGCTGATAGCCGACGTCAGCCAGCAGGGTGGATTCAAAATCTACCGTGCCGGCAGCCTGGAAATCCGCTGTGGCGACTTCTTCGCGCTTAGCCGCGACGAGGTGGGTGACTGCCAGGGATTGTACGACCGCGCTGCGTTGATCGCGTTACCGGTGGAAATGCGCCAGCGTTACGTCGAGCATCTGACCCACATCCTCGTGCCCGGCTGCCAGGGGCTGCTGGTCACCCTCGATTACGAGCAGCAAGAGATGCCCGGTCCGCCGTTCGCGGTGAGTGATGCAGAGGTTCGGCAGCGCCTTGGGCGCTGCTGGGATCTCGAATTGCTGGAGCGAGCGGACGTGCTGGAGGGTAACTGGAAGTTCCTGCAGCGAGGATTGTCCCGGCTGGAGGAAAGCTGCTACCGACTCACCGTACGCGGTTAGCGGAGCAAGACGGACGCTTCGCGGGTCACCGGGACAGTTGCCGGTTGGATCAGCCCTGAACGGTTATGGGCGAGGGCGGCGCTACCGCCCTCGTCGGTCCTTACGCTCAGGCGCGCTGGCGAAGGGCCTCGATGCGGTCTTCCAGCGAAGGGTGGGTCATCAGCAGCCCGGCAAGGCCATTGCGCAGGGCGCCGTTGATGCTGAAGGCCTTGAGGCTGTCCGGCATGTCCACCGGCACGCCCTGTTCCGCCCGCAGACGCTGGAGGGCGCCGATCATGGCGCTGGTGCCGGCCAGTTGCGCGCCAGCCTCGTCAGCGCGGAATTCACGTTTACGCGAGAACCACATCACGATGATGCTGGCGAGAATGCCGAGCACCAGTTCGGCAAAGATGGTAGCCACGAAATAGCCGATGCCGTGGCCGTCTTCATTCTTGAGAATCGCCCGATCGACGAAGCTGCCGAAGATCCGCGCGAAGAACATGACGAAGGTGTTCACCACGCCTTGAATCAGCGCAAGGGTGACCATGTCGCCATTGGACACGTGGCCGATCTCATGGGCCAGCACCGCCTTGACTTCGTCCGGCGAAAAACGCTCCAGCAGGCCCTGGCTGACGGCGACCAGCGCGTCATTCTTGTTCCAGCCAGTGGCGAAGGCGTTGGCTTCGTAAGCGGGGAAAATACCCACTTCGGGCATCTTGATGCCGGCATCGCGAGACAGTTGCTCGACGGTTTGCAGCAGCCATTGTTCGTGACGCGTGCGGGGCTGACTGATGATCTCGGTGCGGGTGCTCATCTTCGCCATCCATTTCGAGATGAACAGCGAGATCAGCGCACCGGCGAAGCCGAACACCGCGCAGAACGCCAGCAGGCTACCGTAGTTCTGACCGGTGTAGCGATCCACTCCGAGTAGCTTGAGGGTGATGCTGGCAACGACCAATACAGCCAGGTTGGTGGCCAGGAACAAGAAAATGCGCATCATGTTGCGGCAGACTCCAGAGGGAACAATAAGGAACGATAGGCTATATAAGGTGCGGGCCGGCGCTATTCAACCGGGCGACTATTTCAAGCTATGTCGCTTGCGCGCCGATTCGTTCAGGCTTCGCTCGACAGGCTGCAGCCGAACAGCGGGCGGGTCAGTTGCGCGAGTCGTTCGCCGTGCCCCTGGTTGAGTGCCTGGCGAAGCTGGTGAGCCAGGCTCGAGCGGACTCGGCGCACGCTGGCGGGCAGGGTTTGGATGTCGTCTGCGCTCTGGTCGAGCGTGCGGGTCAAGCGCAGGAAGGCTTTCTCGGTCAGTACCGCCTGGTCGATGGCCAGGAACTGAAGGGTGCTGTCGAAGCGCAGATAGCCTTCCTCGGCCAACCACAGCAGCGCGCCGAGGCAGCTCTGGTGCCGCTTGCTGGGAAGGCCGAACTCGTCGGGTTCTTCGTGGCCGATAAGGTCTTCGACGTACAGCGTGATCTTTCTCGGGAACGCCTGGTAGAGCATCAGCAGGCCGGCTGCGGCGTCCCGGTAGAAGTCGTCGATCTGCAGGTCCATCGAAGGCTACTGGCTGTAGGTCTTGAGGAAGCTGCCGATCCGACCGATCGCCTGTTCCAGGTCGTCCACGCGGGGCAGGGTGACCACGCGGAAATGATCCGGCCACGGCCAGTTGAAGGCGGTGCCCTGGACGATCAGCAGTTTCTCGGACAGCAACAGGTCGAGCACGAACTTTTCGTCGTTGTGGATCGGGCAGATCTTCGGATCGATGCGTGGGAAGGCGTAGAGCGCGCCCATTGGCTTCACGCAACTGACGCCGGGAATGTCATTGAGCAGTTCCCAGGTCCGGTTGCGTTGCTCGAGCAGGCGACCCGGTGGCAGCACCAGGTCGTTGATGCTCTGGTAGCCGCCGAGGGCCGTCTGGATGGCATGCTGTGAAGGCACGTTGGCACACAGGCGCATGTTGGCGAGGATGTCGATGCCCTCGATGTAACTCTGTGCCTTGTGCTTGGGCCCTGAAATCACCACCCAGCCGGAGCGGAAACCCGCGACCCGATAGGACTTGGACAGGCCGTTGAACGTCAGGCAGAGCACGTCCGGGGCCAGGGATGCGGTGCAGATGTGCACGGCATCGTCATAGAGAATCTTGTCGTAGATTTCATCGGAGAACAGCACCAGCTTGTGCTGACGCGCCAGCTCGACCATGCCTTCCAGCACTTCACGCGGGTAGACCGCACCGGTCGGGTTGTTCGGGTTGATCAGCACCAGTGCCTTGGTGTTCGGCGTGATCTTGGCCTTGATATCGGCCAGGTCAGGCCACCAGTTGGCCTGTTCGTCGCACAGGTAATGCACGGGTTTGCCGCCCGCGAGGCTGACAGCGGCCGTCCACAGTGGATAGTCCGGCGCCGGAATCAGCACCTCGTCGCCGTTGTTGAGCAGCGCCTGCATGGACATCACGATCAGTTCGGAGACGCCATTGCCGAGGTAGATGTCCTCGATGGTCACGCCTTCTACCTGCTTCTGCTGGTAGTACTGCATGATCGCCTTGCGCGCGCTGAACAGGCCTTTGGAGTCGCTGTAACCTTGCGCGGTGGGCAGGTTGCGGATCACGTCCTGGAGGATTTCCTCCGGGGCTTCGAAACCGAACGGCGCCGGGTTGCCAATGTTCAGCTTGAGGATGCGATGGCCTTCCTCTTCCAGGCGTTTGGCGTGCTTGAGCACTGGCCCACGGATGTCGTAGCAGACATTGGCGAGCTTGTTCGATTTGCTGACCTGCATGATCCTGAGTGTCCCGAAGTGAAGACGCGCCCGGCTTGTCGAGGCTGGCGGCGTTTGGCATGAACCCGGGCGCCTTGGCAGCCTGAAACCTCGCTGCCAGACTAGGCGTCTAAGAGCAACGCATCATACGTGCGGCCCGACCACCGGAAAAGGTACAGATCCGCCTTTTTTGAAACCATGAGGTGTACCGATGGACAAGCTTGAAAAACCGCTCGAGACCTGGCGCGAAGAGCTCTCTGACGAGCAGTTTCAGGTCTGTCGGCTGGGTGCGACCGAGCGCCCGTTCTCCGGCAAGTACAACGCGACCAAGACGCCCGGCATCTATCATTGCGCCTGTTGCGACGCACCCCTGTTCGATTCCGACGCCAAGTTCGATTCCGGCTGTGGCTGGCCGAGCTACTTCCAGCCGGTCAACGACACGGCCATCGCCAGCGTCGACGACTTCAGTCATGGCATGCACCGTATCGAGGTCAAATGCGCCCGCTGCGATGCCCACCTTGGCCATGTGTTTCCCGACGGCCCGGCGCCGACCGGTCTGCGCTACTGCATCAATTCGGCATCACTCAACCACAAGCCGCGCGCCGCCTGAGGGCGTTTCGCAAGGCCCCTGCGAGATACCGCCATGCGCGATCCGCTGTTGGAAATTCCCTGCGTGACCATCGATGGCCAGGAAAAGACCCTGGCCGAATTCGATGCGAAGGTTCTGCTGGTGGTCAACACGGCCAGCGAGTGCGGCTTCACACCCCAGTACAAAGGGCTCGAGGCGCTCTGGCAGCGTTATGGTCCGCAGGGGCTGGTCGTGCTCGGGTTTCCCTGTGATCAGTTCGGTCACCAGGAACCGGGTGACGAGGCGCAGATCGCGGCGTTCTGCGAGCGCAACTTCGGCGTCAGCTTTCCTCTGTTTGCCAAGGTCCAGGTCAACGGCGGAGACGCCCATCCGTTGTTCGTTCTGTTGAAGAAGCGCGCACCGGGCCTGCTCGGCAGCAAAGCGATCAAATGGAATTTCACCAAGTTCCTGATCGCCGATGGCGGTCGGTCGGTCGAGCGCTTCTCGTCGCGTACCGAGCCGCAAAAGCTGGCCGCGCATATCGAAGCTCACCTTAATCGCGGCACGGCCTGAGGGCCTGTCGCGCCTGTTGATCCGAACATCTGGAGTCGTTTGAGTGGATGCTGAGCTGAAAGCCTTTTTGCAGCGCGCCGATGCGCTGATGATGCGCCTGGAACCCTTGCTGCCGGCGCCCCGTGCGCCAATCGACTGGGCCGACAGCCTGGCCGCGCGCTGGCATCGTGAGGGGCAGGGCGGCTACCTCCAGCCGCTGAGCGTGTCGCTCGATCTGAAGCTGGACGACCTCATCGGGATCGACCGGCAGCGCGAACTGTTGGCGAACAATACCCGCCAGTTCGTTTCGGGGCTGCCGGCGAACCATGTCCTGCTCTGGGGCGCGCGCGGCACAGGCAAATCATCATTGATCCGGGCGCTGTTGGCCGAGCATGCGCCCGCCGGCCTGCGCCTGATCGAAATCGAACGCGATCACCTGGCAGACTTGCCCAAGGTGGTGGAGCTGCTCGCGGGTCAGACGCAGCATTTCGTGGTGTTCTGCGATGACCTGTCGTTCGAGGCGGGCGAGGGCGACTACCGCGTGCTCAAAAGCGTGCTGGACGGCTCCCTGGAACGCGCGCCGGAAAACGTCCTGTTGTACGCCACATCGAATCGCCGGCATCTGGTGCCCGAGCGGCAGAGCGACAACGAGAACTGGCAGATGATCGACGGCGAGCTGCATCCCAACGAAGCGGTGGAAGACAAGATCGCCCTGTCGGACCGGTTTGGCCTCTGGCTGTCGTTCTACCCCTTCAGCCAGGAGCACTATCTGAACGTGGTGCGGCACTGGATCGGCTCGCTCGCCGAACAGGCGGGGCTGAGCTGGAGCTGGGACGAAGCCCTGGAGAAAGACGCGATTCGCTGGGCTACCGGGCGCGGGAATCGCAACGGCCGCTGCGCCTACCAGTTCGCCCGCCAGTGGGTGGGGATTCGCTTGCTCTGAGAGGCGGGGCTACGGCGGCGATTGCCGGATCGGGTTTCCAGGGTCCAAAGCCTTTCGCCGCGAGGGCGCGCCTCCCACAAAGGCAAGGACAAGGGCAAGCAAGCGAAAGCACAGGCATACGCACAAGCACACGCAGCGGGGCCCGCCAGTAGGTGGGGATTCGCTTGCTCTAAGAGGCGGGGCTACGGCGGCGATTGCCGGATCGGGTTTCCAGGGTCCAAAGCCATTCGCCGCGAGGCGCGCCTCCCACAAAGGGCAAGGGCAAGCGCAAGCAAGCGAAAGCACAGGCATACGCACAAGCGCACGCAGCGGGGCCCGCCAGTGGGTGGGGATTCGCTTGCTCTGAGAGACGGGGCTACGGCGGCGATTGCCGGATCGGGTTTCCAGGGTCCAAAGCCATTCGCCGCGAGGGCGCGCCTCCCACAAAGGGCAAGGGCAAGCAAGCGAAAGCACAAGCAAGCGAAAGCACAGGCATGAGCACGCCAGTGGGGTCTGCCAGGGGAACGCACCTGGGCGCTGCGCTGACCGCTTTTATTGTGGGAGGCGCGCCCCGCGGCGAACGCGGACCACAGGCACGTCCGGCCTCAAGCACGTAGCCCGGCGGCGAAGTTTGGCGCTCCCGCAGGGCGGGGTGCGCCGTGTCACTCGGGCTGGGTCGACCGCTTTGCCATTTCGATGAGCTTGCCGATCATCCGCTGCTCGCCTGGAAGCAGGCTCTGCAGCGCGGCGGACGCCTTCATCTTGGAAAAATGTGCGGCCAGCGCGGGCCAGCGACCGGCGTCGATCGGCTCTCCACCGTACTCCATATTGAGCAACTGGCACGTGACGGCGATGTCGGCCATCGAGAGCCGTTCGCCGACGAAGTATGTGTTCTGGCCCAACTGACGCTCCAGATAGTCGAAATGCGGTGGCAGCTTCTGGTTCAGTGCGGCCTGTACGCTTTCTTCATTGCAGGGGTGACCCGCGCTGGGTTTCAACACGCGGTTGCGGAAGACCCCGAAGGTGGTCAGCGGCGCGAGTTCATAGTCGGCGTACTTCTCCAGCCAGCGAATCCGGGCTCGCTCCACCGCGTTACTTCCGTACAGGCGGGTGGTCTGGTCGTACTGCTCCTCGAGGTACTGGCAGATGACACTTGAATCGGCCAGGCAGAGTTCGCCGTCCTTCATCGCCGGGATACGGCCGAGCGGGTTGAGTTGCAGATACCACTCCGGTGGCGTGAAAGGCATGACTATTTCGAGCTGGTAATCCAGGCCTTTCTCCAGCAGGCAAAGGCGAGCCTTGCGAACGAAGGGTGACAGCGGTGCGCCGAACAGGGTCAGGGTCATCGAAAGTGCTCCAGAACGTAATTGGAGTCGCCAGGGTGTGAGTCAGCGTCGTCTGCCGTCATGCGGATGCGGATGCGAATGCGCCTTGCGACTCAGCCAGTTGCCAGCGCCCCGGCGATGGCTAGTAGATGTTGTTCTTTTTCCAGTCATCTTCGCTTTCAAGATGCTTCAAACCTTCGGCCAGCTCGTTGGGTTCGTCAAGCTTCGGTTGCCGTTGAGTCTGCTCCAGCTTGTTGGCATGGGTGTAGCTCGCTTCGAGCTGCTGCAGTTGGGGCTGAAAATCGGTGGGGTTGGGCTGCTTGCGGATGTGCTGGATGCCACGCTCGAAGGCGAGGCGTGCCTTGTGCGCGCTGCCCTGCTGCAGCGCCAACTGGCCGACGTTGGTGAAATAGTCGATATGCAACATCACCATCATCCGTTGGATATGCTGGACCCAGCGTTTAGCGGCCGTGGTGTCGAGCAGGTTCTGCTTGTTGGCCCAGATGATCTGGGCGTGCAGGTCTTCGAGCAGCAGGCGAATTTCCTTGGCCTGGGCTTCGGTGACCACTTTGCCCGGCGCATTCGGCACCGCAATCTCATCGCCCGAGGCGACGGCACTGCGCAGCGCGCCGACACGGGCGTTGAGGGCGGCGTTGTTCTTTTCCAGCGGCAACAGCTGCTCACCCAGGTGCAACTCCAGGCGCGCCAGTAACAGCTTGAGCGCGGGCGTCATCATCTGACCAGGGAAGCTGTCGGAGAGATTGGCGCAGCGGCGCATCCGATCGCTGAGTTCGGCCCGCCTGCGAGCCTTTTCCAGATTGTTTTTTTCGACGATCTGATTGATGACGCCGATTGCTATCAACACGAATAGGCCGGCGGCGACCAATCCTGTAATCAGAACTGGGGACACGAGACGCACCTCTCTCAGGGCGGTTTTTAGAGGCGAGTGTAGAGCGTTGGATGGCAAGCTGATAGCTCAATGCCGCATCCGGATTCAGGCATGAAAAAAATTTCACATGGCGCTTGACGACCCTACATGGGCTCCATAGAATGCGCGCCACTTGCAGCGTGAAGCACATCGCAAACGCTGGAAGCCGGAAGAAAGCTGTAGTTTCCGGGCAGCGTCCCCTTCGTCTAGTGGCCTAGGACACCGCCCTTTCACGGCGGTAACAGGGGTTCGAGTCCCCTAGGGGACGCCATTTTTGTTGTAGACACCGCGGGAATAGCTCAGTTGGTAGAGCACGACCTTGCCAAGGTCGGGGTCGCGAGTTCGAGTCTCGTTTCCCGCTCCAAATTCGCAGGCGAACGGTTACGGCCAATCGTCAGCACAAAGAAAGCGACCTTAGAGTCGCTTTTTTTGTGCCTGCATTTCCTGTCCCGATGCTTCGAGCTCCGTTCCGCAGTCAGCGTGCGGGCGTGGCGGCCGCTTCATTCCAAGAGCGGTCACGCCCCTTTGGCTCGCTGCCACGCATCGTCCCGCGCCTGTGCATCAAAACTCAACGAGCCGGCCACGGTCTTATGCATAGACGCTCGTCGCGCCTTGTCCGTGAGGGTGCCTGCGGCTGCGGCTGCTGCTGGCGGCTGCAGGCCGCTTCCGTCGGTCAGGGCAGACGACCAAAAGAATCAAATCGGGGTTTTTCGTATGGCTAGCACTCAAAGTGCCGCAGCGACACTGCGCTCGGCATGGATCGCCCATGCACAGGCAAATCCCGTCATCGCGCTGGGTCTGGTCGGCGCGGGGCTGGCCGTATTGGTGCTGCTGATCGCCAGTGGTTACAGCGCGTTCCAGAACGGTGACGAAAGCAACATCCGCTACGCGCTGCTCGGCGGTACGGCAGGCTTCGGGGCGACGGCGTTGGGTGCGCTGATGGCCATCGTGCTGAACAACGTGTCCACTCGGACCCAGGACAGCATGCTGGGCTTCGCGGCCGGCATGATGCTGGCAGCCAGTTCGTTCTCGCTGATTCTGCCAGGGCTGGCGGCGGCCAGAGACCTGTTCGGCAGCGGGCCTGCCGCTGCGTTGACCGTGGTGGTGGGGCTCGGGTTTGGTGTGTTGTTGATGCTCGGACTGGATTACTTCACCCCGCATGAGCACGAGAGTGCAGGTGCGTTCGGTCCTCAGCATCAGCGTGTCAGCCGGGTCTGGCTGTTCGTTTTCGCGATCATCCTGCACAACATTCCTGAAGGCATGGCGATCGGTGTGAGCTTCGCCAATGGCGATCTGAATGTCGGGCTACCGCTTACCACGGCTATCGCCATACAGGACATTCCGGAAGGGCTGGCCATCGCGTTGGCCTTGCGAACCACCGGCCTTTCTGCCTGGCGTTCGATATTGGTCGCCGCCGCATCGGGCCTGATGGAGCCGCTCGGCGCGCTGGTCGGCTTGGGGATATCCAGCGGGCTGGCGGTCGCGTATCCGGTCAGCCTGGGATTGGCGGCGGGCGCGATGATCTTCGTGGTATCGCACGAGGTAATTCCCGAAACCCACCGCAATGGCCATCAGACCCCCGCAACGGTCGGTCTGATGGGCGGTTTTGCGGTCATGATGTTTCTCGATACGGCGCTGGGCTAGGGAGCGTGGCGCGAAGGGCTGCGAGGCGCGCCTGACGGGGTGGGGTAGCGGTGGTGCCGCCGCTCTATCGGCGGCACGTATGGACGATGCGTCAAAGCTGTTCGAGCAGCCGCCGTGCGGCTTCCTGGCCGCTCAGCCATGCGCCTTCGACCCGCCCTGACAGGCACCAGTCGCCGCAGGCATACAGCCCCAGGTGTGCATCTGCCAGCGCGCCCCACTCATGGGATTGGCTCGGCCGGGCGTAGAGCCAGCGATGGGCCAGGGTGAATTCCGGTGCCGTTACGACGCAGTCGATCAGTTCGGCGAACGCGCCGTGTAGCCGCTCGATCACCCAATCCCTTGACGAGTCGAGGTGCTGGCGGCTCCAGGCGCTGCTGGCATGCAACACCCATATGTCGAGGGGGTCGTCGCGTCCGGGCCGGCTGTGATGCCGGGCCAGCCAGTCGAGCGCGTCGTCCTGGACGAAGCAGGCTTCAAGGTTGGTTTCCAGCGGTTTGGCAAAGCCCAGGGCGACGGACCACGTCGGCTCCATCGCAACGCTGGCCGCGACGGCGGCCAGCTTCGGTGCGGCGGCCAACAGCGTGCTCGCCTGGGGCGCGGGAATGGCGACGATCACCTGGCTGAACGGGCCGTGGCTGTTCCCGTCGGCATCGACCAGTTTCCAGTATTCCTCGCCTCGAAAGACCTCAGTGATCCGGCAACCGAGCGTGACGGGCAGCTCGCCGAGCAGCCCGGCGGCAATCGAACTCATGCGCGGTACGCCTACCCAGCGCAGTTGCTCATCGGCGGACGGCGATAATTGTCCGCCGCGCGACTGATAGAGATGGGGTGACCACTCGGCGACCCAGCCCTGGGTCTGCCACTGACGTACGGTCTCGGTGAAACGACGATCACGCGCGGTGAAATATTGGGTGCCGAGGTCCAGATGACCCGACTCGGTGCGCTTGCTGGCCATTCGTCCGCCCAGGCCACGGCTCTTGTCGAACAGCTGGACGGACTGCCCGGCGGCATGCAATGCATGGGCTGCGGAAAGCCCGGCAATACCGGCGCCGACAATGGCAATGGGAGCTTTGCTCATGCTTACCTCTTTCGATAGCGCCGCCAGTCTCCGCTGCGCGACCACTGCGCTGGTTCGTTCGGTCCTGGTGCCGTTTCGAGAAAGAAACGACTACGCTGATGCGTTCGTTATCCTCAAACAGACCGTTGGATTTGCATAGGGGTTCGGGTCGATACAAGACACATGGCAGCTATATTTCCGTATCGGCTGACGGGCGGTGGCGAGGCGGGCAAGTCCGTCAGCCGGGTGATGCCCGGCCTGCATGCGGATGCGGGCGCTTAGGGGCGGCGGGGCGTGCGCCGAAGGCGAACGTCAGGCGGGCAACCGGCAACGGTCGCGCTTGTCCGCATATGGCGGGCCAGGGCTGCGGTGCGACTGTCGGTACGGCCCAGAGGCCAGTGCGGTGCGGGCGTGATGCCCGATCAGCCAATGCATCAGCGCCTGCACGGATTGGTTGTAAGTTGGGAATAAGCCGGTACAATGGCGCCGCTCGCCGCCAGGCGGGTTTTGTTATGGTGGGCCCTGCCGGTCCCCCCGCAACGATCAGCCGTGAACCCGGTCAGGCCCGGAAGGGAGCAGCCGCAGCGGTGACATTGTGTGCCGGGGTGTGGCTGGTAGGGTTCACCTCCATGACGTTCCCCCCCCTTTTTTGAATAGCAGCCGACAGGCATTGGCATTGCACCAGCCAAGCGAACCCGCGTGCCTGGTCGATCCGCCGGGCAGGTGACGGTCGCACCTCCGGATTTTTTGGCGATTGCAGCGGCAACCGGGCTGTACTCGGTATGCTTTGCCAGCGGCGGTCCGTGCGAAGCAGCCATCAATCGTGTTCGAGGAGTGTGGGTTTGTCGGTCAGAGCGAGCTGGGACATCTTTTGCGTCGTCGTCGACAATTACGGCGACATCGGCGTGACCTGGCGCCTGGCGCGGCAGTTGGTCGCCGAGCATGGGCAGCGGGTGCGGCTGTGGGTCGATGATCTGCAAACCTTCGCCCGGCTTTGCCCGGGCACCAGTGCCAGCGCGAGCCAACAGTGGCACGACGGTGTCGAGGTGCGGCACTGGTCGCCCGACTGGCCAGGAGCCGAGCCGGCCGACGTAGTGATCGAAGCCTTCGCCTGCCAGCTGCCCGAGGCCTATATAGAAGCGATGGCCCACAGCGGGCGCCGCATCCTCTGGCTCAACCTGGAATACCTCAGCGCCGAAGACTGGGTGGTGGGATGCCATGCGCTGCCATCGATGCAGGCCGATGGGCTGCAGAAATACTTTTTCTTCCCGGGATTCGAGCAAGGTACCGGGGGGCTGATTCGCGAGGGCGATCTGCTGGCGCGACGTGAGGCGTTTCAGCGCGATCCGCTGCTGCGCGACGCATTCCTGCAGGGCTTCGACCTGACGGTCGAGCCCGGCGCGCGCCTGCTTTCGCTGTTCGCCTACGAAAACGTTGCCGTTGCCGGTTGGCTCGACGCCTTGGCCGCCGACACGCGCGCTTCGCAGTTGCTGGTGCCGGAAGGCCGGGTGCTGGGTGATGTGGCGCGGTGGCTCGAGCTGGAGCGACTGCAGGCGGGTGACCGCCATGTCCGAGGCGCGCTGCAGATCGCCGTGCTGCCGTTCATGACGCAGAACCAGTACGACATGCTGCTGTGGTGCTGCGACTTCAACGCCGTGCGCGGCGAGGAGTCCTTCATTCGGGCGCAATGGGCCGGGCGCCCGCTGGTCTGGCACATTTATCCGCAGCAAGAAAATGCGCACTGGCACAAGCTCAACGCGTTCCTCGATCTATACCTGCGTGACCTGGCGCCGGGACCTGCGGCGGCGCTGCGTGGGTTCTGGCGTGCCTGGAACGATGGGCAAGCTAGCGGGGCGGCCTGGACCGCGATGCTCGAATTCGAGCCCGCGTTGAAGGCTCACGCCGAATGCTGGACCCACAAACAGGTCGCCAACGGCGATCTGGCCGGAAAGCTGGTGTTTTTTTACACAGATTGGCTATGATACGCGGCCTGTTTTTTGTCTCTAATCCCATTCGGATATTCGTATGAAAACCGCACAAGAGTTCCGTGCCGGCCAAGTGGCCGTTATCAACGGCGCACCCTGGGTCATCCAGAAAGCCGAGTTCAACAAGTCCGGTCGTAACAGTGCCGTCGTCAAGATGAAGCTGAAGAACCTGCTCAACGGTTCCGCCACCGAGACTGTGTACAAGGCTGACGACAAGCTGGAGCCGGTAATTCTCGAGCGCAAGGAAGTGACCTATTCCTACTTCGCCGACCCGCTCTACGTCTTCATGGACGAGGAGTTCAACCAGTACGAGATCGAAAAAGACGATCTCGAAGGCGTGATGACCTTCATCGAAGACGGCATGACCGATGTCTGCGAAGCCGTTTTCTACAACGACAAGGTGATCTCGGTTGAACTGCCGACCACCATCGTTCGCGAAATCGTCTACACCGAGCCGTCCGTACGTGGCGACACGTCCGGCAAGGTCATGAAGACTGCCCGCCTGAAGAACGGGGCTGAGCTGCAGGTTTCCGCCTTCTGCGAAATCGGTGACTCGATCGAGATCGACACCCGTACCGGCGAATACAAGTCGCGCGTCAAGGCCTGATCGCCCCGCTCGCAGACTGCTCGCAAAAAAGCCCGGCTCAGTGCCGGGCTTTTTCGTTTCTGGTGTCGTCTGCTGGGACGGTTGGCCGCTCCGGGACGGCAAGCCGATCCTCGGAGCGGGAAGGGCGCTGGTCGATCAGCCGGCCCAGATCCAGCCCACCAGCAGGTAGCAGAGCACCGTCACCAGCACGACGCCAAAGAGGTTCAGCGCGAAGCCGGCCTTGATCATGGACTGGATGGGCACCTGGCCTGTCCCGAACACGATGGCGTTGGGTGGCGTAGCCACGGGCATCATGAAGGCGCAACTGGCCGCAACGGCGGCGGGAATCGCGAGCATCTCGGGCGACATGCCCTGTGCGACTGCCAGTGCGCCGAGCAAGGGCAGAAACGCCGCCGCGGTTGCAGTATTGGAGGTGATTTCCGTAAGGAAGATGATCACCAACGTGACCAGCCCGATCATCAGAATCAGCGGCAGCGCCCCGAACGCGCCGAGGCTTCCGGCGATCCATTCGGCCAGGCCCGACGCGCCGATCACGCCGGCCAGTGACAGGCCACCACCGAACAGCAGCAGAACGCCCCACGGGGCCTTGTTCGCTTGCTCCCAGTCCATGAGGAAGACCCGCTCGCGCAGGTTCACCGGAATCAGGAACAGCGCCAGAGCGGCCGCAATCGCGATGTTGGTGTCGTTGACACCCTCGACGTATTCGGCGAGGAAGGGCTGCAGAATCCAGGCGGCGGCGGCCAGTGTGAACACCACCGCGACCATCTTCTCGGCACGGGACATGGGGCCCAGCTCGGCCATTTCCTTTTCCAGAAGTCCTCGGCTGTCTCCACCGGCGAGTTTGAAGCCGCCGCGCGTCAACCACCACCAGATGAACATGAGCATGCCGATGCTCAGCGGCAGGCCCAGCAGCATCCATTGGCCGAAACCGATCTGCACGTCGTAGTTCTCGCGCATGAAGGCGGCCAGCAAAGCGTTCGGTGGCGTGCCGATCAGCGTCGCGATGCCGCCAACGCTGGCCGCGTAGGCGATCCCGAGGAGCAGGGCGATGGCGAAACGGCCGCCTTCCTTTTCGTCGCTGCCGGCCACCAGCAGACCGATCACCGATAGCCCGATGGGCAGCATCATGATGCTGGTCGCGGTGTTGCTGACCCACATGCTGATGAATGCCGTGGCAATCATGAATCCGGCGATCTGCCGACTGGGCTGGTTGCCGACGGCCAACAGCGTCGCCAGGGCGATTCGCCGATGCAGGTTCCAGCGCTGCATGGCCAGGCCGAGCACGAACCCACCGAAGAACAGGAAGATGGTCGGGTTGGCATAGGGCGCGGTGGCCTTGGCCAGAGTGTCGATGCCCAGCAAGGGAATCAGCAGGATCGGCAGCAGCGAAGTGGCGGGGATCGGTATCGCCTCGGTCGACCACCAGATCGCCATCAGGCCAGCCAGGCCCACCGTCAGCCAGGCCTCGTTCGAAAGGCCGCCCGGAGGGTCGGTCAGAATACACAGCAGCAAGACTGCAGGGCCTAGCAACAGGCCGATGGAAGCCGCGATGGCGGCGCCCTTGTTCTCGGGTGAATCGGACATGCAAAGGGTTCCTCAATGGGGCGATCCGGCTGCGAGAGGGCGTAGGAATACCCGGATCAAAGCGGCGCGAATTCTAACAGCCGTTGCACGCCTGACGGTTTATTAATGCCCCTAATCATTAGTGGCCTATTGATGTTGCGCGGTCGAACTCGCGTCGGGTGTCGCCAGGGCAATGCCCGGCGCCGCGTCGGTCGTCAACGCCACTGTCAGCGCAGGCCAGCCTATGAACCTGATGGTTGGACCCCTGGAAAGGCCCGAGGTTTGGCGCGGATCGTCCAGCGACTCCGCGCATCGTTTGGGTCGGGAAGTCAGCTCGGGCGTACCTGTTTCAGCGTCTCGGCAATCAGGAATGCCAGCTCCAGCGATTGATCGGCGTTGAGTCGCGGGTCGCAGTGGGTATGGTATCGGTCGCTGAGACCGTCTTCGGTGATCGGGCGCGAGCCGCCGATACACTCGGTGACGTTCTGCCCCGTCATTTCGATATGAATGCCGCCCGGATAGCTGCCTTCGGCACGGTGCACCTCGAAGAACTGCCGAACCTCGGCCAGCACCCGCGCGAAGTCGCGGGTCTTGTAACCACTGGAGGCCTTCATCGTGTTGCCGTGCATCGGATCTGAACTCCACAGCACATGGCGGCCCTCGGCCTGCACCGTCTGGATCAGGCGTGGCAGTCCCTCCTGAACCTTATCCGCGCCCATTCGCACGATCAGGTTCAGGCGGCCGGGGTCGTTGTCTGGATTGAGGATGTCGATCAGGCGGACCAGCGCATCGCTGTCCATGCTCGGACCGACCTTCACACCAATCGGGTTGCCCACCCCGCGCAGGAACTCGACATGCGCGCCGTCCAGTTGGCGGGTGCGGTCACCGATCCAGAGCATATGGGCGGAACAGTCGTACCAGCCGCCGCTGAGGCTGTCCTGGCGCACGAACGCCTGTTCGTAATTGAGCAGCAGGGCCTCGTGAGCGGTGAAAAAACTGGTCTCGCGCAGCTGGGGTGCGTTGTCCATGCCGCAGGCCCGCATGAACTTCAAGGCCTGATCGATTCGTGCGCCCAATTGGTGGTATTTCTCGGCCATCTGCGAATTGGCGATGAAGTCGAGGTTCCACTGGTGGACCTGGTGCAGATCGGCGAAACCGCCCTGGGCGAAGGCGCGCAACAGGTTCAGGCTGGCGGTGGACTGGTGGTAGGCCTGCAATAGCCGCTCCGGGTCCGGTACACGGCTCTTCTCGTCGAAACCGATGCCGTTGACGATGTCGCCCCGATACGCCGGGAGGGTGACGCCGTCGATGGTTTCGTTGCCGGAGGAGCGCGGCTTGGCAAACTGGCCCGCCATGCGACCGACTTTGACCACCGGGCAGCCCGCCGCGAAGGTCATCACCACCGCCATTTGCAGCAGCACCTTAAAGGTGTCGCGGATCTTCGGCGCGGAAAACTCGGCGAAGCTCTCCGCGCAATCGCCGCCCTGCAGCAGGAAGGCGCGGCCTTGGGTGACCTCGGCGAATTGCCGGCGCAATTCACGCGCCTCGCCGGCGAACACCAGCGGAGGCAGACTCGCCAGCGTCTGCTCGACGCGCTGGAGATGGTGGGCGTCCGGGTAGTCGGGCTGCTGTTGGATCGGTTTGTTTCTCCAGCTGGTAGGGCTCCAGGCGTGGCTCATCGAAGTGATTCCGTGCGCGATAATAAGTGTTCCGATTTTACCTGATGCGCTGAGGTGGCGCTGATAGCCCTGCCCATCGGGCTGTTAAGATGCGTCGACCGGTTTGGAGTGAGTGCAATGGACAAGCAGGAAGTGTTGCTGGCCGAAGTAAAGGATGCCTTTGGCCTGATCCGCGTGCTGGAAGTCGGGGAGTACCGGTTTCTCGAGTTTGGCGCGGCGGTCGAGCAAAGCTGTGTCTTCACGCCGGACCCCAGTTGGCTTGAATACGACTACACGCGGGCCATGCTGATGGGCGGCCTGTTGCACGAAGCGCCCGAGACCGCGCTGTTTCTCGGCCTCGGCGCCGGCACCCTGACCCAGGCGTGCCTGGAATTCCTGCCGCTCGAAGACGTCGAGGCCATCGAACTGCGCCCGGACGTACCGGAGCTGGCGATGCGGTACCTGGGCCTGCAGAACGATCCACGGCTCTACATCCGCATCGGCGATGCCGTGCAATTGCTGGATACCGCCGAAACCGCCGATCTCATTTACGTCGACCTCTATACGGACGTCGGGCCTGCTGCCGCGCATCTGGCGTGGCGCTTCCTCGAACGGTGCCAACAGAAGCTGAATCCGGGCGGCTGGCTGGTCATCAACCAATGGGGCACGGACGAAGACAAGCCGCTCGGCGCGGCGCTGCTGCGCGGACTGTTCCATCGTCACTACTGGGAATGCCCGGTGAAAGAGGGCAACGTGGTGCTGTTCGTCCCCGCTGACCTAGAGCAGACGCTCGATGTGCCGACCCTGCGCGAGCGTGCCAGCGCCCTCGCGCCGCGCCTGGGTTATTCACTGGACTCGCTCATCAACGCGCTGCGCCCGGCCAGCTAATGCGCCCGGCCAGCTAAAGCGTTGCCAACCCGCTTCGCCCCGAGGTCGGGCCTCCCACCACAGCGGCAAAACCCAACCCCACACGTAAAGCACACCGCCTTACCCTGTGGGAGGCGCGCCCCGCGGCGAATGCAGGCCGCAGGCCTGCCAAAACGACAAGCTTCGCCCCGAGGTCGGGCCTCCCACCACAGCGGCAAAACCCAACCCCACACCTGAACACCCCGCCTTACCCACGTGGGAGGCGCGCCCCGCGGCGAATGCAGGCTGCAAGCCTGCCCAAAAGGCCAAAGCTTCGCCCCGAGGTCGGGCCTCCCACCACAGCGGCAGAACCACCCCACACGTGAACACACCGCCTTACCCATGTGGGAGGCGCGCCCCGCGGCGAATGCAGGCTGCAAGCCTGCCCAAAGGCCAAAGCTTCGCCCCGAGGTCGGGCCTCCCACCACAGCGGCAAAACCCAACCCCACACGTAAAGCACACCGCCTTACCCTGTGGGAGGCGCGCCCCGCGGCGAATGCAGGCCGCAGGCCTGCCAAAACGACAAGCTTCGCCCCGAGGTCGGGCCTCCCACCACAGCGGCAAAACCCAACCCCACACGTAAAGCACACCGCCTTACCCCATGTGGGAGGCGCGCCCCGCGGCGAATGCGCCTCTGCAAGCCTGCCCAAAAGGCCAAAGCTTCGCCCCGAGGTCGGGCCTCCCACCACAGCGGCAGAACCACCCCACACGTGAACACACCGTCTTACCCCATGTGGGAGGCGCGCCCCCGCGGCGAATGCAGGCTGCAAGCCTGCCAGCACGACAAGGCGCCGCACGAGGTCGGGCCTCCCACAACGGTCCTCTCTCTATTGGGTACGCATCCCGCCGGGAAGAAGAACCTAACCCCACAGACAAATTGCACGCACAGGTTCACATAATTCCGGTATAGTACGCGCCGGCTGAAACTCAGCCTGCGTTCAGGTACTGCAACACACGAAGCGCTGCTTCGGCTGCTATCCGCTTCCAGCGGCTATCCTTGACGATTCATCATCCATTACGTTTTCGCAAACCCCGCCGACCAGGCTGCCAGGGTGACCTTCGGGTTTTGCATGGCATGCGCAGCTTCGGAACATGGGTCTTTGCGGAGCATCAGGAAAAGACCCATGACCCAGGAAATCGGCGGCTTTGCCGCACTCGGTATTCATCCCTCTGTACTCGCTGCCGTCGTCGCGGTGGGCTACGAAGAGCCTTCGGCGATCCAGAGCCAGGCGATCCCGGTAATTCTCGGCGGCCACGACATGATCGGCCAGGCCCAGACCGGTACCGGCAAAACCGCAGCGTTCGCGCTGCCCATCCTGTCCAAGATCGATCCGGCCAAGCGTGAACCGCAGGCGCTGATCCTCGCGCCGACCCGCGAGCTGGCCTTGCAGGTAGCCACGGCGTTCGAAACCTATTCCAAGCAGATGCCGGGCGTTGGCGTCGTAGCCGTCTACGGTGGCGCCCCGATGGGCCCGCAGCTCAAGGCCATTCGCCAGGGCGCGCAGATCATCGTGGCCACTCCGGGCCGTCTCGTCGACCACCTCAGCCGCAACAGCACGCTGCTGTCGACCATTCAATGCCTGGTGCTCGACGAAGCCGACGAAATGCTCAAGCTGGGCTTCATGGACGACCTTGAAGTCATCTTCGAGGCCATGCCGGAAAGCCGCCAGACGGTACTGTTCTCCGCGACCCTGCCGCATTCCATCCGCGCGATTGCCGAGAAGCACCTGCGCGAGCCGCAGCACATCAAGATCGCCGCGAAGACCCAGACCGTTGCCCGCATCGAGCAGGCGCACCTGATGGTCCATGCCGACCAGAAAATCCCGGCCGTGCTGCGTTTGCTCGAAGTGGAAGATTTCGACGCGCTGATCGCCTTCGTGCGGACCAAGCAGGCCACCCTTGATCTGGCCGCCGCGCTGGAAGCCAAAGGCTACAAAGCCGCTGCGTTGAACGGCGACATCGCCCAGAACCAGCGTGAGCGCGTCATCGAATCGCTCAAGGATGGTCGTCTGGATATCGTTGTCGCCACCGACGTTGCCGCTCGCGGCCTCGACGTGGCGCGCATTACCCACGTGTTCAACGTGGACATGCCTTACGACCCGGAATCCTACGTGCACCGTATTGGCCGTACCGGTCGTGCCGGTCGCGAAGGCCGTGCGTTGCTGCTGGTTACGCCGCGCGAGCGCCGCATGCTGCAGGTCATCGAGCGCGTCACCAACCAGAAAGTCGCCGAAGCCCGCTTGCCTAATGCGCAGCAGGTGCTGGACGCGCGCATCAAGAAACTCACCAACAGCCTTGCGCCGCTGGTAGCGGATGCCGAAGCCAGCCATGGCGAACTGCTCGACAAACTGGTCGCCGACATTGGCTGCAGCCCGCGTGCCTTGGCCGCTGCGCTGCTGCGCAAGGCGACCAACGGCCAGGCGCTGACCTTGGCCGACGTGGAAAAGGAGCAGCCACTGGTCCCGACCAGCAGCCCGCGCGAGCGTTCCGACCGGCCAGAGCGCAGCGGTGATCGCGAGCGCCGTGCGCCGATTCCGCTGGCCGAAGGCCGTGCCCGCTGCCGCACTCCGCTGGGTGCACGCGATGGCATCGCCGCCCGCAACCTGCTCGGCGCCATCCTTAACGAAGGCGGCCTGGCCCGCGAAGCGATTGGCCGCATCCAGGTCCGCGACAGCTTCAGCCTGGTCGAGCTGCCCGAAGAGGGCCTCGAGCGCCTGCTGGGCAAACTCAAGGACACCCGTGTCGGCGGCAAGCAGCTCAAGCTGCGGCGCTATCGCGAAGACTGATCGCGGCTAGCTAAGCAAAAGGGTGGGCTTTGATAGCCCACCCTTTTTTTTGGCCTCCCAATAGTCAAAAGCTTCGCCCCGAGGTCGGGCCTCCCACAAAGCATCAAAAAGCACAAAGCTAAAGGAAGAGCACTGCTTTCCCTGTGGGAGGCGCGCCCCCGCGGCGAAGGGGCAGTGACCCTACCAAGCAGTCAAAAGCTTCGCCCCGAGGTCGGGCCTCCCACAACAGCATCAAAAAGCACAAAGCTAAAGGCAGAGCACCGCTTCCCCTGTGGGAGGCGCGCCCCCGCGGCGAATGCAGGCTGCAAGCCTGCCAAAGCGTCAAAGCTTCGCCCCGAGGTCGGGCCTCCCACAAAAGCATCAAAAAGCACAAAGTTAAGGCAGAGCACCGCTTTCCCTGTGGGAGGCGCGCCCCCGCGGCGAATGCAGGCTGCAAGCCTGCCAAGCTCTAGGCGCTAAACGATCAGCCTCATCACACCCACACTGCATCCCAGTGCGGGTAATCGCCAATTCTCTCCACCAACCCTGCCCGCCATGGGTTGGCGATGACATACCGTGCCATCGCACGCAGGTCTTCCTCCTTGCGCAATGCACGATCATGAAAACCGTCTTGCCAAACCTGACTGCCGATACGCCTTGCGGATATCGACTTCACCCGGCCTACGAGCCGCGAAAGAGATTCCTGCCGCAGCTCCAGCAGCCAATGCAGGTGATCTGGCATCACCACAAAGGCTAACGTCTGGTGCGAATCGCGTAATGCATCCTCTCGCATGACTTGAATCAGCTCACGAGCGGCAAAGAAATCCTGAAATACCGGACATCGATGTCTTGTAACAGTCGTGACCAGATAGACCTGCCCTGCAGCAGACCAGCGACCCGTGCGGAGCCGGTTAGAGGAAAAATAAGCGTCCTTGCTCATTCGATATCTCCCTGAATCCAGCCGGCACAATAACCCCAAAGCTTCGCCCCGAGGTCGGGCCTCCCACAAAAGCATCAAAAAGCACAAAGCTAAAGCCAAAGCACCGCTTTCCCCGTAGGAGGCGCGCCCCCGCGGCGAAGGGGCAGTGAGCCTACCAAGCAGCCCAAAGCTTCGCCCCGAGCTCGGGCCTCCCACAAAAGCATCAAAAAGCACAAAGCTAAAGCCAAAGCACCGCTTTCCCCGTGGGAGGCGCGCCCCCGCGGCGAAGGGGCAGTGAGCCTACCAAGCAGCCCAAAGCTTCGCCCCGAGGTCGGGCCTCCCACAACTGCATCAAAAAGCACAAAGCTAAGGGCAGAGTCACTTTCCCTTTAGGAGGCGCGCCCTCGCGGCGAAGGGGGCTGGCGATGCGGTTGAGGACCCGTCAAACGTCCAGGCTGTTCAAACTCTGAACAACATGCTACAAACGACCGCAACCCAGATGATCTAGCCGCTTGAAAACGAAGGGAAAACCATGACCAAGTCGGAGTTGATCGAACGTATCGTCACCCAGCAAGGCCTGCTTTCGTCCAAGGATGTCGAGCTGGCGATCAAGACCATGCTCGAGCAAATGGCCCAGGCACTGGCGACCGGGGATCGCATCGAAATCCGTGGGTTCGGCAGTTTCTCCCTCCACTACCGTGCCCCACGCGTGGGCCGTAACCCGAAGACTGGCCAGTCTGTCCCGCTCGACGGCAAGTTCGTTCCGCACTTCAAGCCGGGCAAGGAATTGCGCGACCGTGTCAACGAAGAGGAGTAGGGGCCGTCGGACAGATTGTCAACGCTGCGGGCTACTTCTAAAAAGTTGTTAAAAATCATCAGCTCATGGGAACTTTTTGCTGTTGTGGTGTACAAATTCCGATTCGCTTGCCTTGCATTGAAGCGTCAAACAATAAGGAATTCGGATGTCCGTGCAGCCCCAACCCTCCTCAGCTGAAGAAATCGACCTGGTTGAACTGTTTCGTGCCCTTTGGCGACAGAAGCTGCTCATCGTAGGCGTAACGCTCATCGTCACGCTTATTGCAGCGGCCTACGCTTTCCTCGCAACGCCCTACTATGAAACCCGAACCTACCTGCGGCCAGTACCGCAGAGCAGCCTCGATCAGCTCAATGAAACCGGTATCTACAAGCTCACGCCGGAAGAGGCGGTTAATCGGGTGGCGGGCGCGTTATCGTCCTACGACAACCGTCTCGAGTTCTTCCTGAACAATCAGGCGCTGTTTGAGCGCATCCCCAAGCGCGGTGATTCGCTTGAGCAGACCTTTGCCGAGTTCAATGAACGCTCATTCGAGATGCTCCATCCCGACCCAAAGCGTACGGACAACCGTAGCGCGTTCGTTGGCCTGGAGCTCACCTACCCGGAAGGGATGGACGGCGCGTCGGTCGTCAACGGCTTTGTGGCCTATGTACTGGACATGGAGCGTAGAGAGATCGCCGATGACCTGGAGAGCCTGATCAATAACCGTCTGGCCAGTCTGGATATGAACATGCAGGCGCAGCGAGCGAATTACAACGCCGCCAAGGAGGCGAAAATCGCCGCACTGCTGGAAGAAGACGCGCTCAAACGCGCTCAACTCCAGGACGAACTCTCCGCTCTGCGCGAGGAGCTGAAAACACGCCGTACCAACCGAATTCAGGAGCTCAGCGAGGCCATTTCCATTGCCGAGTCGCTGGGGATTCGCACGCCTACCAGCCCATATGCCATGACGGAATCAGCCCGCGGCGGCGCGCAGGTCATTCGCACCGAAGTGACCAACCAGGAAACGCCGCTGTATTTCATGGGCACCGAGGCGCTTACTGCCGAGCGCGATGCTCTGCTCAATCGTAAGTCCGATGATTTCATCGAGCCTCGTATCGCCGAGATTCAATCCGAACTCGCCCTGCTTGAGAACAACCGCGAGGTCGAGATCCTGCAGGAGCGGGAGAGCGAAGACCTTTATCTGACCAAACTGGCGGAACTTCGTGAAGAGGCTGCTCGGCTCAAGGGTATCAAGCTCGACACCGAGCGGCTGAGACTCGTTCGGCTGGACCAGCCAGCGCTGCAATCGGTCACGCCGATCAAGCCCAAAAAGGCCATGATACTGGCGCTGGGGCTTGTGCTGGGCGGCATGCTGGGCGTCTTCATTGCGCTGGTGCGCAGCCTGATGAATCGCGGCGCCGAACAACAGCCAGTCTTCAGATAGCCTGAATCTCCCGGGGTTTTCTCATGTAGGAGGCGCGCCCCGCGGCGAATGCAGGCCACAGGCCTGCCCCGGCCTCAAGCCGTTCGCCCCAAGGTCGGGCCTCCCACAACAGCAGCAGAAACCCAGCCCCCATGTGAACACACCGCTTTCCCATGTAGGAGGCGCGCCCCGCGGCGAATGCAGGCTGCAAGCCTGCCCAAAAGGCCAAAGCTTCGCCCCGAGGTCGGGCCTCCCACAACAGCAGCAGAAACCCAGCCCCGTAGTCAAACCGAGCCGCTTTCCCCAATGTGGGAGGCGCGCCCCCGCGGCGAATGCAGGCCACAGGCCTGCCCCGACCTCAAGCCGTTCGCCCCGAGGTCGGGCCTCCCACAGCGGCGGTAGAAACCCAACGCCACGGTCAAATCGAGCCGCTTCCCCATGTGGGAGGCGCGCCCCGCGGCGAATGCAGGCCACAGGCCTGCCCCCAGCCTCAAGCCATTCGCCCCGAGGTCGGGCCTCCCACAACAGCGGCAGAAACCCAGCCCCCACGTGAACACACCGCGTTCCCCATGTGGGAGGCGCGCCCCGCGCCGAATGCAGGCCACTGGCCTGCCCGGCCTCAAGCCGTTCGCCCCGAGGTCGGGCCTCCCACAAAAGCGGTAGAAATCCAGCCCCGTAGTCAACCGAGCCGCTTTCCCCAATGTGGGAGGCGCGCCCCCGCGGCGAATGCAGGCCACAGGCCTGCCCCAGCTTGAAAAGCAATTCGCCCCGAGGTCGGCCCTCCCACAACAGCGGCAAAAACCCACCCCCACATTTGAAATTTCCAGCACTTATCAAGCGTCGTTCCGCTTGTTTTTTGTGAACCTGGTGGCAAAATGGCGCCTCCGTAAATTTGTACGGAACAATTCCAGGGATATGGTGTCGTTGCGCCTCTTGGCATTGACGCCTGTGCTGTAACCGACGAGACGGAATTCGACATGAACGCTATAACCACACCGCAACACCTACGCCCAACCATCGCCGAGGGCGAGGTCGACCTGGTTCAATTGATTGGCGCACTCTGGAAGCAAAAAGCGCTGATCGCCGGTGTGACCGCCCTGGCTGGACTCATCGGTCTTGTCTACGCATTGCTCGCGCCTCGTTACTACACCGTCCAAAGCGTCCTACGGCCAGCAGCGATCAAAGACCTCGATGAGCTCAACCACTTGGGGATCTACAAGCTGTCGCCCAAGCAAGCATTGGCTCAGGTCGGTGCCGCGCTGGATTCATATGAAAATCGGCTCAGCTTCTTCCGCGACAACCAGCCGCTGTTTGGGGATCTGGCCAAGCCCGGTCAGAGCCTGGAGCAAACCTTCGAAGGCTTTAATGATAAGGCGTTCAAACTGCTGCAGCCCGACGCCAAGAAAGCCGAGGGCACTACACCCTTCGTTGGCATTCAGCTGACCTATCCGCAGGACCTCGACGGCGTGCAAATCGTCAACGGATTGGTCCAGTATTCGCTCAACAATGTGCGGCAGCAAATCGCAGGCGACCTCGACACGCTGATTGACAACCGGCTTAGCCAACTGGACAAGAACATGGCCGCTGCTCGCGCCAGCTATGAAGCGTCCAAAGAAATCAAGATCGCCAAACTCAGTGAAGCGGATGCACTCAAGCGCGCGCAGCTGAACGATGAACTCGCTGCCCTGCGCCAGCAATTGAAAACCCGTCGCGACAATCGCATCAATCAATTGAACGAGGCGATCCGTATTGCAACATCGTTGGGCATCAGCAAGCCCACGACACCTTCCTCGCTGGGAGCGTCCGAAATCACCGCTCAAGGCAGCGTGATCCGCACCGAGGTCAACAACCAGCAAATCCCGTTGTACTTCATGGGTAGCGATGCGCTGGAGGCCGAACGTAAGGCACTGTTGGCACGCCGCTCCGATGATTTCACCGAGCCGCGCATCGCGCAGATCGCCAGAGAACTCAAATTGCTGGAGCACAACCGCCAGATAGAAGTGCTTAACAGCCGCGAAAATGAGGACCTGTTCCTTAAAGACCTCGCCGGATGGCGTGAGGAAGCGGCGCGGCTGCGCGCACTGCAGATCGACACGGATGCGCTCAGGCTGGTCTCGGTCGACCAGAGCGCTGTCGAACCGAGCCGCCCGATCAAGCCCAAGAAGGCACTGATCGTCGTGCTTGCCCTCATTCTCGGTGGCATGCTCGGGCTGTTCATCGCACTGGTGCGCAATCTGCGTCGTCCCGTCGCAGCGAACTGACCATCGATCCGTCGAAAGATGGCTGATAACTCAGCGCCGTCGAAAGTCGGTAGAATCCCTGCTTTATTTTTTCAGTGGCTCGTGTCTGGATTGCCGCGAGTGCGTGGGTGACATCGTTAAAGGAATAACCATGCGCTATCCGATCATCGAACACCATGGTGCCAAGGATGGCGTGACCGCCTCCTGCCACCAGCTGCACATGAACGCCTCGGCCAGCGTACTGATCGACTGCGGTCTGTTCCAGGGTAACGACGCCACGCTGCCAGGTGGCTCGGCGGCGGATCGCCTCGCCATCGAGTTCGCGCTCGACACCGTCAAAGCGCTCATCGTGACGCACGTTCACATCGACCATGTCGGTCGCATCCCTTATCTGCTCGCGGCGGGTTTCGACGGGCCGATACTGTGTAGCGAGCCTTCGGCAAAGCTGCTGCCCATCGTGCTTGAGGATGCATTCAAACTTAGCATCAGTCGCGACCATGCACAGGTTGAACGCTACATCGAGCGCATCGAAAGTCGGCTCATTGCCTTGCCTTACCAGCACTGGTTCACGCTGCACGACAGCGACGAGCTGGTGGCCCGCATCCGGTTGCAGCGCGCGGGCCATATCCTCGGCTCTGCCTATATAGAAGTCGACCTGAACTACCCGCAGCAGAACGAAAGCAAGCGCGTCGTCTTTTCCGGCGATCTGGGCGCACCCCACGCCCCCTTCCTGATGCCGCCGCAGCCGCCCGAACGCGCCGATATCCTCGTGCTCGAAAGCACCTATGGCGACCGCCTCCATGAAGACCGCCAGAGCCGTCGGCAGCGTCTCGAAGCCGTCATCGAGCAGGCGCTGCGTGATCAGGGCACCGTACTGATCCCGGCATTCAGCATCGGCCGCACCCAGGAACTGCTCTACGAGCTGGAAGACATCATCCAGAACAAACAAAGCCTCGGCGCCACCCAGTCCCCTGATGCCTCCGGGGACCGGGCGAATACGGGGCAAACGACCCTGAACGGCAATGCCCGCTCCGACCATCTACAGCATCCCCGAGGGGAAAGGGCAGGGGTGAGGGGAGAAACGCCCCACACCGAAACCAACTGGCCGGAACTGCCAGTCATCCTCGACTCGCCCCTCGCGAGCCGATTCACGGACGCCTATCGGACCCTTGAGCCGTTCTGGAACCAGGAGGCACGCGAGCGAGTCGAATCCGGGCGCCGCCCGTTGGCCTTCGAACAATTGATCACAATCGACAGCCACGGCGACCACCAGCGCATCGTCAACCACTTGGCCCAGACTGCTCGACCCGCCATCGTTATCGCTGGTGGTGGTATGTGCAGCGGCGGTCGCATCGTCAATTACCTGAAGGCCATGCTCGGCGATAAGCGGCACAACGTTCTGTTCGTCGGTTACCAGGCGAAAGGCACGCCCGGCCATGCAATCCAGACCTACGGACCGAAAGGCGGCTACGTCGACCTCGACGGCGAGCGCATCGACATTCGCGCCGGGATTACGAGCATCGGAGGCTATTCGGCCCATGCGGACCAGAAAGGGTTGGTAGAATTCGTAACCGGCATGCATCAGTGGCCGACCGAGATACGGGTGGTGCATGGGGAGGAGGGGGCGAGGAGAGAGTTGGCCAAGCAGTTAGGCGTTCGATATAAGCGGCATGGGAGGACAGCACCCGTGCTCCGATAATCCGCGCTCTCCGATCACTGAATAATGGAGTGGGGGTTCGCAGAGGTAAGCTCTGCGAATTGTTATACCGGATGAGACGCTTACCTGCTTAGATTTCCGATTAATGCGGAATCAATTACCTATATTGCAACTGGAGTGTTCATTGATGTCCCAGCAAAAACTGGCCAGCGTAGCGAAGTTCAAAAGCAAGGAAGCCTTGATCGGTATCGTGGGCCTCGGCTATGTCGGTCTTCCGCTTATGCTGCGATATAACGCCATCGGTTATCGTGTGCTGGGTATCGATATTGACCAGGATAAGGTCGCCAAGCTCAACGCAGGTGAAAGCTATATCGAGCACATCCCCGGCGAAAAAATCGCCACGGCTCGGCAGAGCGGCTTTGAAGCCACCGCTGATTTCCAGCGTGCCAGTGAATGCGATGCCTTGATTCTCTGCGTACCGACACCGCTGAACAAATATCGCGAGCCGGATATGAGCTTCGTGATCAATACCACGGACGCACTCAAGCCGTACCTGCGGGCTGGCCAAGTCGTTTCGCTGGAGAGCACCACCTATCCCGGCACCACCGAAGAAGAGCTGCTGCCGCGAGTGCAGGAAGGCGGTCTGGTTGTCGGTGAGAACATCTTCCTCGTCTATTCGCCCGAGCGCGAAGATCCGGGCAACCCCAACTTTGAAACCCGCACGATTCCAAAAGTCATTGGCGGCCATACACCTTCCTGCCTGGACGTGGGCGTCGCGTTGTATGAGCAAGCCATCGATCAAGTGATATCCGTCAGCTCAACTAAAGCGGCGGAAATGACCAAGCTGCTGGAAAACATCCATCGCGCCGTAAACATCGGTCTGGTAAACGAAATGAAGGTTGTCGCTGACCGCATGGGCATCGATATCTTCGAGGTAGTCGACGCCGCTGCGACCAAGCCCTTCGGTTTTACCGCCTATTACCCAGGCCCTGGCTTGGGCGGTCACTGCATTCCTATCGACCCGTTCTATCTCACTTGGAAAGCCCGTGAGTACGGTCTGCATACCCGTTTTATCGAACTGTCTGGCGAAGTCAACCAAGCCATGCCTGAGTACGTACTCAGCAAACTGATGGACGGTTTGAACAATAGCGGTAAGGCGCTGAAGGGGAGCAACGTGCTCGTTCTAGGCATCGCCTACAAGAAAAACGTAGACGATATGCGCGAGTCGCCTTCTGTGGAAATCATGGAGCTAATCGAAGCCAAAGGTGGCGTTGTCGCCTACAGCGATCCGCACGTTCCGGTCTTCCCCAAAATGCGTGAACACAACTTCAAGCTGAATAGCGAAGCGTTGACTGCCGAGAACATTGCCCGTTTCGATGCAGTGATATTGGCTACTGACCATGACAAGTTCGATTACAACTTAATCAAGCAGCATGCCAAGTTGATCGTTGATAGTCGTGGCAAGTACCGCACCCCGGCTTCGCACATCATCAAGGCTTGAACCAATATCTAAACATGACCCGGCTGGTATTCCAGTCGGGTTTTGATGCGTTAAGGACCCCGATGAAAAATTTTGCCCTGATCGGCGCTGCCGGTTATATCGCTCCCCGCCATATGCGCGCTATCAAAGACACCGGCAACGTATTGGTCTCTGCCTACGATATCAACGACTCGGTCGGCATCATCGACAGCATCTCGCCGCAGAGCGAGTTTTTTACCGAGTTTGAGCGCTTCCAGGAGCATGCCTACCGCCTCAAGCGTGACCCATCGACCGCGCTTCATTATGTCTCGGTTTGCTCGCCAAATTACCTGCACCAGGCGCACATCGTTGCTGGCCTGCGCTTGGGTTGCGACGTGATTTGTGAAAAGCCGCTGGTGCCTACACCGGAGAGTCTGGACGAACTCGCGTTGGTCGAGCGGGAAACCGGTAAGCGCCTTTACAACATTCTGCAATTGCGTCACCACCAGGCTATTCTCAACCTGAAAGACAAAGTGGCCCTCGAACATTCAGAGCACAAGTACGACGTAGACCTTACCTATATCACTTCGCGTGGCAAGTGGTACATGGAGAGCTGGAAAGGCGATCCGCGGAAATCCTTTGGTGTGGCGACTAATATTGGCGTGCACTTCTACGACATGCTGCACTTCATCTTCGGCAAGCTACAACGCAATGTCGTGCACTTTGTTTCGGAATACAAAGCGGCGGGTTATCTGGAATATGAAAAGGCACGCGTTCGCTGGTTCCTTTCCATTGATGCCAATGACCTTCCCGACTCGGTAAAAGGCAAGAAGCCGACCTATCGCTCCATTACGGTAAATGGTGAAGAAATGGAGTTCTCCGAAGGCTTTACCGATCTGCATACCACCAGCTATGAGGAAATCCTAGCAGGCCGTGGTTACGGTATCGAAGATGCACGTCATTGTGTGGAGACGGTAAATACCATCCGCTCTGCGGCTGTCGTGAGCGCTCAGAATGCAGAGGGGCACCCGTTCCTGGCTCGCTTGGTCTGAACGACATAGGCCAGCTTGCTGCCCATCTTATTTTATACAGGACACCCCCATGGCCTATTACCAGCACCCTAGCGCGATTGTCGATGATGGCGCACAAATTGGCGAAGGGTCCCGCGTTTGGCATTTCGTACACATATGTGCTGGCGCACGTATCGGCAAGGGTGTCTCCCTTGGCCAGAACGTATTCGTGGGCAATAAAGTTCTCATTGGTGACAACTGCAAGATACAGAACAATGTGTCCGTCTACGACAACGTGACGCTCGAAGAGGGCGTGTTCTGTGGTCCCAGCATGGTCTTTACCAATGTCTACAACCCACGCTCATTAGTTGAGCGTAAAGATCAATACCGCGACACCTTAGTGAAAAAGGGCGCCACGCTCGGTGCCAATTGCACAATCGTATGCGGTGCGACAATTGGCGCCTTCGCTTTTGTTGGCGCGGGAGCGGTGATCAATAAAGATGTGCCTGCCTATGCGCTCATGGTTGGAGTACCCGCGCGGCAGATCGGTTGGATGAGTGAGTTTGGTGAGCAACTTGCACTGCCAGTTCAGGGTGAAGGACAGGTTACGTGTCCGCATACCGGTGCTCGTTATGTATTGAGTGGCAACACAGTGACCAAAGTGGATGCGCAGCCATGATTGAATTCATCGACCTTAAGACTCAGCAAGCACGCATCAAGGATAAGATCGACGCAGGTATCCAGCAGGTGCTTGCCCACGGCCAATATATTCTTGGCCCGGAGGTCGCGGAGCTGGAAGAAAGGCTGGCAGCTTTCGTTGGCGCTAAATATTGCATTACGTGCGCCAACGGCACCGATGCGTTGCAAATTGTTCAAATGGCGTATGGAATTGGGCCGGGGGATGAAGTCATCACGCCTGGCTTTACCTACATTGCTACCGCTGAAACCGTAGCCTTGCTGGGCGCGAAGCCGGTGTATGTGGATATTGAGCCACGAACCTACAACCTTGACCCGCAACTGCTGGAAGCCGCTATTACGCCGCGTACCAAAGCGATTATTCCAGTATCGCTGTATGGTCAATGTGCGGACTTTGATGCAATCAACGCCATCGCAAAAAGATACGGTATTCCGGTTATCGAAGACGCTGCGCAGAGCTTTGGTGCCAGCTATAAGGGCAAACGCTCCTGCAATTTGACGACTATCGCCTGTACCAGCTTCTTTCCCAGCAAGCCGCTCGGCTGCTATGGCGACGGTGGCGCCATCTTTACAAACGATGAAGAATTGGCAAAAGTTATCCGCCAAATCGCCCGGCATGGTCAGGATCGTCGCTACCACCACATTCGGGTGGGTGTGAATAGCCGGCTAGATACGTTGCAAGCGGCCGTTCTGCTACCGAAGCTGGAAATATTTGCAGAAGAAATCGAACTTCGTAATCGCGTAGCCCAACGCTATACCGAACTGTTGAACGGAGCCGGTATCACGAGCACCCCATTTGTCGAGTCGCATAATCTTTCTGCGTGGGCGCAATACACCGTTCGGGTTGAAAACCGTGATCAAGTTCAGAAGCAGTTGAAACACGCCGGTGTTCCCACCGCAGTGCATTATCCGACGCCGTTGAACAAACAGCCTGCTGTAGCTGATGGTAATGCACGTTTGCCGGTAGGGGACGGGGTGGCGGAACAGGTGATTAGCCTGCCTATGCATCCCTATATCGAAGAAGCAGATATCCAAATGGTGGTCGGAGCGCTACATGGAGCCTAGGGAAGATCGTCACTCCAACAAACGAACTCACGTTCTTGTGCTGCCTTCATGGTATCCCTCCTGCATTGGAGATATCAACGGGAGCTTTTTCAGAGAGCAAGCTCTGTCGTTGAGCAAAAGAGGCTATCAAGTTGGTGTTATTTATCCGCAGGTACAGCCGTTATGGAAGTGGAAAGAAGCGATAACAGTTAAGTATGGTTTCGAGTGCAGCGACGATGGGGGTGTTAAAACGTATCGATGGCGCTTCCTGAACTATACTCCAAGAGTACATTCCATAAATAAAAGAAAATATGTCAACGCAGGGCTTAAACTATTTGACAAGTACGTGCAGGAAAATGGCTGTCCTGACATCTTGCACGTGCACTCGCTGATAAACGCGGGTTTTCTAGCATACGCAATTCATAAAAAGTACAATGTCCCATATGTGGTTACTGAACATAGTACGGCCTTTGCTAGAAATCTTGTTGGCGCTAGGACAAAAAAAGACTTGGGGAAGATTGTAGAAGTATCGAAAAAAAACATAGCAGTTAGTAATGAGTTTAAAAGCTTGCTAGAACGTGAGTTGGCGCACTCTGAATGGGTGTCTGTTCCCAATATTGTAGCGGATGACTTCTTAGCAAGCCCAATGAACGAGGAAACTTCGTCTGATTTCAAGTTTATAAACGTATGTTTTTTAACAGAAAAGAAAAAAGTTGATATTTTAATCAGAGCTTTTTCAAAATCGTTTAAAAAAAACAAGAACATTAAGCTTGAAATTGGCGGAGACGGCCCCTGCCTTCCGGAGCTAAAGAAGTTAGCCGAGCAGGAGGGGATTGCCGATCAAGTAAGCTTTCTCGGAATGTTGCAGCGTCATGAAGTACTATATCGGGTCTCAAAAGCAAACGCTTTCGTTCTGTCCAGTGAATATGAAACATTTGGGGTTGTACTTGCTGAAGCTTTAGCGCTGGGCAAACCCGTTATCGCTACACGTTGTGGCGGGCCGGAATCTATAGTTACGGCAGAAGTCGGTTTTCTTGTTGAGAAGAATTCTGTTAACAAGTTGTCGCAAGCGATGATTAGTTTATTTGAAAGAAAAGACCAGTTCGTTGCGCGGCGTATAAGAAAATACTGCGAGATTAATTATAGTGAAGAAAGCGTTATCCAAAGGTTAGGAAGAATTTATCAAGAAGCATTGCTATTGCCCGAAGACCAAGATGACAAAAAATAAAATCATTGCTTATGCTATGGGGCCGATTAGTTCTGCTGTGATAGGCCTGATTACCCTGCCCATAATTACTTGGTTTTATTCAGTAGACGACGTAGGTCGTATTTCCATGTTGCAATTGGTAGCTAGCCTCGCCGTGCTGCTTTTCTGCCTCGGATTGGATCAGGCCTATGTTCGAGAATATCACGAGATCAAAAATAAGCCGCAGCTATTTAAAATAACGTTTTTGCCGGGTCTTGTTTCATTGGGGTTGGTTATTATCCTTTTGATTGCTATAAGGCCTGAACTAATATCCGAACTACTTTATGGTATAGATAGTGTTTTTTTGGGAATGATTAGCCTTGCATGTTTTATGCTCGCGTTTGTAATACGTTTCCTATCGTTAATTTTAAGAATGCAAGAGCGTGCGCTGGCTTATTCAATGAGTCAACTGCTTTCTAAAATGTTATTCCTCCTTTTGATTTTAAGCTTTGTCTGGATGGGTACGGATAAAGATATCTATTCGTTAATAGCAGCACATGTGCTGTCTGTTTTAGTGGTTTTTGTTGTTTTTGGATGGAATACCCGAGAAGAGTGGCGCTCCTCTATTTTTACTAAAATAGATAAGAGTCTTTTGCGAAAGCATATGGCTTTTGGTTTTCCATTAATTATTGGAGGGCTTGCATCCTGGGGTTTGACGTTTATGGATAAGCTGTTCCTTCGCGGTATGGCGACATTTGCGGAGTTGGGTGTTTATTCCGTTGCTATGAGTGTCGCTGGCGTCGCTACGGTATTGTCAGGAGTTTTTAACACCATTTGGGCCCCTATGGTATTTAAATGGATCGGCGAAGACGATCAAGTTCAGATAGATAAGATTGACGATATATCCGAGCATTTGCTGGCAGCAATCTTCTTTATTATCGTTTTGTCAGGCTGCTTTTCTTGGTTGCTACCATTTTTTCTTCCAAAGGAATATTCGGCAACCCAATTTTTAATAACGGCTTGTTTGTTAGGCCCGTTGTTATATACGCTTTCAGAAACTACAGCGATTGGTATAACAATAGCCCGTAGAACCAGCTTTTCTATGCTGGCATCAATAGGTGCGATGCTAATGAATGTCCTCGGAAACTATCTTCTTGTACCGAGCATGGGAGCGGCAGGTGCGGCAATATCCACCGCTGTTGCTTTTAGCGTCTTTTATGTATTAAGAACAGAATTTTCGCGCTTGGTTTGGCGTAAAATCCCTAGGTTTAAAAGCTATCTTGTACTGCTTTACATGCTGCTAGCCACATTGGGTAGCTTGGTTATGCAAAATGCAAGTGCTACTGTCGCTATCTGGTTAGCCATTTTGGTGAGTGGCGGATTTATCTTCCGCCCATCTATTGTCTTGGCTTTAAGGTATATAAGGCATGGAGCGCATAATGGCTGACCCGTTTTTTTATAAAGTTCAAGTTGTCGGGGGTGGAATTGTATATAAAAGACTATAAGACTTTAATGCTGGCGCCTTTTGTGTTGGTTTTGCTATGCGTATTGTATACAAATGCAGGCGCTGTCATGCAATATATGGAGGTTCGTCATCTTTCATATGTTGTCTTTCTGTCTCTTGCATACGTCTTTTTAACTTTTGTTATGTCTGGGTATCGCGCGGCGTCCGTCACAATATTGTTTTTTATTTCTTTGGTCGTCTTTATATATGGGCGATATATTGCTTTCCTCCTCTCCCCTGAGGTGGATATATTTGTGGTTGATTACTTTGCCGATTATCAGCTAGATGAAACTGATTCGGCACGGCTAACTTTTATGGTTCTAATTTTTTTGTTCTCTTTTTTTTATGGGGTGCTTTTGGCTAGTGGATGCGATCATTCCAAATTCGCCAAACCCCATAGTGTTCCTAAGTTAAGTAGATTCCTCTCCCCGGTTTTTCTTGTTCTTACCTTAGTTATTTGTGCCGTTAATATATATACGGGATATTTGGAGTACAGGTTAGTATCGAGTGAAGGTTATTTGTCGTTGTACTCTTTTCAGGGTGAAGCTTATTCCGGTGGTAAGTTTTATTCCACTTTGTTTTATGTAATATTTGGAATTAGCTATAGTTATTCGTTGAAGCGGGAAAAAACCATAATGATTATTTCCTTAGCTATTGTGGGCGTGCTTTCGTTGCTGGCAGGCCAAAGAAGTGGTTTTGTAATGGCTTTGCTTGCTCTTGTCTGGGCGTATGGGGTTAGAAGCCGTCTAAGTTGGGTTGCTGTTTTTGGTCTTCTTTTTTTGTGCTTCATCAGCATGGTTTTTTTGGGATCGTTAAGCGCCAGAAATTTGGGAGTAGAAGTTGATCAAGGTTTTTTTACTTTTGTATCTGGTTTTTTATACAATCAGGGCATCTCTCTAATGGTTTTTGATGTTTCAATGAATATCTCGGATTACCCTATTTTTGCCTTGTTACAGAGCTTTTTCCCTGGAATATCGAAGGTTGGTTCGCTATTTTTTGACTTAAAGATGCAAGATGTAAGTTATGCAGACTATTTAGCTTATACTCTAAATCCTGAGATGTATATCAAGGGGCAAGGCTTGGGGTGGAGTTTGCCAAGTACATTCTATGTATGGTCTTTCGGTAATTTGATTTTATTCGTCGCGTTGTCAATGGGCTTTGGTTACTTGCTAAGATTGATAGATGTTAAGTCTTTTGAACGTCCATTTTTCCTTGGGCTTTGCGCTTGTTTAATATCTTCTTTGGTTATCTTACCTCGGAGCCAGTTTTCCAATGTTATTCCGTTGGCGTTTTATTTTGGCGTTTTTTATACTCTATTTTTCGGTTTGAATAGCTGCTTAAGGTTTATTAGATTTAGATTTTCGGAGGAATGATGCAAGTCTCCATATTGATGCCCGTTTATAATGAAAAGTTATATTTGTCAGAGGCGGTTGAAAGCGTTGCAAGGCAAACAAAAGATTTATCTTTAGAGGTAATTTGTGTTGACGATTGTTCAACCGATGATACTTGGGGTTTAATGGTTGAGCTTCAAAAAAAATATAGCTTTCTAAAGTGTTATAAGAATGATAAAAAAGGAAAGAATAACGCGTTTAACTATGCTTATCAGAAATCATGTGGGGCAGTGATAATTCTTCTTGCTGGCGACGATAAGCTAGTTGAAGAAACTCTACATCTTCGGATTGAGCCTGTAATTATGGCGAACGAAGCTTCTATAAGCTTGAGTAAGTATAAAACCTTTTCAAAGGTCGCTTATTTAAACGGTATGGTCGTGCCAAAAAAATCAGAGCTTGGCTCTTTGTCTGGGGGCACAATTGCGTTTAATAGGCGATTTGCTGATTTAATATTTCCAATTCCTCCCGTCCTTAGTAATGAGGATATGTGGATAAATTGTCATGTTAAATATAACAGCGATGTAAGGATTGTGCATGTTCCTGTTGTGGCTTTGTTGTATCGATTGCATGAGAATAATTCTCTAAAAAGAAATGTAAGTTTTAATGAAAAAAATAGGATGATATCTACGAGGTCAATCGTATACAGCGTTTTTTTGGAGAAATATCGTTGTTTTTTGCCTGACCAAGAGCGAGAGTGTTTGGCTAGGCTTGCTGCTTTGGAAACCCTAAGAGCTAATAGGTCGTTAATAAGTATTTTGTTTTTTAAAAATGTGGCATTGCTTGATCGGATAAGAGCTCTAGTCTATGCGTCTCCCTTGTTGCATTGGATACATATGCGTATGCAAAAATGGACCGCTGGAAACTAGCTGAGGGACGATTGTAATTGGGCTGGATTTGTCTGGAGTTGCTTCTTTAATTTTGATCTTCGCGCTAAGAATTTATGGTGTAGAAAAGGGTCTGATATGTCTTGGCATTATATATGAAACTCGCTTTGATCTCGCAAAATTGCTCTCCCGGTCTTTTGATATTTCGTAAAGATTTCATAAGATATATGGTTGCGAGTGGATATGAGGTTTATTGTTTTGCTATTGATTATACTGCGGAGACGAAAGCTTTAGTCGAGCAGCTAGGTGCTATCCCTGTTGATTATGCCTTAAGCAAGGCGGGTCTGAATCCCTTTCAGGACCTATGTAATATGTTAGCCTATAAGCTAACAGATTCGCTTGCAGATATTTCAACGAATGTAAGTGTCAACGCTGTTAAAGAATTTGAACGAAGAAATGCGGTACGAGAAGGTCGCATGATTCCAGTTCTAAACGGTGTTGATGTATCAAGATTTGTAGTTGATCTTGAGGCGCGCGATAGACTAAGAAACGAATATTCAGTTTCAGATAAGAGGCTTCTGATTGCGGTAGGTCGATTATTTGAGGAAAAGGATTACCCGACTCTCTTGGATGCTTTTTCTTTTGTTTTAAGGACGGAAAAAGACGTCTGTTTATGGATTGTAGGAGGGGGGCACCTTGAGCAAAAATTGTTAACGTTATCCGATAAGTTAAATTTGACCGGAAATGTTCAATTTTTGGGCGTCCGACACGATATTCCTCAGTTGATGAATGCAGCTGATATTTTCGTTCTTTCATCAGCCTGGGAAGGCTTTGGGTTAGTCGTGGCGGAGGCAATGGCAACCGAAAGGGTTGTTGTTGCGACTGACTGTGGAGGGGTTGCAGAGGTAGTCGGTAATGCTGGCTATCTTGTCCCCCCAGGAAACGCTGAAAAGCTTGGTGAAGCTTTGACGCTGGCTCTTTCGCTTACCGAAGAGCAGGCTATTGCTCTCGGAGCTAAAGCTCGAAAGAGGATCATCGAAAAATACAGCTTAGACGCGATCCTATATGACTGGTTGGAAATATATAATGATCCTCAGGCAGCGTTGGAAAGGGGTTTCTCCGCTCTTGGCTCAGACAGTCATGGGGGCGATTTGTAATGGATGATAAAAAGCTTCTTATTGTCACAACTGTTCCTGAAACCTTTTTGACAATATTAGATGGCCAGTCTGGCTTCCTCAATAAACATTTTTCAGTTTCTTTAGCTACCTCCCCAACACAAGGATTTGAGCAGCTTAAGAGTTGTGAGGGGGTTCCGGTATATCCGTTACTCATGAAAAGAGGAATAAGCCCATTTCGTGATGTTCACTCGCTGCTATTGATGATTTTGTTAATAAGGCGTTTGCGGCCTGATGTGGTTCATTCTTATACTCCTAAGGCTGGTTTGATTTCCATGCTAGCAGCTAGGTTATGTTCGGTTCCCACTAGGGTGCATACATTTACCGGCTTAATATTTCCTACAAGGGTGGGGATTAGTCAGCGGATCCTTATTAGTATTGATCGACTTATTTGTAGCTGCGCTACGAAGATCGTGCCTGAGAGCAACGGCGTGAAAAAAGATCTCGTAAAGTTCGCTGTTACGAATAAAGAGTTGAATGTTATCGGTAATGGAAATATAGCAGGGGTGGATGTAGGCTATTTTAATAGGGGCGCCGTAGGTGTTAGTTCTGCCGCGAATGTTATGCGTAATGCGTTAAATATTTCATCAAGTGATTTTGTTTTTTGCTATGTAGGGCGATTGAACAAGGATAAGGGCGTAGCAGAGCTGGTTAAGGCTTTTGCCAGTCAGCCTGATAATGCTAGGTTGATTATTGTGGGTGGGTTGGATGAAAGCGCGCCAGTTTCAAGTGAGACGCTCAGGATCATAGAAGCTGATAAGCGCATCCATATGCTTGGGTTCCAGGTTGACGTTCGGCCAATATTGTATTTGGCCGATATTTTAGTTTTACCTAGCTATCGCGAGGGATTTCCGAATGTTATCTTACAGGCGGGGGCGATGGAACTTCCAGTTATTGCTTCAGACATAAGCGGATGTAATGAGGTTATTGAGTCTTTTAAAAACGGTTGGCTCATTCCTCCGAAAGATATAGTGGCTTTGGCTGAAGCTATGCAGGTCGCTATTAATACTCCGCGGAATATAAGGGAGCACATGGGGGCTTTTGCTCGTAACATTATAGAAAATAAATTTGAGCGACGTGCTCACTGGAATCGTATGCTTGGCTTTTATAAAGAGCAAATAGAGCTATGAAACGCATATTGGATATACTTGCTTCTAGTGTTGCGCTTGTGTTCTTTGGTCCAGTAATATTAGCCATTGCGTGGCAGGTACGGCATAGACTAGGTTCCCCTGTTTTATTTCGTCAACTTCGGCCTGGGCTCAATGGGAAGCCATTTGAGATGATCAAGTTTCGGACCATGCGTGATGCGCTGGATGCAGCGGGTAATCCATTGCCGGACTCTGAGCGCATGACGCCGTTTGGTAGCTTCCTTCGCTCCAGTAGCCTTGACGAATTACCCGAACTTTGGAACGTTCTCAAAGGTGATATGAGCCTGGTGGGGCCTCGCCCGCTGCTGATGGAGTATTTGCCGCTTTATAGCCCTGAGCAGTTTAGAAGGCATGAGGTGCGTCCAGGCGTTACTGGCTGGGCGCAAATTAACGGCCGTAACGCGCTGAGCTGGGAAGAAAAGTTCAAGCTGGATGTCTGGTATGTCGACAACCAGTCGTTATGGCTTGATTTGAAGATCATCTTTCGGACAATCAAGAAAGTTATCGTCCGGGATGGCATCAGTGCGGCTGGTGAGGCGACAATGCCAAAGTTTACAGGTCGCAAATGATGAAGATGCTTGCGGTTTTGGGCGCCAGCGGTCATGGACGGGTCGTTGCGGATACCGCTGAGTGCTGTGGTTGGGAAACTATCGTTTTTTTCGACGATGCGTGGCCTGAGTTGCAAAACAATGGAGTTTGGCCGGTTGTGGGTAATACGGCTGCTCTCATGGAGCGACTGGCGGATTTTGATGGGGTGCTGGTTGCTATCGGAAGCAACCGAACACGCTCCGCAAAATTGCATGAACTGGAGTTGGCGGGTGGTCGTTTAGCGACGCTGATTCATCCCTCTGCCACTGTTAGCCGTTACGCCGAAGTTGCTGAGGGCACAGTCGTGTTGGCTGGTGTGGTAGTCAATGCGGGAGTGAATATAAAGCGAGGCGTCATTCTCAATACTGGATGCAGTGTCGATCATGATTGTGTGTTAGGTAGCGCTGTGCATATCAGTCCAGGTGCTCGGCTTGCCGGGGGCGTCTGTATAGGGGACGAAAGCTGGATAGGGATCGGTGCTAGCGTGCGCCAGCAGATATCTATTGGGCGTAATGTGGTTGTGGGGGCGGGCTCGGCAGTTGTCAGCAATATTCCTAATGACGTGACGGTCGTCGGTGTGCCGGCGAGAAGACTGAGGTAATACTTTTTATGCTTAACACTCCGTTCGCTCCCTGGCCGAGCTTCACCGAAGAAGAAGCCAACTCGGTCCGCGACGTCATCCTTTCTAATAAGGTCAACTATTGGACCGGACGGGAATGTCGTGAATTCGAGAAGGAATTTGCATCATGGGCTGGTACCGAGTTTGCCATCGCCATGGCCAACGGTACTGTTGCGCTGGACGTGGCACTGCAGGCGTTAGGTATTGGGACGGGTGACGAGGTTGTCGTTACACCGCGCACATTCCTTGCCTCGGTTTCCAGCATCGTTAACGCGGGTGCGGTTCCGGTGTTTGCGGAGGTTGATCGAGACTCGCAGAACATCACTGCTGAAACGATCCGTGCGGTGCTCACACCACGAACGCGCGCGGTGATCTGCGTGCATCTGGCCGGTTGGCCTTGTGACATGGACCCGATCATGGCGCTAGCCGACGAGCACGGCCTGAAGGTGATCGAGGATTGTGCGCAGGCTCATGGCGCACGGTACAAGGGACGGTCGGTGGGCTCCATTGGCCATGTCGGCGCTTGGTCGTTCTGCCAGGACAAGATCATGACCACAGGTGGCGAAGGTGGGATGGTCACAACCAATGACCGTGTCCTGTGGTCGAAAATGTGGTCAATAAAGGATCACGGAAAAAGCTGGGAGGCTGTCTATGAGCGCGAACATGCGCCGGGCTTCCGTTGGCTCCATGAGAGCTTTGGCACCAATTGGCGAATGATGGAAACACAGGCGGTCATAGGTCGTATTCAGCTGCGCCGGATGGCTGACTGGCACGCTGCGCGCTTGGCCAATTGCGGGCGTATCTGGAGCACTGCCAAGGCGCTACCGGGGCTACGTGTACCTGAGGCGCCTCAAGATCTCGTTCACGCAGGCTACAAATGTTATGTATTCGTTGAGCCCGACGAACTGGCCATGGGTTGGAGCAGGGATCGGATCCTTGAGGAAGTAGCATCTAAGGGCATTCCATGCTTATCCGGATCGTGTTCCGAGGTGTATCTGGAGAAAGCGTTTGACGGCACGGGTTGGCGCCCTGCTGAACGTATGGAGGTTGCCCGCGAGTTGGGTGAGACTAGCTTGATGTTTTTGGTGCACCCAACGCTGACCGCAGCCGAGATTGACAAAACCTGTTCTGTGCTCAAGCAGGTGATGGTGGCCGCTACGAACAAGGTTGTTTGATTGCTCAGTCGGACGTGAGGTTGGTGTGCTAAGACTTGCTGAAAAACTACGAGCTGGATTGGTGTCGTTGCCGCGGCGTTATAAACGACTCATTCAGGTTGCAACTGACGTGGTGCTCGTTTGGGTCGCACTCTGGTTGGCGTTCGTGGTTCGTTTGGGCGATGCGCGAAATATCGAGCCGCTTGGCGGTCATGCCTGGCTGTTCGGCATCGCTCCGCTTATCGCCGTCCCGTTTTTCGTCCGCTTCGGCATGTACCGCGCGGTGATGCGTTACTTCGGCAACGATGCGTTGATGGCGATCGCCAAGGCCGTGACGCTCTCGGCGTTGCTGCTTTCGTTGGCGGTGTATTGGCGCACTGATGCACCAAAGGTCATCCCGCGCTCGATGGTGTTCAACTATTGGTGGTTGAGCCTGGTTTTGATCGGTGGGTTGCGGTTGGTGATGCGCCAGTACTTCATGGGCGACTGGTTTTCCCCGGATTCGCTCACCAAGTTCAAGGGGCGTGATGCGAGCCTGCCGAAGGTGGCGGTGTACGGTGCCGGTGCCGCTGGCAATCAACTGGTGGCGGCGTTGCGCTTGGGGCGAGGCATGCGCCCGGTCGCCTTTATCGATGATGACCCGAATCTGTTCAATCGTTCCATCGCGGGGCTGCGCGTTTATTCGCCCAAGCATATCCAGCAGATGATCGACGAGACGGGCAGCGATGAAATTCTGCTGGCCATCCCTTCGGCGTCGCGTGCGCGGCGGCGCGAGGTGTTGGAGATGCTGGAGCACTATCCGCTGCACGTACGCAGTGTGCCGGGCTTCATGGACCTGGCGAGTGGGCGGGTAAAGGTCGAGGACATCCAGGAAGTGGACATTGCCGACCTGCTCGGGCGCGACGCCGTGCCGCCGCAGCAGGCGCTGTTCGAACGGTGCATTCGCGGCAAGGTGGTCATGGTGACCGGCGCGGGTGGTTCGATTGGTTCGGAGTTGTGCCGGCAGATTCTTTCGAACAAACCCAAGGCGTTACTGCTGTTCGAGCACAGCGAATTCAATCTCTACAGCATTCATATCGAGCTGGAGCGGACGATCGAACGCGCCTCGCTGCCGATCAAGCTGGTGCCGATCCTGGGGTCCATTCGCAACCCTGAGCGGCTGCTGGATGTGATGCGCACCTGGCAGGTGGAAACGATCTATCACGCGGCGGCCTACAAGCATGTGCCGATGGTGGAGCACAACGTCGCCGAAGGCGTGTTGAACAATGTGCTGGGCACGATGAACACAGCCCAGGCCGCCGTGCAGGCGGGCGTAGCCAACTTCGTGCTGATCTCCACCGACAAGGCTGTTCGGCCCACCAATGTGATGGGCAGTACCAAACGGGTTGCGGAAATGATTCTGCAGGCGCTGAGCCGAGAGACCGCGCCCGTGCTGTTCAATGCCGACGGGGCGGTGCATCACGTCAACAAGACCCGTTTCACCATGGTGCGGTTCGGCAATGTGCTGGGTTCGTCCGGGTCGGTCATTCCGCGCTTCTATCAGCAGATCCGCAGCGGTGGGCCGGTTACGGTGACCCACCCGAAGATCACCCGTTATTTCATGACCATCCCGGAGGCCGCGCAACTGGTCATCCAGGCTGGGTCCATGGGGCAGGGCGGTGATGTGTTCGTGCTCGACATGGGGCAGCCGGTACGCATCGCCGAGCTGGCTGAAAAGCTGATTCATCTGTCCGGCTTGAGCGTGCGCTCTGAAAAGTGCCCGCACGGGGACATTGCCGTCGAGTTCACGGGCTTGCGTCCGGGGGAAAAGCTGTACGAAGAGCTGCTGATCGGCGACAACGTGAGCCCCACCGAGCACCCGATGATCATGCGGGCCGACGAGGAGTATTTCACCTGGGATGTGCTGCGCGGTGTGCTGACGAAGCTGCTCAAGGCGGTCGAGCAGGACGATTACCCTCAGGTTCGGGTGCTGCTGCGAGAAGTGGTCAGTGGCTATGTACCGGAAGGGGAAATCGTCGACCTGATCTATCAGCAGCGGCGGATGGGCCCGACCGAGTAGCGGTGGGACCCGCATTCGCCGCGAGGGGGTTTGATCTTACTCCGGTGTGGGAGGCCCGCCTCGGGGCGAAGGCTTTGGCTTTGCTGGCAGGCGTTGCCTGCATTCGCCGCGAGGGCGCGCCTCCCACGGGGTGGTGGGGTGCTAAGCGGGCGTGTCTGGTTTTTGAGTTGATCCGGGTTTGATCTTGCTCCGGTGTGGGAGGCCCGCCTCGGGGCGAAGGCTTTGGCTTTGCTGGCAGGCGTTGCCTGCATTCGCCGCGAGGGCGCGCCTCCCACAGGTAGTGGGGTGCTAGGCGGGCGTGTCTGGTTCTTGAGTTGATCCGGTTTTGATCTTGCTCCGGTGTGGGAGGCCCGCCTCGGGGCGAAGGCTTTGGCCTTTTGGGCAGGCCTGCGGCCTGCGTTCGCCGCGAGGGCGCGCCTCCCACAGGGTGGTGGGGTACTAAGCGGAGTGTCTGGTTTGCTTTGACCCAGCCTGCTTATTGGGTCGGGTCCGCCTGCATCCATTTGGGTTTTGGGTAGCGGCGGTCGGATTTTCCGGCTTTGAGTACGGCCCCCGGTACGTCATGGCCAACCAGCTCGGGTAGGCGGGCGGCACATTCCAGCAGTTTGTCCAGATCGACGCCGGTATCCATGCCCATGCGCTGGAACATGTGCACCAGGTCCTCGGTGCAGATATTGCCGCTGGCGCCAGGGGCATAGGGACAGCCGCCGAGGCCACCAAGGGAGGCGTCGAAGCGGTCGATGCCCGCGTTGAGTGCTGCCAGGGCGTTGGCCAGCCCCATCCCGCGGGTGTTATGGAAATGGGCAGTGAACACCGCCTCGGGCCACCGGGCGATCGCTTCGTGGCAGATGCGCTCGACCTGCGCTGGGTCGGCCATGCCAGTGGTATCGCAGAGCGTGATGCCCTGTACGCCGATTTCCAGGAGACGCTGCACCAGCTCATGCACGCGCCGTTCGGGGACCTCGCCTTCGAAGGGGCAACCGAAGGTCGTCGATAGCGAGGCGTTGACGAATACGCCACTGCTACGGGTGGCTTCGATGATCTCGCGGAACTGAACCAGCGATTGCTCGGGTGTCATCCGCAGGTTGGCCATGCCATGGGTGTCGCTGGCGGACATGACCAGATTGATCTCGTCCACCCCACAGGCGAGGGCGCGCTCGCATCCCTTCACGTTGGGAACCAGCACGGTGTACTCGACACCCGGCACCCGGCGAATGCCACGCATGACTTCTTCGGCGTCGCGCAGGTTCGGGATCGCTTTTGGCGAGGTGAAGGAGGTCACTTCTATTTTCGCCAAACCGGTTTCGGACAGGCGGTCGATCAGAGCGATCTTGTCCTCGGTCGGGATGAAGTTGGGTTCGATCTGGAAGCCGTCGCGGGTCGCGACGTCCTGGATGTAGAGGCGTTTGCTCATGATTCTCTCCGTTCGCAGCCAAGCGCCGCGTTGTTGTCTTTTTGCTGGGAGGCGCGTCTCGCGGCGAATGGCTGTTCAGCCGATCCCCGCTTCGCCCCGAGGGCGGGCCTCCCACAGCGCCAAGTCTGTCGTCTGAAACGCCTGAATCCACCGCCGCACCGCTTTGTCTTTTTGCTGGGAGGCGCGCCTCGCGGCGAATGGGCTGTTCAGATGATGCCCCGTTCGCGCAATCCACAAACCTGTTCTTCGGTCAGGCCAAGGCCGGCCAATACGTCTTCGGTGTGTTCGCCCAACTGGGGGCCGCCGGCACCGATGCGGCCCGGGGTGCGGCTGAGTTTGGGGAGCACGCCCGGCACCTTGAGCGGTCCGGCGAAGGTGTCGACCTGCTCGATCATCTGACGTGCCAGGTAGTGCGGGTCCTTGACGATGTCGGCGGCGGTGTAGGGGTAGCCGGCCGGCACTCGCGCTTCTTTCAGCGCCTCGATGACTTCGTCTCGGCTGTGCCGTGCCGTCCATTCGCCAATGGCCTTGTCGATCAGTTCAGCCTGTTGGGAGCGACCGTCGTTATGCGCGAAACGCGGGTCGTCGGCCAGATCCTGGCGCCCCATGAGCATCATCAGCCGCTTGTAGATGCTGTCGCCATTGCCGGCGATCAGCACGTATGCGCCGTCGTTGCACAGGTAGGAATTGGAAGGCGTGATGCCGGGCAGGGCGCTGCCGGCCGGCTCGCGAACATAGCCGAAGGCATCATATTCGGGCACCAGGCTTTCCATCATGGCGAACACCGACTCATAGAGCGCGACGTCGATTTCCTGGCCCTGGCCACTGCGGTTGCGCTCCTGCAACGCGAGCAGCACGCCGATGACCCCATAGAGCGAGGACAGCGAATCCCCGATGCTCACGCCCACCCGTACCGGCGGCTGGCCCGGATACCCGGAGAGGTGGCGCAAACCGCCCATGGCTTCGCCGATCACGCCGAAACCGGGCAGATCACGATAAGGGCCGGTCTGGCCGTAACCGGAAATGCGCAGCATGATCAGGCGCGGATTGAGCCTGGACAGCTCATCCCAGCCCAGCCCCCATTCCTCGAGCGTGCCCGGGCGAAAGTTTTCCACCAGCACGTCGGCTTCGGCGACCAGCTGGCGGACGATCTGCTGGCCTTCGGCGGACTTCAGGTCCAGCGTCACGGACTGCTTGTTGCGTGATTGCACGTGCCACCAGAGCGAGGTGCCGTCCTTGAGCTTGCGCCACTTGCGCAGCGGATCGCCGACGTGCGGGGGCTCGATCTTGATGACCTCGGCACCGAATTCGCCGAGCATCTTGCTGGCGAAGGGGCCGGCGATCAGCTGTCCCATTTCGATGACCTTGAGGCCTTGCAACGGCAAGCTGTTTTCATTCTTCTCGTTCATCACAACAACACCTGTGCCGGGTCGACTCATGTGAGGAGGATGACCGAGCGCCGCGCAACGGACAATTGCCGAATAGCCAAGGCTGGTTTCGTCAGCCACGAAGGCAATTCGCGGATGTCTTTCTGTGCGGCCCGGTTTATCGTTGGCGCTTCGTCACTTGCGAATACGAGAGCCAACCATGCGGCGTGTCGATTTCGTTACCCTGCGCCTCTTCGTGGCCGTTGCCGATGAGCGCAGCCTGACCCGTGCCGCCGAGCGCGAGCACCTGGCACTCGCGGCGGTCAGCAAGCGCATCAGCGACCTGGAGGGGCAGCTCGGCGTCAGCCTGCTGTACCGTCAGCCCAAGGGCGTTGAACTCACGCCCGCCGGCCATGCGCTGTTGCACCACGCACGCAATCTGCTCGATGGCCTGCAGCAGATGGACGCCGATCTCAGCGAGTTCAGCCAAGGTGTGAAAGGGCATGTACGTATCCATGCCAACACCTCGGCGGTCATCGAGTTCCTGCCTGAAGATTTGAGCGCCTTCGCGCGCCTGCACCCCGAGGTGAAGATCGATCTGGAAGAGCGCGTCAGCAACGATACGCTGCGTGCGCTGCGGGAGGGGCTGACCGACATTGGTATTTTCGCCGGGCACATGCCGGCCGACGATCTGCAGGTGTTCGGTTATCGCGAAGACACGCTTGTGCTCGTCACGCCCCGTGAGCATCCCCTGGCGTCGCTCAAGCGGATCGCCCTGCGCGACGCCGCCGGTTTCGATTTCATCGGTCTGCAGCAGGACGCGTCGTTGCATGTACTGCTGCACCAATCGGCGCAGCAAATGGGCACGTCCTTGCGATTGCGGATTCAGGTGCGCAGCTTCGAGGCGATCTGCCGGATGATCCACACCGGCATGGGTATCGGGGTATTACCCGAGCAAGTGGTGCGCAACTATCTGCCGGCGCTGGATGTTGCGATCGTCCCGCTCACCGATCCGTGGGCGCGACGCGAACTGAAGATCGGCGTGCGCAACCTTGAAAGCCTTTCTGTCACGGCGCGGCAGTTGCTGGAGCACCTCACGGCTCGCGAAGGCAATCGGTGAAAACAGCCTGTAGACCGCATGGTTTCGTCCAGGCCTTCGCGAGCAACGAAGCCTCGCTTGCTCAAATATGAATGTCAGTGAGAAACGGCGCCGGAGTAGAGTCGAGCCAGCTACATGGCTCACACAACTACAAAACGGAGCTTCTCCATGGCACGACTTACCCGTGGTATCACTCATCTGCTTGCCGCTTCGGCCCTGTTCAGCGTGTTCGCCGCCCAGGCGGCCGATCCGATCCTGATCAAGTTTTCCCATATCACCGCTGACAGCACACCCAAGGGGCAGGGCGCCCTGATGTTCAAGAAGCTGGTCGAGGAGCGCCTGGCGGACCAGGTCGAGGTGCAGGTTTACGCCAACTCCTCGCTGTACGGTGATGGCAAGGAAATGGAAGCGCTGTTGCTGAACCAGGTGCAGATGCTGGCGCCTGCACCGTCGAAACTGGAGCAGTACACCAAGCAACTGCAGTTATTCGACATGATGTTCCTTTTCGATGACATGGCGGCGGCGCAGCGCTTCCAGCAGTCCGAGCAGGGCAAGTCCATGCTCAAGTCGATGGAAGACAAGGGCATCACCGGGCTGGCCTATTGGCTCAATGGCATGCGTCAGTTCACGGCCAACAAGCCGTTGCGCGAACCGAGCGATGCGCGCGGGCTGAAATTCCGCGTACAGCCGTCGGACCTGCAAGCCGCCCAGTACACGGCCTTGCGTGCAGTGCCGCGTAAAATGGCGTTTGCCGAAATCTACCAGGGACTGCAAACCGGCGTGGTCAACGCTCAGGACAACCCGTGGTCGAACATCTACAGCCAGAAGTACTACGAAGTGCAGCAGTACATGACCGAATCCAATCATGGCATCGGTAATTACCTGCTGATCACCAACACGCAGTTCTGGAACGGCTTGCCAGCCCCGGTGCGTAGCGAACTCGAGCAGATCATCGATGAAGTCACCACCGAGGTGAACCGCCAGGCTGAGGCGCTGAACGATAAGGCCAAGCAGAACATCATCGATACCGGCAAGAGCGAAATCCTGGTGCTGACCGAAGAGCAGCGCAGCGCCTGGCGCGACGCGGTTCGTCCGGCCTGGAAGAAGTTCGAGGCGGAAATCGGGCCCGATCTGATCAAGGCGGCCGAAGCGGCGAACCAGACACAATAGGTTCGGCGCTGCCTGACGGTTCGCTTGTTGTGCGAGGCGCGCCTCGCACCGCTTTTTTGTGGGAGCCCCAACGGACCCAACAGACCCGAGCCTCGCCGCTTTTTTTTGTGGGAGGCGCGCCTCGCGGCGAAGGGGACTTTCCGCCGGCTCCGCGGCCAAGCGATTCGCCCCGAGGGCGGGCCTCCCACAAAAGCGGGCGCAGCGTTTCCCCAATAGACCCGAACCCTCGCACCGCTTTTCTGTGAGAGCCAACAAAGCCGAGCCCTCGCACCATTCTTTCTTGTGGGAGGCGCGCCTCGCGGCGAAAAGGACTTTGCACCGACTCCACGGCCCAGCGATTCGCCCCGAGGGCGGGCCTCCCACAAAAGCGGACGCAGCGTTTCCCCAATAGACCCGAGCCTCGCACCGCTTTTTTCTGGGAGCCCCAACAAAGCCGAGCCTCGCCGCTTTTTTTTGTGGGAGGCGCGCCTCGCGGCGAAGGGACTTTCCGCCGGCTCCCCGCCGAGGCGATTCGCCCCGAGGGCGGGCCTCCCACAAAAGCGGGCGCAGCGTTTCCCCGACAGACCCGAGCCTCCACACCATTCTTGCTTGTGGGAGGCGCGCCTCGCGGCGAAGGGACTTTCCGCCGGCTCCGCGGCCAGGCGATTCGCCCCGAGGGCGGGCCTCCCACAAAAGCGGGCGCAGCGTTTCCCCGACAGACCCGAGCCTTCGCACCGCTTTTCTGTGACAGCCCCGACAGACCCGAGCCCTCGCACCGCTTTCTTTGTGGGAGCCTCAACAAAGCCGAGCCTTCACACCATTCTTGCTTGTGGGAGGCGCGCCTCGCGGCGAAGGGACTTTCCGCCGGCTCCGCGGTCAGGCGATTCGCCCCGAGGGCGGGCCTCCCACAAAAGCGGGCGCAGCGTTGCCCTAATAGACCCGAGCCTTCGCACCGCTTTTCTGTGAGAGCCCCAACGGACCCAGGCCCTCGCACCGCTTTTTTGTGGGAGCCCCAACAAAGCCGATCCCTCGCACCATTCTTTCTTGTGGAAGGCGGGCCTCCTACCGATTGTCTGGCAGAAGCGCTACGGTGGGCTGGGTGCTCTGGACGCGCGCCAGCCGCTTGAGCGCTTCGTTCACTGAGCGGCGGTCGTGCGGGTTGTCGATGTTTGCGTGGGCCTCGTCGCGTATCGCATGGATTTCACCATGAAGCGCCTCCCGTTGTGCCTTGCTCGGGTCGCCGTGCAGGGCGTTCTTCATGCATTGCAACAAGGTAATCAAGACCTGTGGGTCGTGGGCTCCATAAATGCGAATCGGCGCGATGACGGTCTGTAGCACGCGCTTCATGCCGGGTTGTGGATAGAACAGGCGCGGCCGATCGCTATCGACGCAGCCGATGTCATAAGGCCTCAAGCCACCGAGCCTTTTCAGCAGCACGCCGATCAGGTTCACGGCCCGTGTCGCCGTGCCCGGGTCGTTGATGGCCGGGCTGATGGCCTTGACCGCTATCTCCGAGATTTGCCGCAAGCCGTAGGCAACGTTCTCGCCGGCGAACTCCTTGTCGTGGAAGTCGAAACAATCCAGGGCTTCGGCGGCTTCCTTTTCGTTCAATGGCTCGCTGAACTTGATCAGGGGGTGCCCCTCGATGAGGAAGAACCCCGGCTCCACCTGGACCATGGCGATCAGGTCGCGCTTGCGCAGCAGCTTGCCCAGGCGCCGTTCGTTCACGTCGCGCAGGTAGCCTGGACGGGCTGCGGGCAGGCACCACCAGTCGGTGGCGTCGGGAATCTCGTGGACCCCGGCCATGCGCCGCCGGCGGCTGGCCAGATTGGCCGATGCGCCGTTATAGAGCTCGCTGAGGATCCAGTCGACCTGGATCGACTGCGACACCGAGCGGATGAACACGACGAACAGGGCCATGCACAGCATGCCGAACAGCACGGCGAGCGCCAACCCGAGGGCGGGGACGCTGGCCGGATCATTCTTGTTCAGGGTGCCGATCATCAGCAGGTAATAGACGATGCTGCCCAGGTAAATGCCCAGAATCACCTGATTGCGCGTGTCGCTGACCAGGCCGGGGAGAACGCGCGGGGACAGGCGCGCCGCGGCACCGTTGAGCACGACCATCACCATGGAAAAGCTGAACACGGTGAGCGAGATGATGCCGGTGATCAGCGTTCCGAGGATCTCACGGCTGTTATCGGCGTCGAGCAGTCCGGCTGGCAGGTCGTCGCGCAGCGTTTCGGCCAGCGAGGTGGATTCGAACAGCAGCACCAGCGCGGCCACCGCGACGTAGAGGGCGGGTATCAGGACCGGATAGAAGGCAATGCTTTCCTTGATGCGTGTGACGACACGAAAGAACACGTTGGCTGGATCAGACATCCTCGAACCCCGAGATGACGGGCACAGGCCCTGGCCTCTCTATGACCACAAGGGGCGCCGAAGTACGCCTCGGCGTGAGCGTCTATGCTTAGGTGAATCGGTTCTCGATGGCCGCAAGCCAGCGGAACGCTTTGACCCCGCGCTGCTCGAACGTGAAGCCGCCAGGCGTTTGGTTTGATTCGTATGGTTCGCCTGTGGGGCAGGAGTATTCGAAACGAAAACAAGACCGACGAGTGAGGTAATTGTCCATGACTGCTGCGTCCCTGTATCCCGTGAAACCGGAAGTTGCGGCTCGGTCGCTGACCGACGAGGCCGCCTACAAAGCCATGTATCAACAATCGGTGGTCAACCCAGACGGCTTCTGGCGTGAGCAGGCGGAGCGGATCGACTGGATCAAACCCTTTTCGAGGGTCAAGCAGACCTCCTTTGACGATCATCATGTCGATATCAAGTGGTTTGCCGATGGCACCCTGAACGTGTCGGCCAATTGCCTGGATCGTCACCTGGAAACGCGGGGTGACGAGGTCGCGATCATCTGGGAAGGCGATGATCCGTCGGACCAGCGCAAAATCACCTATCGCGAGTTGCATCACGAGGTCAGCAAATTCGCCAACGCCTTGCGCGGGCAGGATGTCCACAGGGGCGACGTCGTCACCATCTATATGCCGATGATTCCCGAGGTCGCGGTAGCGATGCTGGCGTGTGCGCGCATTGGGGCCATTCACTCGGTGGTATTCGGCGGCTTCTCCCCGGAGGCCCTGGCCGGACGGATCATCGATGGCAGCTCGAAGGTGGTGATCACCGCCGACGAAGGGTTGCGTGGCGGCCGGAAGATCCCGCTGAAATCCAATGTGGACGAGGCGCTGACCAATCCGCAAACCAGCTGCGTACAGAAGATCATTGTGGTGCGCCGTACCGGTGGCGACATCCGGTGGCACCCGCACCGTGATATCTGGTACGACGATCTGATGCGCGTGGCCGGCGACGTGTGCGCGCCCAAGGAGATGGGCGCGGAGGAGCCGCTGTTCATCCTCTACACCTCGGGCTCAACCGGCAAACCCAAGGGCGTGATGCACACCTCGGGCGGCTACCTGCTTTACGCCGCGCTGACGCACGAGCGCGTCTTCGACTATCGTCCCGGCGAGGTCTACTGGTGCACCGCCGACGTGGGCTGGATCACCGGCCACAGCTACATCATCTATGGGCCGTTGGCCAATGGCGCGACGACGCTGATGTTCGAAGGCGTGCCCAACTATCCCGATGTGACGCGCATCGGCAAGATCATCGACAAGCACAAGGTCAACATCCTGTATACCGCGCCCACGGCGATACGCGCGATGATGGCCGAGGGCAGCGCGGCGATGGAGGGGGCCGATGGTTCGAGCCTGCGCCTGCTCGGCTCCGTCGGTGAGCCGATCAATCCGGAAGCCTGGCATTGGTATTACGAGACCGTCGGAAAATCGCGCTGCCCGATCGTCGACACCTGGTGGCAGACCGAAACGGGCGGCATCCTCATCAGCCCGCTGCCTGGCGCGACCGGGCTGAAACCGGGTTCGGCGACACGGCCGTTCTTCGGCGTGGTGCCGGGGTTGGTGGATAATCTCGGCAATCTGCTCGAAGGCCCGACCGAGGGAAATCTGGTCATCCTCGATTCCTGGCCGGGACAGATGCGCAGTATCTATCGCGACCACGACCGCTTCGTCGATACCTACTTCAAGACCTTCCGCGGCATGTATTTCACCGGAGACGGCGCGCGCCGGGATGAGGACGGTTATTACTGGATCACTGGGCGGGTGGACGATGTACTGAACGTTTCCGGTCACCGCATGGGGACGGCGGAAATCGAGAGCGCGATGGTGGCGCACCGCAAGGTGGCCGAAGCGGCGGTCGTCGGTGTGCCGCATCCGCTCAAGGGCCAGGGTATCTACGTGTACGTGACCCTGCTGGCGGGCGAGGAGCCGTCCGACCAGTTGCGCCAGGAGCTGCAACAGTGGGTGCGCAAGGAGATCGGGCCGATTGCCGTGCCGGATGTGATCCAGTGGGCGCCAGGTTTGCCGAAGACGCGTTCGGGCAAGATCATGCGGCGCATCCTGCGCAAGATCGCCACCGACGAGTACGACGCGCTAGGCGATATCTCGACGCTGGCCGATCCTGGCGTGGTGCCGCAGTTGATCGAAACCCACAAGCAGATGCGCCTGCGTTGAGCTGAGCCCATCCGCGGCGCCCGGCGTTCCGGTCGGGCGCCGCCGCGTCAGCCGTTTGGCACCGCGCTCGGGGCGTCCTGGTTGGCTGCCGGCTTTTCCTGCGGCATGCCGGCCACGGTCAGCTCGGGAAAACTGCCGCCGATGAACTCCACGCTGCGGGTCGGGAAGGCGAACTGCACCTCCATCTCGCGCAGTCCGTCGAGCAGCTGCAGATTGATCTCCTGCTGGGTATCCATGTACGCGTTGTAGTCCGAGACCTGCATGATGTAGACGACCTCGAACGTCAGCTGGCTGTCGTCGAAAGCGAGGAAGTGCGCGCGGTCGAATTTGGCATTGTCCAGGCCGTCGACGATTCGCTTGACCAGCGCCGAAACCTCACGGACCTTAGCCGATGGCGTGTTGTAGGTGATGCCGAACTTGAACACGATGCGCCGTGTGTTCATTCGCTTGTAGTTATGCAGCGTCTGCTTGAGCAGGTCGGCGTTGGCACAGACGATCTGCTCGCCGCTCAGCGCGCGGATGCGTGTGGTCTTCAGGCCGATGTGCTCGATGTTGCCCGCAACGTCGCCGAACACGACGAAGTCGCCGATTTCGAAGGGCTTGTCGACGCCAATCGACAACGAGGCGAAGACGTCACTGAGCAGCGTCTGCACCGCCAGCGCGATGGCGATACCGCCGACGCCGAGGCTGGCGACCATGGCGGTGATATCCACGCCGAGGTTGGCGAGGATCGAAAGCAGCATCATCGTCCAGATGACGATGCGGATCATGATGCCGATGATCGTCGTGGTGACCGGATTGCGCGCTTTGCCGTCGCGATTCAGGCTTTCCATCCACAGGCGAACGGCAGTGTCCATCCACAGCGCGATCTGAAAGGCGAGGGCGATGAACCAGCCATGCGACATGGCCGCTTCCCAGCGATCCGGCAGCTCGACCACTTTCAAGGCGATCAGTACGGAAAGCGCGATCAACAACAAATGGCTGGTGCGGCTGAGCATTTCCGCCGCGATGGCGACGAAGCCGCTGCGTGAGCCTTTGCTCATCTTGCGCAGGCGGTTGGTGATGACCCTCACGAGGGTCTGCAGGACGAGATAGCTGACAAGGGTGACGCCAGTGATTATGGCGATGTTGATCCAAAGCCTTTCGTTCAACACCACATCCCAATTCATCAATTCGAGTCCTCCGGTCTATGCGCGGGCCAGGCGCTGAAGCGGTAGCTCCTTTTTCAGTAGCCACCGCAGCACATTAGTTCCGCGATAAACGAAGGGGGGATGAGGCGGGAGCGGCGCAGCGGATGTGGATCGCCTCGTCAGTGCGACGCAATCACGGCCTTGAGGTCCTGATAGCCGCCCGCGTTGACGACGTGGGTGTAGCCCAGGTCCAGCAGTAGATCCTGGGCGGCGGCCGAGCGACGACCGCTGCGGCAGTAGAGGACGACGGGCGTGTCCTTGTTCGGTGCGACGCTGGCGATGCGCTCGGCCAGATGCTGGGGCTCGATGCGCGTTGCGCCGGGCAGGGCGCCTTCGGCGTATTCCGGCGCCGTGCGAACGTCGATCAGGATGCTGTCGGCGCGTTGCAGGGCGGCCAGGGCGGCTGGCTGATCGATCTCGGCGGCGACCGCACCGGTGGTCATCGCGATCAACATCAAAAACACGCGGTACATAAGCGTTCGCCCCTTATCTCGTCTCGAAGGCTCAGCTTACCAGACGGGTCAGATTGGGCAGGATCAGGATGACCGCCGTGGCGAACAGAATCATGGTGGCCTGTCTGACTTTCTTGTGCTTGAACATGGGCGCGGCCTTTTGTGTTCGGGTGCGAGGTTCGGCTGTTCGGGCAATCCGTCGCGCCTTGCTGGCGACGCTGTTGCCTTTGGTCGATCCGATGCACAGCCGGGGGCGCGGCGACGCAGGTCTGATCCGCTTTACCGTCGTGCGCTCGGCCCGGCAATCGTTCTCCTTGATGGACGTCTCATCTGCTCCAAGCAATATATGAGCCAGCACATACCTGGCCGCCCGCCCGCCGGTAGAAGAGGGCCGCGTTTCGCAAGCGGCGACCTGTTTTCGCCGGGCGTGCCGCGCCTGCGCCGTTGGACCGCTGGTCAGAACGGCCGTATCGCGGCCACGGACAGTCCGATGATGGGGGGCGTGGTCGTCGAACTCGACCGAATGATGGATCGAATGGAAACGTCGACTTCCGGAACGAGCTGGGACGCGGGTGAAAACGGAACATGTCGGTAACGCGCCGAGCTGCGTGCGGCAGCCGTAGCGGAGCCCTTGGCAGGGCGGTGCGTCCAATCCAGAGGCGTTGTGCGCGAGGGGCATTTCCCGGCGTCAGAAACGACAAAGCCCCGATGGTCGGGGCTTCGCGTATTTCGAGTCTGGCGGTGAGGGTGGGATTCGAACCCACGATACGATTTCTCGTATACACACTTTCCAGGCGTGCTCCTTCAACCGCTCGGACACCTCACCGGATCTCGACGGGTTGATGTCCGTCGAGGCGCGCTAATGTAGCCGAACAGCTTACGGATGGCAAAAAGTTTTTTAGTTTTTTCATGCGGTTAAGGGGCCGTTGGAAAACTGGCCAAGCGGTAGTAGCAATGAACCTATCGTTACTCTAGGGTTCCAACCTCTATGGCATCGGTACCCGCTTCAACGCCATCGAACCGAGTGAATATGTAGAGCCGGGAAAGGCTTGATGAAGTTATTCAAAAGCAAGCGTAAGCGGCCGGACGCGGTAGAGGTCGCTACCAAGCGTCGTCTGCACGTCAGTCATCTTGAACTCGGCATGTATATCTGCGAGTTGGATCGACCGTGGCGTCACACCGATTTTCTGTTCCAGGGATTCCCCCTGCTCAAGCTCGAACATATTCAAGCGGTGCGTGAGCGCTGCGACTACGTGTTCGTCGATGACACCCGACGCGTGTCGCTCGACCAGGGCCAGATGATCGCACCTTTGGCAACACCGTTACGCGTGAAGCGTACGATGAGCCGCATTCCGCTTTCGCTTGAAGTGCATGAAGCCCGTGAGGCCTATCGCAGCAGCGCGCTGGTACTGGATCAGGTGCTGCAGGACGTGCAGCAGGGGCGGGCGATCGATACCAAGGCCTGCCAGGCGCTGGTCAAGCGGAACCTGGAAAGCATGCTGCGCAACGAGAGCGCCATGCTGTGGCTGACCCGTCTGAAGTCACAGGACGTCTACACCAGCCTGCACTGTTTGTCCGTGTCGATCCTGGCGATGGGCTTCGGTACGCACCTCGGCCTGCCCGATGAAAAGATAGAGCTGCTGGGTATCGCCGGGCTGTTGCATGATGTGGGCAAGATGAAAATCGACCCGGCGATCCTCAATAAGCCGGGCAAGCTGACCCAGGAGGAGTTCGACCACATCAAGCTCCATCCTGGCTTTGGCTATCAGGCATTGTGCAACCAGGATGACATTCCCGCCGCGGCCGTTCACGCCGCACATGGGCATCATGAGCGGCTGGATGGCAAGGGTTACCCGCAAGGCCTCGCCCAATATCAGATTCCGTTCACGACGCGGGTGGTCACTATCGTCGATGCCTTCGACGCGATCACCAGCCATCGCGCCTATGACGATGCGCGCCCGATCCAGGCAGCCTACGACGTGCTGCGCAGCGGTGCCGGGCAGCAATTCGACGAGGCTCTGGTGCACGAGTTCATCCGTTGGCTCGGTGTGTTTCCGGTGGGCACGCTGGTCGAGCTGCACACCGGTGAGGTCGCGCTGGTACTGGAGAAACACCCGCAGTTGCACTTGCGACCCAAGGTGGTTGTCCTGCGCAATGCCGACAAGCAGCCTTGCGAGCCGCGCTATCTGGACCTGTCCCAGCTGACCGTCGACGCCGATGGAACGCCCTACCGAATACGCAGCGGTATTTCCGACGGCGCCTACGGCCTGTTCATCGCCGATCCGCAATTGCAGACGATTCTGCATCCCGAGCTGCTGGCCGTGCTCGAACTCGAGCCGGATGCCGCCGAGGGCTGAGCGGGCTCGCTTCGGGCCCGTCCGAGGGCTGTTCGATCGACCGATCATGACTTGTCAGTCAGTCACGGCGCTTTACCTGGCGAGTCGCGCTGGGTAACGTCTGGGGACTTCTAACAAGGAATATTCGTCATGAGTGATCTGGTTTCCTACGAACTCGAAGACGGCATCGCCACGCTGACCCTGAACAACGGCAAGGTCAACGCATTGTCTCCGGCGGTATTCGGCGCGCTCAACGCTGCGTTCGACCGTGCCGAGCAGGACCGCGCCGTCGTGATTCTTACCGGCCAGCCGGGAATTCTCTCCGGTGGCTATGACCTCAAGGTGATGACCGCGGGTCCCGAACACGCAATCGCGCTGGTGACTACCGGTTCGACGTTCACCCGGCGGATGCTGGCTCATCCGTTTCCGATCATCGTTGCCTGCCCCGGCCATGCCATCGCCAAGGGCGCGTTCCTGCTGCTGTCGGCGGACTACCGCATTGGCGTCGAAGGTGCCTTCAATATTGGTCTCAACGAAGTGCAGATCGGCATGACGATGCATCACTCCGGCATCGAGGTGGCGCGCGATCGCCTGACCAAACCAGCGTTCCAGCGGTCGGTCATCAATGGGGAGATCTTCAACCCGCCAGCGGCGCTGGACGCCGGATTTTTCGACAGGATCGTTCCGGCAGGCGAGTTGATGGATGTCGCCAGGGCGACCGCAGCGCAGCTGAAAAAGATCAACATGACGGCCCACAAGAACACCAAGCTCAAGGCCCGCAAGAGCCTGCTCGATACCCTGGACCGCGCCATCGTGCTGGATCAGCAACATTCGATCGCGCCCTGAAGAGAATTTTCGCCGGATCGCCCATTCCCGCAGGCCTGCGTTTACACTGCGCTTGCAACGCCCCGCCATGGCGGGGCGTTTTCATTTTCCATTCGTGTCGCATCGCAGGAGAGCCCTGATGTCCGTCCCGCACACCCCGGTAGAACGCGCTGATTTCGACCAGGTCATTGTTCCGACTTTTGCACCCGCTGCTTTCGTTCCGGTGCGCGGCCTGGGTTCGCGAGTATGGGATCAGAGCGGGCGAGAACTGATCGATTTCACCGGCGGCATCGCCGTGAACGTGCTCGGCCATGCCCATCCGGCACTGGTCGCAGCGCTGACCGAGCAAGCGGGCAAGCTCTGGCACATCTCCAACATCTTCACCAACGAGCCGGCGTTGCGGCTGGCGAAGAAGCTGGTCGCCGCGACCTTCGCCGATCGCGCGTTCTTCTGCAATTCGGGCGCCGAAGCCAACGAGGCGGCCTTCAAGCTGGCGCGCCGCTATGCGCACGACAATCACGGCCCGGAGAAATGCGAGATCATCTCCGCGGTGAACAGCTTCCATGGCCGGACGCTGTTTACCGTGACCGTTGGCGGCCAGCCGAAGTACTCGGATGGATTTGGCCCGAAGATTCAGGGTATCAGCCACGTCCCCTACAACGATCTCGATGCGCTCGCTGCCGCCATCTCGGACAAGACCTGCGCCGTGGTGCTGGAGCCGATTCAAGGCGAAAGCGGCGTATTGCCTGCCGATCAGGCGTATCTCGAAGGTGCGCGCAAGCTTTGCGACGAGCACAACGCGCTGCTGATCTTCGATGAAGTCCAGACCGGGATGGGCCGTACCGGTGAGCTGTATGCCTACATGAACTACGGTGTCATGCCGGACATCCTGACCAACGCCAAGAGCCTGGGCGGCGGTTTCCCGATTGGCCTGATGCTGACGACCGAAGAGGTCGCGAAGCACTTTAGCGTCGGTACTCACGGCACCACCTATGGTGGCAACCCATTGGCCTGCGCGGTGGCCGAAGCGGTGGTCGACATCGTCAACACGCCGGAGGTGCTCGACGGCGTCAAGGCGCGGCATGAGCGTTTCAAGCGCGGGCTGCTGGAAATTGGCCAGCGTCATGGGCTGTTCAGTCAGGTACGTGGCATGGGCATGCTGATCGGCTGTGTGCTGGATGAGGCGTGGAAAGGGCGCGCCCGCGAGATATTCGATGCGGCCGAACGAGAAGCGCTGATGATCCTGCAGGCCGGTCCCGATGTGATCCGCCTCGCGCCGAGTCTGATCATCGATGAGGTCGATATCGCCGAGGGCCTGGCCCGCTTCGAGCGCGCGGCCGCAAAACTGACCCAGGCCTGAAGCGAAGGCCGTAAATTCCGGCAAGGACCGCATCGGTCCTGCCGTCTTTCCTTTATCGAGAACCTGACCATGAGCGATAGCCTGCAACTGATCCTGGAAGATGTAGACGGTACCCAACTGGAGACGTCCTGCACCCGTTTTGCCGTCATGTGGCAGGGGCGGGAAGTCTGGATTCAACAGGTCGGCAACAACCAACTGATGATCGGCGTCGACGTGGAAGATGGCGACACGGAGTACGCCAATCTGCTGCTGCGGCCCTTGGCGACCAACCTGGTCAGCCTCGAGCTTGAGATGGAGCCGGTCGAGGCGGCCGAGGACGATCACGTTCATGGACCGGACTGCAACCACGACCACTGAGGTTCGCACGCAGGGGCTTGGCAACCTGCTGCAACTGACGCTTGCCGGACGTGAGCCGGACGAGTGCGTTCAGCTCACCGCGGATGGCGTGATGCTGCGCTGGCTGGGCGAGGGCGCGCTTGAGGTGACGCCGGCGGCTGGTCAGGATACGGGGCTCGATCTGCTGCTGTCGGCTGGCGTGCACGGCTGCGAGACCGTTCCGATCGAGGTGCTCGACCGCCTGGTGCAAGCGATCGGTCGCGGTGACATCCGTCCTCGGGTCCGGCTGCTGCTGCTGTTCTGCAACCCGCCGGCGATGCGCCAGGGCGTGCGCCGTGTAGCCCATGACCTGAATCGGCTGTTCTGCGGCAAGCATGCGCAGGCGCGCGGTGACGAAGCACGTCGCGCGGCGTGGTTGGAAGCGCTGGTGGCAACATTTTTCTGCGACCCGGATCGACGCCGCTGGCACTTCGACCTGCACTCTGCAATGCGCGGGTCGGTGTTGCCCCAGTTCGCCATCTGTCCCTGGGTGGCTGATCGCGAAGTATCCCCGCTCAGCCTGATGCGATTGCGGCATGCGGGGGTCGATGCGGTGCTGTTGCAGGAAAAGCCTTCCGGAACCTTCAGCGCTCATACGGCGACTCGACACGCTGCCGACGCCTTTACCCTCGAGCTGGCCGAAGCGCCTGACGGCGTCTGGCCGGGTTGTCTGTTCGAGTTGCTGCAGGCTGCGAAACACTGGATCGAGGCGACGGAGCCTGTGCCGGCAACGCCGCCACGCCCGCTGCTGAAATTTCGGCTGGCCCGCGAAATCATCAAGGGCAGCGAGCGATTCGCCCTGCGACTGCCGAGCGAGATCGACAACTTCACGCCGCTACCGCCCGGCACGCTGCTCGCGGAGGACGACGGCGTCCGCTGGGTGGCGCACGAGCGGGGCGCACGAATCCTGTTCCCCATGGCCGACGTCGCGATTGGCGAGCGCGCCGGCCTGATCGTTGTGCCTGTGAGCGAATAGAGGCCCGCCCTCGGGTGAAGGGGTTGCCTTGAGCGGGCAAGGCGTCCGCTTTCGCCGCGGGTCGCGCCTCCCACAGGCCAGTGGTGTTGAAGCTGTTGCTATAGGAGGCCCGCCCTCGGGGTGAAGCGTTTGCCTTGAGCGGGTAGGACGCCCGCTTTCGCCGCGGGTCGCACCTCCCAGGCCAGTGGTGTTGTAGCTGTTGTAGGAGGCCCGCCCCCGGGGCGAAGCGTTTGCTGTGAGCGGGCAGGACGCGGCTTTCGCCGCGGGTCGCGCCTCCCACAGGCGAATGGTGTTGTAGCTGTTGTAGGAGGCCCACCCTCGGGGCGCAGCGTTTGCCTTAGGCGGGCAGGACGCCCGCTTTCGCCGCGGGTCGCGCCTCCCACAGGCCAGTGGTGTTGAAGCTGTTGCTGTAGGAGGCCCGCCGTCGGGGCGAGGCGTTTGTCTTGGGCGGGTAGGACGCCCGCTTTCGCCGCGGGTCGCGCCTCCCACAGGCCAGTGGTGTTGTAGCTGTTGCTGTAGGAGGCCCGCCCTCGGGGCGAAGCGTTGCTTTGATCGGCTCAGACGCCGGCTGGTGGGTTGGTGAGCGAATCGTTGCCGGTCACCGTCGCAGTGCCGGTGGCCGCCTGGGCATTGGTTTTCAGGCGTTGGTCATCCGCTTCGCTGCGCTCCAGAGGCATGCTCCGGGAGTTACCTTCGGCCATTTTGGCCTGCTCGTTCACCTCGCACAGCACGCGCTTGGCCTCGCAATGGCCGGTGACGCCTCGGGCAAGCGCCATGCCGCCCATCGCCAGTTGCAACAAGCCGCCCACGCCGCCGCGGCCGATGCCCTTGCCTAGGAAGTACAGCCCGCCCGCAATCGATACCGCGCGCTCCCAGCCATGCACGTTCTGTGAAGCCTGGTTTGATGTCCTGGTCATGGGTAATCACTCCGAAACAGTGGTGTGACAGATGACCCCGGCGCGTGTGGGCCGTTCCGACCGCAAGTCGGCAAACCGCCGTCGTTGGTGTCGACCGTGCGGGGCGCACAGCGCCCCAGCGGGGAAGAGCCTCAGCGTGCCGTCATGGCGAAGACCTTCAGGACGAAGGCGTATTCCAGCGCCACGTCCTTGAGCGCCTGATAACGACCGCTCATGCCGCCATGCCCGGCGCCGAATTCGGTCTTGAGCAGCAGCAGATTATCGTCGGTCTTGCTTGCGCGCAGCTTGGCGACCCATTTGGCCGCTTCCCAATACTGCACGCGGCTGTCGTTGTAGCCGGCCACTGCAAGGATCGCCGGGTAGGGCTGGTTGCGCACGTTTTCGTACGGGGCGTACGCCTTGATGCGCGCATGCACGTCGGACTGGTTCGGGTCGCCCCACTCGTCGTACTCGGTCACCGTCAATGGCAGATCGGCGTTGAGCATGGTGTTCAGCACGTCGACGAAGGGCACCTCGGCAATCGCCGCACCGAACAGGTCCGGTCGCAAATTGAGCACGGCACCGATCAGCAGGCCGCCGGCGCTGCCGCCGCTGATGGCCAGCCGGGCGGGTTCGGTATAGCCGTCGGTGATCAGTGTCTCGGCGCAGGCGATGAAGTCGTTGAAGGTGTTGGGTTTGTGCTCCAGTTTGCCGGCGCGGTACCAGGCCTCGCCCAGGTCGCCGCCGCCGCGTACGTGGGCGATGGCAAAAATGAAACCCCGGTCGAGCAACGACAGGCGTGCGTGGGAAAACCAGGGGTCCAGGCTGTGGCCATACGCGCCGTAGCCATACAGGTAGAGCGGCGCGGGCTGGCCGAAACACTCGCGGCGACCGACCAGGCTGATGGGCACCTGCGTGCCGTCTGCGGCCGTCGCCCAGATGCGCCGACTCTCGTAGGCATCGGCGTCGAAGGGGCCCTCCACCGGGGTTTCCTTGAGCACGCGCTGTTCGCCGTCGGCGAGCTTGAGTTGGCGAATCTGTGCGGGACGGTTCAGCGCCTCGTAGCGCAGGCGAATCACCGGGCTCTCGAACTCAAGCGTGTTGTGGACGTGCAGGCTGTAGGCGGCGTCCGGGAGTTGCAGTCGGTAGGGCGCGCCAGCGTCTGGGCGCACCTCGATGATCGGCAGCCCGGCTTCGCGCAGGGTCAACGTAATGGCGTCGGCGTTCAAGCTGACGTCTTCGAGCATCACCGAATCGCGGTGGCCGATCAGCTCGCGCCAGTGCTCGCGTTGCGGCGTGGCCTCCGGTGCCTGGTACAGCGCGAAATTGATACCGGCCTGGTTGCTGCGTACCAGCCAGCACCATTGCCCGTCGAGCAGGCCGTGGTCGGGGAAGTATTCATGGTCCTCCTGGCGCGGCGCCAGGCATATCCAGCGGCCTTCCGGCTCGTCCGCCGAGAGGACCCAGGCTTCGCTGGTGGTCTTGCTGTTGGACAGAATCACCAGTTGCCGTTCGCTGCTGGCGCGGTAGCAATGGACGAAGTAGCGACCGTCCGGATCGTGATAGACCTCGGTGCGGCCGCTCTCACCCAGGCGATGCCGAAAGATCTTGTGCGGACGGTGGGTGTCGTCCAGTTCGCCGAAGAACAGGGTCTGGTGGTCGTTGGCCCAGGTCATGCTGCCGTCGCAGTTCTCGAATGGGAGGGCCGTGACGTCGCCGGTGGCCAGGTCTTTGACGAACAGCTGGTAGATTTCGTTGCCCTGGGTATCGAGGCTGTAGGCCAGTTTGCCGTGGTCCTGGCTGACGCTGAAAGCGCCCAGTGACAGGAATCCGCCGGCGGCCAGTTCGTTGGGATCGAGCAACAGTTGTTCGGCGCGTTCGTCCACGGTGAAGGAGCCGTCCGCAGGCCGTGGGCATCTGTAATGACGCGGATACTCATCGCCTGCGGTGGTGCGCTGGTAATAAAGCCAGGGGCCCCAGGGTGAAGGCAGCGACAGGTCAGTTTCGCGGATGCGGCCCTTGATCTCCTGGAACAGCGTCTCTCGAAGCTCGAGCTGATCGGCCAGTCGATCGTCCAGATACGCGTTTTCAGCCTTCAGGTAATCGAGCACCTCGGGGGCGTCGCGGTTCTCCAGCCACTTGTACGGGTCCTGGCCTGTGTCGACGCGGGCAATGGGGGCAGACATGCATAACTCCTGAAAGGCGGCGCGCACTGGCGCAGCTGGACGAGGTTGGAACAGGCGCCGAGTGTACTAGGTGCTCGTCAGTGTGTGACGGCGGGAAAGCGATCCGGGTTCATCGCTCGGGTGCGGGCGATCACCTGCGTGAATGGCGATCGATGGGGCTGAGCGATGCCCGTCATGCTGCAACATGACGGGCCTTGGCTAGGCTTAGTGATCGGATTGCAGGTGAGCCCCTTCGACTACCCGGCCAGCCGATTGACAATGCATCGCTTTTGCATGAAGGTGTGCTCACCCAAATCAAACGGGCGTATGAATCGAGCGTTTGCCACGCAAATGCCGTCAGCCCGGTTTATCGTGTCGGTGGGTGTCGTTTCACCTGAATCGGTGACGGTCTTCGGGCCGATGACGTGCGACACGTAACGTTCAGCTTCCATACCGTGGAGATCAGTTGATGATTTACGAAGGTAAAGCCATCACGGTTAAGGCTCTTGAGAGCGGCATCGTCGAATTGAATTTCGACCTCAAGGGTGAGTCCGTCAACAAGTTCAATCGCCTCACCCTCAACGACCTGCGCCAGGCAGTCGACGCCATCAAGGCCGACGCTTCGGTCAAGGGCGTGATCGTTACCAGCGGCAAGGACGTGTTCATCGTCGGTGCCGACATCACCGAATTCGTCGACAACTTCAAGCTGTCGGACGAGGAGCTGGTAGCCGGCAACCTCGAAGCGAACAAGATCTTCAGCGACTTCGAAGACCTGGGCGTGCCGACCGTCGCGGCCATCAACGGCATCGCGCTCGGCGGTGGCTTCGAGATGTGCATGGCTGCCGATTACCGCGTCATGTCCAGCAGCGCCAAGGTCGGCCTGCCGGAAGTCAAGCTGGGCATCTACCCAGGCTTTGGCGGGACCGTTCGCCTGCCGCGCCTGATTGGCGTCGATAACGCCGTCGAGTGGATCGCCTCCGGTAAGGAAAACCGTGCCGAAGAGGCGCTCAAGGTTCACGCCGTTGACGCCGTCGTCGCGCCAGAGCAACTGCAAGCCGCCGCGCTGGACCTGGTCAAGCGCGCCATTTCCGGCGAGTTGGACTACAAGGCCAAGCGCCAGCCGAAGCTGGACAAGCTCAAGCTCAATGCCATCGAGCAGATGATGGCGTTCGAAACCTCCAAGGGCTTCGTTGCCGGTCAGGCTGGCCCGAACTATCCGGCGCCGGTCGAAGCGATCAAGACCATCCAGAAAGCCGCCAACTTCGGCCGCGACAAAGCCATCGAAGTCGAGGCCGCGGGCTTCGTCAAACTGGCCAAGACCTCGGTTGCACAGAGCCTGGTTGGGCTGTTCCTGAGCGACCAGGAGCTGAAGAAAAAAGCCAAGGCCTACGACAAGCAGGCGCGTGAGGTGAAGCTCGCGGCCGTGCTCGGTGCCGGCATCATGGGTGGCGGTATCGCTTATCAGTCGGCCGTCAAGGGTACGCCGATCCTGATGAAGGACATCCGTGAAGAAGGCATTCAGATGGGCCTGAACGAGGCGTCCAAGCTGCTCGGCAAGCGTGTCGAGAAAGGCCGTCTGACTCCGGCCAAGATGGCCGAAGCGCTCAATGCCATCCGCCCGACCATGTCCTACGGTGACTTCGGTCACGTCGATATCGTGGTCGAGGCGGTCGTCGAGAACCCGAAGATCAAGCAATCGGTGCTGGCCGAAGTGGAAGGGCTGGTGCGTGACGATGCGATCATCGCGTCCAACACATCGACCATCTCGATCAGTTATCTGGCGCAGGCGCTCAAGCGTCCGGAGAACTTCTGCGGTATGCACTTCTTCAACCCGGTGCACATGATGCCGCTGGTTGAGGTGATCCGCGGCGAGAAAACCAGCGAAACCGCCATCGCCACCACCGTTGCCTATGCCAAGAAGATGGGCAAGAGTCCGGTCGTGGTTAACGATTGCCCGGGCTTCCTGGTCAACCGCGTGCTGTTCCCGTATTTCGGTGGCTTCGCGCGTGTAATTGCCAACGGGGTGGACTTCGTCCGCGCCGACAAGCTGATGGAGAAGTTCGGCTGGCCGATGGGCCCTGCGTACCTGATGGACGTCGTCGGCATGGACACCGGTCATCATGGCCGTGACGTCATGGCCGAGGGTTTCCCGGACCGCATGAAGGACGACACCAGGACGGCGGTCGACGCCATGTATGACGCCAATCGCCTGGGCCAGAAGAACGGCAAGGGCTTCTATGCCTACGAGCTGGACAAGAAGGGCAAGCCGAAGAAAGTGGTCGATCCCGAGGCCTACGAGGTGCTCAAGCCGATCGTGCGCGAACAGCGCGAGCTGAGCGACGAGGACATCATCAACTACATGATGATCCCGCTGTGCCTGGAAACCGTGCGTTGCCTGGAAGACGGGATCGTCGAAACCGCTGCCGAGGCCGATATGGGCCTGATCTACGGGATTGGCTTCCCGCCCTTCCGGGGTGGTGCGCTGCGCTACATCGATTCGATCGGTGTGGCCGAGTTCGTGGCGCTGGCCGACAAGTACGCCGACCTGGGCCCGCTGTACCACCCGACTGCGAAGCTGCGTGAGATGGCTGCCAACGGCCAGCGCTTCTACGGTTAAAAGGCCTTTGAACGCATAGCGAGCGCAGGCGAGGGCGAGACTGATCTCAGCAACGCCCCGCCTGGCGCAGTGGCTTTCAGGGGTTTTCCAAGAGAGGAATAGAGATAAATGAGCCTTAATCCGAGAGACGTCGTCATTGTCGACTTCGGCCGTACCCCGATGGGTCGTTCCAAGGGCGGCATGCACCGCAACACCCGCGCCGAGACCATGTCCGCGCACTTGATCGATGGCTTGTTGGCACGCAATCCGAAGATCGATCCGGCCGAGGTGGAAGATGTGATCTGGGGTTGCGTCAACCAGACCCTGGAGCAGGGCTGGAACATCGCCCGCATGGCGTCGCTGCTGACGCGCATCCCGCACACCAGCGCCGCCCAGACGGTCAGCCGACTCTGCGGGTCATCCATGAGTGCGCTGCATACGGCCGCCCAGGCGATCATGACCGGCAACGGCGATGTGTTCGTCGTCGGCGGTGTCGAGCATATGGGCCACGTCGGCATGATGCACGGTGTCGATCCGAACCCGCAGTTGTCGCTGTACGCCGCCAAGGCGTCGGGCATGATGGGTCTGACCGCCGAAATGCTCGGCAAGATGCATGGCATCACTCGTGAACAGCAGGACGCTTTCGGCGAGCGCTCGCACCGTCTGGCGCACAAGGCGACTGTCGAGGGCCTGTTCAAGGATGAGATCATCCCCATGCAGGGTTACGACGAGAACGGCTTCCTCAAGGTCTTCGACTACGATGAAACCATTCGTCCGGAAACGACCCTCGAGAGCCTGGCGGCCCTCAGGCCGGCATTCAACCCCAAGGGTGGCACCGTGACCGCCGGTACGTCCTCGCAGATCACCGATGGCGCGTCCTGCATGATCGTGATGTCGGCTCAGCGTGCCCAGGACCTGGGTGTCCAGCCGATGGCCGTGATTCGCTCCATGGCGCTGGCCGGTGTCGATCCGGCGATCATGGGTTACGGCCCGGTGCCCGCCACCCAGAAGGCGCTCAAGCGTGCCGGTCTGACCATGGATGACATCGATCACGTCGAGCTCAACGAAGCCTTCGCCGCTCAGGCGCTGCCTGTGCTCAAGGATCTGAAGCTGCTCGACAAAATGGAACAGAAGGTCAACCTGCACGGCGGCGCCATTGCGTTGGGCCATCCGTTTGGTTGCTCCGGAGCGCGTATCTCCGGCACCCTGCTGAACGTGATGAAGCAGAACGGCGGCACCCTGGGCGTGGCCACGATGTGTATCGGCCTGGGCCAAGGTATCACCACGGTGTTCGAACGCGTCTAAGCTGTCCGGTGACACGGAACCGGGGCCTCGTGCCCCGGTTTTTCATTTGTTGGATATGAAGTTATTTCAGAGGCATTTCAGATGCAGGTCACGCCAGGCCGTTATCGTCATTACAAAGGCCCCGAGTATCGGGTATATGCCGTTGCCAGGCATTCCGAAACGGAGGAGCCGGTGGTGTTCTATCAGGCGCTGTACGGGGATTTCGGCCTTTGGGTGCGTCCGTTGTCGATGTTTACCGAAACGGTGGAAGTCGATGGGGAAACGCTTCCTCGTTTCGCACTGATCGAAGCCGAACCCAGCCGTTTTTGAGCGTCCTCAGGGCAGATTGGCTTAACCCTTGCGCTTGACCTCGGCTCGGTCGCCACTATATATAGCGGTGCTTTCGAACCAAGTGAAAGCGATTCCACCTGGCTTCGGTCAACGAAACGCGCGCCGGGCGACCGCGCTACGCACGTTTGCGGAGCAATCGGACGCTCTTTGCAGTCCTCTAGACGGGCTGCTTCGCTTTTTGCCGACAAACCGAGCGTCGTGTTGCGGCGTTCGGTACTGGCGGCTCAATTTCTCAGTTATCTCTCGATTCAGGAACTCTCCTCTCCATGGGTAAATCGCTGGTCATCGTGGAATCACCGGCCAAGGCCAAGACAATCAACAAGTATTTGGGCAACCAGTACGTGGTGAAGTCGAGTATCGGCCACATCCGCGACCTTCCCACCAGCGGTTCCGCGGCCCGCGAGCCGGCCAAGCGGGGCAAGGCGGCCGCCGGCGACGCCCCGGCGCTGTCGCCGAAGGAAAAGGCCAAGCGGCAGCTGTTCACGCGTATGGGGATCGACCCCGAGCATGGCTGGAAAGCCAAGTACGAGATTCTGCCGGGCAAGGAAAAGGTCATCGACGAGTTGCGTCGCCTGGCCAAGGAAGCTGACACCATCTATCTCGCGACCGACTTGGATAGAGAGGGAGAGGCCATCGCCTGGCACCTGCGCGAATCCATCGGGGGTGACGACACTCGCTACAAGCGCGTGGTCTTCAACGAAATTACCAAGAAGGCCATTCAGGAAGCATTTTCCAAGCCTGGCGAGCTGGACATCAACCGGGTCAATGCGCAGCAGGCACGGCGGTTCCTCGACCGGGTCGTGGGCTACATGGTGTCGCCCCTGCTGTGGCAGAAGATCGCCCGTGGCCTGTCCGCCGGTCGTGTGCAATCGGTTGCGGTCAAGCTGGTCGTCGAGCGTGAGCGGGAGATTCGCGCCTTCGTTCCCGAAGAGTATTGGGAAGTCCATGCCGATCTCGCCACCGCCGGGCAGGCGAAGGTGCGTTTCGAGGTCGCGCGTGAGAATGGCGAGGCATTCAAGCCGTTGAATGAAGGCCACGCCATGGCCGCGCTCGAACAGCTGAAAGACGCTCGCTACAGCGTGACCAAGCGCGAGGACAAGCCGACCAGCAGCAAGCCCTCGGCACCGTTCATTACCTCGACCTTGCAGCAGGCGGCGAGCAATCGCCTCGGCTTCGGCGTGAAGAAGACCATGATGATGGCCCAGCGGCTCTACGAGGCTGGCTACATCACGTATATGCGTACCGATTCGACGAATCTCTCGGCCGACGCGCTGGGCATGGTGCGCGGCTTCATCGAGGATGAATTCGGCAAGAAGTACCTGCCTGAAAACCCCAATTTCTACTCAAGCAAAGAGGGCGCGCAGGAAGCGCACGAGGCGATTCGCCCCTCCGATGTCAATCTGCGCCCGACGCAGCTGTCGGGCATGGAACGCGACGCCGAGCGCCTCTACGACCTTATCTGGCGCCAGTTCGTCGCCTGTCAGATGCCACCGGCGCAGTACCTGTCGACAAGTGTGACGGTCACCGCAGGCAACTTCGAACTCCGCGCCAAGGGTCGCATTCTCAAGTTCGACGGTTACACCAAGGTCATGCCGCAGCAGAGCAAAAGCGGTGAAGACGATGTGCTACCGGAAATGAACAAAGGCGACGGGATGACGCTGATCAAGCTTGATCCGAGCCAGCATTTCACCAAGCCGCCGGCACGTTATTCCGAAGCGAGCCTGGTAAAGGAAATGGAAAAGCGCGGCATCGGTCGCCCGTCCACCTACGCGGCGATCATTTCGACGATCCAGGATCGCGGCTATGTGTCCTTGCACAATCGCCGGTTCTACTCGGAAAAGATGGGCGACATCGTCACCGAACGCCTGTCGGAAAGCTTCGACAACCTGATGGATTACGGCTTCACCGCCGGCATGGAAGAGAACCTGGACGACGTTGCCCAGGGCGAGCGTGAGTGGAAGCATCTGCTTGACGAGTTCTACGGCGACTTCAAGAAAAAGCTCGAGGTGGCCGAGGCCAGTGACAACGGCATGCGTGCCAACCAGCCGACCCTGACCGACATTCCCTGCAAGGTCTGCGGCCGGCCGATGATGATTCGCACGGCCTCGACGGGCGTGTTCCTCGGCTGCTCTGGTTACAGCCTGCCGCCCAAGGAGCGCTGCAAGTCCACCGTCAACCTGATCCCAGGGGACGAAATCGCCGCCGATGACGAAGGTGAGTCCGAATCACGGGTACTGCTGGGCAAGCATCGTTGCCCGATCTGCAGTACGGCAATGGACGCCTATCTGCTGGACGAGACCCGCAAACTGCACATCTGTGGCAACAACCCCGATTGCAGCGGCTATGAGATCGAGGAAGGGCAGTACCGGATCAAGGGCTATGAGGGACCGAGCCTGGAATGCGACAAGTGCGGCAGCGAAATGCAGCTCAAGACCGGCCGCTTCGGCAAGTTCTTCGGCTGTACGAACGCTGAATGCAAAAACACTCGCAAGCTGCTCAGAAATGGCGAGGCGGCACCGCCGAAGATGGATGCGGTGAAGATGCCGGAGCTCAAGTGTGAAAAAGTCGACGATACTTACGTTCTGCGCGATGGTGCATCCGGGTTGTTCCTGGCTGCCAGCCAGTTCCCGAAGAACCGCGAGACCCGTGCGCCGCTCGTGGTGGAGCTGATTCCACACAAGGACGAGATCGATCCGAAGTATCACTTCCTGTTGAGTGCGCCGCAGAAGGATCCGGAGGGCCGCCCCGCCGTGATCCGCTTCAGTCGCAAGACCAAGGAGCAGTACGTGCAAACCGAGGTCAACGGCAAACCGACCGGGTGGAAAGCGTTCTTCGACGGCGGCAAATGGAAAGTGGAAGACAAGAGCACCGGTAAATAAGCGGCAGCGCCAGGTCGACGTCGGCCCTCTGGCTTCGACCTGGTGCGTTTCAACCCTTGGAGATCGTCGCCATGGCTCATGAGCTGTATACCCGAACCAATCAGAAACTCTACTTCGCCGGCCTCGCGCTCGAGAACTGGCGGCGGGCCGACGAAAAAGGCACGATGAATGCGCCGGGGCTGATCCAGGCGGAGCGAGAGGCCGCCCTGTTCCATCTGTACGGCGCCTTGCTGGGGCTGTGTCACGAGATTGCCGGCTACTACCGTCTAGCCAATGCCGGCGCGCCGCAAGCGGAGCTGTTGCTGCTGCGCTCGCCGCAACAGGACTCGCCCAGTCCGGAGCTGGCCGAGCTGATCGAGTTGGCCGAGCATCGCGAGACCTGGCTTGCACAGCTGTTGAAGGCCTATGCCGGATTGTTCGAGCCACCTCGTGCACCCGCCAAGTCCAAGACCGACCCCACCATGCCCTTGATCGAAGCGGTCAGCGTAGGCGAAGAAGTGCCCGCGCTGACACGCGAAGAGGTGGAGTCCTGGCGGCGCAACCTGAAGGATCTGGCCTTGCGCTTTCGCGAGTCGCTGACCGAGTGGTAAGCGTGGCGCAGCGATTACTTGCACCGTTCCCGTGCCTCACGTCCGGTATTTGAAGCACATGACCAGGGCGATGCCGCCCAGTATCGCAAGGGCGGCAGCCAGCAGCCTGGCAGTCAGGGGTTCCCCCAGCAGCAGGCTTCCGGCGAGCGCGGTAAGCAGCGGTACGCTCAATTGCACGCTGGCCGCCTGGACAGCCGCAAGGCCCGGCAGCGCGGCATACCAGATGGCATAGCCGATGCCGGACGTCAGCCCGCCGGACAACACTGCATAGATCACACCGGCGCTGTCCCACTTGAGGCTGTTCAAGGCCACCAGGCACAGCCCGGCAACGATAGGCAGGCCGCGGATGAAATTCCCGGCCGTGACGGCCAGCGGGTCAGGCAGCCCTTTTCCCAGCAGCGAATAAGCCCCCCAGGCGGCGCCTGCCACTGCCATCAGCAACGAAGCCGGCACCGAGGGCGCGCTCGTGCCAGGAAGCAGAAGCGCCACCAGGCCGCCAACCGCGAGCACCAGGCCCACCAATTGCCAGCGATGCAGACGTTCACCGTTGAACAGTCCCCAGGCGATCATGCTGAGCTGCACGGCGCCGAACAGCACCAGCGCACCGGCACCGGCATCGAGGTACTGGTAGGCATACGAAAAGGCTGCCGCATAGGCGAAAAGCGCGAGGGCGCCGTACCAGTTGCCGGACATCGCCCTGGGCCCCTTGCGCAGGTACAGCAGCAGCCAGAGCACCAGTGCCCCGGCGAGCAGGCGTAACGCAGTAAAGCTGGCGGGGTCGATCTGACTGTCACGCAGTGCGGCGCGGCACAGCAATGAATTGCCGGCGAAGGCGAGCATGGCCAAGGTGGTCAGCAGCAGGGTTCTTGCAGTCATCCTGGAATCCTTCGCGCGGCGGGTGTCCGGACGGCTGCCTGGACGATGTAGGGGGCCATCCTACTGTGCCATCAGCAAGTGCCGCACCTGATTTGGCGAAACCACCCGCCACGATGCGATGCATTCAATGCTCCGCGGCGAAGCCAAAGGCTGTCCACAGGTCGGTCGGCTGTTACAATGCGCCGTTTCACGGGGAGCAGACTCATGCCAACGTCTTTTCTGGAAATCGTCGAGCTACCCGACGGCAGCATTGTGCTGCGTCGCGCTGAGGATGAAGGCGTGCTGGTCACGTTGGATTTTTCCGAAGACGCCAAGGCGTTCCTGCAAGGCCAGCATGTCGAAATCGCCAAGGCGATGTTCAACGTCGGCGTGCAGATGGCCGGGCGGGTGTCCGAGGGCGAACTGGAGCGAGAAGAAGAGGGGCCGCGCGTCCTGCATTAAGACCCACGATGCCGGTTGGCCATTGCGACGCCGGTCGGATTCGGCACATCCATATGCCGAGCGGTTCGATTCAATTACCCAGGCGTATATTCAGGCTTTGTGCGTTGCCCTGGGATGCCGCCTCGCGCAGTTTCAGCCGGCTGGCCTTGTCGAGCCGCGCGAACCAGGTGATGACCGTATGGCTGCAGCCTGACATCAGGGCCTTGCACGCCAACTCAAGCGCACCCTGGGTTTCGCGGGCCTGCAACAACAGGATGCGATCGCGATTGAGGCCGGTTTCACGCAGCCAGCTCTGCGACAGCGACGCTGGGGGAGCGATCAGGGTCAGCCAGCGCGTGTCGGCCGCCTCGCTGAGCTCGCGCAGAATGGGGGAGAGCAGTAGCCGGCAGTGATCGTTGCTGCCGCTCAGGGTCATTTCACTCAGGCAATCATCGGCAGGTTGGGGCAGGTGTATGCCCTCTGCGAACGGTGCCAGGCGATGTGCGATCAGCCCTTCGAACAAGGGGAGTTGTGGTGGATTGCCTGCGCTGGGTTGAGGGTGGTACTGCATGAGCCTCTCCTTTGGCAGGCGGTCTGGCCACCTGCATGTGCCAATACGTTAAGCGATCTGCTAGCGGCGTATCACGCCGACGCTCAAACCTTCGATGACGAATTCCTGCTGCTCGAGATCGACCTCGATCGGCGCAAATTCCGGGTTCTCGGCCAACAGCCAGACTTTGTCGCCCTCGCGCTTGAAGCGCTTGACGGTTACCTCATCATCGATACGGGCCACCACGACCTGGCCGTTACGCGCCTCGCGCGTGGTATGGACGGCGAGCAGGTCACCGTCGAAAATCCCGATGTCTCGCATGCTCATGCCATGCACACGCAGCAAGTAGTCCGCCTTGGGGTGAAAGAAAGCCGGGTTGATCTGGCAGGATTCTTCTACATGTTGTTGCGCAAGAATGGGCGCGCCGGCGGCGACCCGGCCGATGACGGGCAGACCGCTGTCTTCGGCAGCGGGTTCGAAACCAGGAATACGTATCCCGCGCGACGCGCCGGGCGTCATCTCGATAGCGCCTTTGCGGGCCAGCGCCTTGAGGTGTTCCTCGGCGGCATTGGGCGATTTGAAACCCAGCTCCTGAGCGATCTCGGCACGCGTCGGCGGGTAGCCGTTGTCTTCCAGGCAGCGCTTGATGAAGGCGAGTATTTCCGACTGGCGTGGGGTGAGCTTGATCATGAGAGGTCTCTGTTCTTTTATACAGTGACTGGGATTATATACAGTGCCGGTCGCTTGGCAATCGTTGTTTGGTTGAGGGCCGGGCTGGCTTGGTGCAAGCTTGTCGACCAGAAGGCCTTCGGGCGCTTTCGTGGTTGACTTGAGGTGGGTTGAAACGTAAGTTTCAAACGAGTGTTTGTCAGGGGAGTGGGCATGGCGCAGTCTGAAACCGTGGAGCGTATTCTTGATGCAGCGGAACAACTGTTCGCTGAGAAAGGCTTCGCCGAGACTTCGCTGCGTCTGATCACCAGCAAGGCCGGAGTGAACCTGGCGGCCGTGAACTACCATTTCGGGTCCAAGAAAGCCCTTATCCAGGCGGTCTTCTCCCGTTTTCTGGGGCCGTTCTGTGTGAGCCTCGAGCGCGAGCTGGACCGGCGCGAAGCCGCGTCCGACAGGAAGGAAAACCTCGAGGAACTGTTGGAAATCCTGGTCGAGCAGGCGCTTGCGGTAACGCCCCGCAGCGGTGACGACCTGTCGATCTTCATGCGTCTGTTGGGACTGTCCTTCAGCCAGAGTCAGGGCCACCTGCGCCGTTATCTTGAAGACATGTACGGCAAGGTGTTTCGCCGTTACATGCTGCGCGTCCATGAAGCGGCGCCCTCCATTCCGCCAATCGAATTGTTCTGGCGTGTGCACTTCATGCTGGGTGCTGCCGCGTTCAGCATGTCAGGCATCAAGGCGCTGCGGGCCATCGCCGAGAACGACTTCGGGGCCAAGACGTCCATCGAGCAGGTCATGCGCATGATGGTGCCGTTTCTGGCGGCTGGCATGCGCGCCGATTCCGGCGTGGCGGACCCAAGCCTGGTAAAGGCGCATCCCATCGCTCGACGCAATGCCCTTGCGATGCCTGCCAAGGGTTGAGGTGCATGGTCAGGGGTTGATCGGCTAAGCTTGGTGCCCATGTCCGATCTCGATTTCCTTCACATCTCCATCGCCGACCAGATGCTCTACGGATTTTCCGAAGGCAGGCTGTGCAGTCGGCTGCCGGTTTCCACCGCGCGTAACGGTGCGGGAGAACTCAACGGTTCCAATTGCACGCCACGGGGGCGTCATCGGGTGCGCGCGCGCATCGGTGAAGGGTTGCCATGCGGGGCGGTCCTTCGTGGTCGGCGCTGGACGGGAGACGTGTGGAATCCGGAACTGCATGCCCGGTTCCCCGGCCGTGACTGGATCCTGACCCGTATCCTCTGGCTCAGCGGCTGTGAGCTTGGCTACAACCGTCTCGGCAAGGTCGACACCTTCCGTCGATACATCTATCTGCACGGCACGCCCGATCCCGAGCCCATGGGCGTACCGCTTTCCCATGGTTGCATCAGGTTGCGCAATGCCGACTTGCTCGATCTGTTCGCTCGCGTGCCGGTTGGTTGCGCCGTGCAGATAGACGAGGCGGCCTGTCCGCAATGGTCGAGCGCACCGCTCATTTAAGGATTTGCTCACTATCATGCAAGGCTCATTGATGCTGGACATCGCCGGCACCTGGCTGACCGCCGAGGATCGCCAGTTGTTGCGCCAGCCGGAAGTAGGCGGGCTGATTCTGTTTGCTCGCAACATCGAAAACCTGCGTCAGGTCGAGGACCTGTGCCGTGCGATCCGTGCGGTACGGCCCGATATCCTGCTGGCTGTCGACCAGGAAGGGGGGCGCGTGCAGCGCCTGCGGCGCGACTTCGTTCGATTGCCGGCGATGCGTGAATTCGCTTCGCGTGCCGATGCGCCGGCGCTGGCTGAAACATGCGGCTGGGTGATGGCGACCGAGGTGCTGGCCGCTGGACTGGATTTCAGCTTCGCGCCGGTGCTCGACCTCGATCACCAGCGCAGCGCAGTGGTGGGCTCTCGTGCATTCGAGGGTGATCCGGTGCGTGCGACCGAGCTGGCCGGGGCGTTCATCAAGGGGATGCATCGGGCCGGCATGGCCGCGACGGGCAAGCACTTTCCCGGTCACGGTTGGGCCGAGGCGGATTCACACGTCGCCATCCCGGTCGATGAACGGGCGCTGCAAGCGCTTCGCGAGCGTGACCTGATCCCGTTCCAGCGCTTGGCGAGCGCGCTCGATGCGGTCATGCCGGCGCATGTGATCTACCCGCAGGTGGACGACAAGCCGGCCGGTTTTTCTCCGCGCTGGCTGCAGCAGATCCTGCGCAAGGAACTCGACTTTCGTGGCGTGATCTTCAGCGACGATCTGTCGATGGCCGGAGCGCATGTCGCCGGCGATGCCGCGGACCGTATCGAGGCGGCTCTGACGGCAGGCTGCGACATGGGGCTGGTATGCAACGACCGGGGCGCCGCCGAGCTGGCGCTGTCGGCATTGCAGCGCTTCGGGGCGCAGCCATCGCCGGCGCTCGCCAGGATGCGCCGCCGCACGTCAGGCACGCTGGAATACAAACAGGATCCGCGTTGGCGCGCGTCCGTCGACACGCTCAAAGCAGCGCAACTGATCGTTTGACAAGGAAACCAAGATGACTGTCCACGCCATCATCGGCGGCACCGGCCTCACCGAGCTGCCCGGGCTGACCCTGCACGAAGCCGTTCCCATGCAAACGCCTTATGGCCCGCCATCGGCAGACGTGCTTCGTGGTGCGTATGCCGGACGAGAAGTGCTCTTTCTTGCCCGCCATGGCCACCCGCATCGGATCCCACCGCATCAGGTGAACTACCGCGCCAATCTGTGGGCCCTGAAAGAAGCCGGGGCGCAGGCGATCATTGCCGTGAACGCGGTTGGCGGCATCCATTCTGCGATGGGCGCGGGGCATCTGTGCGTACCGCACCAACTGATCGACTACACCTACGGGCGCGACCACACCTTCTTCGAAGGTGATATCGAACATGTCACTCACGTCGATTTCAGCTTTCCCTATGACGAGTCGTTGCGCCAACGACTGATTGCCGGACTGGCTGCCGAGGGCTATCTGTTCAGCAGCCATGGCGTCTATGGTTGCACCCAGGGGCCACGGCTGGAGACGGTCGCGGAAATCGCCAGGATGGGGCGCGATGGCTGCGATATCGTGGGGATGACCGGCATGCCCGAGGCGCTGCTCGCCCGCGAGCTGGACTTGCCGTACGCCTGCCTGGCCCTGGTGGTCAATCCGGCCGCAGGCAAAACCACGGACATCATCACCATGGCGCAAATCGAGGCGGCGCTGTCGGAGGGGATCGTCAAGACCCGCGCGGTGCTGGCGCGCGCGCTGACAGGTTGACGAGGACGGCCGGCGGCTGCGTCTACGCCAGCGCATGGTCGGCACAATGAAACGGTCGTAAAGACGTAGCAGGGACGTGCTAATTTCGCCCGACAACCCATTGCAGGCAATCTGCCGCTTGCTACACTTGGCCGTCCATTGGAGTACCGGAATGCTTTGCCACGCACCTATAAGAAGAATATCGAGAGCAGTGGTTTTGCTGGGGTTGTTGTCCAGTCTTGCGGGTTGCTCGACGTGGTTCAGCGGCGACTTCCAGGACCCGCGTGTCCAGCTCACCGACGTCGAGATCATCAAGGCGAGACTTCTTGAACAGCAGTTCATGCTGCGCTTTCGCATCGACAACCCCAATGAGCGGAGCTTGCCGGTTCGCGGCCTCATCTACACCGTGCATCTGAACGATGTCGAGCTGGCGAGCGGTGAGTCCAGCGGCTGGACGACCGTGCCCGCTCATGGGTCCGACTATTACGAGGTGCCGATCCATACCAACCTCTGGCGGCACATGAAATACATCGTGCGGTTGCTGGAAAAGCCGGACCGGCCCATTGCCTATCGTCTGGAAGGCGAGCTGAAAACGGGCATGCTGCTCGGCCGACGCGTGCACATCGCCACCAATGGCGAGATAATCCCCGGCAACTTTATCCCGGAGTAGCGACACCGATGAACCACGAAACTCACGTGCACGGTCCTGATTGCAACCACGACCACGACCACGATCATGACCATCACGTCCATGGCCCGCACTGCAACCACAGCCACGACCCGGTTCGCAATCCGCTGAAGGATGTCGGCCGCAACGACCCGTGCCCCTGCGGTAGCCAGAAGAAATTCAAGAAATGCCACGGGGCCTGATCTACTCATGACGCCGCTTGCCATCGCGCTGCTGATAGCCGGACTGCTGCTGATCGCGGCGTTGGGCTGCTACGCATTGCATTTATGGCGCAGGGTCTGGAGCAGGGAGCAGCAGCTTGCCGACATGCAGGCGCAGCAGCATGCGGCCCTTGCCGCGGACCTGCGGGTGCTCGCCGGGAGCCTGCTCGATGAGCAGGTACCGCTGATCGAGGGCGCGATCCGCATCAAGGTTCTGCTGGACAACTACGATTCGAACCTGGGGCAGGACCCGCGCTGCCAGGTTTTCCAGTTGCTCTTCGAGGCCACCGAACAGGTGCCGACGCATGCCGCCTGGAAGGCTCTGGACAAAGCCGAGCGCCGTCGTCACGAAGCGAACTTCAGTGCCCTCGAACTGCAACACAAGGCCGAGGCGCGCCGCTCCGCCCGCTGGCTACTTGACGAAGTGCTGCCGAACAATCGCGAAGCCGCCTGAACGCGGCGGTTTTCGCTGCATACCCATCTATTCTCTCCATTTCTCTGCTGCCCTGCCTGTAAGGAGCCGTCGATGTCCCTGCGTCTGCCGTCTGTTCTGGTCCGTCTGGCCCTTGGTGTTGCATTGGCAGGCGGTGGGCTAGTGGGGTGTCAGGCCTATCTGGACAGCCGTTACAGCGACAGCCTGCCGCCCGCGCAAGGCGTTCAGGCGGTCACCGGCCTGGACAAGAGCGTAAGCATTCGACGCAACAGCCTGGGGACGCCCCTGATCGAGACGGCGACCTTTCACGATGCGCTGTTCGGTCTCGGATATGTACATGCAACCGATCGTCTGAGCCAGATGGTCAGCCTGCGGCTCATGGCGCAAGGGCGTCTGGCTGAGATGGCGGGTCCGGGTGTGCTGGAAATAGATCGGTTCATGCGCGCCGTCAATCTCCGGCACAGCGCCGCCGTGCTGTACCAGGAAAGCTCGCCGCGCATGAAGCGCTTTTTCGAGGTCTACGCCCGGGGCGTCAACGCTTACCTGTTCCGCCATCGCGACCGATTGCCAATGGATTTGGCCGCCACGGGTCACAACCCGGAGTATTGGAAGGCTGAAGACTCGGTACTGGTGTTCTGCCTGTTGAACTTCGGGCTGGCGGTCAATCTGCAGGAAGAAATCGCCTCGCTGGTGATGGCGCAGAAGGTCGGCAGCGACAAGCTCGCCTGGCTGTTGCCAACCTATCCTGATGAGCCGCTGCCTTTTGCCGAAGCCGACAAGCTCAAAGGTTTGAAGCTCGACGGCGAGATAGCCGGGCTTGCCGCACTCGACAACGCGGCCTCGCAGGTCGCTTCGCTGAATATGCTGGGTGTAGCCGCTTCGAATAACTGGGCGATATCCGGCAGCAACACCCGCAGCGGCAAGCCTCTGATGGCCAACGACACGCACCTTCCATTGTCGATGCCCTCGTACTGGAACTTCGTGCAGATTCGCTCGCCGAAATTCCAGGCCGCCGGGGTCACCCTCGCAGGCGTGCCCGCAGTGGTCGCCGGTTTCAACGGCAAGCTGGGCTGGGGCATGACCATGGTCATGGGCGATACCCAGGACCTGTTCCTGGAGCAGGTGCGCCGCGAAGGCGGACGTTTGCTGTATCTCGCCGATGGCACTTGGACGCCGGCGCGCGAGCGGCATGAGACGTTCTTCATCAAGGGCGAGCGCCCGATCCGCGAAACCGTCTATGAAACGCGCAACGGACCACTGCTCAACAGCGTGCTGGGTGAGCGCAAGCATCCGTTGCAGCCGCTGCAACTGAGCAGCGGTTATGGCCTGGCACTGAAGACCACGGCGTTCGAAGCTGACCGGACGCTGGATGCGTTTTTCGACCTGACCCGGGCCCAATCGGTGGATCAGGCGTTCGAGGCGACGCGCGACATCCGCGCCGCGGCGCTCAATGTCCTGTTTGCCGACGAGCAGGGTACGGGCTGGCAGGTGACCGGGCGTTACCCGAACCGTCGCGAGGGTTTAGGCCTGATACCGTCTCCCGGTTGGGCGGGGCAGTACGACTGGGATGGGTTCGCCGATCCCATGCTGCATCCTTACGACCAGGACCCGGCGCGGGGCTGGCTGGCCACGGCCAATCAGCGCACCGTGCCCAGGGGCTACGGTATGCAGCTGTCCAATTCCTGGTATTACCCGGAGCGAGCCGAGCGTATCGACGAACTGCTTGCGAAGGGCAAGCACGACAGCCGCAGCGTGATTGCGATGCAATACGACCAGACGACGACTTTCGCCGCCAAGCTGCAGGCAATGTTCCAGGCGCCAGGGATGGCCGGGCCGCTGAGCGCGGCGGTCGACGCGCTGGCAGAACCTGACCGGGGCCGGGCACGCGAGGCGTTGTCGCGGCTGACCCGCTTCGATGGCAAGCTCAGCGCAGACTCCGCCGATGCCGCGCTGTACGAAAGCTTCCTGATGGAGTCAGCGCGACAGATCTTCCTCGACGAGCTCGGGCCGGAAACCAGCCCTGCATGGAAGGCGCTGGTCGAAACCGCCAACACGTCCTATTCCGCGCAGGCGGATCATCTGCTGGGGCGCGACGACAGCCCGTTCTGGAACGACGTGAGTACGCCCCAGCAGGAGGACAAGCCGACGATACTTGCGCGCTCGCTCGCAGCGGCGGTCAGCCGCATGGAGGCCGCTCAAGGCTCTGATCGAAGCGCCTGGCGGTGGGGGCGGTTGCATACCTATACATGGCAGACGGGTACGACGCAGCTCGCACCCTACATGCCGGCCAGCCAGCGAGGCGGCATCAATGCCATCAGGGATTACCTGGATCGTGGTCCGTTCGAAGCCGGGGGCGACCACAGCACGCTGAATGTGTCGGCCTATCGCTGGGGTGAAAATTTCGATACGTGGCTGGTCCCGGCCATGCGCATCATCGTCGACTTCGGGCGTGACGAGCCGATGATCGGCCTCAACAGTTCGGGTCAGTCGGGCAACCCGGCCAGCCCGCACTACGCCGATGGTATCGAAGCCTGGTTGAAGGGCAGTTACATGAGCTTCCCATTCAAGTCCGAGAACCTGGACAAGGTCTACGGAACCCAGCGTCTGCTGCTGACTCCGGCGCCCCGCTAGCCGCGCCGCAGCAGCGTCAACCGCTCGCGCCGCGTTGCCATGGATGGGCAGTCCTGGCGGCTGAGCGCATCTGCCGCACAGCTCGGCTCGACGATTTCCTGGGCGATGGCCTAGCGCGGTTCCCGCAGCACTTCCAGGACGGTGATGGTGGACGGGTCCGGATAGTGCCAGCGCACCTCGACATCCCATAGACGGGTGCCGTAGCGGCGCTCCGCTGTCGGCGTCTGATAGGCCGGCCGGGGGTCTTGCGCCAGGCATTGCTCGATCAGCTCCTGAAGCGGTTCGCCTAGTCGCAGCGCTTCGCGACGAGCCTGCTGCAGACTGGCTTCGGTCCAGTGCACGTCGATGACCGGCGGCGGGTCGCTGGCCAGGCCATTGCGCGCTTCGGTGACGGCATCGGCGTACGGAACGTAAGGCTTGACGTCCAATACGGGCGTGCCATCGAGCAAGTCGATGCCTGCCAGGTGCAACCGCCCAGGCTCGATCCGTTCGAGCCGCACCACCGATTGGCCAATACCGTTGGGTCGATGCGTCGAACGCGTGGCGAACACCCCAGCCATGCGGTTCCCGCCGAGGCGCGGTGGACGTACCCGCAGGCGGGGCTCGGTTTCCAGCGACTGGTGAAAGAGGAACAGCAGCCAGACGTGACTGACCTGCTCAAGCCCTTCGAGGGCATGGGCCTGATCGTAGGGCGGGATCAGCTCCAGGATGCCGCGCGCCGCGGGCGCCAACTGCGGTTGTCGCGGAATGGCGAATTTTTCCTTGAAGCAGGAACGGACGAAGCCGATGGGCGATACGGAGTAGGTCATGCTCGAAGCTGCGGCGCGAAACGTGGACGGCCATCTTACCGCGCCAACGATCCGGTAACGATCGAAACACGACGCGGCAGAATCGCCGTCGGTTTCAACGCCCGGCCGGCCTGGCGGCGAAACCGACGACCCGGGTCAAGCGTTCGGCTCGCAGCGCTCGAGTTCTCGGCGATAGGCATAGGTTTCGGCGAAGCGCGAAAGCATATAGGCGCTGCAGGTCGTGTCCGGATACCTGGCCGGGTTATCCGGACCCTGGCAGCCCGGCAGGCAACTGATGACGGTGTCAGGGTTCGGCTCGGCGAAGAACGGCATGGAGTAGCGGTCGACGCCCAGTGGGCTGATCACCCGGTGCGGCGTTGACTTGTACCGGTCGTTGCTCCAGCGCGCCATCATGTCGCCGATATTGACCACGTAGGTGCCTTCGATCGGCGGCGCATCGATCCATTCGCCACGCACGTTCTGCACCTGCAGGCCGCCGGCCTGGTCCTGGTAGAGCAGGGTGATGCAGCCGTAGTCGGTATGCGCGCCCGCGCCTTGTTGCTCCGGCGCGGTTGCGGTCTGCCGGGGCGGATAGTGGATCATGCGCAACACGCTGATGGGCTCGGCAAAGCGCTCGTCGAAGAACGACTCTTCCACGCCCAGCGCTTGGGCTATGGCACGCAGCAAGGTGCAGGCCAGGGCATGCATGTCCTCGTAATGCTGTTGCAGCAGCGGCTCCCAGCCCGGCAGATCAGGGTGCCTGTTCGGCCCACGCAGTGGCTTGCCGGCAAGCACGTCCGGGTGATCGGCGGGCATGTGAAACCCCATGTCGAAGGTTTCCTTCAGATCGCTCGGCTTGCCGGGGTCGAGCTGCTCGGTGGCAATCGCACCATAGCCGCGGTGATGTCTGCTGCGGGTAATGTCGATCTGGAGCTTCTGCTCGGTGGGCAGGGCGAACAGGCGTTCGGCGGCCTCCTTCAGCTGCTGGATGCGCGCGACGCTGATGGGATGGTTGCGGATATAGAAAAATCCCCAGTCGCGACAGGCCGCGTCGATCTGCCGTGCGACCTCGCTCCGGCCCCGAGGGTCTTCGGCGTAAAGCGGAGCGATATCAATGATGGGTAGTTGATTCATGCGAGTTGTCCCGGTAAGAGCCTGAAGCCGGCACGACGCCGCCGGCTTCTGCTTGCGGCGTCAAGCGGTCAGCTTGTTCCGCTATTTGGGCAGTTCGGCGGTGATGCCTTCTACGTAGTAATCCATCGAGGCCAGCTCGCCGTTGCTGGCGGTTGCGCCCTCAGCGATACGCACCGTGCCGGCCTGGTCCTTGATCGGGCCGGTGAAGGGATGGAATTCACCGCTGCGGATGCGCGCGATGATGTGTTCAGCCTCGCTCTTTACGTCCGCCGGCACCAGATCGCTGATCGGCAGGCTGATGGTGTTTTCGGCCAGTCCGCCCCAGAAATCCTGCGGCTTCCAGCTACCGTCGATCACCGCTTGTGCCGACTGGGCATAGTGTGGGCCCCAGTCGTTGACGATGGAGGTCAACACCGCCTTCGGTCCGAAGTGGGCCATGTTCGAGGCGTAGCCGACGGAATAGACGCCACGACGTTCGGCGGCCTGGATCGGCGCGGGACTGTCGGTGTGCTGGAAGACCACGTCCACACCCTGATCGATCAGCGCGTTGGCGGCGTCGGCTTCCTTGCCCGGATCGAACCAGGAATTCACCCACACCACCTTGATCTCGGTGCCGGGGTTGTAGGTGTTCAGCGCCAGCTGGATGGCGTTGATGTCCCGGATCACTTCTGGAATCGGGAACGAGGCGATGTAGCCGACCTTCTTGCTTTTGGTCATCTTCGCCGCGAGGAAGCCACCGACGTAGCGACCCTCATAGGAACGCGAGAGGTAGGTCCCGAGGTTCTTGTCCTGCTTGTAGCCGGTGGCATGCTCGAAGGTAACCTTGGGGAATTGTTTCGCCACTTTCAGCGTCGGGTTCATATAACCGAAGGAGGTGGTGAAGATGAGGTCATAGCCGCCCTTGGCCATGTTGCGAATCACCCGCTCGGCGTCGGCACCCTCGGCAACGTTCTCGACAAAGGTGGTTTCGACCTGATCGCCGAGTTGTTTTTCCAGATACTGACGGCCCATCTCGTGCTGGTAAGTCCAACCATGGTCGCCGATCGGGCCCACGTAAACGAAGCCGACCTTCAATGGGTCGGCTGCAACGGCGGTAAGCGTAGCGCTGAAACCGACTGCCGCGGCGAGACCGCGAAGCAAGGATTTCCTGATTGTTTTGTGCATGCGTGTTGCTCCTGGTTTGCAAGTCTTTTGCGAATCCGCCGTAAGGCTGCGATTCGGTTTGCAAAAAACTGACCAACTGGACAGCTACCTGCTGCAGCCGCGACGCGCCGTTGCCAAGCCGAGCGCCCAGGGCCAACGCTGATCCGCCAAGGTGCGGCGGATAGCGCCCGTGCTGCAGGGTGGTGCGCCAAACGCTTTTGAAAGTGCCGACCGGAGCCATGCCCGCGCGTGTCGAGGGTAGGCTGGGGTTGTATAGTGGCAGCTGTTGCGGATGGCGATGACAATGCATGCCGGCCCCAACCATCAATCCGAACGGCGCATGTCGGATTCGATCGTTTTGCGTCCCGTTCCGTGCCGTTCGGCACCGTCATGACGTGGCGTCGATGGCCTTTTCAAGAACGACGCGGATGGAGTCCATGAACTCACGTATCTACCTCGCCGGTCCCGGCGTGTTTCGACCCGATGCGCTCGAGCACGGCGCGTGGCTCAAGTCGCTTTGTGCCACGTTCGGTTTCATCGGCCTGTACCCGCTGGACAAGCAGGTACCGACGCACGTCACCGCCGCTCGCGAACAGGCGGCCTGGATCTATCGTGCCAACCTCGACCTGCTGGAGCAGGCCGATGCGGTGCTGGCCGATCTGAACTTCTTTCGCGGCGGCGAGCCGGACAGCGGCACCAGTTTCGAGGTCGGCTACGCAGTGGCACGCGGCAAGCCGGTAATCGGCTACCTGGACGGGGAGGGCAGCTACGCCGAGCGCTTGCGCCGTCAACATCCGCACCTGTGCGGGCAGCCGGGATTCGACTGCGACGGTCTACAGCTGGAGGCGTTCGATCTACCGCTGAACCTGATGCTGGGCGTGCCGGTGATGCTGGTCAATGGCGGTCCGCGCGAGGCTTTGCAACGCCTCGCGGATGAACTCGCGAGACGTCGCTAGGTACGTTTTGGCTGATCTCCATAGCTGTCGACCCGGCAGCTCCAGCCCAACGCAGCGTTGCGCTCAGTGGCCCGCTTTCCACGGCTGGCCAAGTGATACCGGTGCGTACAGCCGGGTACGGATCGCATCACGCGAAAGCAGCACGAGAACGATGATGGTCGCGACGTACGGCAGCATCGCCAGCAGGTTGCCCGGAATCGACAGCCCGATGCCCTGGGCGACCAGATGCAGGATGCTGGCCAGGCCGAACAGATAGGCGCCGAGCAGCACACGGCCCACCCGCCAACTGGCGAAAACCACCAGCGCCAGAGCGATCCAGCCCCGTCCTGCGGTCATGTTTTCCGCCCACATCGGCGTGTAGGCGAGCGACAGGTAGCCGCCCGCCAACCCGGCCATGGCGCCGCCGAAGAGTACCGCCAGCGTCCGTACCCGCAGCACCGGCAGGCCCATGGCACTGGCGGCATTGGGGTTTTCGCCGACCGCCTGGATGATCAGGCCGATGCGACTCTTCGACAGTCCCCAGGCGACCAGGGCGAACAGCGCAAAGGACAGATAGATCAGCAAATCCTGGGCGAACAGCATGCGACCGATCAGTGGGATTTCGCTGAGCAGTGGAATCGCAATCGGCTCGAAGCCCGCCAACGGCTTGCCCACCCAGCCGGCCCCGATAAACGACGACAGGCCCACGCCAAAGATGGTCAGCGCCAGTCCGGTCGCGACCTGATTGGCATTGAATCCCAGCGCTACCAGCGCGAAAAGCTGCGACAGCAGCATCCCGCCGAGGCAGGCGAACAGCACGCCGAGCCAGAGGTTTCCGGTGGCGTAGGCGGCAATGAAACCGGCCACCGCGCCGAACAGCATCATGCCTTCCTGACCGAGATTGAGCACGCCGGTCTTTTCGCAGACCAGCTCGCCGAGCGCCACCAGCAGCAGCGGTGTGCCGGTGCGGATCATGGCGTAGAAAATGTTGCTCAGTAGATCGATATCCATGGGTATTTCACCTTGCGGCTGAACGCAGCCGCTCGAAGCGGGGAGAGCGGAAGGTCAGGAATGAGTGGCGGGCTTCAGGATTCCGGCATTGCGCTTCCAGCTCCAGGCCAGGCGCGGCCGATACAGAATCAGCACGTCGCATGCGAGCAGGAAGAACAGCACCATGCCCTGGAACAACTGGGTGATCGATTGCGGCAGGTTGGCCGCCATCTGAGCGTTTTCACCGCCGAGGTAGAGCAGCGCCATCAACAGACTGGCGAAGACGATGCCGAGCGGATTGAGCCGACCGAGAAATGCCACGGTAATGGCCGCATAGCCGTAACCGGGCGACACCTGTGGTACCAGTTGCCCGATGGGGCCGGTGACTTCGGCGACTCCGGCCAGTCCGGCCAGCGCGCCGCTGATCAGCAGGGCGATCCAGACCAGATGCTTTTCACGGAAGCCGACGAAGCCGGCGGCGCGCTTGTCGAGTCCGAGCACCTTGATCTGGAAGCCGAGAAAACTCTTTTGCAGCAGCACCCAGACCACTACCAGCGCCAGCAGCGCGAAGTAGAAACCGGCGTGCACGCGCAGGTCTTCGAACAGCGGCGGCAGCCGCGTGGCGTCGCCGAACATCGCCGATTCAGGGAAATTGAAACCCTCCGGGTCCTTCAGCGGCCCATGTACGGCAAACAGCAGCAGGTTCAATGCAATGTAGTTGAGCATGATGCTGGTGAGAATCTCGTTGGCGTTGAACTGCGTACGCAACCAGGCGCAGAGCCCGGCCCAGGCCGCTCCGCCGAGCGTGCCGACCGCCAGCGTGAGCAACAGCGCCCAGCGCGAGTCCCACTCGATGATGTGCACCGCCAGTGCGCTGCCGGCCAGCGCGCCGATGAGCAATTGGCCTTCGGCGCCGATGTTCCAGATGCGCGCGTTGTAGACGACCGCCAGGCCCAGTGCGCAGAGCAGGATCGGCAGCGCCTTGACCAGCAGTTCGGAGACGCCGTAGAGGTCGCTGACCGGATCGATCAGCAGCACGCGAAGGGTCTCCAGCGGCGGATGGCCCAGCGCGGCGAACAGCAATGCGCCGCTGATCAGCGTCAGAAGGGCGGCGAGCAGCGGCGAGAGCCAGAGCATCGGGCGCGACTGCTGGCCGCGCGGTTCCAGGGATAGCAGCATGCGAAAGGTCTCAGGCAGCGGTGGGCGTGGGATGATCGAACTGGCCGGCCATCCAGCGACCGACGTCGGCAGTGGTGGTCCGGGCGGTCGCCTTCAGCGGCGACAGTTGGCCGTGACTCAGGGCGGCGATGCGGTCGCTGATCTGGAACAGTTCTTCGAGGTCTTCGGAGATCACCAGGATCGCGGCACCGGCGTCGCGCAACGCGATCAGTTCACGGTGAATCGCCGCAGCCGCGCCGACATCGACGCCCCAGGTGGGGTGCGCGGCGACCAGCAGTTTCGGTTGCTGGAGGATTTCCCGACCAAGGATGAACTTTTGCAGGTTGCCGCCGGACAGGCTGCGTGCCGGCGTATGGGTGTCCGGTGTCTTCACCGAAAAGCGCTCGATGATGCGCCGCGCGAAAGCTTCGACCCGGTGATGACGGATCAGCCCGGCGCCGACCAGTCCGTCCTGCTGAAAGCCGGTAAGCAGGCCGTTGTCGGCCAGGCTCATGTCCGGCACCGCGCCGTGTCCAAGGCGCTCCGCGGGTACGAAGGCCATGCCGTGACGCCGTCGTGCATCGGGACGCAAATGCGCCACCGGCGCGTCGAGAAAGCGGATGCAGGCGCCGTGCTCGCGGGCCAGTCGCTGTTCGCCGCTGAGCAGCGCGAGCAGTTCGTCCTGACCGTTGCCGGCGACCCCGGCGATGCCGACGATCTCTCCGCTGCGTACCTCCAGCGCGAGATTATCCAGCGATACGCCGAACGGATCGGCGTTGTGCCAGGACAGCCGCGAGACCCGCAGGAACGGCGCGCCGCCCTCGACTTTCGGGTACTCGGCTTCCAGGCCCTCGGCATCGCCGACCATCAGGCGCGCCAGGTCCATGTCGCTGCATTCGGTCGGTACGCAGTCCCCCGAGACGCGTCCGCCTCGCAGTACCGTGGCGCTTTCGCAGAGCGCGCGGACTTCGTTGAGCTTGTGGCTGATGAACAGGATGCTGCAACCCTCGGCGGCGAGCCGGCGCAGCACCACGAACAGGTCGTCGGCTTCTTGCGGGGTGAGGACCGACGTCGGTTCGTCGAGAATCAGCAGCTTGATGTCCTGCATCAGGCAGCGCACGATCTCGACCCGCTGGCGCTCGCCAATCGACAGGCTGTGCACCAACCGTTGCGGCTCCAGGGGCATGCCGTAGCGCTGCGACACCTGGCGAATCTTCGGCTCCAGCTGTTTGGGCGTACCGGCTGCGGCGCCCATCGCCAGCGCGATGTTCTCGGACACGGTGAGGGTGTCGAACAGCGAAAAGTGCTGGAACACCATGCCAATGCCACGTTCACGCGCTTGCGCCGGATCGCGCATGATGACCGGCTGTCCGTCCCAGCGGATTTCACCGGCATCCGGCTGCGTCACGCCGTAGATGATTTTCATCAGGGTGCTTTTGCCTGCACCGTTCTCGCCCAGCAAGGCGTGGATTTCGCCTGGGCGGATCGACAGGTCGATGCGGTCGTTGGCCAGGCAGCCGGGGTACCGTTTGGTAATGCCGGTCAGCTGCAGGCGTGCGGTCTGTTGTTCGGGCATGGAGGCGTCCGCTGGATTCATGCCGAGGGTCATAGCAAAAAGCTGGCCAGATAGTCAGGTATCTGCGTTGGTGCGGGATGCGGCCCCGGGGGGCAATCGGCGGCGACGGCCCGCGCATCGCTTTGGTGCCTCCCGCCGCCGTGCCAGGGGCGTACGCACCGGGTTGGGGCGCGGCGCGCGGCGGGTTCGATGACGAGGATGCCGAGCGAACGCTGCGAAACCAGGCGATGCGGCGTCCGTTCGACCCCGCATCATCGAGGCTTACCGCACGGTCGGGTCCGGAACGTCGCGCAGTGCCTGAGCCGCGTCGATGGCCCGTGGGAAACCGGCCGTGACGGTGGTCAGGTAGATCACTTCCTTCAGCTCGTCACGGGTCACCCCGAGCCGCAGCGCATAGCCGGCATGCACCTTCATGTACGGCAGGTTGCCCTGCGCGGCAAAGGCAGCGACAGCGGCCAGTTGCCGGGTACGGTCGTCCAGTCCCGTGCGGCCCCAGACGTCCCCCAGGGCGTAAGCGGTGATGCCTTCGGCGAGGAACGGGTAGTCTTCGCGGAGCGCGTCGAGCACCGGTTGTCCGGCGCCACCGGAGAGGCGATCCATGACCTGCAGGCCACGTTCGTGCCGTTCGTTGCCGAGCGCGTCCAGCGAGGCGAGCGTAAGGGGGCCCAGCAAACCCAGCCAGGCAGCGATCAGAGTGTTGCCAGTGAATGATTTCATGGCGTGGCCTCAGTAAGGGCTGGCGGTGGGGCGAACCACCAGCTCGCTGACATCGACGTCGGCAGGCTGATCGACGGCGTAGGCGATGGCGCGCGCGATGGCTTCGGCGGGAATGGCGATGCGCCGGAAATCGTCCATGACTGCACGGGCGCCCTCGTCGGAGATGCTCTCGGCGAGTTCCGATTCGGTGACGCCCGGAGAAACCAGGGTGACGCGGATGTCGCCGCCTACCTCCTGACGCAGCCCTTCGGAAATGGCCCGCACCGCGTATTTGGTGGCGCAGTACACCGCTGCGGTAGGGCTGACCGCGTAGGCGCCGATCGAGGCGATGTTGATGAACTGGCCTGAGCGCTGGCGCTGCATGAGGGGCAGGCCGGCGGCGACGCCGTGCAATACGCCGCGGATGTTCACGTCGATCATCCGGTCCCATTCCTCGACCTTTAGCGCGTCGAGCCGAGAAAGGGGCATCACCCCGGCATTGTTGATGATCACGTCGACGCGGCCAAAGCGCTGCTCGGCGAAGTCGACGAAGGCCTGGGTATCTTCGCGCCGGGTAACGTCCAGCGCCCGGCAGACGGCCACGCCACCGGCTTCGTTGATGTCGGCGGCAAGCCGCTCCAGACGCTCCAGGCGGCGAGCGCCCAGCACCACGCGGGCGCCCCGTGTGGCCAGCAGGCGCGCCGTGGCTTCGCCAATACCGCTGCTGGCGCCGGTGATGAGTACGATTTTTCCTTCGGTGTTCGACATGTTGCCCTCCACGGATTCATCGGTTCGGCGCCGGTGGGCGCCGTGGGATGAATGCTAGGGAGGCGAGAGGCCCCGACGTTATGTCGATCCTGCCGGGCGCTTGCCTGATTCTGGACGGCGCGTTACCAGATGCCTTCGTGCAGTTCGGCCGCTTCTGCTTCAAGTAGTGGACCGATCACTTCGACCTGGCGCTGACCCGCTTCGAAGACGACACGGCAGGGCAAATCGAGCGTCGGGTTCTCCGGATGGTTGCCGGTAATCTCCTTCAGGCTGCGTTCGGACAGGCCATAGACCACTCGCCCCAGCCCTGCCCAGTACGCGGCGCCAGCGCACATGGCACAGGGCTCGGCGGAGGTATACATGGTGCAGCGCGAGAGGAATTCCGGCGTGTAGCGTGTCGAGGCACGGGTCATCAAGACGCGTTCGGCGTGGCCGGTCATGTCGTGATCGGGCATGTAGGCGTTGCCCTGTTCCAACAACACTTCGCCATCGGGCCCGACCAGGATGGCGCCGAACGGGTGAGTGCCTTCGGCGAGGGCGCGGCGGGCGACATCGAAACTTTTGCGCAAGAGGGCGGAGTCGTCTAGTGGCATATCGAGGTGTCCGAATGTTGGGGCGGGAGAGCTTGCCCGCGTCAATGAAAAGGCAAGCGGGACTCAGTGTTCACCCTTGGGAATGCTCCAGGTGAACAGCAGCCGTTGCGCCAGGCCGACCAGCTGAAACAACGCCAGGCTGATGATCACCAGCATCGTCAGTGCGGCAAAGGCTTGCGGAACCTGGAACATCGACGTCGAAAAGTTGATGAAATAGCCCAGGCCCTTGTCGGCCGCGACGAATTCGGCGACCACCGCCCCGATCACCGCCAGCGTGATGGAGATGCGCAGCGCTGAAAACAGATGCGGGACCGCATAGGGCAGGCGAATGTTGCGAAACTCCCGCGTCCGTGAGGCGCCAAGCGAACGCGACAGCTCGATCAGCTCGGGCGGCGTCGCCAGCAGACCGGTGACGGTCGAGACCACGATCGGGAAAAAGGCGATCAGAAAGGTGATGAACACGCGCGGCAGGTCGCCGGCGCCCATCACCACAACGATGATCGGGGCGACCGCGACGATCGGCGTTGACTGGACGATCACCAACAGCGGGTAGAGCGTGCGCGACAGCAGCCTGGAGGACGCCAAGGCGATTGCCAGCGGTATCCCGATGAGGATCGACAGGCCGTAGCCGAGCAAGGTGACCCGCAACGTCGCGAAGATATGCTCGAACCAGATGGCCGGGTCGAGCTTCCAAGTGGCCGTCAGGATGGCACTCGGAGAGGGCAGTACGAACGCGGGCAGGCTGAACAGCCAGCACGCGGCTTCCCAGATGAGCAGCAGGCCGAGCAGTGCCAGCCCAGGGGCGAACCGTTCGCCCATGATGCGATTAAAGGCCATGGCGGCTGAAGACCTGTCGGCGGATGTGGTTGGCGAGCTCATTGAAACGGGGCTCCGTAAGGGTATCCAGCGACCGTGGCCGGGGCAGATCGACATCGATGATTTCGGTCACCCGGCCCGGTCGCGCCGACATCACCAGGATGCGGTCGGCCAGCAGCAGGGCTTCGGGAATCGAGTGGGTGATGAACAGCACGGTTTTCGGGCGCTGGGTCCAGATGTTCAGCAGCTCCAGACTGAGTTCGTCGCGGGTCAGCGCGTCCAGTGCCGAGAAGGGCTCGTCCATCAGCAGGATTTCCGGGTCGTGCAGCAAGGCCCGGGCGATTCCGGCGCGTTGCTGCATGCCGCCGGAGAGTTCGTCCGGGTGCTTGCTGCCGAACTCCTTGAGGCCGACCAGTTCCAGCAGCTCTTCGCCGCGCTCGCGCTCAAGCGCCGTGACCCGACCGTACTTGTGCTTCATCGGGAAGGTCAGGTTGTCGCGGATCGTCAGCCAGGGCAGCAGCGTCGGTTTCTGGAACACGATGCCGACTTCGTCGCGCGGGCCTTCCAGCGCTTTGCCGTAGATGCTGACCTGACCCGAGGTCGGACGGATCAGCCCGGCGAGGATGCGCAGCAGCGTCGACTTGCCACACCCCGAAGGGCCGAGCACGGCGATGAACTCGTGGCGGCCGATGGCGAAGCTGGTGTCGTCGAGGGCGACCACTTCACTGCCGTCCGACGAGGTGAATACCTGCCGGACCTGTTCAAAGACGATGCTCGGCCGTGTCGCGCGGGGTTCGGTCTGATTCATGGGTTCACTCGACGAAGCCGTTGGCGACTACCTGGCTCGGGTCCAGGCTGTCGGTCTCAAGGTTCTGGGCGCGAGCGACCCATTGCCAGGTGGTCTCGAGGCGCTTCGGATCGAACCGAACGGTGCCTTCGGCAGCGCTGATCTCGTTCTGCATCAACGGGACCGACGCGGTGAACTGCTCGACCGCCTGCTGCTCATCGACCTCAGGAACGATTTTCTTCAACGCGGCGGCTGCGGCGGCTGGGTCGGCGATGGCCATCTCCTGCGCCTGGAGATAAGCCTTGATGAATTTTTTCGCGACCTCGGGGCGTGTCTGCAGAAAGCGTTCGGAGGCGATCAGCGACAGGCCGTAGCCATCGAAGCCGAAATCCGACCAGGCAATCACCTTGAGCTGCTTACCGGCGTCCTGCATGGCGCGGGCGAAGCCGGGTGCCACGGTCACCCAGTTGATGGTGGCGTCTACCTTGCCGGTCGCCAGCATCGGTGCCAGCGCGCCGGGGTCGAGCTTGAGCAGCTTGACGCCGTCGCGATCGATGCCATTGGCTTCGAGGACCAGCGGGAAGACCACGTTCGAGGCAGAGAATGTCGGGGTGGCGACCGTCTTGCCGGCGATGTCTTCGAAGCGCTCGATGCCCGAGCCTTCGGCGGTGAAGAAGGCGTCCGGCTGCTTGTTGTAGATTGGCGCCACGGCCACCACCGGCACGGGGCCCTGGGCCCGCGCCTGCAGCACCGACGCCAGCCCGGCGCTGCCGAAGTCGGCACTCGCGGTGGCCAGCTTGGTGACCACGTCGCTGCCGCCACGGGCGCTGGAGATTTCAACGTCGATGCCTTGCTCGGCGAACAGGCCCTTCTCGACGCCGAGATAGATCACCGCCTTGTCGCCGGCCGGTAGCCAGTCGTTCAGCCAGCGCACCGTGTCGGCGGCCAGCGCGCCTTGTGCGAACAGGGCCAGCAGTGAACTGGCAAGCAGGGTTTTCTTGATCATCGGGAGTCGCTCCTGGGTGGGCATCGCTAGGGTAGGTATCGGTCAGAAAACGGGGGCGGGGTGGCGCGTGAAAAACGACAGCAGCGCGGCGAGCAGCGCTTCGGGAGCCGCCAGCTGCGGCACATGTCCGCACTCGAGCGTGACCCGCTCGGCTCCCGGCACATGGGTTTGCATCCACCGCTGGACGGCGGGCACGACCGAACGGTCGGCGCTGCATTCGACATACAGGCGCGGCAGGCGCCCGAAGCGCTCGGCGCTCCAGTGCACCACGGCGACGCGGCCGCCGTCGGGTTGCGCGCAGAGTCGCTGCGCAGCGGCGAGCGCCTGCGGCTGCGGCACGTCGTGGAAGAACAGCGCGCAGGCGCTCTCGACGGGCACGCAGGTGCCCAGTCCATCGACGCTGCGTTGCAGAAACGGGCCGATTCCCACGGCGTCAGGTGTTGTCGGGAGCAGTTCGGCGCACGCCTCGGCGAAGCCGATGCCGCTGGGCAGCATCATGCCGGCGACGTAAGCGATTCCTGCGATGCGCTCGGCACGCCGTTCGGCGACCGCCGTAGCCGTCAGCCCGCCGCCGGAGTGCGCGACCAGATGAACGGGCCCGTCGAGGCGGTCGATCAGGTCGCTGACATGCGCCACGTAGGCCTCCAGCGTCACGTGCGCGGCCCGTGTGTCGTCGTTGCCATTACCAGGCAGATCGACAGCATGCGGGACGTAGCCGGCCGCGAGCAGTGGGTCGATCAATCCGTCCCAGACCCAACTGCCGGCCCAGGCGCCATGAATCAGCACCACATGACGGTCAGTCATAGGTTCTCCGGTACATCTCCCGGTAGTGCTGCTCGACCGTCACGCTCGGGTAGCGCGGCGTCTCGCCGGGCGCCAGGCAGGTGGGGATACAGGCCACGCGATGATCAGGGTTGCCGCCGAAGAAGAACGGCACGCTGTAACGCTCCCGACCTGACCGATTGACCACGCGGTGCAGGGTCGAGCGATAGCGGTCGTTGGTCCAGCGGGCAATCATGTCGCCGAGGTTGACCACATAGGTACCCGGCAGCGGCGTGGCTTCGATCCAGGCCTGGGTCGTGTGGTGCCACACTTGCAAGCCGGGATTTTCGTCCTGCAACAACAGCGTCAGGCCGCCGAAGTCGGTATGCGCGCCGCAACCCTTTTCGCCGGGCGCGGCGTTGACCGGCTGTGGCGGGTAATGCAGCAGTCTGAGCGTGGCCATGGCGTCTTCACAGAATGGCGCGAAGTAGTCCTCCGGCAACGCCAGCGACAGTGCCAGGCCCGCCATGAGGCGTTCGGCCAGCTGCGTCATGGCGTGATGGTAGCGTTGCATCACCGGGCGAAATGCGGGCAGCACCGCCGGCCATTGGTTAGGGCCATGATTGAAGCGCCCGGCCAGCACGCGCGGATCGTCAGGCGCCAGTTCGCGGCCTAGATAGAAGCCTTCCTTCAGGTCGGGCGGTGCGTCCGCTTCCAGGCACTGGCCACGCAGTGCTTCATAGCCACGGTTTGCAGGCGAAGCGGCCTTGTCGAGCGCCCGTTTGGCGTCGTCAGGCAGCTCGAACAATCGCTGTGCCTGTTGGAAAACGGCCGCTTGCAGCGCCGGGTCGATGCCATGGTTGTGGATGTAGAAGAACCCGGTATCGCGACAGGCTCGACCGATCTGCTCGGCGACCGCGGCGCGCGTCCGTGGATCGTCACCAAGCAGTCCTGTGAGATCGATCAGCGGCAGGCTGGCCTCATTTATCAGGTCGGCGTGAAATGCGTCGGACATGCTGCAAACCCTTCGAGAGCTAGGGCGCTTAGCCCGTTGTGGCGCAGTATCCGGCCCTCTTGGGTGTGCGCAAAAGCAGAGAATATCGAGCATGCCGATGCCTTTTCGGCATCAGGGTTGGGTGCGTTTCGGTGGGGCGGCCAGTGCACTGCGATGGCGCTTCGCCAGGCCCCGGTTCCCAAGGTTTTCGCTTTTTTCGACTGGCTCGGGACGAACGATGTGCACCGATTTGGCGCGGGAGCGCGGTCCGATTCGGCTTAAAAAAAAATCAACAAGCGGTCCGGATGCGCGCCCGGCGGCGAAGCGTGACGCCCTTGCGCTTCATTCCAGCTTGGCCAACGGGGGGTTGAAACGGATGTGTGAGGCATCGATGCAATTGCCTCGATGCGCGGCGCGACGGATCAGGCGGTTTCGGCGCGCTCGCGGCTTTCGCGGTCGGCGATTTCCTCGCACAGGGCGCGGACGAATGCGTCCACCGCCACGGGCAGGTAGCGTGAGCTGCGGACGTACACGCCCAGGTCGCTGAGCACCTGGCCGTTGTCGGTCAGTGGCAGGTGAACCAGGCTCCCGGCCGCCAGTTCCGCCTCGATGCCGATGCGGGTCTGGAAGGCGATGCCTGCGCCACGTTTGGCCATCTGCGAGGCCAGTTCCACCGAGCTGGTTTCCAGGGTCGCCTTGTGTGGCGAGCGAGTCCGGGCGATCACGGGCGCCAGCAGGTGGTGAATCGACAGATCGCTCTTGGCCAGGATCAGCCGATGTTCGGCGCAGGTGGAAAAGCTCACCTCGCGGCGCCCGGCCAGTGGATGATCCGCCGCGACGATGGCACCGAGGCGAAAGTGCCCCACGCCGAGCTGCTGCAAGTCGGCGGTGCGGCGTAAGGCAAAGGCGATGCCGATGTCAGCCTGGCCGCTCGTCACGGCGTCTGGAATGCCTTGTGAGCCCAGACTGGTGACGCCCACGGTGATATGGGGATAGCGCGCGTTCATGCTTTCCAGTACGCCTGGCAGCAAGTCGACCGTGACACCCGATACGGTGGCGATTTCGACATGGCCGGTGCGCAATCCTTGCAGCGCATCGAGTTCGGAGCTGGCTCGCGCGGCGTCCTGCAATACGACCAGTACGTGGCGTGCGAACACTTCCCCTGCGGCGGTCAGGCGCAGCCCAGCCGGCAGGCGCTCGAACAGCGGGGCGCCGATCTCCCCTTCGAGTTTCAGGATCTGCCGGTTGACCGCCGATGAGGCCACATTGAGCCGCCGGGCCGCTTCGCGGATCGAATGGCAGCGACGAACCATGTCGAAGTAATGGATAGCGGGGGAATGGATGCGCAGGCGACGTGACATACCGGGCTTGGCCTCAGGGAACGGACGCGATCTTCGCGACGATCGATCAGGTGGGCAGCGTCAGGCCGCAACCCTTGAGAATGATCTGGATCAGGGTCTCGGTGCCGCGCGTGAAATCGTCCCTGGTGACCCGGCGCTGGCCGGTGACGCGGCGGATCTGGTCGGAAAAGTCGGCGTAGTGCTGCGTGCTGCTCCAGATCAGGAAAATCAGGTGCATGGGATCGACGGGGTCCATCTTGCCCGCGTCGCTCCACGCCCTGAACACGGCGGCGCGACCGCGGAACCAGTCGCGATAATCCTCGTTGAAGTGCTCCGACAGGCATTCGCAGCCGCTGATCACTTCCATGGCGAAGATTTTCGAGGCCTGCGGCTGCTTGCGTGAGAACTCCATCTTGGTGCGGATGTAGGCTGCCAGGGCGGTGGCCGGGTCATCCTCGGCGGTGAGATGGTCGAAGGCGTTGTCCCACAGTTCGAGGATGTGCCGCATCACCTCGACGTAGAGGCCCAGCTTGTTGGTGAAGTAGTAGTGCAGGTTGGCCTTGGGCAGGGCTGCGCGCAAGGCAATCGCGTTCATGCTCGTGCCCTTGTAGCCGTAGCGGGCGAATTCCTCTGCGGCGGCCGACAGGATCAGTTCTTCGTTTTTCTGGCGAATCCGGCCGCCGCGTTTGCTGGACAGGGACGTCTGGTTGAGCGTGGCGTCGAAGGTATTCATGGGTCCTCTCCTCTGGACGGCCGGCCTGTCAGGCTCGGTGGGGTTCTTGGATGCTAGCGCAGGTGGTGTCAGCCGTCTTTTCGCGCGGCAGCAGCAGATCCAGCAGGATGGCGGTGAGCCCGCCACAGGTGATGGCCGAGTCGAACAGGTTCTGGACCAGCTTGGGCATCTGATGCAGCAGCTCCGGCTGCGCGGCAATACCCAGACCGATGCCGAGCGAGGCGGCGATGATCAGCATGTTGCGGCGGTCCAGCTTCACTTGCGAGAGGATGCGAATGCCGGCTGCCGCGACGCTGCCGAACATAATCAGGGTTGCGCCACCGAGCACCGGCTTGGGGATCTGCTGAAGCACCGCGCCGAGCAGCGGAAACAGGCCGAGGGCGAAGAGCAGGGCGCCGATATACAAGCCCACGTGCCGGCTGGCCACGCCGGTCATCTGGATCACGCCGTTGTTCTGCGCAAAAGTGGTGTTGGGGAAGGCGGAAAAGGTCGAGGCGATCAGACAGCTGACGCCGTCGCCGAGGATGCCGCCACGCAGGCGTTCCAGGTAGCTCGGCCCTTCGATCGGCTGGCGCGACAGCATGCAATTGGCGGTCAGGTCGCCGACCGTTTCGATGGTGCTGATGACGTAGATCAGCGCCACCGGTACAAAGGCCGTCCAGTCAAAGGCAAAGCCGTAGTGAAAGGGGAGCGGCAGGCTCATCAGCGGCAAGTCCGGTAGCGGTTGCGGGACCAGTTTGCCGCTGAACCAGGCGGCAACGCTGCCGACGGCAAGGCCGATGACGATGGCCGAAAGACGAATCCATGGTTGTTTCGAGCGGTTCAGCAGAATGATCGTAAGCAGCACCAGCGAGCCGAGTGCCAGATTGCCTGGCGCGCCGAAGTCGTCGGCCTTGAAGCCGCCGCCCAGATCGGTGATGCCGACCTTGATCAGGCTGACACCGATCAGGGTGATGACGATACCGGTGACCAGGGGGGTGATCACCTTGCGCAACTGACCGATGAAGCGGCTCAGGATGATCTGCACGAAGGCACCGAAGAAGCACACGCCGAAGATCATCGCCAGGATGTCCTCCGGGCTGCCGCCGCGTCCCTTGACCAGCAGACCGGCCGATAGCACCGCACCGAGAAAGGCAAAACTGGTGCCTTGCAGGCAGATCATGCCGGCACCGATGCCCCAGGGACTGCGCGCCTGGATGAAGGTGCCGACGCCGGAAACCATCAGCGCCATGCTGATCAGATAAGGCAGGTGATCGCCGAGTCCGAGCACGGCGCCGATCACCAGCGGTGGGGTGATGATCCCGACGAAGCTGGCAAGGATGTGCTGCAGGGCGGCGAAAACAGCGGGTAATGGGGCAGGGCGATCGTCCAGACCATGGATCAGGTCGGCTTCGGCGTGTTCTTGCATGGCAGGTGACCTCGAATGAACAACGATTGGCGCAGGCTGGAACGCCTGTCTCGTGTCTCGGCCAGTGCAAGAATCTGACCACTTGCTTAGGTTTTTTGGCGTGTCGGTCGCTGCAGGTCCTGCAGCGCCCGGAGCCTACCGGACAAGGCAGCTTCGGTTGCCGTTCGCCTGTCGCCAGGTCTCGTGGCGATTGCTGCCGCGGAGGCGCCCGATGTGCACCAAAACACTGCGCCAAGGAACGCGTCTTGCCCGCTTTTGTCGCGTTGGTCCGGCCATGATTGCATCAGATTCGACGCGCTTGCCAGCTCCAGCTGCCGTTTGGTTAAAGCTGGCCAATCCGTCAACTATCGGTGTTTGCGCGGCGCCAACCGGCGCGATGCATCAGGTCAGGCTCAATCTGGCACAGCTTCTGCTACGTGACCTCTCGAGTAGAAGCGGTTAGCGCCGTCGGTTCGCCCGGTGGCGTGGGACATTGCTCTTGCGGCCCATACGGCCGCACGCCCTGTTCGCGGGGTGCTTGTTCACGCCCGCCAGGGCTCGACAGGAGAGAGGTCAACCGCCATGCGTCATGCCGCGTCGCTCGTTCCCTGCTGCAGCAATCCGGTGCCGATGAGCCGGATGCCTTCGCCTCGCTTTCCTGTGCTTCGTTCGCCTGCCGGTCGCCTGTGCAACTGGCGGCATCCCCGTGCTTTGCCAATGGAGTTCTCCCTATGAAAACGACGGAATCGGGACGCGCTGCGCCCGTGCTGTGCAAGTTGGTCCGCCAGGCGTTGTTGCCCGCCACGTTGCTGGGCACCGTGCTGCTCGGCGCTCCGGCACACGCCAACGAAAAAATCACGCTGCTGACGTCCTGGTACGCCCAGGCCGAACACGGCGGTTTCTATCAGGCGGTGGCGGAGGGCATCTATGAAAAGCACGGGCTGGATGTGACCGTGAAAATGGGTGGCCCGCAGGTCAACGGCATGCAGCTGTTGCTGGCGCGCAAGGCTGACGTGATCGTCGGTTATGACTTCCAGATTTTGAAGAATCTCGAGCAGGGGCTGCCGGTAGTGGCCATCGGCGCTTGTTTTCAGGGTGATCCGCAGGGCTTGCTGACCCATGGCGACGTCGAGGGCCTCGATGGTCTGAAAGACAAGACCATTCTGGTGGCGACGTCCGGGCAAACCTCATGGTGGCCCTGGCTCAAGGCCAAATACGGGCTGACCGACAGCCAGACGCGGCCTTATACCTTCAACCTGCAGCCGTTCTTCGCTGACCAGAACACCGCGCAGCAGGCGTATGCCAGCTCCGAGCTGTTCCAGGCCCGGCAACAGGGCGTGGATGCCCGCTTCTACCTGTTCGCCGATCACGGCTATCCACCTTACGGCTCGACACTGGTGACCCGTCGCGACCTGATCGAGTCGCGGCCGGAGGCGCTTCAGCGTTTCTACGACGCCACCATGGAAGGCTGGAAGAGCTACCTCGCCAACCCCGCACCGGGTAACGCGCTGATCAAACAGGACAACCCCAACATGACCGATGCCCAGATCGCCTGGGGCATCGAGCGGATGAACGAATTCCAACTGGTCACCGGCGGTGAGGCGGCCACCGGCGGCATCGGCGTGATGACCGATGCGCGCTGGCAGAACACCCGCGATTACATGGTCGGCGCCGGCCTGCTCGACGAGGCGGTGGACTTCAAGCAGGGCTACGACCTGCGTTTCGTCGAGGGCGCCCAAAAGGTGCTGCCGTAACCCGCTTGCAGAATTTACGAGCCCGGTGCCTGGCAACCGGGCGACGTCAGACTGATGAGGACACCACATGCTGGTCACCAAACAACCCGTACTGCGCCGTTTCTGGTACGCGCTCATGCCCACCGCGAGGCTCACCGAAGGCCCGCAACCCTTTACCTTGCTCGGCGAACCACTGGTGTTGTGGCAGAAGCCGGACGGCACGCCGGTCGCCATGCGCGACCGCTGCTGCCATCGCACGGCCAAGCTGTCGAAAGGCTTCATCAGCGACGAGGGCAACCTGGCCTGCGGCTACCACGGTTGGGAATACGACTGCAGCGGTACCTGCGTGAAGATTCCGCAGAATCCCGAAGGCATGATTCCGCCGGGCGCCAAGGTCGAGACGTTTCACTGCCAAGACCGTTATGGCTATGTCTGGGTCGCTCTGGACGATCCGCTGCAGCCGATCCCGGAGTTTCCCGAAGACGGCGCGCCCGGCTATCGGCGCATCTTCCAGTTCTACGAAGAGTGGAAAACCAGCCCGCTGCGGGTGATGGAGAACTCCTTCGACAACTCGCACTTTTCCTTCGTGCACAAGGCCAACTTCGGACTGTTCGACCAGCCCAAACCGTCGAGCTACGAATTCCGCGAAACCGGTTACGGCTTCGAGGCCGAAACCCTGGTGCCGATCCGCAATCCCGAGGCGAGCTTTCGCATCACCGGGACCACCGAGCCGATCACCAACCGGCACCTGATCAACCGCTACTACCTGCCGTTCTCCCGCCGCTTCGGCTGCATGTACCCGGACAGCGGCATCCACCACATCATCTACAACTGCGCGACCCCAATCGACGACGGCAGGCTGATGCTGGTGCAGTGGCTCTACCGCAACGACAGCGAGGAACAATGCTCAACGCAAGAGCTGATTGACTGGGATGCGGCCATCACGGCTGAGGATCGCGACATCCTCGAGGCGACGGACTACGACGCCTGTGTCGATACCCGGCGCCGAGTGGAAATGCACATGCCGTCGGACAAGCCTGGCCTGGTAATCCGCAAGCAGCTTGTGGCGCTGCTCGAAGCGCACGGCGAAAGCGAAGTGTTCATGACTGCCTGAGTTCGACCCGCAACGCCCGCAATCCCCGCGGACAGCCTGCACAGACGGGCACTCCGCGGTTACGGATCCGCCGCAATGAGGCGTCGGACCGCGAATAAGCCTTGGAGACCGTGCATGAACGCCACCGCTTCGATTGCTACCCCCGTGCGCCGCGCACTCACGGCCCTCGCCATTGCGTTGGGCCTGCAGGCTGTGCCGACACATGCGGCCGAACCCCTGCGCTTCGGCTTGAACTGGTTGCCCCAAGCCGAGATGTGCGGTTTCTACCAGGCCCAGGCGACCGGGCTGTATGACAAGCTCGGGCTGGCCGTCGAGCTGGTGCCTGGCGGGCCGGACCGCAACATCGCGCTGCAGGTTGCCACTGGCGACCTGCAGATGGGGATGGGTTCGAGCTTCACCACACTGAACATGATTCAGCAGGGCATCCCGGCGCGCACGGTCGCCGCCTTTCTACAGAAAGACCCGCAGACCCTGGTGGCCCATACCGACCAGGGTGTCGAAACGCTGGATGACCTCAAGGGGCGACCGATCATGGTCGCCAAGTTCTCGCAGGCCGAGTTCTGGCAGTTTCTCAAGCAGCGCTACGGTTTCAGCGACAGCCAGCTGCGGCCCTACGCCTATTCCTCGGTGCCCTTCCTGGCCAACCCCAAGGCTGTTCAGCAGGGCTACATAACGGAAGACGCGCACTTGCTCGGCAAGGAGCTCGACAAACCACCGGTGTCGATCCTGCTGGCCGACTACGGCTACGACAACTACGCGACCACCGCCTTTGCCAAGCAGACATACCTCGATGAGCACGGCGATGCCGTTGCCCGCTTCGTCGACGCCAGCCGGCAGGGCTGGCGCGACTGCGCGACCGGCGATTACGCACCCGCGATGAAGGCGATCCTCGCGGCCAACCCTCAGCACGGCGAAGACCTGTTCCACTTCAAGATGCAGCAGATGCGCGAACGCGGGCTGATCGACAGCGGCGATGCGGTCAGCTTCGGCCCCGGTGCGATGAGTGACGCCCGCTGGCGGGGTTTCTTCGAGACCATGAGTGCTGCGGGTGTGTACCGGACCGATCTCGACTACCGGCAGGCCTACACGCTGGACTACTCCAATGCGGCGCCGGCCATCGCCGACCGGGAGCAGTGACATGAGCCTGGACACCATTCCGGTCGTGGACCTGGGGCCGCTGCTGACGGGCGATGCGGCATCGCAGCACGAAGTGGCGCGGCAGTTCGGCGAAGCCTTGGAGACCTGCGGCTTCGCCAGTATCGTCAACCACGGCGTCGATGCTTCGTTGATCAAGCGCATGTATGCCGAGGCCGAATGTTTCTTCGCCGGGCCGCTCGCCGACAAACTGGCCTGGACGCCACCGGAGCAGACCAAGGGCCGCGGGTACCTGCCCGTGGGGATCGAAAGCGTGGCCGCGACGCTGGCCGGCGAGACACCGCCAGATCTGTGCGAGGCGCTGGTATTCGCCTCCTTGCAGCGCGAGCGGGCCGGGCAGGGCTTGCCCAATATCTGGCCGACCGAACCGCCGCGACTGGGCGAAACCGTCAATGCCTGGTTCGATGCAATGTACGCGTTGTGCCAGCGGCTGATGCGGCTCTCGGCCGTGGCTTTGCAATTGCCGGACGATTATTTCGCGGCGAGCTACCGCGAGCCGTCGCTGACGCTGCGTTTCGTCAACTATCCGGACCAGCCCGATGCGCCGTGCGCCGGGCAACTGCGCTACGGTGCACACCACGATTATGGAGGCCTGACCATCCTGCGGCCGGATCAGGCGCCGGGCGGTCTGCAAGTGTGCAGCCTCGACGGGCAATGGCGCGACGTCGGTGCGCCGGCCGATGCCTTCGTCATCAATGTCGGTGATCTGATGGCCCGCTGGACCAACGACCGCTGGCGTTCGACGCTGCACCGAGTGGTCAACCCGCCACGCACGCTAACGGGCTCGACCCGACGGCTGTCACTGGTCGCGTTTACCGGTCCATCGTGCGACACCGAGGTCGCCTGTCTGCCGAGCTGCTGCAGTTCCGAGCAACCTCCACGCTACACCCCGGTGGCGGCAGGGGCCTATATCCGCGCCAAGCTGGACCAATCCATGCAGCTCTCCACGCCAGCGGCGGACTCGCTCCCCGCCCACGCAACCAATCGGAGCACGCGATCATGTTGATGCAATCGATAACCGTCGACACGGCCCGTCCCGAGCCCGGCGCGCCCGCCAACGGGGCGATTCCGGTGTTGCTGGCCAATCAGGTCGAGAAAACCTACCCCAACGGTACTCAGGCGTTGCAACGGCTAAAGCTCAGCATTGGACGCGGCGAATTCGTCTCGTTGCTCGGCCCGTCCGGCTGCGGCAAGAGCACCTTGCTGAAAATGTTCGCCGGGCTCGAAGCACCGTCGGCCGGGCATGTGCGCTGGTGGGGCAAGGGCGACCTGGATGCCGCCGAAGCCGGCCAGCGTCTGGCCATGGTGTTTCAGGAGGCGACGCTGATGCCCTGGGCGAGGGTCGCTGACAACGTCCGGTTACCTCTGGACCTTGCAGGCGTGCCGAAATCCGAGGCGAACGCGCGGGTTCAGTCCGCGCTGGGACTGGTCGGACTAGGTGAATTCGGCGGGGTCTATCCGCGCGAGCTGTCGGGCGGTATGCAGATGCGTGCGTCCATCGCCCGCGCGCTGGCGATGCAACCGAACCTGTTGCTGATGGACGAGCCGTTCGGTGCGCTAGACGAGTTCACCCGCAATCGCCTCGACAGCGACCTGCGTGATCTCTGGCGCGCCCGTGACCTGACCGTGGTGTTCGTCACCCACAGCATTTACGAGGCGGTGTTTCTGTCATCTCGGGTGGTGGTGATGGGCGCGCGGCCGGGCCGGGTATTGGCCGATGTGGCCATCGAGGGGCCGGAGATGCGTGACGAGGCGTTCCGCACCAGCCCCGACTTCATCGAACAGTGCGCGCACCTGTCCCGGTTGCTCGCCGAAGCCAACGCCGACGCAGACCACTGAGGTGATGACCATGGACAAGCGCTCCCAACCCCTGTTGGCCGATCCGCGTTTTCAGCGCATCGCCGCACCGCTACTGGTCGGTCTGGTACTGCTCGGTACCTGGCAGTTTCTTTGCGTCGCCCTGAATGTGCCGACCTATCTGGTGCCTACTCCGCTGGAGATTGGCCGAACGCTGGTCAGCGATGGGCCCATGTTGTTTGGCGCGCTGCTGGTGACGCTGAAAATCACCTTTCTGTCGTTTGCGATGGCGGTCGTGCTCGGGGTGATCGCCGCGTTTCTGTTCGTGCAGAGCCGAGTGATCGAGGCCAGCTTGTTTCCCTACGCGATCCTGTTGCAGGTAACGCCGGTGGTGGCCATCGCGCCGTTGATCATTATCTGGGTCAGCAACACCACGCTGGCGCTGACGATTTGCGCGACGCTGGTGGCGATCTTTCCGATCATCTCCAATACCGTACTCGGGCTGCGCAGCGTCAACCCGGGATTGCTCAATCTGTTCCGGCTGAACCGAGCGAGCCGCTGGCAGACGCTGGTGCGCCTGCGCATCCCCAGTGCGTTGCCATACTTCTTCGGCGGCTTACGCATCGCGTCGGGCTTGGCGCTGATCGGCGCGGTCGTTGCCGAGTTCGTCGCCGGCACCGGTGGTACGGGAGCCGGGCTGGCGTATCAAATCCTGCAGGCCGGCTTTCAGCTGAATATCCCGCGTCTGTTCGCCGCGCTCTTTCTCATCGCCGTGACCGGCGTGCTGCTGTTCAGCCTGATGGCCGCCTTGGCGCGCGTCAGCCTCGGGCATTGGCATGAGAGCGAGCAGGGATAACGCAGCCCGGCCCACCCTGCCTTCTATTGCCGTACCGCGGCTGCTCGCTCTTCCATTCACAGGATTTCAACCATGCACACCAACACCAACTGGCTGATTCGCAATGCCAGCGCCATCCTCACCGGCCTGTCCGGCGACGCGGCGCGTCACGCCGGGCCTGATATCCGTATTGTCGATGGCCGCATCGCGGCGCTTGGCCAACTCGAGCCTCAGCCGGGCGAACAGATCATCAATGCGCGTGACTGCGTGGTTTATCCCGCGTGGGTCAACACCCATCATCACCTGTTTCAGTCGCTGCTCAAGGGCGAGCCCCAAGGACTGAATCAGACGCTGACGCCCTGGCTGGCCGCCACGCCGTATCGTTTTCGCGGTGCCTTCGATGAGGACAGCTTCCGTCTGGCCGCCCGCATCGGGCTGGTCGAACTGGTGCGCTCGGGCTGCGGCACCGTGGCCGACCACCATTACCTGTATTACCCCGGCATGCCGTTCGACAGCGCCGCAATCCTGTTCGAGGAGGCCGAGGCATTGGGGGTGCGCTTCGTGCTCTGTCGCGGCGGCGCGACGCAGACTCGTCAGCTCGAGGCCGACCTGCCGCAGGCGCTGCGCCCCGAGCGTATCGAGAACTACCTTGCCGACGTGGAGCGCTTGGTCGCGACCTACCACGACCCGGCTGCCGATGCCCGGCGGCGGGTAGTCATGGCGCCGACCACGACATTGCATTCGACCACACCTGAAGAGTTGCGCATGACGGCAGAGGTCGCGCGCGGCCTTGGCATTCGCCTGCACAGCCATCTTTCCGAGACCGTCGACTATCTCGACGCGGCGCGCGCCAAGTTCGGCATGACGCCCGTGCAGTTCTGCGCCGAGCAAGGCTGGGTCGGGTCTGACGTCTGGTTCGCACATATGGTGAAGCTGCTGCCCGACGAGATTCGTCTGCTCGGCGAAACCGGCACCGGCATCGCCAGCTGCCCGCAGAGCAACGGCCGGCTCGGCAGCGGCATCGCCGATCTGCCCGCGCTGGAAGCGGCCGGCGTAACGGTGTCGCTGGGCGTTGATGGCGCCGCGTCCAACGAGGCGGCCGATATGCAATCCGAAGCGCATGCCGCCTGGCTGTTGCAGCGAGCGCGCAAGGGCGAAAGGGCGCAGCCGCGCTATGACGGCGGCACCTTCGAAGGCGGCGCCGATGCGGCGAGTATCGAGGACGTGCTGCGCTGGGGAACTGCTGGCGGGGCCAGGGTCCTGGGGCTCGATGGCGTCGGCACGTTGCAGGTCGGCCAGGCCGCGGATCTGGCTGTTTATCGGCTCGACGACCCGCGGTACTTCGGCCTGCACGACCTCGCCATCGGCCCGATCGCCAGCGGTGGCCGTGCCCATCTACAAGCGCTACTGGTGGGCGGACGCCTGGTCGTCGAAAACGATGGCATTCCGGGTTTCGACATGGCTGAGCTGGGCCGGCAGGCGCGGGAGGCGGTGGCACGCCTGGTGCGGCGGGCGGAATCGCTGGCCTGACGGGTTGCGGTGCAACGGGCCCTGCGCAATGCGGCGCAGGACGCCCTGGCCTTGAGCCAGGGTAGGCGTCGGCAAGCAGGCTGCGAGAGCGGGGAAACTGCTCACTCGAGTGATCGGGTGGGGTTGGCGTGTCGAAGAGAAGGCGGGCGGCTGGTATTGCGCAACGGCTGCCCGGAGGGATGCTACGCCGCCCGACGAGGCCGGGCGGCGTGATCGTCAGAAATGAGCTTTGACGATGGCGCTGAAGGTGTTCTGGTCGGTCGGGCCTACGAAGTTTTCGCTGACGAAGCCGCCGTCCTCGATGCCGTACTTGTTCGACCAGTAGTCGTATTCGATACCCACATAAAGCTTGCCTGGCGTGTAATCCAGCGCCTTGCCCAGGTCGTACTTGATCTGTGGGTTGAAGTGGAAATTGCGCTTGAGCTCGTTGCCGTTCTTGCTCTTGTCATTGACTACCCAGTCGATGTAGCCGTCAAAGAGTATGTCCGACTTACCCACGGGAATGGTCATTGCCCATGTTGGCGTGATCTGCCACTGGCCGGAGGGCTTGCCGGTCGTGCCGTCGGGCTTGCGGTAGTAGAAATTGACGTTAAACCGATCGAAACCTGGGACGCTCAGGTCAACGGCGGGGCCGAACAGGTAGTTCTGGTTGGGCGTGCCGTCATCCTGGCTCTCGCCGCGTTCATAGGTAAACGCCAGCAGCACATCCTTGATCGGACCAAAGGACAGGTCGGTTCCGGTGATCTTGCCGAAGGACAGCCGCGGGCTGAACTCGCCGTAATAGGTGTGGCCGTCATTGCCGGACAGACCGTTGTACCACTTGTTGTCGACGAACAGGAACATGTCGCCCCAGGTCCAGCCGCTGGCATGCTCGAAAGTGACGGTCTGCTGGATTTCTCCGGCATCGACCTTGAAGTCCTTGCCGTAGAGATAGGTCAGGCTGTTGTTCTGCCAAAGCATCGGGGCCGCCATCGCCTCGCCTGCGAGCATCAAGCCGCTCGCAAGTGCGGCGGTGGTCATAATGGATTTCATGGGAGTGCTCCTGTTGCGTTATGTGTGCGTGTTTTCTTGGCCGAACGGTCAGGTGTGACAGACGAAAAGCAAGTCCTGCGCCAAGTCGAACGAGGCGCTGTCAATTTGCGATATATCGTTATCTATCAAATACATACCGATTCGGTTGTTCTGCGTGGGTGATTTCCGCCAGCGTTTGCCGAGGGTCCTGCCCCAGAAAAAACCTGACCGTCCCGACAATGCCTCATCTTGATGCAAGCAGATGGCCACCGGGCCGGGCCCGAATTGAGCCGGACAGTGCGGTCGCAGCCAATGAATGAAGGCCGCACGCCGGAGGCGTCGGGCGCTGGAGCCTGGCTTTGCTTCGCGATGCCGGTCGAGCATGAAAAAGCCCCGCTGATGCGGGGCTTTTCGGCTTTCGGTGGGCGCCGATCAGATCGTCTCGGCCCAGAGGTCGTACTCGTCGGCGTTGGTCACCCGGACCCAGACCTTGTCGCCGGGTTGCAGCGGATGTTCGCTATCGATGTAGACCATGCCGTCGATTTCCGGCGCGTCGGCGTAGGAGCGACCAATCGCGCCGTCGTCATCGACCTCATCGATCAGCACTTCGATTTCCTGGCCGACCTTGCGCGCCAGGCGGGCCGCGCTGATGGCCTGCTGATGGGCCATGAAGCGGTCCCAACGGTCCTGCTTGACGTCATCAGGTACCGGCTCCAGGTCCAGCGCCTCTGCCGGCGCGCCCTCGACCGGGGAATACTGGAAGCAGCCGACGCGGTCCAGCTGTGCTTCGGTCAGCCAGTCGAGCAGGTATTGGAAATCCTCCTCGGTCTCGCCGGGAAAGCCGACGATGAAGGTCGAACGAATGGTCAGTTGCGGGCAGATCTCGCGCCACTTCTTGATGCGCGCCAGCGTTTTGTCCTCGAACGCCGGCCGCTTCATGGCCTTGAGCACCTTCGGGCTGGCGTGCTGGAACGGAATGTCGAGATAGGGGAGCAGCTTGCCTTCGGCCATCAGCGGAATCACATCATCGACGTTCGGGTACGGATAGACGTAATGCAGCCGTACCCACACGCCCATGCTTGACAGCGCCTGGCAGAGTTCCAGCATGCGGGTCTTGACCGGCTGGCCGTTCCAGAAATCGGTCTTGTATTTCACGTCGACGCCGTAAGCGCTGGTGTCCTGGGAAATCACCAGGACTTCCTTGACGCCCGCCTTGACCAGACGCTCGGCTTCGCTGAGTACATCGCCCACCGGACGGCTGACCAGCTTGCCGCGCATGGACGGGATGATGCAGAAGCTGCAGGTGTGGTTGCAGCCTTCGGAAATCTTCAGATAGGCGTAGTGGCGCGGGGTGAGCTTGATGCCCTGCGGCGGCACCAGATCGACAAAGGGATCATGGTCGATGTTGGGCGGCACCACTTCATGCACGGCATTGACGACCTGCTCGTACTGCTGGGGACCGGTCACGGCGAGCACGCTGGGATGCACGTTGCGGATGTTGTCTTCGGCCACGCCCATGCAGCCGGTGACGATCACCTTGCCGTTCTCGGCAATGGCCTCGCCGATGGCGTCCAGCGATTCAGCCTTGGCGCTGTCGATGAAACCGCAGGTGTTGACCACCACCACATCGGCGTCCTGGTAGGTGGGCACGATCTGGTAACCCTCCATACGCAGCTGCGTCAGGATGCGTTCGGAGTCCACCGTGGCTTTGGGACACCCAAGCGACACGAACCCTACACTAGGAGCTTTCTTAGACATAGCAGGCCGCCTCGGCAATACGGCATGAAAAAAACAGCGCGCGAGTATACAGCGATCCGCGGGTTTACGAGCCCCATCAGGTTGCATGAGGCCGTGCCGACCGTCAGCTGCAACAGGCCCGAGGGGCGATGAGCACGGCGGCTCGCTGAGGGGCCCGCGGCGGAGCCACGGGCGTGCCGATCGGGCATCAGGCGATGCGGGACGCTTCGATGCCTCGTGCGGGCGAGTCGCGCTACGGCCGGTGGCCCTGGCGTCTCGATGCTGCTCGCCCTGTGACTGCCAGGCCGGGCGCAGCCCGATGCCGCGCGGTGCAGGTAGATGTTCGACTAGAGATTACGGCTCGCGGCGGTGTCCAGCATCTTGCGCACCTTTGCGAGCAACTCACCGATCTGAAACGGCTTGACCACCAGATCCATGCCCTCGGCCAGAAAGCGATCCACACGCACCGCATTTTCGGCATAACCGGTCATGAACAGGATGGGCAGCGTCGGCCGGTAGCTGCGCGCCGTGTCGGCCAGCTCGCGTCCCGACAGTTGCGGCAGGCCGACATCGGTCAGCAGCAGATTCACGCTGTGATCGTCCTGCAGTACCGATAGCGCGGTCGCCGCGTCGCCGGCTTCGCTGCAACGGTAGCCCGCCTCACCGAGCATCTCGGCGACGAGCATGCGCACCGCCGGCATGTCTTCGACGATCAGGATATGCTCACCGTTGCCCATCGGCAGGTCGTTCACCGAGGGCGACACCGCCTGGGTCGCCAGGGCTGCTGGCAGTACCAGCGAAACCTCGGTGCCCTGGCCAACGGTGCTGGTCAGCCGGGCTTCCCCGCCGGATTGCCGGGCGAAGCCATAGATCGAGGACAATCCCAGCCCTGTTCCCTGGCCAAGCGGCTTGGTGGTGAAAAACGGGTCGAAGACCTTGCTCAGAAATTGCGGGGCGATCCCCGTGCCGTCGTCCTTGACGGTGAGCACGACGTAATCGCCATCGGCGAGGTCGGCATGGCCCTGCGACTGCAAGGCCGCGGTGCCGATGGTGATGTTGCCGCCGCGGGGCAGGGCGTCGCGGGCATTGATGACCAGATTGAGGATGGCGCTTTCGAGCTGGTTGGCATCGACCTGGGCGACGGCCGCGTGATCGGTGAGTTGCAGGTGCAGGGATATCTGTTCGCCGATGGTGCGTTGCAGCAGTTCTTCGAGTGATCGAATCTGCTCGTTGAGGTCGGCGGGCCGGGCGTCGAGCGGCTGTTGTCGAGCGAACGCCAGCAGGCGATTGGTCATCGAGGCGGCGCTGCGAGCAGAATTCAGTGCCGTGTCTGCAAAGCGCAGGACCGCATCGCTACGGCCTTCATGCATGCGCTTCTTGAGCAGCTCGAGGCCGGTGATGATGCCGGTCAGCAGGTTGTTGAAGTCATGCGCGATGCCGCCGGTCAGCTTGCCCAGCGCGTCCATCTTCTGCGCCTGCATCAGTTGCGCTTCGGTGCGAACGCGTTCGGCCACCTCGCGGGCCAGCTCCGTGTTCGCGGTCTCGAGCTGCTGGCGTTGGGATCGTTCACGTTGTTGCTGCTCGGTGATGTCCTCGATGAACACCAGCCCGCGCTCCGAATCCCGGTACGGCGAGACCTGCCACTTGGTCTCGCGCCGCTCGCCGGCCGCGGCGTGCATGATCAGGGTGTCCTGCCAGCGTCCGCCGCTTGCCAGACGCTCGCGCAGCGTCTCCAGTTTGGTTTGCTGGCCCTCGGCGATGCGGGTGACCAGTTCGGTTGGCTCTGCGAGGTCGCCGAGCAGCCGCGACAGGGCACGGTTGCTCTCGTGAATCCGCAGCTGGGGGTCGATGACCGCGATTGGCGCTGCGACCTGGGAGAAGATTTCCCTGAAGCGTGCTTCGCTTTCACGCAGCGCGTGCTCGGTGTCGCGGACGCGCAACAGGGTGCGCAAGGTGGCAAGCAGGACGTCCGGGTCGACAGGGTGAATCAGATAGGCATCGGCCCCGGCCTCCAGACCGGTGATGATGTCGCCCGTCTGGATGGATGCCGCCGAGACATGGATGACCGGTAGCAAGCGGGTACGATCATCGGTTCGCAACTGGCGGACAATGTCGAAGCCGCTCATGTCTGGCAGGTTCACATCGAGAATGATGGCGTCGATGTCTGTCGTGGCGATCAGGTCCAGCCCTTCGGTGCCCGTGCCCGCCTCGAGAACCGCATAGCCGTGCCGCTCCAGCACGCGGCGTATCGCATAGCGCGTCGCAGCGTTGTCGTCTACCACCAGCAGCTTGCTATCAGTGTTCATCGACCGGCTCCGCGCAGATGGCGACGGGTATGACCACGAAGAACGTCGAGCCGACGCCAGGCGTACTGTCGACGCCGACCCGTCCGCCGAGCAGCTCGGCGAAGCGTTTGCACAACGACAGGCCCAGGCCGGTGCCCCGCAGGCGTTTCTGCAAGGGCGAATCGATCTGGACGAAATCCTCGAAGAGGTTGCCGTGCAGGTCCTTGGGTATGCCGATGCCGGTGTCCTGCACGGCGAAGCGCACCGCCTGGTTGCCTTCCGGACGCACCGAAACCCGGACTTCCCCGGTCTGCGTGAACTTGAGTGCGTTGGAGATGAAGTTTCGCAGGATCTGCGCCAGCTTCTTGTCGTCGGTGTACAACCGCGGCATATCCTGCGGTTCCTCGAAGATCAGCGCAACCGCGTTGGCCTCGACGATGGGGCGAAACATTCCTCGCAGGGCTGCGAACAGATCGAGCATGTCGAACCAGGCGGGCGAAATGGTAATCCGGCCTGCCTCGATCTTGGCCAGGTCGAGCAAGTCGTCAACCATGTCGCTGAGCTCGGTCGCCGCGGCGCTGATGAACAGGACCTGTTTGTGCTGCTCATCGCTGAGCGGCCCATCCATTTCGTCGTTGAGCAAGCGTGTGATGCTGCGAATGGAACCCAGCGGCGTGCGGAACTCGTGACTCATGTACGACAGAAACCGGCTCTTCAGATCGGAAGCCTGGCGCAGCGCCTCGGCTTGCGTGTCAAGCTCGGCATACAACGCCAGGACCCCCTGGTTGGTTTCTTCGAGCTCGGCGCGAAGTGACTCGTTTTCGCTGCGCAGCCGTTCGATGAGTTCAGGTGCGGTTGGATCAATCACGGGCTGCCTCCAGCGCAATTACCATAACAGTCACGTCATCACGCCCGCGGCAGAAGTCTCTGTGCAGCAGTGTCGCGATCGTCGACGGATGACGATGTATCAGGCCCGGATAGTCGCGCAGATTCCAGCGTGATTGCAGACCGTCGCTGAACATGATCAGCAACTGACCGTCATCCACCGGATAATCGAAACCCTGGCCCTTGCGGTACTGAGAGCCGACGATGCCGGGATGGGAGGCCAGGCCTCGGCTTTTCTCCGCATTCAGCACGCAGGCACCGATATTGCCAATCCCGGCGAAACGCAAATTATTGGTTCTGGCATCGTAAAGGGCCACCGCCGCCGCGCCGCCACGCGTACCCATCATCGCCTGATGCATCTCGAGCATGCTGATCGTCGGCTCCGAGAACGGCGCGGCGGCGAACACGGCGGCGCCGGCAAGACCGGCCTGTTCAGCTTCTTCACCGTGCCCGATGCCGTCGATCACCAGCGCGCTGATCCTCGACCCGTCGACAGCCAGGTGCCAGACATCTCCGCAAGCCGGGATGTCATGCAGCGAATGCTGGCTGACGCCGAAGCGAACGGGCGCCGCCGATACATGGCGGGGGTACAGCTGCGCGAGTAAGACCGAACCTCGGCTGTCGGAATAGAGGTCGAATACCTGTGCCTGGCGCACCAGCGCCCCGAGTCCGGTGCCCTGGGTACCGCCCGTGGAAAAGCCATCGGCCAGGCATTCGCCCGCGTTGAAGCCGGGGCCCCGGTCCACGGCAACCAGTTCGATGCCGCTGCCGCTGCGTGCCGGAATCGAACGAAGGTGAAGCGCGCCATGATGGGCGTGCTTGAGCAGGTTGGTGGCCAGTTCGGTGGCCGCCAGCGCCACGCGACCGGCATCGGTCGCATCGAATCCCAGGTCATTGGCCAGCGATTGTGCGATGCGACGAGCATGTCCGACCTGGCTCGGGTCCTCGATCGGCAGCACGGTGGTTTTGGTCCCTTGCAGGTTCATGACCATTTGGTGATGCTGATTCGAGTGCCCTGTCCCGGCGAGCTGTCGAGTTCGAACTCATCCACCAGGCGTTTGGCGCCCGTCAGGCCGAGGCCTAGACCGCCGCCGGAGGTCCAGCCGTCGGTCATGGCTAATTTGATATCGGCGATACCGGGGCCTTCATCGCGAAAGATCAGGCGGATGCCGGAACGCGGCCCCTCGTCGAGAAGCGTCCAGTCCATGTCGCCACCACCGCCGTAGACGATGGTGTTGCGAGCCAACTCGCTGACGGCGGTGACCAGCTTGGTCTGGTCGATCAAGCGCATGCCGCAGCCCTGCGCAAGCTTGCGGACAGCCTGCCGGGCCAGCACGACATCCTGCTCGATGCGTACCGGCAGGCTCCCGCTGGTGGGCTCGGTCATTGATCGGCCATCCGCTTGTGAAGCAGTTGCATGCCTTTCTCGACATTGAGCGCGGTGCTGACGCCCTGGAGCGTCAGGCCCAGTTCGACGAGCGTGATCGCGACCGCTGGCTGCATGCCGACGACCACGGTTTCGGCGTCCATGATCCGGGAAAGCCCGGAGATCGAACTGATCATTCGGCCAATGAACGAATCGACCATGTCCAGTGCGGAAATATCGATCAGTACGGCGCGGGCCGAGGTTGCGCTGATCCGTTCGGCCAGGTCGTCCTGGAGGGTCAGTGCCAGTTGGTCATGCATATCGACCTGGATGGTGACGAGCAGGAAGTCACCCATCCGCAAAATCGGAATACGCTCCATTAGACCGCCTTGCTGACAGTGAGCCCGGAGCGGCGCAGGGCAAGCGCCAGCGCGTCGGCGAGCGAAGCCTTGGTGACAATCCCTTGCAGGTCGAGGCCCAGGTGCACGATGGTCTGGGCGATCTGCGGCCGCACGCCGCTGATGATGCAATCGGCACCCATCAGGCGAATGGCCGTTACGGTCTTGAGCAGGTGCTGGGCGACGAGGGTGTCGACGGTTGGCACACCGGTGATGTCGATGATGGCAATTTCCGAGCCGGTATCGACGATGCGTTGCAGCAACGATTCCATCACGACCTGGGTGCGTTGCGAGTCGAGGGTTCCGATCATCGGCAAGGCCAGCACGCCGTCCCAGAGCTTGACGACCGGGGTGGAGAGTTCCAGCAGCTCTTCCTGCTGACGCTTGATGACCGCCTCGCGCGACTTCTGGAAGGTGCGCACGGTGTGCAGGCCAAGCTGGTCGATCAGCTCGGAAAGGGCCCAGAGCTGCTCGGCGAGCACTGCCGGCTCATCGGCGTATTCGCCCTGCAGCAATGGCATCATCGGGCGCTTGAGGGAAAAGATGAAGCCGGCGGTCTGCTGTGAATCGAAGCCCAGCAGCACGTGGCTGTGGGACAGCTTTTCCAGGAACAGCCGCATCTCTTCCCAGCTCGAAGCCCTGAGATCGTTGGAATCGGTTTGGCTTGCGCCAGCCATCAGCAGGCGGATGAAATCGCTCGTCTGCTGGTGAAACTCGTCGGCCTTGATGTTGCGGTACGCACCGCTGGCCTCGAGATCGGCGGTCCAGCGCTGGAGCAGTTCCTGCTGTTTGGTGGCAATGAGGTTCAGGGTTCGCTGTTGCAATGCGGCCATCGGCGCGGGTCCTTTTAAAGGTGCTGCGGTAGTCGGGTTTGATTCGAATTGCCTGCGGGCGTTCCAGCCTGGCGAGAAAACTGATCGTTTCCCGCCTGGGCCGCCGACGGCAGCCCAGCGCGCAGGCGGTCGTAGGTAAATTCCGGCCCGCTGTAGACGACACTCGCATCCGCTGAGGGCGAGGCGGTTCGCCTCTCATTCGGCGCGGGAGTGTGGTCACTGTTCGATGGTGGCATTTCGCCTCAAGTTTGCTGCTTGGTCAATGTTTTTCGCCCACGTTGGGCACCCCGTGCATATCGGCATGCGGGACCCCATGCGGGGCGAGCCCGCAACGCCGGTCAATACAGCAGGCTGTGAAGGCGGTTGCGGGCCGGCGACGCTCTGTTTCGCGCGGCAAAAAAAAGCCCAGCGATGCTGGGCTATCCACGTCGGGCCACGATGTGACCGTGCTCGAACCGGATCGGCTCATCGGTCGAGGCTGGAAAGGTCCGTCGCATCCTGGTCCAGTTCGGCGACCTCGGAGCGATTTCGTCCGTTCTGCTTGGCCAGGTACAGCGCGCCGTCGGCCAGTTTGAACACCCGCTCGATGCTGTCGGCGTGTATGGGCCAGACCGCGATGCCGAGGGAAATGGTGATGTGCCCCACCTGGGGCATCTGTTCCTGCTCGACGCAGTGGCGCAAGCGCTCAGCGACCCGAAACGCCGATTCAAGGTTGGTGTCGGGCAACAGCATCAGGAACTCTTCGCCGCCACTTCGACACAATGTGTCCGCGCCGCGCGAGCAGGTCGTCATCAGTTGCGCGAGGTGCAGGATGACCTCGTCGCCCACGTCGTGACCGTAGGTGTCGTTGATGCGCTTGAAATGGTCGATGTCCAGGGCAACGACAGCGAACGAATGCCCTTCGGCGCTCAGTGCGTCGAGCGCGAGCGTGAGGCCGCGGCGGTTATGCAGGCCGGTCAAGGGATCGGTCTGGGCATCGAGGTTGAGCTTGCCGATGCGTTGGTGCAGCAGATTGATGCCGATCTGCATGGCGCGTTTGAGTTGAGCGGCTTCGAAGTACCAGGAGCGGATTCGCTGGATGCGTTCCGCGCTGGTTGGCGCATCCATCCCGCCTGCGCTCTTGGCCAACTGCCACAACGGGCGCGAAATCAGTGCCGACAACCACCAGACCGCAACGAAGGTGAGCAGGGCGAGGGGCGCTGTCTGGCGCAAAACTTCGAGCATCAGGTCGTCGAGCGGGTGGAGCGTCGCCGCGGTCGGCCGTTGCGCGACGATGCCCCAACGGGCGGTCGGCACCGCGGCAAAACCGGCGAGCATGTCCTGCCCGCGGCTGTTGATGACCCGCTGGCTGCCCGACTCACCGCCGATAACCCGGTCGATGACCGCATTGTCGCCAACCAGGGTGCCGAGCCGCTTGGGGTCCGGGTGGTAGAGCAGCCGTCGATGCTGGTCGATGGCGTACAGATAAGAGCCGTCCTGGTAGAAATGCTCGCCGAGCATGCTCTTCAGGATGTTCGGCTCCTTGAGGCTGATGACCCCACCGATGTAGCCGAGGTAGGCGCCGTCCTTGCCCAGGATCGGTTGCGAGATCGAGATGACCAGCGTGCCGAGCGCCGAGGTGTAGGGGCTGCTGATGATCGGCTTCTGTTCTTTCAGGGCTTCCACGGCGCCGGGTGTATCCAGCTGATAACCGACCAGCTGCGAGTGGCTGGGCGAGATGGCCCGGACCGTGCTCCGCGCATCGGTGACGACGACGATGTTGAAACTGTTGGTTTGCAACCGCAGCCGTTCGACCTCTCGATCGAGCGTTTCGTCATCGAACTGCTCGGCCAGGATGTCGGCGCTGTATCGCAGTTGCTGCTGTACCGAAACGAAAAAGGTTTCGGTACCGTCGGCCAGCTTGGCCGCATAGGCCCGATTGGCTTCCAGCGTGCTGTCAATGAGGGACTCACGCTGTACCTGGTAGCTCGCGTAGAAGCTGATGCCCAGCGTGACCAGTCCACTGAGGATCGCCAGCATCACTATCAGCCGCCGCAGGTCTACGCGAAACAGAGTGGCAAAGGGCATGAACGGTGGATGTCTGAGGGGAATCGCGATGCATGGTAGGGGGTTTGGTGACGGGGCTCCATAGCCGACACGATTTTTCGGCGGCGCGAGCGTTGCGCTGGGTGCAGCCGGCCGTCAGGGCGCCGGGCTGAGATTCGCTCGGCTGACGCCGTTGCGAGCCCCGGGCAGGTAGCGTTTCAGCCGTAATGCCGGAGATTCCATCCAATGCCAGGACAACACGGCAACGCCAACGCTTGCCAGCAGGCTGATCGCCATGAACGCGCCCAGCGGCAATTGCGGGCTGAACCAGTGCATCAGCAGTTGTTGGATCGGAAAGCTGAAGATGTAGATGCCGTAGGAGAAGTCGCCATATCGTCCGAATCCGGAGAGCGCCGGCACCTGCAGGTGTGCCAGGTAGATCGTCAGGTACGGCAGCGTCAGCACATGGGTATACAGCCACAGCTCCGTTCTGGCGGTCAGCAGCGACAGGCTGAGCAGGCCGAGTGCGATCTTCCAGTTCCATGGCAGATGGGGGCGGTACAGGTACAGCGCCGAGCCGAAAAAAAAGAACATCCCCAGCCGGGTGGACTTGCGCAGAATGTCGCTGTCCAGCCCCAGGCCTGGCGCGAGATGGAAATGAATCAACATCAATGCGGCGGGCACGGCCAGCACGGTGACTCGGCCGAACGCCTTGATCAGGCCCATGACCATCAGCGAGGCGTACATCAGCACTTCGTAGGGCAACGTCCAGACCGATCCGTTGACGGTGACGGGGAAGGGGTTGTCGCTGAAGACGCCGGGTAGATGAAATTGCGTGACCAGCACCATGTTGCCCAGGTAGCGCAACGTCTGGTTGTCGAGCAGGTAGTCGTCCAGCGGCAGGCGGGTCGCCAGCGGGCCGATGACGAGGGTGGTGAACAGGATCGATACGCCCAGCGCCGGGAAAATGCGAAGCGCACGTTTGGCGGCGAAGTCCAGCGCACTGCGGCTGTTCATCCAAGAGCCGGCGATCAGAAAACCGCTCATCACGAAGAACAGGTTCACGGCGATGTCGGCGGTATCCATCGATCCGGTGAACAGCCGTACCGGCTCGATATCGCCTGCCCCCGACAGCCAGTAGCAGTGGCCGATAACGACCGCAGAGGCGGCAAACAATCGCAGGAAGTCGAAGTTGTTCGCGTCACGCTGAGTCGATGTGACGTCCATGAATAATGCCCCCATGAGCCGGGGCGGTGCTAACCGCCCCGGCGGATCAACGCAAAGGAAAGAGCTTGCTCATGCCCAGGTCGCCGCTCTCACCGTCGCGAATGGCTTGCTCGAGGATCGCCAGGCGATCTCGCGAATTGCGCAACCGGGCGATCAGGCGCAGCAGGGTGAGAAAGATGGCGCGATTGAGGCGATGCAGCCGAGGCGACGCGGCCCAGACGTTCTTGTCGAACCAGGCCTGGTTGCGTGCGGCGTAATAGGCGCGGAAGTCCGAGTCGCCGAGCAGGAAGGTTTCGTAGATGTTGCGAGTGCGGGCCTTGATGTTCCAGGACTGCTCGAGTTCGTCGATCACCGCATCGGTGAACATGAACAGGCGCCCGCCACGTGCGGTGATGCGCCGGGTGTACTCGGTGTCGTCGACGTAGAGCACCAGCTCTTTGAGGGGCATGCCGATGCGCTGGTACAGGCTGCGATGCGCAAGCATGCCGCCGTAGGGCGCGAACGGCAGGCTGATGCTCGCGGGCCGCTTGCCGGGCTTCTTGCCCCAAGGGAGTCGGCGCCAGAGCTTGAAGGGCAACTGGGCGATATGAAAGCCGAAATAGCTGGAGCGAGGCTGGAGCACGTAGCGCGCCGGGACACCTTGGGCGATGTCGGCCTGCTGGGTGGCCCGATAGCCCAGTACCGCGACCCGATCCGGACCGAGCAGGCCGCCAAGGCGCGCCAGTTCGCGATGCAGGATCGTCACAGCGGCAGCCGTCGGCGCGTTGTCGTCGTCCATCATCCAGATGTAATCGGCGCCGCCGGCCAGCGCGGCTTCGAGCGCCACGGCATAGCCATTGGCCGAGCCGGTGTTGTGTTGCAGTTCGATCACTCGGACCTTGCCAGGCCAGCGTTCCGGCAACGGGTCCAGCGGCGCGAGGGCCGCGTTGCTCACGACGATCACTTCGTTGATTTCGACGAACGCCAGGGCGCGTTCGATCAGCTGCAGCAGATAGGCCAGCCGATCGCCATAGGTCACGGTCACCACGGTTGTTTTCAGGGTCATGGGGTGTCTCTGCACGAGTCGGGGGAAACGACCGCCGCACCAGCGCCATGAGCGCCATCTGTCGAGGCGGCTGCGGCCCTGCAGCGGTAAGCCTGAGCGCTGGCGAATCAGCGGTCGCCAGCGGCCTCCGTGATCCTGTTATCGGGTGGTACGGCGACAGCGGCGGCATCGCCGCTGTCCCGGTCGGCGGTAAAGAACGCATGAAAGACGCTGATCAGCCGATTGCCGCTGGGCATCCCTGGCAGCTCGGGCGCCTGGAATATTTCCGTGTAGGAATAACCGTCGGCGTAAACCAGCGATTGTCTGTTCTGGTTTGCACTGTCCATGGCACCTCCAAAAAATCGCAGGATTAAAACGAGTAGCGGATGCTGTCGCCGGAGCGGATGTACTGGCCATCGGTTAGCGGCCTCGCCAGGCGCACGGGCGAAGGGGATATCGCGGCGGATCGGGCGCTGTCGTTGCACATGGGTACGAACTGGCGAGTGCCCTGTTCGAGGGTCATCGGCTGGGGCTTCATGCCGGCGCAGCCGAGCGTGTCCCGCGCATGGCTGTCATAGCCCTGAGGGTACGACAGTTCTCGGGATTGGCCGGAGAGCTGGGTAGCGACGGTCGTCGCGCAGACCACCAGGGCGATGCTCAGCGCGCGTGTCGTGCGAATGCAGGGGGTTGCTGTGTTCATCCTTGAAACCTCGCAATTGAGATGAGGTTCTGGTCAGGCCTGCTTCATTGGAACCGCCGCGGGGTACACCGGCGTGACGCTTGCCGGGGTTACGCTGGGTCGATGCAATAGCGCGTCCTGCCCTTGAAGCAACGAAACCTCTCGAACCCTAGTATCGACGAAGGTTTTGATCTCCTGCCTGAATCGTTCGGTTGAAAAACGCTCCGCACTGGTGCGACAGGCGTCGGGCAGAATGTGATGCGCTTCGGACTCGAACTCTGCAATCGCAGCGATCAGCGACTCGGGCGTTTGCTCCGGATAGAACACGCCGGTCGGCTCCACGTGGTCGATACCCCGCACCGTTTCGAGTACACCCCCTCTGCCATAGGCGATGACTGGTGTGCCACAGGCTTGCGCCTCGATGGGCGCGATGCCGAAATCTTCCTCGGCGGCAAACACGAAGGCGCGGGCGCGTTGCATGTAATGCAGGAGCACCGAAAAATTCTGATAACCCATCAGGGTCACGTTCGGCGTCGCGAGTTCTTTTGCCTTTTCCATTTCGGGGCCGGTGCCGATCACGATCAGCTTCTTGTCCGGCATCCGCGAAAAGGCCTCGACGATCATTGGAATGCGCTTGTAGGGCACCATCCGCGAGGCGGTCAGGTAAAAATCCTCTTTTTGCGCGTAGAGCGTGAACTGGCGGGTGTCGACGGGCGGGTAGATCACCGTGGAGGTACGCCGATAGCTCTTGTTGATACGCCGGCCGATGAAATGCGAGTTGGCGATGAATTCGTCCACGCCGCTGGCGGTGCGCTGGTCCCACATGCGCATGTAGTGCAGCAGCATGCGCGCCAGTTTAGCCTTGAAGCCGCGCTCCAGGCTGGCCTCGTGCAAGTACTGGTGCTGCAGGTCCCAGGCGTAGCGGATCGGCGAATGCACATAGCTGATATGCAACTGGTTCGGTCCGGTGAGCACGCCCTTCGCCACGGCGTGACTGCTGGAGATCACCAGGTCATAGGCCGACATGTCGAGCTGCTCGATGGCCAGCGGCATCAGGGGCAGGTATTTCTGATAGTGCGTCTTCGCCTTGGGCAGTTGTTGGATGAAGGTGGTGGTGGCGCGCTTGCCGCCGAGGCTGATCCGATCCTCATCGGACAGAAAGTCGATCACGGCGAACAGGTCGGCTTCCGGCCAGGTTTCGAGCAACCCGGCAAGGACCCGTTCGGCGCCGGCATAGGTCACCAGCCAATCATGAACAATGGCGATTTTCATACGTTAGCCTTTGGTGAAATAGAGAAGAGACAGCGGGGCCGATGGTCGATCGGTCGGCCATGGCGTTTTCGAGGTGGTGGCGGTGCACCGGTGTGGTTGGCGACCCGGTGCTCGCCTGGGCTAATGCTTCGGCGGGCCGAACGGGAGCTGTTGCAAGCCTGCCTTCTTGCCATCCCGCACGCCGGTGAACGCCTGGTCGATGAGCCGTGAAACCTGTCGGGCCGAGGAGTGCCAGCAGTACCGTGCCACGTTCGCCTTGCCGCGCCGGCGCAGGTCCTGGCGCAACGCTTCGTCCCGCAGGACCCGCTGCATGCAGTCGGCGATGTCCTTGACCTGCAACGGATCGAAATACAGCGCGCTGTCACCCAGCACTTCGGGAATGGAGGCGGCGCGTGCCGCGATGACCGGGCAACCACAGGCCTGCGCTTCGAGCGGGGGAATCCCGAAGCCTTCGTAAACGGACGGAAACACGAAGGCCGTTGCGCCCTGGTAGGCCTCGACCAGCTCTTCGTCGGTGAGCCGGCCAAGCATGCGGATGCGGCGGCTGCCGGCGACATCGTGGAGGCTGCCGGAAAAGACGCGGTTCGAGTCGCCGATGATGCGCAGCTCGACTTCCTCAAGCCCTTCGAGTTTCAGGAAGGCGGCGACCATTCTCGCAAAGTTCTTGTGAGCGCTGGGCGATGAGACGGCCAGCAGGTACGGCGCCGAGCCACGCGGGCATCGTTCTGCGCAAAAGGGTTGAAAGCGGGCGTCCACGGCGTTGGGCACCACCCAGATATGGTCTGCCGGGTAGCCGTAGAAGCGAGCTATTTCTTTCCGGGAAAATTCGCTCACGGTGATCAATGCCTTGATTCGCTTGAGTAGCAGGGGTGTCAGGTTGCGATAGGCGGTGCGGAAGGCTTTCGAGTAACTCTCCGGGTGCCTGACATAGGTGATGTCGTGGTGGGTCGCGATCTGGTTGCCGTAGGCCAGCGGGGCCGTGTTGCAGAGCGAGACCAGCGGTGGGCTGCCATTGCGCACGAGCCACAGCGGCAGGTCCAACTGTTCCCACAGGTGGCCTCGGTGGCGGCCGATGCGGCGTACCTGCAACTGCTCGGCACTGTCATGCAGGCGTATGTCGTGCGGCGCAACGAACACCAGATCGTCACGCAGGTGGCTGAGCTGCAGGCTGATCTGCTCCGCGAAACGCTGTACGCCTCGCATTTCCTGGGTCAGAAAGCGCGCATTGATCACAATCATCTGAAATTCCTCTTTTCAAGAAACTGTTCGCAGCGGGACTGCCGCTAGGGCGTGGCGCGTGCCGTCGCGGACCGGCCGAGGCTGATCACTTTCGGAAATCGGTCCAGCTCGACCGTGGCGGTACAAGTGCTTGCGTGGGTCGGGCAGCTCCATTGGGGGTTGTCCCGGCTCCGTCCGTTCTCAGGGTGCGCGGTGTCGATCAGCTCCAGCGGGCCGTGGGTCTTGCCCGCCGACTCGATGCTGACCGAGCGGGGCTGGTCCGTGCTCCAGCCCACCAGAACCTGTTCGCCAGCGCGGGCGAAGCGCATCAGAACGGTGTTTTTGCCGGGTTCACCAACGTGACCCATAAATGCGTAATGCTCGATGATCGGGCTGATCGCCTTGAGCGTTCGATACGCGGGCTTGAGGCCATAATCCTGGCGGAGCAAGCCGAAGTTGTGCTCCCGTTCACGCTTGTCGGTGCCATCGTTTCGCAGGTCGTACCACCACATGCCACGCACGTTGGGGAGCGTTTTGACGAGCAGGAAGCTGCGTGCGAGATAGGCGGCCTGCAGGTTTTCATCGATGCCACAGGAACCCTGATAGGCCGGCCAGCTCATCTCCGTAAGATAAAGAGGCACGGGTTGGCCGGCGGCGCGGGACAGTTCCAGGTCGACCTCGGCGAGCCACTCGATCCAGGCCTCCGGCGTGTTTTTCCCTCGACCGCGACAATGTACGTAGGGGTGCAGCGAGAGGCCATCGATCGATTGCATGACACCGGCCTCGATCAGACGCAGGGCGAAACCCGACTCGATGCCCTTGGTGGTCACCGCGCCGGCCAGCACCTTGGCGTCGGGGTCGTGCTGGCGAATGATGCCCGCCGCATCGGCGATCACACGGGCATAATCCTGGGTGAACTGCGGATCGGTGGGGTCCTCGACGTCCCACTCGTTCCAGACCTCGTAGTGCTTGATGCGGCCCCGAAACTGCTGCGCAACGAAGGCGACGTAACGGTTGAACGCAGCGCGCACCGGCTCGCTGCGCGGTTTTTCCCCGCCGCCATGGAACTGGTTTCCGTAGCCGAGGATGAACAGGCTATCGAGCCCCTTGGCTTCGGTGCCCGCCAGGTAGCGATTCCAGTGCGGCTCCACCTTGAGCCGATCGCGATCGCGCTCCAGGAAGGCCCAGTGGGCATCGGTTCGTACCGACTCGATGCCGGCGTCGCGCATCAGTTCGTTGCCCTGGCTGCGACTGTCGCGCAGATGAAGATCATGTGAGCAGACGCCGATGATGAACGAAGCGTCCGGTTCGAGCGCCGGAGCCTGAAATGCCAGGCCAGAGATGGCCGCGACAAGCGCCAGACGACGAAAACAGTGGCGGGTGTTCATGGCTGTTCATTCCCAGGTTTATACGCATGCGCTCCAAGGCCGCCATGCGCTTGTGCGGTGGTGATGGGGTTATGAGGGGCTCGATACGGCAGCGCTCGTGGCGTCAGGACGTGGGCGATGGCCATGCCCAGAAACAGGGTGGCGGTGGTGACTTCCAGCACATCGGTCGCCCAGCCGATCAGGCAGGTGCAGAAGACGATGGCCAACAGTGCGTCGCGAATGCGCGGGCCGCGATCGTGCAGGCGCAGCAGCAACGGAAACAGCAGCAGATACAGCAGTACCCCGAAGACCCCCAACATGCCCCAGAGATACAGCGCCGTGTTGTCGGCGATGCTCAGCAGCTCCAGCCAGGTCAGCGGAAAGGCGGCCGTGCTGCTGCCGACCGCACCGAACCCGGCGCCCCACCAGCCCCAGCCCTCGTTGACGATGACCTCGATGAAGTTCGGCCAGCTATTGATCAGGCGGTCGTTGAAGGACGCGAAGAGACTGGCGCTATAGGCTTCGCTCTGCGGGATGTTCAACAGCAGGCTGGCAATCGGCAACGCCATTCCCGTCAGCACCGCGATGAGAAACGCCAGCGCGCTCGGCAGGCGATAGCCAGCGAGGAACAGCATCATCAGGGTCAGCAGGTAGGCGGCCGCGGTGGACTTGTTGGTGGTCAGGAAGATGGCGCCGAAGGCCAAGGGATAAAGCATCATCCGCAGCAGCCGCATTTGCAGGAAGGCGGCCAGGAACAGGCTGTACAGCGCGATCATCACGGCCAGATTGGTCGACATCCGGGCGAAACCGGCAAGACGGTCCGTACTGCCGAACGCCCAGGATTTGTTCGCGGTCAGTTCGACGTCACCCATCATGTAGCTGTAGCCCTTCCAGGGCACGCTGGTGAACATGTCCAGCGCGATGCCCAGAAGCGAGGCGACCAGGCACAGGCCGATCACCCCGCCCAGCAGGCCGGTTCGGCGCTCCAGATAGCTGCCGCAGAACAGTCCGAACAGCAGCGGCAGGTAGATGAACACGCTGAAGCCGATGTTGCCCAGCGAGGCTCCGTGAAGCAGGGCCAGCAAGCTGGAAACCAGCAAGGTAAACAGCACGAGCCAGACGCCGGGCTCGCTTCGTGCGCGTGGCAGCTCCAGCGCCACCGCGGCCAGGCAGGCGAGCTTGGGCAGGTAGAGCAGGGCGGAAATGCCGGCCATGTCCAGGTAATAGCGCAGTGCGCCGGCAAAGGTTTCGCTGATCAGCAGCGAGGCGGCGATCAGTGCCAGCAGCGTTGACTTGTCAATCGCCAGCTGGCTCGACCTGGGATGCGTGCGGGGCAGCGAACTCAGGGGCATCGGGGGCTCTCCGGCCGTGTAGCGCGGCATGCAGGATCGATTGGTACTGATCGAGCATTCGCTCCATGTTCAAAAAAGGTGCGACGCTGGTACGGGCCTGCCGGGACAACCGTTGGCGCAGACCGCTGTCCAGATAGAGCCTGAGCATTGCCCGACCGAGCGAGTCAGGGTCGGCAGGCGAGCAGAGCAAACCGTTGAGGTTGTCCTGGATGATCTCCGGCAGGCCGCCCATGTTCGTCGCGATCACAGGCAGGTGCTGGGCACAGGCTTCGACTGCCACCAACCCGAAGGGCTCGGCCCATATGGACGGCACCACGAGCACGTCGATGTTGCGCAGGAAGGTGTCGGCGTCCTGATAGCCGACAAAACGGACCTTGGCTGGATCGGCCATCGCCTTGAGCTGCGCTTCGTAGTCCAGCTTGCCGCGCCCCGCGATTTCCAGGGTGGCGTTGACGGAGAGTTGCTGGAACTGGCTGATCAGCCAATCCACGCCCTTGTTTTCGGACAGCGTGCCGATGTAGCCAAATCGCAGCAGACCGCTGTGGTTCTGGCGCGGTCCGGGCGCCGGGAGATCGCTGCAATGTGTGCTGTTGTGAACCACATGGCGGCTGGCCTGGCTGAAGTACCCCTGCCTGGACACCCGTTCCAGGATGAAGCGGCTGACACCGATCACGGCGGCGACCTGGGCCGAAGCCGCCGGATGCGGCTGACGAAGCGCCGAACACAGGCCGCACTGGCGCTCGCAACTGCGGCCTTTGCTGAACATGGTGTCCTTGGGACACAGCAGATAAAGATCGTGCAGCACCTGAACGATGGGGAGGCCGGCGGCGCTGATCTCGTCCCAGGCCGATACCGACCAGCCCGTCAGGTTGTGGCAGACCACCACGTCCGGCTGTTCGCGGGCGATGACTTCTCGCACGTGGCGGCGCATACCGCGGTTGTAGCGATCACGGTAATGCCAGCCGAGGCGCAGCAAGAGATTGGGTCGGCTCTGGGTGAAGTGCCAGTAGAGGTTATGCAACCCGGCGCGATAAAGCCGTACACCGTCGAGCGTTTCCTCATGCAGGCCTTTTTGCGGGCCGGTGACCAGTACCACCACGTCCCAGCCCCGACGCTGCAAGCCTTCGGCCAACTGACGTACGACGATTTCCGCGCCTCCGCCCACATGGGGGGCGTAGAGGCTGTGCAGGAAAAGAATTTTCATGTTCGCAGCCCTCGATCAATCGGCGCGCCAGCCCAGCCCGACCCCGGAATGTGCAACGCAGCCGCTCAGGTAGTGCGTCGGCACGCGAACCTTCTGCTCACGCTGCAGCAGATTCAGCAGGATCACCGAGCGTGCCTGCCCGTCGGCGCTGACGAAAATCGCCTCGAGTTCGGTGAACCCGCCGCCGTGCAGTCGCACGCGTTCACCGGGTTGGAACTGCGGCAGTTGGGCTGGCGCCGCGAGACGCTGACGCAGGTGCTCGATGAGCTCGTCCCGGACCGGCGTCGGCTCGCCACCGAAGGACACGACCCGGGCCACGCCACGGGTCGAGCGGATGGGGTACCAATTGTCCAGGTGTCGGTCGAGGCGAATGAACAGGTAACCCGGAAACAGGGGTTCCTGCACGGCTCCCTTGCCGGCGCTACGTGCTCGCTGAGGCCGGTAGCACTCGAAGGCCTGGCGCCGTAGATGCTGTTCGGCGCGGGCTTCCTGGCGGGGTTTGGTCTGAATCAGGTACCAGCGTGGGTTGCTGTCGGTCGTTGCCATTTGAAACTGCCTTCCATAGAGAGCGTGTCGATGTCCGTTTTGTCGGTGGGCTTCATGCCCGCAGGGCGGCCTGCTGGTCGATGCCTTCGATCAGGGAGAAGCGCTGAAGCAGCGCCCGTGTGTCCTTGGGGCTGTTGAACATCAACACGTCGATGATCGACAGCGATGGCACGAAAGGTTGGTTGAATTGCCGGTAGCGGATGTCGTCCATGCGTAGAAATCGCAGGGACAGTCCATGGCTGCGGAACTGCGACGGGCAGTACAGCGCCATGCCGCCGATGGGGTTGATATAGAGTTCGGCGCCCAGCTTCTTGGCAATGCTGATCACCCGTTCCTGCTTGTCCATGCGCGCAGGCAGGCCCAGTTCCGAGCCGTTACGAATCGGTGTAGTGATCTGCAGGTAGGCACAGATGCAGCGGATCGAATGCTCGGTGAAGCGCGCCAGGTTGCGTTCCGGGTGGGTCAGGATCTGGCGGATCAGCGCAATCACTTCGGCCTGGTAGGGCGCGCGCGAATAGGCCAGCGCCAGGGTTTTCATCAGCTTTTGGGCTTCACGCGGAAAGTCGTCGCACAGCCAGCGCTGATTGATCGGCTCCAGCTGCCCGCCCTTGCGCAGGGGAAAGGTGACCAGCTTGGGCTGTCCGTTCACCAGCACGCGGTTGCGGTTGATCCACGAACCCTTGGTGTACTGGAGATCGTCGCCCAGCACGAAAACGTCGCTGCGGGCGATCAGCTGAAAGTAACCCAGGTAGGGAAATAGATAAGGTTGCATCATGGCGGCGGTACCGAACACGGCGTGTCCCTCGCATGTGTCAGGGTTTCTGAGAATAGCTGTAATAACCGTAGGCGCCGGTTTCATAGGCAGTACTGGACGCCTTGCGCCTGACCCCATTGAGAATTGCGCCTTTGAGCAGTACGCCGTTTTGCGCCAGGCGACGCTTGGACGCCTCGATCTGGCTGGCGGTGCTCAGCCCATAGCGAGCGACCAGCAGGCAGGTGCCGGCCAGTTGCGCCACCAGCACCGCATCGGTCACGGCCAACACCGGCGGTGTGTCGATAATGACGATGTCGTACTCGCGCTCCGCCTCCTTGAGCAGCCGGGCGAAGTGCTCATGCATCAGCAGTTCGGACGGGTTGGGCGCACAGTGGCCGCTGGCGATGAAATGCAGGTTGGCCTGGTCGGTCTTGTTGACGACCGCTGCGAGGCGCAGGCCGCTGGCCAGGGCGTCGGACAGACCCTGGCGTGGCGCCATGCCGAACATTCCCGCCAGGTAGCCGCGACGCATGTCGGCATCGATCAGCAGCACCCGCTGGCCCGCCTGGGCGATCACCGACGCCAGGTTGCTGGAGACGAAGGATTTGCCTGCCGAGGGGGTCGGGCTGGTAATCACCAACAGTTGATTACGCGCCTCGAGCATGGCGAACTTGAGGCTGGTGCGCAGGCTGCGCAGCGACTCGATGGCAAGATCGGCCGGGTCCGCTGCGCCCAGCAGCTTGCTCCTGCCGTCACGAATCTTTCGCAGCCGATAGAGGTGTTCCTGTTTTCCTGAAAAAGGCAGTGCGGCATACACCGGCACGCCCAGGTGTTCGATCGTCTCGGGGTTCTCGATGCCGCGATAGAACACTTGCCGCACCAGGATGACGACGGCCGATACCAGCAATCCGACGAAGACGGCGATCAGCACCACCAGCGGCTTGATGGGCTTGGCCGGTTTCTCCACCACGGCGTAGGCACTGTCGATGATCCGGACGTTGCCGATGGTGCCGGCGCGCAGGATGTCCTGCTCCTGGGCCTTGTCCAGCAGCAGCGTGTAGGTCCGGGTGGTGACCTGCATGTCGCGGTTCAGGCGCAACAGTTCCTGCTGGGTCATCGGCAGGGTATCGATCTTGCCCATCAGCGCGTTCTTTTGCGCCTGCAACTGGCCGATCTTGGTCACCAGGGTCCGATAGGTCGGATGCTCGGGCGTATAGAGCTGGTTGTATTCGGTGCGCTTGAGGTTGTGCTCGGAGATTTGCGATTCCAGCGCGACGATCTGGTCCAGCACGCTCTTGGTCTCGATGCTGATATCCACCGACTGGGCGCTGGTCTGGTAGTCGTTGAGGGCGGCTTCGGCCTTTTCCAGCTCCTTGCGTACCAGTGGCACCTGCGAGCGTAGGAATTCCAGGCGCTGGGCGGCCTCGGCGGAGCTGCGTTCGATGTTCTGGCGTACGTATAGCCGGCTGATCTGGTCGAGTACCCGATTGGCCTTGTCGGCGTCCGGATCTTCCAGGGTGAGGTAGATGATGCCCGAGTCCTTGCCCGCTTCACCGACCTTCAGACGCTTCTGGTAGTCCAGCGCCGTGGTTTGCGGGCGGCTGCGCACGACCGCGAACTCGGTCCCCGGGCGCGCCTTGAGTTCGGCGATCTGCACGCGAAAGCCTTGCTGCTGGACGGCCTCGTTGGTCTTGCCGCTGAGCAGCAATCGCGCGTCCGAGTCATAGAGGGTGAATGCGCCTGCGCTGCCCGCACGCAGCGTCAGCTTTTCGCCCAGGTAGGCTTCGGGTACGTCCAGCTGGAACACCACCAGTTTTTCGCCGCCCCAGGCGTAGCTGTCCATGCCCAGAAGAGGCGCGGCGAGCTCGCCATCCTTATCCGGGTCGTGCAGCCGCGCCATGTAGCTGCCCAGCAACGGGACGTACTTGGGACGAGTGTCGATGTAGAGCTTCAGGGCGTCGACCGTGCGTCCCAGGACCGAGCGCGATTTGATCAGCTCGATTTCTGTCACCGCCTGGGACACCGAGTTGGGCCGCGCTATGGCTTCCGGAACGCCTGTTATCCCGGCCTTCTTCGGTTCGATCTGGATCATCGCGGTCGCCCGGTAGACCGGCGTGGCGACAATGGCATAGGCGATGCCAAGCAACCCGAAGAGGGCGGTGATGGTGAAAATCAGCGCCTTGTGATCGAAGGCCACGCGCAGAATTCGCGCCAGGTCGATGCGATTGTCCCGGTCGTATTCCAGCGAGGAGTGGGCCATGGCAGTCATTGCGGATCCTTCCTTGAGTGTTGCGCTATCGGTGCGGCAGGTAGCGGTCATGCGCGGTCATGCGCCGGGGGTGAGTCTGCGTAACAGATTGACGCTGATGTTCTGGAACACCTGGCCCAGTGCCTGGAGCTTGCTGAGCGGGGAAATGGAGGCCAGCGCCTGGGCGAACACCTGGACCATGAAGTATTCGTAAAGCGACTGATCGCCTACGCGTTGGTAATAGCGAGCGAGGCTGTAATAGGCGTGCATGGACATCTGGATGCGTTGTTTGCTGCTGCGCATCGAAAAGATCCCACCCTCGTGCACCCGGTAGGCGGCGGGTTTTATCGATGCGATGAACTTGCCCTTGCCGTGGGCACCGAGCAGCGACCACCAGCAGATGTCCAGCACCTCGACGCCATGCAGTTCCGGCGGCAGTTCCTTGACCAGATTGCGAAAGCACACCGTCAGCGTAGAGATCGGGCGCGCCTGCTGCAGTTGGCGGGCACTGGCGTCCCGGCGATACCGGCCTTGCAGGTGCGGGCTGCGAACCACCCCTTGGCTGTTGAACATGAACGCATCGTGGTAGGTCATCACGTAATCGCGGTGGCCTTCGAGGAAGTCGACCTGGATCTGCAGCTTGCGCGGGTCGGTCCAGTAGTCGTCCCCTTCGCAGTAGGCGATGTACCTGCCTTGCGCCTGAGCGAACAGGCGGGTGCTGAACGGCACGCCCAGGCGGTACTGGTTCTCGCGCTGATAGATGGGCTTGATCAGATCCGGGTAACGCGCGGCGTACTCAGCGATGATCGCTGCGGTGGAATCGGTCGATGCGTCGTCGTGCACAATCACCTCGAACGGGAAGATGGTTTCCTGGCGAAGGAAGCCATCGAGCGTGTCCCGTATAAAAGGCGCGTGGTTATAGGCCAGGCAAATGATGGTCACCAGCGGTTCTCGCCGGTTGCTCCAGGCGGCGGTCAGGTCCTGTTCGTTTTTTGGTTGGGTATTCATTCAGGCACTCGACTTGGTCATCAGCACGTAAAGTCGCAATACGACGGGTTTGGAGGTGAACGCGACCAGCGTCAGGCAGATCAAGCCGCTGACGGCCAGTGCGAGGAAGATGTCGAAGCGGCTGTCGCTGGCGATGGCGGAAAACACCGGCTCGCCGATCAGCAGGCCGAGGCCGGTCATGGCCGTGATGCGCAGCAAGTCCTGCAGCCATTGCCGATGCAGGCCGGCGGCGAAGCGCTTGTGCACCATTGGCGGCCAGATCACGAAGGTCAGCATGCGCAGCCCGAACCAGGCCAGCGCTGCGCCGTAGACGCCGTGTTCGAGTGCCGCATGGATCACCAGCGGGATGCTCAGCGCGGCGCTGATCAGGCTGAACCAGACGTGCAGGCGCAACTGCCCGTAGGCATATTGCAGATAGAACTGGAACGCGGTAACCGCCATGATTGCGCTGCCGAGCACGTACCAGGGCAGCACCAGGCGGCTCCATTGCGCGGCTTGCGCGTCGCCGGTCCAGGCAAAAATCAGCTCGGCGGAGTGAAACGCGATGACGCCGGACAGGGGAAACAGCAGGCTGCAGACGAATCGGCTGGCATTCAGGTAAAGCGCCTGCATGTCGGCAATCCGGCCCTGGGCGATGAGCATGGTCATGCGCGGCAGTAACGTCTGCACCAGCGGGTTGGTGAGCGTCATGATGCCGGTCGATATCAGGGCGACCAGCGAGAAATAACCGTACTCCTTGAGCAGCAGCACATTGGACAGCAGCACCTTGTCCAACTGAGTCAGGACGATCCATAGCACCGAGGTCAACGACATGCCGGCGGCAAATGGCAACACCGGCTTGACCACCGCCCAGTCGAAGCCGCTGAGCAGCGTTGGCTTGGGCATCAGCGAATAGGCCTTGACGGCGAACACCAGCATTTCGAACAGCGCGACGGCGGTCTGGAAAACAAAGAAGTCCAGCGGGTCCTGGCTCACGGTTGCCACGAGCAGCAGGCCACCGAAATAGCGCAGGGTGGCGATCAGAATGTTCGCGCCGTTCAGCCATGCATGCAGCTCGAGCCCCTGCAAGCCGCTTTTATAAAGCGTGGCGTACAGCTTCAGGCCAATCATCAGCCCCATCAGGCTGATGCAATGCACGAGGGTGGCCGTGCCGAGATCCTGGGCCTGCAACCAGTGCTGGGCGATCCAGTCGCTCGAGCAATGAATCGCCAGCGCCGTCAGCGATGCCAACGGCAGGAAGATGATCTCGAATGAGCGCAGCAGGTGTCCCGCTTCGTAGCGTTGCGCTGCGTCGTCTCGACGCCCGCGCAAATGCGCGATCTGACGAACCAGCGACGGCGAAAGGCCCGCATCCAGCAGTTGAAGCCAGGCTTGCAGCACCGCGAAGAAACCAATCAGGCCGTAGGCTTCGGCACCCAGATGCCCGAGGTAGAAGGGCAGGATGAGGATGCCGACCAGCAGGGCGTAGGCCTGTCCGGCGTAACTCAGGCTGGTGTTGCGGATCATCGATAGCTTTCGATCGGACATGAAGTCGGGCGCCGAAGGGGTCATCAGTAGGTATTCTTGAGTTCGGCGTCGGGCAGGCTGAAGCGGTGCTCCACCGCCCCGCCGACGTTGAGCTGGGGCCAGAAGCGCTCGGCTGGCCGAGGGCTGCGTTGCGACGATTCGTGCAGCAAGGTCTGGATCACGGTGTTCTGGATGTGTCGCGGCAGGCCTGGATAGATCGGCAGGCAAAGCACCCGGCGGCTCAGGGATCGAGACTGCATCTGCGGCGGCTGCGGCTGTAGATAGCCCAGGGTGTCGAGCGAGGGGTAGAAATAACGCCGGGGATTGATGCCCTTGTCGTTCAGCGCCGCGCGGCAGCGCAGCAGTTGCTGCTCGTGCGCCAGTGCGATCGGGAAGTAGCTGTGGTTGCGTTGGGAATGCGGTTGCTGTCGCTGCAAGTCGAACCAGTCGCCGAGCTGCACTTCGTAACGCCGGGAGATCTCGGCCCGCTGCTCCAGGATGAGTTCGATGTCATCGAGGATGCACAGGCCCATGGCGGCGGCGAACTCGTTGAGCTTGGCGTTGATGCCGATCCCGTCGATGATGTCTGTATCGACGATGCCGAAATTGCACAGCAAGCGGATCCTGGCCGCCAACGCATCGTCGTTCGTGACGATGGCGCCGCCTTCGATGGTGTGGAAGAGTTTGGTCGCATGGAAGCTGAGCACGCTGATATCGCCCCAGCTGAAAACCGAGCGCTCCTTGTAGCGGACGCTGAATGCATGGGCGCCGTCGTAGACGACCTTGAGCCGGTGCCGATCGGCGATCTGGCCGATGGCTTCCACGTCACAGGCATTGCCGAACACATGGGTGGCGACGATTGCGCTGGTATCGCTGTCGATTCTTGCCTCTATGGCCTGCGGGTCCATGTTCCAGCTGGCTTTGTCGATGTCGGCGAAAATCGGCCGGATACCTTCCCACTGCAGCGAGCTGGTCGTCGCCACGAAGCTGAACGGGGTGGTGATGGCGCTGCCCGTCAGGTTCAGCGCACGGTAGGCAATCTGTAACGCCAGGGTCCCGTTGTTGGTGAGAATGATGTTTCGAACGCCCAGGTAGTCTCGCAGACGGGCTTCGAGCTCGGTGACCAGCGGACCATGATTGGTCAGCCAGCCGGACGAATAGATGCTGTCCACATAGCGCATGAACTTGGCTTTGTTACCGAGATACGACTGGGTGACGTTGATCATCGCGATGTCCTTATCGGTAGTCACTTTCGATATCAGGAGGCGAAACGGAGGCCCGCATCGGCCCGGTCAGGCGATCGGCTGCGTGCCAAGCTCGGTTGCGCGCCGGGCGCGGCGCTGGTTCAGCTTGAGGATAAGGCGGGTTGCAAGGCTGCCCGCGTGCGGGTCGCCATAATGAAAGATGGCAGTCGCTCGGCGACTGACGGGGTCGCAGGGCTCGTTTGCATGGAGCGTGCGGTAGCCCCAGAACAGATAGAGATTGCCCGGAACCAGCTGGAGCTTTTCCGGCCGCAGCACATGCTGGCGAATGGCGACAGTGATCAGCATTCGGCTCAACACATTCTGCAGCAGGGCCTTTTCCAATATGTTGAGCAGCACGCTCGAACGTATTTGGCGGAGGTTGGGAAACATGATCAAGTCGCCTCGAGCGACCCCGTCCTGGGGAATCTCGATGGGCAATAGCACGGTCACGAGACTGGCGTCGTAGTGAAAGCAATTTGATTCACGCCTTCCGGTCTTGCCCTGCACGCAACGCAGCACCTTGAGGATCTGGTCGCTGTGAGCGGGTTCGCCAGTGGCTTGCTGATAGATGCTTTCGAGTAGTTTTCGAAACTCCGGCGTAGCGCTTAGCACGCCCAATAGCGAACTTTCCAACGCAATTCCGTCATGGTGAGCAAAGTATCGACTGTTATGTTTCTCAGCGTCGGTCCGGACGTAATCCTGCAGTAGATTTAATTGTTCGGGCGTCAGGAAGTTGGAAACACATGAACTTCCCTTTATGTTCATTTCCCTGACAATTAATTGATGCGCTTCGATATCGATGCTACGGAACAGGGTATTCACGGTGAGCTCCGAATGTAGACAGCATTCAATTGCTGGAACGCGGTACTGCCATGAAAGACGCGAAGCCATGATTGTTTTAACAGTGAGGCTGATTCGATATTTTATATGGCGGCGGCATGTGACTCGCACCGGTTCCTTCAGGCAAAGCTACCGCCATTGGCTGCCTGTGGTGCCGTTGGCTCGGTACTGTCGCAGGGCGATCCTGCCTCGCACCGGTCACGCCGGGCGACCCTCAGGGCAAAGCTACCGCACTCGGCTGAGTTTCGAGAGAGCGTGAGAAAAGAGTGTGTCAGCGCAGGACAGCGACCGAGCTGTAATGAAGAATGCCCATCCCTGCGCATGTACGGCGGCAAACCAGATTTATTGACGGTTTGCGGCTAAACGTCCTGTCTCATGTGTTGTGTGAACGTAGTTATCATTCAGAACCAAGCGGCAGTCAAGGCGCAGTAGCTTTTATTTTCCGCCCGGAGCAGGACCGCTTGTCGCAATCCGTTGATTGATCTAGTACTAACCTAAATCGGTAGATCGACCACCAGCGTTTGTTAAATAACGCTCAATCTTTTGAACTAGGTCGATCGGCCTAGTATGAAACTCGGCAAGTAAAACCGACAAGGTGCCTGGATGTGCGGATTAAAGAGGGTAATAGCTGGGCATGGGGGGAGGGGCGGCAGATGTTTTTTTTCAGACAGAACGAAAAAGGCCACTCGCAAGAGTGGCCTTTTCGTATGTGGTTGCGGGAGCCGGATTTGAACCGACGACCTTCGGGTTATGAGCCCGACGAGCTACCAGACTGCTCCATCCCGCGTCTGTGAGGCGGCATTCTACAGACTGAGGTGTCTCTGTCAACCTCAAGCCGAAAATAAACCGTTTTCATTCAGTCGCTTAGCCGTCCCGCTCGCATCAATGGCACGTGGGGGGCAACGAAAAAAGGCCACTCGCAAGAGTGGCCTTTTCCGTATGTGGTTGCGGGAGCCGGATTTGAACCGACGACCTTCGGGTTATGAGCCCGACGAGCTACCAGACTGCTCCATCCCGCGTCTGTGGGCCGGCATTCTACAGCTTTCGTTGGCCCTGTCACGGCTTAATTGCACAGCGGGCAATCAGGTCAGGCGCTCAGCGAAAGGTTTATCCCGTTCTTCGCCCCTATCGCCCGAACCTGTCGGTCGTGCGGGGCCTGCTGGCTCGGCTTGTGATGATAGCGGGCGATTCGCAACATTCCCCAGAGCATGGCGAACGCGGCGGCGCTCCAGCCAATGATCATCAAGAGGATTACCAGTGCGGGTGCGATCATGTTGGATTCCTTTCTAACCTGACGTCTCTGCCAAGTGGGACCCTTGATTCGATGCAACGGTTCCGCTTGCCATTGGTCGGAGATGCCAATCGACAGCGCACGGCCGATCCTCCGGGTTGCCTAAAGACTGTCGTGACCTTGTAAAAGGAGAGCCTATGCGGACGTTCTATCTGATCGCGCTAGGGCTTGTTGCAATGGCGGGCAGCGCTGCGGTTCTGGCCGATTCGCCGGCGCTCGAGCTGACGCAGAACACCGGTGCGGCTGATCGCACCCTGGGCAACGGGTCCATGGGGCTCGGCCAGGGAATCGAACGACTGCCTGAGCGCCCCGAAGTGGATCGCAGCCAGCCCGAGGCGCCCCGTACGCGCTCGGTGTATGACGAGTCGGGCCACGGCGACAACGATACCGATATGGAGCATCGCCCGCGCCGCACGCTGGGCGACCGTGACGACGATTGAGCGAACCGAACCCGCGGGAGACAACCATGTTGAAGATGATCGTATGGACGAGCGCCAGCCTGGTGTTCGCAGCAGGCGCCGCGCTGGCGGATGCAGAAGGCGACTTGTCGAATCCGTCCACTACGGGCACCGAGGCGATGGAACAGACGACGCCGCAGCGCCGCGACGCAGGGCGCAGTGGCCTCGATGACCGCGTCTTGGATGATGACGACTCGTCCGCATTGGGCACGATGGGCACCGGGGCGACGGGGACCACCGGCGGAATGGGCGCAACGACCGGAACCGACACCATCGAGGACCGTGACGACACGGATCAATAGCCGCCCGGTGGCATGAGCGGGGACGTTCCTAAGCGTCGCCTGGCTCCGTACAATGCGGTCCTTTTTCGATTGGTCCGTTTTTGATGCAAATTGCTCTGGCACCGATGGAAGGCCTGGTCGACGAAATACTGCGCGACGTGCTCACCGGCATTGGCGGTGTGGACTGGTGCGTGACCGAGTTCATTCGGGTATCGGATCGTCTGCTACCGCCATCCAGCTTCCGCAAACTGGCGCCTGAACTCGACAACGGCGCGAAGACCCGCGCCGGCACGCCGTTGCGGGTTCAATTGCTCGGCTCCGACCCGCTGTGCCTGGCCGACAACGCTGCGCTCGCCTGTACGCTCGGCGCCCCCGCTATCGACCTGAATTTCGGCTGCCCGGCCAAGACCGTGAACAAATCTCGCGGCGGCGCGGTGCTGCTCAAGGAGCCTGAACTGCTGCACTCGATCCTGCAGGAAGTGCGCAGGGCGGTGCCGGCGCACATTCCGGTCACCGCCAAGATGCGCCTGGGCTTCGACAGTCCCGATGGCGCTCTCGATTGCGCCCGTGCATTGGCCCAGGGCGGTGCCGGGCAACTGGTGGTGCATGCTCGGACCAAGGTGGATGGCTACAAGCCGCCAGCGCATTGGGAATGGGTGGCCAAGGTGCAGGATGTGGTTGCGGTTCCGGTGTTCGCCAACGGTGACATCTGGTCGTTGGAGGATTGGCGCCGATGCCGCGGAATCAGTGGCGTCGATGACATCATGCTGGGCCGCGGGCTGGTCTGCCGTCCGGATCTGGCCCGTCAGATCAGCGCGGCGAAACGGGGCGAAACGGTCGACCCCATGGGCTGGGACGAGCTTCAGCCGCTGCTCGCTGAGTTTTGGGTGCAGGCGCGGCGCAAGATGTCCCCTCGCTACGCACCGGGCCGTCTCAAGCAGTGGCTGTCGATGCTCACGCGCAGCTACCCGCAAGCCATCTCCCTGTTCGCCCAGTTGCGGCGCGAAAACGATTGCGAGCGCCTCGATGCTCTGCTGGGGCTCGACAGCGCAGCGCCGGGCTTGCGAGCCGCCGGCTAGGCGCTGGCGAAGCGGCAGTGCGATCAGCGGCCGCCGGCGATGTCCAGTAGCGCGCCGCTGGCGTAACTGGCCTTTTCGCTGGCCAACCAGAGAATCGCCTCGGCCACTTCCTCAGGCTCACCGCCACGGCCCATGGGCACGCCGGCCTTGACCCGCTCGACGCGTCCCGGCTCGCCGCCACTGGCGTGAATCTCCGTGCGGATCACGCCCGGTCGTACCGCATTCACCCGGATGCCCTCGGCGGCCACTTCCTTGGCCAGGCCAAGGGTCATGCTGTCGATCGCGCCCTTGGCGGCTGCGTAGTCGATGTATTCGTTGGGCGCGCCGAGTTTTGCCGCGATCGAGGAGACATTGATGATGGCACCGCCGTAGCCGCCATGGCGGGTGGACATACGCCTGACAGCCTCGCGGGCACACAGAAAGCTGCCGGTCACATTGACCGCGAACACCCGCGCCAACCGTGCCGCATCCATTTCGTCCAGACGCATCTGGCGCTCCAGCATGCCGGCATTGTTGACCAGCACGTCGAGCTGGCCGAACTCATCGTCGATCGCGGCGAAAAGCCGGGCGACCTGTGCCTCGTCACTGACGTCGGCCGACACCGCAATGGCGTGGTTGCCAGCGCTTTTGATCTCCTGGAGCAATAGCTCGGCAGCATCCTGGCGATGGTGATAGTTCAGGCACAGGGCATAGCCCTGCGCGGCCGCAAGCCTGGCGGTGGCCGCGCCTATGCCACGGCTGGCGCCGGTGATCAGCATGACTTTATGCATAAAAAACTCCCGACGAACGGTCTTGAAATGGATCGGACAGCGCCAATCTATGGCGATACGGGATGCCGAATTCGGGTCCCGTTGCAACCACTCGCTGAAGATCAGGAGATAGCAAAATGACCAGTTTCTCGATGGCTCCATTGTTCCGCCAATCCATTGGCTTCGATCGTTTCAACGATCTGTTCGAGTCTGCCCTGCGCAACGACGCGAGCAGCAGCTTTCCGCCGTATAACGTGGAAAAGCACGGCGATGATCAGTACCGCATCATCGTAGCAGCCGCAGGTTTCCAGGAGTCCGACCTGGATCTGCAAGTCGAGCGTGGCGTGCTCACGGTCAGTGGCGGCAAGCGCGAAAATGCGGCTGACAACGTCACGTATCTGCATCAGGGCATTGCCCAGCGTGCCTTCAAGCTCTCGTTCCGCCTCGCTGACCATATAGAGGTCAGGGGCGCCGCGCTCAACAACGGACTGCTGAGTATCGAGCTCGAACGCGTCGTGCCGGAAGAGGCCAAGCCCAAGCGCATCCCGATCAACGGTGAGCGCCTGGCGCTGGAAGAGGCCTGACGGCGCAAGGAGAGCCTCGCCAGAGGCCCTCGCTATGATGACCGGCCCCGCCCATTCGGCGGGGCTTTTTTTTCGGCTGCGAGCGCCGCTCAGGCCGTCGGTCGCAGCTTCAAGAGCTCGCTGAACGCGGCCAGCGGCAGCGGGCGGCTGAACAGATAGCCCTGGTACAGGTAGCAACCCTGCAGTTGCAGCAGGTCCAGCTGCGCCTGTTGCTCCACGCCCTCGGCAATCACCTCCAGTCCCAGGCTCCTTGCCATCGCGACGATGGCCCGAATGATCTCGGCGTCGTTGGGGTCGTTCAACGCGTCTCGCACGAACGACTGGTCGATCTTGAGCAGGTTCACCGGCAGGCGTTTGAGATAGGTGAGCGACGAATAGCCGGTGCCGAAATCGTCCATCGCAAAGCTCACCCCGTGCCGGCAAAGGCGGCGCATCTTGGCAATGGTGTCGTCCAGGTTCTGGATCACGATGCCTTCGGTGATCTCCAGCTTGATCATCCTGTGTGGCAGCCCGGTGACGCTCAACGCCTCGAGGATGCACTCGACGAAATCGTTCTGACGGAACTGGCGGGGGCTGATATTGACGCAGAGGCTGAAGCGGTCGGCATGCACGAGCCCGCTGGCTAGCAACGAAGCGCCAATGCGGCAGGCTTCTTTTATGACCCAACGGCCGGCCTCGACGATCAGGCCGCTTTCCTCCAGCACATCGATGAACTGAACCGGAGAGCGCGCGCCTTGCTCCGGGTGATGCCAGCGCAGCAGAGCCTCGGCGCCAATCACGGCACCGGAGCGCGCATCCACCTGGGGTTGCAGGTGCAGCTCGAATTCCTGGCGTTGCAGCGCCAGGCGCAGTTCACTCTCGAGCTTCAGGCGCGCGACCGCAGCTTCCTGCATCGTCGTGCGGAACAGTTGAATGGCATTGCGTCCGGCGTCCTTGGCGCGATAGAGCGCGATATCGGCTCGTTTCAGCAGGTCGGCCGGCGTATCGCCATGATCCGGCATCAAGGCGATGCCGATACTTGGGGTAACCTGCAAGCGGTTGCCTTCGAAGACCATGGGTTCTGCCAGCAGGGTGCGAAGCTTTTCGGCCACCTCGCGGACGTGCCGCGTCACCTCCGAGCGCTTGCCGGTCAGCCCGGTCAGCAACACGACGAACTCATCGCCACCGAGACGTGCGACCGTGTCCTCCCGGCGTGTGCTGGCTTCCAGGCGAGCAGTGATCATCTTCAGCACGGCATCGCCCACCGGATGCCCGAGCGAGTCGTTGATGTGCTTGAAGTGATCCAGATCCAGGAACAGCAAAGCGCCGCGAAGGTTGTGTCGTTTGTGCAGAGAGGTCTGCTGGGTCAGGCGATCCATGAGCAACGCGCGGTTGGGCAGGTTGGTCAGCGGATCGTGATAGGCCAGGTGATGAATCTGTGCGTGGGCCGCCTTCAACTGGCTGATGTCGCGGGCCGATAACAGCAGACAGTCGGTGTCGTTCAGGGCGATCGGCTCGACCGAGAGCTCGATGTGCTTGGGTGTGCCGTGACGATCGTGGCCGATCATTTCCCAGCTGACCACACGACCGTCGCGTTCCAGCCGTTCGAGAATCTCCTGGCGTTGCGCCACGGGCCAGATGCCCAGGTCAGCGGACGTGCGGCCGATGACTTCCTCGGGCCGGTAGCCGTATAGGCGCCGGAACCCTTCGTTGACTTCGATGAAACGCCCGGTGCTGCGCTCGCTGATGATGAGCGCGTTGGGGCTCGAGTGGAATGCCGTGGAGAATTTGGCCTCGCTGACTTTCAGTGCTGCCTCGGCCTGCTGGCGCTTGGTGATGTCGCGAAAGGTGGTGACGATGCACAGTCGCCGGTCGATTCTAATGAAACGGCTCGAGACCACGCAGGTGACATGCTGGCCGGTTTTGGTGCGAAATTGTGCCTCGGCATTCTCCAGTCGCTGATGGCGGGTCAACTGGTGGTAGAGCGCCTGTCGTTGTGCCTCGTCGCGCCATATGCCCACTTCAGGCGCCGAGCGCCCTGCGATCTCGCTGCTGTCCCAGCCGAACACGGCGCTGAAGCTCGGATTGACGTCGATGAAGGCGCCGTCGCGGATGCGCGAGAGCGAGATGGGATCGGGGCTACCCTGGAACAGGGCGGAAAACTTGGCTTCCGAAGCGGCCAGATGCTGCTCGCGCAGGACCCGCTCGGTCGCATCCTTGATGACCCCCACCATTCGCAGCGGTGCGCCATGCTCGTCACGATACAGTTTGGCGGTGCTTTCGAGATGGCGGGTGGTGCCGTTGGCATGGTCGGCCTGATAGGTCGCCTGGTAGGTCTGGCAGCGTCCTGCGAGCAGGTCGCTGTAGGCTTCACGCATGGTCTGGCGGTTATTCGCCGCGACGCTGCGGAAGAACTCGCGGAAGGAGCCATCGAACGGGCCCTCGACGATGCCATGCAATTCGGACGCACGGGTGGAGGCGTAGAGTCGGTCGCTGGGGATATGCCATTCCCAGTTGCCCAGCTCGGCCGAGGCCAATGTCAGCTGCAGCCGCTCCTGGCTGTCCTCGAGGGCTTGGGCCTGGCGGTGCTGGTCGGTGATGTCGCGGACGATGCCCACCAGAACCTGCTGCGCCGTGCCGCTGTTGTGCTGCTGTCCATCGATCTCCAGCCAGCGCACGCTTGAATCGGGCCAGCGCACCCGATGGCGGAAGCTGAAACGCGGTTCGCCGCCCGCCAGTATGGCGCGAACGGCTGCCTCGATCCGGGACCGGTCTTCGGCCGCGACGAGCGCCAGATAGTGGTCCTGTGCGATCTCCACGAGCGGGCTGGTCAGCCCGAAGAGCTTGCCTGTACCGAGCGACCAGTGCACGACGCCGCGTGGCAGGTCCCAGGACCAGACCCCTACACCGGCACCGTCGAGCACCGACAGCAGTCCGGTGACCTCGTGCCAGGGTGTTGCCGATTCGGCTGGAATGGCGTCGCGGGGCGGCTCAGGAGGCAGCATGAGGGGCCTCGATCGAAGACATCGGGACGGTGCGGATCGGGCGATGGCAGGCGATGCTCATGGAATCTCTGATGATCTTGTTGTTGTCCCGCGAACTTATCCGTAGCTGCTGGCAATGTGCAAGTGCGGTTAGTCGGCGTCGAGCAGCGACATGAACGCCTTGGCCGCATTCGACAGGGTTCTTTCGGTATGAGTGATATAGCCGAGCTGCCGCGACAGTTGAACGCCTGCCAGCGGCAAGCGCACCACCTGCGCATCGAGCATGGTGCGGGGCAGCACGCTCCAGGCGATGCCGATGGAAACCATCATCTTGATCGTCTCCATATAGTTGGTGCTCATGGCAATGTTCGGCGTAAGGCCTTCGCGCTCGAACAGCCGATGAGCGATGTGGTGGGTGAAGGTGTTCGCGCCCGGAAACACGGCGGGATAGCCGGCGATGTCCGCCAGGGAGATATCGGCTTTGCGTGCCAGCGGATGCTCCGGAGCGACGACGAAATCGAGGGGGTCGTCCCATACCTTGCTGGCGCGAACCGGGGCAGCCGTATGCGGCGCCAGGGTGATCACGGCAAGCTCGGCGCGGCCATGGAGGACTTCTTCGTAAGCGATTTCCGAGTCGAGGAAGCGAATATCCAGGTTCACGTCCGGATAAGTGCGCGTGAAGGTCCTGAGCAACGGTGGCAGGCGATGGAGTCCGATGTGGTGGCTGGTCGCCAGGCACAGGCGCCCGCTGACATCGCCGTTGAGGTTGGTCAGCGCGCGACGGGTGTCGTCCAGTACATTGAGTATCTGATAGGCACGAGGAAGAAGCGCCCGCCCGGCTTCGGTCAGGCCTATCTCGCGTCCGAGTCGGTCGAACAGGCGTACGTTCAGCTGGGATTCCAGGGCAGCCAGGCGTTTGCTCACCGCCGGTTGGGTCAGGTGCAGCCGCTCGGCGGCCAGGGAGAAACTGCCCATTTCGGCGATGGCGATGAAGGCGTTGAGGCTGGCGAGGTCCATCGAAACTCCCGGTGGCTCACACTGGAGCGGTTGGCTGTGCGAAACAGGTGCATCCTAGCGCTATTCCAGGCGGGAATGGATAGAATGAAAAATATGAATTTGAGTAATTCGAACCAGACCCCTAGCATCAACCCTATAAGCAAAAGGGCTATAAGCCCGACGCACTGATGAGGAAGGTCCGATGGCCGGCAAAACGCTCTACGAGAAGCTCTGGGAAATGCACGAAGTCAAACGCCGCGACGATGGCTCGTCGCTGATCTATATCGACCGGCATATTCTCCACGAGGTGACCTCTCCGCAGGCCTTCGAAGGGCTGCGCCTGGCCAATCGCAAGCCGTGGCGCATCGATGCCAATATCGCGACCCCGGACCACAACGTGCCGACCACCCGCGGCGAGCGTCAGGGCGGTCTGGAAGCCATCTCCGACGAGGTGTCGCGTCTCCAGGTACAGACGCTGGACGAGAATTGCGATGACTTCGGCATTCTCGAATTCAAGATGAACGATGTCCGTCAGGGGATCGTCCATGTCATCGGCCCGGAGCAGGGCGCGACATTGCCGGGCATGACCGTGGTCTGCGGCGACTCGCATACTTCCACCCACGGCGCATTCGCCGCGTTGGCTCACGGCATCGGCACTTCGGAAGTCGAGCATGTGCTTGCGACCCAGTGCCTGGTCGCCAAGAAAATGAAGAACATGCAGGTGCGCGTGGAGGGCAAGCTGCCCTTCGGCGTCACGGCCAAAGACATCGTATTGGCGGTCATCGGCAAGATCGGCACGGCTGGCGGTAATGGCCATGCGCTGGAGTTTGCCGGCAGTGTGATTCGCGATCTGTCGATGGAAGGGCGCATGACCATCTGCAACATGTCCATCGAGGCCGGTGCACGTGTGGGCATGGTGGCGGCAGATGAAAAGACCATCGCTTACGTCGAAGGTCGTCCCTTCGCACCCAAGGGGGCCGATTGGGACAAGGCGGTCGAACTCTGGAAAGGCCTGGTGTCCGACGACGACGCGGTATTCGATACGGTCGTCGAACTGAAAGCCGAAGACATCAAGCCGCAGGTCAGTTGGGGAACATCGCCAGAAATGGTACTGGCCGTCGATCAGAACGTGCCGGACCCGGCGGCGGAGGCCGATCCGGTCAAGCGCGATTCGATCAACCGAGCGCTGAAATACATGGGGCTGCGTGCCAACCAGCCGATCACCGATATTCAGCTGGACCGCGTATTCATCGGCTCTTGCACCAACTCGCGAATCGAAGATCTGCGCGCTGCCGCCGAAGTGGCCAAGGGCCGCAAGGTGGCCGCTACGGTCAAGCAGGCGATGGTCGTGCCGGGTTCAGGCTTGGTCAAGCAACAGGCCGAGGCGGAAGGGCTGGACAAGATTTTCCTTGAGGCCGGTTTCGAGTGGCGCGAGCCGGGCTGTTCCATGTGTCTGGCGATGAACCCGGACAAACTGGGCAGCGGCGAGCATTGCGCGTCGACATCCAACCGCAATTTCGAAGGGCGTCAGGGCGCCGGCGGTCGAACCCATCTGGTGAGCCCGGCGATGGCTGCCGCCGCCGCGGTGACCGGTCGTTTCGTCGATGTTCGTGAATTGATCCAGGCCTGAGGAGACCGACATGAAAGCATTCACCCAGCACACCGGTCTCGTCGCGCCGCTCGACCGCGCGAATGTCGACACCGATCAGATCATTCCGAAGCAGTTCCTCAAGTCGATCAAGCGTACCGGCTTTGGCCAGAACCTGTTCGATGAGTGGCGTTATCTGGATGTCGGGCAGCCCAACCAGGATTGCTCGAATCGTCCGGTGAACCACGAGTTCGTGCTCAACTTCCCGCGCTACCAGGGGGCCAGCGTACTGCTCGCCCGTGAGAACTTCGGTTGCGGCTCATCGCGCGAGCATGCGCCCTGGGCGCTGGAAGAGTATGGCTTTCGCACGATCATCGCGCCGAGCTTTGCCGATATCTTCTACAACAACAGCTTCAAGAACGGTCTGTTGCCAATTGTGCTGAAAGAGCAAGAGGTCGACGAACTGTTCGAGCAGGCCGAAGCCACCGAGGGCTATCAGCTCACCGTGGACCTGAACGCTCAGACGGTCACCCGTCCCGATGGCAAGCAGTACGGCTTCGAGGTCGATGCGTTTCGCAAGCATTGCCTGCTCAACGGTTTGGACGATATCGGTCTCACGCTGCAGGACGCCGACGCGATCAAGGCCTTTGAAACCCGGCATCAGGCGAGTCAGCCCTGGCTGTTCGGCGCGATCCGCTGAGCAGGTAACCCCTACCTATCGATTTCAGGCGGTGGCCGTGGCGACCGCCTCGTTGAATGACTTGAGAAAACAAGATGAGCAAACAGATTCTGATTCTTCCCGGCGACGGTATCGGCCCGGAAATCATGGCCGAGGCGGTCAAGGTCCTGGCGCTGGCCAACGACAAGTTCCAGCTCGACCTCCAGCTCAGCTATGACGAGCTGGGTGGCGCGGCCATCGACAAGTACGGCGTGCCGCTGGCCGATGAAACCCTGGAGCGCGCCCGTGCGGCCGATGCTATTCTGCTCGGCGCGGTTGGTGGTCCGAAGTGGGACACCATCGATCCGGCCATTCGCCCGGAACGCGGTCTGCTGAAAATCCGCTCGCAACTGGGGCTGTTCGGCAATCTGCGCCCGGCGCTGCTGTATCCGCAACTGGCCGACGCGTCCAGCCTGAAGCCTGAGATCGTCGCCGGTCTGGATATTCTCATCGTTCGCGAACTGACCGGCGGTATCTATTTCGGCCAGCCGCGCGAGAGCAAGGTGCTCGATAATGGCGAGCGCATGGCCTTCGATACGCTGCCCTATAGCGAGAGCGAAATTCGCCGGATCGCCAAGGTCGGTTTCGACATGGCGCGGGTGCGTGGCAAGAAGCTCTGCTCGGTGGACAAGGCCAACGTACTGGCGTCCAGTCAGTTGTGGCGTGCCGTGGTGGAAGAGGTCGGCCAGGACTATCCGGATGTCGAACTCAGCCACATGTATGTCGACAACGCCGCCATGCAACTGGTGCGTGCGCCCAAGCAGTTCGACGTGATCGTGACCGACAACATGTTTGGCGACATCCTGTCGGATGAGGCTTCCATGCTGACCGGTTCCATCGGCATGCTGCCGTCCGCTTCTCTGGATTCCAACAACAAGGGCATGTACGAGCCCTGCCATGGTTCGGCGCCGGACATCGCGGGCAAAGGCATCGCCAATCCGCTGGCCACCATCCTCTCGGTCTCGATGATGCTGCGTTACAGTTTCAACCAACAGGCTGCTGCGGACGCCATCGAGCAGGCGGTCAGCCACGTGCTCGACCAGGGGCTGCGCACCGGTGACATCTGGTCTGACGGCTGTGAGAAGGCCAATACCCGGGCGATGGGTGACGCAGTAGTCGCGGCGCTCGCGAAGTTGTAATCTCTCTGGCCCATTTAACCAGCCGTTGATGGCGCTTGCGGGCGACGGCTAGGCGAGAACGCCGCGTAATGGCGAGGCGTGGCTGTCGGAAATGACCGCTCGCCGTCGCTTTCGAACCCGAAAGCGCATTTGTTATCAGCGGCCTGCCAAGCGGGCCACATATATAAGGTGTAGTTGCGATGAAACGTGTAGGTCTGATCGGTTGGCGCGGCATGGTGGGTTCCGTGCTCATGCAGCGAATGCTGGAGGAGCGGGATTTCGACCTGATCGAGCCGGTGTTCTTTACCACTTCCAACGTCGGCGGTCAGGGCCCCTCCATCGGCAAGGACACTGCTGCGCTGAAGGATGCCTACGATGTCGAGGCGCTTAAAACCCTCGATGTGATTTTGACCTGCCAAGGCGGCGACTACACCAGCGAGATCTTTCCCAAGCTGCGCGAAGCGGGCTGGAAGGGCTACTGGATCGACGCAGCTTCGACGCTGCGCATGCAGGACGACGCGGTCATCGTGCTCGACCCGGTCAACCGCAAGGTGATCGACCACCAGCTGGACGCCGGTACGCGCAACTTCATCGGCGGTAACTGCACGGTCAGCCTGATGCTGATGGGCCTTGGCGGCCTGTTCGAGAACGGCCTGGTCGAGTGGATGAGCGCGATGACCTATCAGGCTGCGTCCGGTGCTGGCGCGCAGAACATGCGTGAGCTGATCAAGCAGATGGGCAGCATCAACGCCTCGGTTGCGAACGAGCTTGCCGATCCAGCCAGTGCAATTCTTGAAATCGATCGCAAGGTCGCCGAGTGCCAGCGCTCCGAAGCCTTTCCCGTGGATAACTTTGGCGTGCCGCTGGCCGGCAGCCTGATTCCCTACATCGACAAGGAACTGCCGAACGGGCAGAGCCGGGAAGAATGGAAAGCGCAGGCGGAAACCAACAAGATTCTCGGTCGTTTCAAGAGCCCGATTCCCGTGGATGGGATTTGCGTGCGCGTCGGTGCGATGCGCTGCCACAGCCAGGCGCTGACCATCAAGCTGAACAAGGATGTGCCTATTTCGGATATCGAAGGCATGATCAGCCAGCACAATCCCTGGGTGAAGCTCGTTGCGAACCATCGTGATGCCAGCATGCAGGAACTGAGTCCGACAGCGGTCACCGGGACGTTGAGCGTTCCGGTCGGACGACTGCGCAAGTTGAACATGGGCTCGCATTACTTGGGCGCGTTCACCGTCGGCGATCAGTTGCTCTGGGGCGCGGCTGAGCCGTTGCGCCGCATGCTGCGTATTCTTCTCGAACGATAAGCGTCGACGAAGATCGACCCGAAGCGCCTCGGCACCGCCGCGGCGCTTTTTTTTTGCAGCTGCGGTAGATCGTTGGGTGAACGCGGCGCATATAGAGCGCAACGGTTCGTCGGGTTAATCCTTTATTGCGCTGCGCGAGCGCCCGTATCGGCTACAGTGATGCCCATTTTTCAGCGGCGCCTGCGGCCTGACCACAAATCCGCCCGTGGTCGCCATCTGGTCGAAACATGGCGGAGGGGAAGGGCAATCGGCTGTGGCAGGCGATGAATCGTTCGAGTCGTACAGTGGGCGAGACGATTTGTCGCTTATGTGACGACCGGCCTTAAACACCGGGAGCTAATTTGTGGATTGTGTCTGATAACGTGCGAAAAGGCGCAAGGGGTAATGCCGCGTAGTCTGGTGAGTTGTTGATAAAACACTATCTGTAAAAGATACTTACCGGAAATTCGAAGAACTATTCTAGCTGACGACGCTGTTTAGGCTTATCGCTGACGGGGGACCGCCATCTGGCGGGCGCAGGCAGTGACTATAAGACCCTCTCGAAGATCCGAGAAAAGTTAAAAAACAAGGGATTTACACAATGGTTCGGGTTCGCAATCTGGTGCTGGCAATCGCGGCTGCTACCGCGCTGACTTCCGAAATGGCTTACGCGCTGGGGTTGGGTGAGGTCACGCTGAAATCCGCGCTGAATCAACCGCTGGTGGCTGAAATCGAACTGTTGGACGCCAAGACGCTGGCTCCGGGGGAAGTGGTCCCGGTTCTGGCATCCGTCGAAGACTTCAATCGGGCAGGGGTCGATCGCCAGTATTTTCTGACGGACCTTACCTTCACGCCGGTTCTGCGCCCAGACGGCAAGAGTGTCATCCGGGTGTCGTCGACCAAGCCGGTTCGCGAGCCCTATCTGAACTTCCTCATTGAAGTACTCTGGCCCAGTGGCCGATTGCTGCGCGAATACACGTTGCTGCTGGATCCTCCGCTTTATTCGCCGGAGATCGCCGCATCCGTTGCGCCCCAGCTGCCAATTACGACGCCTGCGACCCGTCCTGCCTCGCCACCGCGCGCTGCGACCCCGCCAGTGCAGGCCTCTCCAGTCCGTTCCGCGCAGCCGGGCGATCAGTACAAGGTCGCGCCCAATGACACGCTCTGGGAAATCGCCGAGCGCACCCGTCAGGGTGGCTCCGTGCACCAGACCATGCTCGCCATCCAGGATCTGAATCCGGACGCCTTCATCGGTGGCAACATCAATCGGATGAAGAATGGGCAGGTGCTGCGCATGCCGAGCGCCGAGCAGATTGCCAGCCGTTCGCAGGCCGAGGCGATTCAGCAGGTTGCCCAGCAGAATGCCAGTTGGCGCCAGGCTGGCAGCGCCGCGACGGCCGGCGCTCGCCAGCTCGACGCGACGCAGCGTGGCTCAGCTGGCGCCGCCCCCTCTCGCAGCGAGCAGGGCGACAATCTTCGGCTGGTCGCGCCGGAAACCGGCCAGGCCACCAGCGGTAGCGACGCGGGTGCCGGTGACGACTCGGCAGCACTGCGTGACAAGCTCGCAGTTGCCGAGGAAAGCCTCGATTCGAGCCGCAACGAGAACCTGGAACTCAAGGATCGCCTCAACGACCTGCAGAGCCAGTTGGACAAGTTGCAGCGCCTGATGCAGCTCAAGGACGATCAGCTCGCCAAACTGCAGGCCCAACTGGCGACCGGTGCCGAGCCGGGTGCGCAGGTATCGGCCTCCGCGGATTCCGCAGCGTCCGAGCCCGCACCGGCCACAGCCGTCGCACCGCAAGAGAACGCGTCGGCAGCCGAAGCGGACGCGAGTGCTGAGCCGGAAGCGGCTGCCGATACCTCGGCAGCGCCCGCGCCCCAGCGCGAGCCCGCCGCTCCTCAAGCGTCGGCCACGCAGCCTGCCGCGCCCGCCCCAGTCGCCACGACCGAGGCTCAGGCGCCCGAGAACGATAGCTACCTCAGCGGTCTGTTGAGCAATCCTGTTCTGCTGGGCGTACTGGGCGGCAGTGCTCTGTTGCTGTTGCTGGTCGGGTTGATGGCGCTGTCACGCCGTAACGCCATGAAGGAAGCCGAGCTGCAGGAAAATCTGCTGGCCGATGACGCGCCGGACACCTTCTATGTGGCGCAGCAGGACCTCGTCTCGCCGGATGCATCGACCGACGAGGCCGCGCACGACGGGGACAGGCATTCGCTCGATTCGCTCGCGGCAGCCGGCAACGACCCGCTTGCCGAAGCCGATGTCTACATCGCTTATGGTCGCTTCAACCAGGCGGCCGACCTGCTGCAGAGCGCTCTGAACGATGAGCCGCAACGCAGCGACCTGCGCCTCAAGCTCATGGAAGTCTACGCCGAGCTCGGTGATCGCGACGGCTTCGCTCGCCAGGAGGCAGAGCTGCGTGAAATAGGCGGCTCGTCGGCAGCGATCGAGCAGACCAGGGCCAGGTACCCCGCGATGGCTGCGGCAGTCGGCATGGGTGCTGCGGCAGCGGCCGCAAGTGGCGACGACTTCGACAGCTTCAGCCTGGACGATCTCGAACTGGATGCGCCTGCGCCTGCTGCGCAGCATGCCGACGACTCCTTCGACCTGAGCCTTGACGATCTGGCACTCGATGACGAACTGAGCAGCACGGTCGCGCCGACCAGCGAAGCCGCGACGGACCTGGATACGCTCGATTTCGACGACCTCGACCTCGACGTGGCACCCCAGCAGCAAGGTGCGGATGACTTTTCGTTCGAGCTGGACGACGAAGTGGCCACGTCGGGCGACGTGTCGCTTGAAGACGAACTGGCGGGTTTCTCGCTCGATCTCGACGAACAGCCGGCCACCCCGGCTCGCGAAGACGAATTCACGCTGAGCCTCGACGACGAACTCTCGAAGCCTGTAGCCGCCGAGACGGCAGACGACTTCGACTTCGAGCTGTCCGAGCCGGCGACGTCCGCCGACATGCCGGACGAGTTCGACCTGTCGCTGTCCGACGATACGCCTGACACGACGGCCCCGGAGAGCTTTGCTTCGGAGCTGGAGGAGGTCGAGGCGGAGCTTGACGATCTGTCGCGCGATCTGGAGCCGCTCGATCAGCTCGCGCCCGAGGTGGCAGTCGCGCCCGCGATCGAACCCGTCGAGCCGTCTTCCGAGGCCCTGGACGATGATTTCGACTTCTTCGCCGACACCGATGAAACCACAACCAAGCTGGACCTCGCCCGTGCCTATATCGACATGGGCGATGCCGAAGGGGCTCGGGACATTCTCGACGAAGTCATGAGCGAGGGCAGCGACACCCAGCAGCAAGAGGCGCGAGAGATGCTCGCCAAACTAGCCTGACCATGACCGAAGCAGTTTCTGACGCGGCAGCCTCATCGGCTGCCGCAGACGTTTTCAGGATCGCCCTCGGGGTCGAATACAAGGGCTCTCGCTATCGTGGATTCCAGCGGCAACGCGATGGCGTGCCGTCTGTCCAGTTATCGCTTGAGAATGCACTGAGCAAAGTGGCCGGCGGCCACCCGGTCGTGCTGAGTTGTGCCGGGCGCACCGATGCGCTCGTTCACGCCTGCGCCCAGGTGGTCCATTTCGACACGCCAGTGACGCGCTCCATGCACGCCTGGGTCATGGGTGCGAACATGAACCTGCCGGGCGATATCAGCGTGACCTGGGCCAAGGAAATGCCCAGGAGCTTCGACGCGCGTTTCAGTGCCATGGCGCGCCGCTATCGGTATGTGATCTACAACGACCCGATTCGCCCCGCGCACCTCGCTGAAGAAGTGACCTGGAACCATCGCCCGCTGGATATCGATCGGATGCGCGAAGCGGCCAGGGCGTTCGTCGGCACCCACGACTTCAGTGCATTCCGGGCGCGCCAGTGCCAGGCGAAATCTCCCATCAAGACGATCCACCACCTCGAGCTGCTCGAGCACGGTCGGCTCATCGTGATCGATGTGCGCGCAAATGCCTTCCTCCATCACATGGTGCGAAACTTCGCCGGCGTGCTGATGACCATCGGAGCCGGCGAGCGGCCGGTCGAGTGGGCGCGTGAGGTACTGGAGTCGCGGATCAGGCGAACCGGCGGTGTTACAGCGCATCCTTATGGTTTGTATCTCGTTCAGGTCGACTATCCCGATCGGTTCCAGTTGCCTGAACGCTACCTTGGGCCGCACTTTCTATCGGGTCTGCGGGATGTTCGAGACCAGCCGATCTGACATTCACGAAGCGACTGGCAGCGGGGCGGGCAGCGCGCTGTCGTTCTGCGCGTCGGTTGGCAGGGCGATGCGGGTTGCAGCCTGTGGCGCTTTTGTTACCATCCAGCGTCTTCTATCGCAGGTACCTGCCGTTGCCCATCGTTCGTAGCAAGATATGTGGAATCACGCGTGTCGAGGATGCGCTTGTTGCTGCCGAGGCCGGCGCCGACGCCATAGGCCTGGTGTTCTACGCCAGAAGCCCGCGGGCGGTGGACGTTCAACAGGCGCGTGCCATCATCGCCGCGCTGCCTCCTTTCGTCACGACCGTCGGCCTGTTCGTCAACGCCTCGCGTTGCGAGCTGAACGAGATACTCGATGCGGTACCGCTGGATGCGCTGCAGTTCCACGGCGACGAAGCGCCGGCGGATTGCGAAGGGTTTCACCGCCCTTGGTACAAGGCGCTGCGGGTCAAGCCGGGTGAGGACATTCGCGCGCAGGCCGACCGCTATGTCGGGGCCAGTGCCATTCTGCTCGACACATTCGTCGCCGGCGTTCCGGGCGGGACGGGAGAGGTCTTCGACTGGTCGCTCGTCCCCACTGATCTTCGCAAACCCCTGATACTCGCCGGTGGGCTGACTGCACGGAACGTGCAACAGGCGGTGGCCGAGGTGCGGCCCTACGCCGTCGATGTCAGCGGTGGGGTCGAGCTGAGTAAAGGCATCAAGGATGCCGGGCGCGTTCGCGAGTTCGTTCGGCTGGTCAGGGCGACGATGTGACGAACCGAGGGTCATTGCCGTCCAGTTACCATTCGCTGGACTGGCGGACCCGCCATTGAAGGCTGTCCTTGACTGGACGGTGGGTCAAGTTTCAGCGACAGCGCCCCTCTGGGCTATCGCATGCGCGACGCAGCACTCCGACGGAGTCTGGTCGCAACGATGAATTTTGCCGGTGCGTGCAGTCGTTACGCGCGGGACTGACAAGCTGTGGAGAATAAAAGCATGAGCAACTGGCTGGTAGACAAGCTGATCCCTTCGATCATGCGCTCGGAAACGCAGAAGAGCTCAGTGCCCGAAGGCCTGTGGCACAAGTGCCCATCTTGCGAGGCGGTCCTGTATCGCCCGGAGCTGGAGAAGACGCTGGATGTCTGCCCGAAGTGTCAGCATCACATGCGCATCGATGCGCGCACGCGCCTGGACATCTTTCTCGATAAGGAAGGGCGCGAAGAGATCGCCGCTGAACTCGAGCCTGTCGACCGGCTGAAGTTTCGTGACAGCAAGAAGTACAAGGACCGTCTCTCCGCTGCGCAGAAGCAGACCGGGGAAAAAGATGCATTGATCGCCATGAGTGGGACCCTGATGCGCATGCCGGTGGTGGCGTGTGCATTCGAATTCTCGTTCATGGGCGGCTCCATGGGCGCGATCGTTGGCGAGCGCTTCGTCCGTGCCGCCAACGTTGCGCTGGAACAGCGCTGCCCTCTGGTCTGCTTCGCCGCATCCGGTGGCGCGCGGATGCAGGAGGCGCTGATCTCGCTGATGCAGATGGCCAAGACCTCCGCGGTGCTGGCCCGGATGCGCGAAGAAGGGCTGCCGTTCATTTCCGTCCTGACCGATCCGGTGTATGGCGGTGTTTCGGCAAGCCTGGCCATGCTGGGCGACGTCATCGTCGCCGAGCCCAAGGCGTTGATCGGCTTTGCCGGACCGCGCGTGATCGAGCAGACCGTGCGCGAGAAGCTGCCTGAGGGATTCCAGCGCAGCGAGTTCCTGCTTGACCACGGCGCCATCGACCTGATCATCCCGCGTGCCGAGCTGCGTGCTCGCCTGTCGCGTCTCCTGGCGCAGCTGCAGCAGCTGCCGACACCCACCGAGCCGGCATTGGTGACGGCCGGCGCATGACCCGGCGGAGCCTGCAGGACTGGCTCGAGTACCTCGAGCAGCTGCATCCGACTGCCATCGACATGGGCCTTGATCGCTGCCGTGCGGTGGCGACCCGGCTTGGACTCAGCCGTCCGGCACCTCAGGTCGTCACCGTCACCGGCACCAATGGCAAAGGGTCGACCTGCGCATTCATCGCGCAGATGTTCACCGAGCAGGGCAAAACGGTGGGCGTCTACAGCTCCCCGCATCTTTTGCGCTACAACGAGCGTGTGCGCCTCAACGGCGTGGACGCCAGCGACGAAGCGCTCTGCGACGCCTTCGAGGCAGTTGAGCGCGCTCGTGGCTCCGTGTCCTTGACCTATTTCGAGATGGGTACGCTCGCGGCGTTCTGGCTGTTCGAGCGTGAGGCGCTGGATGCCGTCGTGCTTGAAGTCGGGCTCGGTGGTCGTCTCGATGCGGTGAACCTGGTCGACGCCGACGTGGCGGTGGTCACCAACATCGGCCTGGATCATGCCGAGTGGCTGGGTACCACCCGCGAAAGCGTGGCGTTCGAGAAGGCTGGCATATTCCGCACTGCAAGGCCTGCCGTCTGCGGCGACCGCTCGCCGCCGGACTCCCTCCTTGAAGTGGCCGCCGGGTCCGGGGTGCCGTTATGGGTGCGTGGCCGCGATTTCGATCTGGTGAAAGAAGCAGGCTGCTGGCACTGGCATGGCAAGGACAGGGCGGGTGAGGCGCTTCGACTGCCGAACCTGCCCCTGCTTGGGTTGCCGCTGGAGAACGCGGCGGTGGCGTTGCAGGCGTTTGTCCTGATCGAACCCTGCTGGCATCCGCAGCGGCTGGTCGAGGCGTTGTGCAAGACCCGGGTCACCGGCCGCCTGGATCGTCGGACGATTCGCTGGCGGGGGCGTGACCTGACGATATTGCTCGATGTCGGTCACAACCCCCACGCAGCGACCTATCTGGCCGGACAGCTCCAACAACAGCGCATCGCGGGTCGTCGACTCGCGGTGTTCGGCTTGTTGGCTGACAAGGATCTGTCCGGCGTGATCGACCCCTTGTTGCCGGTCGTCGATGCCTGGGCGGTCGCGCCGTTGGCCACGCCTCGCTCCCGTTCTGCAGATGAGTTGAGTTTGGCATTGCTGGAACGGGGCGCGACCGTCACTATCTACCCGGAAATATCAGAAGCCCTCGAACGGCAGTGCGATCAGGCGATCGAGGGGGACGAGATCGTGCTGTTCGGATCTTTTTATTGCGTGGCCGAGGCGCTGAACTGGCTCGAGCGGCACGCGGCGAATGGAGGGTATGGACGTGGTGGATAGAGGATTGATGCAGCGTATCGTCGGTGCGCTGGTGCTGGTAGCCCTGGCGGTGATATTCGTTCCGATGCTGTTCAATCGTGAAGATGCCGGCCGTCAGGTGGCCGTGGATGCGCCGCCGATGCCCGATACGCCGGTTGCGCCCGTGATCGAAACGCAGCCTGTGGAGGTTCCCGAGCCGCAGGCCGAGCCCTTCCCAGAGTCGTTCGAGATCATCGAGGAAGGCCCCTCGGCCGAGGCCGAGGCTCCGTCCGCGCCGATCACACCTGCCCCCGTTGAGCCGCAACCCGCCCCGGTGCCGCCTGGACCTGCGGCTGTTCAGTCACCCCCGGTCGAGCCGGCTACAGCGCCAGAACAGCGGCTGGATACGGCCAATCTTCCGGTAAGCTGGTCGGTGCAGTTGGCCAGCCTGTCCAGCCGGGAGAACGCCGAGAAGCTTCAGAAAACACTGCGTGCCCAAGGCTATAACGCCTATATCCGTACCGCCGAGGGCATGAATCGCGTCTTTGTCGGACCGCTCGTGGAGCGGGCCGAAGCCAATCGCCTGCGCGACCAGTTGCAGCGCCAGCAGAAACTGAACGGGTTCGTGGTGCGATTCAAGCCTGAGCAGGGTTGAGTCTGTTGCGACGTCACGCCCGTCGCCGGGGGTTCCGCTCATCCGCCCGCTAGCGCGCGAATGCGTGGTTACTCCCTGGCGGGCGCTCTGCTAAAATACGCCGCCTTTCTCCTTTGCAGGAAACCCTGTGACGCTCACCTGGGTCGATTGGGCGTTTATCGCCGTTGTGGTCATCTCCAGCCTGATCAGCTTGAAGCGCGGTTTCGTCAAGGAAGCGCTTTCCCTGCTCACCTGGATCATTGCCGGTGTGGTCGCCTGGATGTTCGGCGGTGCGCTGTCGCACCATCTTGCCGAATACATCAGCACGCCATCCTTTCAAGTCATCGCGGCATGCGTGATCTTGTTCGTCGTGACCTTGCTGGTCGGCGCATTGGTGAACTTCCTGATCGGGGAGCTGGTACGGGTGACGGGCCTTTCCGGCACGGATCGCTTTCTCGGCATGGTGTTCGGCGCGGCGCGAGGCGGGTTGCTGGTCGTGGTGCTGGTGGGGCTTCTCAGCCTTGCGCCTGTACAGCAGGACCCCTGGTGGCGTGAATCGACATTGCTGCCGCATTTTCTGTTGGTCGCCGACTGGTCGAAGAACCTGATCCTCGGGTTCGGAAGCCAATGGGTGGCCGGCTCGCTCGATGCTTCCGGCTAAGACGAGCATTTTTACAACGGGTGTGCCGAAGGCTTTCGAGTCGGGGTCATGTCCGGATCAGCCTGTAATAACTGAGAGGTTCCTTGCATGTGTGGCATTGTCGGCATCGTCGGTAAGTCGAACGTCAATCAGGCGTTGTATGACGCGCTTACCGTACTGCAACACCGCGGGCAGGATGCGGCCGGTATCGTGACCAGCGACGGCGGCAAGCTGTTTCTGCGCAAGGACAACGGGCTGGTTCGCGACGTCTTCCAGCAGCGGCATATGCAACGGCTGGTCGGCAACATGGGCATCGGTCATGTGCGTTATCCCACCGCCGGCAGCTCCAGTTCGGCGGAAGCGCAGCCGTTCTACGTGAACTCGCCCTACGGGATTACCCTGGCGCATAACGGCAACCTGACCAACGTCGACCAGTTGACCAAGGAAATCTACGAGTCGGACCTGCGTCACGTGAACACCAATTCCGACTCGGAAGTGCTGCTCAACGTCTTCGCGCACGAACTGGCGGTGCGCGGCAAGCTGCAGCCCACCGAGGAAGACGTGTTCGCCGCTGTGGCCAAGGTGCACGAGCGTTGCGTAGGCGGCTATGCGGTGGTGGCGATGGTGACCGGCTACGGGATCGTCGGCTTCCGCGATCCGCATGCCATCCGCCCCATCGTGTTCGGCCAGCGTCACACGGAGCAAGGCGTCGAGTACATGATCGCATCCGAAAGCGTCGCGCTGGACGTGCTGGGCTTCTCGCTGATTCGCGACCTGGCGCCGGGCGAGGCCGTTTACATCACGGTGGACGGCAAGCTGCATACCCGCCAGTGCGCACCGAATCCTCACTATGCGCCCTGCATCTTCGAACACGTCTACCTGGCCCGTTCCGATTCCCTGATGGACGGGGTCTCGGTATACAAGGCGCGGCTGCGGATGGGTGAGAAGCTCGCCGACAAGATCCTGCGCGAGCGCCCGGACCACGATATCGACGTGGTCATCCCCATCCCCGACACCAGCCGTACGGCCGCACTGGAGCTGGCCAACCGCCTGGGTGTGAAATTCCGCGAGGGCTTCGTCAAGAATCGGTACATCGGTCGAACCTTCATCATGCCGGGCCAGGCGGCGCGCAAGAAGTCCGTGCGGCAGAAGCTCAATGCCATCGACCTGGAGTTCCGCGGCAAGAACGTCATGCTGGTGGACGACTCCATCGTCCGCGGCACGACCTGCAAGCAGATCATCCAGATGGCACGTGAAGCCGGCGCGAAGAACGTTTATTTCTGCTCCGCCGCGCCCGCGGTCCGCTATCCGAACGTCTACGGCATCGACATGCCCAGCGCGCACGAACTGATCGCGCATAACCGCAGTACCGAAGAGGTGGCGGAGTTGATCGGCGCCGATTGGCTGGTCTATCAGGATCTGCCTGATCTGATCGATGCCGTCGGTGGCGGCAAGGTCAAGATCGAGCATTTCGACTGCGCGGTGTTCGACGGCAAATACGTCACCGGCGATATCGACGACGTCTATCTGCACAAGATCGAGCAGGCTCGCAACGACGTGAGCAAGAACAAGGGCGTCGCAGGCAGCGCCATTATCGACCTCTACAACAACTGATCGACAATTTGGCGGCGGTGCCGCCTCGGCTCAGGGTGGAAATGATTATGACAACCGACTGGGACGCAGGCCGGCTGGACAGTGATTTGTCCGGCGCAGGCATGGATACGCTGGCCGTTCGTGCAGGCCAGCATCGCTCGCCCGAGGGCGAGCATAGCGAACCGCTGTTCTTCACCTCCAGCTACGTGTTCCGCAGTGCCGCGGACGCCGCCGCGCGTTTTGCCGGTGAAGTGCCGGGCAATGTCTACTCGCGCTATACCAACCCCACCGTGCGGGCGTTCGAGGAGCGCATCGCCGCCATGGAAGGGGCCGAGCAGGCCGTGGCCACTGCCTCCGGCATGGCCGCGATCCTGGCGACGGTCATGAGCCTGTGCTCGGCTGGCGATCATGTCCTGGTTTCGCGGAGCGTCTTTGGCGCGACGGTTTCGTTGTTCGAGAAGTACCTGAAGCGCTTCGGTCTGGAAGTCGATTACGTTCCGCTTACCGAGGTGGCCGTCTGGGAGCCGGCGTTCAAGTCCAACACCCGGCTGGTCTTCGTCGAATCGCCTTCGAACCCTTTGGCCGAACTGGTCGATATCGAGGCGCTGGCCGAACTCTGCCACGCCAAGGGCGCCCTGCTGGCGGTGGACAATTGCTTCTGCACGCCGGTGCTGCAGCAGCCGCTGGCGCTAGGAGCCGATATCGTCATCCATTCCGCGACCAAGTACATCGACGGCCAGGGCCGTTGCCTGGGCGGTGTGGTGGCTGGTCGCGCCGAGCAGATGAAAGAAGTCGTGGGTTTCCTGCGCACCGCCGGTCCTACGCTGAGCCCCTTCAACGCCTGGGTGTTCCTCAAGGGTCTGGAAACCTTGCGCCTGCGCATGCAGGCCCACTGCGCCAGTGCGCAGGCTCTGGCCGAGTGGCTCGAACAGCAACCGGGCATCGAGAAGGTGTATTACGCCGGCTTGGCAAGCCACCCGCAGCACGCATTGGCCCAGCGCCAGCAGAAAGGCTTTGGCGCGGTGCTGAGCTTCGAAGTGGCCGGTGGCAAGGAGGCGGCATGGCGTTTCATCGATGCGACCCGGCTGATCTCCATCACGGCCAACCTGGGCGACAGCAAGACCACCATCACCCATCCGGGCTCGACCACCCATGGCCGGCTGTCCCCGCAAGAGCGCGCCACCGCGGGTATCCGTGACAGCCTGATCCGCGTAGCGGTGGGCCTGGAAGACGTGGCTGATCTGAAAGCCGATCTCGCTCGCGGGTTGGCGGCGCTCTGATATCCGCGCGGCGACCCCCTGGGGTCGTCTCGCGCATCCCGTTCCGTCAGTTGCCTCCCGCGTCGTAATTCACGACAAAGCCGTCCAGGCGCTGCTCTTCGGCCAGCCGGTCACGCAGCCGGCTGGCTTCCTGTCGCTCATCGACCGGCCCGACGAAGACGCGGTGAGTGCGTCCCGTCGTGCGTATATAGGCATCGAAGCCTTCAGCTCCAAGCTTTTGCTGCAGCGCCGTGGCGCTGTCGCGGTTCTGCAGGCTGGCGATCTGCACCGCCCAGCCGGAACGTATGGAAGATTGCGATAGCGGTTGCGTCTGTGGCGCGGTTGTCTGTGGTGCCCGTTGTGTTGCGGGCGCCTTCGGCACCTCGCGACGCTGCGCCGGTTCGTTGGAGCGCAGGTCGATCGCCGGGGCAGGCTGGCCTTGGCCGTCGAACAGCCGCTCGGGCGTGGCGGGCAGGATGCTCGGGCTGTCGGAACCGGTTTCGATGACCCGGATATCGCTGTACTTCTTGCCGGAAAGCGCCGCCAGTCCCGCGCGATCCCGTATGACCGTCGGCCGCAGGAACACCATCAGGTTGCGCTTGATGTGGGTTTCCTGGGTAGAGCGGAACAGCGCACCCAGCAGTGGGATGTCGCCCAGCAGCGGCACCTTGGAATCGGTACGGGTCACGTCATCCTGAATGAGGCCGCCCAGTACGATTACCTGGCCGTCCTCGGCGAGAATGGTGCTCTTGATCGAACGTTTGTTGGTCACAAGATCGACGGCCTGCGCGGACAAGGATGCCGATGGCGCGATGGTGGAAATCTCCTGTTCGATTTCCAGGCGCAGCGTGGCGCCGTCGTTGATGTGTGGGACCACTTTCAACGTCACGCCAACGTCCTGTCGCTCGATGGTCGTGAACGGGTTGTTGGCCCCGGACGAGTCGGTGGTGTAGCTGCCGGTCTGGAACGGAACGTTCTGCCCGACGAGGATTTCGGCTTCCTGGTTATCCAGTGTCAGCAGGCTGGGTGTCGAGAGCAGGTTGCTTTTGCTGTTGGCCGACAGCGCGGTGATCAAGGCGCCAAAGCTGCGCGTGCCGACGCCGATGATGGCGCCGTCGGGGAGATTGCTGGGTATTTCGTTCTCGTTGATCGCGTTGAGCACGCTGCCGATGGAAATGCCTGTATTGCCAAAGCTGACGCCACCGGCGCCACCGGTACCGCCACGCGCATCGACGGCCCACTGGACGCCGAGCGCGTCCGTGATGTCGCCGGAGACTTCGACGATGGCCGCCTCGACCATCACCTGCGCGCGGGGGATATCGAGCTGGCGGACGATCGACTCGAGGGTACCGATCAGTTCGGGCTCGGCAAGCATGACCAGGGCATTGAGACTTTCGTCGGCGCGGATGAGGATGTCTTGCTGGCGACCGCCCTGAACTTCTCCGTCCTGGGGCGCGGCGAGGCCTTCGGAAATATCGCCAAGGGTTTCGGCCAGGGATTTGGCGTCGTTGTGGCGCAGGCGGATGACCCGAGTGTTGGCTGAGCGGGTGCTCGGTGTGTCGAGTGTTTTAGCCAGGCTGGCAAGCTTCTGTCGCGCCTGTTGGGGGCCGGTGAAGATCAGCCGGTTAGTGCGCGAATCGGCAATGATCTGAGCGCCGGCCGTGTCCCGGGCTTCACCGCGGGCCAGCGTATTGCGCAACACCTCGGCGATATCCACGGCCCAGCCGTATTGCAGGTTGACGACGCTGTGATCGTCGGTCTGGGCACGGTCGAGCTGGCGGACCAGGTCTTCGATGCGTGCGATGTTCGCGCTGCGATCGCTGATGATCAGCGCATTGGCGGAGCCGACGGCGGCGAGATGGCCATATTGCGGGACCAGCGGGCGGATCAATGGAATCAACTCGGTGGCGGAGGTGTGCTGGACCTGAATCACGCGGGTCTCCAGCAGATCGCCACCGGCCGGCCCGCCACCGGCCTCGGATTTCGCTTCGGCGTTGGGCACGATTCGCGTGACTTCGCCCTGGGTCAGCACGCTGTAGCCGTGCGTTGCCATCACCGACAGGAAGAGCTGATAGACCTCAGAGAGCGAGAGCGTCGTCGACGACACCACGCTGACCTGGCCCCTGACTCTGGGATCGACTATGAACGTCTGCCCGGTCAGTTGGCTGATCTGGTCCACGAATGCGCGGATGTCGGCATCCTTCAGGTTGATCGTCCAGCCGTCCTGCTGAGTGTCGCTCGGCTCGATGCCCGGGTCGGCCGCCAGCACAGGCAGGGGAGCGGCGAGCAGGCCGGCGGCGATCAATGCAATGAGAGGGCGGGAGGAAAAATGCAGCATCGGTCAGTTGTCTTCCGTGGGCTGTTCATCGGAGGGCATGGTATCTGGCGGGCTGTTGGCCCCTTCCATCTGTTGGCGGAGTGCTTCCATTTGCTGCTGGAGCATCTCGGCTTGCGGGTCTGGTTGCTCCATTGCCGCAGGTTCACTGTAGTCCGGCAGGTCGTCGGGCACGGCCGTCACGGAACGGACGCTCGGAAAATACAGGCTCTCTACGCGACCGCTTCGCATGACTTCCACTCGGTCCGGGTGCACGCTGTGCAGGGTCACGCCCGTTTCCAGCGCTTGCTCGACCCGGTAAAGCTGCGGCGGCTGCCCGCTGATCTGGATGATGGCCGTGGACTGCGCGGGGTCGGCATGAACGAAGCTTCCCAGCAAGGTTAGATCAGAATTCGATGCGCCGGAGGCGTAAGACGGCCCCTGCGCGGCGGGTGTGCCGAACAGGTTCTCCATGCGTTGCAGATCAGGTGCGACGCCGGCTGGCTGGTTGTTCTGCGCGGTTGCGGCCGTCGGCGCCCGAGTGAGCTGCAACCATTCCCCGACCTGGCCAGCCAGATAGAAACCGAAGAGCACGACGATGATTGCGCTGACAATCAGTGGCGCACGCTGGCGAACGTTCTGCAGGGCTGCGGGGGAAGCCAAGCTAGGCACTCCGTGAGGCTTAAGTGATGACGACAGGACGTAGGGCGCGATATAGCCGGTGCCGATGCCCAGAACGGCCAGCCGTTCTGGCAGTCTAGTCCGGGACCATGACAAAGAAGCACCTGAGGGTGCCAGTGCAACTGACTGTTTTTCAGGCAAAAGGTGCCCAACGGACAGTCAATCTTCGGAATGATTGCAAGTGGCCGTTATTTTTTCGTAAAAATGCGCCTCGCGCTGTTGACTTGGTTGGGGTGGATGCGTAAATTGCGCGCCTCGCAAGGCGATCAGCCGGTCACTACAACGGTTGGCTACTGCTTGATTGCAGGCCTTGCGATTCGGACGAAAGTCCGGCCGACGCGCAGCGGTAGTTCAGTCGGTTAGAATACCGGCCTGTCACGCCGGGGGTCGCGGGTTCGAGTCCCGTCCGCTGCGCCATACTCTGCTTCAAGCCAACTGAACGGCTGGGAGCCTCGCTGAAAGCGGCCTTATGGCCGCTTTTTTCGTTTCTGCTGCGTCTTTCCGACGGCCCTGCGCACTGTCAGCGCACCCTCTCGACAGCCCTCACTGTCCCGGTTTCAGGCCGATTCCAATGCCTCGGCCGGATCGTACAACGAACCTTCCCGCCAGCCATCTCGCCCGCGGCGCCAGATCGCTGGCGTATCGTTGCGCAGTCTTGCGGCCCGCTATGCGCGGCAACCGGTCGCTGAAACAGGTCGCACCCTTGCGCTTTCCCGCTGTCACTAATGCGTGACAATATCAACAGGCCAGGGGCAGGCGGCTAACTGACGAGGGGTCTTTAATGTTCGGTTTGGAAGCTCTTGAGCTTGCGCGGATCCAATTCGCTTTCACCATCTCCTTTCACATCATCTTTCCGGCGATCACCATCGGACTGGCGAGTTTTCTCGCCGTACTGGAAGGGTTGTGGTTGAAGACCAAGCGCCAGGTGTATCGCGACCTGTACCACTTCTGGCTGAAGATATTCGCCGTCAACTTCGGTATGGGCGTGGTATCGGGCATCGTCATGGCGTACCAGTTCGGCACCAACTGGAGCGCCTATTCAGAGTTCGCCGGCAGCGTGACCGGGCCGTTGCTGGCATATGAGGTGCTGACGGCGTTCTTCCTCGAAGCGGGGTTCCTCGGTGTCATGCTGTTTGGCTGGAACCGTGTCGGCCCCGGGCTGCACTTCTTTTCCACCATAATGGTGGCCGTCGGCACCTTGATCTCGACATTCTGGATCCTGGCCTCCAACAGCTGGATGCACACTCCGCAGGGCCACGAGATCATCGATGGCATCGTGGTGCCCGTAGACTGGTTCGCGATCATCTTCAACCCGTCGTTCCCTTACCGGCTGACACACATGGCGATTGCGGCGTTCCTCGCCACGGCGTTCATGGTGGGTGCTTCGGCAGCCTGGCATCTGTTGCGAGGACGCGACAACCCGGCGGTGCGCAAGATGCTGTCCATGGCGATGTGGATGGCGTTGCTGGTGGCACCGATCCAGGCCGTGGTCGGGGATTTCCATGGGCTGAACACGCTCGAACACCAGCCGGCGAAGATCGCAGCGATGGAGGGGCATTGGGACAATTCGTCCGGCGAGCCAACGCCGTTGCTGTTGTTCGGCTGGCCAGACATGGAGCGCGAGGAAACGCGATTCAAGGTGGAAATCCCTTACCTGGGTAGCCTGATTCTCAAACACAGCCTGACCGAGCCCATACCAGCGCTCAAGGATTTCCCTCCCGAGGACAGGCCCAACTCGACCATCGTGTTCTGGACCTTCCGCATCATGGTCGCGCTGGGCTTTCTGATGATTTTTACCGGCCTGTGGAGCCTCTTGCTGCGCCGCAGCGGGAGGCTGTACCAGTCGCGGGCTTTCTTGCGATTGGCGCTGTGCATGGGCCCGTCTGGAATCATCGCGATTCTGGCCGGCTGGTTCACCACCGAGATCGGTCGGCAGCCGTGGGTAGTCTATGGGGTGATGAGGACCGCCGATGCCGTTTCCAACCACAGTGCCGAGCAGCTCGGCCTGACGCTGGCAATGTTCGTGCTGATCTATTTCGCGGTGTTCGGCATCGGCTTCGTCTACGTGCTGCGGCTGATCGCGAAAGGGCCGGTGACCAACGAGGGCAACGAGAAGGGCGCTGGAGGTCCTGGCGAAAAACGGACGCCGATGCGGCCGATTTCGGCGGCTGACGAGGCGATTCCCCACGAACACGGCGATCAACTGGGCGAGAGGAATTGAATATGGGCGTCGATCTTTCGCTGATCTGGGCCGTCATCATCATCTTCGGCATCATGATGTACGTCGTCATGGACGGCTTCGATCTGGGCATCGGGATTCTGTTTCCGTTCCTGGCCGACAGCTCCGAGCGTGACGTGGCGATGAATACCGTGGCGCCGATCTGGGACGGCAACGAAACCTGGCTGGTATTGGGCGGCGCCGGTCTGTTCGCCGCGTTCCCGCTGGCCTATTCAGTCGTGCTATCGGCGCTGTACCTGCCGATCATCTTCATGCTGATGGGGCTGATCTTCCGCGGTGTCGCATTCGAGTTCCGTTTCAAGGCGAGCGCTCCGCGCCAGCATATCTGGGACAAGGCGTTCATCGGAGGCTCGCTGGCGGCAACGTTTTTCCAGGGCGTTGCCCTGGGGGCGTTCATACATGGGTTTCCGGTCGCGGATCGTGCCTATGCCGGAGGCGCGCTGGATTGGCTGACGCCATTCTCGGTGTTCTGCGGTCTCGCCCTGATCGTCGCTTATGCCTTGCTCGGCTGTACCTGGCTGATCATGAAAACCAGTGGCGACTTGCAGCGGCGCATGCATGACATCGGCACTCCGCTGGTCTGGGCCGTACTGGCAGTAACCGGCATCGTGAGCATCTGGACGCCACTGACGCACCCGGACATCGCCGAGCGCTGGTTCAGCATGCCGAATCTGTTGCTGTTCATGCCGGTCCCGATCCTCGTGCTGTTGTGTACGTTCGGGCTGTTGCGATCGATTGCGCGCAACGCCCATTATTCGCCGTTCCTCTATACGCTGGCGTTGATCTTCCTCGGCTACAGTGGCCTGGGCATCAGCCTCTGGCCGAATATCATTCCGCCATCGGTCAGCATCTGGGACGCCGCTTCGCCCCCGCAGAGCCAAGGATTTACCTTGGTCGGGGCGCTGCTGATCATTCCGCTGATCCTGATGTACACCGCCTGGAGCTATTACGTGTTCCGCGGCAAAGTCAGCGCTGAAGATGGCTACCATTGAGTGGGTCTCGTTATGGAGCCAGATATGCAGAAAAAGCACGAAAGCAGTGCGCCTGGACCGAAACCCTTGTGGCAGCGCATGACATGGCTCGTGCTGATCTGGTCGGCAAGTGTGCTGCTGCTGGGGGTGGTGGCCTGGATGCTGCGTCAGTTCATGACGGCTGCGGGGCTGGCGACGCCATGACCCCCGTGGCCGCCGCTGGGCCGCAGAGCGTGGCGGGTGCGGCGATTCGGCGCGTTGTGGTGTCCTGGGGGTTGGGCTATTTAATCAACCGGCCAGGGAGGTGCTTCATGGTTCCGTCATGTAGCCGCGTTAGCCTGGATGGCATGGACTTTGTTAGTGCTGTGGCAGGCGCGTGAGAAGGCGCGCCTCGATGGCCCGGCCTTCCCCCAGCAAGAGGACGTTCCAATGGATGACTACCAAGACGAAATACTCGAATGGCACGCCGCGGAGCAGGACAGCCCGGAGCCGGCTGAAGACGCCTTCGAGCTCTAGCGGCGACAAATCACTCGGCGCGCCGCTGTGCGCGCCGATACTCGCCGGGCGTCTGCCCGCTCCAGCGCTTGAACGCGCGCTGAAACGCTTCCGCTGAAGAAAACCCCAATAGCCAGGCTATCTCGCCGAAAGCCGATTCGGTATCCCGGATGTAGGCCATCGCCAGGTCGCGGCGCGTGTCATTGAGAATGACCCGGTAGCTGGTGCCTTCTTCCTCGAGTTTTCGACGCAGCGTCCAGGTCGGCAATTGCAGGCGATTGGCGATCTGCTGCAGGTCCGGCTCCTGTCCCTTCAGCATTGGTCCGAGAATCTGCGTGACCCGTTCGCGCAGGCTGCGCGTACGGGTGCGCTGTTCCAGTTCCGCCTCGCAGAGTTCCAACAGCTGGCGCCAGGTGCCAGGGCAGTGCTCCGGGTTGCGCAGTGCCAGCGTGGCCCGGTCCAGGCGCAGTTGATTGTGTTCGGCGGCGAACTCCACGGGCCGACTGAACAGGGCCTCGTAACAGGCCGCGTAGGCGGGTCGTTCGAATTCGATATGGACTGCGACGGGCACCAGCGCACGAGCCGCCACGGTGCTCAGCTGGGTGATCCAGCTGGCCAGTACCGTATCCACGACAAAGCGGTTGTAGCTGTTGTAAGGGCTGATCGAATAGAACCGCAACCAGGCGCCCTCGGTATCTTCGCGCATTGCCGAGGCGCCACGGTAGTTGGACGCGTAGAGCGGCTCGTAGCGAATCAGCACACGCGCTGCTTCACGCACCGTCGGCGCCTGGGCCGAGGTCACGCCTACCAGGCCGAGGTGGCCCGCCTTGCGCAATCGCCCCATCTCGAGGCCGAGGCTCTGATCGCCGGTCAGCTGTATGGCGGCGTGCCCGAGGCGCATGTAACGCGGTATCGACAGGCGCGCGCGAGGCTCGGAAAGACGTGCCGGGTCCAGGCCGTAGGCGTCCAGCAGCGGCTGCGGATCGATCTGTTTTTCCTGCAGGGCACTGCTCAGGCTGTGCACGAAGCCAACCGAGAGATCGCCAAGGCGTACCCGCTGACGGTTCATGGCGGCTCCGGTAGCCAGACGTTGTCCAGTTGCACGGGCTCGCTGTGGTGTCGCCGGGCCGGCCGTCGGGGCGATCCGAGCAGATTCCAGGGCAGCCCAAGGGTACGAACTTCGATGCGCGGCAGTGTGCTGGACGGCCCCTCGTTGGTCGTGCAGCTGAGGGAGATATCGTCACGTGCGCCCGGCACCACGATCAGTTCGGCCTCGGCAGGAGGTGGGCGGGTATAGCCATCGCAGCCAATCAGCACGCTCAGGCGCCCGGCGGGTGTCGACAAGGCCGGCGATGGCGCGTCTGGGGCCTTGCTGTAGCGGCGTTCATAGCGACTAAGCGCCATCTTGTATTGCAACGGGCCAATCGGTTCGCCATTGGCTGCAAAGCTCAGGCTGACCTGCCTGAGCGGACCGTCGCCGATCAGCACGCGCCCGTTTTCCAGGCGCGGTTCGGGAAGCACGATGGACCCGGCGACCAGGGTTACACCATAGTCGCGCGCGAGCCCGCCGAAGATGTACTGGTAATCCTCGGCCATCTGCCGTCCCTTGATCTTCAGAACGGCCTCGGTACGACGGTCATCGCCCTGGTGATCGAGCAGGGCGCGCAGGTAGTCCCATGGGTTGCTCAGTGCCATCCACTGCATCGCGTCGCGCAAGGTACGTGCTTGCTGCACTTCAAGCTTTTCGCCAAGCGCAAACAGCCCCGTGCCGACATGCTCGGGCAGCACCACCACCGTGCGCGGCCCCAACAGACCGGCGTCACGTGCCTGATCCAGATAGGTCGTGAACTTGAGCTGCAGGCGCTCCCTGCTCTGGTAGTCAGCCGGCATCAAACGCGTTTGCACGGCGAGCAGGTTTCCCGCCGTACCCGGTTGCCCCTGGCTGTTGATCGGCAATGTGCGCAGGTCGGACAACAGCGGTCCGCTGCGCCGATCACGTGTCCAGTCCAGATAGATGATGAGCGCGGTGAGGGCGAGAACCGTCAGGCCGAGCGGTTTGATGTAGCTGCGCATGGATAGATATAGGCAAGGCGTGTGCGCAGAGACTAGGCACAAGGCGGTTGGTTGCCAAGCTTTTTTGCGCACTTGGGTCAGGCAGTTGTCAGTTACGATCATTGAGCGAGCCGCACTGCCTGTTTATCGTCGCAGCATAGTGACCACGACCCCAGGAGGCGTGGCGATCCAACCGCTGACAAGGGCACTAGGCCCGTGCCGCCTGATCGAGGAACGAACATGACCGCTTTTCCGCACCTGCTGGCTCCGCTGGACCTGGGCTTTACGACCCTGCGCAACCGTACCCTGATGGGCTCGATGCACACCGGGCTCGAGGAGATGCCGAACGGCTTCGAGCGCATGGCTGCGTTCTTTGCCGAGCGGGCCCGCGGTGGCGTTGGCCTGATCGTCACTGGTGGTGTGGGGCCCAACGAAGAGGGCTCGGTGCGCGCGGGTGCCGCCAAGTTGTCTACCCGTGAAGAGGCCGACGAACACAAGGTGGTCACACAGGCCGTCCATGAGGCGGGCGGCAAGATCTGCATGCAGATTCTTCACGCCGGCCGTTACGCCTACAGTCCGCAGCTGGTCGCGCCCAGCGCCATCCAGGCGCCCATCAATCCCTTCACGCCTCGCGCGCTGGATGAGGAGGGGATCGAAAAGCAGATTCGCGACTTCGCCAATTGCGCCAGCCTGGCCCAGCAGGCCGGCTATGACGGTGTCGAGATCATGGGGTCGGAAGGCTACTTCATCAACCAGTTCCTAGTTGCGCACACCAATCACCGCAGCGACCGCTGGGGCGGCAGCTACGAAAACCGCATGCGGTTGCCAGTAGAGATCGTACGCCGCGTGCGGGCTGCCGTGGGGCCCGCGTTCATTATCATTTATCGCCTGTCGATGCTCGATCTGATGGAAGGCGGCAGTACCTGGGATGAAGTGGTGCAGCTGGCCAAGGCCATCGAACAGGCCGGCGCGACGCTGATCAATACCGGCATCGGCTGGCACGAGGCGCGCATCCCGACCATCGCCACCAAGGTACCGCGGGCGGCCTTCACCAAGGTGACCGCCAAGCTGAGGGGTGAAGTCGGTATCCCGCTGGTGACCACCAACCGGATCAACACGCCGGAGGTCGCCGAGCAGGTGCTGGCAGAGGGAGATGCCGACATGGTGTCGATGGCGCGTCCATTCCTGGCCGATCCGGATTTCGTCAACAAGGCCGCCGCCGATCGCAGCGATACCATCAATACCTGCATTGGCTGCAATCAGGCCTGCCTCGACCATACCTTTGGTGGAAAGCTCACCACCTGCCTGGTCAACCCGCGTGCCTGCTATGAAACCGAGCTGAACTACATCCCCACCGCAACGGTGAAGCGGATCGCCGTGGTGGGTGCTGGCCCGGCGGGTCTGGCAGCCGCGACCGTGGCGGCCGAACGTGGCCACCAAGTGACCTTGTTCGATTCGGCCAGCGAGATCGGCGGCCAGTTCAACGTTGCCAAACGCGTCCCGGGCAAGGAGGAGTTCAATGAAACCCTGCGCTATTTCAACAGCAAGCTCGAAAGCACGGCGGTCGATGTGCGTCTGAACACCCGGGTCAGTGCGGCGGATTTGCTGGCCGGTGGCTATGACGAAATCATTCTCGCCACCGGCATCGCGCCGCGCACCCCGGAAATACCGGGCATCGAACATCCGATGGTGATCGGCTATCTCGATGCGATCCTGCAACGCAAGCCGGTGGGGCAGCGCGTCGCCGTGATCGGTGCCGGGGGGATCGGCTTCGATGTGGCGGAGTTCATCACCCACCAGGGCCAGTCGACCAGCCTGGACCGGGAAGCGTTCTGGAAGGAGTGGGGCATCGACCTCGCACTCGAGGCGCGAGGGGGTGTCGCGGGCGTCAAGCCGGAACCGCACGCCCCGGCGCGTCAGGTCTACCTGCTGCAGCGCAAGAAGTCGAAGGTCGGCAACGGCCTGGGCAAGACGACCGGCTGGATTCACCGCACCGGTCTGAAGAACAAGCAGGTCCAGATGATCAGCGCAGTGGAGTACCTGAAGATCGACGATCAGGGGCTGCACGTTCGCGTTGCCGAAGGTGAACCGCAGGTGTTGCCGGTCGACAGCGTGATCGTCTGCGCCGGACAGGACCCGTTGCGTGAGCTGCAGGCGGAACTCGAGACAGCGGGCGCCGCTGTTCACCTGATCGGCGGCGCGGATGTTGCCGCCGAGCTGGATGCCAAACGTGCGATCAACCAGGGGTCGCGCCTCGCCGCCGCGATCTGAGTACGCAGGCCCCGCTTCGAGCGGGGCTTTTTTTCACAGGAGTCGCGAATGAACGCTTCCCTTCCGCTTGCACCGGCCGCGGCCGCTACGCTCACGCGCTGGCATCGAATGATCGAATCCAAGGACCTCGGCCAATTGTCGACGCTGCTTCATCCGCAGGCGGTGTTTCGTTCACCGATGGCCTTTACCCCCTACGAAAGTGCAGCGGCAGTCGATCTGATCCTCAGCACCGTGGTAACGGTTTTCGAAGATTTCGCTTACCACCGCGAGCTGGCCAGCGCCGATGGTCTTGACGTGGCGCTGGAGTTCAGCGCTCGCGTCGGGCAGCGACAACTCAAGGGCATCGACATGATTCGCTTCGATGAGACCGGACTGATTACCGATTTCGAAGTCATGGTGCGTCCCATGAGCGGGCTGCAGGTGCTTGGCGAGGAAATGGGCAAGCGCCTGGCGCCTCAACTGGCCGCGCTCAAGCGCTGATCGTTTGTTCCAACCCTGTCACAGTTTGCTGGCTGCACACCGTTGCGAATATGGCGCCCCGACTCGCTGCCAACCCAGTCACATCGCCCGTTGCGATTTTTCCCCTAAACTTGCGCCGACCATGAGACAGCGGCGTCGATGCAGCGGCTGTCTCGGAATTTTCGCTGGCCGACCAAGCCGTTGAGGGCGCGAACATGCAGATCAAACCGCAGACGGTCGAAGCCGTTCTGTTCTTCAACGACGGCGGCATCTGCAAGGAAATGCTTTATCCGGAATTCGAGGCCATGCTCGACGGCATCGTCTGCATGCCCGAGTTCGCCGACCAGCAGATGCGCGTCGCCTATGTCTTGATCAATACCCGCTTGCAGATTCGTGCGGCGGTATTCTTCTATCTTGATTTCAACGAAGACGGCTCGGCCGATAGTGGCTGGAACATCCCGCTGCGCAGCCTGGCCGAGCGTACCGGGCGCGGTCCCGATCTGGGGGCTGGCCCCATACGCCTGGCCTGCCGAAGCCAGTGCCCGGTGTCCTGGCACCAGATGCACCTTTGGGACCCGGAACTGACCCCGAGCAACAACCACTTTGTCCAGCTTCGCGATCGGGTCAAGCGCAACCAGCTCGGTCTGCTGGTCGAGGAAGACCTGCCCCAGGCAGTACCGGCCGAGCGGTTGCAGATGGTCGCCGAGGACACCTGGTATCCGGCCGATTCCGTCAGCCAGGCGACCACCCGAAGAGCCGAGAAGCTCGAGCAGGAACAACGCCTCAAGGCGGCGCAGCTGATCAAGCAACAGCGTTTGCGCATCGCCAGTCTCGAACAGCAGCGCGAGGCCGACATCAATCGACTGCGGGACCTGGCTGCACAACAGCAGGCCAAGTTGCAGGATGAACTCGCCCAATTGCGCCACGAACTGTCGGTCAAGGAGCAGGCGGCCGCGGACCTGCGTTCACAGCTCAACGAGCAGACCGAAGGTTTTCGCAAGACCCGTGAAGAAATGAGCCGTCAGTTGCGTGCACTGGAGCACAACAGCCGCGCCGAAGCCGAGGTCGCCCGCGCGCAGTTCGACCAGGAACTGCAGAAACAGATCGCCGCCGCCGTGGCCGAATACAAGGAGCAAGTGGCGATTCGGGATGTGGAACTGGCCTACCGTAACGAGCTAGACAATCAATTGCAGGATGAAATCGAACAGTTGCGCAAAGAACGTGACGCACTGGCCGAGCAGGGCGGTGATCGCGTGCTCGAACGCCTTTCGGTCATCGGCGTGACGTTCATGGCTTATCACCCCGGCGCAGGGCACCTGACCATTCCGCTTCAGGACATGGCGCGCTATCAGCACAGCCCGCTCGCCTACGCAGCGGCCAAGTGCGCGGTGTCCGAAGACCAGTACGGCCAATGGGTCCAGCACTACCGGCAGCCGACCTGCGTCGCCATGCTGCCAAGCGGGGAGCGCTGCAACATGCCATTGGACAAGGTCGAGGTGCCGGGCCGTTTCCTCGTCGGCGAATCGAATTGTTGTGCCAGGCATCGTTCGCAGGATCGCCTACGCACCGGTAGCTGACGCAGGTGTCCGCGTCCCCGGTGCTCTCGCCAGCGTCTCTGCCTGCGCCCTTGCAGCTCATCGACCTGCCTTGGTTGCGGCGAGCGGACGTGCAGCTTGCCGTGCTGCGGCTGGACTTGATCGATCCCCAGGTGTCTGGAAACAAGGGATTCAAACTCCTTCATCATCTGCGCGCCGCGCGGGCGGCCGATGCGCCGGGATTGATCAGTCTCGGTGGGGCGCATTCCAATCATCTCCATGCGCTGGCGGCGGCAGCCCAGCGGGTCGGGCTGGCCAGTGTCGGCCTGTTGCGCGGTCACCCTCAGCGCACCGCGACCGTGGACGATCTGCAGCGATTCGGCATGCATCTGCACTGGTTGGGTTATGCCGGCTACCGCGAACGGCATCAACCGACGTTCTTCGATGCCTGGCGTGAGCGCTATCCGGGTTACTACTGCATACCGGAGGGCGGCGGTGGCCTCGCTGGTGCCCTGGGCTGCGCTCCCTTGGTGGCCAGGGTGCGCCAACAGCTTGCCACGCTTGGATGGCAAGACCACGACGGCTGGTGGCTGGCGGCCGGAACCGGAACCACGCTGGCCGGACTGGTAATCGGTGAGGCCGGGCAGGGCGGTCGTCGGGTACAGGGTGCGCTGGCCGGTCCCGCCAGCCATGGCGTGGCGCAAACGATTGCCGGGCTGCTGACCGAGGCCGGCATCAGCGGCGCGAACTATGAGCTGATCGATGCAAGTCGTGGTGGTTTCGGGAAGTTCGACGAGGCGCTTCTGCGCTTCATGGTCGAAATGGAGCGCACGACCGGCATGCCGCTGGAGCCGGTTTATACAGCCAAGGCGATGATGGCATTGCGCCTTCACGTGGAGCGCGGGTATGTTGCCGGCGGCACGCGACTCATCTTCGTGCATACCGGTGGCCTGCAAGGTCGGCGGGGTGCACAGGCTCAGCTGGACGAGCTGCTGCGCTGACCCACGTATTGGAAAACATGGATGAACAAACCGCTACTTCCCGATCAGCTACGCAGCCTGATCCCGCTCAACGCGCTCTCGCCTCGCCAGTTGCAGACATTGCGCGACCAATTGATCCCGCGCCCGCTGCTGGCTAACCAGGTTCTGTTCGAGGGCGAGGCGGAGGCCGGATCGAGCTACTTTCTGCTGACCGGCTCCCTCTCGCTGCAAGGTCCGCACGGCGAGCCTCGCCGGTTGGTCGCCGGCACCCCGGAAAGCTGTCATGTGTTCGCGGCGGGCAGTCGGCTGAACCGCGTCTGGGCACTGGAAGACTCCAGCGTGCTGGTGCTCGACAGCGCCCAGCTGGACCGTTTGCTGTCCTGGCGTCAAAGCCATGCCGATCTGCTGCTTGAATTGGCGACCGCTGGCGAACTGACCGACTGGCTGGAGGAACTGCTGGAGAACCCGCTGTTCGCCAAGGTCCCGTCGGAAAACGTGCGCACCATGCTGAACAGGCTCGAATCCATGGACCTGCCTGCCGGTCAGGTGCTGCTGCGTGAGGGCGATGCCGGCGATTGCTGCTATTTCCTCAAAAGCGGCCGAGCGGAAGTGGTGATTGGCCTCGGCAGCGACGAACAGGTGGTGGGGGAGTTGGGCGTCGGCGCCTGCTTCGGCGAGCAGGCCTTGCTGACCGAAGGCCCGCGCAATGCCACCGTGACGTTGCTCGAGGACGCGAGTGTGCTGCGCCTCGCGCGGCAGGACTTCCTCGCCCTGCTGAAGGCGCCGGTGGTTGCCGAGCTGAGCCTTGCACTGGCGAGTGAATGGATTGCCGGAGGCGCGCAGTGGCTGGATGTTCGGCTGCTGGACGAATATCAGCGGGGCCATGCGCTGAAGGCGCTGAACATGCCGCTGCATCTGTTGCGCCTGAAAGCGCGCCTGTTGAAGCAGGATCGGCTTTATCTGTGTTATTGCGACAGCGGCAAACGCAGCGCGAGCGCGGTGTTCCTGCTGACCCAGCTGGGCTTCAATGCCTATTCGCTGCGCGACGGCCTGGATGCCCTGTCGGTCGATGAATATGCCGCTCTGCTCTCGGAACGGGGCAATGGCTATCTGGCGCGCTCCGGCGGTCGAACCGAACGTAGCGGTTGAGGCGGCAAGCCTGACGATCATGCCGATAGCGCGGCAACGGCCCAGCCCGCCAGGCCGCCGACGATCACCACCAGCCAGGGGGGCAATCTCCAGGCCATCAGCGCGACCAGCGCGGTCAGCGCCAGTGCAAAATCGTACGGACCGAATATCGCGTTGGTCCAGACCGGGTCGTACAGGGCCGCCAGCAGCAGCCCGACGACGGCCGCATTCACGCCAGCGAGTGCGGCCTGTACGTGGAGGTTGAGCCGTAGCCGGTCCCAGAACGGCATCACGCCGAAGACCAGCAGGAACGAAGGCACGAACACGGCGACGAGGCATAGGGCTGCGCTCATCAGGCGGGTGCTACCCTCGTTCATCGAGCCGCCGAGAAACGCCGAAAAGGTGAACAAGGGACCCGGTACCGCCTGAGCGGCTCCGTAGCCGGCGAGGAAGGTATCGTTGCTGACCCAACCGCTGGGAACGACCTCGGCTTGCAGCAGCGGCAGCACCACGTGGCCGCCACCGAATACCAGGGCGCCGGTGCGATAGAACGTGTCGAGCAATGCGATCCATTGGCTGCTTGAGGCAGCGGCCAGCGCGGGCAGCACGACCAGCAGGGCGAAGAACAGCAAAAGCAACAGGCCGGCCATCGTGCGATGCGCAACGGGGGGCAGTGGTGCTGCACGGTTCGTCGTCGACGGCCGGAACAGGACCAGCCCGACCAGCGCGGCCAGCGCGATGACGCCAAGCTGCGCCCAGGCGTGGGGCAGCACCAATACCGCGCAGGCTGCAAGCAACGCCAGGCTCGTACGCGCTGCGCCGACACAGAGCGTTTGCGCCATGCCCCACACTGCCTGGGCGACGACCGCCACCGCGACGATTTTAAGACCGTGCAGCAGGCCCTGCGGGAACCCGTCGCCCCAACTGGAGATGCCCAGGGCAAACAGCGTCAGCGCAAGCGCCGATGGCAGCGTAAAGCCGGCCCAGGCCGCCAGGGACCCTCGGTAGCCGCCGCGCAACAAGCCAATCGCGATGCCGACCTGGCTGCTGGCCGGTCCTGGCAAAAACTGGCAGAGCGCGACCAGATCCGCATACCGCGCTTCATCCAGCCAGCGGCGGCGGTGGACGAATTCTTCACGAAAGTAGCCGATGTGCGCCACGGGCCCGCCGAATGAGGTAAGCCCCAGGCGCAGGAACACCAAGAGGATGGTCCAGGGGCTCGAATGCGGGTGGTTGTCAGAAGGCGATTGTGAAGGCATCGGTGACCGTTTGTAGGGTGAATGTTGCGCCTGCGGACGCGACAGTCTGCACGACGCAGATGACGGTTCGATGGCCATCGCCGAGGCGGTTCACCCCGGCCAGCTGTCGGGAACCACGAACAGCCGTTCGCGCTCGACCCAGTGACCGTCGGTGCCCGGTTCGATGCGCGCCAGGAGCCTCGCCTGGCCTTTGCCATCGCCCTCGTCGATCCAGCGATCAACGTCCTCGTCTCGCCAAAGCTCGGCGTGATCCAGCCGCGCCGGCGCCAGCCAGGCCTGACGCTGGAGCGGCTGCCAGCGTGATGCGCCGCGCGTTCCCGTCTCGTTCAGCCAGTCCCGCTGCCGAAGCCAGCGGCCGCGCAGATGCTCCGGGTTGGCGCCCAGCGGTGGTTCACAACCGGACGATGCGGGCTGAAACAGGTAGCCACCGAGCCAGAGCGCGCTGTCGATTTCACAACAGGTCAGCTCGGCCAGCAGTGCCCTGGCATGTGAGTGGGTCGGCAGTTGCAGCTGGTGCTCGCACAGGCGCCTCAGCTTGATGTCCAGTCGGTCGTGACTGCCCGGTCCCAGCCAGTGGTCGTGCCGACGGCGGTCGCCGGCCTCCAGGCCCAGGTAGAGCTTGACCGCCAGTTCGAGATGATGGACGCCTTCGGCATCGTGAAGGATCAGGTCCAGCTCGCCGAGCGTATGGCCTCCCTGGCGGATCGGAAGATTGGCTACCAGCAGGTCGACGTCCGGCGCCTGGCTCAGAGCGAACTGCCACAGGCGTTCGTAGTAAAGGCCCAGACGGCGAATGCTGTGTTGCGCCAGCCAGGCTTCGAGTACGGACGGTTGGGCATCATGCGACAGCAACCAGTCGGCGAGCTCTCCCGGCCGCCATGCCCAGCGACTGGCGGCGAGCGGGTGACGCTGGGGCGAGGGGGGATGACTCAACAAGGGCGGCGATAACAGCACCCAGGCGAGATCCCGCACCTGGGGGTGCAATAATCGGGGCAGCAATTCGGCCAGGCAGGGAAGGGTCATGCAACAAGCATAGCCGGGATGGTTTGCCGCGACTTCGGGCTTTCGCCCATAATCCTCGCGCCGCATCGCAACGGGACGAGACGCCGAGCGCAGGTTGAACTCAACGCCGCCCGCGCGACACCAACCTAGTGCCTGTTACGCTCTGGCCGGCCCGTTTCCTCGACGTATGCCCGCCCGCTACCAGCCACGCCTATCAGGGAGCTTCAATGGATCAGTTCCGCAATATCGGCATCATCGGTCGCCTGGGCAGTTCCCAGGTGCTCGATACCATTCGCCGACTGAAAAGGTTTCTCGTGGACCGCGGTCTGCACGTCATCCTTGAAGAGAACATTGCCGAGGTCCTGCCGGGCCACGGTATGCAGACCTCGTCGCGACAACGGCTGGGCGACTCCTGCGACCTGGTGATCGTGGTGGGCGGTGACGGCAGCCTGCTCGGTGCGGCGCGGGCGATGGCCAGGCACCGTGTGCCGGTGCTGGGGATCAACCGTGGCAGCCTGGGCTTTCTCACCGATATACGCCCCGACGAACTGGAGGAGAAGGTCGCCGAGGTGCTCAGCGGCCAATACACGCTTGAAAATCGCTTCCTGCTGGAAGCGCAGGTGCGGCGCTTCGAGGAGTCCATCGGCGAAGGCGATGCGCTCAACGATGTCGTGCTGCATCCGGGCAAATCGACGCGGATGATCGAGTTCGAACTGTACATCGACGGCCAGTTCGTCTGCAGCCAGAAGGCCGACGGGCTGATCGTGGCTACCCCTACGGGCTCGACGGCCTACTCGCTTTCGGCCGGAGGGCCGATCATGCACCCGCGTCTGGATGCCATCGTCATCGTGCCGATGTACCCACACACCTTGTCCAGCCGACCGATCGTGGTGGACGGCAACAGTGAGCTGAAAATCGTGGTTTCGCCGAACATGCAGATCTATCCGCAGGTCTCGTGTGACGGCCAGAACCACTTCACCTGCGCGCCGGGCGATACCGTCACGGTGCGCAAGAAGCCGCAGAAGCTGCACCTGATCCACCCGCTCGACCACAACTACTACGAGGTTTGCCGTACCAAGCTCGGCTGGGGCAGTCGCCTCGGTGGGGGCGAATAGTGATCCTCGACCCGGCGCGCGCCTACGACCTCATCGGGGACGTGCACGGTTGCGCCCGTACCCTGGCGCGCCTGCTCGATCAGCTTGGCTACAGCCAGCATCAGGGCGTCTGGCAGCATCCACGGCGGCAGGTGATCTTCCTCGGTGACATCATCGACCGTGGTCCGCGCATCCGCGAGGCGCTGCATCTGGTGCACGACATGGTCGAGGCCGGGCACGCCTACTGCATCATGGGCAATCACGAATTCAACGCGTTGGGGTGGTACACGCCCGCTCCGCCGCAAAGCGGCAAGCGCTTCGTCCGTGAGCACACGCCGCGCTATGAGATGTTGCTGCAACAGACATTCGAGCAATTCGAGCGCTATCCGGACGAATGGCAGGCCATGCGCGACTGGTTCATGGAGCTGCCGTTGTTTCTCGAGTGCGAGCGCTTCCGCGTCGTTCATGCCTGCTGGGATACCGCAGTGATCGACCCGCTGCGTCAGCGCTTGCGGCACGGTTGCGTCGATCTCGAGTTTCTGCGTGACGCCGCTTTTTCCGACGGCTTCGCTGCCAAGGCGCTGGATCGCCTGCTGCGCGGCACAGACATGCCGCTGCCCGAGGGCCTGACGCTGACCAGCGCCGAGGGCTTTACCCGCAGCTTCTTCCGCACCAAGTTCTGGGAAGAAAATCCCAAGACCTACGGCGATATCGTGTTTCAGCCCGACGGGCTGCCGGAAAAAGCGGCCCGCCTGCCGCTCAGCGAGAGTCAGAAGAGCCGCTTGTTCCTCTACGGCCCCGACGAGCCGCTGTTGTTCGTCGGGCATTACTGGCGTAGCGGTGAGCCCGCTCCCATACGCCACAACCTGGCGTGCCTGGATTACAGCGCGGTGAAATTCGGCAAGCTGGTGGCCTACCGGCTCGATCAGGAAACCCGACTCGACCCGGCGAAGTTCGTCTGGGTGAACGTGGAGCGCTAGATGGTCGTAGTAGAGGCGTTGCGCCTGCCGTTGTCAGAAGACCTGAGTGGTTTCATCGCATTGCTGCGGCGCCTGCAGGTGCCTTGTCGGGTATCCGAAGAAGCGGGCGAGCAGGTGCTGCGAGTGCCGGCCGAAACCGCCGAGCAGGTGCGCGAGCTGTATCGACGCTATCCGCAAGGCGACGGAGCCGTCGTGGCTGAGCAACCGGTGCGCCGCGGTGGCGGTTTCCTCGCGAGCCTGCGCCGTAGCCCGTTGACCGCAGCGGTCCTGCTGTTGACGTTCGTCGCCGCCGCCATCACCTTGCTTGGCGAAAATTTCGACACCATCCGCTGGTTGAGCTTCAGTGATTTTCGCATCGACGGCGAATACGCCTATTTCGCCACGCTCGAGCAAACGCTCGCCGCCGGACAATGGTGGCGGCTGGTCACGCCGATCTTCGTCCACTTTGGCTTCCTTCACTTGGCGATGAACGCCATGTGGTACTGGGAGCTTGGCCGGCGCATCGAGTACCGCCAGGGTGCCTTGATGCTGTTGGGGCTGACCCTGGCGTTTGGCGTCGTTTCCAACCTGTCGCAATACGTGTTCGGTGGTCCCGGCATTTTTGGTGGCCTGTCCGGTGTGCTCTACGGACTGCTCGGGCATTGCTGGCTGTACCAGAAGTTGTCGCCGGACGAGGCCTACCGCCTGCCGCCCGGCGTGGTCGTGCTGATGTTGATCTGGCTGGTGGTTTGCCTGACCGGCGTGATCGAACTGGTGAGCTTCGGCGCGCTGGCGATTGCCAATGCTGCCCACGTCGGCGGCCTGGCCGCCGGATGCCTGACCGGTATCCTCGGCGGCATGCTGTCGCGTCGCAGGGCTGCGCGGCGGCGCAGTTGAAAGGTCGATCGGGTTTTCCTTTAAGCGTCGGCGCTCGGTAGAATGCTCGCTTGTTTCCCCGGGAGCCGGTCATGTCGTCCTTTATCGAAGCCATCGAAAACATCACCCCTGAAATCTACGAAAGCCTCAAGACCGCCGTCGAGCTGGGCAAGTGGAACGATGGTCGCAAGCTGACCCCTGAGCAGAAGGAAATCTGTCTCGGTGCGATGACCGCCTGGGAAATCCAGAACCTGCCCGAAGAACAGCGCACCGGCTACATGGGCGGCCAGGAATGCGCCTCCAAGAGCAAGAACAAGGCGCCGATCGATACCAGCCTGTTCGCGCCGGCTTCCGGGACCCGTCACTGATGCTCGAACTGGGACGCGGCGCACTGAGCAAAATGTCGGTGCAACTCGGCGCGCCAGCGCAATATGCCTTCTGCCTCGATGACCAGCGGGTGCCGGTCAACCCGCTGATCGGCAAGACGCTGCGGCTCGAAAACCTCGGCGCCATTCATTGCAGCCACTGCGGTCGCAAGACCAACAAGAGCTTCAGCCAGGGCTATTGCTACCCGTGCTTCAAGAAGCTGCCGCAGTGCGACATCTGCATCATGAGCCCGGAAAAATGCCATCACGACTTCGGCACCTGCCGCGATCCGCAGTGGGGCATGGACTTCTGCATGACCGATCATGTGGTCTACCTGGCCAATTCGTCGGGCATCAAGGTGGGCATCACCCGCGCCACGCAACTGCCGACGCGCTGGCTCGACCAGGGCGCGAGCCAGGCGCTGCCGATCATGCGCGTCGCCACCCGCCAGCAATCGGGCATGGTCGAAGACCTGTTGCGCAGCCAGGTGGCTGATCGTACCAATTGGCGTGCGCTGCTCAAGGGCGATGCCGAACCGATCGACCTGGTCGAGATCCGTGAGCGGATTTTCGATGCCTGCGCCGAGGGCCTGCGCGGTCTCCAGCAGCGCTATGGCTTGCAGGCGATCCAGCCGCTGGCCGATGCCGAAGCAGTGGAAATCCGCTATCCGGTCGACGCCTACCCAACCAAGATCGTCAGTCTCGATCTGGAAAAGACACCGGTGGTCGAAGGCACCCTGCGCGGCATCAAGGGTCAATACCTGATCCTCGATACGGGTGTGATCAACATTCGCAAATTCACTGCCTATCAGATTGCTGCAAGCAGCAACGCATAAGCTTCAAGGCTTGTGGGTGGATCCTGTTCGATCGATCCACCAACTGAACCATTGACGCGCAACCTCCAGCTCACCGCTTGAAGTTGCCATGAAGAGGCCAACCCGATGCGCACCGAACAACCGAAAGTCATTCATCTCAAGGATTACCAGGCGCCCGAGTACCTGATCGATGAAACCCATCTGACCTTCGAACTCTACGAGGACCGCACACTGGTCCATGCGCAACTGGTGATGCGCCGCAACCCGGACGCCGGTGCGGGGTTGCCGCCGCTCGAATTGCACGGCCAGGACCTCGAACTGCTGTCGCTTTCGATCAATGACCGCTCGCTTGGCCTGGGTGAGTACGAGGTGGCCGGGGAGTGCCTGACCCTGCAGCCCGACAGCGCCAGCTTTACCCTCGACAGCACGGTAGTGATTCACCCGGAAAGCAACACCGCGCTGGAAGGGTTGTACAAATCGGGCAGCATGTTCTGCACCCAATGCGAGGCCGAGGGTTTTCGCAAGATCACCTACTACCTTGACCGTCCGGACGTGATGAGCACATTCACCACCACGGTCAGTGCCGAGAAGCAGGCCTATCCGATCCTGCTCTCCAACGGCAATCCACTCGCCAGCGGCGAAGAGGAGGATGGCCGCCATTGGGTCACCTGGGAAGACCCCTTCAGGAAACCGGCCTATCTGTTCGCGCTGGTGGCCGGCGATCTCTGGTGCGTCGAGGACAGCTTCACCACCATGAGCGGTCGCGACGTCGCGCTGCGCATCTATGTCGAGCCCGAGAATATCGACAAGTGCCAGCACGCCATGGACAGCCTGAAAAAATCCATGAAGTGGGACGAGCAGGCCTACGGACGCGAATACGATCTGGATATCTTCATGATCGTCGCGGTCAACGATTTCAACATGGGCGCCATGGAAAACAAGGGCCTCAACATCTTCAACTCCAGCGCCGTGCTGGCGCGGGCCGAGACGGCGACTGACGCCGCGCACCAGCGCGTCGAGGCGATCGTCGCCCACGAGTATTTCCACAACTGGTCAGGCAACCGCGTAACCTGCCGCGACTGGTTCCAGCTGTCGCTCAAGGAAGGGTTTACCGTTTTCCGCGATGCGCAGTTCAGTGCCGACATGAACTCGCCAACGGTCAAGCGCGTCGAAGACGTGTCCTACCTGCGCACCCATCAGTTCGCCGAAGACGCCGGCCCGATGGCCCACTCGGTGCGCCCGGAATCCTTCATCGAAATTTCCAACTTCTACACCCTGACCGTGTACGAGAAGGGCGCCGAAGTGGTGCGCATGATCCAGACGCTGCTGGGCGCGGAGGGTTTTCGCAAGGGCAGCGACCTGTATTTCGAGCGCCATGACGGCCAGGCGGTCACAGTCGACGATTTCGTCAAAGCCATGGAAGACGCCAACGGCGCCGACCTGACCCAGTTCAAGCGCTGGTACAGCCAGGCAGGTACGCCGCGCCTGGCCGTCAGCGAGCAGTACGATGCGGCCGGCAAGACCTATACGCTGACCTTCCGCCAGAGCTGCCCCGCGACTCCGGGGCAAAGCGAGAAGCAGCCATTCGTGATTCCGGTCTCGCTGGGCTTGCTCGATGGCCAGGGCACCGAGATCGCGCTGCGCCTGCAGGGCGAGGACGCGGCGGTCGGGACGAGCCGTGTGCTGGCGGTCGATCAGGCCGAGCAGAGCTTCACCTTCGTCGACGTCGCCGAACAACCGTTGCCCTCGCTGTTGCGCGGATTTTCCGCGCCGGTGAAGCTGGAGTTCCCCTATAGCCGCGATCAGCTGATGTTCCTCATGCAGCATGATTCCGATGGCTTCAACCGCTGGGAGGCGGGCCAGCAGTTGTCCGTGCAAGTGCTGCAGGAAATGATCGGCCAGCATCAGCGTGGCGAAGCGCTGCAGCTTGACCCGCGTCTGGTCGAGGCGTTGCGCAGCCTGTTGCAGGATGAGTCGCTCGATCCGGCCATGGTCGCCGAAATGCTCTCGTTGCCCAGCGAAGCCTACCTCACGGAAATCAGCACCGTGGCAGATGTCGATGCCATCCATGCGGCGCGTGATTTCGCGCGTGAGCGCATCGCCACGGCGTTGTTCGATCTTCTCTGGGCGCGTTACCAGGCCAATCGCGATGTATCACGCCAGACGACTTATATCGCCGAAGCGGGTCACTTCGCACGACGTGCGCTGCAGAACATCGCACTGTCCTACCTGATGCTCAGCGGCACGCCGGAAGTGGTCGCCGCCTGTGTCGAACAGTTCGAGCAGGCGGACAACATGACCGAGCGCCTGACCGCCTTGGCTGTGTTGGTCAACTCCACCTATGCCGCCGAGCGCGACAAGGCGCTCGAAGCCTTCGCCGAGCATTTCAAGGACAACCCGCTGGTGATGGATCAGTGGTTCAGCGTGCAGGCCGGCAATACCCAACCGGGCGGCCTGGAGCGTGTCCAGCAGCTGATGCAGCACCCGGCGTTCACGTTGAAGAACCCGAACAAGGTCCGCGCATTGATCGGTGCCTTCGCCAATCAGAACCTGGTCAATTTCCACCGGGCGGACGGCGGCGGTTACCGCTTCCTGGCCGATCAGGTGATCACGCTCAACACGCTCAACCCGCAGATCGCCTCGCGCCTTCTGGCACCGCTGACCCGCTGGCGCAAGTATGACGCCAGCCGTCAGGGCCTGATGAAGGCCGAGCTGGAGCGGATTCTGGCCTCTGGCGAGCTGTCCAGCGACGTCTATGAGGTGGTCAGCAAGAGCCTCGCCTGAGGCTCGATCCGAGGGCCTCGGGCTGACCGATGAGCCTTTTTGAATCCCGCGCCTCGTCGCGGGATTTCTTTTTACGGCGGCCTCGATCACCGGCGTGCAAGCGAAACACAATTCGCCTCGAACCCCCATGCCATAAGGCGTGCCTATCGGGCAACATCAATCAGCCTGGCTTAACAAAACATAACGTCCATTCAATTGCCGCCGCTTTCGAAAGCCCTATAGCATGGCCCAGCTTGATACCAAGCTCAGGCCTTACCTAATAAGAATAAAGGGGGTATGTATGAGTGAGCCCGTCATGTGGCGCACCCAATTCGGCCGTGCGGCAAGATCGCTTCGCACGCCGATGTTCAGCAGTCGCTCATCGCTGGCAAGAACACTCTCGCTCTGCAGTGCGCTCTCGATTCTGGTTCTGGTCGCCGCACCGGCTCAAGCGCAAGGCGCGGCAGAGCCAGGCGCGCGTTATGCGATCGAATCGAACAAAGCCGCCACCTCACTTCTGCTCGATGTCGCCTATGCCGGCGCGCGACTGGTCGCGGCCGGGGACCGGGGGCACATTCTCTATTCCGATGATGGCGGCACCCGTTGGATGCAGGCCAAGGTGCCGACGCGGCAGTTGCTCACCGCGGTTTACTTCGCCGACGACAAGCATGGGTGGGCGGTCGGTCACGACGCGTTGATCCTGGCGACCAATGACGGCGGCGAAACCTGGAGCCGACAGTACGAAAATCGCGAAGGCGAGGTGCCGCTGCTGGATGTCTGGTTCGAAAACCCCCAACACGGTTTCGCGACGGGTGCCTACGGCGTGCTGCTGGAAACCATTGACGGCGGCCAGAACTGGGAAGACGTCGCCGACCGCCTCGACAACGAGGACGGCACGCACCTCAACGCCATCGCGCAAATCCCCGGCTCCGGTCTGTTCATCGTCGGTGAAATGGGCGGCATGTTCCGTTCGACCGATATGGGCGAGACCTGGGAGCGCGTCGAGTCGCCTTATCAAGGGTCGTTCTTCGGCGTCGTCGGCGGGGGCGAGCCCGGTGTGGTCGTGGCGTTCGGCCTGCGCGGTCATCTGTTCCGTTCTACCGATTTCGGAGACAGCTGGCAGCCGATCGAACTGCTCGACGGCGGTGAGGCACTCGAGTCCGGGCTGGCGGACGGCAACCTGCTGCCCGACGGGCGCATCGTGGTGGTCGGACACGGCGGCACGGTACTGAGCAGCGAGGACAAAGGGCAGAGTTTCAAACTGTTCAGCCGGCCGGATCGCCGGTCGCTGTCAGGCGTCGTCGCCAACCCGGAGGGCAACCTGGTCCTCGTTGGGCAAAGCGGCGTAAGGGTCGTCTCGCCGAGCGGCGCGAACCTGCCCGTAAAACAACAATAAGCCGGAGCCAACATGACCAAGCATCAACAGAAGCCGGCCTCTTTCCTCGAGCGCCTGATATTCAACAATCGACCGGCCGTGATCCTGATCTGCCTGTTGATCAGCGTGTTCCTGTTCTACCAGGCCGCCCAGGTTCGTCCGTCGACCAGTTTCGAAAAGATGATCCCGCTGGGGCATCCGTACATTCAGAACATGCTCCAGCATCGCGATGACCTGGCCAACCTGGGCAATACGGTGCGGATTTCCGTTGCGGCCAAGGACGGCGACATCTTCTCCAAGGAATACATGGAAACCCTGCGTCAGATCCACGACGAGGTGTTCTATATCCAGGGTGTCGACCGCTCGAACATGAAGTCGCTGTGGAGTCCGAGTGTCCGCTGGACCGAGGTGACGGAGCAGGGCTTCGCTGGCGGCGAAGTGATCCCGCAGACCTACGACGGCTCGCCCCAGAGCCTGGGCGATCTGCGCAGCAACATTCTCAAGTCCGGGCAGATCGGGCGACTGGTGGCGAACGACTTCAAGTCCAGCATCATCGACGTGCCGTTGATGGAGTCCTATTCGGACCCGGACGACCGCAGCAAGCTGATCAAGCTCGACTACCAGAAGTTTTCCCACGAGCTGGAAGAGAAGATTCGCGACAAGTACGAGGCGCAGAACCCGAACGTGGAAATCCACATCATCGGTTTCGCCAAGAAAGTGGGCGACCTGATCGATGGGTTGGTCGGTGTCGCGCTGTTCTTCTTCGTCGCCATCGGGATCACCCTGGCGCTGCTGCTGTGGTTCACCCGGTGTTTCAAGAGCACCATCGCCGTCGTGATCACGACGCTGATCGCGGTAATCTGGCAGCTCGGCCTGCTGCACACGCTCGGTTTCGGCCTCGATCCCTATTCGATGCTGGTGCCGTTCCTGGTCTTCGCCATCGGCATCTCCCACGGCGTGCAGAAGATCAACGGCATCGCCATGGCCTCCGGCGAAACCGACGATCCGCTGTCAGCGGCGCGCATGGCGTTCCGTCAGCTGTTCATCCCCGGCATGGTGGCGCTGGCATCCGACGCGGTCGGCTTCGTTACGCTGCTGTTGATCGATATCGGCGTTATCCGGGAGCTGGCGATCGGCGCATCGCTGGGCGTGGCGGTGATCATCCTGACCAACCTGATCCTGTTGCCGGTCGCGATCTCCTATATGGGCATCAGCCGGCGCGCGGTCAAGCAGGCCCGCGAGGAAGCGGCCCGTAACCATCCGTTCTGGCGCTTGCTGTCGAACTTCGCCAACCCGGTGGTTGCGCCGATTTCCATCGTGATCGCCTTGCTGGCGGTCGGTGGCGGCCTCTGGTACGGCCAGAACCTGAAGATCGGCGATCTCGACCAGGGTGCGCCGGAACTGCACCCGGACTCGCGCTACAACCTCGACAACGATTTCGTGATCCGCAACTACTCCACCAGTTCCGACGTGCTGGTGGTGATGGTCAAGACCGCGCCTGAGGGTTGTGCCCACTACGACACGCTCGCCGCCATGGACGAGCTGATGTGGAAGATGGAAAACACCGAGGGCGTTCAGTCGGCGGTTTCCATGGTCACCGTGGCACGCCAGAGCATCAAGGGCATGAACGAGGGCAGCCTGAAATGGGAAACGCTGTCGCGTAACCAGTTCGTCCTCAATAGCTCCATCGCGCGTGCCGAAGGCATGTACAACAGCGATTGCTCGCTGGCTCCGGTACTGGTCTTCCTCAACGATCACAAGGCCGAGACGCTGGAGCACGTCGTCTCCGCAGCGCGTGAATTCGCCGAGGAAAATAACCGCGAAGGGCTGGAGTTCGTCCTTGCCGCCGGTAACGCCGGTATCGAAGCGGCCACCAACGAAGTCATCGGCGCATCCGAAACCACCATGCTGATCGCGGTGTACGCCGCGGTGAGTTTCATGTGTCTGCTGACCTTCCGCTCCGTGGCGGCGACGCTCTGCGTGATCCTGCCGCTGGTGCTGACTTCCATTCTGGGCAATGCCTTGATGGCGTTCATGGGCATCGGCGTGAAAGTGGCGACCTTGCCGGTGATCGCGCTGGGCGTGGGCATTGGGGTCGACTATGGCATCTACATCTACAGCCGTCTGGAATCCTACCTGCGTCAGGGCCTGACGCTGCAGGAGGCCTATTACCAAACCCTGAAGTCCACCGGCAAGGCGGTCATCTTCACCGGTATCTGCCTGGCGATCGGTGTGTTTACCTGGGTCTTCTCGGCCATCAAGTTCCAGGCCGACATGGGGTTGATGCTGACCTTCATGTTCCTCTGGAACATGGTCGGTGCGATCTGGCTGTTGCCGGCGCTGGCGCGCTTCCTGATCAAGCCGGAGAAGCTGCAGCACAAGGCGTGATGTTCGCCTAGACAAAAAAACCGCGGCCCTTGAGCCGCGGTTTTTTTTTGCGCCGATGCCGTCCGGCCTGTTGCGCCGCGCGTCGATGGCCATTGGCCGACGGCATCCGGCCCACGAGGTTGGGGTGTGGTGATCAGGCCGTCCGGCTCAGGGCCTGCGTGACGGTGTGTGCCGCGACATCGCCGATCACTAGGATGGCCGGGCTCTTGAGCCCGAAGCTCGCGGCATCGTGACACATGTGTCCGAGTTGCGAACGGCATTCGCGCTGCTGGGGCAGGGAAGCATTCTCGATCATCGCCACGGGGGTGCTCGGCGGCAGGCCGCCTTCGATCAGGCCGGTCTGGATCTGATGCACGCTGCTTACGCCCATGTAGACCACCAGCGTCGTGCCGGTCTTCGCCAGTGCATGCCATTCGGGGCTGCTGCCGTCGAGTGTATGCGCGGTGACCAGCGTCACGCCGCGGGCAACGCCGCGCTGGGTCAGGGATATCCCGCACTGGGTGGCGCCCGCCAGTCCGGCGGTGATGCCGTTGACCATTTCCACCTCGATTCCGCGTGCGGCGAGCCATTCAGCCTCTTCGCCGCCGCGACCGAAGATGCACGGGTCGCCGCCTTTCAGCCGCACGACGCATTTGCCCTGACGGGCGTAGCGCAGCATCAGACGATGAATGAAGGCTTGTGGCGTCGAGCGGCAACCGCCGCGCTTGCCGACCGGAATCACCCGTGCGCTCGGACAATGTTCGAGGACGGCAGGATTGACCAGATCGTCGATCAGCACCACCTGTGCCTCGCCCATGGCCCGCACGGCCTTGAGCGTCAGCAGTTCAGGGTCACCGGGACCTGCGCCAACCAGCCAGACTTTTGCGCTCATGTTTCCACCTCTCGTGCTGCCGTGATCGGGTCGGCGATGCGTGCTGCATGGCCTGTCATTGTGGAATCGCTCAAGCCACCGCCGGCGCTTTGACCAGCAGTCGCTTGATTTCCGGTACGCATGAGCCGCAGCTGGTGCCGCAACCCAGCTCCTGCTTCAAGCCATTCAGATCCAGGCCTCGTTCAATTCCGGTGCAGATCGCGTCCTGGCTGACATTCATGCAATTGCACAGGGTTTTGACGGATTGGAAGTCGCTGTCGCCCGGTGGGTTGCTCAGCGGTGCGAGCATCCAGCGGCGCAGGGCCGTATCGGCCTTGCCGTCGCTCCAGAGGGCTTTCAGCCAGTGGCGCGCGGCCGTTTCGCCGGACAGGCTCAGGGCAACGATACGGCCTTCCTCGATCCGGACCCGCTTGCCGACCCCGCGCCGCGGGTCGTCGTAGGACATCACCGGGCCCTGATCGAGGCCGAGCAACTGATCAATGCGAGCCAGTCGTTCGGCGCTTGGCGCTTCGCGGCAGGCGGCTCGAATGACCAGTGCCGCACGCTCACGTCCGGCCAGGCTGAAGCTGGCATAGGCGAACCCATCGAACAGCGGGCGCAGCGCTTCGAAACGCTGCTGCACCGCGCCTTCCACCAGGGCGAAGAACTGCCAGGGCAGATCGACTCGCTCTACCTCGATGCCGGCGTGCTTGAGCTCGGGTTGTTTCGAGAGTGGGTCGAAGCTGGGCAGGGTGATGACATTCACGCCCAGCCCCTTGAGAAAGCGGTCGCCCCAGTGCATGGGCATGAACGCCTGTCCGGCTCGCAGGCCGTCGTCCTTTTGCACCGGCAACACCAATTCGCCGCGACGGCTACGGATTCTGACCAGTTGACCGTCGAGCAGGCGACGGCGGCGCATGTCGTCGGCGTTCATGCCGAGGATCGCTTCTTCGACATGGCCGAACAATCGCGCGGCGGTGCCGGTACGGCTCATGCCGTGCCAGTGGTCACGCAGGCGACCGGTGTTGAGGGTCAGCGGGAAGCGGGCCTCGCGCTTTTCCTGCGGCGCCTGGTAATGCTCGGCCAGGAAGCGCGCGCGACCATTGTCGGTGGGGAACACGCCGTCACCATAGAGCCGCGCCGTGCCGTGCCGGCTGCCGGCAGGGAAGGGCCATTGTTGCGGGCCGAGTTGGTCGATCAGCGCGTGGCTGAGTCCGGACAGGTCAAGATCGCGGCCCTTGGTGAGCAGCTTGTACTCCTCGAACAGCGCGGCGGCGGAGTCGAATCCGAACAGGCTGGCCTGGCCGGGGCGCAGCAGGGCTTCCAGGCGGCGGGCGAAGTCGCAGGTGATCGACCAGTCGGCGCGGGCCTCGCCTGGCGCGGGGACGGCGGCGCGCACGTGGCTGACACGACGCTCCGAGTTGGTCACCGTGCCTTGCTTCTCGCCCCAACTGGCGGCGGGCAGCAGGAGGTCTGCGTAGCGACAGGTTTCGGTGGTGAAGAACGCCTCCTGCACGACGACGAAGGGGCAGGCGGCCAATGCTTCGTGGATTTTCTGCTGATCCGGCATGGATTGCGCGGGATTGGTGCAGGCGATCCAGAGTGCCTTGATCTGCCCGCTGTGCACCGCATCGAACAGTTCGATCGCAGACAGGCCGGCGGTTTCGGGCAGACTGTCCACCCCCCAGTAAGCCGCCACTTCGGCACGATGGTCGGCGTTTCCGGCTTCGCGGTGACCGGGCAGCAGATTGGACAGGCTGCCGGTTTCGCGCCCCCCCATGGCGTTGGGTTGGCCGGTGAGGGAAAAGGGACCGGCACCGCTGCGGCCAATCTGCCCGGTGGCCAGGTGCAGGTTGATCAGGGCGCTGTTCTTGGCGCTGCCCGAGGTTGACTGGTTCACGCCCATGCACCAGAGCGACAAAAAGCTCGGCGCGTTACCGATCATTCGTGCGCAGCGCTGCAGTTCATTCACGCTGATGCCGCAGAGGTCGGCCACCATCGACGGGTTGTAGTCGCGCGCAAGATTCTTCAGCGCATCGAAGCCGTCGGTGTGTGCGTCGATGAAGGCACGGTCGATCCAGCCTTCGCACAGCAGCAGGTGCAGAATGCCGTGGAACAGGGCGACATCGGTTCCCGGCAGGATGCCGAGGTGCAGGTCGGCCAGCTCGCAGGTGTCGGTGCGTCGCGGGTCGACGACGATGACCTTCATGTCCGGACGCTTCGCCTTGGCTTCTTCCAGGCGCCGGAACAGTACCGGGTGGGCATAGGCCATGTTGCTGCCGACGATCAGCACGCAGTCGCTCTGTTCGATGTCTTCGTAGCTGCATGGCGGGGCGTCGGCGCCGAGGCTGCGCTTGTAGCCGACCACCGCGGACGACATGCACAGGCGCGAATTGGAGTCGATGTTGTGGGTGCCGACCAGTGCGCGGGCGAGCTTGTTGAACGCGTAATAGTCCTCGGTCAGCAACTGGCCGGAGATGTAGAAGGCGACGCTGTCAGGGCCGTGCTCGGCAATCGTCTCGGCGAACACCGTGGCGGCGTGATCCAGTGCGCTGTCCCAGTCGCTGCGGCTACGGGCCAGGCCCTTGCCCAGTCGCAGCTCGGGATAGAGTGCGCGCGCGTCAAGGTCGCCGGTCAGGTGCAGGGTCGAGCCTTTGCTGCACAGCTTGCCGAAGTTGGCCGGGTGGTTCGGGTCGCCGGCGACATCGAGGATGCGCTCGCCGTCGTGTTCGATCAGTACCCCGCAGCCTACGCCGCAGTAGCAACAGGTCGAGGCGGTTGTCTGGCGCATGGCGTCGTTTCCTGGCAATGGGTTCATGGATGGGCTCGCGGGTCGGCTGCTCAGGCGCATGCCGTGGCGCGGTCGTCGTCGACGGACAGCCCCTGCTTCTGACGAGTATTGATGCGGGTGCCCATGCCATGGGGCGCGCTCATCGCCTTGTTCGGGGCCTGATGGGCGGTGTTGCCGAGGGTCCCTTCGCCTGAGCTGGCCGCACCGAACATCAGGTGATCGCGAATCTGCGCCACGTTGTGATTTTCACGAAGCTGACGGAAATACCAGCCGCCATCGGCGGTGTCGCCGTAGAGGCAGGCACCGACGAGGATGTCGTCCTTGATCACCAGTTTCTTGTACACGCCGCCGATAGGGTCGGAGAGGGTGATGGTTTCGGTGCCTTCGCCGCCGATGAAATCCCCGGCGGAGAACAGGTCGATGCCGGTGACCTTGAGCTTGGTCGCGGTGACGGAGCCGAGATAGCGTGAGAAACCGAGCATGGCCAGATGGTTGGCGCAGACCTTGGCCTGCTCGAACAAAGGCGCGACCAGCCCGTAGGCGGTGCCGCGATGGTTGGCGCATTCGCCGACGGCGTACACCCGCGGGTCGTAGGTCTGCAGGGTGTCGTTGACCAGGATGCCGCGGTTGCAGGGAATACCCGATTGTTCTGCCAGTTCGCTGTTGGGACGGATACCGGCGGCCATCACCACCAGATCGGCATCGATCATCTCACCATCGGCGAAGCGCACGGCACGGACCCGGCCCTGGTCGTTGCCGATCAGCTCGGCGGTCTGCTTCTGCATCTTGAAACTCAGACCACGGCTTTCGAGCGCCTGCTGAAGCAGGGTGCCGGCGGTCTTGTCGAGCTGGCGTTCCATCGGCCATTCACCGATGTGCACCACGGTCACGTCCATGCCACGCAACTTCAGGCCGTTGGCCGCTTCCAGGCCCAGCAGGCCGCCGCCGATGACCACGGCATGCCTGTGGGTCCTGGCGGCATCCATCATCGTCTGGGTGTCGGCGATATCGCGATAGCCGATCACCCCGTCGAGCCGGTTGCCAGGGATCGGCAGGATGAAAGGCGTCGAGCCGGTGGCAATGAGCAGACGGTCGTATTCGGCCTCGCTGCCGTCTTCGGCAATGACGCGGCGCCTGGCGCGATCGATCTGTGTAACCTTGCGGTTGAGCATCAGGCGGATGTTGTGTTCGGCATACCAGTCGAGGTCGTTGAGCACGATCTCCTCGAAGGTCTGCTCATCAGCGAGGACCGGCGAGAGCAGGATACGGTTGTAGTTGGGATGGGGTTCGGCACCGAATACCGTGATGTCGTACAGGTCGGGGGCGAGCTTGAGCAGCTCTTCCAGAGTGCGAACTCCGGCCATGCCGTTGCCAATCATCACCAGCTTGAGTTTTTTCATGCCGTTCTCCGCGCCGGGCCGGTGCTGATCGCGACCCGGCCATGCCGTTGAAAAATCCAACAACGAAAAAAGGCGTCCCACCGGTTACCCGGTGAGGACGCCTTTGTCCTTGTTTTCCGTATTCGGAGCCCGGCCCTCTACGTTGAAGGCCCGGCTTGATGTGGAGTCATGCAATGCAGAGGCTGTGCCAACCTTGGGTTACCTGGGTTTTTCGGGTGTTTGGGTGGATTGACAGGGTTTGAAGCGGCTCTTTCTGCACTTATATGATGCGTGTCGCGCAGTGCTGGTGCAGCGGCTCGACGGGTTGTGTGCAATTGACCGTTGACAGCAACCGTGTCGCTTTTTATTGTTTCGCCCATGCGCCGATTTAGTCAGCTACTTGCGGGGCGCCTGGAGCCGAAGGCTTCGAAATACCGCTAAAGCGCTGGTTCGGTGTCGCCTCCCACCGCTGCCCAGCGGAATCCTCGAGGCGGGATCTCTCCCAATGAATGCATTACAACGCGCTCCTCTACGTCTGGCCCCGATTACTGGCGGGCTGGTTCGCAGCAACCCGAAAATCCTCCTTGGCGGCAGCCATCAGCCCTCGCTGCTGCGTTATCTCGACGGTTGGCCCAGGCGCTGGGGCAAGCCGCGGGCGTTTCTCGTTCAATTCGCCGGGGCCGATGAATCGCTGGCGCAGTTCGCGGCGGACAGTTTCGATCTGGCGGTGATCCAGGCCCCCCATGGCGAGCGTCTTGATGAGTGCATTCGGGAGCTGACGCGAGTGGCGCGGCAGGGATTGATCCTGCGGCGCTAGCCGCCTTTGCCCAGCCACACCAGCAAGACCAGATTCAGCAGCAGCGAGAGCAGGGCGAGGCCGCGCCAGACCTTCAGGGGCTCTCGTTCGAGCAGTGGCAAGGTGGGCGCGCCGATCGCCAGGCGCTCGCCCTGTTCGAGCGTGAGTAGCCAGTGTTCCGCCGTTTCGAAGCGCTGTGCAGGCTCGGCCGCGACGGCGCGCCTGAGCAGGTCGTCCAGCCATTGGGGCAGGTCGGGCCGATAGCGGCTGGCCGGGACCGGGCTGCCGAAGCGCGGGCGCTGGAAGGCTTCCACCTCGCCGTAGGGGTAGTGGCCGGTGAGCAGGTAGTAGAGGGTGACACCCGCCGCGTAAAGGTCCTGTTCGCGGCTCGGCCCCACGCCAGCAAAGGCTTCCGGTGCGATAAAGCTCGGCGTCCCTGGCAGGTTGTGCGGCAGGTCCCGGGACAGCCCCGGACAGTAGGCCAGGCCGAAATCCAGCAGGCGAAGCTCGCCATCGTCGTCCAGATGAAGGTTTTCCGGTTTGATGTCGCGATGCAGGATGTTGCGTCGATGCAGCATGCCCAGTGCGCGGATCAGCCGTGGCGCCAGCTGCAACCAGTCGGGCAATGCCATCGGGCCCTGTTGGGCGAACTGCTGGGCGAGGGTCTGACCGCTGTATTCGCGTTGCACGTAGTACAGGTGCTGGCGCTGGGGCAGGCCATGGGTTTCCGGGAAATGACGCCCCGCGACGCGACGCAGAAACCATTCCTCCTGAAGCAGCGCAGGGCCGGCGTCCGGTTCGTCATCGCGGCTGGGTGGCAGTGTCTTCAAAATCCAGGGGTGGCCCTGTTGATCGCGGACCCGATAGACCAGCGACTGGCGCGACTCGCCCAGCAACGCCTCGACAGTCCAGCCTTCGAACGCCTGGCCGGGCCGCAGCCTGGGTGGCAACGGCCAGTCCGCCAGTTGCGCGAGTGCGTCGGCCAGAGCGGTTTCCGGCAGCTCGTCGACCCGCAGCAGCAACGCGCTGGCATTGTCCTGGCTGCCGGTCTGGTGGGCGAGGTTGACGAGTGCCGTGGCCGCATTGGACAGATCCGGCTCGGCGCGCAGGATGTTCTGGATATCGCCCTCGGTAATGCTGGCCCAGATGCCGTCTGTGAGCAGCACGAAGGTTTCGCCGAGGCGAAGTTCGCCGTCCAGATAGTCCACCACCAGATGCTGATCCAGGCCCATGGCACGCTTGAGTACGTGCTGCATGTTCGGCTGTTCCCAGACGTGATCTTCGCTCAGCCGCTGCAGCTGGCCGTCGAGCCAGCGGTAGGCGCGGCAGTCGCCGACGTGGGCGAGGGTGAAGCGCCGACCGCGCAGCACCAGCGCGGTCAGCGTGGTCAGCAGTGGCTGCCCGCCGCCGTTGGCTTGCAGCCAGCGATTGTGCGCGACCAGCAGCCGATCGAGCGACTGCGCGACGGTCCAGGTTTCCGGGGTGGCGTAGTAGTCGGTGGCCAATGCCTGCAGCGTGGCCCGTGCCGCCAGGCCGCCATCGGCGCATTGGCTGACACCGTCGGCGATGGCGAACAGCGCGCCTTTGCTCGCGGCGAGGCCCGGCGTCGGTGTGACGATGCGCAGCGCGTCCTGATTCTCCGCACGCGGGCCGGTTGCGGTGGCTTCGCCGAACGACAGCTGCAAGGGCATTGAGGCATCACTCCGGATCGCGCGCGGGCAGGTGGATGAACGACATCGGCAGGCCCTGTGGCCTGCCTTTTTGTAGTCTGTTCGGGAGTCAGACCCGTGCGGCGGTCATCGCGGAAGAGCCCCAGGTGGTTCTCCAGCGACGCTTGACACCATAAAGGCCAAACCAGGCCAGCGCACCCAGGCTGGCGAACAGCCAGAGGCCCAATTGGTAGTCGCCGGTGGCCTGCTTGACCGCGCCCAGCCCTGCGGTGAGCAGAAAGCCGCCGATACCGCCCGCCATGCCGACCAGCCCGGTCATCACGCCGATTTCTTTGTTGAAGCGCTGCGGCACCAACTGGAACACCGCACCATTGCCAGCGCCGAGGCTGAGCATGGCGACGACGAACAGCGCCAGAGCGGCGGTCGAACTGGGCAGGTTGAACCCCACGATGAACAGACAGACGGCTGCCAGGGTGTACATCACCAGCAGCGAGCGGATGCCGCCGATGCGATCGGCCAGCGCGCCGCCGAGCGGCCGCAACAGGCTGCCGGCGAACACGCAGGCGGCGGTGTAATAGCCGGCCTTGACCGGATCGAAGGCGTACTGGTCATGGAAGTAGCCGGGCAGGGTGCTGGCCAGGCCGAGGAAGCCACCAAAGGTCACGCTGTAGAAAAACATGAACCACCAGCTGTCGCGGTCGCCCAGCGCTTTCATGTAGTCGGCGAAGGACTTGGGCGCGGGGCGGTTCGGCGCGTTCTTGGCGACGCTGGCGAAAATGATCAGGACCAGGACCAGCGGAATCAGCGCCAGGCCGAACACGTTGCTCCAGCCGAAGGTGGAGGCCAGCACCGGGGCGAACAGGGCGGCGAGCACGGTGCCGGAATTGCCGGCGCCGGCGATGCCCATGGCTTTGCCCTGATGCTGGGGCGGGTACCACTGCGAAGCCAGTGGCAACGCGACGGCGAAGGAGGCGCCAGCCATGCCGAGAAACAGGCCCAGCAGCAGTGCCTGCTCGTAACTGTGAATGCCATGTACCCAGGCCACGAACAGCGCGGCGATCACCACGATTTGACCGAATAGCCCGGCCGTCTTCGGCGAGGTTCGATCAGCCAGCACGCCCAGTACCAGGCGCAGCACCGCGCCGGAAAGGATCGGCGTCGCGACCATAAAGGCGCGCTGTTGCGTGGTCAGGCCGAGGTCAGCGGCGATCTGCACGCCCATCGGGCCGAGCACATACCAGACCATGAAACTCAGATCGAAGTAGAGAAAGGCGGAGAACAACGTCGGCGTATGGCCGGATTTCCAGAAACTCGTATTCATCGAACACCTCACTAGACAAGGGCAACCGACGCGCCGAGGCGGGCGACGGAGAATGCGATGGCCGCCAACCGATTCGATCTGGCGCCGCGTGAAGCTGTTGCGAGCCGCTGGGTCGTTGCCGCTCGCGCCCCGGTCCTTTGGGGCAAAAAAAAAGCGCCGCGAAACCGCCGTCAGTCTCAACGGGGCAACGCGACGCCTTTGTCATGTCTGTGAGTAACCGCCTTTGGCTACCTGTCTCGGGATAAGCAGAAGGTGTGCCAAGAGACGAAACTGCCGGTTTCAGCCGTATGCAGAGCCGTCAGTAGGCTTTTGATCGGAGGGAGCGCGCGCCCATGGTGCGCCGTGCTTCGAAGTGGGGCGCATCAGGCGAGGCGATTGACCTTGGGAAACTTCGCTCCGAACTCGGCGGGCATGGGCACCACCCGCGTGTCCAGATAGTTGTAAAAGACGAAGCCCGACTTGGCCATGGCGATCAGCGTGTCGTCGGCGGGGCGAGTGATGCGGAAGATGATGTCGCCGCCGTACTTGTTGAAGTCCATCACGCCAACCTCGAACAACAGCACGTCGCGGGCGTGAGCCTCGGCTTTATAGGTGGTCGCCAGATCCGTGACGATGATACCGCTGCCGTCCTTGCGAGTCTCGGCGATGCCATAGGCGAACAGGAAGCGCGCACGGGCTTCGGAAATCATCGAGATCATCGAGTCGTTGGCGAGGTGGTTGCCCGCGTTGATATCGGTGATGCGTACGGTCAACTGCGTGGTGAAACAGAACTGGTCTTCGGGAAATTGCAGGGTCAGGCGGGCCATGGTGCTCTCGTTTACTGGATGCTTGGTGCGGGCGCTGATTCTACGTGTCCGCGCGTCAGCCCCAAGCATGATTCAACCAACTGATAGCCCGTACGTCGCGCGCTGCAGATCAGGCAATGCTGTGGCGAATGCCCTGCAAGCGCTCGTCGATGATCGGCGTGATCAGCGCGTAGCATTCGGCTGGCGCCAGACTGACCCGCGGCGCGTTGATCAGGTTGCGTTCCAGGTGTTCGATGAGGTTGCTCAGGGTCTTGCCACCGAGCGGATCAGTGAGGCGCAGGCAGAGATAGCGCATCTGGATCTGCATATCCAGCGGGCATCTTTCGAAGTTGGCTGCACGCACCGCCAGGCCGCGCAACCGGCCGAGGTCTTCCAGCGCGCGACACGCCTCGCATAGGCCGGCCACCTGCGGGTTGCCCAGGTAGGCCAGGCGAAGCTCGAGCACATGAATGCTTTCGAGGACCTGCTCGATAAGGAGGCAGTGGGGTTCGAAGTTTGCCGGATTCCGGCGGACCTGCTGCCACAGAGCCCGCATCGTGGGGCGGTTTTCTTCGCCTTTCCATTCCTGCCAGAGTCGGTCGAGATGGCTCGCAACCGCCAACCGCTGCGCGGCTGCCGCGGCATCAGATTGCCCGCCCAGGCCGCGGTGTTTCTGCACGTATTGAAGGATTTCCAGCGAATGCTGCAGCGCCTGGACATCGGTTGCGCTCAGACGTTTGCGATGCCGTTCGGCTGCAACGCGGCTGAGATGGTTGCCGAGCAGCACCAGGCAGGCGGCCAGGGTCAGGGCGATCGATACTTCCATGGTCAGGCTTCCGTACGGCTGAGACGAGTGAGGTAAAGGGTCAGGCTGTGCAGTTCTTCGGCTTGGGTGCGCTGGCGCTCGACGCCGGTTTCGACGTGGTCGAGCTGTTCGCGCAACAGGCGGTTGCTGTCTCGCTGTTCGTCGAGGGCGGTTTGCAGGTGATCGAGTTCGGCCAGGCTCGACTGGCTGCGCCGCGCCAACTGATCGAGTTCGGCGGCCAATGCGCTGCTCCGCTCGCCGCTTTGCTCGAGCAATTGCTGATGCTGGACGACTTCGGCCTCGACGCGGCGAACCGCGTTTTCGGTGGTGGCGACCACGGCGGTGATGTCCTGAGCCGCGCGATCGCTGGTCAGTGCCAGCTGGCGAACCTCGTCGGCGACCACGGCGAAACCGCGGCCATGCTCGCCGGCGCGCGCCGCTTCGATGGAAGCATTCAGAGCGAGCAGCTGGGTCTGCTTGGCGACGTTCTGGATGCTCAGGGCGGCTTTGCCTACGGCGGTCGTGTCCTGCAGTAGCTGGCCGACCGCATCGCAGGTGCGCTGCATGCTCTGGCGCACCTCGCCCATGCTGGTGCTGACCGACGTCGCGTTGTCGCGGCCGGCTTGGCTTTGCCGATGGGTGTCGGCAAAGGCTTGCATGGCTTGCTGGCCCAGGGTGCTGACGCGCTCCAGGTTGTGGATAAGCGCCTTGCTGGCGTCGGTCATCGCCAGCACTCGCTCGGCTTGGTCGACACTGCTGTGCTCGGCGGTTCCGGCCATGCGCTCCAGGGCATCGCTGGCGAACCGCACTTCACTTCGCAAACGTTCGCTGCGCAGCGATTGAGCGCCAAAGGTGGCGACCAGATCCTCACGAGGCGCGCTGAGCCCCTGCTGCTGGCCGAGCACTGCCAGCAGATGATCACTGTGGCGCTGTTGCTCGCGGCGTTTGCGTTGTTGGGTCAGTTGCAGACCTACGGCGATGCAGGCGAGGGCCAGCGCCAGCAGTTGCTGCTGCCAGAGCCCCGCAATACACGCCATGGCCCAGGCGGCGAGCAATAGCCAATCCATGTACGACTGCAGGGCGGCCGATGACGCGAGTGGCGCGTGGTGCACCGGGTGCGTGCCGTTCAACGCTCTGTCCATGCTCATGATCCTTTTCTCGATTGCCTTCCTGATGGCTTGTCAGGCCGCTGGCCGTTGCTGGCGCTGGTAGAGGAACTCCAGGACCTGTGCCCGACAGGCGTGGTACTGAGCGTCATGCGCAAGGGTCATGCGATCACGTGGACGCTCGAGCTCGACGCGCAGGATTTCGCCGATGGTTGCGGATGGGCCGTTGGTCATCATCACGATGCGATCGGAAAGCAGCACGGCTTCGTCGACGTCGTGGGTGATCATGATCACGGTGTTGCCGAGGTCGGCGTGGATCTCCATCAGCGAGTCCTGAAGGTGCGCGCGAGTCAGTGCGTCGAGCGCGCCGAAGGGCTCGTCCATCAGCAGCACCTTCGGCTGCATCGCCAGCGCACGGGCGATGCCGATGCGCTGTTTCATGCCGCCAGAAATCTCGCTGGGGCGTTTGTCGCGGGCGTGGGTCATGTGCACCAGATCGAGGTTGTGCTCGATCCAGTCGCGCATCTCGCGTTTGCTTTTCTGGCTCTTGAAGACCTGTCGCACGGCCAGCTCGACGTTTTCATAACAGCTCAGCCACGGCAAGAGGCTGTGGTTCTGGAACACCACGGCGCGTTCCGGGCCGGGTTCGTTGACCTCGCGGCCATCAAGGATGACGCCGCCGGTTGTGGCCTGATACAGGCCGGCGACGATGTTCAGCACCGTCGACTTGCCGCAGCCGGAATGGCCGATCAGCGAGACGAACTCGCCCTTGGCGATGCGCAGGTTGACGTTCTGCAGCGCGCAGTAGAGTCCCTTGTCAGTGGGAAAGCTGATACCGACGCCGGTGAGTTCGAGATGGGCATTGTGCATGGTGGATTCCTCAGCGCAGGTCTGCGTTCTTGTCCCAGCTCACGCGGCGCTGGAGCATCAGCATGATGCGATCCAGGGCGAAGCCGATCAGGCCGATGACGATCACTGCGACCATGATCCGGCCGAGCGAGTTGGAGCTGCCGTTCTGGAACTCATCCCAGATGAATTTTCCGAGGCCAGGGTTCTGCGCCAGCATTTCCGCGGCGATCAACACCATCCAGCCGGTCGCCAGCGACAGGCGCAGGCCGGTGAAAATCATTGGAATGGCCGCGGGCAGGACGATGCGGCGCACGTGGCTGAGTGGCGACAGGCGCAGCACCCGGCTGACGTTCTGCAGGTCCTTGTCGAGGTTGGCGACACCCACGGTGGTGTTGATCACGGTCGGCCACAGGCAGCACAGCGCCACGGTCAGCGCCGAAGTGACGAAGGATTTCGCCATCAACGGGTCTTCGCTGACGTAGACGGCGCTGACCACCATGGTCACCAGCGGCAGCCAGGCCAGCGGCGACACCGGTTTGAAGATCTGGATCAGCGGATTGACGGCGCTGTACATCGTCTTGCTCAGTCCGCAGACGATGCCCAGCGGCACCGCGATCAGCGAGGCGAGGGCAAAGCCGGTCATCACCGTGTAGAGGCTGGTGAAGATCTGTTCGAAAAAGGTCGGCTTGCCGGTGTAGGGGCGAATCTTCACATCGGCATCGGGGTTCTTGGCCAGTTTGGCGGCGTTGCGTTCTTCCTGACGCTGGTAGAACGCCTCGGCTTTCTCGCGCGACTGGATGTGCGCATCGACCAGCCCGTTGAACTGCTCGGCCACCTGGCTCGGGCCGGGAAACTGACCGAGGCTGGTCTGGATATTCGCTGCCACCAGTTGCCAGAACAGCAGGAAGGCGAAGATGCCCACCAGCGGCATGAGCACCTGCGGTAGCCAGCGCTTGAGCCGGGCCTGACGGCCAGCCCTCAAGGTTTCTTTGATGTTCTGTACGACGGCTGGATTGCTCATCGACATGTCCTCTCCAGAAGGGGAGCCGCGCTCGGCTCCCGTAGGGCGGAATCAGAGCGTGGTATCGCCTTTCAGGCCGATCGCGAACTGTTCGAGGTAGGCGTTGGGCGTGCGTCCGTCATAAGTGATGCCGTCGATGGTGTCGGTCAGCGGCTCGCGCATACCGTCCTCGTCGGCGGCTGGGAAGTCCTCGGCGCTGAGCAGGCCATCGGCGATCAGCTCCGCTGCCGCCTCACGATAGATTTCCGGCTGGTAGACGCGTTTGGCGGTTTCCAGATACCAGCTGTCCGGCTTGGCTTCGGCGATCTGGCCCCAACGGCGCATCTGCGTCAGGTACCAGATGGCGTCGGAGTAGTAGGGGTAGGTCGCGTGGTAGCGGAAGAACACGTTGAAGTCCGGCACCTCGCGCTTGTCGCCTTTCTCGAACTCGAAGGTGCCGGTCATGGAGTTGGCAATGACGTTGGCATCGGCACCGACATATTCGGGGCGAGAGAGGATTTCTACTGCTTCCTGGCGATTGGCGTTGTTGCTCTCGTCGAGCCACTTGCCGGCGCGGATCAGGGCCTTGACCAGGCGTTTGTGGGTTTCCGGATTCGCTTCGGCCCAGGCCTTGGAGACGCCAAAGACCTTTTCCGACATGTTCTTGCGGATCGCATAGTCAGCCACAACCGGTACGCCGATGCCCTTGAACACCGCCTGTTGGTTCCACGGCTCGCCCACGCTGTAGCCATGGATGGTGCCGGCTTCCATGGTCGAGGGCATTTGCGGCGGCGGGGTGACCGAGAGTAAAGCCTTGGCGTCGATCTGCCCGCTGATGTCGCCTTTGTTCGGTGCGTAATAGCCGGGGTGAATGCCGCCAGCGGCGAGCCAGTAGCGCAGCTCGTAATTGTGGGTGGAGACCGGGAAGACCATGCCCAGGTTGAACGACTTGCCGCTGGCGTTGAGTTGATCGATCACCGGCTTCAATGCGTCGGCCTTGATCGGATGCTGAGGTTTGCCATCGACCATGGGCACGTTGGGCTTCATCTGCTCCCAGATCGCGTTGGACATGGTGATGGCGTTGCCGTTGAGGTCCATGGTGAAGGCCGTGATGATGTCGGCCTTGGTCCCGAAGCCGATGGTCGCGCCGATCGGCTGGCCAGAGAGCATGTGCGCGCCGTCCAGCTCGCCATCGATGACGCGGTCCAGCAGCACCTTCCAGTTCGCCTGGGCTTCGAGGGTCACGTAAAGCCCTTCGTCCTCGAAGAAGCCCTTCTCGTAGGCGATCGCCAGGGGCGCCATGTCAGTGAGCTTGATGAAGCCGAGCTTGAGTTCTTCCTTCTCGGGCTCGGCGGCCCAAGCGGCCATCGGCACCAGCTGCAGCAGGGCAGAGCAGCCAATGCTGGCCACCAGGGTTTTCAGCCATGTACGGCGGGTCTTGCGCATGATTTATCCCTCAATCGCGAAACGAAAAAAAGGCGCAACGGACGCCCCTTCTGCATAAGCAGAGCGAGCACCGTTGACGCCTTTGTCAATTCGTCCCGATCACCGCCGTTGGCGACCCGAAGACGTGGTATCGAAGGGTCTGCAAGGGGCTTGCCAGTTTGGAAAAAAGCACAACCGGTTAAATGGATGGTTATGGAAAACCCTTTAGATTCATAGAGTTGTAAGCCGTCGATGGGTTGTTTTAAGCGCGCATCCCAAGGATTCGCGGCCAAGCGTTCTCGGCATCAGGCGCACTTCGCGTGCAACCGTTGTTTGGCTGGGCTCTGTTTTGGTTCGCTTTTCAGGAAGACGGGGTGCAGGCCAATGTCAGCCGTGGCTGTGGATGGCTTTCCAGGTAGTGATTTGTACGTTTCAGAAGGCGTGGCCGAACACGTTCGGCCCTACGGATGGCGGTGGGCTGGAAGGTTTGAGGGGACATGCCTGCTTCGTAGGGCCGAATTCATTCGGCTATGGGCTATCCGGAAACAGCGATTGATGAGTGACGACACACCGTGATCACTGCCCCAGCAGATCGTTCATCGCGATGATCTGTTCGGCCACCTGGATCAACTTCTGCTGGCGGCTCATGGCCTGGCGGCGCATCAGGGTGTAGGCGTCTTCCTCATTGCAGTTGCGCATCTTCATCAGCATGCCCTTGGCCAGTTCGATACGCTTGCGTTCGACCAGTTGCTGGTCCCGTGCCTGCAGTTGCGCGCGGATCGCCTGGTCGCTTTCGAAGCGGGCCATGGCCACATCGAGGATCGGTTTGAGGCGTTGGGCCTGTATGCCTTCGACGATATAGGCGCTGACACCCGCGCGGATCGCCTGACGCATGGCGTCGGGATTGTCGTCATCGGTAAACATGACGATGGGTCGCGGCTGGTCGCGGCTGACCAGTACCACTTGTTCCATCACATCTCGGCCAGGGGAGTCGGTGTCGATCAATACCACGTCGGGACGAATCGCTTCGACCCGTTCGGGCAGGTCGATGGTCAGGCCGGATTCTTCGATCACTTCGAAGCCAGCCTCGACCAGGGCGGTGCGAAGGCGACCCACCTTGCGTGGCGTGTCGTCGATCAGGAGGACGCGAAGCATGGCTGTCTCCCTCAGCAAGGCAAGGACTGCACGGCGGAGTCCGCCAGGGCGTGCAGGGCAAAACTGCGGGCGTATCCGGCCGGATCGCTGCCATCCCAACGGCTGCCATCCATCAGTTCGGCGCTGCGCATGAGGGTATCCGGCAACGAGATGTTCAGCGCCCTTGCGGCGTCGCGAAACAGGCTGGTCTGCTGCACGCTGCGGGCAACGCCAAGGTAATCAGGGTCCTCTCGCAGCAGGCCCCAGCGGCGCAGCTGAGTCATGAACCAGAGGCCGTCGGAATGGTAGGGCATGTTCACCTCACCGTTACCGAAGAAGCGCAGCGGGTGTCTGTCGAGCCAGGCGTGCCCAAGGCCGTCTTCATATTGCCCCAGGAAGCGTGGCTCGATGGCCGACACCGGCGCGTCGACGTAGGCGCTGCCGGCGATCAGCTGTGCGGTGCTGCGTCGGTTCTCCTGGTTTTCATCGATGAAGCGGCTGGCCTCGAGTACGGCCATGACCAGCGCACGCGCGGTGTTGGGATTCTCTTCGACGAAGGCGCGGGTGCAGCCCAGCACCTTTTCCGGATGGTCGGGCCAGATCGACTGGCTGGTGGCCAGGGTGAAGCCCGTGTTTTCCCGAATCGCCTGGGCACCCCAGGGCTCACCGGCGCAGAAGCCATCGATTCGCCCTGCTTGCAGGTGCGCCACCATTTGCGAGGGCGGCACCACGAGGGTGCGCACGTCCTCAAGTGGATGAATGCCGTTGGCGGCCAGCCAGTAGTAGAGCCAGAGCGCATGCGTGCCGGTAGGAAAGGTCTGCGCCAGGGTGAGTTTTGCACCGCTCTGGCGCACGCAGCTTCGAAGCGCCTCCGAATCGGTCACTCCGGCGCCCTTGAGTGTGCTCGACAGGCTGATGCTCTGGCCGTTCTGCGCCAGGCCCATGAGCACCGCCATGTCCACTGCCGCGCTGCCGCCGATGCCCAGGTGTACGGCATAGATCAGTCCGTACAGGCCATGGGCTGCGTCCAGCTCACCCTCGATGAGCTTGTCGCGCACGTTGGACCAGGAGGTCTGCCTCTGGAGATTGAGTGTCAGGCCATAGGGTTGGGCGAAGCCCTGGGTGGCGGCGACGATCAGCGAGGCCGCATCTGTCAGGGCCATGAATCCGAGATTGACGACGCGCTTTTCCGGTGCATCGCTGCCTGCTACCCAGGCCAGTGGATCGGGTCGTAAGGGGGGATTGGAATGGGTCATGCTGACGGAACCTTTGCCATGCGGGGCGCGCGTGCTGTCGCAGGTGGCTGCTGGCGCGCAGGGGAATCATGCCCCGTGACGAAGCAAGCCACATGCCAAAGCAGGGCGCTGCCCCGGCCCGCCTGAATCTGGACACCGGGCTGTGCGATAAGTCCGCTCGCGGCGATCATGCCGGCGGGCGTAACGCGGTATCCGCGCTGCGATCAGCGGGGGTACAGCGGCGGCAAGGTGCCTGTGTCCTGCACGGCGGCTGCCGGTTGGGCCGTTGGCAGGTTCTGGATGGCCTGCCACAGCGCCTCACCTTGCCAGCGCTGGCCGGTCTCGCTGTAGAGCGCACCATTCAGGCCATCGAGCGCGTCCGACAGCGGGACGAATCGCGCGGCCATGTCCGCCAGCGTTTCGGGTTGCTGGCGTGCCCAGGCATCGAGTGCATGGCGAGTCGCCAGGGTGTCGTTGGCCAGGCAAGCCCGTTTGAGATCGTCGAGCAGGCTGCGCGGGGTAGGGCCGCTTTGAACCGTGCGGATCACCGCAGGCTGGCTACGGGCGCGCAGCCACAGGCCGAAGCCAAGCAGGGTGGTCAGGGCGAGGACGGCGCTGCTCAGTTGCCAAGGCCACAGCGATGGCGTCGGCGATTGCTGCTGGGGTGCATCGATGTCGGCCGGCGCGGGTTGTTCAAGCGCGGGGTTGGCAGCGACCTGAAGTGTTCGCTCGGGCAGCGTGCTTCGCTCCAGCCGGTCTTCAACCGTGTTCCACCAGACCAGCTCGACGGACGGCAGCAGGAATTCGCCGGCTCGTGTCGCCACCAGGGCTTCTCGCTGTTCGCGGCTGCCGCTGATCCCGGTTTCGGTGACCGCGTCGTTCAGCGTGGGTTGATCAGGGTATCGGCGCAGGCCCGGCACGACGGTCGATTCGACCGGCGGCAACTGGGCGCTGGACAGCCCCTCGGCCTTGACCAGCAGGCTGCGTGTCAGGGCTTCACCCAATTGAGCATCCTGCGGCTGCGGGCTCCAGGCTTCGACCAGGGTGACACGGGTCGCCGGTAACCAGGGCGCATCGGCCGGATAGTCGGCCGGCTTGGGTTTGACCTGCAGCGGGATTTCCGGCGATTTGACCTGGGTGGACTTGCCGAAGCGAGAGCCATAGTAGTCGCCGTTGGCCGCAACCGTCGTTGCGCTGAACAGTTGCGCCGGAATGCTCAGCGAACCGCTTTTCTGCGGAAACAGCGCATAGCGGACTTCAATCACGCCGTGGCGAATGCCATTGATGTCCTTTTCGTAGGTGCGCGGTTCGCCGAGCCGCTCGACCAGCGCGTCGCTCATCTGCAAGGGCGACAGCGTACTGTCGTCGTAGAGCGAGACCGAGTGGAAGATGCGTAGCGTCAATACCACCTGCGCTTGTACATAAACGGTTTCCTGGTCGAGGCTGGAGTCGATGAATATCGGCGCAAGCGTGTCGCCGCCCCCGGTGCTGGGTTCGGTGACATTCAGCGTGATGGGCTCGCTGCGCCATTCGCCCAGTTGCAGCGGCGGGATGACCACGTAGCCGGTCTGTCGGGGCTGAAGCGTGACCAGCCAGCGTGTCACGGCGCGCGCCTCGCCGTTGCTTGCCGAGAGCTGGTTGACCTGGCGGGAGCCGAATATCTTGAAGAGGTTGTCGAGCGGCTGCAGATCGGGTTTGCCGAACGCCGCCGAGTCGCCGGTCTCGAGCGTCAGTTCGACCGTCTCGTCCAGGCTCAGCTGCGTGCGGTCGACCCGTGCGGTGAGTGTCGCCGCACCGGCCTGAAAGCCGAGCAGAAGCAGAAATACCAGTGTCGTCAACCGCGTCATCGATTCGTTTCCTGGCGCTTGCGTTGTTCGTAGAGAAACTTGCGGCGTAGCAACTCGCCGGGATCGTCGGGAACCTTGCGCAGCCATTGCTGCATGGCCTGGTCCTGCTCAGGATCGATGTCTTCCTGGGGCTGCGCAGGTGGCTCGCCGGTCTCGCTCCGTTGGTTCGATTCAGGCGTCTGGGCCGCGTTCGCGCCTGCATTCGGGTTGCGGCTACTTGCCTCGTCCTGCTCGGGCGCCTCGGTTGCATCGCCTTGGGCGGCGGGCGAGCCATTCGTCGCGGACTGCTCGGGCTGATCAGCGTCGGACGGCGCGTCCTGGGACGGTGAGTCGCTGGAGGGCGGGTCCTGCCGCGCCTGCTGCTGGCGTTGGCGCAGCATATCTTCGACGATCGCCTTGTTGCGGCGGGCCGGCTCAAGCTCCGGGTCCATTTCCAGCGCCTGGTCATAGGCTTCGATTGCAGCCTCAAGCGCCTCGTTGCGGGCCAACGCATTACCGCGATTGTAATGGTCAACGGCGGTATCGCCCTGGGCGAATCGCTCGGCGGCGCCGGCAAAATCACCCGCCTGGTAGCGGGCATAGCCTTGCCAGCGGGGATCGTCGAAGCGCTCGGCCGCCTCGGCGGGTCGCTGGGACTCCAGCAGCCGCATGCCTTGCTGGTCCGGCCGCAGCCAGAGATCCTGTATGCCTGACGCGCTGGCAGGTTGCGGCATGACGATGAGCAGCGGCAGGCAGAACAGCCAGCCGCGGCGGCCGGCGCAGGCTGCCATTAGCAGCAGCGGCAGCAACAGCCAGTAGCCCTGGTCCAGCCAGGTGTCGAGTCGGGTAGCGTCATCGCGGGGCAGAAGCGCGCCGCTGCGCTCCAGCAAACCGAGGGCACGCAGATCGGCATCGTCGATGCGGGCATGCTGATAGCGTCCGCCGACGTCGGTTGCGAAACGGCGCATCGCACCCTCGTCCAGCCGCGGGATCAGGATCGCGCCCGTATCGTCCTTCAGAAAACTGCCGTCTTGCGTGGCGATGGGAGCACCTTGCGCCGTGCCGACGCCCAGTATCAGCAATGGCTGATCGTTCTCATCGAGCAGCGTGCGGATCGCGGCGCGCTCCGGTTCGTCCAGGCTGCTGCCGATCAACAGCAGCCGGCCGCGCCCATTGGCGCCTCGTGCGAGCAGCTCGATGCCATGGGCCACGGCCAGGTCCGCGCGGTGGCCGGGGGCAGGCATCAGGTCCGGTTGGAGCGCGTCCAGCAGGTTCTGGGTCGTGGCGATGTCGTTGGAAAGCGGCACCAGGGTGTGTGCGCTGCCGGCAAAGGCCACCACCGCGGTCTGGGCGTCCTGGCGCGTCTGCAGCAGGTCGAGGATCTTGCGCTTGGCCTGCTCGATACGCGTGGGATGCACGTCGGCTGCGAGCATGGCTGGCGTGGTGTCGAGCAATATCACCAACGGATCGGCGCGTGACGCGCTGGGTTGTTCGGCGTGCTGCCAGCTTGGTCCGAGCAGCGCCAGGCAGGCCAGTAGCCAGGCTGCACCGAGCAGCAGCCACGGGCGTCTGCTGTTGCGCAGCCTGCCGCGGGTCAGCAGCGCGGCGTGGAAGGCTTCGGGTAACAGGCGCTGCCAGCGGCCGATCTGCCGCTGACGGTGCCAGAGTCGCCATAGCAGCCAGATCGGTAGCGGCACGATCAACAGCCAGAAAGGCCTGAGCAGGTGCGGAAGCCATTCGATCACGGCCGTTCCCCACGCCAGACGAGGCGTTGCAGCGCGGGACGCCACAGGCTGTTTGCCACCAGCAGCAGGCTGATCAGTAGCGCGGCCGACAGTGGCCAGGCGTAGAGGGCATCGGCGACCCGCGCTTGCGTAGGCTGCTGCGCGGCCGGCTCGAGTTGATCGAGCGTGTCGCTGATGCTCTCCAGCTCGCCGCTCGATCGCGCGCGGAAGTATCGACCGCCGGTTTGCTCGGCGATGGCCCGCAGGGTCGGTTCGTCCAGTTCGGCACCTGCGAAGCCGAAACGCTGAAGCACGCCGCTGGCCTGTGATTCGGAGCCGATGCCAATGGTATGGATGGTTATCTCTTGCTCCGCAGCCAGGCGAGCGGCCACCAGCGGCTCGATCTCGCCGCCGTTGTTGGCGCCATCGGTCACCAGCACCAGGACTCTGCTTTGTGCCGGACGTTCGCGCAGTCGCTTGACCGCCAGCCCGATGGCGTCACCGATGGCCGTGTTGCCGCCGGCGATGCCGATGGCAGCCTCGTCGAGCCAGGTGCGTACCGTCTGCCGATCGAAGGTCAGCGGTGCCTGCAGGTAGGCCTTGCTGCCGAAAAGGATCAGCCCGACCCGGTCGCCGCGCCGTTCGATGATGAAATCGCCGAGCAGGTGCTTGACCAGCTCCAGGCGACTGACTTCCTCTCCCTGCCATTGCATGTCCGGGTAATCCATGGAGCCTGAAACGTCCACCGCCAGGAGCAGGTCGCGCCCGCTGGTGGGCAGTGGCAGGGGTTCGCCGAGCCACTGCGGTCGGGCGGCGGCAAACAGCAGGAGCAACCAGACCAGCAGGTATGGGAGCTGCTGACGCCACGCGGGCAGGGTGACCGCCGCGCGGCGACCGGCCAGCGATTCCAGCTCGCCGATGAAGCTGACCTTCAATGCGGCATCGCCGCTGTCCGCCGCTGGGAGCAACCAACGCAGCACCCAGGGCAGCGGCAGCAGCAGGAACACCCATGGCCAGGCCAGCTCAAACATGTTTGCGTATCCAGATTTGCACGGCCTGTTCAAGACCCTGGATGGCTTGATCGTCCAGCCGGCATTCGGCACGGTAGACGCCCTCGACCAGAACCATCCAGCGCGTCAGGCCCGCAGCCGGGCAGCGATTATCGAGAAAGGCCAGCCAGGCACGGCCGCTGAGCGTATGCGGATGATGGTCCGGATAGCGGGTGCGGCACAGGCGCTTGAGCAATGCGTTGAGCTGCTGCAGCCACTGGTTCGCCGGCTGCCCCCCATAAGGCTTGCTCAACTGGGCGAGTTCGTCGAGGGCAACCTGTCGTTGAGGGTCAATGGCCGCTTCGGTTGGCACCTCCTCGCGCAGACGGTGCTGCCAGGGCCGCAAACGCAGCAACACGATGATCGCGAGCACCAGCGCGGCCAGGAACCACCAGCCGGGAGCCGGCGGCCACGCGCTGATCGCCTCGGGCGCGATCAAGGGTTCGAGCTGGTCGAGCGAACTCATCGGTGCGCTCCGCTGGGTTGCACGCTGAGGTGTTCGCGCAATTGTTCGATAAGGTCACGCTGTGTATCCAGCGGCATCAACGGCAACCGCAGACGGTCGGCCAGGCGCCGCCACCGAGCGGTGCGGGCATCGGCCTGGCTGCGGTAAGCCTGGCGTATGGCCGGATCGTGGCTGTCGAGTTCCAGCCGCGCGCCGAACTGGGCGAAGCGCAACAGGCCGGCGGCAGGCAAGGCATGGTCGAGCGGATCGAAGACCGGCACCAGCAACAGGTCGACGTGGCGGGCCAGAAGCGTCAGTTGTTGTTCGGCTGAATCGCCCAGCGCGCGTTCGTCACAGATGATCACCGCCAGGCTGCCGGGACGCAGGACTTCGCGAGCGCGTCTCAAGGCGAGGCCGAAGGCATCTGGATCGGTGTCCTGATCGGTGTTCAGTCCGGCATTGGCGCGGGTCAGGCGGTCGAGCAGCTGCAACAGGCTCTGCTTGCTGCGCCTGGGTTTGATTTCGTGCTGCTCGCCATGGCCGAAGACCAGCCCGCCGACCCGGTCGTTGTGGCTCAGCGCGGCCCAGCCGATCAGGCTGGCTGCCTGCGCGGCGAGCACGGATTTGAAGACCAGGCCGCTGCCGAAGAACAACCGCGTGCTTTGCTCCACCAGAATGTAGATGGGTCGCTCGCGTTCCTCATGGAACAGTTTGGTGTGCGGCTCCTGGGTGCGGGCCGTGACGCGCCAGTCGATGGTACGAACGTCGTCGCCTGCCTGGTAAATGCGCACCTGGTCGAAATCCACCCCGCGCCCGCGGAGCTTGGAGTGATGCAGACCGACCAGTGGGCTGCGACGGTGCGGGGTAGAAAACAGCGGGACTTCACGAACCCGGTGACGCATGTCGATCAGCTCGGCCAGGCTCACGCGGATCCCCGCGCCCGGAGAAGGCGACTCATGGCCGCCGGCCGATGGCAGGGGTTGCATCAGGCCACCGCTACCACATCGAGAATTCGTTGCAGTACCCGATCCTGATCGATGCCGGCGGCTTCGGCCTCGAACGACAGGATCAGCCGGTGGCGCAGCACATCGAACAGCATGGCCTGAATGTCTTCCGGGCTGACGAAATCGCGCCCCGCCAGCCAGGCGTGGGCGCGCGCGCAACGATCCAGCGAGATCGAGCCGCGGGGGCTGGCGCCGTAGGCGATCCAGCCCGCCAGTTCGGCGTCAAACTTGGCGGGTGTACGGGTCGCCATCACCAGCTGGACCAGGTATTCCTCGACCGCATCGGCCATGTACAGGCCGAGGATTTCCTTGCGCGCGGCGAAGATCGCCTGCTGCGAGACACGATGATCGGGCGGGGTTTCGCCATGAATGGCCTCGCCGCGGGCCTGCTGAAGAATGCGTCGCTCCACCGAGGCATCTGGAAATCCAAGCTTGACGTGCAACAGGAAACGGTCGAGTTGCGCCTCGGGCAATGGATAGGTGCCTTCCTGCTCGATGGGGTTCTGCGTGGCCATCACCAGAAACAGCGGCGACAGGTCGTAGGTACTGCGGCCGACGCTGACCTGACGTTCGGCCATGGCTTCGAGCAACGCCGACTGGACCTTTGCCGGGGCGCGGTTGATCTCGTCGGCCAGCACCAGGTTGTGGAAGATGGGGCCTTGCTGAAAAACGAAGCTGCCTGTTTCCGGGCGATAGATCTCCGTCCCGGTGATGTCGGCGGGCAACAGGTCAGGGGTGAACTGGATGCGATGGAACTCGGCCTCCAGGCCTCCCGCCAACTCCTTGATCGCGCGGGTCTTGGCGAGACCCGGAGCGCCTTCGACGAGAAGGTGGCCATCTGCCAGTAATGCGATCAACAGCCGCTCGATCAGCCGTTCCTGGCCAAGAATCTGGGTTGAAAGAAACTGTCGCAACGCGACGAGTGCTTCACGGTGGTCCATCGCTGGGCTCTTCTGCTGGGGCGTGTCAGGGCGGTCGCTCGACGGTCACGACTTTAATTCATTTGCCGAGCGACAGGCTATGCGCCGCTCGGCAACTTCGTCATGCAAGAGGGCCGCAGAGGGGCTCGCATTATCGTCACGTCGACCGATTAAATGTGACGGCGTAGCCGCCCGCGACGCCAGAACAGGGTAGGTTCGCGTTAGCGCAGTCCCTGCCTTGTGGACTAACGTGGAACTTACACGTTGCGTTGCCAGTCAGGTGCCGCGACTGCCCAAGTCGAATTTCCAGCCAGAATGGAGCGAAAAAATGGCGTTCTTTACAGCTGCCAACAAAGCCGACTTTCAGCAACAACTGCAAGTGGCGTTGGCGCAGCATGTCGACGAGAAACTCCTGCCACAAGTGGGACTTTTCGCCGAGCAGTTCTTCGGGATTGTCGCGCTACCGGAGCTTACCGAGCGGCGCATGACCGACCTTGTCGGCTCCACCCTGGCCAGTTGGCGTCTGTTGGAACGTTTCGATCCGGGCCATCCGGAGGTACATGTATTCAACCCTGACTACGAGAAGCATGGCTGGCAGTCGACCCATAGCGTGGTCGAGGTGCTGCATCCGGATATGCCGTTCCTGGTCGACTCCGTGCGGATGGAGCTGACCCGCCGTGGTTATGCGATTCATACCTTGCAGAACAGCGTGCTGCAGGTCCGTCGGGACGCCGATGGCGGCCTGCTCGAATTGCTGCCCAAGGGCCGCTCCGGCGAAGGCAGCGAGGCCGAGTCGCTGATATTCGTCGAGATCGATCGCTGTGCCAGCGCCGCAGCCTTGCGCGAACTGGAGCAGTCGCTTCACGGGGTCCTGGCTGAAGTGCGCCTGGCGGTGAGCGACTTCCCGGCGATGAAGGCCAAGGCCGAAGAACATCATGCCCGGCTGAGCACCCTCCAGCCGGCGAGCGATGCCCAACTGGCCGAAAGCATGGATTTCATGCGCTGGCTGGCCGATGACCATTTCACTTTCCTGGGCTATGAGGAATTCACGGTCATCGATCAGGGCGACGGTGGCCGCATCATTTATGACGAGTCGTCCTTACTGGGCTTGTCGCGCATCCTGCGCACGGGACTGCAGGAAGACGATCAACTGATCATGCCGCCGGCGCTGGCCTATCTGCGTGAGCCGCTGTTGCTGTCGTTCGCCAAGGCGGCGACGCCGAGCCGGGTGCACCGGCCGGCCTATCCGGATTTCGTTTCCATCCGTGAATTCGACGAGCAGGGCCGGGTCGTCCGCGAGTGCCGCTTCCTTGGCCTGTTCACCTCATCGGTCTATACCCAGAGCGTGCGTCGGATCCCCTACATCCGCAGCAAAGTCGCGGAAGTGGTGAAGCGCTCGCAGTTCGATGACTCGGCGCATCTGGCCAAGGAGCTGATCCAGGTGCTCGAAGTGCTGCCGCGCGACGAGCTGTTCCAGATGACGCTCGACCAGCTGTTCAATACCGCCATCGCCATCGTGCAGATTCAAGAGCGAAACAAGCTGCGGCTGTTCCTGCGTATCGATCCTTACGGGCGGTTCTGCTACTGCCTGGCCTATGTGCCTCGCGACAGTTATTCGACCGAGACCCGTTTGCGCATCCAACAGGTGCTGATGGATCGCCTGGGGGCCAGCGGCTGCGAGTTCTCCACGTACTTTTCCGAGTCCGTGCTGATCCGCGTGCAGTTCCTCCTGCGCCTGGATCCGAACAAGCAGGTGCAGTTCGATCCGCTGCAGTTGGAGAACGAGGTGGTGCAGGCCTGCCGGACCTGGCAGGACGACTACACGAGTGTTGTCATCGAGCGTTTCGGCGAGGGGCAGGGCACCGGCATTCTGGCCGATTTTCCGAAGGGCTTTCCGGCGGGTTATCGCGAGCGCTTCGCACCGCATTCAGCTGCGGTGGACATGCAACATGTACTCAGCCTGAGCGAAGAGCGCCCGCTGGTGATGAGCTTCTACCAGCCGATCACGGCGGCGGAAAATCGTCTGCACTGCAAGCTTTACCACGTCAATACACCGCTGCCGCTATCGGACATGCTGCCGATCCTTGAGAACCTCGGGCTACGCGTGCTCGGCGAGTTCCCTTTCTATCTGCGGCGCAAGGACGGTCGCGAATACTGGATCCATGACTTCGCGTTCACCTACGCCGAAGGGCTCGAGATCGACCTGATGGAGATCAACGAGCCACTGCAGGATGCCTTCATCGCGATTCACAATGGCCAGGCGGAAAACGACGCCTTCAACCGGCTGGTCCTGACGGCAGGGCTGACGTGGCGTGAGGTGGCCTTGCTGCGGGCCTACGGTCGCTATCTCAAGCAGATCCGCATGGGCTTCGATCTGGGCTACATTGCCAGCGCGCTGCTCAACCACACCGATATCGCGCGCGAGCTGGTGCGTCTGTTCAAGATGCGCTTCTACCTGGCGCGCAAGCTCGGCGAGGACGACCTGGCCGACAAGCAGGCGAGGCTCGAACAGGCCATCATCACCGCGCTCGACGACGTCGCGGTGCTCAACGAAGACCGGATCCTGAGGCGCTACCTGGCCTTGATCAAGGCCACGTTGCGCACCAACTTCTACCAGACCGATGCCAACGGCAAACCGAAAAGCTACTTCAGCTTCAAGCTCGAGCCGCGCGCCATCCCGGAGATGCCCCGGCCGGCGCCGAAGTTCGAGATATTCGTCTACTCGCCACGTGTCGAGGGGGTGCATCTGCGCGGCGGCAAGGTGGCCCGCGGCGGCTTGCGATGGTCCGACCGCGAGGAAGATTACCGGACCGAGGTGCTGGGTCTGGTCAAGGCGCAGCAGGTGAAGAACGCGATTATCGTGCCCGGCGGCGCCAAAGGCGGTTTCGTGCCGCGCCGGCTGCCCACCAACGGCTCGCGCGACGAGATACTGGCCGAAGGGATCGCCTGCTATCGGATATTCATCAGCGGCCTGCTGGATATCACCGACAACCTCAAGGACGGCGCTGTCGTCCCGCCGACCAATGTGCTGCGCTACGACGAAGACGATCCTTACCTCGTGGTCGCGGCGGACAAGGGCACGGCAACGTTCTCCGACATCGCCAACGGCATCGCGGCCGAGTATGACTTCTGGCTGGGCGACGCCTTCGCATCGGGTGGTTCGGCCGGTTACGACCACAAGAAGATGGGCATCACCGCCAAGGGCGCCTGGGTGTCCGTTCAGCGCCACTTCCGCGAACGTGGCATCGATGTGCAGCGCGACAATGTCAGCGTGATCGGTATCGGCGACATGGCCGGCGACGTGTTCGGCAACGGCCTGCTGATGTCCGAAACGCTGCAACTGGTCGCCGCGTTCAATCATCTGCACATTTTCATCGATCCGACGCCGGATGCCGCACGCAGCTTCATCGAGCGCAAACGCCTCTTCGATCTGCCGCGCTCGTCCTGGACCGATTACGATCCTTCGCTGATTTCCGAGGGCGGCGGCGTGTTCCCGCGCTCGGCCAAGCGCATTGCAATCACTGCGCAGATGAAGGCGCGGTTCGAGATCGAGGCCGATCATCTGACGCCGGCCGAGCTGATCCACGCGTTGCTCAAGGCTCCTGTCGACCTGCTCTGGAACGGTGGGATCGGCACCTACGTGAAGAGCACCGCCGAGAGCCACGCCGACGTTGGCGACAAGGCCAACGACATGCTGCGGGTCAACGGCAACGAGTTGCGGGCCAAGGTCATCGGCGAGGGCGGCAACCTGGGCATTACCCAGCTGGGACGCGTCGAATACTGCCTTCACGGCGGCGCGGCGAACACGGACTTCATCGACAACGCGGGTGGGGTGAACTGCTCCGACCACGAGGTCAACATCAAGATTCTGCTCAACGAGATCGTCAGCGCGGGCGACATGACCAGCAAGCAGCGCGACCAGCTATTGTTCGACATGACCGACGCGGTCGCCGAACTGGTGCTGCACGACAACTATAAGCAGACGCAGGCGCTGTCGCAGGCGGAGCGTCGCGCCCGGGAGGGCGGCGGCGAATACAAGCGGCTGATCGGCGCCCTGGAGGCCGACGGGCTGCTGGACCGTGCGCTGGAGTTCTTGCCCAGTGACGAAGCCCTGGCCGACCGCGCGAACCTCGGCAAAGGACTGACGCGCGCCGAACTGTCCGTGCTGATTTCCTACAGCAAGATCGACCTGAAGGAGGCGCTGTTGCAATCGCGTGTGCCGGATGACGCCTATCTTGCGCGCGAAATGGAAAGCGCCTTCCCGCAACTGCTGGCCGAGCAGTATCGCCCGGCGATGCTGCAGCACCGGCTCAAGCGGGAGATCGTCAGCACCCAGATCGCCAACGACCTGATCAACAACATGGGCATCACGTTCGTCCAGCGGCTCAGGGAGGCCACGGGTCTGAGCGCTGCGAATGTCGCCGGCGCCTATGTGATCGTGCGCGACATCTTCCATCTGCCGCACTGGTTCCGTCAGATCGAGGCGCTCGATTACAAGGTGCCGGCCGATCTGCAACTCACCCTGATGGAGGAACTCATGCGGCTGGGCCGCCGCGCGACCCGCTGGTTCCTGCGCAATCGTCGCAACGAGCTGGATGCGGCGCGCGACGTCGGGCATTTCGGCCCACGCGTCGCGGCGCTCGGCCTGAAACTCGACGCCTTGTTGCAAGGCGGTACGCGGGAGCTCTGGCAGGCTCGTTACGAGCGTTACACCGAGGCCGGCGTCCCTGAGTTGCTGGCGCGTATGGTCGCGGGTACCAACCACCTGTACACGTTGCTGCCTATCCTGGAGGCTGCCGACGAAACCGATCAGCCGCCGGCGGACGTGGCCGCGGCCTATTTCGCCGTCGGTGGTGCGCTGGAATTGCCCTGGTATCTGCAGCAGATCACCGGGCTTCCGGTCGAGAACAACTGGCAGGCGCTGGCACGGGAAAGCTTCCGCGATGATCTCGACAGCCAGCAGCGGGCCATTACGGTCTCGGTGCTGCAGATGAGCGATGCGCCTGAGCCGCTCGATGCTCGGGTACAGCTCTGGCTGGAGCAGAGGGCGTATCAGGTCGAGCGCTGGCGCCGGATGCTGGTCGAGCTGCGCGGTGCCAGCAGCGTCGACTATGCGATGTATGCGGTCGCCGGGCGTGAGCTGCAGGATCTGGCCCAGGACAGCGCGCGCCGCTGACCCCGGTTCGATCACCGGTTCTTCCTGGTGATCGAGCGCTGACAACGAAACGCCGGTGCATTGCACCGGCGTTTGCGTTCAGGGGTGGCGCTTAGCGTGCCGTGACGAGCCGCCAGCCTGGGGCGGCGTGCTGAGCCGGCGAACCGGTCAGTCCATCTGTCCCGGACAGTTGCCGAGCCGGAAGCGGGTGATCTGTGGCAGGTCGCGCAGATAGCGAACCATGTCGGGTGCGCCGGCGAGCTTGAGCCCTTCGCCCAGCGCATTGGCTGCTGGCTGACGCTTGTCCAGCAGCAGCAACTCGGAGTTATTGGCATTGCGCAGAAGCGTCAAGCGGGCATAAGGGATCTTTGCGTCGAGCAGCAAACCCATGAAATGCCGATCGCTCCAGGCTTGCGCCGGCATGGTGACGGCGTGGTACTCGTTGTTCAGCGCGTGCAATCCACTCGTATCGAGCCGGTAGTCGGTCAGCTCGCATGGCAGGTTCACCTCCAATCCGCGCAGCCGCGCATAGGCGATGGCGCATGCAAAGGCTTCGGCATGGTGTTCGCCCGACCAGTAGATTCGTTCGCCCAGCCAACTGGCCTGACGAAGCTCGATCGGCGCCTGGGCCTGGAAATCGGGCAGGGCGGCGGTAATGGTGCGCAGGAAATCCTTGTAGCTGATCACGCGGAGCTGGCGGCAGGCGGGTGTGGCGGCAAAGGCTTCGAACGTTGGGTAGGTTGCCCCATCGGCGCTCTGCCCGCCGAGGCCATCGATCTGGCGCAGGTCAATCACCGGATGCGTGCTTTGTTCGCGGCGCACAAGCCGCGTCAAGGCGGCACGGGCGCGGGCCTTGTCCTCCTGGATCGGCCCTGACAGGGCGCTTCTCGGGAGATCGACGAATCGCTGCAGGCACGGGCCGTCGTTCCAGAAGATGCTCGGCGCGGGCTCGGTGAGCGGGGCGAAGGGCAGCCGTAGCTGGCTGGCGTGTTCGAGGATCTGGCGCGGCGATTGGCCGGTCAGTCCAAGGCGTTTGGCGAATTTGACGATTCGGGAGGTCACGGGCATCCTCGGCTCGAGCAAGTTCATCATTGTGGATGAACGCGCAGGACGGTGGAAGTGTGACGGTGCCGACTGCCCTGCGCGCGGCGGGTCCCGGGGGTTCGTTCGTCGATAGGGATTTCAGGCAGCCGTGGTGTGCCACCGGCGGTGCACCGATATGGCAAAATCGCTGTGCTGATCACTGAGGAGCCTCCATGCCAAGCCTCGTGCTGGATATCGCGCTGCCAGCGGAAAAACTGCTGGCCGTTTATCAAGGGCGCGCCAATCGTATCCTGATCAAAAGCCGGGAAGGAAGGCGCGTCAGCTTGCCGGCACATCATCTGCGACCCTTTCTGACAACCTCAGGCGTCTTTGGTTCATTCGAGATCGAATTTTCATCCGAAGGGAAACTGCTTCGCTTGCGCCCGCTGGGTTGAGGCGCAAGCGCCGCGTTGTCCAACACACGGGCTGCCGACGCCCTGCGCCGGGGCCGGATAAACGCTTGTGAGCGTCAGGTTGCAGGGGCTTGGACGGCCCCCTCCTGCTATACTCCCGCGCCACACTTTCCAGGATTTAGGCTGCGTATGTATAACCTGGCCCGCCAGTTGCTGTTCAAATTCACCCCCGAAACCGCTCATGAACTATCGCTCGATCTGATCGGCGCGGGTGGCCGCCTGGGGCTCAACGCCATGCTGAACAAGGCGCCTGCAAGCTTGCCGGTGCGGGTCATGGGGCTCGAATTTCCCAACCCGGTCGGGCTGGCTGCCGGGCTGGACAAGAACGGCGAGGCGATCTGCGGCATGTCCCAGCTGGGTTTCGGCTTCGTCGAGGTGGGTACCGTGACGCCAAGGCCGCAGCCCGGCAATCCGAAACCGCGCATTTTCCGCCTGCCTGAAGCCGAAGCCATCATCAACCGCATGGGATTCAACAACCACGGCGTCGATGCCCTGCTGGAGAGGGTCGATGCGGCTCGCTACAAGGGCATCCTGGGCATCAACATCGGCAAGAATTTCACTACGCCGGTCGAGCGCGCCCAGGACGACTACCTGTGGTGCCTGGACAAGATCTATCACCAGGCCAGCTACGTGACCGTGAACGTCAGCTCTCCGAACACACCGGGGCTGCGCAGCCTGCAGTTCGGTGACTCGCTCAAGCAACTGCTCGATGCACTGGGCCAGCGCCGTGAAGACCTCGAAGTGCTGCACGGCAAACGCGTGCCGCTGGCCATCAAGATCGCGCCGGACATGAGCGACGAGGAAACCGTACTGGTTGCCGACGCCGTGTTTCAGACCGGGATGGACGCGATCATCGCGACCAATACCACGCTCGGTCGTGAAGGCGTGGCAGGGCTCGCCCATGCCGACGAGGCGGGAGGGCTTTCGGGGGCTCCGGTGCGTGAAAAGAGTACCCACACCGTCCGGGTGCTGGCCGACACACTGGCCGGCCGTCTGCCGATCATCGCGGTCGGAGGCATTACGGAAGGGCGGCATGCGGCTGAAAAGATCGAGGCCGGCGCAAGCCTGGTGCAGCTGTACACAGGCTTTATCTACAAGGGACCGGCGCTGATCCGCGAGGCCGTGGATGCCATCGCCGCGTTGCACGCTCGCAAGGAAGTGAATCGCTGATCGGTTTGCCCGGTGGGGCTCCCTGAGGGAGCCCCGGGCTTCAAGCCCGCCGCCCGGGTGGGGCGTGCCAGTTGAAGTCGGTGTGATCGTGTCAGCCGACTGCGTGGAGTTCGTTCAATCGATGAAGGCCGGCGGCGCCGGTCAGACCGTCCCAGTTGTCGCCGCGACCCTCCCGCCAGCCGTTAATCCAGGCTTGGCGAACTTCAGGATGAGAAAAGGGACAGAGGTCGCGAGATTTACCGTGTATGCCATGCTGATAACCGCGAAGAAATGCTCGTTCCATCGGATCACGCTTGAGTCTTCTCATTGGGTATTGCCCTCAGTGGTTGACTGGTGTTCCTGTTGACTTGACCTCATGGCGAGGTCGGCAGATAGACTGCCAGCGAAGCCCGCTGCCGGCGTGGCGGGCGCCTACCGAACATCGTTGCGATGCCGGACTGACTCGAGTTCTAACCCAAATGGTTCCAATGCGGGAATGATCGTTTTGTAATAAGCAAGTCATCAAACCGTAGCAGTGCCCATAAGCCACGCGAGGCGTACGTCTCGAGGTGGCGGCCAGCGCGCTGTTGCAGCTGCCTGTCGACGAATGCCGTCGCAACCGCTCACCTATCGAAACGACCTCCGGAGTGGCCATCCAACCGGACCGTACAATTTCTGGACATGCCATGACTGATCGCCACGAACTTATCCTCACCTGCCCCAAGGGGCTGGAAGGCCTGCTGCTTGAAGAAGCCATCGGACTCGGGCTGGAGGAGGCGCGTGAGCAGACCGCCGCCATCCGAGGTTTCGCAGCCATGGAGGTCGCGTATCGATTGTGCCTGTGGTCGCGCCTGGCGAACCGGGTGCTGCTGGTGATCGATCGTTTCGCCACCGTCAACGCCGAAACGCTCTATGACGGTGTCCACCGCATCGACTGGTCGGAGCATCTGGAAGCGTCCGGCAGCCTGGCGGTCGAGTTCAGCGGCCACGGTTCGGGAATCGACAACACTCACTTCGGCGCGCTGAAGGTCAAGGATGCGATCGTCGACCGGCTGCGCACCGCTAGCGGCGAGCGACCCAGCATCGATAAGCTGAACCCGGATCTGCGCGTCCACCTGCGTCTGGATCGCGGTCAGGCCGTTCTTTCACTGGATCTTTCAGGACACAGCCTGCACCAACGCGGGTACCGTCTGCAGCAGGGCGCCGCGCCGCTGAAGGAAAACCTGGCGGCCGCCGTTTTGATTAGAGCGGGCTGGCCACGTATTGCCGCGACCGGCGGCGCGCTGACCGACCCGATGTGTGGTGTCGGCACCTTTCTCATCGAAGGCGCCATGATGGCCGCTGACATCGCGCCCAATCTACGCCGTGAACGCTGGGGTTTCAGCGCCTGGCTGGGTCATGTTCCGGCGATCTGGAACCGTCTGCATGCCGAAGCACAGGCACGCGCCGAAGCGGGGCTGACCCAGAGGCCGCTGTGGATACGCGGCTACGAGGCGGACCCACGGCTGATCCAGCCCGCCAGAAACAACATCGAGCGCGCCGGTCTGGCGGACTGGATTCGCGTGTATCAGGGCGACGTGGCGACCTTCGAGCCTCGCCCCGACCAGAATCAGAAGGGCTTGGTGATCTGCAACCCGCCCTACGGCGAGCGGCTGGGTGATGAAGCGAGTCTGGTTTACCTCTACCAGAACCTCGGCGAACGGCTGCGACAGGCCTGCCTCGGCTGGGAGGCGGCGGTGCTCACGTCGGCGCCCGATCTTGGCAAGCGCATGGGTATCCGCAGCCACAAGCAGTACGCCTTCTGGAATGGCGCGCTGCCGTGCAAGCTGCTGCTGGTCAAGGTCGAGCTGGATCAGTTCGTCACCGGCCAGCGCAAGGCCTCGGTTGAGGGTACGGCCGAGGAGCAGCCTGCCGCGGAACGTGCGCGTCTCAGCGAAGGCGGCCAGATGTTCGCCAACCGGCTGCAAAAGAATCTGAAACAGCTCGGCAAGTGGGCCCGCAGGGAGGGCGTGCAGTGCTACCGGCTATACGACGCCGATATGCCTGAGTACGCGTTGGCCATCGATCTGTACGGTGACTGGGTGCACGTTCAGGAGTATGCGCCGCCACGCTCGATCGATCCCGAAAAGGCCCAGGCGCGCCTGTACGATGCGCTGGGTGCGATCCCGCAGGCGCTGGGCGTTTCCCGTGACCGCGTGGTCGTCAAGCGCCGCGAGCGCCAGAGCCGGACGCGTCAGTATGAACGGCAGGCCAGCCAGGGCGCTTTTCTCGAGGTGGCGGAAGGCGAGGTCAAGTTGCTGGTCAATCTCACCGATTACCTCGACACCGGGCTGTTTCTCGACCACCGGCCCATGCGGCTGCGTATTGCCCGCGAAGCGGCGGGCAAGCGCTTTCTGAACCTGTACTGCTACACCGCGACGGCGACCGTACACGCCGCCAAGGGCGGCGCGCGCAGCACCACCAGCGTCGACTTGTCGAAAACCTACCTGGATTGGGCACGGCGCAATCTGGCGCTCAACGGCCTGTCAGAGCGGCAGCGTCTGGAGCAGGCGGATGTGATGACTTGGCTGCAGGAGGATCGAGGCGAGTACGACCTGATCTTCATCGACCCCCCGACGTTCTCCAACTCCAAGCGAATGGAAGGCGTCTTCGATGTGCAGCGTGATCACCTGGGCCTGCTCGATCTGGCCATGGCGCGGCTGGCGCCCGGCGGCACGCTGTACTTTTCCAATAACTTCCGCAAGTTCGTGCTCGACCCCAGCATCGCCGAGCGCTACGCCGTGGAAGAAATCACCGGCGCGACGCTGGATGAGGACTTTCGCCGTAATAGCAAGATCCATCGAGCCTGGAAACTACAGGCCCGCTGACCCGGCTGCGGCTGCGGCTACGGCTTGCGGCGACCGGGCCGGTCCGGTTGGCCCATCGCCCCTGGCGTGCTGAATCCGAAACCCGCGCCGATCGCGTCCGGCGATCGGCGTGCAGGGCCTAGCGTTGCGCGGTGCTTTCGTTGGCCGGGCGGTTATAGAGGCTGACCAGCACCTGGTCCAGTACCGCGGAGGCGCCCCACGGACGCGGATGGTTGAGTATCGCGACCACCGCCCAGGTATTGCCATCGTTGTCCCGGCTATAACCGGCAATGGCCCGCACCGTGTTCAAGGTCCCGGTCTTGATGTGGGCCTTGCCGGCAACGCCTGTGTTTCGCAGACGCTTGCGCATGGTGCCGTCTATCGCTGCCAGCGGCATCGAGGAGATGAATTCCGCCGCGTATGGGCTTTGCCAGGCCGCTTGCAGCAGGCTGGCCAGTTCGCGAGCACTGACGCGCTCGGCGCGCGACAGGCCCGAACCGTTTTCGATGACCAGATGCGGGGAGATCAAGCCCTTCTTCGCCAACCATTGACGGATCACCCGTTGCGCGGCCATGGAGTCGTCGGCATCGGCCTCGTTGCGGAACTCGGCGCCAAGGCTCAGGAACAACTGCCGCGCCATGGTGTTGTTGCTGTACTTGTTGATGTCGCGAATGATCTCCACCAGGTCCGGCGAATAGGCGCGCGCGATCATGCGTGCATCCTTGGGCACTTGCGCGACGCGGTCCTCGCCCAGGATGCTGCCACCCAATTCCTTCCAGATGGCTCGGACGGCGCCGGCGGCGTATCGCTGATGGTCGAGCAGGGAGAGGTAGGTCTGGCCGCTGCATCCGGCCGCCAGCTTGCCGGTCACGACGACAGTCACACCGTCGGCGTCCTCGATCGGGTTGTAGCGGATATCGGGCCATCCGGGGCACTTGGCCTTGGGCAGCGCCTGGATGCGATTGTCGATGCGAACCGTGGCAATCGGCGGCTCGACGATGACGTTGACCTTGCCATCGTCGTTGCGAGCGATGAACCGAAGCGCCTTGAGATTCACCAGCAAGGAGTCGGGCCCGACCAGGAAGGGCTTGTTCTTGTCATTGCCGTCATCATCGAATATCGGCAGCGAAGGTTGTACGAAGTGGCTGCGGTCGAGCACCAGGTCGCCGGTCACGGTCTGCACGCCATTGGCGCGCAGGTCGCGCAGTAACAACCAGAGCTTCTCCATATTGAGCTTCGGGTCACCACCGCCCTTGAGGTAGAGGTTGCCGTTGAGGGTGCCGTTCTCGACAGGGCCATCGGCATGGAATTCGGTTTTCCATTGATGGTTGGGCCCCAGCAGCTCCAGCGCTGCGTAGGTCGTGACCAGCTTCATGGTCGAGGCGGGGTTCACGGACACGTCGGCATTCACGAAAGTCGGCGAAGCGTTGCCGTTGAGCGGCAGCATGACGACCGACAATGCGCTGCTTTCTATTTTGTTCGCCTTGAGCGCCTGTGCCACACGGGGCGGCAAGGTCTGGTTGACCGTTTCGGCGAAGGCTGCGAATGCAAGTGGGAGGGTCAGCGTAGCAATGGCGACACGGCCCAGGAATCGGTTGAAGGCACTGCTCCGATGGACTGAAGCAGACAGAATAGAGATCGACGACATGAAAAGTTCCCTACAGCGTTCAGGGAAAAATGGCGGGCCCATTATGCCCAGGTCAGAGAAGTGACGTGCTTCTCATCCGACAAGCGTAGCCGGCCACCCCCGATCGCTGCAAAAAAGAATTCCGCCTGGTTGGCGGATGCTGCCTGTAATCGCACAAGCGCGGCGTTGCTGTTAGAGTGCGCGCCGTCATCATGTTAGAAAAAGGACCGATTCAATGGCTACCAATCGCTCGCGCCGCTTGCGCAAGAAACTCTGTGTCGACGAATTCCAGGAATTGGGCTTCGAAGTCAATCTGACCTACCGTGACGGCCTCGAGGCCAAGGCGGTGGACGACTTCCTGGAGGCGTTCCTGAACGAGGCCATCGAAGCCAACGGCCTGGGCTACATCGGTGGCGAGGATTACGGTTTCGTGTGCCTGGCCAGCCGTGGCTCGGTCAATGAAGAGCAGCGCGGCCAGGTCGAAGCCTGGTTGAAGGGCCGCAACGAACTCGCGGAATTCAACGTAAGCCCGTTGATGGACGTCTGGTATCCGGAAAACGAGATCAACGTCAAGGCGTGATCGAGTCTTTGCTGTCCTGATCGGTTGCGGTTGTTTGTCCGGATCTGCGCAACGCAATCCGGGCAACCAGCCGACGCGACATATACATGAGTAACGTAACGCTCAGCGCCACGCCGACGCCTATGGCGGCATTGATCAGGCGGACTTGCGGCAATTCCCAGTCTTGCGCCAGGGTTTCGGCCAGCAATACGAAGCTCAGCGTCGTCTGCAGGACGAACAGCCCGTAGTGATGCGCCTGGAACGCCCGGCTCAGCATCACCAGCGGCAGCATGATCATGACCATCATCGGCGGGTCGGCCAGGCTGTGACCCATGTAGATGAGCACCGCTGCGGCACAGAAAATACCGATACTCGCTTGTAGGGCACGAACCAGGCCCCGTTGAAGATCCATCTGCAAGGTAGTGAATACCGCCAGCGTCAGCCAGTACCCCCTCGGAAGTTCGGTAAGGGTCACGATCAGGCCACCGGCAGCGGCGGCGAGAACGTAAGTCAGTGCATGCAGGCGCCATTGCCGGATCGGCGTACGCCGCGCACGACGACGCAACACTTTCATCAAGCTGAACAGCCGAGGCATGTACGGCCACATGCGTAAGCCATGCATGCCGCGTAATCCGAAGGCCAACAAGGTGACCCACAGACCGCCCAGGGCGAACAGGGCGGCAATCGCCTGAGGATTGTTGAAATCACCGATCCCGTGTTGTCCCTGGCCAAGGCACAGGCAGATCGCCAGGCCGATCCCGAGCTTGCCGGCCTCGCTGCCATAGCGTTGCAGCCAGGCCAATAGCAGGCCATAGAAGGCAAACAGGCCCAGGCTGACCAGCGGATGAGTCGCTGACCAGAAGCCGAGCCCGGCGCTACCCGCGCCGAGGCCGATCAGTAACAGCATCCGCAGCATGCCGAGGCGGTGCAGCGGGTTCGCCTTGGCGGCCTGGAAGGCGCCGACTGTGGCCCATAGAAACCCAGGATGGCCACTGAACAACCCGAGCAGCAGAGGCAATGCACAGCCGAGGCCGGCAACCGCTGCGGCGCCCCAGGCGGGGCGGCCAGGCTGCCAGCCGACCATTTTCCACAGCGGCTTCTTCATCTGGCTCACGTCGGGCTCGAACGTCCGGTCATTTCGCTGGCCATCTCAGTGGCGTAACTGTCGGTCATGCCGGCGATAAAGTCGATCATCCGTACGAAAGACTGATACAGCGGCCAGTCGGGGTGGGGCGCGTTGCTGCCGAGCAGATCCAGTATGCGGCGGTTCTTGAAGGACGGGGTTCGTCCGCCATGCTGTTCCAGCGCAGCACCGCAGAAGGCGTTGAGCAGAATCTCCAGCGTTGTGTAGGCGCCAATCTCGTGCAAGGTCTTGCGTTTGTCCTGGAAGATCTTTTCCCGCGCCATGGCTTTGGCTTGCACGACGCACTGCTTGGCCGGGCCGTGCATGTGCTCGACCAGATCTGCGGCGAGGTTTCCAGCCAGCAGCGCCTGCCGCTGTTCGACGAAGGCGCGGGCGGCGGCGTTCGTGAGGTGCTCGATGGCCTTGCCTCGGAGTATCGCCAGCTTGCGCCTGCGGGAGTCCTTGGGGCCGAGCTGCCTGTACGTCTCGGGCAGGTCGTCGCCGACCAGGTTCAGCAGCAGCGCCTCGACTTCGGCGTACTCGAGCAGGTCCATTTCCAGACCATCTTCCAGATCGATCAGCCCGTAGCAGATGTCGTCCGCCGCCTCCATCAGATAAACCAGAGGATGGCGCGCCCAGCGTTGTTCATCCAGCTTGGGCAAGCCGAGCTTCGAGGCGATCTGTTCGAGCAGCGGCAGTTCGCTCTGGTAGCAGCCAAACTTGTGCTTCTTGTAACCGAGCGCCTCGGCGTGTCGCGACGTCCATGGATACTTGAGGTAGGTGCCAAGCGTGGCGTAGGTCAGCCGCGTGCCACCGTCGAATTGGTGGTATTCGAGCTGGGTGAGCACGCGGAAACCCTGCGCGTTGCCCTCGAAATTCAGAAAGTCCGCTCGTTCGGCATCGCGCATGTCATCCAGCCAGCCGCGGCCTGCGGCCTGTTGAAACCAGTGGCGAATAGCATCTTCGCCCGAATGGCCGAATGGAGGATTGCCGATATCGTGAGCGAGGCAGGCAGACTGAATGACCATCCCGAGATCAGCCGGGCTGCACCAGTCCGGCATTTCGTCGCGCAAAACCTCGCCCACGCGCATGCCGAGTGAACGTCCGACGCAACTGACTTCCAGGGAATGGGTCAGGCGTGTATGGATATGGTCGTTACTGGAAACCGGGTGTACCTGGGTCTTGCGCCCCAAGCGGCGAAAGGCGCCGGAGAAAATGATCCGGTCGTGATCCTTGTGAAACGGACTCCGGCCCAGCTCTTCGTTGCTGTGGACGGATTTTCCGAGCCGTTCACGGGTTAGCAGGGTGTGCCAATCCAAAGAGCAACCTCCTTGATGTCGCCAGTGGGGCCGGTTTGTCAGGTGCCTTGTCACGGTCAGCCGCGAACGCGGTCGTGTCGCTTCGAGTGTACGAGTACATACGGGCAGGTGCAGCCTACAGCAGTTGCCGAGCGCCCGACCATACGCACCTCGCATGGGCGGGCTGTCGGCGGTGGTGGCTGGGGTAGTCGCGGTCCTGTGGCGGGTCAGTGCCGCATCTTGCGGATCACGGGATAAAGCAGAATGCCGAGCCGGGCCAGCTTGCCGACTTTCCCGAGCCGACGACCGAAGAGCGCGAGCGCCATGGTCGTTGCGACCATCAGCGGCCCTTTGCCAACGGAGTGGTCGGATGCGGAGCCGCGGTTGGCAATCATGCCCTTGATCCGCTGAATCGGGTGAACCAGCGGCTGCGAGTGATATAGCACCTGTTGGCGGTTCATCTCCATGCGCAACCGAACCAGATCTTTGCGCATGGCCAGATTGCTGGAACTACTCAATGGAAGGCTCATGGCAGTAAACGCTCCCGATTGCGGGCCAGTTCCTCGACCGTTGCCTGGAAGGGCGAGGCGCTTTCCCTGGCGATACGGACGGCGCGGCTGATGCAGACCGCAAGGGAAACCGCGTACAGCACGCAGAGCACCAGGATCGCCGCGATAGGATTGCTGTCCCAGAAGGCGATCACGATTGCCGCTGAAAGGCCGACCAGGATCAGCAGCCCGAGTATCAGGCTGATACTGGCGAGAAGAAAGAGCTTGAATATCCGCGTCCTTTCTTCCTGGATCTCTATTCCGAGCAGCTCCAGATGCCCTTGCAGCAGGTCAGCGAACGCGCTGCCCATTTTCTTCAGCGAGGGCGCTGGCGCGTCGTCGGCGTACTTGGTTTCCATTGGATCCATACCCCACATCAGCGGCGGGTGATCAAGCCGAAGAGAAAGCCGACGCCTGCGGCAATGCCGAGCGATTGCCACGGGTGAGTATGGACATACTCCTCGGTGCACTGGATGGCCGCCTGGCTTTGCTCGCGCAAGGTGCCTTCCTGCTCCTTGAGCATCTGACGGGCACGATCGAGGTTGGCGCTGATCTTGCCGCGCAGCTCTTCGGTCTGGGTACCCGCGGTTTCCTGCGTGTGCTTGAGCAAGCGCTCGGTATCGCCAATCAGCGTATGGAACTCTTCGATGAGCGCGTTTTGTGCAGCCTGGAGGTTGCGGCGGTGTGCGGATTTATCGACCAGCGGGGAGGCGGTCGTTCCCGTGGATGCATCAGGAATGGGGGTGTTGTCGCTGGTGCCAAAGGTGGATTCGATAGACATCTGCAGCTCCTATGTGAGTCTCGCAGGGACGACGAGTCCCGGTGCCTAGAGTTTCGAGCCTGTTGCCGGCGCAAGGTTCCCGCTTCGTTTGACTCGATTTACGGCCAACCCCATCTGGACTGGCGCGCCTGTTTAAGTCGTTGCGATACCCTGCAACTTCGGAGAATAAAAGAAAACCCGCCGAAGCGGGTTTTCTTTTTCTACTGCATATGCATGCTGTAGCCGCTATTACATCAGCGGAATGGTGTAGCTGACGATGAAGCGAGTCTGATCGATCTCGCGACCTTCGCCACGGTAGGTGCCGTTACGCAGCTTCACGCCCAGGTTCTTCAGAGAACCGCTCTGCAGAACGTAGCCGATATCGGTATTGCGTTCCCACTCTTTGCCGTTGCGGTTGGCACCGATGTCTTCGCCTTTCAAATACCGGGTCATGAAGGTCAGGCCCGGCACGCCCAAGGCTGCGAAGTTATAGTCATAACGCAGCTGATAGGACCTTTCGTTCGGATCGGCGAAGGTGGGGTCGATCATGACGTAGTTCACCAGGAACGCGTCGCCGCCAGACAGGTAGGGGTAGCCGGTATTGCCGCTCATGTCCTGATAGGCTGCGCCGAATGAGTGGCCGCCCAGGCTGTAGGTGAACATTGCGCCGAATGCCTTGTTATCGACGTTGGTGTTGCCATCGTCGGTAGAGCGAGCGTAGCGAATGTCGCTCTTGAGCGATTGCTTCTCGCCCAGCGGCAATACATGGATCACGTTGAAGATGTGCTGCTTGTAGTTCTTGTCCAGATTGCCGTAATCGTAAGAAGTGGTCAGTTCCTTGTTCCACTGATACTTCAAGCTGGCGAAATCGAACTTGTCAGAAGCTACACCACCAGCCCCGCCATTGGACATTTCCATATCCGCAAAACCGGCTTCGCTGCGCAAGCTGGTTTCGGTCATGCGGCCGAAGGAGGCGGTCAGTCCCTGGATCTCTTCGGATGTCAGCATGCCGCCGCGGAAGGTCTGCGGCAGCAGGCGCGAGTCGCTCGGCAGAATAGTCGGAAGCTTCGGGATCATCTCGCCGACTTTCAGCGTGGTCTTGGAGATACGGGCTTTCGCGGCGCCGCCAATACGGCCGTAGTCATCCGGCGCATAGCCATCGTCATTGGTGGGCAGCAGACCTGTGCCGGTGCGATCCGGGCTGGAATCGAGTTTCAGGCCCAGCAGGCCGATCGCGTCGACGCCGAAGCCGACAGTGCCCTCGGTATAGCCGGACTGAAAGTTGAGGATGAAGCCTTGGCCCCACTCTTCAGCTTTGGACTGTGGGGCGCCATCCTGGCGGTTGTCTGAGTTGTGGTAGAAGTTGCGCAGCTCCAGGCTGGCCTTGCTGTCTTCTAAAAATGCAGCTTGAGCCATGGTAGGGATGGCCAGTGTTGCTCCCAGAGTGGCAAGGGCCACGCCCCGGGCGATTGGGGTCTTGAGCATTTCTTATTTCTCCTCGTTGGATGATGCTCTGAAGTCGCTCTTACGGCGCCGTGCAATTAAGCACTACATAGGTATTTGAACCCTTAGACCTTGGTCTTTAGGCTTAAGCAAGGAAGTGCACGCTACATCACTCGGCAATTGTGTTTACTTCAATTCGAAGCAGGCATCAAGTATTACTGCCGATACGCAACGCACTTCCGGCCCCGCGACTCTATGGTCGCTTGGGTTGCGGCATCCTAGCCGTTTGCCAGCGTCCCGTCGATTCCCGAAATCAAACCATCGTTTGAGTGCGTGCAAAATCACACTTTTCGGGTTTGGCCCACCCATGGATCGAGGCTGCTGCTGTTCTTCCGCATCATGGCGAGCCTGCTAGAATTGCACGGCCAGCCTCGACGAGCCGTTGTTATGCACCTTCCCGAATGCCAGTTGTTTGGAACGCTGGGTTGCCACCTGTGCGAGCAGGCCGAGGCGACTATTCTCCCGTTGGTAGAACATGGCTTGCTCGTCGAACTGGTGGATATAGCGGACAGGCCGGAGTGGGTCGACGATTATGGGCTGCGCATACCGGTGCTTCGGCGAGTCGATACCGGCGCTGAACTGGACTGGCCATTCGAAGTAGAACAGGTCGTGTGGTTCTTGCGGCGGTAGCCTTCACGATGAACAGCGAGCGGCAGTAGGCCGCCATCGAGCCGCAGCCACGTCGTCGCAGTTGCCGCGTATAAAGAGAGAACGCGGCGGCCAGCGGCTATCGAACCGCCGGCCCTGAAACAAGAAAACCGGCGCAAAGGCCGGTTTTTTTTGGGGATCAGAGACAAGGTGACCTGTCTTGATATCGGGAAATGGTCGGAGCGGTGATCTTTATGTACGGGCTGAATATTTGAGGACCCGGCCAAGATGCTGTGGCCAACGACTTGGAGAACCTGCTGCCGAGAGCGTTCATGGCCAGGGCCGAACGCCCGATGAAGAACGACTCTGCCGACATAGACGGCTATTCCACACTGCTGGTAAAGGTTGAGGTGGATGGCGCCGAACTGGTGGCGGTCTTTACCGTGCAGCGCAAGGCGGACGGGCGACAGTTTTACAACGCGGTTACCCTGGCAGACGGGCAAAAAAAGCCCCGGTAGTCTCTCCGAGGGATACCCTCGATGAAATCGAGGAACACGCCACATCGGCCTATACCGGGGTTACAGCCTTTGTACGCCGGGTGCTTGATCGGGTCAACCCTCAGTCGGTCGACGTTGAATTGGCCCCGGCCACTGGCGAACCGATTATGCAGGGTATGGCCAGCCGATACCGGCTGATCGGTCGCCGCGAGCCGATCGAGCTGAGCGTGCGCAATGCCAAGCGGCATTTGACTGGCCGCCTGGCCGACCTCAAGCCGTCGATGCTCGGCGCCTTGCCGTTGAGCTACCTGCGTGATTTCGCGCCGCAGTCGATGACCGCGCTGAACGCCTATATCGATGAAAAGCGCGCCATGGATGCCGACCGCAATGAAATGCACACCCGCTATGACGCGATCGCGCAGCGTTGGCTGAAATTGCGCTGGACGGATCGCAAGGCTGAACAGCGCATGGCCGATCTGATGCACGCCGCGACCCTGGAAGGCGTGGACCCGAGCCAGCCGATGAAGGACAGCTATACCCCCGAGCAGAAAGCGGTCTACAACCGCCTGCGCATGCAGTACCAGTCGCTACCGGAAGGGCACCGCGCGATGTTTGGCGAGGCGCGTGACGCCTATAAGCAGCAGATAAGCAGCCTTGAAAGCGTGATCGAGGAAAACATTCGCAAGTCTGCCGAGTACGCCAAGAAGCGCGCCCGTCGTGATCGTGACGCTGATATCCAGCGCGCCAAGGACGAGCTGGCCGGCGAGGAACTGGCCGAGGCGCTGGAGGCCGCCGAGAAGCGCTACAACGGCCGCGTGGCATCGGCCGAGAAGGGCGGAATATCAGTTGGGCGTTCCACAACGCCGAGCGCTACAACCACAGCTTTTGCCCGGTAGGTTTGACGCGCAGGTAGAGGCCCTGGCCGTCGTGCTCCCGGTATGCTTTACCTTCCGGCTTCAGGGTGGCTATGGCGGTATCACTCAATGGGCGACGCTTGATATCCGTGCGCTTCCTGGAGCAAAGAGATAGGGCGAGTTAAGGCTATGCACCCTGAAACAAGAAAACCGGCGCAAAGGCCGGTTTTTTTGGGGATCAGAGACAAGGTGACCTGTCTTGATATCGGGAAATGGTCGGAGCGACTGGATTCGAACCAGCGACCTTCTCGTCCCGAACGAGACGCGCTACCAAGCTGCGCTACGCTCCGAAGATGGCGCGCATTTTACAGAAAAAGTTTTGCTTCACAAGCATTTAGCGTGGGGTTTTTTTCGACGGTGCCGAGCCGTGGGCTCGACACCGGAGGGGCGTGTTATCAGAGTTCCTTGACGGTACGAACCTGATCCTTGTTGACCCTGCCCGGGTTGCCGTCGAGACCTTCGAACTCATAGAAGCCGGCTTCGTCATCATATTCGGGGCTGTCCAGCGTCTGGATTTCGCGGCCATCGTTAAGGGTGATGACGCTGGGGTTCGAGCAGCCCGCAAGAAGGGTCAGGCCGACCAGTAGTGCCAAGGCGGGTCCGGTTGCTGCGCGCATGATGGTTCTCCTCTGAGTGGTTGCGTCTGTGACGGCGATCGGCGGCGCTAAGTTCCCGGTGGAGGCGTTTGTGCGCCGAGCAGGTCGGGCGAGTTCAGGTTGGCCAGCCGGGGGTCGTTGCGTTCGAGATCCAGGGCGCGCGCATGCAGCGCAAGCAGTATTTTCCGATTGCTGCGCTCTCCGGCTTGCCAGGCGTTCTCGATAGCGGGTGCAAGGCTGATCGGCATGACGCAGAACAGCGGTTCCCATTGCCCGCCTCGTCGCGCCATCACCGGGGTGGCGGGCCCGGCAAGCGCCGTGTCATGGAGTTGGACGAGTAACTCCTCGTCGATCATTGGCGCGTCGCACGGTACGACCATCAGCCACCGATGGCGAGCCGCCGCAAGGCCTGCGCGTATGCCGGCAAGGGGACCGGGGAAATCGGGTTCGTCGTCGCCGACGAGCCGATCGGCATACGCGGCGTAATGCTGTTGGTTGCGGTTGCAGGACAGCAGCAGGTCATCCGTCAAGGGGCGGGCGATGCGATACGGCCACGCCACGAGCGGCTTGCCGTGCCAGTCCACCAGCCCCTTGTCCTGTCCGCCCATCCGCTGGCCACGGCCGCCGGCCAGCAGCAGAATCGAGCAATCGGCAAGCGTGCGTTCGTGCATCAAGTGCTCCGCCAAAAGCCTGTGATATAACACCCGAAACCGAGACCAACAACCGGAAAGCCCGCATGAACCACCTTGCTGATCAATCCTTCGTGCCGTTGAACATTGCTGTCCTGACGGTAAGTGATACCCGCACGGCGCAGACCGATACTTCCGGGCAACTGCTCGTCGACCGCCTGCTCGCGGCCGGGCATCGGCTGGCTGCTCGCGTGTTGCTCAAGGACGATCTGTATCGGATTCGTGCGCAAGTCGCGAGCTGGATCGCCGAGGATACGGTGCAGGTGGTGCTGATCACCGGAGGGACGGGGTTCACGGCGCGCGACAGCACGCCGGAAGCCGTTGGCTGCCTGCTCGACAAGCAGGTCGATGGATTCGGTGAGCTGTTTCGCCAGATATCGGTCAGCGATATCGGCAGCTCGACGGTCCAGTCCAGGGCGCTGGCCGGTCTGTCGAACTCGACGCTGGTCTGCTGTTTGCCGGGATCGACCAACGCCTGCCGGACCGCCTGGGATGGCATCCTCGCCGAGCAGCTCGATGCACGGCATCGTCCGTGCAACTTCGTGCCCCATCTCAAGCAGGCTGAACCCTGCGAGAGCCGTTCGTGATGGCGGGGGAATCGCCCGCGCTGATGCCAGTGGAGCAGGCGCTCGAAGCGCTGCTCAGGCAGGCGGAAGCTGCGCCGATCGAGGACGTGGAGAGCGTCTCGATCGACGATGCCGATGGCCGGATATTGGCCGAACCCGTGATCGCCACGCTGAACCTGCCGCCATGGCCAAACAGTGCGATGGACGGGTATGCCGTTCGCGAAGCGGACCTGGTCGGGCAGCCGCTCCGAGTCTGCCAGAAGATTTTCGCCGGCACCCAGCCGGCGCCGCTGGAGCCCGGATGTTGCGCCCGAATCTTCACGGGGGCGCCGATGCCCGAGGGCGCCGACAGCGTCGAGATGCAGGAAAACGTCGAGGTGCTTGCCGATGGCCGCGTGCGTTTTGTCGAGCCGGTACGGCGTGGACAGCACGTCCGCCCCCTCGGCGGTGAAGCGCAGGTGGGCGACGAAGTGCTTGCTGCGGGTGTGCGCCTGGGGCCGATTGAGTTGGGGCTTGCTGCTTCATTGGGTGTCGCGCGCCTGAAAGTGACGCGAAAGCTCAGGGTGGCGCTCCTTTCCACCGGCGATGAACTGGTCGATCCGGGCGAAACGCTGCAGCCCGGGCAGATCTATAACAGCAATCGCGTGTTGTTACATCACTGGCTGCAACGCTTGGGCTGCGAGGTCGTGGATGTCGGCATTGTGCCGGACGATCATGCCCGGGTTCGTCAATGCCTGGCCGGCATGCATCAGGCTGACCTGATGCTTTCCACCGGTGGCGTGTCGGTTGGTGAAGCCGATTTCCTCGGCCAGGTCCTTCGGGAGGAGGGGCAGCTGACACTCTGGAAACTGGCAATCAAGCCAGGCAAGCCGCTGACATGCGGTCACTACCGAGGGGTCCCCGTCATTGGACTGCCTGGCAATCCGGCCTCCACCTTGGTCACCTTCGGTCTGCTGGCGCGGCCGTATCTGTTGCGAAGGATGGGCGCGCGGCAGGTCGAGCCGTTAAGCGTTGAGGTGCCGGCGGGCTTCAACTGGACCAAGCCTGGAAAGCGACGTGAATATCTTCGGGCGCGTCTCGAGTCGGGCAGGGTGGAGCTTTACGCCAACCAGAGTTCATCGATCCTGCGCAGCGCAGCCTGGGCGGATGGATTGGTCGAGGTTCGCGAACACAGCCTGGTGAAAGAGGGTGATCCGGTGCGATTCATCGCCTTCGCCCAACTGCTTGGCTAGGACGGCATCAGGCTGCGTTCCGCGCAGTCGGCACGCTTGCGCGTAGCGCACTACGTCGGAAACCGGTGCCGCTCGGCGCCGCCGATAAACTGATCGCGATTCTCATTGTCTATCTGTCCCATCGCAGCCGGGTCTGGCTGCGGTGTGTTCATAACAAGGAGAACGTGATGCAGGAGAGAAATGCCTGGGTCGATTACGCCAAAGCCATCGGGATCATTCTGGTGGTCTATGGACACGTTGCCCGCGGGGTGTTCAACGCCGGTCTGCCGATGGATGAAGACAACTATCTCCTGGTCGACAGCATCATCTACAGCTTCCATATGCCGCTGTTTTTCTTCCTGTCGGGGTTGTTTTTCTACGACTCACTGATGAAGCGTGGAAAAGCCGGTCTGATCGTCAACAAAGTGGATACGGTCGTCTATCCGTTCATCGTGTGGTCGTTGTTGCAGGGCCTGATCGAGGTGGTGTTGTCGAACTACACCAACGGTGACGTGACGTTGGGGCAAGTGTTTTCGCTGCTCTGGTCGCCCCGCGCGCAGTTCTGGTTCCTCTACGCGTTGTTCCTGGTCTTCGTTGTCTGCTCATTCGTCTATGCCCGGGCGGACCGCCGTTACTTCCTGCCGATACTGCTGGTATTCGGCGCGCTCTATGTATTCAAGCAAGACCTGGCGATGGGCAATATCGGCCGGTTCATCTTCGGCAATGCCGTGTTTTTCGCGCTCGGCATATGGTTCAACGAGATCAAAGCGTATTTTCTGGCCCGCTATGTTCCGCTGACGTTGTTCTTCGGGACGCTGTTCGTCGTCGGGCAGTACCTGTTCCACATCACCTTCGGCTTGAACTGGGAAGTCGGTGGCGTGCCGGTGCTCGCGCTGGCGACGGTTTCGATCTTTTTCATGATCGCGCTGTCGATGTGGCTGGGGCGGGTAAGGATGCAATGGCTGCTGTTCATCGGCGCGTCTTCGATGACGATCTACCTGATGCATATCCTTGCCGGAAGTGGCGTTCGGGTCATTCTCGGCAGCTTCATGGGGATTGACTCGATTGCCGTGCACCTGCTGGTCGGGACGCTGGTCGGGCTGACGGCTCCGCTGCTCGCTCAGCTCATCATCACGCGTTATGACCTTTACTGGCTGCTGGCCCCTCCGAAGTCGTGGTCCGCGACCCGCCTGCGGACGCGCAGGGCCGTGGCGCACTGAGCCGGCGCGTTGCACCTTGCCTGCTGCAAGCGAAGGCAAGGTGCGCGAAGGTCAGCGCCTCGGTCAGCCGCAGCCGATCCGCTGAATGTGCAGCGACTCGTCTGTCGTCAGGTTCAGCCGTTGCGCGTTGTATTCCAGCGTGACCACGTCGCCAGGCCGAAGAACGCGCGCCGTCGCAGCCCCGCTTTCACGGCGGGCCTGATCGAGCAGTGCCGGCGTGGCGCGTTCGCCGACCAGGCCCTGCACAGCTGCTGCGTCGCACCGCCCGGTCGTGTCCTGTGGTAGCGGCGCGGGGTCCGATGGGGATGTCTGGCAGCCGATGAGCATGAGGCTGCACAGCGCCAGGGCCGCTGAGCGTTTGGCTTGCATGTCGTTCTCCTGTGATCGTGGTTGCGCCTGTTGACCAAGCGTGGGCCGTTTATCGACGTTAATGTGACCCATTCGTTGAAACCATAACGTGCAAAGGGAACTGGCGGAACAGCGGCGCCGTCTTAATGTTGGTGGCCCCCTGCAAACCGCGCTGGGCTTACGAACAAAAAGATAAGGAGTTCCGCCATGTTCAACTCGTCCATGATGAAGCGTTTGGCCAGCCTGTTGGCAGCGATGCATTTCATGCTGTTCGCACAGATACCGCTGGCACAGGCGGCCATGATTGGCACCCCGGAAATCATTGCCGAACAGCAACAGCAGGTCGATCGGCAGCAATTGCTGACGATGCTTGAAGACGAAGAGGTTCAGAAGAAGCTGGTATCGATGGGCGTCGAGCGCGATCAGGTCGAACAGCGGATCAATAGCCTGACGCCGGCGGAACTCGCGCAGTTCAATCAGCAACTGGATCAGGCACCGGCCGGTGCCGGTGTGGTCGGCATTATCGTGCTGTTCCTGGTGATCTTCATCATCACCGACCTGCTGTGCGCCACCAACATCTTCAACTTCGTCAACTGTATCAACCGTTGATACGGCGACTGGCCCTGCTGTTTGCCGCCGTCCTGCTCGGGGGGTGCGCGCGAACGCCGATCGTTCCGATTGACGTCGCGGGCCTTCCCGAACGGGTCGAGTTGCAAACGGTTCCCTTCTTCCCTCAGCAAGACTATCAATGCGGGCCAGCGGCGCTTGCCACGATGCTTACGCAACGCGGCATCGATACGGGCCCCGAAGAGCTGGTCAGCCGAGTCTACCTGCCGCAACGCAAGGGCAGCCTGCAGGTGGAGATGGTCGCTGCGGCGCGCGCTCACGATCTGCTGGTTTATCCGTTGGAACCGCGTCTGCAGGCGGTGCTGTCCGAAGTGGCCGCGGGAAACCCCGTGCTGGTGCTGCAGAACCTTGCCTTCGATCGCTGGCCGCAGTGGCATTTCGCGGTCGTGGTGGGATACGACCTGGCGGCGCAGAGCCTGGTACTGCGATCGGGCACGACCCGACGCTGGACCGGCAGTTTTCGGCAATTCGAGCGAAGCTGGGCCAAGGGCAATCGCTGGGCAGTGGTGACAGTCGAGCCCGACCGGTTACCGCGCACGGCTCAGGAAACGGTGTGGCTGAAGGCGGCGAGCGACCTCGAGCAGACGGGCCGCGCAGCGGCGGCACTGAGCGCCTATGAAACAGCTGCCGAGCATTGGTCCAGCGGCCTGTCATGGTTCGCACTCGCTAACGCCCGGTACGCCCAGGGCGACAAGGCTGCAGCTGAACGCGCACTGCGAACCAGCGTTCAGCGTGACGCGTCCTTCGCGCCTGGCTGGTTCAATCTGGGGCAGCTACTGGCGGAGCGGGGCTGCGGTACGCAGGCCTTCGCAGCGCAAGCATGCGCAACACAGCTGGCGCCTGAGGACGAGCGGTTCAAGGCGCAGCGGCCTGCTCCCCGCAACACCGCTGACGCCTGCGAGGCGGCACCGGCATGTCCCGTTCAGTGAGCGTCAGAAACCGATTCTGTCGCGCAGGCTGTAATAAAGCGCGCCGAGCGCACTCAGTGGTGCGCTGAACGCCTGTCCGCCCGGAAACGGATAGTGCGGCAGGCTGGCAAAGGCGTCGAAGCGCTCGGCCTGTCCGCTGAGGGCCTGCGCGATGACTTTCCCGGCGATATGGGTGTAGGTCACGCCGTGGCCGCTGCACCCTTGCGAGTAATAGAGATTGCCGTCAAGCCGGCCTACTTGCGGTAAGCGAGACAGCGTCATCAGAAAATTCCCGGTCCAGGCGAATTCCGTTTTGATTCCGCGCAGTTGCGGGAACGTCTTGAGCATCTTCGGGCGGATGATCGAGTCGATATCGGCGGGGTCCCGGGCGCCGTAAACCACACCGCCGCCGTATATCAAACGCTTGTCGGCGGAGAGGCGGAAATAGTCCAGCAAGTAATTGCAATCCTCGACGCAGTAGTCCTGCGGCAGCAAGGTCGCCGCGAGTTCAGGGTCCAGGGGCTCGGTGGCGATGACCTGCGTCCCACAGGGCATGGATTTGGCCGCCAGCTCAGGAACCAGATTGCCCAGGTAGGCATTTCCCGCAACGACCACGAACCTGGCGGTTACCTGGCCTTGCCGGGTATGGACGCGCGGCGTGTTGCCGCGCTCGATGCGGATGGCCGGGCTTTGTTCGTAGATGACGCCGCCGAGCGATTCGACGGCCGCCGCTTCGCCCAGGGCCAGATTGAGCGGATGAATATGACCCCCTCCATGGTCCAGCATCCCGCCGACGTATCGCTCGCAGGCAACCACGTTCCGGATGCCGGCGTGGTCGAGCAGCTCCAGCCGATCGTAGCCGTAGCGCTCCCAGAGCGCCTTCTGGGATTCGAGATGGTGCATCTGCCTGGCGTTGAAGGCGGCGAATACGCCCCCGTTCTTCAGATCGCAGTCGATGCCATACCGCGCCACGCGATCGCGGATGATCTGCCCGCCTTCGAATGCCATGGCGCCGATCAGTCGCGCCTCGTCATGCCTGACGCTGCGCTCGACGGTATCGATGTCGCGGCTGTAGCTGTTGACGATCTGCCCGCCGTTGCGCCCGGAAGCGCCGAAGCCGACCTTCGCTGCTTCCAGCACCGTGACGCGAAACCCTTGCTCCAGCAAGAACAGCGCGGTCGACAGTCCGGTATAACCGGCGCCGATGACGCAGACGTCGGTCTCGACGTTGCCGTTCAGCGCGTCGCGGGCCGGCGCCGGGTTGGCCGACGCGGCGTAATAGGAGGAAGGGTAGGGAGTGTGCGACATTCTGCTTGCCCTGTTTTGAATATTTGACGCCGATGCTATCTCGGGAGGCCCCTGCGGCGCCATAGCGCCGCAAACGGCGCGCCCTTCATCCAAAAATTACGAATATCAGTGGCTTAGCGAAAAAACCGCTTGACTCCGTCGGGCGTATCTCTAAAATGCGCGTCCATCGGAGGCACATAGCTCAGTTGGTTAGAGCACCACCTTGACATGGTGGGGGTCGTTGGTTCGAATCCAATTGTGCCTACCAATTCCGAAAAGGGTCGCGCCAGCGACCCTTTTTTTATGCCTTGCTTGTCAGTGCGGCGGCTTTCTGAAAGCATCCGTGCTCCTTATTTCCAGTGACTTCGGTCCGTCCCGATCGCCTCAGGGCTCCTGCCACCGTGCGGCAGGTTTATTCGGCGGGTCGCTTTCCTGGCTCATCCCAACCCATGTGGCCTTTGGTAGGGGTCACCGCTAGGAGAGGAGGCGCCATGCCCACCATTACTCTTCCTGACGGCAGTCAGCGCTCGTTCGATCATCCCGTTTCTGTCGCACAGGTGGCCCAATCCATTGGCGCGGGTCTCGCCAAGGCCACGCTTGCCGGCAAGGTAGACGGTCGGCTGGTCGATGCTTGTGATCTGATCGAGCAGGACGCGAGCCTGCAAATCATCACGCCGAAGGACGAAGAGGGCCTGGAGATCATTCGCCACTCCTGTGCGCACCTGGTCGGGCATGCGGTCAAGCAGCTCTATCCCACCGCGAAAATGGTCATCGGGCCGGTCATCGCCGAAGGGTTCTACTACGATATCGCCTTCGAGCGTCCGTTTACCCCGGACGATATGGCGGCTATCGAGCAACGCATGAAGGCGCTGATCGATACGGAATACGACGTGATCAAGAAGGTCACGCCGCGTGACGAAGTCATTGAGGTGTTCAAGGCGCGCGGCGAGGAATACAAGCTGCGGCTGGTCGAGGACATGCCCGACGAGCAGGCGATGGGCTTGTATTACCACGAAGAGTACGTGGACATGTGCCGCGGGCCGCATGTGCCGAACACGCGATTCCTGAAGTCATTCAAGCTGACCAAGCTGTCCGGCGCCTACTGGCGCGGCGACGCGAAAAATGAGCAGCTCCAGCGGATCTACGGCACGGCGTGGGCGGACAAGAAGCAACTGGCCGCCTATATTCAGCGCATCGAGGAAGCCGAAAAGCGCGATCACCGCAAACTCGGCAAGCGCCTGGATCTGTTCCATACCCAGGAAGAAGCGCCGGGCATGGTGTTCTGGCACCCGAACGGCTGGACCCTGTATCAGGTGCTCGAGCAGTACATGCGTGTCGTGCAGCGTGAAAACGGCTATCAGGAAATCCGGACGCCCCAGGTCGTCGATCGCAGCCTGTGGGAGAAATCCGGGCACTGGGCGAACTACGCTGAAAACATGTTCACCACGGAGTCGGAGAGCCGCGACTACGCGATCAAGCCGATGAACTGCCCCTGTCACGTGCAGGTGTACAACCAGGGTCTGAAAAGCTACCGCGAACTGCCGCTGCGTCTTGCCGAGTTCGGGGCGTGCCATCGTAACGAGCCGTCCGGTGCCTTGCATGGCATCATGCGCGTTCGTGGATTTACTCAGGACGATGCGCATATCTTCTGCACCGAAGAGCAAATGCAGTCCGAGTCCGCGGCATTCATCAAGCTGACCCAGGCGGTATACGCGGACTTTGGGTTTGTCGATATCGAACTGAAATTGTCGACCCGGCCGGAAAAGCGAGTCGGTTCCGATGAGCTGTGGGATCGCGCCGAGGCGGCCCTGGCCGCCGCGCTGGACAGCGCGGGCCTGCCCTATGACCTGCAGCCCGGCGAGGGCGCGTTCTATGGGCCGAAGATCGAGTTCTCGTTGAAAGACTGCCTGGGGCGTGTATGGCAGTGCGGCACGCTACAGCTCGATTTCAATCTGCCGATTCGCCTCGGCGCCGAGTATGTCAGCGAGAACAATGATCGCCAGCATCCGGTCATGTTGCACCGCGCCATCCTCGGCTCGTTCGAGCGTTTCATCGGAATTCTGATCGAGCATTACGAGGGCGCCTTTCCGGCTTGGCTGGCGCCTACGCAGGCCGTGGTGATGAATATCACCGACAAACAGGGCGATTTCGCACTTGAAGTCGAGAAAACGCTCAATCAAAGCGGCTTCCGTGCCAAGTCCGACTTGAGAAACGAAAAGATCGGCTTTAAAATCCGCGAGCATACCTTGCTCAAGGTTCCCTATCTCTTGGTTATCGGAGATCGGGAAGTAGAGACACGAGCCGTTGCTGTGCGCACCCGCGAAGGCGTCGATCTGGGCTCCATGCCCCTGGATGACTTCGCGCAGTTGTTGACGCAGGCGGTTTCCCGGCGTGGTCGCCAAGAATTGGAGTAATGACTATTAAGCGTGAAATGAGACAGGATAAACGAGCTGCACCCAAGGCCCCGATCAACGAGAATATCTCGGCTCGTGAGGTCCGTTTGATTGGTGCTGATGGCGAGCAGGTTGGCATCGTCTCGATTGATGAAGCGCTTCGTATAGCTGAAGAAGCCAAGTTGGATCTGGTGGAAATTTCCGCCGATGCGGTTCCTCCTGTATGCCGGATCATGGATTACGGCAAGCACCTCTTCGAAAAGAAGAAGCAGGTCGCTGCAGCGAAGAAGAACCAGAAGCAGATCCAGGTCAAAGAAGTAAAGTTTCGTCCAGGGACGGAAGAGGGCGACTACCAGGTCAAGCTACGCAACCTGGTACGTTTCCTGAGTGACGGGGACAGGGCCAAGGTTTCGTTGAGATTCCGCGGTCGTGAGATGGCGCATCAGGAGCTGGGGATGGAATTGTTGAAGCGGGTCGAGGGTGACCTGGCTGAATACGGTTCGGTCGAACAGCATCCAAAGATGGAAGGACGCCAACTGATCATGGTCATCGCTCCCAAGAAGAAAAAGTAACCACCAGGGCACTGGCAGGCCTTGCGGTTATTTGAAATCACCCACACTGTGGAGTACCGAACATGCCAAAGATGAAGACTAAAAGTGGCGCTGCGAAGCGCTTCAAAAAGACGGCGAATGGCTACAAGCACAAGCACGCTTTCAAGAGCCACATCCTGACCAAAATGTCTACCAAGCGTAAGCGTCAGCTGCGTGGTACATCTCTGATGCACCCGTCTGACAACGCAAAAGTAGAGCGCATGCTGCGCGTTCGTTAATTCGGTCAAGACTCAGAGGAATAACTCATGGCTCGTGTTAAGCGTGGCGTCGTCGCTCGTCGCCGTCACAAGAAAATTCTGAAACTCGCCAAAGGCTACTACGGCGCTCGTTCGCGTGTGTTCCGTGTTGCCAAGCAGGCGGTAATCAAGGCTGGCCAATATGCCTACCGTGACCGCCGTCAGCGGAAGCGTCAGTTCCGCGCTCTTTGGATCGCTCGTATCAACGCTGGTGCTCGTGTAAACGGTCTGTCCTACAGCCGTTTCATTGCTGGCCTGAAAAAAGCAGCCATCGAGATCGACCGTAAGGTTCTGGCCGAGTTGGCAGTGAACGAAAAAGCAGCTTTTGCTGCGATTGTCGAAAAAGCCAAAGCTTCTCTGGCCTAAGCCCATCGACAATCGAATCTTCGGATTCGTAGCGTCACCGATAGGGGAAGAGCCTTGTGCTCTTCCCCTATTTCGTATCTGAAGGGGCATTTGCAAAAGTGCACCTCGCGTAAAGCCTGAATGCTGATCGCCGGGTGCGGTTCTGCAAGAACCTCTGGAGGTTGTACATGGAAAACCTGGATGCACTGGTCTCGCAAGCGCTTGAGGCGGTGCAACATAGTCAAGACATCAATGCCCTGGAGCAGATCCGGGTCCAGTACCTCGGCAAGAAGGGCGAGCTGACGCAGGTCATGCAGACCCTGGGCAAGCTGTCCGCTGAGGATCGCCCCAAAGCGGGTGCGCTCATCAACGCAGCCAAGGGCCGGGTCCAGGACGAACTGAACACCAGGAAAGCTGCCCTTGAACAGGCCGCGCTGAGCGCCAAGCTGGCTGCCGAGCAGATCGATGTGACATTGCCAGGCAGGGGAGAGGGCTCAGGCGGGCTGCATCCGGTGACCCGCACGCTCGAGCGGATCGAGCAATTCTTCAGTCATATCGGCTACAGCGTTGCCGAGGGGCCGGAAGTCGAAGACGATTACCATAACTTCGAAGCGCTCAATATTCCGGGCCATCACCCTGCGCGGGCGATGCATGACACCTTCTATTTCAACGCCAACATGCTGTTGCGCACCCATACGTCGCCTGTTCAGGTGCGCACGATGGAATCGCAGCAGCCGCCTATCCGCATCGTCTGTCCGGGCCGTGTCTACCGGTGTGACTCGGATATCACCCATTCGCCGATGTTCCATCAGGTTGAAGGCCTGCTCGTCGATGAGGGCATCAGCTTCGCGGACCTGAAAGGCACCATCGAGCAGTTCTTGCGGGTGTTCTTCGAAAAGCCGCTGGGTGTTCGTTTCCGTCCCTCCTTCTTTCCGTTCACTGAGCCATCGGCCGAGGTGGACATGCAATGCGTCATGTGCAGCGGGAAAGGTTGCCGTGTCTGCAAGCAGACCGGCTGGCTCGAAGTGATGGGCTGCGGGATGGTGCACCCGAACGTGCTGCGCATGTCCGGTATCGACCCTGAAAAGTATCAGGGCTTCGCTTTTGGCATGGGAGCCGAACGGCTCGCCATGTTGCGTTATGGCGTCAACGACTTACGCCTGTTCTTCGATAACGACCTGAGGTTCCTGGCGCAATTTCGCTAGGCCCAGAGTCCAGTCAAGAATCTTTAGGAGAGCAGGATGAAATTCAGCGAGCAGTGGTTGCGTACGTGGGTTAACCCAGAAGTTTCCCGTGATGAGTTGGTAGCGCGGCTATCGATGGTAGGCCTTGAAGTCGATGCGGTGACTCCGGTCGCCGGTGAATTCAGCGGCGTAGTCGTGGGTGAGGTGCTGAGCACCGAACAGCACCCGGATGCCGACAAGTTGCGCGTGTGTCAGGTCAGTAACGGAAGCGAGACGTTTCAGGTGGTCTGTGGTGCGCCGAATGTCCGCCCCGGCCTGAAAATTCCGTTCGCGATGATCGGTGCCCAACTGCCCGGCGACTTCAAGATCAAGAAAGCGAAGCTTCGCGGTGTCGAGTCCAACGGCATGCTCTGCTCCGAAACCGAACTGCAGGTCGGTACTGATGACAGCGGGCTGATGGAGCTGGCTGGCGACGCGCCGGTCGGCAGTGATTTTCGGGCATATCTCGGTCTTGACGACGCGAGTATCGAAATCGGCCTGACGCCGAATCGTGGCGACTGTCTCTCTATTGCTGGGCTTGCGCGCGAAGTGGGCGCGATATACGGCGCACCGGTCGCACCGTTCGACATCGCTCCGGTGGCCGCCAGCCATGACGAGGTGCGCCCGGTCGAAGTGCTCGCGCCCAACGCCTGCCCGCGCTATCTCGGGCGCGTGATCCGAAACGTCGACCTGTCGCGGCCCACGCCACTGTGGATGGTAGAGCGCTTGCGTCGCTCCGATGTCCGCAGCATCGATGCGGTGGTGGACGTCACCAACTATGTGATGCTCGAACTGGGCCAGCCGCTGCACGCGTTCGATCTTGCCGAGATCAATGGCGGTATCAGGGTCCGTATGGCAGAGGAGCAGGAAAAGCTCGTCCTGCTCGACGGCCAGGAAGTGACCCTGCGGGCCGATACGCTGGTCATCGCGGATCATCAGCGCGCCCTTGCGATTGCGGGCGTGATGGGCGGTGAGCACAGCGGCGTAAGCGCCTCCACCCAAGACCTGTTCCTTGAAAGCGCCTTCTTCGACACCATTGCGCTCGCCGGCAAGGCGCGCTCCTATGGTTTGCATACCGATGCATCGCACCGTTACGAGCGTGGGGTCGATTCTCGGCTGGCACGTCGAGCGATGGAACGGGCCACCGCGCTACTGCTGGACATCGTTGGAGGCAGCGCGGGACCTGTAATCGAAGCCGTTAGCGAAGCCGATCTTCCCAGCGTCTCACCGATTCTGCTGCGCCAGGATCGCATCGAGCAGATACTGGGCTTGAGCATGGCGGGTGAGCAGGTTGTCTCGCTGCTCTCGGCGCTGGGCCTGGGCGTGGCTGAACGAGGTGACGGTTGTTGGGACGTCAGCGTTCCCAGCCATCGATTCGACATCAGTCTCGAAGTGGACCTGATCGAAGAGCTGGGCCGCCTGTACGGCTACGATCGCCTGCCTGTGCGTTATCCCCAGGCTCGACTGGCGCCCGAAGCCAAACCCGAGGCCCGCGCAGAGCTTCCTGCTCTGCGTCGGTTGCTGGTTGCGCGCGGCTACCAGGAAGCGATCACCTACAGCTTCATCGATCCGAAGATGTTTGAGCTGTTCAGTCCCGGCGTCGAGCCGTTGCAACTGGCCAATCCGATTTCTTCGGACATGGCCGCCATGCGCGCGACACTCTGGCCGGGTTTGATCAAGGCCCTGCAATACAACCTCAACCGTCAGCAGACACGTGTGCGCCTGTTCGAAAGCGGCCTTCGCTTCGTCGGCCAGCTCGATGGATTGAAGCAGGAACCCATGCTGGCCGGCGTCATCACCGGTAGCCGCCTGCCGGAAGCCTGGTGCAACGAAAGAGCGCCGGCTGACTTCTACGACATGAAAGCCGATGTCGAAGCCTTGCTCGGATACGCCGGCGATGCCTCGGCGTATGGTTTTGCCGCCGCCGAGCACCCGGCGCTGCATCCTGGTCAGACCGCACGCATCGAGCGCGACGGGCGCCTGGTCGGTTATGTCGGCAGCCTTCATCCCGAGCTGGCCGCCACCCTCGGTATCGATCAGCCGGTCTACCTGTTCGAACTGCTGGTCGCCGAGATCAGCGAAGGCCAGTTGCCGCGCTTCAGCGAGTTGTCCCGCTTCCCGGAAGTGCGCCGCGACCTGGCCATTCTGGTGGCGCGTGAGGTTTCGGCCGACGATGTGCTCGGGTGCATTCGTCAGGCCGCAGGCGAGAACCTGACAGACCTCAAGCTATTTGATGTGTATCAGGGTAAAGGTATTGATCCCCTTAGCAAAAGTGTGGCAGTCGGCTTGACCTGGCAACACCCTTCGCGCACTCTAAACGACGACGAGGTGAGTGGTGCGATGCAGCAAATCCTCTCCTCCCTGGAAGAAAGGTTCAACGCCACGTTAAGGAAATAGCGTATGGGGGCTCTGACGAAAGCTGAAATGGCGGAACGTCTATATGAAGAGCTAGGCTTGAATAAGCGCGAGGCCAAGGAACTGGTCGAGCTGTTTTTCGAGGAAATCCGTCAGGCGCTCGAGCACAACGAGCAGGTGAAGTTATCCGGTTTCGGCAACTTCGACCTGCGCGACAAGCGACAGCGACCGGGACGAAACCCGAAAACCGGCGAGGAAATCCCGATCACGGCGCGTCGCGTCGTGACATTCCGGCCAGGGCAAAAACTAAAAGCCAGAGTCGAAGCGTATGCTGGAACCAAGTCATAACGACGAACTGCCGACGATACCTGGCAAACGCTACTTCACCATTGGCGAAGTCAGCGAGCTGTGTGCGGTCAAACCGCACGTGCTGCGCTATTGGGAGCAGGAATTTCCGCAACTGAATCCTGTGAAACGGCGCGGTAACCGGCGTTATTACCAGCGGCAGGATGTCCTGATGATCCGGCAGATCCGCTCGCTGCTCTACGAGCAAGGCTTCACCATCGGCGGCGCTCGGCAGCGGATGTCAGGCGACGAGGCCCGCGAAGACACCACGCAGTACAAGCAATTGATCAGGCAAATGATCACCGAGCTCGAGGACGTGCTGCAGGTGCTCAGGAATTGAACGGTTCTGCATAAAAAACTTTCACATATTCAGTCGCTTAATGTATAGTTCGATCCGCTTTCAGCAGAGCTGAAAGCACCGTCGGGGCGTAGCGCAGCCTGGTAGCGCACTTGCATGGGGTGCAAGGGGTCGAGTGTTCGAATCACTCCGTCCCGACCAATACAATCGATGACAAAGCCACCTTCGGGTGGCTTTGTTGTTTTTGCCTTAGTAACTTTCCGAGTCACTAGGGTGTTTTTCTCTATTCCTGCCTTCTTTCAGGATCGTTAGCGTAGGTGCGCGTGATTCGGTCGCTGATACCTTGTTGGCGGCTTCGATCAACTGGTCCCGCTCTGCGGCTGGGTAGTGGCTGATGATGCTGTCGTTGCGCCATCTTTTTGGTCCGTGAATTCGGTGCGCTGTGCCCCGGAGCTGTCTGTCGCTGCCTCGATGAATGCGGTAGCGCTGTCGGTAGCTGGCGCGGGCCATCACACCGAGAGTAAGCCGCGGAAGCCTCTGGCTGCGTAGTAGGACTGTGCGCCGTTGTGGTAGATGAATGAACGGCCATAGCGGCGGTCGCCGAACAGCGCCCCGCCAAGGGCCCGTACGTCTGCGGGCGTTTTGATCCAGCTGGACGTCTTTGTGTCGAACTCGCCCAGCGTCTGCAGGGCTTGGTACTGTTCTTCGGTCAACATTTCGATGCCCATTTCGCACGCCATGCCCATGGCGCTGCGTTGGGGCTTGTGCTCGTTGCGTGATTCAAGCGCGGCGTCGTCATAGCAGATGCTGCGCCGACCGGCCGGGGTTTCCCTGGAGCAATCGCAGAACCTGTAGCGCCCGGTTTCATGGTCGTGGCCGATCACGTCTGGTTCGCCCCCGGTCGCCTCCATGGCATGGAGCGTTTCGAGGGCGCGGGGGTCGCGTTCGAGTCTGGCGTGAACGTCGCGCCAGGCGATGCCCGGATGACGATGCATGTTGTGTTCGAAGCGATTTTCCAACCGGTCGAGCAACTCGTTGCGTTCAAAAGCGTTCATGGCACGCGCCTCGCTGAAGTTCGATGCCGGGAACCTTAGTACAGCTTAGTCGCCGGGCGCGGCTTTCAATACCCAGGAATTGGGCGCGTCGGGTTTGCTCGTGCTGTGTGCTGCAGGCAGGGCGTCAGGCTGGCGCGTCACTGCTCACAGCGCGGGGCCCTGTTCCGGCACGTAGACCATCCGACCGTCGTTCAGGCGATAGGTGATCCCGGCCTTGGCGCCCTGGCCCTCGCCGATCTCGCCACTGGACTCGTATTGCTTCAGTTCCTGGCCCTCTTTGATCAGCATGCGCATGTTCGCTTCACCTGGATTTTCAACCACCACGACGTTGTTCTGGCTGAAAGGGTTGAGCGGGTTTTGGACGATGACGATCAGCAGGATGCCAATGACGACAAGGAACAGGTCGATCAGGTTCACCACAGAAAGCAGCGGGTCGTCGTCTTCGTCATGGTCGAGAAACCGCATCACTGGTGTGCTCCGCGCTCGATGACGCGTAGCTCCTGCAGTAGCCAGCGGCGACGTACAGTGAGGACGAAGAAGGTGATGCTCGAAGCGATGAGCGCGAGGATGACCGAGGAAAAGGCCACGACGAGATTTTCGCCGATGCCCTTCGCGTCGCTCTGGGTCAGTGCCAGCAGGGCAGGGCCCATTGGGATCATGGTGGCGACCAGGCCGAGCATCGGTGCGCTGCGCGAGGTTACGCGCAGCCATTCCAGGCGTTGCATGATCCAGAGTTCGAGGTCATCGCTGGTACCGCCGCGCATGGCGTGGTGTGCAGCCAGAACCGAGCGGTAGCGGCCGCTGCGGCGTTGCCAGGCTTCCATCGCGAAGCTGCCCAATGCGAGGAAGGCGTAGCCCAGCGCGGCGAGGATTAGCAGCATTACGGGGGCGAGAAAGAGGCGTGTCAGTTCGTAGAGGCTGGTTTCAAGTGCGTTCATGAGATGTCTGTTCGATCAGGGTTCGAGGGATGGTGCGATGTGGCGGTTGGCGCGTGCTTGGCGCAGGGCGCCAAGCAGCAGGCACGCGGTGAGGGTTGCGAGGCCGAACAGAAGCCGCCAGGGCCTCGGCGCGTCGGTGGGTTTTTCCGCGACCGCCTGCATCACGTGGCCGCGGACCGTTTCGCCAGTAGCGTCGCTGTCTGCCGAAACGGGCGTGGCGACATCCGGGGCGGCGGACTGGGCGAGACCGAACCCGGCGGCCATCTGTTCGATGAAGGCGCGAGTGACCGCCTGGCCTGCATCGGCGCCTTTGTCGGTGGTAAGCGTCTGCCAGCGCTCGGCCAGCTCGCGGCGGGTCTGGTCGGAGGCATCCCAGTAGCCTTTGCGGATCGCTTCAGCCATGCGTTCGATCAACTGAGCCTGGGCCGTCGGGTTGTGCGTCTCGAACCAATGGTCGAGGCCGAGCGCGCGCTGGTCCATTACGAAGGTTTCATGCAGGGCCTGCCATTGATCGGCGCGCACCAGGGTGCGGTCAGCCGCTTGCCAGCCCCAGAGATTGTTGGCGAGGTTCAGCACTTCCAGCGTCCCGGCGTAGCCTTCCTGCTGCATGGCGGTGATCCAGTGCGGGTTCAGGTAGCGGCTGCGCAGTTCGATGGCGAGGTAGTTTGCGGCGCTGGCAGTGCGGGGCTCGGCTTTGCGGAGATCGGACACGTAGAGCGACGGGCTGGCGCCATCGAGGTGGCGAATCGCCAGGGAAAGTCCGCCGAGAAACTCGAAAGGGTGGTCGGTCGACAGCACGCCGCCAAGCTCACTGGAGCGGGCCATTACCGCGGCCTGAACGCCTTTGAGTTGCTCGGCGAACAGGTTCTGGCCGTCAATCTTCTCGCCCCAACTATCGGTCCCGTAGCCGTACTGCAACCTCGACAGGAATTGCCTGGCCAGGTCCGACTCGTTGTCCCAGCGAGTCGAGTCCAGGGTGAGCTGGGGGACGCCCGTGCCGTAATCGCCGGGCTCGTTTCCGAACAGTCGCAGCTGGGACAGACGATCGGCACGACGGGCTTCGATCCCCTGTTCGCGCAGCTGTTGGGCGAGCGCTCGGCTGTTGGCGGCGAGGGTATTGCCGGGTTCGTCCAGCGCCGCGAGGCGCTCCACCACATCGGCGAGCTGCCGCATGAAGCCATCGAACTGGTCGCGGTAGACGCTGGTGACCTGGATCACGACGTCGATGCGCGCTCTGTCGAGTTGGGCCGCCGGAATGATTTCAAGGGTGCGAACCCGCCCGCCATCGTCCCAGACCGGGCGTACACCCAGCGCGTGCAGGACCTGGCTTTCGAGAATGCCGAGGTGGCGCATGGCTTCGGAGGACCATAGGCTGAACGCCAGCTTTTCGGGTAGCGCGCCGTCGTGCTCGTCACGGTAGCGATCCACTAATTGGGCCAGCGCCTTGCCGCCTGCCTCGTACGCCGCGCGGGTCGGTAATTTGTCCGCTTCGAACGCATACAGGTTGCGCCCGCTCGGTACGTCTGGATTGCGCACCGGATCGCCGCCGGGCCCAGGTGCGACGAAGCCACCGGCGAGGCCGGCGAGCAAAGCCTCGATCTCGCCCGGGGCGGAGCGCTGCGCATCGAGCAGGCGGGCGTATGCGATCTGTTCTCGTAGCGCGGGATCGTCGATCGAGTCCAGAGGCTCACCGTCGCGCAGGTAGCGCTCGAGGGTCCGGTAGGGAAGGCTCGCTTTCAGCCCCGCGAAGTCCTCGGCAAGCGGTTCGTCGATCATCTCCAGCGCCCGCAGATAGGGCTCGCCCAGCTGTTGCAGCACGGTCGCAAGCCGATGTTCGGCGGGCGCGGGCTCACCAAAGGTGTGCAGCCCGAGCGGCAGGTTGGCCTGGGCCAATGCGTGCAGGTGGTCATGCAGCGTCTGCAGGAACCGCTCGGGGTTGGCACGCATCCGGGGTTCGTCCCAGCCCATGTCGTCCAGCAGCCTGGTTTGCAGCGCGATCTGGCGGATGCGTTCGGCAGTAGCCTCGCGCACGGCGCCTTCATCGAGCTGCTGGTATTCATGGAGCAGCGCGTGCACATCGCGCAGCTCGTCGTAGAGGCCGGCCGGCGCGAAGGCAGGCGTCTGATGGCTGACGGTGACGGCTCGACCGCGTCGACGCGCTTGAATCGCCTCTGCGATATTGTCCTGGATGTACGGATAGAACACCGGCATGTCGCCCAGCGCAAGGAAGGGATAGTCGCTTGCGGCCAGGCCGCGATCCTTGCCAGGCAACCACTCCTGAGTGCCATGGGTGCCGAAGTGGATCAGCGCATCGGCTTTGATCACCTCGCGCAGCGCCTGGTAGGCCGCAAGGTACAGGTGATCTGGCGGGACCTTGCTGTCGTGGTAGGCATCGCCGGGACGGCCTGCGCGGGGCGGCTGCGGTAGCCACACCAGCTTGCCGAGGCGCGCCGCGGGGATGACGAAATGTGCGTGCCCCTCTATGTCACGCAACGCCCAGTGCTCGGCAGGTTTACCCCAGCGTTGGAGCAATGCGATGCGGCGCGAATCTGGTTGGTCGGCGAGCCAGCGTTGATAGGCCGATAGCGGTACGGTGATGGCAAGGCCGTCGGCCAGCAGGCTGTCGAGGGTCTGTGGTCGATAGTAGCCGCCGAGCAGGCGCTGCGCCGTGTCGATCAGTCGTGTCTCGTCCACGGCGGGCACATCGTAACCGGCCTGCTGCAAGGCCGTGGCGAGGCGCGCCAGGCTACGTGGCACGTTGAGGTTCGAGGCGGCCACGTTCTTTTCGCCCTCGGGATGGTTCCAGAACATCAGCGCCAGGCGTTTCTCGGTGGGTGCGAGCCGGCGCAGGCGGGTCAGGCTGTCAACCTTGGCGAGCAGCGCCTCGACTTGCTCGGCAATGGGTGAAGGCTCGCCATTTTCGACGGCGGCGATCACCAGCGGGTCGCTCATGCCCCAGCTTTCCGGGACGGTCAGCAGGCTCGCGGCAGTGCGTGGCGAAATGCCGCTGTCGGATGCGCGCCACTGGGCGGGGCTCCCATCGCGCCAGGTGAGCGTCGAGATCACTGGAATACCAAGCGTCAGTAGTTCCGCCTGGCGCGCCGCACCGTTCTGCATGTGCTGGAGGTTGATCAATACATCGCTGCGCGCGGGTGCCAGCACCTCGGTCAGCGCTTGCGGATTCGCGTCGTCCATCCAGAACGCCAGCGGCGCCTGGCCTCGCGATTCACTGCGGCTCATCAGATCATCGATCAGTCGCAACTGACCGTCCACCAGGGCGCCGCGGTGTATGGCGAAGGCAACCCGCGGCGTATCTGCTTTCCAGCGCTTGGCGCCCCAGGCGAGGTAGTCGTCGAGCCGAGTGAAGGTCGAGGGAGCGTCCGGGTGGTAGAAGCCTGTCTTGCCCAGCGCTGCCGGCCCGGCAATGGCGTCGGTGGGCACCTTGTCGTGCCAGGCTCGCAGGTAAGCGAACAAATGCCTGAGGTTCTGCTCGCCACCGTTGCTGTAATAGCCGATCAATCGTGTCGCGACCGGTGCTGGCAGGCCGCCGAATGCGGGTGGGCCGCCGCCGACGCGTATCCATGGCCGTTCGCTGGCCATGAGCGCGTCGCCGACCTGTTGCTGCACTGCCGCAAGATCGGCCGGTCTCGGGGTGTCCAGTATCGTCAGGTCCGCCTCGGCCATAGCGGGCGCCTGGGTCGCTGAGCCGACGCGCACGCCCTCGAGCGTGACCCCGGCGTCGCTCGCCCAGCCTGCGAGCCGGTCGAGCTTGCCCTGCAGGACGAAGTCGGTGGTCAGCACCTGCACCTGGATGGTGCTTCGCGGAAGCGGGTCGGCGGACACCGTCGCTCCGCAACTGGCCAGGGCCATGAGCGCGATGCCGAATCTGATCCAGCTGGGCATGTCAGAAGCTCAGGCTCAGGCCGACGTGGTAGGTGCGCCCTGGTTCGGAGAAGGTGAAGTGATCGGACGTATCGGTAAACGCTTCGTCAGTCAGGTTTTCGATACCGCCGCGAATGCTGAGCGAGTCGGTGACCCGCTGGGTCAGCTCCAGGTGCCACAGGCTATAGGCCGGGACATCGAAGGCCGAATTACGCGAATAGGTCACTTGGCTGCCCACGTACTCCGCCCGGACCTGCCCGGTGAAGCGAGCGCTTGGCGACCATTGCAGCCGCGTGTTGGCCAGATGCCGGGCGCGGTCACCCAGACGCTGGTCGGCGCTGCGGTCGATTGCATCGAGATAGGTGTAGTTGAGGTCCCAGCGCAGGTTGGCGGGTAGGTCCAGGCTGCCGCCCAGCTCCAAGCCCCTGATGCGCGCCTCGTCGACGTTGTCGTAGTTGCGAACTTCCCGCCCGCGGACGCCGCAGCTCGATACGCAGATCGTCTGGATCAGTCCGCGCACGTTATTCTGGAACACCCCCGCGTTCAGCGACCAGCCGTCTGCCTTGTAGTCCGCGTTGATTTCGTAGGTTGTGTTGATCTCCGGTTCCAGGTCGGGGTTGCCGTGGATGATGAACTGCCCACCGCCGCCGATGGCCGAATAGCCTGGCGAGAGTTGCTTGAGTGCAGGCGCCTTGAAGCCGCGGCCACCGCCGCCCTTTATTGTCAGCGAGTCGTTCACGTGGTGGACCAGGTAGGCGCGTGGGCTGTTGTGCCAGCCATACGCCTCGTGGCGATCGAAGCGATTGCCCAGGACCAGGGACCACGCTTGGCTGAGTTCGATTTCATCCTGCAAGAACAGTGCGCGATGGATGGCCTGGGCATCGCCGTCCATGAATCCGCCGTCTTCGAGCTGTTCCCTGCGCCATTCACCGCCCAGCGTAAACAGGTGCGCGTCTGCCAACGGCAGGCTCAGGCTGCCATCGACAATGTCGTCGGTCATCCGCTGGTTTGGAGAGGAAGGGACGACCCCCTGGGTATACCGATTGGTGCGCTCCAGGCTGTTGCGATAGGCCCTGAGCGTGCTGTTGCCCCAGGTCCATGCACCACTGTGGGCGATGGCGTACCGTTCGCGTTCGATGCGGTCACTTGACTCGTATTCGACGGGTGCGGCGCCTGCGCTACGGGTATTGCGCCAGCGGTCGTCCAGGCCCTTTTCGACCGTGAAATCGATGCGCTGCGCCGTGTCCGGGGTCCAGCTCAGTGTGGCGCTTGCGCTGTGGGCGTCGCGTCCCTCGATTTCCGATTGCGCTGTGTCGCCGTGCAGCGGGGTTTCCTGTCGGCGTCGGGTCTCTGCGTTCAAGGACAGCCCCAGCAGGCCGGGTACCAGCGGGCCGCCCGCGTAGACGCCGAGCTGATGTGTCTGTCCGCCTCGATCATCCTCACGCACGCCACCGTTGAGCTGCATCGCACCGCGCCACGCGTCGGTCGCGCGTCGCGTGATGACATTGACCACACCGCCGAGGGCCTCCGAACCGTACAGGGACGACATCGGTCCGCGTATCACCTCGATACGCTCGATGGCCTCGACCGGCACCCAGCCCAGGTCGAAGTCCGCGTGCGCAACGGCACCCGCCGCCGAATTGATGCGCTGCCCGTTGACCAGCACCAGCGTATGTTCGCTGCTCATCCCGCGAATGCTGACGCCACGGCGTGTCATGCCGATACCGGTGAACTGCAAACCCGGTGTGCCCCGTAGCGCATCTTCCAGATCCTGAACCGGGCGCATGCTCAGATCGCTTCGCGTAATGACCGTAACGCTCGCAGGCGCATCGCTTAGCTGACGCGCCGTCGACGTCGCGGTGATAACCGTCGGTTCGAGTTTTACCGCTTGCTCGGCCAGGGCGGTCAAGGGCAGCAGGAGAAAGGTGGATAACAGACAAGGGTGGGGGCGGGTGATGCATGGTCGGATACTGCGGAACATCGAAACGTCTTCCGTGGGTTGGATGATGGCGATCTGGCGAGAAAACGATCCACCCGAATTCGAGCGGATCGCCTGGCAGCTCTACGAGCGGGGCATCACTTCTTGGCTGTAAACCCGGCAAAGCGCTTGTTAAAGCCGGCGATGCGGCCTTCGGAGGCCGTCTTGCGCTGCTTGCCGGTGTAGATGGGGTGCGATGCGCTGGAGACATCGAGGGTGACGTAGGGATAAGTGTTGCCGTCGGTGTGCTGGTGCGTACGGCCGGTCTCTACCGTCGAGCCGATGAGAAAATAGACGTCGGCGGCGGTGTCATGAAAAAGCACGGGGCGGTAGTCGGGGTGGATGCCTGGTTTCATGAGCAGCTCCTGCTGAGGGTCAACGAAGCGAGCGCAGCGGTTTGCCGGTGCGCTCGAGTACATATGTTATATCATAACTTTACTATCGAGCGAGGCGTGAAATTCACGGGCGACGCTTCGATGCCCAAGCCCACGCGGTGCGTCACGGCAAGCGATCCGTTGGGACCATGAACGAAGCCGAAGATAAGCCTGCGTCAGTAAGCCCTGGGTTATGCGCCAGGCACCGCAGCGTTCATTCGCCCCTGGCAGCGAACTGCCAGAGCGTTCAGCGCAACGGTCGCGTGGCGAGTTCGAGCCCCAACAACAGCAAAAATGACAGGAAGCACAGCCGAAAAGCCGTCGGGCTGATCCGCGCCTTGATCCGTTGTCCCAGCCACATGCCTACCAGCGCTGGGGCGATGGCCAGCGAAGACATCCCCAGTTGTTCGACATGGAAGGCGCCGTGAAGGATCAGCCCGGCGGCCAGGGCGAGGGTCGATGCGGTGAACGAAAGCCCCAGGCTCTGGACCAGTTCATCGCGCTCCATGCCCAGGGCCTGCAGGTAGGGCACCGCGGGGAAGACGAATACCCCGGTGGCGCCGGTGACCAGCCCGGTGGCCAGTCCGATCAGCGGCGACAGCCACGGTTCGACGTTCGGGGGGACGGAGAGCGTTGGGGCGAAGAGGGCAAATCCGGCATAAAGCATCAGGGCGATGCCCAGCGCTGGCGAGGACCACTGCGGGTCAAGCGAGGCGAGCATGGCCGAACCCGCGACCGTGCCGATCCCTATGCCGGAAATCATCGTCCACAAGCGCCGCAGCAGGCGCAACGTGGCGGGTCCGGCGAGCAATTGCCACAGGTTGGTCACCAAAGACGGTACGACCAGTAGCGCCGCGGCCGCGGCCGGAGGCATCACCACGCCGAGCAGACCCATGGCCACGGTGGGCAAGCCCATCCCCGTGACACCTTTGACCGTCCCGGCAACCAGAAACGTCATGGCCAGGGCAATGAGCAGAGCAGGTGAGTATTCGTTCATGCGGCTATTGGAGCCCGACCGAGCGGTTGGCACAATGCGGATATTCGAGTGGCAGTCTTCGGTTGAACCGAAGCCTTAGGGGCAGGTGATCACATGCGCTTCGATCTTGCGGACTTTCGCCTGTTCCTCTGTGTCGTCGAGGCGGGCAGTATCACCGGGGGCGCCGCCCGAGCGAACCTGGCCCTGGCCTCTGCCAGTGAGCGCCTGCGCAACATGGAATCGGACGCGGGGGTGCAATTGCTCGTGCGAGGTGCCCGGGGTGTCACGACCACCGAGGCGGGCGAGGCGCTGGCCCATCATGCGCGTCTGATGCTACGTCAACAGGCGGCGCTGATGAGCGAACTGCAAGGGTTCGCCGATGGCGAGAAAGGCACCTTGCATCTGTATGCCAACACCGCCGCGCTGACCGAATTTCTGCCTGGCAGGCTCGCGCGCTGGCTGGCTGGTCGACCGCACCTGAATGTCGAGCTCAAAGAGCGAACCAGTGCTGACATCGTCCGGACGATCGCCGCCGGGCTGGCCGAGGCCGGTATCGTTTCCGACGCCGCCGAGGTGCCGGGGCTCAGCTTTCAGCCGATCGCGGAGGATCACCTAGTACTGCTGCTCCCCCCGGAACACGGCTTCGCCAGTGCCGGCGCGGCCTGCTTCGCCGATCTGCTCAATGAGCCCTTCGTCGGCCTCGCGCCAGGCAACGCCCTGCAGGACCACATTGAAGATCATGCGCGCAGCGCCGGTCGCTCGCTGTCCGTGCGTATCCGCATGAAAACCTTCGACGGGGTCTGCGAGATGGTGTCGCACGGCATCGGCGTCGCCGTTATGCCGAAGGGGATTGCCAGCCGTTACCGCCGGCGTCATGCCTATCGCACATTGCCCCTGCAAGACCGCTGGGCGCTCCGGCAACTGTGCCTTTGCCACGGCGACTGGCAGGCCCTGTGCGCCCCCATGAAAAGCCTGCTGCTGCACCTGGGGGCCAAGCCGAATGCGCCATAGCGTAACCGGAACGGGGCGACAATATGTGCGGAGCCGGTGCACTGCGTTGCTGCCAGACATCTGCCATGAAGAGGGGGTTTTTGCCCTTACGAACTGAAGTTACGGTCGGGTTGTAAAGACCAGGTTGGTGCTCGCATGACAGATCCGAATGTACCAAGGGCTGGGTGCTGCGCATCACTGGAAGTCCCGGCTGCGCACGTCCAGGCCTGTCAGCAAGGGGGTGAGGTCGCTCAAGCGCCCGGCAATGACGTGGCGCACCCCGTTCGCCGACTCCAGGCGACCGTCGATCCGCAGCATCTGCGACTGTATCAGCACCCGCCGCTGGCGCTCGGCCAGATCGTTCCAGACCACCACGTTGATCATGCCGAACTCGTCTTCCAGGGTCACGAAGATGACTCCGCTGGCGGTTTGCGGGCGCTGACGGCCAATCACCAGGCCGGCGACGCTGATCAGGCGACCGTGCTCAATGTCGGCCAGCTCGCGCGAGCTGCGACAGCGCCGACTGCTGAGTTGATCCCGTAGCAGCGCCAGCGGATGCGGGCCTAGCGTGGTGCCCAGGGTGGCATAGTCGGTCACCAGATCTTCCCCGACGGTGGGGAGTGGAAGTGGCGCTGGTGCTTCCTGTGGCGCGCACTGGCCAGCGAACAGGGGCAGTTGTGGCTCGACTCCGGCCACCGCCCAGCGCGCCCGATGACGATGCCCAGCGAGACCGCGCAGGGCGCCGGCATCGGCCAGCTGCGCACGCGCGCGCGCATCCAGTTCGGCGCGCAGGCAGAGGTCATCGACGGCGACGAACGGCTGTAGCTGTCGCACCGCCTCGATACGCCGCGCATCCGCTTCTCGAAATCCACGGACCATGCGCAGGCCCAGGCGGATCGCGGGTTGATCATGGCCGGTTGGTTCAAGGCTGCAGTCCCAGTCGCTGTGATGCACATCCACTGGACGGATTTCCAGACCGTGACGGCGAGCGTCCTGGAGAATCTGATCGGGGTTGTAAAAGCCCATCGGCCAACTATTGATCAATGCGCAGGCGTAGGCGGCGGGTTCGTGGCATTTCAGCCAACAGCTGGCGTAGGTGAGCAGGGCGAAGCTGGCAGCATGGGATTCGGGAAAGCCGTAGCTGCCGAAGCCTTTGATCTGTTCGAAGATGCGTGCGATGAACTGTGCCGGGTAACCCCTTGCGGACATGCGTTCGGTCAGTCGTTGTCGGTGGGGTTCCAGGCCACCGTGACGCTTCCAGGCGGCCATGGATCGGCGCAGTTGATCGGCTTCGCCAGGCGTGTACTGGGCCGCGACGATCGCCAGCTCCATCACCTGTTCCTGGAACAGCGGCACACCAAGGGTGCGCTCGAAGACCAGTTTCAATTCATCGGAGGGATACTCCACCTTCTCTTCGCGGTTACGTCGACGCAGGTAGGGATGAACCATGTCCCCCTGAATTGGCCCCGGGCGCACGATGGCGACCTGGATCACCAGATCATAAAACGTGCGGGGCCGCAGCCGCGGCAGCATGGCCATCTGTGCCCGTGACTCGATCTGGAACACGCCGACGGTGTCGGCACGGCTGATCATGTCGTAGGTCGCACGGTCTTCCTTCGGCAGGCTGGCGATCGTCCAGCATGTGCCGCGATAGTGCTCGATCAGGTTGAAGCAGCGACGTAGCGCACTGAGCATGCCGAGGGCGAGCACATCGACCTTGAGCAGACCGACCTGGTCGAGATCGTCCTTGTCCCACTGAATCACGGTGCGCTCGGGCATGCTGGCGTTTTCCACCGGGACCAGGGTTTCGAGCGAGTGCTCGGAGATGACGAAGCCTCCGGGGTGTTGGGACAGGTGCCGTGGGAAGCCGATCAGCTCGCCGGTCAGTGTCAGTATTCGGCGCAGCACGGGGCTGTCAGGATCGAATCCGGCCTCATGCAGGCGTTCGGCATCAGGTACCCGGTCGCTCCAGCGGCCACAGCAGTCGGCCAGTGCGTTGATCTGGTCCGCCGGCAGGCCGAGTGCCTTGGCCACGTCACGCATCGCTCCGGTGGCGTGGTAGGTGCTGACCACTGCGGTGAGCGCGGCCCGCTCGCGGCCATAGCGGCGAAATACGTACTGGATGACTTCTTCCCGGCGCTCGTGCTCGAAATCGACGTCGATGTCCGGTGGCTCCTTGCGCTCCCGGGAGAGAAAGCGCTCGAACAGCAACGTGCTGCAAGACGGATCGAGTTCGGTGATACCCAGCACGAAACATACGCTGGAATTGGCTGCCGAGCCGCGGCCCTGGCAAAGAATCGCCTGGTCACGGGCGAAGCGAACGATGTCGTGAACGGTGAGGAAGTAGCTCTCATAGCCCAGTTCGGCGATCAGTTGCAGCTCGTGCTCCACCTGTGCGCGGGCTGACGCTGCGACGCCGGTTGGCCAGCGCCAGCGAATACCGTCCTCGACCAGCTTGCGTAGCCAGGAAGTGGCGTCATGATCCGTCGGCACCAGCTCGTGTGGGTACTGATAGCGCAGTTGGTCAAGATCGAACCGGCAGCGCTCGGCGATGCGCAGTGTTTCGGCGAGCAGTTCGGGGGGGTAGAGCTGCGCCAGCTCCTCGCGCCGACGCAGGTGGCGTTCGCCGTTAGGGAATAGATGGCGTCCGGCCTCAGCCACCGGCAGGTGTTGGCGGATCGCGGTCATGCAGTCCTGCAACGCACGACGGCCACGGGCGTGCATATGCACATCGCCGCACGCCACAGCAGGGATGTTCAGGCGCCTGGCCAGTGCATGCCATTGGCGCAGGCGCAGCGCATCGTCCGGACCACGATGCAGTTCGATGCCCAGCCAGAGGCAATCTGCAAAGCGCTCCCGTAGCCAATGACCTTCGGCGTCAGCCTCGGCATGCTGAGCGATCCAGATGACCAATAGCCCATCCAACGGCTCGCTCAGGTCTTCGGGGAGAAGTCGGTAACGGCCCTTTTCGGCACGGCGACGGGCACGGGTGATCAGCCGGCACAGGCTTTGATAGCCGGCCAGGTCGGCAACCAGCAGAACCAGCGTTGGCCCGCCTTCAATATGGATTTCGCTGCCGATAATCAGCGGGATGCCAGCCTCTTTCGAAGCCTGCCAGGCCCGTACGATGCCGGCCAGCGTGCATTCATCGGTAATGGCCAGAGCTCGATAGCCCAGACGTGCGGCGCGCTCGAACAACTCGCGGGCACTTGAAGCGCCCCGCTGGAAGCTGAAGTTGGACAGGCAATGCAGTTCGACGTATTCGACCGTCATGCGAACCAGCCGTGCAGCAGCAGGGGGCCTGGGCCGGGCACGGCGCGATAGGCCCAGCCACGCTGGCCGCTACGAGTTTGCACCTGATAATAGTCGCGGCGCACATCACTGCCGTCCCACCAGCCGGACTCGATGCGCTCCGGACCGGCGAGTATGCGCAGGGATGCTTCGTGCAGTGCTTTGGGCTCGGACAACAGCCAGCCGGGGCGGGGAAGTGCGGCTGCCGATGGTTCATGCGCACAAGCATGTTGTGGTTGCCAGGCGCATTCGGGGCGATGATCGGCGCGAGCGCTGAGCCCCTGCACGGCGTCATCACCCAGTCGCGCCCGCAGACGTTCGCGCAGCGGCTCCCAGGGCAGCGACTGTTGCGGTCGTTCTTCGAACAACTGGCGGTGTTCAGGAACGAAAGCGGGTAATTGGTGGGCCACCAGGCGCAGCGCCAGTACCGGCGCGGGCAATTGCACATGTTCCAGCCGCCCCCGCGTCAATTCGAACAGCATGGCCGGATCGCGTTCGGCGCTGAGCAGGCCAACCGGCATCGGGGTGTCGGCCAGGTTGCGGTGCTCCAGAAACAGGGTAAAACGCTGCACGCCGCTGTCACGACCGGCCAGATAGGCGGCAAGGTCGGCGGTCAATCGACGCAGCGGGAACAGCAGTGCCTGGTGCGATTCGACCTCGAAGTTAAGTTCGATACGGGTATCGAAGCGGTCCGGTGGTCGATAGAAGTCCAGCCCCAACGGACGATGCTCGAACAATGTGTCGAGGTGCCTCATGGCTTCGGCCGGAAAGCGCCGCGCCAGGCCATCGCGAGGTAGCGCGAGTACCTGCTTCAGGGTTCGCAGGCCCATGCGCGCCAACGCCGCCGTCACTTCACGCGGCAAGCCGATACGCTCGATCGGCAGTGGGTTCAGCACGCTGCGCAGCGTCTGGGAATCCGTCACGGCCAAGCCGTCATGTGCATTGGCCAGAACCCGTGCGGCGGCTGGGTTCGGTGCCAGGGTTATGCGGTGCTGAAAGCCCAGTGCATGCAGTTCATCGCGCAGGCGTGACTCCAGGCGAGGCCAGGGGCCGAACAGGTTGAAACTCGATTGCACCTCCAATAGCAGGCAGCGTGGGTAATGCAGGCTGACCTGTGAGCTGAAGCCGTAGGCCCAGGCGGCGAGGAATTGCTGCCAGCGTTCGATGGACGCTTGATCGTAATCGGCTGTGGCGAACGCGCGAGTCAGCGCCTGGGCAGCGATCAATGATTGCCCCGGCCTGAGGCCAAGCGCCCGTGCCGCCGGGTTGATTGCCTGCAGTACGCGGCGTTGCGCTGTGCCGCCCAAAAGCGCCAGCGGCGCCTCGGCATCGGCGCGACCGCGCAACACACCGTCCATGGCCAGTTGCGGCAGCAGGATACAAGCCCAGAGCGCGCTCATTTCAATGCCATGCCGTGGCAGGGATCGGCTGGGGCGAAGCCAGGCCGCCACGACACTTGAGCACTCGCAACTGGGCCGGCTGGGCTTCGACCGCCAGGCGCAGTGCCGCCGGTGACGGATTGACGGCCTCGCGCAGTGAACGGTAGGCGAAGGCCAGTGTCTGGCCGGTCTCGGCGGCGACCTGCAGGCGTCGCAGGGCGCGGTCATCGGCGTGCTGCGGCCAGCACAGCACCGCCCCACAGCTGCCCGAACGCAGGCATTGCTCGGTGGCCCACAGGGCATCGCGGCCCTGTGTGTCGATGATCGTCAGCTGTCGCAGGTCGATACCGGCAGCCAGCCAGGCCTGGGGATAAGGCACATGAGGCGGCGCCACCAGCACCACGCGCTCATTGGCCATGGTCAGCCGTGCCAGGGTCGGCCAGAGCAGGCTCAATTCTCCAATACCCGGGTGGTCGACGAGAATCTCGCTCAGCGCCGATTCCGGCCAGCCGCCGCCCGGCAGTGCAGCATCCAGCGCGGCACATCCGGTAGGTTGCGTGCTGGACGATACGGGTTTGGTCTGGCCGCGCCACAGACGGCGCGCGTCGATTAGATGGTTGAGTGCGACCACGGATGTCATGGCGGAGTATTCCGTACTACTGTATATCAATACAGTATTCGGCCTGGCCAATATGCCGGTCAAGCTGGGCCGATGAAACGCGTCTTCGTAAAACCCAGTCTTTTTATTTTGGTTATAACTAAATGAATTCTTATTCTTTTATTGTTTTCAACGCTTCTGGCTAGACTGGCTTCCATCACTCCGGAGGCACCGCGATGCGCAGCGAATCGATCCATTATCTGGTAGTGCCGGGCTGGCACGGCTCGCCTGACAATCACTGGCAAAGCCATTGGCAGCGCAGCCTGCCCAATAGCGCCAGGACAGAACAGGCCGATTGGTCGAGCCCTCATCGCGAGCAGTGGGTTGCCGAACTGGAACGCCGTATCGCACAGAGCACGTCCCCGGTCATTCTTATCGCCCACAGCCTGGGCTGCATCACCGTCGCACACTGGGCCGCGCAAGCTCCGGTCGACATGGTGCGGCGGATTCGTGGCGCGCTGCTGGTGGCACCGGCTGATGTGCAGCGTGACGGCTGCCCGGAGGCCCTGCGGGATTTCGCGCCGATTGCGCGCCAGAGGCTGCCGTTTCCCAGTCTGCTGATCGGTTCCGACAACGATGCTGCCGCGACAGCGGGTCGGGCCATCGAGCTGGGCCTGGATTGGGGCAGTGACACCGTCATCCTCTCAGGGGCCGGCCATATCAATGTCCAGTCGGGGCACACCCGTTGGGAGCAGGGTTTCGCCTACCTGTACCGCCTGCAGAATCGCATCGCCGAACAGGCCCGCAAGACAGCCTGAGGCATCGTCACCACCAGGACCCGGCCGCTCCAACGTGGCCGCCATCAGCAGCAACCGCATGAGGAGCAAGACATGAGTATCCGTCTCGGCGACATCGCACCCGACTTCGAGCAGGACTCCAGCGAAGGGCGCATCCGTTTTCATGAATGGCTCGGCGACAGCTGGGGCGTGTTGTTTTCCCATCCCGCTGATTTCACGCCGGTCTGCACCACCGAGCTGGGCTTCACCGCCAAGCTGAAGGACGAGTTCGCCAAGCGCGACGTCAAGGCCATTGCGCTGTCGGTGGACCCTGTCGATTCGCACGTGAAGTGGATCGATGACATCAACGAGACCCAGAACACCCGGGTCAACTTCCCGATCCTGGCTGACGGCGATCGCAAGGTGTCCGAGCTGTACGACCTGATCCACCCCAACGCCAATGACACCCTGACGGTGCGCTCATTGTTCGTCATCGATCCGAACAAGAAGGTACGCCTGACCATTACCTACCCGGCGAGCACGGGGCGGAATTTCAACGAGATCCTGCGCGTGATCGATTCGCTGCAACTGACCGACAACCATAAGGTCGCGACCCCGGCCAACTGGCAGGACGGCGACGAAGTGGTCATCGTGCCCTCGCTCAAGGACGAGGAGGAGCTCAAGCAACGCTTCCCCAAGGGCTATCGCGCGGTGAAACCCTATTTGCGCCTCACCCCGCAGCCCAATCGCGGATAGTGCATCACTTCGCACCTGTCGACCGCCCCGGTGACCTTTGCTTGTGCTGGAAAAATCTGTCGATTAGGATTCGCGCCCGGGTATGGGGCGCGAGTGTTCATCACTGCGCATGACCCTTATCGAATGCTGAAGCCCGGTTCGGAAACGACCGGGCTTTTTCGTGTGCCAGTGCGTCATGCGTGAACGGATCGGTTCCGCCCCTGAGAGTCAGAGGTGTCAGTGAGAATAGAGAGGATTGCCATGCGCGAACGCTTGTTGGCCGCGGAAAAGGTAAAGGCTATCGAGTGGCAGGACGGGCAGTTGCGCTTGCTCGACCAGCGCAAACTGCCGCTTGAAGAGGTATGGCACACCTACGATTCCGCTGCCGCTGTTGCCACGGCCATCCGCGAGATGGTCGTGCGTGGCGCTCCGGCGATCGGGATCAGCGCCGCGTACGGGCTGGTTCTGGGGCTCAGGGCCCGCCTCGCCGAAGGCGGGGACTGGCGCGCAGCCCTGGAAGCCGACTTCGAGATCCTGGCCGGTTCGCGCCCGACCGCCGTCAATCTGTTCTGGGCCCTGAATCAGATGCGCGAGCGGCTCGAGCGCCTGAAGCCGGATGAAGATCCGCTGACAGCCGCCGAGGCCCAGGCTGCCTCCATCCATGGCAGCGACCGCGAGGCGAACCTGACCATGGCGCAGTTCGGCGTCGACCTGATTCGCAAGCACCAGGGCAATCGGCAGAATCTGCTCACGCACTGCAACACCGGCGCGTTGGCCACCGGTGGTTTCGGCACGGCGCTCGGGGTGATACGGGCGGCGCATCTGGAAGGGCTCGTGGAGTGCGTTTACGCCGACGAGACGCGGCCCTGGTTGCAAGGGTCGCGGCTGACTGCCTGGGAGCTTGCCGGCGAAGGCGTGCCGGTCACGCTGAATGCCGATTCGGCGGCGGCGCATCTGATGAAGACGCGCGGCATCACCTGGGTCATCGTCGGCGCTGACCGGATTACTGCCAATGGCGATGTCGCCAACAAGATCGGGACCTATCAGCTTGCGGTCCTCGCGATGCACCATGGCGTGCGGTTCATGGTCGTGGCGCCCAGTTCCACCATCGACATGGAGTTGGAAACCGGCGACGACATTCCCATCGAAGAACGTGCCGGCAGCGAGTTGCTGGAAGTCCATGGCCAACGGTTCGCGGCACAAGTCGATGCGTTCAATCCGGTGTTCGATGTAACGCCGGCAGACCTCATCGATGCGATCGTGACCGAAAAAGGCGTCGTCGAGCGACCGAACGCCGCCAAACTCACCGCCCTGATGAGCCGCAAGCGACTTCATTGAACCCGGCTCAAGGCTTCCTGGATGTGCTTGCTGGAGCCTCCGGCTCGCCAGCTGTGATACCATCCCGCGCTTAATCGCAGGACCCTGCTGACTATAAGGAACCAGGCTTCCATGGGCGAACTGGCCAAAGAAATCCTCCCGGTCAATATCGAAGACGAACTCAAGCAGTCCTACCTCGATTACGCGATGAGCGTGATCGTCGGGCGGGCGCTGCCGGATGCGCGCGACGGATTGAAGCCCGTTCACCGCCGTGTGCTATATGCCATGAGCGAGCTGGGCAACGACTGGAACAAGCCATACAAGAAATCCGCCCGTGTGGTCGGTGACGTGATCGGTAAATACCATCCTCACGGCGACTCGGCGGTATACGACACCATCGTGCGAATGGCGCAGCCGTTCTCGTTGCGCTACATGCTGGTCGACGGCCAGGGCAACTTCGGTTCGGTCGATGGCGACAATGCCGCGGCCATGCGTTACACCGAAGTGCGGATGGCCAAGCTGGCTCACGAACTGCTGGCCGATCTGGACAAGGAAACCGTCGACTGGGTGCCCAACTATGATGGCACCGAGCAGATTCCGGCGGTCATGCCGACCAAGATCCCGAACCTGCTGGTCAACGGCTCCAGCGGCATCGCCGTGGGCATGGCGACCAATATCCCGCCGCATAACCTGGGCGAAGTCATCGACGGCTGCCTGGCGCTGATCGAGAACGCGGATATCACCATCGATGAGCTGATGCAGTTCATTCCGGGTCCCGATTTCCCCACGGCCGGCATCATCAACGGTCGTGCCGGTATCGTCGAGGCTTACCGCACCGGTCGCGGACGCATCTATATGCGGGCGCGCTCGATCATCGAAGACATCGACAAGGTCGGTGGTCGTCAGCAGATCGTGATCACCGAGTTGCCTTACCAGCTGAACAAGGCCCGACTGATCGAGAAGATCGCCGAGCTGGTCAAGGAGAAGAAGCTCGAAGGCATCACCGAGCTGCGTGACGAGTCGGACAAGGACGGCATGCGCGTGGTGATCGAACTGCGTCGCGGCGAAGTGCCGGAGGTCATCCTCAACAATCTGTACGCCCAGACCCAGCTGCAGAGCGTGTTCGGCATCAACGTGGTAGCGCTCATCGATGGGCAGCCGCGCACGCTGAACCTGAAGGAACTGCTTGAAGCCTTCGTTCGCCATCGCCGCGAAGTCGTGACCCGCCGGACCGTCTACGAGCTGCGCAAAGCGCGAGAGCGTGGGCACATCCTCGAAGGCCAGGCGGTTGCGCTGTCCAACATCGATCCGGTGATCGCCTTGATCAAGGCCTCGCCGACCCCGGCCGAAGCGAAGGAAGCGCTGATCGCCGAAGCCTGGGAATCCAGCGCCGTCGAATCGATGGTCGAGCGTGCCGGAGCCGATTCCTGCCGCCCCGAAGGGCTCGATCCTCAATACGGGCTGCGCGACGGCAAATACTACCTGTCCCCGGAACAGGCGCAGGCCATTCTCGATCTGCGCCTGCATCGCCTGACGGGGCTCGAGCATGAAAAGCTGCTCAGCGAATATCAGGAAATCCTCACCCAGATTGGCGAGTTGATCCGCATCCTGACCAACCCGGTGCGCCTGATGGAAGTCATTCGCGAGGAGCTCGAAGGCGTCAAGCGCGACTTCGGCGATGCCCGTCGTACCGAAATCCTCGAGGCGCGCCTGGACCTGACCCTGGCGGACCTGATCACCGAAGAAGAGCGCGTCGTCACCATTTCCCATGGTGGCTATGCCAAGTCGCAGCCGCTGGCGGCCTATCAGGCCCAGCGTCGCGGCGGTCGCGGAAAAGCGGCTACCGGAGTCAAGGAAGAGGACTACGTCGAGCATCTGCTGGTCGCCAACAGCCACACGACGCTGTTGCTGTTCTCCAGCAAAGGCAAGGTGTACTGGCTCAAGACCTACGAGATTCCCGAAGCGTCGCGCACATCGCGCGGTCGCCCGCTGGTCAACCTGCTGCCGCTTTCCGAAGGCGAGCACATCACTGCCATGCTGCAGGTCGACATCGAGGCGGCGCGTCAGCAGCAGCTCAACGGCGAGGATGATGTCGAAGATGCGGAAATCATCGGTGAAGCCGATGAGGTGGACGAGTCGCTCGAAGGCGAAGAGTCCGACGAGTCGGTAGACGAGCCGACCGGCACCTACATCTTCATGGCGACCGCCAAGGGCACCGTGAAGAAGACGCCGCTTTCGCAATTCAGCCGTCCACGCAGCGTCGGCCTGATCGCGCTCGGCCTGGAAGAGGGCGACACCCTGATCGCCGCCGCGGTTACCGACGGCGCCCGCGAAGTCATGTTGTTCTCCGACGGTGGCAAGGTCATCCGTTTCAAGGAAAAGCACGTGCGCACCATGGGGCGTACCGCCCGCGGCGTTCGTGGCATGCGTCTGCCCGAAGGGCAGCGTTTGATTTCCATGCTGATTCCCGAGCCCGACGCGCAGATTCTTACCGCCAGCCTCAATGGCTATGGCAAGCGCACGGTGATCGATGAGTTCCCGCGCCGCGGGCGTGGTGGCCAGGGCGTCATCGCCATGGTGACCAACGAGCGCAACGGCCCGCTGGTCGGTGCCGTTCAGGTGCAGCAGGGCGAGGAAATCATGCTGATTTCCGATCAGGGCACGTTGGTTCGTACCCGTGTCGATGAAGTGTCGTCGCTGGGTCGTAATACCCAGGGTGTGACGCTGATCAAACTGGGCAAGAACGAGCATCTGGTGGGCCTCGAAAGGGTTCAGGAGCCTTCCGAGGAAGATGTCCTGGAAGACATCGAGGCGGTTCTGGATGATGAGGCGCTGGACAAGGAAATGCCGGTTGTCAGCACCGAACCCAGCGAGGACGAGCTGCTCGGCGGGGGCGGAGACGTTCCGCCCGACGTAGTGCCTACCGACGACGAAAACTGATTCGGACGACATGCGAAGCCTCAGGCTTCGCATGTCCGTATCGAACGGAACCCGCTGCGGGTGAAGGGATTGCAAGCGCTGGACCTGAGCGCCTTGGCGACGGGCGGAGCGAGCATGGTATCGACCGTTTTTGAGAGAACGAAGATGAGCAAACGCGCCTTTAACTTCTGTGCAGGTCCAGCCGCGCTCCCTGAAGCCGTGCTGCAGCGCGCCCAGGCCGAACTCCTGGATTGGCAAGGTCGAGGCCTGTCGGTGATGGAAATGAGCCATCGCAGCGACGAATACACGGCCATCGCCGAAAAGGCCGAGCAGGACCTTCGTGACCTGCTGAGCATCCCGTCGAACTACAAGGTGCTGTTCCTGCAGGGCGGCGCCAGCCAGCAGTTCGCCGAGATCCCGCTGAACCTGCTGCCCGAGGGGGGCGTTGCCGATTACGTCGACACGGGCATCTGGTCGCGCAAGAGCATCGAGGAGGCCAAGCGTTTTGGCCATATCAATGTCGCGGCCAGTGCCAAGCCTTACGACTACTTCGCGATCCCGGGGCAGAACGAGTGGGCCCTCAGCGACAATGCGGCCTATCTGCACTACGCCAGCAACGAAACCATCGGCGGGCTGCAGTTCGACTGGGTGCCGGAGCTGGGTGATACGCCGCTGGTGGTCGACATGTCCTCGGACATTCTCTCCCGGCCGTTGGATGTGTCCCGCTTCGGCCTGATCTATGCGGGCGCGCAGAAGAACATCGGCCCGTCGGGGCTGGTGGTCGTCATCGTTCGCGAGGACCTGCTGGGTCGTGCGCGTTCCAGCTGCCCGACCATGCTCGATTACAAGATCGCCGCGGACAATGGCTCCATGTACAACACGCCGGCGACCTTTTCCTGGTACCTCTCAGGCCTGGTGTTCGAGTGGCTGAAGGAGCAGGGCGGTGTCGAGGCGATGGAGCATCGCAATCGTGCCAAGAAGGAGCTGCTTTATGGTGTGATCGACGCCAGCGACTTCTATTCCAACCCCATCGCCCATAATGCCCGCTCCTGGATGAACGTGCCGTTCAGGCTAGCCGACGAGCAGTTGGACAAGACGTTCCTGGCCGGGGCCGATGCACGCGGACTGCTCAATCTCAAAGGCCATCGTTCGGTGGGCGGCATGCGTGCTTCCATCTACAACGCGGTCGGTCTGGACGCTGTCGAGGCCCTGGTCGCCTACATGCGCGAGTTCGAGAAGGAGCACGGCTGATGAGCGATGTCGACCGGCTGAAGGCGCTGCGTGTTCGCATCGACAGTCTCGACGAGAAGATTCTCGAGCTGATCAGCGAGCGTGCCCGTTGCGCCCAGGACGTGGCGCGAGTGAAAACCGCCTCGCTGGCTGAGGGCGAGGAGGCGGTGTTCTATCGTCCAGAGCGCGAAGCCTGGGTGCTCAAGCACATCATGGAGCTGAACAAGGGGCCGTTGGATAACGAGGAGATGGCGCGGCTGTTCCGTGAAATCATGTCCTCCTGCCTGGCGCTGGAGCAGCCCCTGCGGGTCGCTTATCTCGGCCCGGAAGGCACCTTCTCACAGGCGGCGGCGCTGAAGCATTTCGGTCAGGCCGTGATCAGCAAGCCGATGGCGGCGATCGATGAAGTCTTTCGCGAAGTCGTGGCCGGTGCGGTTAATTTTGGCGTGGTCCCGGTGGAAAACTCCACCGAGGGCGCGGTCAACCATACGCTCGATAGCTTCCTCGAACATGACATCGTCATTTGCGGTGAAGTGGAGTTGCGGATTCATCATCACCTGTTGGTTGGCGAGACGACCAAAACCGACCGCATCACCCGCATCTATTCCCACGCGCAATCACTGGCGCAGTGTCGCAAGTGGCTTGACGCGCATTATCCGAGCGTCGAGCGCGTCGCGGTGTCGAGCAACGCCGACGCGGCCAAACGCGTCAAGAGCGAATGGAATTCCGCTGCGATTGCGGGCGACATGGCGGCTCAGCTTTACGGTCTGAGCAAAATTGCCGAAAAGATCGAAGACCGCCCGGATAACTCCACGCGCTTCCTCATCATCGGCAGCCAGGAAGTGCCGCCCACCGGCGACGACAAGACCTCGATCATCGTCTCCATGCGCAACAAGCCGGGCGCGTTGCATGAGCTGCTGATGCCGTTCCATTCCAATGGCATCGATCTCACACGCATCGAAACCCGCCCCTCGCGCAGCGGCAAATGGACCTATGTGTTCTTCATCGACTGCATCGGCCATCACCAGGATCCGCTGATCAGGGACGTGCTGGAGAAGATCGGCCGTGAAGCAGTGGCATTGAAGGTGCTGGGTTCATACCCGAAGGCGGTCCTCTAAAAAAAGCCGCTGAAAGCCGGGAGCCGGAAGCTGGAAGCCCAGAGCAATGCGATTGCTTCAAGCGCCAGCCACCGTGTGCTGGCTTTCAGCTTCAGCGGAGCTGAAAAATGAGCTGTGATTTCCTTGCCTTGGCTCAGCCAGGCGTGCAAAAGCTTTCGCCGTATGTGCCGGGCAAGCCGGTAGACGAACTGGCCCGCGAACTCGATCTGGATCCAGCTACCATCGTCAAGCTGGCCAGCAACGAGAACCCGCTGGGCCCCAGTCCCAAAGCCATCGCGGCGATCAAGGCGCAGCTCGACGAACTGACCCGCTATCCCGATGGCAACGGTTTCGTGCTGAAACATAAGCTGGCGGAGCGATACGACGTCGACGTCGACCAGGTGACGCTTGGCAACGGTTCCAACGATATCCTCGAACTGGTTGCGCGTGCCTATCTGGCGCCCGGTCTCAACGCGGTCTTCAGTGAACATGCGTTCGCCGTATATCCGATCGCAACCCAGGCGGTCGGCGCGCAAGCGAAGGCCGTGCCTGCCCGGCAATGGGGGCACGACCTGGATGCCATGCTGGCGGCTATCGATGAACGGACTCGTGTCGTGTTCCTCGCCAACCCCAACAACCCCACGGGCACCTGGTTCGCTGCCGACGCGCTGGGCACATTCCTCGCCAGCGTTCCCGAGCAGGTTCTGGTAGTGCTTGATGAGGCCTATATCGAGTACGCCACCGGTGGCGAACTGCCCGACGGCGTGGCGTTCCTGGCCTCGCACCCCAACCTCCTGGTTTCGCGGACCTTCTCCAAGGCCTACGGACTGGCTGCGTTGCGAGTGGGCTACGCCATCTGCTCGCCTCGGATTGCCGATGTGCTCAATCGCGTGCGCCAACCGTTCAATGTCAACAGCCTGGCGCTTGCAGCAGCTTGCGCAGCGCTCGATGACGAGCGCTATCTGACCGAAAGCCGGGCTTGCAACGCGGCCGGCATGCTTCAGCTCGAGGCCGGCTTCAAGGCGCTGGGTCTGGACTGGATTCCCTCGAGGGGCAATTTCATCGCCGTCGATTTCGGCCGCGACGCGGCACCGATCAACCAGGCGCTGCTAAGCCAAGGCATCATCGTACGGCCGATCGCAGGCTACGGAATGCCAACCTTCCTGCGGGTTTCCATCGGCACCGAGGCGGAGAACGCGCGCTTTCTCGACGTGCTTGGCAAGGTGCTCCAGTCTTGAGCCGAAACGCCACGCCACGCTCCGATATGCCGAAGGTCGGTCGTCTGGTCGTCATCGGCCTGGGCCTGATCGGCGGATCGTTTGCCAAAGGGCTGCGTGAAGCCGGTTTGTGCGAGGAGGTCGTCGGCTTCGATCTGGACCCACGCTCGCGCGAACTGGCCGTCGAGCTCGGGGTAGTGGATCGCTGCTGCGCCAACCTCGCTGAGGCGTGCCAGGGTGCGGAGGTCATTCAGCTTGCCGTTCCGATCCTGGCAACGGAACGCTTGCTGGCGGAACTCGCCACCCTCGATCTCGGCAACGCCGTACTGACGGATGTCGGAAGCGCCAAGGGCGATGTGGTGCGCCGCGCCCGTGAACTGTTCGGCCGGATGCCGCCGCGATTCGTGCCCGGCCATCCGATAGCCGGCTCGGAACAGAGTGGCGTCACGGCTGCCCAAAGCACGCTTTTCCGGCGGCACAAGGTGATCCTGACCCCGCTGGACGACACCGATCCGGCCGCGCTCCAGCTCGTCGACAGGCTGTGGCGCGCATTGGGGGCCGATGTCGAGCACATGGACGTACAGCACCACGATGAAGTGCTTGCGGCGACCAGCCATCTTCCTCATCTGCTGGCATTCGGGCTGGTGGATTCGCTGGCCAAGCGTAACGAAAACCTTGAGATATTCCGTTATGCAGCGGGCGGGTTTCGCGATTTCACCCGTATTGCCGGCAGCGATCCGGTGATGTGGCACGACATCTTTCTCGCCAACCGTGAAGCGGTGCTGCATACGCTGGACGATTTTCGCGCCGACCTCGACGCACTACGCGCGGCGGTCGATGAAGGAGACGGGCACAGGTTGTTGGGCGTTTTTACACGCGCCAAGGCTGCCCGGGAACATTTCAGCAAAATACTGGCTCGCAGAGCCTACGTGGACGTTATGCATTCCAAAGATCTGATCTTCCTTGCCAATCCTGGCGGCAGCCTCAGCGGTCACCTGCGTGTGCCAGGCGACAAATCCATTTCCCACCGTTCGATCATGCTCGGTTCGCTTGCCGAAGGCACCACCGAGGTGGAAGGCTTCCTCGAGGGCGAAGATGCCCTCGCGACCATCCAGGCATTCCGTGACATGGGCGTGGTCATCGAAGGGCCCAACCAGGGGCGCGTTACGGTGCACGGTGTCGGCCTGCGCGGCTTGAAGCCACCGCCGGGGCCGATCTATCTCGGGAACTCCGGTACGTCGATGCGCCTGTTGTCCGGCCTGCTGGCGGCGCAACCTTTCGATACGACGTTGACCGGCGATGCCTCGCTGTCGAAACGGCCGATGAATCGGGTAGCCAAGCCCCTGCGGGAAATGGGCGCCGTGATCGAGACCGCCGCCGAAGGTCGCCCACCGCTGACGATTCGCGGAGGCCAGAAGCTGTCGGGCATGCATTACGAAATGCCCATGGCCAGCGCGCAGGTCAAATCCTGTCTGCTCCTGGCTGGCCTGTATGCCGCTGAAAAGACTTCGGTCACCGAGCCGGCGCCGACGCGGGACCACACCGAGCGGATGCTGCGCGGCTTCGGTTATCCGGTGCAGGTGCGGGACAATACCGCGACGGTCGAGTCCGGCCACACGTTGCGTTCGACCCACATCGAGGTGCCAGCCGATATTTCATCTGCCGCGTTCTTCATGGTCGCAGCCAGCATCGCGCCAGGCTCCGAGATTATCCTCGAACATGTCGGCATCAACCCGACCCGTACCGGCGTCATCGATATCCTCAAGCTGATGGGCGCCAACATCGAACTGACCAACCTGCGTGAAGTAGGTGGCGAGCCGGTGGCCGACATTCGCGTGCGGGCAGCATCGCTGCGGGGTATCGATATTCCGGAAGATCTGGTTCCGCTCGCCATCGACGAATTCCCCGTGCTGTTCGTGGCTGCCGCCTGTGCCGACGGTCGGACTACCTTGCGCGGGGCGGAGGAGTTGCGCGTCAAGGAGTCCGATCGTATTCAGGTGATGGCCGATGGTCTGCAAACGCTGGGTGTGAAGGCCACGCCGACGCCGGATGGGATTATCATCGAAGGTGGCGGCCCGATCGGTGGTGGCGAAGTCTGGGCGCACGGCGATCACCGGATCGCGATGTCCTTCAGTGTTGCCGCGCTTCGGGCCGGTGCACCGATCCGTATCCATGATTGCGCCAACGTTGCCACTTCGTTCCCGAACTTCCTTGCCCTGGCCGAACGGGCCGGAATGCGTGTAGGTGTGGAGGATAATTCATGATCAGGCAGGTCCCGGTCATCACCATCGATGGCCCGAGCGGCTCCGGCAAGGGCACTGTGGCGGCGCTACTGGCGGCGAAGCTGGGATGGAACTTCCTCGATTCCGGCGCGCTGTACCGTTTGCTCGCCTTTGCCGCACGCAACCATGGGGTCGACCTGACCAACGAGGAAGCGCTCAAGCTCCTGGCCGCTCATCTGGATGTCCAGTTCGGCGCCGCCAAGGGCGGGCAGGGGATGCAGATCATTCTCGAGGGCGAGGACGTAACCCACGCGATCCGTAACGAGCAGGTCGGCGCCGGTGCCTCGCAGGTCGCCGCATTGCCGGTGGTGCGCGATGCATTGTTGCAGCGGCAGAAGGCGTTCCGCGAACCGCCCGGGCTGGTCGCTGACGGGCGAGACATGGGAACCGTGGTGTTCCCCGACGCATCCCTGAAGATTTTCCTGACCGCCAGCGCGGAGGAAAGAGCCCGTCGCCGCTTCCTGCAGTTGAAGGACAAGGGTGATGATGTTAATCTCGCGAGTCTTCTCGATGAGATACGGGCGCGCGACGAGCGTGATACCCAGCGTGAAGTGGCTCCGCTGAAACCGGCAGACGATGCGGTCGAGATGGATTCCACCGATCTTTCCATCGAGCAGGTGCTAGGACAGATTCTGAGTGAAGTCGCCAAGCGCGATTTCGCCTGAAGAGCGACCGCCGAGAGGCGGCCCGACGGCTTCTCGAAACCGGGAGGCTGTTAACAAGGAGGCATGTGGGAGTCCAGATCTCGTCCCGCAGGCCTTTTTTTATATGAATGAACCCACTTCTATCTGGGATGTGGAGATTGGGCGGATCCTCGTCCGAAAACAGCAGGAATAAACATGAGCGAAAGCTTTGCAGAACTTTTTGAAGAAAGCCTGAAAACCCTCGACATGCAGCCGGGTGCGATCATCACCGGCATCGTGGTCGACATCGACGGTGACTGGGTCACTGTTCATGCCGGTCTGAAATCCGAGGGCGTCATCCCGGTCGAGCAGTTCTACAACGAGCAGGGCGAGCTGACCATCAGCGTGGGTGACGAAGTTCACGTTGCGCTGGACGCGGTTGAAGATGGCTTCGGTGAAACCAAGCTGTCCCGCGAAAAAGCCAAGCGTGCAGAGTGCTGGATTGTTCTGGAAGCGGCTTTCGCAGCTGAGGAAGTGGTCAAGGGCGTTATCAACGGTAAGGTTAAGGGCGGCTTCACGGTCGACGTTAACGGCATCCGTGCGTTCCTGCCAGGTTCCCTGGTTGATGTCCGTCCAGTGCGTGATACCACTCACCTGGAAGGCAAGGAACTCGAGTTCAAGGTCATCAAGCTCGACCAGAAGCGCAACAACGTTGTCGTTTCCCGTCGTAGCGTCCTGGAAGCCGAGAACAGCGCCGAGCGCGAAGCGCTGCTGGAATCGCTGCAGGAAGGCCAGCAGGTCAAGGGTATCGTCAAGAACCTCACCGACTACGGCGCATTCGTCGACCTGGGCGGCGTGGACGGCCTGCTGCACATCACCGACATGGCCTGGAAGCGCATCAAGCATCCGTCGGAAATCGTCAACGTTGGCGATGAGATCGACGTCAAGGTGCTGAAGTTCGACCGCGAGCGTAACCGCGTATCCCTGGGTCTGAAGCAGCTGGGTGAAGACCCATGGGTTGCCATCAAGGCCCGTTACCCGGAAAACACCCGCGTCATGGCCCGCGTCACCAACCTCACCGACTACGGCTGCTTCGCCGAGCTGGAAGAGGGCGTCGAAGGTCTGGTACACGTTTCCGAAATGGATTGGACCAACAAGAACATCCACCCGTCGAAGGTCGTTCAGGTCGGCGACGAAGTGGAAGTCATGGTGCTGGACATCGACGAAGAGCGTCGTCGTATCTCCCTCGGCATCAAGCAGTGCAAGTCCAACCCATGGGAAGACTTCTCTGGCCAGTTCAACAAGGGCGACCGTATCTCCGGCACCATCAAGTCGATCACCGATTTCGGTATCTTCATTGGTCTGGACGGCGGCATCGACGGCCTGGTTCACCTGTCCGACATTTCCTGGAACGAAGCCGGTGAAGAAGCCGTGCGTCGCTTCAAGAAGGGCGACGAGCTGGACACCGTCATTCTGTCGGTCGATCCGGAGCGTGAGCGCATCTCCCTGGGCATCAAGCAGCTGGAAGACGATCCGTTCTCCAACTACGCCTCCGTCAATGACAAGGGCAGCATCGTTCGCGGTATCGTGAAAGAAGTTGACGCCAAAGGCGCCATCATCGATCTGGGTAACGATATCGAAGCTACGCTGAAAGCCTCCGAAATCAGCCGTGACCGCGTTGAAGACGCGCGTAACGTCCTGAAGGAAGGCGAAGAAGTCGAAGCCAAGATCATCAGCATCGACCGCAAGAGCCGCGTCATCAGCCTGTCCATCAAGTCGAAAGACGTTGAGGACGAGAAAGACGCGATGAAGGAACTGCGTACCAAGCAGGACGTAGAACCTGCTGCCGGTCCGACCACCATTGGTGATCTGATCCGTGCGCAAATGGAAAACCAGAACTAAGTTCTGCGATCCATTAAAAAGGGCGACTTCGGTCGCCCTTTTTTGTGCCCGCTTTTCGGCGGTGCGCCTTGCGGCCAGCGCCTGCTGCACGCCTCAATCTCGATGTGTGCCGGACGCCAGTGCCTGGTTCACGGCCAGCCAGCCCGCCACGGCTTCGTCGCCTACCTGTTTGAATGCGCGTTCGAGCAGGCGCACTTGCTCCCGTCTGAGCGCCTGCTCGAGCTTGGCGCCCTCAGGGGTGAAGCGCAGCATCCGCTTGCGCTTGTCATCCTCGGCCGTCCGGCTTTCCACCAGGTGCATTTCGATCAGTTGGCGCAGCGGTATGTTCAGTGCCTGCTTGCTTACGCCCAGGTAGTTGAGCAGCTCTTTGACGCTGAGGTCTGGATAACCTGCGATAAAGAACAGGATGCGGTGATGCACGCGGGAAAGTCCCCGGCGAGCGAGCATTTCATCCGGTTTGGCCGTGAAGGCCTGATAACCGAGAAAGAAACTCTCCATGATCTGGCGCTGAATTGTGCTTTTTTTTAGGTCAGGCATATTGACGTATTCGCGATCTTGGGCGTAATTTTGGTCAAGTAGTTTGACTCATTTTATTCCCTCCTGCATCCGGTACCCCAATGGCCTTCTCCGAACGCGTCGACCGCCTGAAAAGCTCGCTGATCCGTGAAATTCTCGCCGCTGCGCAGCGTCCCGAGGTGATGTCGTTTGCTGGAGGATTGCCAGCCGAGTCGATGCTGCCGAAGGTGGAGTGGGCGCAGATGCCGGTGAGCATGGGGCAGTACGGCATGAGCGAAGGAGAGCCGGCCTTGCGTGAGGTCATCGCCGCACAAGCACGTGCGCTCGGCGTTGATTGCACGGCCAGTCAGGTGCTTATCGTCAGTGGGTCCCAGCAGACCCTGGACCTTGCCTCGAAGCTGTTTATCGACCGTGGCACCGAGGTCTTGCTCGAGGCGCCGACCTATCTGGCGGCGCTACAGGTTTTCCAACTGTTCGGTGCTGATTGTCTCGCCGTGCCGCAGGAGGCCGATGGTCCGTCGCTGGAGGCGTTGCGTCAGCGATTGGAACAGCATAAGCCGGCATTCGCTTACCTCATTCCAACCTTCCAGAATCCATCGGCCGTGCGCTATAGCGAAGAGAAACGCGACGCGGTCGCGGCGCTGCTCGATGAGTTCAACGTCACCCTGATCGAAGATGAGCCCTATCGCGAGCTGGTGTTCGACGAAGGCAGTGCCCGACCCATTGTCAGCCGCATGCGCAAGGCGAGCTGGATATACACCGGTACGGTGTCCAAGACCTTGTTGCCGGGCCTGCGGGTGGGTTACCTGATCGCAACACCCGATCTTTTCCCTTATTTGCTGCGGCTCAAGCAATCGGCCGATCTGCACACCAACCGTATTGGCCAATGGCAGGCACTGCAATGGCTGGGAAGCGAGCAGTACCATGCTCACCTGAGCGAGCTGCGCCGCTTTTACCGGTTGCGCCGTGATGCGATGCAGGACGCGTTGCAAGCGTATTTTGGCGACCTGGCTGATTGGCAGCTTCCCCAGGGCGGGCTGTTCTTCTGGTTGCAGCTCAAACACCCGGTGGATACGCGAACCCTGCTCAAGCCCGCCCTGGCAGAGAACGTGGTGTTCATGCCCGGAGAGCCGTTCTTTGTCGATCCCGAGCAGAATCTGGGGTACCTGCGGCTCAATTTCAGCCACGTTGCGCCGGAGCGCCTGAGCGAAGGCGTGCGGCGCTTGGCGAATGTGATACGCGAATCACACGTGGTCGAGGCGGCATAACGAAATGCCGGTGCTTGCGGTGCCGCAGGGGGGAGGATATGTACAAGGTTTACGGTGATTACCGGTCCGGCAACTGCTACAAGGTCAAGCTGATGCTGCATCTGCTTGGGCGGGACTACCAGTGGGTGCCGGTGGATATTCTTCGCGGCGAGAGCCGTGAAGAGGCGTTCCTGAAAAAGAATCCCAACGGCAAAATCCCGGTGCTCGAACTGGACGATGGCACCTGTCTATGGGAGTCGAACGCCATCCTCAACTTTCTCGCCGAGGGCTCCGAGTTTCTCCCGTCGAGCCCGCGGTTGCGCACGCAGGTTCTGCAGTGGCAGTTCTTCGAGCAGTACAGCCATGAGCCGTTCATTGCCGTGGCGCGATTCATCAAGGTCTACCTGGGCTTGCCCGATGATCGCCTGGGTGAATATGCGGCCAAGCAATTGGACGGTTATCACGCACTGGATGTCATGGAGCAGCAGTTGCTGCGCACGCCCTATCTCGTCGATGACCAATACTCGATTGCGGACGTTGCGCTGTATGCCTATACGCATGTAGCCGAGGAGGGCGGCTTCCGGCTGGACGGGTATCCTGCGATCCGTGCGTGGTTGCAGCGTGTCGCCGGGCATCCACGGCATGTGGGTATGTTCGACGGGAAAGCGGAAGCGTAGCGCGGCGATGCGCTTGGCAATGGCCGGCCGCGCGCGGGAGCGCCCAGCCGGTCGGTTACCGGACCAGGCCGAGGAACTCGCTGCGGGTGGCGGCGTTTTCGCGGAACTGGCCGAGCATGACCGAGGTGACCATCGACGAGTTCTGCTTCTCGACGCCGCGCATCATCATGCACATGTGCTGGGCTTCAATGACGACAGCCACGCCCCAGGCGCCGGTGACCTGCTGGATTGCCTCGGCGATCTCGCGGGTAAGATTTTCCTGGATCTGCAGTCTGCGAGCGTACATGTCGACGATACGAGCGACTTTGGAAAGGCCGAGCACCTTGCCGTTCGGCAGGTAAGCGACGTGAGCCTTGCCAATGAACGGAAGCATATGGTGTTCGCACAATGAATACAGCTCGATGTTCTTCACCAATACCATTTCGCTGTTGTCGGAGCTGAACAGCGCACCGTTGGTGACTTCCTCGAGCGTCTGCTGGTAGCCCTTGCACAGGTACTGCATGGCTTTGGCGGCGCGCTTGGGCGTATCGAGCAGGCCCTCGCGGTTAACGTCCTCACCCAGTTGGCCGAGGATCGCGGTGTAATGTGTTTCCAGGGACATGTGACTACCTGTCAGGCTTGCGAAAAAGCGCGAATGCGAAGGTTAGGGGGTCGGCGGCCGGGCTGCAAGCAGCATGCGGCATGAATGAGCGGATCGAGCGTCGGACGTGACGCTACTCGTCGCGTCCCTCCAGCATGGTCCGCTTGAGGATCACGTATACCGCGCCGGTACCGCCATGCCTCGGCAAGCAGGAGGTGAAGCCCAGTACCTGCGTATGTTGGCGTAGCCAGGTATTGACGTGGCTTTTGATCAGCGGCCGCTTGCCGTCGATTCTGGCGGCCTTGCCATGGGTTACCCGCACACATCGGATTTCGAACCTGCAGGCTTCGGCGAGAAAGTCCCAGAGCAACTCGCGCGCTTTCTCAACGCTCAGGCCATGTAGATCCAGGCTGCCTTCGAAGGGGATCTGGCCGGCTTTCAGTTTGCGCATCTGGCTGTCCTGGACACCGTCGCGTGCCCAGTACAGTTCATCTTCTGCGGCAACATCGATGACGAACTGATCTGACAGGCCATCGATACGGGTCTGGTCATCACGGATGACGGCATTGGCTCGCCGCGTGGCGATCTGCGCCTTGTTACTGCGCGGTTTGCCGGTGTCGGCGCGGTCGTGCTCGATCGGCTTGACGCCACGAACAGCCGACTTGAACAGGGAAAAATCATCTTCTTGCATGGGGCCTCCGCAGTTGCCGGCAATTTTACCCCAAAGTTCCACCGATCGATCGCTTCGCTGAACCAGTGCAGGCACGCGGCGGTTGCCGTGCGATCACCGCTTGTTTTTCAGGCGGGGAGACAGGCTCAGCCCGCCAGGCTCACGTAAGCGACGGCGCACGCGACGCCGGATGAGCAAGCCGAGCAACCACAGGACCAGGCCGACCACCAGCAGCGTCACGGCAGCCTCGCGATCGAGCGCCATGCGCGCAATGGCTTCCTGGGGGCCGAACAGAGCGGCCGCGCCAGCGCCGCCCAGCAGTATGCCGAAGAGGATCAGCAGCAGACCGAGCGCTGAGCCGAGGCGCGCACCCCAACTGCGCTGTTGGCGAGGGCGCAGGCGGCGCGCATCGAATCCATCGGATCGTTTCATGGTTACCTCGTCAGAACTGGCTATGACCGGGACGGGGCCGGTCAGGTTCATTCATTGCCAGGTAACGCGTTACGGCTTGAAGGCTACGCCAATGCGCTGGCATCGGCCACGCAGACGGCGAAGTTGTCGGCAAGGATGGTCATCTCCATGCGGTGCACTTGCGCCGCCTCGATCGCGCCGTCTCCCATCGGCAGGTCGCGCGTCGCGCAGGCCTTGTCAACGAGGGTGCAGCGATAGCCATAGTCTTTCGCAGCGCGAACCGTGGTGCTTACGCTGGAATGGGTCATGAAGCCGCAGACGATGAGGTCGAGACGGCCGTGCTGCTGCAGTAATTCGTGCAGTTGGGTACCCGCGAAAGCGTTGGGGAGCGTTTTGCCAATCACGGTTTCGCCGGGAAGCGGAGCCGCCTCCGGCATGATCTGTCCGCGCAGGCCTTGCGGATCGAAGAGGCCGCCGGGAATGCCCAGGTGATGAACGTGTACGACGGGAGCGCCAGCCGCGCGGGCAGCGGCCAGCAACGTGCGGATTTGCTCGAGCGCCGCGTTCAGATTCGGCAGAGCCAGTGTGCCTGTCCGATATTCTTCCTGAACGTCGATGACCACCAGGGTCGCGTTAGCCAGAGTCGCCGGTGCATAACTACGGCCACTGAGCTGAAGCATGGTCTGTGGCTTGGACATGACTGACTCCTTGTTTTGAGAGGGGCATGATTGTGGCGCCAGTTGAACGATATGTGAACAGCCCAAGGTAATGAATTCGCCATCTGAATCGAAGATAACAGGCAATAGGCCACTACCTTCTCCGCATAACGCTGAGAAACTCGCTCGGCCATCGGCTAAACTTTCGCGCTTTTGACAGGAGATGCCTTGTGACCGCTTCGCTTTCCCGCTTGCGCACCTTGCGTGACCACATCCGCTGGGCGGTCAGCCGCTTCCATGCCGAGCAACTGTATTTCGGCCACGGCACGGACAACGCCTGGGATGAGGCGCGTCAATTGGTGCTCGGTGCGCTGCACTTGCCGTGGGAAATGGCGGACAGCTATCTCGATTGCCGTCTGGAGGACGATGAGCGCGAACACTTGCAGGGCTTGCTGCGCCGACGGATCGAGGAGCGCGTGCCTACCGCCTATCTGCTCGGGCAGGCATGGTTCTGCGGACTGCCGTTCATTGTCGATGAGCGCGTGCTGATCCCACGTTCACCGATCGGACAACTGATCGAGCGCCGTTTCGAACCCTGGTTGGCGCAGAGCCCCGCGCGGATCCTTGACCTGTGCACCGGCTCCGGCTGCATCGGTATCGCCTGCGCCTATGAGTTTCTCGATGCCCAAGTGGTGCTGGCGGATCTGTCCTTCGAGGCGCTCGAAGTGGCTAACCGCAACATCGAACAGCACGGATTGGAGGACCGGGTCTATACGGTTCAGAGCGATGGCTTCGACGGCCTGCCCAGGCAGCGCTTCGACCTGATCGTCTCGAACCCGCCGTACGTGGACGCGGAGGATTTCGCCGACATGCCCGATGAGTATCACCATGAGCCGGCGTTGGGGTTGGCGTGCGGCGATGATGGCCTGGACCTGGTGCGCCGAATGCTGGCCGAGGCTGCCGATCACCTGACCGAAACCGGCACGCTGGTCATCGAGGTCGGCAACAGCCAGGTGCACGTGGAAGCGCTTTATCCGGAAGTGGATTTCACCTGGCTGGACTTCACCGACGGTGGCCATGGGGTGTTCCTGCTCGCCGCGAACCAGTGTCGGGAACACCAGGCGCTGTTTCGCGAGCGGCTCGAACGCTGATGCACAGCCGGCGCTGACCGTGAGGCGGCGCCGGCGTGATCAGCGGGTCGCGATCCAGATCAGCAGCCCCGCCTGGAACAGCGCGAACGCGATGAGGCAGGCGATGGTGAACCTGAGCCCGCCGTCTTCGCGGCGAAACCTGTTCAGGCGCTCCTGCATGTCGCGAATCGTGTTTTCCTGCATCAATAGATTCTGATCGGCTTGTTCGAGCATCGCCGCGGCGTCCTTGAGCTCGATGATCTGCACCTTCTCGGTGTTCCAGTCGGGGCGCAGCGCACTGACCCGAGGCGCGCCATAGGTTGCCTTGAGCTGTTGAGGCTCTGGATAGAGGACATCCAGGCCCTGGCTCAGCAGACAATGGTCCCGTCGCAAACGCATGTCATTGCTGGTGATGTCCCTGGCCGGAAGCGCGCGCCCTTCGACCAGGTAGTGCGCCCAGCGCTTTTGTGCCCAGAGCGCGCCCTGTGCCAGCAGGAAGCGCCCAAGGCCACGGTTGACCGGCTCCACGCGCAGCCCCGAATCGGGACCGAAGCGCACTTCCTTGGCGCGATGATCCGCCCAGATTTCCAGTACGTTGTGCTTGTTGGACACGATCTGGCCCGGCAGCCGCACGATGAGCCTCAGCAGGCTCTGCTGCGGCGTGTGCCGCTCGACCTGCGCCAGTTCGACGAACCTGAGCGGCCGTGGGCCGGTCTCACGGTCGGTTGGCAGCCCTGACAGGCGCAGCAGCCGAAAGCGATCCGGGACCAGCGCCGCCCATGGATGCGGCTGTGGTGTCGTGGGCGCTTGGGCCTCGTTGTCCTGGGGTGATGGTGAACTCTCGGTCATGTCAGCGTCCTGGGCCGCGCGAATCATTGCGGCGTTCAACAGGCGTATCGGCCGATGGACGGTTAACTGGAGGCTGGCAATATGCCATGATCCTTCAGGAAGCGGGCGATCCGTTCCGTCAGCTCATGGGCGATGGGCAGCTCGGGCTGGTTGTAGCTGGCCGTCTGCGTGGCACGGTCCATTGCAGCGATGCGCAGCACATGATTCATCCTGGTTATCAGCGCCAGTTCCGCGTCCTCCCTGGCGCGCTGCAAGGCGAGCGCATCGTCGCGCTCGACCTGGATATCGTGGGTACCCTGGACGATCAGCGCGGGCGCGCGCGCATTGGCGAATGCTTGTGCAGGGTCCTGGGCGAACAGTGAGATCAAATAAGGCTGCACGCTTGGGCGAAACAGCACCTGCAATGCCTCCGGAACCGGTTCATGGGTGCGTCCCGCCTTGAGTTCATCGATCAGATAATGGGCGGTCGCCAGCAACGGCGGGGGCAGCCGGCCCTGGAGCTGTTCGCGCAGGAGCAGATCGATAGGGCGACCGCTCCCAGCAATGCTGATCAACGCGGCCGGCTCAACGAGCGGCGCGGTCAGGCTGGCGATCAAGGCGCCCTCGCTGTGGCCGATCAGCACCACTTTGGAGAAGCGCGGGTCGGCTTTCAGCAGCCGCACCCAGGCCACGGCATCGGCCACGTAACCCTCCACGCTCAGTTGACGCTCGTCCGGCGACGTCGCCAGGCTGCGGCCAACCCCGCGCTTGTCATAGCGGAGACTGGCGATGCCGCGTCTGGCAAGCGCTTGTGCCAATCGCTTGAGGCTGTCGTTGCGGCCCATGGGGTTGTTGCCGTTGCGGTCGGTCGGGCCCGATCCTGCGATTATCAGTGCCACCGGCAACGGTTCGGCGCTTTTAGGCAGGAGCAGCGTGCCGTGCAGATAACCTCCGGGTACCGGCACGGTCATCGTCTGGTTCAGCAGCGTCTGGGCCTGGCTGTGGGTGGCAAACATGGCAACAAATGCAAAGAGTAAGAACAAACGCATGGGCGGGAAGTCAGCCATCGGCGGAGCGGGTTGGATGCACAGCGAGCCGATTGGTTCGCTTGTCCGCAGTATGCGCTGTCACCATAGGGCAGTGAAACCGGTGGCGGCTCGGGTATACTTTCGGCCCTTTGTTTAGGTCGATCGCGGAGCGCCCTGCATGTCCGGCAACACATACGGCAAGCTGTTCACCGTTACCACCGCTGGCGAGAGCCATGGTCCGGCGCTGGTCGCCATCGTCGATGGTTGTCCGCCGGGGCTGGAGCTGTCCGCCGCAGACCTGCAGCGGGACCTCGACCGACGCAAGCCCGGCACCAGCCGGCATACCACCCAGCGTCAGGAAGCAGACGAGGTGGAAATCCTTTCCGGCGTATTCGAGGGGCGCACCACCGGTTGCCCGATTGGGTTGCTGATTCGCAATACCGACCAGAAGTCCAAGGATTACTCGGCGATCAAGGATCAGTTTCGTCCCGCTCATGCTGACTACAGCTACCATCACAAGTATGGCTTGCGCGACTATCGTGGTGGCGGACGCAGCTCGGCGCGCGAAACGGCCATGCGCGTTGCGGCAGGTGCCATCGCCAAGAAATACCTGGCGACGCTGGGCATTCAGGTGCGCGGCTACATGAGCCAGTTGGGGCCGATCGAAATCCCGTTCAAGACCTGGGACAGCGTTGAACAGAACGCGTTCTTCAGCCCCGATCCGGACAAGGTGCCGGAGCTGGAGGCGTACATGGACCAGTTGCGTCGCGACCAGGATTCGGTCGGTGCGAAAGTCACCGTGGTCGCCGAAGGCGTACCGCCCGGTCTCGGCGAGCCCATCTTCGATCGCCTGGACGCGGACCTTGCGCATGCCCTGATGAGTATCAACGCAGTCAAAGGCGTGGAGATCGGTGCCGGTTTCGCCAGTGTTAGCCAGCGCGGCACCGAGCACCGCGATGAAATGACGCCGGCCGGCTTCCTGTCGAACAATGCAGGTGGCGTGCTGGGTGGCATCTCCTCCGGTCAGCCGATCATCGCCCATCTGGCGCTCAAGCCAACCTCCAGCATCACCACGCCGGGTCGCTCGATCGATGTCGCTGGCCAGCCGGTCGAGGTGGTCACCAAGGGTCGTCACGACCCCTGCGTTGGTATCCGGGCCACGCCGATTGCCGAGGCGATGATGGCCATCGTGTTGCTGGATCATCTGCTGCGCCATCGTGGCCAGAATGCCGACGTGCAGGTGGCCACGCCGGTGTTGAGGCAACTATGAGCGTGAAGCTGGCAGATTGAAGCCGACAGAAGCGCCGCGCGCTCGACGCGGCGGCAGCCGTTGCTTCCCGCTCATGGCGCCAGGCGTATGACGACTGCTCTGCCGTACTGGCGCCTGTCCGGCTTTTATTTTTTCTACTTCGCGTTGCTCGGTTCCACCGCGCCGTTCCTCGGCCTGTATTTCGACCACCTTGGCTTCAGCGCCGAGCGAATCGGTGAACTGGTCGCCATCCCCATGCTGATGCGCTGCCTGGCGCCGAACCTGTGGGGTTGGCTGGGCGATGTCACGGGGCGGCGGCTGCTAATCGTCCGCGTTGGCGCGCTTTGCACGCTGCTTTCGTTCAGTTTGATCTTCTACGGTAAAAGCTACGCCTGGCTCGCCCTGGTGATGGCGCTGCATGCGTTCTTCTGGCATGCCGTGCTGCCGCAATTCGAAGTCATCACCCTGGCTCACCTGCGGGGGCAGGCGTCTCGCTACAGCCAGATTCGCCTGTGGGGCAGTGTCGGGTTCATTGTCGCGGTGGTGGGGCTTGGCGCACTGTTCGACCGGCTGAGCCTGGATATCTACCCCGTGGCGGTCATGGCCGTCATGATCGGCATTCTCATCAGCAGTGCCTGGGTGCCCAATGCGGTACCCGAGCAGCGACCGGAGACGGCCGGGCAGGGCGGCTTCCTCCGTCAACTATGCCGCCCTGGCGTACTGGCGTTCTTCGCCTGTGTTGGGCTGATGCAGGTCAGTCATGGGCCTTACTACACCTTCTTCAGCATTCATCTCGAAGCGCTCGGATATGGTCGCGGCACCATCGGCCTCCTGTGGGCGCTGGGTGTGATTGCCGAGATCCTGGTGTTCCTGGTGATGGCCAGGCTGTTGGCGCGCTTTTCGTTGCGCCAGGTCCTGGCGGCGAGTTTCGTGTTGGCGGCGATACGCTGGCTGCTGCTGGGCACGCTGGCCGATCACCTTGGCGTGCTGCTGGTCGCGCAGTTGATGCATGCCGCGACATTCGGCAGTTTTCATGCGGCGGCGATTCATTTCGTCCAGCGCAGCTTCGGCCATCGCCAGCAAGGGCAGGGGCAGGCGCTGTATGCGACGCTGGCTGGCATCGGTGGGGCGCTGGGTGCGCTTTACTCTGGCTACAGCTGGGCCAGCCTTGGCCCGCTATGGACCTTCGCCATCGCGAGTCTGGCGGCGCTGGCCGCAGCCGTTATCATTGCCATCCCCAAGCAGGAGAACCCGGCATGACCGCCAATCGTGAACACTTGTCGCAGGCCATCATCGACGCGGGCCGTTTCCTCTATGGTCGCGGCTGGTCGCCGGCGACCAGCAGCAACTATTCGGCGCGGCTGACGCGCGGCGAAGCCCTGCTGACCGTATCCGGCAAGCACAAGGGCCAACTGACGATGGATGATCTGCTGGCGGTCGACATGGACGGTCGCAGTCTGGAAGCGGGCAAGAAGCCGTCGGCCGAAACGCTGCTGCACACGCAGTTGTATCGCTGGAAACCGGAAATTGGCGCGGTGCTGCACACCCATTCGGTCAATGCCACCGTCCTGTCGCGCCTCTGCCTGAGCGATTCGCTGGTGTTTGCCGACTATGAACTGCAGAAGGCCTTGGGCGGCATTTCGACCCATGAATCCCAGGTCCTGGTGCCGATTTTCGACAACGACCAGGATATCAGTCGGCTCGCCTCACGGGTCCAGCCCTGGCTCGATGAGCATCCCGATTGCGTCGGCTATCTGATTCGCGGCCACGGCCTGTATACCTGGGGCGCCCAGATGAGCGATGCGCTTCGCCAGATCGAGGCATTCGAGTTCCTGTTCGAGTGCGAGCTGAAGATGCGCTCATTGCAGCGGGTCTGACCTCGCACCGCTTTCACCGCACGCAGCGCGTGCCCGAACAACCGATAAGGACCGGGGCAGCCATCCCGGCCGGAGACATCAATATGAGCATCCTCAGCGTTTATCAGGACAGCATTCCCGAGCAGCCACTCAAGGTCCTCACCCATGTCGACGACATCGCCGCCACACTGGCCGAGGTGGGTGTGCATCTCGAACGGTGGGAGGCCAGTGCCCCCATCGGTGCCGGCGCTGACCCGCAGGAGGTGATTGCTGCCTATCGCCCGCAGATCGACCGGCTGATGAAGGAGCGCGGCTACGTCACGGTCGATGTCATCAGCCTGACCCGCGATCACCCACAGAAGGCCGAACTGCGCGCCAAGTTTCTTGAGGAGCACCGTCATGCCGAGGACGAGGTGCGCTTCTTCGTCGCCGGTCGCGGGCTGTTCACACTGCACGTCGAGGACAAGGTATACGCGGTGCTCTGTGAAAAGAACGACCTGATTTCGGTGCCCGCCGGAACCCGGCACTGGTTCGACATGGGCGAAAACCCTTACTTCGTGGCCATTCGTCTGTTCAACAACCCTGAGGGCTGGGTCGCGCAATTCACCGGTGAAGACATCGCCGCGCGCTTCCCGAGGCTGGAGGATTGACGATGCCGATCAAAGCCATTGTCACCGACATCGAGGGCACCACCAGCGCGGTGAGCTTCGTCTTCGACGTGCTGTTCCCCTTCGCGCGGGCGCATTTGCCGGCGTTCGTACGCGACCACGGGGACGAAGCCGAAGTGGCGGAGCAGATTGCGGCGGTGCGTCGCGAAAGCGGTGAGCCGGATGCGGATATCGAACGCGTCGTCGAGATTCTCCTGGACTGGATCGCCGCCGACCGCAAGGCCACCCCTCTGAAGGCCCTGCAAGGCATGGTCTGGGCGCAAGGTTATCGTGCCGGCCAGCTCAAGGGCCACGTGTACCCGGACGCGGTGCAGGCGTTGCGCCGCTGGCACGATCAGGGGTACGCGCTGTATGTGTATTCGTCCGGGTCCGTCCAGGCGCAGAAGCTGATCTTTGGCTGTGCCGAGGTGGGCGACCTGACGCCACTGTTCTGCGGCTATTTCGACACGGGCAGCGGGCACAAGCGTGAGGCTGAATCCTATGTGCGGATCGCCGCCTCGATCGGCCTGCCCGCCGCCGAAATTCTGTTTCTGTCCGATGTCGTGGAGGAACTCGATGCCGCACGCGCGGCCGGCATGCACACCTGCGGACTGGCGCGTGACGGCGGTGAGCTGCCGGGGCATACGGTGGTCGACAGCTTCGCGGCCATCGACCCTGCCGGGTACTGAGCGGACCGCCTACTGAACCCTCAAACCGCCCAGGCATCCTAATTACGAACTCACCGTACTTTGGAGTCTTGCCATGACCGATGCTTTCGGCGGTATTTTCGGCCTGCTTATCCTTGCACTGGATATCTGGGCCATCGTCAGCGTGCTCCGTAGCGATAGCACCACTGGCAAAAAGGCCCTCTGGGTGTTGCTGATCGTCATTCTGCCGGTCCTGGGCCTGATCATCTGGGGCATCATGGGACCGCGTGGCAATCGTCCCGATGACCGGAACCTGAGGCCCTGACCGATGGAGACCTGGAGTGCGCTGCTGGCATTGGCGGTGGCGATCGCTGACGTCATCGCCATCATCCAGGTCTGGCGCACGCGCATCGAACCTGGACGCAAGATCATCTGGAGCCTTGTCATCGTGCTGTTGCCGGTGGTGGGGCTGATCATGTGGCTGGTCGCTGCCGGGCACCTGGCCAGGGTCAGGTTGTAATCGGTGTGCGAACGCTGGCGCTTGCGTTGCTGTTGTCAGCCGTGTCTGGCGCTGGCGCCCAGGAGCATGCGGCGTGGTCGATGTTGCGTGAAGGGCGGGCCGTTCTGATACTGCGGCACGCAACGGCGCCCGGATATGCCGATCCGCCGGGTTTCGTGCTGGAAGACTGCGCCACGCAGCGCAATCTCGACGAAGCAGGGCGCTCGGAGGCGAAGCGCTGGGGCGACTTGCTTCGCCAGAACGGCGTCTCCAGCCCGAGGATTCTCAGCAGTCGGTGGTGCCGGGCTCTGGAGACGGCCCGGCGGATGGCATTGGCGCCAGTCGAACCCGTTGCGGTGCTTGACTCCTTCTTCGATCGGCCCGGTCAGGGCGCAACCCAGACCGCGGCGTTGCGCCGGTTGATCAATTCGCTGTCGCCTGAACCACCCGTCGTGCTCGTCACGCACCAGGTCAACATAACGGCGCTGACCGGTGTGTTCCCGCGTTCCGGTGAGGGGATCGTGCTGGCCTTGCCGGTCAACGATCCACCGCACGTGTTGGCAAGGATTGCACCCCCGTAGGCTGCTTGCGCTTCGGCTCCATGAGGGCGTCGCTGTAGGTTTGCCAGATATGCACGGCCGCGTATGCACGCCACGGCCGCCATGCCTGTGATCGTGCCAGCAGCTGTTTGGCCGTTATGCCCGTGCTTCCCCATAACGGCGCCTTTAGCAGGCCAAGGTCGGCGGCCGGGAACGCATCCGCTTCACCGAACCCTCGAAGCGCAATGTACTCGGCGGTCCAAGGACCGATTCCCGGCAGCTCGCAGAGCCGGCTGACCAGCGCGTCCGCCCCCTGTCCGATCTGGAGTTCAAGCGCGCCATCGGCCACCGCGGCGGCGAAGCGCTGCAAGGTTGCGACGCGCTTGCCCGGCATGCCGATGTTCTCCATGCAGGCGCTGGCGATTACCGCGGCGCTAGGGAACAGCCGGAGCAGGGCGCCATCGGGGCTTGGCGAAGGCAGTTCTTCGCCAAACCGATCTACCAGACGCCGCGCAATGGTCACCGCCGCCTTTACCGTGATCTGCTGCCCAATGATGGCTCGCACGGCTTGTTCGAAGGGGTCGAAGGCACTGGGCAGCCGCAGCGCGGGGCTGGCACCGACCAGCGGCCCGAGCTGGGGGTCGTTGGTGAAATGGCGCGTAATGGCGGCTGGATCGGCGTCGAGATCGAACATCTTGCGAACCCGGGCGCCCAGCAGTGGCGCGTGCGCGTGTAGCGAATCGCTCAGCGTCAGTTCGAGCGCAGGCTGGACTGCCGAGAAACGGACACTGAGCCAGCCCGCGCTGTCGCCGACGCGCACGGTACGGCTGTAGCGGTCGGATTCGAGCGACTCGACACCGGGTAACAGGCGCAGTGCGAAATGCTGGTGGAACTGCGACCAGCTCCAGGGTGGATTGAAGGGGAGCCGAATGGAGGTCATGGGTCGACGATAGCCGGCATTGATGGGGTTGTCTTCACCAGATGCGCTTTGAAAACAGATGGTTCCACCTGTCATATGACCAAAGTAGAATGCGCGTCTTTGCCAGTGGGCGGGCGTGACGATTCGCGCCGCTTGTCCGTTACGCCATCCATCAGGGAGACACCCATGAGCGACTATCAGGAAACTCTCTACGAGGGATACGGCCAGCGTTTCAGGATCGACAAAATGCTGCATGAAGTGCGCACCGCGCATCAGCATCTGGTGATTTTCGAAAACGCACGCATGGGGCGCGTCATGGCGCTCGATGGGGTGATCCAGACGACCGAGGCAGACGAGTTCATCTATCACGAAATGCTCACGCACGTGCCGATTCTGGCGCACGGGCTGGCGCGTCGCGTGCTGATCATCGGCGGCGGCGACGGCGGCATGCTGCGCGAAGTGGCGAAGCATCGCGATGTCGAGAGCATCACCATGGTCGAGATCGATGGCACCGTTGTGGACATGTGCAAGGAGTTCCTGCCGGAACATTCCAAGGGTGCGTTCGACGATCCCCGGCTGAACCTGGTGATCGATGATGGCATGCGCTTCGTCGCGACCACCGAAGAAAAGTTTGATGTGATCATTTCCGACTCGACCGATCCCATCGGGCCGGGCGAGGTGCTGTTCTCCGAGAATTTCTACCAGGCGTGCCGCCGCTGCCTCAACGAGGGCGGGATACTGGTCACGCAGAACGGCACGCCTTTCATGCAACTGGCTGAAGTGCAGACCACCGCCAGGCGCATGAACGGGTTGTTTCCCGATTGGCATTTCTACCAGGCCGCGGTCCCTACCTACATTGGCGGCGCCATGACCTTCGCCTGGGGTGCCTGTGACTCGGACAGCCGCAAGCTGCCGCTTGAAACCCTGTGCCAACGGTTCGCTGGCAGCGGAATCGTCACCCGGTACTACAACCCCCATATCCATCTCGGCGCGTTCGCGCTGCCTCAATACGTATTGCAGGCGATCAACAAGCCCAGCAACGGCTAAGCTGTTCGGTGCACTGCGGCGTTTATCGCAGCGCCCGTTGTCGATTGACCGCAAAGGCATGGGCGCTTGTGACTGAAAGGGCCCATTGCGGCGGCGACACATTCGCCGTATGTTCGGAAGGCGGCTGTATGCCGCCGGCGGTGCGTGATGCGGTACCCGCTGAGTCTTTGCGGTCGAATCGAACTCCCCGGCTTCGCCGAGGCCTATTGGATATACCGCAAGGTCTTCCGCTTCTGACTTCCCATTTTGACCAGGCAACCCCACGGCTGGCACTGCCCAGTCGTTCGCGCAACGAGGCAGAACAAGGCTTTTCATACCTGAAATCGTTCATCCATGAGTGAGAGGAGGTTGTTTTATGAGTACCACCTTCCATGAGGATGTAAGCGGCAACGTGCTTTTGAGGATGAAAGAGGGAGGATTCGATTTTTCCCGCGTGCATCCCATAGAGTTCTACGCCGTGTTCCCGGACCGTGAACGCGCCTTCGCCGCCGCGAGCAGTTTTCGCGGTGAATGCGTCAACGCTCAGATTGCCCCCCGTGATGACGGCGCCTGGGACCTTCAGGTCAGCAAGGTGATGTATGCCACCTTCGATGGTATCGGTGACTTCGAGCAGGACCTGGAGAACCTGGTCGAGCCGCTGGGCGGTGTCGTCGACGGCTGGGGCGTGACGCAGGAAATCTCAGGCTGCGCTGTCTGACCGTCGTTCACTTCAACCAAGACCGAGTCCGCTTTGCAGTGCCTGGTCCCATGGCGGGATCGGGCCAAAGCGGCTTTTCAGAAACTCCAGCAGCAATCGACTACGGGAGTCGGCTTCGCGGGTCAGGCGCAGTGCGTAGATGCCGCTTGGCTCAGGGGCGGGCAGTCCATGTTCGCAGAACAGCGGCAGCAGCTCGCCGCGCAGCAGGTGATCGCTGACCAGCCAGGTCGGCAGATGTGCGATTCCCAGGCCGGCCAAGGTGCCGCACAGCAGTGCCTCGGCATTGTTCGCAACCATGCGCAGGCGTCTCGGGCGAAGCAACTGTCGTTTCCCGGCGTGTTCGAATCGCCAGGCGTGGGGCGGCGCGAGCGCATCCCAGTCCAGCCCGTCATGCTCCGGCAGTTCCTCGACGGTACGCGGCCTGCCCCGTTGCTGGAGATACGCCGGGCTGGCACAGACGATGCGCATCATCGGTGCCAGCGCAGTGGCGACCAGGCGCGTGTCAGCCAATGGCCCGATGCGCAGCACCAGATCGACCTCGCCCAGATGCTCGCCCTGCAGGTCGACGAAGCTGTCTATCAGGCGCAGCTGGATGTCGACGCCTGGATAGGCCTGCAGGAAGTCGGCAAGCGCGGGTGCCAGGTGACGACGTCCGAAGGGCGCCGGCGCGTCGATTCGAATACGGCCTTCCGGGGCACTTTGCAATGAGGTCATTTCCGCCCGCGCCAGATGCAGTTCCTGGACGATGCGCCGGGCGTGTTCGGAAAAGACCTGGCCGGCCGTGGTGGGCTTGATTGCATGGGTGCTGCGGCTGACCAGCTGACAATCGAGCGAACGTTCCAGCGAGTCGATGCGCCTCGCGACGGAGGAGGGCGTCAGCGCGTGGAGGCGAGCCGCGGCGGAGAAACTGCCGGTGTCCAGCACGTCGAGAAACAGCCTGAATTGGTCGGCCAGGGCCTGGGTGTCCATGTCATCAGCCTCTATGCGTAATATGCAAAGCCATTGTGCGCGCTTATGCATATACCCGCTATAAGGGCCTGGGTAGCATGTTCGTTTTTATCCGGAGCGGTTCATGGGACTCGTCGAATTCGGGCTGAACGTCGTGTTGGGTCTGGCGCTGGGAACGCTGGGCGGTCTGTTTGGCATCGGCGGTGGCCTGATCGCGATTCCGGTAGTGGGCGTGTTGTTCGGTCTGGATCAGCAGGTCGCCCAGGGCACGGCGTTGGTGATGGTGGTGCCCAACGTATTGCTGGCGATCTGGCGCTACCACCAGCGCAATCGTATCGACCCCCGTCACGCGGCGGCATTGGGTATCGCCAGTTTCTGCTTTGCCATCGCAGGCGCCGCCATTGCGGTTTCGCTGGATGCCGGGCGCATGCGCATCGCGTTCGTGGGTTTTCTCGTCGCCCTGGCGGTCTATACGCTCTCGCGTGCGTTCTTTCGACCACAGGCTGGCGGCACCGAGCTGCGTCACCCCTGGCCCTGGCTTGCAGCGCTGGGCGCCGGTGCAGGGGCGTTGGGCGGGTTGTTCGGCGTCGGCGGTGCGGTACTCGCGACGCCCGTGCTGACCGCCGTCTTCGGAACTTCCCAGGTCGTGGCGCAGGGGCTTTCGCTTTCTCTGGCGGCGCCCAGCACTGCCGTTACATTGTTCACCTACGCGACCCATGGGCAAGTCAACTGGTCGTTGGGGTTGCCGCTTGCCGTCGGCGGGCTGTTGAGCATCAGCCTGGGGGTAAAACTGGCCCATGCACTGCCGGAACGGCTGCTGCGCGTCCTGTTCAGTGGCTTTCTGCTGATGAGCGCGGTGATGCTGGCGCTGGAAGTCTGAGCCCGCTGGCCAGGCAGCGCTAGGAAACGAGCGGGCTCGGCTGCCGGCGTATCTCGCGGCGGGCGCTGCGAACCAGGCGGACGGTGAGCAGTATCGCGGCGCAACTCAACCCTGCGATGAGCCCTTGCCAGAGCCCGGCTGGACCGCTCGGCTCGCCGAATCGCTCAGTCAGGCCAAGCAGGTAGCCTACCGGCAAACCGAGCCCCCAATAGGCGAAGAGCGTGAAGATCATCGTCATGCGCGTGTCCTGGTAGCCGCGCAAGGCGCCTGCGGCGGTCACTTGCACCACGTCGGAGAACTGGAACAGCGCGGCGTAGAAGAACAGGCTCGCGGCGACCGCGATCACGGCGGGGTCGGTGGTGTAGATACGGGCAATCTGCTCGCCGAACAGGAGCATGGCGCCTGCGGAGAAACAGGCGTAGACCAGGCTCGATACAACGCCCAGGCCCGCGACAAATCGTGCGTCTCGCGGCGCACCGCGCCCCAGCGCCTGCCCGATGCGGATGGTGATGGCCATCCCCAGCGACAGCGGGATCATGAAGATCAATGAGGTGAAGTTGAGCGCGATCTGATGCCCGGCCACAACGGTTGCACCCAGGCCACCGATCAGCAGGGCGATGACCGAGAAGATACTGGCCTCGGCAAACACCGCGACGCCGATCGGTACGCCAACCGACAGCAGGCGGCTCAGTACCGACCAATCCGGCCAATCGAAGCGGGCGAACAGCCGGCTTGGCTGGTAATACTCGGCGCGTCGCACCCAGAACAACATGGCAAGCAGCATGAAGCCCATGACCAGAGCCGTCGACCAGCCGCAGCCGACGCCCCCCATGGCCGGCAGGCCCAGCTTGCCGTAGATGAAGATATAGTTCAGCGGAACGTTCAGCGTCAGCGCCAGGATGCCCACCACCATGCTGGGCCGGGTATGACCGAGCCCATCGCTGTAGCAACGCAGCACCTGGTAAAGCGCCACGGCTGGAAACCCACAGGCGACCGCCCGCAGGTACGCCATGGTGGGGTCGATCAAGGCCGTTTCGACCTGCATGAGGTGCAGGACCGGTTCGGCATTCCACATCAGCAACGCGAACAGCGTTCCGATGCCGAACCCCATCCACAGTGCTTGCCGTACCAACGGGCCGATCTGTTCGTGTTGGTCGCTACCGAAGCGCTGAGCGACGTTGGGTGTCGTCGCCAGGATGATCCCGGTCACCAACAGAAACACCGGGACCCAGATGGAGTTACCCAAGGCGACCGCGGCCAGATCGTGAGGGCTGACTCGCCCGGCCATCAGCGTATCGACGAAGCCCATCGCGGTGTTCGCCAGTTGGGCGATCATCATCGGCAGGGCGAGGGCAAAAAGAGTGCGCATCTCCACGCGCACTCGCCTGAGTTTCAACTCAGTCGACATTTCTGACATTCCGGATTGTATACAGAAGCGCGCTAGTTTACGCCGCTAGCAAGCCTCTCGGGAAGGCAGCACAACGGCGCTGCGCGGTCTAGAATGGGCCGATCACACACGGAGGCCACCCATGCGTATCCTTGCCGACGAAAACATCCCGCTGGTTGACGCCTTCTTCGCCGAGCACGGGGAGATTCGCCGTATGCCGGGCCGAAGCATCAACACGGCGGCGGTCGAGCAGGCCGATGTGCTGCTGGTCCGTTCGGTCACACGGGTAGACCGCGATCTGCTCGAAGGAAGCGCTGTACGCTTCGTGGGTACCTGCACGATAGGCACCGATCATCTGGATCTGGATTACTTCGAGGAGGCGGGTATCGGTTGGGCGAGTGCACCGGGCTGCAACGCCCGTGGCGTAGTCGACTACGTGCTCGGCAGCTTGCTCGCGCTGGCCGAGGGTGAAGGGGTCGAACTGGGCGATCGCCGTTACGGCGTGGTCGGCGCCGGCGAAGTGGGCGGCCGACTGGTGGAGGTCCTGCGCGGCCTGGGCTGGGATGTACGGGTCTGCGATCCGCCCCGGCAGGCGCGCGAGCTCGGCGAGTTCGTCAGCCTCGACGAGATACTTGCAGAGTGCGACGTCATCAGCCTTCACACACCTCTGACGCTGGAGGGCGAGCATGCAACGTTCCATTTGCTGGACAGGGCACGCCTGGAGCGGCTGCGCCCGGGGAGCTGGCTGATCAATGCCGCGCGCGGCGCCGTCGTCGACAATGCAGCGTTGCGCGAACAGTTGGCCGGGCGGCCCGATATCCAGGCCGTGCTCGACGTGTGGGAGGGGGAGCCGCAGGTCGATGTCGAGCTGGCGGAATTGTGCTGGATCGCGACACCGCATATCGCGGGCTACAGCCTGGACGGCAAGTTACGCGGGACGGCGCAGATCTACCAGGCATTCTGCGCCAGCCGCGGTCTGGAGCCGACCGTATCGCTGGCCACACTGATGCCCGCCGCGCCACTGCGCGGGCTTTGCTTCGGCGCCTCGGCCAGGCCAGAGGATGTGCTGGCAACGGTCTGTCGAGCCGTCTATGACCCGCGAAGAGACGATGCCGCATTCCGTCGCAGCCTCAATGCAGACGAGGCGCAGCGCCGTGAAGGTTTCGATCGGTTGCGCAAGCGATACCCGCCACGCCGCGAAATAGATGGACTGCAGGTCGGGTTCGATTCCGCGCAGCCCCAGCTTGAGCGACTCGTGCGGGCACTGGGCGCAACCTTGAAGCCGTGAATCGGCCGTAGCGGTAATCGCGATGCCATTGGCGTTGGCGGTGACGGGCTGGATGCAATTTCCGGCCTGCTCCGCTAGCATTACCCGTCCTCTGCTTTATCCGCGATGGTGTTATGAGTTATCAGGTACTAGCCCGTAAATGGCGTCCGCGCTCGTTCCGCGAAATGGTCGGGCAGACGCATGTGCTCAAGGCCCTGATCAACGCGCTGGACAGCCAGCGCCTGCACCATGCGTATCTGTTTACCGGCACTCGCGGGGTCGGCAAGACCACTATCGCGCGGATCATCGCCAAGTGCCTCAACTGTGAAACCGGCATCAGTTCCACGCCCTGCGGGCAGTGCTCGGTCTGCCGGGAGATCGACGAGGGCCGATTCGTCGATCTGATCGAAGTTGACGCGGCGAGTCGCACCAAGGTCGAAGATACGCGCGAGTTGCTGGACAACGTGCAGTACGCACCGAGCCGTGGCCGTTACAAGGTTTATCTGATCGACGAAGTGCACATGCTGTCGTCACACTCCTTCAACGCGCTGCTCAAGACCCTCGAAGAGCCGCCGCCGCACGTCAAGTTCCTGCTGGCCACGACGGACCCGCAGAAGCTGCCGGTGACCATCCTGTCGCGCTGCCTGCAGTTCTCCCTGAAGAACATGCCACCCGAGCGTGTGGTCGAGCACCTGACCCATGTGCTAGGCGTCGAGCAGGTCCCCTTCGAAGAAGATGCCCTCTGGCTGCTGGGCCGCGCCGCTGACGGTTCCATGCGTGATGCCATGAGCCTGACCGATCAGGCCATCGCATTTGGCGAGGGCAAGGTACTCGCCGCCGACGTGCGCAGCATGCTCGGCACCCTCGATCATGGCCAGGTCTACGGTGTGCTGCAGGCGCTTCTGGAAGGCAATGCCCGGGCACTACTGGAGGCGGTTCGTCATCTGGCCGAACAGGGTCCCGACTGGGGCGGTGTGCTGGCCGAAATGCTCAACGTCCTGCACCGTGTCGCCGTGGCCCAGGCGCTGCCTGAAGCGGTAGACAACGGCCAGGGCGATCGCGACCGGGTACTGGCGCTGGCCCAGGCATTGCCGGCCGAAGATGTTCAGTTCTATTACCAGATGGGCCTGATCGGTCGACGCGATCTGCCATTGGCGCCCGATCCGCGTAGCGGTTTCGAAATGGTTCTGTTGCGCATGCTTGCGTTTCGCCCTGCCGACAGTGACGACGCGCCGCGAACACCGCTAAAGCACCTGGGAGTCAGTCCGGCCACGACTGATTCCAGCGCAACCCAGGTGGCCGGTACGGCGACATCGGCTGCGCCGGCACCTGAGCCGCTCGCCCCCTCGGAGTCTTCGGCGCAAGCCGCTGTCGTGACCTCGCCTGTTCGAGCGACCGAATCGGCAGCCGCGGGCAAGGTCGAATCGGTACCGGCGGCGCCGCAATCCAAAGCCGAGCCCGTGGTGCCGGTTGTGGACGTGCCCTGGAACGAGCCACCGGACACGCCGCCAGTCGCGGTGGAAAGCGAGGCGCTGGAGCAGCGGACCGCAATGATCGAAGAGCCCGAGCACCGGGCGGCGGTGGTCGAGGTGAACGAGTCGGACGACGACGAGCCGCCGTTGACCGATGAAGATTATTTCGAGGTCGAAACCCAGGCCGAAGCCTATCTCGATGGGCTGGATGAGCTGCCGTCAGAGCCGCAGCCTGCCGAGCCAGCCCCGGCGATCGAGCCGGCAACCGGGCTGGCCGCAGAGTGGCTCGATATGTACCTGAAGCTTGGCCTGGGGGGATTGACCGGCAGCATCGCGGCCAATTGCACATTGGTATCGGTCGATGGCGATCGCTGGCTCATGCACCTGGACCCGGCGCAAAGCGCGCTATTCAACGCAACTCAGCATCGACGCCTGAACGATGCGCTCAATCAATACCACGGGCGTACATTGCAGCTGGACATAGAGTTGCAGACACCGCAGCAGGAAACACCCGCGCAGGCAGCCGCACGACGCCGCGGTGAGCGCCAGCGGGCGGCAGAGCAATCGATCCAGGCCGATCCCGTGGTGCAGCAGTTGATGCAACAGTTCGCGGCTGTCATTCGTGACGGTACCATCGAACCCGTAGAACACTCCGAACCCTGATCCGAGGTAAATACCATGATGAAAGGTGGCATGGCCGGCCTGATGAAACAGGCACAGCAGATGCAGGAAAGAATGCAGAAGATGCAGGAGGAGTTGGCCAACGCCGAGGTCACCGGCCAATCTGGCGCCGGCCTGGTAAGTGTCGTGATGAACGGCCGGCACGACGTCAAACGCGTCAGCCTGGACGACAGTCTGATGCAGGAGGACAAGGAGATTCTCGAAGACCTGATCGCCGCCGCGGTCAACGATGCGGTGCGCAAGATCGAGCAGAACAGCAAGGAAAAAATGGCGGGCATGACCGATGGCATGCAGTTGCCACCGGGCTTCAAAATGCCGTTCTGATCTGCGCAGGGTGTCGTCCTGACACCCCGGCAGCAGAGCCCTGCGAGCCATGACAGGCGCAGCGTCCGGGCGCCTGTCTCGGCCCGGACGCAGCCTGGTCCGGCCGCCCTTCAACGTCCGATCCGTCTCGTTTCATCCTCGCTCCCGGTGCCTCATGTCTTTCAGTCCACTGATTCGTCAACTCATCGATGCGCTACGCATTCTTCCGGGGGTCGGCCAGAAAACCGCCCAGCGCATGGCGCTGCAAATGCTCGAGCGTGACCGCAGCGGCGGACTGCGTTTGGCCCAGGCACTGACGCGGGCAATGGAAGAGGTGGGCTATTGCCGGCAGTGTCGTACCCTGAGCGAGGATGAGCTCTGTCCCCAATGCGCCGATCCTCGGCGGGACGATTCACTGCTGTGTATCGTGCAAAGCCCGGTGGATGTATTCGCCGTCGAGCAGACCGGCTTTCGCGGTCGCTACTTCGTGCTCAAGGGGCATCTGTCTCCGCTCGATGGGCTGGGGCCGGAGGCCATCGGCATTCCCGAGCTGCTGGTGCGAGTTGCTGAGGGCCAGTTCAGCGAGGCCATACTGGCGACGAACCCAACGGTGGAAGGCGAGGCTACCGCCCATTACATCGCGCAATTACTGATTCCAAAGGGGCTGACGCTCAGCCGTATTGCGCATGGCGTCCCGCTGGGGGGCGAGCTTGATCTGGTCGACGGCGGAACCCTTGCTCACGCGTTCGCCGGCCGAAAGACGATTACGCTTTAGGGATTTATAACTTCTGGTTAGTGGCTTATGGCTGTCAAGTAGTGCCGATGCGGGCAGAGTTCGTGTAAAGTTCTAAGCCAGAAATGGCTAATAACCAAATGATCTATATTGCTTTCATTTGGTTATATGTGGCGTAACGCTGCCGACGAACTCGAGGTCTCTGATGAAGGCGAAATACTGGCTGGTTCCCGCTCTGTTGCTGCTTGGCGCGGTCGCGCAAGCGCAGGAAAAATTCAAGGTCGGCTACATCCGTGTGATGGATGATGCCCAGGCCATGGTTGCCTACGAAGGCGAGTTGTACAAGAAACACGGGCTCGACGTAGAACTGGTCGAGTTCAGTTCGGGCACCGATCTTATCAAGGCGATTATCGGCGGCCAGTTGGATACCGGCGTTCTCGGTTTTACTAACGCCGTTGCCTGGGCCTCCAAAGGCGCAGACCTCAAGGTCGTCGGCGGTGCCCAGCAGGGCTACCACTCTATCGTGGCGCGGGAAGGGACCGGCATCGAGAACATCGCCGACCTGAAAGGCAAGATCCTTGCCTCGCAGAAAGAGGGCAGCACGGCGGACGCGGTCCTGCGCGGCGTTACGCTGAAGGCCGCCAACCTGGCGCCGAGCGATGTCAACATCATGGGCACCAGCCCGGCAGTCGCGGTGCAGTCCCTCGTGTCCGGCCGCGCCGATGCAGCATTTCTCTTCGAGCCCTACGATCGCATTGCCCAGCTCGTGGCGCCGGTCGAACAGATTTACGAAATCGGCGAAGTATGGCCATTCCCGTGCATGGTCGTGATCACATCCGGCGAAACCCTGGAAAAGCGCAAGGATGACGTCTGGAAGTCGCTGGACGCACAGCGCGAGGCCATCGAACTGCTGGAAAACCAGCCAGCCGAAGCGGCGAAGCTTATCGCTGACTACTTCATTGCCGAGCCAACGCTGAAGACGCTCAACCGGGGCGACCTGCCTCGCGAAGTCGTCATTGAAGAAGCCATCGCGACCCAGACCTTCACCGCCAAGCTGGGCAGCGACGATCTGGCGCGCATCCAGGAACTGGCAGATATCCTTCAGGACCTCGGGTCGCTCAAGACACGCGACGGCAAGCCGTTCGATACCAGCGCCATCCTGGACTTGTCCTGGCAACAGGCCCGCGAACTCTAGGTCGCCAGCAGGTCGTTTCACACACTGCCCGGCCCCAGCGCCGGGCAGTGTCATTACGCCCGTCTGATTGGGCAGTTTTCGAGGTCTTCAACGCGATGCAACTCAGGTTTGAAGAAGTAGACAAGCATTTCGGGCAGCTGGAAGTCATCAAAGGCTTCAATGGCGAATTCGCCCAAGGTGAGTTGGTCGCCCTTGTCGGGCCTTCCGGTTGTGGCAAATCGACACTGTTGCACCTTGTGGCAGGATTGGAGAATCCGACTGCCGGGCGCGTGCTCGCCGATGGCAAGAAGATTCCTGGCCCGAGTCCTCGGCGCACGCTGGTTTTTCAGGAGCACGCCCTGTATCCCTGGCTTTCGCTGCAGGCGAACGTAGCCATGGCGCTGGAACTGCAAGGCGTCGCCAAGGCTGACGCCTTCGATCAGGCGAAAGCCTGGCTCACGCGCGTGAGCCTGGATGGTTTCGAGCACTACTACCCGCATCAGGTATCCGGCGGCATGCGCCAGCGTACCGCGCTGGCGCGTGCGTTCATCGCCAAGCCTGAAGTGCTGTTGCTCGATGAGCCCTTCGGTGCGCTCGACGCGCTGACACGGATGGCCTTGCAGGATGTGCTGCGCGAGCTGATCGACGAGCATCAACCCACCGTGCTGTTGGTCACCCATGACGTAGACGAGGCGCTGTACCTGGCTGACCACGTATTGGTGTTCAGTGCACGCCCAGCGCGGGTGCTGAAGACCTTCAACTTTACCCACTGCGAGAAGAGCCACGATCTTTCCGAGTTCGCTGCCGAGCGGCGGGAAATTCTACGTTTGTTGGGGATCAAGACGGAGGTAGGGCACTGATGAGCCAGGGACGTCGTCTGACCGGTCCGAAAAAATATCTCGCCGTGATCCTGGCGATTCTGTTCATTCTTTTGATATGGCAGATCGCAGCATGGAGTCTGCCGGCATTTCTGATGCCTGGTATTCCGGTCGTTTTCGAGCGCTTGTTCACCACGGTCCAGGAGCCTGCGTTCCGCGATGGGCTATACGGCAGCATGAGCCGGCTCGGCAGCGGCTATAGCTTTGCATTGCTGTTCGGTATCGGTTTTGGCCTGCTGGGTGGTGTGCTGTTCTTCTTCCGCGAAATCCTGCGCTCGGCCATCGTGATTCTCCAGTCGATTCCGTCGATCGCCTGGGTGCCGCTGTTCCTGATCGTGATGGGCTTCGGCAACCTTCCGATCATCGTGGTCGTCGCACTGGCGGCCTTCTTTCCGATGGCGTTGTCGGTCATGAACGCTACCGAAAGCGTGCAACCGGTCCACGTGGCCGCGGCACGGGTGATGGGTGCCTCGCGTTGGCAATTGTTGCGGCGGGTCTACCTGCCGGCGGTCATGCCGGAACTCATCACCGGGGCACAGCTGGCCTTCGGTAACGCCTGGCGGGCGCTGATCTCGGCAGAGATGCTGATCGGCTTTGGCCAGGGGCTTGGGCGTTCGCTCGCGTATTCCGGCGAGATAGCCGACATGGCCGGGGTAATGATGAACATTCTGGTCATTGCCATTCTCGCGACGCTGATCGATCAGGTCGTACTGGAAAAATTCAAGCAACGGATGCTGCGCTACCAGTACGTATGAGAGGTGCGCCGTGACGTCATGCCTGCTGCGGCTGATAGTAATCCTGATGGCGCCGGTCTGGGCGTCCGCGGCGCCCTTGCAGGCTGTGCCGGCTGGCGATTATCGGCCGCTCAGGGCGGCGCAGGCGGAACCGCTCCAAGAAGGATTCGAAGCGGCCTGGCTGGCCGCATTGGGTGAGCAACTGGGCAATGAGATCGCGCTGGTCGAAACCGCGGTCCATCCCGATCTGCGAATCGGTGCGGTCGCCGCCGGGACGGTCTACTTTTCAAGCGAGATCGCGGCGCTGGCAGCTGCCGAGGCGGGGCCTGGGCAGTGGGCAGACCTCGATGGCGAGCCGTTTTGCGTCACGGCGGGTAGCCCTCATGCCGAGGTGGTTGCGTCCCGCTTCGGCGGTATTGCTCGCGTCTATCCCAGCGCAGCGCAAGCACTGATCGGGCTGAAGCTCGGTGAGTGCCGCGCCGTGGTGGATGATCGCCTGTTGCTGGAGCAGATCGCTGTGTTGCCCGAGTGGCGGCGCTACAACCGGCTGCTGACCCTGCCCGACGAGGCGGTCTCGCCCCTGCGAGTCGACGCGTCTGACGCGGCGCTGCAACAGCGGATAGAGCATCTGATCGCAAGCAAGCACGGGCAACAGGCACTGGCCGATATAACACAGCACTGGATCGATGAAGTCGCCTTTCAGGCCTATGTGCTGGCCGACACCCTGGACTGCCACTGATCCGTCGATCCTGAGGTGTTACTCCGCCTCGATGATCTGCGGTAGCGCCTGGCGCAGCCCATCCAGTTCGAATGGGGCTCGGATATGGCCGCGCAGGCTGCCATCGGGCCCGACGATGGCAATATTCGCGCTGTGACTGACACTGTATTCGCCACTGGTTTTGTCTGCCGGAACGAAAGGCAGGCCCAACGCCCTGGACAGTTTCTGCAACTGCGCCATGTCGCCCGTCAGCCCTTTGAATCCCGCCCGGTAGTAACCGAGATAGGTGCGCAGCGCCTCGGGTGTGTCGCGCGCAGGGTCAGCGCTCACCAATGTCAGTTGGAGTCGCTCGCGGACCGTGGGAGGCAGTTGGCCAAACAGTCGCCGCATGTCGCTCAGGGTCGTGGGGCAGATGTCAGGGCAGGCGGTGAATCCGAAGAACAGCAGGTGCCAGCGGCCGCGTAGGGAGTCGGTCGTGGCGGTCTGGCCGTGCTCGTCGACCAGTTCCACGCTCGGCAATGGGCGCTCGCGTGGCAACAGCCATACATTGGCCTCGTCGAGCAGGGCGTTGCGGTCGAGCGCAAACGATGGCGAGCACAACGCCAGCAATGCGGCGCAACGGATGATGCTCATCGTCTTGCGGAGCACGATCAGCGCTCGTTCAGTTCGAATGCAGTCAGCGTGAACGTTGGAATGCCCATGTCCTGCAGCTTGCGCGAACCACCCAGCTCGGGCAGGTCGATGATCGCGGCAGCCTCATGTATCTGCGCGCCCATTCGGCGAACCAGTTGCGCAGCGGCAACCAGCGTGCCGCCCGAGGCGATCAGGTCGTCCAGCAGCAATACCGAATCACCCTCGCAGAGACTGTCTGCATGCACTTCGAGGTGAGCTTCGCCGTATTCGGTGTGGTAGGACGCAGCCAGCACGTCAGCTGGGAGCTTGCCTTTCTTGCGGAACAGGATCAGGGGACGATTCAGTTCGTAGGCGATGATCGAGCCGATGATGAACCCACGTGCGTCTAGCGCGCCAACATGGCTGAAATCGCTTTCGACATAACGTTGAATCAGGCTATCGGCCACCATCCGAAGGGCTTTTGGCGACTGCAGCAGCGGGGTGATATCGCGGAATATCACGCCTGGCTTCGGGAAATCCGGGACAGGACGAATCAGCGTCTTTATCGAGAACTCGTCGAAAATCATACCGGCTCCACTATGCGTCCATATTCCCGCCCGCGAGGGCACATAGCCGACCGGAGTCTAGAATGCGAACTTCCTTGCCTTCAGCCTCGAGCAGGCCGCTCGCCTGGCAACGGGTGAAGACCCGTGAGACGGTTTCGACGGCCAGGCCCAGGTAACTGCCGATTTCATTGCGCGACATGGGCAGACGGAACTGGTTGGCAGAGAATCCACGCGCGCTGAAACGGGCCGACAGATTGATCAGAAAGGTTGCGATCCGTTCATCGGCGGTCTTTTTCGACAGCAGCATCATCATCTGCTGATCGTCGCGAATTTCGCGGCTCATGATTCGCATCAGCTGACGGCGCAGTTGTGGCAGCAGCACGCTGAGCTCATCGAGGCGATCGAATGGGATTTCGCACACTGAGGTCGTTTCCAGCGCTTGCGCCGAGACCGGGTAGGTTTCAGTGTCCATCCCTGAAAGCCCGACCAGTTCACTGGGAAGGTGGAAGCCCGTGATCTGCTCTTCGCCAGCATCCGTGACGCTGAAGGTCCTCAGGGCGCCCGAACGGATCGCGAATACGGAAGCGAACGCATCGCCCTGGCGAAAAAGCATCTCGCCCTTTTTCAACGGGCGTCCGCGCTTGACGATGTCATCCAGCGCTTCCATGTCCTGCATGTTCAGCGAAAGTGGCAGGCACAGGCCGGAAAGGCTGCAATCCTTGCAATGAGCTTGCGGCAGTTTGCGGACCTTGATCGACTCGGACATTGGCGGTTCCTGAAAAACCTTACGGGGCATGTAAGATTAACTCAGGCAGGCGTGTTAAGCCAAATTCGACGACGATCGCGGCGCGTCCTTAAGCCGGTGACCTTATTAGATAGCCCTGGACAATCGCGGAGCGGGGTGCGCGGGCAGGTAGTGGTCGAACGGCATGCACACCGAGTGAGCCAGCAGGCGTCCGGCCGGTAGAATCACGAGGGTGTCATCCTCGAGCTGGATCAGCCCATCAGTGGCCATCTGTTCGAGGGCGGGCCAGGCTTTCTCGAAGTAAGTCTTGAAACAGATCCCGTAGTCTCGTTCGATGTCCTCGAACCGCAACTCGAAGTCGCACATCAGTGCCTGGATGACCTGGCGCCTGATCTTGTCGTCCTCGTTGCATCGCAGCCCGCGTACCGTCGGGAGTTGACCCTGGTCCAGCGACTGCTGGTACAGGGTGATATCGCTGTTGTTCTGGCAGTACAGGTCGCCGATCTGGCTGATCGCCGAAACGCCCAGGCCGATCAGGTCACAGTGGCCATGGGTGGTATAGCCATGAAAGTTGCGCTGCAGCCTGCCGTCCTCCTGGGCCATCGCCAGTTCGTCGTCTGGCAGCGCGAAATGATCCATGCCGATATAGCGGTAGCCGGAACGGGTCAGTTGTTCGACGCTGTGCCGCAGCATCGCAAGTCTTTCGCTTGAGGCCGGAAGGTCGGCGGCATCGATTCGACGTTGCGCCATATACCGTTCAGGGATATGCGCATAGTAGGAAACGGAGACACGGTCCGGCTGTAACGCGATGACGGCGTCTACCGTTCGCGCGAATCGTTCGGGCGTCTGGAGCGGCAGTCCATAGACGATGTCGAGGTGGGTCGAGCGGTACTGCAGGGTGCGCGCCGCTTCGATGATCGTCTGGGTTTGCTCGAACGTCTGGGTTCGGTTGATTGCCTTCTGCACGTGCGAATCGATGTCGGGCAGGCCGATGACGGCGCGATTGAAGCCAAGCTCGCGCAGCATTCCCATCGTCGGCCAATCCGCTTCTCGCGGATCTATCTCGATGCCGAAGTCGGCATGATCGTCTTCCAGCAGGTTGAAATGTTTACGAAGATGCGCCATGAGCCGTCGCAACTCGCCGTGGCTGAAATAGGTCGGCGTGCCGCCGCCGAGATGCACCTGTTCGACCACCTGGTCTGGGCCGAGGTGGCGAGCGATCATCTCGATTTCCTTTTCGAGCCGCTGCAGGTAGGACGACGCCCGGTTGCGATCCTCGGTGATGACCTTGTTGCAGCGGCAGTGATAACAGACGCTCGAGCAGAACGGCAGATGGAGGTACAGCGAAAGCGGTCGGCCGGCGTGCCGACTTCGGCGCAGGCCGTGCAGCAGTTCGAAGGAGCCCAGCTTGCCACTGAACTGAAAGGGAGTCGGATAGGATGTATAGCGCGGCCCAGCCTGATCGTAACGATGGATCAGATCGGCATCCCAGCGAATGGCGTCGAGCATCTTACGTTCTCGGGTTGACGGCGGTGACGGGATTCTAGGTTGGGCGCAGCTGCGTAAACTTGACCTGTATCAAGCGAGCCCGGACCCCGCAGTCCGCGCAGACACCGGCGATACGTAGTGAGAGATTTATTCGCTGAATTATGGTCGGATTAACCAAACGGGCCTTGCGAACCCATTCGCTCATCCGCACAGGAGAAATTCATGCACAGCCGCCAGCAAGAGATCGCTGCCGCCCTCAATGTCTGCCCGCCGTTCGATGGCCCGGCAGCGGTACAGGCCGAGATAGATCGGCGTGTCGCCTTCCTCCAGTCATGCCTGCGCGAATCTGGCATGAAAACGTTGGTCCTCGGGATCAGCGGCGGTGTCGATTCGACCACCGCCGGCTTGCTCGCACAGCGTGCGGTCGAAGGCATGCGTGCTGCAGGGGAGGGCGACGATTACCGCTTCATCGCTGTCCGGCTGCCTTATCAGGTTCAGCATGACGAAGACGAGGCGCAGCTGGCGGTCGACTCGATCAAGCCGGACGAATGCCATACGGTCAATATCGGGGCGGCCGTCCAGGGCTTGTCCCGCGCCACCGAGGCGCTCGACGCGCTGCCCCCTGAGAAGCGCGACTTCGTGCTTGGTAACACCAAGGCGCGTATGCGCATGGTGGCCCAGTACACCATCGCCAACGCGCGCCACGGGCTGGTCATCGGCACCGATCACGCAGCCGAGGCCGTCATGGGGTTCTTCACCAAGTTCGGTGATGGCGCCTGCGACCTCACCCCCTTGGCTGGCCTGGTCAAGCATCAGGTTCGCGAACTCGCCGCCGCGTTAGGGGCACCCGAACAGTTGGTCAAGAAGGTGCCGACCGCTGATCTCGAGGAGCTTTCTCCCGGCAAGCCGGACGAAGATGCCCATGGCGTGACCTATCAGGATATCGATGCGTTTCTGCAAGGGCGCCCGGTGTCCGAGGAGGCAGCGACCATCATCGTCCAGACGTACGACAAGACTGCACACAAGCGGCAACTGCCCAAGGAACCCTGACGGAACGACAGGCGCGCAGGTCGGCTACGGGACGGATCCCGAGCACCTGTCGGCGGTTTCTTCAGGGGTGATGGTGTGCCGGCGCCTGCTGTTGCGGGGCGCTGGCACCATGGCCCATCAGCCAGTGCTGATGAGGGCCCGGTAAGGTCCAGATGCCGAACAGTATCACCATGGCTCCGCCCAGCATCCGAACGCCGCGTTTGCGTAAAAGAGCGGTGACGCGTTCGGCGGCCAGGCCGGTCGCCAGCAGCACGGGCCATGTGCCGATCCCGAACGCCAACATCAGCAAAGCACTGTCAAGCGCATCGCCCTGGCTTGCTGCCCAGAGCAGGGTGCTGTAGACCAGGCCGCACGGCAGCCAACCCCACAGCGCGCCGAGCAGCAGGGCTCTTGGCACGCTTTTCACCGGCATCAGTCGACGGGCGAACGGTTGGATATGGCGCCACAGCCCTCGTCCTACTGCTTCGACACGTGTCAGGCCGCTCCACCAGCCGGCCAGATAAAGGCCCATGCTGATCAGAAGGAGTGCGGCTGCCACTCTCAGCGCCATGGCGGCTGGGCTGTTGGCCACGGCCCACCCGGCAATGCCGATGAGCAGTCCTGCGCTGGCGTAACTGAGTACCCGGCCCAGATTGTAGGCCGCCAGCAGACGCAGGCGCCTGCCGCGTTGCTCGGGCGGGATCGCCATGGTCAGCGCGCCCATCAGGCCACCGCACATGCCCAGACAATGCCCACCTCCAAGCAGGCCGAGGACCAGCGCCGACACCAGAAGAGGGAATAACTCAACCACGGTCGGAGTTCCCCTCATCCCGCGCGGCGTCCGCCTGCTCGATGCCGGCGCGATGCTTGGGGTCTTCTTCGTCGAACAGAATGCTGTGGGCGGGGCCGTCGAGGTCGTCGTACTGGCCGCTGTCGACTGCCCAGAAAAATACCCAGATGGCCAGTGCGACGAGAACCACGGCAACAGGGATCAGAATGTAGAGTGCGGCCATAAGAGCCTCCAGGGCGGTGCGGCGGGCAAAGCTGAGCGGGCGTGAACGATCATCCTACGCCAGGTAGCGTGGGTTGACGGTTCGCCGGTCGGTCCGGCAGGCGCGTCAGGCGCAAGGCATTCAGCACCACGATCAGCGAGCTTGCCGACATGCCCAGGGCGGCCCATAGCGGAGTGACCCAGCCGACCGCGGCGAAGGGGAGGATCAGCCCGTTGTAAAGACTGGCCCAGGCAAGGTTCTCGATGATGATTCGACGGCTGCGGCGCGCTACGGTGAATGCCAGCACGAGACTATCGAGACGGTTGCTGAGCAAGACGGCATCGGCGCTGGTTTTCGCCAGGTCGGTCGCCGAGCCCATGGCCACGCTGATGTCCGCGGCCGCCAGTACCGGAGCGTCGTTGACGCCGTCGCCCAACATCAGCACACGACGACCTGCAGTTTGCAGACGCTGCAGGTGGGCGAGCTTGTCCGTCGGTGTCATTGCGCCGTGGGCCTCGTCGATGCCGAGCTGTGCAGCGATTTCGGCCACCACGGGTGAGCTGTCCCCTGACAGCAGCAGCGTCTTCCAACCACGGCGCTTGCAGGCGAGCAGCAGGGCGGGCGCGTCATCGCGGAGGCGGTCATCGAGCACCAGCCACGCAAGGGGCCCGTGGGTATCGCCCAGCAACAGCCATTGACCATGATCGCCCGGTGTGGCGGGGGCATCGCCCCCATAGCCGGCGGCGACGAAGTCGGGCTGCCCGATACGTAGCGTGCGTCCGGCGACCGAGCCCTGCAGACCATGACCCGGAACGCTGTTCACAGCGTCGGCCGCTTGCGGTGCCTGGCCGAAGGCCTTGGCAATCGGGTGTTCGGAGCGGTTTTCCAGCGCGGCGGCCAGGGACAGGCAGGTATCGGCATCCAGCTCGGCCAAGGGACGAACTTCGCTCAGGGTCAGGCGCCCTTCGGTCAGGGTGCCTGTCTTGTCGAAAACCACCGTGTCGATGTGATTGAGCCCCTCCAGCACGTGTCCTCGGGTGAGTAACAGTCCGAGCCGATGCAGCGTTCCGGTGGCTGTCGTCAGGGCGGTCGGGGTGGCGAGCGACAAGGCACAAGGGCAGGTCGCCACCAACAAGGCCAGGACGATCCAGAACGCACGTTGCGGGTCTATCTGCCACCAGACCATGCCAACCACCGCAGCGGTTACCAGCACGATCAGCAGGAACCATTGCGCGACCCTGTCGGCCAGCTCTGCCAGGCGCGGTTTGTCCGACTGGGCGCGTTCCAGCAGGCCTACGATGGCGGACAGACGAGTGTTGTCACCCAGCGCCTGGACTTCGACCGTCAGAACGCCTTCGACATTAAGGGTGCCGGCCGTAACGGCATCGCCAATATCGCGTGCCTGCGGTAGATATTCGCCGGTAAGGACCGATTCATCGATGCTCGATTGGCCACTGACGATTCGGCCATCGGCCGGAATCAGTGCGCCGGGTTGCACCAGGATCCTGTCGCCGAGTTGCAGCTCGCTGAGCAGAATGCGCGCCGTTTGGCCATCCGACGACAGCTTCAGGCAGGATGCCGGTAGCAGATTGACCAGTTGCGCGGTCGCCGCCGCGGTGCGTTCGCGCGCACGGCGTTCGAGGAATCGTCCCGCCAGCAGAAACAATGCGAACATGCCGACGGCGTCGAAGTACAGCTCGCCCTGGCCGGTCACGGTCGACCAGATGCCGGCGATATAAGCGCCTCCGATCGCCAGGGAAACCGAAACGTCCATGGACAAGTGGCGGGTACGCAAGTCGCGCAGCGCGCCTTTGAAAAAATCAGTGCAGCAGTAGAAGACGATAGGGGTGGTCAGCAGCAGGGCGGTCCAGCGAAGAATGCTGGCCATGCCTGGCGAGAGATCAATATTGAACTCAGGCCAGGTCGCCATGGTTGCCATCATCACTTGCATCCAGAGCAGCCCCGTCACGCCCAGTTGGCGCATGCTGCGACGGTTTTCCTGTGCGAGACGCTCGGCTGCCTGGTCGGCCTGGTAAGGGTGCGCGGCGTAACCGATGCGTCGAAGTTCGGAGAGCAATTCGCTGAGCGGCAGGACGGCATCGTTCCATTGCACACGAAGCCGGTGGTTGGAAAGGTTCAGGCTGGCTTCGGAGATCCCATCGAGTCCGCGAAGGTGCTTTTCGATCAGCCAGCCACAGGCGGCACAGCTGATGCCTTCGATCATCAGGGACGTACGGGCCAGTTCGCCTTCGTGCTCCACGAACGGCTGTTGCACATCCTTGCGGTCGTACAGGGCCAGTTCGTCGGCGAGTGCCCCCGGCAGGTTGCCGGGATTGACCGAGGCATCGCTGCGGTGCAGGTAATAGCTTTCTAGGCCTCCCTGGACGATGGCCTCCGCAACCGCCTGGCACCCTGGACAACACAGCGCCCGCTGCTCATTGAGCACGCGGGCGTGAAAGGCACTACCCGCGGGAACCGGTAGCCCGCAGTGGTAGCAGGGAGTTGGACGTGCCATCGACTGCTCAGTAGCTCAGGTCGAGTGCTTGCCCGCTTACGATTTCCTTTTCCTCGAACAGGCGCCAGTCCTGGTCACCTTCACGGCCAAGCAATTCCACGAAACGCCTGCCGGTGACGGGCTCCTGCATTTGGCCTTGATAGGTACCGTTGCCTTGAGGCTGAAGGACAATGCGACGGTCACGTTCGGGTTGCGTCGGCGAAATCAGATTGAGGACCATTTGTTGCGGTGCGCTGTTACCACTCAGTTGCACTTCGGCCAGCCCGCGCTCGTCATCAAGCGACAGTTGCGCCTGCATTTGCAGGCGTTCGGCGAGCTTCTCGCGTTCCAGCGACTGGTTGATACCCTTGCCGGCGTCGTAATAGTTGTCGGCGACGAGTGAGTCGGAATTGCGGATAGCGATGGTCAGCAGCGAGGTGCCGAGAATCACCGAGAACAGCAGAATGCCGATGACGAACCAAGCCCAGAATTGGGTGTACCACCGCGTTTGTTCATTTTCAGAGCGCATGTATGACCTTGCTTAGCGGATGCTTGGACCGATGAAACGGCTCTCTGCATCGTCATGGATGGATTCGTCGTCGACCGATTGGATACGGAAGACCACTTCATTGGTACTCGAAGGCAGCTTTTCAGGGGCAATGGACAGTTCCACCGGAACGGTGACCAGCTCGCCCGCGTCGGCACGAACCTCGTTGCGGCCCTCGTAGGCCAGGCCGTCCAGGCCGGATGCCTCGATCACGAAGGTCTGCTCGCGCTGAGCCTTGTTCATGATCTTCAGGGTATAGACGTTCTCGATGTTGCCTCGCTCGTTCTCGCGGTAGAGCACACGGTCCTTGATCACGTCCAGCTTGACCAATGGGCGGTGATAGACCGCGTACGAGAACAGGCTCAGCATGGCCAGCAGGGCTACGGCATAGCCAAGCAGGCGCGGACGCAACAGATGGGTCTTCTGACCGGACAGATTGTGTTCGGTGGTGTAGCTGATCAGTCCGCGCGGGTAGTTCATCTTGTCCATGATGGTGTCACAGGCATCGATACAGGCCGCGCAGCCAATACACTCGATCTGCAGGCCGTCGCGGATGTCGATACCGGTTGGGCAGACCTGGACGCACATGGTGCAATCAATGCAGTCGCCGAGGCCCATCGCTTTGTAGTCGGCATCCTTTTTGCGAGGTCCACGACGCTCGCCACGTCGGGGATCGTAGGAGACGATAAGCGTGTCCTTGTCGAACATCACGCTCTGGAACCGCGCATAGGGACACATGTAAATGCACACCTGCTCGCGCAGGTAGCCGGCGCTACCGTAGGTGGCCAGCGTGAAGAAGCCGATCCAGAACGCAGCCCAGCCATTGACGTTGAAGCTGAGGAGATCGGGAACCAACTGCCGGATGGGGGTGAAATATCCGACGAACGTAATGGCCACCAGGACGCCCACGGCGATCCAGATGGCGTGCTTGGCAAGCTTGCGGAGGAACTTGTTGGCGCTCATCGGCGCCTTGTCCAGCTTCATCCGTTGGTTACGATCACCTTCGGTAATCTTTTCTGCCCACATGTAGACCCAGGTAAACACGCTTTGAGGGCAGGTATAACCACACCAGACGCGGCCGGCGAATACAGTGATGAAGAACAGGCCGAAGGCACAAATGATCAGCAGCCACGACAAGAGCATGAAGTCCTGAGGCCAGAAGGTCGCGCCAAAGATATGGAACTTGCGCTCTGGCAAATCCCACCAGACCGCCTGGCGGCCATTCCAGTTGAGCCAGACCGTGCCGAAGAAGAGCACGAACAGGACTGCACCGCCGACGCGCCGCAGGTTGCGGAAAAGGCCGCTGAAAGCTCGGGTGTAGATCTTTTCACGCGCAGCGTAGAGGTCGCCTGACGCATCGATCTTGGAAGGAGGGGTTACATCGCGAACGGGGATCTGCTCAGTCATCAAGTGCGTACCACGGCGGAGGGTGAGTGTCCCGGTCGATACGTGCCGACCGGGATCTTTTGCTTACCTGCTGCGAATGGTACGCCTCGATTGCCGAGCTCAGATGCGACCGTAGGTCGCGCCTGGGCTGTTGGACTCAGTTCTCCGGCTTTTGCGAGAGGCTGTACACATAGGCTGCGAGCAGGTGCACCTTGTCGTTACCAAGAATGTGTTCCTGGGCGGGCATGCGACCGTTCCGGCCGTAGCGAAGGGTTTGCTGAATCTGTCCGAAACTCGAGCCGTAAAGCCATACGTTGTCAGTCAGATCCGGCGCGCCCATTGCCTGGGTGCCTTTGCCTTCAGGGCCGTGGCACGCTACACAGTTGGCAGCGAAGATCTTTTGACCCTGCTCAATATCGGCGGTGATGCCCTCGGGAATATCCCGGCCGGACAGCGTGCGAACATAACCGGCGACATTGCGGATGCCTTCTTCGCCGATCACATCGCGCCACGCGGGCATGGCAGCCTGGCGTCCACCCATGATGGTAGTCTTGATGGTTTCAGGCGCGCCGCCCCACAGCCAATCATCATCGGTCAGATTCGGGAAGCCGTAGGCACCCTTGGCGTCGGAACCGTGGCAGACGGAGCAGTTGGAAGCGAACAGGCGTCCGCCCATCTTCAGGGCTTGCGGGTCCTGGGCGACCTGTTCGACCGGCATCGATGCGAACTTCGCATAGAGTGGGCCGTACTGTTCGTTCGCCTTGTCGATCTCGCGCTGCCATTCCTTGACCTGTGTCCAGCCGCCTTCGTAGCCCGGCAGCAGGCCTTTCCAGTTGCCCAGACCTGGGTACAGAGCCAGGTAGCCGAGGGCGAAGATCACGGTGGCGACAAACAGCATGAACCACCAGCGGGGAAGCGGGTTGTCGTACTCTTCGATGCCATCATAGGAGTGGCCGACGGTTTCTTCGGTGCTGTCGTGGCGTTGTCCCTTGCGAGTGGCGAGCAACAGCCAGACCAATGCGGCGATGGTCCCCAAGCTCAGCAGGGTGATGTACCAACTCCAAAACGAGGTCATTTATTTCTTACTCCTGGAAGCTTCTTCGTCACGCTTCTTGGCGTCGGGCTCGTCTGCGAAGGGCAGATTGGCGGCTTCATCGAAGCTTTTCTTGCGCTTGCTGCTATAGGCCCAGAGCACGATGCCGATGAAGGCGACGAAAACAAGAATGGTGCCCAGACCGCGAAGAGTCCCGATATCCATGGTGCGTTACCGTTTGTTGGTGAGTGCAGTGCCAAGTACTTGCAAGTAGGCGACGAGGGCATCCATTTCGGTTTTGCCCTTGACTGCGTCCTTCGCGCCGGCGATGTCTTCGTCGGTGTAAGGCACGCCTACGCTTCGCAAGGCTTCCATTTTCTTGGCGGTGTCTTTGCCGTCCAGGTTGTGCTCGACCAGCCAGGGGTAAGAAGGCATCTTCGATTCGGGCACGACGTTGCGCGGGTTGTAGAGATGGGCGCGGTGCCAGTCATCGGAGTAGCGACCACCGACACGGGCCAGGTCCGGCCCGGTGCGCTTGGAGCCCCACAGGAACGGATGGTCGTAGACGCTTTCGCCAGCGACCGAGTAATGGCCGTAGCGCTCGGTCTCGGCACGGAACGGTCGGATCATCTGCGAGTGGCAGCCAACGCAGCCTTCGCGGATATACAGGTCACGACCTTCCAGCTGGAGCGCGGTGTAGGGCTTCATGCCTTCGACCGGCTCGTTGACGACGTCCTGGAAGAACAGCGGCACGATCTGGGTCAGACCACCGATGCTCACCGCGAGGACCATGAACAGGGTCAGCAGACCAATGTTCTTTTCGAGTATTTCGTGATTCTTCATTTATCGGTTCCCTCAGGCGATCTGCGCAGCGGCTTCGAATTCAGCCGGCTTGGCGGCACGCACAGTGCGCCAGGTGTTGTAAGCCATCAGCAGCATGCCGGTGAGGAAGAACGCACCGCCCAGCGCTCGCACGATGAAGCCGGGGTGACTGGCCTCCAGCGCTTCGACGAAGGAGTAGGTGAGGGTGCCGTCCTCGTTGATCGCACGCCACATCAGGCCCTGGGTGATGCCGTTGACCCACATCGAGGCGATGTAGAGCACGGTGCCGATGGTCGCCAGCCAGAAGTGGGCGTTGATCAGGCCGATGCTGTACATCTGCTCGCGAGCGAAGACCTTCGGAATCAGGTGATACATGGAGCCGATGGTGATCATGGCGACCCAGCCGAGTGCGCCGGCGTGAACATGGCCGATGGTCCAGTCGGTGTAGTGCGACAGCGCGTTGACCGTCTTGATCGCCATCATCGGGCCTTCGAACGTCGACATGCCGTAGAACGCCAGCGAGACGACCAGGAAACGCAGGATCGGATCGGTGCGCAGCTTATGCCAGGCGCCCGACAGGGTCATCATGCCGTTGATCATGCCGCCCCAGCTCGGTGCCAGCAGGATGATCGACATCACCATGCCCAGGCTTTGCGCCCATTCAGGCAGCGCGGTGTAGTGCAGGTGGTGCGGGCCAGCCCAGATATACAGGGTGATCAGCGCCCAGAAGTGCACGATGGACAAGCGATAGGAGTAGACCGGGCGGCCCGCTTGCTTGGGAACGAAGTAATACATCATTCCGAGGAACCCGGTGGTCAGGAAGAAACCTACCGCGTTGTGACCGTACCACCACTGGACCATGGCATCGGTAGCGCCAGAGTAGATGGAATAGGACTTGAACCAGGTCACCGGTACTTCCAGGTTGTTGACGATGTGCAGCATCGCCGTCACCAGGATAAAGGCACCGAAGAACCAGTTGCCCACATAGATGTGGCCGACCTTGCGCTTGAGGATGGTGCCGAAGAACACCACCGCATAGCAGATCCAGACGACCCCTAGCAGGATGTCGATCGGCCATTCCAGCTCGGCGTATTCCTTGGAGCTGGTGAAGCCCTGCGGCAGGGTGATCACGGCCAGAACGATAACCGCCTGCCAGCCCCAGAAGGTGAAGGACGCGAGGCCGTCAGAGAACAGACGGGCCTGCGAGGTCCGCTGCACGACATAGAATGACGTGGCCATCAATGCACAACCACCGAAGGCGAAGATCACCGCGTTGGTGTGCAGAGGACGCAAACGGCCGAAGCTGGTCCAGGGCAGATCGAAGTTGAGTTCAGGCCACACCAACTGTGCGGCGATAAACACACCCAGACCCATTCCGATAATTCCCCACACCACCGTCATGATGGCGAATTGGCGAACCACCTTATAGTTATATGCAGTCTCACTTATTGCTGTGCTCATGCAAGGCTTCCACGCTAAAGGCATATCAAGGGGCAAAAACGGCGGCAAGTATGGAGAAAGGAGGGGGGCAATGCAATCAACGCCCAGGCCATCTCGTGCCGTTCGGACCCTGATTCCAAGCGTATTCCATGCGCTTCGCAGGGTCGTTTTTCACATCATGCCGATGTGCAGAGTCGAGGGCCTCGCCTTGTAGTTCTGCGGAGTCTGGCGAGTGGGGATGAACTATAGGAGCTGCCGGTCGGCGGGCAAATAGAGGAGGGGGTGGACGGTGTGCGACAGAGCGTCGCAGTGCGGCTTTCGATGCTGGGGCTGAGCTGGAACAGGGCGGCACGGTCGCCGCCCTGTCAGGGGGATTACTGCTTGGCCAGGTGTTCTGCCTGTTGAGACAGACTGTATACGTAAGCTGCCAGCAGGTGAACCTTGTCATTGCCCAGATACTGTTCCTGCGCCGGCATCTGACCGTTACGTCCGTGACGAATGGTCTGTTGCAACTGAGGCAGCGTCGAGCCGTATATCCAGCCCGCAGAATTGGTCAGGTTTGGCGAACCCAGTACCGCCATGCCTTCACCATTCGCACCGTGGCAGACCGAGCAAGTCTGGGTATACACCTGGCTACCGGCGACGAGATCTGCCTCGGTGCCGTCCGGCAGGGCAAGGCCAGCGAGTTCGCTGCGTACATACGCTGCAACGTTCTTCACGCCATCTTCACCGATGACGGCGCCCCAGGCGGGCATGGTCGCGACGCGGCCGTGCAGGATGCTCGCCTTGATCGTCTCGGGATCGCCGCCCCAGCGCCACTCACTGTCAGCCAGGTTCGGGAAACCGTTCGAGCCTTTGGCATCCGAGCCGTGACAAACCGAGCAGTAGTTGGCGAAGAGACGGCCGCCGATCTTCAGGGCTCTGGGATCCTGAGCAACCTGCGTAACACTCATGGCCGAGTACTTGGCGAAGATCGGGCCGAACTTCGCATCGGCTTGGTCGATCTCCTGCTGCCATTGCTTGTCCTGCGTCCAGCCACCTTCGTAGCCCGGTAGTACACCCTTCCAGTTACCCAGGCCTGGGTAGAGCAGCAGATAGACGATGCTGAACACCAGGGTGCCGATGAAGAGCATGAACCACCACTTGGGCAGCGGGTTGTCGTATTCCTCGATACCGTCAAAGGAATGCCCCATGGTCTTGTCGGTCGTGCCTGCAGATTCACCCTTGCGGAAGGCGAAGATCAGCCAGAACAGAGCGACAATGGTGCCCAGCGTAAGCAGGGCGATGTATCCACTCCAGAAAGCGTTCATCTGTTACTCCTGGACAGCCCGAACGCTCGAACTGCCCGCGATGTTGGATCCCTGACGGCTGCCCCTTGCAGCGCGTCGTTTTCGATAGCGGCGCCGATGTCAGCGCTTGTTCTGAAGGGCAGTGCCGAGTACCTGCAGGTAAGCCACCATGGCGTCCATCTCGGTCTTGCCCTTGACGGCGGCTCCGGCTCGGGCGATGTCTTCATCGCTGTAGGGCACGCCAACGGCGCGCAGCGCTTTCATTTTCTTGGCGGTGTCCTTGCCATCCAGGGTGTCTTCTACCAGCCAGGGGTAAGAAGGCATCTTCGATTCGGGCACGACGTTGCGCGGGTTGTAGAGATGGGCGCGGTGCCAGTCGTCGGAGTAGCGACCACCGACACGGGCCAGGTCCGGCCCGGTGCGCTTGGAGCCCCACAGGAACGGATGGTCGTAGACGCTTTCGCCAGCGACCGAGTAATGGCCGTAGCGCTCGGTCTCGGCACGGAACGGTCGGATCATCTGCGAGTGGCAGCCAACGCAGCCTTCGCGGATATACAGGTCACGACCTTCCAGCTGGAGCGCGGTGTAGGGCTTCATGCCTTCGACCGGCTCGTTGACGACGTCCTGGAAGAACAGCGGCACGATCTGAGTCAGACCACCGATGCTCACCGCGAGGATCATGAACAGGGCCAGCAGGCCAACGTTCTTTTCGAGTATTTCGTGCTTCTTCATCAGTTGGCTCCTCAGGCGATCTGCGCGACGGCTGCGTTTTCGGCTGGCTTGGAGGCACTTACGGTGCGCCAGGTGTTGTAAGCCATCAGCAGCATGCCGGCGAAGAAGATTGCGCCGCCGATCATGCGGACCACGAAGCCCGGATGGCTCGCTTCAAGCGCTTCTGCAAAGGAGTAGGTAAGGGTGCCGTCTTCGTTGATCGCACGCCACATCAGGCCCTGCGCGATCCCGTTGACCCACATCGAGGCGATGTAGAGCACGGTGCCGATGGTGGCCAGCCAGAAGTGGGTGTTGATCAGGCCGATGCTGTACATCTGCTCGCGACCGAAGACCTTCGGAATCAGGTGGTACAGGGCACCAATGGAAACCATCGCGACCCAGCCGAGCGCCCCGGCGTGAACATGGCCGATGGTCCAGTCGGTGTAGTGCGACAGCGCGTTGACCGTCTTGATCGCCATCATCGGGCCTTCGAACGTCGACATGCCGTAGAACGCCAGGGAGACGACCAGGAAGCGCAGGATCGGATCGCTGCGCAGCTTATGCCAGGCGCCCGACAGGGTCATCATGCCGTTGATCATGCCACCCCAGCTCGGTGCGAGCAGGATCAGCGACATCACCATGCCCAGGCTTTGCGCCCAGTCCGGCAGTGCGGTGTAGTGCAGGTGGTGCGGGCCGGCCCAGATGTAAACGGTGATCAGCGCCCAGAAGTGAACGATCGACAGGCGATACGAATACACGGGGCGCTCGGCCTGTTTCGGAACGAAGTAGTACATGATCCCGAGGAAGCCGGCTGTGAGGAAGAAGCCCACGGCATTGTGGCCATACCACCATTGCACCATCGCATCGGTCGCACCGGCATACAGCGAGTAGGATTTCGTCGCAGTGACCGGGATTTCCAGGTTGTTGACGATATGCAGGATCGCCACCGTCAGGATGAACGCGCCGAAGAACCAGTTACCCACATAGATATGCTTGTTCTTGCGCGTGGCCAGTGTGCCGAAGAACACGATTGCGTAGGCCACCCAGACGATGGTGATGAGGATGTCGATCGGCCATTCCAGCTCGGCGTATTCCTTGGAGCTGGTGAAGCCCAGCGGAAGGGAAATCGCCGCGAGCAGGATGACCAGTTGCCAGCCCCAGAACGTGAACGCGGCCAGCTTGGGCGCGAACAGTGTGGTCTGGCAGGTGCGCTGGACGGAATAATAGGATGTTGCGAACAATGCGCAGCCGCCGAAGGCGAAAATTACCGCGTTGGTATGTAAGGGTCGCAAGCGGCCAAAGCTGGTCCAGGGCAGATCGAAGTTGAGGAACGGCCAAGCCAACTGTGCTGCGATGAAAACGCCGAGCCCCATCCCGACGATTCCCCACACCACCGTCATAACGGCGAATTGGCGGACCACCTTGTAGTCGTAGGCGGTACTGGTTGCTGTGTTCATGTATGGGCTTCCATCCACGGTAGTGAGCATGTTTTTGTTGCGTTGAGCAGGCATTTCTTCAAAAGAACGCGGGGGCAAGGATGGGCAAAGGGCAAACGGCTGGTATTGACGCTGATCAATACTCCCAGGGCGGTGAAATCCCACTCGTTCGGCGCGATGACCCGCGCCACGGGGCTTTCAGCAGTCTGATACTCGCGCATGGGGCGGGTGCTCCGATGGACAGCCCGTTCATGCAGGAGATGACCGAACGACTCGTGGAGCGTGGCATTGCGGTCTTTCGCTTCGAGTTCGCCTACATGGCGGAACGGCGGATGACGGGGCGCAGGCGACCGCCCAATCCGCAGGCGCAGCTGTTGCAGCAATGGCGGGAGGTGTACCGGTCGGTGCGACAGCAAACCGCAGGGGTTCTGGCGGTCGGTGGCAAGTCGATGGGAGGACGGATGGCAAGTCTGCTGGCCGACGAACTCCAGGTCGATGCGCTCGTGTGTCTGGGATATCCCTTCTACGCCGCCGGCAAGCCGGAAAAACCCAGGGTCGCCCACCTGGGTGAGTTGCGCACCCCGACACTGATCGTCCAGGGCGAGCGTGACGCGTTGGGCGACCGGGAGGCGGTCGGCGTCTATTCATTATCGCCGGCGATTGCCCTCCATTGGCTGGCGGCAGCGGACCACGATCTCAAGCCGCTCAAGAAGTCGGGGCTGACTCACGCGCAGCACCTGGACGCTGCGGCCGATGTCGTTGCGGCATTCTTGCGCGGTCTTTAAGCTGCTCACGGCGACGAAAAACGCCCGCTGCAGGGAGCGCTGCGAGCGGGCGTCGTCCAGTCCTGGCCAGTGCAACACTGCACCGCGTTCGGTCAGCGGTTGAAGCGCTCCACCAGGGTGTACTGCGATTGCGCGGTGAGCGCCAGATCCTCGGAAAGCTGCGCTGAGCTGTTCGCATCGCCGGAGGTCTGGTCGGCGAGGCGGGCGATATTGCTGACGTTGTGGCTGATCTCCTCGGCGACGGAGCTCTGTTGCTCGGTCGCCGAAGCGATCTGCGAGGTCATGTCGATGATGCGTCCCACCGCCATACTGATACCTGCCAGTGCCTTGTCCGCGTCGATCACCCGTTCAACGCCGCGGCTCGCCTGCGTGCGGCCTTGCTCGGTGGTCTCGACGGCCTGGCGCGCCTGCAACTGAAGTTTCTCGATCAGCTGATGGATCTGGCCTGTCGCGGTGGCGGTACGCTGAGCCAGTTGGCGAACTTCGTCGGCCACCACCGCGAAGCCACGGCCACTTTCCCCGGCGCGGGCTGCTTCGATGGCGGCATTGAGCGCGAGCAGGTTGGTCTGATCGGCGATGCTTTTGATCACGTCGACGACCGTACCGATTTCATCGCTGTTGCGTGCCAGCGCGGACACCGCGTCGCCCGTTTCGGTCACGGCGTGCGCCAGCAGTTCGATGGCCTTGCGGGTCTGGGCGCTGATCTCCTGCCCCTGAGCAGCCAACTGGTTGGCTTGCTCAGTGGCTTCCGCCGCCAGGGCCACATTGCCAGCGACTTCCTGCGTCGTAGCGGCCATCTGATTGATCGCGGTGGCGACCTGTTCGGTTTCGTGATGCTGCCGGGTCAGGCCGTCCGAACAGCTGTGGGCCAGCTCATCGGCTCGCCTGGCTTGTTGTTGCAACTGCACGGCGCTGTCCTGCAGGCGCGTCAAACAGGTTTTCAGGCGCGCATGTTCGCTGAGCATCGCCATTTCCAGGCGGGCTTCGGCGCCCTGGCTGTCGGTATACATCCGTGCGATCAGTGGATCGCTCATCGATTGTTCGGCGAGCCGCACCAGGCGGTTGACGCCACGCATCTGCCAGTGACGGCCAGCGAGCCCCAATGGCACGGATAGCAGTGCGGCCAACGCAAAACCCCAGATGTGATCGAGCCACACTCCGACCAGGAAGCCGACCTGGCTGGTCAGAATGAAAGGCATCCAGTTGATGGCGAACGACGTCCACTTGTCTCGCCGCGCAATGCCGTTTTTGCCTGTATTGAGGCGCGCATAGAGTGCCTCGGCCCGTTTTACCTGTTCACGGGTGGGCTTGGTGCGGACCGATTCATACCCGATGACGTTGCGCTGCATGTCGAGCACTGGCGTTACGTAGGCGTTGACCCAGTAATGATCGCCATCCTTGCGCCGATTCTTGACGATGCCCATCCAGGGCTTGCCGTCCTTGAGCGTCGCCCACATATGCGCGAATACCGCCGACGGCACGTCGGGGTGGCGGATGAGGTTGTGCGGAGCGCCGATGAGTTCACCGCGCTCAAAGCCGCTGACCTCGGCGAAGATGTCGTTGCAATAGCTGATCTTGCCTTTCAGGTCGGTCGTGGAGATCAGTCGCTGCTGGTCCGGAAACGCGTACTCGCGCTGGGTGATGGGCTGGTTGTTTCGCATGGGTACGCCTGGCGGTTCGAGGTGGGCTGGTGCGGGTTTCTTATTGTCATGTGATTGTCTTTATTAGCGGCCATCGGTTCGATTAGTTAAATGCGATCGACGGATGGCTGCACGCATAAAGCAGAACGCCCGCCGCAGCAACGCTGCAGGCGGGCGTATCGAGCGGCTGCGCCAGAGGGCTTCAGGCAGCGATCAGTTGCCTCAGCACGTAGTGCAGAATACCTCCGGCCTTGAAATACTGGACCTCGTTGAGCGTGTCGATGCGGCACAACACCTGGAAGTTATCCCGCGAGCCGTCTGCCCGTTCCACGTCCACGGTCAGCAACTGGCGTGGCTTGATATCGCTGCCCAGGCCGCGGATCGACAGCGTCTCGTCGCCGGTCAGGCCCAGCGACAACCGGGTCTGGTCACCGACGAACTGCAGCGCCAGGACGCCCATGCCGATCAGGTTGGAGCGGTGGATACGCTCGAAGCTTTCAGCGATCACGGCCTTTACGCCAAGCAGATTGGTGCCCTTGGCTGCCCAGTCGCGACTGGAGCCGGTGCCGTATTCCTTGCCGGCGATCACCACCAGCGGCACGCCTTCCGCCTGATAACGCATGGCGGCGTCGTAGATCGACATCCGCTGCGCGCTGGGCTGATGGATGGTGTCACCGCCTTCTTCGCCGCCGAGCATTTCGTTCTTGATACGAATGTTGGCGAAGGTGCCGCGCATCATCACTTCGTGATTGCCGCGGCGTGAGCCGTAGGAGTTGAAGTCTTCCGGTTTCACGCCTAACTGCTGGAGATACAGGCCGGCTGGGGAGCTGGCTTTGATGTTGCCCGCCGGTGAAATGTGGTCGGTCGTGATGGAGTCGCCGAAGAGCGCGAGGATGCGAGCGTTCTCGACGTCTTTCGGCGGCGCGGGCGGTTGGCCGATGTTTTCGAAGAAGGGCGGATTCTGCACATAACTGGATTGGCCGTTCCACTGATAGGTATCGCCAGCCGTTACCGCGATGGCTTTCCAATGCTCGTCGCCGCTGAACACGTCCGCGTAGCGCGAGCGGAACATCTGGCCGTCGATCTTGCTCACGGCTTCGTTCACCTCTGCGCTGGTGGGCCAGATGTCCTTGAGGTAGACCGGCTGGTTCTGGTCGTCGTAGCCCAGCGGATCCTTGTCCATGTTGATGCGCGTCGTGCCGGCCAGGGCGAACGCGACGACCAGTGGCGGCGAGGCCAGCCAGTTGGCCTTGACCATCGGATGTACGCGCCCTTCGAAGTTGCGGTTGCCGGACAGCACAGAGGAAACGATCAGGTCATTCTCGGTGATCGCCTGCCCGATCGCGTCCGGCAGCGGGCCGGAGTTACCGATACAGGTGGTGCAGCCGTAACCGACGAGGTTGAAACCGAGTTGATCCAGGTAGGTTGTCAGGCCGGCTCGCTCCAGATAGTCGGTGACGACCTTGGAACCCGGTGCGAGCGATGATTTGACCCAGGGTGCGCGCTTCATACCGCGCTCGATCGCCTTTTTCGCCACCAGCCCGGCAGCCATCAGGACGTTCGGGTTGGACGTGTTGGTGCAGGAGGTGATGGCGGCGATCACCACCGCGCCATGCTTGAGGCCGAAGTCCTCGCCGGCAACCGGTATTGCCGTGTCTGCTTGCTGAATCTTGCCGGTGGTTTCCAGCAGAAGGTCGAAGCTGGCGCCGATATCGCCCAACGAGACGCGATCCTGCGGCCGCTTCGGGCCCGCGAGCGAAGGTTGCACCTGGCTGAGATCGAGTTCCAGCGTGGCGGTGAACACGGGGTCCTGAGACTGGCTGTCGCGCCACATGCCTTGTGCCTTGCTATAGGCCTCGACCAGTGCGATGCGGTCCGGGTCGCGGCCCGTCAGGCGCAGGTAGTCGATGGTGATCTGGTCCACCGGGAAAAATCCGCAGGTGGCGCCGTATTCGGGCGCCATGTTGCCAATGGTGGCGCGGTCGGCGAGTGGCAGATGATCCAGCCCCGGGCCGAAGAACTCGACGAACTTGCCCACGACACCGTGCTTGCGCAGCATCTGCGTGACGGTGAGCACCAGATCGGTAGCCGTCACGCCTTCGTTGAGTTTGCCGGTCAGGCGCATGCCGACCACTTCCGGGATCAGCATCGACACGGGCTGGCCAAGCATCGCCGCTTCCGCCTCGATACCGCCTACGCCCCAGCCCAGCACGCCAAGGCCGTTGATCATGGTGGTGTGCGAGTCGGTGCCGACCAGGGTATCCGGATAGGCGATGGTTTCGCCGTTTTCGTCCTTGGTCCAAACCACCTGGCCCAGGTATTCGAGATTGACCTGGTGACAGATGCCGGTTCCCGGCGGCACCACACGGAAGTTATCGAACGCCTGCTGGCCCCAGCGCAGGAACTCGTAGCGCTCGCCGTTGCGCTGCATCTCGATCTCGACATTCTGCTCGAACGAACTGCCGCTGCCGAAGCGGTCGACCATCACCGAGTGGTCGATGACCAGATCCACGGGTGATAGCGGGTTGATGCGCTGTGGGTCGGCTCCGGCACGTGACACTGCGTCACGCATGGCGGTCAGGTCGACCACTGCGGGAACGCCGGTGAAATCCTGCATCAGCACGCGTGCGGGGCGGTACTGGATTTCACGCTCAGAGGTGTGGGTCTTCAGCCATACCGCCAGGGAGGTGAAGTCGTCGGCGCGTACCGTGACGTTGTCTTCAAAGCGCAGAAGGTTCTCGAGCAGTACCTTGAGGGAGGTTGGCAGGCGACTGATATCGCCCAACTGCTTCGCTGCTTCGGGGAGGCTGTAATAGTGATAGGTCTTGCCGTTTACATCGAGGCTTCGACGGCAATTCAGGCTGTCCAGGGATGGCATTCGTCTCTCCTTGTGCCCGCACGGTCGGGCTGACTGAGTAGGGAGCGGTCTGTTGAACTGGCTCCTGGCGAATCGTTTCGCCACGAACCGGTTGCCAATTCCAATTGGCGTGGAATTGGGCCAGGGCACGCATCAGCGGCGCTGATGCGGACCCCAGTGATTCCGAGCTGACTGTTCACTGGACCGGGACAGCGAGCCTGGGGTTCCCCAGTCGGTTATCATGCCCGGCTTTGGTCGCAGAGCGCTTCGGTGCCCCCGCGCCTTCGCGCCCACGACAGGATTGTTACCATGAAAACGCTGCTGTTGCATTGTCGCCCCGGCTTCGAAAACGAAGTGTGTGCCGAAATCAGCGACCAGGCGGCTCGCCTGGGCGTGGCGGGCTACGCCAAGGCAAAGCCGAACAGCGCCTGCGCGCAATTCATTTGCAACGAGCCGGAAGAGGCGCAGCGACTGATGCGCGGCGTGCGCTTCGCCCGCTTGATCTTTGCCCGGCAGTGGGCGCGCGGCGAGCCCCTGGCGTTGCCGGAAACCGATCGCATCGGCGTACTGCTCGAAGCGCTCAAGGCCTACCCGGTATGTGGCAGCCTATGGCTGGAGGTGCTGGATACCAACGACGGCAAGGAACTGTCGAACTTCTGCCGCAAGTTCGAGGCACCGTTACGCAAGGCGCTGATCAAGGCGGGGAGACTGGTCGAAGAGGGCACCGGGCCACGTCTGTTGCTGACTTTCCAAAGCGGGCGCGAGGTGTTTCTCGGGATTGCCGAAGCGGACAACAGCGCCATGTGGCCGATGGGTATTCCACGGCTGAAGTTTCCGCGGCAGGCACCGAGCCGTTCGACGCTGAAACTGGAAGAAGCCTGGCATCACTTCATCCCGCGCGAGCAATGGGATACGCGTCTGGCCGCCGGCATGACGGCGGTGGATCTGGGTGCATCGCCGGGCGGCTGGACCTGGCAACTGGTCAACCGGGACATTGAAGTGATGGCCGTGGACAACGGACCGATGAACGAGGAACTGCTCGAGTCCGGTCTGGTTGGCCATTACCGGGCCGACGGTTTCGCCTTCCGTCCGAAGCGACCGGTGGACTGGATGGTCTGTGACATCGTCGAGAAGCCGGCGAAGAATGCCGCGCTGCTGGAAACATGGATCGGCGAAGGCTTGTGCCGCGAGGCGGTGGTCAACCTCAAGCTGCCGATGAAGCAGCGCTATGCCGAGGTGAAGCGGCTGCTGGAACGCATCGCCGACGGGCTTGCCCAACGCGGGGTGAAGGCCAGCATCGGGTGCAAGCAGCTTTACCATGATCGCGAGGAAGTGACCTGCCATCTGCGCCGGCTGTGACGCCCTGACGGGGTGACCGCACGATCTGCCTGGGCGACAATGCCGTCCTGTTTTAGGAGCCTGTGATGTCTCAATCTGCTGAACTGTCTGCCGACGCGGTACTCGATGCCAGCGGCCTGAACTGTCCCGAACCGGTGATGATGTTGCACAACAAGGTGCGCGGGCTCGGCGGCGGCGAGCTGCTCAAGGTCATCGCGACCGATCCGTCCACCCAGCGCGATATTCCCAAGTTCTGCGTTTTCCTCGGCCACGAGCTGGTGGAGCAGCAGACCGACGAGGACACCTACGTCTACTGGATTCGCAAGAAGGCGGACTGAACCTGTGCCGAGCGGATAGAACGCGCTGCAATGCCGCCGCTCAGATACAGGGTGGCAGAAACGCCAGTTGCAGCCCGACGAATACCGTTGCCAGCGCGGCGATGAAATGGATTCCCGATGCGACCTTGGTCACGAAGACTTGCCGTTCGTCGAGATCGTGCGGGGGCCGCGACAGTTTCCAGGACCGCCGGCCCAACCCTAGCAACAGTGCGACGACGATCAGGGTGATAACGCCGAAACTGACGTTCAGCCAGTTGAATATGCCTTGCTCGGGAGGCGGCGGCGCGATCGAGCAGACCACCGCGTGCGAACCGTACATCGCTGCGAACCAGAGACTCCAGATCGCCAGCCCGAACGGAATCTGCACCGGATGGAAGACCGAGGTACGACGGTATCTCATCAGGCACCTCCCCACGCGGCCGGGAACAGGACGATGGCTGCATAGGCGCTCCAGACCACGCCCAGGTTGTAGTACCAGAGCTGCTCGACCACCACCGGTTCGTAGGGCGCCTTTTCACCCACGTAGCCGAAATGCACGCGCAACATCTGCAACAGCGTGCAGACAGTCGCAAGGCCGCAGTGAATCAGGCTGTAGGCGAGGATCACGAATATCACCGCGTCATGGGCGGTTTCGGTCAGGCGCAGATCAGCGCTCAGCAAAACCCACAGCAGGGCGCCGAACTGCACCACGCCTATCGCGGAAACGATGCCGAGATTTCGCAGCAGGTGAGTGGTCTCGCCACGCCGCAGTCGTGCCGGTATGACCCGCATCCACAGCGTCCCGACACTCAACAGCACCGCACTGGCCAACATCAGCCAGCCATTGAGCGCCGAATGCTCCGGCACCTGCCACTGTGGCGAAACGGTCCAGAGATAAAACCAGCCGAACAACAACGACAGGTAGAGCGTGCCGTTGGCCAGCAGCGTGACGCCCATGCCCCACAAGCCGGGGCCATCGAATGTCCGCGAATGCAGCGGCGGCTCACCGGGCTGCGTGTGTGCATCCGGAGCGGCGACCGGGTGCGCGCCGTTTTCCCACGACCAGCGAAACAGCACGATGAGCGTGGCAACGGTGGCGAGGAGGGCGACCCAGTAGAACTTGCTCAACAGGCTCAGGCAGAGCACCGCCAGAAACACCGACGCCACGAACGGCCACCAGCTGTTGCCGGGCAAATGGATGATTTCGCGCACGTTGCCGGTCAGCGGGTCCGAGCCCCAGGTTTCCCTGCGACCGTGGTCGATGGTCTTCAGCGCATGCTCGCCGCGCGCGATGCTCTGCGGCAGCTCTGGATCTTTCCAAAGAGGATGACGGTCAGTGATATCCGGCAGGCTGACGAAATTGTACGGACTGGGCGGCAAGCTGGTCGCCCACTCCAGCGTATCGGCGTTCCAGGGATTGGTCCTGGCCGGCTGGCCGAAGCGGAAGTGCAACACGATGTCCAGCAAAATGGTGCCGATGCCGATGGCCATGATGAAACTGCCGATCGAGGAGATCAGGTTGGGTATGTCCCAGCCCAGGCCCGTGTCGTAGGTATAGACCCGGCGCGGCATGCCGAGCAGGCCGGTCCAGTGCATGATCAGGAAGGTCGTGTTGAAGCCGATGAACACCAGCCAGAATCCCCAGCGACCGAGGCGCACCGAGGGCATGCGCCCGGAAAAATGCGGCAGCCAGTAATACAGTCCGGCCATCAGCGGGAAGAACATGCCGCCGACCAGTACGTAGTGCATGTGCGCGACGACGAAGTGAGTATCGTGGACCTGCCAGTCAAAGGGCACCAATGCGACCATCACGCCGGTCAGGCCGCCGCAGACGAACACGATCAGAAACCCCACCAGCCAGAGCATCGGCACGTGATACGCCGGCTTGCCCAGCCACAAGGTCGCGATCCAGGCAAAGACCTGCACACCGGTGGGAATCGCCACCAGCATGCTCGCCGCCGAGAAAAAGCCCAGCGCCAGTGCCGGGATGCCCACCGTGAACATGTGATGGACCCAGAGCCCGAAGCTGAGAAAGCCGGTCGTCAGTACGCCGAGCACCACCCAGCGATAACCCACCAGGGGCCGCTGGCAGAACACCGGCAACAGTGTCGAGACGATGCCTGCGCCAGGCAGGAAAATGATGTACACCTCGGGGTGACCGAACAGCCAGAACAGGTGCTGCCAGAGCACCGGATCGCCGCCCCTGGCGGTGTCGAAGAACGGCAGGTCGGCGGCGCGTTCCAGCTCCAGCAGGATGCTGCCGAGGATCAGCGGCGGGAACCCGAACACGATCATCAGCGCCATCACCAGGATGTACCACGCGTACAGCGGCATCTTGTGCAGGGCCATGCCGTTGGTGCGGGTGCGCAGGATCGACACCACCAGTTCGACACCCGCACTGACGGCGGAAATCTCGACGAAGGTGATGCCCAGCAGCCAGAAGTCGGAATTGACGCCGGGCATGTGCGAGGCGCTCGACAGCGGGGTGTACATGAACCAGCCGGCTTTCGGGGCGATGCCGAGAAACACGCTGGACAGCAGGATGATGCCGCCGAACAGGTAACAGTAATACCCAAGTGCCGACAGCCGCGGAAAGATCAGATCGCGCGCGCCGATCATCTTCGGAATCAGGTAAACCGCCAGACCTTCCATCATCGGCACGGCGAACAGGAACATCATCACCGAGCCGTGCATGGTGAAGACCTGGTTGTAGACGTCCGGCTCCATCAGGACGTAGCCGGGCATCGCCAGCTGCGTGCGAATCAGCATCGCCATCAGGCCGCCGATCAGGAAGAACACCCCGCCCGTAATGAGGAACCGCAGACCGATGCTGGTGTGGTTGACGATAGTCAGCGCGCGCCAGCCGCGAGGATTGCCCCACACGTCGTTGAACTGGTCGTGAAGCTGATCCGGGTCGGTAGAGGGGGCGCTGCCCCTGAACGAAGCATTCATGGCGCGAGCGTCTCCAGCCAGGCGGCGATTTGATCGAGGGTTTCAGGCGGGATGTCGTCATGCGCGGGCATGGCGTTGCCGAACTTGAGCGCTTTGTGTTCGCGCAGCCAGCGGCGCAAGCCTTCGGCATCGTTTTCAATCACACCGGCGCCCAGGCTGGGGCGGGTCGCCAAATCGGTCAGGTCCGGCGCGCGGTCGCCGTCGCTGATCCCCGCGACCCGATGGCACTGTCCGCAGCGATCATCGAACACCTGCCCGGCTTGGCCCGGCGCGCGCTGTTCGAACGCAAGGGTTCGACGTGCGGCAATCCACGCATCGAAGTCGGCCACTGACCGAGCCTCGACGTGAAGTTTCATGCGGGTGTGTTGCAGCCCGCAGAATTCGGAACATTGGCCATGGAATATCCCCGCGTGGCCGGCCTCGATACGGATCACGTTGGTGCGTCCCGGCAGCATGTCCATTTTCCCGCCGAGCCGGGGAATCCAGAACGAGTGAATGACATCGGCGCTGGTGACCTGCACGTCGATCAGCCGGCCAGCCGGAATGATCAACTGGTTGGCCGTGGTCACACCGCTCTCCGGATAGTGCACTTCCCACCACCACTGATGGCCCGTGACCTGCACCTTCAATGGCTGCTCGCCATCCACTGCCAGTGGCAGCATGCTGCGGCCAGTCGGGATGCCGAATATCAGCAGCACGATAATGCTCAGGCTCGGCAGTACGATGCCACCGCCGATGACCCAGCGGCGATTGAGCCGTATCGCATGTTCCTCGCTGGTCTGACGGGGCTTGCGCGCCAGCGCATAGACCCAGAGCACGCTGACAGCCACCAACACCAGGGTGGCGAAAGCGAACATGCCCCACCAGACATTCGCCACCTGTCTCGCCATCGGGCTGGCCGGGTCGAGGGTTGAAAACGGGCCTGTGCAGGCGCTCAACAAAGGAACTGCCAGCGCCAGCGTGGTCCATTTCAAGGGGCAGCCGACTCGTTGCAACGGTTGCGCGGCCCGTTCCTGTTTTTGTCGCTGGAGTGCCGGATGGCCAATTACCGAGGTTCCATTCACAGCCGCGCGGCGATCGCCGGGCATCCTCTGCATCCGATGCTGATCCATTTTCCGGTTGCCGCGCTCACCGGCCTGCTGCCGGTCGATCTTGCCCACCTCTGGACGCTTGATGACTTCTGGTGGCGTGCGGGGCTCTGGCTGGCGGGTGTGGGGGCGCTGGGTGGCTGGGTCGCGAGCATTTTCGGTCTGATCGACCTGATTTCGGTGCGCGAGATTCGCCAGAAGATCACCGCCTGGTGCCATGCGATCCTGGCCGTGATGATGCTGTCGCTGGCGTCGCTCAACTGGTTGCTGCGCTACCAGAACGACGGAGACGACATGCGCCTTTGGGCCCTGTATCTGTCGGCCATCACGGCCGCGTTGATTTCCCTGGCCGCCTATCTCGGAGGTCGGCTGGTCTACGAGCATGCCGTCGGCGTCGATCTGGACAAGGTCTGAGCCGGGCTGTGGATGAGGCGTGAGTCGTTCGGTCATGGGCGCTATTCGGTTAGATCGGCTAGAACGGCTTGGCCAGGACCAGCCAAAGCGTTGCGGTGATGAAGGTCGCGATGGCCACCCCGAGAAAGCGGCAGCGAATGCTCACGCTCTGTTCCGGAGACCGTTCGATACGCAGGACCAGCACGCCGCACAGCGCGTGGCACAGGACCATGCCGGCGACTGTACTGAGCTTGACGATCAGCCAACCGGCCATGATGTCGTCGCGCAGGAACAACGCCGTGCCTGAGATGATTGCGACGAGCGCTGCCGGGGTGCCGACGAGGTTGAACACCATGCGCGTCAGATGAGCATGGTCCCGGTAGAAAAGCGGATCGGTATGTCGGGTGCCGGCGGCAATGAGCGCGGGCAGATACAGCAATGTGCCGCACCAACACAGCAGGCCCGCGAAGTGCAGCAGTTTGAGCAGGGGCATCCACGTCTCCATCCGGCCCGCGGCAAGTCAGAGGTTGTGACAACCCTCTGCCGAGGCGGTTCGGGTGGAGCGGTCCTGTTCGGGAGCGAAAGGCCGCCGCGGACCGTCGCAGCGGCCGCGGTACCGTTCAGCCGTCGGCGCCGTGGTCCGCCTGCTTGAACAGCTGGCTTCCGCAGCGGCTGCAGAAGGCCGCATGAGGTTCATGGCTGAGCTTTTCGCAGGTCGGGCAGCGGCGCTGCAAGGTGTCCGTGCGCATGGCGGTCGCCAGTTCGGCGGTGAAGATGCCGGTCGGTACGGCAATGATCGAATAGCCGGTGATCATCACCAGAGTGGCGACAGCCTTGCCCAGCGGGGTATGCGGGACGATGTCGCCAAAGCCCACGGTCGTGAGTGTCACCACGGCCCAATAGATGCTCATCGGGATGCTGGTGAAACCATTCTGAGGCCCCTCGATGACATACATGAGGGTGCCGTAGATCAGCACCATGGTGGTTACGCTGAGCAGAAACACGATGATCTTCTGTTTGCTGCCGCGCAGCGCGACCAACAGGAAATTGGCCTGGCTCAGGTAATGCGTCAGTTTCAGCACACGAAACACCCGCAGCATGCGGATGGCGCGAATGACCAGCAGGTATTGGGCGTCTGGCAGAAGCAGCGCGACGAAGGCGGGCAGTACCGACAACAGGTCGATCGCGCCGTAGAAGCTGAACACGTACTTGCGCGGCTCGGGATGGCAATAGATGCGCACCAGGTATTCGACCGCGAAAATGGCCGTGAACAACCATTCCAGACCGGTCAGCAGCGCGCCATGCTGATCACGATAGCGGGCGACGCTGTCGAACATCACCACCACCAGACTGGCGAAGATGACGATCAGTAGCCAGGTGTCGAAGCGTTTCCCCGCGGGCGTGTTGGTGAAGAAAATAATCACGTAGAGCCGTTCGCGCCAGCTCATGGAACGGAGGGCGTCGTTGTCCATCTGCAAAAGCTCCTGGTAGATCGGTGAAAGCGAAACCTGTCCTGGCGTTCGAACCGCGCGGGCAGGATATCGTTACGGGCCGGTTGGAAAAAGCCGGGCGAAACCTTTCGGCTGGCACCTTTGCCTCGCGCCGTTTTCCGACATAGTCTTAGCCTTGCGCATCAAGCCTTGGAGAGCGACATGCCAGAATCCCAGTTGGTCGATCCGTTTGGCCGACGCATCACCTACCTCAGGCTGTCGGTCACCGACCGCTGCGACTTTCGCTGCACCTACTGCATGAGCGAAGACATGGTCTTCGCCCCGCGTGCGCAGATCCTCACGCTGGAAGAACTGTATGCGGTGGCCGATGCGTTCATCGGCCTGGGCGTCAGGCGTATTCGGGTGACCGGGGGCGAGCCGTTGGTGCGCAAAGGGCTACCGAGCCTGCTCAGCCGCCTGGGCGCGCGCGAGGAACTGGAAGACCTGGCCATCACCACAAACGGCTCGCAACTGCCTTCCCTCGCTCCCGTGCTGCGTGATGCGGGCGTCAAGCGGCTGAACATCAGTCTGGATTCGCTCAAGCGCGAACGCTTCGCCGAACTGACCCGCCGTGACAGGCTCGATCAGGTCATCGAAGGTATCGATGCCGCGCGCAGCGCCGGGTTCCGCCGGATCAAGCTCAACAGCGTGATCCAGAAGGGCCGCAATGACGATGAAGTGCTCGATCTGGTGAATTTCGCCGTCGACCGGGGGCTGGACATCAGCTTCATCGAAGAAATGCCGCTGGGCAACATCTCCAGCCATGCGCGTGAAATCACTTTCTGCTCAAGCGAGGAGGTGCGTGAGCGCATCGAGAGGGGGCATCGGCTGATTCGCAGCAGCCATACAACAGGGGGGCCGTCGCGGTATTGGCAGGTCGCCGGCAGTGAAACCCAGGTTGGTTTCATTTCCCCTCACAGCAACAATTTCTGTGGAAGCTGCAATCGAGTGCGCGTCACCGCCGAAGGCAAGCTGGTGCTCTGTCTTGGGCATGAAGGCGCGCTCGACCTCAAAACCCTGATGAGGCGCTATCCCGGTGACAGCGAGCGGCTGCGCCAGGCGCTGGTCGATGCGTTGCAGCTCAAGCCGGAGAAGCATGAATTCCGCACTGACGAACAAGTCCAGGTCGTACGCTTCATGAGCATGACGGGCGGGTGAGGCAAGCCGGAAGTATCCCCGTGAAGGCGTTTTCCCGCGGGCGCTAAGCACAAAGGCTTCAGTCGGCCGGGCGCCTCGTCAGTTGGCGGCTGGAGCCTTGCGCGTCGATGATGCCTGCCCATGCGCTTCAGCCGGACCGCTGTGTGCCGCTGCGCATATTTAGGTGAAACCGGCATGATAGACTTTGCCGCTTTGTGCCGGCCCTCACCCGACTCCAGGATTCCTGATGTTCACGGCTACTCTGCTTGTTCATCCCTACGCTGACGCCATGGAAAGGCACGCATGCGACTGAAAAGTATCAAGCTCGCCGGCTTCAAGTCATTCGTCGATCCCACCACGGTCAGCTTCCCGAGCAACATGGCTGCGGTCGTGGGGCCTAACGGGTGCGGCAAATCCAATATCATCGACGCCGTACGCTGGGTGATGGGTGAGAGTTCGGCAAAGAATCTGCGCGGCGAGTCGATGACCGACGTCATCTTCAACGGTTCCAATACGCGCAAACCCGTGGCCCAGGCCAGTATCGAACTGATCTTCGACAATTCCGATGGCACCCTGACGGGCGAATACGCGGCGTTCGCCGAGATTTCGATCCGCCGCCGGGTAACCCGGGATGCGCAGAACACCTATTTCCTCAACGGGGTGAAATGCCGGCGCCGCGATATCACCGATATCTTCCTCGGCACCGGCCTCGGCCCGCGCAGCTACTCGATCATCGAACAGGGCATGATCTCCAAGCTGATTGAGGCCAAGCCCGAGGACTTGCGCAACTTCATCGAAGAGGCGGCTGGCATCTCCAAATACAAGGAGCGCCGTCGCGAAACCGAAAACCGAATTCGCCGCACGCATGAAAACCTTGCGCGTCTGACCGACCTGCGCGAAGAGCTTGAACGACAGCTCGAACGGCTGCACCGCCAGGCGCAGTCCGCCGAGAAGTATCAGGAGTACAAGGCCGAGGAGCGTCAGCTCAAGGCGCAACTGTCGGCGTTGCGTTGGCAGGCGCTGAACGATCAGGTCGGCCAGCGCGAGCACGTGATCGGCGATCAGGAGGTCGGTTTCGAAGCACTGGTGGCTGAACAACGCAATGCGGACGCCAGCATCGAGCGGCTGCGCGACGGCCATCATGAGCTGTCCGAGCGGTTCAATCTGGTCCAGGGACGCTTCTATTCGGTCGGCGGCGATATCGCTCGGGTCGAACAGAGCATCCAGCACGGCCAGCAGCGGTTGCGCCAGTTGCAGGATGACCTGCGTGAGGCGGAACAGGCGCGTCTGGAGACCGAGTCGCACCTGGGCCACGACCGGACGCTGCTCGCGACGCTCGGCGAGGAGCTGGCCATGCTCGAGCCCGAGCGGGACGTCGCAGGGGCGGCGGCAGAGGAGACGGCCGCGCAGCTCGAAGAAGCCGAAACCGCCATGCAGACCTGGCAGGAACACTGGGAGCGGTTCAACCAGCAGAGCGCCGAGCCGCGTCGGGCAGCCGAGGTGCAGCAGGCGCGCATACAACAGCTGGAGCAAGGGTTGGAGCGTCTGGTTGAGCGCCAGCGTCGGCTCGAGGATGACCGCGCGGCACTCGCGGCCGACCCGGAAGATGCCGCAGTGGCCGAGATGAGCGAAATGCTGGCGGTTGGTGAGCTGACGCTCGAAGAACTGTCCGCTGCGCAGGAACATGCCGATCAGCAACTCGAACAACTGCGTGAACACTTGCAGCACGCCAGTCAGGCCGAGCAGCAGGCGCAGGGCGAGCTTCAGCGGCTGAATGGCCGTATCGCGTCGCTGGAGGCCTTGCAGCAGGCCGCGATGGACCCAGGCAAGGGCGTCACGCAATGGTTGCACGCGCGAGGGCTCGACCAGCGGCCGCGTCTCGCCGAAGGGCTTCGCGTTGAGCCCGGCTGGGAACTGGCAGTCGAAACCGTGTTGGGCGCGGACCTGCAAGCGGTGCTGCTGGACGACTTCGATGAACTCGACTTGAGCCACTTCGAGCAAGGCGAGCTGCGTCTCGCCCGTCGCGCACACCCGAGCGGAGCGGCCACTGGCAGTCTGCTGGACAAAGTCGAGTCGACCACCGATCTTTCGTCCTGGCTGGGTCGGGTGCAACCGGTCGACGATCTCGAGCAGGCGCTGGCGCAGCGCGGCTCGCTGGCCGCTGACGCAAGCCTGATCAGCCGTGATGGGTACTGGGTCGGCCGTCACTTTCTCCGGGTGCGGCGCGCGGGTGACGCCGAATCCGGTTTGCTGGCGCGCGGGCAAGAGCTGGAGCGGCTGTTGGTCGAACGCGATGAGCGCGAGGCCAGCCTTGAGTCGTTGGGCGAACGGCTCGGCCAGCTTCGCGAGGCGCAACGTGAACAGGAAGAGCGGCGCGAACAGCAGCGCCGCCGCCATCAGGAATTGTCTCGTCAGCAGAGTGAGTTGAACGCTCGATTGTCCGCCAGCCAGGCCAAGCTCGAGCAGTTGAGCTTGCGTCGCCGCCGTCTGGATGAAGAACTCGGCGAACTGTCCGAGCAGCGCGCGCTGGAGACCGAGCAGTTGGGCGAGGCGCGCCTGCATCTGCAAGACGCAGTCGACGCCATGGCGCTGGACAGCGAGCAGCGCGAGACGCTGTTGGCGAGCCGCGACGGCATTCGCGAGCAACTCGACCGCATTCGTCAGGACGCGCGCCAACACAAGGACCACGCACACCAACTGGCCGTGCGAGTCGGCTCGCTGAAAGCCCAGCACGATTCCACCCGCCAAGCGCTCGAGCGCCTCGAACAGCAGTTCGAGCGTGCCGTGGAACGGCGTGAGCAGCTCAGTCTGAATCTGGAAGAGGGGGAGGCGCCGCTCGAAGAGTTGCGCATGAAGCTCGAGGAGTTGCTGGAGCGCCGGATGGGCGTCGAGGACGAACTCAAAACGGCGCGCCTGGCGCTCGAAGATGCCGATCGCGACCTGCGCGACGCCGAGAAACGGCGTACCCAGGCTGAGCAGCAGGCGCAGCTGTTACGCGGTCAGCTCGAACAACAGCGAATGGAGTGGCAGGCGCTCAATGTTCGGCGCAAGGCCTTGCAGGACCAACTGCACGAGGATGGGTTCGACCTGCACGGGGTCCTCGCGACCCTGCCTGCGGGGGCTGGCGAAGCGGAGTGGGAGGCTGAGCTGGAACGTCTGGGCGCGCGCATCCAGCGCCTCGGGCCGATCAACCTCGCGGCAATCGACGAATATCAGCAGCAGTCTGAGCGCAAGCGCTATCTGGATGCCCAGCATGACGACCTTGCCGAAGCGCTGGACACCCTTGAGAACGTCATCCGCAAGATCGACAAGGAAACCCGCAATCGTTTCAAGGAAACGTTCGACCAGATCAACGCGGGGCTGCAGACCCTTTTTCCGAAGGTTTTTGGCGGCGGCAACGCTTATCTGGAACTTACCGGGGAAGATTTACTCGATACCGGGGTGGCGATCATGGCGCGTCCGCCGGGCAAGAAGAACAGCACCATTCACCTGCTGTCAGGTGGGGAAAAGGCGTTGACCGCTCTGGCGCTGGTGTTTGCGATCTTTCAGCTCAATCCGGCGCCGTTCTGCATGCTCGACGAAGTGGATGCGCCACTGGACGATGCCAACGTCGGGCGGTATGCACGCCTGGTCAAGGAAATGTCGGAGAAAGTGCAATTCATCTACATCACGCACAACAAGATCGCGATGGAAATGGCCGACCAGCTGATGGGAGTGACCATGCACGAGCCGGGTTGCTCGAGGCTGGTGGCGGTCGACGTGGAGCAAGCGGTTGCGCTCGCGGAGGCTTGAGTCGCGCCAGTTTCCGGGCCGGGACTCCGTAGGGGAGACGATAAAAGAGCCGCGTCGGGCGGTGCACATCTACCGTTCGTCGTGCTAGTTTAGAGCGCAATTTTTACGATGCGCGGATGAGCCTGTTCAGCGGCTGTGAATCTGCGTCTTTATCATCGATTTCAGGGGTTCAAGCATTAATGGATATCGGTCTGCGCGAGTGGCTGATCGTCATCGGCATCATTGTTATCGCTGGCATTCTTTTCGATGGCTGGCGGCGGATGCGCGGTAGCAAGGGCAAGTTGAAGTTCAAGCTGGACCGCAATATCGCGAGCAATCTTCCAGATGACGACGATTCGAACGAGCTGCTCGGTCCGCCGCGGGTCGTGAGTCGCGGCAATGAGCCCTCGCTGGACGAAACGGATCTGCCCTCGATGAGTGCCCGTGAGACGGGCAAACGCCGTAGCAGCGCGCCGCAGCAGGGCGACCTGCACTTCTCCAGCGATGAGCCAGAACCCGTTCCGACGCTGCTCGATCCTGTGGTGGGCGACGATGACGGGGCGCCCGAAGCCGATCAGGAGCTGCCGCCGGTCGAGGAAGTGCTGGTCATCAACGTGATTTCCCGCGACCCGCATGGCTTCCGTGGACCGGCGCTGCTGCAGAACATTCTGGAAAGCGGCCTGCGGTTCGGCGAGATGGACATTTTTCACCGCCACGAAAGCATGGCGGGCAACGGCGAAGTCTTGTTCTCGATGGCCAACGCGGTCAAACCCGGCACGTTCGACCTGGATGATATCGATCACTTCACGACGCCGGCCGTGAGTTTCTTCCTCGGCCTGCCCGGACCGCGCCATCCCAAGCAGGCGTTCGACGTGATGGTCGCTGCCGCCCGCAAGCTGTCGCAGGAACTCAACGGCGAGCTGAAAGACGACCAGCGCAGCGTGCTGACCGCGCAGACCATCGAGCACTACCGTCAGCGTATCGTCGAGTACGAGCGTCGCCAGATGACAATCAAACGCTGATCACGAAACCGCTCCCAGGAGCGGTTTTTTTTTGCGAGCAGATTGCCCAAAGCTTCGCCCCGAGGTCGGGCCTCCCACAGAAAGCACCGGCGACGGGCATACCGCAAAACCCAAACCCTCACCCAACCCTGTGGGAGGCGCGCCCCGCGGCGAACGCAGCCACAGGCCTGCCAGAACCCCAAAGCTTCGCCCCGAGGTCGGGCCTCCCACAGAAAAGCACCGCCGACTGGCGTACCGCAAAACCCAAACCCTCACTCAACCCCGTGGAAGGCGCGCCCCGCGGCGAATGCAGCCACAGGCCTGCCAGAACCCCAAAGCTTCGCCCCGAGGCCGGGCCTCCCACAAAAAAGCACCGCCGACGGGCAACCGCAAAACCCAAACCCTCACTCAACCCTGTGGAGGCGCGCCCGCGGCGAATGCAGCCACAGGCCTGCCAGAACCCCAAAGCTTCGCCCCGAGGTCGGGCCTCCCACAGAAAAGCACCACCGATGGGCATGCCGCAAAACCCAAACCCTCACTCAACCCTGTGGGAGGCGCGCCCCGCGGCGAATGCAGCCACAGGCCTGCCAGAACCCCAAAGCTTCGCCCCGAGGTCGGGCCTCCCACAGAAAAGCACCACCGATGGGCATGCCGCAAAACCCAAACCCTCACTCAACCCCGTGGGAGGCGCGCCCCGCGGCGAATGCAGGCCACAGGCCTGCCACCCCTCAAAGCTTCGCCCCGAGGCCGGGCCTCCCACAAAAAAGCACCGCCGACGGGCATACCGCAAAACCCAAACTCTCACTAAACCCCGTGGGAGGCGCGCCCCCGCGGCGAACGCAGGCCACAGGCCTGCCAGAACCCCAAAGCTTCGCCCCGAGGTCGGGCCTCCCACAAAAAAGCACCGCCGATGGGCATGCCGCAAAACCCAAACCCTCACTCAACCCCGTGGGAGGCGCGCCCCGCGGCGAACGCAGGCCTGCCGTCGATGCCGTAATCGGCTAGAATCGCGCAGCTTCCGATCAACCAAGGCGCGCTGATACTGTCTGATCAGCATTGCCACAGCTACGGCTACATCCTATGCCTTCCGCCCAGACCGCCGCAGAGCGCATCGCCGAGTTGCGCAGTGAAATCGACGCCCACAACTACCGCTACTACGTACTCGACGAGCCTGACGTGCCGGATGCGGAATATGACCGCCTGTTCAAGGAGCTCAAGGCGCTGGAAACCGAGCACCCTGAGCTGGTAACCCCGGACTCGCCTACCCAGCGCGTCGGCGGCGAGGCGCTGGCGGCCTTCGGGCAGGTCCGCCATGAAGTGCCGATGCTGAGCCTGGGTAACGCATTCGAAGAGCAGGACCTGATCGATTTCGACCGGCGCGCCCGCGAAGGGCTGGACCTGCCGGGAGGCGACCTTCTCGGTGGCGGCGTTGAGTTGGAATACAGCTGCGAGCCGAAGCTCGATGGCCTCGCCGTGAGCCTGCTCTACGAGAATGGCAAGTTGGTGCGTGGCGCCACGCGTGGCGACGGCAGCACCGGCGAAGACATCAGCGCCAATGTACGTACGATCCGAAATATCCCTTTGAAGCTGCACGGTAGCGGCTGGCCTGCGGTACTGGAGGTCCGGGGTGAAATCTACATGCCCAAGGCGGGGTTCGAGGCACTCAACGCGCGTCAGCTGGAGGCGGGCGCCAAGCCTTTTGCCAATCCTCGCAACGCCGCGGCCGGTAGCCTGCGGCAACTGGATTCGAAGATCACCGCAAGCCGGCCACTGGAACTGTGTGCCTACGGCGTAGGGCGTAGCGACGGCGAGTTGCCGGGTACCCACGTCGGCATACTCGAAGCGCTGAAAAGCTGGGGATTGCCGATCAGCCGGGAGCTCAGGCTGGCCAGGGGCGTGCAGCAATGCCGCGACTACTATCACGCCATCGGCGAGAAGCGCGATGCCTTGCCCTACGAGATCGACGGCGTGGTGTTCAAGGTCAACTCGACCGCTCAGCAGCGTGAGCTGGGTTTTCGCGCGCGCGAACCGCGCTGGGCCATCGCGCACAAGTTCCCGGCGCGCGAAGAAGTCACCGAACTGCTGGACGTGGAGTTTCAGGTTGGCCGAACGGGCGCCATCACGCCGGTCGCGCGGCTGAAGCCCGTACAGGTCGCTGGCGTGACAGTCTCCAACGCTACGCTGCATAACATGGATGAAGTCGCCCGTCTGGGTGTGATGATCGGCGATACGGTCATCGTGCGCCGCGCAGGCGACGTCATTCCACAGATTCTCGGCGTGATCCCCGAGCGTCGTCCCGAGGATGCGCGTGAAGTCCATGTGCCCGAGCAATGCCCGGTCTGCGGCTCGGCGGTCGAGCGTACCCAACTGATCAAACGCAGCAAGGGCCGGGAGTCGATCAGCGAAGGCTCGATCTATCGATGTGTCGGGCGTCTGGCCTGTCAGGCGCAGCTCAAACAGGCGATCATCCATTTCGTTTCCCGCAGAGCCATGGACATCGACGGCCTGGGCGACAAAATCGTCGAACAGCTGGTCGACACCGGCCTGGTCAACTCTCCGGCCGATCTCTATTGCCTGACGTATGAACAGGTGCTGGCACTGGAAGGTTTTGCCGAGATATCGAGCCGTAACCTGATCAAATCCATCGATGCCAGCCGTGCGCCGTCGCTGGCACGCTTCATCTATGCGCTGGGTATTCCGGATGTTGGCGAGGGCACCGCCAAGTTGTTGGCACGGGCATTGGGTTCGCTCGATCGCATCAGCCGGGCGTTGCCCGACGTGCTCGTCTATCTGCCAGACATCGGGTTGGAAGTCGCCCACGAGATCCACAGTTTCTTCGAGGATGAGCATAATCAGCGAGTCATCGAACAACTGCGCGAGCGGGGCGTGCAGTTGCAGGAGGAGGGCGGCGTGCATCCCGAGTTCGCCGCCTGCGCAACGCTGGCCGGATTGCTCGACAGGCTCAACATTCCCTTCATCGCGGCGACGGGCGCCCAGCGCCTCGCCGATCGCTTTGGCAGCCTCGACGCCATCATCGACGCCGACTGGCTCGATCTGCGTCAGGTCGAGCGGCTCAACGAGAAGGCCGCGCGGGCCCTGCGCGATTATTTCGACGACCCGACCCGCGCCGAACGCGCCCGTGCCATTGAAGCCCAGCTGCGTGAGTTCGGCATGCATTGGCAGAGCGAACGGAGGTCGGCGCAAAGCCTTCCGCTTGCGGGCCAGACCTGGGTGCTGACCGGCACATTGGAGAGCATGAGCCGCGACGAGGCGAAGGCACGACTGGAGGCGCTGGGTGCCAAGGTGTCGGGTTCTGTCTCGGCCAAGACCAGCGTCGTGGTCGCGGGGCCGGGTGCCGGTTCGAAACTGACGAAGGCCAACGAACTGGGCGTCGCGGTTGATGACGAGGCGTCCTTCCTGCAACGGCTCGCGGCGCTCGAGAACTGATTCTGAGCCGGCGGTGCGGCGAAGGAGTCGGCGCAGGGCGGGTGCGACGCCAATGCGCCAGGCGTTCGCCACCCCATCGGTTGTATGTCAGCGCTCGGCCGCGACCTTTTCCGGCGTGGTCACTCCGCGCTGAGCAGGCGTGGCCACAAGGCAAACTCTGCGACGAGTAGGCGCGGCCAAGGCAAACGCTTCGCGCCGGGGCGGCCCTCCCACAAAAGCGGCAGCGTTGCGTGGGTCGTGGGATGCGCTCTGCTCGAGCGGCCGTTGCATTCGCTGAAACTCTGCGACGAGTAGGCGCGGTCAAGGCAAAGGCTTCGCGCCGGGGCGGCCCTCCCACGAAAGCGGCGGCGTTGCGCGGGTCGTGGGATACGCTCTGCTCGAGCGGCCGTTGCATTTGCTGAAACTCTGCGACGAGTAGGCGCGGCCAAGGCAAAGGCTTCGCGCCGGCCGCACTCGATCTTTGCCGCGTTCGCCCGGTCGCCACCCGTCCAGGATCTTTTTGCTAAAGAATCCTTCCTCCTGTCCGAAAACCTCTGCAGGCGGACCTGCCCGGTTGCGGGTTCGCCGGTGTCGTACAGGTTGATCCCGGGGCTTGCAAAATATTTTCGACTGCCTCCTAAAGCTCACCGAAACGGCGCCGATAAGCTAATCGAATGCGAACTCAATGGGTGCCTGGGCAAAAGCCGGCCCGGAGTCGCAAGCTCAGGCAACCCTAGTAACTAGCGCCCTTGGAGGCACATCATGGCTCTTACAGTCAATACAAACATTGCGTCGCTCAACACTCAGCGCAACCTGAACAGCTCGTCCAACGCCCTTACTACCTCCATGCAGCGCCTGTCCACCGGTAGCCGCATCAATAGTGCCAAGGATGATGCGGCCGGCTTGCAGATTTCCAATCGCCTGACTAGTCAGATTAATGGTTTGAACGTCGCGGCGCGTAACGCCAATGACGGCATCTCGATGGCGCAAACAGCTGAAGGGGCTTTGCAGCAGTCCACCAATATTCTGCAGCGGATGCGCGAGCTATCGATTCAATCCGCTAACGGTAGTAACAGTGCCGAAGACCGCGCTTCACTACAACTGGAGGTCGATGGACTATTATTAGAGTTGACCCGTATCTCTGATACTACTTCGTTCGGTACTCAGAAGCTGCTGGATGGTAGTCTCACAGAAGCAGTTGATTTTCAGGTTGGCGCAAATGCGAACGAAACTATCTCGATTGATTTCACCACGGATTTCGACGCCGCTGGGCTGGCTGTTGATGCTGTCGATATTTCTACCGCTGACGGATCGCAAACTGCGATTGGATTGATCGACACTGCGCTGCAGACAATTGATGATAATCGCTCTGCCTTCGGTGCCGTTCAGAACCGCTTTGAAAACACCATTGCGAATCTGCAAAATATTGCTGAAAACGTATCTGCTTCCCGCGGCCGTATCCAGGACACTGACTTCGCCGCTGAAACTGCCAACCTGAGCAAAAACCAGATCCTTCAGCAGGCTGGTACTGCGATCCTCGCCCAGGCCAAGCAGCTGCCGCAGGCAGTTCTGAGTTTGCTGCAGTAGTAAGCAGAGGCATAATCATGAGGGTAGCGCCGTGCTCTACCCTCATTGATTCATGAGAGGTGAATCAATGGACGTCGGAAAAGTGGCTGGCGGAACCGCGCCGCAATCGCAGATGACAGCTGGATCGCCACCCGGCCTCCTTACGGAGGCTGGGTTTTCTGCGTCCGATAGGCCTCATCCATCGACAGCGCCAGCAAAAGCGAAAGAGCAGGAAAGCACCGCTGACCTGGTCGAAAAGCTTCGGTCGCAGATGCAGAATATCCAACGGGATCTGAGCTTCAGCGTCGACGATTCCACCGGCGACGTGGTGGTTCGTGTGGTCGATGGGGAAACAGGCAACATCGTTCGGCAGATACCGTCGGAGGAAATTCTTCGCCTTACCGAGCGACTGGATGAAATGCGTAGTTTGTTGTTTGAAGCCAAAGCCTGACGGTACGATTTTTGTATCGTGCTTTCCGGCTAATAATTTTTTGACGAGGTAGGGCTATGGCTGGCGTAACAGGTATTGGTTCCGGTATTGACATCGACAGTATCGTGTCCAGCATGGTCGCGGCTGAGCGTGCGCCCAAAGAGACGCAGCTTGCCAATCTCGAAAAGAAAACCACCACCCAAATTACTGCCGTTGGTGCTTTGAAAAGCGCCATCAGCGACTTCCAGACGGCGCTTGGCGTATTGAACAAGCCGGAGCTGTTCCAGGCCCGTTCGGCTGCATCCAGCAAGGCGGATCTGGTTGACGTCAGCGCCAGTACCAGTGCCGGCGCCGGTAGTTATCAGGTCGAGGTCGAAAAGCTGGCAACCAGCAGCAAGGTGGCCCTCGCTGCGGTCAAGAGCAGCGCCGACGCGCCGGCGATTTTTGCCAGCGGAACGCTGGAGATCTCTCTGGGCGTGCCGGGCGAGACGCCTTCAAAAGAATCGTTTTCCGTTACGGTGGACGAGAGTAACAACACCCTGGCGGGTATGCGTGATGCCATCAACGCGGCCGGCAAAGAGATGGGCGTCAGTGCCACCATCGTGACGGACGAGCATGGCTCGCGGCTGGTGCTCAGTAGCAGCAAGAGCGGTGACGGACGGGATATTACCGTGGCTGCATCTGACGAAGCCTCGGTACCGGCTGGTCAAGTCAGCCTCTCGAAACTGGCTTTCGACGGTACCTCGAGTGTCGATGGGGGCGCACGCACGCTGGCCACGGCCCAAAGCGCCAGGCTGTCTATTGATGGTCTGCAGATCGTGAGTGAAACCAACAAGGTCGAGGGCGCCATCGATGGCGTTACGCTCGATCTAAAGGCCAAAACTGCCGCTAACGAACCACTTACTATCAGTGTTGCGGAAGACAAGGCGGGCGTTAAAAAGCAGATCCAGTCCTTTGTCGATAGCTATAACAAGCTGATCGGCGTTATTAATGCGCAAACCAAAGTAACGTCCGTGGGCGACGACAAGGCTCCGGTAACCGGTGCGCTGGTAGGGGATGCTACGGCCCGCACCTTGCTCAATACCATTCGTAATGAATTGGTGAATGTGCAGGGAGATGGCGCACTGCGCGCATTGACCGATCTCGGCATCACCACGCAGAAGGACGGCACGCTGAAGATCGACGATGCCAAGCTGGGCAAGGCAATGGACAGCAACTTCACCGAGCTGTCGGCATTGTTCACTGGTGAAAAAGGCCTTGCTAGCCGTCTGGACGCGAAGCTCAAGCCCTACACCGAAACCGGCGGCATTCTCGAACAGCGCAACAAGGCGATGACCGAGACCATCTCGAAGATCGATGATCAGAAAGAAGATTTGAACCGTCGTATTACCTCGCTGCAAGAGCGGCTTTTCAAGCAGTTCAACGCGATGGATTTGCTGGTCGGTCAGCTATCGAATACCTCCTCGAGCTTGCTGGCTTCGCTGGAGAATCTGCCATGGGCGGCAGGTAATTCAAAAAAATAACCCCGCTTGACCGAATCGGGCCCAGGCCTTCCAGAAAGGCTTCGCCGCGAGGCGTGCCTGTCACATCAAGCGCCGCCGGGCTCACTCGGACCGCTATAAGCTTCGCCCCGGTTCTTCCGGGACGGCAGCGACTCCGCCGCAGGGTTGCGTGGTGGGACGCGCGACCCGGCACATGCCGAGGGGCTGAGCTTCGCTAGGCGAACAGACGTTGAAGCCCAAGCCTGCTTGCCGAGTGCGGTTTGTTATCGACCTGAAGCCGTCGCTGAGACGGCATTCTTTTTTAAGCAATTTTCTCGGGCGGCTATCAAGCTTGTGCGTCTGCGACCGATAAGCTGTACATGCAAATTGATGTGGCAGGGGGCTTATCCAAATGTACGCTATGGCAGCAATGAAGCAGTATCAGCAGGTGGGCGTCAAGGTTCAGGTCAACGAGGCCGACCCGCATCGCTTGATCCAGATGCTGATGCAGGGCGGCCTGGACCGCATCGCGCAGGCAAAAGGCGCCATGGAGCGTAATGCCTTCGCTGAGAAGGGGGCGCTGGTCGGCAAGGCCATCAACATTATCGGTGGCCTGCGCGATGCACTCGATAAGAGTGTCGGTGGTGAGCTGGCGGAAAACCTCGATCGCCTGTACGAGTACATGACGATGCGCCTGTTCGAGGCGAGCCGGCATAACGACATCGACAAACTGAACGAAGTCGGCAAGCTGCTCGGCGAGATCAAGTTGGCCTGGGATCAGATTGCGCCAAAGGCGTAAGCGGGTCTCCTCAATCCGGCTTGGGTCCGTCGAGCCAAGCCGCGATGAATCTGCGTTATTCGAGGACAATCATGCCGTCACGCACTCAGGCGTTTGCCACACTCACCGGAAAGCTTCGCGATGCGTTGGCCGCAGGGGATTGGGCTGCGATAGCGACGCTGGATGAGGAATGCCGCGCCCTGGTCGCGTCGTTGCGCGACGAAGATGCGTCGGACGTCGGACTCCGGGATCAACTCGAGTCGTTGACTAATCTGTACGGCGAACTCCAGCACTCTGGTCGCAACGAGCGGGAGCGGTTGATCGGTGAGCTGACTCGCTTGAGCCAGTCGAAGCACGTCAATCAAGCCTACACCCCGCTGGACTGAGTCACGCTCCGATCCGGGCGCGGTCGGGCAGGCTTTTGGCGGTGGAGCAGGCTGTCATCCTGTCAGGCGTGGCGCGACAGCCGAGCCGGCTGGATGATGGCGTCTTGTCCATCCACCCAGCCGGCGGCTCGGTCTGTGAGCGCGCTGACTGGGTTCAGCGATACTCGCAAAGGTAGGCCGTATCGCTGGCAACCTTCAGTTGAAACGTGCTGTTCGCAGGCACGGTGAACTGGCTGCCTGCGCCGAAGGTTTGATAGTTCTCGCTTCCGGGCAGCTTCACGTCCAGGCTGCCTGCGACCACGTGCATGACTTCCAGCTGGTTCGTACCGAATTCATAATCGCCGGGGGCCATCACACCGATGGTGGCCGGGCCTGCCGCCATGTCGAAGGCGATGGATTTGACGGTGCCGTCGAAGTACTCGTTGACCTTGAACATCGGAAACCTCTGAGGGTGCGAAAAAGGGTCGCCAGTATGCCGAAGCGCCGTGTTGCCGTCATCTGTCGCTGAGGTTACGAGCCTGCCGGCATTTCCGGCTTTCGGTTGGTGCCAGGGTCACGATCGGAAGATGAAATAAACCGCCCCCAGCAGACACAGGCCGGCCCAGAGATAGTCGAGCTTCAAGGGTTGCTGCATGTACAGGACGCTGAACGGCACGAAGATCGCGAGGGTGATTACCTCCTGCATGATCTTTAGCTGGCCGATGGACAGTTCGGTGTATCCAATGCGGTTGGCTGGCACCATGATCAGGTATTCGAACAGGGCGATGCACCAACTGATCAACGCGGCGATCAGCCAGGGCTTCCCGTTGAGCGTCTTGAGGTGGCCGTACCACGCGAAGGTCATGAAGAGGTTGGAGACGCAGAGCAGGGCAGCAGTCTGAAGCCAGATAGGCATGGGGGAACTCCAGTACGATGGCGGATCCTATTGCGGCGCCGCACCGCTCGCAAGCCCCCTGAAGGCCCCTTTCCGGTTAGTGCCTTTTATCCAGTCAGCCATTATTATCGCCGCCCCGTTTTTCATTCGGATGACTGGAATGAATTGCCGTCCCGGTTGCGGTGCGTGCTGCATTGCTCCTTCGATCAGTTCGCCGATTCCCGGTATGCCTTTCGGAAAACCGGCCGGCGAGCGCTGTATGCATCTCTCCGACAGCAATCACTGTGCTCTGTTTGGCCAACCGTCCAGGCCGGGCGTTTGTGCGGCGTTTCAGGCAGATCGCCTCGTCTGCGGCGACCGTCGGGAGGATGCGATCCGATTGCTCGGTTGGTTGGAGCAGGCCACGGCCTGACGTGCGCGGGTGGGAGGAGGGCGGCTGTGTTCGGAGTGTCGTGACATCGGTGGCTCGGGCAGCGAGATGGCTGACGCGCGTGTCGGGCCGCCGTGGGGCCATAAAAAAGGCTGCCTCATCGGCAGCCTTTCTCGTTCCGGCTAGCGGCTCAGCGAGGCAGGTCGCGCTGCGGATGGCCGGTGTACAGCTGACGCGGGCGGCCGATCTTCTGGCCCATCGCGATCATTTCCTTCCAGTGCGAGATCCAGCCGACGGTCCGCGCCAGAGCGAAGATTACGGTGAACATGCTGGTCGGGATGCCGATGGCCTTGAGGATGATCCCCGAGTAGAAATCGACGTTCGGATACAGGTTGCGTTCTGCGAAGTAGGGATCGTTGAGAGCGATTTCTTCCAGCTTCATCGCCAGTTCGAGCTGGGGATCGTTGATGCCCAGTTCGCCCAGGACTTCGTCGCAGGTCTGCTTCATGACCTTCGCGCGCGGATCGAAGTTCTTGTAAACCCGGTGGCCGAAGCCCATGAGTTTGAACGGATCGTTCTTGTCCTTGGCCTTGGCCAGGAAGGTCTCGATGTTCGATACGTCGCCAATCTCGTCCAGCATGGTGAGAACTGCTTCGTTCGCACCGCCGTGTGCCGGGCCCCAGAGGGCTGCGATACCGGCGGCGATACAGGCGAACGGGTTGGCGCCGGTGGAGCCCGCCAGGCGAACGGTGGACGTGGAGGCGTTTTGCTCGTGGTCAGCGTGCAGAATGAAGATGCGGTCCATGGCCTTGGCCAGAACGGGGCTGATCGGCTTCACTTCGCATGGTGTGTTGAACATCATGTGCAGGAAGTTTTCAGCATAGTTCAGGTCGTTTCGCGGATACATCATCGGCTGACCCATGGAGTACTTGTAGACCATGGCGGCCAGGGTCGGCATCTTGGCGACCAGGCGGACCGCAGAAATTTCGCGGTGGTGCGGGTCGTTGATGTCCAGCGAGTCGTGATAGAAGGCCGAGAGCGCGCCGACTACGCCGCACATGATGGCCATCGGGTGTGCATCGCGACGGAAACCATTAAGGAACGACTTGAGCTGCTCGTGAACCATCGTGTGGTTCTTGACCGTGCTGATGAACTTTGCTTTTTCCTCGGCGGTGGGCAGTTCGCCGTTCAGCAGGAGGTAGCAGGTCTCGAGGTAATCGGCCTTTTCGGCCAGCTGCTCGATCGGGTAGCCGCGATGCAGCAGAATTCCTTTGTCACCGTCTATATAGGTGATCTTGGATTCGCAAGAGGCGGTGGACATGAAGCCGGGATCGAAGGTGAAGCGACCCGTGGAGGTCAGGCCTCGAACATCGATTACGTCAGGCCCTACGGTGCCGGTTAAAACGGGCAGTTCGATGGCATCAGCGCCCTCGATGATCAACTGCGCTTTGTTGTCAGCCATGTATGGCCTCCTGTTTTATGCTTGGAATCATCATGGCCCCCCACGCAGGGCCCGCATCACTATAGTGAGATAAATCTCAAAGTCAATTTGCGGAAGTCGCCTGCGGCAGAGGGGTTTTACGGTCAATTCGCGTCACGGAAAAGGCTATTTACGGCATTTGGAATCCGGGGCGCCATCCGCCTTTAGTGGCACTGCACCACATTGTCATTAGCGACCTAACTGTTTATACTCGGCGACCGACCGGCAGGGGCCAAACAGGCAGTTTCCTGTGGGTTGTCACTCGTGGGTGGCGGGTACCGCTGCGTACTCTTCCCAACAACTTTGCCCTGCGCGTTAGGGGCTCTCAAGTGTGAAAAAAAGCCGTGAAAAGCCAACGACCTGTAAACCTAGATCTTAGGACAATAAAACTCCCGATCACTGCTTACACCTCAATCCTTCATCGCATCTCCGGCGTGATTCTGTTTGTGGGTGTAGCCATTCTGCTGCTTGCGCTGGATACCTCGCTTTCTTCTGCCGAAGGCTTCGAAGAGGTAAAGGCGTATCTTGGCAGTCCGCTGGCGAAGCTCGTGGTCTGGGTGCTGCTGTCCGCATTGCTGTATCACCTGGTGGCCGGTGTACGTCATCTGGTCATGGACACCGGGCATGGTGAGACGCTGGAAGGCGGCAAGCTGGGCTCGAAAATCGTTCTGGCCGTTTCGGCGGTACTGATCGTTCTGGCTGGAGTGTGGATATGGTAACCAACGTCACGAACTTCTCGCGTTCGGGTCTGTATGACTGGATGGCCCAGCGGGTCTCCGCAGTGGTTCTCGCGGCTTATTTTCTTTTCCTGATCGGATACCTGGTTGTGAATCCAGGGCTGGAATACGCCCAGTGGCAGGAGCTTTTTTCGGCCAGCTGGATGCGCATCTTCAGTCTGCTGGCGCTGGTCGCCCTGAGTGTGCATGCATGGGTTGGTATGTGGACGATTTCCACTGACTACCTGACCAACATGGCAATCGGTAAGTGGGCTACCGGTGTGCGTTTCCTCTTCCAGGCAGTGTGTGGCATCGCCATGTTCACGTTCTTCGTCTGGGGTGTGCAGATTCTTTGGGGTATCTGATCCATGGCTAGCATTCGTACTCTTTCTTATGACGCCATCATTATTGGTGGCGGTGGCGCGGGCATGCGCGCCGCGCTGCAGTTGGCCCAGGGCGGCCATAAAACTGCGGTGGTGACCAAGGTCTTTCCGACTCGCTCGCACACCGTTTCCGCACAGGGTGGCATCACCTGCGCCATCGCATCGGCCGATCCGAACGATGATTGGCGCTGGCATATGTACGATACCGTCAAGGGCTCCGACTATATCGGTGACCAGGACGCTATCGAATACATGTGCTCCGTTGGCCCTGAGGCCGTGTTCGAGCTGGAGCACATGGGGCTGCCGTTCTCGCGTACCGAACAGGGGCGTATCTACCAGCGTCCGTTCGGCGGCCAGTCGAAAGACTATGGCAAGGGCGGCCAGGCGGCTCGTACCTGTGCTGCCGCTGACCGTACCGGCCACGCGTTGCTGCACACCCTCTATCAGGCCAACCTCAAGGCAGGTACGTCCTTCCTGAACGAGTGGTACGGCGTGGATCTGGTGAAGAATCAGGATGGCGCCATTGTCGGCATCATCGCGATCTGCATCGAAAATGGTGAAACGGTCTATATCCGTTCCAAGGCCGTGGTTCTGGCTACTGGCGGCGCGGGTCGCATCTACGCATCGACCACCAATGCCCTGATCAATACCGGCGACGGTGTTGGCATGGCGCTGCGTGCTGGTGTGCCGGTGCAGGACATCGAGATGTGGCAGTTCCACCCGACCGGCATCGCCGGCGCCGGCGTGCTGGTGACCGAAGGCTGCCGTGGTGAGGGCGGTTATCTGATCAACAAGCACGGCGAGCGTTTCATGGAGCGTTATGCTCCTAACGCGAAAGACCTGGCGGGTCGCGACGTGGTCGCTCGTTCAATGGTCAAGGAAATCCTGGCCGGCAACGGCTGCGGTCCGGATGGCGACCATGTGATGCTGAAGCTCGACCATCTTGGCGAAGAAGTGCTGCATAGCCGCCTGCCAGGTATCTGCGAGCTGTCGAAGACATTCGCCCATGTCGATCCGGTGACTGCTCCGGTCCCTGTGGTACCGACCTGCCACTACATGATGGGCGGCATCGCCACCAACATTCATGGCCAGGCCATGACTCAGGACGCCAACGGCAACGACAAGATCATTGAAGGCTTGTTCGCGGTGGGCGAAGTGGCATGCGTATCCGTGCATGGCGCGAACCGTCTCGGCGGCAACTCGCTGCTGGACCTGGTGGTGTTCGGTCGTGCGGCCGGCCTGCATCTGGAGAAGGCGCTGAAGGAAGGGATCGAGCACCGCGGTGCTACCGAAACCGATCTGGACGTCGCGCTGAATCGCCTGGCCAGCCTGAACGAGCGGACGGCTGGCGAAGACGTCGCGTCGTTGCGCAAAGAGCTGCAGAGCTGCATGCAGAACTACTTCGGTGTATTCCGTACTGGCGAATACATGCAGAAGGGTATCGCTCAGCTTGCCGATCTGCGTCAGCGTATCGCTACGGTCAAGATCTCCGACAAGAGCCAGGCCTTCAATACCGCGCGTATCGAAGCGCTGGAATTGCAGAACCTTCTCGAAGTGGCCGAGGCGACTGCCATCGCCGCTGAAAACCGCAAAGAGTCCCGCGGCGCACATGCCCGTGAAGACTTCGAAGAGCGTGATGATGAGAACTGGCTGTGCCACACCCTGTACTTCCCGGGTGAAAAGCGTGTAGCCAAGCGTGCCGTGAACTTCTCTCCGAAGACAGTTCCGACTTTCGAACCCAAGGTCCGGACTTACTGAGGTCGCCGATATGTTGCAAGTGAGCGTTTATCGCTACAACCCGGATAAAGACGAAAAGCCCTACATGCAGGATTTTCAGGTCAATACCGATGGTAAGGACCTGATGGTGCTGGACGTGCTGGCCCTCATCAAGGAACAGGACGAAGGCTTCTCCTACCGTCGCTCGTGCCGTGAAGGGGTCTGTGGCTCCGATGGCATGAACCTGAACGGCAAGAACGGGCTGGCCTGCATCACGCCGTTGTCGTCCGTGGTCAAGGGCAACAAGCTGGTGGTGCGTCCGCTGCCCGGTTTGCCAGTAATTCGTGACTTGGCCGTGGATATGGGCATCTTCTATAAGCAGTACGAGAAGGTTCGCCCTTATCTGATGAACGATACGCCGGCTCCGGCTATCGAACGTCTGCAGACCCCGGAGGATCGGGAAAAGCTTGACGGTCTGTATGAGTGCATCCTGTGCGCTTGCTGCTCGACCAGCTGCCCGTCCTTCTGGTGGAACCCGGACAAGTTCCTTGGCCCCGCTGCGCTGCTCCAGGCCTACCGCTTCCTGGCCGACAGCCGCGACACCGAGACCGAGAACCGTCTGTCTGCACTGGATGATCCGTTCAGCGTGTTCCGCTGCCGTGGCATCATGAACTGCGTGAGTGTCTGCCCGAAAGGGTTGAACCCGACCAAGGCGATTGGTCATGTGCGGAACATGTTGCTGCAGAGCGCAACCTGATGTGCCCTCGGTGCCTGTGGTTATTCGTAATTGCAGGCCCTTGATGCTTCACCGCGACACCTACGGCGCCAGAGTTCGACTCGGCGCCGTAGTCTTAGTAGGAATCCCAGCTTACAAAGCCGGGATTTCGCTCTGAAAATTTGATGACCAGCAGGAGCATCCGGGGTGGTTCTCGGAAACTATCTGCGCGGTCCGTAGTGGCTTTACCCGGGTCGCTGCTTCAGAACTTGGGAAGTCATGCTGCGGTCTCCACGCTGGTGGTGTCTCCTTATCGAAGGTGACCAGACATGCAAGAAAGCGTAATGCAGCGCATGTGGGACAGTGCCCACCTATCCGGTGGTAACGCTGCCTATGTGGAAGAGCTTTATGAGCTCTACCTGCACGATCCCAACGCTGTGCCCGAAGAGTGGCGCACCTACTTCCAGAAGCTGCCTGTCAACGGTGGCGCTGCAGCCGATGTTTCGCATTCGACAATCCGCGATCACTTCGTCCTGCTGGCCAAGAACCAGCGTCGTGCCCAGCCTGTTTCCGCAGGTAGCGTCAGTAGCGAGCATGAGAAGAAGCAGGTCGAAGTCCTGCGTCTGATCCAGGCGTACCGGATGCGTGGCCATCAGGCTGCACAGCTCGATCCGCTCGGCTTGCAAAAGCGCCCGGTTCCGGCTGATCTGGCTATTAACCATTACGGTTTGACCGACGCGGACCTGGATACAGTGTTCCGTACGGGCGACCTTGCCATGGGCAAGGATCAGGCAACCTTGCGCGAAATTCACCAGGCGCTGCAAGAGACCTATTGCCGCACCATCGGTGCCGAATTCACCCATATCGTCGACTCCGACCAGCGCAACTGGTTTATCCAGCGCCTGGAAAGCGTTCGTGGGCGTCCGACCTTCTCGCCGGAGATCAAGAGCCATCTGCTTGAGCGCCTGACCGCTGCCGAGGGCCTGGAAAAATACCTGGGCACCAAGTACCCGGGGACCAAGCGTTTCGGTCTGGAGGGTGGCGAAAGTCTGATTCCGCTGCTCGATGAGATCATCCAGCGTTCCGGCTCGTACGGCACCAAGGAAATCGTCATCGGCATGGCCCACCGTGGCCGTCTCAACGTGCTGGTCAATACGTTCGGCAAGAACCCGCGCGACCTGTTCGACGAGTTCGAAGGCAAGAAGGTCGAAGGACTCAGTTCGGGTGACGTCAAGTATCACCAGGGCTTCTCCTCGAACGTCATGACGCCAGGCGGTGAAATTCATCTGGCCATGGCGTTCAACCCGTCGCACCTGGAAATCGTGTCCCCGGTGGTCGAAGGTTCCGTTCGTGCCCGTCAGGATCGCCGCTGTGATTCGGTGGGCGACAAGGTCCTTCCCGTGACCATCCACGGCGACGCCGCGGTGGCGGGGCAGGGTGTGGTCATGGAAACCTTCCAGATGTCCCAGACCCGCGCCTATCGCACGGGTGGCACCATCCGCATCGTGATCAACAACCAGGTTGGCTTCACGACCAACAAGCAGGAAGACGCGCGCTCGACCGAGTACGCGACTGATGTTGCCAAGATGATCCAGGCGCCGATTTTCCACGTGAACGCGGATGATCCAGAGGCTGTGCTGTTCATCACCCAGTTGGCGGTCGATTACCGTATGCAGTTCAAGCGTGACATCGTCATCGACCTGATCTGCTACCGTCGCCGCGGCCACAACGAAGCCGACGAGCCGAGCGGTACTCAGCCGCTGATGTACCAGAAGATCGCCAAGCAGCGCACCACTCGTGAGTTGTACGCCGACTCGCTGATCCAGTCGAACGTGCTGGCAGACGCCCAGGTCCAGGAGAAGGTCGATGAATATCGCACCGCCCTGGACAACGGCCTGCATGTGGTCAAGAGCCTGGTCAAGGAGCCCAACAAGGAGCTCTTCGTGGATTGGCGTCCTTACCTGGGTCATGCCTGGACCGCGCGCCACGACACGCGTTTCGAGCTGAAAGCCCTGCAGGAACTGTCCAGCAAGATGTTGGCGGTCCCGGAAGGCTTCGTCGTTCAGCGCCAGGTTGCGAAGATCCTCGAAGACCGCCAGAAGATGGGTGCCGGTGCGCTGGCAATCAACTGGGGTTACGCCGAGACGCTGGCCTACGCGACCCTGTTGTTCGAGGGCCATCCGGTTCGCATCAGCGGACAGGACGTAGGGCGCGGGACCTTCTCGCACCGCCACGCCGCGCTGCACAACCAGAAGGACGGCAGCACCTACATCCCCCTGCAGCATCTGTACGAAGGGCAGCCGCGCTTCGACCTGTACGACTCCTTCCTGTCGGAAGAAGCCGTACTTGCGTTCGAATACGGCTATGCCACCACAATGCCCAACGCGCTGGTGGTATGGGAGGCTCAGTTCGGTGACTTCGCCAACGGTGCGCAGGTCGTGATCGACCAGTTCATCACCAGTGGCGAGCACAAGTGGGGCCGTCTCTGTGGCCTCACCATGCTGCTGCCGCATGGCTATGAAGGGCAGGGGCCGGAGCATTCGTCGGCCCGCCTGGAGCGCTATCTGCAGCTGTGCGCCGAGCACAACATCCAGGTGTGCGTGCCGACCACGCCGGCACAGGTCTACCACATGCTGCGTCGCCAGGCGATCCGCCCGTTGCGCAAGCCTCTCGTGGCCCTGACGCCCAAGTCGTTGCTGCGTCACAAGCTGGCGACCTCGACGCTGGAAGAGCTGACGCAAGGCTCGTTCCTGACCGTGATTCCGGAAATCGATCAGATCGAGCCGAGCAAGGTCGAACGCCTGATCATGTGCAGCGGCAAGGTCTATTACGATCTGCTGGACAAGCGTCGCAACGAAGGCCGCGAAGATATCGCCATCGTTCGTCTGGAACAGCTCTATCCGTTCCCGGAAGAGGATCTGGCCGAGGTGCTCGCGCCCTACCAGAACCTCAAGAGCATCGTCTGGTGTCAGGAAGAGCCGATGAACCAGGGCGCGTGGTACTGCAGCCAGCACCACATGCGTCGTGTTGCCGTCGCGCACAAGAAAGAGCTGTTCCTGCAATACGCGGGTCGTGACGCCTCTGCTGCGCCTGCGGTCGGCTATGCCTCCATGCACGCCGAGCAGCAGGAAAAGCTGCTGCAGGATGCGTTCACCGTTTAAATCATTCTTGCAAGAGAGGCCGCGATAACGCGGCCTCGATGTAGAAATCGAATCAATAGGACCCAGCTAATGGCTATCGAGATCAAAGCCCCCCAATTCCCGGAATCGGTTGCTGACGGCACCGTCGCCACCTGGCACAAGCAGCCGGGCGAAGCGGTCAAGCGTGACGAGCTGATCGTCGACATCGAGACCGACAAGGTCGTGATGGAAGTACTGGCCGAAGCGGACGGCGTGCTGACCGAAATCGTCAAGAACGAAGGCGACACCGTCCTCAGCGGCGAGCTGCTCGGCAAGCTGGAAGCCGGTGCCACCGTCACTGCTTCGGCCCCAGCTGCGGCACCGGCCGAAGCCTCGGCTCCGGCAGCGGCTGCTCCAGCACCGGCCGCCGGCGGTGAAGACGCCATTCTTGCTCCGGCGGCGCGCAAGCTCGCCGAAGAGAATGGCATCGATCCCAACAGCGTCAAGGGCACGGGCAAGGACGGCCGCGTCACCAAGGAAGACCTGGTCGCAGCCATCGAAGCCAAGAAGTCGGCTCCGGCCGCCGCCAAGCCTGCTGCCAGTGCTGCCGCCGCGCCTGTCGCCGTTGCGGGCGATCGCACCGAGAAGCGCGTACCAATGACTCGTCTGCGCGCCAAGGTTGCCGAGCGTCTGGTCGAAGCACAGTCGAACATGGCGATGCTGACCACCTTCAACGAAGTCGACATGACCGAAGTCATGGCCCTGCGTTCGAAGTACAAGGACCTGTTCGAGAAGACTCACAACGGGGTCCGTCTGGGCTTCATGTCCTTCTTCGTCAAAGCCTCCGTCGAAGCGCTGAAGCGCTTCCCGGCGGTCAACGCGTCCATCGATGGCACCGACATCGTGTACCACGGCTATCAGGATATCGGCGTCGCTGTCTCCAGCGACCGCGGCCTGGTCGTGCCGGTGCTGCGCAACGCCGAGCTGATGAGCCTGGCTGAAGTCGAAAACGGCATCGCCACCTTCGGTAAGAAGGCCCGTGATGGCAAGTTGTCGATCGACGAAATGACTGGCGGCACCTTCACCATCACCAACGGCGGTACGTTCGGTTCGATGATGTCGACGCCTATCGTCAACCCGCCGCAAGCAGCCATTCTCGGCATGCACAACATCCTGCAGCGTCCGATGGCCGTCAATGGCCAGGTGGTGATCCGGCCGATGATGTACCTGGCCCTGTCCTATGATCATCGCCTGATCGACGGCAAGGAAGCAGTCAGCTTCCTGGTAACCATCAAGAACCTGCTGGAAGATCCGGCCCGTCTGCTGCTGGACATCTAACAAGCGTCACGGGCTGCGCGCGACAGGCTAGGCTAAAACCTTGCCGGTCGCCCGTGGCCTTTTTGACTTTTTAGCTGCACTCAAGAGGATTGGTAATGAGCCAGAAATTCGACGTCGTCGTCATCGGGGCCGGCCCCGGCGGATATGTAGCAGCCATTCGCGCAGCGCAACTGGGCCTGAAGACCGCCTGCATCGAAAAATATCAGGGCAAGGAAGGCAAGACCGCTCTCGGCGGCACCTGCCTGAACGTGGGTTGCATTCCGTCCAAGGCGCTGCTCGACAGCTCCTACAAGTTCCATGAGGCCCACGAGAGCTTCAAGGTTCACGGCATCAGCACGGGCGAAGTGGCCATGGACGTTCCGACCATGGTGGCCCGCAAGGACCAGATCGTTAAGAACCTCACCGGCGGTGTGGCGGGTCTGATGAAAGCCAATGGCGTGACCGTGTTCGAAGGCCACGGCAAGCTGCTCAGCGGCAAGCAGGTCGAAGTCACCGGTCTCGACGGCAACACCCAGGTGCTGGACGCCGACAACGTGATTCTTGCCTCCGGCTCCAAGCCGGTGGACATTCCGCCGGCGCCGGTCGATCAGAAGATCATCGTCGACTCCACCGGTGCACTGGATTTCCAGAGCGTTCCGGCGAAGTTGGGCGTCATCGGGGCCGGTGTGATCGGTCTGGAATTGGGCTCGGTGTGGGCGCGCCTGGGCGCTGAAGTCACCGTGCTGGAAGCCATGGACAAATTCCTGCCCGCTGCCGACGAGCAGATCTCCAAGGAAGCGTTCAAGGTGCTCAGCAAGCAGGGTCTGAAGATCCTGCTGGGCGCCCGCGTGACCGGCTCCGAAGTGAAGGGCGACCAGGTTACGGTCAACTTCACCAATGCCGAAGGCGAGCAGCAGCAGACCTTCGACAAGCTGATCGTGGCGGTGGGCCGCCGTCCGGTGACCACCGATCTGTTGGCCGCCGATGCCGGCGTCGACATGGACGAGCGTGGCTTCATCTTCGTTGACGATTATTGCGCTACCAGCGTACCTGGCGTTTACGCCATTGGTGACGTGGTTCGCGGCGCCATGCTGGCACACAAGGCCTCGGAAGAGGGCGTGATGGTTGCTGAGCGCATCGCAGGCCACAAATCGCAAATGAACTACGACCTGGTTCCGTCGGTCATCTATACCCATCCGGAAATCGCGTGGGTCGGCAAGACCGAGCAGGCGCTCAAGGCCGAAGGCGTAGAGATCAATGTCGGTACCTTCCCGTTCGCCGCCAGTGGCCGGGCGATGGCCGCCAACGATACCGCGGGTCTGGTCAAGGTGATTGCCGATGCCAAGACCGACCGCGTGCTGGGCGTTCACGTGATGGGTCCGGCTGCAGCCGAACTGGTTCAGCAGGGCGCGATCGGCATGGAGTTCGGCACCAGCGCCGAAGACCTGGGCATGATGGTCTTCTCGCATCCGACCATGTCCGAGGCGCTGCATGAAGCAGCATTGGCAGTGAATGGCCACGCCATCCACATTGCCAACCGCAAGAAGCGCTAACAGCGCCGCGGTAAAGTAGGCGACCCGCGAATGCTTCACTGGAGCATTCGCGTACCGTCGATACCTTCAACGCAAGGTATGACAGGTCTCTGAAAGGTGTTTCTAGATAGTTTTCAGCGACTTGAGGCGACGCGGCATACATGCAACGTCTGATGCACATCAAACCGAACGGTAGCTAAGATGAATCTTCACGAATATCAGGGTAAGCAGCTGTTTGCCGAGTACGGATTGCCAGTTTCCAAGGGCTACGCGGTCGATAGTCCGAAGGAAGCGGCCGAGGCATGCGACCACATTGGTGGTACCGAGTGGGTGGTCAAGGCCCAGGTACACGCCGGAGGTCGCGGCAAAGCGGGTGGTGTCAAGCTGGTGCGCAGCAAGGACGAAGCCCGTGCATTCGCCGAGCAGTGGCTGGACAAGCGTCTGGTGACCTACCAGACGGACGCCAATGGTCAGCCGGTCAGCAAGATTCTCGTCGAAGCCTGCACCGACATCGACAAGGAGCTCTATCTGGGCGCCGTGGTCGATCGCGCCACTCGCCGTATCGTGTTCATGGCGTCCACCGAAGGCGGCGTGGATATCGAGAAGGTTGCCCACGACACGCCTGAAAAAATCCTCAAGGCCACCATCGACCCGTTGGTTGGCGCGCAGCCGTTCCAGGGCCGCGAGCTGGCTTTCCAGCTGGGTCTGAAGGGTGACCAGGTCAAGCAGTTCGTGCACATCTTCGTTGGGCTGGGCAAGCTCTTCGTCGATTACGACCTGGCTCTGCTGGAAGTCAATCCGCTGGTGATCAAGAAGGACGGCAATCTGCATTGCCTGGACGCCAAGCTGAACATCGACAGCAACGCGATCTATCGCCAGCCGAAGCTGCGTGGCATGCAGGACCCGTCGCAGGACGACCCCCGCGAAGCGCATGCGGCCAAGTGGGAGCTGAACTACGTTGCGCTCGATGGCAACATCGGTTGCATGGTCAACGGCGCCGGCCTGGCCATGGGCACCATGGACATCGTCAACCTGCATGGCGGCAAGCCAGCCAACTTCCTCGACGTAGGTGGTGGCGCGACCGAGGAGCGGGTGACCGAAGCATTCAAGATCATTCTCTCCGATGAGAATGTCGCCGCGGTTCTGGTCAATATCTTCGGTGGTATCGTTCGCTGCGACATGATCGCAGAGGGCATCATCGGCGCGGTCAAGGAAGTCGGCGTGAAAGTGCCGGTTGTCGTCCGCCTCGAAGGCAACAACGCCGCACTTGGCGCGAAGATGCTGGGTGAAAGTGGTCTGAACATCATCGGTGCGACGAGCCTGACCGATGCGGCCATTCAAGTCGTCAAAGCCGCGGAGGGCAAATAATGAGCGTCCTGATCAACAAAGACACCAAGGTCATCTGCCAGGGCTTCACTGGCTCGCAGGGCACCTTCCACTCCGAGCAGGCGATCGAGTACGGGACCAAGATGGTCGGCGGTGTCACGCCTGGCAAGGGCGGCACCACTCACCTGGGGCTTCCGGTATTCAATACCGTCAAGGAAGCCGTTGAGGCGACCGGTGCCGATGCATCCGTGATCTACGTGCCTGCGCCGTTCTGCAAGGATTCGATCCTTGAAGCGGCGTTCGGCGGTATCAAACTGATCGTCTGCATCACCGAAGGCATTCCGACCCTCGACATGCTCGAAGTGAAGATCAAGTGCGACGAACTCGGTGTGCGGCTGATCGGCCCGAACTGCCCCGGCGTGATCACTCCGGGCGAGTGCAAGATCGGCATCCAGCCTGGCCATATCCACCTGCCAGGCAAGGTCGGTATCGTGTCGCGTTCCGGCACGCTGACCTATGAAGCGGTCAAGCAGACCACTGATGCCGGTTTCGGTCAGTCCACCTGCGTCGGTATCGGCGGTGACCCGATTCCGGGCTCGACCTTCATCGACATCCTCAAGCTGTTCCAGGAAGACCCACAGACCGAAGCGATCGTCATGATCGGCGAGATCGGCGGTTCCGCCGAGGAAGAAGCGGCGGCCTACATCAAGGCCAACGTGACCAAGCCCGTTGTGTCCTACATCGCCGGCGTAACCGCGCCTGCCGGTAAGCGCATGGGCCATGCCGGTGCGATCATCTCCGGTGGCAAGGGCACTGCCGACGAGAAATTCGCGGCGCTTCAGGATGCGGGCGTGAAAACCGTGCGTTCGCTTGCCGACATCGGCAAGGCCCTCGCGGAGCTGACCGGCTGGGAAGTCAAGCAAGGCTGATCTTTCGCGCGTGACGCCAAATGCCAGTCAGCTTGTCTGACTGGCATTTTTGTTTCGGGGGCTGCCGGAGCGTAGTGGACGCTCATCGTGCAGACGATGCGTCTTTTTGCCGTCATGCCAGAACGGCGCGAGTCCTCGCCCTGGACGGGAAATTCCATTAAGGTGCGTGCTTTTTTCTCGGGCGGCGCGGCAAGCATCGCGCGTGGTTCGGGACAACACGCCTGGGTGCGTTCGTCGTACCAGAACCCTCCTGCAGTGGTGATTACCGATGACTCGATTGAAAGGCCTGGATTTACTGGCCCTCGGCTTTATGACGTTCGCGCTGTTTCTAGGCGCGGGCAACATCATTTTCCCGCCCAGTGCCGGGCTTGCCGCAGGGCAGTCAATCTGGCCGGCCGCGACCGGCTTCCTGCTGACCGGTGTCGGCTTGCCGCTGCTTACGGTGGTGGCGCTTGCCCGGGTCGGCGGCGGCATGGACAGATTGACCGCACCCTTGGGGCGTGGCGCCGGCACGCTGTTGGCGGTGGCGGTTTATCTGGCCATCGGCCCGCTGTTCGCGACACCGCGCACGGCGGTGGTCTCGTTCGAGATGGGCGTAGCACCGTTCTCCGGCCATGCAGCCACGCCGCTGCTGGTTTATACGGTGCTGTTCTTCGTCGCCACGCTGTTCCTGGTGCTGAATCCCGGTCAACTGGTGGATCGGGTGGGTAAATTCATTACACCCGTGCTGCTTGCCGCCTTGCTGGTGCTTGGTGGCGCAGCGTTGTTCGCACCCGCCGGCGAAATCGGCAGCACTGCCGAAAGCTACCGTCACGCGCCGTTGCTCAAAGGCTTTCTGGAAGGCTATCTGACGATGGACACGCTCGGTGCGCTGGTATTCGGCATCGTAATCGCCACGGCCATTCGTGACCGTGGCGTGTCCGACCCCGCGTTGGTAACGCGCTATTCGATGATTGCCGGCGTCGTCGCGGCCATTGGCCTGTCGCTGGTCTACCTGGCGCTGTTCTATCTCGGCGCCACCAGCCAGGACATCGCGGGCGATGCGCAGAACGGCGTACAAGTCCTGACGACCTACGTGCAGCACACGTTCGGTACCACAGGGAGCCTGTTGCTGGCTGTCGTGATCACGCTGGCGTGCCTGACAACGGCGGTGGGGTTGACCACCGCCTGCGGCGAATTCTTCAGCAACCTGCTGCCGGTCAGTTATCGCATGGTGGTGATCGCCTTTACGCTGTTCAGCCTGGCCGTGGCGAATCAGGGGCTTACCCAACTGATCAGCGTTTCGGTGCCGGTACTGGTCGGGCTTTATCCGCTGGCGATCATGCTGGTCGCGCTGAGTCTGCTCGACCGCTGCTGGCTCTCGCAAAGTCGTGTGTTCATTCCGGTAATGGCCGTGACGTTTGTATTTGGCGTGGTCGATGGCCTCTCGGCTGCCGGGTTCACCGAGCTGGTCCCGGACCTTTTCGCGGCCTTGCCCCTGGCGGCGCAAAGCATGGGATGGCTGGTGCCGGTCATGGTTACGCTGGTGATCGCGGCCAGCATCGACCGCCTGCTCGGTCCGGTGCGTGCAGGCGATGGGACGCGCGCGCGGTGAACCGCGACCCGCTTTGGGAAGCGGAGCCCAGCGTGGAGTGGCTATAATCAGGCGCGAGTGTCCAGGGGACTGTCATGTCGATTCCGAGTCATCTTCTACCGCACCTGATTGCCGTCGTCTGGTTCATTTTGTGTTGGGCCGGGTATACCCGATACGCCAGCTGGCGTGGCCGGGATACCGCCTGCCTGGCCAGCGTGCTGCATCTGTACCGCCAGGACTGGATGCGTCGCATGCTGCTGCGCGACAACCGGATCGCCGACGCCAACGTCATCGGCAATCTGGAGCGCAATGCGGGTTTTTTCGCCTCCAGCACGCTGATCATCCTGGCCGGCATCCTCACGGCGCTGGGGGCCTCTGACCGCGCGGTCTCGCTGCTGGCCGATCTGCCGTTCGCCCAGCCGGTGAGTCGAGGTCTCTCCGAAATCAAGCTGCTCGCGCTGGGGGTTGTCTTCGTCTACGCGTTCTTCACCTTCAGCTGGTGCATGCGGCAATACAATTTCGCCGCTGTGCTGGTCGCTTCGGCACCCATGGCAGGGGAGCGCAACGTAAGCGACCAGGAGCGCAAGTCATTCGCCGAGCGGGCGGCGCGGGTCATCTCGATGGCCGCCAATCAGTTCAACTTCGGCTTGCGCGCGTACTATTTCGGCATGGCCACACTGGCCTGGTTCATTCACCCCTGGTTCTTCATGGGGGTGACCGCCGGCGTCGTCCTGATCCTGTATCGCCGCGAATTTCATTCCGATGTGCTGGAGGTGATGGTATTTACGCCAACCTTGCCCATCGACAGCCCCAAAGAATAGGGCGCCTTCGGCCAGCAGGTTAAAATGCTCGGCTTGATTCGATTTCGAGAGTTCGCATGAGCGATAGTCTGATACTGGAGCGCACGCAGCGTTTCCTTTCCCTGTTACGCCATTGTCAGGTGCTCGGCATGAGTGTCGAACACGCCGACGCCCGCGGGCTCACGCTGCGCCTTCCCTATAGCGAGAAGATCGTCAGCAATCCCGAAAGCGGGCTCGTTCATGGTGGCGCGATTACCACTCTGATGGACACGACCTGCGGCATTTCGACGGCATGTGCGTTGCCGGAGTTGGAGATTTGCCCGACGCTCGATCTGCGCATCGACTACATGCATCCGGCCGAGCCGAATCACGACGTGTTCGGCTTTGCCGAATGCTATCGCGTTACGCCCACGGTGATCTTCACCCGTGGCGTGGCGTACCAGCGCGACATCGACGAGCCGATCGCGCACGTCGTGGGCGCGTTCATGCGCATGGGCAAAAGCGCCCTGGTACCGAAGCCGGAGGTGCGTTCATGAGCAGTCTGGACCTCGATGCGCTGGTCAGCGACGCGCATGCCCGCAACAACTACGACACGCTTTTGCAGATGGTGCCGTACGCCAGGCTCATCGGCATCGAGTGCCTGCGCCTCGGCGACGAGATGGTGTTCAGGCTGCCGAAGAATCAGGACAACATCGGTAACCCCACGCTTCCGGCCATCCACGGCGGCGTGATCGCGGGCTTCATGGAGCACGCGGCGATGCTCCATCTGCTGATGTTCATGGGCGCGCCACATTTGCCCAAAATCATCGACTTCTCGATAGATTATCTTCGGGCCGGTCACTATCGTGACACCTTTGCTGCCTGCCAGGTCTGGCGCCAAGGACGCCGTGTGGCCAACGTTGCCGTTACGGCCTGGCAAACGAATCAGGCCGAGCCCATCGCCACTGCCCGTTGTCACTTCAAGGTCAACGAGCCCTGATACGTCTGGCGGCTACCACGCCACTGTAGTTGCCTTCAAGGATGTTGAATGGATGCGTTGCTGATACTGGGCGGGCTGCTGCTGATCGTAGCGGGTCTGGTCTGGTTGATCGTGCTGGCCTTCGGTAAAGGCCTGTTGTGGGGAGTCGGCAGTCTGCTTCCCCCGCTGACCCTGCTGTTCGTGTTCCGCCACTGGACCGCCGCTCGCAAAGCAATTGGCCTGGCCGGCTTGGGGATCATTCCGCTGACGGTAGGATTCACCCTGCTCGCCAGCCACGAGCCGGAACGCATGGCGGCAATCGCCAGCCTGCAATGGCTCGAACCGGATGAGCAGACGCAGCGTCACCATCTGGCGATCCGGCTGCACGGCCAGCTTGATGGCCGGCCGTTCAGCCCTCGGGTCGGCAGGCTCGTCGACGGCGTGCTGACGCTGCGTGAGGGAGACGATCTGTTTGCCAGGCAGGAAGTACGCATCCGACTCGGTGTCACGCCGCCTGGGCCGTTGCAGGTGGACGTACTGCCTCAGGATGTCGCTCCCGTGCCGGAGGTTGAAATCAACTGGATGCGCCCCGAGCAGGAGTTGCCCGAAGCGCGCCGAATCCAGAGTGGTTACACCCTGCACCTCAACCTGCAGCCGGTCCCGCCGAACAAACTGGTCGGCGATTTCCACCTCGTCTTGCCGGCGCATTACCGCACGAGCCTCAGCGGCGAGGTGGAAATCTTCACCGACGACTTGCGGTATCGCGAGGGGAAGGTCGATCTGAGCCACGATTCGGTGGACACGCTCGGCTATCTGGCCAGAGATCATCTGCAACGGCGCTTCGCCACGCGCGCGGTCACGCTCGAGTCCCTGGCGCCGGTCAGCTTTCCGGCATCGGCCATGGTGCTTCCGGTACGGGCGCGGATAAACGGCAAGCCCGAGCGTTTCGAACTCAGCCTGAGCAAGGGCGATCAGGGCTGGGCGGTAGACGACGACACCTATCCGTCATTGCCAATCGAAGCGCAAACGCCTCCTGAGGCTGCGGGCATTCGGCCGCAAGCGCTCCCGGACAACCCCGCATCGCCTCGCATCGATCGTCGGGAGCGGTTTTCCCTGGCACGCTTGCTGCGCGAACCTGCACGCTATGAGCATTTGCAGATGCGAGCCCATACGGCGCGTGGCGGACTGGCGCAAGGGCGCTTCGTCGGCATCGATCGCGAGGGCAACGTAGCGATCCGGCAAACGCTGAAGGGGCCGGGCGAGGCGACCTACAACCTGGCTCCCGGTGAAATCGTCCTGCTCGAATTGCTCGAGCCCTAGCCTCCTGGCGCTTCGGTCAGGCGATCGGCAACCGCGCCTGGCCGCCCGACGCCCTTGAATTCCTGTGCCAAGCCCCCATCTGCTTGTCATCGCCGCAGTCGCGGTCCGTGCCATTGACGATGTGGAGTTTGCAAGACGATGAGTGTGGAGACTCAAAACAAAGAAACCCTGGGCTTCCAGACCGAGGTGAAGCAGCTGCTTCACCTGATGATCCATTCCTTGTACTCGAACAAGGAAATCTTCCTTCGCGAGTTGATTTCCAACGCCTCGGATGCGGCCGACAAACTGCGTTTCGAAGCGCTGGCCAAACCGGAACTGCTCAAAGGCGGCGCCGATCTGAAGATTCGTGTCAGCTTCGACAAGGACGCCAGGACCGTGACCCTGGACGACAATGGCATCGGCATGAACCGTGAGGATGTCATCACCCATCTCGGAACCATCGCCAAGTCCGGCACCGCCGATTTCATGAAACACCTCACGGGCGATCAGAAAAAGGATTCGCACCTGATCGGCCAGTTCGGTGTGGGCTTCTATTCCGCATTCATCGTTGCCGATCAGGTTGAGGTGTTCAGCCGTCGCGCCGGCACGCCAGCCGAAGAGGGCGTGTATTGGTCGTCGAAGGGCGAGGGCGAGTTCGAAGTCGCCACCCTCGATAAGCCCGAGCGTGGCACCCGTATCGTGTTGCACCTGAAATCAGGCGAAGAAGAGTTCGCCGACGGTTGGCGGCTGCGCAACATCATCAAGAAATACTCCGACCATATCGCCTTGCCGATCGAGCTGCCCAAAGAGTTCCATGGCGAGGAAAAGGACAAGCCGGCCGAGCCCGAGTGGGAAACCGTCAACCGCGCCAGTGCACTCTGGACTCGCCCCCGCACTGAGGTGACGGACGAGGAATATCAGGAGTTCTACAAGCACGTCGGCCACGACTTCGAGAATCCGCTGGCCTGGAGCCACAACAAGGTCGAAGGCAAACTCGAATACACCTCGCTGCTCTTCGTGCCGGGCCGGGCGCCGTTCGATCTGTACCAGCGTGAAGCGCCCAAGGGCCTGAAGCTCTACGTTCAGCGCGTATTCATCATGGACCAGGCGGACGAATTCCTGCCGCTGTACCTGCGCTTCATCAAGGGCGTGATCGACTCCAACGATCTATCGCTGAACGTTTCGCGTGAGATTTTGCAGAAGGACCCGATCATCGACTCGATGAAGTCGGCCCTGACCAAGCGCGTGCTGGATATGCTGGACAAGCTGTCCAAGGACAAGCCGGAGGACTACAAGAACTTCTGGAAGCAGTTCGGCCAGGTGCTCAAGGAAGGTCCGGCGGAAGATTTCGCCAACAAGGAAAAGATCGCAGGTCTCCTGCGTTTCGCTTCTACCCAGGATGCTTCGGGCGAGCAGAGCGTGTCGCTCGCCGACTACCTCGGTCGCGTCAAGGACGGTCAGGACAAGATCTACTACCTCACCGGTGAGTCCTATGCGCAGGTCAAGAACAGCCCGCACCTCGAGGTTTTCCGCAAGAAGGGTATTGAGGTCCTCTTGCTGACCGACCGTATCGACGAGTGGCTGATGAGCTACCTCACCGAGTTCGATGGCAAGCAGTTCGTGGACGTCGCGCGCGGCGACCTGGATCTGGGCAAGCTGGACTCCGAAGAGGACAAGAAGGCTCAGGAAGAGATCGCGAAGGCGAAGGAAGGGCTCGTCGAGCGCCTCAAGACCGCGCTGGGCGATGCCGTGGCGGAGGTGCGGGTGTCGCACCGCTTGACCGACTCGCCAGCGATTCTCGCCATCGGTGAGCAGGATCTGGGCTTGCAGATGCGCCAGATTCTCGAGGCGAGCGGGCAGAAGGTTCCGGATTCCAAGCCGATCTTCGAGATCAATCCGCAGCACCCGCTGATCGAGAAGCTCGACGCCGAGCCGGACGAGGACCGTTTCGCCGATTTGTCGCACATTCTCTTCGATCAGGCTGCACTGGCTGCCGGCGATAGCCTCAAGGACCCGGCTGCCTATGTGCAGCGCCTCAACAAGCTGCTTGTCGAGCTGTCCGCTTAACACGCAGCGTACGCACAAAAGGCCCGTCAATGACGGGCCTTTTGCGTTCAGGTTGACGCACGTCACCGCGCCGAAGGCTCGTTCTGATTCCATGCATCGGCGCAGCTCGATCCGCGCAACGCCATTCGATACATGACGAGCCCGACCGGTGCGCTGGCAAAACCGCTGCGCCCACTGAACCGCCAAGCGGCGCAGCGGTCTATCCGGGTGGCTGTCAGGAGGTCTTGGTTGTTCAACTTACGAAACTGTTTCACCGCGCTGTGCCTGCTCTCGCTGATCTCACCGGCCCATGCGCGCGACTATCGCTACAGCGATGCGCATCTGCATTTTGTGGATTTCTTCCAAGAAAGCGATGGCATGAGCAAGCTGCTCGAGGCCATGGACGCTGGCGATATCGACCATGTGATGATCAGCGGCATTCCGGTCGCCAAGAAATGGCACGAAGACGAGCCCAAGCGGCCGCGTTACTATGCTGGCGATGACGCCCCGGTGTACTGGTACAGCGCAACCGATGTGGTGGTCGCGGCGGCGTTGAAGGCGCTGGACGAGGAGCAGCGGAGCCGGCTCCATCCGTTCCTGTCGGGCTTCAACCCCAACGACAAGAATGCCGACGCCCATATTCGGCGAATGCTCGATCTCGATCCGGGCCTCTGGCAGGGACTGGGGGAGATTTTCACTCGTCACGACGACATCACGGCCTTGACCGAAGGGGATACGCCTCGCGCCAATAACGAGGCGTTGACGCGCGTCTACCACCTGGCGGCCGAATTCGATCTTCCGGTGATGCTGCATTCCAACATCACCTCCAAGCGTGAGCGTAATCCGCTCTATCTGGCCGAATTGGAAGACCCGCTGCGCAATCATCCGCATACCCGTTTCATCTGGGCACATGCCGGGACCAGCATGGAGCTGCACCGTCATCAGGAGAAACTCGACTTCCTGCTGCCAACAGTCAGCCGCTTGCTGGACGATTACCCGAACCTGTTCATCGACCTTTCCTGGACGATGCTCAGGCCCTACCTGATGGACGAATCGGGGAAGCCTGACGAACAGTGGTTGGCGCTGATCGAGCGTCACCCTACGCGCTTCATGCTCGGTTCCGATGTCGTGGGGCGGTTTGACAGCCTCGCCGACGGCATGCGCGAATTCGATCCATTTCTGGATGCCTTGCCTGAGGATGTGGCGCGCAAGGTCGCGCGGGATAATTTCCTTGACGTCCTGCCTCGCAAGCGCAGGGCCAGCATTCGCTGAGCGCGCCGCGTATCTACGAAGGGCACGGCAGTGGTTGTGCGTGACCACTGCATTCGGCCGCTGGTCGTAATGGGCGCGTCGAGCGCTTTTCTGACGTCAAAACACTAAAGCTTCCGGGCTGGACTCCGATATCAGGGCTGTTACCGCTGCGATGTGAGCAGCGCGCCTTCTGGAGTAGAAAGTCCTATGTCGATTCGACGTTTGAATATCTCGAGCCGGTCTGCCGTCGGCTTCGGCCTGATCGGTCTGATGGTTCTGGCCCTGGGTTTGTTCGCCTTGAAGCAAATGGCCGAGATGCGCAAGGAATCCAGCGAAGTGGATCAGAACTGGCTGCCGAGCCTCATCAGCCTGGGCAATCTGAATGGCGGAATGCAGCGCATGCGTGCGCTTACCATGCGCATGGTCCTGCTCACCCACGACGACGCGCGCCGAGCGACGCTGCAGGCACTCGACAGGCTGACCGATGAAGTAAACCGGACCAAAGCCGACTACGAACACATGTTGACGACGGCCGCCGAGAAAGCCGCCTATGAACGGTTCGGAACGAGCCAGGCGTTGTATACGGTCGAACAGCGCAAGGTCCTGGAGTTGGCCAACCAGGGCGCCCGTGAGCAAGCGATGGAAGTCATCAACGGCAGCATGTCCGGGCATGCCGACGCGATGACTGCGGCTCTGTACGAACTCCAGCGCATCAACGGCGAGGAGGCAGGGCTCGCTGCGCAGCGTGCGCGTGCTGCGTACGACACGGCGTTCAACTGGGTGATCATCACGCTCATCATGGCCGCGTTTGCCACCGTGGCGTTGGCCGTACTCTTTACACGAAGCATCGTGCGGCCCTTGGGCCAAGCGGTTGAGGTGGCCGAGGCGGTGGCGTCGGGTGACCTGACCCGTGATTTCACCATTGAAGGCAACGATGAGCCGGCGCGACTCCTGGCGGCCCTGAAGGTGATGCAGGCCAATCTGCGCAGTACTCTCCAGGGTATTTCCGAATCGTCCAATCAGCTCGCCTCGGCCGCTGAAGAACTCAATACCGTCACCGAGGATTCGACCCGCGGCCTGCACCAGCAAAATCACGAGATCGAACAGGCTGCGACGGCGGTTAATGAGATGACGGCTGCGGTGGACGAGGTCGCGCGCAATGCGGTGGCCACGTCCGAGGCGTCGCGCGAGTCGGACACCACCGCGCAGCATGGTCGCCAACAGGTGATCAGGACCGTCGAGTCGATAGGTCTGTTGGCAGGCGACGTGACCACCACTGCGAACCAGGTCGAGCAGTTGGCCGGTCAGGTGAGGGACATCAGCAAAGTATTGGATGTCATTCGTTCGATCGCCGAGCAGACCAATTTGCTTGCGCTCAACGCTGCCATCGAAGCGGCCCGTGCTGGCGAGGCCGGGCGTGGCTTTGCCGTCGTCGCCGATGAGGTGAGGGCGCTGGCGCACCGTACCCAGCAGTCCACGCAGGAAATCGAGCAGATGATCGGGGATGTGCACCAGGGCACTGATAAGGCGGTGCAGGCCATGCAAGCCAGCAACGAACGTGCGCGCACGACGCTTGACGTGGCCCGTACCGCTGGTGAAGCGCTCGATGACATCACCCGGGCGATCAGCCAGATCAGTGAACGCAATCTGGTGATTGCCAGTGCCTCGGAGGAGCAGGCCCAGGTGGCGCGTGAGGTCGATCGAAACCTGGTCAACATCCGCGACCTGTCCTTGCAGACTTCGGCCGGAGCCAATCAGACCAGCGCCGCGAGCCAGGAACTGGCACGGTTGGCGATCAGCCTGAACGAGCTGGTTGCGCGTTTTCGCACCTGACCGCATACAGCCAGTGCCCCGCCCCGATCCTGGGACGGGGCCGTATGCGCACCTGTCTGATCGCGGCAGGCCAGGTCCCGATTCGTCTCAAAGCTGGGCATATCGGGCCGATATGGGTACCATCCGGCGTTTTTAATCGGCCGCAGCCATCGCGCGCGCGTCAGGCGATGCGCCCGGCCCAGCCTCTTACGCCGAGACTCTGCAATGTCCAACCTTTCAAGCCGCCTTTTCAGTGCCTATCAACGTGTCAGCCTGGTGGCGCAGATCCTGGTCGGTCTCGTAGCCGGTTGCGTGCTGGCATGGCTGTTCCCTGAAGCGGCGAAATCGGTCGGCTTGCTGGGCGACCTGTTCGTCGCCGGACTGAAGGCCGTTGCACCGATCCTGGTGTTCGTGCTGGTCACCGCGTCTCTGGCCAACCACAAACGCGGGCAGCCGACGCATATCCGGCCGATCCTGGTGCTTTATGCGTTGGGGACGCTGAGCGCTGCGGTGGTGGCTGTCATCGCCAGTACCTTATTCCCGACCGAATTGACATTGACAAGCCAGGCCAGCGACGTCGTGCCACCGTCGGGCGTCGGCGCGGTCCTGCAGACGCTGTTGTTCAACGTGGTCGACAACCCGGTGCACGCCCTGATCGAAGGCAACTTCATCGGCATCCTGGCGTGGGCCATCGGCCTTGGCGTCGCGTTCCGTCATGCCCGTGAAAGCACGCGTGATCTGATTGCGGATATATCGGACGGGGTGACGCTGATCGTCAAAGTGGTCATACGCTTCGCGCCGCTGGGGATATTCGGCCTGGTAGCCGGGACGCTGGCCGAATCCGGTTTCTCGGCGCTGGCCGGGTATCTGCAATTGCTGGCGGTGCTGGTCGGCAGCATGCTGTTCATGGCATTCGTGGTGAACCCGCTGATCGTGTTCTGGCAGATCCGTCGCAATCCGTATCCGCTTGTCCTGACCTGTCTGCGCGAAAGCGGGATCACGGCATTCTTCACACGCAGCTCGGCGGCCAACGTGCCGGTCAATATGCAGTTGTGCGAACGTCTCGGATTGCACAAGGACACCTACTCGGTGTCGATTCCCCTGGGCGCCACCATCAACATGGGCGGGGCGGCAATCACCATTACCGTGCTGACCCTGGCGGCCGTCAATACGCTGGGTATCGTCGTCGATATCCCCACGGCGATCCTGCTCAGCCTGCTCGCCGCCATTTGCGCTTGCGGCGCCTCCGGTGTGGCGGGTGGCTCGCTGCTGTTGATTCCGCTGGCCTGCAGCCTGTTCGGCATCTCCAACGACCTGGCCATGCAGGTGGTCGCGGTCGGATTCATCATCGGCGTGGTGCAGGACTCGACGGAAACCGCGCTGAATTCCTCGACCGACGCGCTGTTCACCGCGGCGTCCTGTATAGCCCATGGCGATGTGGAGCAAGAGGCTGTGCGTGGCTGAGTGAGCCTGCTGGGCCGGCGGCGTACCCTGGCTCGCAGCCGACAGCCGTGTGGTGCGAGAGAGCAAGCAGGTCCCAGGCGATACGAGGTACGCAAACAACAACGGCGCCCTGAGGCGCCGTTGTTGTTTTCGATGCAGCGATGAATCAGCCTTTCCAGCGCTTGAGAACCAGCGTGGCGTTGGTGCCACCGAAGCCGAAGCTGTTGCTCATCACGGTATCGATCTTGGCGTCTTCGCGGGTTTCGCGAACGATCGGCATGTCCGCGACTTCCGGGTCCAGCTCATCGATGTTGGCCGAGCCGGCAATGAAGTTGCCCTGCATCATCAGCATGCAGTAGATCGCTTCGTGCACGCCTGCGGCGCCCAGCGAGTGGCCGGACAGGCTCTTGGTGGAGCTGATGGCCGGAATCTTGTCGCCGAACATGTTACGCACGGCCTTGCTTTCGGCGACATCGCCGACCGGCGTGGAAGTGCCATGGGTGTTGAGGTAGTCGATGTCGCCATCGACGGTCGCCATTGCCTGCTGCATGCAGCGCAGGGCGCCTTCACCGCTCGGGGCAACCATGTCATAGCCGTCGGACGTCGCACCGTAACCGACGACTTCCGCATAGATCTTGGCGCCGCGCTTGAGCGCATGCTCCAGCTCTTCGACCACGACCATGCCGCCACCGCCTGCGATGACGAACCCGTCACGCTTTGCGTCGTAGGCGCGCGATGCCTTTTCAGGCGTGTCGTTGTACTGGCTGGACAAGGCGCCCATGGCGTCGAACAGACAGCTCTGGCTCCAGTGCTCTTCTTCGCCACCGCCGGCGAAGACGACGTCCTGCTTGCCCATCTGGATCTGTTCCATCGCGTGGCCGATGCAATGTGCGCTGGTGGCGCAGGCCGAAGCGATGGAGTAGTTGATGCCCTTGATACGGAACGGTGTTGCCAGGCAGGCCGAGACCGTGCTGCTCATCGTGCGCGGCACGCGGTATGGGCCGATGCGCTTGACGCCCTTGTCGCGCAGGATGTCGATGGCTTCCATCTGGTTGATGGTCGACGCGCCACCGGAACCGGCGATCAGGCCGATGCGCGGATTGGAAATCTCTTCGGCGCTGAGGCCGGAATCTTCCAGGGCCTGCTGCATGGCCAGATAGGCATAAGCCGCCGCATCGCCCATGAAACGCAGGACCTTGCGATCGATCAGCTCTTCGAGGTTCAGATTGACCGAACCTGAAACCTGGCTGCGCAGACCCATGTCCGCATAGGCCTGGTTGAAGCGAATGCCGGGGCGACTGGCGCGCAGGTTGGCGGAAACGGTGTCTTTGTCATTGCCGAGGCAGGAAACGATACCCAGGCCGGTGATCACGACGCGACGCATGCGGAAGTCCTTCAAAAGCTATCGGTAGATGTAAACAGGCCGACACGCAAACCTTCGGCACTGTAGATCTCGCGACCATCCACGCTGACGGTGCCGTCGGCAATGCCGAGGATCAGAGAGCGATTGATGGTGCGTTTGATATGGATGTTATAGGTAACCTTCTTGGCGGTCGGCAGGACCTGGCCAAAGAACTTCACCTCGCCAGAGCCCAGCGCACGACCACGGCCGGGGTTGCCCTGCCAGCCGAGATAGAAACCGACCAGCTGCCACATGGCGTCAAGGCCCAGGCAGCCGGGCATGACCGGGTCACCTTCGAAGTGGCAGGCAAAGAACCAGAGATCAGGGTTGATATCCAGCTCGGCGACCAGTTCACCTTTGCCGTACTTACCGCCCACTTCGCTGATGTGAACGATGCGATCGACCATCAGCATGTTCGGCGCGGGCAGTTGCGCATTACCGGGCCCGAAAAGCTCGCCGCGGCTGCAACGGAGCAGATCTTCCCGAGTAAAGGCCTGTTGTTTGGTCATGCGTATTCCTCAATGGTCCCTTTATGGAGGGCTTGCTGCTTTTGATCCGACTCGAAAACCGAGAGCCAGATCATAAAGACTAGTCATAGACTGCCACCTTGCGCCGAAAGTCACAGCGCAAGGACATGGATACCGTTCGTTTCGACCGACTACGAGACGACCATGGTAGAAACGGGCCGATACTTTAACACTCCTGACCTTTGACAACGACCATGTCGCGACTTGTCCTTTGCAGACCCTCGGTGAGTGCATCATGTAAATGTCGCAGGGCAGGGCTGCGCGACGGGATCTCATTTCCCCGCGTGGGCGTCTTTGGAAACTGTAACCTGATGATTCCATTGGTGAGTGGCTTTGCACTGGCTGTGTGCCGAGCGCTACGTATAATGCCGGACACTGCCACCGGGTGGCCCAAGACGGATACTCCATGACTGAACAGCAACCCATCGCGGTGCTTGGCGGCGGCAGCTTCGGCACCGCCATCGCGAACCTGCTTGCCGAGAACGGGCACGGCGTCCGGCTGTGGATGCGTGATGCCGAACAGGCCGAGCGTATTCGAACCGAGCGTCAGAACCCGCGCTATCTGAAAGGCGTGACGGTGCTGCCGGCCGTCAGCCCCGTCACCGATCTGGAGCAGACGCTGGCGGACTGCGAACTGGTGTTCGTGGCGCTGCCCTCCAGTGCGCTGCGCCAGGCATTGTCACCATTTGCCGCCCGCCTATCGGGCAAGATGCTGGTCAGTACGACCAAGGGCATCGAGGCGCAAGGGTTCATGCTGATGAGCCAGATTCTGCAGGAAATCGCGCCACAGGCGCGGATCGGTGTGATCTCGGGACCGAACCTGGCGCGTGAAGTGGCCGAGCATGCGTTGACTGCAACGGTCGTGGCCAGCGACGACGAGGCCCTGTGTCGGTGCGTGCAGCAGGCGCTGCACGGCCGGACGTTTCGCGTCTACGCCAGCAGCGATCGTTTCGGCGTCGAACTCGGCGGTGCGTTGAAAAACGTATACGCGATCATGGCCGGTATGGCCGCGGCCCTGGGCATGGGTGAGAACACGCGCAGCATGCTGATCACCCGCGCGCTGGCCGAGATGACCCGTTTCGCCGTGAAGTTGGGTGCCAACCCGATGACGTTTCTGGGATTGGCGGGCGTCGGCGATCTGATCGTCACCTGCACGTCTTCGAAAAGCCGCAACTTTCAGGTGGGCTATGCCCTGGGCGAAGGCCTGAGTCTCGACCAGGCCGTCTCCCGTCTGGGTGAGGTGGCCGAAGGCGTCAACACGATCAGGGTGCTGAAAACCAAGGCCGAGGAACTGCAAGTCTATATGCCACTGGTCGCTGGGCTGCATGCCATCCTGTTCGAGGGGCGTACGCTGGAACAGGTCATCGCGCTACTGATGCGCGGCGAGCCGAAGACCGACGTGGATTTCATTTCCACTGACGGCTTCTGAGAACGATAGCGGAGATAACGATGAGCACGTCACAACACCGCACCGATCGCGAATCGCTGATCCTGCGCACGATCTGGATGCTGGTTTTCTTTTTTGTCTGGCAAGTGGCCGAGCTGGTGCTGCTGGTGGTTGTGGCGGCCCAATTGGTGCTGCGCGCGCTGAACGGCAAGGCGAACGAAAGCCTGCAGGGACTGGGCGACAGCCTGAGCCAGTATGTGGCGCAGATCGGTCGTTTCGGTACTTTCAACACGGACCGCAAGCCCTGGCCGATGTCCGACTGGCCCAAGCCGCGCCCGGCCGACGTAGAAACGGCTCCGCCGGTCACTCCGGTGCCGCCGGCACAGGAGCCCCAGCCATGAAATTATGGCTGCTACGCCATGGGGAGGCTGAGCCGCGGGCACGGACCGATGCGCAGCGCAACCTGACAGCACAAGGCCGAATCGAGGTGCAGGGCGCCGCGGTCCATCTGCTCGATCAGCCCCTGCAGGCTATACTCGTCAGCCCCTATCAACGGGCCCAGCAGACGGCGGAGATCGTTCGCCAGGCGCTGGATTTCGTCGGGCCGGTCGAGACCGTATCCTGGCTGACACCCGAATCGGATCCGGGCGATGCGATGCTGTACCTCGACCGCCGCACCGAGCAGAACCTGCTGCTGGTGACTCACCAGCCCTTCGTTGGTGCGTTGGGCGGCTGGCTGGTCAGCGGCCATCGCGACGCGCCGCTGCCCATGGCGACCGCGAGCCTGGCCGAACTGGAGGGCGAGCACCTCGCGGCGGGTTTGATGCGTCTCGCCGGACTGAGACACCCAGGCTGAAGGGCGACATCGCCTGGCCGACCTGCCGGTTTTATTCAGAATAAAAACAGGAGAGCGACACTTGAGCATTTGGCACCGCCCCCCGGAACTCGAACAACTCAACGCGAACCGCCAGAACACCATCGTCGGACTGCTCGATATTCGCTTCGAAGCGGTCGACGATGATTCGCTCACCGCGAGCATGGTGGTCGATTCCCGCACGCATCAACCCTATGGCTTGCTGCACGGCGGCGCTTCGGTCGTACTGGCTGAAACCGTCGGGTCGGTAGCCAGTTACCAGTGCATCGATGCCAGCCGATTCTATTGCGTCGGTCTCGAAGTGAACGCCAACCATATTCGTGCATTGCGCAGCGGTCGCGTCACGGCGGTCTGCCGTCCGGTCCACCTTGGGCGCTCCAGCCATGTCTGGGATATTCGCCTGTGTGGCGACGACGGCAAGCTGAGCTGCATTTCGCGGTTGACGGTCGCCGTCATCCCGCTGGGCGAAAAGAGCCCGCGCCCTAAAGAGGCGTCGTAGACGCCTTGTTTGGCAGGACTGCCTTGGGTTCTGCCGCTCAGGCCGATTGCCGTAAAGGGAAGGGGACCAGACAATGGTGGTCTTTCCCTTCCCACATCGAACCCATGACGCAACGCATCTTCTTCGCCCACGCCAACGGTTTTCCCTCCGGTACCTATCGCAAGCTGTTCGACGCACTGGCGCCGCAGTATGTCGTCTCCCACCTCGACCAGCATGGCCATGACCCGCGTTTCCCGGTGGACGACAACTGGCAGAATCTGGTGCAGGAGCTGCTGGTACAACTGGAGGCGTTGAAAGAACCTGTGTGGGGTGTCGGGCATTCGTTGGGCGGGATGTTGCACTATCATGCAGCCCTGCAGCGGCCAGCATTCTATCGGGGCGTGGTCATGCTCGATTCGCCGATGACCACCTGGTTCGACCAGACCCTGATCTGGGCAGCCAAGCGCTTGGGTTTCATCGATCGCCTTACGCCTGCCGGCCGGACGCTGGGGCGTCGCGAGCAGTTCAGCAGCACCGAGGAGGCGCGGGACTATTTCGCCAGCAAGACCCTGTTTCGCGCGTTCGATCCCGATTGTCTGGACGCGTACCTCGAGCATGGGCTGGAGCCGACCGCAAAAGGGCTGCGTCTGCGCTTCGATCCGGACACCGAAATTCGGATTTACCGCAGCGTCCCACACGTGACGCCCGGCTGGCCGCACGCGCTGAAGATCCCACTTGCCGTGGTGCGGGGTCGCCAAAGCCGAGTGGTGCTGCCTCACCATGCCTATCTGCTGCGGTTGGTCGCTCACGGCGAGGCTCATTCCCTGCCGGGCGGACACATGTTCCCGCTTGAGCGCCCGCATGACACGGCGATGCTGCTCAAGCGGTTGTTCAGCCGCTGGAGCGACCTGGACCATAGGGGTGCTGCATGAGCGTCCTATTCGAAGAGATACGCCTGAGCCTGCCGCATATCGAGGTCGCGGCTCACCTATACGGCCCTGAAGACGGCCTGCCGGTCATCGCGCTGCACGGTTGGCTGGACAATGCCGCCACCTTTTCCCGGCTGGCGCCGCTGCTCGACGGTGTGCGGATCGTCGCGCTGGACCTGCCGGGGCATGGTCATTCCGATCACCGTCCTGCCGGTGCGGCCTATAACATCTGGGACTATGCCCATGATGTGCTACAGACTGCCGAGCAGTTCGGCTGGCAACGATTTTCGCTGCTGGGGCATTCGATGGGTGCCATCGTGTCGGTGTTACTGGCCGGCGCCATGCCCGATCGTATCGAGCGTCTGGCGCTGATCGACGGGGTGATTCCCTATACGGGCGAAGCCGACACCGCGCCGCAGAAGCTGGGGGAATCCTTGCAAGCGCTGCTCGCGGTCGACGACAAGCGCAAGCCGGTCTATGCCAACTTCGACCAGGCCGTCATGGCACGCATGAAGGGCGTCGGCGCGGTCAGCCGGGAAGCGGCCGAGCGGCTTGCCCAGCGAGGGTTGATGCCGGTTCCCGGCGGCTTCACCTGGCGTACCGATGCGCGGCTGATGCTGCCCTCACCGATGCGGCTGAGTCGTGCTCACGCACGGGCTTTCGCGCAGCGGGTGGCCTGCCCGGCGAGCCTGATATTGGCCGAGCAGGGTTTGATGACCCAACCGGCCACGCTCGAGCTGCTCGAGACACTGCCTTTCACGTTGCATCGTCTGCCTGGCGGGCATCATCTGCATCTGGATGATCAAGCGGGGGCGCAAGCGGTGGCGACCGTTTTCAATCCATTCTTCGCAGCGTGAAGGAGGTGCCAGCGCCGCCACGCAAGAATCTGTCGCAAAGCGTCGCTTGACTTGCTTTTGCCAACTGGTGAGGCTGGGCTATCGCCTCGACAGGAAACGCTTCAATGATCGACCACCGCTCCGCCGCCACGCCCAACGGTAAGACTGCCCGGACGAGGATCAGCCGTTGAGTTGCCGTATGCGAGCGGTATGGATCGCCGCACTGGCCATGCTCGCCCACGGGGCGATGGCTGCCGACCCGCCGGGAAGCCGGGACCTGGATGCGCTTTCGCGCTATCCGCAAGCGCAGATCGTGGCGTTCAAGGAGCAGCAGGTCCCGGAGCGGATCTATCCGCTGGATTCGATCCGCCGCATCAGCGGTCGCCTGCGCATGAGCGATCAAGTCAGCGCGAGCGGCCATCTTGTCGCCGTCACCTACCTGTTGCCGAACACCCATACCGGACTCGAAGCCTTCGAGCGGGCGCGCACTCAATTGTTGCAGAGCGGCGCAGAACTGCTGTTCTGGTGCGAGCAGCGCGATTGTGGTTCGAGCAGTCTTTGGGCCAACGAGATATTCCAGCGCTCGACCCTTTACGGGCCCGACACGCGGCAGGCCTATCTGCTGGCGCGGCTGCCTGGCGACTCGGATCAGTTGGTGGCGCTCTATGGCATCACGCGTGGCAACGGTCGTCCCTATCTGCAGGTCGAGCAATTCACGCCTGACGAGGCACTTGGGGTCATCCTGCCGAGCCCAGCGACCCTGTTGCGTCAGCTGAAGAGTACCGGCGAGCTCTGGTTGCCCCGATTGCCGCAAGCGCCCACGGCGGAGTGGGGCGCATTGCTGGCCAACGTCCTGCGGCTCGACAGCACCATGCGGGTTGCCCTGGAAGGAAAGGGCGCCGCAGGCTGGCATGAAGCCCTGACGCAGGAGCGGATCAAGGCGCGTCGCCTGGATGCCTTGGCAACGGACGAGGACGGCCTGCGAATCAAACTGTTGCGTTGATGGCATGTTTCAGACTGCAATAGCGCGCTCTGGTGCGCTTCGCTGAACACGCACCGCGTTTTCGATAGGTATCCCATGCTCAACAATGATCGCCTGCTGGTGCAGATTCTGCTCCTGGTGCTGCTCGGTGCCTGTGTGTGGGTGCTGGCTCCTTTTGCCTCCGCGCTGTTCTGGGCGGCGGTACTGGCATTCGCGAGCTGGCCGGTCATGCGCGTGCTGACTCGCTGGCTGAAAGGCAATTCGACGCTCGCCGCGACGCTGCTGACACTGGCATGGATGGTATCGGTCGCGGTGCCGCTGGTCTGGCTGGGGTTCAACATTGCCGACCAGATTCGCGAGGTCAACGTTCTGGTGCACAGTCTGCAGGTGCAGGGCTTGCCGGAGCCGCCGGCATGGCTGGGCGACCTGCCGCTTGTGGGCGATCGCCTGTTGATCCTCTGGAGCACGGTTGACGAGCAGGGCACGGCCTTCTTCGCGACCATTCGTCCCTACATCGGCCAGGTCGGCAACTGGCTGCTGGTGCGCAGCGCGCGAATCGGCGGCGGCATGCTGGAACTCGCACTCAGCCTGGTACTGGTGTTCTTCTTCTATCGTGACGGCCCGAAGCTCGCCGCCTTCGTCCACAGCCTGCTGCATCGGCTGATCGGGGAGCGCGCCGATCACTATCTGGAACTGGTAGCCGGTACGGTGCAGCGCGTCGTCAATGGTGTGATCGGCACGGCCGCGGCCCAGGCGATCCTGGCCTATGTGGGGTTCAGCATTGCGGGCATACCGGGTGCGTTGATCCTCGGCCTGCTGACCTTCGCGTTCAGCTTCCTGATGGTTCCACCGCTGATCTGGGGGCCGGCGGTGGCCTGGCTCGCCTGGCAGGGCGACTACGCAATGGCGGTGTTCCTCGGCGTCTGGGGCATGTTCATCATCAGCGGCGTGGACAACGTGCTCAAGCCTTACCTGATCAGCCGTGGCGGCAACCTGCCGTTGGTTGTCGTACTGCTCGGCGTGTTCGGCGGCGTCCTGGCGTTCGGTTTCATGGGATTGTTTCTCGGCCCGACGCTGCTGGCGGTCGCCTACAGCCTGCTGGGCGACTGGCTGATCAAGGAAGTGCCCCCCGACCAATTGCCCCGTAACTGATCGAGGCAACGCCAGAGGACGAGCCTGTCGAGATCGCTAGAGCTGTTCCTGCTCATATTTGTCGAGTGCGTCGCTGGCGATGATCTGGCCCAGCTTGATCAACTCCGGCGCCTTGTAGAACTCGTAGAAGCGGCAGGCGCGCTTGGGGATGTTGACCAGCACATTCGGTGGGTAACCGGCGATCTTGTACTGCGTCAGCGAAGACTGCATCACCTCGAAACTCTGGTTGATCAGTTCCAGCAGCGAGGCCGGACTGCCGACGTCGACCACCCGCGAGCCTTCGGCGGACTTCGGCGCGCTCTGCCCGGTGGGCGCCGAAGGGGGCTGGCTGGCATCGGCCTCGTCAGGGGGCGGGAGTTCGGCGAACTGCTCTTCCAGCCCTTTGCTGCGCCAGAACGGAATGTGCGAGCTGATCGAGCTGACCATCGCATCGAAGCGGCCAGGCCGGACCACTTCCGGCAACGGATACTGGCGATGATTGTTGGCGTTGAGGTTGACTGCAATGATGATATCGCTGTGGCTGGACACCACCGGCACGATCGGCAGAGGGTTGAGAATCCCGCCGTCCACCAGCATCCTGTTGCCCTGCATGACCGGTGTGAACAGGCTTGGAATTGCCGCCGACGCGCGCATCGCCAGTTCCAGGTTGCCTTCCTGAAACCATATTTCCTGCTGGTTGGTAAGGTCGGCCGCCACGGCGGTGAACGGTATCGGCAAATCTTCGATATTGACCGAACCCAGCATCTCGCGGATACGGCCAAATATTTTCTCCCCCCGTATGGCGCCGAGGCTGAAGCTCGGGTCGACCAGTCGCAGCATGTCGAAGTAGTCCAGGCTCTCGATCCATTCCCTGTACTCATCCAGCTTTCCCGCGGCGTAGATCCCGCCAACAACCGCACCCATCGAGCACCCTGCGATGCAATTGATCTCGTAACCCCGAGCGGTGAGTTCTTCGATGACCCCGATGTGCGCGTAACCGCGTGCGCCACCCGACCCCAATACCAGTGCGACCTTGTTGCCCATGTGATTCTCCCTGTGGCTGGGGCGATAGCTTCAAGCCTGGGGCGCCTGGCTTCAACCCCTGCTGAGGGATAAGTCGATAGCGGCCCGATCTGCCGCGGCGATGCGAATGCGTGAAGGGCCGCTGCGATATGCAATACCGCCAGAGGCCGGCCTTCTTGCTACAATCGGCGCCCGTTTTATCTGCGTCGCGAGAGCTATCCCGATGAGCGAACCCATCCGCCTCACCCAATACAGCCATGGTGCCGGCTGCGGCTGCAAGATTTCGCCCAAGGTGCTGGATGTGATTCTTGCCGGCAGTGGCGCACAGAACCTCGACCCGCGCCTGTGGGTTGGCAATGCCTCGCGCGACGATGCCGCCGTGTACGGCATCGATGAAGAGCGCGGTGTGGTATCGACCACTGATTTCTTCATGCCCATCGTGGACGATCCGTTCGATTTCGGTCGCATCGCCGCCACCAACGCCATCAGCGATATCTATGCCATGGGGGGAGACCCTCTGATGGCGATCGCGATTCTCGGTTGGCCGGTCAACCTGCTGCCACCGGAAGTCGCCCGCGAGGTCATCGCCGGTGGGCGTGCGGTCTGTGATGCGGCAGGCATTCCGTTGGCCGGTGGCCATTCGATCGATGCACCTGAGCCGATCTTCGGTCTGGCAGTGACCGGTCTGGTCAACAAATCGCAGATGAAGCGCAACGACACGGCTTCGGTCGGCTGCAAGCTCTACCTGACCAAGCCGCTGGGCATCGGCATCCTGACCACGGCTGAAAAGAAGGCCCGATTGCGAGCCGAGGACGTTGGGCTGGCTCGCGACTGGATGTGCACGCTGAACACGCCTGGCAGCTGCTTCGGCAAGCTCGCCGGTGTCCAGGCCATGACCGATGTCACCGGCTTCGGCCTGCTCGGGCATCTGGTGGAAATGGCGGACGGCAGTGGCGTGACCGCGCGCATCGAATACGCCCGCGTACCACGCCTCCAGGGCGTCGAGTATTACCTCGAGCAGGGCTGCGTACCGGGTGGCACCGGGCGCAACTTCGAAAGCTATGGCGACCGTATCGGCCCGCTCGATGAGATCCACAAACAGCTACTCTGCGATCCACAGACCAGCGGCGGGTTGCTGGTAGCCGTTGCGCCTGAAGGCGAGGCGCAATTCCTGGCAGCCGCGAAGCAACTCGGCCTGGCTCTCGAGCCGATCGGCGAACTCGTCGAGGCCGGCACCTATGCCGTCGAGGTCCGTTGATGCGCGGCGATACCGGCAACTACCGCGAGCTGTTTCTCGACGACGTGCCGATGATGGACGCTCGTGCGCCGGTTGAATTTGCCAAGGGCGCGTTTCCCGGCGTGGTCAACCTGCCGTTGATGAACGATATCGAACGGCAGAAAGTCGGCACCTGCTACAAGCAACATGGGCAGCAGGCGGCGATCGAACTCGGCCATCGGCTGGTCAGCGGATCGGTCAAGGCCCAGCGCATCCAGGCCTGGGTGGACTTCGCACGTAACAACCCGCAGGGCTATATCTATTGCTTCCGTGGCGGGCTGCGTTCACAACTGGTCCAGCAGTGGCTCAAGACCGAGGCGGGGATCGACTATCCGCGCGTGACCGGGGGCTACAAGGCGATGCGTCACTTTCTGCTCGACACGCTCGAGCACGCGGCCAACCGTGACGATTTCGTCCTGGTCGGCGGCATGACCGGTACGGGCAAGACTGAAGTGCTGGCGCGTCTGCAGGACAGTGTCGACCTGGAGGGCATCGCCAATCACCGGGGTTCGAGCTTTGGCAAGCGGGCCACGCCGCAACCGGTGCAGATCGATTTCGAGAATGCGCTGGCGATTCGCCTGCTGAAGCTGCAGCAGGCCGGAGCGCGGCAGTTCGTTCTGGAAGACGAAGCGCGGCTGGTCGGGCGCTGCTCGATTCCGCTGCCTTTGTTCCAGGGGATGCAATGTTATCCGCTGGTATGGCTGGAGGACAGCTTCGAAGGGCGCGTCGAGCGCATCCTCAAGGATTATGTGATCGACCTCTGCGCTGAATTCGTGGGCGAACAGGGCGAGGGCGGATTCAGCGCATTCGCCGAGCGTTTGCAGCAAAGTCTGGTCAATATCAGCAAGCGGCTCGGGGGCGAGTGCTATACGCGTCTGGCCGCGATCATGGATCAAGCGCTTGCCGAACAGGCTCGAAGCGGTGCGGTCGATCTGCACCGTGGATGGATCGAGGCGCTGCTGAGGCAGTACTACGATCCGATGTACGTCTACCAACGGGAGAGCAAGGCGTCCCGTATCGAATTCGCGGGAGAACAGGACGCGGTGGTCGAGTTTCTCCGCGAACGTGCACGCAGGAAAACCGAGCAGGACTCGAAATGAGGGATGTAGCGATGAAAAATCTGATCTGTTTGACCGTGCTGGCGCTGGCCCTGACTGGCTGCGCCGGCAAAACTGCTTATAGAGACAGCTGCGCGGCGCAGCTGAATGCTGCATGGGAGGAGCAGAGCCTTGCCGAAGCGGAGGGTTTTGCCGGCACCGTCAGCTATTCCAAGGCGTTGGCCTTGTTGACGGGCGCCAAGACCCAGCAGCAGTTCGAGGCCTACGAAGGCTGTGTCGAAAAAGCCAAGAAGGCGCGCTTCTATCTGCGTGAGTCGCGCGCTGGACGCTGACAGTGCTGGCGGCATCCGGCCCGGATGCCGCCGACCCTTTCTTTCGGCCCAGTGTGCCGGTCCGTTCAGCAGGACATCTTCATGCAACTTGATTTCTCACGCCTGACGCCGGCCGATGCTTATCGCTGGTTGACGTCCACCGTCACGCCGCGGCCGATCGCCTGGGTCTCGACCCGCTCCAGGGAGGGCATCAGCAACCTCGCGCCGTTCAGCTTCTTCCAGGTAATCAGTAGCGATCCCCCGACGCTGCTGATCAATGTCGGGCTGAAGGACGGCGCGCCCAAGGATACCGCCCGCAATGCCGAGGAAACGGGCGAACTGGTGGTGCAATTGGTGGGGGCGGGGCAGGCGCACGCGATGAATGCTTCCGCGGCGGTGTTGCCCCATGGCCACAGCGAATTCGAGCACTGCGCAATCGCCAGCGAGCCAGCCTCGCTCGTCGACGTTGCGCGCGTGAAGGGGGCACCCATCGCGTTCGAATGCCGGGTTGCGCAAATCCAGCCATACCCGCTGGCGTCGCCCAACTGCTACCTGATATTCGCCGAAGTGCTGCTGGCACACATCGACGACGCGGTGCTGGACGCGCGAGGTCGCATCGATCCGGCGCGGCTCGATCTGGTTGGAAGGCTCGGGGGCATCAGCTACGCCTATACCCGCGAGCGCTTCGAGATGGTCCGACCGTAGCGGCATCGAATCGACCGATGGCGTTCGCGTTCGACCATCCCGTCATCGTCCACCTCTGACGTACCCGTCCTGTCGACCGAGCCGCACGCGAGGCATCGTGGGCAGCACCGCCGGTCACCGCCGACGCCGATCAGGCGCGGGTCACAAGTTCGTCAATAAAGATTGCGGCTGGCTTTGCCTGGAGGCGCCAGGTCAGTAGGATCGATGGACGAATAGAAGGAGAGTGGCATGCGCGCTAGATTGGATGTCTGCCTGCGAGCGGTTAACGACATACTGCTCGGCAAGCAATCACAGGTGCGGTTGGCCATGGCGTGCCTGTTGGCCAGGGGGCACCTGCTGATCGAGGACCTGCCGGGAATGGGCAAGACGACCCTCAGCCACGCACTCGCCCGGGTGATGGGCCTGGAGTTCCAGCGGATCCAGTTCACTTCCGACCTGCTGCCGGGGGACATCCTCGGTACGTCCGTGTTCGACAAGGACAGCGGCCAGTTCGCTTTCCATCCCGGGCCGATCTTTGCCGAATTGATTCTGGCCGATGAGATCAATCGGGCCACCCCCAAGAGCCAGAGCGCTTTGCTCGAAGCCATGGAAGAAGGGCAAGTGACCATCGAGGGCGCTACGCGCCCGCTGCCTGAGCCGTTTTTCGTGGTGGCCACCCAGAACCCGGTCAGCTCCGGCGGTACGTTCTCGTTGCCCGAGTCACAGCTGGATCGGTTTCTGATGCGTTTGTCGCTGGGCTACCCGGCGAAAGCCGCAGAGAAGGCGCTGCTGCTCGGTGATTCGCGGCGCGATCTGCTGGTGCGACTGGAGCCATTGCTCGACCGCGCCGCGCTGGTGGAAATCCAGGACGCAGTGGCGCAGGTCAGGGTCAGCGATGCGCTGGTCGATTACGTACTGCGACTGGTCGAGGCAACCCGTACCCAGCCGCAATTCGCGTGGGGCCTGTCGCCGCGGGGCAGCCTCGCATTGCTGGCGGCTGCGCGCGCCTGGGCCTTTCTCGACGGTCGCGATTACGCCATACCGGAAGATGTCCAGGCGGTATTGCCTTCGGTGGTCGGACATCGCCTGCGCGAGCGTGCCGATGCCACCGGTCACGGCGGTGGCGCACTGGTGCAATGGCTGTTGCGTGAAGTGCCAGCGCTCTGACTCGATCGACCTGCCGGGAGGAACAGCATGCGACTACTGCCGCGGGTACGTGATCGCTGGTTGCTGAAGCGCATCCCGCCCGGCCCGAGCATGCGGCTCGACCAACGACGGATATTCATCATGCCGACGCCGGTGGGCATGACGTTCCTCGCCGCGTTGCTGCTGATGCTGGTGGCCGCGATCAACTACCAGAACAGCCTCGCCTATGGCCTGACGTTTCTGCTTGGCTCGGTATACATGGTCGCGATCCTTCATACTTGGCGCAATCTTGCCGGCCTGACGCTCCAGGCAGCGGGCTCGCAGGCGGTCTTTCTCGGCGAGCAGGCGCGCCTGCACGTACGACTCGAAAGCCGCGACCGGATCTACCAGGCCGTGGCGCTGGGCTGGCCGAAAAGCGGCTTGCAGGTGGTCGACGTGCCAGCGGGCGGGACCTGCGAGGTCGAGCTGAGCCTGCCGACCGAGCACCGTGGCTGGTTACGGCCTGGTCGTCTTCGCGTCGAGAGTCGCTTTCCGTTGGGCATCCTGGTGGCGTGGAGCTGGGTGGACCTGCAACTGGCCGCTCTGGTGTACCCGCGCCCGGTGGCCGGGGTCCTGCCTGAAATCGGAGGCTCGGCTGAGGACGCGCGCGAGGGCACTCGGGCGTCAGGGGCCGGTATCGATGATTACCAGGGCCTGAAGCCCTGGCAGCCGGGCGACTCCCGGCGGCGGCTGAACTGGAAAGCCTATTCACGCGGGCAAGGCCTGTTGGTCAAGGATTTCACTGCGGTGCTCGGACAGGAGCCCGTGCTTGACCTGGATGCGCTCGCCGGCGATATCGAGTCGCGGCTGTCCTTGCTCTGCCATTGGGTCGTCGAGTTGTCTGCTCGTCAACAGCCCTTCGCCTTGAGCGCGGGCGGCGCAATGATCGGGCCGGATGCGGGCGTCGACCACCGCAACCGTTGCCTGCGCCAGTTGGCGGTGTTCGGCCTGGCGCGGGAGGGCGACCGATGAGCACCCTGCAGACGATTCCTCGCAACGGGCTGCTCTGGCTGCTGGTTGCGCAGGTGCTGGTGATCCTGCCGCATCTTGGACATCTTCCGCCGTGGATCATCGGGCTCTGGTTGGCCTGTGCCACCTGGCGAGTGCAGATCTTCCGCATGCGCGCCCGCTACCCGCGCGCCTGGGTGAAAGCATTGATGATGGTCGGCGTCGGCGGCGGCGTGTACCTGTCGCGTGGCAGCCTGATCGGACTCGACGCCGGGGTCGTGCTGCTGATTGCCGCGTTCATCCTCAAACTGGTGGAAATGCGCAGCCGCCGCGATGCGTGGGTACTGATCTTCCTCGGCTTCTTTGCCGTGGCCACCAGCTATCTGTTCTACGACAGTCTGCTGGCCGGGCTCTACAGCCTGCTGCCGGTCATCGCGCTGCTGGCCGCGATGATCGGGCTCCAGCAGAGCAGTCGCGCTACCCACCCCTGGCCTACGATGCGCCTGGCGGGCTCGCTGCTGCTACAGGCCGTCCCGCTGATGCTGGTGCTCTTCGTGCTGTTCCCGAGAATGGGCCCGCTCTGGTCCTTGCCGCAGCCGAACGATCGGGGTGTGACGGGGCTTTCCGACAGCATGACGCCGGGCGACATCGCGCAACTGAGCCGTTCTGCCGAACTGGCATTCCGCGCCAGCTTCGAAGGGCCCATTCCCGAGCGGGACAGCCTGTACTGGCGCGCTGTCACCTTCGAGCGCTTCGATGGGCGGCGCTGGTCGCAGTCGCTCGCTTCACAGGTCCCGCAGGCGCCCGAATGGACGCCTCGGGGCAATCCACTGAGTTACACGGTGGTGATGCAGCCCAGTGGCCGCCCCTGGTTGTACGGGCTGGACGTGGCGAGGGTCGAGACCGGTGATGTGCGCTTGATGGCCGATTTCCACTTGCAGCGCCCGCGACCGATCGACCAGGCGTTGCTATACCGAGCCACCACGTGGCCCGATTCGCTGCGCGAACCCGTGGCGAGCCCCGCCACGTTGGAGCGTACCTTGCAACTGCCGGCGCAAGGCAACCCGCGCAGCCGCGCCTGGGCGGTCGCGTTGCGCCGCGAGCATCCGGACCCGGCGGCGACCGTGCAGGCGCTTCTCGAGCATTTCAACCAACAGCCATACCGCTACACGCTCCAGCCATCGCCGGTGGGGCAGGATATCGTCGACGACTTTCTGTTCGATACGTTGAACGGGTTCTGCATTCACTACGCCGGAGCGATGACCTTCGTCTTGCGCGCAGCCGGCATCCCCGCCCGAGTCGTTGCGGGTTACCAGGGCGGCGAGCTCAACCCCACAGGCAATTACCTGTCAGTTCGTCAGCTGGACGCTCACGCCTGGGTTGAATACTGGCGTGCGGATCACGGTTGGGTGGCCATTGACCCGACCTTCCAGGTTGCGCCGGAGCGTATCGAGCTGGGCTTGGAGCAGGCGCTTGCCGAGGAAGACGCGCTTTTTTCCGACGATCCGCTGGCGCTGCGCCGCTTGCGCGACGTGGGTTGGCTGAAGCAACTGCGATTCGGCTGGGAGAATCTCAACTACGGTTGGCAGCGCTGGGTGCTCGGCTATCAGGGCGAGCGGCAACTGGACCTGCTGAAGGGGCTGTTCGGCGGGCTCGATGCGGGCCGACTGGGGTTGTTCACCGTTGCCGCGACCATGCTGCTGATGGCAATCCTGGCCTTGACCCTGTTCAAGCCCTGGCGCCGCGAGCGTGATCCACAGCTACGGCTGTTCCATCGCTTCGAGCGCCTTCTGTCGCGCCAAGGCCTCGAGCGGCAGGCTGGCGAAGGCGCACGTGATTTTGCCGAGCGCGCGGCCGGTGCGCTGCCCACGGTAGCGGATTCGATCCGGGACTTTGCACATCGCTACGAAATGGCGCGTTATGCTGGCAGACCCGCGGACGGAAACGAACTGCGGGCTTCGCTTGCCAGGCTGCGACGTCAGCTGCCGTGGCGCCCCGGAAACCGCCGACTTCGTCGCGCTGTTCCCGGCGCTCGATAGCCGGGTGCGATAGGGGCCTATCACCATCGCCCAGTCGAATGCCTTGTGGGGCAGGCTGGCGATACCATGGACCATGATAAAAACAAACCTGAGGTGGGCATGACCTTTTCCGAACTGATCCAAGCCGTGCGTGATAATCCCGAGCATATCGTCGTCCCCGCTAGCTGGGGGCAAGGGCGTGCCGGCTTCGGTGGCCTGGTCGCCGCGCTGGTCTACGAGGCCATGCAGGCGACGGTGCCCGATGGCCGTCCGGTGCGCTCGCTGGCCGTTACCTTCGTCGGGCCCTTGACCGTCGACAAGCCGGTCCGCTTCGAGGCTGAAGTGCTGCGCGAGGGCAAGGCGGTCAGCCAGGTGCTCGGGCGGGCTGTACAGGACGGCCAGGTGGTGACCATCGTCCAGGGCAGTTTTGGCGCAGCGCGTACGTCGGCCATCCGCGTGGCTGCGGAGCCGGCTCCTGCGATGCCACCTGTAGACGCGTGTCAGGAATTACCCTATGTGCCAGGCGTGGCACCGGAGTTCACGCGTTACCTGGCGATGCGCTGGGGCATTGGAGGGTTGCCGTTCAGCGGCAATACGTCGCGTGAAATGGGCGGCTGGGTACGGCTACGTGGCGAGGTCGAGCGCGAACCGGTGACTGTCTCGCATCTGCTCGCACTGGTGGACGCCTGGCCGCCTGCGGTGCTGTCGCACCTGAACGGTTTCGCGCCCGGCAGCTCCTTGACCTGGACCATCGAGTTCATTCACCCAACGCCGCCACTCGACACCCATGATTGGTGCCAATACCTCGCGGTAATCGAGCATGCGCAGGATGGCTATGGCCATTGCGCCGCAGCGCTGTGGACACCTGACGGCCAACTGGTGGCATTGAGTCGCCAGACGGTCGCGGTGTTCGGCTGACCGAGGGCCAATCAGGCAGCGCGACCGAAGGCGCGCGAGCGGGAATGAGCCGCTCGGCTCGATACGGTCAGCGCACGGCGGTGAGCGCGCTGACCGGAGGCTCGCTCACAGCCTGAATTGCTGAATCGCCTTGCTCAGTTCCTTGGAAAGCGCCGCCAGTTCGGAACTCGTCGCCGCCGATGCCGCCGTCTGCTCCACGGTCTGCTCGGTGACGTCACGGATGCCGGTGACCGAGCGATTGAGCTCTTCCGCCACGCCGCTTTGCTGCTCCGCCGCATCCGCGATCTGCGTATTGCTTTCGCGCATCTGGGCGACTGCCGCCGTGATCGCCTCCAACGCCACGCCCGCTTCGCGGGCTTCGCTCACACAGTCGTCGGCCTTCAGTGAGCTTTCCTGCATGAATTCCACCGCGTCGCGCGTCATGGCTTGCAGGCCGGCTATCATCTGAGTGATCTCGTCGGTCGATACCTGGACGCGCTTGGCCAGACTACGCACCTCGTCGGCGACCACCGCGAAGCCGCGTCCCATCTCCCCCGCGCGTGCAGCCTCGATGGCGGCATTCAGCGCGAGCAGGTTGGTTTGCTCGGCAATGCTGTGAATGACGCTCACCACACCGCTGATCTTCTGGCTGTCTGCCGCGAGCTGGCCGATCGTCTCGGCTGTCTGTTGGACCCCTTGGGACAGGCTGGAAATGGAGCGCTCGACACGGGTCACGACGCGATGTCCGTCACCGGCGAGGCGATCCGCATGCTGCGACTGATCGCGTGTTTCACGCGCGTGATCGGCGATGTGATGGACCGTGGCGGTCATTTCGTTGATTGCGGTGGCCGCCTGATCGGTTTCGCTTTTCTGGCCGAGCATGCCCTGGCGAACTTCGCCCATGCTCGAGGCCAGGCGACTGGCACCGCCGTCCAGGCGCGTCGCGGCCTGGGTCACGGTGCTGACGATGCGCTGGTAGCCAGCCTGCATGGCATTGAATGCACCGGCCATCTGGCCAACCTCGTCGCGGCTGTCCAGCGGGGCGCGTACGGTCAGATCGCCGCTGCGCTCCACGTGCAACATGACGTCTTTCAGTGTGTTGAGATGGCTCAGCAGGAAGCGGATCATCACTTGGGACGCGGCCAGCAGCGCCAGCATCAGGATGGCCACGGCCAGCGCATAGCTGAAGAAGTGTTGCTTGAGCAACTGCCAGGCGCTGGGCGTGCGGGCCAGGACGACAAGCGTGTCGCCGCTCGGACGGGCGATCCGTTGTGCACCGACCACCGGGCTGGTGGCGAAAAAACGGTCGTGGTCGATGGCGACCCAGCCCTGGCCCGGCGCGATCGGTCGGCCCTCGACGGTCAGTGCCTGGCCGGCTGGGAAGCTGAGCAGATCGGGCTGCTGGGGAAGCGCGCTGTCCGCTGGCCAACTTTGCAACACGCTGGCCAGTTCCTGAGTGCTGGCCTGGGCATCCTGACTGCGCGACCGCTGTTCGAGTTGCAGGGCGAACAGCACCAGCAGCAAGGTGGTGACAAAGGTCACCATGTTCAACGCCCAGAATTTGTATTTCAGGGAAAGATCGCGAATCCAGAGAACCATATGTGCGCTTCTTGTGATGAGTGAAAGGGCATCGGTGCGTTTTTTTGTGAACTCGGTTCTATTAACGGCAGGAACGCGCTGGGCTTTAGCCCTGTTCCGCTGGTTCCAGAGGGGCCATGGCGAAGAACTGCTGAGCGCAGGCGGTCGTGGTTGAGGCAAGTTCACCCAGGCTCACGCCGCGATGGCGGGCTACTTCGCGCAACACCTCGGGGAGGAATGCGGGCTCGTTCTGGCCACCCTTGGGCTTGGGCCGCAACGTGCGCGGCAGCAGGTAGGGCGCATCGCTTTCGAGCATCAGCCGGGTAGCGGGGATCTCGCGAACCAATGGCTGCAGATGCGTGCCTCGTCGCTCGTCGCAGATCCAGCCAGTGATGCCGATATGCAGGTCGAGGTCCAGGTAGGCATAGAGGGCCCGTTTTTCCCCGGTAAAGCAGTGCACGACGGCGGCGCTCAGGCGGTCGCGCACCGGGCGCAGGATGTCCACCAGGCGTTGATCGGCGTCGCGCTCGTGGAGGAACAGCGGCAGGCCGGTTTCCATCGCCAGTTGCAGGTGCTCCTCGAGCACCCGTTCCTGTTGCGCACGCGGGGAGAGGTCCCGGTTGAAATCCAGCCCGCATTCACCGACGGCTCGCACTTCAGGCTCACCAAGCAACGCCTTCAGTCGATCGGCGGTTTCGGATGTCCATTGGCTCGCCTCATGGGGGTGGATGCCCGCGGTGCAGAACAACCGCTGACGGCTTTCGTCCAGTTCGCGGCAGAGCGCCAGCGCTGCTTCGCTCTCGGCCAGGCTGGTCCCGGTCAGTACCAGTTGACCGACGCCCGCGGCATAGGCTCGATCCAGAACGGCACGTGGGTCTCGCGCCAATGTCGGGTGGGTCAGGTTGACGCCGATGTCGATTAGCTGCACGAACTGCCTCTTTGATAAATCAAAATAATATAACGAATAAAAACAATAGCTTATTGATCCTACTTAATATCGATTCGTACGTCTGGCTGGCGGCTTCACTGTGGCTGTGAGAATCTTCGCCCCCGCGCCAGGCGGGATGCGCTTCCTGTTCTTCCGTACGAGTCGATACGCTGTAGATGATCCGACTGTTGCCATTGCTGTTGTGTCTGCTGGTGCTCGCGCCGTGGCCGGCCTCTGCGCGCGTGCCCGGGCCACAGGCCTGGCCGACGGTCGATACGGTACGCGATTTGGCGCAGATTCGCCGCAGTGGCACCCTGCGCGTGCTGGTCAACCAGAGCCGCAACAGCTCCGGAGAGGTCAAGGGGGAAGCCATTGGCATCGAATACGTCCGCCTGCGTGCGTTCGAGCAGTTCCTGAATCGCGGCTCGAAAGGTCCTCCGATCACCCTTGAAATCATTCCGAAGGCCAAGGACCAGTTGCTCGGCGCGTTGCAGCGAGGCGAGGGCGATCTGGTCGCACCCGGGGAGCTGCTCGAGCTGGGCACGATGCGTCGTGTCAGTCGTAGCCGGGCGGTGGTCGATAATGTCGCCATGGTGCTGGTCGGTCGCCAGGGTGGCCCTCGCTACAAGCGCTTCGAGCAGCTATCGGGGCGCAGTCTGGCGTTATCGGCCGGCAGCGCGGCGGGTACGGAACTCGAAGAAATCAATCAGCGGTTGATGCAAGCCGGCCGCGCGCCGATTGCCGTCGAGTGGGTAGACCCGACTCTTGCGGTCGAGGATGTGCTGGAGATGGTTCAGGCCGGCATCTATCCAGCCACGGTCGTCGAACGATCAATTGCGGAGCGCTGGGCCAAGGTGCTGCCCAAATTGCGGATCGAGCGAGAGCTGACCTTGGGCAAGCGTGGCGACATGCACTGGTTTCTGCGAAAGGAGGCGAGCATGTTGCGCGCCAGTGTCGATCGTTTCCTGCGTGACTACCGAGCGCCGGAGAACCAGGACGCCGCTTTCGTTCGCGTGTATCGGCGCCTGTACCGTGTGCAATACCCCCTCGATCGGCTCGGGCGGGAACGCCTTGAGACGGTACGCCCGACGCTGCAGCGGCATGCTCAGCTGCAGGATATCGATTGGCTCAACCTCGCGGCGCTCGCATTCAAGGAGTCGACGCTCAACCCGGCCGCGCGCGGTGCGTCCGGTGCCACCGGCCTCATGCAGGTAACGCCCGCGACCGCCCGCAGCATGGGCGTGAACGATATCGGCAAGCTCGACAACAATGTGCAAGCCAGCGCCAAATACCTGTCGACCATTCGGCGGAAGTTCTTCGCCAGCCCGAGGCTGAACGAGCGCGAGCGCATGGCGTTCATCCTGGCCGCTTACAACATGGGGCCGCAGCGGGTCCAGAGCATGCGTGCCGAAGCGCGTCGCCGAGGCCTCAACGCTGACCAGTGGTTTTTCCAGGTCGAGCGCGTCGCCATGGAAACCATGGGCATGGGCGTGGTCAGCTACGTCAACGCGGTGAACAAGTACTACCTGGCTTACACCCGTGAGCGCTATCTGCTCGAAGGCGGGCCGCAGAGCGCTGCCAATTGAGTGACTAACCGTTCTCCTGCACAAGCAGCTGTTCGGCTGCCTCCAGGCGCCGACGCTCGTTTTCGTTGAAGCGTTCGGCTGCAAGCCGGCGGATAGCCGCGCGTTTGTCCGCTTCTCCCAGGCCACGGCTGCTTTCGATGCGTTGCTTTTCATGGCGATAGTCGGCGAGCCGCCTCAACCAGGCCTGCCGGTCGCGATCAAGCCGTTCCAGGCGATCGGCGGCCGCGTTGCCGACCAGTTGCTGGCGCAGCTGACGCAGTTCGGTCACAGAAGCGCCTTTGGATTCCAGTGCACGGGACTGTTCGCGCAGTTCCGATTGCAGGTCGATGGCCAGCCTATCGCGCAGTTCCGGGGGTAATGCGCTTTGCAGGGGGTCAATGGCGGCTCCCTTGGCTGTGGGATCCAGCGCCGGATCACGGCCGATCGCCAAGCGTTCCAGCATGAAACGATCGGCTGCTTCGTCCAGCGAAAAGAACGCGGCATGTACGGCGTCGCCGAACAACCGCCCGCGCAATTGCTGGACCGCATCCAGCCGCTCGCGCATGGCGCCCAGATCCGCCCGCACCGGGTGGTTGTGTTCGAGGTGCAGCAGCTGGCGTTTGTAGTCCAGATATTGGCCGAGCAGCTGTAGTGCCTGGCCTTCCGCTGGCGGCGGGAGACGCACCTCGATGTACTGGTGCAGGCGGGCGACGCTGGCCTCGATGGGTTCCTCGCCGATCGAGGCGAGGAAATAATCGAAGACGCGACGGATACCGTTGTCAATGATCAGCCTGTCCGAGGCGTCCGCCCGGAGTTGGCCGTCGACCTGAGTGCCGGAGAAGGAGGGCGGCAGCCTGGGAACCGCCACGGGCGCCGCCTGGACGGTTGTCGGCACTGCGCGCGCGTCGATGGGCACGGATGGCGGGAGCTGGTTTGCTTCATCTCGCTCGTGCGGCGTCGGTACCGGCGCGATCGGGTCACGCCATTGAACCGCGACGCCGATGGCCACGGCCAGCAGGAACAGAACGGCAAGCGTCTTCATCGAGTTCGCGCCCGTGTCATGGCCGGGGCGGATGCGCCCCGGCGTCTTTTCATAAGCCTGCGTTCTTCAGGCGGTTGGCATGTTGGCGATAGACCGTCAATGGATCAGTTTCGAACAGACTGGTCAGGCCAAGCACCTGGTTGACCTCGTCCAGATGGTTCATCCGGTAGTTGTCGCGAATCACCATGCCCAGGTGCGAGCTGCAGCGTCCGACGAGGCCGTCGTTCGGCTCGTCGAAGGCGAGCGAGCCTGCGCCCAGCATGGCATCGCTGACATCCAGCGGATTGGTCAGCGGGCTGGTGCCGCTCCAGGAGTAGTAGCGCACACCGTTCACCTTGTACGCGCCCTCGCCGCATTCGCTGGCTGGGATGCCCTGCGGGAATCTGGCGTTGAAGCGCGCAGCGCCCTCGCTGTTGAGCGACTCGAGCGAACCGAGCGAATTCTGTGGCTGGGTGCTGGGACTCCCGGAGAGGAAATGAATCAAGGCGCCCATGCCGTTGACCAGGCCGGCAACGATGGCCTCGGCGCCGGAGCCCTCCGGTATCCTGCGAATCAGATCGGCGACATCCGAGCCCTTGTGCGGGGCGCCGACACTGGTGACTGACGCAACCAGGTCCGGGCGCACGGCAGCAACGTAGCGCACTGTCGGTCCGCCGTGGCTGTGGCCGATCAGGTTCACCTTCGGTTTGCCACTGATCGCGACGATCTCCTCGACCTGCTCCAGCAGTTCCTCCCCGCGCAGTTCAGTGGTGTTGAGCTGGCTCACTTCGGTTACGTAGACCTGCGCGCCGTCGCGTCGAAGGGCATGGGGAATGCCGTACCAGTAATCGATGCCGAGCATGCTGTCGAAGCCGAGCATGCCGTGCGCGAGCACAATCGGGTAGCGCGTCTGGGTGTAGCCACTGGAGCCGAACAGGCCTGCATGGACCTCGCTGGAGGCTATTGCCGCACCCAGGCATAGAGCGATCAGGTTCTTGTTATTCATGTATGCACTCATCGGTGGGTGAATGGGCTTGGGCAATCCGTCGCCTTCCACCGCGCACTGCGCGTACTGCCCTGGCGAGAACGCAGCAATCGTGCCAGCCAGGTCCGATCGAGCTGTGCCGGCGCGGCTGTCGCGGTTTCAGGCGATTCGGTTATGGCCAGGACGACGGCAGCCGCTTTGCCTGTTACCAGAGGCAACGCCACGCTGAGTAGGAGGGTGATGTTTTGCAACACCGCGCCGCTTGGTGAGCGACGTTCGTGCATTTTGACGACTTTACAGTCAGTTCAAAACCTGCCGGTCACGGATAGTCTATGGCGACGACATACCACAGCTTGGGTCCGGTCGGCGTCTGCACCTGGACCTCGGCATCGAGCGGCTTGCCCACGAGCGCCCGGGCCAGCGGCGAGTCGATGCTGATCAGCCCCTGGCGCAGATCCAGCTCGTCCGGACCGACGATGCGGTAGCGCGCCTGATCACCGTTCTCGTCTTCAACCGTTACCCAGGCGCCAAAATAGACCTTGCCCGGATCGCTCGGTTTTTCGCTGACGACCTTGAGCTTCTCAAGACGCTTGGTGAGAAACCGCACGCGGCTGTCTATCTCCCTGAGCATCTTCTTGCCGTAGGTGTATTCGGCGTTTTCGGAGCGATCGCCTTGCGCTGCCGCTTCGCTGACAGCCTGGGTAACCTGCGGGCGCCGGACGTGCCAGAGTTCATGCAGCTCCGCGCGTAGGCGCGCTTCGCCCTCTGGGGTGATCAATGGGGTGCCGGCGGGGCGTGGCGGACGATAACGGCTCATGGGTGTTCCGGGTAAGGCAGGAAGTCGCAGATTCTAGAGGGTCGTCTTCATTCGCTGGCTCAGTTTTCCCTGAGCACGCTGAGCGGGCTGGCATTGAGCGCCCGGCGTGTTCCCATGACACCGGCGGCGCCGACCAGCAGCGCGCCGATGACCGGCAGCCACAACAGCCAGGGATGCGGCTGCCAGCGCAGGTCGAACACGAAGTGGTAGAGCAGGGCACTGACCAGCTCGCAGCCGACCGCAGCAAGCAGGCCACTCGCTGCGCCAAGCACGCCGAATTCGGCACGCCTGGCTTTGAGCAGCAACCTGCGCTCGGCACCCAGTGCCCGCAGCAGGGCGCCCTGGCGGATGCGCTCGTCCAGGGTTGCCTGAAGCCCTGCGAAGAGCACTGCCAGGCCTGCGGCAAGAACGAACATCAACACGTACTCCACCGCCAGCGAGACCTGCGCCAGAATGCTGCGCAACTGGCTGAGCAAGGCCTCGACCTGCAATAGGGTGGCGGACGGGAAGTCGCGAGCCAGTTGCACCAATTCGCGATCCTTTCCCTCGGGCAGGTGGAAGCTGGTCATGTAGGTGGTCGGCACGTCCTGCAAGGTTTCCGGCTCGAAGATCATGTAGAAGTTGGGTTGGAAGTTGTCCCAGTTCACCTCCCGCAGGCTCGTCACGCTGACGTCGCGCGTGAGCCCGCCGACGGTGAAGCTGAGTCGATCCCCCAGTTGGACCTGAAGGCTCTCGGCCAACTCCGCTTCCACCGATACGCCGGGCAGTTCACCGCGTTCGCCATCCCACCAGCGCCCCGCGGCCAGGCGGTTATCGGCCGGCAGATCGCGCGCCCAGGTCAGGCTCAGGTCCCGGCGAATCGCCCGCTCGCCCTGGCTGTCCTTGCTGACCAGTTGGCGCACCGGTTCACCATTGATGGCAACCAGTCGGCCGGGCACCACCGGATACAGCGGGGCGGCGTGCTCCGACAAGCTCTGGATTCTCTCGGCGAAGGCGTCCCGGTCGGCTGGCAGCACATTGAGCACGAAATGGTTGGGGGCGTCCTCTGGGAGCTGGTTCTGCCAGGTATCAAGCAGTTCGCCGCGCAGCAACGCGATCAATGCCATTGCAAGCAATATGAGGCCAAAGGCCAGCGACTGACCGGCCGCCGCCAGCGGGTGACGCAGCAATTGCCCGAGCCCGAGGCGCCATGCCAGAGATGCGCCCGACAGTGTGCGACGCAGCCCTCTCAGGGCCAGCAGCAACAGGCCTCCGAGCACGACGGTGGCGATCAGGCCGCCGGAAAGCAGTGCAAGGGTGATTTTAAGGTCCAGGCTCAGGCGCCACATGATGAGACCGAGGGCGGCTACCGCTGCGCCATACACCAGCCACGTGCTGGGTGGAATCGGCAGGACGTCGCGGCGCAGCACCCTCAGCGGCGGTACACGCCCAAGCGCGGCCAGAGGCGGCAAGGCAAAGCCGGCCAGCGCGACGAGCCCGGTGGCGATGCCCGCCAGGGCTGGCCAGAGCGTGGCTCGAGGCACCTCGCTGACCAACAGGTCGCGCAGCAGAAAGAACAGCCCGTGTTGTGCGGCCCAGCCCAGCAATGCGCCTACAGCGCTCGCCGCCACGCCGAGATAGGCAAGCTGCAAGGTATAAAGCGCCAGCGCTTCGCGTCGTGACAGCCCCAGGCAGCGTAGCAGGGCGCTGGCATCGAAGCGGCGCGCGGCGAAACGGGTCGCGCACAGCGCCACCGCGACGCTGGCGAGCAGCACGGCCGCCAGGCTGGCCAGGTTCAGATAGCGCTCGGCGCGTCCCAGTGCGCCGCCGATCTGTCGGTTCCCGTCCTTGGCGGTCTCGATGCGCTGATGGGCTTGCAGTCCGGCTTTGATGGTTTGCTGGTAAGCGTCCAGTTGCTCCGGCGAGCCGCGCCAGAGGTCGCGATAGCGTACCCGGCTGCCCGGCTGCACCACGCCGGTGGCATCCAGGTCGTCCAGATGCATCAGCACGCGTGGCGTCAGGCTGTAGAAGTCGCCGACCCGATCGGGCTCGTAGGTCAGTACGCGGGTCAGTTGCAGCTGTTTGTTGCCAACCTCGATGTCATCGCCGATCTCGAGATCGAGCGCGGCGAACAGCCTTGCTTCGGCCCAGGCTTCGCCTGGTCTGGGGCCCGGCCCTGGTTGTTCCGGCTGATAGGGCGCGGCTGCGCTGCGCAACGCCCCGCGCAACGGGTAGCCGTCGCCGGCGGCCTTGACGCTGGTCAGCTGGAGATTGTCATCGGTGGCGACGACGCTGGAAAACTCCACGACGCGGGTGTGATCGAGCTGTAGCCGTTGGCCCGCTTCGATCTGCTCGGCTTCGGCAGGCTCGCTGCCGCGCAGCACCAGATCGGCACCGAGAAATTCGGTGGCGCGCAGCAACATTGCATCGTTCAGGCGGGCGCCGAAGTAGCCGATGGCGGTGCTCGCGGCGACGGCAATCACCAGCGCAAGAAACAATACACGCAGCTCGCCGGCGCGTGCATCCCGCAACAGCTGGCGCAGCGCGAGGGCAGCCAATCGGCTGGGCGGCACGCGCTTCATCGGGTCTGCTCGTCGCGAAGCTGACGCCCGCCTTCCAATCGAAGCAGGTGCTGACAGCGTCGTGCCAGGCGCTCGTCGTGGGTGACCAGTACCAGGGTCGTTCCGCGTTCGCGGTTCAGTTCGAAGAGCAGCTCGGTGATGGTCGCCCCGGTGTGGCTATCGAGGTTGCCGGTTGGTTCATCGGCGAACAGGACCTCGGGCTCGGCGGCGAATGCGCGGGCGACTGCGACACGCTGCTGTTCCCCGCCCGACAGTTGCCTTGGATAGTGATGCAGGCGAGCGCCCAGACCGACCCGACCGAGCAGCTCGGTGGCTTTCGTCTGCGCATCACGCCGGCCGTGCAGTTCGAGGGGCAGCATGACGTTCTCCAGCGCGTTGAGGCTGTCGAGCAACTGAAACGACTGGAAGACAAAGCCGACATGCTCGGCGCGCACGCGGGCGCGCTGGTCTTCGTCCAGCTGCGCGAGGCTGTGGCCGGCCAGTTGCACCTCGCCGGAGCTGGGCAGGTCCAGGCCTGCCAGCAGCCCGAGCAACGTCGACTTGCCGGAACCGGAGGTGCCGATGATTGCCAGGCTTTCCCCCTCGTTCAGGCTCAGGGACACGTCGTCGAGTATTGCCAGCTCGCCTTCCGCGCTGGGTACCGCTTTGCTAAGGTTCCGGGCATGAAGAATGCTGGCGCTCATGGAGATTCCGATGCGAAAGTGGCTGAGAAGTGGGGTCCTGGTACTGCTGTGCTGGGCTCAGGGAGCCCTGGCGGGAACGGTGCTGGTGGTCGGGGATAGTATCAGTGCCGCTTTCGGCCTGGAAACCAGTCAGGGGTGGGTGCACCTGCTCCAGCAACGCCTTGATACACACGCACCCGATCATCGGGTGGTGAACGCTTCGATCAGCGGCGATACCAGCGCCGGTGGGCGGGCCCGGTTGCCAACCCTGCTCGAGGAACATGAGCCGGAGATCGTGATCCTGGAGCTTGGCGGCAATGACGGTCTGCGCGGTCAATCGCCGGCCCAATTGAAGGCGAACCTTGCGGCCATGGTTGAGCAGTCGCAGCAGGCCGGTGCCAAGGTGCTGCTGCTTGGCATGCGTTTACCGCCCAACCTGGGACAGCGATACACCACGGCGTTCGCACAGGCGTTCGATTCCCTGGCGCAGGAACAGGCGCTGCCTTACGTGCCGTTCTTGCTCGAGGGCGTGGGCGGCGTCGAAGGCATGATGCAAGCGGACCGGATTCACCCCACTGCCGGTGCGCAGCAACGATTGCTGGACAATGTCTGGCCGGTGCTCGAACCCTTGCTTTGAGACGTGCGCGCGGCTACTGTCGCGCCCCTCGATCGGAGCCTCAAATGCCGCGCCCAGCCTGGACCCTGTTTGCCTATCGCCTCATCGTGCCCGACGAACAGTTCGACCTGTTCGCCTGCCGCGAGAATCGTCTGCATCTGGCGTTGCGGCAGCTTGAACTCGACGGTCGAGTGGACCGTACGCTTTGCGGCGGTTTTCTGCCTGCGCGGCCTCGCTGGCAGGACCTCGAACGCGCGGCGCTCAAGGATCGCCGACTCTGTCCGGCCTGCCGCGATGCGCTCAGCGCACAGCGCAAGGGCCTTCCGTCTGCCTCCAGCCATTGGTAGCTCGGCGCTTGCCGTCGCTTCGAGTACAATCGCAGCCAACCTATCACTCGTTACCAAGGAAACCCTGAATGTTCCCGCGCGCGTCTGCAGTCGCCTCCTGTGTGTCACTCGCTGCTTTGCTGTTGGCCGGACAGTCTGCTGCGCTCGAGTTGCCGCTACCCCCTGAAGGGGAGGACGTGGTGGGGCAGATTCAGGTCATCAAGGCCAAGTACGAAGATACCTTCGCGGCACTGGGCGAAACGTACGATCTGGGCTATCTGGAACTCGTTGCGGCCAACCCGGGTGTGGACCCCTGGTTGCCTGGCGAAGGGACCGACATCATCCTGCCGACGCGCTACATCCTGCCGCCGGGGCCGCGCGAGGGTATCGTCATCAATCTGGCCGAGTACCGCCTGTACTACTACCCGAAAGGCGAGAACGTGGTGCATACCTTTCCGCTTGGGATCGGGCGGGAAGGATGGGGCTCGCCGGTAGGCAATACCCGCATCTCCGCGATGACGAGCAATCCGGCGTGGTATCCCCCGCAGTCGATTCGAGACGAGCATGCCGCTGAAGGCGATCCGCTGCCCAAGGTTGTACCGCCGGGGCCGGATAACCCGCTTGGTCCGTACAAGATGAGCCTGGCATTGCCGGGTTACCTCATCCACGGCTCGAACAAGAAGTTCGGCATCGGCATGCGTGTCAGCCACGGTTGCTTTCGCATGCTCAACCACAACGTGCTGGAGTTGGCTGGACTGGTCAAGGTCGGGACCTCGGTACGGATCATCGACGAGCCTTACAAGTTCGGTGTGAGCGAGGGCAAGATCTACCTGGAGGCGCATACACCTTTGCAGGATGAGGACAAGCACATGACGCTCATGGATAAGCACGCGGTGGTGGTCAATACACTGTTGAAGCGTGACGAGGCGGCCGGTGTGCTGCAGCTCGATTGGGAGATGGTGCGCGAGATCATCGCCGGGGAAGATGGCCTGCCGATCCAGATTGCCGAACAGGCGCAGGCGCTGGCCAACCACGACGAGGAGCCGATCTTCTGAGTCGGTCGAGCGGAGCTATCGCCCTCGAGCGCCCACAAAAAAGCCGACCTGATTGCAGGTCGGCTTTTTTTATCGCCTGAAGCTTACTTGCGGCTGGCGCGTTCCAGCATACGCAGTGCACGCTCGTTGGCTTCGTCAGCGGTCTGCTGAGCCTTCTGAGCGGCTTGCAGAGCCTCGTCAGCCTTGCTGTAGGCTTCGTCCGCGCGGGCCTGAGCACGGGCAGCGGCGTCTTCGGTAGCGGTCAGACGGGCTTCGCTTTCCTTGGTCATGCTGTTGCTGCAACCAGTAGCCAGAACTGCGGCGAAAGCCAGAGCAGAAAATTTCAGAACGTTGTTCATCGTGTTCCCCTTAAGGATGAAATCCATGGCAACTTCCGTTATGGAAAGTTAGCGCGCACATACTACCGATAAGTTGAGCCAAGTAAACTGAGGCAGGCCGTTGTCGCCACAATTTTTTCTGCAAGCTCATCCTGTTTCACGGTCACGCTGGCCAGGTTGATTGAAAAACAATCAGAGCCAGTCGTTACTCGTTAAATGGACCGGCGAGGGGGCTTAAAAGTTGCACTTCGGACGGGCTTTGCCATGTGAGCGATATATCGGTCTCGCTGCCGCGCCGCACTACCAACTTAATCAATTGAAGCCAGGTCTTACATAGCGGTAGCATGCATCGTCCAGCTAACAAGAAAATGGGGTATGTGCGGGCCTCGCACGCACGCTCCCAACCGAAGGGCAGGCCAGCCTGCACAGGAGGCGAGATGACCGACAAGCTAACCATCCACCATGATCGAACAGGTCACCAGTTCGAGACCACCGTGGACGGCTATCGCGCCTATCTGGCTTATGTCGATCTAGGCAAGCAGACGCTCGATATCTATCGTACGTTCGTGCCAGATGCGCTTCGGGGACGGGGCGTTGCCGCCGTGCTGGCTCAGCACGCACTCGATTACGCGGCGCGCGAAGGTTACACCGTGATTCCGTCGTGCTCGTACGTGGAGTGGTATATCGAACGCCAGGCCAATGCGGCCGACCGTCTCGACAGCGAATAAAAAAACGCCGGCAAGCGGCGTTTTTCCAGGGCAGTTCCGCCTTTAGCCGCGAGCGCGCCTGGGCAGTACTTCCTTCAGCTTGGCATGCATGCCGAGAATGGCTTTCTCGGTGGTTTCCCAGTCGATGCAGGCGTCGGTAATGGATACGCCGTACTTCAGGTCGGCCAGGTCCTTGGGAATCGGCTGGCTGCCCCAGCCCAGGTGACTTTCTACCATCAGGCCGACGATGGAGTTGTTCCCCTCCAGGATCTGGTTGGCCACGTTGTCCATCACCAGCGGTTGCAATGCCGGGTCCTTGTTGGAGTTCGCGTGGCTGCAATCGACCATGATGTTGGGGCTGATGCCGGCCTTGTTCAGTTCCTGCTCGCACACCGCCACGCTGACCGAGTCGTAGTTCGGCTTGCCATTGCCGCCGCGCAACACGACATGCCCGTAGGCATTGCCTTTGGTGGTGACGATGGAAACGCCGCCAGACTGGTTGATGCCGAGGAAGCGATGCGGGCTGGACACCGATTGCAATGCATTGATCGCGACGGTCAGGCTGCCATCGGTGCCGTTCTTGAAACCCACTGCCGAGGACAGGCCCGATGCCATTTCACGGTGAGTCTGGGATTCGGTGGTGCGCGCGCCGATGGCCGACCAGCTGATCAGATCCTGCAGGTACTGCGGGGAGATCGGGTCCAGTGCTTCGGTGGCCGTTGGCAGGCCCATCTCGGCGAGGTCGAGCAGCAATTGCCGGCCGATGTGCAGGCCGTCCTGGATCTTGAACGAGTCATCCATGTAGGGATCGTTGATCAGGCCTTTCCAGCCGACCGTGGTACGTGGCTTCTCGAAGTACACGCGCATGACCAGATAAAGGCTGTCCGACACCTTATCGGCCAGCACTTTGAGGCGCTCGGCATATTCATGGGCCGCTTTGAGGTCATGAATCGAGCAGGGGCCAATCACGACGAACAGGCGATGGTCCTTGCCGTCGAGAATGTCGCGTACCACCTGGCGCCCTTCGGAAACGGTCTTCAACGCCGAAGGGGTCAGCGGAATTTCCCGCTTCAATTGCTCTGGCGTGATGAGTGTCTCGTTGGAGGAAACGTTAAGGTCATCGATCGGTAAATCAGCCATCGTGTTCTCGTCAGGTCACGGATGCCGTCCGCCAGCCAATCCCGGTGCGGCGGAGGGCTCAGGGGCGCAGCGGGGAGCGGAACCTTATCGCGTATTGCGTCGACTCGACAATAATCTTGACGTCGCAGGGCTCCTTGGCGCGCCCGACAACCGTGCCCCGCCGACGAGCGCGAGCCGGTGCGGTGGCTGGGCGCCGCCTCGGGACGCTGATAAGGTGGCGATCGAAGCGCGCCGTCGAGCGCGCGTCCCATTGATCAGTAGCTGGAGCTTGTGCATGAGCGCACCCACCCCTCGAATCGGAATCATCGGCACCGGGGCCATAGGCGGTTTCTACGGCGTGATGCTGGCGCGAGCCGGCTACGGCGTGCATTTTCTGCTGAGAAGTGAATACGAGGCGGTCACCCGTAATGGGCTGCGGATAAACAGCGCGGTGCATGGTTCGCTGCATCTGGAGACGGTGCAGGCGTATCGCAACGCGGCCGACATGCCCCCCTGCGACTGGCTGTTGGTCGGCGCAAAAAGCACCAGCAACCCGGAACTCGCGCCGCTGATCATCGAGGCCGCCGGTGAGGATGCCAAGGTCGTGGTATTGCAGAATGGGCTGGGTATCGAGGATGACCTGCGCCAGCTGCTGCCCGGATACATCCATCTGCTGGGTGGCCTCTGTTTCATCTGTGCGCACCGCTCGGCATTGGGTGTGGTCGAGCATCAGGCGCTCGGTGGCGTCAATCTTGGCTATCACTCGGGGTCGGCAGAAACGCCGGCGCAGCAACAGGCCGTGGTGCAAGAGGGCGTAGCGATGTTCCGCGCGGCGGGCGTCGACTCCAGCGCGGCGGTCAATCTCGCCCAGGCACGATGGCAGAAACTGGTATGGAACATGCCATACAACGGTCTTTCGGTCCTGCTGAATGCCGGTACGGCGCCGATGATGGCTGATCCGCATAGCCGCGCGCTGGTCCGGTCGATCATGCTGGAGGCCTGTGGCGCAGCGGCGGCCTGTGGCCATCCGCTGCCCGAGGTGCTGGTCGATCGGATGATGACCTCGACCGACCACATGCCCGACTACCTTCCGAGCATGTTCCACGATCATGCGCACGGACGTGCGATGGAACTCGACGCGATCTATGCCGCGCCGCTGGCTGCGGCTGCGAAGGCCGGCTTCGCGATGCCCAGGACCGAGGCGCTTTACCAGGCCCTGCGCTTCATTGCCGCGCGCGCGGACCGTTAGGCCAGATTATCGTTGAAGGTGACCGATCAGCCGCCGGGCGGCCGTTCGGGACGGTAGAGGTTTCTTTTGTGGCTGCTAAGCTCAGACGAGGCCGCTGAACCCGAGCGCCGCCCTGGCGTCCAGAATGCGATCGGCCTGGCCGTTCGCCGGGCCGGTCGCGGATACGCGGGCTGTTCATCTCGCACTTCGCAGCGCGGCGATCCGGGGCGGAATCGCCAGGAGGCGATACATACGGAAATGACCTAGAATTCCGATGTTCAGGTGCATAAAGTTATAAAAAGTGGTGGCGTTCAGGCGTCATTGGCCTTTGAGGGATCTCTATGAAGCTTCAGCAACTGCGTTACATCTGGGAGGTGGCGCATCATGACCTCAATGTCTCGGCGACCGCACAGAGCCTGTTCACGTCCCAACCCGGCATCAGCAAACAGATTCGCTTGCTCGAGGACGAGTTGGGCGTGGAAGTGTTTGCCCGCAGCGGGAAACACCTGACCCGCGTCACGCCGGCCGGCGAGCGGATCATTACCACGGCAGGGGAAATCCTCCGCAAGTGCGAAAGCATCAAACAGATCGCGCAGGAGTTTTCAAACGAGAAGCGCGGCACCCTCAGCATTGCGACGACCCATACGCAGGCCCGCTATGCCTTGCCGCAGGTGATCAGCTCGTTCATCAAGCAATACCCGGATGTCTCGCTGCATATGCACCAGGGGACCCCGATGCAGATTGCCGAAATGGCGGCCGATGGCACTGTGGATTTCGCCATCGCGACCGAGGGGCTGGAGCTGTTCGGTGACCTGGTGATGATGCCGTGCTATCGCTGGAATCGCTGTGTGGTCGTGCCGCAGGGGCATCCACTGGCGAAGCTGGAAAAGCTCACGCTCGAAGCCTTGGCCGAGCACCCGATCGTGACCTACGTGTTCGGCTTTACCGGACGCTCCAAGCTGGACGAGGCCTTCAGCCACAGGGGCCTGTCGCCGAAAGTGGTCTTCACCGCGGCGGACGCGGATGTCATCAAGACCTACGTGCGCCTGGGACTGGGCGTTGGCATCGTGGCGCGGATGGCCGTCGATGCGACGCTGGACGAGGATCTGGTGGCGCTCGACGCGAGCGAACTGTTCGAACCCAGCGTGACCAAGATCGGGTTCCGCAGAGGCACCTTTCTGCGCGGATTCATGTGCGATTTCATCGAAACCTTCGCGCCTCATCTCGATCGGGAGATGCTCGAGAAAGCCGTGCAATGCCGAAACAAGGCCGAACTGGACGACCTGTTTGCCAATGTCGATCTGCCGACCTTCTAGCGGCGCCGCGAACCGAGGTCCGAACGGCGCCGGGTCGAAGCGCGGTATCGCTGATACCCATGAGCGGGTCCGTCAGGGCCCGCTCAGCGACAGGCGTCCGCGGGTGGGCGAGTCGTCAGGCTCTGGCGATCAGATTGCCGGCGTGCAGGCCGCATTCCTTCTGCGTTGATTCTTCCCACCACCAGCGCCCCTCGCGCTCGTGCTGGTTCGGCAGCACCGGGCGCGTGCAAGGCTCGCAGCCGATGCTGATGAAGCCGCGTTCGTGCAGGCTGTTGTAAGGCAGTTCGAGCATTCGGATATAGGCCCAGACTTCCTCGCTGGTCATCTGCGCAAGGGGGTTGAACTTATACAACGTGTGCGCTGGCGTGGAAAAGGCGCTGTCGACTTCCAGTACCAATACCTGGCTGCGGGTGCCGGGGCTCTGATCGCGGCGCTGCCCGGTTGCCCAGGCACGGACGCCCGACAGCTTGCGGCGCAGAGGCTCGATCTTCCGGATGCCACAGCATTCGCCGTGGCCGTCCCGGTAGAAGCTGAACAGACCCTTCTCATTGACCATCGGCTGCAGCAGGGCTGGGTCCGGCGTCATGATTTCGATGGGAATGGCGTAGTGCTCGCGAACCTGCTCGATGAAGCGATACGTCTCACTGTGCAGGCGGCCGGTATCGAGACTGAACACTTTGACGTTCTTGTTCAGTTTCCAGGCCATGTCCACCAGCACTACGTCCTCGGCGCCGCTGAACGATATCCATAGGTCGTCTCCGAACAGGTCGAAGGCGAGCTTGAGGATATCTTGTGGGGATTTACCGGCATAGGCGGACGCCAGCTCGGCTACATCGATTGTTTGGCTCATCAGGCGGCTTCCTCGGTTGGCGCTTGGCGCTCTGCTGGCCGCGGATGTTAACAAATAGGCTTTATGACCCTAAATAACGTTAGAGCGACGATCCCAAACTTTAATGAATAAGGGCGTCGCGTTGCGTCGTTTCGCCCTTGCCGTTAGAGTGCCGCTTCCAATTTTTTCTGCTTTGAAGGGGTGGTCCGTGGAAATAGCCTGTCTCGACCTGGAAGGTGTCCTGGTTCCGGAAATCTGGATCGCCTTTGCCGAGGCCACTGGAATCGAATCGCTCCGGGCGACCACGCGGGACATTCCTGACTATGACGTGCTGATGAAGCAGCGCCTGCGTATCCTCGACGAGCACGGCCTCAAGCTGTCGGATATCCAGGCCGTCATTGCCACCCTGAAGCCGCTCGACGGCGCCGTGGCGTTCGTCGACTGGCTGCGTGAGCGGTTTCAGGTCGTCATTCTCTCAGACACCTTCTATGAATTCTCGCAGCCGCTCATGCGCCAGTTGGGATTCCCGACGCTGTTGTGCCACCGTCTGATCACCGACGAGTCGGGACGCGTCGTCAACTATGAGCTGCGCCAGAAAGACCCCAAGCGGCAGTCCGTGATCGCATTGAAGAGCCTGTACTACCGCGTGATTGCCGCTGGCGATTCGTACAACGACACCACCATGCTCGCCGAGGCGCATGCCGGTATCCTCTTCCACGCGCCCGACAACGTCATTCGTGAGTTCCCGCAGTTCCCGGCCGTGCACACCTTCGAGGCGCTCAAGCAGGAGTTCCTCAAGGCGTCGAATCGCACGCTCGAACTGTAAGAGACCAGCGGCGCGCGGGGCCTGTCGACCGGCCCCGCACTATAGCTGTTCCAGCGTCTCCATCAGCACCTTCACCTTGTCGAAGGTTTCCTGATATTCGGCCTGCCAGTCCGAATCCGCCACGATCCCGCCGCCGCCCCAGCACGTCGCCTGATCGTCTTGGATCAGTAGCGTGCGAATGGCAATGGAGCTGTCCATTTCGCCGCGTACGTCCAGGTACAGCAACGAGCCGCAATAAATCGAGCGGCAAGTGGGTTCCAGCTCATCGATCACTTGCATGGCACGGATCTTCGGCGCGCCGGTAATCGATCCGCCCGGAAAACTGCCCGCCAGCAGGTCCAGCGCATCCTTGCCGGCGGCCAGGGTTGCGCTGACACTGCTCACCAGATGGTGCACGTTTGGGTAGCTTTCCAGTGAAAACAGCTCCGGTACCCTGACGCTCCCCGTCTCGCAACTGCGACCAAGATCGTTGCGCAGCAGGTCGACGATCATCAGGTTCTCGGCGCGATCCTTTTCACTGGCCAGCAGCGCCTGGGCCTCGGCCTGATCGGCCCGGGGATCGCTGCGGCGCGGGCGCGTGCCCTTGATCGGACGGGTTTCCACGATGCCGTTGGCCAGACGAAGAAAACGTTCCGGTGACAGGCTCACGATTGCACCATCGTCCAGGGTCATGAAACCTGCGTAGGGCGTCGGGCATGCCGCGCGCAACGCCCGATAGGCCTGCCACGGGTCTCCTGCACATGGGGCACGGAAGCGCTGCGCGAAATTCACCTGGTAGCAATCGCCGGCCTGGATATAGCGCTGTATGCGCTCGACGGCGCTTTGGTAGTCGGAGCGTTGCAGGTCGGCGGCAAATCGCGACGCAAGCCTGAACGACAGCGGCCTTGGCTGCCACGGCGACTCGAACAGGTGGATCAGGCGAGTCCGGTCTTCAGCGGTCATCGCGGGGTGAAAGACCAACTGAGTCGTTTGCCGGTGGTGGTCGCTGATCAACGCCCAGGCATACAGGCCGAAGCGGGCGGTGGGCAGTGGCAGGTCCGCCGCGGCATTGGCAGGCAGGCGTTCGAGCCGTGCGCCGAAATCGTAACTGAGAAAACCCAGCAGGCCGCCGGTGAACGGCAGTTCCAGACCGGCCGGGGCCTCGGCGTCACCGAGTGTCTGCAAAGCGTTGCGAAGACGTGCGAAGAAGGCCGTGCCGGCCTCGGTCGTGCCGGGCTCCAGTCGTTCACTCGGCCAGGCGCTCAGCAGGTCGTAGCGCCCCCGTTCGGCAATCGGACGGCCGGAGTCGAACAACACCGCACCGGGCGCATGGCGAATGCGCTCGAACCAGCACGCCGGGTCAGGCTGATAGGGAAGGGCGTGTACCGAGCAGAAAGGCATTGAATAGCTTCGATCCGAAAACGGTCCGGCTGCCTGCCGGACCTCGCGTCACGCGTGGGGCGGTATATGGCCGAACAGATCCTGGGCGAATCGCACCCGCTCCTCTGGCGTCTCCTGGATGCCCTTTTTCTTCAATTCCTCGAGCCGGTTTTCCACCGCGTGCGTGCGGTGAGTCAGGCCGCAGTCGTTGGCGATCTGGATGTTCAGGCCGGGGCGAGCGTTGAGTTCCAGGATCAGCGGTCCCTTGTCCTGGTCCAGCACCATGTCGACGCCGATATAGCCCAGGCCGCAAAGCTCGTAGCAGCCCGCGGCGAGCTTCATGAAGCCATCCCAGTTCGGCAATTGCACGCTGTCCACCGCGTTGGTGGTGTCAGGGTGCTTGGCGATCTTGTTGTTCAGCCAGGTGCCGCGAAGCGTGATGCCCGTTGCCAGGTCCACGCCGACGCCGATTGCGCCCTGGTGGAGGTTGGCCTTGCCGCCGGATTGCCGTGTTGGCAGCCTTAGCATGGCCATCACCGGGTAGCCCATGAGGACGATGATGCGGATGTCCGGGACGCCCTCATAGCTGATGCTCTTGAAGATCGGATCCGGTGTGACGCGGTATTCGATCAGCGCGCGATCACGGTGGCCGCCGAGTGAGTAGAGACCGGTGAGAATGTTCGATATCTGATGCTCGATCTCGTCGTGCGTCATGATCTTCCCGGATACCGTCCGGTACCGGCCTTCGAAACGGTCGGCGATCACCAGGATGCCGTCACCGCCGGCCCCCTGGGCCGGCTTGACGACGAAGTCGACATGGTCCTTGACGATGTCCTTGAGCTTGTCGATGTCCTTCTCGGTCTCGATGACGCCGTACATCTCCGGCACGTCGATACCGGCCTCGATGGCCCTTTCCTTGGTAATGATCTTGTCGTCGACGATCGGATACAGGTTGCGTTTGTTGTACTTGAGCACGTAATCCGCGTTGCGGCGGTTGATGCCCATGATGCCCTTGGCTTCGAGGGCCTTCCACGTCTTGATCAGACCGAACATGGCTCAATCCTTCAGAAAGGCTTTGAATCGGAACAGCTCGGTCAGGCGATAGCCGCGATAACGACCCATTGCCAGCATGAAGCCCACCATGACCAGCAGCACGGCCGGGAACGTGAACATGAAGTAAGTCAGTTCCGGGACGCTCATCAGCATGTGTGCCAGGGTTGCGGCGACCAGCGTGCCTACGGCGACCTTGAACGCGTGGCTTGCGCCGCGTTCCTCCCAGGTAATCGACAGGCGCTCGATGGTCATGGTGAGAATGACCATCGGGAACAGCGCGACGGACAGCCCGCGTTCCAGGCCCAGTTTGTGGCTGAGCAGGCTGATCACCGCGATCAGTACGACGACAAAGGTCAATACGACGGAAAGCCGCGGCAGCATCTGCAGCTTGAGGTGTTCAAGGTACGATCGAAGCGACAGTCCCAGCGCGGTGATCACGGTAAACAGGATGATACCGAAGCCGAGCTGAGTTTCCCGGAACGCCAGGGCGATCAGGACCGGTGTGAAGGTGCCTAGCGTCTGCAGGCCGCCGAGGTTTCGCAGAATCAGAATAACCAATACACCGACCGGGATCATGATCATGATCTGGTAGGTCTGTTGGGTCTGCAGCGGCAGGCCATACAGCGAGTATTCGAGGAAGTCCGCGTCGGTGTTCTCGTCGGTCAGCTTGGCCAGGCGGATGGCGTTCATTTCACTGCTGTTGAGGGTGAAGGTCACCTGCGGATTCCGGCCGCCTTCCAGGCTCACCAACGGCTCGTCACCGGTCCACCAGACCAGGCGATCCTTCGGCAGTCCCTGCTCGCCGGTTTCCGGGTTGAAATACAGCCACTTGTCACCGTTGAAGCTGCGCAGCCACAGCTCGGGCGTTTGCGCCATGTCAGACGACAGCCGTACGGTATGCACGCGCTCCATGGGCACGTGTGCGATCGACAGCAGCAATTCGATCACGCGGGCCTTGTTCACCGTCGCGGAGTCGCCGCCCAGCAGGAGCTTGACGTTATCGTCGTTGGCGTTGTTGACGCGCTTGATGGCTTCGCTGATGAAGGTCTCGACGTCGGCCGAATGCTGGCGAATCGGCGACAGCAGCGCCTCGGCCGCAATCTTTTCGGCGCCTTCGACCGGGATGCTGTCGCGGAAGATCGGGCCGGTGGCCTTGGTTTGCTCACCGCTGTAGCGTCTGGTCAGCACCAGGCGGTAGTAGAGCGTCTGATTGCCGCTGACTCGCCGCGCCGACCAAGTGACTCGGCGGTTGCCGTCGGCGCGGTTGATGCTCACGCCATAGTTGTTGGAAATGAAACTTTCGTTGAGGCTGACGAACTCCTGGTTGAGCGGCGGCACATACATCTGCAGCTTCACCGGTTCGCGCGGATTGGCCTGGAATTCGACCTTGGCATCGATGTTCCACAGGTCGTCGGTTTCATCTTCGGTAATCGGAATTCCGAGGACGAAAATCTGGTACGCGGTAATCGCGATCCCCAATGTGACGAGTACAAAAATCAGAACTTTCAGGTGCAAGGTCAGGGCGCGCATGGCATTACTCGTCGGCGTCGGATTCGATGATGCAGCCGGGCTTGCCAGCAGCGTACTTAAGGCTTGGATCGACCAGGGCTTCGAAGCGGGTAAGCGCATCGGAACCGATTAAAAGTGGGTATTGGAAAGCGCTTCGGTCCGTGAGGTTCACTTCGATGCTGCGTTTAACCTTGCCCATGCACAGATCGAGCTCGACGACCGGGCGCGGCGTGTACGTTTTTTCTTCTTCCGGATCGAAGTCGCCCGCGCGGCGCTTGATCTTGCTGATGCGCTGCAAGGGAAGCTCGATCGGTCGGCTGTGAGCCTCGTCTATGGCGAGGTAGAAGCGCACCCAGCTCTTGCCGTCGCGTTTGAATCGCTCGATGTCGCGCGCGCTGAGTGAGGCGGTCTGCGCACCGGTGTCGAGCTTGGCCGGCACTTCAAGGCCGAAATCGGGCAGTGCGACATGTTCATTCAGGCCGTAGATGGTTTTTTCATCGGCCTGGACAAGCAGCGGAAAGAGCGAAAGACAAAGCAACAGGAGACGGGTTTTGGCGCTCATAGATCCAGAATTAGTCGAGTCAACAGAGGCATGGGCGCAACGACGACCCACGGGTTGAGAGCATGGCGAGGTGGCCGCCAGGCAAAAGTGCATAGCGCGGCATTCTAGCATGGGCATTTATTGGCGCGGCTAGCCTTGATGCGCCGGTGTCGCTATCGACGGCGTTGATGTTATTTGGCGAGCTTCCGGCAGATTGTCGACAATAGCCGTTCGTAGCATTGACTCGACGGCGATGCAGGCATAATTTGTGCGCATTGCTCAACGAGGTGTCAACAATATGCTCGATGCGTTGGAAGTCGCTCGCCCTGATCAGGTCGACAGCGGAACCCTGTCCGAGCACGTTTTCCGGTTGATCCAGGCCGCCATCGTTAAAGGCGAGATTGCTCCGGGTAGCAAGATTTCGGAACCCGAACTCGCACGCACCTATGGGATCAGTCGCGGGCCGCTGCGCGAGGCGATCCATCGGCTGGAGGGGCAGAAGCTGCTGGTGCGCGTGCCGCACGTAGGCGCACGGGTCGTTTCGCTCAGCCATGCGGAACTCATTGAACTCTATGAAATTCGCGAGTCGCTGGAGGGCATGGCCTGCCGGCTGGCCGCGCAACGCATGAGCGAGAGCGAGATCGATGAGCTGCGTCGCGTGCTGGAGACCCATGAGCGAGACGAGGCCTTCAGGGCTGGCGTGGGCTATTACCAGCAGGAAGGCGACTTCGACTTTCACTATCGGATCATTCAGGGCAGCGGCAATCGCACGCTGACCCAGATGCTCTGCGGCGAGCTGTATCAGCTCGTGAGGATGTATCGCATCCAGTTTTCCGCGACCCCGAACCGTCCCCATCAGGCGTTTGCTGAACATCATCGGATTCTTGACGCCATCGCCGACCGGGACGGGGAATTGGCCGAGTTGTTGATGCGCCGGCATATCGGCGCGTCCAAGCGCAATATCGAGCGCCACTACCAGGCGGCTCAACAACAGACACCACAACCAAGAGGTGAGGCATGACACTTCCTACTCCCGGCCAGCGTTTCCGCGATGCGGTGGCCAGTGAACACCCGCTGCAGGTGGTTGGCGCAATCAATGCCAATCACGCGCTGCTGGCCAAACGGGCCGGTTTCAAGGCGATCTACCTGTCGGGTGGCGGTGTTGCGGCCGGCTCGCTTGGTCTGCCCGATCTGGGCATCAGCGGGCTGGATGACGTGCTGACCGATGTACGCCGGATCACAGATGTCTGCGATCTGCCGTTGCTGGTCGATGTGGATACCGGTTTCGGCTCCTCGGCGTTCAACGTGGCGCGTACCGTCAAGTCGATGATCAAGTTCGGCGCCGCGGCGATTCACATCGAGGACCAGGTGGGCGCCAAGCGTTGCGGCCATCGTCCGAACAAGGAAATCGTCTCGCAGCAGGAAATGGTCGACCGGATCAAGGCGGCGGTCGATGCGCGTACCGACGACAGCTTCGTGATCATGGCGCGTACCGACGCGCTGGCGGTCGAGGGGCTCGAGTCTGCTCTGGAGCGTGCACAGGCCTGCGTCGACGCGGGTGCGGATATGGTCTTCCCGGAAGCGATCACCGAGCTGTCGATGTACAAGCTGTTCGCCGAAAAGGTTGGTGCGCCGATCCTTGCCAACATCACCGAGTTCGGCTCGACACCGCTGTACACCACGGACGAATTGGCCAGTGCCGACGTTTCACTGGTGCTTTATCCGCTGTCCGCGTTCCGTGCGATGAACAAGGCGGCCGAGAACGTCTACACCGCGATTCGCCGCGACGGGACGCAGAAGAATGTCGTCGACACCATGCAGACCCGCATGGAGCTGTACGAGCGCATCAACTATCACGCGTTCGAGCAAAGCCTCGACGCGCTTTTCGCGCAGAAGAAGGGCTGAGGTAAGCGGGCGATCCACGGCGATCGCCAGTCTGATGAATGAGCAGATTTGCAGTATCCAGAATAAATTCAATAAGGAGAAAGCAATGGCTGAAGCAAAAGTATTGAGTGGCGCTGGCTTGCGTGGCCAGGTCGCCGGGCAGACCGCGCTGTGCACGGTCGGCAAGACCGGTGCGGGCTTGACCTACCGGGGTTACGACGTACGCGATCTGGCGGCGCAGGCGGAATTCGAAGAGGTCGCCTATCTGCTGTTCTATGGTGAACTGCCGACGGCGCAGCAGCTTGCCGAATACAAGGCGCGTCTGAAAACCATGCGCGACCTTCCGACGGCGCTGAAAGAAGTGCTGGAGCGGATTCCGGCTGACGCGCATCCCATGGATGTCATGCGTACCGGGGCGTCCGTCCTGGGCACGCTCGAACCGGAACGCTCGTTCGAGCAGCAGCGCGACGTGGCCGAGCGACTGATGGCCGCCTTCCCGGCCATGATGTGCTACTGGTATCGCTTCACCCATGATCAGCAACGGATCGAGTGCAGCAGCGATGAAGACACGCTGGGCGGTCATTTCCTGGCCCTGCTGCACGGCAAGAAGCCGAGCGAGCTGCACGTCAAGGTGATGAACGTCTCGCTGATTCTCTATGCCGAACACGAGTTCAACGCCTCGACCTTCACCTCGCGCGTCTGCGCATCGACCTTGTCGGACATGTACTCCTGCGTTACCGGCGCCATCGGCTCGCTGCGCGGTCCGCTGCATGGCGGCGCCAACGAGGCGGCGATGGACATGATCGAGCAGTGGCAGTCGCCGGACGAGGCGGTGCAGGGCATCCTTGGCATGCTCGAACGCAAGGACAAGATCATGGGCTTCGGTCACGCGATCTATAAAGAGTCCGATCCGCGCAACGAGGTCATCAAGGTCTGGGCGAAAAAGCTGGCCGATGAAGTGGGCGATACCGTGCTGTTCCCGGTGTCGGTCGCCGTCGACGAGACGATGTGGGCACAGAAGAAACTCTTCCCCAACGCCGACTTCTACCATGCTTCGGCTTATCACTTCATGGGCATCCCGACCAAGCTGTTCACGCCGATCTTCGTCTGCTCTCGCGTCACCGGCTGGGCTTCCCACGTCATCGAACAACGGGCCAACAATCGCATCATCCGGCCAAGTGCCGAGTATGTCGGTCCGGAACAACGCAAGGTCGTTCCGATCGCTGAGCGCTGATCGAAAAGGGGAGCGCGCGCTGGCGTTCTCCCCGACCTGCTTCTGCGAACATTTTCACTGGATTGAGTCTTTCGGCATGAATACAGAACATCGCAAACCGCTGCCCGGCACGCAGCTGGACTACTTCGATACCCGCGCCGCGGTCGAAGCCATCCAGCCTGGGTCCTACGACACGCTGCCCTATACGTCGCGCGTACTGGCCGAACAGCTGGTGCGGCGTTGCGACCCGGCCACCCTGACCGACTCGCTGAAGCAGATCATAGAGCGTCGCCGCGACCTGGACTTTCCCTGGTATCCGGCGCGCGTGGTCTGTCACGACATTCTCGGCCAGACCGCTTTGGTGGACCTGGCCGGCCTGCGCGACGCGATCGCCGAGCAGGGCGGTGATCCGGCCAAGGTCAATCCAGTGGTGCCGACCCAATTGATCGTCGACCACTCGCTGGCCGTCGAATATGCCGGCTTCGACCCTGAAGCGTTCGAAAAGAACCGTGCCGTCGAAGAGCGTCGCAACGAGGACCGTTTCCACTTCATCGAGTGGACCAAGACGGCCTTCAAGAACGTCGATGTGATTCCGGCCGGCAACGGGATCATGCACCAGATCAACCTGGAGAAAATGTCTCCCGTCATTCAGGCCCGGGGCGGCATCGCCTTTCCGGACACCTGCGTCGGAACCGACAGCCACACCCCGCACGTCGATGCGCTCGGCGTGATCGCCGTGGGCGTTGGCGGCCTGGAAGCCGAGACGGTCATGCTCGGGCGCGCTTCGATGATGCGCCTGCCCGATATCGTCGGCGTCAGGCTGACCGGCAAACGGCAGCCCGGTATCACGGCGACCGACATCGTCCTGGCGCTGACCGAGTTCCTGCGCAGGGAGCGCGTGGTCGGCGCTTATGTGGAGTTCTTCGGGGACGGCGCGGCGAGCCTGACCATCGGCGACCGCGCGACGATTTCCAACATGTGCCCGGAGTACGGCGCGACCGCTGCGATGTTCTACATCGACCAGCAAACCATCGATTACCTGAAGCTGACCGGTCGTGAACCGGAACAGGTAGCACTGGTGGAAAACTACGCAAAGACCACCGGCCTCTGGGCTGATGCGTTGGTCGACGCCGAATACGAGCGGGTACTGGAATTCGACCTGTCGAGCGTCGAGCGCACCATGGCCGGTCCGTCCAACCCGCATCGCCGCCTGCCGACTTCGGCATTGCATGAGCGCGGAATCGCGGTGGATCTCGACAAGGCGCAAGCCGAAGAACGTGAAGGGCTGATGCCGGACGGCGCGGTGATCATCGCCGCGATTACCAGTTGCACCAACACGTCGAACCCGCGCAACGTGGTCGCCGCCGGCCTGCTGGCGAAAAAGGCCAACGCGCTGGGTTTGATGCGCAAACCCTGGGTCAAGACGTCATTCGCACCGGGCTCCAAGGTGGCCAAGTTGTACCTGGAGGATGCTGGCCTGCTGACGGAGCTGGAAGCGCTCGGTTTCGGCATCGTTGCCTATGCCTGCACCACCTGCAACGGCATGTCGGGCGCGCTGGACCCTGCGATCCAGCAGGAAATCATCGAGCGCGACCTGTACGCCACGGCGGTGCTGTCCGGCAACCGAAACTTCGATGGTCGTATCCATCCGTACGCCAAGCAGGCGTTCCTGGCATCGCCGCCGCTGGTGGTCGCCTATGCGATTGCCGGAACCGTGCGTTTCGATATCGAGAAAGACGTGCTGGGCCATGATCAGGCCGGCAATCCGGTGACGCTCAAGGACCTCTGGCCGAGCGACGAAGAGATCGACCGCATCGTCGCGGCGTCGGTCAAGCCGGAGCAGTTCAAGCAGATCTACATCCCGATGTTCGATCTGGGCACAGTGGTCGAGGCCGAAAGTCCGCTGTATGACTGGCGCCCGATGTCGACCTACATTCGTCGTCCGCCGTACTGGGAAGGCGCGCTTGCAGGAGAGCGGTCGCTCAAGGGCATGCGCCCGCTGGCGGTACTGCCGGACAACATCACCACCGATCACCTGTCGCCGTCGAACGCGATCCTGCTGGACAGTGCTGCCGGTGAATACCTGGCCAAAATGGGCCTGCCGGAAGAGGACTTCAACTCTTACGCCACGCATCGCGGCGACCACCTGACGGCTCAACGCGCGACCTTCGCCAACCCGCAATTGATCAACGAGATGGCGGTGGTCGACGGGCAGGTGAAGAAGGGCTCGCTGACCCGCGTCGAGCCGGATGGCACGGTGATGCGCATGTGGGAAGCTATCGAAACCTACATGAATCGCAAGCAGCCGCTGATCATCATCGCGGGCGCCGACTACGGCCAGGGTTCGTCTCGCGACTGGGCGGCCAAGGGCGTTCGGCTGGCGGGCGTGGAAGCCATCGTCGCCGAGGGCTTCGAGCGTATCCATCGCACCAATCTGGTCGGCATGGGCGTGCTGCCGCTGGAGTTCAAGCCCGGCACGACACGCCTGACGCTGGGCATCGACGGTAGCGAAACCTATGACGTGCTCGGCGAGCGCACGCCGCGGGCGACGCTGACGCTGGTGATCACGCGCAAGAACGGCGAGCGCATCGAGGTGCCGGTCACCTGCCGCCTCGATACCGCGGAGGAAGTCTCGATCTACGACGCCGGTGGGGTGCTGCAACGCTTCGCCAAGGACTTCCTCAACCAGTCCTGAAGGGGCGTCAGGCATCGCTGCCCAAGACGCAGCGATGCCTTCCTATGACTCAATCCGTGCCATGGCCAGTGGGTCATGGCTTTTTATGAGGGCAGGTTTCCATGGCTCATGCAGCGCAACTGAAAATTCCGGCCACCTACATGCGCGGTGGCACCAGCAAGGGCGTGTTTTTCCGACTGGAAGATTTGCCCGTTGAGGCGCAGGTTCCCGGCATGGCGCGGGACAAACTGTTCCTGCGCGTCATTGGCAGCCCCGACCCTTACGGCAAGCACACCGACGGTATGGGCGGCGCGACATCCAGCACCAGCAAATGCGTCATTCTGTCGAAGAGTGAGCGCCCGGAACACGACGTCGAATACCTCTATGGCCAGGTCTCGATCGACAGCGCCTTCGTCGACTGGAGTGGCAACTGCGGCAACCTATCTACGGCGGCCGGCGCCTTTGCGCTGCATGCGGGGCTGGTCGATCCGGCGCGGGTTCCGCAGGACGGCGTCTGCAGTGTGCGCATCTGGCAGGCCAATATCGGCAAGACCATCATTGCGCACGTGCCGGTGAGCAATGGAGACGTGCAGGAAACCGGCGATTTCGAACTGGACGGCGTGACCTTTCCATCCGCCGAAATCGTCCTGGAATTCATCGATCCGGCAGACGAAGGAGACGGTGAGGGCGGTGGCTCGATGTTCCCGACGGGGAATCTGGTCGACTCGCTCGAGGTGCCCGGCGTCGGCGTGTTGAAGGCAACCATGATCAACGCCGGCATCCCGACGATCTTCATCAACGCCGAGGAGGTCGGGCTCACCGGTAGCGAACTGCAGGATGCGATCAACGGCAATCCGGAGACGCTGGCCATGTTCGAACTCATTCGCGCACACGGTGCGCTGCGCATGGGGCTGATCAAGACGCTTGAGGAAGCCGGCAAGCGTCAGCACACGCCCAAGGTGGCATTCGTTGCCAAGCCGCGGGATTACGTCTCGTCCAGCGGCAAGGCGATTGGCGCCTCGGACGTTGACCTGCTGGTGCGTGCGCTCTCGATGGGCAAGCTTCACCACGCGATGATGGGCACCGCGGCGGTCGCCATCGGCACTGCCGCCTCGATTCCCGGCACCTTGGTCAATCTGGCGGCTGGTGGCGGAGATCGTTCTGAGGTGGTCTTCGGGCACCCCTCCGGTACGTTGCGAGTGGGCGCCGAGGCACGTCAGGTCGCCGGCGAATGGACGGTGCTCAAGGCCAGTATGAGCCGCAGCGCACGAATACTGATGGAAGGCTGGGTGCGTGTTCCGCGCGATGGGTTCTGAGGGCACGCGCCGCGTCAGCCTGCTCCCGCCTGCTTCCGCCTGCGTCTGATCGCAACGCCCGTTCATGGCGATTACGCAATCAAACGCCATGAAGCAAAAAGTCCGCACTAAGCGGACTTTTTGTTGTCTAGCAAAGCGGCACTTATTTGAGACGGCGCTCGACGCCTTTCTCGACCAGAATCTTGGCGGATATCTCTTCCACCGAGAAATGGGTGGAGTTGATGTAGTTGATGTTCTCGCGGCGGAACAGGTTTTCCACCTCGCGAACCTCGAACTCGCACTGGGCGTAACTGGCATAGCGGCTGTTGGGTTTGCGCTCGTTACGGATGGCCGTCAGCCGGTCCGGGTCGATGGTCAGGCCGAACAGCTTGTCCCGGTGGGTTTTCAAGGCGGTGGGCAGTTGCAGGCGCTCCATGTCGTCTTCGGTCAGCGGATAATTGGCTGCCCGGATGCCGTACTGCATCGCCATGTACAGGCAGGTGGGCGTTTTGCCGCACCTTGAGACACCGACCAGGATGAGGTCCGCCTTGTCGTAGTAGTGCGTGCGGGCGCCGTCATCGTTGTCGAGAGCGAAGTTGACCGCGTCGATTCGCTCCATGTAGTTGGCGTTATGGCCGATCGAATGGGATTTGCCGACCGAATAGGAGGAACGTGACATCAGTTCATGTTCCAGCGGAGCAAGGAAGGACGAAAAGATGTCGATCATGAAGCCATTGGATTCAGCCAGGATGTCCCGAATTTCCTGGTTCACAAGCGTATCGAATATGATCGGGCGCGCACCGTCGCTTTCCGCCGCTTTATTGATTTGCTGTACCATTGCCCGCGCTTTTTCGGCCGTGTCGATATACGGTCGGGTGAGCTTGGTGAAGCTGATGGTCTCGAACTGTGCCAACAGGCTCTGGCCGAGTGTCTCGGCCGTGATTCCGGTACCGTCGGATATAAAAAATGCAGTTCGTTTCATTGCGCCTGGGACCTTAAGTCAAGAACGGTTCTCAGCTATAGTAGGCCCCTTCGCCGAGCCTCGATTGGCGGGCATTGTTACCTATTTTGCAGGGCCAGACCACCGTGCTGCGGATGAGCACGAACCGAGTTTCCAACACAACGTGGAGAGATCACCTTGGTAGAGTACGTAGTTTCCCTCGATAAGCTCGGCAATCATGATGTTGAGCGTGTAGGGGGCAAGAACGCCTCCCTGGGCGAGATGATCAGCAACCTCGCAGGTGCGGGTGTTTCGGTACCAGGCGGTTTCGCCACGACAGCTCAGGCCTATCGTGATTTCATGGAGCTCAGCGGTCTCAACGAGCAGATCCATGCGCTTCTCGATGCATTGGATGTCGATGACGTGAACGCGCTGGCCAAGGCGGGCGCGCAGATCCGGGGCTGGGTGATGGAGGCTGAATTCCCGCCGCAGCTCGATGCCGATATCCGCACCGCATTCGCGGAAATGGCCGGCGGCAACGAAAACATGGCGGTAGCGGTTCGCTCGTCCGCCACCGCCGAGGACCTGCCGGATGCTTCCTTCGCTGGCCAGCAAGAGACCTTCCTCAACATTCGCGGTGTGGACAATGTGATCCGCGCCACCAAGGAAGTGTTCGCATCGCTGTTCAACGATCGCGCCATTGCCTATCGCGTACACCAGGGCTTTGATCACAAGCTGGTCGCCCTGTCCGCGGGTGTGCAACGCATGGTGCGTTCCGAGACCGGCACCGCCGGGGTGATGTTTACCCTGGACACCGAATCCGGCTTCCGTGACGTTGTGTTCATCACGGGCGCCTACGGGCTCGGCGAAACCGTTGTGCAGGGTGCGGTCAACCCCGACGAGTTCTACGTCCACAAGCACACCCTGGAAGCCGGCCGTCCTGCCATCCTGCGTCGCAACCTGGGCAGCAAGGCGATCAAAATGGTCTACGGCGAAGAAGCCAGCGCCGGCAAATCGGTGAAGACTGTCGAGGTCGATCAGGCCGACCGCATGCGCTTCTGCCTGACCGACGCCGAAGTCGCCAACCTTGCTCGCCAGGCAATGACCATCGAGAAGCACTACGGTCGCCCGATGGACATCGAGTGGGCCAAAGACGGCGACGACAACCAGCTGTACATCGTTCAGGCGCGACCGGAAACCGTGAAGAGCCGTAGCAGCGCCAACGTCATGGAGCGCTACCTGCTCAAGGAAAAGGGCACCGTCCTGGTCGAAGGCCGCGCCATCGGGCAGCGCATCGGTGCCGGCCCGGTCAAGATCATTCACGACGTGTCCGAGATGGACAAGGTTCAGCCAGGCGACGTACTGGTGTCCGACATGACCGACCCGGACTGGGAACCGGTGATGAAGCGTGCCAGCGCCATCGTGACCAACCGTGGCGGCCGTACCTGCCACGCGGCCATCATCGCTCGTGAACTGGGCATTCCCGCCGTCGTCGGCTGCGGCAACGCCACCGAGCTGCTACAGGATGGCCAGCGCGTCACCGTGACCTGCGCCGAAGGCGACACCGGTCTGATCTTCGAAGGCGAGCTGGGCTTCGACATCCGCCAGAATTCCATCGATGCCATGCCGGAGTTGCCGTTCAAGATCATGATGAACGTTGGCAACCCGGACCGCGCGTTCGATTTTGCCCAGTTGCCGAATGAGGGCGTGGGGCTTGCTCGTCTCGAGTTCATCATCAACCGCATGATCGGCGTGCACCCCAAGGCATTGCTGAATTTCGACGGTTTGCCGGCGGACATCAAGGCCAGCGTCGAAAAGCGTATCGCGGGATACGGTGACCCGGTCGATTTCTACGTCGAGAAGCTGGTCGAAGGTGTCAGCACGCTGGCGGCCGCATTCTGGCCCAAGAAGGTCATCGTGCGTCTGTCGGACTTCAAGTCCAACGAATACGCGAACCTGATCGGCGGCAAGCTCTACGAGCCGGAAGAAGAGAACCCGATGCTCGGCTTCCGTGGCGCTTCGCGCTATATCAGCGAGTCCTTCCGCGACTGTTTCGAACTCGAATGCCGCGCCATGCGCAAGGTTCGCGATGAGATGGGCCTGACCAACGTCGAGCTGATGGTGCCTTTCGTGCGTACACTCGGCGAGGCGTCGCAGGTCATCGATATTCTCGGACAGTTCGGCCTCAAGCGCGGTGAGAACGGTCTGCGCATCATCATGATGTGCGAACTTCCGTCCAACGCCCTGTTGGCCGATGAGTTCCTCGAGTTCTTCGATGGTTTCTCCATCGGCTCCAACGACATGACACAGCTGGCGCTCGGGCTGGACCGCGATTCCGGCATCATCGCCCACCTGTTCGATGAGCGTAATCCTGCTGTCAAGAAGCTGTTGGCGAGCGCCATTCAGGCGTGCAACAAGGCGGGCAAGTACATCGGTATCTGCGGCCAGGGACCCTCGGATCATCCTGATCTGGCCAAGTGGCTGATGGAGCAGGGGATCGAGAGTGTCTCGCTGAACCCCGATTCGGTACTGGACACCTGGTTCTTCCTGGCGGACGCCGAAATCAAATAATCGCAGGTTGAAAAAGGGCGGTCTCCGCCCTTTTTCATGCGCCGCGAGAGCGCGATTGCATCGCCTGGCTGCGTTGCAGCGGAGCTCCGGCGGTGCGAATGCGATATGGTGGGCAGCGAGCCAGGCGCTGGGCCCTGTGGTGCGGCGAGGCGCTATCCGTCGATGGAGATGGTCAGTGCCAGGGCCCGGTGCGATTCCTCTTCAAGGAGATTTCCCATGCAATACGTCACTCCCGATCTGTGCGACGCCTACCCTGAGCTGGTGCAGGTGGTAGAGCCTATCTTCAGTAATTTTGGCGGACGCGACTCCTTTGGCGGGCAGATCGTGACGATCAAGTGCTTCGAAGACAATTCGCGGGTCAAGGAACAGGTGGATGTCGAGGGTACCGGTAAAGTGTTGGTGGTCGATGGCGGTGGCTCGCTACGGCGTGCACTGCTCGGCGACATGCTGGCAGAAAAGGCCGCCCGTAACGGCTGGGAAGGATTGATCATCTACGGGTGTATCCGTGATGTCGATGTGATCGCCCAGACCGAGCTCGGCGTACAGGCGCTGGCCACTCACCCGATGAAGACCGACAAGCGTGGCATTGGCGACCTCAACGTGCCGGTGACGTTCTGTGGGGTCACGTTCCGTCCTGGCGAATACCTGTATGCCGATAACAACGGTATCGTCGTCTCGCCCGAAGCATTGAAGATGCCCGGCTGAGCACGGCGTCCGGTCACCCGAGCCCGGCTATGCCGGGCTTTTGCAATTTGATGGGGAACACGATTTTGTCTGAGGATTCGGGCCATTCGGGGCTCTTGCACGCGCTGGTGCTGGATGGGAAGGGTGGCGCGCGCCAGGTTGCCTACGCGGACGTTCCCTCGCTGGAACTGGCCGAGGCAGAAAGCCTTTGGCTTCACTGGGATCGCAGCCAAAGGCCGGCACAGACCTGGCTACGCAAGCGAAGTGGGTTGAGCGAATTCATCTGCGACGTGCTGCTGGAAGAAAACACCCGGCCGCGCCTGCTGGCCTTGCCTGGGGACGAGTTGCTGCTGTTCCTGCGTGGCGTCAACCTTAACCCCGACGCCGAGCCGGAGGACATGGTTTCGCTGCGGGTGTTTGCCGATGCGCGACGGGTCATCTCGCTGCGCCTGCGTCCGCTGCGATCCACCGAAGTGGTGCTCGAGCAACTGCGAGCCGGTATCGGACCGAAGACCTCATCCGAAATCCTGCTCGGTCTGGCCGATGCGCTGACCGACCGGGTCGATGACCTGGTGGCGGTGCTGACCGAGAAGCTGGACGAAGAAGAAGAGCGGATCGAGACGGATGAACGCTACACACCGCCTCAGGACAGGATGCTCTCGCTGCGCCGGCAAGCGGCGAGCCTGCGACGCTTTCTGCTGCCACAACGCGAAATTTACGCGCAGCTCACGCGCAATCGCTTGCCCTGGTTCGTCGATGACGATACGGACTACTGGAACGAGCTGAGCAACCGTCTGATTCGCTACCTCGAGGAGCTTGACCTGGTGCGTGAGCGAGTCAATCTGGTGCTCGAGGCAGAAGAAAGGCGAATGCGCGAGCGGATGAACAGAACCATGTATCTACTCGGCATCATCACCGGTTTTTTCCTTCCGATGAGTTTCCTGACCGGTTTGCTCGGCATCAATGTGGGCGGTATCCCGGGATCGGAGAACCCATACGGGTTCGCGTTGGCCTGCGCCGTCATCGCGGGGGTGGCCGGCTTTCAGTGGTGGATATTCCGGCGCCTGAAGTGGGTGTGAATGTGACTCGTCACACGGTCGGGCCGTCTAGAGCAGACTGTTAGCGAGGTAACCATGCGCGATCCTTTCGAAGAATCCTTGCGGGACATGCTCAACGCGCAACCGGCGCGTGACGACGATGCCTGCCTGGACCGCGTACTGAAGACGGCCAACCGTCAGGTTGGTGCCGGCGATCTGTTCGGCCTGATGGGGCATTGGCTCCAGACCGTGCTGATCGCCTTCAGCAGCGGGGCGCCGCACGCGTCGGCGGTCACGCGTCGTCGTTCCTCCTCCCACTCTTCTTTCGATAAGGCTGATTGATCATGGAATTGGATCCCTGGAGCCAGAGTCTGCTGGGTGCGATGAGCGCACTCTGGGCGCCTATCGCGGCGTTCATACCGCGGCTGTTCGGTGCGTTGCTGGTCGTGGTCGTTGGCTTCGTCGTTGCCAAACTGCTCGATACGCTGCTCTCCAAGCTCCTGGCCAAGATTGGCCTGGACCGGCTGGTCGCCGGAACCGGTGTGACCAAGTTGCTCGGGCGTGGAGGCATTCGCTTACCGGTATCGGCCTTGATCGGCAAGATCGTCTATTGGTTCGTGTTGTTGGTGTTTCTGGTCTCGGCCGCCGAATCGCTCGGTCTGGCCCGCGTATCGGCGACGCTCGACATGCTGGCGCTGTATGTGCCCAAGGTGTTCGGGGCGGCGCTGATCCTGCTCGTAGGGGTCCTGCTGGCCCAGTTGGTCAATGGCCTGGTTCGCGGCGCCGCTGAAGGTGTCGGGCTCGACTACGCCAGCGGCCTGGGGCGGATTGCCCAGGGCCTGGTGATCATCATTATCATCTCGGTCGCTATCGGCCAGCTCGAGGTCAAGACCGAGCTGCTCAACTACGTGATCGCCATTGCACTGATCTCCGTCGGGTTGGCGGTTGCGCTGGCCCTGGGGCTCGGTAGCCGCGAACTGGTCAGTCAGATTCTCGCCGGCATCTATGTGCGTGAGCTTTACGAGGTCGGCCAGCAGGTACGCCTCGACGGGCTGCAGCTCGAGGGCACCATCGAAGAGATCGGCACAGCCAAGACCCTGCTGCTCACCGAAGACGGCGAGCTGGTCTCGATTGCGAACCGAGTACTGCTCGAACAGCGCGTGGGCAGCCGTTAGGCCCGGAATCTGTTAAAGTGCGCCGCCTCTTTTGCGGGTTGCCCTGCATAGCGGCCACGACTTTTGCCGGTTCGAAGCGTTTTGACTAAAGCCCATCCGCCTACCATGAGCTACGACCCCCGCCAGCTTTCCGATGAGGAGCTGGTGCAGCGTGCCCATGCGGAACTGTTTCATATAACGCGCGCCTATGAAGAGCTGATGCGGCGCTATCAGCGGACGCTGTTTAATGTGTGCGCGCGCTATTTGGGAAACGACCGAGACGCAGATGACGTGTGTCAAGAAGTGATGCTCAAGGTTTTGTATGGTTTGAAGAACTTCGAAGGCAAGTCGAAGTTCAAGACATGGCTATACAGCATCACCTACAACGAATGTATTACTCAGTATCGGAAAGAGCGGCGCAAGCGCAGGTTACTTGATGCGCTGAGTCTCGATCCGGTCGAGGAAGCATCAGAAGAAAAAGCACCGAACGTGGAGGAAAAGGCGGGCCTAGACAAGTGGTTGGTCCATGTGAACCAGATCGATCGGGAAATTCTGGTGCTGCGCTTTGTCGCGGAGCTGGAATTCCAGGAGATCGCCGATATCATGCACATGGGTCTAAGCGCAACGAAGATGCGATACAAGCGCGCATTGGATAAACTACGTGAGAAATTTTCGGGAATCGTTGAAACTTAATGGCAACAAGCTGTCTTAGTGATAGCGAACAGCTTTGGCTTAGAGACAGCCGGTTTCCTTAGATTGTTCTGATACTCACCACAGATGGGGATTTACGGATGAAACTTAAAAACACCTTGGGCGTTGTAATTGGCTCTATGGTTGCTGCTACTTCACTTAGCGCGCTCGCCCAGGGCCAGGGCGCTGTAGAGGTGGAAGCATTCGGCAAGCACTACTTCTCCGACAGTGCTCGCGGCTTCGAAGACGAAGGCGAGCTCTATGGCGCTGGCGCCAGCTACTTCCTGACCGATGATGTCTCCCTGGGTCTGTCCTACGGTGAATATCACGACGTCACCTCCGACGAGCCTGTAGCGGGCGGCGGCCACAAGAACATCAAGGGCAGCCTGACTTCCCTCGATGCGGCCTACCATTTCGGTCAGCCAGGCGTCGGCCTGCGTCCTTACGTTTCCGCCGGTATGGCTCACCAGAGCATTGGCCAGGCTGCGCGTAGCGGCCGTGACCGCAGCACGTTTGCAAACATCGGTGCGGGTCTGAAGTACTACTTCACCGAAAACTTCTTCGCCAAGGCCAGCGTCGACGGCATGCACAACATCGACGCTGGCGACAGCGAATGGATGGCCGGTGTAGGCGTCGGTCTGAACTTCGGTGGCGGTGCGCGCCAGCAGGTCGCCCAGGTTGAGCCGACTCCAGAGCCGGCACCGGCTCCGATCGTCGATACCGAGCCAGAGCCGGAACCAGAGCTGGTACGTGTCGAGCTGGACGTCAAGTTCGACTTCGACAAAGCTCGCGTTCGTGAAGAAAGCTACAGCGACATCAAGAACCTGGCTGACTTCATGCAGCAGTACCCACAGACCAGCACCACCGTTGAAGGTCACACTGACTCGGTAGGTACCGATCAGTACAACCAGCGTCTGTCCGAGCGTCGTGCTCAGGCTGTTCGTGAAGTACTGGTCAACCAGTACGGTGTTGAAAGCCAGCGCGTCGACTCGGTTGGCTACGGCGAAACCCGCCCGGTTGCTGACAACAGCACCGAGGAAGGTCGTCAGATCAACCGTCGTGTAGAAGCTGAGGTCGAAGCACAGGTTCGTTGATTCGTACCAAGTGCGGCAAGGCTCATCGAAGGTGAGCCTTGCAGACTTCCAAAAATCCGATGCCAGGTTTCTGGCATCGGATTTTTTTTGGCCCAACACACCGGTTCCGGCTCGTAGGGCTGTTCGGCCCCAGCGATGAGGCGACCGAAGCGATACAGTGCCCTCGGTCACGTAGCCGGCTTGGCCGGGCTGGCGGTCGGGGCAAGGCGAGATTGGCCGGCAAGCGTCCGGCCGGGGCTGGATAGCGCGGATGCGAGCGTTGTTTGCCAGGACTGCCGATGGTCCCACGCTGGCGTAAGCCCGCACGGGAGCACGTACTGACCAAGGGCATTCGCCCACGTGGACCGCCTCTTGCAATGCCAAAGCGAAGCCGCCTGGGGGCCTATCGAAACGTCGTGTCGCAGGGTGGGGGTTACGCGAGCGAGATTGGGTTGGCTCGGGTATCGGCGCGCCGAGCGGCCGGGCATTCCGGTCGTCTTCCCTCCATGCCCAGGGGAGGCAAGCAGGCGCTGATCGGTCTCGTCCACATGGTGCGGTGCGAGCAACATGCCGATGGCGACCGTGGGTGCCGACAGGTTAGGGCTGCAGAGGATCGTCGCGCTCTTGCGTCAAGATTGGAAAGGCGAGACATAAAAAAATGCTGCTCCACTGGGGAGCAGCATTCGGCGGATGCCGGGGTATCGCTTAACCTCGGTTCGGGCCGAAGCCCGAACCGAAACCACGCTTAGTGGAACTGGTTCATGGTGTTGTCTTTGCCGCTAGCCTTCAGTGCCGCTTCGCCAGCGAAGTATTCCTTATGGTTGTCCCCAATATCGGAGCCAGCCATGTTCTGGTGCTTGACGCAGGCGATGCCCTGGCGCAGTTCCTGACGCTGAACACCCTTGACGTACGCCAGCATGCCTTCCTCGGCGAAGTAGCCTTTAGCCAGGTTGTCCGTCGACAGTGCTGCGGTGTGGTAGGTCGGCAGGGTGATCAGGTGGTGGAAGATACCCGCCTGAGCGGAGCCATCGCGCTGGAAGGTGCGGATCATTTCGTCTGCGCGGACGGCCAGTTCGGTCTCGTCATAGTCAACGCTCATCAGCTTGGCGCGGTCGTAGGCGGAAACGTCCTTGCCTTCGGCAGCCATGGCATCGAAGACCTGCTGACGGAAGTTCAGCGTCCAGTTGAACGACGGGCTGTTGTTATACACCAGCTTGGCAGTCGGAATGACTTCGCGGATGCGGTCGACCATGGCCTTGATCTGGCCGACGTGAGGCTTCTCGGTTTCGATCCACAGCAGGTCGGCGCCGTTCTGCAGCGAGGTGATGCAGTCCAGTACGCAGCGATCTTCACCAGTGCCCTTGCGGAACTGGAAGAGGTTGCTTGGCAGGCGCTTCGGACGCAGCAGTTTGCCTTCACGCTTGATCACGACGTCGCCGTTGCCCAGTTCGGCTTCGGTGATTTCTTCGCAATCAAGGAAAGAGTTGTACAGGTCGCCCAGATCGCCCGGCTCTTTGGTCACGGCGATCTGCTTGGTCAGGCCGGCACCCAGGGAATCGGTACGCGCCACGATGACGCCGTTATCGATACCCAGCTCAAGGAAGGCGTAACGGACGGCGGCGATCTTCGCCAGGAAGTCGGCATGAGGAACGGTGACTTTACCGTCCTGGTGACCGCACTGCTTCTCGTCGGATACCTGGTTTTCGATCTGGATGCAGCAAGCACCCGCTTCGATCATGCGCTTGGCCAGCAGGTAGGTCGCTTCCGGGTTGCCAAAGCCGGCGTCGATGTCGGCGATGATCGGGACAATGTGGGTTTCGTAGTTGTCGATCTGGTTCTGGATGTCGGCAGCCTTGGCGCTGTCGCCTGCTTCGCGGGCGGCATCCAGTGCAGTGAACAGCAGGTCCAGCTCACGCGAATCGGCCTGACGCAGGAAGGTGTAAAGCTCTTCGATCAGGTCGGAAACGGCGGTTTTCTCGTGCATCGACTGATCGGGCAGCGGTCCGAACTCCGAGCGCAGGGCGGCAACCATCCAGCCCGACAGGTAGAGGTAGCGCTTGTTGGTCGTCTTCAGGTGCTTTTTGATGGAGATCAGCTTCTGCTGACCGATGAACCCGTGCCAGCAACCCAGCGACTGCGTGTAGACGGACGAATCGGCGTCGTATTCGGCCATATCCTTGCGCATGATGTCGGCGGTGTATTGCGCGATTTCCAGACCGGTCTTGAAGCGGTTCTGAGCGCGCATACGGGCTACGGATTCAGGGTTGATAGCGCTCCAGCTGCTTCCAGCTACTTCTTTCAGAGCGGCAACGGCCTTGATGTCGTTTTGATAAGCGGACATGGTCAATCCTTCAAAAAATTCGTGTTTGGTTGAGCACCGACTTTCCCACCGAAACCTACGTGCTTACGCTGATCATGCGGGCTACACGCGGCAGAGCGTCGAAATACCGACCGGGACGAGGATTGGACCAAGAGAGGAGGGGTGTGCAGTTACGACCGCAAGAGCTGTCGGCTCGCGGCGGAATGATCGTGGCATTCCAACACACAGCGGCAAGGCCGTTGCGTGAGCAGCGATACTGACGTCTCGAGCTGATGCGTGAATCGCTTCCCCGTCCCTCAGGACGACTCGTTCCAGTCGCAACCTCGTCAGTCCGCCTTGTGGGCAGTACAGTCACGGAACGCCTCTGCTGGTTGGCTGAGTGCGATCCGGAGGCCCTTTCCAGGGCCCCTGGTTAGCGGGAGCGGGGCCATAATGCGCTGGCAGAAAACGTTCGTCAAATGTTTTGTAGTGCTTTTTTTAAGGCACTACATATTTCGAGGCGAAGCGGCGGGCCACCGAACTTTTCTAGTCCAGGGTGTCTACTTTCAGTCGTAGCGACAGGTCCTGGCGGCCTTGAGTGGAATATCGACGCAGCGTCCCGTGCTGGCTGGAGCTGGCGCTTTCGTCGATGCCGCCAAGCGAAATCCACTCTCCGAGCCGTCCACTGACACGGGTGTCGGTTTGCTGGATATCGATAGCGCCCGTGGCGGACGGATTGACGCGGTCCTGCTGGCTGCTGACGGTGACCTGTACACGGTCGCCATGGATCGTCGCGGTGGCGTAGAACCCGCGAGTCACGTCGCGGTACTGGGTCTGCTGGTAGATCTGGCCGTACCCATCGGTGCCACGCGTGGTAATCGGCACGCTCTGGCCGACCTGTATGAGCGCAGGGTATCCCTCGGTAGCCTGGACCTGTTGAATGCCGCCACCCTGGCTGCTGGTGCTGCGACGAATAATGCGGACCTGATCCCGGTCGTTCCTTTCGCCGCGCCCGGTGTGGGCCTCGACGTCTCCCGCTCGTATCGAGCCATCGACGCTGTAACCGCTGTCACTGCCGGTCGCGGCGTTCTGCGTGTCGATGCTGATCAGCAATCTGCGCGGTTCGCTGTCCAGTTGGGACAATACGTCGCGCAGCTCGCGGATAACCGAGGCGGGTGCGTTGACGATCAATTGGTTGCCATAGGCGTTCACCTTGCCCTGGTCGCCAACGACCGATTGCGCGATTGGCAGAACGTCTTCGGCCAGTCGAAAATTCAGCGGAATCACCTCGGTCGCTGCCTGAAGCGATACGCTGACCATCAACAAGAAGGCGGCGAGAAAACGGCGGGTCATAGCAGAAAGCTCCGCAGGTCAGGGTCTGACACACTGTGGTCCCAGGCGCCATCGAACTGCCGCTGCAGCTGGCGAGCGCGGCCGGGATCACGGTAAAGCGAATAGCCAGCATACGCGTCAGGATCGGGGCAAACCAGCACGCCACAGCCATCGGCTACCAGGAAAGTGGACGATGGCACCGCAGAGTCAGGGTTGAGTTTGCGTATCTGCATGTTGCTGCTCAAGCGACGCGACAGCCCAACCAGGCGGTGGCCGTGCCTGACGGCTTGGGAAGAATCCTTGAGCAGGACGCGCAGACGATTGCGCGGATGCATGCGCAGGAAGCCTACGCACGCCTGCTGAACGCTGCTGTGGTTATACAGCAGTGGGTCGAGATCGGGGCTGTAGAGACTCAAGCTGCGTCGTGCTTGCCCAATCATGGCGAGCACGTGTCGCCGGGCCTCGTCGGGGGAATCGAATGGCTGGATATCGCTCGTTTGGCCAAGAACGAAAGGCGCCGGCAGAGCGTGCGCCGACGGGGCGGGCGGCGCCGGAGGGTTATCGATCGAAAAGCGACCCGGAGAGTGGAAGTCGATGGCCGCCAGCTCACTGGTGGCGTTCGGACGATCCGGGTCGTCGGTGCGCATCGGAAGTCAGCTGCTCTTGCGAAGCATGTCGACGTGCGGTAAGCCCGCTTCGAGGAACTCTTCGCTGATGACCTCGAAGCCAAGTCGTTCATAGAAAGCCGTGGCATGCACCTGGGCGGTAAGCCGTTGCTCGGTCAGGCCACGGCGTTCGGCTTCTTCGATCACGGCTTTCATCAACGCGCCTCCCACGTTCATTCCACGCCAGTCACGAAGGACTGAAACGCGCCCGATGTGCCCATCGTTGAGCAATCGAGCGGTGCCGATGGGATAGCCGCTTTCCAGCGCAAGAAAATGAACGGCTTCGGCGTCGTCTGCGTCCCATTCGAGTTCCGGTGGAACCGACTGCTCTGCAATGAACACGGTTTCACGAATCCGCCTCAGATCGGCATTATCCTGTTGCCAGTCGGCGATGCGTACCTCTATGTCACTCATCAGCAAACTCCAGACTTCCCTGTTTGACCAACTGCAATATCAGATTACGCCCATCCTCGTCGTTCAGCCACGTCGCAAGGTTGTTCGCATGCAGCGCGTCAGCCGAACAGATCAGCTTCAGCAGCTCCTTCATGTGACCTGGAAGCAGCCGGCTCTGGCCGCTGGCGAACAGCAGCAGGCCGATGTCGACCTCGCTCCAGGCCAGGCGCGCGCTCAGGTTTCGTACCAGTATGGCACCCTCATCGAGCGCTGCGAACAGCGCCTGCTCTTCAATCTCAGGCCCTTGCACGCGCTCTGGATAGCGCGGTTCTGTCATGAACTGACCGAACCAGGTGAGCAAGAGGCGCTCATCGCTCATGTGCTCGGTGAGCATCGCGCGCAGACGATCCAGTGCATCGCTCTGGATCTGATGCGGATCCTGGGCAGGGACCAGATCGGCATCGCTGTAGCGCTCTTCGTCGGGCAGGAATTGTGCGAGAAAATCGGTGAAATGGGTCAGCACCTCTGCTGCGCTGGGCGCGCGGAAACCCAGCGAATAGGTCATGCACGCGTCTTCGGCAGTGCCGAAATGCGCCAGCCGTGGCGGCAGATAAAGCATGTCGCCGGGCTCGAGCACCCACTCGTCGGTACCCTGGAAGTCCGCGAGAATCCGCAAATCGGCATGCGCCAGCAGCGGGCTGTCACTGTCGCACATCTGCCCCAGCCGCCAGCGGCGTTGGCCGTGGGCCTGTAGCAGAAACACATCGTAGTTATCGAAATGCGGCCCCACACCGCCGCCAGGCGCCGCGAAGCTGACCATCACATCGTCGATTCGCCAATTGGGCAGGAAGCGGAAGTGCTCGATGAGCTCGGCGACTTCCGGGACCAATTGGTCGACTGCCTGTACCAGCAGCGTCCAGTCGCGCTCCGGCAGGTTCTGGTAGGTTTCCTCGCCGAACGGGCCGCGGCGCAGCTCCCAGGGATGCTCGCCGTGCTCGATGACCAGGCGAGACTCTACTTCTTCTTCCAATGACAGGCCGGCGAGTTCGTCCGGGGAAATCGGGCTTTCGAAGGCCGGGATGGCCTGGCGAATCAGGAGAGGCTTCTTCTGCCAGTAGTCACGCAGGAACTCTCGCGCGCTGATGCCGCCGAGAATTTGCAAAGGGATGTCGGAAGTCATGCCAGTTACCTTGCTCTGCTACAGAGCTGCAAATAAAAACGCCCGGCACAGCCGGGCGTGCAAAGAAAAGGGTCGTTCAGATCCGCTTGGCCTGGGCCGCGGCGTTGCCGATGTAGTTGGCTGGGGTGAGCTTGCGCAGCTCGGCCTTGGCTTCGGCCGGCATGTCCAGGTCATCGATGAACGCCTGCAGAGCCTCCGGGCTGATGCCTTTGCCTCGGGTCAATTCCTTGAGCTTCTCGTAGGGGTTCTCGATGGCGTACCGGCGCATGACGGTCTGGATCGGCTCGGCCAGCACTTCCCAGCATGCATCTAGGTCCTCGGCGATACGCGCTGCGTTGAGCTCCAGCTTGCCGATTCCCTTGAGGCTCGCCTCATAGGCGATGACGCTATGAGCAAAGCCGACACCCAGGTTGCGCAGTACGGTGGAATCGGTCAGGTCCCGCTGCCAGCGCGAAATGGGCAGCTTGCTCGCCAAGTGTTGCAGCAGGGCGTTGGCGATGCCCAGGTTACCTTCGGAGTTTTCGAAATCGATCGGGTTGACCTTGTGCGGCATGGTCGACGAACCGATCTCGCCGGCGACGGTGCGCTGCTTGAAATAGCCCAGCGAGATGTAGCCCCAGATGTCGCGGTCGAAGTCGATCAATATCGTGTTGAACCGTGCGACGGCATCGAACAGCTCGGCAATGTAGTCGTGCGGTTCGATCTGCGTGGTATAGGGGTTCCAGGAAAGCCCCAGATCGGCCTCGATGAATTCGCGTGCGTTGGCTTCCCAGTCGACGTCTGGGTAGGCAGACAGGTGGGCGTTGTAGTTACCCACCGCGCCGTTGATCTTGCCCAGCAGCGGCACGGCGGCGACCTGTGCGATCTGCCGCTCGAGGCGGTAGACCACGTTGGCCAGTTCCTTGCCGAGGGTGGTCGGCGAGGCGGGTTGGCCGTGTGTGCGCGACAGCATCGGAACATCGGCGTGGGCGATCGCCAGTGTACGAATGGCCTCCGCCAGTTGGCGCATCAGCGGCAGCAACACATCGTCGCGGCCCTCGCGCAGCATCAGCGCATGGGAGAGGTTGTTGATGTCTTCGCTGGTGCAGGCGAAGTGAATGAACTCATTGACCTTGGCGAGTTCTGGCAACTGCTTGGCCTGCTCCTTGAGCAGGTATTCCACCGCTTTCACGTCGTGGTTGGTGGTCCGCTCGAATTCCTTGACGCGCTCGGCATGCTCGAGCTGGAAATTTTCCGCCAGCTGGTCGAGGAGTGCGTTGGCCTCGTCGGAGAAGGGTGCGACTTCCGGTATCCCGGCATGGGCGGCCAGACGCTGCAACCAGCGAACTTCAACCTGAACGCGGCAGCGAATCAGGCCGAATTCGCTGAATATGGGGCGCAGAGCGCTGGTTTTGCCGGCGTAGCGGCCATCGACAGGGGAAACCGCGGTGAGCGATGAAAGCTGCATAGAGGGCATTCTCGGACAGTCGAGCAACGAAAAGAGGGCGCAGATTATACATGAATGCGGGCCAATGCCGCCGCCCCGGCTAGAACCGTTGTCGCGCCGGGGCGTGGCGGCTTATTCCGACCGGAGCAGGGGATACAGAGCGTCAAGCAATTTGCGGCGGCTGAATACCATCTGCCAACGGTGCCCGCCGAGCTGTCGCCAGAGCCGGGCGGAACGTATCCCGGCCAGCAGCAATGCGCGAATCTTGGCAGCATTGTCGCTTTGCTGAAGGTGACGCATGTCCCCCTGCACCTGGATGCGCTGGCGGAACGTGCTGAGGGTGTCCTGATACAAGCCGCCAAAGGACGCGATCACGTTTTCGTGTGTCAGCCCGAAGTGGTCGGCTTGTTGTTGTATCTGGTCCAGCCGGCTTGCAATCACCTGCAACAGGTCGCCCCGTTTGTCCAATTGGCGCTCGAGGCCGATCATCGCCAGCGCATAACGCAGTGGCTCGCGCTGCAGGCTGCTGGTATCGCGCTCCAGTGCGCCGACCAGGGCGCGGTAACCGTCGCGCAGGTTGAGGTCGTCGCCCCCGTAGATGTCCAGGGCAGGCTTGTCTTCGCGAACCAGCAGGCTGCCGAGCAGGCTGCCCAGCGCCGCGTTCGGCACCTGGCCGGTCCGCGCGATCCGGTCGACCAGTGCGGCCGCTTCGAATACCGCTCCGAGCGCAACCAGTTGCTCCTGCAGGGGCGTCATGGGCGCGCTCCGGTGAACCAGGGCTCGGCCGTTTCGATCACGCCGCCGCCGAGACAGACATCACCCTGGTAAAACACCACGGACTGCCCGGGCGTGACGGCGCGTTGAGGTTCGTCGAACAGGGCTCGATAGCCGTCGGCGGTCTGCTCCAATGTGCAGGCCTGATCACCCTGCCGATAACGGACCTTGGCGGTAAGGCGCAGCGGCGATGACAGCGCGACGGGGTTGACCCAGTAAATCTCCGAGGCGAACAAGGCGCGCGAGAACAGCCAGGGATGATCATTGCCCTGACCAACGACCAATACATTGCGCTCGAGGTCCTTGCTCAAGACATACCAGGGTTCGTCTCCGGCGTCCTTGAGTCCGCCGATGCCCAGGCCCTGGCGCTGGCCGATGGTGTGATACATCAAGCCATGATGGCGCCCGATCACGTCGCCGTCGATCGTCTCGATATCGCCTGGCTGCGCCGGCAAATACTGTTTGAGAAAATCGCTGAAGCGGCGTTCGCCAATGAAGCAGATGCCGGTGGAGTCCTTCTTTTTCGCTGTCGCGAGGCCGTGCTTTTCTGCGATGGCCCTTACCGCCGGCTTTTCGAGTTCGCCTACCGGAAATAGCGTCTTGCTCAACTGATCGCCGCCGACGGCATGCAGGAAGTAGCTCTGGTCCTTGTTCGGATCGAGGCCCTTGAGCAATTCGCTGCGTCCATCGATGTCGCGGCGCCGCACGTAGTGCCCGGTTGCGATCAGGTCGGCACCGAGCGCCAGGGCATAGTCGAGGAACGCCTTGAACTTGATTTCGCGATTGCACAGGATGTCCGGATTCGGCGTGCGACCGGCCTTGTACTCGGCCAGGAAGTGCTCGAAGACGTTGTCCCAATATTCGGCTGCGAAGTTGGCGGTGTGCAGCTTGATGCCGATCCGGTCGCAGACGGCCTGAGCGTCGGCCAGATCCTCACGTGCGGTGCAGTACTCGGTGCCGTCATCCTCTTCCCAGTTCTTCATGAACAGGCCTTCGACCTGGTACCCCTGTTCGAGCAGAAGCAGGGCGGAAACCGAGGAGTCGACGCCACCGGACATGCCGACTATGACGCGCAGGTTTTCAGGGGCAACGGATGTTGAATCAGACATGGCGACTCAGAGCTGACTGCAAAAGGTGTAATTCTAACAGGCTGGCCGGGCAAGCGGTTAAGGCCGATCAGTCGCGCACGACGGCGAGTGGGTGTGTCGGTCCTGCCAGATAGTCGTCGATGCAGCGCAGGATCAGTTCGCTGCGCCACCGCTCCGGTTGAGATGCCAGTTCGTCCCGTGTCATCCAGCAAGCCCCGACGATGCCGCTGTCGAGCGACCGTTGCGGGTCATGGCGAACCGGATGGGCCGAAAAGCAGATGCGTTGATAGGTGACGTCGTTGCTTGGTGCGGTGTAAAGGTAAACGCCGACGACGCCGCTCAGCTCGACCTCCCATCCGGTCTCCTCGAGCGTTTCGCGCACAGCCGCCTGGCGCAGTGTCTCGTTGGGCTCCAGATGCCCAGCCGGTTGGTTCAGGACCAGCCGACCGCCTTTCGATTCTTCAACCATGAGGAAGCGGCCGTCCGTTTCGACGATCGTGGCCACGGTGATATGAGGATGCCAGGTCATGTTTCAAGGGTCCTGTCTGTGCATGTCGATAGTAACGATCAGCGCGCCTGGAAAAAACAAAACCCCGGCACTGGGCCGGGGTTTCGGTTCAGCGGCGCCAGTCAGCGCCCGGTGACTCAGGCCAACGTCGCGAGGGCAGCGTTGAAGGTCGCGCTAGGACGCATCACCTGGCTGGTCAGCTCGGCGTTGGAGCGGTAGTAGCCACCGATCTCCACCGGCTTGCCCTGGACCTCGGCGAGTTCGGCAACGATGGCCTGCTCGTTATCGCTCAGCTGTTTGGCCAGCGGTGCGAAGTGAGCCTGCAGTTGCGCGTCCTCGGTCTGTGCAGCCAGTTCCTGGGCCCAGTACATCGCCAGGTAGAAATGGCTGCCGCGGTTATCCAGCTCACCGGTGCGACGCGAAGGAGACTTGTTGTTGTCGAGGAGCTTGCCGGTCGCGGCGTCCAGTGTCTTGCCGAGCAGTTTGGCCTTGACATTGTCCGTCTTGATTCCGGTTTCTTCCAGCGACACGGCCAGGGCCAGGAATTCGCCGAGCGAATCCCAACGCAAATGGTTTTCCTCCATCAGTTGCTGCACATGCTTGGGAGCCGAGCCGCCGGCGCCGGTTTCGTACATGCCGCCGCCCGCCATCAACGGGACGATGGAAAGCATTTTTGCCGACGTACCCAGCTCCATGATCGGGAACAGGTCGGTCAGGTAGTCACGCAATACGTTGCCGGTCACCGAGATGGTGTCCTGGCCACGAATCAGGCGCTCCATGCTCACACGAATGGCTTCGTTGTAGCCCATCATGCGGATATCCAGGCCGGTCAGGTCATGCTCCTGCAGGTAGGCTTCGACCTTCTTCTGAAGCTCGCGATCGTGGGCGCGCTCCGGGTCCAGCCAGAAGATGGCCGGGGTGTTGGACTGACGCGCGCGGGTGACGGCCAGCTTGACCCAGTCGCGGATCGGGGCGTCCTTGGTCTGGCAGGCACGCCAGATATCGCCTTTTTCGACCTGATGCTGCATCAGCACGGTGCCGTCGGCGAGCACGACCCGCATGGTGCCGTCGGCCGTCATTTCGAACGTCTTGTCGTGAGAGCCGTATTCCTCGGCTTTCTGCGCCATCAGGCCTACGTTGGGTACGCTGCCCATGGTGGTCGGGTCGAACGCACCATTGGTTTTGCAGAAATTGATCATTTCCTGGTAGATGCGGGCGTAAGTGCTTTCCGGCATTACGGCCTTGGTGTCCTTGAGTTTGCCGTCCTTGCCCCACATCTGACCGGAGCTGCGGATCATCGCCGGCATGGAAGCGTCGACGATCACATCGCTGGGAATGTGAAGGTTGGTAATGCCCTTGACCGAGTCGACCATCGCCATTTCCGGGCGGCCGGCATAGCAGGCGTGGATGTCTTGAAGGATTTCTTCCTGCTGGGAGTCCGGCAGCGACTTGATCTTGTCGTACACGCTGCTCAAGCCGTTGTTCGGGTTGACGCCGATCTCTTCGAACAGCTTGCCCCACTTGTTGAACAGGTCTTTGTAGTAAACGGTGACGGCGTGCCCGAAGACGATCGGGTGGGAAATTTTCATCATGGTCGCCTTGACGTGCAGCGACCACATCACGCCCGAATCCTTGCAGTCTTGCAGGGTGGCTTCGAAGAACTCACGCAGCTTCTTGCAGCTCATGAACATGCCGTCGAGCACTTCGCCTTTCTGCAGCGTGATCTGCTTCTTGACCTCTACGGTGCCGTCCTGGCCAACGAACTCGATACGCACGTCACCCGCTTCCTGCATGGTGATCGACTGCTCGCTGGAGAAGAAGTCGCCGCCGCGCATGTAGTCGGCATGGGACTGGGAAGCCTTGCTCCACTTGCCCATCGAATGGGGGTGCTTGCGGGCGAAGGCTTTGACCGCTGCCGGTGCGCGGCGGTCGGAGTTGCCCTCGCGTAGAACCGGGTTCACGGCGCTGCCGAGGATCTTGCTGTAACGCGCGCGTGCCTCTTTCTCGGCGTCGGTCTGAGGGTCTTCCGGGAAGTTGGGGATGTTGTAACCGAGCGCTTGCAGCTCGGCGATCGCCGCCTTGAGCTGGGGAACGGAAGCGCTGATGTTCGGAAGCTTGATGATGTTCGCGTCTGGCTGGCTGGTCAGCTCTGCGAGCTTGGCCAGGTCATCGGAGACGACCTTGTCAGCGTCCAGTTGGTCGGCAAAGCTTGCAAGAATGCGTCCTGCAAGAGAGATGTCACGTGTTTCGACGGCAATATCTGCGGAGGCGGCAAAGGCTTCTACAATGGGCAGAAGCGAGTAGGTGGCCAGCGCCGGGGCTTCGTCGGTGAAGGTATAGATGATCTTCGATCGGGTGGACATGTAGAGTTGACTCTCTCTTGCTGAGCGTGCACAGAACCTCGAAGTGCGCAGGTAGGCGCCTTGGCTACGTTTGTCGAGCCGGTCTCGAGATTCGCCGCGATGATGTTGGATGCAGCACCACTAGAGTGTTGAGCGTTCGATCCGTCCGGCTGCGGTTGGCAGCCTGGCGGTTTCAGGAGGCAAGGATCTCGTCGGAGGTCGGTTGGCCCCTCATGACTCGTTAGTCACCTAAGCAGTATATCACCCCGGCCCGTTGTCAAAGAATGCCCAAGCCATAAGACGAATGAACATATGGTTTCGGCCGATTCAACTGGGGTACTCTTCGGAGACGACCACTGTTTAATGTTTAACCACAAAAACGGAGTCCAGCATGGGATACCAAAAGATCCAGGTGCCTTCCAGCGGTGACAAAATCACCGTCAATGCCGACAACACCCTCACCGTCCCGAACAATCCGATCATCCCCTACATCGAGGGTGACGGGATCGGGGTCGATATCAGTCCGGTGATGATCAAGGTGGTCGATGCGGCGGTGGAAAAAGCCTACGGCGGCCAGCGCAAGATCTCCTGGATGGAAATCTACGCGGGAGAGAAGGCGACTCAGGTCTACGACCAGGACACCTGGCTACCCAAGGAGACCCTGGAGGCAGTTCGTGATTACGTGGTGTCCATCAAAGGGCCGCTGACCACACCGGTTGGCGGTGGTATCCGCTCGTTGAACGTTGCGTTGCGTCAGGAGCTCGATCTGTACGTCTGCCAGCGGCCGGTTCGCTGGTTCACGGGTGTGCCTAGCCCGGTGAAGAAGCCTGCCGATGTCGACATGGTGATTTTCCGCGAGAACTCCGAAGACATTTATGCGGGTGTCGAGTGGAAGGCGGGGTCGCCGGAAGCGGAAAAGGTCATCAAGTTCCTCACCGAGGAAATGGGCGTCAAGAAAATCCGTTTCACCGAGAACTGCGGCATCGGTATCAAGCCGGTATCGCTCGAAGGCACCAAGCGTCTGGTTCGCAAGGCCCTGCAGTATGCGGTCGATAACGATCGCAGCTCCGTGACCCTGGTGCACAAGGGCAACATCATGAAGTTCACCGAAGGCGCCTTCAAGGAGTGGGGCTACGAGGTGGCTCGTGATGAATTCGGTGCCGAGCTGCTGGACGGCGGCCCTTGGATGCAGTTCAAGAACCCCACGACCGGCAAGAACATCGTTGTAAAGGACGCGATTGCCGATGCCATGCTTCAGCAGATCCTGCTGCGCCCTGCCGAGTACGACGTGATCGCCACACTCAATCTGAACGGTGACTACCTGTCCGACGCCCTCGCCGCGGAAGTCGGTGGTATCGGCATTGCGCCGGGCGCCAACCTGTCCGATACCGTCGCGATGTTCGAGGCGACACACGGCACCGCGCCGAAATACGCCGGCCAGGACAAGGTCAACCCCGGTTCATTGATTCTGTCGGCCGAGATGATGCTGCGCCACATGGGGTGGGTGGAGGCGGCGGACCTGATCATCAAATCGACCGAAAGCACCATCGCGGCCAAGACCGTGACCTATGACTTCGAGCGGCTGTTGGACGGTGCCACGCTGCTGTCCTGCTCGGAATTCGGCGACGCCATGATCACGCATATGTAAGCTGACCGGGCAACACAAAAAGGCCGATCGATGATCGGCCTTTTTGTCGCCTGGAGTCAGGCGTCTACGGTCGACCCTTGTGAGGCAGGCGCCGCTGCCTCACAAGGGGTCTGGAGCGATTGAATGTTGGTTGCGTGCAGGCCCTTTGGACCTTGCAGAATATCGAACATGACCGCTTGCCCAGCTTTCAGAGTTCTGTACCCTTCCATCTGAATGGCAGAGTAGTGGGCGAACAGGTCCTCATCGCCGCCGTCTGCTACGATAAATCCATAGCCCTTGGCGTTGTTGAACCACTTGACCTTACCGCTTAGCATGCTGTTATCCCTCTGCAAAGGAGTCCATCACTGGAGTAACATCCATTTCATTCCGCGCTGATGCAGCACATGGCCCACACGCGCAGCCCGTTGCCGTTGTGGCACATACTGTTTGTATCATCGTTTTGCCGATAGTCAAGGCGACTCGTCAGGTGGCTGTGAAGCCCTTCCACTTACCCGGCCTCGGCGCCCCGATCTAGAACAGTTATACGCATGCGTGCATCTCCAGAGATTCGACTAATATTCAATCAAGATCGCCCCAAGCCCCTGGACGACGACTCTTCCGGCGTGGCTGTAGAAGAAGCCAAGCCGCAACTGAAGGCACCACCGATGTTCAAAGTTGTCATGTTTAATGACGACTACACGCCGATGGATTTCGTCGTGGAGGTGCTCGAGGGAATTTTCAATCACAATCGGGAGCTCGCCACCAAGATCATGCTGGCGGTTCATACCGAAGGGCGGGCCGTCTGTGGCGTCTACACACGAGACGTTGCGGAAACCAAAGCGATGCAGGTCAATCAATATGCAAGGGAATGCCAGCACCCGTTGCTTTGTGAGATCGAGAAGGACGGTTAAACCCGACTGTTGGGTAAGAGGTGAAAGCTATGTTGAACCGTGAGCTCGAAGTCACTCTGAATCTGGCTTTCAAGGAGGCTCGTACCAAGCGTCATGAATTCATGACGGTCGAACACCTCCTGTTGGCCTTGCTGGATAACGAAGCCGCCGCTACGGTCCTGCGGGCCTGTGGGGCCGGTCTGGATAAGTTGCGGCATGATCTGCAGGAATTCATCGACTCCACCACGCCGCTGATTCCTCAGCATGACGAGGAGCGCGAGACCCAGCCAACCCTGGGCTTCCAGCGCGTGCTGCAGCGCGCTGTCTTTCATGTTCAGAGCTCCGGCAAGCGCGAAGTCACCGGCGCGAACGTCCTGGTTGCGATCTTCAGCGAGCAGGAAAGCCAGGCGGTATTTCTGCTCAAGCAACAGAACGTTGCGCGTATCGACGTCGTCAACTACATCGCCCATGGAATTTCCAAGGTGCCGGGCAATAGCGGCAACCCTGAAAGCGATTCGGACATGCAGGACGAGGAGGGTGGTGAAGCGAGTGCATCGGGCAATCCGCTCGACGCGTACGCGAGCAACCTCAACGACCTGGCCCGTCAGGGGCGTATCGACCCGTTGGTCGGCCGCGAGCACGAGGTCGAGCGAGTCGCCCAGATCCTCGCGCGTCGGCGCAAAAACAATCCATTGCTGGTGGGCGAGGCCGGGGTCGGCAAGACGGCCATTGCCGAGGGGTTGGCCAAGCGGATCGTCGACAACCAAGTCCCCGACCTGCTGGCCAACAGCGTCGTCTATTCCCTTGACCTCGGTGCCTTGCTGGCCGGTACGAAATATCGCGGCGACTTCGAGAAGCGCTTCAAGGCGCTGCTGAACGAGTTGCGCAAGCGGCCCCAGGCGGTGCTGTTCATTGACGAAATCCATACCATCATCGGTGCCGGCGCGGCGTCTGGCGGTGTGATGGACGCTTCGAATCTGCTCAAGCCGCTGCTGTCCTCGGGAGAGATCCGATGCATCGGATCGACGACCTTCCAGGAATTTCGTGGGATATTCGAAAAGGATCGGGCGCTGGCGCGACGCTTCCAGAAAGTCGACGTTTCCGAGCCTTCCGTCGAGGACACCATTGGCATCCTGCGCGGGCTGAAGGGGCGCTTCGAGCAGCATCACGGCATCGAGTACAGTGATGAATCGCTGCGTGCCGCGGCGGAATTGGCGTCGCGCTACATCAACGATCGCCACATGCCGGACAAGGCAATCGATGTGATCGACGAGGCGGGCGCTTTCCAGAGGCTGCAGCCCGAAGACAAGCGTGCCGCCCGGATCGACGTCGAACAGGTCGAGGATATCGTGGCCAAGATCGCGCGGATTCCTCCAAAGCACGTCAGCACCTCCGACAAGGAACTGCTGCGTAATCTGCAGCGCGACCTGAAGCTCACGGTGTTCGGGCAGGACGATGCGATCGATTCGCTCGCCACTGCCATCAAGCTGTCCCGTGCAGGTTTGAAAGCGCCGGACAAGCCCGTGGGCTCGTTCCTTTTCGCGGGCCCCACCGGGGTCGGCAAGACGGAAGCGGCGCGCCAGTTGGCACGGGCGCTGGGGATCGATCTGGTGCGCTTCGACATGTCCGAGTACATGGAGCGTCATACCGTGTCGCGTCTAATCGGCGCACCGCCTGGCTATGTCGGTTTCGATCAGGGCGGCTTGTTGACCGAGGCGATTACCAAGCAGCCGCACTGTGTGCTCCTGCTCGACGAGATCGAGAAGGCGCATCCGGAGGTGTTCAACCTGCTCCTGCAGGTGATGGACCACGGCACCTTGACGGATAACAACGGCCGCAAGGCGGATTTCCGCAACGTCATCCTGATCATGACCACCAACGCAGGCGCTGAAACCGCGGCGCGCGCTTCCATCGGATTCACCCATCAGGATCATGCGTCCGATGCGATGGAGGTGATCAAGAAGAGCTTCACGCCCGAGTTCCGCAACCGTCTGGATACCATCATCCAGTTCGGTCGCCTGAGCCATGAAGTCATCAAGAGCATCGTCGACAAGTTCCTCATCGAACTGCAGGCGCAGCTGGAAGACAAGCATGTCACGCTCGAGGTATCGGACGCGGCGCGTGGTTGGCTGGCTGAGCGGGGCTATGACCCTCAGATGGGCGCGCGGCCCATGGCTCGTTTGATCCAGGACAAGATCAAGCGTCCACTGGCCGAAGAGATTCTCTTCGGAGAGCTGGCCGAGCATGGCGGCATCGTTCACATCGACATTCGTGACGGTGAGCCATTCTTCGACTTCGAGACTTCAGCCGAACTGGCTTGACGGTTGTACGACCGAGCCAAACAGAAACGCCCGGCATTGCCGGGCGTTTCTGTTTCGTTATCAGGCGATACGATCAGTTTTCAACGATGGGGGCGGTCCGATGGCGGCTCGATGTTCGAGTCGTCAGGTCGCTGTTCCAGCGCAAACAAAAAGCCCGGTCATAACCGGGCATTTCATGCTCGCGTCCGGTCAGCGGGCGCGGTAGGTGATGCGACCTTTGCTCAAGTCGTACGGGGTCAGTTCCACACGAACCTTGTCACCGGTCAGAATCCGGATGTAGTTCTTGCGCATCTTTCCGGAGATGTGCGCAGTAACGACGTGCCCATTTTCCAACTCCACGCGAAACATGGTGTTGGGCAGGGTGTCGACGACAGTACCTTCCATTTCGAAGCTGTCTTCTTTCGACATTCAGTAAAGCCCTCGGTGTCCAATGATTGACCCGGTGCGAAGAATGCCCGGGTAAAAGCGGCAAGTATTGTGCCTGAAAGGGCCCCGAGAGCCAAGGGCTCAGCTGAGAGTTATCCAGCGTTGATTAACCAGCAGTTCGATTGGACGATATTCGGTTTTGTAGTTCATCTTGCGGCAATTCTTGATCCAGTAGCCCAGATAGAGTGCTTTCAATCCGAGGCGCGCGGCTTCTCCGACCTGCCAGAGAATGGCGAAGCGGCCAAGGCTGCGACGCTCCTCGCTGGGGTCATAGAAGGTGTAGACGGCAGACAGGCCGTTGGGCAGTACGTCGGTCACCGCCAGGGCGAGCAGGCGCCCGTCCAGGCGAAACTCGTAAAAGCGGGAGAAGGGCAGGTCGCGGACGAGGAAGGTGTGAAACTGATCTCTGCTCGGGGGATACATGTCGCCGTCGGCGTGGCGCTGTTCGATGTAGCTCGCATAGAGCGTGTAGTACTCCTCGGTGAATGCAGGCCGTACGTTGGTGACGATCAGGTCGGTGTTGCGCTTCAGGATGCGCTTCTGCTGGCGATTGAGTTGTAGCCCTTCGGCGGGTATCCGGGCCGGAATGCAGGCGGTGCAGCGTTGGCAATGCGGTCGGTAGAGATGATCGCCGCTGCGGCGAAAGCCCATCTCCGACAGTTCGGCATACACCTGTACGTCCATCGGCTGGCTGGGGTCGAGGAACAGCGTGGTGGCCTGTTCGTCGGGCAGGTAACTGCACGCATGAGGCTGAGTGGCATAGAACTTGAGACGAGCCAGTGAAGTCATGGTCAGCTCTCGAAAATCTTGAAGTCAGTGTAGGTCAGCTTGGCTTCGTGGACTAGGACTCCCATCGGGCTGAACTGGGTTCGTCCAGATACCTGTCGAGCGCTTCGGCGAAGGTTTGGCGAGATATGCCGCGCGCACCGAAACTGGCCAGGTGTTGCGTCGGCATCTGGCAGTCAATCAATTTGAATCCCCAGTCTCGGAGACGTTCCACTAATGTCACGAATCCCGCCTTGGACGCATCGGTCGCGCGACTGAACATCGACTCACCGAAGAATAGCTGACCCATGGCCAGGCCATAGAGGCCGCCGACCAACCGTCCGTCTTGCCAGACTTCCACCGAGTGCGCCACGCCGAGCCGGTGCAGGGCCACATAGGCGTCCTGCATCGGCGTGGTGATCCAGGTGCCTTCGGCGTAGCTGCGAGGGGAGGCGCAGCCTTCGATGACCTCGGCAAATGCGCGGTCGAAGGTGATCTCGAATACCCCCTGGCGCAACGTCTTGCGCAGGCTGCGGGAGACATGCAACTCCTGCGGGTACAGAACCGTACGTGGGTCTGGCGACCACCAGAGCAGCGGTTGTCCGTCCTGATACCAGGGGAAGCAACCGTGGCGGTAGGCGGCCAGCAGGCGCTCCGGCGACAGGTCACCGCCCGCGGCGAGCAGGCCGTTGGGCTCGCGCATGGCCTTTTCCAGCGGGGGGAACGACAGGTCGTCGCGCTGCAACCAGGTCAGCATATCGATACGTCACGAGGGGCGGATGAGGGCATCCGCCCTGGCGGTGGGTTATTGGTCCAGGAACTTTTCGGCATCGAGTGCGGCCATGCAGCCGGCGCCGGCGGAAGTAATGGCCTGACGGTACACGTGATCGGCCACGTCGCCTGCCGCGAAGACGCCCGGGATCGTCGTGCAGGTGGCGTCGCCCTCGCTGCCACCCTTGATCTTGAGGTAGCCGTCTTTCATTTCGAGCTGGCCCTGGAACAGGTCCGTGTTGGGCTTGTGGCCGATCGCGATGAACACGCCTGACAGTTCGAGCTTCTGCTCTTCGCCAGACTGTGTGCTTTTCAGCCGCACGCCAGTCACGCCGCTGGCATCGCCCAATACCTCTTCGAGGGTGTGGTTCCAATGCAGTCGGATGTTGCCGTTAGCGGCCTTCTCCATGATCTTGTCTTGCAGAATCTTCTCGGAGCGCAGCTTGTCGCGACGATGGATCAGATGCACTTCCTTGGCGATGTTCGAGAGGTACAACGCTTCCTCCACGGCCGTGTTGCCACCGCCAATCACCGCGACCACCTGGTTGCGGTAGAAGAAGCCGTCGCAGGTGGCGCAGGCCGATACACCGCGCCCAGCGAATGCCTCTTCCGATGGAAGGCCGAGGTATTGTGCCGAGGCGCCTGTGGCGATGATCAGCGCATCGCAGCTGTAGGTGGCGCTGTCGCCCTTGAGGATGAATGGGCGCTGCTGCAGTTCGGCCGTATGGATGTGATCGAAGACGACGTCGGTGTCGAAGCGCTCCGCATGCTTTTGCATCCGCTCCATCAGGGCCGGACCGGTAAGGCCTTCGACATCACCGGGCCAATTGTCCACTTCTGTAGTAGTGGTGAGCTGGCCGCCAGGCTGGATGCCGGTGATCATCACCGGCTTCAGATTGGCACGGGCAGCGTATACCGCGGCGGTATAACCGGCCGGGCCCGAGCCGAGGATGATCAGACGTGAATGCTTGACTTCATTCATAAAAAGCCCTCATAAGCCTTTGTTGCGAATAGAGAAGCGTGCTCCAGTCGAGCCGCGCTGAAAAAACTGGCGTTTATGCTACACCGAAGCATCGAGAAAAGCCCAAGCCGGCGCGGAACCGGCATGCCATCGAATCGACAAACCCGTACAATGTCCAATTATCTGGCTGAATACGGTTCATAGAGCGCGCCGCAGGCGCAGGAAATAAAGCGTTTTGAAGAATACCTCCTCTACCGCGCCGGCTTCCGTCTGGCGACAGCAGTTGCATTACCGTCTCAAGGAAGGCGCCTTGATCGCGCTCGGCGCGCTGTGCGCATACCTCTGGATGGCATTGCTTACCTACGATCCAGCCGATCCCGGCTGGACGCATACCAGCAACGTCCAGCAAGTCCAGAATGCCGCGGGACGCGCCGGGGCCTGGTTCGCCGATGTGCTGTTCATGGCGCTCGGCTATTTTGCGTTCCTGTTTCCGTTGTTGCTGGGCATCAAGACCTGGCAGGTGTTTCGTGCCCGTCACCAGCCCTGGACATGGAACGGGTGGCTGTTCTCCTGGCGCTTGATCGGGCTCATCTTCCTGGTCCTTTCCGGCTCCGCGCTGGCGTATATCCACTTCCAGTTCGCCAACAACCTGCCGGCTTCGGCGGGCGGAGCCCTGGGGGAGAGTCTTGGGCAGCTTGCCGAGGCAGCGCTCAACGTCCAGGGCAGCACCCTTGTGCTGTTGGCGTTGTTCCTGTTCGGCCTGACCGTATTCACCGACCTGTCCTGGTTCAAGGTGATGGACCTGACCGGCAAGATCACGCTCGACCTGATCGAGCTGATCCAGAGTCTGTTCAGCCGCTGGTGGTCGGCCCGGAACGAGCGCAAGCAGGTCATCGCACAGTTGCGCGAAGCCGACGACGTGGTCAACGAAGTGGCTGGTTCACTCTCCGATCAGCGGGAGCGCGCCAAGGTAAAGGAGCGCCTGCTCGAGCGTGAAGAGTCGCTGAGCAAGCACATGAGCGAGCGGGAAAAACGCCCAGCGCCAGTGATCCCTCCCGCTGCACCGCCGAAGCCAGTCGAGCAGAGCAAGCGCGTCTTGAAGGAAAAGCAGGCGAACCTGTTCGTCGACCCTCTGATCGAAGGCAGCGTGCCGCCGCTTTCACTGCTGGACGTCGCCGAAAAGCAGCAAAAGCAGTACTCCCCCGAATCGCTGGAAGCCATGTCGCGCTTGCTGGAGATCAAGCTGAAGGAATTCGGCGTCGAGGTCATCGTCGAGTCGGTTCATCCGGGCCCGGTCATCACGCGCTTCGAGATTCAGCCGGCGGCTGGGGTCAAGGTCAGCCGAATCTCCAACCTGGCCAAGGATCTGGCGCGCTCCCTGGCGGTGATCAGTGTCCGCGTGGTCGAGGTGATTCCCGGCAAGACGACCGTGGGCATCGAAATCCCCAACGAGGATCGCCAGATCGTGCGGTTCTCGGAAGTCCTGTCGTCCGCACCTTATGATGATGCCAAATCCCCGGTCACCATCGCCCTCGGCCACGATATCGGGGGCAAGCCGGTGATCGCCGACCTGGCGAAAATGCCCCACCTGCTGGTGGCCGGTACCACTGGCTCGGGTAAGTCGGTCGGTGTGAACGCGATGATTCTTTCGATCCTGTTCAAGTCGACGCCAGAAGATGCGCGGCTGATCATGATCGACCCGAAAATGCTCGAATTGTCGATCTACGAAGGCATCCCGCACCTGCTGTGCCCGGTGGTGACCGATATGAAGGAGGCGGCCAACGCGTTGCGCTGGAGCGTCGCCGAGATGGAACGTCGCTACAAGCTGATGGCGGCCATGGGCGTGCGTAATCTGGCGGGCTTCAACCGCAAGGTGAAGGAAGCGGAGGAGGCCGGTACGCCGCTCACCGATCCGCTGTATCGTCGCGAGAGCATGGAAGATGAAGCGCCGCTGCTGAAAAAGCTGCCAACCATCGTCGTCGTCGTGGACGAATTCGCCGACATGATGATGATCGTCGGCAAGAAGGTCGAAGAGCTGATCGCGCGTATCGCGCAGAAGGCGCGCGCAGCCGGCATTCATCTGATTCTCGCTACCCAGCGGCCTTCGGTCGATGTGATCACCGGCCTGATCAAGGCCAACATTCCCACGCGCATGGCGTTCCAGGTGTCGAGCAAGATCGACTCGCGCACCATTCTCGACCAGGGCGGCGCCGAGCAACTGCTTGGCCATGGCGACATGCTTTATCTGCCGCCGGGCACCGGTTTGCCGATTCGCGTGCATGGCGCCTTCGTTTCCGACGATGAAGTGCATCGCGTCGTAGAGGCCTGGAAAGCGCGTGGCGCGCCCGACTACATCGAGGAGATCCTGGTCGGTGTCGAAGAGTCCGGCAGCGGCTTCGATGGCGGTGGCGGTGACGGCGGCAGTGGCGAGGGAAGCGAGGAGGACCCGCTCTACGACGAGGCCGTTCGCTTCGTCACCGAAAGCCGTCGCGCATCGATCTCCGCAGTGCAGCGCAAGCTGAAGATCGGCTACAACCGCGCCGCGCGTATGATCGAAGCCATGGAGATGGCGGGCGTCGTCACCTCAATGAATACCAATGGCTCGCGCGAAGTGCTCGCGCCGCCACCCATCCGCGACTAGCGCACTGAGGTCTCATGCAATTGATTCGCGTGCTGTTTGCATCCGCTCTACTGTTTACCCTGGCGCCGGCCCAGGCCGATCAGTCCGCCTCCGTGCAACGCCTGACCGGCTTGCTGCAGCAGGCTGAAACGCTGACTGGGCGCTTCTCCCAGCTGTCGTTGGACGGCACCGGCACCCAGCTCCAGGAGACATCCGGCGAGATGGCGCTGAAGCGGCCGGGCCAGTTTCGCTGGCACACCGACGAGCCGATGGAGCAATTGCTGGTGTCCAACGGCAAGAAGGTCTGGCTGTACGACCCGGACCTCGAACAGGTGACCATCCAGACATTGGATCAACGGCTGACCCACACACCGGCACTGTTGCTCTCGGGCGATGTGTCGGCAATCAGCGAGAACTTCGAGGTGTCGCACCAGCAAGCCGGCGAAGTAGTGGACTTCACGCTCAAGCCCAAGGCCAAGGACACGCTGTTCGATACGCTGCGCCTGTCCTTTCGAGGCAACGTGATCAACGACATGCAAATGGTCGACGGTGTCGGCCAGCGCACCAATATCCTGTTCCAGGGCGTCGAGCTGAACAAACCGCTCAAGGCTGATCTGTTCACCTTCGAAATACCAGAGGGAACCGACGTCATATCCGAGTGACCCGCGTCGGTCTTTTCGCCAACCGATACGGCCTGCTTTCCTGCAGGCCGTTTGCATGAGAGGTTCCCGTCCGCGATGGACCTGTTCAATCGCGATCCTGTCGCCCAGCCCCTGGCTGCACGTTTACGCGCGGCCAGCCTCGATGAATACGTCGGACAGGAACACCTGCTGGCGCGCGGCAAGCCACTGCGCGAGGCGCTTGAGCAGGGCGCGCTGCATTCGATGGTGTTCTGGGGCCCGCCCGGCGTCGGCAAGACGACCTTGGCGCGTTTGCTGGCCAAGGTTTCCGACGCCCACTTCGAGACCGTTTCGGCGGTGCTCGCCGGTGTGAAGGAAATCCGCCAGGCGGTGGAGATCGCCAAGCAACAGGCCGCGCAGTATGGCCGCCGCACCATTCTTTTCGTCGACGAGGTGCATCGATTCAACAAGTCGCAACAGGATGCCTTTCTTCCCTACGTGGAGGACGGCACGCTGATCTTCATCGGTGCCACTACCGAGAATCCCTCCTTCGAATTGAACAATGCCTTGTTGTCGAGAGCGCGTGTCTACGTGCTCAAGAGCCTCGATGAGGCCGCGCTGCGCCGCCTGGTGGCCCGTGCGCTGGGCGAGCCCAAAGGCCTGGGCGACATGCGCCTGAGCCTGCCCGAGGAGAGTTTCCAGATGCTCATGGCGGCCGCCGATGGCGACGGTCGGCGGCTGTTGAACCTGCTGGAAAACGCCTCGGACCTGGCCGAAGAGGGCGGTGAGATCAGTGTCGAGCTGTTGCAGGACCTGCTGGGCGATAGCCGGCGTCGTTTCGACAAGGGCGGCGAAGCCTTCTATGACCAGATATCGGCGTTGCACAAATCCGTCCGCGGCTCCAATCCGGATGCTGCGCTGTACTGGTTCGCGCGAATGATCGACGGAGGGTGCGATCCGCTGTACATCGCTCGCCGCGTGGTGCGAATGGCCAGCGAGGAGGTCGGTAACGCTGATCCGCGTGCGATGGGGCTGTGTCTATCCGCCTGGGATGTTCAAGAGCGCCTGGGCAGTCCGGAGGGAGAATTGGCGGTGGCCCAGGCCATCGTTTACCTGGCCTGCGCACCGAAGAGCAACGCTGTTTATATGGCCTACAAGGCGGCAATGCGCGACGTGGCTGAAAACGGCTCGCAGGAAGTGCCGTTGCACCTGCGAAACGCGCCAACCCGGCTGATGAAGGAACTGGGCTACGGCAATGAATACCGCTACGCCCATGATGAGCCCGATGCCTATGCCGCAGGCGAGGACTACTTTCCGGACGCCATGGCGCCGCGTCAGTACTATCAGCCTGTGCCGCGCGGGCTGGAGAGCAAGATCCGCGACAAGCTCGAGCACCTGGCACGTCTCGATCGACAAAGCCCACGGCAACGGAGAAAACCATGATACGGATGGCACTTGCCGTGGCGGCAGGGGGCGTGGTCGGTACGCTGATCCGTTTCGGTGTTGCGACTTGGGTATCGGCCCATTGGCCCCGCCATTTCTATCTGGCGACGCTGGCGGTCAACCTGCTCGGCTGTCTGCTGATCGGCTATCTGTATGCCGCCTTCCTGGCACGCCCGGACATTTCCCCGGAGCTGCGCGGCGGCCTCATCATCGGTTTCCTTGGCGCGCTGACGACGTTTTCCAGCTTCTCACTCGACGGGTTGCGCCTGCTGGAAAGCGGGCAACTCGCAACGGCATTCGGCTATGTCGGGCTCAGCGTGTTGGGCGGGCTGCTGGCCGCCTGGGGCGGGCTGGCGCTCGGCAGGTTATGAACCTGGCCGCGATCACAGTAAACTCCGCTACCGCTCCGCCTTTCCTCAAAGCTTTCACAGACGAGACTCACCATGCTTGATTCGAAACTGGTACGCACACAGCTGCAGGACGTCGCCGATCGCTTGGCTACTCGCGGCTACCAGCTGGACGTGGCGCGTATCGAGGCGCTGGAAGCACAGCGCAAGACCGTGCAGACCCGTACCGAGCAACTGCAAGCCGAGCGCAACGCTCGCTCCAAATCGATTGGCCAGGCCAAGCAGCGTGGCGAGGACATCGCGCCGTTGCTCGCCGATGTGGATCGAATGGCCAGCGAACTAGACGCAGGCAAGGTCGAGCTGGATGGCATTCAGGCCGAACTCGACCAACTGATGCTGAATGTGCCGAACTTGCCTCACGAGTCGGTACCGGTGGGCAAGGATGAAGACGATAACGTCGAAGTGCGCCGCTGGGGCACGCCCAATCGTTTCGATTTCGAGATCAAGGATCATGTCGCGCTGGGCGAGCAGCATGGTTGGCTGGACTTCGAAACCGCCGCCAAACTGTCGGGCGCGCGCTTCGCGCTGATGCGCGGGCCGATTGCGCGTCTTCACCGGGCGCTGTCTCAGTTCATGCTCGACCTGCACACCCGGGAGCACGGCTACGAAGAAGCCTACACACCGTATCTGGTCCAGGCACCGGCTTTGCAGGGCACCGGACAGTTGCCGAAGTTCGAGGAGGATCTGTTCAGGATCACGCGCGCGAACGAGGCCGACCTTTACCTGATTCCAACCGCCGAAGTGTCGCTGACCAACATCGTGGCCGGCGAAATCCTCGATGCCAGGCAACTGCCGTTGAAGTTCGTCGCGCATACGCCGTGCTTTCGTAGCGAGGCCGGTGCGTCCGGCCGCGATACCCGAGGGATGATCCGCCAGCATCAGTTCGACAAGGTCGAGATGGTACAGATCGTCGAGCCGAGCCAGTCCGCCGAGGCACTCGAAAGCCTCACAGCCAATGCGGAAAAGGTCTTGCAGTTGCTGGGCTTGCCCTACCGGGTGCTGGCCCTGTGCACCGGTGACATGGGCTTCGGTGCAACCAAGACCTATGATCTGGAGGTCTGGGTTCCGAGCCAGGACAAGTACCGCGAGATTTCCTCCTGCTCAAACTGCGGCGATTTCCAGGCACGTCGCATGCAGGCGCGCTTCCGTAACCCGGCAACCGGCAAGCCGGAACTGGTGCACACGCTCAATGGCTCGGGCCTGGCAGTGGGGCGCACGCTGGTGGCTGTACTGGAGAATTACCAGCAGGCGGACGGCGGCATTCGTGTGCCCGACGTCCTGAAGCCCTACATGGGTGGCATCGAGATCATCGGCTGATGCCGGTGCGCGGCGGCGAACCCGTCGCCGCTCTTTGGTTTCCAGTCGGCACTATGCTTACAGCTTGATCGCCGACAAGGGCCGTCTCCGGCGTAACGGCTGAGATGGTCTCACTTTTACAGTCACCAGGGCTCGCTGATGGATTTTCTGCCGCTGTTCCATAATCTCAGGGCGCGCGCTGTGCTGGTCATCGGTGGCGGCGAGATCGCCTTGCGCAAGGCGCGCCTGTTATCCGAGGCCGGGGCCGTGCTGCGTGTCGTGGCGCCCGAGATCGAGCCCCAACTGGCTGAACTGGTCGAGCAGGGCGGCGGGCAGGCGGTCCTGCGCGGCTATGTGCGCGACGATCTGGCGGGCTGCGTGCTGGTCATTGCCGCCACTGATGACGGTCGTCTGAATGCCCAGGTCTCAGAAGACGCCAAGGCGCTGGGCATTCCGGTCAACGTGGTGGATTCGCCCGACCTGTGCTCGGTCATCTTTCCAGCGATAGTCGATCGCTCGCCGCTGATCATTGCCGTGTCCAGCGGCGGCGACGCTCCGGTCCTGGCGCGCTTGATGCGGGCGCGTATCGAAACCTGGGTCCCGGCGGTGTACGGCCAGCTGGCCGGTCTGGCGAAGAAGTTCCGCAGCCAGGTCAAGGCGAAACTTCCGAACGTACAGCAGCGAAGGGTGTTCTGGGAGGAGGTGTTTCAGGGCCACATTGCCGAGCGTGCAATGACCGGACAGGTGAACGAAGCCGAGCGGCTGCTGGCGGCAAAGCTTTCTGGCGCAACGTCCAAGTGCCTTGGCGAGGTGTATCTGGTTGGTGCGGGACCCGGCGACCCGGATCTGCTGACCTTCCGCGCGCTGCGGTTGATGCAGCAAGCCGATGTCGTGCTTTACGACCGCTTGGTCGCGCCCGCCATCCTCGATCTGTGTCGCCGCGATGCCGACCGCATCTACGTCGGTAAACAGCGCGCCGCGCATGCTGTTCCGCAGGATCAGATCAATCAACTGCTGGTCACGCTTGCCCTGCAGGGCAAGCGGGTGTTGCGCCTGAAGGGTGGCGATCCCTTCATATTCGGGCGGGGTGGCGAGGAAATCGAAGAGCTGGCCGCGCATGACATTCCGTTCCAGGTCGTCCCGGGAATTACCGCCGCCAGCGGCTGCGCCGCCTACGCCGGTATACCCTTGACGCATCGCGACCATGCGCAATCGGTGCGTTTCGTTACCGGCCATTTGAAGGACGGCAGCTGCGACCTGCCTTGGTCGGAATTGGTCGCGCCCAGCCAGACCCTGGTGTTCTACATGGGGCTGGTGGGGCTACCGGTGATCTGCGAACAACTGATCGCCCACGGGCGTGCTGCCGATACGCCCGTCGCGCTGATCCAGCAGGGCACCACCAGCCATCAGCGGGTGTTTACCGGAACGCTCGCCAATCTCGCCGCGCGGATCGCGGGCGAGCAGGTCCAGGCGCCGACGCTGATCATTGTCGGCGAAGTGGTCACACTCCGCGAAAAGCTCGCCTGGTTCGAGGGCTCGGGTCGCGCGCCGGAATAAACGCGGCGCGTGCACTCATGCCGGCGCTAACGCGCCCTATCCGCCCTGTCAGCGCGACCAGATGCCCTTGCCTGGGAGGCGGTCGCGATCATGCGCACGATCCAGTGCCAGATGCGGGCCTTTCGGAATGATGCCGTTGGCATTGATATGACGATGACTCGCGTAGTAATGGCTCTTGATATGGGTGAAGTCGACGGTTTCGGCGATCCCGGGCCATTGGTACAGCTCGCGCAGCCAGTTCGACAGGTTCGGGTAGTCCTCGATCCGCCGCAGATTGCATTTGAAATGCCCGTGATAGACGGCATCGAAGCGGACCAATGTGGTGAACAGGCGCCAGTCCGCTTCGGTCAGATATTCGCCAGTGAGGTATCGCCGGTCACCGAGACGCCGCTCCAGCCAGTCCAGTTCGCTGAACACTTCGTCGAACGCCGCCTCGTAGGCCTTCTGCGTGGAGGCGAATCCGGCGCGATAAACCCCATTGTTGACCCGCGGATAGATTCGCTCGTTGAGCATCTCGATCTCGGCGCGCAGCGGTTCAGGGCAGAGGTCCAGTGTCGATCCGGTCAGCCCATCGAACGCCCTGTTGAAGATGCGGATCAACTCGGCGGACTCGTTATTGACGATGCGTTGCTGCTGGCGATCCCACAGCACCGGTACGGTGACGCGGCCGGTGTAGTTTTCGTCATCGCGGGTGTAGCGCTGATGCAGGTATTGCAGACCGTCCAGTGCGTCACCGGTGGAGCCTGTGTCCAGGTCGAAGGTCCAGCCGTGCTCGGCCATTAGCCAACTGACGACCGACACGTCGATCAACTGATCGAGCTGCTTGAGTTTGCGATAGATCAGCGTGCGATGTGCCCAAGGGCAGGCGAGCGAAACATAGAGGTGATAGCGTCCGGCTTCAGCCTTGACCGCGCGTTGGCCGTCCGGACCGGGCGAACCGTCCGCGGTCACCCAGTCGCGTCGTTGCGCCTGTTCTCGCTGGAATTCGCCGTCACGGCTGTTTTCGTACCAGCGGTCCTGCCACTGTCCATCCACCAAGAGCCCCATGTTCTGCCTCCTCGTGCTTTCAGATTAGGGGCCAGTCTATGGAGGATAGTTCGATGGATGGGTCACATTAGCCGGTCTGATCCATCGTTCAGAGCGATAGGTTGCGTCGTTCCCAATACTGGCGCGCCTGGCTGAACGCGGATTCGCGCGATTGGCCGAGCCCGCGCAACGCCAGCGCGATGGTCGCCACGACGGCCAGCTCACCGTACGCGTCCTCGACCGTGCCTTGCCAGACGGCCAGCAGATGCTGCGGATCGAGTGTCGCCGGCTTGACGTGGCGTTGTGGCGAAAGCGCCGGCCAGTCCTCGTCCCAGGACACGCCCGCTTGAGTGCCGTACAGGTGCGCAACGCCGTCCGGATTGACCTCGATCTCGCCGCCTTCACCTTTGATCACGATGGCCGTGTCTCCCAGCAAACGGCTGGCTTCGCGGTGATTGGCCTGGTAGCCGGGATGAAATATGCTTTGCAGACCGCAACGGGCACCCAGCGGGTTGAGGATGCGCGCCAGCGAATGGATGGGCGAGCGCAGCCCGAGAATGTTGCGTTGATCGATCATCCGCTGCAGTCCAGGCATCCAGAAACCGAGCGGGGCGAAGGCGAGGTTGGCCCGGTCCAGAGCAACGGCAACGCTGTTCCAGTCTTCGCAGCGGGCGATTCCCAGCAGATCGAGCTGCTGTTCGCTGTACATCCGGCCGGCGGTATGCGCGCCACCGCCGTGCATAAGGATGCGGACGCCGTTGCGTGCCAGGCACTTGGCTGCGAGCAGGTACCACGGCAGGTGGCGTTTCTTGCCGGCGTAGGTCGGCCAGTCAATATCCACGGCAATCGACGGCGCGTGCAGGCGCTCGCGTACGGCCTCGGTGAATCCGGCAAGCTCCTGCGCGCTCTCTTCCTTGTGCCGCAGCAACATCAGGAACGCACCGAGCTGGGTGTCTTCGACCTTACCGTCGAGCAGCATCCCCATGGCTTCGCGGGCTTCTTCTCGGGTGAGATCGCGGGCGCCGCGCTTGCCTTTGCCCAGGATCCGGACGAAGACGGCGAAGGGGTGTTCGGCAGGGGTGACAAGGCTCATATGCAGTTGCTCGGTTTCGGCAGGCCCGCCAGCTTTGCGGCGAGTTTGGCGGGTGTGCCTTTGAATAGACGGTTCAGGTGCATGCTTTTGCCCTTTTCCGGGCCGAGTTTCAGGGCGGTGTACTTGATCAGTGGGCGCGTTGCCGGAGAGAGCTGAAACTCGCGATAGAATTCCCGCAGCAGATGCAGAATCTCCCAATGCTCGGCTTCGAGGTTGATGCCCTCGGCCTTCGCCAGCGCCTCGGCGACCGATTCGTTCCAGTCGTCGAGGTTGACCAGGAATCCGTCCTGGTCCACAGCAACTTGCGCACCGTTCACATTCAACGCCTTCATAGCCATGTATTGGTCCGTGCATAGCGGCAGCACAGTTCGACGAAGCCTGGGTAATCGACCTGCCGCAAGCGTGCGGGCAGGTCTGAAAGGCCACGAGCGGCAACGTCTTCCTCCAGAGCGTAGAGCGTGATGCCGTCTGGCATCGACTCCAGCGACTCGCGGTGGGTGGTCGCGCACTGCACCGCGTAGACCGCGTCGCCACTCAGCAGCAAGGCATCGCCGTCACCAAGAAGACGAAGACAGCTGACCAGACGGTCGTCGCCGAACGGGGAGTGAGAAAGCACATGCAAGGTAGCCATCAGAGGGTGATCACATGGTCGTAACGGTTGATAAGGGCACCGAGTGCGGCATCGTCGAGCACCTCGACCGGCAAAGGCAGCGTCGTCTCGTCGAGCCCTCGCGATTCGAGGCTGCGCTTGGCGGCAAAGAGGGAATCGACACCGAACATCGCCAGCGCCTGCAGGTTGGCCGTCAGGTCTTTCTGCTGCAGATGTGCTGGCTGCTGCGCGGGGGCCAGCTGGAACACGCCATCATCGAGGAACAGCAGTGCGAGCGGGAGTTCGAACGCGCCGCCGGCCAGCACGATGTCCAATGCCTCGCGAGCCGTGGGGCCGGACCATGGCGATTGGCGGGTAATGATCAGCATCGAGCGCGCCATCAGTGGCCTCCGAAGCAGACGAGACGGTCCGCCTGCTGGCAGGCTTCATGTAACTGCCCCAGACCGGACAGCTCCCAGCCGGGCGCGATATTGGCGGCAGGCCGCTGATAGCGCCTCGCTTCCTGTTCATCCAATACGCCGCGGCGTAGGCCGGCGGCGATGCAGACCACCCCATCGAGCCGGTGGCTGCCGACGAAGTGGGTCCACTGGGCTGCGATGTCCTGCTCGTCCTGCCCCGCGACCAGATTGGCCGAGGCGCTGTGAACACCGTCCTGGTAAAGAAACAGCCGGACTATTTCATGCCCACCGGCCAGCACGGCTTCGGCGAAGCGCAACGCACGCCGCGAGGCCGGCGAATGGGCGGGGGAGAACAAGGCGATAACGAATTTCATGAGGCACCGTCGGATTGCTGGGGACATGATACGCCAGCGGCAGAAACGAAAAAGCCCGCCGAAGCGGGCTCGTTCAACGAGTGGCTATCAGTCGTCGCCACCCATGATGCCCATCAGCTGGAGCAGGCTGATGAACAGGTTATACAGCGAAACGTACAGGCCGATGGTCGCCATGATGTAGTTACGTTCGCCGCCGTGGATGATTGCGCTGGTCTGATACAGGATGCAGACCGAGGAAAACAGCACGAAGCCGGCGCTGATTGCCAGTTGCAGTCCGCTGATCTGGAAGAAGAAGCTAGCGACCATGGCGCCCAGCAGGACGAAGAAACCCGCCGTGATGAAGCCGCTCAGGAAGCTCATGTCCTTGCGGGTGATCAGCACGAAGGCCGATAGCCCGAAGAACACCAATGCGGTCATCGACAGCGCTGAGGCGATCAGCTCGCCGCCGTTGGCGGTGCCCAGGTACATATTGAGAATCGGCCCGAGCGTATAGCCCATGAACCCGGTCAGGGCGAACGTGGAAAGCAAGCCCCAGGCCGAGTTGCGCAGCTTGACGGTCAGGAAGAACAGTCCGTAGAAGCCGATCAACACCACGAAGATGTTCGGGTAGGCCGCATTCGCCTGCATCGCCATGTAGGCGACCAGGGCACTGAAGCCCAGGGTGATGGCCAGAAGGCCGTATGTATTGCGTAGAACGCGGCTGACTTCCTGCTGTTCAACCTGCGTGTGCGTAGATGCGTACTGTTGCTTGAGCATGTCGCCACTCCTGTAGATGTATTCAGCCTGAGGTGAATTGACTCGGATCATAGCAGAGCTTTCGTTTCACTCTAACAACAGAGTTTGACAGTGTGTTTCGTTCCGGTACTATGGCGCCCGCTCTCTGCGGAGGAGTGGCAGAGCGGTTGAATGCAACGGTCTTGAAAACCGTCGAAGGGGAAACTCTTCCGTGAGTTCGAATCTCACCTCCTCCGCCATATCGCAATCTGAAGGCCCCGTATTCCGGGGCTTTTGCGTTTCTGGAGCGTTTAAAAGCGGAGCACGACGGCCCCTGTTGTGCCGTGAAAATCATTCACTGACCGCGATCCGCTCGCCGGTTGGGCAGCACGTCGCCATCGAGTCGCAAGCGCCATCGAACTGGACGGGCGCCAGGCAGGCGCACCGCGCGTCAGCCTTCGTGCCGGTTACCGTTGGTCAGCCAGGTTCCAGCGAAGTGAACGGCCGCCGATAACTGGAGTGGGACATCCGGACCGCTCATTCACGCTCCGCTCTCAACACTGGACAAACGACATGCTTCTTCGACGCATCAAAATCGCGCCGCGCGCGTTTCTCAGCTTTTCCGTAATTGCGCTGCTCATGATACTGCTGGGCATCTTTTCTCTGGTCGAGCTGAAGGCGATCCGCGGAACCGCTGTCGAGCTGAGGGAAAACAGCATGCCCAGCTACGCCGCGCTGGGACAAATCAACGAGAACATTCTACGGATCCGAATCGTCTCATTTCGCATTTTGGTGGACCGTGAGCCGGAGCAACTGAGCGTCAGTATCGCTCGGGCCGCGGAGCTCACCGCGCAGTTGAAGAAAGCCAAGACACAATATGAAACCTTGCTGTCCAGCGAGCGCGAGCGCCAGCAGTTCGCCCGGCTGGAGCAGGCACTCGATGCCTATTACGCCGTCAACGACCAGCTGATCCGGCTATCGAACGAGGGTCGCCTGGATGAGCTCAGCGCGCTGCTCGGCACACAATACAAAGCGATTTCCGATGACCTGGGGGCGCAGTTCGGCGCGCTCATGAAAATAAACGCCGAAGCGGCGGACGAGTCCGCTGCGCTGGCTGACCAGGTTTATGACCGTGCGATCACAGCGGTGATCGGCCTGATTGTGTTCGCCGCCTTGCTTACCGCTGTGTTGGCGCTGATGCTGACCCGCAGTATCGTCAAGCCGCTGTCCGAAGCCGTACGGGTCTCGGAAACGATAGCAGGCGGAGATTTGACCGAGGCATTCGCTGTCGCCGGGGCGGATGAGCCGGCCACGCTGCTCCGTGCCATGCAGACGATGCAACAGAACCTGAAGGGTACGATCCAGAGTATCGCCAGTTCGTCGGATCAACTGGCGTCGGCAGCCGAAGAGCTGAATGCGGTCACCGAGGACTCGAGCAAAGGCCTCCACCAGCAGAATAACGAGCTGGAGCAAGCTGCAACCGCGGTCAACGAGATGACCGCGGCAGTCGATGAAGTCGCGCGAAACGCGGTTGCCACCTCCGAGGCCTCCCGCGACTCGGATAGAACAGCCCGAGAGGGACAGCGCCAGGTGATTAAGACCGTCGAATCTATCAATAGCCTGGCCGAGAATGTGACCGGCACGGCTGCGCAGGTCGAGCAGCTTGCAGACAAGATTCGCAGCATCAGCGGCGTACTCGATGTGATCCGCTCGATTGCCGAGCAGACGAACCTGCTGGCGCTCAATGCGGCGATCGAGGCGGCTCGCGCCGGGGAAGCCGGCCGTGGTTTCGCGGTAGTGGCTGACGAGGTTCGCGCCCTGGCGCACCGGACGCAGCAATCGACCCGCGAGATCGAAAGCATGATCGGCGGCGTGCAACAGGGCACCAACGACGCGATGGCTGCCATGCGCAACAGCAACGAGCTGGCCCATGGCACGTTGGATGTCGCACGCGCTGCCGGCCAGGCGCTCGAAGAAATCACCCAGGCGATCAGTCACATCACCGAGCGCAATCTGGTCATCGCCAGTGCTTCAGAGGAGCAGGCCCAGGTGGCGCGTGAAGTCGACCGCAACCTGGTCAACATCCGCGACCTTGCCGTGCAGACCTCGGCTGGCGCGCATCAGACCAACGCCGCCAGCCAGGACCTGTCCCGCCTGGCGATCGATTTGAATGGCCTGGTCATGCGGTTCAAGGTCTGACGGCGTCCCCCGGCTCAACGATATAGCCTCGTTCGGCGGCCGGGCCGCGCGAGGGCTGGCCGCGCCGAGGCGTTCGGCGTCCACGTTTGCGACGCTCGCACCTCCGCGCCCAGCGTGCAGGTAGTAATTCTTGGAGCTGTAGCGTTCCAGCACGTAGATTTCCTGGGGGATCAGGGGCGTGGGCATGGCTGTCAATGTCCACTCTGATCGGTATCCCAGTGCCAGAGGGTGTAGCCCTTGCTGACTTCGCTGGGAATGCTGGGGAAGACCTCGTCCTGCTCGAAGCGGCGACGGGAATCGCGTTGGGCGCGGGTGTACCAGTAGCCGGTGCGTGGGCAGGGCTGGCCGGCGTAGGTGGGGGGCGGTGGCAAGGCGCTGGGGCCTTTGCCTTCCTCAAGAGGAACGGTCTCGCCGGGCACGCGCTCGACCAGGGTCCAGAGGGTGGGTTGTTTAGTCGCTGCGTTCAAGCCGCTTGGAATGAGACCGCATTTTGCCATAGGGGCTGTGCGTTGGTACTTGCTGTGTTTCCCTGAAGCGATCAGGAATTGAGGCGAGGCATCTTCCACCTCGGGCAGGTAGATACCGGTTTGCAATATTGGCTCGCCCGTACGGACTTGTACCCTGGGATTCGAGCGGTAACGGGGCCAGGCGGTCGGTGGGTCCAATGGGCCCCGGGTAGAGGGGTTGTAACGTGTGGAAAGCGCTCCTTTGCACCACATGGCTTCGCTGGTGCGCATTATGTTACCGGCAAAAAAGGAGGCTCGGCCAATCAGCTCCCAGTACTGGTGTGCCGCCCCCGGCTCCACTTCATCCATCCACTCTTCCGAGTATTCGCGGGCACCGCGCAGGTCATTTTCCACACTGATTGCCGCACCGAGTCCGCTGTGGATACCATGGGTCAGCTCGATAAAACCCTCGTTCAGTGATTGCATGGTTTCACGAAAGATCGGTAATACCGTCTGTCCCCAGACGATATCCGGCTGGTACGGTAGAGGCCGCGTGCGGTAGTCCGGCGGCAATTGCCGAATAAAGCGCTGCAGGCAGCTTTCGACATGTTTGAGCATCACCTCCCAGGCGTCCTGCATATGCAGGTAGTAGTCCTCGGAGCTGTAGCGTTCCAGCACGTAGATTTCCTGGGGGATCAGGGGCGTGGGCATGGCTGTCAATGTCCGCTCTGATCGATATCCCAGTGCCAGAGGGTGTAGCCCTTGCTGACTTCGCTGGGAATGCTGGGGAAGACCTCGTCCTGTTCGAAGCGGCGGCGGGAATCGCGCTGGGCGCGGGTGTACCAGTAGCCGGTGCGTGGGCAGGGCTGGCCGGCGTAGGTGGGGGGCGGCGGCAAGGCACTGGGGCCTTTGCCTTCATCGAGGGGAACAGTTTCGCCGGGCACGCGCTCAACCAGGGTCCAGAGAGTGGGTTGCTCCGAGGCGCTTTGGAATCCACCTGGGGTTAAGCCTACCCGCGCTTCAGGGGCGGTGCGTTCATACTTGCTGTGTTTCCCGGAGGCGATCAGGAACTGAGGACAGGAATCTTCCACCTCGGGCAGGTAGATACCGGTTTGCAATATTGGCTCGCCCGTACGGACCTGTACCCTGGGGTTCAAACGGTAACGGGGCCAGGCAGTCGGTGGGTCCAGTGGTCCTCGGATAGAAGGCTCGTAACCTGTGGAAAGTTCTTCTTTGCACCACATGGCTTCGCTGGTCGACATTATATTGCCGGCAAAAAAGGAGGCGCGACCAATCAGCTCCCAGTACTGGTGTGCTGCCCCCGGCTCCACTTCATCCATCCACTCTTCCGAGTACTCGCGAGCACCGCGCAGGTCATTTTCCACACTGATCGCCGCACCGAGTCCGCTGTGGATGCCATGGGTCAGTTCGATAAAGCCCTCGTTCAGTGATTGCATGGTTTCACGAAAGATCGGCAATACCGTCTGCCCCCAGACGATATCCGGCTGGTACGGTAGAGGCCGCGTGCGATAGTCGGGTGGCAATTGCAGCATAAAGCGTTGCAGGCAGCTTTCGACATGCTGGAGCATCGCCTCCCAGGCGTCCTGCATATGCAGGTAGTAGTCCTTGGAGCTGTAGCGTTCCAGCATGTAGATTTCCTGGGGGATCAGGGGCGTGGGCATGGCTATTAATGTCCGCTCTGATCGGTATCCCAGTGCCAGAGGGTGTAGCCCTTGCTGACTTCGCTGGGAATGCTGGGGAATACCTCGTCCTGCTCGAAACGGCGACGGGAATCGCGTTGGGCGCGGTGTACCAGTAGCCGCTGCGTGGGCAGGGCTGGCCGGCGTAGGTGGGGGGCGGTGGCAAGGCGCTGGGGCCTTTGCCTTCCTCAAGAGGAACGGTCTCGCCGGGCACGCGCTCGACCAGGGTCCAGAGGGTGGGTTGCTCCGAGGCGCTTTGGAATCCACCTGGGGTTAAGCCTACCCGAGCTTCAGGGGCGGTGCGTTCATACTTGCTGTGTTTCCCGGAGGCGATCAGGAACTGAGGACAGGAATCTTCCACCTCTGGCAGGTAGATACCGGTTTGCAATATTGGCTCGCCCGTACGGACCTGTACCCTGGGATTCGAGCGGTAACGGGGCCAGGCGGTCGGTGGGTCCAGTGGTCCTCGGATAGAAGGCTCGTAACCTGTGGAAAGTTCTTCTTTGCACCACATGGCTTCGCTGGTTGACATTATATTGCCGGCAAAAAAGGAGGCTCGGCCAATCAGCTCCCAGTACTGGTCCGATGCTCCCGGTTCCACTTCATCCATCCATTCATCCGAGTATTCACGGGCACCGCGAAAATCGTTCTTGATACTGATTGCCGCACCGAGTCCGCTGTGGATGCCATGGGTCAGTTCGATAAAGCCTTCGTTCAGTGATTGCATGGTTTCACGAAAGATCGGCAGCACCGTCTGTCCCCAGACGATATCCGGCTGGTACGGTAGAGGCCGCGTGCGATAGTCGGGTGGCAATCGCAGCATAAAGCGTTGCAGGCAGCTTTCGACATGTTTGAGCATCGCCTCCCAGGCGTCCTGCATGTGCAGGTAGTAGTCCTTGGAGCTGTAGCGTTCCAGCATGTAGATTTCCTGGGGGATCAGGGGCGTAGGCATGCTGTCAATGTCCACTCTGATCGGTATCCCAGTGCCAGAGGGTGTAGCCCTTGCTGACTTCGCTGGGAATGCTGGGGAAGACCTCGTCCTGCTCGAAGCGGCGACGGGAATCGCGCTGGGCGCGGGTGTACCAGTAGCCGCTGCGTGGGCAGGGCTGTCCGGCGTAGGTGGGTGGCGGCGGCAAGGCGCTGGGGCCTTTGCCTTCATCGAGGGGAACGGTCTCGCCGGGCACGCGCTCGACCAGGGTCCAGAGGGTGGGTTGCTCCGAGGCGCTTTGGAATCCGCTGGGGCTTAGACCTACCCGAGCTTCAGGGGCCGTGCGCTCATACTTGCTGTGTTTCCCGGAAGCGATCAGGAACTGAGGACAGGAATCTTCCACCTCTGGCAGGTAGATGCCGGTTTGCAGTATTGGCTCACCCGTACGGACCTGTACCCTGGGATTCGAGCGGTAACGGGGCCAGGCAGTCGGTGGGTCCAATGGACCGCGGCTGGAGGGATTGTAACGTGTGGAAAGTGCACCTCTACACCAGATGGCTTGGGTTGTTCGTAGTATGTTGCCGGCAAAAAACGAGGCTCGGCCAATCAGCTCCCAGTACTGGTGTGCCGCCCCCGGCTCCACTTCATCCATCCACTCTTCCGAGTATTCACGGGCACCGCGCAGGTCATTTTCCACACTGATCGCCGCACCGAGTCCGCTGTGGATGCCATGGGTCAGTTCGATAAAGCCCTCGTTCAGTGACTGCATGGTTTCGCGGAAGATTGGTAATACCGTCTGCCCCCAGACGATATCCGGCTGGTACGGCAGTGGCCGCATGCGGTAGTCGGGTGGCAATTGCTGCATAAAGCGCTGCAGGCAGCTTTCGACATGCTGGAGCATCGCCTCCCAGGCGTCCTGCATATGCAGGTAGTAGTCCTTGGAGCTGTAGCGTTCCAGCACGTAGATTTCCTGGGGGATCAGGGGCGTGGGCATGGTGCGTCCTATTCGGGCAGGTCGAGTTTGTGGTCGGGTGGCAGGTAGCGTCTGTCGATCTTATTGGTCAGCTTGGGCAGGCCGAGAAATTCGTCGCTCTCGCCAGGGAAGTCTCTGTAGCCCCAATTCGTTGGTTGCCGTTTGCTCAGGTACACTGGTTGCAACTCACGAGGATCGACGACGATCTGCATGGCTCCGCCTTCCAATACATAAAGGCTGTCCTTGCGCAATTGCTGGCTGGCGGCTGGGCCTTCCCAGGCCTTCAGCGATTGGCCCGGCGGCACGGTATAGGTGACATATTCGCCGTTGCGGTTCCAGTAGCGCCATACAGCGAAGCGGCGGCGCCAGTCGTCACGGTTCTTCAGGGCGAGAAATTCCGCTTCGCGCATCCAGTGCCCGGCATTGTCATTGGAGCCTGGCGCGACCACACGGTAGAGCTTTTCTCCGGGTGGAATGGGCACTGGGGTAGCATCCTTGAACGTCTTGTAGAGATCTTTTAAGGGATCTGGTCCTGATGCGCTGATATCCGGCCAACCTGACTTTGAAGGTGCCTCTTCCATCGCTTTATGCACCAGCCTTTCCGTCTTATCCACCCACCCCGGCTTGTTCAGGTCGAGTTCAATTGCGTCGTTGGCTGCCTGTAGTGCCGGGGTGTTTGGGTGCACATTGACCGCGCCGACCCGGGCGCGGTGGCTCATGTCGGCCTCGATATCCAGGCGTCGGGCCAGTTTCTCCATCCAGTCGTGCACAGGGCGGATGCATTCCTCCAGTTTGGCGTGGGCCATGCGCCGAACATTGAGGACGGTTTCCAGCATCTGCCCGGCGCGGGTCGCCATGGCGGCGTCGCTCCAGCGCTGGATCAGCTCGATAAGCTCGCGCAGGCTGTCGATGAGTTGATCGAACACCTTCAGCAGTTCGCCCACGTCGAGTGCAGCGGCAAGCCTGCGTACTTCATCGGCCAGCCAGCGATAAGGCTCCAGAATATTGAGGCTATTAAGGGTCCGCCGTACGACGGGGCTTTGAAGGTGCTGGTTGAGCTTGAGGATACCGGCGTCGACGTAGGAGCGGCTGGCTTCCCAGAACTGCTCCATCTTGACTGCCTTGTCGCTCTTGGCAGCAAATTTGCGTCCGTAGGCGAAAAGAATCTTGCAGCAGCCCTTGGCCAGCGAGCCGAGTAGCGGAATCAGGCCGACCAGGGTCAGCAGCAGGGCGACCCAGGCCCATGTATTGCTGCTGTCGGCGTTGATTTTCTTGCAGTTGGCGGCGAGGTCGCGCACGTCGCAGATCTGATCGACTAACGGAATCATCGAGATCACCGTGCCGGTCACAATCTGCGCGGTGCTCTGTTCGTCGGCGAAGTCGCCCTGGAGCACGATCCATATCCACTCGGCGGCGGCGCTCAGGTCCTGCCTGGCGCTATCGACCCAGCGCACGGGGGCGGCCGCGTACCAGGCGAGCGCGTTTTCAAGTTCATCCCACATAGAGAGTCATCCTTAATTCAACTTGGCGCGGGCGGCAGCGATGAGCGTTGGCAGCGGTTCCCAGGCGGGGTCCTGCTGAGGTGGGAGGGGGGCGTACTCGACCTTGATGGCTTTTTCCGGCACGTTTTCATGCCGGGCGTAGCCTTCGGCATCGAGATTCCCGGCAATGACCTGACCGCCCTCGAAGAAAATCTGGTAGCCCTGCTCCGCGAACGGGGTGCCGTCAGGGCTGCGATGGTCGATGGCTATCCAGTTGCCTTGGGTCATCCAGGCCGGTAACGGCCAGGATGCCTGGCTCGCACCCGTCAGAACGTGCGCTTGAGCCTTGACCGTAAAGCTGCCGGGCATGCCGAACTCGATATCGCCGCCGGCGAGCCGGATGTAGGCCCCGCCGCAGAGCAGGGTGATGTGGTCCTTGGCGGCCATGGTGATGTGTTGCTGAGAGGAACTGAGTTCGATGCTTTGCTCGGCCTGCACCTTGATGCCGTTGTGCTGCGCCTGGATTTGCACTTCGCCCCGGTGGGCGATGTGGCGCATGTCGCCGCTTTGCGCAAACAGCCCCACGTCCTGCCCGGCGTTGAGCACGATGTTCTGCCCGGCGCTCAGGTGTTGGTGCTGTTGGGCGACGCTGTCGATGTGTTCGCTGGCGCTCAGGGCGATGCTGCGCGGGGTGGCGACGGCCACGCCCGCCGGGGCGCTGACGGCGATCAGCGGTTGGCCACCACCGCTGCCTTCGGGGTGGTCGTTGGCGCCCTGGTCGAGTTCGCGCACAGCGCTGGTCAGGGTCTGCTGCGGCTCGGGATCGTGGCCGATGCCCTGGTTGTCGGCGGCGACCTGGCCGAGCGTGCGCGCCAGTTCCAGCGCGCTCTCCAGCAGCGCGATGGCCCCGGCGCGGTCGAGCTGACCGCCGTTGGCTTGCGCCTGGGCCTCGGTGGACAGCAGCAGGCCCTTGGCCGCACGCAACGCGCCGCTGGCATCGCTGCGCAACTCGAAACCCTCGCCGCGTGGCGCGCCGCCTTGTGGCCTGGGATGGGTCAGAAAGCCTTCGTTCAGCGCGGTGTGCGCGTGATCGCTCATCAGCGCGATGCTGATTTCCCCGTGGGTGTCGTCGATGCGCAGCTCGTTGGCCCGGTTGGCCTGATGTTCCTTGCTGCGAATGGCGCTGAGGGTCTTGTAGTCGGGCAGCTTGTAGGGCGTCGGGTGAGTCGCCGGGTAGGTCCGTCCGGTGACGATCGGCTGATCGCAGTCACCGTCGAGGAAATCGACGATGACCTCGTGCCCGACCCGTGGCAGGGCGATATGCCCCCACGCCGGACCGGCCCAGTTCTGCGCCACCCGAATCCAGCAGGAGCTGTGCTCGTCGCCCTGCGCCCGGCGGTCCCAGGGAAACTCGACCTTGATCCGGGCGAAGGCGTCGCAATAGATTTCCTCGCGCGCAGGCCCGACCACCGTGGCGATATGCGGGCCGTCGATACGCGGCTTCGGCGGCAGCGGCGCGCACCAGTCGCTGTGGTCGGGCAGCAGCTCGGCGCGAAGATGATAATGCGTGCCCTGTTCGGCCTCGGCGGCTTCCTCCTGCTGGCTGGTGCTCTGGGTGCCGGCGTGATGCAGGCGCAGGGCGCGCCAGCCGCGATTCATGTCCGCACGCGGGTGGCCGATCAGGGTAAAGGCCGGGCCGGGCAGCAGCCGCGCATCGTCACCCTCGACCCGCGCCACCCGCGCATCGCCGCGCAGGGCCTGCAAACGGGTGCGGGTGAACGGCTGACCGGCTTCGTCCTGCTTGTAGCGTCCGGGATAGTCATAGCGCTGATAATCGCTGCGCTGGTGGTCGAGCTCGGCCCCCTCGACACTGTGCTGCTGGTTGTAGCGCGGGTGCTTGAAGGTGTAGTCGCGCTGGGTCTGGCGCGCGGTGCGCACCTGCTCGGCATAGGTGAAGCGGTGCAGCGCGGGCACGGGCGCATCGCCCCCGGCGCTGGGGTTGTAGAGCAACGGCTCGCCCTCAAGGGTGCCGTGGCTGTGAAGATGGTCGCTGAACAGCAGGCGATGACTGTTGGCACTGTGCGCGAAGGCGTAATAAAAACCTTCCTCGGCGGCCAGCCGCTCAATGAAGGCCAGATCGGTCTCACCGGCCTGCACGCAATACTCGCGGGGCAGGTGTTCACGGGTGCAGACCACTTCGCAATCGCTGAGGCCGTGCTGGGCGAGCACCTGCTCGATAATCTGAGGCACAGACAATGCCTGAAAGATGCGCCAGTCCGAGCACAGGCCCAGACGGGCCAGGGCGGGTTCGACCAGCGCCCGGTAACGGGTGCGACGAAAGCCGCTGTCGGCCTGCTCGAAGGCACTGACGCGGCCCTGCACATGACGCACGGCGACGCCGTACTGCTCGATGGTCAAGGTCAGAGGCTGATCGAGCACCTGAGCGAAATCGATGGCCGGATCGAAACTGGCCAGTTCCAGCTCCAGACGAAAAGGCTCGGAAAGCGCCTCGTCCAGGGTAAAACTCACCACCTCGAAATCACCCGCCGCAGCGGTGACGGTAAAACGCAGATCGGCTTGGCTCGGCATGACGTGCTCCTTGCGGCCGGCAAGCGATACCGGCGTCCATGACAAGAGAAGCCGCCACCGCCCAGGGCGGCAGCGGCGGTAGGCGCATCAGACGATCGGCTTGCGCCAGTCGTCGGAGGCCTCGGTGCCCTGCCACGGCATGGGTCCAGGTGATCTTGCGGTAAGCCAGGCTGATCTCGATCAGCTGGGTATAACCGGACTTGCTGCTGTCCTGCGCGTGCGGCAGCACGGTATTGATGTCGACGATGGTGGCGTCTTCAAGCAGGGTGGTGAAGAAATGCTCCTGCTTGCCCTCGACCGAAGTGCGGAACCATTGCGTTTCGACCTTGTTCAGGGTCTCGCCGGTGGCCAGAGCCTGATATAGCAGCGGGATGGCCTTGTTCAGCGCACAGGTAAACACGAACGGCTTGTGCACGCGCTGGCCGGAAGGCTGGCCGCTTTGCGGGTCGGTGGGCGTGGTCACGCGGTGCTTGATTTCCTGCACCAGGATCTGATCTTCGTGACCTTCCTGATAAACGTTACCGACCGAATCGGAAGTGAAAGCACCTTGGGTGATATTGCCCTGGGTCCTGCCAGTGATGGCAATGTATGCGGGTGTGGACATGACAGATTCCTTATGTCGTCGGGGGCCACGATGGCCTTGGGTCCGTCCCGGTGATGGGGACGAGAGCGACAGAGCATAGGACGTGCCAACATCCATAAAGATGGATAAAAGCCTTTTATAATCAATTGGTTAGGTGAATGTAGAATGTCGTTTACGACAAGCCGTTGGGCCTAAAACCCTAAAAAACACAGGGAAATTCAAGCAAGTCGGGCCATTTTTGACTCGGTGCTTCGTAAGTAATTGAAAACAAAGGATACGCGTCGAGCCATTTTTGGCCCGATCGAGCCAGAAATGGCCCGGTCGGTATTTTGACCAGCGAAGCGCTACTGATCAGTGGAGGTGGTGTCAGGTATATGAGGCGCTAAGTAGCGATATTTTGGAAAGAGAAAGTAGTAGCCCCGCATGCTGTTGCCGGGGCCTGGCTTCGATGAGGTCATCGTATCTGCTGTCGTACGGGTCGGCTTGCCGCGGTAGCGTAGATCAGGTGTCGCGCGGGGTGGATAGCGGAGCGAATTCAAACCCCAAACCCTTTCGACGCGGTTGTATGATGAGTTCGGCTTTGCCAAGATCAGAATGCGCCGGAGAGGGCATGGCCCGTTGAGCGGCGCGGGCGCTCGTTCTCTGAACGTCTGGCCCTGATCCGGCCCGCCAGCTTCCTACCGTGTTCCACCCAATCGACAGGCGAACCGATGCCCGCTGCGAAAACACCTGCTGCAAACGACACGTTGTTCATCCTGTCGCTGGTGGTGTTCAATTTCATCTCGTTCATCTCCATCGGCATTCCCCTGGCGTCGCTTCCAGGCTACGTGCACGAGACGCTTGGCTTCAGCACCGCCATCGCCGGTATCGTCATCGGCGCCCAATACCTGACCACCTTGCTCTGCCGCCCGCTTGCCGGGCGTCTTGCCGACGAGCGCGGCGCGAAGAAGACCGTATTGATCGGTATGGCGTCCGGCCTGGCCAGCGGCCTGTTGCTGCTGATCTCGGCGTTGCTGGAATCCTGGCCGATGGCGAGCATCGGCGTCATGCTGGCGAGCCGCTTGATCCTCGGCTTTGCGCAAAGTCTGATCGGCATTTCGGCGATCACCTGGGGAATCAGTCGACTCGGGCCGCAAAGCACCGCGCGAATGATTTCCTGGAACGGCGTCGCGGCCTATGGCGGGGTGGGTATCGGCGCACCGCTGGGTGTGTTTATGACGCAGTCGCTCGGGTTGTGGAGCCTGGGTGTGGTGACCATGCTGCTGGCCGCGACCGGTTTGGCCCTTGCCTGGCGCCGAGGCGACGCCCCCCTCAATCCGGGTGAGCGCTTGCCGTTCGGCAAGGTGTTGTGGAAGGTCGCTCCGCCCGGCATCAGTCTGGCGCTGGCGACGATCGGCTACGGAACGCTGACAGCCTTCATTGCGCTGTACTACAACGCGCGCGGTTGGGACGGGGCCGCCTGGTGCCTGACCGCTTTCGCGTTCGCCTTCATCGGAACGCGCCTGCTGTTCCCCAACCTGATCAACCGTGTCGGGGGTTATTCGGTTGCGGTGGTCTGTCTGGTGGTGGAAATCCTTGGGCTGCTCATGCTCTGGCTCGCCGAGGCGCCCGGCGTGGCCCTGGCCGGATCCGCCCTGACGGGGTGCGGGCTTTCCTTGCTCTATCCGGCGCTGGGAGTAGGCGTGGTATCACGCGTCGGGGCGGGCAACCGCAGCTCCGGACTCAGCGTCTTCGCTATGTTCTTCGATCTGGCGCTGGGGCTGTCCGGGGCGATCATGGGAGGGCTGGCCGTCTACATCGGGATGCAGAGCATCTTCCTCGGCGCGGCAGCGATGGCCGCGGCTGGCCTGGCAATCGTATGGGGGCTGCTCAAGCAGGAACGCAAGGCAGAAGGCTGACCGGGCGCCACTTTGGCGCCATGCGTTCATTCGAGGGGTGTGTCGGTCGAGGTGGCTGTGCGGGCCAGGGCAATACCGTCCAGGTCGCCCTGCAACTTGCTGAGGTAGTGCAGGAAATTGACGCTGTCATCGAAGCTGAAGCCTTTCAAGCCTTGCCGATAGAATTCCTCGATCCGCTGTTGGAGTGCGTCCCAGTAGGCGCGACCCTGTGCGGTCAACCTGACCAGCCGAGCGCGTCCATCGTCCGGGTGCGGTACGCGCTGTACATGCTGGTCCCGCTCCATGCGCTTGAGCACGCCGTCCAGGCTCTGGCGGCTGACGACCAAGTATTCGGTCAGTTGGTTGAACGAAATTCCGTCTTCATAGCCTGGGCGAGACAGCGCGCCGAGTACGGCCCACTGCACGGTGCTGATGCCCATCTCCTTCTGTACCTGCCGCTGCAGCACGTTGCCGGTCTGGAACAACCGGAAGAAAAGCCGGTTGGGAATGCTCTTGGTTTCAATCGCGGTCATCAGGGTTCCTTTGCGCGAAGGCGGTGCTCAGCCGGTCATGCCGATACGGCTATCTGGGAATGCACTCGCGGGCGATGATATTTTTCATGATCTGCGCCGTGCCGTCACCAATCTGCAGCCCGAGCACGTCGCGCATGCGTTGGGAAAAAGGCAGGTCTTCGCCCCACCCAGTGTGGCCATGGGCAAGCATGCACTGCTTGACCACATCGAACGCCAACTTTGGCGCCCACCATTTGTTCATCGCCGCTTCGGCGTTGTGCCGCTGGCCGGAATCCTTCAGCCAGAGCGCGTAGAAGCACTGCAAGCGGGCGGCCTGGACGTACGTCTGGAACTCGGCCAGCGGGTGGGTCAGTCCCTGGAAGGCGGCGAGTGGCTGGCCGAATGCCTGCCGCTCGGTCAGCCACTGCCAGGTCTCGTCCAGTGACTGCTGGGCCACGGCCAGGCACTGCAGGCCGATCAGCGCGCGGCTGTAGTCGAAGCCCTGCATGACCTGCTTGAAGCCCTGGCCCTCATCACCGAGCCGATGGCTGGCAGGCACCGCGACGTTATCGAAGAAGATCGAACCACGGCCAATGGCGCGCTGGCCGGCATCTTCGAAGCGTGTGGTGCTGATACCGGGCAGGTTCATGGGGACGAGAAAGGCGCTGATGCCATTGGCGCGAGCTTCCTGGGTGCCGGTGCGGGCAAACACGACGGCGACGTCAGCCTGGTCGGCCATGGAGATGGACGTTTTCTCCCCATTCAGGACGTAGACGTCGCCCCTGCGTTCGGCTTTGAGGCGCAGGCTCGCCGCATCGGAGCCGCCACCGGGTTCGGTCAGTGCGATGCACACGATCCGCCGACCGGCGGTAATCTCGGTGAGCCATTCGCTCGCCAGTTCGGGGCGGGCGTGCTGGCTGATGATCTGGCCGTTGAGCGAGGCCAGTAAGGGGATGTAGCCGACGTTGAAGTCGCCGCGTGAGATCTCCTCGACGATGATTCCAGCGGTCACGCAGTCCAGGCCGCTTCCGCCGTACTGCTCCGGTAGTTCTCCGCCGAGCAGCCCCATTTCGCCCATCTGGCGAATGACGTCACGTTCGATGATGCCGGCCTGGTCGCGTTTGCGGTAGGCGGGGGCGAGTACGTCGGCGCTGAAGCGAGCCACACTTTCGCGGATCGCGTTCTGGTCTTCATTGAAGGCGAAATTCATGGCGTTTTCCCCCTGCGCAGGGCGCAGTGATCGATTGGGTCCGGGTGCCCGGCGGAGCACCCGATGATGGGCGGAGCGAATGGCTCAGCGGTAGAACTTGCGGAAGTCCGGCGTGCGCTTTTCCTTGAACGCGGCGGTACCTTCCTTGGCCTCGTCGGTGTCGTAGTACAGGCTCAGGGCCTGCATGCCGAGGCCGCCGATTCCGGCGATGTTGTCACTGTCGGCATTGAACGAGCGTTTGGCGATGGAGAGGGCAGTGGGGCTCTTCTCGAGTATTTCGTCGCACCATTTCTGCACTTCGTCATCGAGCGCCTCGTGCGCTACGACGGCATTCACCAGGCCCCATTCCAGGGCCTGCCGCGCGCTGTACTTGCGGCACAGATACCAGATCTCCCGCGCGCGCTTCTCGCCCACGACGCGGGCGAGGTAGGCGGTTCCGAAGCCCGGATCGACCGAGCCGACCTTGGGCCCGACCTGCCCGAAAACGGCCTTGTCTGAGGCGATGGACAGATCGCAGATGACATGCAGCACGTGCCCGCCGCCGATGGCGAAGCCGTTGACACGGGCGATCACCGGCTTGGGCACCTCGCGGATCAGCCGCTGTAATTCTTCGACCGGCAGGCCGATCAGGCCACGTCCGTCGTATTGACCCGCGTGGGCGCTCTGGTCACCGCCGGTACAGAATGCCTTGTCGCCCGCGCCAGTGAAGACGATCACGCCGATGGATCTGTTCCAGCCGGCACGGTTGAACGCGTCGATCAGCTCCATGCAGGTCTGGCCGCGGAAGGCGTTATAGCGGTCCGGGCGATTGATGGTGATGGTCGCGACGCCATCGGCTTCGCTGTAGAGGATGTCTTCGTAGTCCATGTTGCTCTCCTGTTAGCCGGCCATGGTCAGGCCGCCGGATACGCTGATGACCTGGCCGGTGATGAAGTCCGCGTCGTCGCTGGCGAGCAGGCAGACGATGCCTGGGTAGTCGTCCGGCTGGCCGAGGCGGCGCTTGGGTACTGCGTTACGGAATGCTTCGAGCAGCTTTTCGGGATTGTTCGAGGTCGCCGCCACGCTTTTCAGCAGCGCGGTGTCGGTGGGGCCTGGGCAGACCACGTTGAAATTGACGTTCTTGCTCGCGAGCTCTCGCGCCAGGGTCTTCGACAGGCCGATCAAGCCGGCCTTGCAGGCGGCATACACCGCCTCGCCGGACGAGCCGACGCGTGCAGCGTCGGAGGCGATATTGATGACCTTGCCACCGCCTGCTTCGAGCATTTTCGGCAGCACGACGTGGTGCATGTTGAGCGCGCCGGTCAGGTTGATGTCGATCAGCTGTTGCCAGATGCCGGGGTCGCTCTTGAGAAACGGCATGAAACGATCGAAGCCGGCATTGTTGACCAGCACGGTGGGTACGCCCAGTTCGTCCTGCACACTGTTTACCGTTTCGACGATGCTGGCGTAGTCGGTGATATCCACCGTGTAGGCCTTCGCCTGGCCTGCCGCTTCGGTGATCAGCTCAGCGGTTGCCTGGGCAGCGGACGCGTCACGGTCGAATACCGCGACACGGCTGCCTTCAGCCGCGAAGCGCAGGCACAGGGCGCGACCGATGCCTCCGCCACCGCCGGTGACGATCACGGTTTTTTCACGTAGACCTTTCATGGGTGAGTACTCCGGTTGGGTGCGTTCAGGATGGGTTCAGGCCGGTTTCGCCGCCGAGAGGCAGAGGCTCATGGCCCGTTCGCGCAGTTTGAATTTCTGGATTTTTCCCGAAGGCGTGCGAGGCAATGCCGCCAGCACTTCCAGGTATTCGGGCAGGTAGTTGCGGGTGAGTCGTTGCTCGAGCAGGAAGCTGACGATGTCCTCCAGGCTCAGCGACCCATAACCCTCATGCAGCGTCACGTAGGCGCAGAGACGTTCGCCCAGCCGGGCGTCGGGGCAACCGACCAGGGCGACTGCCGAAATCGCCGGATGCTTGTAGAGCAGGTTTTCGATCTCTACCACCGGCACGTTTTCGCCGCCCCTGATCACCACATCCTTGGTGCGTCCGGTGATCCGGATGTAGCCCTCTGCATCCATGCGTGCCAGATCGCCGGTAGGGAACCAGCCGTTCTCGTCCACGCTGTAAAGGTCCGGGCGCTTGAGGTAACCGATGAACAGGCTGGCACCCCGAACCATGAGATTGCCTTCGGTCCCTTCCGGCACGGCCGCGCCGTCCTCATCGACAACGCGCACCTGCATATGGGGCAGGGCCAGGCCATCGCTGCCAATGGCGCGCTCCGGCGCGTCCTCGGGGCGGGTCATGGTCACCGCACCGTTCTCGGTCATTCCCCAGGCCGAGACGATCCGGGCATTGACCGCTGCGCCGGCCCGCTCCACCAACGCACTGGGTATCGGCGCGCCGGCGGACACAAAGGTGCGCAGCGAGCCCAGGGCCTGCTGATGCTGCGGTGCAACGTCAATCAGATCGGCCAGAAAAGGGGTCGATGCCATCGTAAAGGTGGGCCGCTCGGCCTCGGCGACACGGACTGCGAAGGCGGGGTCCCATACGTCCTGTAGCACGGCGGCGCACTTCAGGTAGATGGGCATCATCAGGCCGTAGAGAAAACCTGTCTGGTGAGCCATGGGGGAGGCCATGAAAATGACGTCCTGGCCGCTCAGGTGCAGGCGCTCGGCGTACGGACGGATGTTGCTCCAGAGGGTATTGCTACTGTGCAGCACGCCCTTCGGCTCGCCGGTGGTGCCGGAGGTGTAGAGCAGTTGCACGACGTCATCTGCACCGGGTCGCCGTTCGGCGAACAGCGCCCGGGTGTCCAGTTCCGCCTCCCAGGCGCGGTCCAGCAGTACCCGCTGGAAGCAGCGGTTTTCATCGTGACTGTCGATCACCAGTACATGTTCGAGCGCCGGCAGCTCGCCACGCAAACCGTCCACCATCGCCCCATGGTCAAAGCCACGGAAGGACTGCGGGACCACCAGCACGCGGCTTTGTGCATGGCTCAGCATGAAGCGCAGTTCATGCTCCCGGAAGATCGGCATCAGCGGATTGAGCACCGCACCGATGCGCACGCAAGCCAGATGCAGCGCGGTCATCTGCCACCAGTTGGGCAGTTGGCAGGACACCACGTCTCCTTTGTTCACACCCAGCGAAGCCAGGCCGGCCGCCATGCGCCGGACCACTCGATCCAGTTCCGCATAGGTGATCCTGTGTCGCTGAGCCTGGTTTGATCGGTACGCGACGATGGCCGTCGAGTCGGCGGCCATTGAAACGGCTTGGTCAAGGTAATCGGTAATGATCATGTCATTCCAGGCGCCAGCGCTGATCATCGATGCGCGGCGTTCGGCTGACACGGTTGCGGTGATAGTCATGGGGTAGACCACCTCTCGTTAGGTCGTATTGTTCTTGTTGTCGGCGAAGGTGAACCTCTGATCGCTGAACTGAAGATAAGACTGAACACATTAATATGTCAACATGTTGTCTTTATTTGAAGCGAGGCTAGACTGGGTTTCGAACATTCGCTGACGCTCCGCCATGCGGCTGGGCAACCTGGAGAAGCTATGAACTACACCCACATCCTGATCGAGCGGCAGGGCGCCGTCGGCGTCATTCGACTGAACCGGCCGCAGGTGCACAACGCCCTGAGCGCCGGCGTGATGACCGAACTGGGCGCTGCGTTACGGGCGTTCGAGCGTGACGGTGACATCCGCGCGATGGTGATCACTGGCAATGAAAGGGCCTTTGCGGCCGGGGCGGATATCGGCGAACTGCAGCACAAAGGATTTGCCGAGGCCTACCTGGAGGATTTCATCACTGCCACCTGGGAGGAGGTCGGGCGCTGTCGCAAACCAGTGATCGCCGCGGTGGCCGGACTGGCATTGGGCGGTGGCTGCGAACTGGCAATGATGTGCGACATCATCATCGCCGCCGACACCGCGCGGTTCGGACAACCGGAGGTCCGGCTGGGGACGCTGCCGGGTGCGGGCGGAACCCAGCGGCTTACCCGTGCGGTGGGCAAGGCCAAGGCGATGGACCTCTGCCTGACAGGCCGCACGATGAGTGCCGACGAAGCTGAGCGCTGCGACCTGGTCAGCCGCGTGGTGCCGGCGCAGACCCTCCTGGATGAAGCCATGCAGGTAGCCAGTCAGATTGCGGACTATTCGGAAATGGCGGTGAAGTTGAACAAGGAAGCGGTCAATCAAGCCTTCGAGACTGGCTTGAGCCAAGGCCTGAAATTCGAGCGGCGGCTACTTCACGCAAGCTTTGCCACTGCGGACCAGAAAGAAGGGATGCAGGCGTTCCTGAGCAAACGGGACCCTGTGTGGAACCACCGTTGACGCCGGCCGTTTCCAAAGCGGCCGGGCTGGCCGCTGCTGGCGGTTATCGTGCAGCCGCGCACATCCCGAGGTCCAGGGAGGCGCGTCGCGCCAACGCGGCGGCACTCGGCCGCCCAGCACCCTGGCGCCGCTGCAGCTGCTTCCATATCTCCAGTGGCTGTTTTGCACTGAGGTCGGATTGCTTGACCAGATCTTCCAGGTTCTTGCTGCTCATGGGGCCTCCGATAGCTCGACCGGGTGAAAGGGGTCTTTGGAAATCGCATCCTTGCGCCAGCCGTCGCGGCTTTCCATGGAGCTGAGAATGCCCTCGACGCGTTACAGCTTGTTGACAGATTCGTGGGCACTCGGCAAGCGGACAAGCGGTCGCCCAGGCTGCCCGAATGGGCAAGGCGAAGCGGGATCGGACCGAGTCGAGAGCGCCTTCGGCCGCCAAGCGCCGTCCTCGCTGCAATAGCCGTTTCGCTGCCTGAAGGGGATGGGTCGATATATAAACGCAGTGCGGTAATTGATTATCGCCAGGGGCGCCGTTCATCGTCCAAGAGGCAATAATTTTCGAACTCTTACCGCCTCCTGGTCTCGGAGTTAGTGAGGCGATTGTCATGCAGTCGCCAAATTCATTAGTACCATCATGTGACTGGAGAAATCTTATGTCGAATGATAAAAGCGGAAACCCAGGTAACTTTGCCAACGACCGTGAGAAAGCGTCCGAAGCCGGACAAAAGGGCGGGCAGAGCAGCGGTGGAAACTTCGCAAACGATCCGCAACGTGCGTCGGAGGCCGGCCAGAAAGGCGGTCAGAACAGCGGTGGCAACTTCGCCAATGACCGTGAAAAGGCGTCTGAGGCGGGCAAGAAAGGTGGCCAGAACAGCCACGGCGGTGGGCGCAACTCCTAGGCGCACATTGTTATAGCGTGACGCCTTTAAATATAAAGCGGGGCCTGCATTGCAGGTTCCGCTTTTTTACGACCCGCATTATCGAATAGCATTGGCTTATTGCAGCTCCCGCAAGTATCGCATTAATAGTGTGAATGGAACGTGTTGTCGCTATAACACTAGCTTATATTGATCTCGTAATGTTTTACGGAATAACCGATACGCTGAGTTGATAAGTCGAGTCGTTATCAACTGCACGATGCCGACCCATTGTCGACCATCGCTGCATCCGCCCGTCACGCCCCGGCTTTGCTCAGTACGAACGCCGACAGGAAGCCGAGCACCGTAATAATGCCGGTCAGGTCGTGTGTGGTTTCGAACGCCTCGGGGATCATCGTATCGACCAGCATGGCCAGGATTGCACCCGCTGCAATGGCGGTGGTCAGGGCAACCACCTCAGGCGGTACGTTTTGAAACAGGCTGTAACCGGCCATTGCCGCGAAACCCGATGCCAGTGCGATGCCCCCCCAGACACCAAACACGTAGCCAGCCGAACGTTTGGCATTCCGCATCCCGGCCGCGCTCGAAAGCCCCTCGGGTATGTTCGAAAGGAAGATGGCCGCGACGGTGACCAGGCTGACCCCGGTCCCGTGAAGCATGCTGATGCCTATCACAATGGACTCCGGAATACCGTCGAGCAAAGCACCCACTGCGATTGCACGGCCGCTGCCGCTCTGGGCCTCCTCCGCCTGCTGTTGACCTGAGCGCTTGCGGTGTCGGGCGCCTTGTCTGGCGAGCAGCGCGTTGGCGGCGGTGTACACGATCGCACCGGCCAGGAAGCCAACCGCGGTGGCCGCGAATCCTCCCCGCTGAAACGCCTTGTCCATCAGCTCGAACGACAACGCCGAGATCAATACGCCGCCGCCGAAGGCCATGACGGCGGCAATGTACCGTTGCGGCACCTTGAGCAGATAGCCTACGGCGGCGCCGATCAGCAGCGCACCGCCGGCCAGAAATCCCCAAAGCCCTGCCTGTAGCCAGATCGGCATGTCGCGCTCCTTCTGCGATGAATACGTGGCCTGCCTGGCGCGACGGGGCGGGGCATGAAGCGGCCGCCACGCTGCACCTTGGCGATACCATCCTACGCGCAACGCCCTGTCGCCCGTGCCCTTAGCTACGCGCGCGTTTCATGCAGGCCAGATGCCGGTCGTTGACCCGGTTGGCGAACCAGGCGGTGGTCAGGTTGCGGGTGATCTTCGGGCTTTCCAGGCGGATGCCCGGAAGCACGGCACGTGGCAAGGGCTTACCGGCACGCTGTTCAGCCAGTTCGAATACGCGTTCGTACAGGCGGGTTTTCTCGAAGCCGTGAGTATCCCCTCGTTCCAGCGCGTTGCGAATACCGGTTTCGCTCATGTCGAGCTTGCTCGCCAGCGAACGCACGGCCCGCTCGGTCTGCCCGGCCTTGCTGCTGCCATGAATGATCAGGTCGCCATCGAGGGCCAGCTTGATGCCGCTGGCGCGCGACACGGCCGCCTGAAACGCGGCGTTGCGGCTGGCATACCAGCCCGCGTTGAAGTCGGCGAAGCGATACAGCGGCTCAGTGTAGCTGGCCGGATAGTCCAGCAGGTGCGCAATGCCGAAGTACATGCCACCCCGGCGGGTGAACACTTCGTCGCGGATCGAACCCTGGCGCTCGAAGGGGTAGTCGCGCCGACGCGCCTCGGCGAAGGCGATGCTGACCTGCATCGGGCCACCTGTCTTGACGGGGTTGAGCGTCCCGAACAGCTGCTTGCCCAGCGGCATGATGCCAAGGAAATCGTCGAAGATTTCGCTCAGTTGCTCCTCGGTGCGCACTGCCGCCAGGCGCTGGCTGTAGGTCTTGCCGTTGGGCGATTGAACGTCCAGGGCAGCGTTCACCACGAACCGCGGAATGTGCAGGCGAGCGGCACGCCGGTGGATTTCCTCTCGGGCGATCTTCGCAAGCCCCGGTACCGGCGGCGTCGCCTGGAAGGTGGATTCCTGCACGGTGACGGCCAGGACCGAGCAGATGTTCTCGTCGTTGGGAACGATATCCAGTGCCTCGAAGGCGCTGTAGATGTCAATGGCCCAGCCCTGGCGGTCGGGGATGTCGCTCGGGATCAGCCGAACGATTTTCGCGCGCACCACCTCGGGCCGGGGCGTTGGCGCTTTCGATGGCTGCGTACCGCAGCCGGCCAGGATCAGCAGCACGGCGCCTGCGGCCGCGAGCCGGCGAGCGGCGCCGGCAGTGAGCGAGGCGAGGGGTAATGCATCGGTCCAGGCATGGCGCTGGAGTATGTTGAAAATCATGCGGTACCGAGTGTGTGAGCCCATGAAAGTCCGACAGTAAAACAGACGGAGCCGTTCTGCAGCCTCGGCGACCTGACCCGGCGCGAGGTGAACTTGCCCGGCTGATGTTGTCCGAATCCGGACGAGCCACCGCGTTGTCCGGGCGACGGCGCCTTCGACGAGCACAGAACCCATGAGCGATCCGCATTTCGATATCCGGCGCCTCGAACGCTACGATAGCAATACAGGCGAGTACCTGCTGGCGATCATTACCGACGAAGATCACGCGTCCCAGGTCGAGCTGGAGGGCGGGCAGATCGCCTGGCAATCGACCTTGCGCCACGACCGTCTGTATCGCGAGATCGGCAGCAGCGGCACGGCGAGCTTCCGCTTCGAGGACATTCCCGAGCACGAGGGTGGCGAGTTCCAGTTGATCAGTCTGATCGCCGAAGGTGGGCGAGGCGCCGAGTTTTCCGAACTGGTGATGTTCGGCAAGCGCCTGGTGACATTCGATGATCGAACGGGACTGGTCTGCGAGATTCGCGATCAGCAGCAATTGGTGCCCCGCCAGATTCTGATGACCGGCAGCGGCGACGAAGCCTTCAAGGGCTTCAAGAGTGAATGGGCGTCGCTTCACAACGATTATCTGGTGGTCGGTAGCCACGGCAAGACACCGGCTCAGGAGTGGGTAAAGGTGATCGACCGGCACTATGGCGTTCGCAGCGTCGACTGGTCGACCCGTTACCAGCGTATCCGCGAGGCGCTGGGTGTCGGCCCGGACGGCTATGTCATCCACGAAGCGGCGGAATGGCATCCGTATCGCCGCGAGTGGCTGTTCTTCCCACGCAAGATCTCGAGCACGCCATTCGATGAAGCGGTCGACGCGCGAGCGCGAGGCGGCAACCGGCTGATCATCGCCAACGAAGACTTCAGCCAGATTCGCACCCTGGAAGTGGGCGAGCGCATCCCCGAGCGCGGCGTTTCCTCGTTCAAGATTCTGCCGGGCCATCCTGATGAATGCGTTGGCTTGAAAAGCGTCGAGATCGGCGAACGGACCGAGAGCTACCTCTTCTGTTTCAACCTCGACGGCGAGGTCTTGCAGGACGATATTTTCATCGGCGACTACAAATGCGAGGGGCTGGAAATTCTCTGACAGCGAAGCGCCGACGGCAGAGCCCAAAACCAGCCGAAGGGCAGGTTTTCCGCTACGCTGATGATCACCCTCCGGCCGCGACAGAGACGACATGCATCGATCCACCCTCAACGAGCAGCACACCCGGGCGGGTTCCGCCTTCTGGCGGGACGCGACGCTGCCCTTCATCGAGGCGCGCACGGTCGCTGACGGGCGCCACGTCTGTTACGCCAAGCACAGCCATGAAACCTTCTCCGTGGGGTTGATCGACAGTGGTTGCAGCACCTACATCAACGGTCGCCATCACGGCCGCATCGATGCCGGGACCCTGGTGCTGATGAATCCGGGTGACGTGCATGCGTGCAATCCGATCGAAAGCCAGCCCTGGGCGTATCGAATGCTCTACGTGGATACCGGATGGCTTGCCGCGCTGCAGGACGAGCTGCGTGCCGATCAGGGCGGGTTTCGTTGTTTCGCGCCGGTATTGACTGGCGATCCACGGTTGCAGACGGGGTTCCGGCAGTTCCATGCGGTACTGACCGACGAGCAGGCCGAACCATTGCACAAGCACAGTGCGGCGGTTGAGTTCTTCACTGCCATGCATCGGCGACTGGGCATGGGAACGGTGGCCTCGATAAGCGACCCCAAGCTGAAAGACGCCGCTGAATTCATCGCCGACAACTATCAGCGTTCCATCAAGCTGGAAGACATCTGCTCGACGGCGGGCGTGTCGCCCTCGAGCCTGATCCGCGCGTTCAAGAAACACTACGGCCTGACGCCGCACGCCTATCTGACCAATCGCCGGGTACAGTTCGCGCGCGCCGAGTTGCGACGCGGCGTGCCGATCGCCGAGGCGGCCTTGGCGGCGGGTTTCGCTGACCAGGCGCATCTGCAGCGCGCTTTCAAGCAGCTGCTGGCCGCGACGCCCGGCCACTATCGAGGCCAGCGACGCGCCTGACGCGGCGCGGGGTGCCGCCGTGCTGGCTGACGAGGCCGCTAGGGCACCAGCAAGTACGTCGCGCAGCCTGCCAACAGCGCCGCCATCACCCGATTGAACCACCGCAACCGCGAAGCGTTGCTCAGATAATGTTGCACGAAGGTGCCGGCATAGGCCCAGCAGGCCAGCGAGGCGTAGCAGATCACAAAGTAGATCGCGGCGAAGCGCCAGACCGACGGGGCGTCACCGGCCGCGGCGAATAACCCCATCCCGGCTACCGACGCCAGCCAGGCCTTCGGATTCAACCACTGCATCAGGGCGCCATAGCGCATGGTCGGGCGCAGGATCGGTTTGTTCGTCGTCAAGCGACCGTCATCGCGCGCCAACCGGTAGGCCATGTAGAGCAGGAACGCGACGCCGGCGAGCCGGATGGATTCGGTGAGCCAGGGCCATCGGCCCAGCACTTCGTTCAGGCCGTGGCCGATCAGTAATAACAGCGCGGTGAACCCGAGGGTGGCTCCGCTGACGTGGCGCATGGCTGCACGCAGGCCGAACTGGGCGCCAGCACTCAGCGCGACGATATTGACCGGGCCGGGCGAGATGGATGAGGCCAGCGCAAAGGCGGCCATGGAGAGCATGAGGCTCATCGAAACTCCTGATTGCACGCAAGATGACCGCGCCAAGATAGGAGCCGGCGATACGTGCGTATTGAATGAAATGCGCACCGGGTCATGTCGCTCGGGCAGCCGTCACGCGCGGGCGGAGCTGGCACCCGGAACCGGGTGGTTACAAGCGAGGCGGTAAAACTCGACGGGTGCGCCACAGTCCAAGGCATGCCCTTGCATCGACGGCGACGCCGTCGCGCAACCATTTCCAGGAGACCCGATGGCCACAATCGACCTGCTGATCAGCGATTGCGATGGCGTGATCGTCGACAGCGAAATCATCAGCCACCGCGTGTTGTTCGAAGCATTGAGCCTGCATGTTCCGGCTGACCGGCTGGCCGAGGCTCTGGAGGGCACCTTCGGTCTGACGGTGCCGAGCATCATTGACCTCATCGAAAAGCGCTTCGATCTCACGATGCCGTCGACATTCGATGAAGACCTTCGTCGCCACAGCGAGAAAACGGTCGCCGACCAAGTCCAGGCGATTGCGGGCGTGCGCGATGCGCTGCTTGCCATCGATCTGCCGCTGGCCGTTGCGTCCAACAGTCGTCTGCATAACGTCCAGGCGTCGCTGCGTCGCGCCGGATTGACCGAACGTGTCGCGGGCAACATCTTCTGCGCCGAAATGGTGGCATCGCCCAAGCCGGCGCCGGATGTCTACCTGCTGGCTGCCGAACGCATGGGGGTCGCGCCGGGGCATTGTCTGGTCGTCGAGGACAGCCCGACCGGGGTACTGGCGGCACGCACCGCCGGGATGCAAGTCATTGGCTTCACCGGCGCGAGCCATATACCGGCCGGTCACGATCAGGCGCTGCGTGAACTGGGCGTGAAGGCAGTCATCAACCATATGCGCGAGCTGCCGGCCACGGTCGCGCGGTTCCGGCAGCCTTAAGCGGCTGAACGCCGCGCACCGCGTGTGTAACGGCCCACGCCTGGTCTTGTCTGTCCTGAAACGGACGTTTGGGGGGAATCGATGGTCGAGCGTTGGAAGTGGTTTCTCATCCGCATCAGCAAGCGGCCCTGGTTCAGAGCCAGCCTGTTTTCGGTGCTGGGCCTGGCGACCGCATTGGTGGCCCTGGCGGTCGCTCCTTACATTCCGGACGACATGCCCACCCGGGTCGGCTCGGATGCGGTGGACAACATTCTCGGCGTGCTTGCCTCGAGCATGCTCGCGGTCACGACCTTTTCGTTGAGCATCATGGTCGCGGCCTACGGTTCAGCGACCAGCAACGTCACGCCACGCGCGATCTCGCTGCTGGTGGAAGACACCACGACGCAGAACACCCTGTCCACCTTCATCGGCTCGTTCATTTTCAGTCTGGTCGGCATCATTGCGCTGAGCACCGGGCTGTATGGCGCCGAAGGTCGGGTCGTATTGTTTGCCGCGACCATTGTCGTGGTGATCCTGGTGGTGTACGCGCTCTTGCGCTGGATCGACCAACTGTCGGGGCTGGGCCGGGTGGCCGAGACCACGGCCAGGGTCGAGCGTGCCGCAACGCGCGCGCTGTGCCAACGGATGGAACAACCCTACCTGGGCGGCCGGCCGCTCGCTGTCGATGCCAGGGGGCTGCCGGGTGTGCGTCCCCTGTACGTCGACAAGGTGGGCTTCGTGCAACATATCGACATGCCTGCGCTGGGTGAGTTGACCCGATCGGACGCGTGTTCGGTGTACATCTGCGTACTGCCGGGCGTGTTCGTGGAGCCCAGCCAGCCGATCGCCTGGTCGGTCGGCATCGACGAACGCGACGATGGCCGGCTGCGTGATGCCTTTGTCATCGGAGCGCAACGGACATTCGAACGTGACCCGCGCTTTGGCTTGACGGTGATGGCCGAGGTCGCGTCCCGTGCCCTGTCGCCGGGGATCAATGACCAGGGCACCGCCATTGACGTCATCGGGCGTGGCGTGCGCGTGCTGTCGCACCTGGCCAGGCCCGCCGCACCCGAGAAGCCCGATTTCGAGCGGGTGTTTGCGCCCGGCTTGAGCGCGGCGGACGTACTGGACGATTTCTTTACACCCATCGCCCGCGACGGAGCGGCGTTGATCGAAGTCGCCCTGTGCCTGCAACAGGCACTGGCGTCACTGGGGCGGCTAGGCGATGCGGCGGTGGCGGTCGCTGCCCAGCGACAGGCGGAACTGGCGCTCAAGCGCGCCGAAGCAGCACTGACCTTGCCCGAGGACCGGGAGCGCCTGCGACAGGGCGCCGCGCAGGCGGGGCTCCTCGGGGGCTTGCGCTAGTGAACGCGCTACGGCCGGCTAGCCGATCAGGGCGTCTGTCGGAAACCTTACTTTTCCTTTACGTACGCTTCACACGAAGCTGACCGTCGCCGGCGTAAAGTCCTGTCCAGGCTGACGGAACAGCCAGCTCCATTGGGTGGGTTTGCCGCGACCGGTTGTGTATCGTGAAACAGCCGTGCAGACGCGGCGACCCGCTGCTTTTTTGTCCTAAACTTTTGCGTCGCGCCTGCGTGGGGCGGTCTAAAACATTTCGTGGGAGAGCAGTCAGCATGATCCTTCGTAGAAACTTCCTGGCGGTCGTGGCGGGCGTTGCGCTGTTCGGGCAAACGCTCGTCGCTCATGCCCAATTGCCTGACTTTACGCCGCTGGTAGAAGACGCCTCGCCGGCGGTCGTCAACATCAGCACCAAACAGAACACACCCGTGCGGGGCGGGCCCATGCAGATGCCGGATCTCGAAGGCATACCGCCGATGTTTCGCGAGTTCTTCGAGCGGGGCATACCGAAGCAGCCGGACCGTCGGCGCGAGGCGCAATCGCTGGGCTCGGGGTTCATCATCTCCGAAGATGGCTACATTCTGACCAACAACCACGTGGTCGCCGATGCCGACGAAATCATCGTGCGCCTGCCTGATCGCAGTGAGTTGCAGGCCAAGCTGGTCGGCGCGGACCCCCGCAGCGATGTCGCCCTGTTGAAGATCGACGGAGACGATCTGCCGATCGTGAAGATCGGCAAATCCGAAGCGCTGAAAGCGGGCGAGTGGGTGGTCGCCATCGGTTCGCCGTTCGGCTTCGATCACACGGTTACCGCCGGTGTCGTCAGCGCTACGGGGCGCAGCCTGCCGAACGAGAGTTATGTGCCGTTCATCCAGACCGACGTGGCCATCAACCCGGGAAATTCCGGTGGCCCGTTGTTCAATCTCGAGGGGGAAGTGGTCGGCATCAACTCGCAGATCTTCACCCGTTCCGGGGGCTTCATGGGATTGTCGTTCGCCATTCCGATCGACGTTGCCATGGATGTCGCCAATCAGCTGCGTGAGGATGGCAAGGTGAGCCGTGGCTGGCTCGGTGTGGTCATTCAGGAGGTCAACAAGGACCTGGCTGAATCGTTCGGCCTGGAGCGCCCGGCCGGTGCGCTCGTCGCACAGGTGATGGACGGCGGGCCCGCGGCCAAGGGTGGGCTGAAGGTGGGTGATGTGATCCTGAGCCTGAACGGCAAGGCGATCGACATGTCCGGTGACCTTCCGCATCTGGTTGGTGCCATGAAGCCGGGCAGCACGGCCAGGCTGGAGGTGGTGCGTGACGGCGATCGCCAGACGCTGTCCATCGATATTGGTGCGCTGCCCGAGGAGGGCGATCTGCTGGCCTCCGCCGGCGCCGGGGGCACCCTGCTCAGCGACAATCGCCTGGGCGTCTCGGTGGCCGAATTGACCGATGCGCAGCGTCAAGCGCTCGAGATCAATGGCGGCGTGGTCATCAGGGAAGTCGGCCAGGGCCCTGCGGCGATGATCGGTTTGCGGCCGGGGGATGTCATTACGCATCTCAACAACCAGGCCATCGGCTCGGTCAAGATCTTCAGCCAAGTGGTCAAGGCGCTGCCGAAGAATCGCTCCGTCTCCATGCGCGTGCTCCGCGAAGGACGGGCGAGTTTCATTACCTTCAGGCTTCCCAACTGACCGAACCGGCTGCGCTGCAGCTGAAAAAGAAAGGCCCGCTCGATGCGGGCCTTTCGCTGTCGGTGGCTGGCCTAGTCGACGACAAACAGCTTGGCGCCGGCCGCGGTGGATGATCGGTGCGCTTCGGCATTGTCCCCAACCTGGTAACTCATGCCGGGTTTGAGTACGAACGTACGGCCATCGTCCAGCTCGGTGTGCAGCTCGCCTTCGAGACAGAGCAGGATGTGGCCTTTGCGGCACCAGTGGTCGGCGAGATAGCCCGCGCTGTACTCCACCATCCGAACGCGAATTTGGCCAAAGTGGCAGGTGCGCCAGCGTGCGCTGCCGGTTTCGCCTGGATGTTCGCTGGGTTCGACCAGTGACCAGTCGGTCGTGCCGAAGGGAATGGCGGTCAATTTCACGACTGAATCCTTCCGTGGTTCGACGGGGTGCAGCCCTGCGGCTTGTACAGGCGCTGGGTAGAGGCCGGGTGGCGGGCGAGCTTGTCGACCGGTCTGCGTGGCCGTGCAACCAGCTCGCCACCGCAATTGGGGCAGACGTAGGCGAGCTTCGATGCTGCGCAGTTCGCGCAGAAGGTGCATTCGAAAGAGCAGATCAGCGCGCCGGTTGATTCGGGCGGCAGATCGGCGTCGCAACATTCGCAGCCAGGCCGAAGTTCGAGCATGTCGATTTCCTTTTTGAGCGGTCTATGGGGTATCCCTTCGCGGCGGTCAGGCCAGCTGGCGCATTGGGCTGGCTGGACGCAAGGACCTCGCGCAGGGAAGAATCGGCGTCACGAATCGCTTAAGCTAAAGCCTTCCATCCAGCGCTGCACCCGCTCTATCCACAACGTCGGGGCCCGAGTCATCGCCGACGTCGTCTGTATGTGCATATTACGGTTTTCATGCCTTCGTCGGGCACCAGGGGTAACACTATCTTGAGTCATGCAAGTGGAGCGAAACCGGCTCGCTCGGTACCGTTGCGCAGTCGTCTGCTGACCATCGCGCTTGCCGGGATCCTGCCCTTGGCCCTGGTCGCGGGCCTGGGCCTGGTATCGATCGTCAACGATCAGAGGCAGATGGCCAAGCAACGCAGCCTCGAGGCCACTCGTCTGGCCGCGACGGCCGTCGAGATCGAACTGGTCCGCTCGCTGAACGTGCTGCAGGCATTGTCGCAGTCTTCCTTGCTCGAAGACGGCGCGCTCGACAGCTTCGCCGAAATGATCCGGCGCGTCTTGCCAACGGTTCCCAGCTGGCATTCGCTGCTGATCATTACGCCGCAGGGCGAGGTCATCCGGCGTATTTCGCTGCATGAATCGCCTCGCTCCAGGCTGATCGCCGAACCCTACAGCTTCGCTGAGCTGATGCGAACAGGGGAGCCGCAGGTTGGCAACATGGCGCAAGGGCTCGACGGCCGCTGGGGCATTCCGTTGCGTGTGCCGGTAAAGATCGGGGGCGAGGTCCGCTATGTACTGACGGCGGTGCTCGAACCCAACGCCGTCGTCGACGTCATCAGCAACCGGCGTTTGCCGGAGGGTTGGGTGACCACGGTGCTGGATGCCCAGGGCATGCGCATCGCCCGATCCCATCGCAATGCCGAAACCCTGGGGCAGCCGGCCTCCGAAACGCTGGCCGAGCTGCTGGAGCACGACCGGGCCGAGGAAGGCATGGGCATGACCACAACCGTGGAGGGGACGTCGGTCTTCACGGCATTCGTGCGGCTCTCGCCGTCGAATTGGGTCGTGGCAACCGGCGTACCCACTGCCGACGTACAAGCCGGCGCGATCAGGGCGTTCACGCTCTATGGCGGTGGGCTGCTTCTGTCGCTGCTGTTGGCCGTTGCTGCCGCCTTGTTTGCAACCCGACGGATAAACGTGCCGATGCGTCAGTTGCGCCGGGCTGCCCAGGCGATCGGTAAAGGCCAGACGGTCAATGAGACCCCCGACAGTGAAATCGAAGAGGTGCGCGAAGTCGGGCGCGCGTTGGCTGCCGCTGCGCAGGCGCGCCAGGCGAGTGAAGCGGAGCGCGATTCGATGCTGGCGAGGCTGGCGTTGGCACAGGAAGACCTCACCGAGCAGGTCAGCGATCTGAAAGCGCTGCAGGCGCTCGGCAACCAATTGCTGCAATTGCCAACGCTGGACGCCCAGTTGCAGGAAATCGTCGAGGTGCTGTGCGAACTGCATGGTGCCGATCACGGCTTGCTGAGCATTCGGGAAACGGATCGCTCGTTGCGTGTCCATGCCTCGAAAGGCTTCACGCCGCCCTCGCTGGAACAGGTGAACGGCCGGCCGTCTGGCGTCGGGGTGGACGAAGCGGCGGTACGCGAGGGGCGTCGGGTGTCGGTCGCGGATACCGAAGCCGATCCGGCGTTCGCCGAGCTTGTCCCGCTCGCCCGCGCTGAGGGTTTCCGCTCGGTCCATTCGACGCCTATCAGACACAGCGATGGCAGCGTGCTCGGGGCCTTGACCGTACTGCTGGCCGAAAACCGGCTGCCTACCGAGCGCGAGACGCGTCTGGCCGATCTCGCCTCAGGGCTCGCCGCCGTGTTCATCGATCGCGCACGGGCCCAGACCAAGGCCGGTATGTTCGAGCAGCGACTGCGGGTTGCACTCGACTCATCGACGGTGCCGTTCAGTATCCTTTCGACGGTGCACGATGCGACCGGGCAGGTGATCGATTTCCTGCTGGCTTTCATCAATCCGACCGGGGCGGCCGCGCTGCGCGGCACGGTAGAGGAACTGACCGGCCGGCGGCTGACCGAGGTGCTAGGGCCCGATGCCAACGTGCAGGCGCTGGAAACGCTGGTGGCGGTCGCGACCTTCCAGCAGCCCCATGACCTTGAAATGCGCAGCACTGCATTTGGCGGGGATCGCTGGGTTCGCCTGGTCGCGACCCCTTACGAGCACAGCGTTGCTGTCTGGTTCGCCGATGTCACGCAAGCAAAACACCAGGAACAGGCGATCCTGGAGGCGGACCGGCGCAAAGACGAGTTTCTCGCGACCCTGGCTCACGAGCTGCGTAACCCGCTCGCTCCCATCCGCCTGGCCGCCGGCCTGTTCGGCACACCCGGCGCGTCCGAGGCACAGAAGCAGCGCAGCCAGCAGATCATCGAACGGCAGGTGAGGCACATGGCGTTGTTGCTCGATGACCTGTTCGATATTTCCCGCATTACCCTCGGCAAGCTGGTGCTGCGCAAGGAGTCGCTGGACCTGGGCGCCGTCATCGAGGCGGCCGTCGAGACCGCTCGCGCCAAGATCGAGGCGAAACAGCATGCGCTGACCGTGGAGTTGCCGGCCCAGCCGATCCTGCTGGAAGCCGATCCACTCCGGCTCGAGCAGATACTCGTCAACCTGCTCAACAATGCGGCGAAATTCACCGCCCAGGGCGGGCAGATTCGCATCAGCGCCACACGGCTGGGCGAAACCGCCACGGTTTCGGTGATCGACAACGGCGTGGGCATCGCCCGCGAACATCTCAAGCTGATCTTCGAACGCTTCGCCCAGGTGCCGACCAGCCGGGCGCAGGTCAACACCGGCCTGGGCATCGGGCTCGCGCTCGCCAGAGGGCTTGCGAATCTCCACGGGGGCGACATTCGAGTCAGTAGCGCCGGGCTGGGGCAGGGCGCGGAATTCAAGCTGAGCCTGCCGGCGCTCGCCGCGCCGCAGCCCAACTGGCCGCGTACGGAGCCTGTCAGGGCGGCGGACAACAAGCGCTGCGTGCTGGTTGCCGATGACAACCGTGACATCGCCGAAACCATGGCGGAGGTCCTCCGCCTGGAAGGGCACGATGTGCACCTGGCGTTCGACGGAAACGAGGCGTTCGAGCGTTACCAGCAACTCCACCCCGAAGTGGTACTGCTCGACATTGGCATGCCTGGCCTGCGTGGCGATGAGGTCGCACGGATGATCCGCTCCCAACCCTCGGCGTTCCATGTTCGCTTGGTGGCCATTACCGGCTGGGGGCAGCCGAGCGACAAGGAAAACGCGCTGGCGGCCGGGTTCGACGTGCACATGACCAAGCCCGTCGACATAGCCCGTTTGATCGCGCTGGTCGGGGCGTGATTGTCACGGCATCGCGCGCACGAACCGTGCAGACGCTGGGGCTTTTCCATCGCTTGCCGGTTGGCCTGCAAAAAAGGAGTGTCGCGCAGGGGTTTTTCTGGCACCTTGGCGACACAAACCGTAGTGCCGGCCGGCATGATCATCGATCGACCTGGCACCGCATGATGTGGAATCGGGAGAGACTGTAGCGGCACCGCCGCTCGCAGCGCCGAAGGAGCAACCGCCCCGGAAACTCTCAGGCAAAAGGACCGATACCACAGGTTTACTCTGAAGAGCCGCCGGGCCGTCGTCGCCCGTCGCACCGAAGGAGCAAGCGAGCGCCGCCAGGTCCGCGCTCGTGAAACTCTCAGGTCCAGAACAGAGGGGGCGCTCGATCCGCTTGTGGCGGACGGGCTCTAACCTTTGACGTTCTGGAGTTGTGCATGAAAACGATCGCAGTCATCGGTGGTGGTATTACCGGCATCACCACGGCTTACGCGCTGGCCAGGCGCGGTTTCGCCGTCACCCTGTTCGAAAAGCACCGCTACGCCGCGATGGAGACCTCCTTCGCCAACGGCGGCCAGCTCTCGGCCTCGAACGCCGAGGTCTGGAACCACTGGTCAACCCTCATCAAGGGCTTGAAGTGGATGCTCAAAAGCGATGCGCCGCTGCTGGTCAATCCCAAGCCCAGTTGGCACAAACTGTCCTGGTTCGCCGAGTTCATCGGCTCGATGCCGCACTACCGTCAAAACACCATCGAGACCGCGCGCCTGGCGATCGCCGCCCGTGAGCACCTGTTCGCATGGGCCGAGGAAGAGGGTATCGACTTCGATCTGAAGAAGGCGGGCATCCTGCACATCTACCGGAACAAGGCCGGCTTCGATCACGCCGGCAAGGTGTCCGAATTGCTTGCCCTGGGCGGCCTGCCGCGCCGCGCTGTAACGCCGGACGAAATGCGCGCAATCGAGCCGACGTTGGCGGGGCAGTATTACGGTGGCTATTACACCGAGTGCGACTCCACCGGCGACATCCATCTGTTCACCAACGGCCTCGCGGCGGCTGCGGTCCGTCTGGGGGTCGAATGCCGCTACGGCCAGGATGTGAAAGGTGTCGCCACCAACGGCAAGCAGGCGAGCGTCGTTCTCGGCACGCCGGGCGGCGATGAAACCCTGGAATTCGATGGCCTCGTGGTGTGCGCCGGTACCGCCAGCCGGGCATTGGCCGTGCAGCTGGGCGATCGGGTGAACATCTACCCGGTCAAGGGCTATTCGATCACCGTCAACCTCAATGACGAAGCCAGCCGCGCCGCCGCGCCGACCGTAAGCCTGCTGGACGATGAAACCAAGCTGGTCACCAGTCGCCTTGGCGATCACCGGCTGCGCGTTGCCGGCACCGCTGAATTCAATGGCTACAACCGCGACATCCGGGCCGACCGTATCCGCCCCCTGGTGGATTGGGTCGCCGAGTGCTTCCCGGGCGTCAGCACCCAGAGCGTCGTGCCTTGGGCCGGGCTGCGGCCGATGATGCCCAACATGATGCCCAAGGTGGGGCGTGGAAGCTCGCCGTGTGTGTTCTACAACACGGGCCACGGCCACCTCGGCTGGACCCTGAGCGCCATAACCGCAGACATGATCGGCGACGTGGTCATGCAATCGCTGGGTTCGCAGGCGACGCCTGTGCCGTCTCGTCCGCAGGCGACGCCGGCCTGATCCGGGCATCGACGGCCGCGGCAATCGCCGTGGTCGTCAGTCGTCGCGCGTCAGCACCTCCAGCAACTCGATTTCAAAGTACAGGTCGGAATTCGGCCTGATGTGTTTGCCCACCTGGCGTTCGCCGTACGCCAGATGGGCCGGGACGTGGAGTCTGCGCCTGCCGCCGACCCTCATGCCCATCAGCCCGATGTCCCAGCCCTTGATCACGCGGCCTGTACCGATCACGCACTGGAAGGGTCTGCCGCGCTCATGACTGGAGTCGAAGACCGTGCCGTCTTCAAGCTGGCCGCGATAGTGGGTGGTGATCAAGGCGCCCTTGACGACTGGCTTTCCTGAGCCGAGTTCGAGGTCTTCGATCTGCAATTCGTCGCTCATGTGCTTGTCTCTTTGAATGAACCGATTCAGACCAATACCTGGCGCGTGCTGGCGATAAGCCGGTGCACCTGCTTCTCCACTTCCGGCGGGGTGGCCGTCTCCGGGCCGCGGCCACGGGGGCAGGGCAGGCTCGCAGTGGTGCCGAACAGCCGGCAGATCAGTGGGCGCTCGGTATAGGCCTCACAACCTGCGGGGCCGAGATGCACGCAATTCCAGTGTGCCAGTGCGGCGTCATGCTGCGCGTCACTGCGCCGTGGCAGCCGGGCCATTTCTTCGGAGGAGGCTGTCACAGGCCCGCAGCAGTCATGGCAGCCGGGCTCACAGGCGAAGCCTGGAATCTGTCTTCGCAGCCGATCGATCGTGCGATTGGTACAACTCATTGCCGGTCCGTCCGGGGTGGGGCGCGCATCGTACCCGCTGGCAGGCGACCATGGGGCCTGTCCGCGCGCTTTTTTATGCCGGCGAGTCGAGGATGTCGTTCCAGTCCGGGTGTTTTTTCACATAGTCCGCAACGAATCCGCACACCGGCACCACGCGCTTGCCGCGTCGGCGGGCGTCGTCGAGCGCCGCTCGGACCAGCACGCTGCCCATGCCCTGGCCTGACAGGCTCGGATCAACCTCGGTATGCGTGAAGACCTGGCGTTCGCCATCGTCTCGGTATTCGGCGAAGCCGAGCGCCTCGCCGCCCATTTCCAGCACGTAGCGGTGGGCGCTTTCGTCGTGTCGTACGGTTGCGTCGGTCATCGAGTGGTTCCTTCTGCGGTATCGGTATGCCGGCGCGATCAAGGTTGCGCGCGGCCAAGCGGGCAGTGTTTAGAGTGCGTCGACCAATGCTTTGCCCATCTCGCAGCCGCGCGCGAGCGCTTCGTCGAAACTGGCGTAATGCCGGGCCTGGTCGACCCGCACCGGGACGATGATTTCGAGGTCTTTCACGACTTCAGCTCCCACCGCCCAAAGCGTCTCGCCGAAGGTTTCGTATTCGTAGCCGGTAATGTGCACGATGACATCGTGGTCGCGGTAGACCAACCGGTGACTGTGCGGGATCTGGTGATCGCTGCCGCTGGGGATGTGCGCCGGCGCATCGAAGTAGGGTTGTTCGGCGTCCGGTTTGACGGCCTTGCTCATTGCGGGACCTCCTCGGGTTGTCTGGATTGGGCCGAGGTCACGGCCCATCGTTCCCGAGCCAGGCGATGCGCGCGATGAACGTGTATCGGCCGGGGGCGATCTCCGCTGGCGCGAACGGCCGCCGACTCCCGTTCAAGGACTGAAATACTGCCTCTTCGAGCTGCAAGCCGCGTGGCCAGGCGGCGTTGATCGCGAGCGATGCGCCGACAGCGCGCTCGGCACCCTTAGTACCGGCAGCCAGGATGTGACCGGTGCGTTCTGCAAAAAAACAGGGCGCCTGTGCAGCGTTGGCGTGTTGCTCTATCGAGCCATCCGGTTAGGATCGGCCAATCCGCTGCCGATTCGCTCGGCGCGTCAACCGGTCAGATAGAAGGGAACCCACCATGACAGCACGCGAAATCGTCGTCGTCGGCGCCGTCCGCACCGCGATCGGCACCTTTGGCGGCGCGCTGAAGGACGTCGACCTGTCCACCCTGGCAACCACCGTCTGCCGCGCGGCGCTGGAACGCTCCGGCACGCCAGCCGATGCGGTGGGCCACGTGGTCATGGGCAACGTGATACCCACCGAGCCTCGCGACGGATACCTGGCGCGGGTTGCCGCCGTGGATGCGGGCATACCGGTGCAGACCCCGGCATTCAATGTCAACCGCCTGTGCGGCTCCGGCCTGCAGGCAGTGATCTCGGCGGCGCAGTCGATCCTGCTAGGCGATGCCGACCTGGCAATCGGAGGCGGTGCCGAGAACATGAGCCGCGGTCCGTTCATCTTGCCGAACATGCGCTGGGGCGCGCGCCTGGGCGACAGCCAGGCGGTCGACTACATGAACACGCTGCTGCACGATCCCTGGGGCAAGTTCCACATGGGCGTAACCGCCGAGAACGTGGCCGAGCGCTACCGAATCAGCCGCGAACGGCAGGATGCGCTGGCACTGCAAAGCCAGCAGCGCGCCGCACACGCGCTGCAAAACGGTTATTTCCGCCAGCAGATCGTTTCGGTCGAGACCGGCGGGCGCAAGGGCACCACCGTTTTCGACACGGACGAGCACGTGCGGGCGGACCTGACCGCCGAACGGCTTGCGGCGCTGAAGCCGGTGTTCAAGAAGGAGAACGGCACCGTGACCGCGGGCAACGCCTCCGGTCTGAACGACGGCGCCGCGGCGCTGGTACTGGCCGAAGCCGGACGGGCGCGGGCCCTGGGTCTGACGCCCATGGCACGGCTGGTCGGTTACGCCCATGCCGGCGTCGAGCCTGCGCTCATGGGGATCGGACCGGTGCCAGCGGTGCGCCAGCTGCTCGAGCGGACTGGCATTCGGCTCGAGCAGATCGATGTGATCGAGGCCAACGAAGCCTTTGCCGCCCAGGCCTGCGCCGTGATGCAGGAACTCGACATGGACCCGGCGCGGGTCAATCCCAATGGCTCCGGCATATCACTCGGACACCCGGTGGGCGCGACCGGCGCGATCATCAGCGTCAAGGCGATCCACGAGCTTCAACGCATCCAGGGCCGCTATGCATTGGTGACCCTGTGTATCGGCGGCGGGCAGGGCATCGCTGCGCTTTTCGAGCGTTGCTGACCTGCAATGGCCATTGGTCGAAAGGCGTTCGGACGACTGAAGATTCCGCTGCGCCGGCCGACAAGCTCTGACGAGGTGATATCGACGCAACGAGATCCGCTTTTCCCCCAGGACTAACCATGAACAACGCATCCGCCACCGACGCTTTATCGCTACTGCTGTTCACGCTGCGCAGCGGCAAGCAGATGGCGATCAACCTGTTGAAAGTCAGCGAAATCATACCCACGCCTTCGTTGACGCGGCTTCCCGAGTCGCATCCACATGTGCGAGGCGTCGCTACGCTGCGCGGCCAACCGTTATCGGTGATCGATCTGAGCCTGGCCATCGGCATGGCGCCCTTGCAGGACCCCAGGGGCGGTTGTCTGATCGTGACTGACATCAGCCGCTCGAAGCAGGGCTTGCACGTGCAGGCCGTGGTCAGGATCGTGCACATCCAGTCCTCGAAAATCCTGCCGCCGCCCTACGGCGCGCGCAACAGTTCGTTCATTACCGGCACGGCCGAGGTGGACGGCGAGCTGATCCAGATTTTGGACGTGGAAAAGGTCATTCACAATATCGCGCCGGTTCCGGGCGACGCGGACATTTCCTATCTCGATGATCAGGATGCGCAACTGCTGACCGAAACGCGTGCCCTGATCGTCGATGACAGCCAGGTGGCGATCCACATGTCGGTGTCGGCGCTGAGCAAGATGGGCATCACCTGCCATGCGGTGCGCAGTGCCCGCGAGGGATTCGAAAAACTCGCCAGCCTGAACAACAGCTACGAGGCGATCAACGTGGTGGTGTCGGATATCGAGATGCCGGAAATGGACGGCTACTCATTCACCCAGGCGCTGCGCAACCACCCCGATTACGCCTCCATCTATGTGCTGCTGCACACTTCGCTGGATAGCACCATCAGCACCGACAAGGCCAAGGCAGCCGGCGCCAATGACATCCTTACCAAGTTTTCACCGCCCGAAATGGCCAGGTGCATGCTGCGTGCGGCAAGGGTCATCCACCTTGGCGACGACGCTTCGGTGGCCTGAACCGATGCATGGCGGCGTGGCGTGATGCTCGGCCACCGCCGCCCGTGCTGGATCAGGCGCGCTGGCCGAAGGTCGCATCCCGAGTGTTGACGTAGAGCGCGTAGAGCGAATGGCTGCTGGCCATGAACAGTCGGTTGCCCTTGCTGCCACCGAAGCACAGGTTGGCGCAACGCTCCGGCAGCCTGATCCTGCCGATCGCCTGGCCCTGTGGATTGAAGATCATCACGCCGTCGAGGTCGGCGGTCACGGCGTCCGGTGAGCCGGAACTGCCCCAGCCGCACCACAGGTTTCCGTCCTCATCGCATTTGATACCGTCCAGCGCGCCATGGGTCGGCGCTTCGATGTGCTGGCGGCGCACGCCCAGGCTGCCGTCGTCATTGACCGGATAGGCCCAGACCAACCGATTGGGCTTTGCCCTGCCTTCGACGACATACAAGGTCTTCTGATCAGGCGAGAAGCACAAGCCGTTGGGGCCGGCGATCGATTCGATCACGCGGGTCACGGCACCGGTCTGGTCATCGATGCGGTAGACGCCGTCGGACAGTTGCGTCTCGATCTTGTGACCCTCGTAATAGTTGGCGGTCTGGAAGGGCGGGTCGGTGAACCAGATCGAGCCGTCTCGCCTGACGGCAATGTCGTTGGGCGAATTGAAACGCTTGCCTTCGAAACGGTCGGCCAGAACGGTGATGCTGCCATCCGGCTCGGTGCGGGTGATGCGACGGCCCAGGTCGTGGGTGGTCGAGCCCTCGCAGACCAACAGCCGACCTTGAAGGTCGCGGCCGAGGCCGTTGGAATGGTTCGACTGATGACGATAGACGTCGAACGAGCCGGTAATCTCGTCCCAGCGCATGATGCGGTTTTCCGGAATATCGCTGACCAGCAGGTAACGGCCGTCGCCTATCCAGACCGGCCCCTCGGCCCAGCGCATGCCGCCAGCGATCTTCTCGACGCTTGCATTGAACAGCCGGTACTTCGCGAAGCTCTCATCGAGAATCTCCACGTGCTCATCCGGGTAGCGTTGGCTCAGCGGTTCGGCCACGGCGAGACGGGACAGGCCCAGGCTGCTCATCGAAGCGATGCCGGCAGACACCATCAGCGAATTTCGCAGAAAGGTGCGGCGGGCGCTGTCCGGATCGGAGGAAGAAAGCTCGGTTTTATCAGTCATGGCGATGCGTCCTGGTTATTTCGAGGGTGAGTGAATCCGTTCCGCCCGTGATGGCGGTCGCGAAGGCTAGGGGTCAGCGGGACAGTCGAAGCAGGCTGTAGGTGACGCGGCGGCGCCGGTGCTTCGGTGGTGGAGCGTGCGAAAGGGACATTCAATTACCCCGTTGTTATTTTAGTTGTCGTACAACATGGCAGAGTATTGATAGGCAATTGCCGCTTGTCAAAGCGTGTCTCAGGGTTATGTCGCCTGGCTGAAGGTTGGGTAGGCGCTTGTCATCGTATGACTGGATGGCGTGTTTATCGGACCATACCCACCGTCGCCACGTACAATGAGCTCCTCGTAGAGATGAGGATGGGCGACGGTGGATGTACAGCAGGGCTTTGTCCTGACCCGGCACTGGCGCGACACGGCAGCCGGCACCGAGGTCGAGTTCTGGCTGGCGACCGATGCCGGTCCGCAGCGGCTACGCGTGCCGTATCAACCCTCGGTTGCGTTCGTCCCAGCGGTGCAGCAACGCGAGGTCGAACGGCTACTCCGCGGCGAGCGCGACGTCGAACTTCGACCGTTGGCCCTGGCCGATTTTCGTCATCGGCCGGTGCTCGGCCTGTATTGCAGGCAGCACCGTCAGTTGATGAATCTGGAAAAGCGCCTGCGGGCCGCCGGGCTGGATGTCTATGAAGGCGATATCCGTCCGCCGGAGCGTTATCTGATGGAGCGCTTCATCACCGCGCCGGTCAGCTTTACCGGTACGGCGGATGCGCAGGGCGTGCTCGTCCAGGCCCAGCTCAAGCCCGCGCCGAGCTACCGGCCCCGGCTCAAACTGGTCTCGCTGGATATCGAAACCACCCTGCGCGGGGAGCTGTATTCCATTGCGCTGCAAGGCTGCGGCGAGCGTCAGGTCTACATGCTCGGGCCGGCCAACGGCGATGCCAGTGCAGTGGACTTCCAGCTGGACTATTGCGACAGCCGCAGGCAACTGATCGAGCGTTTGAACGAGTGGCTGGCGCGCCATGACCCGGATGCGATCATCGGCTGGAACCTGGTCCAGTTCGACCTGCGCGTGTTGCGCGAACAGGCCCAACGCTACCAGGTGCCGCTGCGCCTCGGGCGCGGCGGCGAGGAGATGGCCTGGCGCGAACATGGCAGCCGCAGCCAACACTTTTTCGCAGCGGCCGCAGGGCGGCTGATCATCGACGGTATCGAGGCGCTGCGCTCGGCCACCTGGAGCTTCCCCTCGTTCAGCCTGGAAAACGTCGCGCAGACGTTACTCGGTGAGGGCAAGGCGATCGACACGCCCTATCAGCGCATGGACGAGATCAACCGCATGTTCGCCGAGGACAAGCCGGCCCTGGCGCGCTACAACCTCAAGGACTGCGAACTGGTCACGCGGATCTTCGACAGGACCGAACTGCTGACCTTCCTGCTCGAGCGTGCCACGGTCACCGGCTTGCCCGCTGACCGCAGCGGGGGTTCGGTGGCCGCTTTCGAACACCTGTATATCCCGCTGATGCACCGCCGGGGCTTCGTCGCGCCCAACCTCGGTGAGCGCCCCCCCGAGGCGAGCCCTGGTGGTTTCGTGATGAACTCGCAGCCGGGGCTGTACGAGTCGGTGCTGGTACTGGACTACAAGAGCCTTTATCCGTCGATCATCCGCACCTTTCTCATCGATCCGGTAGGGCTGGTGGAAGGCATGCGCGAACCGGGTGACAGCGAGTCGGTGCCCGGCTTTCGTGGCGCCCGGTTTTCCCGCGACCATCATTGCCTGCCGGCCATTGTCGAGCGCGTCTGGCAGGGGCGCGAAGCGGCCAAGCGCGACGGCAACAAGCCACTGTCGCAGGCACTGAAAATCATCATGAACGCTTTCTACGGCGTCCTCGGCTCAAGCGGCTGCCGCTTCTTCGACCCGCGCCTGGCCTCGTCCATCACCTTGCGCGGCCACGAGATCATGCGGCGTACCCGTGAGCTGATCGAGGCTGAGGGCTACAGCGTCATTTATGGCGACACCGACTCCACGTTCGTCTGGCTCAACCGGGCGCATAGCGATGAGGAGGCGGCGCGTATCGGCAGGACGCTGGTCGAGCAGATCAATGCGTGGTGGCGCGATCACCTGCAGCGCGAGTTCGGTTTGCAAAGTGCACTGGAATTGCAGTTCGAAAGCCACTTCAAGCGCTTCCTGATGCCCACCATCCGCGGCGCCGAGGAGGGCAGCAAGAAGCGCTACGCCGGGCTCGTGACGCGCCCCGACGGCAGCGATGGGCTCGTTTTCAAGGGCCTGGAAACGGTCCGTACCGACTGGTCGCCGCTGGCCCAGCAGTTCCAGCAGGAGCTGTACCGCCGCATTTTCAGCCGCGAGCCGTACCAGGACTATGTGCGCGACTACGTACGCCGCACGTTGGCCGGTGAGCTGGATGACCTGCTGATTCTGCGCAAGCGGTTGCGCCGACGGCTGGATGACTACGAACGCAACGTGCCGCCACACGTGCGTGCCGCGAGAATCGCCGACGATTACAACCAGCAACAAGGCCGGCAACGGCAGTATCAGAATGGTGGCTGGATTCGCTACCTGATGACCGTGGCGGGCCCGGAGCCGCTGGAAGCACGACGCGCGCCCATCGACTACGACCATTACGTGACGCGCCAACTGCAGCCGATCGCCGATGCCATCCTGCCATTCGTGGGCGACAGCTTCAGTGGCCTGATCGACGAGCAGCTGGGGCTGTTCTAGGACGAAGCCGACTGTGCCGGCGTCCGTGCCGTCGCCGTCCTGTCGCAGGCGGCGAGCAGGCAGGTGTCAGTCCGCTGCGCAAAGAGGCCAGCCCCGCTGATTGCCGCCATTCAGTGGGGTAATTTCGCGTGCCCGCCAGCGTATGGCTGGGCATTGAAACTTCCGTTTGAATTTTCGCCTTGACGGTTCTTCGGTTCGTTACCATAGTTTGTCCGGACAACATGACATCCGAACAAGTGGTACAACAAGAAGGAGAGCCGCATGGGCGTCAAGCAAGTGGGCGAGAACCGTTATCGTGGCCAGATCGGCCGGTATTTCGAGGAATTCCAGATAGGCGATGTCTACGAGCATCGCCCGGGGCGGACACTGACCGACGCGGACAACATTCATTTCTCGCTGATGACCATGAATTACCACCCGATGCATTGCGATGCGGCTTACGCCGCCAACAGTGAGTTCGGGAAACTCTTGATCAACAGCGGCCTGACAGTGGCAATCGTGCTGGGCATGACGGTCGCCGATGTCAGTGGCAAGGCGATCGCGAACCTCGGCTGGACAGACATCAAGCTCACCGCGCCGGTCTTCGCGGGCGACACCATCTATGCCGAATCCGAAGTGCTCGACAAGCGCGAGTCCAGCTCGCGTCCGAACCAGGGCATCGTCAAGGTGCGCACCGTGGGCAAAAAGGCCGACGGCACCGTGTTCATGATCTTCGACCGTACGGCACTTATCCAGAAACGTGAGGGCAACACCCTCGACGAGGCGGCCAATTACTGAGCCCGCCACTGGCCGGCGGCCGTCGCCGCCCAGGCAAGCAAAACGCTGTAGCTACACGAACCATCCTCAACAAAAACAATTTCGAGGAGATACCTCTGATGAAGCTCAAGCGCACTATCGCGGCCGCGGTCGCATGTTGCTCCCTGTCGTTGCTACCCGCGCATCTGTTCGCCGATGAACTGGTCTTGCCGAGCGAAGTCGCGGCCGGCCACTGGAAAACCCGTTACATGAAGGAGTTCGCCGAGGCGGTGGGCAACGGGACCGACGGAGAAATCGACGTCAAGATTTTCCCCGCGGGCCAGTTGTATAACGATCAGGATGCGCTCGCCGCGCTCGGTACCGGCGCCGTGCACATGGTCTGGCCGGTATCGGTGCGCGTGGAGTCCATCGACCCACGGGTCGGCGTCATCAACCTCCCGTTCGCCCTCGACGCCGAGCGTATGGCCAACCAGTGCTACGCCAAGGGCGTAACGGAGTTGTTGTCCTCCTACGTCGAGCCCCGCCAACTCAAGATCCTCGGGTTGCTGCGTACCGCCGATCTGTTCTTCATCTTTGCCGACCGCAACGTGCAGACGCTCGAGGACCTCAAGGGCAGCAAGATACGTGTCACTGGCGGCAAGGTGTTCCTCGATACGATCCGCAGCGTCAATGCAAGTCCCGTGTCGATGGCTGCTTCGGAGATGAGCACGGCACTGGGGCAGGGCGCGATCGACGGTGTCTTCACCTCGGCGGCGGGTTGGGCGGAAATGATCGGTTCGACCGGCAAATACGCCTACCACGTGCCCAACCTGTCCATGAGTACCTACGCGGTAGTGGTCGACAAGGGCTGGTTCGACGGACTGCCGGAGCAACAGCAGACGGCGATCAACCAGGCGCTCGAGGAGATCGTTCCGCGCCAGTGGCAGGAAGTGGCTGTCGAGGACCAGGCGCTGATCGACAAGATGGTGGCAGGCGGAGCCGAGTTCAATACCGCCTCGGCGGACGACATCCAGAAGTGGCGGCAATTGTCGGCGGCCAATATCGAGCGTTTTGCCGAGGCCTACCCGGACGTTCAGCCGAAGATGAACGAGCTGGCGCAGAGGTGTGGCAATGGGGATTGATTACATGCCGGCCAAAAAGGCGCCGCCGGCCGACTCCCAGCCCGTCCTGACACGACCGGGCGGCGCGGGATGGGGCCTCACCGGAGGCCGCTTGTTGCACAACGTCGCGACCTGTCTGTTCCTGGTGTCCATCGCCGTCATGCTGTTCGAAGGGTTGTCGCGGGCCGTGCTCGACCTCAGCTGGTTCTGGGCCGAGGAAAGCGTGCGCTATCTGATGGTCTGGGCGTTCTTCCTGACCCTCGGGGTGACCGGTCGGGCGGGGCACCATATTCGCACCGAGCTGTTGGTCGACCACCTGGGGCCGCGGTTGCGCAAGACCTGCCACCTTCTCGCCAGCCTGGTTGGGATCGCCTTCTGCAGCCTGCTGTTTTACGCCTCGCTGCCGCAGGTCCACCGGTATTACACGATGGGAATGATGACCGAGTCGAACCTCGATCTGCCGGTGTGGCTGCTGTTCCTCATCATGCCGCTGGGCGCGCTGCTCTACCTGGCCTACTACATCGGCTGCCTGGTACGCGCGTGGCGCGGCGAGGACCCATTCGCCACCTCGGACAAGGTCGAGGGATCACCCCTCTAGGAGAGCGTCATGCTGATAGTTCTTGCTCTGGTGACGATGCTGCTGTTCCTGGCCATTGGCACCCATGTGGCGGTGGCGCTCGGGCTGGTCACCACCGGTCTGATCCTGTTCGCCGCTGGCGTCCCGACCACGGTGATCGCCCAGACCGCCTTCAAATCGGTCAACAGCTACCCATTGATGGCGATCCCGATGTTTGTGCTCGCCGGCAATCTGATGATGAAGGGCAACATCGCCGAGTTGCTGATCCAGTTGGTCGGCAGCGTGGTGCGTGCGATACGCGGCGGCCTGGCGCTGACCGCCATGATCGCCAGTGTGTTCTTCGCTGCGGTATCCGGGTCCAGCGTCGGCTCGGCAGCGGCAATCGGTGCGTCGACCGTAGGCGGCCTCGACCGCGAGAATTACCCGCGGCGTTTTTCCGCTGCGATCGTCGCGGTCGGTGGCACCCTCGGGCTGATGATCCCGCCTTCGCTGGGTTTCATTCTGATCGGCTCGATTGTCGGTCTGCCGGTCGATCAGCTGTTCATCGCCGGCGTGCTGCCCGGACTGATGGAGGCCTCGTTGCTGATGATCGCGGTAATGATCTTTTCGCGTCGCGGCGGCTACGGCGGAGTGGTGCAGAAGGCTGACTGGGGCGCGTTCTCACGCAAGCTGCCGGGCGCCGGGGCCGCCTTGCTGATGCCCGTGCTGATTCTCGGCAGTATCTACACCGGTTACCTGACGCCCACGGAGGTGTCTGCGTTCGCAGCCGCCTACGCCGCGATTCTCTGTCTGCTGGTGTACCGCAGCGTCACGCTAGGCGGCGCCTGGAGCGTGGCCAAGGACTCCTTGCTGCAGACCAGCATGATCTTCGCGGTGGTCATGGGTGGCAGCCTGGTCGGCTTCGCTCTGGCACGCATGGGGGTGTCCGCCAGCCTGGTGTCCTTCATCACCGAGATGGACATCCAGCCCTGGCAGTTCCTGCTGCTGGCCAACCTGCTGCTGCTGGTGCTCGGCATGTTCCTCGACGGGGTGGCGATGATCGTGCTGACCGCGCCGCTGTTGTTTCCCGTGGCGACGCACCTTGGAATCAACCCCATGCACTTCGCCGTGATCATGGTGGCCAACGTGGAAATCGCCACGCTGACGCCCCCCATCGGCCTCAACCTCTTCGTCATGAGTGGCATCACCAAGCAGCCGGTGCATGAGGTTGCGCGTGGCGTCTTGCCCTTCTATCTGGTCCGGTTGGTCGGCTTGGCGCTGATCACCTTCGTTCCTGCCATCTCGCTCGCGCTGATCAGCTGAGGAAAGTGAAATGAACATCGCACTCGATACAACCAACGCAACGCAACTCATCGCCGGTACGCTGGCTGAATTCGCCGCCACGCTGCGGTACGAGGACATCCCCACCGACATACGCGAACGGGCCAAGCACTTGATGCTCGATGGCATTGGCATCGCGTACGCCTCGACCCACTACGATTTCGCGCACCGTTCGCTGGCCGCGGTCACCGAACTGGGGCAGGGCGACAGTGACGTGATCGGCCTGTCGGCGAAGCTGAGCCTGCGCGACGCCGTACTGATGAACGGCATCCTCGTCCACGGTCTGGATTTCGACGATACCCACGGCCCAGGCATCATTCACGCCACCGCCAGTTGCCTGCCCACCGCGCTGGGGGTAGCCGCCCACCTGGGCATCAGTGGCCGCGAACTGCTGACCGCCTACGTACTGGGAATGGAAGTGGCCACTCGTCTCGGTTCGGTGGCCAAGGGAGGCTTTCACCAGGTCGGTTTTCATCCGACCGGACTGGTCGGCGCCTTCGCGTGCGCCCTGATTGCCGGCCGGCTCCAGGGCCATAACGCCGCGCAGCTGGCAATGGCCCAGGGCATTGCCCTGAGCACGGCCAGCGGCAGCATGGAGTTCCTCCAGGACGGCGCCTGGACCAAGCGGATGCATCCGGGCTGGGCGGGTGTGGCTGGCGTCACGTCGGCAACGCTCGCGCGGCACGGCTTCATCGGCCCGAAGGCGGTTTACGAAGGCCGTTTCGGGCTGTTCAAGAGCCATCTCGGCCCGCTTGAAGAGGCCTGTGATTACGCCCTTGCCACCGAAGGTCTGGGCCGGCACTGGGAGATCGATAACGTCTCGGTCAAGCCGTTGCCGGCGTGCCACTTCACCCACGCCTGCGCCGACGCGGCCGTGCTGATCGGCCAGCAGCCGGGCTTCGATCTGCAGCAGATCGCCCACATTAAGGCGCTGGTACCTGCCGGTGTAATCAAGACGGTATGCGAGCCCGAGCAGTACAAGCGCCAACCCCAGAACACCTACGACGCACAGTTCAGCATTCCCTACGCGGTGGCCAGCGGCCTGGTACGTGGACGCTTCGGGCTGTCGGAGATCGACCCGGCCGCCATTGGCGACAAGGAGGTGCTGCGCGTCGCCAACCTGGTCGAGTATGCAGCCGACCCGGATTCGACCTTCCCGCGCCACTACACCGGGGAGGTGATCGTCACCCTTCGCGACGGAACCGTGCTGCGCCATCGCGAGGCGATCAACCGAGGCGGTTGCGATCGTCCGCTGGCCAACGGGGACATCGTCGAGAAGTTTCGCGAAAACCTTGCCCTGGTCGCGTCCAGCGCGCGTGCCGAAGAGGTCCTGCAAGCCGTACTCACCCTCGATAACGCCGTGTCGGCCAAGGCTGTCTCCAGCGCCTTGGCGGCCCGCGCCTGACTTTCAAGGAATAGACCGATGAACGACTATAACGAACAAGAAGGCATGATCCTCGACGCCCTGGACCGTTTCCTCGAAACCGAAGTCAAGCCGCACGTCCATGCGCTCGAACACGACGACATCTACCCGCACGAGATTGTCGAAAAGATGAAGGAGCTGGGGCTCTTCGGCTGCATCATCGCGCCCGAGTACGGTGGGCTCGGACTGAGCACGGCGACCTATGCCAAGGTCGTCGAGCGCATCTCGCACACCTGGATGTCGCTGTCGGGCATCATCAATTCGCACCTGATCATGGCGTCGGCCATTCAGCGGCATGGCACCGATGCGCAAAAGGATCAGTTTCTGCCACGCATGGCCAGCGGCGAGCTGAGAGGGGGCGTTGGGCTTACCGAGCCGGACGCCGGGACCGACCTACAGGCCATCCGCACCGTTGCCCGTCGCGACGGCGATCATTATGTGGTCAACGGCGCAAAGACCTGGATCACCAACAGCCTGCACGGCAACTGCCTGGCACTGCTGGTCAAGACCGATCCCAGCGCCGAGCCCCGGCACAAGGGGATGAGCCTGCTGATCGCCGAGAAGGGTCCGGGCTTCAAGGTGGCGCGCAAGCTGGAGAAACTCGGCTACCGCGGCATCGATACCTGCGAACTGGTGTTCGAAGACTACCGGGTGCCGGTCGATCGACTGATCGGTGGGGTAGAAGGCGTCGGCCTCAAGCATGTGCTGTCCGGCCTGGAGCTGGGGCGCATCAATGTGGCTGCACGAGGGGTCGGCGTGGCGCGTGCCGCGCTCGACGAGTCGTCCGGCTACGCCCAGATCCGCAAGACGTTCGGAAAACCGATCTGCGAGCACCAGGCGATTCAGCTGATGCTGGGCGAAATGGCCACGCGGGTCGAGGCCTCGCGCCTGTTGGTGGAGTCGGCTGCGCATGCCTTCGACAAGGGGGAGCGCTGCGACATGGAAGCCGGCATGGCCAAGTACTTCGCGACCGAGGCCGCATTGCGCAACGCCACGGACGCCCTGCGTATCCATGGCGGCTATGGCTACTCCAAGGAGTACAACGTCGAGCGGCTCTACCGCGACGCGCCGCTACTGACCATCGGTGAGGGGACCAACGAAATGCAGCGCATCATCATCGCCAAGCAACTGATCCAGAGGAGCCCGGTATGACGTTGCCACTCGAAGGCGTGCGCATCGTCGCCGTCGAACAGTACGGCGCCGGTCCGTTCGGCACCCAGCATCTGGCCGACCTCGGCGCAGAGGTCATCAAGGTGGAAAACCCGGCGGAAGGCGGAGAGGTCGGGCGCAGTGTCGGTCCCTACTTTTTCGAACCAGGCGATAGCCATTTCTATCAGTCGTTCAATCGCAACAAGAAGAGCATCACGCTGGACCTGAAAAACCCGCACGACAAGGGCGTGCTGGTCGACCTGATCAAGGGGGCCGACGCATTGTTCGACAACCTGCGCGGCGACCTTCCGGTCAAGCTTGGGCTGACTTACGAACAGTTGAAAGCGCACAACCCAAAGCTGGTCTGCGCGCACCTGTCGGCCTATGGCCGTGAGGGCTCGCGCAAGGCATGGCCGGGCTACGATTACCTGATGCAGGCCGAAGCCGGCTACCTGTCGCTCACGGGCGAGCCCGACGGTCCGCCGGCGCGCTTCGGTATTTCGATCATCGATATGATGACCGGAACCACGGCGGCGCTGGCGCTGGTATCGGCGCTGGTCGGCGCCCGCGCCACCGGGATAGGGCGCGATATCGACGTAAGCCTTTATGATGTCGCGATGCACAACCTCAGCTACCTGGCCACCTGGTACCTCAACGAGGGCGTGATGACCGAGCGTGCGCCTCGCTCGGCACACCCTTCGCTGACGCCCAGCCAGCTCTACCGTACAGCGGACGGCTGGATTTTCCTGATGTGCAACAAGGAGAAGTTCTGGGCGGTGCTGGCGAACCTGATCGGCAAGCCGGAATGGACGACCGACCCCCGCTATTGCAACTTCAAGGCGCGATTGCAGAACCGCGAGCGGCTGACCGAGGAGCTCGATGCCGTCCTGATGACCGCCAGCACCGAACAGTGGCTGGAGCGCTTCGGGGGGCAGGTGCCGGCGGCGCCGGTCAATGACGTTGCCCAGGCGCTGGACAGTTCGTTTGCCAGGGAGCAGGGGTTGATCGTCGAGATGCAGCACCCGGCCCGTGGCCCGGTCCAGACCGTGGCTTGTCCGATTCGCTGTCCCGGCGAGACGCTACCGAGCGAACCCGCGCCCCGGCTCGGCGCCGACACCGAGGCATTGCTTGTGGAGTTGGCGCGTGCGAAGGGGCGCCTCGAATCTTTTACAGGAGTCAAATGATATGAGCCAGGGTCTGCCATCCCTGCTGTCCGGTGGGCAACCGCGCTATCTCGTTCTCGCCCAGGCGTTGATCGACGACATCAAGGCGGGGCGCTATCCACTGGGCAGCCTGTTGCCGACCGAACATGAGCTGTGTCAGCAGTTCAGCGTGAGCCGGCATACGGTGCGGGAGGCGATCCGTCGCTTGAGTGAGTTGGGTCTGATCAGCCGCCAGCAGGGCGTCGGTACGCGGGTGAAGGCCACGGAAGTGGCCTCTCGTTACGTGCAGGCGAGCGAGGGCATCGCCGACCTGCATCAGTATGTGCGCGACGTGCGCCTGGAGATCGACGCGATCGGGGACGTGACGCTCGACGATGCCCTTGCCGAGTTGCTGGAGGCAAAACCCGGACAGATCTGGCTGCATGTCAGGGGGTTGCGTCATCGCGAGGGCGACACCGAGCCGCTGGCGCGTTCGGACGTGTATATCAATCGTGCCTATCGCGGCATCGCCGACGATCTCGGCGACGGGACGCAGCCGATCTACGCACTGATCGAGCGCCGATACGGCGTCCAGGTCGTCGAGGTAAGCCAGCACCTCAGCGCGGTCAACATCGGCGAAGCCGACGCGCGGTTGCTGGATGTCGAACCGGGCGAGGCCGGGCTGCAGGTCATACGCAAGTATTTCGGCGCCAACCAGGAGCTGCTCGAAGTCGCGATCAGCCTGCATCCGGGCTCTCGCTTCAGCTATTCGATGACTCAGCATCTGCGTTTTCAGGGAGCGTCCTGATGGGCAGAGGCTTTTTTCCGCTGATGGTCACCCTGGCGATTCAGGCGCTGGCGTCGATGGCGTCGTTTACCGTACCGGTACTCGCGCCGGCTGCGGCTCGGGAGCTGGCCGGTCCGGTCGCGCTGGTGGGCGTCTATGTCGCCCTGATCTACCTCAGTGCGATGGTGACCAGCCTGCTCAGCGGGGGCTGGGTCGTCCGTTTTGGCGCCATCCGGATCAGCCAGGTCTGCCTGCTGCTGTGCACGGCCGGCCTGCTGTGCGCGGCCAGCGGCACGCTCACCGGGATGGCCTTGAGCGCCTTGCTCATCGGCGCCGGCTACGGGCCGGTCACGCCCGCGAGTTCGCATATCCTGGCGCGTACCACGCCGGCGCACCTGATGGGCTTCATGTTTTCGTTGAAGCAGACCGGCGTGCCACTGGGCGGCGTGCTCGCCGGGGTCATGGTGCCGAGTCTGGTGGCCACGGTGAGCTGGCAGGGCGCCGCGATCGCGGTGGCGCTGGCCTGCGCCACGATGATGATCATTGCCCAACCTTTCCGCGCCGCACTGGACGATGACCGTCAGCCCGGGCATGCAGGCCCTCGCGACCCCTTGCGGCCACTGGTACGGGTATTCCAGCACCGACCGATTCGCGACCTGGCGCTGTGCTCGTTCTGCTTCGGCGCCATGCAGCTGTGCCTGACCACCTATCTGGTCACCTACCTGACCCACGAGTATGGCTTGCCGCTGACCACCGCCGGCCTGGTGCTGGCCATTACCCAGGGCGCCGGTATGGTGGGCCGCTTGTTCTGGGGCTGGATCGCCGATCGCTGGCTGGCACCCAGGCGACTGCTGCCGCTGCTGGCGCTGGCGATGGGCCTGGCGGCGGGCTTGACCGCTGCGTTCGACGCGGATTGGCCATTGGCGGTGGTGATGCTGGTCAGCGCGCTGTTCGGCGCCACGGCGATCGGCTGGAACGGCGTTTATCTCGCGGAAGTCGCCCGTCTGGCGCCGCCTGGCACGGCCGGGCTGTACACAGGTGGCACGCTGTTTTTCACCTACTTCGGCGTGGTTGCCGGCCCGCCCGTGTTCGCGCTGATCGCCGAGGCGAGTGGTTCGCTGGCCAGCGGCTATGCCACCTTCGCTGTGTTGTTGCTGGCGATCGGCCTGCTACTGGGTCATTTCGCTCGACGGCCAGCGCCTGTAACCGGCTCGCTCTGAGCCGGGACTCGCCCCAACGGAGGAATCATGCTCGCACGGTCCTACTTGTTCGTACCCGGCGATCGTCCGGAACGCTTCGAAAAAGCCTGCGCCAGCGGCGCTGACGCCGTGATCCTCGATCTCGAGGATGCGGTCGCGCCCGAGGGTAAGGACTCGGCGCGTGAAGCCGTGCGCGACTGGCTTGCCCAGGGCGGTCGTGCATGGGTACGCCTGAACGCTACCGAAACGCCCTGGTTCGAAGACGATTGCAGCCTGTTCGACGCACCGGGTCTGCTGGGTGTCTCGCTGCCGAAGGCGGAAACCGCCGGGCAGCTGCGCCAGTTGGCCGAACGTCTGCGCGACCCGTTGCGCATACTGCCTATCGTCGAGACCGCACGCGGTATCTGGCATGCGGGCGAGCTGGCGGGCGCGCCGAAGGTGGAGCGGCTGGCGTTCGGCTCGGTGGATTTCCAACTCGATACCGGCATCGTAGGGGATGGCCGCGAACTGCTGTACGCCCGTTCACGGCTGGTCCTCGCCTCGGCGATGGCCCGTATCGGCGCGCCAGTGGACGGCGTGACGGTACAGCTCGACGATGTCGCGCGGCTTGAAACCGATGTGCTCGACGCGCGGCGCATGGGGTTTGGTGGCAAGCTTTGCGTGCATCCGCGGCAGGTCCAGCCGATCAACCAGGGGTTCCTGCCGACGTCGGAGGAGGTGGCTTGGGCGCATGAGGTCATGGCAGTTGTCGAGGCGCACGAGGGCGTCGGCGCCATCAGCCTGCACGGCAAACTCATCGACCTGCCGGTGATCACCCGTGCCAGACGCATCCTCGACAGCGCCGCGACGGCCTGACACGCCATGGATCGGTACGTTTGGGTGAGTGATCGCGTTGATCGTCTGGAGTACGCAGCGCCTCGAGAACGGCTCAAGCAAGCGGCCGAGCGGTTGTTCGCCGACCATGGATTTCACCGGCTCAGCCTGCGTCAGCTGGCAAGCGAAGTCGGCATGCTTCCGGGCTCGCTATATGCCCATTTCGACGGCAAGGACAGCCTGCTTCAGGAACTCATCGAGGACGGTTACGAAGCCTTGGTCGAGGGCGCCCGCACCGAGCTGCATCACGCGCCGCACGGGGGCGCTCTGGAGGCGCTGGTGCGCCACCATCTCAGGTTTCGCCGTGACCATCCGTGCTGGTTCGCCCTGGCGACGGGTGAACGCCGCCACCTCGCCGCGCAACGGCAGGCCGAGATCATCCGCTACGAAGGCGAGTACGAGCACTTGTTCGTCCATGCGCTCGGTGCAGGCGCGGCCCGGGGCGTCCATGCCGGCGTGCGCCAACTGCTTCGCCTGCTCGATGCCCTGTCGCTGCACGACGAAGCGCACGAGGCGGCGCAGCTCAACGGCTGGGCACGCGATCTGGCGTGGCTGGCTGTACGGCAGCTGGCAGCCGGGCAGGTCACCGTGCCGGGCACCGGGAAACACGGAGCGGAGCGCATGGGAACGCGCGGCTGAGGTGGAACCGGTCGCTCCATAAGACGCTGAATCGCGAGGCAGGGAAGATCGACGACCGCCGCGCGCTGCCCGTCAGCGAAACTGCCGGTACACGATGGGGATCATGCGTACCGCATCGGTGGCGTAGCGCTTGGCCAGCCGTCGCGGCTCGGTGCACATACGATGCAGCCATTCGAGCGACATGCGCTGCATCCATCTCGGCGCACGTCTGACCTTGCCGGAGAGGAAGTCGATGGATGCACCGACGCAGAGTCCGACCCCTCGTGCTCGACCATCGGCCCGGATCAACCGCCCGAGGATTTCCTGGCGCGGGCAACCCACGGCAAGCACCACGAGTTCGGCGGGGTGTCGGATGACGAAGTCCAGGCATGCCTGAACGGCCTGCGGGTGGTCGAAGAATCCCATGGGTGGGTTGTAATGAGAGAAGGTTACATTCGGGTATAGCTGGCGCATCGTTCGTATCTGCGACGCGTCGCTGCCAATCACCGTCACTCGCCAGCTCTTCGCCTCGGCGACGCACATCAGCTCGCCGGTCAGGCTGCTGCCGGGAATGACCTCGGGAACCGGGGTGCGCAGCAGCGTCATCAGGCGTTTCAACACCTGGCTGTCGCAAATCCTGTGGCTGGCGTCGGCGTAGGCGCGGCGAAGTTCGGGGTCATCCTCGAGCTGAACCACATGGTTGACGTTCGGGGTGACGATATAGCTGAAGGTGCGCTCGCTCGCCTCGATGATGTGGTCGATGAGTTGAGCATTCGATCCGTCATAGAAATCGATGTCGAACCCTCTTATCGTGCTTTGTCGATTGCAACAGGACGGTCGCTCGTCTGCATGAGTCTCCTGGCGTCCCGGGTGCTTTTGCAAAAGGTGGTCTCCTCGTTCGGCGCGTGACACTGCACGCGGGGTACGTTCAAGCTCAGCCCAGCGTTGTCATCGCTGTAGCGTTGATTGCTCTTAAACTGAACCCGGTCGAACGCAGAGGTTCGAGCCAAATGCCGAGGAATCGGACCAGGCGTAGCGGGACCGACGCCCGGCCGGCACCGCCTTGCACGTGCGCGTGTTTGACGGAACGACCCCGATGCCGCTAACGCGCGCACCACTTGCAGGCTCAGACCGTTACGCTGGCCGATCCCGATCCATCCAGCGTGAAGGTGATGGTCTGGCCTGCGCGCGCCCAGTAGATGCCCGACCAACTGCCTGTGGCGATCAGGTCACCGGCGCGCAGGGGCGTGCCTTGTGCGGCGGCGTGGCGTGCCAGCCAGGGCACGGAGGACAATGGATCGACAAACGGATGCGATCCAGTGGCCTTGAAGCGTTCGTCGCCATCGACGTGCAGGGTCACCGTCTGGCGCGACCATTGCGGTCGGTCTGGCAGCGGCATCGGATCGCCGAGGACAAGGGCGCGGTTGAGTTGCTGGTCGGCAAGCCGAAGCAGGGCGTTGGCGCTTGCGCCGTTCTCCAGACGGCTGTCGCAGAGTTCGATAGCGGGCAACCAGGCGTCGATCGAAGCGAGTATTTCACCGTGATCCGGCGTGTCGGTCAGGTCTCGTCCGAGACGGATCACCAGCTCGCCCTCGATGCCGAGCGCTGTGGCGTAACCGGGCGGTACCTGCCAGCCCGATGGGTGAATCGCGGCAGCCGGGACTGCCGCCGCGCTGATCATTCCGCCCGGAGCGCCACCGAGTTTCCAGGCGCTCGGGCGAACGCCGTCGAACCACCCCAGCGCCGCGCTGACCTGCCGTTGCACCGCGTACGCCGCAGCGCTGTCCGGCAAGTCGAGGTCGGCCAGCGGCTGGCGCTTGCCGGTACGCCAGGCCGTTATCAAGCGCCTGGCGACTGCGTCGATCTGGGACTCGCTCACAGCGGGATCTCGGTCTGTCGCCGCCGTGGCTTGGCCGGATCAGGCCGGGCGCAGGGCAGGAACTGGCCGCGGCCCGCACTGCCTCGGGGTTGTTTACCGTCCCATACGATTTCGCCGCGCGACAGCGTCATTGCAGGCCAGGCGCTCAGCTGCATGCCGGCATAAGGGGTGTAATCCACATTGTGGTGCAGGCGATCGTTGTCCAGGCAGAAGGGTTGGCCTTCGTCCCAGATGACGAGATCCGCGTCGGAACCGATCGCGATGCTGCCCTTGCGCGGGTACAGCCCGTAGAGCTTGGCCGCATTGGTAGCGGTAAGCGCGACGAAGCTCTGTGGCGTGATCCGTCCGCTGCGCACACCCTCGGACCAGAGCAGGGCCATGCGAGTCTCGACACCCGGTATGCCGTTGGCGACCTGATCGAAAGACACGTGCTCGCCGTGCGCCTTCTTGCCGTCCGGGCCGTCGTAGCGGAAGGGCGCGTGATCGGAGGAAAACACCTCGAACGAGCCGTTTTCCAGGCCATCCCAGATGACCTGCTGGTTGGCCTTGTCCCGAGGTGGCGGGCTGCAGATGCATTTGGCGCCTTCGAAGCTGTCGTCGCACCCCAGCGAGTCGGCTGTCAGAAACAGGTACTGCGGGCAGGTTTCGGCGTACACCTTCAGGCCATTGCTCTGCGCCCAACGAATCTGTTCCACGGCCTCTCGCCCGGATACGTGGACGATCAGGATCGGCACGTCCACCAGCTCCGCCAGGGCAATGGCGCGGTGGGTCGCTTCGCGCTCGACGAGCATGGGCCGCGAGGTCGCGTGGTAGCGCGGCGCGGTGTGGCCGGCGGCGAGCAGGCGCTCGGTGAGCCAGGCGATGCAGTCGGCGTTCTCCGCATGCAGCATCACCATCGCGCCTTCGCTGCGCGCGACCGAGAGGGTATCGAGGATCTCACGGTCGCTGAGCTTCAGCGCATCGTAGGTCATGTAGATCTTGAACGAGGTGTAACCCTCGGCGATCAGGGCTGGCAGCTCGTCGCGAAGGACTTCCGGTGTCGGGTCGGTGACGATCAGGTGGAAGGCATAGTCGATCACCGGTTTCGTGCCTGCACGGCGGTGATAATCCTCCACGGCGGCGCGCAGGCTCTTGCCCTTTTCCTGACAGGCGAACGGAATCACCGTGGTGGTTCCGCCACACGCTGCCGAAACGGTGCCGCTGAGAAAGTCGTCGGCCATGGTCGAGCCATCACCGGTGGGCTGATCCAGATGCACGTGGCTGTCGATGCCGCCAGGCGTGACGTGGCGACCCTGCGCATCGATTTCATGGTTGCCGGCCGGCAGATCGAGGCCCATCGCGGCGATACGGCCATCGCGGATGCCTATGTCGCTGGTGAAGGTGTCCGCCGCGGTGACCACGCGGGCGTTGCGTATGACGGTGTCGAACGGTTGCATGTCAGGCTTCCTGAAGTAGCCGGCCCCAGCCGGTGATGCGGCGGGTGTCCACACCGGTGCGGCGCAGCATGTCCCAGACCACGGTGGTCACGGTATCCAGTACGGGAATACCGTGTTCGGCTTCCCAATGGGCGACGCGGTGGGCGGCATGAAGGTTGGTGCAGAAGGTGGCGACGGCTTCGGCGCCCGCCGCGACCACGTCCGCCACCTGACGGTCGAGCGTGGCTTCGTCGACCAGGGCGAACGCGAAATTTTCCTGGAGCTGCAGATGGCTTTCCGCCGAGGCGTCGATGCCAATTCCGGCATAGTTGGCGACGATCCTGTCCTGCACATCGGCAAGATACGGGGAGACGAGTCCCAACCGACGAATACCGAAGGCCGACAGTGCCTTGTTCAGCGCCAGGACCGATGTGCTGGCGGGCACGCCCGTGGCCTTGGTAATGGCGGCGCAGAGCGCTTCGTCCTGTTCGAAGCCCAGCCAGCCGGCGGAGGTGCCGCTCCAGCCGATGGCATCGACACGGGCATCGGCCAACAGCTTCGCCGCATCGAGGATATGTGTCTGCTGGAACTGCCCAAGCGCGTCGGGACTGAGGGCGATCTGGGTTACGGAAAACCGCGCGAAATGCACGCTGACTTCCGGCAGGCCCGAAATCAGCGACTGGGTCAGCGGTTCGAGCGAGGTGTTCGAGGAGGGCGTGAGAATGCCCAGGCGGATACGTTTCATCGTGCATTACCTGCGGCGGACGGATAGGGACGAAGCGGATTCGGGCAGCGTTGCCAGAGGGCCTGACACACGCGCTCGGCCTCGGCGCGTATTTCGGTTTCGTCGACACGGGTTGCGCGGCCTTGATCGATGACCTGCTCGCCGTTGACGAAGACGCTTTCCACATCGGCCGCGGTGGCGTTGTGAATCAGGCTGCCCAGAGGGTCGATGCAGGGCGTCAAATGCAACTGGCGGTAATCGAGAACGGCTATGTCGGCGAGCATGCCCACGGCCAGTCGGCCAATGCGATCTGCCCAACCCAATGCGCGCGCACCGTTGCCGGTGCCCATGGCGAACACATCCCTGGGTTGCCAGTCATCGGCGACGAAACCGGCTTGTAGACGGCCGACCGCCAGGGTCCAGCGCATCACCTCGATCATGTCGCCGTGCATGGTGTCGGTGGCGAGGCAGATTGGTGCGCCGGCATCGATCAATCGGCGGGTCGGGGCGGTCCGACCGGACATCGCATTGCCTACCGGTATATGCACCACGTGCGCTCCGCTGCGGCCGATCCGCGCAATGTCGGCATCGTCGAGGTGGATGCAGTGGCCGGCCAGCAGGCGATCGTTCAGCAGGCCCAGTCCGTCCAGCAACTCTACGGGGGAACAACCGTGTCGCGCACGGACCCAGTCCACTTCGTCCTGGCTCTGAGCAAGGTGGGTGCTGATCGGCAAGTCGTGCCGTTCGGCAAGGGCGGCTATATCGCACAGCAAATCCACCGAACAGGTGTCCGGCGCGTGGGCGGTCAGGTGTGCCTGGATACGGCCGTCAGCCTGTCCCGCCCATTGCTCTACGAATGCGGCGGCGCGCTCCAATTGCCGCTCGCCACGGGCGCGGTCGAAGCGGCGGTTGCCATCGAGCACCGAGGCGAAATCGACATCGGCGAGACGCTGGCTGGCGAACAGGCGCACGCCGGTTTCCGCCATGCCGGCGACGGTGGCTTCGGCATGTACGAAACTGTCGACCAGCGTGGTGCAGCCGGCGCGCAATGCTTCCAGGGCACCGAGTCGGGACAGGGCGAGCGCTTCTTCCTCGCTCAGCCATGACGCCTGCGGGAGTCCCGGCGTGTAGGACGGGGCGAAGCCGCAGTCCGGCGCTACGCCGCGGACGAAGTTCAATCCGGCGTGATAATGGGTATTGACGAAACCGGGAACGACGACTCGGCCAGGCAGCGCCAGTGTGCGGATGGCCGCGGGGCGCCCGTCGCCGATGAATGCGATGTGCTTGCCCCGTATGCCGAGATTTGACAGGCGGGCGACGCCGTCTTCCAGCAGCACGGTCGCGTCTGTGATCAGCAGGTCCAGAATGGCTTCAGTCATCAGGCAGCCATCCATCCGCCGTCCACCATCAAGGTGGCACCGGTCATGAAGGTCGAGTGATCGCTGGCCAGAAACAGCACGGCGCGGGCTACGTCTTCCGGGCACCCGAGGCGTGGCCAGGGTGTGCGGCGCGATGCGCGGTCGAGCACGCTGGCATCGACGGCGCGACCGGCGGCGCCGGTCTGAATCTTTCCTGGCGCCACGGCGTTGCAGACGATGAGGTCGGCGGCGTAGTCAGTGGCGATCTGTCGGGTCATGTAGTCGACGGCGGCCTTGGTGACGCCATAGCCTAGATCGCCGGGCGCGGCGATCAGACCGTGCTGGGATGAAACATTGATGAGCCGGCCACGCACCTCGTTGATCGGGGACTGGCTGAGCATCTGGCGCACGGCGGCGCGGCAGCAGCGGTAGACGCCGGTCAGATTGACATCCAGCAAGCGCTGCCAATCGGCCTCGTCGAGTTCCAGCAGTGGCCGCGCATGGCGAATGCAGGCGTTGTTGACCAGCACATCCAGGCGACCGAAACGTACGACTGTATCTGCAACGAGGGCGTCTACCTGCTCGCTGCACGCGACATCGGTGCGGATGAAGGTCGCGTCATGACCGTCGCGGGCAATAAGGTCGGCGGTCGGCTCGCCCCCTTCGATCACCTCGGTCGTCACGTCCGCAATCACGACGTGGGCGCCATTGGCAGCCAACTGGCGCGCAATCGCCCGGCCTATTCCGGATGCGGCGCCAGTAACGATACAGACCTTGCCGCTCATGTCGAAGCGTGCGCAAGGAAACGGAATATGTTCAGTCATGGTGTGCTGTGGCACCGATCGGTGCATGTTCCTCGAGCCAGTGGTGGTAGTCCGCTTGCGCCTCGGTCAGCCCGAAGCGCGGTCGAAAGGTGGTGTCGTCAACAAGCCGGTGGATATCCATGGACGCGCGGTCGTAGTCGGCGAAGTAGTCGATGTCGGGCTGCTCGCCCGGCGCCGCCAGACGCCATTCGAAGCCCGGATAGCGAGGCGCTATGCACGCGCACCAGTCGGCCACGCTCCATTCGAACCCAGCCGCCAGGTTGTAGCGTGGATAGCCCCAGTGCGGCTGATCGAGCAAGCTGGCCATGGCAGCGACTGCATCACGTACGTACAGCCAATCGCGCCGACCCGCGCGGGGCAGGATCGCCGTTTCGCCATGGCGGGCCCGCGCCAGGACCTGGAGTGGGGCGCTCAGTGTGTCCCGCACCCCGCTGTCCGCTTCCCAGGGACCGAAGCAGGTGCCCAGGCGACCCACCACGAGTGGCAGGCCGCGCAAGCTCGCGAGGCGCATGGCGGCTTCTTCCGCCGCACGCTTGGACATGCCGTAGAGCCCCTCCGGCAACAGCGGGGTGTCGTCTTCGTGCAGGGCCGTCGGCAGACGTCCGCTGCGCCCGTAAACGGAGCCGGAGCTGACATGCAATACGCGCTCTACGCCGTGATCGGCGGCTGCGCTTATCGCGGCAAGCACACCGCCGACGTTGACGTCGAAGATCGTTTGCGCCGCATGCCGCTCGCGCGCCTCGTTGGCGGTGATCGCCGCCAGCGTCACGAGCCGTTGCGGACGGTGTTCGCTCATCACCTCATACAATGCCTCGGCGTTCCTGACATCACCGATGCAAGACACGAAGCGACCGGGCAGCGCCGCGAACGCGCGGGTAGCGATTTCGGTGGGCACCGAGCGGTCGAAGCCGATCACCGTCTCGCCTCTCGTGAGCAGGTGCTCGGCGAGGGCCAGGCCGACGAAGCCGCTGCTGCCTGTGATGAGTGTGGTCATCTCAAGCCGTTTCCCTGACCGCTTCGGGTCGCAGCAGCGCGAGAATGTGGCGCTTGTAGTCGTTGAATGCCGTGCTGGTCGGGTCGCGTGGACGTTCCAGTTCGATTGGCAGAATCTCGCGGATGCGGCCGGGCCGGGCGGACATCACCGCAACGTGGGTGCCCAGCGCCAGCGACTCATCGATACCGTGGGTGACGAACACGATGGTGCTCTGGCTTTCACGCCAGATGCGGATCAACTCGCCGTGCATGTCCATTTTGGTCTGCTCGTCCAGCGCGCCGAACGGCTCGTCCATGAGGATCACTTCCGGATTCATCAACAGCGCACGGGCAATCCCGACGCGCTGGTTCATGCCACCGGAAAGCTCGCTCGGAAAGTGATTCTCGAAGCCTTTGAGTCCAACCATCTCGATGTAGCGTTGGGCCTTTTCACGGCGATCGGCCTTGCTGGCGCCACGCATCTTCAGGTGAAAGGCGACGTTCTCCCACACTGGCAGCCAGGGCATCAGGTTGGCCTGCTGGAACACCACGCCGCGATCAGCGCCCGGCTCGGTGATGAGCTGACCGCCGACCGTGACCGTCCCGGAGGACGGCTTGTCGAAACCGGCGATCATGTTGAGCAGTGTGGACTTGCCGCAACCACTGGGGCCCAGCAGGCAGAGAAACTCATTGCGCTTGACGGAGAGGCTGACGTTGTCCAGTGCCGTGACGACCTGCTTGCGCTGGCTGTCCTCGAATACCCGCGATACGTTGTCGATGGTGATCAGAGCCATGGTGTCAACCTTCCTTCGCTTGCAGAGTGGAGCCGCGCTGCCAACGCAGAACGCGTCCGGCGATGTACTTGATGACGTAATCGCTTAGAAAGCCGAGCAGGCCGATGCTGACCATCGAGGCGATGACGATGTCGTAGCGCAGGAAGTAATACGAGTCCCACAGCACGTAGCCGACCCCGCTCTTCACCGCGACCATTTCAGCCGTCACCGTGAGCATCCAGGCCGAGCCGATGGCGATCCGCAGGCCAGAGAAAATGCTCGGCAACGCGGCCGGAAACACGATGTGACGCAGCAGCTTCGACGGCGATCCGCCCGTCATGGCACCGGCGCGCAGCAAGTTGCGGTCGCACGTCTTCACGCCGTGAATGGTGCTGAGCAACACGGGGAAGAACGAGCCCATGAACACCAGAAAGATGGCGGGCTTGTCGGCAATGCCGAACCAGATGATCGCCAGCGGAATCCATGACACGGGCGGAATGGGACGCAACGTTTGCAACGTCGGCTCGATCAGGGCCTCAACCCGGCGTGACCATCCAATGGCCATGCCGATGCCGACGCCAAGCACGGTTGCGATCAGGAAGCCGGCAAACACCCGGCCGGAACTGGCGGCGATATCGGACAGCCAGCGGCCGGAATAACTCTGCGTGTTGCCGTCGGTGGTGAAGATCCAGTCGGCCCAGGCCAGTATCACCTGGGATGGCGCCGGCAGCAGGGCGGGTGGAAGGATGCCGGAGCGGGAGAATGTCTCCCACCCGGCGAGAAGCAGGATCGGCACGATGAAGCGCTCGATCCTCTGGTAGACGGCTTGCGAAAGCGAAGAAAACATTAGCGATCCTGAATCAATAGCCGAGTTCGGTTTTGGGCTGGCCGACCACGCGTTCCAGGAAGCCGTAGTCGAGGTTCTTCTCGACCGCCTCGGTGACGTCGGTATTGATGTATTTCAGGTCGCGCATCATCTTGGCGATGGCCACTGCCGATTCGCGATACATCTTGTAGTCCGGATACAGGTTGTCGACTGCGCCGACGGCGATGGCATTGTCCAGGCCGGTGACTTTCTGGATGGTGTCGACGAACAGCGCCCTGTCGTTGGCCATCATTTCGTTGACCGTGACGATGGCACGCACGGTTTCCTCGACGCCTTTCGGGTTGTCATCGATGACATCCGAGCGGGTGACGATCAGATTGGTCAGCTTGCCGGCCGCCTGGTCGTAGGGAAAATCGAAGAACTTTGCCGCCTTCACTTCGCGGATCTGGGTGGCGAACGGATCGACCGAGGTGATCAGTTCGACTTCGCCGCGGCGTAGCGCCTGCACGTGGTCAGACGGGTTGGGGATGTTGATGAACCGGACGTCCTTGTTGATATCGATGCCATGCGTCAGAAAGGCACCGCGCATGTGGATGTCCTGCGCATTACCTCGGGAAGCCGCGACCCGGAACGGTTTGTCGTCTTCCTTGTATTGCGCGATCAGGCGCTTCAGGCCGTCCCAGTCACCCGGTTCGATCGGCAGGTCGTTGCCGACGAGGATCTGCGAACCGCCATTGATCTGGCCGGAAATTCCGACGATGTCGAAGCCCTTGTCCAATGCCGTGGCGTAGTGCAGGTAGGTGACCTGAGCCACGTCGATGCTTTTTGAAAGCAGGGCGGTCAGCACATCGTTGCCGGTGTTGAACGAGATCGCGTCGAGCTTTACACCCGTGGCGCTCGCTGGCGTGAGTGACAGCGGGGTGCAGTGGGCGCACTTGGCGTAGCCGAGCTTGATGGGATCGGCTTCCTGTGCCTGGCTCATGGCCGGGCTCAGGGATGCGGCCAGCATCAGGGGCGCCAGCAGGGTGCCGGCAGTGCGCTTGAGTACAGCATAGGACGAGCGGATGGGTCGCATGTCGTGGCTCCGTTATTGTCACAAAATGAATGTGTCTTTGTGGCAAATCAGAAAGCAACTGTTATGCCAGTGTTGTGGCAATCGTCCGCAGAGGTCGGTATGGATCAATCGCGACCGCAACGTGTCACCCGTATTCGCTGGGCTGCGCCCGGATTGCGCCGGCATCCAACGCTCGGGCCCGCCGGGCAAAGGGCTGTTGGCTTTCGCTCTGACATTGGGTCCGATGCGCGATGCAGGTGCAGCGCGCAAGGGGATGACCCTTGGCGGTGCGTATTTGCACAATTGTTATTATTTTTGTGACAATCCGTTCGCCCAGGTACTCGGCGAAAGGCAGCCGCAAAGGAATCGATGTGTTGATTGAGAAAGAACCCGCACGCTCGCGCAAGGCCCGCAGCACCGGTCAGATACTGGGCACGAGCGACACGCTCGACGCCATCTATGAGCGAATCCTGACGGCCGTGATGGAGCACCGTCTGATTCCAGGGACAAAATTGGTCGAGGAGAAGCTCGCCGGCGTATTCCAGGTGAACCGCACGCGTATTCGCGAGGTGCTGGCGCGGCTTGCGTATGAGGGGGTGGTCACAACCATCCCCAACCGAGGTGCTTTTATTGCCAGCCCGTCAGTGGAAGAGGCGCGACATATCTTTCACGCGCGCCGGATCATGGAGCCGGCCTTGATTCGCAGCCTGGTGGAACAGGGCGATCCCAGGTATTTCCAGAAGCTGCACGACCATGTGGCCGAGGAGCGTGCTGCGCGTGATCGTGATGACAAGCGCGCGGTGATCCGGCTGTCAGGCGAGTTTCACCTGCTGATGGCGGAGATGGTCGGCAGTCCGCCATTAATCAAGCTCATGCGCGAACTGTCATCACTGACATGCCTGATCATCCTGCTGTACGACTCGCCCAACGTGCCGGCCTGCCCGAACCATGAACACACCGACATCATCGCGGCGATGGAGGCGGGCAACGTCGATAGCGCCATTGCGCTGATGCTCGGACATCTCGACCACATCGAGGCCACGCTCGATCTATCGCTGCCCGAGGACACCGAAGTGGACCTCGACGCGATATTCGGAAACCTGTGAACGGGCTCGCTGGCGCCATCGAACTGGCCGCACGGGTTCGCTGCGGCGCAACGCCTGCCGCAGCCGTTGCCGAGCGTCAGCTGGCGCGGATCGCTGCTCTGAATCCAGCGCTGAACGCACTGGTCCAGGTGGACGAAAACGACGTGCGGCGTCAGGCCGTGCTTATCGACGCGCGCTGTGCGGCCGGTGAACACCTGCCGCTGGCGGGCGTACCGGTCACCATCAAGGACAATCTCTGGATCGAGGGACGGATCAGCACCTGCGGCTCATGGCTTTACCGTAACCACCGCGCCGATCGTGACAGTTGGGCCGTAGCGCGTCTGCGACAGGCGGGCGCGCTGCTGGTGGGCGTGAGCAATTGTTCGGAGTTCGCCTGCAAGGGCGTGACGGACAATCGCGTGTATGGCGCGACCGCCAATCCCTGGGACCTGAACCGTACGCCAGGCGGTTCGTCCGGGGGCGCCGCCGCGGCGGTGGCGGCCGGATTGGGCATACTGGCGCTGGCCACCGATGCGGGAGGCTCTGCGCGACGGCCAGCGGCGCATTGCGGCGTGGTGGGCATGAAACCGAGCGTTGGTCGCGTTGCGGACCCCTGGGGCTTTCCCGTCATCGGCCGCGAACTGAACGTGATCGGTCAGTTGGGGCGACGTGTCGCGGATGTCGCCTTGATGCTCGAGGTGCTCACAGGCGCGCACCCGGCCGACCGCTTCTCGGTCCGCATGCCGAGGTTGGCCAGGCGCCCGATCCAGACGCTGCGTATCGGTTACAGCCCGGACCTTGGCCTGGACTATGCCGTCGATGCCGATGTCGCGGCTTGTCTGGAGCAGACGGTGAAACGGCTGCAATCGGCCGGCCTGCAAATACAACCGGTCGTCCCGCAATGGCCGCAGGGCCTTCCAACCGCCTCGTTGCTGGCAGCCCAGCACGCTGAACTCGCCGCGCATTTCGGTGCGGCTTACCGTGCCGACCCCAGCGGCTTCGATCCGGTGATCGCTGAGCAGATCGAGGCGGGACTGTCACTGCCCGCTACGCAATTGGTGGCGCTGGGCGCACTGCGGGACGCCGTCGTCGGCCACACGGCGGCGCTGTTCGAAACGGTGGACCTGCTGCTATGCCCGACCGTCCCGGTCGAGGCCTGGCCACGAGCGGCACTGGGCCCGTCGATGATCGGGGGTCGGCCAGCGAACCCGCGTGCGCACGCGGTTTTCACCCCGCTGTTCAATCAGGCCGGCGTTCCGGCCCTTTCGGTTCCCTGTGGCCTGGGTGCGCAGGGATTGCCCCTGGGACTGCAGATCGTAGGGCCACGCTTTCACGATGACGATGTGCTCCGCCTGGGGGCATTCGTCGAAAACATCCTGGCCCTGGAGCTGGCACCGCTGTGCTTCGCTCAGATGCCCGACACGTTGGAGAAGGCATGAAACTGTTGATCGTCAACCCGAACATATCCCAGAGCGTGACCGACCTGATCGAGGCCGAGGCGCGGCGCGTGGCAGCCCCCGACACGCGCATCACGATGGCCACGGCTACCGCTGGCGTGGCTTACATCGAGACACGCTTCGAAGCGCTGCTCGGCGCGCACGCCGTCGCCACTGTCGCTGGCGAACGGCTGGGGGAGTACGATGCCCTGCTGGTCGCGGCCTTCGGTGATCCGGGGCTTCTCGCCCTCAAGGAGGCGCTGGACGTACCCGTCGTCGGCATGACCGAAGCGGCCCTGATGACGGCGGCCCAGTTGGGACAGCGCATCGGCATCATCGCCATTTCCCACCGCATCACCGCCTGGTACCGCGAATGCGTCGACCAGTACGGGCTTTTGTCGCGCCTGGCGTGCATACGCCATTTGAACGACCCGTTGCGTGATCCCGGCAAGGTCCAGGTCGATCACGCGGCCAGCCTGCTCGATCTCAGTCAGCGGGCGGTTCTGGAGGATGGCGCGGATGTGCTGATCCTGGCCGGCGCGCCCCTGGCGGGCCTGGCTCGTAGTCTGGCGGGTCGATTGCCGGTGCCTGTCGTCGATGGCGTATCCAGCGGGGTCTGTCAGGCTGAGTCGCTTGTGCGCTTGCAGCCGGGCGTTGCGAGGCTGGGGAGTTTCGCGCGTCCACCCATCAAGCATCACGCCGGACTGCAACCGGCACTCGCAGCGCTATTGAATCCTCGAAACGCTTGACCGGCAGCAGGCTGCCGGCTGGGGCATTGCGCGATGCCAGGCACAGGACCCGGTCATCGCGATAATGCCGGCGGGGAGGGCGAAGACTTAATCCACAGAATCTGTGGATAAGCAGGTGGATATCGTCTTCGATTCAGCGCGTGAACCACCGGGAACGGGCCTCCGGTACAGGCTGGCTGATTTTTATCCAGCGTGCTTTCCATTGCGATTCAAAGGCTTAGCACAGTGCGGCTGCCCTGATGGTCGACGCGGCCGTGTTCAGGCTCGCCGGTGGGTTTCGCCGTGCCCGCGCATCGCGGACAGGCTCAGTGCCGGGGCAGATCGGGCGCCGGATAGCTGTCCACCACGCGCCGGTATTGGCTTGGCGAGGCGCCGATGTGCTGCTGGAAGAATCGAGTGAAATGGCCTTGCTCGGAAAATCCCAGACGCTCTGCAAGCACGCCAATGGTTCCGCTTCGTTCACGTTCCAGCCAGCGGAAGGCTTGACGCATGCGGGCATCGTTGAGCATCAGCATTGGCGTCATGCCGGTATTCTGGCGGAACAGGGTGAAAAAATGCGCCCGCGACAGGCCGCCGGCCAGCGCGGCGTTGGCGATACAGTCCGGGTCGTCCAGATGGGTCTGCAGATACTCACAGGCTCGCCGAATGCGCGCATCCGCGAAGCCGTGTCGAGCCGGCATGCCCAGCCGGCGAAGATGCCGCCATTGGGAAAAGTCCTCGATCAGCTCGATCAGAAAATCGAACAGCAGGAACTCGATGCGCTCCAGCGGCACCAGGCCGGACGAGTAGGCTTGGGCGATCAGCCGATCGGCCATTGCCCGATTCTTGCCGCTGAGCTCGATGCAGGGCTGGGAGAAGAATTCCGGATGCCCGCTGAGCGCCAGCGACTGTTGTGCGTCCGCCAGCCACGCCGGCTCGATGTAGAGCGCCAGGATCTGGGTGTATTCGGCGCCTGGTTGATAGTCGTAATAGTGCGGCTGCCAGGCATTGACGAGTACGGCGCTGCGGTCGGTCAGCGGAACCTGGCGACCGTTCACATTGAAAAAGGTATCCGCACCGGCCGCCTTCACCAGCACGTGGCACTCATGATGCGAGTGGGTGACCAGCGGTTTATCCATGTCGAGCAGAGCAACCCGGCCGAACTTTCCGTGAAATACACGTTGGGCAATGGACATCCTCAGCACCTCCATGTCGTGCCGGGATCATGGCCGGCGGGGTTGGACTGGACGGCAATCGAGCCATGCGCTGTCATGCGCCGATCAACCGCTGCGCCACCGATCATGGATTGGCGATGCGGTGGAAACGGAGCGGATTCAGAGCGCATCACGCGCCTTGCCTCGATAAACGCGTAGCACGTCGGCCATTACCGACAGCGCGATCTCGGCCGGTGTCTTGCTCCCGAGATCAAGGCCGATGGGCATGTGGATGCGCTCGATTTCTTCGTGCGTCAGGCCGCCCACGCGATGCAGCCGTTCGGCCCGCTTGGAGGAGGTTTGCCGTGACCCCATGGCGCCGATGTAGAAGGCGGGGGTTCGCACCGCCTCCATCAGTGCCAGATCATCGATACGTGGATCATGGGTCAGCGCGACCACGGCGGTGGCTTCGTGGCAGCCGCCAGCGGCGATGAACACCGAGGGCAGCATCGGCTGGACGACGACGCCGTCGACCAGCATGCCTTGCATCTCCTCGCGCGGATCGCAGGCAATCACTTCGCAGCCCAGGGCCCGCGCAAACCCCGCGCAGGCCTGCGCCACGGGCGATACACCGGCCAATAACAATCGCAGCGCCGGGCCGATCCGGATTTCCACCTGCTCGCCCTTTACACTGGTCTGCTCACCGCCATGGTCCGGCAGCAGTTCGGCGGTCCCACTGGTCAGATCCACGCGCCGCAGCAGACGCCGCTGGCCCTGCAACGTGGCCTGCAGTCCGAGCAGATGGTCGCGCCATGCCTCGCCAGGGGCATGATGTTCCACCAGCACTTGCAAAACGCCGCCGCAGGGCAGCCGCAGGCGGCTCCGTTCATCATCGGATTCGCCGTAGCGAACGATCTGGGCGGGCGCTTGCAGTTCGCCGTGCGCCAGGCTGGTCAGAAATTCCTCTTCCACACACCCGCCGGACAGCGATCCTGCATGAGCGCCATCGGCACGGGCGACGAGCAGCGCGCCGGGCGCCCGCGGGGCCGAGCCGTAGGTCGACAGCACGGTGCAAAACCACAGGTCATGCCCTTCGGCCACCCATTGCAGCGCCTGTTCGATCACCTGCTGATCAAGATGTTGCATGCCTTATCCCCTGGTTGCGGCCAACGCCCTGGCGGGCCGCGGTAATCGGTTACCCTTCGGGTTCGTCAGGTTCAGGAACCCTTGTGATGCTGTCTTGCTCTGTTCTCGATATCGGCACGGCGAAACTCGAGTATCGCCTGCTGAATGCCCCGGATACGACCCGTCCGACGCTCGTTTTGCTGCACGAAGGGCTGGGCTGCGTGGCGCTCTGGAAAGATTTCCCCGAGGCGCTGGCGGCGCGTACGGGCTGGCCGGTATTGGTCTATAGCCGCGAGGGCTACGGCGGATCGAGCCCCGTACCGCTGCCGCGCGGGCTGGACTACCTGAGCGTGGCGGGCCCAGACGAACTGGCAGCGGTTCTCGATGCGCTGTCGCTCGAGCGTGTGGTGCTCGTGGGCCACAGCGACGGCGCCTCGATCGCGCTGGCCTATGCGGCGCACAATGATCCTCGCGTCAAAGGTGTGGTGGCGCTGGCGCCGCACGTGACGGTCGAACAGGCGAGCCTCACCGGAATCCAGCGAACCCTCGATGCCTTTCACGGCGGCCGTCTGCGCGACCGACTGGCCGCCTATCATGGCGACAACACCGATGGTGCGTTCCGCGGTTGGAGCGATACCTGGCTGCAGCCGGCGTTCAGCGACTGGCATCTGCTCGACGAATTGCCACGCATTGCGCTGCCGATCCTGGCGGTGCAAGGACGCGATGACGAGTTCGCCACCGACGAGCAATTGAGGCTGATCGAGCAGCGGGTGCGCCACAGCCGCGTCGAGTTTCTGGAAAACTGCCGGCATTTCCCGCAGGACCAGGCCCGTGAGCGAACGCTCGCCCTGATCGAGGACTATCTGCAAAGCGTCCGACTTTAGCGGTGCGGCAGCTGGCCGGCGCCGCGGCTGCGATGGTGTCATCAGCTGCGCCCCTCGGCGGCGCTGGCCGCCTCGATGTCATCGAGCGTCGGGACGATTTCGGCCTCGTCACGCCAACGACGGACGATGCCCAGTTCGATGTCGAACATATCCAGGACGCGCCCGAGCGTGTGGTTGACCATGTCGTCGATCGACGTCGGGCGTGCATAGAAGGCAGGGACGGGCGGCGCGATCACGGCGCCGAGTTCAGCCAGCTCGGTCATGGTGCGCAGGTGGTTCCGGTGCAGCGGGGTCTCGCGCACCATCAGCACCAGCCGGCGCTGTTCCTTGAGGATGACATCCGCCGCGCGGGTCAGCAGCGAGGAGGTCACGCCACTGGCGATCTCCGACATCGTGCGCACCGAGCAGGGGGCAACGATCATGCCCATGGTCTTGAACGAGCCGCTGGCGATGGCTGCGCCGATGTCCTGGTTGGAATAGCTCACCGTCGCCATGGTCTTGAGTTCCGACCAGGACAACCCGGTTTCGTGAGCGAGGGTGATCAGCGCCGATTTGGTGACCATCAGGTGCGTTTCGATGGGGGTATCGCGCAGCAGCTCCAGGAGGCGCACGCCGTATATCGCGCCCGACGCGCCGGAAAGGCCGATGATGAGCCGCTGGGGGCGCGGGTTAGCTGATGTCATGGTCGATGTCCTGTATCGCGCCTTCCTTGTAGAAATGGATGGCATTGAGAGCGGTGCCCAGCGTTTTGCTGATGATGTCGATGAACAGCGTGGCGGCGGGCGTCAGCGGACGGCGGCTGTCGTGCACGCAGACCATGCGGCGGGTGATGCCCGGGGCGGCGAGCGGGTAGGCGCGCAACGCACCTTCTTCCAGGCCGCGCTGCAATACGGTCGCAGGCAGCAAGCTGATCCAATCGCTGCGCCGCAGAAAACTCTCGATCACCGTCAGGTCGTCGAGTTCGAGATGCGGGGTCAGCTCGATCCCATGTACGGCCAACGCCTGATCGATGACGATACGCAGGCCGTGGCGGCGCGAAGGCAGAACCAGCTTAAGCTGGGCCAGCTCCGTCAACGGCACGGGTGTCGGCATGCGCAATCGGGTCGTGGCGCCCGTCGCGACGAGCAGTTCTTCGTCGAGGATATCGATCCGGTTCAGGTGCTCCTGCTGGAAGCTCTGGTTGATGACTGCAAAGTCCAACGCGCCGGACAGGACACGGTCGATCAGGTCCTGGCTGTAGCCGTAGCTGACCTGCAGTTCGACGTCCGGGTGGTGCTCGACGAAATAGGCCAGGGTGCTTGCCAGTGCCTGGTTAGCCGCCGAAGCGATCAGCCCTGCGTTGATCCGCCCGCCGATCTTGCCGCTGCGATCGATCAGCGTCTGCCGGGCTTCGAGCAGGTCGCTCAGGATCGGCATGAACAGACGGTAGGCTTGCACGCCCGCTTCGGTCGGGGTCATGCCCTTGGGCGTACGGTCGAACAAAGGCTGGCCGATTTCTTCCTCCAGCTTGGCGATCTGCATCGAGAGAGCGGGCTGCACGATGTTCAGACGCTGCGCCGCCTTGGTGACCGAGCCTTCTTCGTAGAGACAGGTGAAGTACTTCAATTGGCGCAGTTCCATTTTCGAACCTCGGCGAGTGGTCTAGCTACAGAGTGCCGACATTCTGGTAGACGTGCTTGAGCTCTGTAAAATCAAGCAATGCGTCATAGCCGTGCAGCCGGCCCAGCCCACTCCTGCGATAGCCACCGGTCTCCGCTTCGGCGAACAGTTTGTTGTGATCATTGATCCACACGGTCCCGTTGCGTAGCGCCCGCGCCAGCCGCATGGCTCGGGCGCCGTCGCCGGTCCATACGCTCGCTGACAGGCCGAACTCGGTGTGATTGGCGCGGCGCACGGCCTCGGCTTCGTCTTCGAATGTTTCCAGTACCAGCAGGGGGCCGAAGATTTCCTCCTGGCAGAAGAACGCGCCGCTGTCCTGGTGGGCGATCAACGTCGGTGACAGGAACGCGCCGCGTTCGAGCCCGTCGCGGGGCCGTTGGCCGGCCAGCAAGACTTCGTCGCAGCTGTCCATCGACTCGCGAATCCGCGCCTCGACGAGATCGCGCGAGCGCCAGTCGATCAGCGGGCCCATCTGCGTGGCAGCGTCCAGCCCATGCCCCAGGCGGACCTCTGCGAGCGCGGCGGCGAGTGCCTTTTTCATCTCTGCCGCTCGGCTGGCATGCACCAGTACACGCCGGGCGGCCGTGCATTGCTGGCCTGAAATGAGGGTGGCGGCGGCGGCGAGCCGGGGCGCCACAGCGGCCACGTCGGCGTCCTCCAGGACCAGGCAGCACGATTTGCCACCGAGTTCCAGTGACAGCTTTTTCATGGTTGGCGCCGCATCGCGCATGATTTGGGTGCCGGTCGCGGTGGAGCCGGTGAAGCTCAGCACATCGACCTTCGGCGTCGCGGTCAGGTAAGCGGCGCCGGCATGTCCGGTCTCGGCGAACAGGTTGACGACTCCCGGGGCCAGGCCCGTCGATGCCAACAGCGGCGCGAGGAAAGCGGCGTTGAACAGCGCCGTTTGCGGAGCCGGTTTGACCACGCAGGTACAGCCGGCGGCCAGCGCCGGCGCCAGGGCTCGTACCAGCAGCACGGCCGGGGCGTTCCAGGGAATGATCAACCCGGCCACGCCGGCAGGCTCGCGCAGCATCGTGGAGAATTCGCCCGGCGCGACTTCCAGTACGTGGCCAGGGTTGTGACGCGCCAGGCCGGCGTAGTAAAGAATCTCCGAGATGGCACCACCGATCTCGCCCCGCGACTGTGCCAGCGCCTTGCCGTTCTCACGCGTGAGCAGGGTGGCCAGCTCCTCCTGGCGAGTCGTCAGTGCCGAAGCCCAGTCCAGCATGACCTGCTGACGCAAGCGCGGATTCTGTGCCCATTGCGGGTTGCCAAAGGCCTTTACGGCTGCCTCGACCGCGGCGCGGGCCTGTTGCTCGCCACCGTCTGCGAAGCGTCCGATGAGTTCGCCATTGGCGGGGTCGAGGCTGTCGGCCCACTGGCCGTCGTCACACCACTGCCCGTCGATGAAATGTCGTGCCTGCTGCATGAGTAACTCCTGTCCGGCGAAGCTTTTTTGTAGTTGTTGTAAGACGCTGGAAACGTCGCTGTGCCCGTTTGCCATGACCGGCCTGTGGCGCTCCGGTACCGCGCGCAGCCTCAGCCGTCGCGCGACTGTTCAATCAGTTGCGCCCAATCGGCGGCGGCCGGTCGGCTGACGTCGGCAAGGTCGACCTCGGCTTCGCCGGGTACGTGGATGCGCTTGAAACGCATCGGCGGTGCCGACAGCGGCACGGTCGCGTCGAAGCCCATCTTCGAACCAATCCCGTCGCGGGTGGACGGGTCGAGCTTGGAGCCCTGGGATTCGTGGATCAGCACCAGGTCTCGATCAGCCTGGAACCGCGTCGCGACCGCCCACTCGACTTCGGTGGGGTTGTGGATGTCGACGTCGGTGTCGACCACCACCACGTGCTTGATGTCGTAATGACCGCCGAGCGCGCCGAGGATCACATTCTTCGCTTCGCCTTCGGAGCGCTTTTCGATCTGAACGTAGAGGTGATAACGGCATACGCCACCGCGTGCCAGGTGCACATCGCGCACCGAAGGAAAACTGCGGCGCAGATGAGCCAGCATCGTCGCCTCGCGCGGAATGCCGCCCAGCAGCAGGTGCTCGAGTCCGCCGCCGACGATGGTGTGGAACATGGGCGATCGGCGGTGGGTGACCGCATCAACCTCGATGACATGGCGTTCGGCGCGCTCGCCGTAATACTGCGGGAATTCGCCGAACGGGCCTTCTTCTTCGCGGGCATTGGCGACCAGGCGGCCCTCGATGACGATCTCCGCCTCGGCCGGCACGCGAATGCGGTTGGTCACACACTTGGCCACCGGCAGCGCGCGTCCTTGCAGCGCACCGGCGATCTCGAGCTCGTCGTGATCGATGGGCACGATGGCCTGCGATGCCATCAGCGTCAGCGGGTCGCAGCCGACGACCACCGCGACCTCCAGGTCTTCATTGTTGCGCTCGGTCTCCTGGAAATACGCCAGGGTATGGCGCGGCAGCAGCAGTGCACCGAGGCGATTGGCGCCGCTGACCTGCAGTCGGTGAATGGACACGTTCTGGACGCCGGTGCGCGGGTTACGCGTGATCAGCAGGCCTGCGGTGATGTAGGCGCCACTGTCGTGCTCGTTGTGCGTGGGAATCGGCAACTGGGCGAGCAGGTCGACGTCGTGATGCACCACCTGCTGGCACGCCGGCTCCGCGACTTCCTGCCAAGGCAACGGCTCGAGGCTGGCATGTTCGAAGCGAGCCAGCACCTGACTGGGCTCCACGCCCATTGCTTCGGCCATCCATTGACGGTCCGAGAGCAAGCCCGAAATCACTGGAATCGCATGCCCATCGGGTTGCAGGAACAGCGACGCGCTGTGGCCGTCGAGGCGATTGGCAATGGCGGCGACACCGAAGCGCAGCGCCGTACCGGGACGGATCACGCTCAGCCGCTGAGTCTTCTGCAGATGATCCAGCCAGCCGCGCAGGCTGGCACCGACCGGCTGGGTGGCCGCAGCGGAATCGGGCGTGGAGGAGGGCATGGACGGCATGGCGAGTTCTCTCGTGGTTATTGTTTTGGCCATGCTAGGAGCGTCGTGCAAGCGTGCCTATTAAGGTTTTCTGATGCGGGCCATCAGTGCCGGCAATGCCCCGTGGTCAATCTCCTGGGCATCATCATTCACTGGTGCTCCAGGACCGAAACGGTGCGCGAGGGTGGCCGTCGCAGGCAGGACCCGGCCCGGATGGACGTGCATCGAGTCGCGCGGCCCGCGCATGGCGGCACGCCCCGGCGAAGAGGCGTGCCGCGCTGTCATGGCCGCAGGATCGCCGGGTCCATGACCAATTCGATGAGGAACGGCCGATCGGCCGCCAGCGCCTGCTCGAACGCGTCGGCGAACGCTTCGGTGCGGTCCACCCGCACCGCGCCGGCGCCGTACGCCTGGGCGAGAGCGACCATGTCCGGATTGACCAGATCAGTACCGTAGCGGCGTCCCGGATAGTGTTTGTCCTGGTGCATCCGGATCGAACCGTAGGACCCGTTGTTGACCACGATGACAATGATATTGGCGCGGTACTGCATGGCGGTCGCCAATTCCTGGCAGGTCATCTGGAAACAGCCATCACCGGCGAAGCACACCGCCGGCCGTGACGGTCGGGCGAGCTTGGCGGCGATCGCGGCGGGCAGGCCGTAACCCATCGAACCGGACGTCGGTGCCAATTGGCTGCCCCAGCCTCGGAATGGATAGAAGCGGTGCACCCAGAGCGTATAGTTGCCGGCGCCGTTGCTGATCACCGCTTCGGGCGGCAAGCGGCGCCCAAGCCAGGCGACAATCTCGCCCAGTTGCACCGGCCCGGGTAGCTCGGTCGGCTGTTGCCAGGCTTCGCGGTTTTCGCGCGCCCGTGACAGCCAGGCCTGGCGTTCGCTGTCGGTATCGGCGGGGGGCAGTGTCGAGACGGCCTCGGCGAAGTCCTGTACCGCGGCGCAGATCGCCAGGTCCGGAACCCGCACGCGACCCGGCTCCTGCGGATCGGGGTGGATGTGGACCAAGGTCTGGCGCGGCTTCGGGACATCCACCAGTGTGTAATGACCGGTGGCGATATCACCGAGGCGCGTGCCGACCGCGATCAGCAGATCGGCCTCTTCGATCAATCCGGCGAGTCCGGGATTCATGCCCAGCCCGGCGTCACCGGCATAGTTGGGGTGCGTGTTATCGAAACGATCCTGGCGCCGAAAGGCCGTGGCTACCGGCAGCCCCTGGGCCTCGGCGAATGCCTGCAGTCGCGCCCGGCATTCGGCGGTCCAGCCCGAGCCACCGAAGATCGCCAGTGGCCGTCGGGCATTGGCGAGCAGCGCTCGCAGGCGGGACATCGCCTGGGGGGACGGATAGCCCTGGCAGTTCGGCGCGGGTCCGATATCGATTGGCTCGATACGCGCGTACAGGAGGTCTTCCGGCAGACCGAGTACCACCGGGCCCTGCCGGCCGGAACACGCCGTCGTGAAGGCCCGGCTGAGGTATTCGGGCAGCCGCGCGGCGTCCTGGATGTCGGTCGCCCACTTGGCCACCGAACCGAACAGCGCACCGACGTCCACCTCCTGCCAGGCTTCGCGCTCGCGGAAGCCACGGGGTACCTGGCCGACGAATACCAGCAGGGGCGTGGAATCCTGTGCCGCCACGTGCAGCCCGGCCAGCGCATTGGCGCTGCCCGGTCCGCGCGTGACGAAGCATACCCCGGGTCGCCCGGTGGTCTTGGCATAGGCTTCGGCCATCATCGAGGCACCGCCTTCCTGGCGGCAGACCACCAGGGCGATGTCCGGCGCGTCATGCAATGCATCGAGCACCGGCAGGAAGCTCTCGCCAGGAACCGTGAAAACGCGGTCCACGCCGTTGCGCCGGAGCAGCTCGACGATGGCCTGGCCGGCGTCGGGTCTGTTGTCTTCTGTCATCGGGTCCTCTCTGGGTCGCCTGGGTGAAAAGGCGGCGCGGGACGGGCCCGCGCCGGGTCGGATTCACTCTAGCAGTCCCGCTTCCTGGTAGTACTTGCGTGCGCCCGGGTGCAGTGGCGCCGCGAGATTGGCCGCTTGCGCCGAGCCCTCGGCGGTCCAGTCTTTCATCGAGCCGAACGAACGCTTGAGCGCGTCCTGGCCTTCCATGACGGCCTTGGTGATGGCGTAGGCGTCTTCGTCGGACATCGACTCTGTGGCATACAGCGACGTGCTGAAACCAACGCCTTCGACCGTCTGGTCCTGTCGCTCGAACAGGTTGGCCGGCATGGTGGCGCGGACGAAGCCGAACTTTTCCAGGTACGCAATGGCGTCTTCGCTCAGGCTCAGAAAGCGCTGGCCGGGGGTGATCGACAGTTGCGCGGTGTTCGGGTGCCCGGCCGTGGTAATGCCGATGATCATGTCCAGCTGCTTGTCGCCGAACTGATCCTGCAAAATGCTCAGGTTCGATTTGCCGATGCTGCCGCCGAAGGATTCGATGTCCTCGTACGTCAGGCCATTGGCTTCGAGAATCAGCTTGGCGATGTATTCGTTGAGGCTGCCCTGCGGACCAGTACCGATGCGCACCGGCAGCTTCTTTTCCTTGATGTCGGCGATGGTCTGGATCGTGCTGTCGTTCTGCACGGTGATGCGTTGGTAGTACTGATCGATGCCGCCGACCAGGCCGCGCACGTTCTCGATCTTGCGATCGAACGGCCCGAACGGTTGCTGCGCCCAGGCGGCGACGGGCGGGAAGATCAGCCCGATGTCGGCGCGCTTGGCCGCCAACAGCTTGGTGTTGGCGATGGCCATGGGCGTGCCCTGGATATCGACTGTGGAGCCGTCGGGCAGGCGCTGGAGCATTTCGCCGCGCAGCGCGCCGGCATAGGCGTACCAGGTGGTTCCGGTCGGGCCAGCGGCGAATTTGACGTTCACCGGGTCGGCGGCCAGCGCGCTGCCGCTCAGTCCCATGGCGCCCAGTACCGCAACGGCTGCGTATCGCGTCAGGAATTTTCTCATGTTGTTGTTCTCCTTGGTTGAATGTGCGGCCCGCTGGCGCTAGGCCCCGGACCGTTCCAGCAGGCTGTGGTCCTGCGCGTGGCGCGCCTTACGGCTCTGCCATGCCCAGACACCGCACAGCAACGCCAGCCCGGCCAGCGACGCCTTGATCACCGGTGCGATCAGCAGGGCGGCGGCCACCAGCAGCAGTGCCGATTCGAACAGCGCGTTGCGCGCGCGCAGGTAGCCGGCCACGCACCCGGCCAGGGCATAGCAGCCGATCACCGCGGTGATGACCGCCGGCACGATTGCCTGCCAGTCGCCCTGCAGCAGCAGCGCCGGGCTGAAGACGAAGGCGAAGGCCACCAGGAAACCGGCCAGGCTATAACGGAACGCCACCCAGCCGGTCTGCCAGACGTTTGCCTTGGCGATACCGCCGGCGACGAAGGCGGCCAGCGCCACAGGGGGCGTGACCATCGACAAGGCGGCGAAATAGAGCACGAAGAAATGTGACGACAGCGCCGGGATGCCGAGTTTGTCGAGCGCCGGAATCGCCAGGATGGCGCCCATGATGTATGCCGCGGTGGTCGGCATGCCCATGCCCATCACAATGACCATGAACATCACCAGCAGCAATGCCGGAATCAGCATGCCGCCGGACAGTGCGGTGACGAAGCTGCCGAAGGTCAGCCCCAGGTTGGTCATCGAGGCGATGCCGACCACGATACCGGCGCCAGCGCAGGGGATAGCCACCGCGATGGCGCCGCGCGCACCGGACTCCAGCGCCTGCAACGAATCGCTGAACACCGAGCCGATGGCTTTCAGCACGCCGCGGCCGCCGTGCTCGGAAAAGCCCTCCCAGGCACGCGAGGCCAGGCCGAGGAACAACGTCAGCCAGATCGCCTGCAGCGTTGCCGAACTCAGCGCACGCCCCGCCATGATCTGGTAGACCAGCACGAACACCGGGATCAGCAGATACAGCCGCTTGAGTACGCTGCTCCAGTTGGTGCCCAGCTCGGAGCGCTTCAGTCCGGCCAGCCCCTTGCGCCGTGCCAGCAGGTCGACCACGAAATAAAGCGCGACGTAGAACAGCAGTGCCGGAATCAGCGCAGCGATCGCCACCTCAGCGTAGGGGATGCCCATGAACTGGGCGATCAGAAAGGCCGCTGCGCCCATGACCGGCGGCATCAACTGCCCGCCGGTGGAGGAGGCCGCCTCCACCGCGGCCGCCTGCTCGGCGCTCATGCCTGACTTCTTCATCGCCGGGATCGTGAACATGCCCATCACCGCCGCGTTAGCGGTGGCGCTGCCGCTCACCGAGCCAAACAGCGTTGAGGAAACGATCGAGACCTTGGCCATGCCGCCGCGGAACCGGCCGACCAGCAGCACGGAGAGATCCATGAACAGCTGGCCTCCGCCGAACAGCTGGAGAAACGCGCCGAACAGCAGGAAGTAGAAGACCTGACCGTAGGAGACGATGCTCGGGATGCCGAACACGCCCTCGTTCTGGAGCACCTGCACGTCGAGAAAGGTTTCAAGGAACAACCGGGTCGGTTCGCCGTCGTGGCCGATGATGCTCAGCATCGGGATGCCGCGCAGCTGCGGGCCGATGAACTGGTAGACCAGGAACACCAGAATCACCACCGTCAATCCCATGCCCAGGGCGCGTCGCACGGCCTCGATCACCAACGCGAGGGTGGCGAGGCCGACTACCAGGTCGATGGGCCGCAGCGGATCGACCATGGCGATACGCATCGTCAACGCTTGCGCGTTGAGCAGGTAGAACACGGCGATGCCGGCCGCCGTGGCGGCCAGGGCATAGTCCGAGACCCGCAGCAGGGTGAAATGGCCGAGGTCGCGTTGGCGCAGCGGATGGATGATGAATGTCAGGACCAGGCCGAACATGATGTGGATCGGCACCGCGACGATCAGGTCCAGCGGCGTCCCGTAGACCATGTAGATCTGGAATGCCGACCAGCAAAGGGCAACGAAGGAGGCGGGGTTGGCTAATCGTTTCATGGGATCAGCCCTCCCGGAAGACGGCCTGAGGCCGTAGACAGGCGAGAGGCCGGGTTGGCGCTCGTCGCGTTACGCGTGAGTAGGCTGTGCGGGCAATCGCCCGCTGCGATGCGGGTGACGAGGCGGGCCGGCGACCCGTGGGTCTGGCAGAGGATCATGGCGGTTCACCGTTGTTGTTCTTATCGGTAGTCTGCTCGGCCGACGCGAGCGTCGGCGGCAGATCCATCTTGGCGTTTGTAGAATGGCCTGGCCATTAACGATTTTTGATACAGGCCATCAGGCACCGCTCTAGCCGTATCGGGCGCAGGCCGTGCCTCAGCGGCGAATCTCGCCCAGCAGCCCCGATACCGCGACGCCGAACAACAGCGCCCAGAACGGAGAGCTGATACCCAGCAGGGAAAACTGGCTCATCGCGACGGCCAACGCCACGAAGGCGCCGATCTGGCAGGCACCCCCTTTCTGGAAGGCCTGCTGCAGGGCGCCCAGCAGCACGCCGATCATCGCCAGCCCTGCGACGACCACGATCAGCGCCTTGGGAAAGGCCAGGATGAAGGGCACCGCAAGCCCGGCGAACAACCCGAACAGCCCGAACAGTACGCCGTTGACGATCGCTGCGCCGTATCGCAGGCGCGGGTCGTCGCCCGCCTGCTCCGACGAACAGATGGCGGTCATCGGTCCCGCGATGTTGGCGTTGTGCCCGCCGAGCAGCCCGGCCAGCACACCTCCGATGCCGCTGATGACGGTCATCGCGTTGACCGGTGGGCGATACCCTTCAGTCATCAGCACACCGGTCGCCTGGGCGTTTTCCGCGCCGATCACCAGCGCCGTCAGCGGAATGGTGATCGCCAGGAAGGCATCGAACGAGAAGCTGGGCGCGGTGAATGCCGGCATCACCCAGGCGATGTTCACATCGGCCGGCTGCAGCTGGCCCAGGGCGAAGGCCAGCACCAGTCCGACCACGCCGGCAACCAGCACTGGCGGCACCGCGCGGGTGAAGCGCGTGACCAGGAAAAAGCTCAGCGCGGCCATGCCCGCGATCAGCGGCGCGCTGACGATGGCGTCGATCGCCCCGGTGGCGAAGCGGATCAGTGCGCCGGCGATCATCGCCATCACGATGGGCATCGGCAGCCAGCGCATAAGGCGGCCGATCAGCCCGGTAATGCCCAGCACGAAGACCAGCAGACCGCTCATGATGAAGGCCCCTATCGCCTCGCTGAACGGGATGACGGTGAGCGAGGCGGCAAGGATCGCCGCGCCGGGAATGGTGTATGCGCCGCAGATCGGTTGTCGGTAGCGCAGCGCCAGGAACAGGCTGATCAGCCCACCGAGGACGTAGATCGCGAACAGCCAGGAAACCGTCTGCGCATTGCTCAGGCGTCCGGCTTCGGCGGCATTGATCACCACCAGAGCCGGGCCGGTGCAGCCGAACAGGGCCGCCACCACACCCGCGCTGATGGACTTGGAATTAAACGCCCGGCGCAGCGTCGGCTCGCCGGTAGGGGCGGCGACATCGACCGCCGGATTGGACAGGTTCTGGGACATGGCAACGCCTTCGCTTTGTTGTTGTGCGTTCGCCGAGCGCCGCCCACGGAGGGCGGCACGCGTGTGTGCAAGCGTTTACTCGCCGCGGAATACCGCCTGGCGCTTGCCGTGGAAAGCCTCGACGCCTTCCTTGAAATCTGCCGAGCTGCGCAGCCGGCTGTAGCAGTGGCCTTCCATCTCGATGGCAACGGTCAGAGGCGAGTCCTCGTTGTCGTTGATCAGCTTCTTGGCGGTGCGCTGGGCCAAGGGCGAAAAACGCCGCAGCTCATCGACCAGTGCGTCCACGGTGCTCTCCAGCTCGCTGTCCGGAACGCATTCGGTGGCGATGCCCCAGTCGTACGCTTGCTGGCCGGTGATGCGCTTGGCACGCATCACCATGTGCTTGGTGCGGGTGATGCCGATGATCTTCTGCAGGCGGGCGGAGCCGCCGGAGCCTGGAATCTGGCCGAGGTTCTGTTCCGGCAGGGCATAGCGGGTGGTCTCGGATGCAACGCGGAAATCGCACGCCAACGACAGCTCGAAGCCCACCCCGAACGTATAGCCGCGGTTGGCGGCAATCACAGGCTTGGTGCAGCGCACCGGGGCCGCTACGTTCCAGGCCAGCTTGGATACGTGCTCCGGCGAGGCTTCGAGAAAGCCCTTGATGTCGCCGCCGCTGGAAAAGTGCTCGCCCTGCGCGCGCAGCACGATCACCCGCACCCCGGGGTGCGCGTCCAATGCTTCGAATACCTCGCGCAGCGTGTCGCGCTGGCTCATGGCGATCACGTTGAACGGAGGACGACCGAGAATGATGTCGGCGCGTTCGCGATCAAGGTCGAGTTCGACGGTGAAGCCGTCGAAGGGCGTTTCCAGAAATTGTTCGATCTGCAGGTTGTTCATTGTGTTTCCTCGTTTTAAAGATGCTCAGCCAACGGTCTCGGGGCTGCCGTACTGCGCCACCAGTACGCGCCGCAGAATCTTGCCGACGGGTGATTTGGGAATCTGGTCGATGAATTCGTAGCGCCGTGGGCGCTTGAAGCGGGCGAGTCCCGAGCAGACGCAATGAGCGTCCAGCTCGTCCTCGGTAATCGGATGGCGCAGCTTGATGAACGCGGCCACCAACTTTCCCCATTGCTCATCGGGAAGGCCGACCACGGCGACTTCCTCGACAGCCGGGTGCAGCGACAACACGTTTTCGATCTCCGCGGGGCTGACGTTTTCGCCCCCGGTGATGATCAGGTCGTCGACACGACCGGTCACGAACAGGTCGCCCGCCTCGTCGAAAAAGCCGGTGTCGCTGGTGAAGTACCAGCCGTGATGGATGGCCTTGGCATCGGAGTCGGGGCGCTTCCAGTAACCTTCGAAGGCTTCGTCGCTGCCGAGGTCGGCGATGATCTGGCCTTCTTCGTTCGGCCCGCACAGGTCATCCGGTGAGGTGCTGTCCAGGGCGACGACGCGGATGCGCTGGTTGAGCGCGCTACGCCCCGATGAGCCCGGTTTGCCGCTGGCCCGCTGGTCGATGGTGAAGGTGTAGATTTCCGAGCTGCCGTAATGGTTGACGAACAGCTCGGGTTTGAAGGCCCCCTCGACTCGCTGCATCAGGCCATCGCTCATTGGCGCGCCGGCGAAGCCAAGCTTGGTCACGCTGGCGACGCGTTCCGGGCTGAACGCCGGGTGCTCGATGAGCATGTGGTAAAGCGTCGGCACCAGATACAGGTTGGTGATTCGCTCGCGTTCGATGGCATCGAGGGTCGCTTCGACATCGAATTTGGGCACGCAGACGAAATGCCCATCGAGCAAGGCCATCGCCAGCAGCGAGCGCACGCCCATGGTGTGGTAAAGCGGCATGACGCCCAGGGTGCATTCCTCATGCCCGTAGAGATTCTGCGCCACGTGAGCCACGGCGGCGGCGCGTTCGGCGCGGTGGCGCCGTGGCACACCCTTGGGCCGGCTGGTGGTGCCCGAGGTGTAGAGCATCAGCGACCAGTCCTCCGGGGTGGCGCGCAAGATGGTTTCGCTCGGCCGCTGGGCACAGAGCTGCTCGAAGCTCAGCGCGCCTTCGGTCACCGCCTGGCCGACGCTGATGCAGGGCAGGTCGGCGATTGCGCAGGCGTTCACGGCGGCCCCTGCCGAGTCGTCATGGACCAGCGCGCGCGCTTCGGCGTCGCCGAGGCACCAGCTCAGGTCTTCTGCGGTGCAGCGCCAGTTCAAGGGCGTCATGATGATTCCGCTGAACTGACAGGCCCAGTGGAGGGTGGCCATTTCCCAGCGGTTCTGCATGACGGTAACCAGATGGTCGCCCTTCGTCAGCCCCAATTGCTCGAGACCGTGGCTGGCGCGCTGGATGTCGTCGAACCAGGTCTCGTAGGTTTTCTTGAGCTTGCCATCGCTGATCGCTATCGCCTGAGGCCGGCGCTCGACCGCGGCGAGAAAGCTGCGTCCAAGGTCAAACATGGTTGTCGTTCTCCACGGTGTTTTCTTGTCGTTGTCGTGCCACTTCGAGTACCGCCTGGACCATGCCGGTGTAGCCGGTACAGCGGCACAGATGCCCCGAAAGCATGTCGCGGACCTGGGTTTCATCCGGGCTGGGGACCCGCTCCAGGAATTCCACGCAGGACATCAGGATGCCGGCGGTGCAGAACCCACATTGCAACGCGTGGTGGCGGCTGAATGCCTGTTGCAGGTCGTTCATCACCTCGTCGCGTGCCAGCGACTCCACGGTATCGATGCGGCGCTCGTGCGCCTGTACCGCCAGCATCAGGCACGAGCGCGACGCGACCCCATCGACCAGCACGGTGCAGGCGCCGCAAACACCGTGCTCGCAGCCCACGTGTACGCCGGTGGCACCCAGTTCGTGGCGCAGGAAGTCGCAGAGCTGCATGCGTGGCTCGGCCAGGGCTTCGCGGCGGCGGCCGTTGAGTTCCAGGTTGATAGGGAAACGTTGGTCAGCTGGCGCGCGCATGGGAGAACCCCTCGATCAGTTGTTGGCCAAGCTCGCGCACCAGTTGACGTCGGTACGCGGCACTGGCGTGTACATCGTCCTGCGCACCGAGCGACCAGGCGAAGGTGTTGAGTGCGTCCTTGAGTTCTGCACCCAATGGCAGTCGGCGCAGGACCGAGCGATCGGCCACACCGCCGATGCCGAGGTCTACCCGGTCCTGACGGATGCAGGCGGCCAGCGCGACCAGGGCGAAATCGCCATGGCGCATCGCGATCTCACGGAAGCGATAGTCGACACCGGCTTCGCGAAGCGGAAAGTGCACTTCGACGACCAGCTCGTCAGGGCGCCTTTCAGTGGTCAGCACGCCCTGAAAGAACTGCTCGGCCGGCACCTCCCGGCGTTTGCCCTTGAGTGATTCGAGCACCACCGTTCCGCCCAGCGTGACCAGGCACAGTGGAATTTCGGCGCTAGGGTCGGCATGGGCGACCGAGCCGCATACGGTGCCGCGGTTGCGCGTCTGGAAGTGGCCGATCCACGGCATGGCCTGAGCGAGAAGGGGCACCTCGTCGGCAAGGCCGGGGCGATCCATCAACTCCACCTGGCGTACCGCGGCGCCAACCACCAGGCGCTGCTTTTCCACCTTTTGGTAGTGCAGATCGCGGGCGTGGTTGATGTCGATCAGTAGTTTCGGTTGGGCCAGGCGCATGTTCAGCACCGCCATGAGCGATTGACCGCCGGCGATGATCCGCGCCTGTTCACCATGCTCGGCAAGCAGTTGCAGGACTTCGCGCTTGTCGCCGGCACGGATGTAGTCGAATGCAGCGGGTTTCATTGGCCACCTCCCAGCAGTGCGCGCAGCCGCTGCCACAGGCTGGTCTCCACTGGCTTGCCAGTCAGCCGAAGGGCCAATCGGGCGAATATCTGGCCGATGATCACTTTCGAGGCGCTTTGCAACATGCGTCCGCCGACGGCGGCGACTTTGCCGCTGACGGCCGCGTCGTAGGCGTAATCCAGCCGCGTGTGGCCGTTTTCCAGCTCGACGAAGGTCACCTTGGCGCTACCCGTCGCGGAGCCCATCGGGCTGTTGCCTGAACCGGACAGTCGCAATGAATGCGGCGGCTCCAGGTCCGTTAGCCCGACGCGGGCGGCAAAGCGCGCGCGAATCATGCCGACGCCCACCGTTACATCGGCTCGGTAATGGTTCTCGCTTTCCAGCTCGAGCGCGTGGCAACCGGGAATGATCGCCTTGAGTGTTTCCGGATCGAGCAGGGCGTCATACACCGCCTGTGGCGGCGCCGGGATCTCAACCGAATCCTGGGCCTGCAGGGCAGAGCCTCCCGCTACCCGCGGGGTTTCCGGCGCCACGCCTTCAGGCGGTGGCGGCTCGTCGATGCCGATCATGGTGCGCACGCGTGAAGGCGTCAGCGGCAGCTTGATGTCGGAACGTCCCAGTGCATCGGCCATGGCATTGGCGATGCACACCGGTGTGCTCATGTTGTTGCCTTCGCCGACGCCCTTGGCGCCCAGCGGCGTAAAGGGAGACGGCGTCTCCATATGCAGGATCAGCGGTTCCACGGCCTCCGGCGCGGTCGGCACCAGGTAGTCGGCGAAGGTGCCTGATAGAAAGCTGCCGTCTTCGCCATAGGCGAACTCTTCCATCAAGGCGACGCCCAGGGCTTGGGTGAATCCGCCACGGATCTGCCCATCGACCAGCATCGGGTTGAGGATGCGTCCGGCGTCGTGGCAGGTCACGTAACGGTCGATGCGGACCTCGCCGGTGACCTTGTCGATCTCCAGAGCGCAGTAATCGAAGATGAATCCGTAACACAAGGAGCTGTTGATGCAGTCGTTGTCGTCCGGAGCGGTCAGTTGCGGTGGCGTCCAGAAAGCGGTTTCGCGCAGCCCGCCGCCTTCGCTCTCGGGCAGCAGGCCCGGCGACCAATGGGTCGATCCGGCGATGCGATGAAACGGCTGGTTCGGGCCGTCTTCGACGAATACCTTGCCGCTGGCGAAACGCACCTGGTCGGCCGGCACGTTCCACATCGAGGCGGCAATGGTAGCCATGCGTTCGCGAATCTTCACGGCGGCGTTGTACACAGCGCCAGCGACCGCACCGGCAAACCGGCTGGAATAGTTGCCCGAGGCGATCGACCAGGCGTCCTTGCCGGTGTCGAGTTCCACATTGACGTTGATGCTCTGGAGTGCCACCCCCAGAACGTCCGCGACGATCTGAGCGACAACGGTCTGGTGCCCTTGGCCCTGGGGTGTCGATGACACGTGCACGGTCACGCCGCCGAGTGGGTCGATGCTCACGGTGGCCGTGCTGACCGCGCCATTCTTGGGGCCACTCTTGCGGCGTTCGTCCGGCGTCATCGCCGTGGTGATATAGCCCATGTTGGAGATCGAGGGCTCGACCACAGCGGTGTAGCCGACACCATAAAGACGGCCCTCTGCACGGGCCTGTTCGCGACGCCGCAACAGTTCATCGAGCCCACCCTCACGAACCGCGAGATCGACCGTTGCGGGGTAATCACCGGAATCGAGCAGGGCACCGGCCGCTGCCCGGTAGGGGAAGACGCCCGCCGGTACGAGATTTCGACGGATGACCTGCAACGGGTCCAGGCCCAGTTGCACCGCCACTTCGTGCATCAGGCGCTCCAGCGCGAAGTACACCTGGCCGCCGCCAAAGCCGCGGTTGAGGCCGCTGGGCACCTTGTTGGTGAGTACCACGCGGTTGCGTACCGACAGGTTGCGGATCGCATAGGCTCCGGACAGGTTGCCGTGCATGCGATAGAAGGTGGCGGGCTCCGGCGCGCGCAGGTAGCCGCCGCAATCGTCGATCTGGTCGTAGTGCAAGGCGACGACTCGGCCATCGCTTTGCACGGCTGCGCTGATTTCGCATACCCGGTTGGTCGCGCTGGACGAGGCCTGCAGATGCTCCAGCCGGTCCTCGACCCACTTGACCGGCGCGCCGACCTTGCGCGCGGCCAGCCCCATCAGCACAACGTACGGAAAGACGCCCTGTTTGATACCGAAGCTGCCTCCCGAGTCCGGCGGGGTGCGTAGCCGCAGGCGATTGCCCGGTACGTTCAGTGCGCGCGCCATCACCGAGTGCAGCGCGTACGGGCCCTGGAAGTTGGACAGGACATCGTAGGTGCCCGTGGCGGGCAGGTATTGCCCGAGCACCACATAGCACTCGATCGGGGTGCAGGAGTTGCGCGGGTAATGAACCTTGATCGACACCTGGCGGTGGGCCGTTTCGAACGCCTGTTCCGGATCGCCGTAGCGAAAGCAGCGTTCGTTGACCACGTTGCTGCCCACGGCTTCATGGAGCACCGGCGCGTTGTCCTCGGCCGCCGCTTCGGGGTCGATGATCGGGGTCAGTGGTTCGTACTCGACCCGGACGGCATCCAGTGCGTCTTCAGCCAGATACCGATCATCGGCGATCACCACACAGACCGGCTCGCCGACATAACGAGCCTTGTCGACGGCCAGACACCAGTGTTCCATGGGCGCGCGGACACCCACCGGGAAGGGGTTCGCCCATCGCTTGACGTCGTCACCGGTCAGCACACCGTGCACGCCTTTCATCGCAAGCGCGGCCTCGGCATCCACCGAAACGATGCGCGCATGTGCATGGGGCGAACGCACGATGGCGGCGTGCAGCGTTCCGGGCGGCGTGGCGACATCGTCAGCATAGCGGCCCAGTCCGCGCAGCAGCGCCGTGTCCTCGACGCGAGCCTGGGAGCGTCCGATGTGGCCGACCCCGGCAGTGGCAGTGGGTTGGTACATGTTCATTGCGGGACTCTTATTCTGATGTGTCCCGAGTATTGGCGCAGGCCCGCCCAGGCTGCCTTGCCGGCGGCTATGGAGTTTTACCGGTGGATGTCCGGATTTGCCCTGGAGTCTGATTTTCGAAGCAGGTCAGACGGACCCTGAGCGGCTTTCGGTAGACGCAAGCGAATGCCGGGGCGTGGCGCGCTTGAGCGGTGCAGAAGGGGATTCAGGTCGGGCCGGCGACCCGGGCGGTTGTTTCGCCCGCGCGGCCGTATCGTTCGGCCAGCGCGCTACGCGCGAGAACACACGGCCCGGGCACGGCAATGGCCAGAATCAGGCTTTTTTCATGGACCAGTAGGCGGGTCTGAACAGGTCCCGTTCGCCCAGCAACAACACGCCCAGCGCAAAGGCGCAAAGCACCAGGACGATGTACACGCCCAACTGGAGCAGGCCATCAGGCGCTGGTAGCCAATGCAGCACCGTGGCGATTGCGGCAGCTGTGGCGATCCAGCGTAGAAGAATCCCTGGCGCCAGCCCGGTTGGCGAGGCGCGGTAGACGTAAAGGCCCATGAACAGCGCCTGCAGCGACGCGCCAGCGGAGAATGCGAAGGCCAGGCCCTCGGCGCCGTACGGGCCGTAGAGCAGCGCATCGAGGCCGATGGTCAGCGCTGAACTGACCAGCGTGATCGCCAGAAACAATCGAGACTGATGCTGGGCGAGCAGGGCGCGGCCCCAGAGCAGCGCCAACCCCATTGCCGGTAGCCCGGCCGCATACAGCACCACCAGCGACGCCGTGGCCTGGGTCTGCGGCGCGCCGAACTGACCCCTTTCCAGCAGAACCGCCACCACCGTCTGCGGAAACGAACAGAGCACTACCGCCGCCGGCACCAGGAACAGCAGCGTCGCCAGCAATCCCTTGCGTATCACCGCGGCGTGGCCGATGAAGTCGATATCGTTCCAGCTGGAGACGAATCGAGGGAAGAGCACCGACAGCACCGACAGTGCATAAAGGGTCAGCGGAATGGTGACGATGCGAAACGCGAAGGACAGCATGGTGATGCTGCCTTCGTCGAGATAGGACGCGAACATCCGCTCGGCCAGGATGCAGCCCTGCTGTGCGCCGGCGGCCAGCAGCACCGGCGCGAACGCGAGGCCGAAGCCGCCGGCGTGTCCGCGGGTCTCGGCCTGTTTCTCGCCGCGAAGATAAGCGATGCGTCGATGTTGCGCGACGATCAGTCCCAGCTGAGGCAGCAACATGCCGATGAAGATCACCATACCCGTGGGCTGGAACAGCAGGATGGCAATGATCGCCCCGGCGTTGAGCAGCACGGTTCGCGTCATCGGCAGGATGAACACCTCATCCATGTTCAACAGCGCGCCCTGGCAGTACAGGACCGCCTGGACGGCGATGAGCGCCGCGCCTACGCAGAACACCAGTTGCCCCGAGGCGACCTGAGCGTCGGTCCAGCCGGGCGCCAGCAAGGTAAGGAGCCAGTAGCTTGCAACGATGGCAACGGCGCTGACCGCGGCGCCCATGAGCATGACACGCCAGTAAAGCCAGCGGCTCACGGTTTCGAACAACGCCTGGGATTGGCTGCGCAGCTTTTGCAGGTACGGAATCATCGCATCGCGCAGGGCGAGGCCGAGGAAGTTTTCGAAGAACATCGGCAGAATCAGCGCGACGAAAATCAGGTCTGCTTCCCAGCTCAGGCCGAAGGCCTTGGCGATGAACAGGTCGCGTAGAAAACCGAGAAGAAAGCTGGCGACGGTCAGTGCCAGGATAACCAGTGATGCGTTCATTCCTTGATCCTGTACAGGCCATTATCGGGTGGCCTGATGAAAGCGGCATATCGACCGGATGCGGTGGATCGTCAGGGCCATTGCCCGGTGCGATGTACGTCAGCGGCCTGTCGAACGATACATAGACTGGACGGCTCAAGCATGGTTCCTGAGTCCTGGTTCGCAGGTTTGGCGATGTAATTCGGGCCGGACACGGCCGGATACGTAAAAATGCCGTAAATCCACTTTGCGAGCGGGGCGCGACTGCTTATGGTTCACGCTCATTTCCAGGCGAACCCAGTACATGTCCGAGGCAAACACTTCTTCTGCCGGCTCGATGCGGCGCTGGCTCATCATCGGCGGCGTAATCATCGTGGTCGCGCTACTGCTCTGGTGGTTGTGGCCAACTGCAACCGAGCAACCGCAACAACAGCGCGGAGGGCGCCCGGCCTTCGGTGCGTTCGGCGGCCCGACGCCGGTGCGAGTGGCCACGGTCGAGAAAGGCCGATTCGACGTTTACGCCAAGGCGCTCGGTACCGTTACGCCGCTGAACACCGTGAACGTTCGCAGCCGGGTAGCCGGGGAGCTGGTCGAGGTGCGCTTCGAGGAAGGTCAGCGGGTCAAGGCGGGCGACCTGCTCGCGGTCATCGACCCTCGTCCCTATGAGGTGGCGCTGCAGCAGGCAGAAGGTACGCTCAAGCAGAACCGTGCGCTGCTTGAAAATGCGCAGGTGGACCTCAAACGCTATCGAGGACTGTTCGCCGACGACAGCATCGCCAAGCAGACCCTCGACACGCAGCAGGCCCTGGTCAATCAGTACCAGGGCACGCTGGCGTCGAACCAGGCGGCGGTCAACGAGGCCAAGCTGAACCTGCAATTTACGCAGATTCGTGCGCCCATCGATGGACGGGTCGGCCTGCGCCAGTTGGACCAGGGCAACCTGGTCGCCGCCAACGACGCCACGCCGCTGGTCGTCATCACCCAGACCCAACCCATGGCGATCAGCTTCACACTGCCTGAAAGCGAGCTGCCGCCGGTCATTTCCCGTTTCCGTCGCGGTGATGAGCTGTCGGTGCAGGCCTGGGATCGTGGCGAGCGCATGCTCTTCGGTGAAGGGGTCCTGGAGAGCCTCGACAATCTGATCGACCCGACCACCGGCACGCTGAAAATGAAGGCGCGCTTCGATAACGAGGCAGAGCTGCTGCTTCCCAACCAGTTCGTCAACATCCGTCTTCGCGTGCAGACGCTGGAGGAGGCGACCCTGATCCCTTCGGCGGCGCTGCAGTTCGGTTCGCGCGGCAACTACGCCTATGTGGTTGGCGACGACTCCAAAGTCGAGCTGCGGGTACTGGAAGTGGGGCCGAGCAACGGTGAAATGACTGTCGTCGCCCAAGGGTTGAGCGCCGGCGAACGGATCGTCATGGAAGGCACCGATCGTCTGCGCGACGGCAGCGAAGTAGAAGTGGTCGACCGCCAGACGCTCGCCGAAGAAGCCGCCGAAAACCCGAAAATCGATCCACAAAGCGCGCAGGAGCGTTCGGCGCAATGAACATGTCGCGGCTGTTCATCCTCCGGCCGGTAGCGACCACCCTGACGATGATTGCCATCCTGCTGGCCGGCTTGATCGCCTATCGCATGCTGCCGGTCTCGGCGCTGCCGCAGGTGGATTATCCGACCATCCGGGTCATGACGCTCTATCCCGGCGCGAGTCCGGAGGTCATGACCAGCGCGGTGACCGCGCCGCTGGAGCGGCAGTTCGGGCAGATGCCCGGCTTGACCCAGATGTCCTCGACCAGTTCGGGCGGCGCTTCGGTGATTACCCTGCGTTTCTCCCTCGATGTCGCGCTGGACGTGGCCGAGCAGGAGGTGCAAGCGGCGATCAACGCGGCGGACAACCTACTGCCCGGCGATCTGCCGGCGCCGCCTGTGTATAACAAGGTCAACCCCGCGGACACGCCGGTAATGACGCTGGCGGTGACCTCGGAAAGCCTCGCCCTGCCTGAACTGCACGATCTGGTCGACACGCGTATGGCGCAGAAACTGGCGCAGATCAGCGGCGTGGGCATGGTCAGCATCGCCGGCGGCCAGCGCCCCGCGGTACGCATTCGGGTGAATCCGGAGGCGCTTGCGGCCTATGGATTGTCGCTTGCCGATGTTCGCTCGTTGATCACCAGTTCCAACGTCAATCAGCCCAAAGGCAACTTCGATGGCCCCACGCGCGTGTCGATGCTCGATGCCAACGATCAGCTGAAAACGCCGGAGGAATACGCAGCGCTCATACTGGCTTACGAAGACGGGGCGACACTGCGGCTCAGGGATGTTGCCGATATCATCGATGGCGCCGAAAACGAGCGCCTCGCGGCCTGGGCCAATCAAAGCCAGGCCGTATTGCTGAATATCCAGCGCCAGCCAGGCGCCAACGTGATCGAGGTGGTCGAACGCATCCAGGCGCTGCTTCCCGAGGTCACGGCCAGCATGCCGGCCGGTCTCGACGTGGTGGTGCTCACCGACCGTACGCAGACTATCCGCGCCGCGATCACCGATGTGCAGCATGAATTGCTGATGGCCACCTTTCTTGTGGTCATGGTCACCTTCGTGTTCCTCAAGCGGCTGTCGGCGACGATCATTCCGTCCATCGCGGTGCCCCTGTCACTCATCGGCACCTTTGCAGTGATGCACCTGGCCGGTTTTTCGCTGAACAACCTGACGCTGATGGCGCTGACCATCGCAACCGGCTTCGTGGTCGATGACGCCATCGTCATGCTCGAAAACATCGCCCGCCACGTGGAAGAGGGTGAGACGCCACTACAGGCTGCCCTCAAGGGCGCCAAGCAGATCGGCTTCACGCTGATTTCGTTGACGCTGTCGCTGATCGCGGTTTTGATTCCCCTGTTGTTCATGCAGGACGTGGTGGGGCGGCTGTTCCGCGAGTTCGCCATCACCCTGGCCGTTGCGATCCTGATTTCGCTGGTGGTATCGCTGACGCTGACGCCGATGATGTGCGCCAAGTTGCTCAAGCCCGCTACGGTGGAAAAATCCAAGCCGGACTGGGTCGAGCGGCTTATTGCCCAGTACGCGAACTGGCTGAGCTGGGTGCTGAATCATCAGCGGCTGACCTTGCTGGTGGCCGTGGCGACGCTGGGCCTGACCGTGGTGTTGTACCTCGCCGTGCCGAAAGGCTTCTTTCCGGTGCAGGACACCGGCGTGATCCAGGGCATCAGCGAAGCGCCGCAATCGATCTCCTTCCGCGAGATGAGCGAGCGGCAGCAATCGTTGTCTCGCGTGATCCTTGCCGATCCCGCGGTGACCAGCCTGTCGTCCTACATCGGTGTCGACGGTGACAACGTCACCCTCAACAGCGGTCGCCTGCTGATCAACCTCAAACCACATGATCAGCGTGACGTCACGGCGAGCCAGGTCATCGACCGCCTGCGGCCTGAGCTGGCGAAACTGCCGGGCATCGATCTGTACATGCAGCCGGTGCAGGATCTGTCCATCGAAGACCGGGTCAGCCGCACGCAATTCCAGTTCAGTCTCGAATCGCCGGACAGCGAATTGCTGAAAGAGTGGACGCCAAGACTGGTCGCGGCCTTGCGCGAACGTCCCGAACTGACCGATGTCGCCAGCGATCTGCAAAGCGATGGTCTGCAGATCTACCTGGATATCGATCGCGATGCGGCGGCACGGCTGGGTATCGAGATATCGGCGATCACCGATGCGCTGTACGACGCCTTCGGTCAGCGGCAGATTTCGACCATCTTCACCCAGGCCAGCCAGTATCGCGTGGTACTCGAAGCACAAGCGGGCAACCGCATCGGACCGCAGGCGCTGGAACAGTTGTTCGTGCAGAGCGAGGGCGGCACGCCGGTGCGGCTGTCGAGCCTGGCCACGCTGGAGCAGCGCAACGCGCCCTTGCTGATCAACCACATCGGGCAATTTCCGGCCGTGATGCTGTCATTCAACCTGGCTGACGAGGTGTCGTTGGGCAGGGCGGTTGAAGTCATCGAAGCGGTCGAGGCCGAGATCGGCCTGCCAGCCGGTATCCAGAGCCGCTTCCAGGGCGCCGCCGAGGCGTTCCGCGCGTCGCTGTCGAGCACCTTGCTGCTGATCCTGGCGGCCGTGGTGACCATGTATATCGTGCTCGGCGTACTCTACGAGAGCTACATCCATCCGATCACGATCCTGTCGACGCTCCCATCGGCGGCGGTCGGTGCCTTGCTCGCGCTGTTGCTGACCGGCAATGACCTCGGACTGATCGCCATCATCGGGATCATCCTGCTGATCGGCATCGTCAAGAAGAACGCGATCATGATGATCGACTTTGCCCTGGAAGCCGAGCGCCACCAGGGCATGAGCCCGCAGGACGCGATCTATCGAGCGGCGCTGTTGCGCTTCCGTCCGATTCTGATGACGACCCTGGCTGCACTCTTCGGTGCGGTACCGCTGATGCTGGCGTCCGGTTCGGGTGCCGAGTTGCGCCAGCCGTTGGGGCTGGTGCTGGTCGGCGGGCTATTGCTCAGCCAGTTGCTGACACTGTTCACCACGCCGGTGATCTATCTGTTTTTCGATCGCCTGGGGCGGCGCTTCCGGCGCAAGGATGTGGCAGAGCAGGAGTCGCTCGCATGACCGGCCCTGTTCGAACGATGGCGAGCCGGGTGACGAGGCTGCCCCGGATGATCGCGCTGGATACCGCCCTGCGTCCTGAGCGTGGCCGATCAGGTACATGCGCCGGGGCTTTCAGGTTCTCTGTTCGCATTGCTGGCTTGCAGCCATGAATCTGTCGGCTCCTTTCATCGCCCGTCCCGTGGCAACCATGCTGCTGAGCCTGGCGATCCTGCTGCTCGGTGGGGTCAGCTTCGGCCTGTTGCCGGTGTCGCCGCTGCCGAACATGGATTTTCCGGTCATCACGGTGCAGGCCAGCCTGCCGGGTGCGAGTCCGGAGATCATGGCCTCCAGCGTGGCGACGCCACTGGAGCGCTCGCTCGGCAGCATTGCCGGCGTGAGCCAGATGAGCAGTCGCAGCAGCCAGGGTTCGACGCGGATCATCATCCAGTTCGACCTCGACCGCGAGATCAACGGTGCCGCCAGGGATGTGCAGGCGGCAATCAATGCGTCGCGCAATCTGCTGCCCAGCGGCATGCGCAGCATGCCGACCTATCGCAAGATCAACCCGGCGCAGGCGCCGATCATGGTGCTGTCGCTGACCTCCGAAGTGCTCGACAAGGGCCAGCTCTACGACATCGGTTCCACCGTACTGGCGCAGAAGCTGTCGCAGGTTCCGGGTGTCGGCGAGGTGCAGGTCGGCGGCAGCTCGCTGCCGGCGGTGCGCGTCGAGCTCCAGCCGCAACAGCTCGAACAGTACGGCGTCTCGCTGGACGAGGTACGCGAGACCATCGCCTCCGCCAACGTGCGGCGTCCCAAAGGCATGGTCGAGGATGACGATCGTCACTGGCAGGTGCAGGCCAACGACCAGCTGCACGAGGCAGCCGATTACCTGCCGTTGATTATCCGCTACCAGGACGGTGCGGCGCTGCGTCTGAGCGACGTCGCCAAGGTGCGTGACGGCGTCGAGGATCGCTACAACGACGGCTTTTTCAACAACGAACGTGCCGTGCTGCTGGTGATCAACCGACAGGCCGGCGCCAACATCATCGAAACCATCGAGGGGATTCGCAACGAACTGCCGGCGTTGCAGGCCATCGTGCCGGGCAGCGTCGATATGGCAGTGGCGATGGACCGTTCGCCGGTCATCCGTGCGACGCTTCACGAGGCCGAGCGGACCCTGCTGATCGCGGTGGGGCTGGTGATCGTGCTGGTCTTCCTGTTCCTCGGTCGGCTGCGCACGGCGCTGATCCCGGCGCTGGCGGTCCCGGTTTCGCTCGTCGGTACGTTCGCGGTGATGTACCTGTTCGGCTTCTCGCTCAATGTGCTGTCGCTGATGGCGCTTATCCTGGCGGCCGGGCTGGTGGTGGATGACGCTATCGTGGTGCTGGAAAACATCGCGCGGCACATCGACGAAGGCGTTTCGCCCGTGCGTGCCGCCTATCTCGGCACCCGCGAGGTGGGCTTCACGCTGCTTTCGATGAACCTTTCGCTGGTCGTGGTATTCGTCTCGATCCTGTTCATGGGCGGTATCGTCGAGCGGCTGTTCCGCGAGTTCTCGATTACCCTGGCCGCCGCCATCCTGGTCTCGCTGCTGGTGTCGCTGACGCTGACGCCGATGCTGTGCGCGCGCTGGCTCAAGCCCCACCAGCCCGAACACGATGGGCGTCTGTACCGCTGGAGCCACCAGGCTCACCAATGGCTGTTGCGCCACTACGACCGTTCCCTCGGGTGGGCATTGCGCCATCACCGCATCACGCTGTTCACGCTCCTGGCGACGATAGGGCTCAATGTCTTTCTCTATATCGAAGTCCCCAAGACCTTTCTTCCGCAGCAGGACACCGGCCAACTGACCGGTTTCATCCGCGGCGACGACGGGCTGTCGTTCCAGGTCATGCAGCCAAAGATGGAAGCCTTCCGCAAGGCGGTGCTGGCCGATCCGGCAGTCGAGAGCGTGGCGGGCTTCATCGGCGGGCAGGGCGGGATCAATAACGCCTTCATGATCGTGCGGCTCAAGCCACTGGCCGAGCGCAAGATCTCGGCGCAGAAAGTGATCGAGCGTATTCGCAAGAACCAGCCGAAGGTGCCAGGTGGGCGCATGTTCCTCATGGCTGATCAGGACCTGCAGTTCGGGGGCGGTCGCCAGAGCAGCTCGGCGTACTCCTACAACCTGCTGGCCAGCGACCTCGCCGATCTGAGGACCTGGGTGCCGCAGGTCACCCGTGCGTTGATGGCCTTGCCCGAGCTGACCAGCATCGATGCCAACGAGGGCGAGGGCGCGCAACAGATCAGCCTGAAGATCGACCGCGACGCGGCCAAGCGGCTGGGTATCGACATGAGCACCGTCACCACGCTGCTCAACAACGCCTTCAGCCAGCGCCAGATATCCACCATCTACGAGTCGCTCAACCAGTATCGGGTCGTGATGGAGATCGACCCGAGTTACGCCCAGCATCCCGAGGTGCTGGAGCAGATCCAGGTGATCACCGGCGATGGTCGCCGTGTTCCGCTGGCCGCCTTCGCCCGCTACGAACGCAGCCTCGAAGAAGACCGGGTCAGTCACGATGGCCAGTTCGCTGCGGAGAACATCGACTTCGACCTGGCGCCGGATGTCAGCCTGGACCAGGCGACACGGGCCATCGAGCGCGCGGTGGCGGCCATCGGCATGCCCAGCGAGGTCCAGGGACGCCTGGGCGGCACTGGCGACGTGTTTCAGTCCACCCAGCAAGGCCAGCCGTTGATGATCCTCGGTGCATTGGTTCTGGTCTACATCGTGCTCGGCATCCTTTACGAGAGCTACATCCATCCGTTGACGATTCTGTCCACCTTGCCTTCGGCCGGTGTCGGTGCGTTGCTGGCGATCATCCTGACCGGGGAACAGTTCAGCCTGATTTCCCTGCTTGGGCTGTTCCTGCTGATCGGCGTAGTGAAAAAGAACGCAATCCTGATGATCGATCTGGCCCTGCAGTTCGAGCGCAACGACGGGCTGTCTCCGCCAGAGTCGATCCGTCGCGCCTGCCTGCTGCGTTTCCGTCCGATCCTGATGACCACCATGGCGGCCATCCTCGGTGCGCTGCCATTGCTGATGGGCGGGGCGGAGGGCGCCGAGATGCGCCAGCCGCTGGGCCTGAGCATCATCGGGGGGCTGGTGCTCAGCCAGATTCTCACGCTTTACACGACGCCGGTGGTCTACCTGTACCTGGACCGGGCACGTCATCGTTTCAACCGCTGGCGCGGTGTACGCACCGACGCCGCCCTGGAAAATCCGTTATGAGCTTGTTGTGTCTGAAGTATTCCGCGCGCCCGCTGGCCTTGCTGGTCATGGCGTTTTCATTGGGCGCCTGCACCCTTGGCCCCGATTATCAGCGCCCGGATCTGCCGACTTCCGCCGCGTTCAAACAGGCCGAAGGCTGGAAGAGCGCAACCCCTTCGGACGTATCGCAGCGTGGCGCGTGGTGGACGCTCTATGGCGATGCCGAACTGAACGCCCTGGTCGAGCGGCTGAATGTGTCCAACCAGAACCTGGCCGCGGCCGAGGCGCAGTATCGGCAGGCGCGCGCGTTAGTGCGCGGCGCGCGCTCGCAACTGTTTCCCGTGGTCGGGGCCAGCGGCGGCGTTTCCCGTGGAGGGCAGGGCCGGTCGACCGACGGCACGCAGAACACCTTCGGTAGCGGGGTCAGCGAAAGCTATGAAGTCGGGCTCGATGCATCCTGGGAGCTGGACATCTGGGGCCGGCTGCGGCGCAATCTGCAAGCCAATCGCGCCGACATGCAGGCGAGCGCGGCGGACCTGGCAGCGGTTCGCTTGAGCCTGCAGTCCGAACTGGTGCAGACCTACCTGCAACTGCGCGTGATGGATGAGCAGCAGCGCCTGCTGGATCAGACGGTGGAGGCGTTCGCACGCTCGCTGCGCCTGACGGAAAACCAATACCAGGCGGGCATCGTGCCCAGGTCGGACGTCAGCCAGGCGTTGACCCAGTTGAAAAGCACTCAGGCCCAGGCGATCGACCTGCGCTGGCAGCGGGCGCAGATGGAGCACGCCATCGCGGTGCTGGTCGGGGTGCCGCCCTCGGCCCTGGACATCGCCGAGCGTGGCGATATTCCTCGACTGCCCGAGGTGCCGCTGGCGCTGCCGTCGCAGTTGCTGGAGCGCCGTCCGGACATCGCTTCTGCCGAGCGACAGGTAATGGCCGCCAATGCACGGATTGGCGTGGCTGAAGCGGCCTGGTACCCGGACCTGACCCTGAGCGCCGGAGGCGGCTACCGCAACAGCAGCTTCAGCGATTTGATCAGCGTACCGAATCGCTTCTGGTCCCTGGGCCCTCAGCTCGCACTGACCCTGCTCGACTTCGGCGCTCGGCGGGCAGAGCTGGAACAGGCCGAAGCCCTCTACGACCAAACCGTGGCGACCTATCGGCAGACGGTTCTCGACAGCTTCCGCGAGGTCGAAGACAACCTCGTGCAGCTGCGCGTCCTGGCCGAAGAGGCGGTGGTGCAGCGCGAAGCGCTGGAGGCGGCGCAAGAGTCGCTGCGCCTGATCGAGAACCAGTATCGCGCGGGCACCGTGGACTTCCTCAGTGTGGCGACGGTGCAAACCACTGCGCTGAACAACGAGCGCACCAACCTCGCCTTGCTGGGTGACCGACTGACCGCCAGCGTGCAGCTCATCACGGCCCTGGGCGGAGGATGGAACGTCGAACAGCTGGAGGACGCTGAACCGGTTCAGCAATAAGCGCGGCCTTACGATTAGGCGGCTGCGTCTGATGTCGGGCGGGCGAGGCCCATAGCTGAGAACCAGTCCATAAAAAAGCGGTGCGCCGTTTGCGCTCGCCAACACGCGTGCAGCAAGGTTCCAGTTCAAATACCGAAAAGGAGATTGGTATGGCTGGCATCCCCATCGTTCACCGGGGGCCCATGACGTGCGCCCCATAATTGGACAGGGCGAAACGCCCATTCGCAGTGGTGCATGGACCGTGATGGTGGGAGGCCCGGCATGAGGCGCTACCACATCACGGTTGGCTCACCGACTACCGCAGGCGGCAGCGTAGTCACCGGTTGGGAACGTAGCACCCTCAACGGCAAGCATCTGGCACGCGAAGGCGACACGGTCGCCTGCCCGGCGTGCGGGGCCACGGGCACCATCGCCTGCACCGGCCCACGGCTTCAGGAAACCTTCGAAGGGCGGCTGGCCGCGCTGGAAGGTGATCTCTGCCTGTGCAAGTGCAGCCCGCCGCCACGGCTGGTCGCCAACCAGACGTTGCGTTACCAGACGCTCGGTGACAGCCCGGCGAGCCGGGCTGGTGCGCCGTTTGCCTCACCGCAGGCAGCGCCTGTCGGCTCGCAGCAGGCCGCCCCGCAAACGGAAAGCCATGGTCTGCAGGAGGAGGAAGAAGAGGAAGAAGAACTGACCGGCATCACCCTGCGTCTGGGGCTGTTCTTCGACGGTACCGGCAACAACCAGTCCAACAGTGAGGCCGCAGCGGGCTGCCGGGCCCGCGATGTGGGGTTGACGGAGGAGGAGGCCAAGGACATCCGCCAGCGCTGCGACGAGTATGGTTTTGATGCCGAAGGCAATGTGCCGGACAACAGCTACGGCAACCACGTCACCAATATTGCGCGGCTGCATGGTCTTTACCCGGATGACAGTATTGTCACCTTGCCTAAGGATGCAGATAAAGCCCACATCAAGGTTTATCTCGAAGGGATTGGCACCCTGAGCGGTAGTTCGGATTCGCTGTATGGCAAGGCGACAGGGCGGGGCGCTACCGGGGTGGTGGCACGTGTCGAGCAGGCACCCGGCTTGGTCATGCGTGCTTTGCGACTGCTGCAAGAGAATAACCCCGATGTCCAGATTCGGCGCATCGAGATCGACCTGTTCGGCTTCAGCCGGGGCGCGGCAGCTGCCCGCCACTGCGCCAACGATCTGCTCAAGGGCGCGGACAGTCTGTTGGCCAAAGTGTTGCCAGCGGGTTCGCCGTTGCTCAACGCCGGCTTCGCCTGGCGGCACAAGCGGGATTTCGAACTCAACTTCATTGGGCTGTTCGATACCGTGGCCGCCATCTTCGACCCGTGGAGCGGTGATCTGAGCCCGGCCAATGCCGCCAACCCCGGTCTGGAGCTGCGTCTGGCGCCCGGTTGTGCCCGCAAGGTGGTGCACCTGGTCGCCAACACCGAGTGGCGGCACAACTTTCCGCTGGTCAAGACCGACAACGACATCCAGGCCCCCGGTGCGCACTCGGACCTTGGCGGCGGCTATCCGCCTGTCGTTCGGGAAACGATCCTCCTCGACAAGCCGCTCAGCAACCTCGTCAGCCGAAATACCGCCGAAGAAGACACCGCAGTCTACCAGCGTATCCGGCAGCTTCTGGAGCAGGACATGCCTCTGTTGCAGGACTATGTGCAACGCATGGAGGTTTATACCTGGTCAGTAGATCAGCCCTACGACAGGCGCGATCATCTGCCCCCGCAAAAACGGGTGTATGCAGCCGCTCGTAGCATCCGTGAAGTGCGTGGCGAACTGTCGCTGGTCTACCTGCGTGTCATGCGGGATCTGGCGGTGCGCGCTGGGGTGGCATTCGAGCCGATACTCGACACCCCGGATTTCGCCCTGCCTGAGGAGTTGCAGCCGATCTCCGAGAAATTACGGGCACAGGCGCTGGGTGACTCCACAGTCGATTTGACGGCGGAAGAAGCGGCGCTGCTGCGCCGCCGCTATATTCACCTGTCCGCCAACTGGAACGCGAGTAACAACCCTGAGCGGGACATATTGTTCATCAATCGTCCGGCCAAGAATGCGCTGCGCAAGGTCTACCCCAATGCCTAGATTCGGATGGATACGGCCATGGCTATTGGCCCTGTGCCTGAGCGGCTGTGCCAACGGCTCCGAGCTGCCCTACGAGGATGTGCCGGCCTGGTATCTCGGTTTCGGAACGCCGAACTATATGCAGGTGTGGATCGAGACCGCTGATGTGGTCGATGTCAATGACCGGGTGTTTCGCCGGGCCATGAGTGGAATTGCCTCGACACAGCATCCGAAGAACCTTGAGAGCATCCCGACCCCGGTCGGCTGGCCGGAGCGTCCCGGGGGGGGGGCTGGCAAATATGTATTCGGCGCAGCGTTGCCCCGCCTGATCTATGTGCGCTGGCAGTCCCTGGTGGAGCCGCAGACCTATCAGGCCTATATCGTGATTCCCGAGGCGATTCAAAAAGAAATGGTCAAGCCGGAAAGAACCTATTGTCGAGCTGACGATAAATGGATTACTGACTATCGCAACATAGTGACCATTGGCCTGGCTCCCGGGGGCATCACCAAGACCTGGATACTGGGTCCATGTCTGGAGCCGATCGAAGTGGCGCGGGTCGAGGGCGAGGTGGTGAAGCGCGGGCCTTATGGGGGGCGATCCAACGGCATGTACGCTTTGCCACTCAAGCCAGAGTCCAAAGCCTATATCGAGAAGTACGGGATTCCGTATGACAGTTGGTAAGGCAGCGGATGTCGCCCTGCCTGAATTCAGATTTCGGCTATGAGCTTTGCGCATTAATGAGGGGCTGGGTCAAGTGAAAGCCCGGAGCAAGCATGCTCGGGCTTTACTCTGCCGGCCGATCAGGGTCGCTGCTTGCGATTCACCGTCTGCGCGGCCTTGATGATGTCGGCACCGATGACCGGTTCGAACTCCTTCCATACCGGTCTCATCGCTTCCCGCCAGGCTTCGCGTTCTTCGGGCGTCAGCTCGATCAGCGTCGAGGTGCCCGCCTTGCGGATGCGCTCCCGGTCGGCTTGGTTGGCTTCTTCAGCGGCGCGGTTCACCTCGTAGGTCACCTCGTCGATGATGCCCTCCAGCTCGGTACGAATCTTGTGTGGAATACCGAACCAGAACCGCGTGTTGCTCACCAGCATGTAGTCGAGCACGCCGTGATTGCTTTCGGTGATATACGGCTGCACGGTATGCATTTTCTTGCTGTAGATGTTCGACCAGGGGTTTTCGGCGCCCTGGACGGTGCCGTTCTGTAACGAGGCGAAGACATCGGCAAAGGCGATTTTCTTGGTTGGCGCACCCACCTGGGCAAACTGCGACTCCAGCACCGCCGAAGGCTGGATGCGGAAGGCCAGACCCTCTGCATCGCTCGGCAGGCGCAACGCCCGGGTGGCCGATAATTGCTTCATGCCGTTGTGCCAGTAGGCCAGGCCGGTGATGTTGTCCTTCTCCATGGAGCGCAGAAGCTGGCGGCCCTTGGCGCGCTTCTGGAAGCGATTCACGGCGTCCAGGTCGTCGAACAGGAAAGGCAGGTCGAATACCTGCACCTGCTTGGTGTATTTCTCGAACTTGGCCAGCGACGGTGCCAGCAGTTGAACGTCGTTGTTGCTCAGGGCTTCCAGTTCGTTGGCGTCGCCGTACAGCGTGGAGTTGGGGTAGACCTCGACGGCCACCTGGCCTGGCAAGCGCTCCTCGACCAGACGTTTGAACAGCAGGGCACCTTTGCCCTTGGGCGTGTCTTCGGCGACCACATGGGAGAACTTGATGACTATCGGTTCGGCTTCGACGGCGGTCGCGGTTAACGCGAGCACCAGGCCTGCAAGGGTGATGATCGGCTTGATCATTGAAAGGCTCTTATTTTGGTTGGTTGGCATGACGTCCGAAGACGCGATTGAGCTTCAACGGGACCTTATGCCAAATAAGCCGAACCACCTGAAGCGCTTTCGCGAAAAATTCACGATTGGATGAGCGGGAGCGGGCATGGATCACACTTTGCCCGCTTCGCCCCGGCAACCGCGCGTCGAGCTGGCGACGCAGGGCTGCCAGCGATCAGCTGCTGGCGAGCTGCCAACCGCCGCCCAGCGCCTTGTAAAGGGCGACGATACCCCGGTACAGATCGACTTCAGCCACGGCCTGCGCGTCCTCGGCGGCGAGGCGTTCACGCTCTGCATCGAGCAGCACCAGGAAATCCACGGTGCCTTCGCGGTAGCGGATCTGCGCCTGTTGTGCGGCGGCCCGGCTGGCATTGGACTGACGCAGCAATGAGAGCAACCGCTCCTGGGCGTGTGCATAGTCACTGAAGGCATTCTCCGATTCCTCCAGCGCAAGCAATACCTGTTGCTCGTAGTTCGCCAGCGCGCCCTCGGCCTGCGCTTCGGCACCGCGCAGCCGGGCGCGTACGCTGCCCATGTCGAACGCCGCCCAACTGATACTGGGCGCCGCGCCCCAGGCCTGTGCGGCGCTGGAGCCAATCTGCGAGCCACGGCCCGCGATGAATCCAAGGAACCCCGACAGGCTGACCCGGGGAAACAGATCCGCCGTCGCCACGCCGACATCGGCAGTCGCGGCCGCCAGTTGCCGTTCGGCCGCGAGAATGTCTGGGCGCCGTCGCAGCAGTTCGCCGGGGTCGCCGATTGGCAATGCCTTGGCGATTGCCGGCAGCGCCCGTGAAGACAGGTCGACGCTAAGCTGATCCGGACGCTGGCCAAGGAGGGTCGCGATTCGATTGCGGGCACGGGTCTGTGTCGCCTGCAACAGGGGCAGGCTGGCCTCGGTGGCCGCCAGTCGGGCGTCGGCGCGCAGCACGTCCAGTTCGCTGCCCATGCCGGCGTCGCGCAACTGCTCGGTCAGTCGATGGGAGTCACGTTGGTTGTCCAGATTCTGCCGAGCGATACGTTCACGCAGTTGTGCGCCACGCAGCTGGCCGTAGGCATCGACGAGTTCGGCGATCAGGCTCACCTGCAATTGGTAAAGCTCGGCTTGCGCGGCCTCGCTCTGCGCCTCGCTCGATTCGATTCGCCGCTGGATGCGCCCGAACAGGTCCAGCTCCCATGCCATGTCCAGGCCCAGGTCGTAGCGTTCGATGCTGCTTCGCTCATCGCTGAAGCCCGGCTGCTGCGCCTTGCCATACTCGGCAGTGGCACCGGCGGTCACGGTTGGAAAGCGATCATTGGCCGCGTCATCGCGAATCGACCGCGCCGCGCGCAGCCTGGCGAAGGCGATGCGCAGCTCTCGGTTTTCCGACAATGCCTCACCGACCAGCGCATCGAGCGTCGCGTCTTCGAACTGGCGCCACCAGGCGGATTCGAAGTGCGCGCGGTCGAAGCCAGCGGTACTGGCCCGCTCGATCCGGGCGGGCTGCGTTTGCGGCGCGCGATAGTCCGGGCCGACGGCGCAGGCGGTCAAGGCCATGAGCGCCGCCAGCAACAACGGAGTGGTGATAACGGCCTTCATGCATGTGCCTCCTTCAGTACAGCCTTGTTCGCTTCACGCTTCTCGACGAAAGCGCGAATCACCAGATAGAACACCGGGGTCAGCAGCAGACCGAAGAACGTCACGCCGAGCATCCCGCTGAACACCGCGACCCCCATGGCATGGCGCATCTCCGCACCGGCGCCGCTGGACAGCACCAGTGGCACCACACCCATGATGAAGGCGAAGCTGGTCATCAGGATGGGGCGCAGCCGCAGCCGGCAGGCTTCCAGTATCGCGGTCAGCCGGTCCATGCCTTCCTCCTGCTTGTCCTTGGCGAACTCGACGATCAGGATGGCGTTCTTGCAGGCCAGCCCCACCAGCACGATCAGGCCGATCTGAGTGAACACGTTGTTGTCGCCACCGGACAGAATCACCCCGGTGATGGCCGATAGCAGGGTCATCGGTACGATCAGAATCACCGCCAGCGGCAGACTCCAGCTCTCGTATTGAGCCGCCAGCACGAGGAAGGCCAGCAGCACGCAGAGCGGGAAGACGAACATCGCGGTGTTTCCGGCCAGGATCTGCTGGTAGGTCAGCTCGGTCCATTCATAGCTCATTCCGTTCGGCAATTCGGCCTTGAGCAGGCGTTCCATGGCGTCCTCGGCCTGGCCGGAGCTATAGCCTGGCGCCGCCGCGCCGTTGATCTCGGCGGTCAGGAACCCGTTGTAATGCATCACCCGATCGGGCCCGGCGCTGTCGCTGACCCTGACGAACGTCGACAGGGGAACCATCTCGCCACGGTCATTGCGAACCTTCAGCTGGCCGATCTGTTCCGGCGACAGGCGAAACCGCTGTTCGGCCTGAACGTTGACCTGATAGGTACGGCCGAAGCGGTTGAAGTCGTTCGCGTACAGCGAGCCGAGGTAGACCTGCATGGTGTCGAAGATCTGATCGATCGCCACGCCATGGGTCTTGGCCTTCTCGCGGTCTATATCGGCATCCACCTGCGGCACGTTGACCTGATAGCTGGTGAACAATCCGGCCAACTCCGGATAGTCGGCGCTCTTGGCGATTACGTTCTGCACCTGGGCGTACAGTTCTTCGTAACCGAGGTTGCCTCGATCCTGGACCTGTACGCGGAAGCCGCCGATGGTCCCCAGGCCTTGTACCGGTGGTGGCGGGAAGATCGCGAGATAGGCTTCCTGAATGCCCGCAAACTGGCCGTTCAGCTCGCCGGCAATGGCGCCGGCGGACATGTTTTCCTCCTTGCGCTGGTCGAAGTCTTTCAGCGCCACGAAGACGATGCCGCTGTTCGGGCTGTTGGTGAACCCGTTGATCGAAAGGCCGGGAAAAGCGATGGTGTTTTCAACGCCGGGGTGCTTGCCGGCGATGTCGGACATCTGCTTGATCACGTCTTCGGTGCGGTCCAGGGTGGCGGCATCCGGTAGCTGCGCGAAGGCGACCAGGTACTGCTTGTCCTGCGGCGGTACGAAGCCTGTCGGTGTACTGGCAAAGCCCATGTAGCCGAGCGCCACCAGGCCGACATAGACCACAAGCGCGATACCGCTGCCGCGAAGGATGCGTTTGACCGCGCCGACATAGCCATGGCTGGCACGCTCGAAAGCGCGGTTGAAGGGGGCGAACAACCAGCCGCCGAACAGTTTGTCCAGCACGCGCGAGAAGCCGTCCTTCGGCGCATCGTGGGCTCGCAGCAGCGCGGCGGCCAGGGCCGGCGACAGGGTCAGCGAGTTGAAGGCCGAAATCACCGTCGAAATGGCGATGGTCAGCGCGAACTGCTGGTAGAACTGTCCGGTGAGGCCGGAAATGAACGCGGTCGGGATGAACACCGCGCACAGCACCAGCGCCGTCGCGATGATAGGCCCGGTCACTTCCTTCATTGCCTGCTTGGTCGCTTCGACTGGCGTCTTGCCCAGGCCGATATTGCGCTCGACGTTTTCCACCACGACGATGGCATCGTCCACCACGATCCCGATTGCCAGCACCAGGCCGAACAACGACAGCGCATTGAGCGAAAAACCGAGCATGTGCATCACGGCAAAGGTACCGATCAGTGATACCGGAACGGCGGCGAGCGGAATGATCGAGGCGCGCCAGGTCTGCAGGAAGAGGATCACCACCAGCACCACCAGCACGATGGCCTCGAGCAGGGTGTGGACCACCGCTTCGATGGAGCCGCGCACGAAAATCGTCGGGTCATAGACGATCTCGTAGTCCACGCCCTCGGGGAAATCGCGCTTCAGCTCGGCCATACGGGCCCTGACCGAATCGGAAATCTCGATGGCGTTGGACCCGGGGCGCTGGAACACCGGGATGGCGACCGCGGGTTGGTTGTTGAGCAGCGAGCGCAAGGCGTATTGGCTGGAGCCCAACTCGATGCGGGCAATGTCTTTCAGCCGAGTGATCTCGCCGTCGTTGCCGGCCCGCACGACGATGTTCTCGAACTCTTCTTCGGTGACCAGGCGGCCCTGGGTGTTGATCGACAGCTGGAAATCGGTGGCACCCGGTGCAGGCGGTGCGCCGAGCGAACCGGCGGCGACCTGGCGGTTCTGTTCGCGGATCGCGCTGACCACATCGGTTGCGGTGAGGTTGCGTGAAGCGACTTTGTTCGGGTCGAGCCAGACGCGCAGCGAATAGTCGCCCATGCCGAACAACTGCACATCGCCGATGCCGTCCAGCCGCGCCAGCTCGTCCTTGACGTTGAGCGCGGCGTAGTTCGACAGATACAGCATGTCGTAGCGCTCATCGGGCGAGGTCAGGTGCACCACCATGGTGAGGTCCGGCGATGCCTTGTCCACCGTCACACCAAGGCGCTGCACCTCGGTGGGCAGCGTTGGCATGGTGCGGGTCACACGGTTCTGTACCTGAACCTGGGCATTGTCCAGGTCAGTCCCCAGGGCGAAGGTGATGGTCAGGGTCAGCTTGCCATCGGCCGTTGCCTGTGACGACATGTAGAGCATGCCCTCTACGCCGGTGATGGCCTGTTCCAGTGGCGAGGCAACCGTTTCACCGATCACCTTGGGGTTGGCGCCCGGAAAGTTGGCCCGTACGACCACCGTGGGCGGCACCACTTCGGGGTATTCGCTGATCGGCAACTGGAACAGCGAGATGGCACCCCCGATGAGGATCACCAGGGACAGCACCGCGGCGAAGATCGGCCGCAGGATGAAGAATTGCGAAAAATTCATGACGCACTCCGGGTCTGAGGGTGCGCATGACGCACCCTGACGGAATCGGTTTCGGGTTGTGCGCCGAGGCGCACGGTCGACTGGGGCCAGGCGTGTGCTCAGCTGTTCGGACGGCGCGCCACGCCGCGCTCAACGACCTGCGGCTTGAAGGCTGCGGTGATGGCGCGATGCTGTTCCTTCAACGCGGCCAGGGTGTCGGCATCGGCCATGGGCACATTTTGTGGCTCGACGGTCGCGCCTGGGCGAACCCGCTGCAGGCCGTTTACGACGATGGTTTCGCCTTCGCCCAGCCCGCTGCGTACGATGCGCAGGCCTTCGAGCTTGGGGCCCAGTTCGACCGAGCGGTAGTTGACCTTGCCATCGTCGCCGAGCACCAGCACGAATTTCTTGCCGAGATCGGTTCCCACGGCGACGTCCTTGATCAGTACGGCCTCATAGGTCGCGCTGCCCACCAGTTTCAGCCGTGCATAGAGCCCGGGCGTGAAACGGCCCTCACGGTTATCGAAGGCGGCGCGACCCCGTATGGTGCCGGTACGCGGATCGACCTGGTTGTCGATGAAGTCCATGTAGCCCAGGTGGGGATGCCCGTCCTCGCTGGACAGGCCGAGATAGACCGGCGTCGCCTCGCCGCGCGTGCCGTTGCGCGCCAGCTCGCGGTACTTCAGGTAGGTACGTTCGTCCGCTTCGAAGTAGGCGTAGACCTTGTCAGTGGACACGACGGTGGTCAGCAAGGCCTCGCCGGCGTTGACCAGGTTGCCGGCGGTGATCAGGGCGCGCCCGACCTGGCCAGCGATGGGCGATGTCACGCGGGTGAAGCTCAGATCCAGCCTGGCCGCTTCCAGTTGCGCCTCGATGGCTGCAACGGCTGATTTAGCCTCGCTCGCCGCGCTGACACGGGCATCGGCCAGTTCCGCGGAGATGGCGTTATTGGCCCGCAACCGCTCACCACGCTGGGCTTCGCTGGCGGTGCGTTGCTGGGTGGCGCGGGCTTGTTGCAGCTCGGCTTGCAGGCGTTTCACCTGTGCCTCGAACGGCCTCGGGTCGATCTGGAACAACAGATCGCCTTTGCTGACCCGCGCGCCTTCCTCGAAGGCGACCCTGTCGATAAAGCCCGACACCCGCGGGCGAATCTCCACCGACTCCGGTGCTTCCAGGCGGCCCGTGAGCTCATCCCATTCGGTGACCTGCTGTTCGATGACCTCGGCCACGCTGACCGTGGGGGCCGGCATCGCCGCTTCGGTGGCTTCCGGCGCTTGTCCGCAAGCCCCAACGAGGGCAGCGGCAACCGCGACCAAGGGGTAACGCAAGGCTTTGAGTGAACGTTCCATGCTTGACTCCGCAACTCGGGTTTTTATCGATGGCGGGAGTGTGCAGGGCGGCTTCGCGATGCAGAAATCGAACGAGGCGAATGTGAATATCATCCAGGATGATGATGCGAATCGCAGCATCGATGGCGCGAGAGGAGAGAGTCGTGCCGGCTGTGGCAGGATCGTCGTCCGGCTACATCGGGAGGTGTGACGGCGCGGTATATAGAATGGCTAAAGCGGGGTAGGCCTCGGGCGCGCTTGGCCGGGCTTGCCGGTTCGCCGAGTGTGCTGCGCAGCCGGAGACGTCGGTGCGGGGGTCAGAGGCTATCGGGGTCGCCGACGAACATCTGGATACGCGAACGCAGCCAGCGCTCGGCCGGGTCGTTGTCTTGCGCGCCGCGCCAGGCCATGGACAGTTCGAAATCCTGGCTGGTCTCGAACGGCAGCGGCTCGGCGCGCACGCCCCCATTGGCCGCCAGCGCTGCGGCCGCATAGTCCGGTACTGTCGCGACCAGGTCGGTGCCGGCCAGCAGGCTTGCCAGGCCGTTGAACTGCGGCACGGCCAGCACGACTTTGCGCTTGCAGCCATGCAGCGCCAGTTCTTCGTCTATATACCCGTTGAGGTCGCCTGCGAACGACACCATGGCGTGCGGGCGCGAGCAGTAGTCTTCCATGCTCATGCGCCCTGGAATGGTGTCGGCACGCAGGAGCATGGGTTTCGGGCGGCGCAATACCTTGCGCTTGGCGTTGGCCGGCAGTTCCTCGGTATAGCAGACGCCGACCGATATTTCTCCGGACGCCAGCAGCCCCGGCATAAGCAGGTAATTGGCGCGCCGCACCACCAGCACCACGCCAGGCGCTTCTGCCCGGATGCGTCGAAGCAATTGGGGCAGCAGCGCGAATTCGACCTCGTCGGTCAAACCGATACGAAACACCAGCTCGCTGGTGGCCGGATCGAAGGTGGATGCGCGGCTGACCGCTGTCGAGATCGAATCCAGTGCGGGGGAGAGCAGACCGGCGATCTCCTGCGCGCGCGCGGTTGGCTCCATGCTGCGGCCCGTGCGCACGAAGAGCGGATCGTCGAACAGCGTGCGCAGGCGTGCGAGTGCGGCACTGATCGCCGGTTGACCGAGGAACAGCTTTTCCGCCGCCCGGGTCACGCTGCGCTCGTGCATCAGCGTTTCGAAGACGATCAGCAGGTTCAGGTCCACACGGCGAAGGTCGTTGCGATTCATGCCATTCACTTCAAGCAGGGGTCTAACCAAGGGTACGGTCGACCTATGGGGTGCGGTGCATTCTAGACAGATCGCGATGACCTCGGCATGTCCATTTCCGCTTTGCAATGACACAAACCTGCAGGTTGTGATGCGGCTTTACATACACGAGATCATCATTCCGGCGCATGGCGACTATCGAGCGGAATGCGGGAATCGCGGCTGGAGTTGTGGCGACGGTGCAGATAGAGTCACTAACACAGTAGTAATCGAGGGGTCTTTCATGTCCCGTATCATCCGTTTCCATCAGTTCGGCCCTGCCGAGGTCCTGCGCTATGAGCAGCAGGATATGCCGCGGCCCGGTCCCGGCGAAGTGCTGATCGCCGCGCGTGCCATCGGCATTAGCTGGAACGACGTGCTGTGGCGACAGGACCTCGCACCGCGTCATGCGCGGCTGCCCTCCGGGCTGGGCTCCGAGATCGCCGGTGAGATCCTGGCGGTGGGCGACGACGTGGACGGTTTCGCGATCGGTGACGCGGTCGCAAGTTTCCCCGGCCATGATCTCAACGAGTATCCCCTGTACGGCGAGCATGCGCTGTTGCCGTACACCTCGCTGGTGCACTATCCCGACATGCTCAGCCCTGTCGAAGCCAGCATTCACTACACGCCGGCGCTGGTGGCCTATTTTGCCCTGGTTGAACTGGCGCAGCTGGAGCCTGGGCAGTATGTGCTGGTGACCGAGGCCCGCCATTGCACTGGCCCGACCGCCGTGCAGGTGGCCAAGGCGCTGGGCGGGCGAGTGATCGCCACGTGCGAGACGGCTGAAGACCGCGACTTCCTGCGCGAGCTGGGTGCCGAGACGGTGATCGTGACCGAGGAAGAGGATCTGGTCGGGCGGTTGCAGAAGATCACCGCAGGCGCCGGCGTGGAGGTCGTGCTCGACGCCTGCGGCGGGTCGCAGATGAAGCTGCTCGGTGATGTGATCGCACCGCGTGGCAAGCTCATTCTGTACGGGCTCAACGGTGGCAACGAAACGGCGTTTCCGGCATGCGCGGCGTTCAAGAAGAATTTCAAATTCTTCCTTCATTGCCTGTGTGATTTCACTGGCCAACCGGAGCTGGGCATCAAGCAGGACCGCGAGGCGGTCGAGCGTGCGCTGCTGCATATCAACCAGCTCACCGCCGATCGGTTGATCACGCCACAGGTCGACAAGGTGTTTGGCTTCGATGAGGTCATCGAAGCGCATCGGTACGTCGAGACCGGTATTCCCCGGGGCCGGGTCGTGCTTCGCGTGGATTGAACAGGGCCCGCTGTGCGGGCCCTCTCATCGCTTCACAGAAACTTTTCCCTCGTGGTTCAAGTCCTCCGAAGACAGGTTATTCACCTTGACGGAGGATTTTGCATGGCCGATGAAAACCAGACCCTACCCCCTCAGGAACAACCTGAGCCCGGTAAGGAAGACTTGATGAACCCGCGCCCCGAGTTTCGCGGCGAAGATTACAAGGCCGCCGGCAAACTGCAGGGTAAGGTTGCGATCATCACCGGTGGCGACAGTGGTATCGGTCGCTCGGTCGCGGTGCTCTATGCCCGCGAAGGGGCTGATGTGGCCATCCTCTATCTCGATCAGCACGAGGACGCACAGGAAACGCGTCGTGTGGTTGAAAGCCATGGCCGTCAATGCCTGACCTTCGCCGGCGACGTGGCTGATCGGGATGTGTGCCGCCAGGTTATCGACGAGACCCTGGCCGCGTTCGGCAAGCTCGACATCCTGGTCAACAACGCCGCCGAGCAGCATCCGCAGAAAGGCCTGGAAGACATCAGCGAAGAGCAGTGGGAGAAGACCTTCCGCACCAATATCTTCGGCATGTTCCAGATGACCAAGGCCGCGCTGCCCCATCTCAAGGAAGGCGCAGCGATCATCAACACCACCTCCGTGACGGCCTACAAGGGCAACCCGATGCTGATCGATTACTCCTCGACCAAGGGCGCGATCGTCGGCTTCACCCGGGCCTTGTCGATGAACCTGGCCGAACGCGGTATCCGCGTGAACGGCGTGGCGCCCGGGCCGATCTGGACACCGCTGATTCCGTCCACCTTCGATGCGGACAAGGTCGCCGAATTCGGCGCCAACGTGCCGTTCAAGCGCCCGGGCCAGCCCGATGAGGTGGCGCCGGCCTACGTCTACCTGGCCAGCAGCGATTCTTCCTATGTCAGCGGCCAGGTCATCCATGTGAACGGCGGTACGGTGGTCAACGGCTGATCATCGTTCGACAGGAGAAAGGTTATGCCTCGCACGATATGGAAGGGCGCCGTCAGCTTCGGTCTGGTTCATATTCCCGTCGCACTGGTTCCCGCCACGACACGGCAAGGGATCGATTTCGACTGGCTGGACAAACGCAGCATGGACCGGGTGGGCTACAAGCGCATCAACAAGACCACCGGCGAAGACATCGAGAGCGAGAACATCGTCAAGGGCGTCGAGTACGAGAAGGGGCACTACGTCGTGATCAGCGACGAAGAGATCAAGGCGGCGCACCCGAAGGCGACGCAAACGGTGGATATCGTCGCGTTCGTCGATGCCAAAGACATTTCGTTTCTCTATATCGATACGCCGTACTACCTGACGCCCGACCGCCGCGGGGAAAAGGTCTATGCGTTGCTGCGTGAAACGCTGGTCCAGACCGGCAAAGTGGGAATTGCCAACGTGGTGCTGCGCAACAAGCAGCACCTCGCGGTAGTCATGCCGCTGGGCAAGGCGCTGGTGATGAATACGCTCCGCTGGGCCGACGAAGTGCGTGGCGTCGAGTACCTCGAGATGAAGGACGAAGCGCTCAACGCCGACCTCAACCCGCGCGAGCTGGACATGGCCAAGCGACTGGTCGAAGACATGACCGAGGAATGGAACCCCGAGCAATACAAAGACACCTTCCAGGACCAGATCATGGATCTGGTGGAAACCAAGGCGCGCGAAGGCAAGCTCGAAGCCGTTGGCGGGCCGGAGGAAGCGGTCGATCGGCGCAGCGCCGACGTCATCGACCTTACCGAGTTGCTCAAGCGCAGCCTGGCCGGCAAGACCGCCAGCAAGGCCGTACCGGCCGAGGAAACCGACGAGCAGGCCGACGAAGACGAGGCGCCGCGCAAGCGCACGACCGCCAAGGGCACCGCCAGCAAAGCCAAGGCGGAGCCCAAGGCAGCGCCAAGCAAAGCCTCCGGCAGCAAGGCCTCGAGCGCACGCAAGAGCGCTGCCAGCAAGTCCAGCAGCAAGAAAGCCAGCTGACCTCGCGAGGTACCCATGGCCGGCAAGTCCGACAAAGCCAGCCGCCCCGATGTGGGCGGCATCGGCATCAGCAATCCACAACGGGTCATCGATGCGCGAAGCGGCGGCACCAAGCTGCAGTTGGCTGAGTACTACCTGGCCGTGGGCGACTGGCTGGTGCCGCATCTGGCCAACCGGCCGCTCTCCATCGTTCGCGCCCCCGAAGGGGTGGATGGGGAACGTTTCTTCCAGCGTCACTGCGGGCGTTTGAAAATGCCGCACATGCGTGTCCTGGACAAGTCCCTCGACCCGGAGCACGCGCGGCTGATCCAGGCTGACAGCGTCACCGCTGTGGTCGAAGCGGTCCAGATGGGCACCGTCGAGTTTCACACCTGGAACGCTCGCAGTGACCGTATCGATCGACCGGATCGCATCGTCTTCGACCTCGATCCGGACCCTTCGCTGCCGTGGTCGAGGATGGTCGAGGCAACCTCGATGACGCTGGACCTGCTGGCCGAACTGGGGCTCAACGCATTCCTCAAGACCAGTGGCGGCCGTGGCATGCACGTGGTGGTGCCGATCGATCGCCGGCAGGACTGGGACTGCGTCAATTCATTCGCCCGTAGCGTGACGGCGCGTCTGGCCAGCGATTTTCCCGAGCGGATCGCCGAGAAGATGGGGCCGAAGAACCGTGTCGGGAAAATCTTCGTGGACTACCTGCGCAACCAGCGCGGCGCCAGCACGGTCGCGGCGTATTCGGTTCGCGCGCGCCCCGGCTTGCCGGTATCGGTGCCCATTGCCCTCGATGAACTGGAACGGATCAGCGGGGCGGATCAGTGGACCATCCACAATCTGCCCGAGCGACTGCAGGCGCTGCCAGGCGACCCCTGGGCCGACTATGGGGCGACGCGACAGTCCATTTCTGCCCGGTTGTTGACTCAGCTCAACGCCTGATTCGACCGGTAACCTTTCCAATATCGAAACTCAAGCTAGCCTTGAACAGGCGCAGCGAACATGCGCCGCCCCCGTTGATCGCGCTGCAGGAACCATTGCAGAGCCCCCGCAGTCGATCATCCAGATGGGGAGATCATAACGAGTAACAGGAGATACCGATGACCGTGCGAGTATCCCGGCGACAGTTCCTGAAGTTCGGTGCGGCTGGTGTAGGCGCATCGAGCATGGCCATGATGGGATTTGCGCCTGATGAAGCCGTTGCGTCAGTTCGTCATTTCAAACTGACCGGCGCAAAGATTGCCCGCAACATTTGCACCTACTGCTCGGTGGGCTGCGGCATGTTGCTTTATTCGCGCGGCGATGGCGCCGCCAACGTCATCGACGACATCTACCATGTCGAGGGCGACCCGGATCATCCGGTCAGCCGCGGCTCGCTCTGCCCACGTGGGGCCGGGGTGCTGGACTTCATCAAGAGCGAATCCCGGGTCAAGTACCCGGAAGTGCGTGAGCCGTTCACCAACGAGTGGAAGCGCATCAGCTGGGATGAGGCCTTCACGCGCATCGCTCGCCACATGAAAGATGATCGCGACAAGAACTTCGAGACCCACGACGAGCAGGGGCGGCTGGTCAATCGCTGGATGACCACCTCCATGGTGGCGGCTTCGGCCTGCACCAACGAGACGGCCTACATCACGCAGAAGATCACCCGGGCACTCGGCATCCTCAAGCTCGACAACCAGGCGCGCGTTTGACACGGACCAACGGTGGCAGGTCTTGCCCCAACATTTGGTCGCGGTGCGATGACGAACCACTGGGTCGATATCGCCAACGCTAACGTCATTCTGTCGATGGGCGGTAATTCGGCTGAAGCGCATCCGGTGGGCTTCCGCTGGGTCATGCACGCCAAACAGCGCAGCGATGCGATCCTGATTTCCATCGACCCGCGTTTCAATCGCACCACGGCGGTTGCGGATTATCACGCGTGGATCAGGACCGGCACCGATATCGTCTTCCTGGGCGGTTTCATCAACTACCTGATCGAATCCGACCGCTACGCTCACGAATACGTACGCGAGTACACCGACGCCCGCCTGATCGTCGCCGAAGGGTTTGGTTTCGATGAAGGGCTGTTTACCGGGTATAACGAACAGGACCGAACCTACGACCGCGAGACCTGGAACTTCGAACTCGACGAGCGCGGTTTCGCCCGTGCCGATCCGACGCTGCAGCATCCGCGCTGCGTATTCCAGCTGATGCGCCAGCATTACAGCCGGTACACCATCGAGCAGGTCGAGAACGTCTGCGGCATGCCTCGAGAGAAAGTGCAGCAGATCTGGGACCTGATGGCCCAGACCTCGGCGCCCGACAAGACCATGACCATCCTCTACGCGCTGGGATGGACGCAGCACACCATCGGGTCCCAGATGATTCGTTGTGGTGCGATGGTGCAGCTGCTGCTTGGCAACATGGGCATGCCCGGCGGCGGCGTCAACGCGCTGCGCGGGCACTCCAACATTCAGGGCCTGACGGACATCGGTCTGCTGTCCAACCTGTTGCCTGGCTACATGAACCTTCCGTCCGTCGATCTGCAGAACTATGCCGACTACATGAAGACGCGGATCAAGCCGCCCTTGCTGGAAGGCGAGGTGTCGTACTGGAAGTTCTACGAGCGCTTCTTCGTCAGTCTGATGAAGGACTGGTACGGCGATGTCGCGACCGTCGAGAACGACTGGTGTTATGACTGGCTGCCTAAACTGTCCGAGCCGATCTACGACGTCCTCTATGCCGTCAACGACATGACGCTGGGCAAGATGACCGGCGCGTTTTGCCAAGGCTTCAACATTCTGGCGGCGTTCCCGAACAAGGCCAAGGTCATGGACGGGCTGTCGAAGCTCAAGTATTTCGTGATCATGGATCCGCTCAAGGTCGAGACCGGGGAATTCTGGAAAAACTTCGGCGAGTACCACGACGTCGATCCGTCGAAGATCGGCACTGAGGTCTTCCGGTTGCCGACCACCTGCTTTGCCGAAGACGACGGTTCCATCACTAATAGCTCGCGCTGGTTGCAATGGCACGAGAAAGCGGCGCCAGGGCCTGGCGAATCGATGACGGACACCGAAATCCTCGGTGAAGTGATGCTGCGGATCAAACACCTCTACGAGCAGGAGGGTGGCGCCTTCCCCGATCCGATCCTGAACCTTTCCTGGAACTACAAGGACCCCAAATTCCCCAAGGCAGCGGAGCTGGCCCAGGAGTACAACGGCAGGGCACTGGCCGACCTGACCGACGAGGCGGGCAATGTCGTTCGGCGCAAGGGCGAGTTGCTCAAGGATTTCAGTGAGCTGCGCGCAGACGGCTCGACCGCATGCGGTTGCTGGATCTATTCGGGTGCCTGGACCGAGGAAGGCAACATGATGGCCCGGCGCGACAACAGCGATCCGTACAACACCGGTAACACGCTGGAATGGGCCTGGGCCTGGCCGATGAACCGCCGGTTGCTCTACAACCGTGCCTCGGCTCGACCGGACGGTACGCCATGGGCGCCGAACAAGGCGTTCGTCTGGTGGAATGGGGAGCGCTGGACCGGGGCGGACGTTCCGGATTTCCCGCTGACTTCGCCGCCGTCCCAGGGCGTGGGGCCTTTCATCATCACCCAGACCGGGGCCGGACATCTGTTCGCCTCGGAATGGCTGAACGAAGGGCCGTTCCCTGAGCACTACGAACCGATGGAGACTCCCATCGACCGAAATCCGATGAACCCGGACAATCCGCTGGCGCTCAATAACCCGATCGCGCGTGTCTTCGAGCAGGATCGGGATTCGTTCGGTTCCAACAAGGATTTTCCCTACGCGGCAACGACATACCGCCTCACCGAACATTTCCACTACTGGACGACCCACGCGCGGCTTAACGCCATCGCCCAGCCGGAAAAGTTCATCGAGATGAGTACCGTGCTGGCCGAGGAACTGGGTATCGCGGCGGGCGAGCGGGTGAAGGTCACGTCCAAGCGGGGCTTCATCACGGCGGTCGCCGTGGTGACCAAGCGGTTGGTCCCGCTGCAGATCGACGGCCGTACCGTGCACCAGATCGGGATTCCGATCCATTGGGGCTTCAAGGGTGTCGCGAAAAAGGCGCACCTGACCAACACGCTCACGCCGTTCGTGGGTGATGGAAACACGCAGACGCCGGAGTTCAAGTCGTTCCTGGTGAATGTGGAGAAGATTGGAGGAGCCGTCTGATGCGTGGTGACCAGATCAACCTGCAAAACATCATCGCCCGTTCAGCGACCACCACCCCCTCGCCGCAGGTGCGGCATGGGGGCGTGGACAAGGTCACCAAGCTGATCGATGTGTCGGTCTGCATTGGCTGCAAGGCGTGTCAGGTGGCGTGTTCCGAATGGAACGACCTGCGCGACGAGGTCGGCGAGTGCGACGGGACCTACAACAACCCGCAGGACCTGACGGCCGAGTCGTTCGAGGTCATGCGCTTCAGTGAATACGAGAACGAGCAGGGCAACCTCGAGTGGCTGATCCGCAAGGATAACTGCATGCATTGCGCCGAGCCGGGCTGCCTAAAGGCCTGCCCGTCGCCAGGCGCCATCGTGCAATACGCCAACGGTATCGTGGATTTCAACTCCGAGCACTGCATCGGTTGCGGTTATTGCGTGGCCGGCTGCCCCTTCGATATCCCGCGTATCTCCAAGAAAGACAACAAGGCTTATAAGTGCACGCTGTGTTCGGACCGGGTCTATCACGGGCTCGAACCCGCCTGCGTGAAAAGCTGCCCAACCTCGGCGATCATGTTCGGCACCAAGGACGACATGCTCGACTACGGTGCCCATCGGGTCGAACATCTGAAGGGACGGGGCTACGAGAACGCCGGCATCTACGATCCACCGGGCGTTGGCGGCACGCACGTGGTGTATGTGTTGCAGCACGCCGACAAGCCGGAGATCTACAGCGGTCTGCCCAAGGACCCGCATATCAGTCCGACGGTCGAGCTGTGGAAGGGCGTAACCAAGCCGATCATGTCCGTGGCACTGGGCGTGTCGGTGCTGGCCGGGTTCTTCCACTACGTGATGAAGGGGCCCAAGGAGGAGCCCGAAGACGATCCGGACCCTGAGCTGGCAGCGCGCGACCGAGCGCTCGATCGTCGCGAGGAGGACCGGTTATGAGCCATTCCAACGTCAAGTACGGAATCCTGCGTTACGGATGGTGGACAAGGGTCAATCACTGGCTCATCGCGATCACCTTCGTCTTGCTCACCCTGAGTGGCCTCGCGCTGTTCTATCCAGCCTTCTTCGGCCTGACCGCGCTGTTCGGCGGGCCGGAGCCGACCCGAATCGTGCACCCCTATATCGGTGTGTTCATGTCGCTATTCTTTATGATCCAGGCGGTGCGCTTCTTCGGCGACAACCTGATCCGGCGCCATGACGTGCAATGGGTCCGGCAGATTGGCGACGTGCTCAGCAACCGCGACGAGCGTTTGCCGCCCGTGGGCAAGAACAACGCCGGTCAGAAGCTGGTGTACTGGATTTTCCTGGCCACGGTGCCGATCCTGCTGATCACCGGCATCGTGCTCTGGCGGCCCTGGATCGCCGATGACATGCCGGTCTGGGCCCTGCGCTGGGCGGTGATGATTCATGCGATCACGGCGTTCGTTGCCATCATCACGCTGGTCATCCACGTCTACTCGGCGATCTGGGTGAAAGGCTCGGTCCGCGCCATGACGCAAGGCCGCGTGAGCCATGCCTGGGCACGCCACCATCATGGTTTGTGGTACGAGGACATCATGCGCAACAACAAATCCGATGCTCAGAGCGCATCGCCGACAAGCGAAGTGCAGGATCGTCGCCCATGAATGGAGCTGCAGTGAATCATGCTTATGGCAGTGCGCCTTCCGGGATCATGGAAGCGCCGCATGTGACGCTTCCCGACGCCAAGGTTTTCAGTAAACGGGCCACCCGACTGAGGGAGCTGGTGGTACAGGTCCCGTCGCTGGATGAATTTCTCGCCTTCATGGCCCGGCTGGTACAGGCCCAGCATCAGGTGCTGAACGATCACGAGCCGGCGTGGCGCCCGGCGGCCGGGGCATTCGATCAGGCGCTGAAACATGGGATGCCGCCGCTGGGCTTCCAGGCGTTGCGTCGTGACGTTGGCTGGCAACACGACCTGCTCGCGCTGCTCGATGCCGTTGAACTGCACGTGGGGACGCGTCAGCGCCCCTTGCTCGGCACCTTGCGCGAAATGCCGCCTGAGCAGCGCGACGCACTGGCCGATGATGTGTTCGAGATGCGCCCCGGTAACGAGGCCACCCGAGCCTTGCTTCCGTTGGTGGCCGCAGCGCTGCAGGTCAGCTGGGTTCGCATGGCCATGGGGCTGCCCGACGCTCCCACGCGTCCGACGGGCGAGGCGAAGACGCTGTGCCCCTGTTGTGGCGCCGCGCCGGTCGCGAGCGTGGTGCATAACGAGCGCCATCGCAGCGGCGTGCGCTATCTGCATTGTGCGATCTGCGCGACAGAGTGGCATCTGGAGCGCATCACCTGCAGCGCATGCGACACCGGTGGCAAGTTGCTCTACCTGTCGCTTGATGACGACCAGGGCAAGCCTTTCCTGCCTGTCCAGGCGGAAGCCTGCGGCGAATGCCACAGCTACCTGAAACTCATGCAGCGTGAACTTCATGGGCGCGCCGAACCGATCGCCGACGATCTCGCCAGCCTGGCCCTGGACTTGCTACTGGCTGAGCAGGGCGAGTACGTACGAAGTGGCTACAACCCGTTGCTGATCACCGCCGACTAGCGTTTCAGGTGGGCTCCGGCTCTTCGTCGGCGACCGCCTGGCCGCCAAACGGGGTGCCGGGTTTGTAATCGTCGAGATCGTCGGGGCAGGGCAGCTGCGGCAAATCGCCCGGTCTGTCGTGCACGACGGGGTCGGGTTGCGGTACATCGGGGCGTGCATGCGGAGTCATGGAGGTCTCCATCCATCGTGATAACCACACCAGCAATAGCGCATGGCGGGCAGGGTGCAAGTGCGTCGCCACCCGTCGCGCCTGGCGTGTCATTGATTACAGACTGTTTTGCATGCCCCGCCCGAGTTTCCGACGTCCGTCAGCCAAGGGCGTCGGCTGGCCCCGTCGCAGCCTGTTCTGCTGAACTTTTAGACCCTCCGTTGGCTCGGAAGAACAGAGCCAGTGAAAGCCTGCCGAGCCGGTTCTCACACGGTAAACCCTATCCTGACGGTCCCGCTCTTCGAGCGGTTGGGTTTGCTGTATCGCAACGATCAAGGCCCCAGGAGCCCGTTCGATGATCGAGTCACAGCCCCACGCAACGATTCACCCCCGACTTGAACAGGCGTTGAAGATGCCGCGTATTGCCATCGAGGCGACCGAGCCGGTGCTCGATGGCGGTCGATTCGCTGCCAAGGCCATCATCGGCCACCCGGTGAACGTGACCAGCAAGATCTTCGCCGACGGTCATGATCAGCTGGCCGCTGCGATCTGCTGGCGCACCCGGGACGAAACCGGATGGCGTCGCGCCCGCCTCAAACTGATCGGTAACGACATATGGGAGGGGCATTTCACGCCAACACAGGTTGCCGGTCATGAGTTCATGATCGAAGCCTGGTGGGACGTGTACGAAACCTACCGTTACGAGCTGTCCAAGAAGCACGCCGCCGGTGTGCCGGTCCAGTTGGAGCTGGAGGAGGGCCGCTTGTTGCTGGAGCGCGCAAGCGGTCGTGCCCAGGGCGAAACCAAGGCCATCATCGATGACTTGCTGCATCGCCTGAGCACCGCGCATCTGGATGACGAGCGCGTCTCGGTGATGCTCGCCGACGAAACCGCCGCGGTCATGGCCGATGCGGACCCGCGCGAGCATTGCAGCCAAAGCCCGGTCTTCGCGCTGGACGTCGAACGCCCACTGGCCCAGTTCGCCAGCTGGTACGAGCTGTTTCCTCGCTCCGAAACCGACGATCCGAATCGCCATGGCACCTTTCGCGACGTCCACAAGCGGCTGCCGTCCATCCGCGACATGGGCTTCGATGTACTCTATTTCACGCCGATTCACCCCATCGGTCGCAAACACCGCAAGGGCCGCAACAACAGCCTGGACGCAGGACCGCACGATCCGGGCAGCCCCTATGCGATCGGCAGTGAAGAGGGCGGCCATGACGCGGTGCATCCGCAATTGGGCACGCTGGAGGACTTCCGGGAGCTGGTCGCGGCCGCGCGTGAGCATGGCCTGGAGATCGCCCTCGACTTTGCCATTCAATGCTCTCAGGATCACCCCTGGTTGAAAGAGCACCCGGGCTGGTTCTCCTGGCGCCCTGACGGGACCATTCGCTACGCCGAAAACCCGCCGAAAAAGTACCAGGACATCGTCAACGTCGATTTCTACGCCGAAGACGCCATGCCGGACCTGTGGATCGCGTTGCGTGACGTCGTCTGGCATTGGGTCGAGCAGGGCGTCAAGATCTTCCGGGTCGACAACCCCCACACCAAGCCGCTGCCGTTCTGGGAGTGGATGATCGCCGATATCCGTGAACGCGATCCGGATGTGATGTTCCTTGCCGAAGCCTTCACCCGTCCGGCGATGATGGCGCGCCTGGGCAAAGTCGGCTTCAACCAGAGCTATACCTACTTTACCTGGCGCAATAACAAGGCGGAGCTGACCGAATACCTCACTGAGCTCAACGAGCCGCCGCTGCGCGATTGCTATCGCCCGAATTTCTTCGTCAACACACCGGATATCAACCCGTTTTTCCTTCACGACTCAGGACGTCCCGGGTTTCTCATCCGCGCGGCACTGGCCACCATGGGCTCAGGGCTGTGGGGTATGTACTCAGGCTTCGAGCTGTGCGAGTCCGCGGCGATCCCCGGCAAGGAGGAATACCTGGACTCTGAGAAATATGAAATCCGCCCGCGTGACTATCACGCGCCCGGCAACATCATCGCCGAGATCGCGCAGCTCAATCGCATCCGCAGGCAGAACCCGGCCCTGCAGACCCATCTCGGGTTCAAGGCCTACACGGCCTATAACGACAACATCCTGTACTTCGGCAAACGCACGCCGGACCGCTCCAATTTCATTCTGGTCGCCATCAGCCTCGATCCGCATAACGCACAGGAAGCGCATTTCGAGTTGCCCTTGTGGGAACTCGGGTTGCCGGACCACGCCGAGACGCGCGGTGAAGACCTCATGAACGGGCATCGCTGGACGTGGTACGGCAAGACGCAATGGATGCGCATCGAGCCCTGGTACCAGCCGTTCGGTATCTGGCGGTTGACCGCCGACGCACCCGATCCGGACTTAAAGTAAATTCTAGGTTACGGGTAGTTATCGTTATATTTCAATCAGATATAAGATATACCTAGAGTTAGTCTCAAATACTGAAGCTCTTAGTCAGGCTCCACCCGACACCTCACAGGGGCGGGTTATGGAGGCCATAAAAGGAACGAGAAGATGGCCAAAGCGCGCAAACCCGCCGCATTCATCAAAGACCCCCTCTGGTACAAGGATGCGGTGGTCTATCAGGTACACCTAAAATCGTTTTACGACTCCAACAATGACGGCGTCGGCGACTTTCAGGGCTTGATCGAGAAGCTCGACTACATCGCCGACCTGGGCGTCAATACCATCTGGCTGTTGCCGTTCTACCCTTCGCCAAGGCGCGACGACGGGTATGACATCGCTGAATACCGGGGCGTGCACCCCGATTACGGGACCATGGCCGATGCGAGACGCTTCATTGCCGCCGCGCACAAACGCGGCTTGCGGGTGATCACCGAGCTGGTCATCAACCACACCTCGGACCAGCATCCATGGTTCCAGCGTGCACGCAAGGCGAAGAAGGGTTCCGCGGCTCGCGACTTCTATGTCTGGTCGGATACCGATGACAAATACGACGGCACGCGGATCATTTTCCTCGATACCGAAGTGTCGAACTGGACCTGGGACCCGGTCGCGCAGCAGTACTTCTGGCACCGGTTCTATTCACACCAGCCGGACCTCAATTTCGACAATCCGCAGGTGATGAAGGCGGTGCTCAGCGTGATGCGCTACTGGCTCGACCTGGGCATCGACGGGCTGCGGCTGGACGCGATTCCCTATCTGGTCGAACGCGACGGCACCAACAACGAAAACCTGCCGGAAACCCATGCGGTGCTGAAACAGATTCGCGCCGAGATCGATGCCAACTACCCGGACCGCATGCTGCTTGCCGAGGCCAACCAGTGGCCGGAAGACACCCAGCTGTATTTCGGCGGCGAGGACGGTGGGCCGGGGGATGAGTGCCACATGGCGTTCCACTTCCCGCTGATGCCGCGCATGTATATGGCTCTGGCGCAGGAGGACCGCTTTCCGATCACCGACATCCTCAGGCAGACGCCGGACATTCCCGCGAACTGCCAGTGGGCGATTTTCTTGCGTAACCATGATGAGCTGACGCTCGAAATGGTCACCGACAAGGAGCGCGACTACCTCTGGAACTACTACGCCTCGGACAAGCGCGCGCGGATCAACCTCGGCATTCGCCGGCGCCTGGCGCCGCTGCTCGAGCGCGACCGTCGCCGCATCGAACTGCTCAACAGCCTGCTGCTGTCGATGCCGGGCACCCCGGTGATCTATTACGGCGACGAAATCGGCATGGGCGACAACATTTTCCTCGGCGACCGCGACGGTGTGCGCACCCCGATGCAGTGGTCGGTGGACCGCAACGGCGGCTTCTCGCGGGCCGACCCGCCAAGCCTGGTCCTGCCACCGATCATGGACCCGCTGTATGGTTACCAGGCGATCAACGTCGAGGCGCAGCAGCGCGACCCGCACTCGCTGCTCAACTGGACGCGGCGGCTGCTGTCCATCCGCAAGCAGTTCAAGGCATTCGGCCGTGGCACGCTGAAGATGCTGGCGCCGAGCAATCGGCGGATTCTGGCGTACCTGCGCGAGTACACCGCCCCCAATGGCGAAACGGAGGTGATCTTCTGCGTCGCCAACGTGTCCCGTTCGGCCCAGGCGGCGGAACTCGAGCTTTCGCACTACGCCGGCATGGTGCCGGTGGAGATGGTGGGCGGAAGCGCGTTCCCGCCGATCGGCCAACTGCCCTATCTGCTGACATTGCCACCTTACGGCTTCTACTGGTTCCAGTTGGCGACCAGTCATCAGATGCCCAGCTGGCACCAGGAACCGGTGGCAACCATGCCTGATTTTCAGACCCTGGTGCTCAAGCGCCTGGATACCCTCACCAGCGCCAACAAGCGCATTCTCGAAACCGAGTCCTTGCCGGCCTATCTGCCCAAGCGACGGTGGTTCGCCAGCAAGGATGCGACCATCGACTCGATCCGGATCTGCTACAGCGTGCCGTTCGGCGACCCGCACAAGCCCGTGCTGTTGAGCGAAATCGCAGTGGATACCGGCGGGCGGACCGACCTTTACCAGTTGCCGCTGGGATTCCTCGACGAGGGCGATTTCGACATCGCCTTGCCGCAACAACTGGCGATGGCGCGGGTGCGCCGTGGACCGCAGGTGGGCCTGCTGACCGATGCCTTCGCACTGAACCAGTTCGTGTTGGGTGTCATACAAGGGCTGCGTGAGGGACAGGTGCTGCCCTGCGGTGAAGGCGAGATCCGCTTCGAGCCGATGGCCACGCTGGATGAAATCGAGCTGCCGGCCGACGCGGAAGTCCGCTACCTCTCGGCCGAGCAGTCCAACAGTTCGGCGATAATCGGCAGCAGCATGATGATCAAGGTGCTGCGTCGGGTGTCGGCGGGCGTGCATCCGGAACTGGAAATGGGCCGCTTCCTGACCGAGCAGGGCTTTACGCATATCTCGGCGATGCTCGGCCAGGTGACCCGCGTCGACAAGCAGGGCGAGCAGCATGCCTTGATGGTCGTGCAGCGCTACCTCGATAACCAGGGGGATGCGTGGGAATGGACGCTGAACACACTGGACCGCGCCGTTCGCGACCAGATTGCCGGTGGCGTTTCCCTGCATGAGAATCAGTACAGCGCCCTCGAGGAACTCGAAGCCTTCAATCGTCTGCTTGGGCAACGCCTGGGCGAGATGCACATGACGCTGGCGGCTGAAACCGATGACCCGGCCTTTGCCAGCGAGCCGACAGGCCCGGCCGACGTCAAGGCGTGGACCCGGGCGATCTCCGCTCAGGTAGAACGAGCGCTCGACCTGCTGCAAACCCACCGGGGCGACTTCGACCGCAAGGCGACCGTGCTCGTCGACCAGTTGTTGGCGCAACGCAAATCGTTGCTGGCCGAAGTCAAGCGCCTGGCCGCCCGTACCCAGGGCGGGTTGCGCACACGCGTGCACGGCGACCTTCACCTCGGGCAGGTCCTGGTGGCGCAGGGCGATGCATACTTCATCGACTTCGAAGGCGAACCGGCTCGTTCGCTGGATGAGCGCAGAAGCAAGCTGAGCCCGTTCAAGGACGTTTCCGGCGTATTGCGTTCGTTCGAATACGCCACTGCCATGACCCTGCGTAACGCGCAGATAAGCGACAGCTCCGAAGCGGCGGACCTGGTGCGGCGCAACATTTCCGATACCTACCAGCAAAGCGCGCGCAGTGTATTTCTCGAGGCCTATCGCGAGGCGACGGCGCAGATGCCGCATGCCTGGCAAGACGCTGCCGGGGCCGAAGCGGCCCTGGCCTTGTTCAGCCTTGAAAAAACCGCCTATGAAGTGGCCTACGAGGCAGAGAACCGCCCAGCCTGGCTGTCCGTTCCCCTTCAGGGACTGGCGGCACTGGCACAACAGATTTCCGATGGAGGTTCCCTATGAATGACCGACCGGCCGTGACCATGCCAGGCGAAACCCTGCTTCCCAGCGACGCTGATGTCGATGCGCTGGTGCGCGCCGAGCATGGCGATCCGTTTTCCATACTCGGCCCACACCCCGACGGTGACGGGCTGGTAATTCGCGCCTACTTGCCAAACGCGTTGGGCGTCGAGGTGCTCGAACGCACCGGGGGCCGCGTGCTGGCGGCGATGGAACAGGGCCAGGTGCCCGGCTTCTTTTTCACCCGGCTGACCAATCCGCAACCCTACCTGTTGAAAATCCGCTGGGCCGGCGGCGAACAGGTGACCGAAGACCCGTTCAGTTTCGGGCCGCAGCTCGGCGAAATGGACATGTACCTGTTTTCCGAGGGCAATCACCGTGAGATCGGCCGCGTGTTCGGTGCGCAGCCGATGGACGTCGACGGCGTGCAGGGCGTGCGCTTCGCCGTCTGGGCGCCCAATGCCCGACGCGTCTCGGTGGTCGGCAGCTTCAACGACTGGGATGGCCGTCGGCACCCGATGCGCCTGCGTTTTCCGGCCGGGGTCTGGGAAATCTTCATACCGCGTCTGCAGCCAGGCGACCGCTACAAATACGAGATTCTCGGTCCGCAAGGGATACTGCCTTTGAAGGCGGACCCCGTGGCGTTGGCCACCGAATTGCCGCCGGGCACTGCTTCGGTGATTTCCCATCCGCTGGAGTACGAGTGGAAAGACGACGCCTGGCTGCAGCAGCGGGTCGCGCGGCAATCGCTACAGGCGCCGATGACCATCTACGAGCTGCACGCCGGCTCGTGGCGCCGGGAGGGTGGCGACGATGGCCGGCTCTACGACTGGCATGAGCTGGCGGAGCGGCTGATTCCCTATGTCGTCGACATGGGCTTCACTCACATCGAACTGATGCCGATCATGGAGCATCCGTTCGGCGGGTCGTGGGGTTACCAGCTGCTGTCGCAATTCGCGCCGAGCGCTCGCTACGGTACCGCGCACGATTTCGCCGCCTTCGTCGACGCCTGCCACAACGCGGGGATTGGTGTGATCCTCGACTGGGTTCCGGCGCATTTCCCGACCGATGCCCACGGACTGGGCGAGTTCGACGGCACGGCGCTGTACGAATACGCGCATCCCTTCGAAGGCTTTCATCAGGACTGGGATACCTACATCTACAACCTGGGCCGCACTGAGGTGCACGGGTTCATGCTGGCCTCGGCGTTGCACTGGCTGCGCGAATTTCACGTCGATGCGTTGCGAGTCGATGCGGTCGCCTCGATGCTCTATCGCGATTATTCACGCAAGGAAGGCGAGTGGATTCCCAACCGTCACGGCGGCCGTGAAAACCTGGAGTCGATCGAGTTCCTGCGCCACCTGAACGACGTGGTGGCCACCGAGACGCCAGGCGCCCTGGTCATCGCCGAAGAGTCCACCGCCTTTCCGGGGGTCAGCAAGCCGACCGCCGAAGGGGGACTGGGCTTCGCCTACAAGTGGAACATGGGCTGGATGCACGACACGCTCAAGTACATTCACGAAGACCCGGTCAACCGTCAGTACCACCATGACAAGCTGACCTTCGGCATGGTCTACGCCTATTCGGAGCACTTTGTGCTGCCGATCTCCCACGACGAGGTGGTGCATGGCAAGGGTTCGCTGATCGACAAGATGCCCGGCGATCGCTGGCAGAAATTCGCCAACCTGCGGGCCTACCTGTCGTTCATGTGGACGCACCCGGGCAAGAAGCTGCTGTTCATGGGCAGCGAGTTCGGCCAGTGGCGGGAGTGGAGCCATGATCGCGAGCTTGATTGGCATCTGCTTGAGGAGGCTGATCATCGAGGGGTGCAGAATCTTGTCCGCGACCTCAATCGTCTGTACAGCCAGGAGCCGGCGTTGCATGAACTGGACAGCGATCCGCGAGGTTTTCAATGGCTGATCGGCGATGACCGCGTCAACAGCGTGTTCGCCTGGCTGCGTAAAAGTTCGACCGGGCATCCGTTGCTGGTCGTGGGCAACTTCACGCCCGTGGTGCGCGAGGGCTATCGGGTCGGCGTGCCGGAGGACAGCCGCTGGCTGGAAGTCTTCAACAGCGACGCGCAGTGCTACGGCGGCTCCAACGTGGGCAACGGCGGCGGGATACTGGCCGAACAGATCCCCGCGCACGGGCAGGACGTATCGCTTTCGCTGACGTTGCCACCGCTGGGCGTGATCATCCTGCGACCGCAGGTATAAAGCCTTCGGCGCCCGATAGGGCGCCCATGACAGAAGCCGGGACGATTCGTCGTCCCGGCTTTCTTGTACCTGTCCCCGTTAGCGGCCGACGGCTTTGTGGGCGGTGGGCGAATGCGCCTGGTCGTCGGCGGCCGCTTCGTTGGGCTGGGCTTCGTTGCCGGAGCGCAGCTTCTTTGCTCGGGCCTCGAGTACGACGTATACAAGGGTGGCGAAGAACAGCGGGACGAGAAAATAGACGACGCGATAGCCGATCAGGCCCGCCACGATCGCGCCTTTGCTGAGCTCGCCGCCCAGCGTCGCCACGAACACCGCTTCGATCACACCCAATCCCGCCGGAATATGGGCGATGACGCCTGCGATGCTGCTGATCATCAGGATGCCCAGCACCTCCGGGTACGGCGCCTTCTGCGACAGCATGAAATACACCACCAGCGCCATCAGCGACCAGTTCGCGGCACCCAGCAGCATCTGCACCACAGCCAGCCGCAACGAGGGCAGGTGGATTTCATGCTTGCGTATCGTCCAGTGCCGACGCTTGGAGAAGCCGCAGGCCCAGAGGTACAGCACCGCGACCACCAGCAGGGCGGCGCCGAGCACGCGTAGCGCGGTGTGGCCGATTTCCCAACTGTCTGGCGGGGTGATCCACCCGAGAGCAAAAATCAGCCCGGCCAGCCAGATATAGCCGAGCCAGTTGGTCAGCACGCTCAGGGTGAACACGCGAGTGATCTGCGAGGCGCGCAATCCCAGTCGCGAATACAGCCGGTAGCGCAACGCGATGCCGCCGACCCATGCGCTCAAGTTGAGGTTGAAGGCATAGCAAACGAAGGTCACCGGCACGATTTGCCGTACGGGCAGGTTGTGCTGCGCATAGCCTTTGCCAAGCACATCGAAACAGCAATAGACCGCATAGCTGCCCAGTGCGGCGGCCCCCGCCAACCACAGCGTCCGGGCGTCGTAGTTGCGCAGCGTCTGGTAGACCTCATCCCAGTCGACATTGCGTGCCAGGCCGATCAGCAGCCCGGCGACCAGAATGAAGAAGACATACGTGAGGATCTTCTTTATCAGCGGCCAGCGTTTGCGCCAGCCGCGGCGTGACGCGTCATGGGGTTCGCTCATTGATGATCTCGTTGCAAAGGGGCCGGGTTGGGCTCAAGCGGCTCCGGGTCGATGAGCTGCAGCTTGGGACGGTGGGCCGGGAACAGGCCGACCAGCTGCGGGAAATGGCGCAGGAAGTGAAAGATGAAAAACGCCAGCGGCGCTCGCCACCAGTAGCCGCGAATGATGCGTTCCAACGGAATGCGGCGGCAGTCCTGCTGCAGCAACCGGTCCAGGTTTTCGTGCAGTTGTCGGTTGAAGGCGTGATCGCGAATGATCAGGTTCGCCTCCAGATTGAGCGAAAGGCTCAGCGGGTCGAGATTGCTCGAACCCACCGTCGACCATTCGTAGTCGGCCAGGGCGACCTTGCCGTGCAACGGTCGACGGCAGTATTCGTGAATCTCCACGCCATCGCTGATCAGATAGTTGTAGAGCATGCGCGCGCCGAACTTGGCGATTGGCATGTCTGGCTGGCCCTGCAGGATCAGCCGCACCCGCACACCACGACGGGCCGCGTTACGGATTTCCCGCAGCACCCGATAGCCAGGAAAGAAGTAGGCGTTGGCGATCACCAGCCGAGAGCGCGCGTCCCGGATGGCCTGCAGGTAGTGTTGCTCGATGTCGTTGCGGTGGTCGTGGTTGTCGCGCGTGACGAACAGTGCCCGAGCCTCGCCTCGGCTGACACCGACGTAGCCGTTGCTCTGCGTGCGCACCCGACGGTGCCACCAGCGACGGTTCGATGGTTCCGCTTCGATGGTGCTGAGGGCGAAGCGGTGAATGTCGTGCACCACCGGACCTTCGACCCGCAGCGCGTAATCCTGCTTGGCCGCCGGGCCGTAATCGCCCAAGTGATCGGCTGAGAAGTTGATCCCGCCGATAAAGGCGACATTACCGTCTACCACCACGATCTTGCGGTGCATGCGTCGGAATACATTGACGCGCTTGCCAAGCAGCCGTTTGCCAGGGTCGAACATGTGAATGCGAACCCCGGCTCGCGCCATCGCCGCGGCGAAGTCTCCGTTCAGGTCTGCCGAGCCATAGCCGTCCACCGTGACATCGACACTGACGCCGCGCTCGGCCGCTGCGATCAGGACCTTTTGCAGTTCCTGGCCAACCTTGTCTTTGAAGAAAATGAAGGTTTCCAGCAGGACTTCCTTTTCAGCGGCCGCAATGGCCTCGAACACGGCAGGGAAGAACTCCTCGCCGTTTTCCAGCAACTGAAGACGATTCCCGTCTCTCCAGTGAAAATTCATAGGTGTATCTCCACCGCCAAGGGCAGATGATCGGACAAGTGCGTCCAGGGTTTGTTACCAAGTATGCGTGCTTTATGGCTCGTGGCATTGCGCACATAGATGCGATCCAGGCGCAGCATCGGCCAGCGCGCCGGGAAGGTCTTGGCGACCTTGCCCTGGGAGACGGCGAACACTTCGTGCATACCGGCGCAGCGGTCCAGTATCCGGGCGCCTTTGAGTCGCCAGTCGTTGAAGTCGCCCGCCACGACAACCGGGGCATCCTCGGCCAGTGAATCGAGTAACTCGCACAACAGGCCCAACTGCTGCTGGCGATGGGATTCGCGCAGTCCCAGATGCACGCAGATGGCGTGAAATTCTTCGTGCCCAGGCACTTGCAGCACACTGTGCAGCAAGCCACGGCGCTCGGGCCCGGCAATGGAGATGTCGAGATTCTCGTAGCGCGTGATCGGGAACTTGGACAGCAAGGCGTTCCCATGGTCGCCGTCCGGGTAGACGGCGTTGCGGCCATAGGCGAAATCGGTCCAGATGCTGTCGGCGAGAAACTCGTACTGGGACATCTTGGGCCAGTCGTGAAAGCGCAGGGCGTGTTTCTCGTGCGTTCCCAGCACTTCTTGCAGGAACACGATATCGGCCGATACAGCCCTGACCGCTTCGCGCAACTCCGGAAGAATGAAACGCCGGTTGAGCGCGGTGAATCCCTTGTGAGTATTGACGGTCAGCAGGCGAACCGCGTTGACCGCAGTGGACATATGAGCGTCCAGATCGCTGCTGTCGAGGGGGTGATTCTTGTCCAGGTTCAAACCAATGCTCCTTCCAGATGGCCCGGAGTGGTCTCCAGGTTTTCCTCCAGCCCGAGCCGGCGCAACAGCTGTCGCGCATCGTAGGGCGCTCGGACCTTCACGTCGTTGTCGAAATAGCAGTACACCTCGCGCCCCTTGCGCGACGGCGGCTTGTCGCTCGAAATGAGGTGGGCGTCGTCGGGCTGTCGGCCGGTGTTCCAGCGCGTGATCCGCTGACACCAGTTGTCCAGCGCCTCTTCGCTGTAGCCGCTGGTATAGAGTTCTTCGGCGCCGTGCAGGCGGATGTAGACGAAATCGCTGGTCAGGTCTTCCCGGTAGGGCCATTTGCCGGCCGTGTCGGCGACTACCAGGGCGACGTTGTATTTGCGCAACAGTGCGACGAACGCGGGGTCGACGAAGCCTTCGTGGCGTATCTCCACGGCATGTCGCAGCCGACGCTTGCGATCGATCTGCAGATAGCTGCGACCCTCCATGCGCGGCTCGCAGCCCTTGGCCATCTCCAGTGCGGCCTCGGTATCGTGTGGCAGCAGCGCGAGAAAGGCTTCGAAGCGTTCCGGGTCGAATTTGAACGAAGGTGGGAATTGCCAGAGCATCGGCCCGAGCTTTTCCTTGAGCGCAAGGACGCCAGAGGCGAGGAAGTTGGCAATGGGCTTCTCGACATCGCGCAACCGCAGGATGTGCGTGATATAGCGCGGCGCCTTGACGCTGAAGACGAAGCCCTTGGGCGTCTCGTCGTACCAGCCCGCATACAGTTCGGGCCGTTGCAGCGAGTAAAAGGAGCCGTTGATCTCGATACTGCTCACCGCGCGCGAGGCGAACTTCAGTTCGTTCTTCTGGGTCAGCCCCTTGGGATAGAAGTCACCTCGCCAGGGTGCGTACCGCCAGCCCGATATCCCGATATGGATGGCCGCCATCGGCTTCTCCTGTTACCTGCCGGGGCTCTGCATGCTGGTCGGATCGCTGGCAGGGAAGGTGTCGGCAACCGCCTTGTCGATCACGTTCTCCTCCGACCCGACCGCTGCCGAGTGAGTGCGTTGTGGCTGCAGTTCCACCTTGATCCAGCCGCGCTCGCGCCGGTCGAATGCCTCGAAGGCCGCAATCGCGTCGGTCATCGGCTTGACCTGCGTGAGGATTTTCGACGGGTCGATGCGACGCGCCTGGATCATCTCGATCAGCCGCGGAATGTATTTGCGGTGATGGCAGTTGCCCATGTTCATGGTGATGTTCTTGTTCATCGCCATGCCGATGGGAAAGCTCGTCGCCTCAGGCGGATAGACCCCGATGATGGACAGCGTCCCGGCCTTGGCCAGGCCCTGTACGGCCCATTCCAGCGCCTGAGCCGGGCCGTTGCCTGGCTGCCACTGAGCGCCTTGGCTCGGTTGTGCGCCATCGGCCGGCTTGCCACCGCAACAACCCTGTTCGGCATCGATACCGACAGCATCGATGGCCCGGTCGACGCCGATACCCGCGGTCAGCCGCCTCAATGTTTCCACCGGGTCCTCTCGATTGAAATCGATGATCTCCGCGCCCTGGTGCTGAGCCATGCGCAGGCGATCCTCGAACTGGTCGATGGCAAAGACGCGCCCGGCACCCAGCAGCTTGGCACTGGCAATGGCGAACTGGCCGACCGGGCCGCAGCCAAATACCGCGACCGTATCGCCGGGGCGAATCTCGGCCATTTCGGCGCCGAAATAGCCAGTAGGGAAAATATCGGACAGCAGAATGGCCTGGTCATCGCTGACGTCCGCGGGCAGCTTGACCAGACCGATATTGGCAAAGGGAATACGCGCTTTTTCGGCCTGCAGACCATGAAAGGGCCCGGTGGTCGAGGGGCCGCCATAGAAAGACGTACCGGCCTGCTTGCCATTCGGATTGGCGACGTCGCATTGCGCGAAATAGCCGGAACGGCAGTAAGAGCAGTTGCCGCAAGCGATGGTCGAGGGAATGACCACGCGATCGCCGATCTGCAGGTTGCGGACATCCTCGCCCAATTCTTCCACGATACCGACGGCTTCATGACCGAGAATGGTGCCTGGCTTCATTCCGCTGACGGTGCCGCGAACGAAGTGCAGATCGGTTCCGCAGATGGCGGAGGCGGTGATGCGAACGATCGCGTCGGTGGATGCCTCGATGCGTGGTTCGGCTACGTCTTCAAGGCGGATATCGCCAACACCGTGATAAACGACAGCTTTCATGGCTACTCCGTAACGCACCGTTCCAGCCGGCTGGGCTCGAAACGGTATCAATGATGGGTAATCCCCGTGCGAATCGGTCAGCCTCAGCCAAGGGCCGGCTGGCGCTCCGTCGGGTCGTCCGGCCTTGGCCGAGCGCGCCATCGGGCAGCACAGGGCGCCGAACGGGTGCACCTTCATTCGGACTGATCACGGCTTTGGCGGTTCATCTTTTTTTCGGACAGGCGTGTAGACGGGCGCGGCGTTCGCGGCGCGGTACACGGCTTCGGACTGATTGCGCGCGACCCGCTGCGCAATAGAGGACGGCTCAGGTGCGGGGCGCGTCCCAGGGCAACTCACCGGAGAAGGCTTCGACAAGGTAGTCGATCATGGCACGCACCTTCGCCGGAGGTCGCCGATCGGGCGGGTAGACCACATGGATGCCGCCCAGACCGAGCGGCGGTTGATCCAGCTCCAGCATCACCAGTTCGCCACGGCTCAGCGCGGCGGCGACGATGAACTGCGGTTGATAGATCAGCCCTTGGTCGCCCACCGCGGCGGCCACCAGGGCTGCACCATTGTTCGCGATCAGGTTGCCCTGGATCGGCACGCGAAACTCACCGGCAGGACCGAACGCCCATTCCCGGCCGCCTTGCAGGCTGGAGAGGCTGTACCCCAGGCAGTTGTGCCGGGAAAGTTCGCTGACCCGTCGCGGCGCGCCATGCAGCGCCAGGTAGCCAGGCGAGGCGCACACTCGCATTGGACAATCCGCCAGCCGCCTGGCCTGCAGCGGGCTGTCGCTGAGACGGCCTATGCGAACGGCCATGTCCCAGCTGCCTTCGATGAGATCGACCTGGCTATCGGTAAGGCCCAGCTCCACCTTGACCGCAGGGTGGCGTTGGCTGAATGCCGGCATCAGCGGGGCGATGAAGCGAGTCCCGAACGACAGCGGCACGTTCATGCGCAGCAGGCCCGCCGCGTCGATCCGCTGCGACGCGATGCTCGCTTCGGCTTCGTCGATTTCCGGGAGGATGCGCAGGCACGCCTCCAGATAGTTGCTACCGGCGGCTGTGAGGGCCAGGCGCCGGGTACTGCGGTGGAACAGCTTGACGCCCAGGCGGCTTTCCAGCGCATCGACATGTTTGGTCGCCATGGCGGGTGAAATCCCAAAATGGCGCGCTGCCGCCGAGAGGCTGCCGGCGCTGGCGGCACGGGTGAACACGCGCATTCCAGTGATTCGGTCAAGCATCCTGGCTCCTACTCCGGGTTGGAAGTGTTGGGGTGTTTTGCCTTGTTAAAGCCAAACGAAGTGTAATTCATACTGTCGCTTCACTTGCGAGGACGACGATGACATGACCCCTCAGCTCGGCCACCCCATCATGCCGGTACGGATGCCGACCCTGTTCGTACCGCACGGCGCCGGCCCTTGTTTTTTCATGGAATGGAACCCGGCCGATGCCTGGGCGCGGATGGCTGCCTTCCTCGAAGGTGTTGCCACGACACTGCCGCAACGTCCGCAGGCCATCGTGGTGGTTTCCGGCCACTGGCTGGAGCGGCAGGTCATGGTCACCGCCAACGCCCAGCCGCCGCTGATCTACGATTACACCGGTTTTCCGCCGCATACCTATGAGCTGCGTTACCCGGCGCCAGGCGATCCCGGGTTGGCGACACGTCTGCTCCAATTGCTTGAACAGGCCGGAATTGCCGCAGCAGCGGACCATCAGCGTGGTTACGATCATGGCGTCTTCATCCCGCTGAAACTGATGTATCCAGAGGCCGATGTGCCAGTGGTCCAGTTGTCATTGCGCCGCGACCTGGACGCCCAGGCTCACCTCGACATCGGCCACGCCATCGCGCCTTTACGTGACGAAGGCGTGCTGATCGTCGGCAGCGGCATGAGTTTCCACAACATGCGGGGCTATGGCGACCCGCTTTTCGGCCCGATCTCCGACGAGTTCGACCACTGGTTGAGCGATGCGGTCGCGGCCTCGCCCGCGCGGCGCGACGCCTTGCTCGCGCAATGGCAGGCAGCCCCGTCTGCGCGGCTTTGCCATCCGCCGAGGGCCGAAGAGCACTTGCTGCCGCTGATGGTGGCGGCCGGTGCCGCTGCGGACAGCGCGGGGCGTCAGGTTTTCTCCGACAGAGTCATGCAAACGACCCTGTCGGCCTATCGATTCGGTTGAGCCACCAACCGACAACAGAAGGAGTCGACATGCTCGTTTCTACCGTACAGATCGAAACATCCGACCCGAGCCGCCTGATCCGTCGGCTCTGCAAACACTGGAGCCACAAGTTCGAGGTCAGCTTCGACGAGCGGCAGGGCCAGATCGCGCTGGGCGATGCTCAATGCCTGCTGACGGCGGGCGAGGGGAGCCTGACGGCGCAAATTCGTACCGAAGACGAGGCGCAGCTGGAACGGATGGAAACCGTCGTGGCCGACCATCTCCAGCGAATGTCCGCGGACGAGTCCTTCAGCTTCGCTTGGCGGCGCTGAGATTGCGCAGAGGCTCAGCGGTCGTTGCGCGCGAAGTTCGGTAACGTGTCGACCGGTTGGGCGAAGCGGAAAGGGATCGATACCATCGAATCGCCATAGGCCTTCTGCACCACGAAATGCAGGTGCGGCCCGGTGCTGCGCCCGGTATTCCCTGACTGGCCGAGCAGCGTGCCGGCCTTGACCCGCTGTCCCGCTTTCACAAGGACCGAGCCGCGCTTGAGGTGCAGGTAAGCGCTGTGCGTGCCGTCGTCATGGGCAATCCGGACATAGTTGCCGGCCGGGTCGGGCAGGCGCCCGGCCTGCCCATTACGCACGTCCATTACCGTGCCCGTGCGCGCCGCAACGATCGGCGTGCCCACCGGCATCGCCACATCGACGGCGTAGCGGCCTTTCGGCGAATTGTGGCTGAAATCGCCACCGGCGCCCTGGGAGATACGGAACGGTCCGCCTTTCCAGGGCAGCGCATAGGCGTAACCGCCTACCGAGCCCTTTTTCCCCGGCTCCGGCGAGTAGATCATCGAATAGCTGAACGACTGCTGATACATCAACGGGTAGCTTGGCTGGCGCTTGTGCAGCGTGGCGATGCGCATGCGGGTTCGCGCGGGTACGGTGGTGCGGATCACGCCCTTGCCAACGCCAGCCACGTTGACCATCCGGGTCAGGCGCAACACCACTTCGACCGGCACATCCATGTCGTTGCGTACGTCCATCGCCTTGCCGGAACCTGCGCGATTGACGAACAGCCGAACGCTGCCAGGTTTGGTGGCGGGAAGCGTCGCGTTGGTAATGGCACCCGCAGCCAGCACAGGCAGTGCAGGCGCGCAGCAGAAGAACAGCAGAGCAAGTGAAATGATCAGCCGGGTCGAAGCCATAAGCGTGTGATCCGTCACGGATGGGACAACCTGTCGGCGGCTGGCAGGACAAATCCGTCGGGGTTCATGGATGCCGCGCAGGGGTTGGGACTCGATGGGTCACACCGGGTTCACTACCGCACGTCGATATCCAACCAAGGATTGAGGGACGATCGTTGCACCGATAAGCGTTGCCCTGACCCAGCCGCCAAGGCTCCAGCGCCCCGCGGACGGGACGCTGTTCACCGAAGCAAGCGCGGGCCCGGAGGTTATTCCTCTTCCTTGACCAGTTCGAACAGCAGCAACGAACGGCCGGTCAGCGCGTATTCATCGCTGAACTCGAACCGCTCGAGCCGCGCGTTGGGGTTGTTGGTGTCGATCAGGCGGTTCCAGTAGATCCCTTGTGGCACCTCCGGCAAGGTGAAATTCACGATGTCGTGGTGGGCGTTGACGATGATCAGCAGCGTCGCGTCCGAGCCTGCCCGACGTATGCCCGTCGGTTGCGCGCGGCCATCGAGCAGCATGCCCATGCAGCGGTTATGACCCTCCTGCCAGTGCTCGACGGTCATTTCCTCGGCGTGCGGAGCCAGCCAGGTGACGTCCTTGACGCCCAGTTCCTCATTGTAGGCACCGACCAGGAAGCGTCCGCGCCGCAGCATGGGGTAGCGCTGGCGGAGACGGATCAGCTTGCGCACGAAAGCCTGCAACGAGCGACTCTCTTCTGGAATGTCCCAGTCCACCCAGCCGATTTCGCTGTCCTGGCAGTAGGCATTGTTGTTGCCGTGCTGGGTACGTGCGAACTCGTCTCCGGCTACGATCATCGGCGTGCCCTGAGAGAACAGCAGCGTGCCGAAGAAGTTGCGCATCTGACGGAAGCGCAACTCGTTGATCTCCGGATCGTCGGTCGGCCCCTCGACGCCATGGTTCCAGGAGATGTTGTTGTCGCTGCCGTCGCGGTTGTCTTCGTCGTTGTCTTCGTTGTGCTTCTCGTTGTACGAGACCAGGTCCCTGAGGGTGAAGCCGTCATGGGCGGTGATGAAGTTGACCGAACTGAAGGGCCGCCGGCCGCGCTGATTGAACAGGTCGCCGGAGCCGGTCAGGCGGCTGGCGAAATCGGCCAATTGCCCGTCGTCGCCTCGCCAGAAGGCGCGGACGGTGTCGCGGAACTGATCGTTCCATTCCGCCCAGCCCGGTGGGAAGCCACCCACCTGATAGCCGCCGGGACCGCAATCCCAGGGTTCGGCGATCAACTTGGTCTTGGCCAGTACCGGGTCCTGGCGACAGGCGACCAGGAATCCGTGGCGCTCGTCATAGCCTTCGTGCTGTCGCCCGAGGATGGTTGCCAGGTCGAAGCGGAAGCCGTCCACGTGCATTTCTTCGGCCCAGTAGCGCAGCGAATCGGTGACCATCTGCACCACGCAGGGGTGGCTCATGTCCAGCGTGTTGCCGGTGCCGGAATCGTTGATGTAGTAGCGCTTTTCATCCGGCATCAACCGGTAGTACGAGGCATTGTCGATGCCCCTCATCGAGAGGGTCGGCCCCAGTTCGTTGCCTTCGGCGGTGTGGTTGTAGACCACGTCGAGAATGACTTCCAGATCGGCGTTGTGCAGGTGCGCGACCATTTCCTTGAATTCACTGATCTTGCCGCTCGCCAGGTATTTGGGGTGGGGCGCGAAGAAGGCGATGCTGTTGTAGCCCCAGTAGTTGCTCATGCCCTTTTCCAGCAGGTGCTGATCCTGGACGAAGGCGTGGATTGGCAGGAACTCGACCGATGACACGCCGAGCTTGCGCACGTAATCGATCACGTCCGCTGACTTGAAGCCAGCGAAGGTGCCGCGCATGTCTTCGGGCACCGAAGGGTGCCGCATGGTGAACCCGCGTACGTGGGTCTCGTAGATGATGGTGCGATCCCAGGGGACCTGTACCGGGCGATCATGTCCCCAGGTGAACGCCGGATCGATGATCTTGCACTTGGGCACGAAAGGCGCGCTGTCGCGCTCGTCGAAGCTCAGGTCCGCGTCGGGGTGGCCGATGGTGTAGCCAAACAGCGCCTCGGACCACTTCAGTTCGCCCACCAATTGTTTGGCGTATGGGTCGATCAACAGCTTGTTGGGGTTGAAGCGATGACCGGCCTCCGGCTCGTAGGGACCATGGACACGGTAACCGTAGACCTGTCCGGGATGCGCATCGGGCAGGTAGCCGTGCCAGATCTCGTCGGTGTATTCGGGCAGCTCGATCCGTTCGAGCTCGGTTTCGCCATCGGCATCGAACAGGCACAGCTCGACCTTGGTAGCGTTCGCGGAGAAGATCGCGAAGTTCACGCCCAACCCGTCCCAAGTGGCACCAAGCGGGAAGGGAAGCCCTTCACGAATCCGTGAAGGCGTCAGAATCTGAGGCGCTGCAGGTGTTTTCTTGCTCATGAAATCTCCGATGGCGGCTCGTGGTGCCTTACAAGGCGATGAAACACCGCGGTCAGTGGCGGCTTGGCAAGCCGGTCGAGGACCGCGGCGTTGGGTTCAGCTGTCCTTCCTGGCGCGGGGCGCGCGGGTTTTCTTCACACCTTCCGGGGTGCCTTCGGCGGCGTCGGTGCCTGCCTTGGCTTTTGGCCGCGCGCTGCCTTTGGCCGCACTGGCTGCCTTGGCCGGCTTGACGTCCTTGGGCTGCGTGGCGTCTTTTGCGGCCTTGACTGGTTTGGCGGCTTTTTCGGCGGGCATCGCATCGGTTGGCTTGGTGGCCGTTTTGCGTGCGCGACTGGCGGGTTTTTCGGACGGCGCTTTCTTCTCCGCCTCGACCAGCTTGCACGCCATTTCCCAATGGCGTTCTTCCTGGCCATCAGGGCGCCCCTCCGATACCCAGATGTCGTACGCGAATTCGCGGATGCGTTGCTCGTCTTTATTCATCGTTCTGATTCTCCTGTGAACTGATTGTTGGCTGTAGAAGCGCCAAAGGCAGGGGTTGCAAAATCTCGGTTACACGCAAACTCGCTTGTCTGGGTGTGACTGTATTTCCGTCAAAAAGTCGCTTCATGGCATGACCGCTCAGCGCATCGGGCAGGTGCACGCAGGTATCGCCCCAACGCTCGGGCGGAATCTGTGGCGACGGGCTGTCTGCGAGCAGGCCACTGGCGAGCCGCGCGGCGACGACGATGAGCCAGGTCCCGTCCAGCTCCCGGGCGAATGCAATGAGCCGATCGGCGTGCTCACCTTCGACTCTCAACGGCAGGTAACGGCCTTCGGTGAACAGTCGCGGCTGCGCGCGGCGCAGCTCGAGCGTCCGCGCGATCAACCATTGCTTGAGGCGAGCGTCCTTCCAGTTGGCCAGCAGCTCGGCAGGCTGCGCCTGTCGATCAAAGGTGCGCCGACGCGCATCGAAATCCACGGGGCGCCGGTTGTCCGGGTCGACCAGGCTGAAGTCCCAGTAATCGGTGCCCTGATAGAGGTCGGGCACGCCGGGGGTGGTCATGCGCAGCAAGGTCTGGGTCAGGCTGTTCAGCGCGCCGGTCGGCGCCAGCTCGGCGGCCGCCGCGGCGATGTCGTTGCGCAGCGTCTTGCACTTGTCGTCAAGCAACAGGGCGCGCACGTAACGCTGGCACGCGCCTTCGTACTCGCTGTTGGGGTCGGTCCAGGTGCTGCGCAGCTTGGCTTCGCGCACTGCCTTTTCCTGCCATTTGATGATCCGCTCGCAATACGCCTCGGCGCCCTGGCGGTCGTCCGCTTGCAGATCCAGCGGCCAGCTCCCCAGCAGGATCTGGAACAACAGCATTTCGTCACCGGCAGAGGGCGCAGGCCCGTCGGCCAGCTCCTGACGCTGGGCGTAGGCGAGCTGACGCCAATGGCGCACCTTGGCGGCGAACCAGGGCGCGCGCTCGCTGATGACGGTCATACGGGCACGGGTGTCTTCGCCGCGCTTGTGGTCGTGGGTAGCGGTGGCCAGCAGGTTGCGCGGGAAATGTTCGGCACGCGCCAGGCAGGCGGCGTGAAACGCATCCACCGGCGCACTGAAGGTCTGCGGATCGAAGCCGACATCGTTTCGCGACAGCAAGGCCCCGGAGCGATAACAGGCGGTGTCCTCCACGGCTTTGGCAGCGGCCGGTGAGGTGAGTTGCTGAAAGCGTGTACAGGCGTAGCGGCGGATACGTCGCGCCGGGCCGGGCGGCAGCGCCCGCAGGCTTTCACCCCCGAGCCAGCGGTCGAGCAGATCCAGCAGCGGCCAGTCCGCCTCGCCAAGCGTGCTGCGCGCGCCCGCCAATGCTTGCTGGAAGAACGGTTCGTCGGCGTCGCGGCGCCCACCGGCGCCGATATAGGTGCGATACACCGGGAAATGAACGATCAGTTCAAGCAGGGCCCGGCGAATGGCACCGAGGGTAATGTCGCGGGTCATCACATCGTAGCGCGCGACCTGCAGCAGCGCCTGAGCGACGGCTTCGAAGTCGCCGGCGAGAGGGCCCGTGAGCACCAGCTGGCGCGCCAGACGCACCTCTTCCATGAAGTCTTCCGGACGCTCGGCGGTTTCACTCCAGAGCGAGCAGAGCACCGATTTGCCGGCGGGGTCGTGCTGCAGCAACGACACCTGATTCATGAACTCATAACCGGTAGTGCCGTCCACGCCCCAGTCGTCGTGCAGACGCTCGCCTTCGGCGAGAATCTTTTCGACATAGATCGGCACATGCGCCTGCGCCGCCTCGGCGGGTCGCGCGGCATTCAGGCGGTCGACCCGGCGCCGCAGTTGTCGACAGTAGCCTCGCGGATTGGCCAGCCCGTCGACATGGTCGATGCGCAATCCATCGATCAGGCCTTCGCTGATCAGTTCGAAGATTTTTGCATGGGTTTCCTCGAACACCACCGGGCGTTCGACGCGCAGCCCGCCCAGCTCGTTGATGTCGAAAAAACGCCGCCAGTTGATATCGTCGCCGGCGGTGCGCCAACTGGCGAGGCGATAGTTCTGCCGCTCCAGCAGGCCGTGCAGCCGCCTGAAGCCCTCTTCGGTGGTCGAGTCGTAATGCGCGAGTGCGCCTTCGAGGATTTGCCGGGTCGCATCGTCTTCGAGCAGACGGGCCAGATCGGCCCGAAGCTGGCGGGCGGTCTGGTAGGCCGCGGGCTCGGTCTTCAATGCATCGAAGTGCTGAGCCAGCGCGCGCAGGTCATGGTTATCGGTCAGGCGCAGGACTTCGCCGTAGCTGGGCGGGGTGATCGGGAAGCGGTGCTCGTAATGTTCGGCGTAGAGCGCGCCGTTGGCCGCATCCAGGCGCAGCACCACGGTGCCCTCCTGCAGCGCCTCGCCGTAGTCGCTGCCGAGGAAGGGCACCAGCAGTTGGCCTTCGAGCAACGGATCGGGCGAATTCCATTGGATGTCGAAAAATTGCGCGTAGGGGCTGCGGCGGCCCCATTCGAGCACGTCCAGCCACCAGGGGTTACCCGAACCGCCGACCGCCATGTGGTTGGACACGATATCGAGGATCAGGCCCATGCCCTTGGCCCGCAACGCCTCGACCAGCCGGTGCAGTGCCGGTTCGCCACCCAGTTCGGGGTTGATGCGCGTCGGGTCGATGACGTCGTAGCCGTGCATCGAGCCGGGGCGTGCGGTCAGCAGGGGCGAGGCGTAGAGATGGCTGATGCCCAGATCGGCGAAGTAATCGACCAGAGCGGTGGCGTCGTCGAGGGTGAAATCGCGATGGAACTGCAATCGCAGCGTAGCGCTTAGGTCTCTCATCGGTGGTCGCTTCCAAGGGTCTGCTTGCGCACATCGGCCAGGATTTTCAATCGACGCGCACAGGCCGGGGCGTCAAGCAACGCGGCGCTGTCGGCGGGATAGCGACGACGCCAGTTGGGATGGGTATCGGTGGTGCCGGGCATGTTCGGCTGTTCCAGCAGGCAGAGCGCATCCTCGATGGGAAACAGCACCAACGGAGCCGGCGTGCGCGCCAGGAACGCGCCACAGGCATCGGCAAGCACCTCGGGATCGGTGAGGTCGCCCTGGATGTCCGGTGCGTACTCACGCAGCAGACGAAGCAGGCCGGCGCGCTCACGCTCGCGCTCCTCCAGTTGAGCCGCACGCTCATGCTCCTGGTTCTGGCCGACGCGGATGCGCCAATCGATGTCATGGCCCTGCCACCAACCATGGATCGTCGGCAGGTCATGGGTGGTCGAGGTTGCGAGGGCGGTGTGCGGCCAACGCATCGGTGGCGTGAATCGGCCATGCTGATCGCGCTCGAAGAACAACACCCGCATCCCCAGCAGGCCGCGCTCGGCCAGTTTGTCGCGAAGCCCTTCGGGCACGGTGCCAAGGTCTTCGCCGAGGATCACCGCATTGCGTCGCCAGGCTTCGATGGACAACAGTCGCAGCAGGTCGTCGAAGGGATAATTGAGGTAGGCACCCTCCGTCGGGCCGGCACCGGCGGGTATCACCCACAGTCGCATCAGCCCCATCACGTGGTCGATCCGCATGCCGCCGGCATGCGCGAGGTTCGCGCGCACCATCTCGATGAACGCACGGTAGCCATGGGCCTTGAGCCCCCAGGGTGAAAACGCCGAAATGCCCCAGCTCTGGCCCTGGCGATTGATGATGTCCGGCGGTGCGCCGACGCTCAGGGCCGCCAGCACTTCGTCCTGCCGGCTCCAGGCCTGGCTGCCGCCCCCATCGGCGCCCACGGCCAGATCACTGATCAGGCCGATCTTCATGCCGGCGCTGTGGGCGGCGGTCTGCGCGCGCTCCAGCCCCCGGGCAATCAGCCACTGGCAGAACGCGTGGTAGCTGACTTGCTCGGCATGCTCCTGGGCAAAACGTTCCACTGCAGGGCTTTGCGGGGTGCGGTACTGGTCGGGCCAATCGCGCCAGTGTTGTGGATGTCCTTGGTGATCGAGCAGCGCTGCGTGCAGCGCCTCGAACCGGCAATGATTTTCCAGTGCTTCGCCGCCTGCTTCGCGAAAACTGTCGAAGTCGGCCCGCTGGGCGTTACCGCCGTTGACGAAGTCGTCGAATAGCGCCCGGAGCAGCCGTTGGCGTGTCGTGGAAACAGCGTCCCAGTCGACCAGTTCCAACCGTTCCAGCCGCTGAAGTTCTTCGGCCAGCCCGCAGGACTCGATGGCAAGGCGCATCGGCGTATCGCCCAGTATCGCCTCCGGTGCGCTGTGGAGGATGTTATAGAACAGCCGGCTGGAGGGTGAGTAGGGACTGTACTGGCCGCTGTTGCCAGTAAACATGGCGTGAATAGGGCTGATGCCCAGCGCATCGGCGCCATGGGCGGCCGCGTTTCGCGCCAGGGTTTCGAGGGCCAGGGTGTCGCCGAGCCCTCCGTCACCGGGGCGCCGAAGACCGTACAACTGGACCGTCAGGCCCCAGGCGCCGGGACCGGCGATATCCTCGACATCGGGACAGGCGGACGGCGCGACCGCCAGCGTCAGGTGCTGACCGGCTATCTCCAGGCGGTGGTAACCGGGCGTATCGATTGCGCCCAGGCGCGCGTGTTCATCGAGCGCGCCTGGGTGGCGGGTGCCGTCCTCGAGCGTAAGCTCGTAAGGCGTGGATGGCTCGAAATAAAGCTCCAGCTCCAAGGCCGTCCCCTGATCGAGCGTGACCAGCGGCGGCAGGTTGGAGGTGCCGGCAATGGCGTCGAGCTTTTCAAGGCTGTTGTCGATTTCCGAGTCGCTGTCGGCCGCAAGCCCCAGTCCGTTGAGCACCGCGCGCAGCACCTCGGGGCGTACGCGCTGATCCTGCCCGTCGGCGTCTACCCAATCGATGGACAGGCCCGCCGCCTCAGCAAGACGGTGCAGTCGTTCATCGCTCATCGGCGACCTCCAGATGCAACGTGGCGGTTCGCGCCGGCAAGGTGCCCGCGCTGGGATCGGCTTCCGTGTCGCGGCTGACATGCAGCAGACGCGCATCGCCAGCCGGCGGAGGGACGCTGACCTCCTTCTCACCGAGGTTCAGTGCCAGGCGCAGTACCTGACCGTCGCCCAGACGCCAGCGGGCGAGGGCGGCCGCGTCGCCAAGGGCTTCAGCACCCAGGAACTGCGAGCCGTCCAGTCGCGGAACGATCTCCTGGTGGCGAATACGCAGCAACTGGCGATACAACGCCAGCCATTCGGCGTGCCCGGCCTGATCCTGCTTGCTGAAGTCGGGTTTCGACGCTTCGAAGGTCTCCACGGCGTTCGGGTCGGGAATGCGCTCACGCGTCTGTTCATCGGCGAACTCGGAAAACTCGGCGAACTCGCCACGACGACCTTCGCGTACCGCATCGGCCAGTTCACCGTGGTGGCTGGTGAAGAATAAAAAGGGTTCGCGGGCCCCCCATTCCTCGCCCATGAACAACAGCGGAATCATCGGCGAGAGCAGCAGGACGGCAGTCGCTGCCCTCAAGGCATCAGGATCGGCAAGGCTGACCAGCCGGTCACCGAAGGCTCGATTGCCGGTCTGGTCATGGTTCTGCAGAAACAGCACGAAAGACGTCGGCGGCAGATGCGCGCTGGGCTCGCCACGGGATTCGCCTCGACGGTTCTGATGGCCTTGATAGATGAAGCCTTCACCGAGAAAACGCACCAGTTTGGTCGTCGAGTCCTGATGATAGTCGGCGTAATAACCCTGACGTTCGTCGGTCAGCAGGGTGTGCAGGACGTTGTGCCCATCGTCGTTCCATTGCGCCGTGAAGCCCTGGGTGAGCAGGCTTGAACGGTTGTCCTCGTTTTCCAGGACCAGATGCAGGCGGCGTCCAGGCTCGGCGGCAGCGTGAACGCGCTCGGCCAGTTCGGTGAGAAAGGTACGGTCCGTAATGGCGTGGACAGCGTCCATGCGAAGCCCATCGAAGCGGTATTCCATCAACCACATCAGCGCGTTGTCGATGAAGAAATCCCGCACCTCGCGGCGCCGGAAGTCGATGGCGTCGCCCCAGGGCGTCTGCTGGTCATGGCGGAAGAAATGCTTGGCGTAACGGTGAAGATAGTTGCCGTCCGGACCGAAGTGGTTGTAGACGACGTCGATGAACACCATCAGGCCCAGGCCGTGCGCCGTGTCGATCAGATGCTTGAGCTGCTCGGGCGTGCCGTAGGCCGCCTCGGGAGCATAGTGCAGCACGCCGTCGTAGCCCCAGTTGCGCTCGCCGGGAAATTCGGCGAGCGGCATCAGCTCAATCGCCGTGACACCCAGCTCGGCCAGCGCCTGGAGTCGCTGCTCGATCTGCGCGTAACCACCGTAGGCGCCGACATGAAGCTCGTAAAGCACCGTTTCGTGCCATGGACGGCCCTGCCAGTCAGGGTTGCGCCAGGTGTAGCCATTCGGGTCGACGACGATGCTCGGATCGTGCACATCGCCGGCCTGCGCGCGAGACGCCGGGTCAGGCACGGTCAATTCGTCATCGATCAGAAAGCTGTAGCGGGTGCCGGGTCCTGCATCGGCTTCGACAGCGTACCAGCCGTTCTCGGCCTCTTTCATGGGCAGCGTTTGGCCGCCGACAATCACCAGGCTGACGCTTTGCGCATCGGGCGCCCAGAGCCTGAACCGGGTACGCGTGGCATCGAGTAACTCCGGTCCGTGTTGCCCATTGCGGGCTGGGCTGTTGTGCATTGATCGACCTCGTTAAAAAATGGCATGGGCCTCGCGCCGCCCGACCAGCAGGCGCTGGTAGAGGCGGTCATAGGGTTCGATCGCGTGACGCCAGAAAAATCCACTGCTCATCGCGCGGCAGCGCATAGCATTGAGCAGATGCGGCTTGCGGTGTATTTCCAATGCGCGCTCCACCGCCTGCCGATAGCTCGGCGTGGTGGCCTCGTTGAACAGAAAGCCGGTCACCCCGTCATCGATGCTGTCGGCGAGGCCACCCGTGCGGTGAGCGATGGGCAGCGAGGCGAAACGCTGCGCATACATCTGGCTCAGGCCACACGGCTCGTAGCGCGACGGCATCAGCAGGAAATCGCTGCCGGCAAAAAGCCGACGGGCATCGGTCTCGTTAAAGCCGATGTGCGCACCCACCCGTCCGGGGAAACGTTCGGTGAGGCGTCGTACTTCGTCTTCTATATGGCTGTCGCCGCGACCGAGGATCGCCAGCTGTCCGCCGCGCTGTACGATCGTCTCGGCAACTTCGATGGTCAGGTCGATGCCTTTCTGGTGAACCAGTCGAGACACCACGGCAAACAACGGGCCCTCGTCCTGCTCTAAACCGAACAACTCGCGGACATGGGCCGCATTGGCCTGCTTGCCCGCCCATTCGTGCGGGCCGAACTGGCTGATCAGGTGCGAGCAGTGCTGCGGTTCCCAGCTGTCGTCGATACCGTTCAGCAGCCCGGTCAACAGACCCTGGCGTGCCTTCATGGCCAGAAAGCCCTCCATGCCGCAGCCGAACGCCGGGGTGGTGATTTCCCGCGCGTAGGTCGCACTGACGGTGGTGACGTGATTGGCGTAGGCAATCCCCGCCTTGAGCAAGGACAATGCGCCGTAGAATTCCATGCGCTCGGGACTGCAGGCTTCGAGCGGGATCCCCAACTGGCGGCGCAGGCTCATGTCGATGTTGCCCTGGTACGCCAGGTTGTGAATGGTGAAGACGCTGGGTGTGCTCAGCCCTCGCCAGTGCATGTAGGCCGGGGTCAGCCCGGTAGGCCAGTCATGGGCATGGACCAGATCGGGTGTCCAGCGGATGCAGGCCGTGCCTGCGGCGATGTCGGCGGCGGCCATGCACAAGCGGGCGAAGCGCACCGGATTGTCCGGCCAGTCATTGCCGTGCTCGTCGCCATAGGGCAGGCCGTCGCGCTCGTAGAGTTCAGGGCAGATCAGCACGTAGATGATCAGGCCGTCCGGCATGTCGAGCCGACCGATCCGACAGGGCGGCAGATCACCTTGCGAAAGCACGTTGCCGACGATGCGGATCGGTACGCCGCATTGCATGACCTGGGTATAACCCGGGATCAGTACACGTACATCGTGACGCTCGCCCAACGCGCGGGGCAGGGCGGCGGACACGTCGGCGAGTCCACCGGTCTTGACCAGATCGGTCAGTTCCGAGGTCACGAACAGTATTTTTTTCTTGTCCACCTGCGTGCTGCGAAGTTGCAGCACCGGGCGCTCGATCGGCGCCCCCGCAGGTGGGGTTGTCTTGAGGTCGGCGGGCCGGGCATCCACTGCAGCAATACTCATAAGCACATCTCTCCAGGTGACCGGGTTTCCAACCGGCCATTACGAGCACGTTTGTTCCAGGCAGCGCCCCTTCGAGAGCTGCAAATCATGAGCACGGCAAGGGTGAAATTTTTCTTGTTGGAGCCGCTTGTTCCGCGGCACAGGGCGAGTTTTGCCCTACTTGAAAAAAGACCGAGCCGCTATGAATTAGTTCTCGGATTTCGAGGTAAACCATCAGGGGGAACTTTGCGGAGGGCGGCCGGTTCCGAAAATTGAGCCCAATCAGGCATTTTTCCACAGCCAGCCGGAGCGAAGATCATGCAAGACCTTGCTGAAATCGTGCAGTTTCTGAGCGACAAAGAATTGAAATTGACCACTGCCGAATCCTGTACCTGTGGCCTGATGGCCTCATTGTTAGGCGACATACCCGGCTGCGGTCAGGTTCTGGACAGCGGTTTCGTCGTGTATTCGCCGAAAGCGAAGAATCGGCTGCTTCACGTCAGTTTCGAAACCATCGAGACCTTTGGCCTGACCAGCGAAGAAGTCGCCACCGAGATGGCGGTCGGGGCACTCAATGCCAGCGTCGCCGACATTGCGATTGCCAATACGGGCGTTGCCGACGACAGCGAGGAGGACCCCGGCGGCACGCAGTGCTACGCCTTCGCGCTCATGCAAGGCGAACGCCAAGTCAGCGTCAGCGAAACAGTGCAGTTCGAAGGTGATCGGGTACAGATACGCAAACAGGCTGCTCGCTACGGGCTGGAGCAGTTACCGAGCAAATACGAACAGCTGCTGCGAAAGTTGCGCGAACACGACTGATCCGGGGCGGGGTGTCCCGGCGCACCGGGATGTGACCGCACGATGCGCGGTGCCCCACCATGCAGCACGTGGCAGGCTCGGTTACACCGGCGGCTGACGCTCCGGTTCGACGTGGTCCGGCACCGAGCTATCGACCTTCGATTTGCGTCCGACGCTCAGGTCCGCCCGCAGTTGCGGCAGGCAATGCGGGTACTGGCGCTGGACGAAGCCGATCAGGCTTTCGCGCACATGGCAGCGCAGATCCCAGTTGCGGGAAGAGTCGGGCGAACTGACCAGCACCCGCAACTGGATGGATTTCTCGCTGGTGTCGGTGACCTGCAGCACGATCACGCGTCCATCCCACAACTCGGGCACTTCCTGGCACACCCGGCGCAGTTCCTCGCGCAACGGCTCCAGAGGCAATGAATAATCGACCCAGAAGAACACCGATCCGATGATGCTCGAGTTGCGCCGCGTCCAGTTCTGGAATGGCTTCTCGATGAAGTACTGCAAGGGCACCACGAGTCGACGGTCATCCCAGATCCGCACGATGACGTAAGTGCCGGTGATTTCTTCGATGCGGCCCCATTCGTTCTCGACGATCACCACGTCGTCCAGCCGGATCGGCTGGGTGAGTGCGATCTGTATCCCCGCGATCAGATTGGCGAGCACCGGGCGGGCGGCGAAACCGACGGCCAGGCCTGCGAGGCCCGCAGAGGCCAACAGGCTGGCGCCGAACTGGCGAGCCGCCGGAAAGATCATCAGCATCGCCGCGGCGCCGATCAGCAGAATGAAGAAACCCAGGGTACGCAGCAGTACCCGCGATTGCGTCTGGATCTGTCGGGCGCGCAGGTTGTCGATCACATCCACGGGGTTTTTCAGCCGCACCGCGTGCTCGACTCCGCGTAGCAGGCGCAATGCCAGCCAGGTGAAGCAGCCAATGATCAGCAAGGTGGTCAGGCGCCGCGCCGCGCCGATCAGCGCGAAGTCGTCGCTGGCGGCCGTCAACACGGCTTGCAAACCCAATAGAGGCAGCAGCAGCCGAATGGGTTTCTCCAGCTGTTCGGACACCGCCTTGGTCAACAGAAAGCCGCGCCCCAGTCGCAACATCACGGCGGTCAGTACACGGCTGAACACGCTCAGCAGTACGACCACGAAGGCTGCGGCCAACAGGGTACGCAGCGCGGGTTCTGTTATGTAGGTTTCCCATTGCAGGGGTAGGTCGAGGAATTCGATACGCCAGCTCCGCTCCGATGAGTGCCTCAAGTGACTGATGACACCTCAGCAAAGTTCAGGCCGCGCATGCAGCCAGTCGGATAGGTGGAACTCCCATGGACGGCTCCTTTCACATTTATCAACAGGTGCAAGCCTTGATCGGAATTCGAACCAATGGGAGACACGCCATGCAAAGTGCACAGACCGGAAACGATGTCCGTATCGAACGTTTGATCGAGTGGCTGCGCGACGCGCATGCCATGGAAGCACAGGCCGAATCCATGCTCACCAAGCAGGCCAGCCGGATCGAGCATTACCCGCAGCTCAAGGCACGTATCGAGCAACACATCACCGAAACCCAGAACCAGGCCAAGCTGATCGAGACCTGTCTGCAACGCTACGACAAATCCTATTCGGGGCTGAAGGACCTCGGCGGCAAGATGATGGCGATGGGGCAGGCCATGGGCGGCATGATGGTCAACGATGAAGTGGTCAAGGGCGCCCAGATGGGCTACGTCTTCGAGAATTTGGAGATCGCCTCCTATGAGATTCTGATCGCGGCTGCCAAGGCCGTCGGCGATACCCAGACCGAGGAAATCTGCACCCGCATCCTGGCCGAAGAGGTTGCCATGGCCGAATGGATGCGCAGCCATCTGGCGGAACTCACCCAAGCTTATCTGACCCGCGCACAGGCCCCTAACACCGAGGCCAAGCGCTGACGGGCGAGCCCGTCAGCGAGGCTGGCGAGCGGCTTGGCTAGCGCTCGGCGGTCTTGGACGTAATCGAGGCGGTGACCAGGCCGCCTCGGGTCGCGTAAAGCTCGAAGCGCAGTTCCTGAGCGAGCCGCACCAGATTGGCCGCGTCGCGGCATTGGTCGTCCGTAATGCCGAAGACGGTCAGCTCTTCGCCGTCCACATGCTCTTCGTAGAGACGGACGGTGACGCGGCTGTCTTCCTGCGCATGGCAATCACAGCGAAAGGGATGAAGGTAGTTGCGAAGGATGTTTTCGATCGTCAACAGGGGTAGGCGCGACGCCATGATCCTTCCTCCCATCGTATGCCTGAGTTTGCGAGGCTGGTCGCCATCGGGAATGGCCGCCGTTATAGGGCGGCCCCTCTCAACGCTAGCAGGACCTGGTCCGTTGTAAATACCCTTTTGCCACCGCTCGGCAGAAGACCGTCCGTCATGTAACAACTGCCGTTGGGCTTGCCCGGCGGGTTGTGCCGCCGCTCTGGGCGCACAGACCTACAGCCACTGACCGCGCCGTTTCGCTCGCGGCCAATACAGACCCGAGATAGAGGAACCAGCATGAAATTGATATCGAAGTGGGTACTCGCAAGCCTTGTCGCGTCATCGTCGGCGTTCGCGCAATGGCCGGCAGGAACGCCGGAAGCCGAGCGGGGCGCGCGCCCCAGTCCGATGGGTAATCCGACGCCGCAGGAGACGCTCGATACCTACAAGGACAGCCAGGGCCGAACGGTTACCGAAGACGGCGACGTGGTCAGCACGCCACCGCGAACCGAAGGGGAGTCGGACCCCGACGTTGAAGATCCCTCCGTCAGCCCGGGTCGCCACTCCAGTCATGGCGGACCCACCGACTCGGCCTCGGACCCTGGCTCGATCGAATGAATGCGACTCGCGCAAGAGGCGACACGGTTGACCGCGACGTCGGACTTGCAGCATTGCGACGTGGCGACGTGCATGCCCGATGCAACCCACCGGGCATGCGGCAATCGCACGCGCTGCAAGACAGTGCTGTGCGATTACCTGAGCACTAACAGCCGGTAGACGCCAGCCTCGCTTTCAATCCCGTGAGTGTCGTGGGTGAAGCCGGGAAAGGATCGGTCGAATGCTTCCAGTGCCTTCAGATAGCCCAGCAGCGGCCCCTGCGCCGGGCCGGCGTTTTCTCCTGGCATCAGCAGCGGTATTCCCGGTGGGTAAGGCACGATCCCGGTTGCGACGACGCGGTCAGCCGCCTCATCCAGGGTGACCAGCTCGACCTCGTTCCTGACCAGTTTCTCGTAGGCCTGCACCGGGCTGAACTCGGCATCGGGCAGCGTACCGAATGCATGGGCCATTGCCGCCGTGGTCTTGTGCGCCTTCATGGCGGCGAAGATTTCATCGGACAGGTCCTTGAGGCCCATGCCGGCGTAGCGTTCCTGGTTGGCCACCAGCAGATCGGGCAGGCACTGTTCCAGCTCGAGGTTGGCGTCGTAGTCGCGCTTGAAGTCCAGCATTGCGTTGACCAGCGTGCCCCATTTGCCCTTGGTAATACCGATGGAAAACAGGAACAGGACGGTGAAATCAGTGGTTTTCTCAACCACGATGCCTTGCCGCGTCAGATACCGGCTCAGTACGCAGGCCGGGATGCCGGACGCGAGCAGGTTGCCGTCATCGCCCATGCCCGGGCTGAGCACCGACACCTTGATCGGGTCGAGCATGCAGTAGCCGTCTTCGATATCGCCAAAGCCGTGCCAGACCTCGCCTGGGTGCAGCACCCAGCAGTCTGGTTCGCGCCTGAGCCTGGCCGGATCGACTTCATGGAACGGAATCGACGCTGCGCCTACCCGGACCGAGCGCGGTTGCCAGCAGGTGAAAAACCAATCGTCCCGGCTCGACATTTCGCATTGCATGCGTGAAATGACCTGGCGGAACGCGATGGCTTCCTCAATAGACTCATTGGTCAGAATTTCGCCGTTGGGGGCTTCCATCATCGCGGAGCTGACGTCGCAGGACGCCATGATCGCGTAGTTGGGTGAGGTCGAGGCATGCATCATGAACGACTCGTTGAAGCGCCCGTGGGATATCGGGTTGCGGCCGTTGCGCACGTGGATCATCGAGGCCTGCGAAAGGGCGGCGAGCAGCTTATGGGTCGACTGGGTCGCGAAGACCGTCGGCTTCGACGCGTCGTGATCGTCCGGGCTGCCATGCATGGCAAATCGCTCCCTGTACAACGGATTGAAACGCGCATAGCCGTACCAGGCTTCGTCGAAGTGCAGCCGATCGACACTTTGCCCAAGCAACTCTTCGACGCGGCTCACGTTGTACGTCAGACCATCGTAGGTGGAGTTGGTGATGATCGCGTGGACCGGTGTCGGATCGATACGGGACGTCACCAGCGGGTTACGAGCAATCGCAGCTTTCACATGATCGGCACTCAGCGTCTGCGGGAGGATCGGGCCGATGATGCCGAAACGGTTGCGAGTCGGGACCAGATACGTCGGAATCGCACCGGACAGGGTCATCGCATGCTCGGCGGACTTGTGGCAGTTGCGGTCGCAGAGCGCGATCTGGTCGCGCGTGACGCTGGCCATGAGGATCACGCGGTTGGACGTGGAGGAGCCGTTGGTGACGTAATAGGTGCGATGCGCCCCGAACACTTTCGCCGCATAGCGCTCGCCCTGGCCGATGGGGCCGCTGTGGTCGAGCAGCGAGCCCAGCTCGTCAACCGAGATCGACAGGTCGGAACGCAGCATGTTCTCGCCAAAGAACTCGTAGAATGCCCGGCCTGCGGTGCTTTTCAGAAAAGCCGTGCCGCCGGCGTGGCCCGGCGTGTGCCAGGAATACTCATAGCTGCGGGAGAACTTCAGTAACGCACCGAACATCGGCGGCAATACCGCCTGTCGATAGCGCTCGATGGCCGCCAGGATACGGCCGCTCAGGAACTGGCTGGTGTCTTCGGGCAGCCAGATGAAGTCGTCGGCGTGCTGCATCACCAGCAGCGGCACATTCGAGGCCGTGCTGCGATTGCTGATCAGGAACACCGGCACTCGCGTGTTGCGTTCACGCAGGGCAGTGAGCAGCTCAATGCATTGCTGGTGATTTTCGCTGGTGTCCAGTTCCCAGCTGAGCAACACGCACTGGATCGCCGGGTCGCAACTGAGAATGGATCTGGCATCGCTCAGGCTTTCGGATGTCAAAACGCTGATCGAGCGTGCTTCCACGTCGTGGATCAATTGGCCCAGGGCCCTGCCGAACACGCTGTGTTCGTCGGGGGTGTCGCTGACCAGCAATGCCAGCATGCCAAGCGATTGTCTGTGCGTCATGGGCGCTTCTCCAGTCGGGTCAAGTCCAGGCGATGCACCGGGATGGGCTCACCCACGATGTGCTGCGCTGCAACGGTCTGCGTCGGGACGCTGTTGTTGACCGCTTCCAGGCGGATCAGCCGGTTGTTGACGAAGCCGAACAAGGTGTAGCCGACGATGGTTGCGACGCCGCCCAGCATCAGCGCCTGAGCGCCGGAGCTGTATAGCGCCAGGTAGCTGTAAGCCGCGGCGATGCAGGCGACGATATTGGTGACCAGCGCCTTTTTAGGTGGCACGTTGGAGACGTTCTGCAGCGTCATCAGCGTGGCCATGCAAAGGATGTAGGGCACCAGGTTGGTGACCACCGCAAGATTGACCAGGGTGTCGAACTGTTTGGAGAGGTCCGGGCTGATGGTCAGCAATGCCATGGCCGTCTGGATCGCCAGCAATATCAGCATGCTGATGATCGGAACCCCATGCTTGTTGGCCTTGGCGAAAATAGGCAGGAAGTAGCCGGTATCCGCCGAACTCTTGAACACCTGTGCGACGGTGAACTGCCAGCCCAGCAGCGATCCGATGCACGCGAGGACCATCAACCCCATGACGACGCTGCCAACCATTGGGTCGAACATCTTGGCGAACACCAGACCGAACGGCGCGGTGGACGCCACGAGTTCAGCGTTCCCGACGATGCCGGCGATGACATTGGTGGACGCGATGTAGATCACCGCGGCTCCCAGGGTTCCACCGAGCACCGCAATCGGTACGTTTCGTTCCGGATTCTCGACGGCATCGCCGTTGGCGCACGCCGACTCCAGCCCCAGGAACGCCCAGAGGGTGATGGCCACCGAAGCGCCTGCTGCTTCGTACCAGCTTTTGTCGTGCGGGTTCCAGCCAGCCGCATAGACGCTGCTGTCGAACCAGAACCAACCGATGGTCGAGACCAGCACGACCGGGGCGATCACGCCCCACACGGTCACCGAGCCGATCTTGCCGGTGATGTGCGCACCGCCGAAGTTGGCGGCGGTGGTGATCCATAACAACGCAATGGTCGCCAGACCGACTTGTAGCGAGTCGAGCGTTATACCGAATAACGTCTGGATGTAGCCCACCGCGGTGATGCTGATCGCAACGTTGGCGATCAACAACGACAGGCCGTAGGTGTAGTTGGTGATGTAGTTACCTGATTTGCCGAATGTATATTCGGCATAGCCACCCATGCCGCCCGTCTTCCGGCTGAGCATCCCGCACCGTGCGAATGCGTAAGCCAGCGCCAGGGAGCCGGTGGCGGTAATCAGCCAGGAGAGAATCGAGATCCCGCCCACCTCGGCGAGTTTGGAGGGCAGCAACACGATGCCGGACCCCAACATGTTGACGGCGGTCAACAGGGTCAGTTGCCCTACGCTCATTTTTTTTACGACAGACATGCTTCATTTCCTGAATTGAGGAACCACTGATAGCGGAGGGAGAAACGCAAGCTCAGTGCACGCACGGTCGTGATGGGCCCGCCGAGCAAAGCAGTCCCGGGCAGGCAAGTTGAAGCGTCTGGCGCATCCCGCGCCGATATAGGAATTTTCGCGGCGCACAGTAACACCGGGAAGTCGGTATCGATATTCGACAGATTGCCGCATCGAGCAAGCGTAGCCTGCCGTTCGGCGCTGAATGTCTTGATGAACGACCCAACGTCGTTTGAACACTTTATAAACAGAACGTAAGTCGAACAGGTTACAAGTCGATGTAAAGCCTGATACCACTCGCGCCAGACACCGAGGGCGCGTTGCACCCTGCAACCGGGGCGCCGCCGTTCACGCCACATCGTCCGGCGTTGGGAACTCCAGCCTTTGATCGCGGCTCTGTGGTCAATACAGGCAGGGAACCGGTCATGGCAGATGCATTAGACGAATACAACCGAAAACGGGATTTCAACGCCACCTCCGAGCCGTCGGGTGCCGACAGCCCCAAGGGCAAGCGCGCCGCGCCGAAGCGCTCGTCGGGCCATGCCCTGCAATTCTGCATCCAGAAGCACGACGCGACACGGCTGCATTACGACTTCCGCCTCGAGCTGGACGGCACGCTCAAAAGCTGGGCAGTGCCCAAAGGGCCGTCGCTCGATCCCCGCTCGCGCCGTCTGGCCGTGCACGTTGAAGATCATCCGCTGGAATACGCGACCTTCGAGGGCACGATTCCGGCGGGGCATTACGGCGCCGGTGATGTCATCGTCTGGGATCGCGGCATCTGGATACCGCAGGGCGATCCGCAAGAGGGATACCGCAAGGGAAAGCTCAAATTCAGCCTGCAAGGCGAAAAGCTCAGCGGTAGCTGGAACCTCGTGCGCACGCGTATGGATGGCGGGAAGGAGCAATGGTTTCTGATCAAGTCGAACGACGACGCGGCCCGACCTGAACAGGAATATGACATCGTCAGCGAGCAACCCGACAGCGTGCTGAGCGACCGCACGCTGGTTCCGCGCAAGCCTGGCAAGGCGAAGGCCGAAGCCAAGCCAAGGGCGGTCAAGACGCCCATGCGCAGCCGCCAGAAAGAACCCCCACCGATCATGCTTTCAGGAGCCAAGCCGGCGCCCTTGCCCGACAGCATCAAACCCCAGCTGGCCACTCTGGTCGACTCAGTGCCTGACGGTGACTGGCGTTATGAGGTCAAGTTCGATGGCTACCGGATCATGGCGCGAATCGAATCCGGAAAGGTGCAACTGTTCACCCGCAACGGCCACGACTGGACGGCAAAGATGCCTCGGCAGGCCGAAGCGCTTGCTGCACTGGGGCTGGAATCCGCCTGGCTTGACGGTGAAGTGGTGGTGCCCAACGAGGAAGGCACGCCCGATTTCCAGGCGTTGCAGAACGCCTTTGAAGTCGGCCGCAGCGGCGCCATCGTCTATTACCTGTTCGACCTGCCTTACCTGAACGGCATGGATCTGCGCGAGGTAGCGCTGGAGCAGCGGCGGGCGGCGCTGAGCGAACTTCTGGAGCATAACGACAGCGATCTGCTGAGGTTTTCCGCCGACTTTACCGAACAGCCTGAAAGCATGCTCGAAAGCGCCTGCCAGATGAAGCTCGAAGGGCTGATCGGAAAGCGCGCCGGCAGTCCCTACGTCTCCAGACGCAGCAATAGCTGGGTCAAGATCAAGTGCAAGAACCGTCAGGAATTCATCATCGTCGGCTTCACCGAGCCCAAGGGGACGCGTAGCGGCTTCGGCGCGCTACTGCTGGGCTTGCACAACGAGGCAGGCGAGCTGATTTATGCGGGAAAGGTTGGCACCGGATTCAACCAGGCCACGCTACAGAGCCTGCACGCCAAGCTCAAACCGCTGAAGACCGGAAAAAGTCCGCTGGCCAAACCGGCGCCCGCGGCGGATGTGCGAGGCGCTCACTGGCTCAAGCCTGAGTTGATGTGCGAAGTCGCCTACGCCGAAATGACCCGCCAGGGTGTGATCCGCCACTCGGTGTTTCACGGGCTGCGCGCCGACAAACCCGCTGAGGCCATCACCCAGGAGCGCCCGGCCAAGGCCGAAAAGGCTTCGGTTACGCGACAACCCAGGGGCACCCCGCCGAATGCTGCCGGCAAGATCAAGATTTCCAACCCGGAGCGCATCATCGATAAATCCATCGGCGCGACCAAGATGGAGCTGGCACGGTTCTACGCAGAGGTCGCGCCTTGGGCGTTGCCGCATCTGCGCCGCCGCCCGCTGGCGCTGGTACGTGCTCCCGAAGGCATCGACGGCGAACTGTTCTTCCAGAAACATACCGAAAAACTGAGCATTCCACACATCACCCAACTGGACACCGCGCTGTTTCCCAAACACGCCGCCCTGATGACCATCGATACGGTGGAAGCGTTGGTGAGCGCCGCACAGATGGGCACCATCGAATTGCATACCTGGAACGCGGTGGCGCCGGTACTCGATCACCCGGACCGCTTCGTACTCGACCTCGATCCCGACCCGGCGCTGCCGTGGAAACGCATGATCGAGGCGACCCAACTGACCCAGACCCTGTTGGACGAAATCGGCCTGCAATCTTTCCTCAAGACCAGCGGCGGCAAGGGACTGCACATTCTGGTGCCGCTCGAGCCAGTGCATGGCTGGAGCGAGGTGAAGGCCTTCAGTCAGGCCATCGCGCAATACATGGCCAAGTTGCTGCCGCAGCATTTCTCGGCGGTCAGCGGCCCGAAGAATCGGGTCGGACGGATCTTCATCGACTATCTGCGCAACAGCCAGGGCGCCAGTACCGTGGCCGCGTACTCGGTACGAGCGCGCGAGGGGCTGGGTGTCTCCGTACCGATTCACCGGGATGAACTGGCCGACCTCAAGGGGGCCAATCTCTGGACCATTCGCAATCTCATGTCACGGTTGGAAGAGCAGGGCGACGACGATCCCTGGGCCGGCATCGACGAGACGGGGCAGACGATCACTGCCGACATGCGCGAGCGGCTGGGGATGAAATGACCTGTATCCCGCGCAGCGGGCAGTATCAGTAATCGTCGCAGTCGGCACCTTGGCGCCGATAGCTCATCACGTGGGTTTCGCCGTTCGAATCGAGGTAGGTCATCCTGGCCTCGACCACCGCGCAGCCGCCCTTGGGCACCTCTATCGAGATCACCTTGGCGATGTCGAGATCATCGCCGTAATGATAGGGCGTCGGCTCCGGCGCGGCCTGGGCCCATTGAGCGGCCAGAGACAAGCCAGCGATCCACAACAGATTTTTCATAAGCACCTCTTTGCGTGGAAGCTGCGCAGGCGCGCAGCAAGGAATAAAAGGGCTGCCCAACGAGGGAAGGCAGCCAAGGCGGCAGGGCATCGGGCGACAAGGAGCGACCATCGAACGATGCCAGGCGGCGGACCGGGTCGATCACCGCACTGCCACAGGGCCAAGCGTACGGCCTGCGCGGGGCGGGAAAAATGGCGTTTCCCGAGAGGGACCGTTACCCATCGGGTAACAATGCTCAGGCCCAGTATTCAGGGTTCTGGAGCACCTGGTGATAACCGAAGAAGGCTTGCGGCAGTTCCTGTCTGAGGAACTCGACCCAGGTCCGGACCTTCGCATCCAGAAACCGGCGCGAGGGGTAGAGTGCGTAGATAGACTTTTCCTGCAGACGGTACTGCGGCAACAGCCGCACCAGGGAGCCGCGCTGCAGCGCCGGCACCGCGACGTAATCGGGCAACAGGCAGATCCCCATCCCGGCCTCGGCGGCGCTGCTCATGGCCTCGGCTACATTGACTTTGAATGTTTCGCCCGGCTGGATCGTCTGCTCACAACCGTTGCCAACGAAACTCCAGCTATCGGCGAACAGCGGATCGGCGAGGCGCAGGCAGCGATGCTGTGAGAGATCGGACGGCACCTTCGGAACACCGTGCTGGCGAAGGTAGATCGGCGAGGCACAGACGACATGAAACACCGTACCCAGTCGCTGCGCGATCAACTCGGAATCCGGCAAGTCGCGCGACAACGTGATGATCACGTCCAGGTGGTCTTCCAGCAGGCCGGGTTGACGCTGAGACAGAACCAGATCCAGATTCACCTCCCGGTGAATTTCGTTGTACCGCCCCGCGAGGGTTGCCAGTAGCTGAATGCCCAGGCCAATCGTGGAGTGGACCCGCAACGCTCCCCTGGGCACCCGATGCGCGCCACCGGCTTCGATTCGCGCCTGCTCGAGCTGTTCGAGGATTTCGCGGCTGTGGTCGAGATAGCGCTGCCCCGCATCGGTGAGGGCCAGGCGTCGCGTGGTGCGATGCAGCAGGCGCGCTTGCAGATGGTTCTCCAGCTCCGAAACCCGCCGGGAAACCTGTGCGGTGGAGGTGTCGGATTGCTGCGCCGCGGCAGTGAAGCTGCCAGCGTCGACGACCCGTACGAAAGTGCGCATTGCATGAACGATATCCATGGGCTTCTACCTGTGCGCCGTTGCGTCGTGATGGATGAGATCCGGAATGTCGCTGTGCGCTCGCCCCTGAGGTGGCACGACCGATTGCGCCGTGAACCCAGGGCGTTCATTCGGCCGTCGTGTGCAGCCCCAGGTTCGGCCCGTTGATTCCTGCCTGCGAACGAACGCGGCTGTTGCGTTCAGGACCAGTCTTCCGGCGCGTCGAGGGGCATCCGCCTGTTGGCGCTTGACGCTCGATCATTGGCCCGCGCCCAACCACCGCCCAGCGCCAGGAACAGGTCGACCTGATCCTCTGACAGCTGCGCTTGCGAGGCGGCCAGCACGGCCTCGGCGGTCGCCAGGGTACGCTCGGTGTCCAGGCTGTCGAGGTAGGCCAGCCGGCCCTCCTGATACAACCGACGGGTCTGGGCCGCGGCGCGGCTGGCGGCATCGCGGGCATCGCGCAGGGCCTGATGGCGTTGCAGGTCGTGGGCGTATCGGGCCAACAGCGTCTGGGTTTCGCGCAGCGCGTCGAGTACCACCCCATCGAAGCGGGCAAGGGCCGCGTCGGCACCGGCCTCCATGGCGCGGACGCGGGCGCGGTCGACCCGCGTCGGGATATGCCAGGAGATCGAAGGCCCGAACGCCCAGCGGCGCGTGATCGGATCGGCGATGTGTTCGAGCATGCCGGTGTAGCCCGCCGACGCGCCCAGGTCGATTTCCGGATACATCATCGCGGTGGCGACGCCGATGTCGGCAGTGGCCGCTGCGAGCAGGCGTTCAGCCGCACGGACATCGGGACGGCGCTTGAGCAGCGCGGCGCCATCGCCGACCGGGATCGGCTGTCGCAGACGCGGGGCTTGCTCGCAGGCCGCGACCGGTTCAGGAAGATCGTTCGGCGCACGTCCAAGCAGGGCGGCGAGCTGGTACAGCGCTGCGGACTTCTTCGATTCGAACGGCGGCAATTCAGCGCGCAGCGCCTGGACCTGAGCCCGCGCGCGGGACACGTCCACTTCATTACCGCGCCCGCCGTCGAACAGCCGCATCGCTACGTCCAGTTGGCGTCGCTGGATATCCAGCGAGTGCTCGGCAATCGCCAGTTGCGCGCTCGCATGGCACGCCTGGACATAGTTGCGCACAACCGCTGCCACGACCGTGATGCGTGCGCTTTCGAGCGCCGCGGCATGGGCGTCGGCGTTGGCGCCGGCCGACTCGGCAGCACGTTTCAGCCTGCCGAACAGATCGAGCTGATAGCCGATCGATAGCCCGACATCGGCGAGGTTCATCACGGGAATCTTTTCCTGCAGCGCCAGCGACTCACTCGACAGCTGGCCGCGGGCGAGGGACCCGGAACCGCCCACCTCGAGTTCCTGCGCATGGTGGGCCATCTGGAACCCTTGATAGGCGCGACGGAGATTGTGGTAGGCGAGGCGTACATCCGTATTGCGTGCCAGCGCCTCGCTTACCAGTTGGTCGAGCAGGGGATCTTCGTACAGTGTCCAGCCGTCGACCGGACGCTCGCGCTGCGCGACGTGCGCATTGCCGACCAGATCGAACGGCGCCTGAGCCTCGGCGCGCTGGATGGCCGCATCGCCGGGCAAGCGATAATCGGGTCCGACGGTGGTGCAGCCGCCAAGCGTGCCTGCCAGGACCAGTAAGGGGGCCAGGTATCGGTAGCTCATGGCGTGGCACGCTCGGTCCGGTCGGACGGTGGCCAGGGCAGTACCGAAAGTGTCGCGGTACGGCCGACAATCAGCCGTATGTCGGTCTGTTGATCCTGCTCCAGCACCACCCGTACCGGAATACGTTGGGCCAGTCGCACCCAATTGAAGCTTGGGTTGATGTCCGGCAGCAGGGAGTTGCCGCGCGCACGGTCGCGGTCTTCGATGCCGGCGGCGATGCTCTGGACATGGCCGCGCAGGTGCTGCGACTCGCCCATGAGTTGAATATCCACCGGTTGCCCGAGATCGATGGCGTTCAGTTTGGTCTCCTCGAAGTAGCCTTCGACGCGCAACGAGCGGGTATCGACGATCGACAGCACGGCGGTTCCGGTCCTGACATAGTCGCCGACACGCATGGTCTGGTCGCTGAGATAGCCATCGACCGGACTCAGCACGGTGGTGCGCTGCAGGTCGAGGCGGGCGACGCCGAGCGCGGCTTCCGCGGTTTTCAGCGCGGCTTCGGCACGCTTGACCCGGGTATCGCCGATTTCCACGGTTTCGGCGGCGATCAGGTCCTTCAACACGCGGTTGCGCCTGGCTTCCCGGCGCGCCTGGTCGAGCTGCGCGCGGCGCTCCAGAACGGTGGCCTCGGCTTCATCGACGGCCAGTTCGAAGCGCGCCTGATCGATCACGAACAACACTTGGCCACGAGTTACCTTCTGGTTGTCTCGCACGCGCAGTTCGGTGACCAGGCCGGACACATCGGGCGCCACCTGGATGACGTCGGCGTGCACGTGGCCGTCGCGGGTCCAGGGCGATTCCATGTAGTAGTCCCAGAGACGCAGGCTAACGACGCAGGCAATGGCGGCGGCCACAAGGGTCAATACCACCGAGCCGGTGGCGGGTATCCATTTCTTCACAATTGCACTCCCGAAGCCAGGGCAGTCAGGGCGCCCAACACCATGATGTAAAGGGCGAGGTTGAACAGCGGCGGGTGCCAGACCCAGCGATACACACCCAACCGACCCAGCACGGCGGTGAGCAGGCTTTTAAGCAGGTAGGCGATGAGCATCACCACCAGCAGCAGCGGGACATAGACGCCATAGATGTCCAGGTGACCGGTCATGCGCAGGCTCCCGTCGGCTCGCACCCGATGGCGGGGCGAGGCATGTCGAAGGTGTTGTCGAACAGCGCCAGGCGCAGGCCGTGCAGCGCCTGGCAAGCCTTGTCTGCGACGTGGCCCGGCTCAAGCGCCAGGCGCCGCAGGCTGACATCCAGCACATGGCGCAGGCGCTCTGGCGCGGGTTCGGGATGGCGAACCTTCGCGCAACGCAGGAAATAGTCACGCGCCTCGAGAAGCACCGGCTGCAGCCACTGCTCGGTGGACGCAGGAAGCTGCATTCGCTTGAGCTCCAACAGGCGCAGGCATATCCGCAGCTCACGGGTCGCGTCGTACAGCGCCAGTCCCTTGTCATCGAGCTGACCGAGGCGCGGCAACAGCTGCGCGGTACGGTCGATGACCAGCGAGGCGGCTTTGTCGTGATTCAATCCGGGCTTGGCCAGCACCCACCGCGACAGGCTGAGCCAACCGCTACGGGCCAGCCGGCGCGCCGCCCATTGCGTACCGAACGGCCGGGTCACGCGGGCCCAGATCAGCGCAATGACCACACCGAGCGCAGAGGACAAGGCCACGTCGGCGAACACGGCAAAATCAGCAGCGTATCGGTCTTCGATAGTCAGTGTGGAGAGCGTCTGCACCGCCAGCAGAATCGTCGTGCCGGCATACTGCGGGCGACCGGAAAAAGCACCCAGGACAAGCAACGGCGCGGCAAGGAGGATGGCCAGGCTGCCGAAGTCCTGCACGTTGGGCATCAGCGCGAACAGGTAGACGGCAGCCGCCACGATGGACATCAGGGTGGCCACCAGAAACGATTTGATGAACGGGGCGGGATTGTCCTGGCTGGCGAAAAAACAGCTGGCCACGGTGGCGATGAACACACCGGTGGCGCCATGCTTCCAGCCAGACAGGTACCACAGCAAACTGACCAACAACACCAGGACCCCGACCGACAGTGCAGTGAACGCCAGCAAGGGGTAGTCATAATGGCGCGGCGCGCCCATCAGCTGGCGTACCCGATAGCGCAGCACGGGGGGCTGCTCGGGATGTCCTTCGGCGAAGCATTGGTGCAGCTTCAGGGCATCCTGCCAGAGATCGATCAGACCCCGCACTTGCGAAAGCGCGCTGGCGATGGCCAGCCGTTGCGTCGGGTGGCGGTCGCTCAGTTCGGTTTGTAGCGGCCAGCTGCGGCGCTCGAGCTGCCCGGCGTCCGTTTGCGCATCCTCATCCTGAATCCAGCGATCGACCTGCCGTAGATACTCATCCAGCGCCGGCAGTGGTCCGGGCAGTTCCTGGCGAAGCTGGCGCAGCGCATCGCCCATGGAAATCACTTGCGGTGCGAGCAGCGCGATGCGCGCGCGAAACTCACGCGCGTGCCGGGCCGGAAGATGGCTGCTGCTGTCGTACTCGAGGTGCACGATCATGCCATCGAGGCCCATCACGTCGATCATCAACTGGTGCAGCCGGCGTTGATCGATAACCGCAGGCGCCGCTGCGTTGAGTGCCTGACACACCGCCAGGCGAGCATCGCCGAGCAGCGTTGCCATTCGCCCGCCCAGCACCGGCGCAATACGGCTGGGCAACAGCACCGCATTGACCAGGCTGGCGCAGACGATGCCCAGCACGATCTCCTCGGAGCGGGCCAGGGCCACATCGAAGATGCCTTGCGGATGGTTGACTTCGGCAAAGCTGATCAGCGGCACCGTATAGGCCGCCAGCAGAAAGATGTAACTGCGTGGCGAACGGTCCAGCAGCGACAGGTACAGCAGCGCGGCCACCCACACGGAAATGACCAGACTCAGCATCACCGGCTGTTGAGCGAACAGCGGCAATATCGCCACCGAAGCGGCGGCGCCGAGCAGTGTGCCGAGCGCCCGGTAGACCGCCTTCGACCGCGTCGCTCCGGAAAGCGGGTGCGAGACGATATAGACCGAGGCCATCGCCCAGTAAGGGTTGTCCAGCGCCATGGCGAGGGCAATGTATAGAGCGAGCAGGGCGGCAATCAGCGCTTTGGCTGAGAACAGCCATTCACGCCAGTTGGGCATAGGCATAAGTATTCATTTTTCTTGGAGCGATGACGGCGATGGGAATAGCGGACGTCATGGAGATCACAACTTGTTACATTTAACGCCAACACGATGTGACAAATCGAACAACCAATAGGACAATTCGAACTTTCCAATTCCGTGGCTGCGTGGCGGCCCGGTTGTTTCAGGCTGTCCGGCCCGTCGAGAAGCGATGAAGCGAATTCCCAACTACGGCCTCTATGGCGAGACCGCGCAGCCCGGCTGGCGCGACCTGCTGCACTGCGAATGGATCAACGATCGCAGTGAGCGATACCAGTGGGAAATCAAACCGCACCAGCATGATGCGCTGCTGCAGTTGTTCTATATCCGCAGCGGTGGCGGCGAGGTTTCGCTGGAGAATCAACGTCTGTCGTTCGCCGGTCCGAGCATCCTGGTGCTGCCGAGCCGCACCGTGCATGCGTTCAGCTATCACCGTGACACGGACGGTCCAATCATCACCGCAGCGCAGCGCCCGCTGGAGTCGATGGCGCGAATCGTCGCGCCAGGGCTGCTGGGCTTTCTCCAGCGTCCAAGTGTCGTGCCGTTGCCCTGGCTGGCCGATGGCAGCGAACCGATCTGGCCCCTGCTTGAGCTGATCCAGGCCGAGGCACGGGGCCAGGCACGGGGCAACGTTGCGGCAGGCCACGCATTGTTGCTGGCTCTGCTGATTCATGTGGCGCGGCTGGATGCATCCATCATTACGACGTCCCGGCCTCGACCGGGCAAGAATCGGCGCGCGGCCGTATTGAGGCGGTTTCGCGAGCTAGTGGACCAGCAATTTCGCAACCACTGGACGCTGGGGCGCTATAGCGAAGCCCTGGGGACGACCACGGCGACCCTCGGCCGTGTCTGTCGCGAAGAGGCCGGCGTCGCCCCCAGCGCGATCATCAGCGAGCGCATCGTTCGCGAGGCACAGCGCCAACTCGCCTACACCAGCCTGCACATCCAGCAGATCGCGCACGACCTGGGTTTTGCCGATACCGCATATTTCAGTCGTTTTTTTCGCAAACAGGCCGGGTTGAAACCCAGCGAGTTCCGAAGCGCGTTCCAACGAGGTGATCGAGCTGGCGTTCCGGTACGCGGCTGAGACCGTAGCGGCGCGCCGACCGGTCTGCGGCGCGGCATCTGGCGACGAGCTGACGGTTCGCTCCGCCTGTCGAGGCCCTTGCGGCACCGTTCGTCAGGCGGCTTCGCGGCAGGTGTTACAAACCAGAGCTAATCCAATTCGCGTCAGGAACGATTGGCGGGGTTAATTGTCTGGCGTCTCGCTTGTTAAGGACGCCTATCGCCCGAAGAAAAACGAAACGGCTCTTTCGTCTCGATTCCATTCATTCGAATTCCCACATTTTACATGGGGTTACCGGTAGACCTGGCAGTTGCCGGTCGTTTCGGTGTGCAAAGAAGGTCGTACCTGCTCGGTAATTAATCTTTATCTCAATGCATATAACGAAACGGCAAATCGCAGCGCGATTTAAATCGCGTTCTGGCTGCACATAGTTCGTCCGATAGTTTTTTTGGACTTGCACTCGCAAGGAAGGCTTTCCATAGTTCCGTCCAAGGCGAACGACGATGCTAAAGCTGAAAGTGCGAACCTGACTCGGCGACTGATCGCTCTGTCTAACAGTGGAAGTTTGTTTATGAATGACATCGCACAACTGCCTGGTAGTGCCTGGTTCCTGGTTCATTGCAAATCCAGGCAAGAACGTAGAGCGTTGGCAAATCTGACCGAGCAGGGATACGTTTGTTATCTCCCGCATATCTGCATCGCAAGGAAATCGAGCGCTGCGGACCCTTCGATACACAAGGACCAGGCGCTGTTTCCCGGCTACCTGTTCGTCCGTCTCACCCCAGACTCAAACTGGCACAGCCTGCGCTGTACACGCGGCGTGCTTCGCGTCGTAGGGTTCAATAACAGGCCCTACTCCATAGACGATGCGCTTATCGAGCAGATCAAGTACCGCTGCGGTGATCATAAACCGCTCGAGCCGGGTGACAAGGTCCAGGTGAGGTTGGGCGTAAGCGCCGGTATCGATGCGATATTCCTGACGGCGGACGGAGCGGAGCGCGCGGTCCTGTTGGTGAAACTTCTTAACCAGGAATGTCGGCTGAGCGTCGACAGTACGTTGATCGAGCCTGTGCTGTATCCCTGATAAAGCGACACGCAGCAGTAATTTTTACGATGTCGGTAGTTTGCAGTAGTTCTGTTTCGAGTAGCTGGGTGGCGATTCAGGGCGGGAGCGTGGTTGAACAAAACGGCAGGCCGAGCGTTACCAGAGCCAACAGTAGCCGTTAGCGCGTAATTACAAGGAGGAGGGCGGCCATGTCGATCCGTCTGATGTGGGCTTTGTTCATATTACCTATATCGCTTTTGGGCACATCGGTAGCGGCTCAGGATATATCCCAATACCGTATGTCGGCGGGCGATGTCATTAGCATCCGAGTACTCGGCGAGCCGGATCTGACGTTCGAAGAACTCCGTCTGACCGACGCGGGCTCGTTTTCTTACCCGTTCATCGGCGAAGTAAAGGCGAAGGGAAAGACCGTCGCGCAAATCGAAGAACTATTACTGACCGCATTGAAGGGTAAGTATCTGGTCAGCCCTCGGGTTTCGGTCAATGTGCTGGAGTATCGCCATTTCTACATCATTGGCGAGGTCAAGCTGCCTGGCGGATACCCCTATCAGCCAGGCTTGACCCTGCGTCGCGCCGCCGCGCTCGCCGGCGGGTTGACCGAACGGGCCTCGGCAAAGCGCATCACCATCATCCGGGATCTGGACCCTGCCCAGGGGCCTGTCGAAGCCTCGATGGATACGCCTGTCCTGCCGGGCGATACGGTGACCATCGAAGAAGGATTTTTCTGATGTGCATGAGCGCAAGTGGTGAGTTTCCTTATCCAGCGAGGCCGCTATGACCAGCCAACCGCCGTCTCTCGAGCGTCACTTGACCGTGCTGCCGCAGGAACCGCCCGAGGCCGAGCTCGACTTGCGCAAGCTCTGGATGAGTGTCTGGTTGCGCAAGTGGCCGATATTCGCCTTCGCACTGGTCGCAGCGTTGCTTGCCATGCTGGCAACCGCATGGATGACACCGCTCTACCGGGCCGGCGCAACCGTGCTGGTCCAGGGCGATGTGGCAAAGCTACTTGCCATCGAGGAGGTGAACCAGAGTGATGCCGCGTACAGCGATTATCTGCAAACCGAGATCGAGCTGCTCCGGTCACGCGTACTGGCCGAACGGGTGGTTCGCCAGCTCGACCTGGCGAACCACCCTGAGTTCGCGCCCGCGGAGCCGTTGGCGCCGCAGTGGCTGAGCGCGCTGATGCACCGGATCGGCCAGCTCTCCTGGCTGGGGATGCAACGCCAGCTGCCGATCGAACCCTACGACGAGGGCATGAAGGCGATAAAAAGCGCGACCGAACGATTGATGGCAGCGACCAGGGTGAATCCTCGTGGCAAAAGCCAGGTGGTCGCCCTGGATGTGTTGTTGGCTGACCCGTACACCGCCATGCAGGCCGCCAATGCGCTGGTCGATGGCTACATCCGGGGCAAGTTCGAGGCCAACATGGCGACGTCCGCGACGGCCGCGGACTGGATGAACAGTCGCCTCGATGAGCTTCGTCAGAAGCTACAGGAGTCTGAGAATCGTCTGCAGGCCTACCGGGAGTCCGAGGGACTGGTGGACGTGCAGGGCATCGCGACGGTGGCGGCGACCGAGCTGACGCTGACCAGCGACCGTCTGATCAATGCGCGGCGACAGCGGGCCGAAGCGCAAAGCCAATACCGTCAGGTCGAGATGATGAAACATGCTGGCATCGACGGCCTGGCCAGCGTCCCTGCCGTGTTGGCCGACCCGGTCATTCAGCAGTTCAAGGCGACGCGGGCGCAAGCCGCCGCAAGAGTAGATGAAGTCTCCCAGCGATACGGCCCGGGACATCCGGAACTGATCGCGGCGAAAGCTGAATTGGAAGCGGCTACGACGAGCCTGAAGACGCAGCTCAGCCAGGTGGTGTCGGGCATCGAGCGGAACTACCAACTGACGGTCGCCAACGAGCAATCCCAGCAAAGCCTGTTCGATGCCAACAAGCATCAGATCCAGACCCTTTCCAGCAAGGAATTCAGGGTGCGGGAACTTGCGCTGGAGGTTGAAGCGAACCGGGCGCTGTACGACACCTTCCTGGTCCGTTTGAAAGAAACGGCCGCGACCGCAGACCAGAACAGCGTCAACGTCCAGGTCGTCGATCGAGCGATGCTGCCCGAGGAGCCGGTCAAGCCGAACAGGCCGCTGATCATCGTTGTCACGGCCCTGGCAGCTTTGTGCTTCGCAGCCGCAGCGGGAGTGGTCAAGGACGTATTGAACGATACCTTCAGCACCACCGAGGCCATCGAGAAGAAACTGAACATTCCCGTACTGGGCATCGTGCCCTTGATGCCGAAGGCACAACGTCAGACGCTGGCTCAGTTGTATCTGCACGACCAGGATCGTCTTTTCACCGAGTCCGTCCGCACCATCCGAACCAAGCTTGAGATGGCCAACAGCGACCACCACAGCCAGGTGATCGTGGTGACCTCGGCGCTGCCCGGTGACGGAAAGAGCGTGCTGTCGGCCAACCTCGCCTACGCGCTTGCCGACATGGGCAGGGTGCTGCTGATCGATGCGGATCTGCGCAGGCCGACACTGGCGAAACGTTTCGCGCTGTCCAAGGATCGTTTGGGTGTGACCGACGTGGTCGAGGGGCGTGCGGCCCTGGAAGCGTGCATCGCAACGGTCGACGGCGTCGACATGCTGTGCGCCGGCAGTCCCGTGCGCGACCCCCTGAGCCTGCTGGCGTCCAGTCAGTTCACCCTGGCACTGGACTCGCTGAAGACTCGCTACGACCGGATCGTGGTGGATTCACCGCCGACCCAGGGCGTCAGCGATGTCATGGTCCTGGCGGCCGAGGCGGACACGCTGCTGTTCGTCGTGCGCAGCGAGGGCACGCCGATCATCGAAGTGGAGCGGGGCATCACACAACTGCAGCAGAACGCCACCCCAGCGGACTGGGTCATTCTCAATCAGGTGGATATACGCAAGGCGCAACGACAAGGCTATCGATACAGCAGTTACTACGACTACTACCAGTACGGAGGAACAACGGCCAGTTGATTGCCGGTCGGGCTCGCGTCGCCGTCCAACGAAAGGGATGACACATGAAACAATATATTCAGAACTCCGTTTGGCTGTTGCTGGAGAAGCTCATCAAGCTGGCCGTTGCGTTCGTCCTGATCGGGCTGGTGGCCAAACATCTCGGCCCCGAGGATTTCGGGATTCTGAGCCTGGGGCTCAGTGTGGCGAGCATCGTCTGGGCAGCGGGCAGCCTCGGGCTCGATCAGATTCTCATCAAGGAATTCACCCAACAGAGGTATTCGGATAGCGAACTGCTCAGTACGGCGGTCATCTGCCGGTTTACCGCCAGCGCCGTGCTCGTGATTCCCTGTGTCGTCGGGCTGTACCTGACCGATGCGCTCTCCGTCGCGCACAAGCTGGGGTACGCGATCACGATCTGCTCGGTGCTTTTCTACAACTTCAACAGCTATCAGGCGCTCTATCAGGCCAAATCCCAGTCATCGCATGTTGCCTACGTCGGGCTTTCCAGCCTGTGCCTCTCATCGATCGTCAAGATCGTGCTGTTATGGATCGACGCCGGGTTGATCCTGTTTGCCCTGAGTGCGGTATTCGACATCGCGATCAATTTGTTGCTGTACGCCTATTACCAGATGAACAAGCCGGTGCGGGTGAGCATCGCGTCGTTCAATTACGGCCTGGTAGGGGAGCTTTGGCGGCCCGCGGCCCCGATGCTGCTGTGTTCACTGATGATCGTGATCTACACCCGAATCGATCAGGTCATGATCGCTTTTCTTATCGGCGTCGATCAGGCCGGCGTCTACAGCGTCGCCATCCGGGTAGTGGAGGCTTATGCCGTCATACCGATCCTGATCGCAACGGCATTCTTTCCTTTCATTTGCAGCAAACCGGATGCGAGGAATATCCGTACCTACTTCGATATCGTCACGTTTTCATCGATTGCCGCGGGCTTGGCCATCTGGCTCGCCGCCTATGCGGCCATTCCATACCTGTTCGGCCCAGCGTACAGCCAGGCGCTGGATATATTGGGCATCGCGATGCTTGCCGGCGTGTTTTCGGTGGTCGGATTTGCCTGTACCAACTATCTGGTGGCCGTTGGCCTTGGCCACCTGCGTCCTCTGCGACTGGCGCTCGGGCTGCTGCTCAATATCGTGCTGAACCTGGTGCTCATTCCGCGATTCGGCTTATGGGGCGCGGCCGTCGCAACGCTGATCAGCCAGATCTTCGCGTCCTGGATCGGTAACGTACTGAGTCCGAAAACCATGGACTGCCTGAAGATGCAGAGCCGCGCGCTATTCACCCTGGGCATCCCGGGAACCAGCAGGGTGCTGCGTGACTTGTGGAGGGAGCGATCGGCGACCCCTCGACCAATCGAGTCAGGAGAGTTCTGATGCCTGAAGTTTCGATCATCATCCCGACCTACAACAGCGCCGCCTTCATCATGGATGCGGTCGCCTCAGTGAGGCGGGCCGTCGACGGGCTGAGCCATGAGATCATTCTGGTCGACGATCTGTCGCCCGACGTGCACATCCTGCGGGCCGTTACCGCGCGGGTACCGCACCTGCGAATCATAGAGAAGGCCGCAAAGAGCAATGCCGCGGAATCCCGGAATCTGGGCATCGCCGCATCTACCGGCGACTACATCTTTCTGCTCGACAGTGACGACGCATTTCTGCCTGAACACATAGCGCGACGCGTCGCGCTGCATGTACGCAGCGGTTGCGGCATCCTGTTCGGCCGCTATCGGGCGCGCAATGCGTACCGGACCTTCGACGTCCGGTTGCCGCTCTATCAGGGCGACATGCACCAGTACCTGTTCTGCCTGGACGGCGATGTTCGAAGCTCGACGATCAGCCTCTGCCGATCCCGCTACAGGGGCACGACATTCGATGGGTTGCAGGCCAAGCACCAGGACTGGGGTTTCGCGCTTCGCGCCGCCCGCAATGGCGAGACCCTGGGATTCGACGATGGCTACGGCGCGGTCATTGATTCGTCGGTGAACGGCGGGCGCATGAGCAACGTGCTGAATATTCCGGCCAGCCAGTATTTTCTCAATAGCTACATCAGCGAGCCGAGGCACCGGCGCGGCTTTGCCATGAACCATCTTCGGGTGGTGTTGAAGAACAATGACAAGGTAGCGACCGCCTTTGTCCATAGGGTCCTGATCGATTCGCTGCGCGATGCATCCCTGCTGGAACGCCTCGGCTACGCGCCGGCCGTACTGCTGACGAGCCCGAACCTGGCGCTGCCGGCGCGGCTGGCCATGCGAATGCTGGCAGCGGCACGCGCGTTCAGCATCAAGGGTTATCGCAAGATCATTCCCTCCTGATGCGGGGAGCCGGCATGCCCATTCCAATCATCATCGCGACGGTCTTGCGCCAAACAGGTGAAACCGGCGTACATACCCACTACCGGACCTTGTCGAAGTGGTTCGAATCCGGTGGCCGGACGCCACCGATGGTGGTGACGCCGTACGATCGGAACAAATGGCTGGTCTACCCGGTATTCGCGGTGCGCCGACTGATCGCACCGCTCAATGCAAGCCTCGGTCTGTGGTGGTATCGCCACTGGCATCAGCGGTGCCTGTATCTGAACCTGAAAGCCACGCTCGCCGATGGCCGGGCGTGTGTCGTCTATGCTCAATGTCCCATGTCGGCCGAGGCGGCACTCACCGCGCGTGCATCACCGGCCCAGCGTGTGGTGATGATCGCCCACTTCAACCTGTCGGAAGCGGATGAATGGGCAGGCAAGGGCGTCATAGCGCCGGACGGCAAGCTGTTCGACCAGATCCGAGCATACGAAGCCCGAGTGATTCCACGCCTGGATCGGTTGGTGTTCGTATCGGCCTTTATGCGGCGAAAGCTCTATGAACGCATTCGCGAAGCGCAGGCGGTAGACGCAAGAGTCATCCCGAACTTCATTTCCGCGCCCGTGCCTACGGCTGATCGACCCGCCCTGATGGGTGATCTGATCTGCGTCGGGACCCTGGAGCGACGAAAGAACCAGCGATACGCGCTGGAAATCGCGGCGGCCGTTTGCCAGGCGGGTTATCCGTTGCGCCTGACGTTCGTGGGTGGCGGTCCGGACCGGCCCGCGCTCGAGAAGGCCGCGCGAACCCTCGGCATCGAGGCGCATGTGCTGTTCACCGGTCACGTGGATGACGTGGCTGGCCTGATGGCGAGCCACCGCGCCTGCCTGCATGTTTCACGAATGGAAAGCTTCGGCATCGTCCTGATCGAAGCGATGGCGCTTGGGCTGCCGGTGTTTGCAAGCCGGGTCGGCGGGGTGCCGGAGGTGTTCGATGACGGGGCGGAGGGTCGTTTCATCCCGCTCGACAACGCGAGCACCGCGGCGCAGCTCATTCTCGACTGGCTCACCCGACCCGATGCGCTGCAACGCGCCGGCGTCCGGGCCAGGGCCCGTTTCGTGGCTCGCTTCGAGACCGGTAAGGTCGCCCATGATCTGGTCGGTTTTTTAACTGCGCCCGCCACGCAGTCGACACGCGCCGTTCATTCGCCGAGCAGCGCGCCGGGCATGAATGGCGAGGCTCATCGGATCTCCCATGCGAGGCGTTCGGATGCTGTCGAATAATCTAAGACCCAGCAGCATCATCGTGTTCCCGGCGTTCTGCCTGGCAAGCGCCATCGTCGCGTCCGCGGCGCTCACCCATCTGCTTGGCATTGTCGGCTTCACCGCGATGCCCTACGTACGGCTGGTGGTTGTCGCCGCCGCCATGCTTTTCGTCGCCGTGTTTCTGTTGCAGACACGGCTGAAGCCCACGCTGGCGAGCGGGAACCTCTGGCGCGCGGTGCTGGCATTGCAAGGGTTGGGACTGGTGTATCTGGTGCTGGGGTTGCTCAGGCAGAACAGCCATTTCTACCTGGTGACGGACCTCGCCTACCTGGCGATGTTTTTCCTGACGTTCCTGCTGGGCGCCTGGTGCTATCGGATCGGCAGGTTGCAGTTTTCCTACGCCACCATGCTGCGGGTGGTATTGACGTTGGTGGGCCTCACCTCGGTGTGCTGGGTCTTCGACCTGCAAGTCGGAACGCCGCCAGAACTGCTGATTCTCTGGGGCTGCGCACTGGTCATCGCGCTGGCCTATAAGCGCTACGTTCATGCATGCCTCCTGCTGTTGGCCGTGGTTCCGCAGATTGCCGGCCTCAACAGGGCCTTGCTGCTCGCTATCGTGGGCGGGCTGATGATCTATTTCTTCAGCTCTGCATGGGTGAAAAAGATTCGGCTTGTCTGCGTGCTGACGGTTTTTCTGGTGGTCCTGACCCTGGCGCTCGATGGGCTCGGAATACTCCAGGGCAGCAGCTTCGAACGCCGCATCGATGAAACGCTCACGCTATTGTCGGCGGAAGAGGGCGGCGACATGCCAGTACCGCTTCAGCAGCGCTTATACGAAGGGGCGCTCGTCAGCCAGGACATTCAGCAATCCATGCTGCCGGTATCGCTACTGTTCGGAATGGGCGCCGGATACACCCTGGACATGACGCAGAGTTCCGATTCATCGGTGGTCGATAGCCAATTACTGGGGGGGCAACATACCCACAACATCCATTTGCTGAGTTATGCGCTGCTGGCACGGTTCGGCTTGCTGGGCGCTGCCTGTTTCATATTTATCTTCCTGACCTGCGCGCGGCGATCCTACGTGCTGTTCAAGCGGATACCGACCGACAAAAGCACAGTGGAACTGCTCGCCAATCTTTTCGTGGTACTGCTGTTCCTGTTTTCAATCCCGGCGTCGTCGTTTCTATTTTCAAGCATGCTGCTGGGTTACTTCTGCGGTATCGCGAACGAGGCAAGGCTGACAGGGGCCCGGAGTCGACTCTTGTGTTGACGCCAGGGCGCATTGAAGAGGACTCCATGTGAAAGTATTGCTCGTAACCTCGTACCGCTCGAAAGGAGGGGCGCCGCGCGCGGCATCCCGGCTCGCAAATGCCCTGGCCGGGGCGGGTGCCGAGGTCGAGTATGTGACCATCTATCCCGCCCGAATGACGGTCCGGCAGAAAATGCGATATCTGGCTCGGGTTGCCTATGACCGTGTCCCGGCGTTGGTCGCCGCCCGAAAAAGGATCATGTTTTCCTCAGGTGCCTGGCCCAATGACAACCTGGTCGAGTCGATCAATGCCTCCGATGCCGACCTGGTCCATCTCCATTGGATAAATGGCGGCGGCATGTCGGTCGATGATCTCAAACGGATCAACAAACCGATTGTCTGGACGCTGCATGACATGTGGGCGTTTACCGGCGGCTGCCATTACGACGGTGGCTGCGACGGCTTCAGCTCAGGGTGCGGCCGTTGCCCGTTACTGAAGTCCAGCAACCCTGGAGATCTGAGCGCTGTCGGGGCCCAGCGCAAGACCGCCGCCTATCATCAGGTCGCGAACCTGACGATTATCGGACTCAGTCAGTGGATGGTCGATTGCGCTGCGCGTTCATCGGCCATGCAAGGGCTGACCATCAGGCGACTGCCCAATCCGATCGATGTGAACGTGTTTCGACCCGAGAGTCCTTCGCTCGCCCGGGAGCGGCTTGGCATTTCGCCGTCTACACGTCTCGTCGCGTTTGGCGCGGTAGCGGCAGTGGGCGACGACCGTAAGGGATTTCGAGAGTTGATTACGGCGCTGAGCGTGTTGAAGGAGAAAGGCTCTTCGAATATCGAGCTGGCGGTTTTTGGCGGCTCGGGTTCCCAACACATGCTCGACACGCCGTACAGGACCCATTACTTCGGACACATAGCCGGCGACGAGCAATTACGTGACGTCTACAGCGCCGCCGATGTCATGGTGGTGCCCTCCTTGCAAGAGGCATTCGGACAAACCGCCACCGAAGCCATGGCGTGTGGAACGCCGGTCGTCGCATTCGGCGCCACGGGCCTGCTGGACATTGTCGATCACAAGGTCAATGGCTACCTGGCGAGCGCCTTCGATGTTTCAAGCCTGGCCGAAGGGATCGGCTGGGTCCTCGATGCCAACAATCGGGAACCATTACGAAACAGGGCCCGCGCCAAGGTGGTCGAGCATTTCGCGAACGAAAGGGTCGCTGCCAAGTACCTGGCGCTTTACCAAAGCTGTGTCGCTCAGTCCGTTTCAAGTCCCGCCACCGCAACGACCAGTCCATTGCTGACGCGTTGAAGCACGGGCAGACCGGATGTGGGCGATATAACAATCATTAACGCTCCATAACTGCCTGTGCGTTCCGTTTTGCGCAGGCGGGGTAACTGTGCCCGGCTGCTATCCCATGCATCCGGCCTTATAGCCGAAAAACAATAACGAAGTTCTTCATCCAGGCCAGGCCTGCGCGCCGGCTAATTTCAAATCCCACAACAAACACAACAACGATGTGCGAACGATAGTTCCCGCGCAGGGACTCGTTCGGCCGCGCTCAGCCTGTTTCTATTAATTCCGCAGTTATTAATTTTATTGCGCTCGATCGGCTGCCCCTCAGGAAGGAGGTGATACGTCATTTCAATTAGCTGAACTCGATTCGGATATTTGCAACCGGCATCAACTATCAAATCCGCAGGGTGTATCGGAGGGGCAGATGAAATATCTTTTATATGGCATAAACTACAGTCCTGAACTGACCGGAATCGGTAAATACAGCGGGGAAATGGCTGAGTGGCTTGCCAAGCACGGACACGAGGTACGGGTGGTAACCGCCCATCCTTATTATCCCGACTGGAAGATATTCCCAGGCCATTCCCATTGGCGCTATGCCAGAACCCGGGAGGAGGGCGTGACAGTTATCCGTTGTCCACTGTATGTTCCCGCGAAACCGACTGCACTCAAGCGGCTGTTTCACCTGGCAAGTTTTTCCGTTACTTCAACCTTCGCACTTTTTGCCAATATCGGGTGGCGCCCCGACAAAGTCGTCCTGATCGTGCCGACCATGTTCTGCGCCGCACAGACAATACTTTACGCCAAGCTCACGCGCGCCAATTCCGTGCTGCATATCCAGGACTTCGAACTGGATGCCATGTTCGGCCTGGGCATGTGCAGCCGCCAGCGAGCGCGACGTCTCGCTTATAGAGTCGAGGCTTGGGCGCTGAATGCATTCGATCAGATTTCCACCATATCGGGCGGTATGATCGAGCGAGCACGTAATAAGGGCGTGCAAGAGCAGAGGCTCAGCTTGTTCCCCAACTGGTCCGAAGTCCGGCGATTTCACGGCGTGGCAAGATCGGCAGGGCTGTTGAGCCGGCTCGGCGTGGACCCTGGGAAGAAAGTGCTGATGTACTCAGGCAATATCGGCGAAAAACAGGGGCTGGGCTCGGTCATCGACGCGGCTGAATTGCTCGCCGCCCGAACCGATCTGATGTTCGTCATCGTCGGTGAAGGAGCAGGCAAGAGCCGGCTGGAAGAGAGCGTCAAGCTCAAGGGCCTGAAGAACGTGGTATTTGCGCCGCTGCAGTCGTACGAAGATTTGCCAGCGCTGCTGGCATCGGCTGATTGTCACCTCGTGATCCAGCGCCGTGGCGCAGCCGATTCCGTGCTGCCATCCAAGCTCACCAATATTCTGGCCGTGGGCGGCAATGCGGTCATCACCGCCGATCCTGGCACGAGCCTCGGCGTGTTATGCAAGGAACATCCGGGCATCGCTGCGCTCGTTGAGCCCGAATGCACGCATGCGTTGATCGCAGGTATCGAAAAATGCCTGTCCATGAGCGTGCCCAACCGAGTCGCCATGACCTATGCGCGGGAATACCTGGACAAGGACCGTATCCTTGCTCGCTTCGTGGCCGGCCCCGTCACACAACCCGTCACCGATCAGGTTGTGCCCGATATGCCCCCGCTGTTGCGGCCGTTCATGAAAATCAGGCCAGTGGCAGGCGACTCACCGACAAAACCCTTGATCATCACAGGCGCGACGGTCACAAAACACAGCGTCCTACCCGCGTGGCTTACCTCAGCCGTGCGTAAATAGCCAAATGAGGCTAGCGTCATAGAGCGTTCGATATGGCGCAGGCTTGAGGGGAGGGCGCTGCGTGATGTCCGCTCCCTTGAAAGCGCAACGACCTGTCCGAAGCTCGCTACCCGCACCATCGCCTGCACGGAGCCGCCACTAAATGTCCGCAGCGTTTAAGGAAGTCGATTCGCAAACAGTGTCGCGCCTGGCAAAGGATATGAATCACGTCGGTGTCGCGTTCATCGAGCGTTATCTCTGCCTGGAGCACCTGGTCATTGCACGCCGTGAGATCGAAGGCGAAGCCCGGCGCCATGGCGACAGAAGCTTTGCCATACGCGGCAACCCGGACGTGGCAGGAACGTTTTTCGAGCGACTGGCTTGCTCGAACGAGTTTCAGCGGCTGCTGCTCGATGTGCATGCCTGCGGAACGGGCCGGGTGCCTTCATCGTTCGAAAAGGTCCAGACCGTCATTCGCTGTCTGCAGGGACGCGACAGTGATGACGAGTCCAACCGATTCCATTATGACGCGACCATGCTGACCGTCCTGCTGCCGGTCTTCATACCGGAGCCCGACACGGACGCAGGACGCTTCGTCGTGTTCCCGAACGTCCGCAACCTGCGCTCCAGCGGGTTTCTGAATCTGCTGGAAAAAGCCCTGGTGCAGAACCGCATCAGCCAGCGCTGCATCGCGCTGGCTATCCGAGTAGGCTTGCTTCGTCCAATGAAAGTCCCGCTGGTCCCTGGCAACCTGTATTTTTTCTGGGGCTACCGCAGCTTGCATGCCAATGAACCTTGTACCCCGAACGAGCTGCGGACAACCGTCCTGTTTCATTACGACAACCCGCATCGACGCAGCTCACCGCACGAGCACGATGGCATCGGCAATGGCGAAGCACCATTGAGCAGATGCGATCAGGCTGGTCGCGATCAGCGAACCGGATTTTCATAAGCGCTGCGTTCCAATCCGGCATGCCTGGTGCCAAGCCGAACAGGTCCATGCGAGAAGGCAGGCAAGACGGTAAGCAAGAGGCGAAGCTGCCGTCGCGCGATCCGATACACGGGCATGATAACCTGATCGTGACTTCGCATAATGTATATTATGTTAAATATTGGCTATGGATCAGCAGGTGCGGACTGCGTCTTGCTGCTGTGGCTCCTGACAGTAAAAGAGATAAAACCTGATCAAAAAAAATACTGCAAAATCAGAGAGGTATGGGCTGTCTTGTTCTGGAAGCCCATTACTGCCCGCCGATATCCAGCCGAAAAAGCAGACTCCAGAAGCTTTTTGAACGGTTCAAAAAAAATAAAAACAAGACTAAAAAGTCTCTGCTACGGTTACGGAAAGCAGCTTTGAACGCTACCACCTGTAGATGGAGCCTCCGATGCCAGCATACACCAGAGACCCGCATCCGCTCTTTGCCGGTCCCGAGTCTATGCTTTTGGACCTTAAGCAGTACTATGCTTGCTACCCCTGCGTCGCAGCCTATCTCAGGAGTTTTTTGGCCGAGTTTGACGTTGAGAAGGATTTTGAATGGGGGCTTCGTTTTCTAGCCCTCCATAATCGTGCAGCCGGAACCTACGGTATTTACCGTACTTTTGTGGAGCGTCTGCTTCTATGGAGCTGGATCTTCGCTGGTAAATCGGCTTTGACATTAAATCGAAATGAATTTGAACAATTCGTTGGTTTCTGCAAAAGGCCACCTCGGCCTTGGGTCGGTGTAGCACCTTCGGCGCGATTCACTCAAAGCGACGGTAATTGGACGTTCAACGAAGGCTGGCGACCTTTCAACATCCGCAGTCAACCGGAGTCAAAATCTTACAGACCATTCACTGGTACATTGAGACAGATACAGAGCATCTGCAGTTCCTTCTACAATTTCCTACATGCAGAGGATGCAGCCGCAGTCAATCCAGTCGTCGCGTCTAGATTGCAGAGTGGGAGTGCAGACAAAGCAGATCACCCCGCCCGACGCTTCCTAACTTCAGGCCAACTCTTTCGTGTCATGCAAATTCTAGAGATTCGTGCAACAGGCGACCCTGCGGGAGAGCGCGCTCTTTTCATTGTAGCTGCGACTGTATTTTTGTGCCTACGCGCGACTGATCTTGCAGCGAGTGGTGAGTACTGGCCAAGTATGGATTGTTTCTCGTTTGAGGACGGCAGTTGGTGGTTGGTCCTAGATATCCCAGGCACCCAGCCGCAAAGGATCGCAGTCAACCCTAAATTTTTACCCTACTTGAAACGATACCGGAAAAGCAGAGGACTATCACCGCTGCCGGAACAAGATGACGGAGTTCCGCTTCTAGAGACTAGCCACGGGCGTCCGGGGCTTAGCGTTCGCCAAATTCGAGAGGTCGTTCGTGCAGCGCTCAGACAGGTGCATGCGGATATTACTTTAGAGGAAGAAAACGGCGGTCATTGGGACATTTTACTTGCGTCAAACCCGAGGCTACTGAGGGACAGTGGCGCAAGGAGTAGCGCTCAAACCCGCCTGCCCGCCGAACTGAAACAAGATCTACGTATTACGAGTCTCGCATATACCTATGGTAGGTATTATCAGGATTAACCGTGACGGACCGTCGTTCCACACAGCAATATCCGATAATCACCAGACCCGGATATTGCACAGATACGCTGAAAGAGTCAGTCTATACACCTCCAGTTAACTCCGTCCGGATCATTAACACAGGATGTCGCAGCGCCCACAGCCACTTTTCGAGACCTTTGAGCGCTTCCACGGACTCAACTTTCTACACCTGCATGGCGAGCTGCCTCTGGTGTGCGACTTCCTTTTGGACTTTCCTGGGGAGCTTCAGGCCACAGAGGGATATATGGCAGTCAGAGGCTTTCTGAAGTCCTACGTAGGCAACGAAGCCACGTTCAACTCCTATCGAACGCACGCCGAGCGGCTCCTATTGTGGTCACTTTTGTTGGCCGGTAAGCCTCTTCTGGCTTTGAGGCGCCGCGATGCCGAGGCCTTCATGGACTTCTGTCTAAACCCACCTGCCGACTGGGTGGGACCGGTAGTTAAATCGAGGTTTTTACGTATTGGCGGCAGGAAGCCGCTGGAAACGGACAGTTTTATGATCAACCAAGACTGGCGTCCGTTCACCTATACAGTCGCTAAGCGGGAGCGCAAAATCGCGGCGGAATCCGCGGGGCCCCTTCCCTCCCGGGTCTATCGGATGTCCCAGGGTTCCGTCGGTCAGGTGTTTGCTGTGTGTGGCAGTTTTTTCCAACACGCCATCGATGAGGGGCTGACTGAGGTCAACCCGTTTCGCGCAGTGAAGCAAAAGTGGATCTACAAGCAACGCAATACGGTGGATGTCGCTTCTCGCTCGTTGACCCAGCTGCAATGGAGCTACGTGATCGAAACCGCTGAGCTAATGGCTGCGGAGGATGCACTGTATGAGCGAACGTTGTTTATTGTTGCCACCTTGTTTTCTATGTACCTGCGGGTCTCCGATCTAGTCGGACGCGATAACTGGACGCCAACGATGGGCGATATTCGTCGCGACAGCATGGGTAACTGGTGGTTTCATGTGGTGGGCAAAGGCAACAAAGCTGCGAAAATCAGCGTCCGGGATGATTACATCCACGCCTACCTGGTGCGCTACCGTGTACACCTCGGGCTTCCTCCCCTGCCCTCCGCTCATGAGAGCACTCCGCTAATTGGCTCACTAAAAGGTCGAGCTGGGCTTTCTGACCGCCACATTCGATTGTTGCTACAGGAACTGTTTGATCGTTCGTTGGCGCGCATGTCTGAGGAAGGCTGGAGCGATGACGAGATTGATCAGCTGCGCTCGGCGTCGTTGCATTGGTTGCGCCATACATCCGCCACTTTCGATGCACCGCACCGTGACATGAAGGATCTCCAGGCCAACCTTCGTCACAACAGTATGAGTACCACCCAGAATACCTATTACAACTCGCTAGATGAGCAGCGCGCTCACTCCGTAAAGGGGCTAAAAGTAAAACAGTAGCCCCAAAAAAGTAGGTTATCGCTGCTCGAGCCCGCTCTCAACAGCCAGGACAGTCCAATCAGGCTGAGCGGCTAAGCCCTCTAACCTCCGGGGAAATCCTACCAGTCACTTCTCGAGGGAACGCGCTGCCAGCTAATTCACGGGCTACACTCACGGTTCTATGGAAGTAAGAGAATACAACGCAATCCAGCGTGTCGCCGTTTCGGTAGCTTCAGATCCGCTTCACTGGACGGTAGAAGACACATCATCCAGAGTGTAGGCTTGTTAATTTCTGCGGGCCGTCTGAAGCTCTAGCTTCCGAGACAATTGATTGATAGTAGGGGCTCATGCATGTCAAATGACGATGGAAATTCATTATCAAAAATCCGCTCGGATGCCATAGACAAAATTCGTCGGCTGCAGCGATCACCGCGCTACCACAGCTTTTTCAACGCGGAGGCAATCGAAGCCTTTAATAAGATAGAGAGCTCTGCCCTAGCAGGTGGGACAATTACGCATACCGACAAGATAGGCTCGAAGGGCAATGGCAGCACGTAACCTTCGGCCGTCTCATCAGCTCAAGGCGCTCATTCGTCCTTCCCGTTTAAATCTGCTGCTATCTTACCGAACGAACCCCAGCGACGGACCAGGTCATCGATTCGATCGGGAATGTGTTTAGTCTTGCTAAGCACTAGGCAGCGGGTCGTGCCTACATATTCCTCAAGCAGGTAAAGCACCCCCACGTCGGCATCCATCATTAGCAGAATTTCGTCGGTCAATCTCATAGTGCAGTCGTCGTCCTAGTCCTCGATATTCACACGCTGTGTCATCGCGATTCCCCAGAAACAGTCGGAATAGATGTGCGCAGGGGGGAGGCAGCGGCGAGCCACTACCAGCAAAGTCCCGCGGCGCATGCCACCAGCTTAGCAATGACCGCTCCGCCTCCGAAGGATAGTAATGGGCGATGAGCCAGCCGCTAACGTTGCGATCAATAACCTTTAAAAAATATAAAACCGGAAACTGGACATACAACGTTTTCAAAGCACGCTAAGCGGATGCGTCAGATGGACACCGTGATCGACACTGGCTTTGAGCAGAGCAATACTACATACCGATGCAGCTTTTGATGCTAAGCGCAGTGTGGATCAAGCGGAGCCAAAGGTTTGTCGGTCGCATATGGAGGAGCTCTTTATGGTTAACGCCGCCAGGCGTGCCGATAAAACGGCACTCGCCGCCCGCAAGCCTACGGAGTACCTCCTCCGTAGTGACCCTGGACTGCTCAGTCCAACTATGGTTTACAAACTGACTGCCGAGGGGTTCGAGATGAAAGATGTGCAAGACATGCTTTCGATTTCCGATCTCTACTCGGCGGAGAAGGTCCTTACCCGCATCGTGGGCAAATCCGCTAGGACGATTCAACGACAGAGCAAGGGAAATCAAACCGTGCGCCTCAGCTCTGTGCAGAGCGCTGTGGCCTTTCAATTTGCTACGCTCCTGGAGCGCGCTACCAAAGTGTTCGGTACTCAAATGCTAGCCGAAGAATGGCTGGGTCGGCCCTGCAGATATCTGGAAGGCGAAATACCTCTAGACGTTGTCAGCAATCCTGTGGGGTTTCAGGTAGTAAACGACTGCCTAGAGCGCATTGAGTACGGGGTTTATCAGTGAGCCAGCTGCGCGATCGGGCTCAAGCACGAACTGCAAGTAACAGTCCTTAGCTCGCGGCTGAAGGATTGCTCCACCTTCCTATCTGACGTAAACCATTCAAAGGTACTCATGTCTGTCGCGAAAGCTGTCTGGAGCCGAGTCAAGCACATGCGAAAAGGGAGGCCTTTTTCACGCAACGTTTTCGCGCAGGTAGGTTCAAGAGCTGCGGTTGATAAGACACTTTCAAACTTAGTGAAATCAGGCCATCTGGAGCGTGTCGCTCGCGGCGTCTATATGCGCCCAAAGATGAGCATATACACCGGCTGCAGGGTACGCCCAAGTCCGATAGACATTATGATGGTTCTTGCTAAGGCGAACGGCGAGACGATCCAAATACACGGGGCGGAGGCTGTTAGGAGGTTGGGCCTCAGTACGCAGATGCAGGTTGTGCCGACCTACTACACCAGCGGTACTACCCGCGTGATCAAAGCTGGCAATGCGGTGGTTCGCCTCAGGCATGTCTCTAATGCGCGCATGCAGTACGCCGGAACGAAGATAGGAACGGTGCTCACCGCGCTCTATTACCTCGGAAAACAGGGGTTGTCCGCGCAGGTCATTTCCAGGATCACAAAAGCCATGAGTAGCGAAGAGTTGCGTAAGCTAAAAGGTTGTAAAATGCCAGTATGGATGCGATCGGCATTGCTTCTTGTGAATGAAGCGGCTTTAGGCCCTGCTTCGAACGATCCGAGTGCGCTAAACACCAGATGCAAACTCTTGCCGCCTCGCAATACTCATTGATCTATAGCTGAAAGCACCTGGCCGCGCAGGGCGTAAATCGGCCAATGCAGCATTCATCAGCGGCCCGCTGCCAACCGCCCCCTCCATGCCCGTCGCGCTAACCGAGGCGCAGGCGATGGCGCTGGCTAGCGCGCGGATGGACTAAAGCCGCTAACAGGCATTCTTACTCGGGCTGACTTCGATAACGCCATAGTAGACCCAGTAGTTGAAGCAACTCGCTCGCTCAATGATTTTTTCTTCGCTATAGGTCGCGCTAGATTTCGCCCAGTCCTTGCTGTTCCATTCGGAACTTGATGGCCTCGACGGGATCCGAAGGCGGCATTGGATAATGCGCCTCCTCGTATTTCTCAATTAACGCCGCGAGCTCTTCCAGTTCATCACATTCTAACGAACCGATCTGCGCGCCCCACAGGTGCTCCAAGCGCGCCAAAGCCGTAGCCAGGTCGCTTTCGCTACGAATCGGCTCGATTTTCATTACACTGCCTCTGCGTTGATCTGGTGCACTGCGCCTGCATTATCCAGCGTTACTTTCAGCTTCATTTTTCAACTGATATTCCCAAATCAGTCCGCGTTGCAGGCACTCCCTTACCCAGCGCGAGGACTCTGCTACGTCACCTACGGTGTGGCTGAGCTCGCATCAGCGCTCTCGTCACAAAACATCGGATCTACGACAAGCCAAAGGCCGAGCGACGGATGCAGAGGACCATGCTTATCCTCTAACAGTCGTAGCTCGTATCGACGCCGTTCTTCAGCCCTACCAGCTAGCCAAACATCATCAGAGGTGGGGTAATGCCTCAATAGATGTTTTGCCTGACGACGTAAGGATTCAGGTAGAGATGATTCTCTAGACAATTCAAGAAGAAAATTTCGTGTCTGCACAACGGCGGCGGTACGTTCTTTTACCAAGCTCATAGGGGCAATGCTCCCGGATTATTTTGCCAGCGGGGAGACGGTGACCGCCCCAAGCGCAAGCGTCAGTATAGCGAGCCGAATCCGTTAGCTACACCTACTGTTAGGAAGCCGTACTTTACCCACCGGCGGTATCCTGGCCAGCAACTCCACTTTGCAAGTCTAACCCCCTCAAACAAAGCCGAGGTCCCCACAACTCAGAAGGGGATAGACCATCGGTTATAAGACCACCGCCAGCCGCAATCATACGGCCAGGGCAAAATCTCAAGCCATCCTACTAGGACGGGCCGGCCATCAAAACGAGACGTCAAAGACCAGCGGTACGATTGTATAAAGCGCGACGATGATCAGAAGCAACCCGATGACGTTCATCCAGATACCAGCTCGAATCATGTGCCGGATAGGCAGGTCCCCTGTGGCGAACGCGACGGCGTTGGATGGCGTGGCAACGGGCAGCATGAAGGCGCAGCTGACTGCAAACGTAACGACAATAGTCATCAGCAGCGGATCGATACCAAGTCCTACCGCAATCGAGCCCATGATGGGAAAGAATGCCGCTGCGGTAGCTGTGTTGCTCGTAAGTTCGGTGAGAAGGATGATGACTAATGCGGTCACGATCAGGATAAGTATCGGGGGTAACCCGGCGAGTCCGGAAACGCTCTCGCCTATCCAGACGCTCAGACCTGTGGCTGTGAATTGCGCTGACAAGGTCAAACCGCCGCCAAATAAGATCAGGACACCCCAAGGAACATCACGCGTCGCTGACCAGTTGAGCAGAGCTCCCTGCCCTTTGGTTGCTGGAACCACGAACATAAGCACGGCAGCCAGAATCGCCACACTGGTGTCGTTAACATTAGTCAGCCATGGAAGTGCCCCTTCAATCAGCGGAATCCGTGCCAGCAGCGGAAGGAATACCCAACAGAAGACGGCACCTGAAAACACCATCAGCACGCGGCTCTCTTCGGCTGATAACGGCCCCATAGTCTTCAATTCAGCCTCGATCATGTCGCGGCCACCCTTAATATCACTCACCTCCGAGCGAAATATGATTTTGGTCAGAACCAGCCAGGCAATTAGGAGCATGACCAGAGCAAACGGAACACCCAATAGCATCCAATGCCCAAACCCGATCTCTAGCCCATGCGAATTGGCCAAATAGGCGCGCATGAGCGCCATTGGAGGCTGGCCAATCAGGGTTGCCATCGAGCCAATGGTGATTGCATAGGCGATACCAATCAAAACCGCCGCCGAGAATTTTGGGGTCGCGTCTTCATTTCCTAGCGATTTGACGAGAAGAATGATCGAACCGCCAATCGGCATCATGATCACGGCTGTCGCCGTGTTGCTCACCCACATGGTGATGAACCAACTTGCGGCCATCAAACCGAACACGATTTGCGCAGGTTTGGTACCCACCGACAGAACCGTGAGCAGAGCGAATCGACGATGCAAATTCCAGCGTTGCGTGGCTAGCCCTAGCAATACGCCCCCCAGAACTAGGAACACGATCGAATTGGCGTAAGGCGTTGCAGCGTCGTTGATCGAGGTGATGCCCAGAAGCGGAAAAAGCACCAGTGGGAGCAGAGAAGTCACGGGAATTGGGATAGCTTCAGTGATCCACCATACCGCCATCAATATCGCAATGCCTGCGACTACCCTGGCGTTGGTATCGAGGGTATCGGGGAGCAGCAAGGCCGCGGCGAGAGCTATGGCTATTCCTATGACAAGCGACAGCGGCTTCAAGCCGGAGCTTTCAGTATTCCCGTGGGACGTAATCGCGTTTGGCTGATTCATTTCGAAGACTCTTGTTTTTATTAATGAGCAGCTATCGCCGTTGCAACGGTGTAGCCACTGGCGCAGGTTTCAGTGTTGCTCACGACGACACGACGAAAAACTGATTCGACGTGAGGCCGTAGTGATCGCCGGCTCCTTCTAAAGCAGCCATCTAATGCTTACTTGCTTCGTTTGAGGCCCTAGCTAAATATCAGCTGTCGTCCTCACGGATTGAGGACGGATGACGGCACAGCGGGCTGACCTCGATTTCCATGTAGGGGAACAACGGCAGTTGCATCAGTGTGTCGTGCAGTTCCTGGACACTGGCGACATCGAAGACGCTGTAGTTGGCGTACTGCCCGGCGATGCGCCACAGGTGGCGCCACTTGCCTTCGCGCATCAGCCCTTGGGCCAGTTCCTTCTCGTCGGCCTTGAGTTTCGCGGCCTTGGCCGGATCCATGTCGACCGGCAGTTTTACGATCATCTTTACGTGGAACAGCATTTTTCGAACCTCCAATCACGTGCGGCTGAAGAACGCCAGGCGCTCTTCATCGAGCGTCAGACCAAGGCCCGGCGTGCGCGGCACTTCCAGTTGGAAGTCGCGATAGACCGGCGCCTCGGTGACGATTTCTTCGGTGAGCAACAGCGGCCCGAACAGCTCGGTGCCCCAGGTCAGTTTGTTCAGGGTGACGAATGCGTGGGCCGAAGCCAGGGTGCCGATGGCGCCTTCGAGCATGGTCCCGCCGTACAGCGCGATCCCGGCCGCCTCGGCGATCTGCGCGGTGCGCAGCACGGGACGTGGCCCGCCGTTCTTGGCTATCTTCAGGGCGAAGATACTGGCCGCGCCGTCCGCTGCGAGGCTGAAGGCATCCTCGACGCTTTCGATGGATTCGTCGGCCATGATCGGCGCCGGGCTGCGTTGATTCAGGCGCACCTGCCCGCTGCGGTTTATCCGTGAGATCGGTTGCTCGATCAGGTCGATGCCGTTGTCACCAAGAATCTGGCAGGCACGGATTGCCTGGGATTCGTCCCAGTACTGGTTAACGTCGACACGCACGCTGGCGCGCTCGCCCAGCGCTTTCTTGATCGCGATGACGTGCTTGAGGTCAGCGTTCACCTCGTTCGCACCGATCTTCAGCTTGAAGATGCGGTGGCGGCGGATGTCGAGCATCTGTTCAGCTTCAGCGATGTCTTTCTCGGTGTCACCGCTGGCCAGGGTCCAGGCCACTTCCAGGCTGTCGCGCACGCGGCCACCCAGCAGCTCGCTGACGGGCAGTCCGAGGCGTTTGCCCTGGGCGTCGAGTAGCGCGCTTTCCAGGCCGGACTTGGCAAAGGTGTTGCCCTTGGCAGCCTTATCCAGACGCAGCATGGCGGCGTTGATATTCGCTGCATCCTGACCCACCAGAAGCGGGCCAAGATGGCTGTCGATGTTCTGCTTGATGCTTTCAGGGCTTTCGTTGCCGTAGGCCAGGCCACCGATGGTGGTGGACTCGCCGATGCCTTCGATACCGTCGCTGCAACGCAGGCGGATGATCACCAGCGTCTGCTGCTGCATGGTGTGCATCGCCAGCTTGTGCGGGCGGATGGTCGGCAAGTCGACGATGATCGACTCGAGGCTCACGATTCGGGGTGAAGTCATTTTGGCTTCCGTTTGCTATGAAATAGCGGTCCAAGAAACGATGCTTGATACCTGAAGAATCTTGTTTTCAGGCCGGTTAGAATCCCGCTACCGTGTATTCAAGGTCCAATATCGTTTTTATCTCGTACTATACCTAGGAGGTATCATGGAGCTTCGGCATGTGCGCTACTTCCAAGCAGTCGCCGAAACCCTGAACTTCACCCGCGCGGCCGAGCGCCTGAACATCGCCCAGCCCCCACTGAGTCGACAGATTCAGCAGCTTGAAGAGTTTTTGGGGACGGAGTTGTTGGAGCGCAGTCGCCCTCTCCAATTAACCGAAGCCGGCCGTTACTTTTATGAGCAGAGCGGGACGCTGCTACGCCAATTTCAGCAGGTATGCGAGCACACTCGGCGTATAGGTGAGGGGAAACGCCAGTGGCTGGGTATAGGCTTTGCCCCTTCTACACTTTATGCGGCGCTTCCTGAATTGATACGGGATCTGCGTCGAGACCCCGATCTCGAGCTGGGGCTGCACGAGATGACCACGCTACAACAGATTGAAGCCCTCAAAAGTGGACGTATCGATATCGGCTTTGGGCGAATTCATTTCGATGGCCCAGCTATTCACCAGCAGGTTCTCAGTGAAGATCGTCTGGTAGCCGTTGTACCTGTTGGGCACCGTTTGCTGGATCAACCCGTCACGCTTGACCGGTTGTCCCGCGAACCCTTCGTTCTGTATCCCGCAAATCCGCGACCGAGTTATGCCGATCACGTGCTGGCATTGTTCGCCAACCACGGGATGGGTATCCAGGTGTCGCAATGGGCCAATGAATTGCAAACCGCTATTGGTCTTGTGGCGGCTGGTCTCGGCGTGACACTGGTGCCAGCATGTGTTCAACAACAGCACCGCGCTGATATCGCCTACGCAGCCATTGTGGAAAGGGAGGCGGTGTCTCCAATCATCCTCAGCCGGCGCGCTGGCGATATCAGCAACATCGTCCAGCGCTGCCTCAAACTGATGTCGATGACGTAGGCCGTAGGCCGTAGGTTAGTTATCAATGCACAAAGCGGGCGTAACCCGAACATCGATCCGATAAATGCAGAAAATTGATGCAGGTTGAATAATGGAACTACGCGACCTAGACCTGAACCTTTTGCTGGTTTTTAACCAGCTGCTTATTGACCGCCGAGTGTCGACTGCTGCCGACAGCCTTGGGCTCACGCAGCCCGCGACAAGTAATGCGTTGAAGCGATTGCGCAAAGCGCTGAACGACGAACTTTTCGTGCGCACCCATCACGGTATGGAGCCCACCCCCTACGCGTTACAACTCGCCGACTCGATCACCCTCGCCATAGAAACCTTGCGTGAAGCATTCAAGCATGAGGAGCAGTTCGACCCCTTGACGGCAAGGCGCACCTTCACACTGGCGATGACGGACATCGGCGAGATCTACTTCATGCCAAAGCTGATGAACGCACTCTCTCGCTTAGCGCCTCATTGCTTGGTGAGTACGGTGCGAAGCAACACCGATACGCTGGCTGAAGATTTGCAGAGCGGCGCTGTTGACGTAGCCGTCGGCCTCCTGCCGAATCTTCAAGCGGGTTTTTTCCAACGTAGATTGTTCCACCACCAGTATGTTTGCCTTTGCCGACGCGATCACCCAGCTACGAAACAGCCGTTCACCCTGGAAGCCTATTCAAGCTATGAGCATGTCAGGGTCGTCGCGGCGAACACAGGGCATGGCGAGGCCGATGCGTTCATTCAGCGTGCCGGTGCCCAGCGCAATATCCGCCTCGAGGTGCCGCACTTCGTTGCAGTGGGACATATCCTGAAGCAATCCAATTTGATTGCGACCGTGCCGGAGCGATTCGCCAGCAGTTGTGCCGGACCGTTCGACCTCGTGCTGTTACCTCCACCTATGCCTTTGCCAGAAATTGCGATCAATCTGTTCTGGCACGCCAAGTACAACAAGGACCCGGCCAATCGCTGGATTCGCCAACTGATGTTTGATCTGTTTTCAGACTCGGCCGCGTAACCACCCGCCTGACCTCGCCTGTTGCGTTCCGTCGCCGACGGTAGAGCTACGTCAATCCTTTGGCAGACGCGTTTTAACCCTCTGTTAGACCACCTGATCTGCAGCGTTCCTTCGCCACTCCCACCGCGTAGTAAGCGAAAGCTCTGCCCAATTTTTATAGGCATCTCTGCGTCGACAAAACCTGACCTCTTCCAGGACGAACACCAAGCAATATTCACAACCGGCATATTCAACATAGGCATTGCGGTATTTACGGGGCGCGCAACACGACCAGATAGTGGAGGCATTCCAACAAAATAAATCCAATGAGAACCTTGCTATGCACCTGTCTTCTCCTCCTGCGATGCGTATTGGCATCGTTGGTGGCGGCATCGCCGGCGTCGCCCTTGCGCTAGATCTATGCCGTCATTCCCACCTTCACGTACAGCTCTTCGAGGCCGCCCCAGCCTTCGGCGAAGTGGGCGCTGGCGTCTCCTTTGGCGCCAACGCGGTTCAAGCGATTAAAGGGCTGGGTATCGGTGAGCCCTACCAACGAGTAGCCGACCGCACCCCTGCTCCTTGGCAGGACATCTGGTTCGAATGGCGCAAAGGCCGAGACGCCGGTTACCTCGGTGCCAGCGTCGCAGCAGGCGTCGGGCAATCCTCAGTGCACCGCGCAGACTTCCTGGATGTATTGGCCAGCGAGCTGCCTGATGGCATCGCTCAGTTCGGCAAACGGGCCGTTCGGGTCGAGCAGGACGGTACTCAGGCTCACGTATTTTTTACTGACGGAAGCAGCCACAGCTGCGACATCCTGATCGCTGCCGATGGCATCAAGTCCTCCATACGAGACCACGTCCTGGAGGGCCTCGGACAGCCCATGGCGTCACCGCGATTCAGCGGGACGTGCGCCTACAGGGGCATGATCGACAGCCAGCAACTGCGCGAGACCTATCGTGCACGCGGTCTGGATGAGCACCTGGTCAATGTTCCGCAGATGTACTTGGGGCTCGACGCGCACATCCTGACCTTCCCGGTTAAGCAAGGCCGACTGATTAATGTCGTCGCCTTTGTGTCCGACCGCAGTAGCGACAAGCCAGTATGGCCGAGCGACGCACCCTGGGTGCGTAATGCTTCCCAGCAGGAGATGCTGGAGGCTTTCGCAGACTGGGGGGACGCCGCTCGCGCACTTCTGGAGTCCATCCCCCACCCTACCCTGTGGGCACTTCACGACCTCGAGGAATTGCCGGGCTACGTTCATGGGCAGGTCGGCCTTATTGGTGATGCTGCACATGCGATGCTGCCACACCAAGGCGCAGGCGCCGGTCAGGGCCTTGAAGACGCCTGGCTCCTGGCTCGCTTGCTCAGCGACCCGCAGATTCTTAGCTCCCCACCCGCTGATGTCCTCAACGCCTACGACTCGATACGTCGGCCGCGAGCGTGCCGCGTGCAGCGAACGTCGTGGCAGGCCGGCGAACTCTATGAATTTCGCGACCCCGCTGTAGCAGATAACGAAGCATTGCTCGGAAAAACCCTGGCAGAACGCTTCGACTGGCTATGGAGCCACGACATGCAATCAGACCTTCAGTCGGCGCGCGCGCAGTTGGGCTGGTAGGGCCCCCAGCAACTGAAGTCGATTCCGATGCAGGCCTGCCGTCCGCCTGCCCTCAAAACTACCGATAAAAACAACAGGTGCTTTGCTCATGACAACTCGTATCTCTCATCAGCCTGAACTTCAGCAATTCTTTCGCCAGGCGGCCGGTTTGGACAACACCGGTGGTAACCCCCGCAATAAAGAGATCGTCCTGCGGATCCTGCAGGAAACCGCACGCATTATCGAAGACCTGCAGATCACAGATGACGAATTCTGGGCCGGGGTCAGCTATCTGAATCGCCTGGGAGGAAGCAACGAAGCCGGGTTGCTGGTTGCAGGCCTTGGCGTCGAGCATTTCCTTGATCTGTTGGCCGATGCACGCGACGAGGCTTCCGGTGTTTCCGGCGGTACTCCGCGGACGATTGAAGGTCCGCTATATGTTGCCGGTGCGCCGCTGTCCGAAGGCGAGGTGCGGATGGATGACGGAAGCGAGGACGGTGTTGCGACGGTGATGTTTCTCGAAGGTCGCGTCCTGGATATGCAAGGAAACCCCATCGCCGGCGCGACTGTCGACCTCTGGCAGGCCGATACCAAAGGCAACTACTCGTACTTCGACAAGAGCCAATCCGATTTCAACCTGCGTCGCCGGATTCTGACCGATGCCGAAGGCCGCTACCGCGCCCGTAGCATCGTACCGTCCGGTTATGGTTGTGATCCCGCCGGCCCGACCCAAGCCTGCCTGGACCAGCTCGGTCGACATGGTCAACGACCCGCCCACGTGCATTTTTTCATCTCGGCGCCAGGCTTCGAGCACCTCACCACGCAGATCAACCTTTCCAATGACGACCATCTTTGGGATGACTTTGCCTACGCGACCCGCGACGGTTTGATTGGCGAAATACGCTTTATCGAAGACCCCGCTCAAAGTGCTCAGCGCAATGTGGAGGGGCGCTTTGCCGAGATGAACTTTGACTTCCAGCTGCGACCAGCGCGCAGCGAGCAGGCCACCCAGCGCAGCCAGCGGCCGCGCGCCTTACAGGATTGAGCAGAAAAGCTGACCGCCTACGCCCATTACCTGAGGAAAAGACAATGTCCCAGCTCAACGCTCAGCCGTTAACCGTTCAAGTCGCCGTTCTTCGCGAAGCCGGCGCTCCTTTGCAAATCGAAAGCGCCACGTTAGGCGCTCCTGCACCTACCGAAGTCCGCGTGCGCGTGGTCGCTACCGGTGTCTGCCATACCGATATGGTGGTGCGGGATCAGCTGTTTCCCACGCCGTTGCCGATCGTCCTTGGCCACGAAGGGGCCGGCGTCGTGGAAGCCGTAGGATCGGCAGTGACCACCGTCGCCCCCGGTGACCATGTAGTGATGACGTATATGTCCTGCGGCCTATGCTCGCCCTGCGAAACCGGGCATCCAGCGCATTGCTCGCATATGCATCCGCTCAACTTCGGTGGCGGTCGGATCGACGGCAGCACCTCCAGTTGCAGCTGCGCCGATGAACATCCGATCCATGATCACTTCTTCGGCCAGTCGTCCTTCTCGACTCATGCAATGGCAAACGAGCGGAACGTGGTGAAAGTTCCCAAAGAGGCGCCCTTGGAGCTGCTAGGGCCATTGGGTTGCGGCATTCAAACCGGGGCAGGTTCAGTGCTTAACGCCCTTAGGGTTGAGGCTGGCTCAAGTTTCGTCGCCTTTGGCGCGGGCGCTGTAGGCCTGGCTGCAATCATGGCAGCAAGAGTCGCAGGCGCTACCACGATCATTGCAGTCGATGTGACGCCCAGTCGGCTGGAGCTGGCCCTCGAGCTCGGCGCTACCCACATCATCAACAGTCGCGAGGAAGACGCGGTACAGCGTGTGCATGCCATTACCGATGGCGGCGCCAACTACAGCCTCGAATGTTCCGGTCGTGCCGAAGTGCTCCGTCAGGCGATCGATTCGATCAGCATCCTTGGCACCTGCGGCATCGTTGGCGCGACCAAGATGGGTACCGAAGTGTCCTTCAACATCAATGACGTGATGATTCCGGGCAAGCGGATCATGGGAATAGTCCAGGGCGACGTCGTGGCCAAGGCGTTCATTCCCAAGCTGGTCGACCTGTACCTGCAGGGTCGCTTCCCCTTCGACAAGCTCTGCAAGTTCTACCCATTCGACGAAATCAATCAGGCAATGGCCGACAGCGAGAACGGCGTGACGATCAAGCCGATCCTTCGCATGCCCAGCTCCACTACCGCCTGACCCACCTATTCATTCCGAGGAACCTTCATGACCGTTCAACTCACCATTGATAACAGCAAGCGTGATGCTTCTGACGGCAAGACCTTTCAGCGGATCGATCCGTTGAACGGCAAGACTGTCAGCGTCGGTGCCGCCTGCAGCGTTGAAGATGCACTACAAGCAGCCGAATCCTCCGCGCGTGCATTTCGCACCTGGTCGAACACAGGGCCTACTGAGCGCCGCCGCATCCTGCTAGCTGCCGCCGATGCATTGGAAGCCAAGATGGCCGACTTCTGCACGGTTATGGCGGAAGAAATCGGTGCGTCGCAGCTATGGGCCCAGTTCAACGTAGGCGCCTCGGCAGGCTTGATGCGGGAGGCCGCGGCGCTAACTACCCAGATAAAGGGTGAAACCATTCCAACCGACAAACCTGGCGCCTTGTCGATGACGTTGCGTCAGCCGGTAGGCACCGTGTTGAGCATCGTGCCGTGGAACGGCCCGGTCATACTCGGTGCTCGGGCCATTGCGTACCCGTTGGCCTGTGGCAATACGGTGATTTTCAAAGGATCGGAAAACAGCCCGCGTACCCACGCGCTGTTAGCGGAAGCCTTCTATGAAGCGGGTTTGCCGGCGGGCGTGTTGAACTTCCTGATAAGCGCACCTGAAGACGCGGCAGCCGTGACCGAAGCGCTGGTCGCCCATGACAGCGTTCGCCGCGTCAACTTCACCGGCTCGACCAAGGTCGGGCGAATGATCGCGCAGACCTGCGCGACCCATCTGAAGCGCTGCCTGCTGGAACTGGGGGGCAAGGCGCCCTTCATCGTGCTGGATGATGCCGATATCGAAGGCGCAGTGAACGCTGCCGTATTCGGTGCGTTTCTCTACCAGGGGCAGATCTGCATGTCGACCGAGCGATTCGTGGTCGATGAGCGCGTTGCTGACGATTTCGTATCGCGCTTTTCGGCGCGAGTGGCTGCGCTGGAAACCAACGTGCCCAGCGAATCCGCGGCGTGTGTGATTGGCCCGATGATCGCTCAGGGTTCCGTGCAGCGTATCAATCAGCTGCTCGACGACGCCATTGGTAAAGGGGCGCAGATCGTTGCTGGAGGCCTGGCAGAAACCGCTCTGATGGCTCCGACATTGGTCGACCGAGTGACCCGGGACATGGACATTTACGATGAGGAAACCTTCGGCCCGGTAACCACCATCGTGCGCGTCAAGGACGCAGAGCAGGCTTTGGAAGTCGCCAACGACACCGCATACGGGCTCTCCTCCTCGATCTTCAGTGCCAACGTCACCAAGGCACTCAATCTGGCCGCGCGCCTGGACGCAGGGTGCGTACACATCAACGGTGCAACCGTGCAGAACGAGCCGCAGGCGCCTTACGGCGGCATGAAGAAAAGTGGTTACGGACGCTTCGACGGAAGCGCCGTGATCGAGGAGTTCACCGAGGTCAAGTGGGTCACGGTAGAACCTTCCGATCAGCCCTACCCGTTCTGATTCTACGATTCGGGCCGGCACGAGTGTCGGCCTTCGCCGCTACGTCGGCGATTCAAGTGCGATTACCGATACGTCACCGACTACAACAATAAAGTGGTGCATATGAACGATCTTCTCTCCGTAATGCGTGCCCATTACAACCCCTCCTCGCGCCTGTTGACAGGCACCGTTGCTGCCCTGCTGTCGCCCGTCGCTTTCGCCACAGAAGGCGGCGGTTCCTCGTACCCGATGGGTGCCGAAAACTATATGACCGGAGCGATGCCGCCGCCCGGCTTCTACACACAAGTATTCGCACAACGATATAGCGCTGACCGCCTTCGGGATGATGATGGTCGTAGCGCTGTGGCGCATTTCGATCTGGACGCCGCAGTCGTGGCGCCACGACTGATCTGGGTCACCGAACAAAAGGTCCTGGATGGCGACCTGGCGTTTCACATCAATGTGCCGTTCGTGGATCTGAAGGTTCAGGTCAACGAGCGGAGTCAGCGACGTCGTGGAATGGGCGACATTATCTTCGGTCCCTCTCTCGGCTATCACTACAGCGACAAGCTGCATGCCATCTATGCGGTCGATTTCTTCGCGCCTACCGGGCGCTATGACAGGGATGACTTGGCCAATATCGGACGCAACTATTGGGCAGTACAGCCACTGGCCGCCCTGTCCTATGTCGATCCTGCTGGGTTGAATTTCGATGTGAAGCTGATGTACGACTTCAACTTCCGTAACCCGGACACCGAATACCGCTCAGGACAGGAAGCGCATGCCGACTATTCGGCCGGTTGGGGATTTGGTAACGGCTGGGTCGTAGGCGTTGGCGGCTACGTTTATCGCCAGGTAACGGATGACAAACAATCTGGCGACACCGTAAACGACAACAAAGGCCGCGCATTCGCAATCGGTCCGTCGATTAAATACAGCGCAGACAGCGGCTGGTTCGTTACTGCCAAATGGCAGCGCGAGCAAGCTGTGCGTAATCGGGCCGAGGGCGAGGCTTACTGGTTGAAATTGACCATTCCTCTCTAATCAGTTCGGCATGGACCGAGCAGCACCGTGCGTTCGGAGTGTGATTCTCGCGGGGCCATATCCAGCGCTTTAGTAGGGATCCTGATTGGAGAATAAATCTCTACATACAGGCGATTGGCAGCGTGTTTATCGCCATCAGGATCTCTTCTATTCTTTTCTTAGTGCTCAGCGTTGCTATCGACTAGCCGGGAGTACCGCGCGGACAGCCCTGCTGAAGAGTCACCCACCCTGAAAAGAGGATCACCCCATGCCTGTTGTACGAGTTAGCTGGTTTGAAGGAAAAGACCACGCCGCGAAAGAAGCCGTCGCGGCTGAAATCACTCAAAGCATCGTAAAAAACACCGGCACCGACCCGAACTATATCTATGTCATTTTTGAAGACGTGGCCCCATCTGACTGGGCAGGAGCCGGCAAGCTGTTTGGCGCCGATCCTGAGAAGAATTGACGTTCCCGCCTTAAACCCAACGGGCTGCGAGACATCAGTTCTCGTAGCCCGTACTTCAACTCTTCCTCACGGGGGCGTCCGATTCCCAATCGACGTGCTCAAATTGCTCGACCAGAAAATTGATGAATGCACGCACTTTGGACGCCAAGTGTTTGCGGGTCGGGTAAACCGCATAAATGCCCAGCTCTATGGATCGATACGCCGGTAGTAGCTCTACCAGCCTGCCCTCGCGAATGTCCTCGCTAACCATGAAACTGGGCTGCAGCAGGATCCCGCCAGCATTCAACGCAACGGCTCGGCAGGTATCACCATTATTGCAGCGAATGACTGACCGTGTGCTGACCTTGTGCTCGCCATCCGGCCCGCTAAAACTCCATTCGCTACCGCTCGAAAAATTGCTATAGGCAATCACTCGGTGATCAATCAGGTCTTCTGGTTTTTTCATCGGCGTATGGTTTGCCAGATAGTCCGGTGATGCACACAGACGCATCCGAGTGCTCGCGAAACGCCGTCCCACCAGCGATGAACTCTCCATCCGCGCAATCCGTACTGCGACGTCATACCCCTCTTCCACCAGATCGACCTGACGATCGTTCAGGCTGATATCCAGTTCAAGTTTTGGGTGCAGGCTCAAAAAATGCGTCCAGAGCGGTGCCAAATGCAACACCCCAAAGCTCACCGGCGCATTCACTCTCAAGACGCCAGCAGGCTCATGAGAGCCGGACGAAACCGCGCTCTCCGCTTCCCCCATCAACGCCAACACTTCCCGCGCTTGCTGGTAGAAAACCCGCCCCTCTTCTGTAAGCGATAAGCGTCGTGTCGTGCGTTGCAACAAGCGCACGCCCAGACGTTCCTCCAGCGCGTTCACGTGTCTGGAAACCGCGGCTTTAGACATTTCTAACGCTTCAACGGCGCCGACGAAGCTCCCCTTGTCGACCACCGCGCAAAAGACTTGCATCTCCAGTGCTCGATCCATTATTGCCTCACTTTTCGGAACTATAAATCACATTAAAGCAGCTTTATCTCGATTAACGAACCTTTAAACTGAGCCCATCAAAACGCACACCAGGAGATACCCGCATGAACATTACCCTTATCGGTACCGGCAACATGGGCTCGGCTTTTGCTCAACAGTTATCCCAGGCAGGCCATCAGGTTCGCATCACCGGACGTGATCTGGACAAGGCGCGCGCCGTCGCAGCACAGCATGCAAACGTCGAAGCGTTCGCCGCCGACCAGGCGCTTGGCCAGAACGAAGTAGTGATTGTCGCTACTGCTTACCAGGACGCGGTAGCCGCACTGAGTGGCCTGGGCAGGCTCGACGGCAAAGTGATCATCGACATCACCAACCCGCTGACCGCCGACTACATGGGCCTGACCATTGGCCACAGCACCAGTGCAGCGGAGGAAATTGCCAAGGCGCTGCCCGGCGTAGAGCTGGTTAAAGGTTTCAACACCTTGTTCGCTCAGGTATTGGCCTCCGGCCCCAACTTTGCCAACGGCCAACAGGGCAGCGTATTCCTGGCAAGCGACAGCGCGCGGGCCAAACAGAACGCTGCCGCCTTGGCAGAAAGCCTGGGTTGGCAAACCGTGGATGCTGGCGGTCTGGTCAACGCTCGTTATCTCGAGGCGCTGGCCGGACTGAACATCTATCTCGGCTATGGCGCCGGCCTCGGCACCCAAATCGCGCCGACCTGGCTCAATCGTTAATTCCATTTATTCATTGCCTGGCGCTACGGCCGAAACGGCTGTGGCCCTTGGCAACCCACACTCATACGTTATTGGAAATTCCCATGACCGCCACAAATCGCACCCTCCCTTATGCCGCTCTGGTTCTACGCGTGATCCTCGGCGTGATGTTTCTCGCCCACGGCCTGACCAAGCTGCTGGTCTTTACCCCGGCTGGCACTGCAGGTTTCTTTGAGTCCATCGGTTTCCCAGGCTTTCTTGCGTACCCGGTTATTGCCTTCGAAGTGGTCGGCGGCCTGTTTCTTATTCTCGGAGTTTATGCGCGCTGGGTAGCAGCCATAGCCACAGTGCAACTACTGGTCGCAGCAAGTGTGCACTTCGGCAACGGGTGGAGCTTTACTAACGCCAATGGCGGTTGGGAATACCCGGTGTTTCTGGCCTTCACTGCTCTGGCTTTGGCTCTGCTGGATGACGGTGCCTTTGCGCTGAAGCGCTCGGTACGTAACCAGCCTCTGTAACGTTAACCTGGTCGGCCTTGTTGCCCGGCCGACCAAGTGTGCCCGAATCGGGCATCGACGAAGTTTTTCATTTACTAAAGCTGTAGCGATCATTCTCAACGAGCACATAGCGTTCGGGCAGTTCACTAACATCAAGCGGCACATTCGCTCGGTAAGATCGCTAATGGTCGATTAGTCTTTCCACCGATAATCACCGTCTTGATAGTCGATGATGAGCAGTTGATTGCGAGATTCTGAACCAGGTATTTGAGGACGTAGGCTTCAGAATTACTCAGGGAAGCAATGGCAAAGAGGCGATGAGCTCAATCGCATCATGAAGAACCTTCCCTGCTTAGTCTGAGACTACAAGATGCCTTCGCTGAAGGAGCTGGCCGAAGAGTGACTCGGCGATGTCGATCGGTGCCAGCTGGTCGACGACGGACCGGGAGTTCCGGTTCTCTTCAGGATTCGGTAAACCTTGTCTGGTTTGGTCAGTCCACTCAACCCGGGATAGACCACAGGGGTTACTGGAGCCAACCCTCGACAACCTTAGCACCGTGCTTCTCTTTCCAAGCCTTCAGAACGTTATGGTTACCGCCCTTTGTCTCCACAATCTCGCTGGTTTCGGGATGTTTGTATATTTTGACTTGGCGCTGTCTCCGCGGCCCGCGAGCAGCCGGAGCGGCATTCGGGCGACCTGCTTGCGGGTCCAGTAGAGAAATGATGTCGCGTAAGCCCACACCATAGTCGGCCATCAGATTACGGAGCTTTTCCTCGAACTCGATTTCGCGCTCAAGTTCTTTGTCATTTCTCAGAGCATCAAGCTGCTTAAGTTGTTCTGCGAGCTGGGCCTCTAACGCTTTGTATTCTGCAAGTTTGGACATTGGTAACCTTTCTACGGAACGGGCAATAGTTCGTTGTGGAGTTACTCTAACGCTTTGCTCCACTTGACCTGCCCCCCGATTTCAGTACCACGCTGAACTTAGTAGAGTCCGTTTTCCGAGCAGGAGACGGCAGTGAAAAAGCGTTTTACCGAAGAACAGATTCTCGACTTCCTCAAGCAGGCCGAGGGCGGTGTGCCGGTGAAGGAGCTGTGCCGGCGGCACGGCTTCAGTGATGCCTCGTTCTACACCTGGCGTGCCAAGTTCGGTGGCATGACCGTGCCGGACGCCAAGCGGCTCAAGGATCTCGAACTGGAGAACAGCCGGCTGAAGAAGCTGCTGGCCGAAGCCCATCTGGATATCGAGGCACTGAAGGTGGTCGCCCGGGGAAAAGGGTAAGCCCGACAACCCGGCGGGAGGCGGTGCAGGAGATGCAGGCCAGAACCGGCATCTCCGAGCGCCGTGCCTGTCAGTTGATCGGGCTGTCCCGCTCGGTGTTGCGCTACCAACCGCGAGGCAACGCGCAAAATACCGATCTGCAAGCCCAGTTGGTGGAGCTGTCCCAGGAGCGTCGGCGCTTTGGCTATCGCCGCCTGCATATCCTGCTGCGGCGGGCTGGCATGCAGGTCAACCACAAGCGGATTTACCGCCTGTATCGAGCTGCTGGCTTGATGATGAAGCGGCGCAGGCGTCGCCATGGCGTCGCGGTGGGGCGCGAACGTCTGAGTCTGCCGAGCGCACCGAACCAGGTCTGGTCGATGGACTTCGTCTTCGATGCACTCAGTACGGGGCGGAGGATCAAATGTCTGACGGTGGTCGATGACTTCACCAAGGAGGCGGTGGGTATCCTTGTGGATCACGGCATCAGCGGCTTTCGCGTTACTCGCGCATTGGATGAAATGGCCCGATTCCGCGGTTACCCCAAGGCAATCCGCACCGACCAGGGTCCCGAATTAACCGGCAAGGCACTTGATCAATGGGCCTATCAGCGCGACATCAAGCTGAAGCTGATTCAGCCTGGCAAGCCCACACAGAATGCGTTCATCGAATCATTCAACGGCAAGTTTCGGGATGAATGCCTGAACGAGCACTGGTTCTGCTCACTGGCCGAGGCCAGAATCCGCATCGCGGCCTGGCGAAGGGACTACAACGAACACCGACCGCACAGCGCTATCGGTAATAGCAACCCGGCAGAATTCGCTGCGCATTGGCGAGCGAGCCAGCACCAATCGCAACAGGAAATATTAATATCGACCCCAGGGCCTACTAAATAGGCAGCGGTACTAAAACTGGGGGCAGGTCACACTGTGTGAAATCGCTGCTGCGTTCTGCCGCTTCCAAAGTAAAGAAAGGCCGTGTTCGCGTACTATTTCCCCACCGAGCAAGGTCTCGCTGGAGTAGTGTGTTTCGGATAAGCGATGGTGTACGTAGACTAAGACGGAGGTTGCCAATGAAGATCACAGCTATGGAGCAGACTGAATCGGTCAGCGATGTTCTATGCGACGTTTGTGGCGACAGCACCCGTATTGAAGGGTATGGATTGCAATTCGGCACTCTTAGCGCCAGTTGGGGTTATGGCTCGACCCACGATGGCGAGCGCTATGAGGTCCACCTTTGCGAGCCCTGCTTTTTCAGAACGATTTCCGGCCTCAGACGAGAGCGCATGGTGAACTTTATGTTCAGCGATGAGGACCAGGATCTCAGAGATTTCGGACTCGTTGCTCGGAATAATTTTTTCAATGAGAGCGGTAGTTCGGCCTGAGTCTGAAAAGCCCAATTCTGCCAGCCTCCTGGCATAGGCAAGACCTACGCCCTTATTGGTGCCGGTAGCTAGCCTAGACACCATGCGTATTCATCGGTCGTTGGGGGCTAAATCAGGCGGTCTGCGCTACCGCATCCCTCTGAGCCCCTTTGACGTGGTGTTGAAGGACCCCTGCAAAACGCAGCGTGACTTCCCGCCGGGTGAAGCGCCATTCCCCATCACTCCGCTCAAACTGATCGAGGTACTTGCCGGTGCAGATAGGCTGTAACGGGAAGTCATCGACCTGCTGATGAACCGTGTAGTAACTTGCCGAACTCGCCCTTTCACCGGACGGGTCCACGTCAATGAGCTGGTTGGTAATGGAGTGCCACGTACGCGGAGTGCCATCCCCATGGACCTGCAGACCCGCGTTGAAAAACGCCAGCAGCCCTTCGACAGTCGATGCCTCGTTGCCTAGCACATGAATAACGGCATGTTTGAGAACGTCTGCCACGCCCTCAAAGTCACCGTTGTCGAGACGATGGATATAGATGGCGTGGAGGCGATGGATCGCGCTTTCGGCATCCAGGCGTGCCACGAGATCCCGCTGGTTGGTGCTATCAGTCATATCAAATACTCCAAGGATAATGTCGGTAAACAGGATTCAATTCTGGGAAGCCCCCCCTCGGCGAATAGCTCGACGCGTTGATATGGCTGGCCGCATCGCTGGCCAAGAACTACGCCCGTTAGGCACTCGATGTGGGCCCTGGCGCTCAAGTCGACAGCTGGCAAACAGCCTCCAGATTCACTCCGTCAGGGCCCAGTACATAGGCCGCGTAATAATCAGAGTGGTAACGGGGCCTGATCCCCGGCGCTCCGTTGTCCTTCCCGCCAGCGGCAATGGCAGCCGCATGGAATGCGTCGACCGCCTCATGACTCTGCGCGATCAACGCTATGTGCGCCCCGCAACTGGCGATAGCCGCGTGTTGCAGCCAGAGAAAAGGCTTACCTGCAGATCCGAACCCCAGGCGCCGAGGCTTCGATCGTGGAGGATCGGCATCAATGCTCATCATCAATGTGATCCCCAGCGGCTTAAGCGACTGCTCGTAGAAATCACGCGCCTGCGACATGTCCGACACACTGATGCCCATGTGATCAATTGCCGACCCAGCAAACTCACTCATCAGGTAACTCCTTAAGGCGCCGATTGTTCGGCAGATTCGTAAATTCGCTACCTACAGCGAGCATCGCCGACAGCACGGCGCGGCCGTATTTAGGAGCAGGCTAGTTCTCCTAGGTTTTATGGAGATTAGCGAGGGGCAAAGCGGCTACTCCTAGCCGATCAGACCTGGGAGGCGCCGCCGTCGGCGAACAGCTCGGCGCCGTTGATGTAACTCGACGCATCGCTCGCCAGGAAGAGCGCGGTCTGCCCGATCTCGTGCACCTGGCCGATCCTTCCGAGCGTGCTCTTCTCGTTGAACACATCGATCACCTGCTGAGCGTTTTCGCCAAGCACGTCGCGTAGGGACGGGGTGTCCACTGGCCCCGGGCTGAGCAAGTTAATGCGTACGCCCGAGCCTTTGATGTCGAGAATCCAGCTCCTCACCATCGCGCGTAAGGCTGCCTTGGTGGCTCCGTAGACGCTCATGCCAGGCCCCGGATTGATCGAAGAAGTCGAGCCGATGATGACGACGCTGCTCCCCTCGCCCATCAACGGCAACGCCCCCTGCACGGTAAACGTGGTGCCTTTGACATTGGTTGCGAACACCCGATCGAAACCCGCTTCAGTGATTGCCCCCAGAGGCTCGACTTCACCCATCCCGGCGTTGGCGATTAGCACATCGATACGGCCGTGGACCGCTCTGATATGCGTAAACAGTTCGGCGAGGTCGGCAGGATTCGAGATATCGGTCCGCACGGCAGACGCATTCCCACCGAGGCGGCTCACGGCTTCGTCGAGCTGAGGCTGGCGACGCCCGGTGATGATCAGGTCGGCGCCCTGGCTGGCGAACGCTTCGGCGATCGCAAAGCCGAGGCCCGAAGAACCGCCAGTGACCAGCACAACCTTGTTTTTGAATTGCATGAGAAATACCTCAACGAGTGAATATGTAGCGAACACTACATGGAGCCATGGTTATCCGCAAACTATTTAGCGATCACTAAATTCAATCGACCAGGCAAGAACGTATTTGAACTTGTATGTAGCGATCGCTACAGTTGTCGTATCAACCTCGAGAGACAGCCATGAACGAAAAACCCAGGCAGCGCCGCCCCGCCTTCGACCGGGAGCGAGGTATAGCCATCGCACAGGCAATGTTTCATCAGCGTGGTTTCGACGCGGTCAGCCTGGCCGACCTGACCGAGGCCATGAACATCAAGCCGCCAAGCTTTTACGCCGCCTATGGCAGCAAGGCCGAGCTGTTCGAGCGCGCGATGCATCGCTACGCCGGTGAAAACGCGCTCCCGATGGACAGATTGCTGGCACCGGATCGCCCTCCCGCAGAAGCGCTAACCTCTCTACTGGTTGCTGCTGCGCAGCAGTACGGGCGAGATAGCGCTTTGCGTGGCTGCCTGATCACCGAAGGCATGCGCGCGGACGATCCGGTCGCTCGAAACACGGCCGAGAAATTCGGCGACGCCGGAATCCAGGCGATCCGCCGCTACCTGGATCAGGTATGCCCGGACGCCGCGCAGGCGCTGGCTGACTACATGCTGATCACCCTGCGGGGGCTGTCTGCGGCAGCATGCAGTGGCATGTCCAGTGAGCGCCTGGTGGACGTGGCGCGGATTGCCGGCAGGCTGCTTGCCCATGAGCTCGAGGCAAGCGACAGTGCTGCGGATTCCGGAGCCACCGAGCATGGCCGCTACCCCGGCAGAATCAGCGATCAGTGATAGCCGTACCGGCGATGCTCTCGGCGAATCCGACGCCCAGCAGCTTTGCTGGCGTCTCGAAACCCGGCCGTCGTTCACCACTCATTACCCGGCGTGCCGCCTCTACTGCCGCAAGCGGCGTGTAGGTGTAGCCATTGACGGTTTCGATCACTGAACGCGCGACAGTGCCGTCAGCGCCGGTCACCTCGGCCACTGCTCGGGCGCGATGAGCTTCACGTTGTTGCGCGTCCGGACCCTCGGGGACCTGTGAGAGGTTTCCTTCTGGGAAGGGTTCGCCGGAAAAATGCACAAACATTGAAATGTTGGGAATGCCGGTGGAGTGCCAGCCGGTGACCAGATCACCGAAGGACAGCGGCGCACACAGTTCCAGGCCATCGCCAAAATCGAAGTGTCGCGGTTGCGCATCGGGTGTTGCCACAAGCTGCCCGTCAATCCGTGCTAGGAGCCCCGCTCCAATGATCTCGCTGACGCTCATGGCGGAGCCACGCGACATGGAACCCGCGACCTGAAGTGCGATGCTAAGTGACTGCGGATCCTGCACACGGCGAGCGACATACACCGCGAGGCAGTCCGTCGGCACCACGTCCCAGCCAACGCCAGGCAGCAGCATGACACCCGACTCGGCCGCCTCACCGCCCAATCGCTCAGCCAACCGGTACACATTGATCTCGGCCGTGATATCCAGATAGTCGACGCCAGCCTTGATGCAGGCCCGCATCAAGGCATCGGCGGTCTGCACGAAGGGCCCGGCAAAGTTCACCAGTACGCCGATGCCCTCCAGGGATTCGGCTGTTCGGGCATCGGGCGTGAACACGCGATAAGGAACGTCCAACTGGGCAGCCAGCACGCGCAGCTTGTCGTGGCTGCGCCCGGCAATGACGATTTCCAGTCCCTGCGCTACGGCATACTCGGCCGCCATGCGCCCCATGTAGCCGGTTGCGCCATAGATCATTAACGTCTTCATTGGACGTGCTGCCAGTTCTTGTAGACGAATTCCAGGCTGTACCCGTCAGGGTCCAGAACATTGGCCGCGTAGTAGTTCGGGTCGTAATGCAGCCGTGCGCCCGGTGCGCCGTTATCGACCGCGCCGTGGGCCAATGCGGCCGCATAGGCAGCTTCAGCCTGGGCTTTGCTGTCTGCGACAAAACCGACATGCACAGCGCGCCCTTCAACGTCCCCCTCGCGCAACCAGAAAAACATCCGGCCATTGGCGCCGAATCCTTTCAGGTCCGGATGCCCAGGCGGGCCGTCCTTGCCGTCGTAGTCCAGGCGAGCAGTGATGCCGAGCGGCGCCAAGGCCGCCTCGTAGAAACGAATGGAGCGCTCGATCTCGCTCACAGACAGAAAAATATGATCCAGCATGGCAACGTCTCCTAATCGTTCAGATGATGTAGCCGCCCGCGACTTCAATGGACTGGGCATTGATCCAAGCGCCCTCTTCCGACAACAGCATGACGATGATCCGAGCCACATCTTCGGGCTCACCGACCCTGCCCAGCGCCGTTTGCGCGGCCAGCATCGCTTCGAACTCATCATTGAGCCCGCCGCCCAACTCGGTTCGAATCGCCCCTGGGGAAACCGCATTGGCCCGGATACGCCGATCACCGAACTCCTTGGCCATATAGCGCGTAAGCACTTCCAGCCCACCCTTGAACGCCGCATAAGGCGCCACCCCGGCCGTGGCCACGCGTGTGGTGGCGCTGGTCAGGTTGACGATGCTGGCGTTTTCTTCCAGTAGCGGCAGCAATGTCTGCGTCAGGAAGAAAGGACCTTTGAGATGAATATTGAACAGTCCATCGAACTGCGCCTCGCTGACCGAGGCCAACGGGTTGAACAGGCCGTAACCGGCGTTATTCACCAAACCTGCGAGGGTAGTCGTACCCCAGGTGTGATGGAGCGCAGCGAGGACCGCCTCCCGGAACGCCTCGAAACTTCCGACATCACCTACGTCGAGCTTCAGCGCAACGGCCTCGCCGCCGGCTTGCTCGATGCGTCGCACCACCTCCTCGGCGGCGTCTGGATGGTGGTTGTAGGTGAGGATGACGCCCATGCCGCGCCGGGCGGCGTGTTCCGCTGCGCTGGCACCAATCCCTCGACTGCCTCCGGTAATGACGATAACGCCCATGACGTGCTCCCTGACTTTTGAATGAGCCTCCACAGTAATGAGCATCGCCATGGCGTACGCAGCCGTTCCTACTCGAAACCTGCCTGTTTCTGCTTTTTGCTTGCGCTGCTCGCGCTTCGCCATTCAGCATGGCCGGCATGAACGATCAACTGAACGAACTCCGCATCCTCGCCGCCAAGGCCGAAAACCGCCGCACGGAGACGGGCATTCCTCGCGTCGCCATGGTCCAGGGCAAGATTCCCGAACACATGCTGGCGGCGGTCTATGACCCGATGATCAACCTGATCCTGCAGGGCAGCAAAACCATGACCGTGGGCGATCGCACGCTGCGGTATGACCCGGCGACCTATTTCGTCATGTCCATCGAGCTGCCCGCAGTGGGCACGGTGCACCCTGCGGAATCAGGCGAGCCCTATCTGGCCATCAGCCTGACGCTTGACCCCGCTGTGTTATCCACCCTGCTGGCGGACCTGCCCAAACCCGTCGGGCATCATGAAAGCGACCCCGGTTTTTCAGTAGCTGCCGTTACGCCAGAGCTGATGGATGCCTGGGTGCGCATGTTGCGATTGATGGGCAACCCGGATGACATCGCAGCCCTCGCTCCAGCGTACGAACGCGAGATTCTGTTTCGCGTGTTGCAAGGCCCCCATGGTTGGATGTTGCGGGAAATCGCAGCGCCGGATACCGCCATGGCTCGAGTAAATCTGGCCATTCAGTGGATCCGCCGAGACTTTGCGGAGCCCATCAGGGTTGAAAGTCTGGCGCAAAAAGCGGCGATGAGCGTCTCGGCCTTTCACCGTCACTTCAAAGCGGTGACGACCTTGAGTCCGTTGCAATATCAAAAACGTGTGCGATTGCTTCAGGCGCGGATGCTCATGGTGGCCAGCGCCAGAAGCGTCACGGCCGCGGCATGCGAGGTGGGCTATGAAAGCCCCACACAGTTCAGCCGGGATTATGCGCGGGTGTTTGGCCTCCCTCCTGCCAGCGACGCACGAAGAATTCTCGGGGAAGCGAAGGCGTCCAGAAATTAACGGGTGGAAGGAGACGCGAAAAACTTCCTGAGGCTTTTGCCTAAACGAACAGTGAAAGGCAGCAGTCGGCCAATAGCTGCCTGTTCGTAACGGGGGAAAGCTTCCGGAAGGGGATGCCTGAACGCGTATGCTTACGAACTCGCGCTGTAGGTACTACGACATGCCCTCAATTCATACCCTGAACGCTCGCGGCAACATTCTGCTCCCTGTAATGCGTGAGTGCTTTTCCCTCAGCGATGCACGTACCTTTGCTGAAATACAGAATTTTCATGGCGAGTGCGTCGGTATCCTTAAAGCCAAGGGGATCGACTACGCCTCGCTCAGGACAGCCCTGACCCCGCAACCAACAAAGCACGAGGCGGCGTTCCTTTTCGATACGGATCTTTGTGCCCGGAGCTTCGTGCCTGGAGTGGAGTGCGCCGAAGCGCTATTTAGCGCGCTGGATGCCCAAACGACCCAAAGCATCTTGGGTGGAGAGCTTTTCGGCTCAGGCGATCAGCTTGCGCGCAAGCTGCTGGATCCCGCAGTAGTCAGCATAAAACCGAGTTTCCGTCTGCCCGATACGTGCTTCGTCTTGTACGTGAACAACCTGTCCGAAGGTGCTATTGCTGCCGTCGACACCAAACTCCAGCAGCTTCCTGCCTACGTAGGCTACTTGCCGTGCACTTACTCAAGCGCAGCCAAAACCTTCACCTCGCTGAACCTGATGAATTATGTGATCAAGCATGGCGGTACAGTCATCATGGGGCACGAAGATGATCGACCGAACACGCAGGACTTTAAGCTCCACCAGAATGACTACGTGAAACAGGGTTTCCGACTCAGGAGCATTCAGTCGATCTACTTCGGCACATTCCTCTCGTACAAGCCTGAACGCCTGCTGCTCGATGTCACCGACGACGACCTGGAGGTCGCGGTAAGGGCCATGTCGCCTGCTGTAGCACCGCTGGCAGAGTTCACGGTCCTCATTGAGGATGCCAAGTTCGAGAAGTACCTTCAGACCACGAAACTAGGAAAACTGCGAAAGGCCGGCTTGGCAGAACTGACCAAGGCCGAGCTTGAAACCGCAATCCGAAGCAAGCTGCGGATGAACTACCTGTACAACCTCGAGTGGGTGAGCCAACCGACCCATCAGCTCAGCAAATTCAACATCCTGCTTGAGTTCCCGCGAGTTGGCGGCCACCCGGAACGTGTAGTTGTGGCCCTGGAGTACCGCCCGGTCGACCGCATCCTTCGCCTTGTCACCATTACCTGACTACCCCAAGCCTTCAGAACATGGTCTTGCCTAACCGCTGCTGGACTGACATTGCTCTTTTCAATGTCGGGTGTCTTATGCTGCAGTTAGAGGGTAAAAAGGCAAATGCACCACCAAGGACGAGCTGTGGCGACTGTGACATGAGCAGAGCCCCCAGTTTCATATACGAAGTTATGGAGAACGTTGCTCGGTGAAAATCAGAAAAATTACGATCAAGAACTTTCGTGGGGTGAAAGAGCTTGACTGGGCCCTTCCTGCATCCGACATCTTCTGCCTCATAGGGAAGGGCGACTCCTCCAAGTCGACGATCCTAGAGGCAATCCGATTTACGTTCTATCCCCAATGGAATCTCACGCTCAGCGATTCAGACTTCTATCAATGCAAGGTCGAGAACACCATCACCATAGAAGTCACGATTGGCAATCTGGCTGAAGAGTTCTGCTCACTACACAAGTACGGCCCCTACCTCCGCGGCTGGGACGCAGCTGCTCGAATTCTCACGGACGAGCCGGACGACCATCTAGAGAATGTTTTGACCGTACGGCTCACGGTCGAAAAGGATCTGGAGCCGAAGTGGATCGTGGTCTGTGATCGCAACCCCGAGGGGACACCGTTCAAGCAAGCTGACAGAAACAAAGTCAGTGTGGGCCTGATCGGTGCGTACAGTGAGAAACAACTGTCCTGGGCGAATGGAACAGCGCTGGCCAAAATCACGGAGGCACAGAGCTTGAACGAGCTGCTGGCGAATGTCTCCAGAAACGCCAGGACATCGCTAGACACCGATCGTGATGCCAATCTTGTTAACTTCGATGCGGCGGCGGCGAAATCACAAGAGATGGCCAAGCTGCTCGGCGTACCTGTGGTGGATTCCTACAAAGCTCACCTTGATCTGAGCTCCCTAAATCTGAAAGTGGGCGGGCTGTCGCTGCACGACGGCGATATGCCGCTACGTCAGTTGGGCCTTGGATCGCGCCGGATGCTTCTGTGCGGCATTCAAACTGTGGGGCTAGAAGAAGGCCACATCACCTTGTTTGATGAGGTGGAGTTTGGCCTAGAGCCGCACCGGATCACCCGCCTCATCAAGCACGTGAGAGATGACGAACGAGGGCAGTACTTTCTCACGACCCACTCTCCAGCCGTGCTGCGCGAACTCACCGTGAATGAGCTTCATGTGGTTCACAACGCCGACGGCGTGGTTCAGATCATTTCCGCTGCCAAAGAAGGCCTTGAGGATCACGAGGTTCAAGGGAAGATTCGATCAAGCACCGAAGCATTTCTGGCAAAGAAGGTGGTGGTTTGCGAAGGCGCAACAGAGGTCGGCTTCCTGAGGGGTTTTGACGACTTCCAGATGGCGAGCAAGAAGGATCCGTTTTCCTTCCACGGTGTTGCGCTGCTAGATGCAAAGGGAGGCAGCAAGGTAAAGGCACTTGCGAAAGCCTTCAAATCGCTTGGCTATGACGTGACGGTGCTCGCTGATGGTGACGCCGAAGATCAGTTCTCTCCAAAGGATGAGAAAGAGCTAGCGGCTCTGAACATCCCAGTTCTGATGTGGAGCGACAAGCTTTCACTTGAGGAGAGGGCCTTTCAGGATCTTCCGTGGCCAAGCGTGCTAGCTAGTTTAAAACTCGCTCAAGACGAGCTGAGCTTCCCTGTGTACGACCATGTGCGCTCTAGGCTCCTTGCAGGAGATTTAGACAAGGACGCTGGCACTTGGATAGATCGTCCTGAGCTGCGTACAGCCATAGGTGTTGCGGCGAAGAAGTCCTGCTGGTTCAAGGACACCACTAGGGGTGACTTATGGTTTAAGGCGGTAAGCCAAGCCTTCCTCGACGCTGATTTCGCCCAAAAGAACCTTGCACTTGAGCTCGGCAAGCTTTGGGCATGGGCAGAACATGTCTGAGGAGCTAGCAACCAAGCTCAGCAATTGCCCAAACCGAGGGTACGTTATCGCACCTGCTGGATACGGCAAGACGCACCTCATTGCGTTGGCAGTGCGGGCCGCTGGCGGCCGGCAACTGATCCTGACTCACACCTTTGCGGGCGTGAACTCGATAAAAACCAAGATGACGTTACTTGGTGTTCCTGCTTCCAAATATCAGGTGGATACGATTGCAAGCTGGGCGCTGCGCCTTTGTTTGGCCTACCCCAAAAGCTCCGGCTGGGCGACTGAAAATCCGACCAGCAAGCAGTGGGGCAAGCTCTATGAAAGCTGCTCGGGATTGCTGAAGAAGCAGTTCATTCGCCATGTCGTATCAGCCACTTACACGGGAGTCTATGTAGATGAGTACCAGGACTGCTCCGATTCACAGCACTCGCTGGTCTGCGCCTTGGCAGATCTCTTTCCCTGCCGGATCCTGGGCGATCCCCTGCAGGCCATCTTTGACTTTGAGGATGGTAAGCCTGTGGACTGGAACGCAAGCGTGTATCCCACTTTCGACTGCCTGGGCGAGCTAGATACCCCTTGGCGTTGGAAACAGGCTGAAGCACATGAGCTGGGCGCCTGGCTGAAGGAGGCGCGGAAGAAGATTGAGCTGGGGCAAAAAATTGATCTAGTTGGTGGACTACCACGCAGCGTGATTCGCGTTGCAACCGCTACCGCGTTTCTGGAGGCCAAACAGTATTCATCGCTGTGCGACCAGCTAGGGCACAACGAGAGCGTGATTGCTCTGCACTGTGGGGATCCCAAGTCCAAGAATAAGACCCACCTTTTGGCCCGAAGCATGGCAGGTCGATTTTCTTCTATCGAGGAAGTTGAAGGCACAGACCTTCACTTATTCATCAAGAAGCTCGGAGTCGCGAAGACTGCCCAAGCGGGATTTCTTCTTGCCTTGGATTTTGCGAAAAAGTGTTTTACTGGCGTGACCAAGGCTTTGACTGCCGGAACCCAGAGAGGCGAGGTGGCGAAACTTAGTAAAAGCACAAAGTACCCACTAGTCCTGCATGCAGCGAATGACTACCTCAGCAACCCATCAAGCAGCCACCTCAAGTCGTTTTTTCTTGCGCTGAAGTCAAATCCAGAAACATCGCCCTACCGCCGTGACCTCCTGTATCGCTTACTCAACGTGCTGAAGCTACACATAGATGGAGAAGGAGCAACTCTCTCAGAGGCCGCAAACCTGTACCAGCGCGAAATGAGGCATACGGGGCGGCCTCTCAGCCACAGGAAGCTCATTGGGACAACGCTGCTAGTCAAAGGCCTGGAATACGACCATGCCGTCATCCTTGATGCAGACTCGCTTGACGCTAAGCATCTGTATGTCGCGATGACACGTGGGTCGAAGTCCCTCACCATCATCGGTACGGGTAGATACATTCCAGCAAAATGATCTGATGCCATAGACCCATAGGGCAGGGACCTCCGAAGCGCCTGTGAGCCCCTTTCAGTCTTGAGCAGTCCGCTTTTGGCCGACAGCGGCACTTCAGATGTCAGCGTCGGCAGTATTCTTCTGCATCGATATTCCAGTTTTCATACTGGCGGAACGTGAGGCCTTATATGCACAGCCTTCGGAACGTGGTGCCGGAAAACACCCAGCAAAACCCAACCAAAAAAACCGGCCATCTCGGGTTCAGAGAATGACCGGTAAACGCGCCACATACTATTCAGCGACAGGCGTTCTTGGCAGAGGCAGCTGCCTGCTCAACGCCACTCAGTTAAACACCATCCCTCCGTCAATGATGACCGCCTGCCCAGTCATATAGTCCGAATCCGGCCCGGAAAGGAATGACACGCAGGCCGCGACGTCCTCAGGCTGAGACAGACGTTTCAGGGTAATGTGTTGGGCGAATTGTTCCATGCCCCACTCAAAGCTCTGGTTGGCATTGTTTGCCACGTCCTGGGCGACCTTGCGCATCATCGGTGTATTCACGATACCGGGGCAGTATGCGTTTACGGTGATACCCAGGTGGGCCAGCTCTCTGGCGGCCGTTTGGGTGATGCCTCGCACAGCGAATTTAGTGCCGCCATAAACGGCCAGGTCCGGATTGCCGACATGGCCTGCCTGCGATGAAGCGCTGATGATTTTCCCGCCGTGGCCCAATGCCTTGAACGCTTTTACAGCAGCCTGGATGCCCCACAGGACCCCGCCTACGTTAATGTCGAAGGTTTTCCGGTAGATGTCCGGGGTGATGGTTTCGATCGGGGCAATCGGCGCGATACCTGCGTTGTTGATGACCACATGTAGTTCGCCCAGCCCATCGACCGCTTGCTGGACTGCTTTGAATACATCATCGCGATCGGCCACATCGACCTTGATCGCCAGGGCAGTGCCGCCGTTCGATTTGATTCTCTCGACAACCTGGCTGGCCGTCTCAATATTCATATCGGCGCATGCTACCGCAAAGCCATCAGTTGCCAATCGCAATGCAATGGCCTCACCAATGCCTTGGCCGGCGCCAGTAACAAATGCAACTTTTCCTTGGGACTTGGTCATTTCCGGTTTCCTTCTAGATTGTTATGGGAAATCAAACAGCGGCTACAGCTGCGCACAGGATCTCGCGGGATTAGAAATTTGCCTGGAGCTTCACGCCTGCGACGAGTGCGTTTTCTACCTCATAAACACCGCCCGGGTGGCGGACGTATTGCAGGTTCGGGCGGACGGTCAGCCAGTCGGTAACATGCACACCGTAGTTGAGTTCGATGTTGTATTCGCTGTGCTGCACAGGAACGTACTGCGGGTTGTCATAATCAGTAATGGCGTTGGCAGTGTTGATCTGGCGCTGACGCTTGGTGACGTCATCGTTGACATGGATTCGAGCAACCCCCAGACCGATATCGTCCTTGGGGCGAGCATCAAACGGACCGGTGTAGACCAGCCCGATGTTCTGAAAACTGTCGATACTGCTGGTTTCTCTATCATGGAAGGTGAAATTGGCAAATACGCTCAGGCCACGGGACGCATCGCCATTACGCGACGTTAGCTGCTGACGGCCCATGACCCACCAACCGCTTTTGCGGCTGCGGCTTTTTGCGGTCATACCGGTCACTCCTTGCGGGCGGCCATCGACGTCCTCGTAAATGTCGTTGGCACTGGCGCTGCTGTGGTAATAGCCAAGTCGGTATTCGCCTGGTAGCGCATGGGTACCCACGGTTGGCTTCCAGATCACCTCTATCGGGACCAATGCTCCCTGGGTGCCACTACCGCTGAGCTTGAAGCCGTTACCGACTTCCAGATTCGAAGGATTCTGCTCGAACACTCCGATCTGCACCGCCCAGTGGTCATCCAGGTTGTATTTGGCACGTAGCGCCCATTGGCTGACGGGACCGCTGTACCAGACATCCCCCGCTACGTTGCCGATGGGAGCGGCGCAGAATGCCAGGCTCTGGAAGTCGCAAGGGAAGCTGTTGAAGTCCTCGTTGACGCCCATGCGCCCAATCTTGAGATCCAGCGCCTCATCGAAAAACCGTTGGCGATACCACATTTGGGTCAGGCGCCAGGTTTGCCCGCGCCCCCATACCTCCTGCACGGAGCTGAGCTGCCCGGTACGTGGATCGCCGATGCGTTCGTTAGACAGGTTGTTGCCGCTTCGCTCGGTGACCAGCAACTGGAACTCGGCGGCATTCCAGCCAAGGAGTTTCTGCAGATCCAGATTGGCGCCCAGGGCCCATTGCGAGGTGTATCGGGCGGTGCGGTCATCGTTATAGCCGCCACTGAGATTGGCAGCGCCCTCACCGACGTAGCCGATGGTGAAATTCACACCTTTTTCGAGCAGTTCAGTGCGGGTGCCGCCCCAGTCCCCCAAACCCCATCGGGACGAGTCGCCGGCAGCAGCAGCGGGAAAAGCGATGCATGCAAAAAGGCTTAGCCCTACGGGCAGGCGCCAGAGGTTATTCATGTCGATTGGTCCTTGTTGTTATGGTTACGACACAGCGTTATCCAATCCGCAAGGCAGGGCCGTTGCAGCTTGGGGAATAGCGATCAATGCAAGATGAGCGTGGCCCGACCTCAATGCTCAGCCAGGTCAGCTAGATTCCCGCCAGACACAGGTATTTGATTTCGAGGTAATCCTCGATTCCGTACTTGGATCCCTCGCGCCCAACGCCGGACGCCTTGATGCCGCCAAAGGGCGCCGCTTCGGAGCTGATGATTCCGGTATTCACGCCGACGATGCCGTACTCCAGCGCCTCGCCGACGCGGAATACGCGCCCCAGATCGCTCGCGTAAAAATAGGCGGCCAGCCCGAACTCGGTATCGTTGGCTTTGCGGATGACTTCGGCGTCATTGAAGAAGCGGAAGACCGGAGCCAGAGGGCCGAAGGTTTCCTCTTTCGATACGCGAGCGATATCCGGCACGTCGACCAGGATCGTCGGCTGGAAAAAGTTGCCTCCCAGTTGATACGCCGCACCGCCCTGAAGCACCTTGGCGCCCTTTTCGATGGCGTCCTCGATATGCTCGCGCACCTTGGCGACCGCCTTCTCATCGATCAGCGGGCCAATGGTGGTGCCCTCGGCCATGCCATCTCCGAGTTTCAAACTGCCCACTGCTACGGCCAGCTTGTCGACGAAAGTGTCGTAAACCTTGTCGTGTACGTACAGGCGATTTGCACACACGCAGGTCTGGCCGGCGTTGCGGAATTTCGAGGCAAGAACGCCCTCTACAGCGGCGTCCAGGTCGGCATCTTCAAAGACGATAAACGGCGCATTGCCACCGAGCTCGAGGGATATCTTTTTGATGTCATGGCTGCACTTCTCCATGATCGTGCGGCCAATCTCGGTGGAGCCGGTGAAAGAGATTTTGCGGACCACCGGGTTGCTGGTCAGCTCTTCGGCAATCTCGGCGGCCGAGCCGGTCACGACCGACAGCACACCTTTTGGAATACCCGCTCGCTCGGCAAGCTCCACCAGGGCCAGCGCCGAAAAGGGCGTTTGCGAAGCCGGCTTGATCACCATTGTGCAACCTGCGGCCAATGCAGGTCCTGCCTTGCGGGTGATCATGGCGCTGGGAAAATTCCACGGCGTGATGGCGGCGCACACCCCTACGGGCTGCTTGAGTACCAGCAAGCGCTTGTCGGCAGAACCCGGGATCACGTCGCCGTAGATGCGCTTGCCCTCCTCCGCATACCACTCGATATAGGAAGCCGCAAAGACGATCTCACCACGCGCTTCGGCCAGGGGCTTGCCTTGTTCGAGGGTCATGATGCGGGCCAGGTCATCCTGGTTTTCGATGATCAGCTCGTACCAGCGGCGTAACGTAATGGCCCGCTCTTTTGCCGAAAGGGCGCGCCAGGCAGGCAGGGCACGATCAGCGGCTTCAATGGCGCGACGGGTTTCCGCCCCGCCCATGCGCGGAACATGGCCAATCACTGCGCCGGTCGATGGGTTGCCGACAGTGATGGTGGCGGCACTGTCGGCACCGATCCACTCGCCGTCGATATAGGCATGCTGACGAAACAGTTCGGGTTTTTTCAGGTTCACTGCATGTTCTCCGTCGGATACGCGGCGCCTCACGGGCGCCGTTCGAACGCACTCGCCCTCGCGAGGCGGCAACGAGTGCGCTTTCTTCGCGTTGATGTTCCGGTCAATGCTGGGCTTTTTGGGCGTAGCTACCGGACGGGCTCAGGCTCGTGAACTTGAAGCCTCGATAGCCTTCGTTCTGGACCGACGCGAGAATGTCTCTGAACGGGCCCAAACCGCCCATGTAGAAGTAGACGGAGTTGGTCTTGCCAGGAATGTTGGCGCCGAAGATCCAGGAATCGGCCTTGGCGAACAGCGTCTGGTCGGCGATCTCACGGCAGGTCACGCCCCACTGGCGTTCAGATTCAGGATCGGGCTCCATGCAGGCCAGCTCTTTTTCTTCCATGAAGCCGATCATGTCGGATACCCACTCCACCTCTGTCTCGATGGTGGGTGGCAGGTTGGTGAACGGACCGTTCGGGCCGAGAATCATGAACATGTTGGGGAAGTTGGCGGTCGCCACCGACAGGTAGCTGGACGGCCCTTCGCTCCAGTGATCCTTGATGCTGACGTCATTCCGGCCGCGGATATCGATGCGTTTGTAGTTGCCGTCCACCGCGTCGAAACCGGTGGCGAATATCAGCACGTCCAGCTCGTGCTCCACGCCATCGGCGGTACGAATGCCCGCTTCGGTGATTTCCTCGATCGGGTTGGCTTTGACGTCCACCAAGGAGACATTCGGCCGGTTGAAAGTGGCGTAATAGCCGCTGTCGCATAGTGGACGTTTCGCATAGAGGTCGCGCGGCATCAGCTTGCGCGCCGTTTCCGGATCCTTGACGATCTCGCCGATCTTCTCGCGAATGAAATCTTGAGCGGCCCGATTGGCTTGCTCGTCGATCGCAATGTCGTTGAAGGTCTGGAACATGAAGCGGAATCCACCACCGCCGTCCCAGGCACGCTGGAAGATTTGTTTACGCTCTTCCGGCGACACGCTCATCGTTGGGATGTCGCTTTCCTCAAAACCGAACGCCAGGCGAGACGAGCGTACCTGTTGCCAGATCGCATCATAGTTACGCTTGATGTCATCGACGTACTCGCGGCTAACCGGACCATTGCCGACAGGGACGGTGTACTGCGCGGAGCGCTGGAACACGGTGAGATGGTCAACGGTAGGCGCAATGGCCGTAATCACCTGGCAACCGGTCGAGCCCGTGCCTATGACGCCGACGCGCTTGCCCTCCAGAACGGCATCGGCTGGCCAATTGGCGGTGTGGTACATCTTGCCCTTGAACTGCTCCATCCCCTTGATCTTCGGCACGTTGGTGGCAGACAGCAGACCAAGCGCGGTGACCAGGTACTTGGCGGAGTACTGGTGCCCATTATCAGTGGTGACGGACCAGCGGTTGGTTTGTTCGTCGAACACGGCCGAGGTGATCGCCGTTTCCAGTTGGATATCCTTGCGCAGGTCGTGGCGATCAACCGCATGGTTCAGGTAGGACAGGATCTGCGGCTGGTCGACGTAGCGGGTGGTGATGTCCCACTCCTGGCAAAGCTCGCGATCCCACGAGAAGCAGTACACGAAGGTTTCACTATCGGACAAGGCGCCTGGATAGCGATTCCAGAACCAGGTGCCCCCAACGCCAGCTGCCTTGTCGAAGGCACGCACCTTCAAACCAAGCTCGTCGCGCAGTTTTTTCAGCATATAGATGCCACCAAAACCGGCACCGATGATGATCGCGTCAAGGTTGGTCACGTTGGTGCCAACGGAGCGTTTAGCCAGAACTGTAGTTGTCATTGTGTTCTCCTGATTGATCGGTGCACCTGAAGTCATCGCTCGTTCGCTAAGAGAATCTTCAGGCAAGCCGGTACCGTCTCCCCCAAAAACAAGATCGGGGGCGTGTCGAAACTCGATAGGTGAAGTGAGCGGATCAGCCCGACCCGCTCCGCTCTTACTTACAGCGAGAAGCCACCATCCACCGCGATTGCCTGGCCTGTGACATGAGGCGCGCAGGCGAGGTAGACCGCCAACTGGCCCATGTCCTCGACGGTTTGCGCTTCGCCTTGTGGTAGCAGGGCCGCCTGATGCCGCTCCCAAGATTGCTCCTCGGTTTCACCCGGCTCAGCCCAACGGCTGGACAGCCCCTCGTCACCGCGCCACATGCCAGTACCCACGACACCGGGGCACAGCGCGTTGACCGTGATGCCTTCACGGGCGACTTCTTTGGCGAATGCGTTGGAAAAACCGATGACAGCGAATTTGGATGCGCTGTAGTGAGACAGGTCCGGGAAGCCGACCTTGCCGGCGATCGATGCCAGATTGATGATGCGACCGAACCTGTGCTCACGCATCAGCCGCAGTTCAGCCTGGCAACAGAGGAATACGCCGCGTGCGTTGATGTTCATGATGCGGTCCCACTCGCTGACTGGCAGCTCGTCGACCTTACCCAAACTCACTACGCCCGCGTTGTTGACGGCTACATCCAGGCGACCGTAGTGCTCGCGTACCTGCTCGATCATTGCGCCAACGCTGTCGGGTTGGCTCACGTCCACTTGCAAGGCGATGGCGCGGCGGCCAATTGCACGCACACGGGCGGCGGCTTCTTCAGCGATGCCGAGGTCATAGTCGGCGAGTACCAGATCAGCGCCGGCTTTTGCCAGGCTCAAGGCGATGCCTTGGCCAATACCGCGGCCAGCGCCTGTTACCAGGGCAACCTTGCCGACCAGGGAAAAATCGACAGCAGTAGATTCGCTCATGAGATGCCTCTAATTATTGTTGTTGAATGCGACCGCTCATGGCGGTTCGCTGAGACGGATGGAGCAAATCAGGTGCCAATCTTAGAACTATCAGCTCAAAGCACCGTTCCAGAGCGCTTCCAGCATCGCGAAAGGCGAATTGCGATCGCAGCCGATCAAGACGTTATGTCTCGCGATGAGCGGGACGAAGGGAGAACGGTGAGACGTTATGTCTCACCCTGTAACGCAAATCGATTCAGCTTGTGGACACCGGTCAACACGCATTAAATGGCTGTACAAAAATTAGAATTGACCATGCGGAGGTAACATGTCCTCTGGTTACTCAAAGGCTCATGTGGAACACGTGAGCAGAGTGCTACGCACTGCCCAAAGCGCGCCGACGCTTCCCGTTCCGAGCAGCATCGTCGACTCCTGGCGCCGTTCGGTGCAGCACCACCAACTCGATCCAGGCTCGCTGCAGGGCCCACGAGTGCTCGAAGCACACCAACTCAATGAGCATCGAGAGCGTATCGATGATTTCCTGAGGCTGGCGGGCAATGAGATTGGTCGACTCCACCATCGAGTGCGCGATGCCGATTATTGCGTGATGCTCACCGATACCTTGGGATGCACCGTCGATTACTGCATCGATTCAACGATCCGCGGCGAGTATCGACGTGCCGGCATCGACCTCGGCACGTGCTGGACGGAAAGCGAAGAAGGCACCACCGCCGTATGTGCGGTTCTGATCGATAAGCAGCCGATCACCGTACACAAGCAGGATCACTTTCGCGCAGCGTTCATCGGCAACACCTGCTCTGCCGCCCCGGTCTTTTCCCCTTCCGGCGAGCTTTTCGCCGTTTTGGACGTATCCGCCATACGTTCGCCGGATGACAGGCGTAGCCAACATCTGATCCGTCAGATGGTCATTCAAAGCGCCGCTGAAATCGAAAATGCGTACTTCATGTACAGCACCCAGGATCTTTGGGTGTTGCGCGCGCATCCGTTTCCCGGGTATGTCGATAGCCAACCGCAGTTCCTGTTCGCATGGGATAGCGATGGTGTGATCCAGGCGCTCAATCCCGCCGCACGGCGGTTGCTGCTACAGCGTCACGGCCGGATTCCGGATACCGTCGATGAAGCCTTTATTTCAGACCGGCTTCCTGATCGCGCTGATGACACGGTTCATTACCTATCTGCGCTGAACCTACATGTGCGACTCAAAGCGCCAAGACGCCGTCCGAGCGCACGTGCAACCGGCAAGGTGGTCGAAGCGCTCGATCCAACGGTTGCCCGAGCTCTTGAACTGGCGGTGCGCGTCAAGGACCGAGGGCTGCCGGTATTGATTCATGGTGAGACAGGCGCTGGCAAAGAGCACTTCGCGTTGCAGTTGCATGCAGCCAGCAAACGCAAGGACAAGCCCTTCGTCGCCATCAATTGTGCGGCGATACCAGAAAACTTGATCGAAAGTGAGCTGTTCGGCTATTCGGCCGGCGCCTTCACCGGCGCATCAAGTAAAGGCATGCGGGGTCTGCTGCAACAGGCCGATGGCGGCACGCTATTTCTTGATGAGATCGGCGATATGCCGCTCACGCTGCAGACCCGCCTGCTGCGGGCATTGAGCGAAGGCCAAGTGTCGCCATTAGGCGCCTCACGCCCACAGGCCATCGACATTCAGGTCGTGTGTGCCAGCCACCGCGATCTCGTGACGCTGGTCGAGCAAGGTACGTTCCGTGAAGACCTGTACTTCCGCTTGAACGGCGCGCGCTTCGATATCCCGCCATTGCGCGAGCGCACCGATAAACTGGCCTTGATCAATAAGCTCTTGGACGAAGAATGCACGCGATCCGCAGAGCGCTTCCAACTGAGTGACGCGGCCTTGGAGATGCTGTTGAACTACAGTTGGCCCGGCAATATGCGCCAGCTGCATCATGCGCTGCGATATGCCTGTGCGGTGTGCGCCAGCCAGGTGATCGGTATCGAAGACTTGCCGGTAACGCTTGCTATCAGCGCCCCGGTGAACGGGGAGGAAACGTCAGCAGGAGACCCGGAACGTCAAGCGCTGATCGACACACTAGTACGCAATCGCTGGAAGCCGGTACTTGCTGCACAGGAGCTGGGAATTTCCCGTGCAACTCTTTACCGCCGCGTGAATCAGTACGGCATTAAGATGCCCGGCAAGGGTTCGTATAACTAGACGTCCATAGTTGAATGCCACCCTCCCGCTCAGCCAGCGCGAGGGCGGCTGCCCTTCTGACTCAAACGAGTTTTTCCAGCTCCGGCAGAATCTCGAACAGATCGCCTACCAGGCCGTAATCGGCAACCTGGTAGATGGGCGCTTCTTCGTCCTTGTTGATCGCGACGATCACTTTGGAGTCCTTCATACCTGCCAGGTGCTGGATGGCACCGGAGATACCCACCGCGATGTACAGCTGCGGCGCAACGATCTTGCCGGTCTGGCCGACCTGCATGTCATTTGGTACGAAGCCGGCGTCGACCGCCGCACGCGAGGCGCCGACGGCAGCGCCAAGCTTGTCGGCCAGCGAATACAGATGTTTGAAGTTCTCGCCATTCTGCATGCCACGACCACCGGAGACGACAATCTTTGCAGCAGTCAATTCCGGACGATCGGATTTGGCCAGTTCTTCGCCAACGAATGACGAAACGCCTGCGTCGCCCGTGCCGGAAACCTGTTCGACGCTAGCCGAACCACCTTCAGCGTTGACCGGATCGAAACCGGTCGCGCGAACGGTGATCACCTTGATCGGTGCGCTGGACTGGACAGTCGCGATGGCATTACCGGCATAGATCGGACGCTTGAAGGTATCAGCGCTTTCTACCGCAATGATCTCGGAAATCTGATCAACGTCCAGCTGGGCGGCTACGCGAGGCAGGAAGTTCTTGCCGTTGGTAGTAGCGGCCGCCAGGACATGGCTGTAATCCTTGGCCAGACCCGCGATCAATGGCGCGACGTTTTCCGGCAATTGATTGGCGTAGGCCGCATCTTCTGCAACCAGCACCTTGGAAACGCCTTCGATTTTGGAAGCCGCTTCGCCAATGGCCGCGCAATTGCTGCCGGCTACCAGCACATGAATGTCGCCGCCAATGGCTTTTGCGGCGGCCACGGTGTTGAGGGTCGCAGCAGCCAGAACGGCATTGTTGTGTTCAGCGATAACCAGGATAGTCATTTAGATTACCTTCGCCTCGTTCTTCAGTTTCTCGACCAGTTCAGCCACGGACTTGACCTTGATACCTGCGCTGCGAGCAGCTGGTGCTTCGACTTTCAACGTCTTCACAGTGGAGGTGGTCGATACGCCCAGTGCGTCGGGTGTCAGCACTTCCAGCGGCTTCTTCTTGGCCTTCATGATGTTCGGCAGCGACGCATAGCGCGGCTCGTTCAGACGCAGGTCGGTGGTGACGATCGCCGGGAGGTTCAGCGCAACGGTTTGTGCGCCGCCATCGATTTCACGCCCGACCTTGACCTTGTCACCTTCCACTTCGACTTTCGACGCGAAGGTGCCCTGAGCGAATCCGGTCAGTGCGCCCAGCATCTGGCCGGTCTGGTTGTTGTCGCTGTCGATGGCCTGCTTGCCGAGAATCACCAGTTGTGGCTGTTCCTTGTCGACCACGGCCTTGAGTAGCTTGGCCACGGCCAGGGAGTTCAGCTCTTCGGTCGACTCGACCAGTACGGCGCGATCTGCACCCAGTGCCAGCGCGGTACGCAGTTGCTCCTGGGCAGCGGTCGGACCAATGGAAACCACGACGATCTCGCTCGCGACACCCTTCTCTTTCAGGCGCACGGCTTCTTCCACGGCAATTTCGCAGAAGGGGTTCATCGACATCTTGACGTTGGCGAGGTCGACGCCGGAGTTGTCCGCCTTAACGCGAACCTTGACGTTGTAATCGACCACTCGTTTGACTGTTACCAGTATTTTCATATTGTCTCCGATTGCAGGCACCACAGAGGTGGCGGCGATCAATTGGTGCGTAGTGATTGAAGGTAGCGGCGCAAGGCAAAGCCCAGAGATAGCACCGTCAACGCGATGAAGAACCAGTCGATGGGGCCACGAATAAACACATCGAAACTGTTGCTGCTGATCAGCAGGGAACGACGGAAGTTGTCTTCCAGCATGGGCCCCAGGATGAAACCGATCAGAAACGGTGCTGAGGCAAATCCGGTACGGTTGAAAATGAAGCCGACCAGGCCGAACACCAGCATGACAGCGATATCGAAGGTGCTGTTGTTCACGGCGTAGGCGCCGTAGATGCAGAACATCAAAACGATGGGGAACAGGATCCGCTTGGGAACGTCGGCAATCCGGGAAAAATACCGGATCGCCAGCTTGCCGGTACCGAACAACACCACGGAGCTGAGCATGATGCCGCAGAACAGCGCGTAGATCAGATTCATGTTCTCTTGGAAAAGAATCGGTCCGGGAGTCAGTCCATGGATCATGAAAGCGCCGAGGATGATCGCGGTGATCACGTCGCCGGGGATTCCCAATGACAGCAGCGGAATCATGGTCGCGCCGGCAACCGCGTTGTTGCCCGCCTCGGCTGCGGCTACACCCTCGATTTCACCCTTGCCGAAATTGTCCCTGTTGGGCGAATTGCGGCGTGCCTCCGAATAGGAGATGAACGAAGCGGCTGTCGCGCCAGTGCCCGGAATGGCACCGATGATCACACCGATGAAGCTGCCTCGAATGATGCTGCGCATGCTGCCTTTGAGCTCCTGCCAAGTCACGTCGGCACCCGCCACGGCGGTCTGGATGTGCTCCCGGGCCCGCGACAGATAGAACTCAAGAATCTCGGGAATGGCGAACAGACCAATCAACAGCGGGATGAAGTTGATACGATCCATCAGATTGTAATTGTCGAAGGTCAGACGCTCGGTACCGTAGACCGGATCCATGCCAACCAGCGCGAGGATCACCCCTAGAGCAGCAGCGACCAGCCCCTTCATCACCGAATCACCGGAAACCGAAATGATGATGGTCAGCGAGAAGCAGATCAGCCAGAAATACTCCGGCGGCCCGAAGTTCAGCGCCAGCTTGGCCAGGTAACCCGCCAGGAAGATCAGCGACAGATTGGAGATGAAGTCGGCGATACAGGACGCGTACAGCGCCATGGACAGTGCCTTCTTGGCTTCACCTTTCTGCGCCATCGGGTAACCGTCCAGCAGCGTGCTGGCCGACGCTGGCGAGCCCGGTGTGCGGATCAGAATGGCAGTGATCGATCCGCCATACATGCCGCCCTTGTAAATACCGACCAGCAGCAGGATCGCGGTGACGGGCTCCATGCCGAAGGTGAACGGCAGCGCCAGGGCTACCGCCATGGTTGCGGTCAACCCGGGTATGGCTCCGATCACGACGCCAATCACCACGCCGACCGCGATCATCAGGATGTTTTCCACGCTCAGGAAAAGGCTGAGCACCTCAAGCATCTGGTCCATTTCATAATCTCATCAAGCGGGTACTCAATATCCCCAGAGCGAGCCGTAAGGCAGGGGAACATTCAGGCCATAGTCGAAGGCCAGGCAGATACCGATCGGCATCGCAACACCCAGCAGATAAATGCCAATGCGCCTGACCCCCATGGCTACGAACAGCAACATCGTGGCCAGCACGCCACAGACCGCCGCGCCCAGCAGCTCGAGCCCGAAGTAGTAAACGGCGAAGGCCAGCAACGGCAGCAGCCATTGATGGAGCGGCAAGTCGCGCAGTTTGGTGTATTTTTCTTCCCGCTCACGCTTCGGGCCAAACATCGCGCCGAGCACCAGACCGATACCAAGCAACAGAATCATCCAACCCATGATCTGAGGAAGGACCAGGGGCGACAGCAGCGGTGACTGAAGCCTGCGAGGCTCAACGATGTACGCTGGAACCAGATAAAACAGAAACGTAAGGGATGCCACGATGAGAACCAGACCGGCAGCTGCATCGACGCTGGCAAGCCTGGAGACTCTCTGGCGAATGGCGGTGTTTTTCATAATCCATCCAGTTAGGCAGAGGCGTCCCGCGCGGCGACGCCCCCTTGAAGCTATTGAGGCTTATTCGCCGAGTCCGGCGGCTTCGACCAAATCAGCCCACTGCTTAATATCCCGCTCGACCATGGACTTGAACGCTTCCCCGGATTCCTTGCCGGCGACAGCGCCCAGCTGCGGTAGGAAATCCTCGAACGCCTGGCTTTGCATGACGTTTTGCACGCCGGCCTGCAGCTTGCCGTAGGCCTCGTCGGACATCGAGGCGCTCCCAATAAGACCGAACCAGGCGGAGGTGGCAAAGTCGGACAGCCCCTGCTCAACACCAACGGACTGCACGGTCGGCACGTCCGGCAGGAAGGGCGAAGGCTCGCTGGTGCTGACAGCCAGTACCCGCAGTTGCCCCGACTTGATCATCGGATAGACAGTCGGCAGGTTCTCGAATGAAAAGTCGACATCACCCGACAGCAGTGCCGGAAGCGCCTCGCCACTTCCACGGAACGGAACGTGGGTCATCTGGGACGCACCGATCTTGGCTTTGAACAGTTCACCCGACATATGGATGGAGCTGCCGATACCAGGCGAGCTGAAGGAGGTCTGCTCGGTCTTCGCGGCTTGCACGAACTCTTCGAAGGTCTGGAACTTGCTCTTGGCCGGTACGACGAGGACGTTAGGGATATCAATAATGTTCTGAATAAAGCGGAAGTCTTTTACCGGGTCATAGGCCAGGGGATAAAGACTCGCGCCAACAGTGTGCCCCGGGGACGCCATCAGCACGCGGTAATCGGCATCGCGCTTGGAAACCCGGGCCAGTTGCGCGGTGGCAACAGTGGTGCCCGCACCCGGGCGGTTCTCGACGATAACGTTCACACCCAGTTCCGTGCCCAGAAGGTCGGCCACCCGACGGGACAGGATATCCGTGGAGCCACCGGCGGCGTACGGAACGACCAGTGTGATGTTCTTGGACGGCCAATCGGCAGCCTGGGCGGCCGTACCGAGCAGCGGAAGCAACACGGCAGCGCTTGTCGCCACCAGCATTTTCATCAACTTGTTCATATTATCTCTCTTGTGGTTGCGTATTTGATGACCCGGCATGTCGCAACATGACCGGGCTTACGTCCAGCTCAGGCAGTGAGCCAGTACCGGTTACTGGATGGGTTACGTGAGTTGCTCGATGACCCCCTTGTCTTTCAGAACATCCAGCGCATCGGCTGAAAGCCCCAGGACGGATTTCAGAACCTGCTCCGTGTGCTCACCGAGCATCGGCGCAGGCCGCTTGTACTCGACCGGCGTGCCCGAGAGCTTCACCGGGCTCCCGACCATCCTGAAGTCCGGGTTCTTGGCGTGCGGGATATCGACCAGCATGTCGCGCGCCAGCACCTGCGGCTCGGCCAGGGCGCGGCCGATGTCGTTGATCACGCCGACTGGTACCTTCGCCGCATGGATCCGGGTGACCCAGTTGTCGGCGGTGTCCTTGAGGAAGTGCTCGGACAGCAGCCCGACGATGGCGTCGCGGTTGCGCACGCGGTCGGCGTTTTTGGTGAAGCGCGGGTCCCGCGGCAGTTCCGGCAGGCTGATGGCATCGCACAGGGCTACGAACTGAGTGTCGTTGCCACAGGCAATGATGAAATCCATGTCGCTGGCAGTGAACACCTGATATGGCACGATGTTGACGTGGGCGTTGCCCTGACGGCCCGGCGGTTTGCCGGTGCTCAGGTAGTTCTGGCTCTGGTTGCCCAGGGCCGCCACCTGCACATCCAGCAGCGCCATATCGCAGTGCTGGCCGCGACCAGTCTTTTCACGTGCCAGCAACGCCGCCTGAATGGCGATGGTGGAATACAGGCCGGTCATTACGTCCGCCACGGCCACGCCCACCTTCTGCGGGCCGGCACCCGGCACACCGTCCTTCTCGCCGGTGATGCTCATCAGACCGCCCATGCCCTGGATGACGAAGTCGTAGCCGGGCTCTTCGGCGCGCGGGCCGGTCAGACCGAAACCGGTGATCGAGCAGTAGACCAGACGCGGATTAAGATTCGACAGGCTGTCGTAGTCCAGCCCGTACTTGGCCAGCGAGCCGGCCTTGTAGTTCTCGATCAGCACGTCGGAGGTTGCCGCCAGTGCTCGCACCAGCTCCTGACCTTCCGGCGTGGCGATGTTCATAGCCACCGACAGCTTGTTGCGGTTGGTGGACTGGTAATAGGACGCCTCGATGCTGTTCTCGCCATCCGGCGTTTTCATGTAAGGCGGGCCCCAGCCACGGGTGTCATCACCCACACGCGGCCGTTCGACCTTGATCACTTCGGCGCCAAGGTCGGCCAGCACCTGGCCGCACCAGGGGCCAGCCAATACACGACTCAGGTCGAGCACCCGAATCCCACTCAATGCACCCATGTCTCTTACCTTTTCAACACGGCCGGCGCAAAACTCCGCCGACCTGGTTCAGATGAGCAAACGGCGTTTTGCTCAGACGCGCTCGATGACCATGGCCAGGCCCTGGCCGACACCGATACACAGGCTGATGACCGCGTAGCGCTTGCCGCTGCGCTGCAATTCGCGCGCGGTGGACAGTGCCAGGCGCGCCCCGGAAGCCCCCAGCGGATGACCCACGGCGATCGCGCCACCGTTCGGGTTGACGCGCGGGTCGTCGAACGCCACATGCAGGCCCTTCAGACAGCCCAGCACCTGCGAGGCGAAGGCTTCGTTGATTTCGATGATGTCCATATCGGTCAGGCTCAGGCCAGCACGGGCCAGTGCCTTGTTGATGGCTTCCACCGGTCCAACGCCCATGATGCGCGGCTCGACGCCGGCAACGGCGGCGGACAGGATGCGTGCCATTGGCTTGAGGCCGTGCTTCTCGCCAGCGGCCTGGCTGCCGATCAGCAGCGCGGCGGCACCGTCGTTTACGCCCGAGGCGTTACCCGCGGTGACCACGCCGTCTTCAAACAGCGGGCGCAGCTTGGTCAGTGCGGCCATGTCGGATTGCGGACGCGGATGCTCATCCTCGGCGATCACGCTCGGCGGGGTCTTGCGACCGGTCGGCACGCTCACCGGCACGATCTCCTCGGCGAAGAAACCAGCCTGGCGCGCGGCTTCGAACTTGGCCTGAGAGGCAGCGGCAAAGGTGTCGGCCTCTTCACGGCTGATGCCAAATTCGAGGGCCACGTTGTCGCCAGTCTGCGGCATGCTGTCGTTGCCGAACTGCTCGATGATTTTCGGGTTCGGGAAGCGCGCGCCGATGGTGCTGTCGTACATCGTGAAGTCGCGGCTATAGGCCTTCTCGGCCTTGGCCATGACGAACGGGGCGCGCGACATGCTTTCCACGCCGCCTGCAACGAACAGTTCGCCTTCGTTGCAGGTGACGGCGCGTGCAGCATCGACGATCGCGGCCAGGCCACTGGCACACAGGCGGTTGACGGTCTGGCCGGGCACGGTGACCGGCAGGCCGGAGAGCAGCACGGCATGACGGGCGATGTTACGGCTGTCTTCACCGGCCTGGTTGGTGTTGCCGAGGATCAGGTCGTCAACGGCAGCCCCGTCAACGCCGGTGCGCGCAATCAGCTCGCGGATCACGTCGGCAATCAAATCATCCGGGCGAACCGGAGCCAGACCACCGGCGTGGCGACCGAAGGGAGTACGCAGGCCTGCGTAGATGTAGGCGTTCAGCATGATGATACCTATAAAGGAAAGGGTTATATGGTGGACGGCTCATCCAGGCGCAGCGATAGCCCCAGCAGGGCACGGCGACGCAGCCAATGGCTCGGGCGATAACGCGGGTCGCCGGTCACGTTCAGCATGCGCTCGAGTATGGTCAGCAGGCGACGCGGACCGAGGCTGTCGCCCCAGGCCAGCGGACCCTGCGGATAACCCAGGCCCAGACGCACGGCCTGATCAATATCCTCGGGGCTGGCGATCCGCTGCTGAGCGATGTCGCAGGCTAGGTTGACCACCATGGCCAGCACGCGCTGCGCTACGAAACCGACGCTGTCGCGAATCACGGTGACGCCCACGCCATCGCGGGCGAACAGCGCATGGGCGGCAGCGCGCATGTCCGGACGGGTAGCCGGGGTCATCATCAGAGTGCGATGGCGAGACAGATCGGTCAGCAGGTCCACGCACACCGTGCGGGCGGCATCCACACCGAAGCGGTTGGCTGCGGTGGTGGCGTCATCGCCGTACGGCGCAATCAGGCACAGCGCCTGCTCGGAAGGACGATCGCCTTCCTCCACCTGCGCACCCAACGCATCGAGCAGCACGGCCAGCTTCTGCTGATCGTCTGCGCTCTCGGTGGCGACCCACACTGGCGGCAATTGCTCGACGCTCGGCACCGGTTGCGGTCGCGGCGCATCGACCATCTGGCCGTTCTGGTAGCGGTAGAACCCCTGCCCCACCTTGCGGCCCACGCGGCCGGCCACCAGCATCTGGCGGGTCAGCGGGGACGGCGTGTAGCGCGGGTCGTTGTAGAACTGGGTATAGATCGATTCCATTACCGGATGGGAAACGTCCAGCGCGGTGAGGTCGAACAGCTCCAGCGGGCCCATGCGGAAACCGGCGCCTTCGCGCAGGATGCGGTCCACATCGCCTTGCGGGGCGACACCCTCACCGAGGATCTTCAGGGCTTCGGTACCGTAGGCACGGCCGGCATGGTTGACGATGAAACCTGGGGTGTCCTTGGCGCGCACACCGGTGTGGCCCATGCGCCTGGCCAGGTCCAGCAGGGCATCGCTGACGGCCGGATCGGTGGCGATGCCGTCGATGACTTCGACCACCCTCATCAATGGAACAGGGTTGAAAAAGTGAAAGCCGGCGACTCGCTGCGGATGCTGACAGGCTGTGGCGATGGCGCTCACCGAGAGCGACGAGGTGTTGGTCGCCAGGATGCATTCGGCGTCGACGATGCCTTCGAGCTGAGTCAGCAAGCCGCGCTTGGCATCCAGATTCTCGACGATGGCTTCCACCACCATGTCGCAAGCGGCGAGCTCTTCGATGGCGGTGACAGGCTTGAGCAGCGCCACGGCAGCGTCGGCGGAGGCCTGGGTGATCTTTTCCTTGGCCACCAGTTTGCCTAGGGTACTCGCGAGATTGTCGCGGGCAGTCACGGCTGCGCCCTCACGGGCATCATACAAACGCACTTCCACGCCAGCCTGCGCGGCAATCTGGGCTATGCCTGCACCCATTACGCCGGTGCCGACCAGCCCCATGGTGTTAATCGAGCGAGCCATGCTTACTCCCCGCGGTAGGTGGGTTTGCGCTTTTCGAAAAAGGCGGCGGCGCCTTCCTTCTGATCAGCGGAATCGAACAGTAGCTGGAACGCCTTGCGCTCCAGGGTCAGCGCGCTGTCCAGTGGCAGATCGGCGCCGGCCAGCATCACTTCCTTGATTTGTTGCACAGCCAGTGGCGGTAGCGCGGCGATTTCGCTGGCCAGGGCCAAGGCGCGCGAAAGGGTCTGATCGTCCGGCACCACTTCGCTGACCATTCCGATGGCCAACGCCTCGGGCGCCTTTACCATGCAGCCGGTCAGCGCGATGCGCATGGCCTGGAACTTGCCGACCGCGCGAATCAAACGCTGAGTGCCGCCGGCACCGGGCATTAAACCGAGTTTGACTTCCGGCTGACCGAAACGGGCCGACTCCCCGGCCACGATGATGTCGCAGTGCATCGCCAGTTCGCAGCCACCACCCAGGGCGAAGCCATTAACGGCGGCGATGACCGGCTTCGGACAGCGGGCAATCGGATCCCATAGCAGCTCGGTATGACGGCCATACATCTCGATCGGCGAGGCGCTGGCAAACTCCTTGATATCCGCACCTGCGACGAAGAACTGCTCACCACCGGTAAGCACGACGGCGCGAATATCGTCACGCCGGGCGAGCGTGCGGAAGTGCTCAGCCAACTGATGACGCACGCTCGCATTGAGCGCGTTCTTGGCTTCGGGACGGCTGATACGCACGACGGCGACACCGTCATGGGGATACTCCAGCAGTACGACTGGATCGAGTGGTTGGCTCATCTCTGCTCCGCTATTGGTCACGCAGATATGTCTGCTATGCGAAACTGCATTTCGCTTTTTCGTGGGGCGATAGGTTTTAACGTTGTTTTCTTTAAATGTCACCCCCCTGACATACGACTTTTGTCGAAGGAACCGTCGCGATAGCGGTCTATACCGAAAATAAACGTTCAGGCAAAGCAACCCTTGCCGACTGTCCGCTATGCGGAATACAATTTCGAAAAACTTGATTTTATAAAAAACGAGGCTCTACCATGCAACGCAGGATTAAGGATCGGTCCCCGGATCAGGACTCGCTTTTAGAGACCGAACGGGTTCTGCTCGATCCGATATCGGCTCTCGATGAGGAGGAAAAGGACCGCCAGTTCGTCACCGCGCTGGCCCGGGGCCTGGAGTTGCTGCGCTGTTTCAGCCCGCGCGAAAGCGTGTTGAGCAATCAGGAGCTGGCCCGCAAGGCCAACCTGCCTCGGCCGACCGTCAGCCGGTTGACTCACACGCTGACGCGCCTGGGTTATTTGAAGCAACTGCCCCAAGGCAAATACCAGCTGGACGTCGGTGTGATGTCGTTTGGCTACGGGATGCTCTCCAATCTGTCGATTCGGGCTGTAGCGCATCCTCTAATGGAACAGTTGGCCAACCACGCAAATGCGGCGGTGGCGATGGCGGCCCGGGACCGGCTGCAGATGGTTTATCTGGACGTGGTGCACGGCCAGGGCAACCTCACGATGCGGCGCCAAGTGGGTACCCATCTGCCTTTGCATCTGAGCGCTGCGGGACGTGCCTGCCTGGCTGGGCTGCCGGAAAATGAGTGCGATTTTCTACTGGACCGTATTCGCACCCGGCATCCCGAGGACTGGCCCAAGCTCCGCAAAGGCCTGGAAAAGGCCTTCCGGGACTACGCCGACTACGGCTACTGCCTGTCGATCGGCGAGTGGCACCGGGACGTGAATGCAGTTGCAGTGCCCATGACGCATGCGCAGCACGGGCTGCTGGCATTCAACTGCGGCGGCCCGAGTTTTCAGCTCTCGCGCGAAAAGCTGGAAGAGGACATCGGACCGCGGCTGGTCCACATGGTTAGCAACATCGAGGCCAGCACCCGCTGATGAAGAAGCGGGTCGTGCCTCGTCGATATGACGCGTCCGACCATCGGACCCTCGAGGAGTAACACATGATCCGCGATCCGGAAACATTGCAAATCCTGCTGGATTCCATCCGCCAGTTCGTCAACGAAGCGTTGATCCCGCGCGAAAACGAAGTTGCCGAAACCGACTCGATGCCGGCGGACATCGTCGAGCAGATGAAGGAAATGGGCCTATTCGGCCTGACCATTCCCGAGGATTTCGGGGGGCTGGGCGTGACCATGGAAGAGGAAGTGAACATTGCCTTCGAACTGGGCCGCACGTCCCCGGCGTTCCGCTCCTACATCGGCACCAACAACGGCATTGGCTCCATTGGAATCCTGCTCGACGGTACAGACGAGCAAAAAGCCAAGTACCTTCCCAAGCTGGCCGCTGGCGATTTCCTCAGCGCCTTCTGCCTAACCGAGCCGGACTCCGGCTCCGACGCCGCCTCGCTGAAGACCACCGCCGTTCGCGACGGTGATGTCTACGTCATCAACGGTACCAAGCGCTTTATCACCAATGCGCCGCATGCAGGCATCTTCACCGTGATGGCTCGTACCAACCGCGAAATCAAGGGCGCCGGTGGCATCAGTTCGTTCATCGTCGAAGCCCAAACCCCAGGCGTCACGGTCGGCAAGCGGGATCAAAAGATGGGCCAAAAAGGCGCGCATACCGCCGACGTGATTTTCGAGAACGTTCGCGTGCCGGCCGAAAACCTGATCGGTGGCAAGGAAGGCGTCGGCTTCAAGACCGCCATGAAGGTGCTCGATAAAGGTCGTCTGCACATCGCCGCACTCTCCGTAGGCGCCGCCGAGCGCATGCTCGCCGACTCTCTGCAGTACGCCATCGAGCGCAAGCAGTTCGGCCAGCCCATCGCCGAATTCCAGCTGATCCAGGCCATGCTGGCCGACAGCAAGGCCGAGATTTACGCTGCGCGCTGCATGGTGCTGGATGCCGCGCGCAAGCGCGACGAAGGCCTGAACGTCAGCACCGAGGCATCCTGTGCCAAGATGTTCGCCACCGAGATGTGCGGCCGCGTGGCCGACCGAGGCGTGCAGATCCATGGTGGCGCCGGGTACGTCAGCGAATATGCCATCGAGCGATTCTACCGCGACGTGCGCCTGTTCCGCCTGTACGAGGGCACCACTCAGATCCAGCAAATAATCATCGCCCGCAACATGATCCGCGAAGCACAGCGTTAACGCAGTGCAAGGGAACGTCGAGTGTGCTCTGGAGCGCTCTTGGTTATCGAGCAATCGTCGATAACCAAGGGCTCCCTACCTGCGAACAGCTGATTACCGCTGTGTCTGCGACAGCGGGTCCGTTCCCTGCTTCTGAAACGCCGCAAGAAAGGCTTTCAAAGCGGGTGAGTTATTTTCCGGATGCCAGGCCAGAGCTAGCTCAAGCAGTGGCGTCTCTTCAACCAGCGGTATGGCTGTCGCACCGTGCGGGAGCGAGCGGATATAGGTTCCGGGGTTCGCTGAACTGCGGCTTCGGTTAGTTCATGCATGGCATGGGAGCCGCCGCGCGACGAGCGATACTTTAGCAGGCTGATCCGGTAACGATGATTGTCTTCGCCTACCGCAGTTCATCTACCTTAACGAAAACCGTTAGCGCCTTATCTGGACCCTGCGACGAGGACACCAAATTTGTCGGGCCGGATAAGTAACAGGTGTACAGGCGTCAAGGTCTCTATTTCAAATGATGGCGGCATCTCGAACATGGAAGCGAGTATCAAGCCGTAGTTGGTCGAGGCCATGAAGCACGACTACGACCTGCTGAAAAAAAGACATGGATATCACCGATCTGGTTTTCGCCGCCTGGATCAGCGAATCCTACCTCAAGCGCGCGTACGCAGCATCTGACCTGGACTACGAGGCAGTGCAAACCATAGTCAGCCGGCTCCACGCGCCTCCCGGTCGTAATCCCGCTGAGATCTGTTGCGCCGCTAAAGGCAGCGTGGCCTTGGACAGCACCGCGGACATACTCGCCGCCGAAGCAAAGGCCACAGCCGACGGCTCTGCCATCTACGTCATCTACGACCACGTCAACCTCACCGGGCTGAAGCTGTTCGACAAAGATCAAGCACCCGAGCGAACAGCGAGCCCGCAACTTTTGTTCTCGCTACCAATGCAAGTTAGGGCTCTAGCGCCAAAGCTGAGCGTGATGGATGAGCTACCAACCCGTTTCAAATCAAAGGGGCAGCTTTCGGCCCAGAAGCGGTCGGTCGACTTCCTCGTATATTGATGCCATTCAAGTCATCGAAAGCTTCTGCTCTATCTGGTCGGGACAAATATAAGCCGAGGGTGCCGCGTATTCCTGGATCCGACAAGGTTGCTTCAAAGCCGCGAAATCAGCTCGAATCCTTGCATCACCGGAACGCTTGCTTCTGCATTCGTGGAGAAAGTCACCCAGCTTTGCCTGTGACGGCGCCTGGTTGCATCTGTACGGGCTAGCCGGTTTCGTGCAGAGGGAGATGTAGGGACCCCTTCGACCGGAAAATACTGCTCTCGTCGGAGGCGGTCCGCGCGGCTGGTTGAGGCATATGCGGGAAACAGCTGGCTGAGCATCGTCCTAGTAGGCACAAATGATGAGTGCCGCTACCCTTCTCAACCGCCTCGGCAGCTGTGCACTGCGCGGGCATAAAAGGCGGCTCAGGGTGTGTTGCGCTCAGGACTACGGCTCGCGGGGCGCGCCACATGATCAGTGCGGATGTCCTGACTTCACGCTCTTGCTACAGCCAATGGCTGCGCCAACCTGAAACCTGGTAATGGCAGCTTAAGCGAGACCACTGCAGCGAACATGAGCAGCACGCCGGAACTGCCAAAAGCGACCCAGTGCGTACCGAAGTGCTCATACCCCCACCCGCCAAGCCATGAGCTGATCATCGCTCCCACCTGATGGCCCAGGTAAGCGGTTCCATACATAACCCCAACCAGCCGCACGCCATATACATCCGCAAGGATGGCCGACGAGGTTGCAATACTGCCCGCCCAGACTATCCCACCAATGGTGGCTGCGATGTACAGCTCCCAGTGAGTACCGACCAGCAGAAGCGCGAAGAAACCCAACCCCCGAATGAAGTAGATGGCGGCCAGAATATTTCTACGCGGCACTCGATCGGACAATCGGCCAAGCACCAAAGTCCCGGCAATCGCCACTAGGCCGATCAGGCCGATGCCGTAGGAGCTGGTCATGGCATCGAAGCCGTGATCCATCAGCATGGGCACGCCATGTGTACCCAATAGATTCATGCTGTATCCGCACGCGAACAGGCCGAACACAATCTTCCAGAACGGAGACGTATGCATGGCGGCATTCAATGTAAGTCCACTCGCCGCAGCGTCATTGGCGGAGGCCGGGGAACCCGCTTTGGCCGGTAGCAGATCCGAGTTCTGTGGCACTTCATCGCGAATGATGAATAACGCCGCCGGTACGGTTATCAACACGAATGCAACAGCAAAGGAGACGAGACTGGTTTGCCAGTTATATGACTCGATTGACAGTGTCAGCAATGGTGTAACGACCGCCATGCCTGCCATCGATCCAGTGGACAGGAAGAACAAAGCCATACCACGCTGCCGAGTAAACCAGCGACTAATAACAGGTGTAAGGGCTACGGGGCTGGTGAACGCAAGACCAATGGACAACAGCACACCGAACGAAAGGAGAAAGGTGAATGGGGTGCGCGCAACAACCGTCCAGGCCGTTGCGCCTACGACGATTGCTGTGCCAAGTAACAGTACGCGGCGCGTTCCAATGCGCCCAACGAGATAGCCAGCCAGAGGCATCGCAAGTCCATAGAACAGCATGCCAATCCCGACGATGGTCGCGAGAAGACTGCGGCTAAACCCCAGGTCTTCCGCCATCGGCAAAAAGAACGGGCCGATGCCGAGGCGCATCCCAACGGTCAGCAAGGTGAGGAGCGTGGCGGCCGCAACGATGTTCCATCCGTGATACCAGTTACGTTCCCAGAGTGATGACAAAATCTGTCGCAATCCTGGCTTTGATTTCATCGAACGCTCCTCGAGTAAGTAGATGACCGCCTTAGCCGCTCAAGTACGTCGTGGCTACGCGATAGGTATGTCTAGTGTCCGTTTCTGGTATGCAAACTACGGTTTGAACCGGCCAGGCAGTGGTCATCAATGCCACTGCCTGGCCCTATCACTGATGTCCCGCTTTCATCCGTAACATATAGCTTGGCGCGCCGCTCCAGCGCTTTGCGCTCTACACGGATGTACCGATGACGGCGCCCTGCGGTCGCGTCCACGCTACGTTCAGTATGGCAACAGCGAATTGGCCTCATCCTCTGTAATCTCGGCCTCAGCCGCTATTTGCGCAATGACGGCTTGGCGACGCGCAGCATCGGGCGAAGCCAACGGGTCTGTTGGAAGCAGCTTATGGATCAAGACCAGATAGGCGAGCCCCAGGCGACGGTAGTCCTGACATTGAACCGCCTCCCACATCATGAAGACTGCACTAGCCAGGTTGTACAAGGCGGTTGCAGCGCGGCGGATATCGGCAGACATATCAGCGCGAGCCACACCCTCGACCGCGGCTATGGTGCGATCGAGAAGCTCCGACGCGAGGTTCATCCCCTCTTTCGGCAGCCGTGAAGAGCATTCTGCGAGCAGGCTGGAAAGGTGCTCGCAGAGAGGCATCAGCGCTTCATCGCGAACGGAGGCTCGAACGACGTCGAGCGCGACGATGTTGCTGGTACCTTCCCAGATCGAGCCAAGGTGGGCGTCGCGCAGGATACGGGCATCGCTCCACTCTTCGATGTAACCGAGCCCTCCCCTGAGCTCCATGGCGTCGCCTGCTACCTTGCGGGCGTCGCGGCACGCCCTGAACTTGATCAGAGGTGTCAGTATCCGCAAGCATTTCTGGGCGCGCGAGTCCCCGGCGTCTGCCTTGGCCAGCAAGGTCGCGGTTTGCATGAACATGGAGCGCGCTTGCTCGGTCGGCAGGCTCATCTTGATCAATTGCCGCTGAACGAGTGGCATGTCGACAAGGCGCCTACCGAATGCCCGACGGGAACGGGCGATGAATACCGATTCAGTCAGGGCGCGACGCATCAACCCGGCCGAACGAACCCCGTTGGACAATCGGGACATATTGACCATATCGGCCATCTGCTGGAAACCGCGGCCAATTTCACCAATCAGAAAAGCGGTCGCCCCTTCCAGAGTGATCTCACCGCTGGCCATTGAGCGCGTGCCCAACTTGTCTTTGAGGCGGACGATCCGGTAGGCATTCGGAGAACCATCGGCCTGAACCCGGGGAAGCAGGAACAGGCTGACGCCTTTCATGCCCTCGGGAGCATTCTTGGGCCGAGCCAATACCATTGCGAGATCTGCGTCCGGATTGGAGCAGAACCACTTTTCACCAGAGAGTTTCCATTGGCCCTGCTCGTACCTGGCGGTTGTCGAGATCGCCGATATGTCCGAGCCGGCTTCACGCTCGGTCATGAACATCGCTCCCTGAAATAGCCCGCTCAGTTCCCTAGCGGTCAGCGCCGGTAGATAACGCGCAATGAGCTCGGGATCACCGAACTTTCGCAACGTTCTGGTCAGCGAGTCGGTCATGCTGACGGGACAGCACAAACCAAACTCGGCTTGCACGAACAGATAAGTTAACGCGTATTTGACCAACGGCGAGGGCGCATCCTTCGTATGGCTCATCGCTGCTAGCCCTAGCTCAGCAAACGCCACCTGCTCCAATGCAACATAGTCCGGGTGTTTGCGGACCTCCTGAAGGTCATCCCCCCGTCGGTTGCGATGCTGCAGCACCGGCGGGTTTTGATCCGCTGAGAGTGCAAGCTCGTCAAGCTCCCCCCCTGCACGAGCCCCCAACCGCTCCATGACCGGACGCCATTGTTCGAACTCAGATTCCGTAAGGTAGACGGCGAGTAACCGGCCCAGCGCGGGATCAACTGTGTAAAGGTTGAGCCCGCGGCTGTCCGGAATGTTCGCCTGAGGGATTGGTACAGCGCTATCTAGTCTGGTCATGTTTGCCTCCGGCCTAAGCGAGCTTACGGCGAGTACGCTCACGCCGAATCGACAACGTGTGCCCCAGGTACAGGGTTATTACGATCGCCAGCCCGAACATGTCGGAGTAGATCTCAGGGTAGATGAACAGCCCTCCCGCAAGCAGAACGATTGCTCGCGCGAAGATGCCAAGGTGACCGATGCGGTAAAGGTAACCCTCGAACCCAGAGGCCAATAACCACATTGCCAGGACAGCTGTCAGTGCGGACTGAACGATCCCTGGCCAGGCGCCCTGAAGTATCAAGGAGGGGTTGATGACGAATAGAAATGGGAGAACGAAGAGAACGGCCCCCATGCGCATGGCATAAAAGCTCGTCTTGGTCGCGCCGGCGCCTGCCAGATTGGCAGCCGTGATCGCAGACAGCGCAACCGGTGGCGTGATGTAGGACATCATTCCCCAATAGAGAATGAACAGGTGGCTCGCAAGCGGATTGAGCCCGGCCTCCACCAGCGCGGGAGCCAGCAGGATCGACAGGAAAATGTAGACCGCACTCACCGTCATGCCCATTCCCAGCACGAAGCTCGTCACGGCACCGGCAATAAGCATCAAAGCGATGTTGCCGTCGGCGTACAGCAGGAGCTCACGCGCGAACGCTCCCGCCACCCCCGAATAGGACAACCCACCGACGACGAGCCCGATCCCGGCCAGGATCGCAACGAGATTGGCGACGCTCGTGCTCAATTCCTTGAGCAGCGTCAGCGCACCTTTGGCATTGAGTCGCCCATGTCTTTTGAACAGCGCAACGGCGATCAACACCAAGCTCGCGAAATAAGGGGCATAGGCTTCGATGCGCATGACCAGCATCATGTAGATGAGCGCAACGAGGCTAAATAGATAAGGCCAACCTGCCGTCAGCGTGCTCCATAAGCTTGGTATCTCGCTCGCTTCCAGGCCTTTCAAACCGTTACGTGCGGCGTAAATATCGACCTGAAATACGAGCACAACGTAGAACAACAAGGCGGGCAGTACCGCCGCCACCATGACCTCGGCATACGAAACGCCTAGGAATGAAGCCATGATGAAGGCGACGGCGCCCATCACCGGCGGCATCAGCGTTCCACCCGTTGACGCGCAAGCCTCCACCGAAGCCGCGTAGTGCGCCGGATAGCCCACCCTTTTCATGGTCGGGATGGTGATCGGTCCCGTGGAGAGGATGTTCGAGATCGCGCTACCGGACAGGCTTCCCATCAGCCCACTGGACAGCACAGCCACCTTGGCTGGACCCCCGCGGCTCCTGCCCATCAGCGCAGTAGCAAAGTTCATGAAGAACTCACCGCCGCCGGTGACCGTTAGGGTCGCTCCGAAAACGATGAATCCGATGACCAGATTCGCCACCACCTGCATCGGAATACCAATGATGCTTTCGACACCCATGACATGAGCGCGCACGGTTTCTGCCAGCGAGTATTCGTTACCCCACAGAAAACCCGGCATGTATCCAGCAAACAGCGGGTAGCTGCCGAACAGTAGCGCGACGAAAAAGACAACGGTGCCGGCGCATCGCCGGAGCGCCTCGAGGACAATTACCAACAGAACGGAAGCAACCGCAGTCGCTAACAACGGCGCCTGATAGTCCCAGCCTTGCTCGATGATTGTTTGGCCGTTGTAACCCAAATAAAGCGACACTCCGAGCACAACCGGAACAAGGACCCAATCGTACCAAGGCACGTGTTGAGCGTCGGCCTTCCGAGCGGGATAGCAAAGAAACGCGACGGCCAGAAACAGGCCAATCAGATAGTAAAGGTAGGCATTTCCCATAGGCTGGAAGCCAAAGAGCTTCAACGAAAAGGTCTGATTTATCGTTGTAAGCAGGCCCGCCCCACCCAAAAAGATGGCCAGATAGAGTGCAGCCCCTGACAGCCGCCCACTGTGCAGTTCGTTCGCGGTGTCAGCATCTAGGTTCGAAGCCATGAGATCACCATCCACAAAAATTTTTAATGAGGCTGCTACGGGCAGCGATGAGACCGCCTCGTAGCAGATGGAGGCTCTTCGGGCGAACCGTTAGTCGAGCTTGTTGATGGCCTCAGTGCGCTGGGCCTGCCAAAGCGTGTCGAACGCCTCGTCGGACATGTCTTTGCCCTCTTGAACGGCTCCTTTCCAAGCCGTTTTAAGCGCTTCCAAGCGCGCCATGCGCTTGTCGTTCCACGCCTGCGCGTCTTCGCTCCAGACGCCCTTTTCATTCAGGTATCGGATGGCTCCGTCGTGAAAGGGAACGTCTAACGGAGGCACGCCGGACTGGCTCAGCTCCCACCGCGGCATTACAGAAGTGGCGTTCCTGTACAGGTCATAGGTCTCGTCCAGCGCCTTGATGAAGGCATACGCATCCTTGTCATCCAGGTCGCAGCGAACGACCACCATCGGGTATCGATACGCGACCATGTTGACCGGGTGCTCTTTGGTTAGACCGGCACCTACCGATTCGGCGAATGGGGAGAATATGGGCGCAACCGTTCCCATTTTCTTCCACCCTGCTTCATCGTCCGGCGGAATATCCAGCCAACGAATCCCTCGGGGCGATTCCGCCAACTCATACATCTGACTGGGCGTGGTTACGGTAAAGGTGGCGTCGGCCTTGCCTTCGGCCAGTGAACTCATGGCTGAGGCATACGTAGGAAACGAAATCGCCTCGACGTCAGCTCCGGACAGGCCGCCAAAGGCCAACAAAGCATCAAGCTTTACGTTGATCGATGGATTCCCGGCAACGTACGCCACACGCTTGCCCTTCAATTCCGAAACCGAATGAATATCTGCATCGGCTGCAGTTACCAGGCCGCCGGAGGCAGGTCGCCCCGCCAGTGCGCACAGGTTTTGCGGTCCCCACTTGCGGGACGCGAAGTCGTAGATAGCCTCAGAGGCAAAGAAGGCTTCGGTTGCCAGAAACGCATAGTCGGTGCGGCCGTGCACGAGCGGCTGCAATCGGCCGATCGACGACCCGGACGGCTGGATGCGGATTCGCGTGTCGAATTTACGGCTGAACGCGTCGGCAATGGCCGAGGCTTCGGCATAGCCTGAAGAACCTACATCGTAGGCGCCCCATGTCATGGATTTCGGCAGCTCCTGTGCTTGTACGCCTACGGCCGCTACGAAGCTGCCGAGCGCCAGAATGCTGCCGAGGAGGTATTTAGGGTACGTGGTGAACATGGCTGAACCTCAATATTGTTGTTTTGGTGAAGGCCGGCATATAGCTCACCGGCCAAGTCTTGCCCTGATCCTGCACCGCCGCGTTCTCGCTTGGCGTCCAACATCGCTGCTCACTGCGCAGACGCTAGAGAGCTCGAATGATCGTTTTCACTCGTAAGCGAACGCCGGGGTGCGCATGCAGGCCCCGGCAAGTCGCTCGCGGATGACCGTGTCGGCCTGCTCGACGAGTCGAGTGACCAGTGCTCTGCAACTCGGTACGTCATCAATCAGTCCCTGCACCATCCCAGCCGACCAGACACCATGGTCCGGATCGCCCGTCTCGTAGACCATGCGCCCACGCAGGCCCGAAACGAGAGGTGCCAACTCGTCAAATGAAGCACCCTCCACCTCGCGTGAGCGGACATCTCCGCTGACGGTGTTACGCGCCACACGGACCGTATTGCGCAGAGTTCGCAGGATCAGATCGGTGCTTCGCTCATCGCCCTCAACGAGCCTTTCTTTGATGCGGTGATGGATAGGGCTTTCCTCTGTACACATGAACCGTGTACCCATGCTGATAGCGTCTGCGCCCAGTGCAAGCGCAGCCACCAGCCCGTACCCGTCAGCGAACCCGCCCGACGCGACCAATGGCACGGACAGGCGCCGGGCTGCGGCAGGAATCAGAACAAGCCCCGGGATATCGTCTTCACCGGGATGCCCTGCGCACTCGAACCCATCGATTGAAACCGCGTCCGCGCCCAGCTGCTGCGCCTTCAAGGCATGCCGCACCGAGGTGCACTTATGGATCACCTTGACGCCGTGGCTACGAAAGTCAGCGATATGTTCCTGAGGATTGCTTCCAGCGGTCTCCACAATTGTTACGCCTGCTTCGATGATCGCGGCTCGGTACTCGGCATAGGGCACGGGCTTGACCGTCGGAAGCACCGTCAAGTTGACCGCGAAAGGCCGATCGGTCAGCTGCCTGCAACATTCGATCTCCTTGTAGAGCGCCTCAGGACTTGGCTGCGTGAGCGCCGAGAGCGTGCCCAGCGCTCCTGCGTTGGCCACCGCAGCTACCAGCTCCGCGCGGGCTACCCACTGCATGCCGCCCTGCATGACCGGGTGTTCAATGCCAAAGGTTTCGGTAAAGCGGGTTGTCAGCACAGCCATGAGCGGCTCCTCAGATCGGGTCCCATGCAAAAACGTCCGGACTCCGGTCCAGCCCCATGAAGCTACCGCGCAAAGCCGGCATGCCATGCCCGGCAATATGCTCCGGTGTCCATCCACTATCGCTGTGGACACTGCGCAACGGTCGGCTTTGGCTCATCAGGAACAGCTCATTGTGGCGGGCCGCAAAGACCTGACCATTTACCTCGCGGGCCGCATCGGACGCCAAGTAAACGGCCAATGGGGCGTTTTTCTCGGGAGTCATGCGCTGAAGCTTCTCCACACGGGCCTTCTGCTCTGGCGTCTCGGCAGGAATGGAGTCCGTCATGCGACTCCAGGCAAATGGAGCAATACAGTTTGACCGGACGTTGTATCGCTGCATGTCGAGCGCGATCGACTTGGACAGAGCGACGATGCCGAGCTTAGCCGCCGAGTAGTTGGCCTGACCAAAGTTGCCGATCAGCCCCGAGGTGCTGGTCATGTGAACGAAGGCGCCGCTTTGCTGTGCGCGGAAATGCTCGGCTGCGGCCCGGCTCACAAAGAAACTGCCGTTGAGATGCACATTGATGACCGACAGCCAATCGTCGGCACTCATCTTGTGGAAAATGGCGTCGCGCAGAATGCCTGCGTTGTTGATGACGATATCCAGCCGGCCGAACGCATCGAGCGCGCTTGCCACGATTCGCTGCGCCCCGTCCCACTCGGAAACGCTATCGGTGTTGATCGCCCCCTCGCCACCGCCCTGCTGGATCAAGCCGAGGGTTTCCTCGGCCGGTGTGGCAGACCCGCCCGCCCCCTGAAGAGACACGCCAATATCGTTGATCAGTACCTTCGCCCCGCTTTGAGCGAGTGCTACGGCGAGCTCGCGACCGATGCCGCCTCCGGCGCCCGTTACGATCGCCACCTTGCCTTCGTTCAGTCGTTCAGTCATTGCCCTTTCCTATTGTTCGTTATGGATGGGTAGTCGGCGACACGCGCTCTAGGCGTGGTTCAGCTCGCGAGGCCGAGCAGGCTCTTCGCCAAGATGTTTCGTTGAATCTCGTTAGTGCCGCCGTAGATAGTCGTGGGGCGCGCTTGAATGAAGATCCCGGCCGGATGGAGCTCCGGGTCGTCCCGGAAAGGTTCAAGCAGGCCCGAATCCTGGCCGGCAATTTCGAGCCCCACCTCACTGATGCGTTGATACAGCTCGGATTGGAATATCTTCAGCATCGAGACCTCAGCGCCGAGCGTCTCGCCGCGCCTCAGTCGCTCTGCGAAGCGTGAATAGAGCGCCTTGTGGCATTCCAGATCCATGCGCAGAGCGGTGAACCGATCGGCAAATACAGGCTCGCCCCACAGTCCCAACGCCTTGGCCAGACGCGCCAGTCGCTCCAATGCAAAGGTGGATTGCTTGGGAGAGCCGAGAAAGATGCGCTCGAAGCCCAGCAAGGCCTTGGCCATGTCCCAGCCCTTGTTGGCTTCCCCGACGAGGTGGTCCTGCGGCACACGCACGTCGTTGAAGAAGACCTCGCTGAACTCGCCGTGCAGCTCCAGGTTGAGGATTGGACGAACCTCAATGCCGGGGCTGTCCATCGGAACCAGAATGAAGCTGATGCCTTGCTGGGGCTTGGCGCCGCGCTCTGTCCGCGCCAACAGAAAGATCCAGTTTGCGTCCGTGCCCATGGTCGTCCAGGTTTTCTGGCCGTTGATGATCCAGTGACCATCACGCAGCACCGCTTCGGTACGCAGGCTGGCCAGGTCCGAGCCGGCATTGGGCTCGCTATAGCCCTGGCACCAGATGTCTTCACCACTGAGGATCCGCGGCAGGAAACGCTCCCGCTGCGCCTCGGTCCCGTATCGAATGAGCAGCGGCCCCAGCATGGTGATGCCGCTGTCTGGCAGGCGAGCGCAACCGTAGCCTTCCATCTCTTCGATCATGATGAGTTGCTTGCCGGTGCTCAGCCCCATCCCGCCGTACTGCACGGGCCAGCCAGGACACAGCCACCCTTGTCGTGACAAAGCGCGATACCAGCCCTGGGTCTCTTCTCGACCGAGCCGGCGCGGCGGGTTGCGAATCTCGTCGGGATAATTTGCTGCAATCCACTGGCGGACGGTCTGACGAAACGAGTCGTCATCCATCGAGTTGTAGTCAGTCATGTCACTGTCCTCTAAAAGTGGGCGCGCGCTTGGCCAGAAACGCGGCCTTGCCTTCGGCATGGTCCGCACTCAGAAAGAGCTGGCTTTGAAGCTCGCCTTCACGCTCCAAAAGAAGGTCCATCCCATCCCCGAGCAGTGTTTTGGTCATGGCTAACGGCAGGGGTGCCTGGTGTTCAACGTTGGCTGCTCGTTCGAGCGCTATGTCGAGGGCCTTGCCCTCGTCACACACCACATCCACCAGGCCTATCCGATAGGCTTCCGATGCATCGACGACGTCGCCAAACATCAGCAGCTGCTTGGCCCGACCAACGCCAATGCGGGCAGGCAGGCTGTGCAGCAACCCGAGATCGGGAAGCAGCCCCACCTTCCCGAACGAAGCTGCAAAGCGTGCTGTGCGACTGCAGACCAGGCTGTCGCACGCCAGAGCAAGCGAGAGTCCCGCGCCAACAGCCCAGCCTTCGATAGCGGCTATCAAGGGCTTGCCCATGTGCGTCATCTGCCGCACCAGGCGTGCATTTTGCTGCATTCGCGCTCGCCCTTCCGACAGGTTGCCGACATTCATACCGCTGAGGTCGCCCCCCGCGCAGAAGACTTCAGCCGACCCGGCGATCACCACGCTACGAACCGCAGCATCGCGGTCGGCATCTTCCAAAGCGGCAAGCAGCGCAACGCGCATCGGCAGCGACATGGCATTGCGCCGCGCCGGGTTGTTCAGGCACAGCGTGCGCACGGTTCCGTTGGTGCTCTGAAGCAGGAGATCGCTCATAACGCGCCCTCGGACTCGAGCAACCTGAAGTACCGGCGCTTGTGAAAGGAGACCGACCCATGCGCGTTGAGCAGCACCATGGCCCGGCGCAGGAATAGGCCGATGTCGGCTTCATCCGTATAGCCAATGCCGCCGTGCAACTGGATCGCCTGTCGCGTGACGAGCATTGCCGCTTCCGCCGCCTTGACCTTGGCCGTGGAAACCAAGCGCTCGCATTCCGTTGGCGATCTATGGGCGTCGACGGCCATTGCCGCCTCGCTGACCATTGCACGGGCCAGTTCAACCTGGATCTTGAGATCGACCATGCGGTGCTGAAGCGCCTGGAACCCGCCAATCGGCCGGCCGAACTGGCGGCGTACGTTCAGGTATTCGCGGGTACGCTCTAACGCTGCATCCATCAGCCCAACCAGATAAGCGGCGCAGCCCAGGGCAGCTTTATCAAGCGCCGCGGGTGGCGCGTCGATCTGGCGCGCCGGTGAACCGCGAAACCGCAAATGGGCAAGGTGGCCACCGTCCTGTGTCGGTTCTTCAATTACGTCAACGCCCTCCGCTGAGCGATGCACCATGGCCAGGCCTGAATCACAGGCGACCAGCCAGGCATCGGCGGCGCCTCCGAGAACAACATGCCGGACCGTACCGGTCAGCCGACCGTCAGAGAGCGAAGGCAGCGCCTCTTTCGACTCGAACATGATCCCGGCTGGCAGCACCAGAAGCTCACCCGAAAGCAGCGCTTCACGCTCCTTGGCTGGCAGTAACGGCGCGACCAAACCCGCTTCGATCAACGGCTCAGGCAAGAGGCCCTGCCCCAGCTCCTCGAGCAGTGCCACGTATTCCGCCATGCCGAGACCACTGCCACCCAGCTCCTCAGCCAGACACAACCCAGGCCAACCCATCGAGCACACCTGCGACCATGTATCCCGGTCTACGGCTTGCTTCGCAAAGCGCTGCTTCCGGACCCGGGTTAGCCCGCCGTGTCGCGGAACCAGAGACGCTGCACTGTTGCGTATGAGCTGCAGGCGCTCATCTCGCTCACGAGCGATTTCAGCGATGTCGGTCATGGCTGTGCTCCATTTTCTTGTGGTTCTTGCGCCTGGCGATATTTGAAGCTGCCTGCGCCAGTCGCGATCAGAGTGCCCGCCTCGTCGAAAATCTCCGCTGCGCAAAAGCACAGCGTCCGGGTACGCCGAATCACGCGACCGACTGCATTGAGCTCGCTTCGTGATGCCCCCATGAAGTGGGTCGACATTTCGATGGTCACCATCGAACTGGCGGGCGTGAACGCCCGAATGGCGCCGGCCATAGCTGCATCGAGTACCGTCATCAGCACGCCGCCGTGGAAGTGGTCCAGGTAATTCATCAACTCGGGACGATGCTTGAGGCGAATCCGTACGACGTCTCCATCGACCCAGCGCTCCAGCCCAAGGAATTCCTGAAACGTGTAACGCCCGGTTGGAAAAGGGCCGCTGTTGACGGCGAGGTCTGCCGCTACGCGAGCCGGTTCGACAGAACGGTCCGAACTTCCGCGGACGACATCGCTGGTACCTGGAGCAACGGCTGAGTCGCCTGACGCCGGGCTGTCGCTGAGAGAAAGATGTTCAACGCTCATTGTTCTTGTTCTCTGAGTGAGTGGTTTGAAGTCCGCTTGGCTCAGTACGACTGACTCGCCAGGCCGACATGCCCATTGCTCAGCACCACAACGTCTCGCTCAACCGCGCGAGCCCGAAAGGAGCCGTCGTTCCACATCTCGGTTCGGATCGTTTCGCCTGGAAAAACCGGCGCTGAAAAACGCACGGTCAACGAACGTATGCGGGCGGATTGATAACTGGCCAGTTCGCTCAGCAGGGCATGAAACGCCACGCCCAACGTGCACAGTCCATGAAGGATTGGCCGTTGAAAGCCGCCTTTCAAAGCGAAGTCAGGGTCGGCATGCAACGGGTTGTCGTCGCCATTGAGGCGGTAGTAGAGCGCCTGCTCTGGCCGGGTAGCCAAATCGACCGAACGATCCGGCTCGCGCTCGGGGAGCACATGGGCTGTCGGCACCGGGCCACTGAGCGTGCCGCAACCGCCATCGCCACGTAAAAAGGTAGTGCTCGACGTTACGGCTATCAACTCGTCGCGCACCGGGTCGATGAGCTCCTTGTCGCTGTAGAGCAATGCGCCCTTGCCTGGGCCCTTGTCGACGATTCCGGTAACCCTTGTACGTCCGATCACTTCACCTTCCGTTGGCAGCTGGCGATGCCACTCGACACGTTGCTCCCCAAGTACCAGGCGTGTCGCATCAACGCCGGTGTCGGGCTTGCCAAGCCAGAAGCCCGGATAAGCCGCGACGACGGCCATTAACGGAAGTGCCTGAAAACCCGGACGATTGAAATCCACGAAGTCCAGCGACTGGCGATCCAACGGGTCGATACCAAGCCCTACCGAAAGCGCGTACAACGCCGTGCTGTGACGGTCCAGATGATGTCTAACGTCTGGAATCGGGTAGCGCAGGAGCCGTTCAAGATCTAGCGGCATCGGCCACCTCCGTGGTCTCAATCACGGCGTCCGCAGCAAACGCGCCCTGGCCTGTCGGCAGCGCGAAGACCGGGTTCAGATCGACTGACTGCAGGCGGACACCAGCACGACAGGCGAAGATCGACAGCTCAGACAGCATTTTGGCCAACGCGTCGATATCAACAGGCGCCCTGCCCCGGGCACCCAGTAGCAACGGCGCTCCCTTGATGGACAAGATGAGTTCACGAGCGCCTGCTAGGTCGAACGGGCATCGACGAAACGCCAAGTCCTTGAGAACTTCTACAAAAATCCCGCCAAGACCAAACACGGCGACGGGTCCAAAAAGAGGGTCTCGTTTGATGCCCATGAAACACTCGACGCCGGATATCTGGCGAGCCACCAGCACCCCATCCAGCCTGGCATCAGGCGCCCGCTCCCGACCACGGGCCATCAGGGTTTCAAAGCCATCGCGTACCGCGGCTGCCCCCATGACATTCAGCAGCACGCCACCAATCTCTGATTTGTGCGGAATATCGGCGGAAGCAATCTTCATAACAATGGGAAAACCGATTTCAGCGGCGTAGCGCTCGGCTTGGCCGGCGTCGCTGACTACACGCTCCGGTACGGAAGCGATGCCGAAATCGCTGAGAAGGGTCTTGGCGCAAGCCTCGCTTATCGCGCCGTTGGGCAGTTCGATAGGCTCGAAGGTTTGCGGCTCCGGCAACGGTCGGGCAAATGCATCGCCAAGGCGCCCCATCGCAGCGATCGCAGTGACCGCCTCGGTAGGGTCTTCGAACAACACGAAGCCTGCTTCCTCGTAGGGGGCGACTTGATCCTCATCCCCGATGAGCGAGATAACGAACAAGCGCTCCGGGTGCGCTTGTTTGACGGTTTTGAACGCCTCGCACAGTCGCGGCGCGATCGATGGAACAGTGCCGGCCTGGCTGAAAAACGCGAGCACCGACGCGTAGCCGCCGTCCGTGATCAAGCTTTCGGTAAACCGGCTCGCCAGCGCCAGATCATTCAGCACATGAGCGGTGAAATCCACAGGATTGATCGGTGAACTGAAAGGCAGAAGCTCTTTGAGCCTGGCCTGCGACGCTTCGGGCATCGATGGCATGGGCAGCCCGATATCCTCGGCGGCATCACTGACGATAATGCCGGCTCCGCCACTGATCGTGACCATTCCGAGGCTGTTGTTCACCGGATAGATCCGGCGTGTCGCCGCATAAGCGATATTCAGCAGTTCGGCACTGCTGTTGGTTCTTATAACCGCATAGTCGGCCAGGATGGCGTCAAAGACCTTGTCATCACCTACAAGCGCCGCGGTATGCGAAAGCGCAGCTCTTTGCCCCAGCGAGCTTCGTCCTACCTTCTGCAAAATGATCGGCTTGCGGGCCCGATGCGCCACTTCCAGCGCAGCGATAAAACTGTCTACATCTCGCACCGACTCGGCATAAGCTGTGACGACATCTATGTCTGGGTTCTCCACGAGCCAGCCAATCGATTCGCCCAGGGTAATGTCGCACTCATTGCCGGTGGCGACCATGATGGGCGTGCCGAGCCCGCGCGCCCGGGCCAATCCGAGCAGATGCGCGCCGTAAGCCCCCGACTGTGAGGCAATGCCGATGCGGCCCGGCAGCGGGAAGCCACGCTCGAGGCCGGATGCGAACGTACCGTAATATCCATGGTTCGCGTTGAATACGCCGGCCGTGTTGGGCCCGAGCAAACGCATGTTCCAACGACGGGCCGCGTCAACCAGCGCCGCTTGCAGCTCGACCCCCTCCCCCCCGACTTCGCTGAACCCCGAGGAGAAAATCAGTGCGCTGCGCGCTCCTTTCGCCCCTAACGCCTCGATGGTCGCAAGCACCTGCGCAGCCGGCACCGCCACAATCGCCGTATCCGGTGCCTCTGGCAGGTCATCGACATGCCCGAATGCGGGGATGCCCTGCACCTGCTCGCGTTTGGGATTGACGGGCATCAGCCGCCCGCTGAACCCTTGACGCAACATGTAGGAAACGGGCCGCCCGCCGATTCGCGTAGGATCGGTCGATGCGCCAACCACGGCCACCGAGCGAGGCTGTAGTAGCGACGTCAGGCTATCGAAGCGCATCCCGGACGCTTGGTTCTTGCTCTCTTGCATTGCCTTTCACGCCTTTGCTGAGTGTGGAGTTAAAGCGCCGCGGCGCTTCCGAGAACGGCTGTTACCTGGCTGGATAACGTTCCGCCATTTCCGTGCAGCAAGGCGATGTCAGCCTTGTCCAGCTGTCTGGCCCCTGCCTGCCGACGGATCTGCCTGACCGCCTCGATAATCAGGAACATTCCATACATGCCGGGATGGACACACGACAGGCCACCGCCATTGGTATTCACGGCCAGCTCCCCGCCCGGTGCGATGCGTCCTCCGCGGACGAACTCACGCGCCTCGCCTTTGGGGCAGAAGCCGAGGTCTTCCAGAAACAGCAACGTATTAAGGGTGAACGCGTCGTAGAGCATCACCAGATCAATGTCGGCATGCGCTACGTTCGCGGCAGCCATTGCCCGGGGACCGCTCTCCGAAGCAGCAGTCACGGTCAGATCCGGCATCGCCACGATCGACCGGTGCCATTGGGCACCTGCCGCCCCCATGAAATAGACCGGTGACTGCGGGAGATCCCGCGCTCGATCGGCGCGCACCATTACGCAGGCGCCGCCTCCGTCGGTGACCAGGCAACAGTCGGCTGCGCTGAGTGGGTCGCTGATCATTCGAGAGCTGAGCACGTCTTCGATGCTCAGCGGGCCCTGCGCAAATGCTTCCGGATTCAGATTGGCCCAGCCACGCGCCGCCACGGCAACCTCGGCAAGGTCTTCACGGGTGACGCCGTACTGGTGCATGTAACGGCTGGCCGCCAAGGCATAGGCGGTGATCGGATGGCGAGGCTTGTAAGGCGTCTCGTGCCACTGCGGCTCGCTCATCGACACCAGGCGCCCGCCAGCGGTCCGCTGGTTCGAGCCGTAACAGATCAGCGCGGCGTTGCAGAGTCCGGCCTCTAGCGCCAGCGTGGCTTGAAGGAGATGCATCTCAAAGCTCGACCCTCCTACGTTCGTGCCATCGAAGAAGGAAGGGCGGATGCCGAGATACTCCGCCACCGACAGCGTCGGGAAGGCATGCGAGCTCGTCGCAGCGAAGATCCCGTCAATGTCGCCAAGACTCAGCCCGGCATCGGCGATGGCCGCTAACGACGCCTGGCCAAGTAACTCGATTGCCGAGAACCCCGGCGCAGCCCCGATTCCAGCGGAGCCAATTCCAACGATGGCGGTTTTACCGCGAAGTGTGCTCATGCCGTTTCCCCCGCTAGCGGTCGGAAAACGACAGCCGGAGCGTCGTCGAGGATCATAATTTCAGCCTTCACGCGAGTACCGATTGGCGCGGACTCGCAGCCTTCAAGCCGCGTCATCATCCGCACGCCTTCATCAAGAGTTACCAGCGCAACGTTATGATTGCCCTGGCGTGATCGGTTCACGGTAATCGCATAAACCGTACCCAGACCGCTGGCCTCCACCCATTCGAGATCGGTCTCACCGGTAACGGGTATTGCCACGCGCGGATAGAACACGTACTTACCGCTAGAACGACTGCGCTGAAGCATGAATCGGCCCTCAGCGAGAAAGGATAGATAGCGTGCTTCGGGGCCAACTTCGCCGGAAGCTGTGAGCGGACCTATCATGGCCGTCCTCCAGATTGTTGTTATTCGGAGCGATGCCCCTACTATGTCGCCGTGAAAAATCCAAGGCGCCGTATGCAAGACTCGAAATTCAGCATACATTCCGAATACTGAATGTCAATCCGAATAGTGAATATGGAAACAGTAGATAGCGATACTCAAAAAAACCGCCCCGGCAGCAAGGACGTAGGCGCCGTCGTCAATGCAATCCAGATCCTGCGCCATCTCGCCCACAGCGCCGATGCTGAGGGGGTCGCGACAATCGCTCGCGCAACTGGGATCAGCGCAAGCACCACGTTCAACATCCTGCGAACGCTGACGAACGAACAATTGGTGTCTTTTGACGGGACCAATAAGTCCTACCGACTAGGACTTGGCCTCTCGGAGCTAGCGGTTAGCTTCATCGGCTATAGCTATACCGACCTGATTCAGCCCGAACTCGAGCGCCTGAGCCTGAATCATCGAATCCTTGTGGTCCTCTGGCAGGTGACCGGGGATAACCACATCATGGCCATGTCGCGTGCGATACCAAACTCAGCGCATGTTGATGTTCGGCTGAACTCGCGGCTACCGGAACTCATCGGCGCCGGCGGCCGCTGCATCGCGGGTTTACGAAATCTCCCGAAAGACGAGCTCCGCCGGCGATTCGCACGCCTGCACTGGGAGAACCCACCTCCGTTCGCAACCTATGCCAAAGATGCTAGGACGTCGCTCGATACCGGCTGGGCCATCGACGAGGGCAATCTCTATAGAGGGGTGAGCCTGGTGGCCAGCGCGATTGCCGACCAACACGACCAGCCCCGTTTTGTGATTTCAGGCATTGGGATCGAGGCGCAGCACACGCGAGCGGAACTGGAAATTATGGGGGAAGCCCTGAATCAAACCGCACGCTTTATCAGCAGAGCACTGTTCCCTAGCAAACCTGCGAAGCGTGAACAGTATTCCGAATGATGAATAGCATTCCGCAGCCGATCATCAATCAGACCGGAGCTTGGAACTGACTCAGTAAATCAATCGACAGGCACCTACCAAGCCCCACAATCGGAAGGCGGCCCCGATCCGTTGCGAATGATGAATTCGTTTACAGTGCGTACCGCATTATGACAGGAGTGAACTCAGATGCTCCCAAGTGCTGGCCGATCATCTGTGACAAACGCATACCAGCCGAGCCGCCACTCAATCATTACCGTCGCAAACCCCGCTTGCTACGTCGGCGAGCTAATGCTTACGAGCGGTCGCTATAGCGGCCAGTAACGAATGCAAGATGACTCGCCAGCTTTCAGGTGTCGTCATAACGTTACCCTCACTACAGAAACTTAAGCATGGCAGCTCCTCTTGGGGCTGCTCACTACCTCTGCCGCGCCGCTACTGGCTGGACCTTAATACGCAAGGACGTTTGGGCCGTTGGAAACACGCAGCCCATGATGGCGCCTATGGTAGTAGCCAACATATACACGTCAGCACAGGCTGATAGGCGCGCGGTTGCTTTTTGACCTCAGCCGGATGCCAACCGCGCCGCAATGAAGTCCACGAAGGCCTTGATCTTCGGCAGCGGTTGACGACTAGAGGGCCACAGAATGCTGAGCGTACGTCGGTCCTGGATATAGCTATCCAACAACGGGACCAAACGTTGTTGCTCGATGGCCTCAGCCACGATGAAGTCCGGCAGGCACGCAATGCCCTGCCCGGCTTCAGCCATCGCCAGCAGGGGGTCCACCGCATTGGTGACGGCGGTCTGCGGGAGATCCAGGTTCAGGTATTTGTCGTCGACGAACAGTGGCCATGCGTCCAGCTTGCCGCTAGACGGGTAGCGGTAGTGAAGGCAGGCGTGCGCTGCCAGGTCCGCAGGAACCGTGGGCGTGCCACGATGCTCGAGATAGTTCGGCGTGGCGACCAGCCGGTGGCTGAAGCCATTGAGCCTGCGCATCATCAAGCGTGAGTCCTGAACTTCGCCGATGCGCATCACTGCATCGAAGCCTTCTTCGATCACATTTACCAGGCGGTCGCTGAAATCCAACTCCAGCTCTACCGCGGGATACGCCTGTTGGAAGGCTATGAGATGCGGCATCAAGCGCATGCCTAGTTGCGGCAAGCTGATGCGTAGCTTGCCCTGTGGATTGCCGGCTGCTTGTGTCAGTTCGCGCTCCGCCACTTCTAACTCGGCAAAGATGCGGTGACAGCGCTCCAGGAATAACGCGCCCTCGGCGGTAAGGGTGATTGCCCGAGTTGAGCGATGGAAAAGCCGCACCCCAAGGCGCTCCTCAAGACGGGTTACGGCCTTTCCGATTGCCGATGAAGACACCTCCAAGCGTCGCCCCGCCTCGGTGAAGCTGCGCGCATCGGCGGCGTGAACAAAAGCGGACAGCGCACCAAGCTGGTCCATTTTGGCACTCATGGATTACATCCTTCTGCTCCTTAATGTTCGGAATTCTAGCTTATTTTTCTTTTGTTTCCGGACGCCTATAGTCCCCGGCATCCCGATCCGCGGCCGCATTGCCGTGGGTCGCTCGTTCTTTTTGCGAGGTCTTCATGCCGCCCACCGCCTCCTATCCAGCATTACCCAAGGAGCTTGCCGATCACCGCGGGTATGCCCGCGTGTTCCAACCTGGGCATCTCACTTTCGGTTTTATCGCACCAGTGGAAAGCTACCCCGACAGCCCCGGCCCCACCCTGGCGAACCATGGCACCGTGGCGCGCAAAGTCGACCAGGCCGGCTTTTCGGCCATCTGGCTGCGGGACGTGCCGTTCTACGATCCCAACTTCGGTGACGTCGGCCAGATAATCGACCCTATGGTGTACGCCGGTTACCTGGCCGCCATCACGGAAAACATCGCCATCGGCACCGCCGGCATCGTTCTTCCGCTGCGCGACCCTTTGATTGTCGCCAAGCAAGCCGCCAGCGTGGACCAGTTACTGGGTGGCCGTTTCATTCTCGGCCTGGCCACCGGCGATCGACCGATCGAATACCCGGCATTCGGCAGTGACTTCGATAACCGCGCCGAGCGCTTCCGCGATGCCCTGGCGGTGGTGCGTGCCGCCACCGAGCGCGCCTGGCCCGTTCATGGCTCGGCCTACTACGGTGAACTGACCGGCAACCTGGATCTGGTACCGAAGCCAGCGGCACCGCGCCTGCCGACGGTGGTTGTGGGCATGGCGGGCCAGACCATGGATTGGATCGCACAGAACACCGACGGCGTGCTGTGGTACCTCACCGATCCGGCGAAGATTCCCGACATCGTCAACCGCTGGCACCTGGCAAGCCAGGGGCAACCCTTCAAGCCCTACGGCTACGGCACCTTCTTCGATCTGGACGCCGACCCTGACCTACGCCTGCAACCCGGCCGCGTGATGCGAGCCGGGCGCAACACCCTGATCGACCTGTGGCGTCGCCAGCAGGATCAGGGCGTCGCGCATGTAGCCTTGAACTTCAAGCCGCAGCGCCGCCCCGCCTCAGAGGTCATCGACGAGATGGGCGAGTACATCCTGCCGCATTTCCCCAGCCTGGCGCCGTCCCTGACGCCCCCATCCGCACAACGGAGTCGTTGACATGCCACACGCAGCTCACGCCATGGATTTCATTTTCCAGACCAAGCTCGGCACCTACCCACTGGCGGTACAGTGCGAAATGCTCGCCGAACTTGGGTACCAGGGCATGACCGTTTCGTCCTGGAGCCCGGAGCTCAAAGAGCTGCCCAAAGTTAAATCAGATTGGGGGCTCGATGTCGGCGGCATTTATGCGATCTACCGCCAGGGACTGGAGGACTGGTTGATCACCCTGTTCGAGTCCATCGAAGGCTGCAGCACGATCGAACTGGCCCTGCATTCGGGCGACAAGGTTCAGCAACAGGATGTCCGAATGCTCGAGCGCTTGCTTCCGATCTGCGAGCGTCGCGACCTGCAAATCGCGCTGTACCCCCATATCCGCTACGGCATGCAGACTACTACCGAAGCGGTGCAGCTGTGCGAGCTCTTCAACCACCCGCGCCTGGGCATTGTGTTCAATGGCTATCACTGGTTCGCCAACCAGGAAGGCGAGCTGGAGCAGCGTCTGGACGCACTTTGGCCCTGGCTTAAACGGGTAAACATCGCCGGCTGCCGGCTCTCGCCGTTGGGCTGGGGTGGCGCGGCGACCATCGAGCCGCTTGATGAGGGTGAAATGGACAACTTCGTGTTGATGGGCGCGCTCGAACGTCGCGGCTATACAGGGCATGTAGGTTTCCTCGGCTGGGAAAGCATGGGCGGCGATGTGCATGGCAATCTCCATCGCTCGCTCACCGCCTTCCGTTCCATGGAGCAGCGCCTGGTGCGCAATCCTCATTGGGCGCTAATGACGGATTTCCCCCGTTGAAGCCGCAGTAATGGATGAGCCGATGAGAAACCCAATCCATGCCCTGGACTCGTTCTTCTACACGTCCATGGGCGTCTATAGCTTCCAGGCCCAGTGCGAGATGGTCGCGGAGGTTGGCTACGACGCCATTACCGTTGCGGCCTGGGGCGGGCAACCGCTTACCGACCTATCGCAACTGAAGCACGTCAAAGCGAAACACGGCCTGGATATCGCTGCGCTGTACCTGGTGCTGCATGAAGGGCGCAACGATGATTTGGTTCGGCGGCTCGTCGCGTCGGTCGACGGCGTGGAGCTCATCGAGCTGGCGGTGCAAACCTCGGTCAACGGCGTGCCGGCGATTTTGAAGGTGATCGACAGCTTGTTGCCTATCGTCGAACGCCGCGGTCTGCGCTTGGCCCTCTATCCGCACCGCAACCACGTCACGCAAACCACCTCTCAGGTCGTGGAGCTGTGCAACTACTACAGCCATCCGCAGCTGGGCGCAGTGTTCAACGGCTACCACTGGTACGCCAGCCAGGAAGGTGATTTGCAGGGCCGGCTGGATGCCATGCGTCCTTGGCTCATGCAGGTCACCACGTCGGGTTCGGCGCTCTCGCCGCTAGGTTGGGGCGACGTGGCCACCATGGAGCCGCCCGATCGGGGCGAGCTGGATAATTTCGCCCTGCTGAGCGCTTTGTCACGCATGGGCTACGCCGGACGAATCGGCGTGCTCGGCTGGGATTACGGCGGCGACGTTTACCTGAAATTGCAACGTTCCCTACAGGCCATGCGCGGTATCCAGCAGCGCCTGGAAACTCACCCAAGCTGGGCGAACCTCCCGCTTAACCGTTAACCCTGCGCGCCGCTGCGGTTGACGCAGCGCTCGCGCTTTATCGAACTGGAGTTCCTATGACTGCACTGTCCGTGCTTGATCTAATGATGATCGGCGAAGGCAAAAGCTTTGCCGATACCCTTGATGGCGCTCGTCAACTGGCGCTCCATGTTGAACAGCATGGCTACAACCGCTACTGGATAGCCGAGCACCATGATCTGCCGGGCATCGGTTCGATGGCCACACCGCTGATCATTCAACACCTGGCGGCGGCAACCAGCGCGCTGCGCGTAGGCGCTGGCGGCGTAATGCTGCCCAATCATTCACCACTGATCGTGGCCGAACAGTTTGGCACCTTGCACACGTTATTCCCCGGCCGCATCGACCTTGGCGTCGGTCGTGCCCCAGGCAGTGGCGGGCCGACCGTACGCGCCATTCGCGGTATCAGCCAGGAGCGGGACTTCCCTCAGGATGTACAGCGAGTACTTGATTACCTGGAGGACAACGGCAAGGAACCGGTACGCGCGCTGCCTGGCCAGCATGATGTGCCGGTCTGGGTATTGGGCTCCAGCCTGCAAGGCGCCGATCTGGCTGCCCGAATGGGCCTGCCGTACGCCTTTGCCTCACACTTCGCCCCTCAGATGCTGATGCGCGCACTGGCGCATTACCGGGAAAATTTCCGCCCTTCCGTTTACCTGGACAAGCCCTACGCGATGGCAGGGGTCAACGTGATTGCGGCCGATACCCGCGCCGAGGCGCATTACCTGGCCAGCTCCCATCAACAGTGGGTGGTTGAGCTTCACGCCGGTCGCCCAGCGCTTCTACCGGTTCCAGAGGAAGGTTACCTGGCACAGATCACTCACAGGGATCGGCAGGGACTGGATCAGGCCATGGCGTATACCGCTATCGGTGACAAGCAGGAGGTGGGTGCGTGGCTGCGGGAGTTCATCTCCACCACTGGCGTGGACGAACTGATGATTGATGCGCGCATCTACGATCCGGTTGCGCGTTGCCGCTCCTATCAACTTGCCGCCGAATCGATAGAGGACCTGCTGACTCGCTGACAGCTCTGCGGAGGGCGCACTGAGGTCGCTCTCCGCAGCCAGCACGTGGCAATGCGTCAGAGGATATCGTCTACCACCCCTCCATCGACACGCAGCGCAGCGCCGCTGGTGGCTGAAGCTTGGGTGGAGCAGACATAAACCACCATGTTGGCGACTTCGTCTACGGTTGCCGCGCGCTGTATCAACGAAGTCGGGCGGTGGCTCATCACGAACTCCGCCGCGACGGCCTCCAAAGTTTTTCCGGATCGGGCGCGCTCTTCCTCAAGCATGTCGGCCAGCCCGTCCGAGAGCGTGGGTCCTGGCAACACACTGTTGACCGTCACACCGCTACCCGCCACGCGCTTGGCCAAACCGCGAGACAACGACAATTGAGCAGTCTTCGATACGCCGTAATGAACCATATCGGCAGGCACATTGCGGGCTGACTCAGAGGAGATAAACACCACCCTGCCCCAACCCCGTTTGACCATAGCCGGCACCAGCGCGCGGCTGAGGCGCACGCCCGACATCACATTGGTCTGCCAGTAGTCATCCCAGCAATCGTCATCGGCCTCGAAGAAATCTGCCAAACCATAAATACCGGCGTTGTTGACCAAGATATCTACCGTTGGCAGCGCTGCGATGAGAGCGTCCGCGCCCTCGGCATTGCCAAGATCCGCAGCGATACCGCTGAGTTTTGCCTGTGGTGCAGCTTCGCGCAGGCGCGCCAAAGCTTTTTCCACTGAGCTGTCGCTACGGCCGTTGATGATGATCTCGGCGCCCGCCAGCGCCAGACCTTTCGCAATGGCAAAGCCAATGCCACCTGTAGAGGCGGTAATCAGTGCGGTCTTGCCAGAAAGATTGATGTGCATACTCGCTCCCTATAACGCCGGCTCTCGCCGGGTAGGTCGATTTGGCCTATCTATAAATTTGAAGCCCCAGCCACTGGCTATGGGAAACACGGCCTCAGCTACGGGTAAAGCCATCGAATGAATTCATGTAGACCGCTCCGAAAGCGTCCAGGTGCTTACGGGTAGGCTCGTCCGGAGTGCCATAAACCAGAAGGCTGGTGATCGTTACTAGCTCGAGAAACTTCTCGCCGAAAGGTGCGAAGGTCTCTTCGATATGGCTTACAACCGCGTCCGCTCGGTAACGCTCGATGATGTGCACAACTGTGTGGTCGTCATTGACGCTGTACTCGTACATTAGGGTGCCAGGCTCTTTGCTCGTCGCTGCGACGATTTTAGTAACCAGCTGCTTGAACTCTTGGAATTTCTCGGGTGCCAGGCTGAGGGTAAAAATGTTGATGACTTCGTCTTTCATGGTCTGTCCTCACGTCGTTAAAAAAGCTGACGCTACGCTTGGAATACGAGAGCGCCGCTAGGTTGGACATCATGCTAAGGTAGAGCCCCACGTCGATAAACAGCCTGCAAATCACATATAGGTAGCATTTCAAGCTACCAGGAAATTGCAATGACCTCAGAAGACTCGTTCAGCGGCATCCACATTTTCCTAGCTACTGCTCGTTCTGCGACGTTCACCGAGGCAGCCGAGCGTCTGGGCCTCTCCAAGTCCGCGGTGGGAAAGGCGATCGCCCGCTTGGAGGCGAGAGTGGGTGCTAGCTTGTTTTATCGGTCGACGAGACGACTCTCCCTCTCCCCCGACGGCGAAGCCTACTTCACGGTATGGTCCGCGGCGCTGGAGGAGATCAAGGCCACCGAGAGCAACCTCGGCAACAGGCTCGGCGTACCGGCCGGGCGTCTGCGCGTGGATTTACCGGTTGCCTTCGGTAAGCAGGTGGTATTGCCGGTTCTGCTGGAGATGAGCAAGCGCTTCCCGCAATTGCAGCTGACTCTGACCTTCAGCGACCAACTGGTGGACTTGACCGACGAAGGCATCGATCTAGCCATTCGCTTTGGCAGCGTCGACAGCGTTCCTGGATTAGTCGCCAGACGGCTTACCGCACACCGGTGGGTGACCTGTGCATCGCCGGGCTACCTCGAAGAAAATGGCACGCCGTTGACATTGGAAGACATGGCTGAGCATCGCGCTATCGTAGGGTATCGCCGCGGAAGTCTGATGCCGTGGAAAATGAGTCGTGGGGGGCAGGCGGTGAAGTTCTCGCCCCCACCGACATACCAGTTTGACGATGCGGAAGCCATGATCGAGGCTACTCGAGCGGGCCTCGGGATCTGCCAGATGCCGTTATGCCTGTTTGAAAAAGATATCGAAGCGCGCGCAGTTTTGCCGCTGCTCGAATCGTTCGAGCCTACCCCCGTAGAGGTCCATGCCTTGTGGTCGAAAAGTAATCACCTGCGGCCAAAAATCCGTTATCTGGTTGATGAGCTGCTGAAACTACATGGCCACACTTACTCGCCATAGCCGCGCTCAACCGATAAAAACGGGCTGGTTTTAACCGATGCCGGCGGGCTATCCCTATGAGTCCCGGCGCACTGCCTGCTCAGCATCCAGAGCAGCCACTGGATGACGGGTCAGCAATAAAATAGCGCCTATGCACACCACCAGCGTCAGCGCTGAAAGCAGCATTGCGTTCGACATGCCTTTAGCGAAGCTCTCAGCGTCGGTAGTGGCAATCATAGTGCCGAATACCGCCACTCCAATGACCCCGCCGAGTTGCCTGGCAGAAGCCATTAGACCGGACGCAATCCCCGCATCGTGCCTAGTGACCGCAGCCAACATCGAGTTTGTGATAGACGGGACTGAGCATGCGCTGCCTATTCCGACCAGCATCAGCGCGCCGTTGAGTATCCAAAACGACGGTTGTGTACCGATCTGCGAGAGCGCGAGGAAGCCAATGACCTGAATAATGAAACCGGTGATGATGATGCGCCGCGCGCTGATTGTCCGAGCAATCCGCGACGACATCAGGGTCGACAGCGTCAGCACCGCGGTCAAAGGAACGAACGACAATCCGGTTTTGAAGGCATCGTAGTGAAGTATCGTTTGGAAATAGATACTGAAAACGAACACCGTGCCGTAGAACGTCAGATTGATCACCGCTCCGGCCAACGACATGCTCACCAATACTCTGTTTTTGGCGAGGTGCGCGGGCAGCATTGGCGCTTTTACGTGTCGCTCAACAAGCACGAACACCAGCAGGAAAAACGCTGCGCCTACTAGCGACGATAAGGTTAGCGCCGTCCAGCCTTGGCCACTGGATTCGGTTAATGCGTAGGTCAGGGCTGCCAGGCTTACTGCGATGCTCACCTGGCCGCCTGCATCAACTTTTTTGTCCATACGAGGCGATGCAGGTGCATAGCGGCTAATCAGGACAATTGCCAAAATCCCTATGGGCACATTGATCAAAAAAACGCTGCGCCAACCTAGAAAATCGATCAGCAGGCCACCGATTACTGGACCAGCTGCTAAGGCGATCCCCCCGCAAGCGCCCCACAGGGCAACCGCTGATCTTCGATGGTCAGGATTAGCGAAGGACAAGCGAATGAGCGTGAGCGAGGTTGGAACCAGGAAGGCGGCCCCCACCCCCTGCAGCATTCTCATGGCGACGAGCATCGTCATGCTATCGGATAGGCCGCAACCGATAGACCCCAGGGTGAACGTTGCAAAGCCTGCGGTGAAAGTGGATTTGGCTCCCCATTTATCACCGCAAGCGCCGCCAAGAATAAGCAGAGCGGAAAAGATCAACGCATAGCTATTGATGACCCACTGCAATCCGGTGAGGTCAGTACCGAACGCCTCTTTAAGGGCGCCCAACCCCACATTCACTACGCTGACATCAAGCTGAACCACAAGAAAGCCAAGGCAACAGGCGACCAGAATTGGTGTCAGTGACGAGCTTCTTAATGGCATGGGGCTATCTACTGGAGCGGCAAAGGACCCCAAACGAGGGGTGCGGGGAAGCAGGCGTACACCATGCTAACCAAGTAGAACCAAGCGAAAAACGCACCTGGGTTCTCCAGTAGGTAGAAATCAGCGCTACGGTCACCGCAGTCATGCCGCATATAAGGCTCGAATTCTAAACTGCCTGCATAAGCCAGGCATTACGGCAGACATCTTCAATGTTCCAATTCTAGGAACAGTTTGTTGAGTTACGGCGACTTTATCTCTTCGCTCGGCTCTATAGACTTTCGTCCATCCCGAGCCGGACCAGCACGACATAGGTAAGTACCAAATCCTCTGCTGCTGCGGCCTCTCATCTCATCAGGACTACAAATATGAGCCAGGCGTACCCAGTGCTATTCGTTTCCCACGGCGCCCCGACCTTTGCTATTGAACCCGGCAAGGCCGGCGCGCGCTTGACTGAGGTTGGACGAGCGTTGCCACGCCCTACCGCAATTGTGATCGTCTCCCCTCATTGGATGACACGCGGCGGCGTACGTGTTGGCAGCAGCCAGACTCCTGGAACTATTCATGACTTCGGTGGGTTCCCTGAGGCGCTTTATCGCCTGCATTACCCGGCCCCCGGCAATCCCGCGTTGGCCGAGCAGATAAATAGTCTGCTAAACAGCGCGGGAATTTCAGCGAGCACCGAGTCAAACCGGGGCTTGGATCATGGTGCCTGGGTACCCCTGCTGTACTTGATGCCGGACGCTGATATCCCGGTGGTTCAGGTTTCCATGCCCTATCCGCTCACTCCTGTTGACGCTTGGCAACTTGGCCAGGCGCTCAAGCCGTTGCGTGAACAGGGAATCTTGATCATTGGTTCTGGAAGCCTGACGCATAACCTTTATGAGTTCCGCGGTTACGACGGTGATCCGGCCGAATATGTGAAGAATTTTGCCGACTGGTTCAGTCAGGCATTGCGCGCCGCTGATATGCCAGCGCTCTTCGACTACCGTCGAAACGCACCTGACGCCGAGCGTGCACACCCAAGTGACGAGCATTTGATGCCGCTATTCCTGGCGCTTGGCGCCGCCGGCGAGCACTACGAAATGGAGGTACTGGAAGGCGGAATCGCCCACGGTGTACTCGCAATGGACAGCTACTTGTTCCGCACCCCATCCACGGTATCTCTCACCCAGGAAGGCACTCAGGTATGAGTAACCCATTGGCGATGCCAGAGCTTCAAGAAGAGCCGCAATCCGGTCTTTTGTTTCGCCGCTTGATCGGGACGACCACACCTCGCGCGCGTTTGCTGCTGTTGCACGGTGTCGGCGGTAATGAAACCAACCTCGCCGGCCTTTCCAACTCCATCCCCGACGACGTCGAAGTCCTGCTGGTACGTAGCCGACTGCAGATCGCGGCTGAAGGATTCGCTTGGTTTCAAGTAAGTTTCGCCAGCACCGGCCCGGTTATCAACGAAGAGCAAGCCGAAGCCAGTCGCCAATGCCTGGTGAATTTTATAGAAGCGCTACCTAAGCTGCCCACCGTGATCGCTGGCTTTAGCCAGGGCGGCATTCTCAGTTCCAGTGTAGGGCTCAGTGCCCCGCATTGCGTGGCTGGCTTTGGCTTGCTCAGCGGCCGGATTCTGCCGGAGCTGAAGCCCTATATTGCGAGTTCGCAGGCGTTGCGTTCTCTGTCGGCGTTTGTCGCCCATGGCCGTGCAGACAATAAACTCCCCGTATCTTGGGCAGAGAAAGCTGATTCTTGGTTGACCCAACTGGACGTACGGCACGAAACGCACCTGTATGACATGGGCCATGAGATAACAGCCGAAGAAGTGACTGATTTTGTCCGATGGTTGGAGTCTGTGTTGACTCCCGCCTGACGTGGCGAGTGGCCAACCGTGGCAAGGGTCGCATGAGGTTCGAGCCTTTGTCAGTCTCGTGGCCCTAGTGGCCGCAGCTTCCACATGTGGCGCGTATGTTCTGCGGCGAGAGGCCGTGGCAGCAATACCAGTTAGTGTCCGCCAGCTGTTTGATTTCGGACGGCGAACCTTCCGACAAATGCATCTACTGCTAATCGCACCCAACGGTCCAGCTGCTCTGCAGAAGGCCGTGTACCGGGATGCAGCAGGCATTCCATCTGCCCTTCGGTGCGGACCATGCTGATAAACAGCGCAGCAGCCGCCTCTACACCGATAGCATGGACGTCAACTTCACCCGCTTGCGAGGCTTCACTTAGACGCTCCGACACCATCGCAATGACGACTTTGGGGCCGGCCAGGTAAAACCTGCGACCGGCATCTGGAAAACGCGGCGCCTCAGCCACGACCACGCGGAAAAGCGCCACCCCGACCTCAGCCAGCACGATGTCGAGATAGGCCCGCCCTATGTCCTCCAGGGTTTTCCTGATATCCCCCGGGGCTGGCTGTATCGCATGGATGGTTGATGCCATCGACGCGCATTGACGTTCGATCACCGCGACAAACATGGCCTCTTTGCTCGGAAAGCATCCATACATCGTCTTCTTCGAAACGCCTGCTTCGCGCTGAATCATATCGGTAGTCGCAGCGCTGAAGCCGTGGGTCAGGAACACAGTCGTCGCAGCATCGAGAATTGCGACGGATTTGTCGAACTGAATGTCAGGCTTGCTCATAGAAAAATCTGGTCTGTTGTTTTGCTGAAGTATACCGGCCGGTATCTTCCGCTCGCAAAGCTTAATCCCAATAGATTAGCCATTAATTATTTGACTGAATGTTTTTTAGCTAATTAGAATACCGATCGGTTTCCACGCCATCTTATCGCTTGCCTCCTCGCTCCAAAGCCGTACCGATGATTGAGACCTGCCCGCTTTGCCTCTGCTTGAGAATACGAATGAAAGCTGCGTCGTGCCTTTGTTTCGCCCGGATATTCCTTGCCTTGGCGTCCACCCTGCTGGTGGGCTGCGCGAGCGTAACAGCGGTCCAGTTGCCGTCCATTGATCCATCCGCAGCGCTGGCGTCCTATCAAGCACAGGTTGACGACCAATCTGCTCTGAGCGAATCACAGACGCCCGTTCGCTGGTGGGAGTTGTTCAATGACTCCACGCTATCGGCACTCGAGTCGGAGCTTGGCCAGAGCCTGGATATCCAGACGGCTGCGCTGCGTGTCGAGGAAAGCCGTGCTCAGCTGGGGTTGGCCGATGCGCCCCGTTATCCGACGCTGGCCCTAGCCGGCAGCTACTCACGCTCGGCAATCAGTGAGAATTCGCCGTCGCATCGATTGGGGGCACCTACAAACGGTCAGGACATGTGGTCGTTGGGCCTGCAAGCGGGCTGGGAACTCGACCTTTGGGGTTATCTTCGCCACACGCAAGCATCTGCGCAGGCCAGGTTGGACGCGGCTTATTACGGGCAGGATGCCGTCATTACCTCGGTCTCGGCGGACGTAGCGCGCAACTATCTGTTGCTACGCGGTGTGCAGGCGCAGGCCTCGTTGGTGGAAAAGAACCTTCGGATCGGACGAGACCTGGTTCGCATGGCCGAAAGCCGTGAGCGCAATGGAGCCGCCACGCGTTTCGATGCTGCCTCGGCGCGTGCCGATGCCGCCGGACTCGAAGCCCGCTTAACCCAGCTGAATCACCAGCGAGATACGCTGATGAACGCGCTGGCGCTACTGCTTGGCAAACCCCCGCGCGAACTGGATGAACGTCTCACCTTTGCCGAACTACCCTCAATGCCGTCACGCCTGCCTATCGGGGTGCCTTCCGAACTGGCTCGTAATCGGCCAGATATCCTGCAGGCAGAAGCTGGGCTGCGAGCAGCAGTGGCGGATATCGACGCGGCAAAAGCCGATTTCTACCCACGTATCGGTCTCACCGGCACACTCGGCGCGCAGGCGTTCGACCTCTCTGATCTGGGAAGCTGGGGATCCAGGCACTATTCGGTAGGCCCCACACTTTACTTGCCGATCTTCGATGGTGGGCGGCTCCATAGCCAGCTGGCCTTGAGTGAAACCCGCCATCGTCTGGCTGGTATCGCCTATCAGCGAGTGGTGCTGCGAGCCTGGCACGAGGTGGACAATGCCCTCGGCGCTTATGCCAGCGAACTGGAGCGGCACGAGCAGCTGCAGCTTGCGTTGAAACAAAGCGAAATAGCCCTGCGCGTAGCACAACGCTCATACCAGGAAGGCTCCGCAGATTTCACGGCCGTACTGGTTGCTCGTCGTAGCCTGCTCGCCAATCAAGCCGAACTAAGCGACTGCGCGACTGCCTCCGCGCTCGCCGTTGTCTCGCTTTATAGAGCCTTGGGTGGCGGCTGGTCAGAACAATGGGCGGGCGAAGCAGCAACGATCGGGGCTTCTTCATGAGCACTGCCGCACCCGCCTCGCCGCAACAGCCTGTGCTCACAATGCGTCTCGCCGTCGGTCTATTGGGGGTGCTGCTGGCAGCGATGGTGGCGGGGCTGAGTGGCCGCGTCCCAGCTTTGGTGCTCGTCGACCTACAAGGCGCGCTAGGGTTTGCCAAAGATGATGCATCCTGGCTCACGACCGCCTATTCGGCAGGCGAGCTGGCGGCGATGCCGTTTGCCGCGTGGTTCGCGATCACGTTCTCGATGCGACGCTTCCACATGACGATGCTCGCCGCAGCGCTGTTGCTGGCTGCTGCCCTGCCGTTCGTTCGCGATCTAAATGTGCTAATTGCCTTGCGCCTTCTTCACGGTATCTGTGCCGGTTCGCTGGTTCCGGTTCTCATGATGGCCGCTCTGCGGTTTCTGCCTACATCCATCCGATTGCACGGTCTGGCGTTATTCGCCATGACAGCCACGCTCTCGCCTAACGTCGCCCTAGGGCTTGCGGCTCTGAGCGTGGATCATTTAGATGATTGGCGTTGGGCCTACTGGCACATGCTGCCGCTGGGGCTGATTGCGATGGGGATGGTCGGCTGGGGAATTCCCAAGATGCCCCCAGCGCTGCCGCGTCTGAAGCAAGCAGATTGGTTCGGCTTGTTGCTGGGGGTGCCTGGGTTGATGCTTTTGGTGGTTGGCATCGATCAGGGGGTGCGCTTGGACTGGTTTCAGTCACCAATAATCGTTGCCGCCCTTGGCACGGGCGCGATCCTAACCAGCCTGTTTTTGATCAGCGAATGGCTTCATCCGGCTCCGTTCGTGGGGTTGGCACTTTTGAACCGGCGCAACATCTGGCTAGGCTTCATCTCGCTCGCCGGATTGCTGGTCGTCATGTCCTCAGCCGTGAATCTTCCAACCAACACATTGGGTAGTCTTCATAACTTCCGGCTTGAGCAAAGCGCAGGACTCGGGCTATCAGTAGGGTTGCCGCAACTGGTGCTTGGGTCTTGTGTAGCGTTATTGCTGTATCAGCGATGGGTCGATGCCCGCCACGTCTTTGCCGCCGGGCTGGCCTGCATGTCAGCGGCGTGCTGGCTGGCTTCGGCCATTACGGATGAATGGATGGTGCGACAGTTTCTATGGCCGACTCTTCTTCACGTAATTGGGCAACCGATGGCGATGGTTTCCCTGCTATTTCTGGTTGTAAGCACGGTGCAGCCGATCGAGGGGCCGTTCCTTGCAGGATTGGTCAACATCGTGCGGGTACTCAGCACAGTCGTGGCCGGCGCGCTCGTTGGTCAGTTGAGCACAGTTCGAGGCCGCTTCCATTTCGAATCACTGCGGGATCAGGCGGGCAACCTGCTTCCGCATTGGGCTGGATTTGACTTTCCTCCAGGCGCCTTGATCGAGCAGGTTGCCAACCAGGCGAGTGTTCTTGCTACCGCCGACGTTTATCGGGCAATTGGCCTGTTGGCGTTCTTGCTGATTCCACTCGTCCTGAGATTTCAATACATCCCGGCACCGGTGGTGCCCCGAAATTTCCCTTCCGCCCCAGCCACCGTTCCGGCTGGAGCGGCCTCTTGAGTTGAGCTAGTACGAATTCCATGGTCAATAAACTGCGCTACCAAATCGTAATCGGAGCGATCGCTGCCGCAACCGTCGCGGGGGCAATTTTCATCCTCAATCGTCCCGAAGCACAGTCATCCGTGCAGAGCACCGATGATGCTTATGTGCGTGCCGACCTGACGGTGATCGCACCTCAGGTTTCAGGCGTCATCATGGCGGTAACGGTAGATGACAACCAGCAGGTGCAAGCCGGCGATCCGCTGTTGCGCATCGACGACAGAGCGCTGCGCATTGCACTGGTCGCTGCATCGGCCACGATCGCCGGGCTCCAAGCGCAACTGGAACTTCAACAAAGCCTGATTGAGCAGGCACGCGCGGTAGTGGCTGCATCCAGCGCCAAGCTCAAGCTTGCCAAAAGAAATCTTACACGCTCGGCAAACCTGGCCCGTGATGGATCGGGGACAGTGCAAGCGCTGGAGCGGGCCGAGGCGGAATGGGCAACACAACATGCGGCCTATGAACGTGATCGCGCTGGGCTGCGTTCGGCCGAGCAACGGACAGCGATCCTGCAAGCCGACCTGGAGAAAGCCATGACTGACAAGGCGGACGCCAGCTTGATGTTGTCCTACACCAATATCACAGCACCGGTCGCAGGCGTCGTCGCACAGCGCCATGCCCGGGTAGGCGGCTATGCGCGCCAAGGCGAGCCGTTACTGACCTTGGTCCCCCTGGATGACATTTACATCGAGGCCAATTTCCGTGAGACCCAGTTAGCCAACGTGGATGTCGGCCAGCCGGTTGATATCGAGATAGACGCGCTACCGGGCGTTCAGCTTAAAGGGCATGTCGAAAGTCTAGGTGCGGCAAGCGGCGCGAGTTTCTCGCTGGTGCCGCCGCACAACGCAACAGGAAACTTCACAAAAATCGTGCAGCGACTGCCAGTGCGAATCCAGGTGGACTCAGGGCAACAGCAGGCTCGGCGGCTTCGTGTGGGCATGTCTGTGAGGCCAAGCGTCCACACCAATGCTGCTTCGGCTCAAGAACCTACGCCTGCCACTGCGGCAGTGCAGGCCGAGTCCTAATAGATCCCGTCGCCATTGTGAGGCTCGTCATGAACGGCTATCAGATAACGTTTTTTACCCAGCAGGATCGCTTGATCGGCAATCTTCCCGCCGGGCAGTGGCTGTTGGAGGAGGCTCGGCGCTTAGGGTTGCGCGGTGCCACTTTAAGCGGTGCCGTGGAGGGACTGGGTCACGACGGCGTCATCCACGCAATCAACCTGTTTGATCTTTCGGACCAACCCGTCCAAGTGACATTGGTCGTTACCGAAGCGGAAGCGGAAATGTTCTTCGAGCATCTAACCCAACAGCGCGTGCATGTGTTCTATGTAAAGGTAGCGGCAGAGTTCGGAACGCTGGGCGAAAGTGGCTGAGCTTGTGGTTGCCCAACGCAGTATGCCCACGCTCGCTCAACTCAAAGCCTGGTTGGACAAGACCCAACCGCAGGTTGCCGGACAGACCGCGCTGGCAAAGCGGTGAACTAGCTGGCGAGTACTGGAACAAACTCGCACGCTACGTCGAGGGGCGACACTTGCCTATCGACAACAACCGTGCCGAGATACGCCATCGACCAATTCGTCATCGGGCGCAAGAACTGGCTGTTCAGCGACACGCCCAAGGGCGCCACCGCCAGCGCACAGATCCAAAGCCTGATCGAAACCGCCAAGGCCAACGGCTAAGAACCCTATGCTTGGCTAAGGCATGTGCTTGACCATTGTCTACAGCAAAAAGCGTGGAAGAGTACGAACCACTGCTGCCATGGAACTGCTCGCCGCCAAACCATGTTGAGCGTTGAACCCCCGTCTTTAACAGGTGGGGTTTATGGAGCGGTTACCGAACAGGTGGTCGCACTGATCGACTCCCTACAGGCCGGCAAATACACCCTGTTCAACCGGACCACCGGCTCCTGCGCGTGCCTCCGGCCAACTGTTCTTTGAGGACCAGCGCACCGACGGCCTGTCGCACCATGCGCTATCGCCAGCCTTGGCGGTAGAAACGGCTCGGTCACGGCCAGCCGATAGCACCAGCCTGTTCTATCTCCGCGAGAAAACGCTTGCGACGGATCGCTTGCATTTGCCTAGTCCACGAAGCGGAAAAGAGCGTAAAGCAAGCCGGTATTCCAGCACGACTATCCTTCTTCTGCTTACTTGGGGCGGTAGATCCTGAAAAGCTGCTCCGCGCCAATTTCGAAGTAATCGGCTGGACCGCCACCTCTCATTATGGTTTGAGAAGAAGCTGTGTCATACACACCATCAACGATCAGGTCTTGGTAAATGTGAACCCCAACGACTTCGCCAAACACCATCCAGGTGTCTACCAGACAGTTATCGACCCCCTTTAACTGCACTACCTGTGTCAAGCGGCACTCAAAAGAAACCGGACTTTCTTTGACTCTCGGGACAGAAATCAGCTTGGACTTCACCGGAGTGACACCTGCGAGCTCAAACTCATTTATCTCAGGCGCTGTCGCCTCGCTACTTATATTTACCGCTTCAGCAAGACTCCGTGTCGCAAGATTCCATCCGAACTCGCCAGTCTCCTGTATATTTCGCAAGGTGTCCTTAAAGCCGACGCTGGAAAATCCGACAATCGGCGGGTGATAGTTAAACGCATTAAAAAAGCTATAAGGCGCAAGATTTAAATGCCCCTCAACGCTTTGCGAAGAAATCCAGCCAATCGGCCGTGGCGCGACTAACGCATTAAACGGATTATGCCGCAGCCCATGCCCTTTGGCTGGTTCGTAGAAATGAATGTTCTCCATCATACAACCTCAGTGAACCTAATCTGTCTTAGACAATGCTTCGCCAGATACCCGCAGCGAAGTATACCAATTCCTTTTCACCTAAAACGCTGAATAAAAGCCAGCCGTATACATATGTTTATTGATACGCTAGGGAGCTTGCCTTTATAGACACCAGGCTACTACCAAACATTGAAGAATCCGACACAAACTAATACATCAAGGACGGCAGAAATAGGGATAGTTGCGGGAAGAACATTAGCAGCGCCAACACTACAGCCTCAGCCGCCAAAAACCATAACGTCCCTCTAACTATAGTCGCGAAAGGTACTGCGTCCCCTACCCCCGCACTCACCACGAACAGATTCAACCCAATGGGCGGCGTCAATAATCCGATTTCGATAAACTTGACAACCAATACCCCGAACCATATCACGTTGATGTCAAAGGCTATTACAAATGGTGCAAGCACGGGGAGAGTCACGAGCATGAGCCCAATCGGATCGAGAAACATACCAAGGACTATATAGAAAATCGTAACAAATATGAGGAATACCCAAAGCGCTAGAGCATAATTTTCTACCCAGAGCCCGATAGTCATGGGGATCTGGCTCAGCGTCAGCATACGACTAAACAAAACAGCGCCAAGTGCGATGAGAAAAATGGTAGCCGAGCTTTTAACGGTCTCGGCGATGGCGTCCTTCATAGCAGCTAAGGTAAATGTTCGCTGAGCTACTGACGCCAGTATCGCGATGAACGCGCCGAATGCGCCGGCCTCTGTTGCAGTTACGGTTCCCGTATACAAACCCCCGACAACTACCGCGACGATAAATGGCAACGGCCAAGATTTAAGCAAAAGCCTGACCTTTTCCGAACGGCTATATTCTTCGTCGGTGGCTGGGGCCAGGCCAGGGTTGCATTTGACACGTATGACAATCAGTGCTGAATACATGACCATAGTCAGCAGCCCGGGGATTATCCCAGCTAACAGCAACTGTCCAACTGACGCTTCCATGAACACTGCATACAGCACGAAAGGGATACTTGGAGGTATAAATGCACCTAGCGTGCCGGACGCAGCGACAACGCCAGTTGCAAGCCCCGGGTCATACTTGGCACGTAACATTTCTGGAACCGCGATCCTTGACATGGCCCCAGCCATAGCTACGCTGGAGCCGCTCGCCGCAGCGAAACCAGCGCTTGAAACGTTAGTTGCTATGGCTAGCCCGCCTGGCAAAAACCCAAGACATGCGCGCCCGGCATCATAAAGAGTCCGTGTAAGACCGGTATGAAATGCAATTGAGCCCATCAGTATGAACATCGGGATCGCGGTCAACGACCAGTGAGCGATAAAATCAAACGTGGTCGAGCCCATCAATGAGAATGCTGCGTTCGACCCTCGTAAAATAAAGATACCGGTGAAGGCAGAAACTCCGAGGGACACCCCGATTGGCAGTCTCAAAGAGAGCAGTGCAGCGAGCAATAAAATACAGGACAGCCCAATTTGTATAGAGGTCATGAGTCAACCATCCTTTTTATTATTCGCTGCCCAAGGGGCATAATAATGAACCAAGACTATGATAGCGGCTATGGCGGCCAGGGTAATCGCGATAAGCGCCAGCCACCTGGCGGGCCAGATCGGGAGCTCAAACAATATGGCGTCGACCGTCTCATTTTTTTGCCAACTCCGGTCGGCTTGGCGGTAGAGACCGAAAGAGAAAATCCCAAAGTAACCTGCGATAACCAACCAGCCAAAAATATCCACCGCAGAGCGGAGCTTTCCTTTGAAAAACTGCGCAAATACGTCTACCCGTATATGGGCATCTCGCATTGTGCAGGAGAATATCCCGACGAATATGCATGCAACCATATAATAATAGGTTACAACCTCCATGGTTCCGGGCAAGTGCTGCTTGAAGATGAGCCGCAAGAACACCTCTAAGGTTATGTGAACCATCATCATGACTACGAGCACACCCACCGCAACTGCAGCGGCGTCGCTCAGCCTCCAAAGGAACCTGAACATAAAGAATCTCCTACCTAATTTATTTTTATTGCTATCTTTCCAATGGCGCGGCGGTCGGCAATGCTTCCCAGAGCTGAAATTACCTCATCAAATTGATAGATTTGCGGCTCTGGAACTTCGATAGCTCCGTTACTGGCTTCAGTAAAGAGCCAACTCATCAGTCCTTGCACCTGTCCTGCGAACTCATGACGCCGATCAGAAGCGCCCCAACCGATGTATTCTGAAAAGTTGACCCCAATAAGTGACAGATTTTTAAGGAGCAACAAGTTCGCTGGCACTTTGGGGATTGTGCCGCTTGCAAAGCCTAGACACAGAACGACGCCATCAACTGCTGTGCTGCGTATAAGTGTCTCGAACAGTTCTCCCCCAACGGGATCGAAGACTATGTCGACACCCCGACCTTCAGTTATGGCCTTCACCTTTGCCTTCAGGTCCTCCTGAAGATAGTTGACGCCATAATCCGCTCCAGCAGCTATTGCGGCTCGTAACTTGTCTGCGCTGCTTGCAGCCGCGATGACCCGAGCGCCCTTCGTCTTGGCGACCCGGATCGCAGCACTGCCTAGCGCACCACCAGCACCGGTTACCAGGATCGTTTGGCCAGAGCCCAGTCGAGCCTTGGTCAGGGCAGTGGCGGCGGTGCCAAACGACAGAGGGATACCGACGGCTTTGGACAGCGGGAATCCATGCGGTATGTGATAGACGTTGGACGCATCCGCCACAGCCTCTTCTGCGAATGCACCACAGTCCAAGATCGCCGCTACACGATCGCCCGGTTTCACATTGCCAACATCATTCGCACATTCAAGAACGACCCCCGCGACTTCTGTGCCGGGCACAAAAGGCAAAGCGAATTTACGCTGGTACTGTCCAGCGACCATTAATGTGATCGCATAGCTTACGCTCGCATAATGAACACGAATTCTGACGAGCCCTTTTCCTAAACCTGGCGTTTCCACGTCCTTGAATACCAGACCTTGTGAGCCAGAAAAGCTTTCACATATCACTGCACGCATCAGTGGGCTCCTAACGGTCGTCTAAATGCTTTGCCCCGACGATTGGATGCAGACGTTATTACGCAAGAGTTCGTTAATCTCGGCCGCATCGAAACCGGCTTCGATTAGCAACTCCCTTGTTTGCCCACCAAGGGCGGGGGCTGCGCATAAGGTACGCGGGTCAATTTGGGAGCCAGGCATTCTGGGCATTGGAAACGAACCCAACACTTCGTGGTTCACCATGGGCAATAAACCCAAGTACTGCACCTGCGGATCCTCAATCAAGTCTTGGTAGCTATTCATCGGACCGCATAGGACGCCAGTCTCATTCAGTTTTTCGATCCAATGGTCGCGGGGCTGAGTTAGGAAAATCTTTTCCAGAAGGCTATTAATCGCCTCGGCGTTGTCCTGTCGGGCTGCGTTATCGGCGAATCTCGGGTCCTCGGCCCATTCAGGATGCCCAAGAACCTCAGCGAGAGATCTGAACATTTCGTTACGCAGGCACACCACAGCAATTTCGCCATCAAGCGTAGCGAAGTTCCCGGACGGGACGGTTACAGGTCGATTGCGAACGCCATTCTGCAGAAACGATTCCAACATCGGTGTGGCCTGAAACGCAGACGCTGCGCCAAGGAGCGAGAGCTCCAAGTGGCGCCCCGGGCTTGAGGCACTCTGCCTTTGTTCACTGATTGCAGCGGCAAGCGCAAAGCCCGCATATAAGCCAGCTATCATGTCGACTGCTAGCATGCCTACCCGTCGTGGTTTGCCGTCGGCATCCTGATTCATGGAAGCCATCCCGGTCGCCGCCTGCAGGATGCTGTCAGACCCGGGTCGAGAAGCGTTAGGGCCAGCGCTCCCGAAACCACTTATCGAACCTAGTACGATACCCGGGCGGAGTTTCTGCAAAACGTCAAAGCCTAAGCCGATTTTGTCTAGAATCCCCGGACGAAAACTTTCAAGGACGACATCGGATTGTTCGACAAAGCGATGAAGCACTTTGCGACCAGCCTCCTGGCGGGCATCAACGCAAATAGCGCGTTTCCCCCAATTCACAGGGGCACTGAGAGAGGTCTGTCCGTTGAGACCAACCCCCATAACACGGCCCCAGTCGCCCTGGGGGGGCTCCACTTTAATAACAGAGGCCCCCATCATAACGAGCATCTCGGCGGCATAGGGCCCAGCCAGACCCTGGCTCATGTCAAGTACGCGTACCCCTTGAAAAGGTAGAAACTCGTTGCTTGTTTTGTTCATTTTATTCACTGCTCAGGTATATCCAAAGGCACCGACTGCGCGCGGCATAGTTCTCAAAGAGAAGCTTTATCGTATATCTCGGTGCGCAATAATTCAGCGTACTGTTCCTCGGTGATATTCCCGTCAGCAACGAGCTTTTCCCATTTCTCAAGATTGTTTATGAAATTAGAAACTATCTGCTCAGGCTCGCTCACTCCACGTCCTTTAGCAGTGGCAGCTGCACGCGCGAGCTGGGACTGCATAAATTCATCGCGCGTCTGCTTTAACATGGGGGAGACTTCGACAAACTTGATGCCATTTTCTTGTGCGGCCTCTCTGGCTTCCGCCTCCTCACTTTCATAAGCGAAAATGGTCCTGGCAAGCGCAATCGGCGTCGCGTCTACTAACACTTTTTGCTCGCTCGTCGAGAGATCCTGCCAAAGCCCATCGCGAACATTGATATTTGACCCACCCTGGAACGCGCCCATCGGCAACGTTATAACGCTATCCACCACTTCATTTAGCGATAGCGACTTCAGCCAGCTGGTTGCGCCTATTACGCAGTCCAGTTGACCACGCTCCATTGCCTCGTACGCCTCATTGTTCGGAATATTTACAGGCACGCCCCCGATTTGCTCAACCCAGCGACCCATCTCCTCGCCGGCAACGCGCATCCGCAAACCCTTAGGCTCAAATCCGTTAGGGAATTCACCTTTGCACATTGCCTGATATGGCGGAGTTGCATAGTTCGACAAAAAGCGCACGTCATATTCGCTAAACTCTTGCAAACACTGTTCGCAGCCGTTGAGCACTGTGTCAACCGCAGCCGCGGCAGTCACGAGGGAATTTTGATTCCAAAACGACAAATCGCTGATGATTGAATTAGCCGGAATGGAAGTTGGGAAATAGACGCTAACCATAAAGCCAGCATCGATCAGGCCATCACGGACCGCCGTCAGCATCGTTGGGCCAGAAGCAGCAGCACCAGAGGGGAACAACTTAAACGATACGCTGCCGTCTGTTTCAGACTGGACCTTATCGATAAAGGTTTTGATACCAAGGCTGGTTGGATGATGCGGAGGAAGATAGCTTGCATACGTGAGGTCGCGAGCCATTGCACTGGGCGACACGCTTATGCTTGCAGTCAGGGCGGCACCGACAGCCATCACAGCAAATTTTTTATTGTTAGTAAGCATGGTGTGTTTCTCCTTTGTATCCGTTGCGCACTCTGTTTGATTGGAGTATTGTTCGCTGTGCGCACACGACGTTCTCACTGAGAACACGGTAGAGAAAAGACCCTTTGCCAGGGTTTGTCAAGCGGAAACACGTTGAGAGGAGCGATTGAGAGATATGGATGAGACCAGCTCGGATCTGGTTGTGGCCTCCTTTGCTCGAGGGCTAGCCATCATCAAGGCCTTTGGAGCGGGGGCGACAAGATTGACGCTTTCAGCAGCAGCCAAAAGGTCGGGGACTACTCGAGCGAGCGCCCGCAGGCTTCTCCACACGCTCTGTGCGCTCGGCTATGTCAAAACTGACGGCAAGGAATTCTGGCTGACTCCAAAGATTCTGGAGCTGGGCTTTTCATATCTTTCGTCTATGGAGATCTGGTCATTTGCGCAGGGCTATATGGAGGATTTGGTCCAGCGTGTTCACGAGTCGTGCTCCATCGCTGTATTGGAAAACTACGATGTCTACTATGTGATGCGTGTGCCGACGCGACGCCTATTGAAAAGCACATTGAACGTTGGCAGCACGCTTCCGGCCCATGTGGTTTCTCTTGGACGCATCCAGCTGGCGGCTTTATCGGAGGATGAGCTAGATCGTTATCTTGACTCAGTAGATCTGCGCCGCTATACACGGTTTACGATCACCGACAAAGATGAACTGCGCCGTGTGATATTGGAAGACGGAGCGAAAGGCTGGTCTGTCGTAGATCGAGAGCTAGAGGAAGGAATGTGCGGTATATCCGTCCCTATCAAGAGTCACGATAATCGGACCATTGCTGCTATAAATTTAACAATGGCTCCGAGCCGCGCAGCTGAACCTGGAGTTTTGGATGAACTTCTTGACCATTTGCAGCAAACCGCTAATAGCATCAATATGAGCTTGAGTGACAATCGGTCTTGATATTGCGGTCATCCGTGCCAGCAGTCCTGCAACCAGCCTGGCCGGCGTCATGTCGCATTAGGCCGAGCCTCATTTCGTGCTTTCTAATTCGCAGGATTGAAACAACACGGCACCGCGCTATTGATGGTGGCGGTTGGTCCCACCGTCGAATCAATTTTACCTCGCCGGTGGTGCCGCGCTAACGCCACGCCTCACCGGAGAATGCAGACTCTTTTAGTAATCATTGGACGCTTCCTGTCCGAACGCGAACCGGAAAACACCGCCGAGCTCAGACCAAGATGGCCTGCAGTCTTCAATAGATAGATCGCTCAGAGCCGCGCTCCTTTCGGCATGATGTACCCAGTAATTTGCAGAATATAAGCCCGCGCTGTCCTGTGGATCCGAGGCAAAAGCGCGGTCGATAAGCTCAGGAATGCACAGTTTAAGCCAGATTGGCTTTGGATCAATGTTCGAGGAAGCCGCGCAGATCGCTGGTAAACTTGACCGGGTTCTTGAACATCAAGAAGTGATCGCCCTGCTCGGCCTTGCTGTAGACGAACAACTGCGACTGAGGGACTGTCTTGTGGATCCAGCGCTGGCTTGGCAGATTGTTGCTGTAGTCGCCCGAGAAAATTGCCACCGGGACGTCGATCTTGTGTTGGATAACATCGCGCCAGTCATTGACGATGTGGTTGAACAATACCCGGCCCACCGCCTTCGGGTCGTTCTTGATGAAGTGTTGTGCAAAGCTTGCAGAGTTCTCGTAATAGGGCGAATCCATCAGCGGTGCACGCTCCCACGGCACCAGATCAGTGACCAGGGCATTGAGCGGCTTGCCGCCGGTGAAACCATCGACCATGCGCTCCGGCGATGTGGTGGTGCCGCCCGCATCCAGTCGTTCTTGCTCCGACCAGTCCACGTGCGAGTAGATCGATACCGGCTCGTCCACAAAGACTGCCTTGTCGATGCGGGAGGTACCGAACAGATCAATGTAACCCCACAGCACCGAGGCGCCCATCGACCAGCCCGCGTAGTTGGCCTTATCGAGCTTGAGATGATCGGATAGCTCTTTCAGATCCATCGAGAATCGCGAGATCCGGCCACCGTGCTCCACGCGCTGGGACAAGCCCTGGTTGCGCGGATCCATCACGTAGACGTGGTAATCCCGACTGAGCAGATACATCACATTGATGTATTCAGCGCCATTAGCCGACCAGCCCGGAACGAATACCAACGGCTCGCCCTCGCCGGCCTCCCAATAGGAGATCCTGACATCGTCAGAGGTAGTGAATGAATTGATCTGCAACCCTTGGAAGTCCGAGAGTTTGGTAGGCAAACCGTCGATCTTGTTGGGGAAATTGTAGTCCTGGCCGAGGACCTTCAGCGCCGATTCGGCCAAAGCATTGCCGGCCAGCGTTAGACCAACAGCGCATACGGTTGCGAGCATGGAAGTACGCATGGAAGTTTCCTCTGGGCTTGGATGGATAGTAGGCCCGTTTGAAGCGCTACTTCGAGTCTGGACGCGCCCTGCATGGAGCAAGACACCGTTTGCCCTAACACAAAGGCGTGCCGCAACCAGGGTGCGTAGCGAAGAAGCTGACACTGGCGACCCCGTACGAGTATTGACCGTGCAAACGCAAAAAAGCCGCGCATGTATCAAGCGGCAAAGGGAACATTTTCAAAGGTGTGTCACGCATCGATCGTCGAAACGCAACCAGCCGAGTTCAGCTGTCCTTGCGTTGCTCTGACGTTACCGTGGCGTGGGCCCGATGTGAGTCGGTAGATGCCTGATTGACGACGGCCCGCTCAGTGGCGGCGTTATGAGCCTGATCTTGTAGCGCTGAAAAATGAGCGACGAATGCAGGCGATTCTTCAGCAAAGGAAACGGGCGACAGTATCAGGGCGCAAGCGGCAAGCGCAGCTGCGGATAGGGTATTGCGGGTCATATGAGTTGCCTCTCGGTGCGCTGTGGCGTGGAACGTAAGGCAAGCTTAGGACCTCCCCGGAATTGGAAACAGGCAGCTACGGATAAAGCACCGTTACGTCGCACGCAATAACAGTTATGGCTCGCGGCCGTGCCTAGCGGAACGCCCCTAGTCGTCTCGCTTGGATGCGTGCCTCGATGCATGGCTTGACCCGTAATGTGCCCGGAGATGCAGAGAACACCGACGCTACGCTTTCGCGCTTTCCCACTTCACCGACTGGTATCAAGCCAGAACACATCCCCTTTCGCGCTCAGGCTGGACATGCGGGACCTGACCGCTCGGCACAGAGAGTAAGAAACACAATGGACATGTTGCATGCGATGAGGGCGTTTGTTCGGGTCGCTGACGCTGGTAGTTTCACTGCGGCGGCGCTGCAGTCCGATACGTCAACCGCTCAGGTCTCTCGATTGGTTTCAGAGTTGGAGAATCATCTGCAAGCGCGTCTTTTGCACCGCACAACCCGGCGATTGGCATTGACGGAAGCGGGCGAGCGCTTTCTGGAGCAATGCCGAGCGATTCTCGATCAGGTTGAACAGGCGCGAGCCGAAGCAGGCGGTGCGCACCTGATACCCAAAGGTCACCTACGGGTGCACTCGATCATTGGCCTTGGTATTCAGCTGTTAGCGACACTCGCCGGCCGTTACAACGAGATTTACCCCAACGTAAACCTGGAGCTGCTGCTGTCCCAGCGCCAACCCGATCCGTTGGAAGACAACCTCGATGTGATCATTACCCTCTCGCGCGAACTGCCAGATTCCGAGCTGATCGCGCAGCAGCTGGGCACAGTGCTCCACGTGGTCTGTGCCTCGCCCGCCTACCTCAGGCAACATGGCGCGCCGAAGGCACCGGCCGATCTTGAGAATCACAAATGCCTTCGCCTTGCCGATCCGGTGTTCAGCGATAGCTGGAACTTCATCGTTAACGATGCAGAGCTGCCTGTTTGGCCCGGCAATACCTTTAAGGTGAACGTTGCAGAGGCAATGAGCAGCGCCGCCGAGGCGGGAATGGGCATTTGTATGTTGCCAGATTATGTCGCCGTCCCTGCGCTACAACGCGGCTCACTAGTGCGACTGCTTCCTCACTACCATCTGCATGAAAAATACATCTATGCGCTCTACCCATCGCGGCGCTTCCTCGACGCCAAGGTGAAGACCTGGGTGGACTTCCTCAAGCAGGAGCTACCGCAAGCCTTTGAGGGTTACCACAAGGTGCTGCAGAACCCTGAATACTGGGCCTGATCATTGTTACAGATTCGGTAAGGCTTCCTCTCGCTGGCCGCTATTTTTCCGCCCCCCGCCAAACTTTACGATTTGTTTCAGAGACATGACGCGGTTGATTTTTTTAATCCCGCTACAAGTCGTGCGATTGATTGCTCCTTTAAATCGTCCGACACGTGTCCCTTTCGGCTGCCTCACTCGTTGGCAGCCTGTTTTATTCCGAGCGCACGCCAGAAACCTCTGGCGTGCCTCAACTTACGAAGAGGTCACCATGAAAAAACTTATCTGGATTGCCAGTTTGTCTCTGTTCGCACAACTGGCCGCTGCCGCACCACAAGCTACGCCGTACCACTATGGCGACGATCTCGACATCGCTAAGGTCATTTCCGTGAATGTGCCCAACGGTGGATGTTCAGTGGTTGAAGCCACGATGACCTATCTTGATTCTCGCGGCGAGACCCATGTAATGACTTACCTGCGCCAGGGCGCTGACTGCAACGACTACTAGATATCACCTCCTTTCTCTAGCACCACCGCCGGTAAATATGGCAACCGAGCGCTGGCAGGATGACCACAACCTGGACAGCTTCAGCTTGGTAACGGACCGGTCCCGCTGGTTGGGTTAGATGTTTGCAAACCGACTACCGCGACACAGCAGTTAGCCCTGTCATTTCGTAGCGTGCAACGCGGCGTTCGCGCCTTGTGGTCGGCGGGTTCGTTGGGCACGCGGCCGGATGGAACTGGCCGGGCCTGCAGGCAACCCATCGATAAGCTAAAAGGCGAGACTGCCGATCTCTTGCACGTCGGTGGCAGCAGTTGGATGCCGCTGTTTTGATGGGTTTGGGCTTTGTTGTCCTTTGAACGGCGAGCCGTCGTTCCGCAGGCGCAGGCCTGCGAAACGACAATAGGTGAAGGCCAACCGCTGCAGCCTAGATCAGCGGGCGGGCTGCTTCTCTTTGAGTGGCACGGAAGAGCTGACCGGCAAGGACCCGGGCGCCCGTTTCATCGTCAGCAGCAGATGCGCGGCGAGGCCGAAGATCAGTCCCCAAAATGCCGCGGCAGACCGAGCAACGACATGCCCGACGCGGTGACCAGGAAGGTGATCAACGCCGCCTCTCGGCCCTCCGGCACTGACATGGCCGTACTCAGCGCACCGCCGATGGCGGCCAGCAGTGCAAGCCCGGCCAATGCCGCAATCAGCGCGGCGGGAAACGCCGTGAATATCGAAACCAGCGTGGCGCCGAAGATACCCAACAGCAGATAGAACACCCCACCGGAAATACCAGCGATGTAGCGCTTGCCAGGGTCTTCGTGGGATTCCTTGCCAGTGCAGATCGCTGCCGTGATTGCTGCCAGGTTCAACCCATGACAACCGAAGGGCGCGAGTAGCAGGCTGCCCAGCGCGCTGCTGCTGATCAGCGGGCTCGCAGGCGTCGGGTAGCCGTCGTTGCGCAGCACGGCCATGCCAGGCACGAACTGGCCAGTTAGTGACACCATCACCAACGGAAACGCAACGCCAAGGATGACCTGCCAGCTGAACTCCGCGGTGATCCAGACTGGCGTCGCGAGTCCGATCACCAGCGCTTCGCTGTGCAGTTCACCACTAGCGACCGCTATGGCTACGCCGACTACCAACACTGCCATGACGGCGTAGCGCGGCATCATTCGCTTGAAGAGCAGGTACGTGCCAAGCATTGCCAATACCAGCCAGGGTTGCTCTTTAACCGAAACGAACAGTCCCGTGCCAAAGCGAAACAGGATGCCCGCGAGCATGCCAGCCGAAATGGCTGCTGGAAGTTTGCGGATGATCTTGTCGAACGCCCCAGAAAGCCCGACCAGCAGAATGATCACGCTGGACACTAGATAGGCGCCAACTGCCTGGTTCATGCTGATGTCGGGGAGCATGGTAACCAGCAACGCCGAGCCCGGAGCGGACCAGGCAATGATGATTGGCACCTTGTAGCGCAGGCTCAGCACAATGCCGAGCACGCCGCTACCGATGGAAATCGTCCAGACCCATGACGAGAGCATGTCATGGGGCAACCCACCTGCCTTTGCCGCCTGAAAGATGATTACAAGCGGCCCGGCGTAAGAAATCACGGTCGCGATGAAGCCCGCAACCACGGCCGAGAGGGAGAAATCTCTGAGTAGCGTGTTCATGACGCCTCGCAAGTCAGGCCTGGCGATCCGTGACAGAGTCCGGATCGCCCTTGTTGTGGGCCGTGCCTCTGAAACGGATGAGCGTAGGGTGGATGACGCTTCACCCATCCACCGCCGCACTCCGCAAAAGCCGGTGGATGAAAACAGCGTCATCCACCCTACGTTGGCCTTGGCCGTGGTGGTGCTTCTATCCACAGCGCCGACCAGCGGATCCATCATCCTCACAGGGAGGATGATGCTTCATCCATCCACCCTGCGCTCCGAAAAAAGCCGGTGGATGAAAGCATCATCATCCACCCTACGCTCAGCGTGATGAAGGAACTTGAGCCGCCCCTTTTATGTAGTGGTCTACTGATCCCGGACACCGATTTAGGCGAAAATCCTCGCCATTAAGAGGTGTTCGATGAGCAAGCAACGACGTACGTTTTCCGCCGAGTTCAAACGAGAGGCAGCTGCCTTGGTACTAGATCAGGGCTACAGCCATATCGAGGCCTGCCGTTCGCTGGGCGTCGTGGACTCGGCATTACGCCGCTGGGTGAAACAACTCCAAGACGAGCGCCAGGGCGTTACCCCAAAGAGCAAAGCGCTGACACCCGAGCAACAGAAGATCCAGGAGCTAGAGGCCAGGATCAATCGGCTGGAGCGGGAGAAAGCGATATTAAAAAAGGCTACCGCTCTCTTGATGTCGGACGAACTCGATCGTACGCGCTGATAGACCAGTTGAGTGAGCAGGAGCCGGTAGAAGTGGTCTGTTCAGCCTTCGATGTGGCGCGGTCTTGCTACTACGCCCATCGCCTTCGACGTCGCCGTGTCGATGCTCGTCGCGTCGCGCTACGTAGTCGGGTCAACGAGTTGTTTAGCCAAAGCCGAGGCTCGGCTGGCAGCCGAAGCATCCTGGGTATGCTGCGCGAGGACGGCGTGACGATTGGCCGTTTCCGTGTGCGTCGACTGATGCGTGAGTTGGGGCTGGTCAGCAAGCAGCCGGGCTCGCACGCCTACAAGCAGGCCACGGTTGAGCGCCCGGATATCCCGAATCGACTGAACCGCGATTTCGCTGTCCAGCGCCCGAACCAAGTGTGGTGCGGCGACATCACCTACGTCTGGGCGCAAGGTCGTTGGCATTACCTGGCCGCGGTGCTGGATCTGCACACGCGTCGGGTGGTTGGCTGGGCGTTCTCCGCCAAACCGGATGCCGAGCTGGTAATCAAAGCCCTCGAGATGGCCTACGAGCAGCGCGGCAAGCCACAGCAGGTGCTGTTCCATTCGGATCAGGGCAGCCAGTACGCCAGCCGCTTGTTCCGGCAGCGGCTATGGCGCTACCGGATGCAGCAGAGCATGAGCCGCCGAGGATACTGCTGGGACAATTCGCCGATGGAGCGCCTGTTTCGCAGCTTAGAGTCAGTGTGGATTCCGGCAACTGGCTACCTGACGGCACAGGAAGCTCAGCGGGACATCAGCCACTACCTGATGCACCGCTACAACTGGATCAGACCGCATCAATTCAACGGTGGGCTACCACCAGCGGTGGCCGAAGAGAAACTTAACCCACTGTCCGGGATGGGTTGACCACTACACAAGTAGCTCGGATGGAAGCTCAACGATAACGTCTCCGCTGCCGTCTCCTGGATCTTGGCAGACAACGCGCCAGCTATCAGGTGTGTCCATAACGGTACCCTCATAACAGAAAGCTTTAGTGTGGCATTCAATATTAGGGAAACGCCTTGCCGTAGCGCGCCTATGTCGTAGCAGCTGGGTCACAGGCAGGCCGATGAGGATCGCGCCAATAGAAAGCCCACTGAGTGGGCGGCCTTTCGGTTGTCTCCTAAGGGACGTCTATGGAAGTCGCTCCGGGCGACCGGGGATGAGTTGTAGCGCACTCAACTGCCCAGGGAACCCGCCCATGCTATCGACATAGCGTAATGCAGATTTACCATCGCTCCAGCCTACGTACTGCATCAGCGTCTTGAGATCCCAGCCGCTGCGGGTAGCCCAGGTGGCAAAACCGCGACGCAGCGAGTGACTGCTGTAAAACTCAGGAGACAATCCAGCCAACTGCAGTACGCCACGCAAGAGAGTGACAACGCTATTTGGGTGCAAGCCCTGCTCACCTAAGTGCCCCCAGCGATCAATGCCGCGAAATACAGGCCCTCGAGCTATGCCCGCCAAGCTGATCCAGTCGACGTAGGCCTGCACCGGGCACAGCTTGGCCAATGCTGGCGCGCTAAAGGTCTGGCCATGGTTATCCCGGTCACCTTTGCTCCAGGGAAGGAACAGTTGCATACCCTCCCCGGCCCGCACCTGGATGTGCTCGACTCGTAGGCGGCACAGCTCATCACTGCGAAACGCGCGCCAAAAGCCAATCAGGACCAGCGCGCGATCACGACTACAGCGTAGCAACCGCGGCCAGTCGTTCTCCGCTCGCGCTCTCCTCTCGGCCACCTCTAACCCCTGCACACATTGTTCGAGTTGACGTAATTGCAGCGGCTCTGCCTGCTTCTCTTGGCGGGGATGCAGCGTACGGATGCCCTTGACGATCTGGCGAACCAGTGGGGTTTTGGTCGGATCGGGGAACCCATGGCTAACGTGCCACTGCGCCAGTGCCGCGAGGCGCAGCTTGAGCGTGTTACTGGAAAGTGTCGACGCGTGATCCACAAGGTAGCGCACGATGGCATCGCTGGTCGCCGGCAGAAAGCCGCCATAGGTGACTTCGTAGTGATCGAGCGCCTGCTTATAGCTGCGCCGAGTGTTGGCCCGAATGCTGGCCTGCAGGTACCGCTCGATGTCTTGGCTCATCGGAGCGCATCCTCTGGTGTACCGGTGATCAACAGGCAAACGACGAAAATACCGCTTCATCTTGGATAATTCTAGATTATCCAATCCTATATCAGACTCTAACCTAGCGCCAAATCTGATCTTCGATAGAATGTAAATGCATAGCATGTAATACGGTACGAAATCGTAGGAGATTAAAATGGCGCGAGGCGGAATTAATAAGGTGGTTGTTCAAAAGGCACGCACCGCCCTTCTCGCCCGCGGCGAGCATCCAAGCATCGATGCAGTACGGGTCGAGCTCGGAAACACAGGCTCGAAGAGCACCATTCACCGCTACCTTAAAGAGCTTGAACCCACCAAAAACGACCGAGCAGGTGGGCCGATCACGCTAAGCGAGCAACTGGCCAACCTGGTGAATCAATTGGCCGATCAGTTGCAGGAAGAAGCCCAAGCAGCCATTGCTGGTGAGCGAGAGGAATTTGACCGGGAGCGGGCCGACTACCACCTTAGAATTCGACAGACCGAAAGCCGCGTGCAGCAGCTGGAAGACCAGGTAGCTGCAGGCGTCGAACGATGTCAAAAAGCCGAAAACGAGTTGCTGCTGGAGAGCAGGCAACGCCAGCAGGCCGAAATCGAAACCTCCCGTCTACAGCAAGCTAATCGGGACTTGGAGGAGCGGCTCAAGGATCGCGACGCGCAGATTTGTTCGCTTGAGGAAAAGCATGAGCATGCGCGTGATGCCCTGGAACACTACCGTCAGGCCAGCAAGGAACATCGCGAACAGGACCAGCGCCGAAATGAATCACAATTACAGCTATCTCAGCTTGAACTACGTCAATTGCAACAGACGCTAGTCGTCAAGCAGGACGAATTAACCCAGCTGAATCGTGACAACGAACGTCTGCTCACCGAGGCAAGACTATTGCAGAGGGATCAACAGGCCCAGCAGCGCCTGCTCGATCAGAACATTCAAGCCCGGGAAACCTTACAGAACCAGCTCAATGTGGCAGAAGCTGTCAAGCTAGCTTATGAGCAACGAAATTACGATCTACAAACCAAACTGGACAGCTTAAGCAAGACGAAAATCAGGCAGAGCAGCCGCCAAAAGCCGCGCCGGACTGAGCTTATAGTTGGCGCTGCAGAGAAATCACCTCTGCCAGCAAAAAGAAGAAAAGGACCAAGCGCCTAGGTCAGCAACCCTTCTCGGACAGACCACTCCGAAGCAGCTCCTGCCCTACTCATTAAGCTAAAGGGTAGTTCAGGGTCGTTGCAATTCGGACTGAGTAGGCAGCAGATAACCGGGATCGCAAGCAAGCTGGTCTGCGATCCGATAAAGCTTCTCTACGGTAATACTTACTTCACCACGTTCGATCCGCCCCATGTAGCTGCGGTCGATACTACAGGCCAGCGCGAGTGCATCCTGAGAAATGTGGCAAACCTTTCTCTGCGCTCGGATGCGTTCGCCCAAGGCCTTCGCCAAATATTCCATGACCGTCTCAGTTTCATCGAGACGGCAATATCATGCGTTTACGGACGGTCAGGCCACGGACTATAATCCGTATTTAACGTGCTACTCCCTCTGGTATTGCAATGAAATCAGCCTCGTTCATTTTCGATAGGCGGCTGTACGAGCTGCTTCAGAAGGAAGGCCGCACGCGATTCACGATACGTGAACTGCGTGACGCCTATGCCAAGCGCCTGGAAGGCATGAGTTTCCGCATCAATGACGTACGCCGCTATGTATACGAACAAATACGCCGGATGTTGCGCGTAGGCTGGATAGTACTTGACGAAGAGCGTCGTGTCCGGGGACAGGTCTACCACCTGCTGCCCGTCCCTGCGCATCTGCAACTGGACCTAATCGACAATGGGTTCGAAAACTACCGTAAGGCTGAGCCAGAGCAGATGCAATCAGAGACCACCGATCCGCTTGCACCGCTTCACCCCTCAGATGATGCAGACCAGCACCTAGAGGCGCTTCTTAAAGAAATCAGGCTGGACTTCCTGACCTCCATGGGTGAGGCGGAGCGGTACAAGCTGCTCATCGATGAAATGCCGCACCTCCGCGATACGGTGCAAGGCGACTATTTGGACGCCCGAGATCGCAGCTCACGCCTACTGGGTCATCTCCGCGCCATCGAAAAAACACTCAAAACTCTTTCGTCCATGCAATGAACAAACAACTGCGAAACTGGCAGCGCCAATGCGTCGACACGGCGCTAGAGCACTATTTGCGCGCGTCTCACTTTTTCTGCCAGGCAACGCCAGGCGCCGGCAAGACGCGCATGGCCGCCGAATTGGCCAGCAGGCTGCTTGAGCAAGACAGAATCGATCTGGTGCTTTGCTTTGCACCGTCCTGCCAGGTTGTCGAAGGCCTTCGCTCGTCTTTCTGCACTGTTCTTGGTAGGCGCTTCGATGGTCAACTCGGCGCAGTGGGGGCAGCGTTCACCTATCAGGCGATGGAATACCGTAGTGAGGCGTTCTGGACGCTGCTTGATGACTATCGTGTGTTTGCCGTTTTTGATGAGATTCACCACTGCGCCGGCCACGACATGGTCCTGAGCAACGCATGGGGCCAGCAGATACTTCAGCGAATACAGGACAAGGCCGCTTTTACATTGGCTCTATCCGGCACGCCGTGGCGATCGGATGATCGACCCATCGCACTCGCCCGCTACTCCTCGCCCGAGGGGCGACTGATCTGTGATTACCGCTACGGGATGCAGCAGGCTGTGGCAGACGGGGTATGCCGCTCCCCTCGAATTGTCCTACTCGACAACCAAAAGGTGAGGTTTACCGAGGAGTTGGACACAGAAAACATTGTCAGAACTTTCCCGAACATCGCTACGCTGTTGGGCGAGTCCCCTGTCACTTACGAAGAGCTGTTGCGCCATGATGAGGTTGTTGATCAGTTACTTGATCTTGCACGCGCCAAGTTAAATGAGCTTCGCCTGCTCGATCCTGATGCGGCTGGCCTGGTAGTTGCCACTGATATCGTGCACGCCCATCAGGTTGCGAAAGCTCTGAAAGCAAAGGGTGAAAGTTGCCAGCTCGTGACCAACAAAACCCCAGATGCGCAGCGGGTAATAAATCTATTCAGACGCAGCCACTGTCAATGGATCATCGCTGTTGGAATGATCAGCGAAGGGACGGATATCCCCCGACTCCAAGTGTGCTGCTACCTCAGCCGTATTCGTACCGAGCTGCATTACCGACAGGTGCTTGGGCGAGTGCTTCGTCGTACCGGGCAGTCCGATGACGAGGCTTGGCTGTTCATGCTAGCGGAACCAACGTTACAGTGCTTAGCGGAGAGGATTGCAGATGATCTTCCGGAGGACTTGGCGGTACTGAGCAGGGTGCCGATGCCTGCGCCAGGCTCGGCTCTAGATTCAGTTCCTGGTCGAGCTTCGGTTGTAGGAAATGAAGACCAAGCCAAAACGCACATGGATACTCTCTCCCCGCTGAAATTTGAAGGAGGAGCCACAAGCATCTTTACCTCTAAGGACCTCTCAACTCAGTCGAACCATCAAGTCAGTTTCTCCAAGCATTACCGGCAACAGCTGCTTGCTTGCTTTTGATGCTTATGTGCCGAATGGATGCGCATGGCATTGGAGGTATAATCGCACTGTTACGTCAACTTACTGGTCAAGCACTCTTCGTTGATGCCAGCACCTCTAGTTATGAGTAGCTCCAAATCGGTGCGCACCAACCACGCCTTCGCGAGCATATCGAGCCTCCTGAAGGTACAAATGGCGATCCAATAACGGAAAGTCCTTTCTTGGGAACGCACCCAAGTATTGGTGTAGGACCCGATACCCAGCCTTGTCGACATGAGGAAAAGCCGCTGCCTTATGCAGGTCATTGGGTAAAAGCAAGCCCGTTTCAGCGTCCTCACATGCCTTAATGAACATTGAAAACCTAGATGGAGGAAGTACGCCTAGTAGTGAGGCTGCCAATAACATGCTTCCAAATCTGCTTGGCGGGTCCGCTGTAGATGGACCCTTTAAGATGCTCAGCTCAAAGGACCCCGGATCAGCAAATCGAGGGCCGACTTTGGACTGAAAATAAATCCTCGCTGCTCCACCTCTGCTCCCATGAAAGGGGGACTGGAGCAATATGTCAAACAAACTATTAAACAAGCCAAACCAAATGTGTCGCTGATTGGGTCTTTTATATGCCAATAGGTGCTCGATCTTGCTTAGCGTGGTAAGACGAAAACGAGCGAGCTTTGAACCTTTAGCAGTTATACTCCCTGAGCTCGAATTGCACTCCTGAACAAAAGCATTCCAAGCCTTCGAATAGTGAGACGCATCGGATAGCATTACTAAATCTCGACCGTGCACGTTGCACATAATTGAATTAACATAACACCAATGTTTTCGCCACATGGGCAAATGACCACTAGCCACGTCGCCTCTTAAACAGTCTGGACAAAAGAAATGACGATACCTCCAGTCAACAACGGATCCGTTTCGCAGACAAAAATACTCTTTTAGGAATCGAGGCTCAATATGTTCGCCCCTAAGTTTTATACGCTTGCTGGCTGACAAGAAGTCGCTATCCGGGTCAGCATACTGTATCTCTAACCCTTCCCACCATTGCGATGGACGCGCACTCAATGCCAATCGTGTTATATCTACTGTATGGCGATGGAAACTGCATCGGAAAAGCCATGACGATAACGTCTCGTCAACACCCGGCCTAGGCAGAGGGTGTAACTTCATATCTAGTAACCCCAAGGATTTGATTTAGCGCGCCCCAGCATGTCTAGATCAACTTTTTCAACGCCCAGCTTTACCGCATAACACGCCGCACCTCTAATCAACTCGAGAGTCTTATCCATCCTCCCATTGGTGAGATGAATTATTTCCATTACTATTTCCTCAGAGTACAAGTGCGAAGGCAGCTGTAAAGGTAATGACTCTTCGACCTCTAGCAAAAAGGATCTAAACTCCTCATCTTCTTTCCAATCCGCAAGAGCGACCTCATGAAACCGTCTTTTAAATTCATCACCTGACTGTAGGGCATTCCGTGCGCTAGCTGTGCCAAAGCAGAACAGCTTCAAGCCATACTCTGATCCCAGCAGTTTTTTCAGAATAGACATGTTAATTCGTTGCTCCTGCTTTGGGCGCAACAGCGCATCATGAAACTCATCAATAACCAAACCCCAAATTTTTCTGAGTTTGATAACTTCTCTGATTTCGTTCGGGATATCCGCGCCGCCTTTAGGCCTCGATTCGGATATTGGCAAACCAAGTGCCAGCGCAAGCTCGGTTTTAAGGCTCTTCTTTACGCTGATCTCGGGCGATTCCGCCATTGAGAGGATAGCCAATCCGTCGCTGTTTCTAACTCGCTTAGGGATCTTCGAGATAATCGCGGTTTTACCGGACCCGCCTGGACCAACCACGAGCAACGCTGGCGCATTCATACGCTCTGGGACGGTTGCTATATTATTCATCATTCGAAAAACAGCTTCGCTGGAATTATTATCCACCCAGAGCTCTTGATGAATTGCAGCTATTCGCGCTTCAGTATTAGCAGTTAAATACTTCTGCATATCCTGTCGAACGTGCTCGCCACTCATTTTAGGTCCTCAGGCATGAATTTCTTTGGAGGGGTAGAATAGTCAGGTTTATTTTTATCGGACTTAACTAGCGAATTATCGCTGGCAGGCGCTGGATAAGCATCGGAATAAGCTTTTTCTGCGGCATGGCGGCGTCTCGCCTTACGAGTTAACTTTGTACTCTCCGCCTCAATCTCTAGCTTGGCCCTGTACGCTTTGCGCCCCCTATCATCATCGATAGCCCCAGCGCGCACTGCTTGAGGATGGAACTTACTCGCACGATATTCTTCATAGCTGGGTGCCTGTCCCGTCAGGTCAGCTAGCGAAATAGGGCAAAACTGGCCATTCAGCTTCACCCACACTTGATTCATATTGAACGGATCAGACTTAACTATTGCATGGTTTGTACCAACAAAAGGTGTGAGTACAGGATCCCAATAAACTTGGCCGTGCAGCTTGATACCATCCGGGTTAACTTTACGACTTTCTTGAGGCATGAACCAAAGTTTCAGCTGCTCGGGGTCGGAGAGTTTCGGAGGATAAGGAGTACCCCCATTCGGTGCAAAATAGTCAGCCCATGCTTGTCGCGGACTAATTTTCAAAGCGCTATGTATCGTAGAATGGTAGACAACCACTTCGCGCGCAAACCAGCCAAAAAAATCGGAGAAGGTCATGGTGGCGCTCTTTTCACTATTGAGATCCCGGCGCGCAACCGAGTTCGACATCGTAGTGCCCTTTAATAAGTGCACTTTGGTTGTCATGAACGTACCAATCAATCTTTCCACATGGCCGCCAAAGTGCTTTTGTCCAATTGGCCGGTACGCAGGATGTATTCCAAATGCTTCGCATCCAGCCTTGAATTTTGCACTTGTAAACTCTGCGGCATTATCCATGTGCAGAACCTCGGGCTTGCCATAATAGGGATAATCATCAGAATCTATGCCTACAGCTCTGGCAAAACCTACTTTAGGAAGCACACTCTGGCTAAGTGCACAAGCTACCGAAACAGCCGACGGCACGTGAAGACTGAGGTAGTACCCAAGAATTACTCGTGTGTATACGTCAATTGCTACCGTTAACCAAGGGCGGCCAATCACATGGACACGATCGTCCGCTAGCAGAATGATGTCGACCAATGTGTGGTCCATTTGCACCCACTGTAACGGTCTTTGGACAGTTTTCTTACCTGCTCGCGCTGTAAACTTTTGGGCTGCCGCGTCAGGGCCCCGCTTTATTTTTAATCTGTTTTTTTCTGACAATATTGATCGCACGCGCCGCAAAACTGTATCCTTACAAGGAGAAGGAAGACCCTGCTCTTTGCATTTAACATCAACTTCCACCCAAACTTTGCTATAACTAGCCCCTCTCGACGCGTACACTTTTTTAGTCGCTTCAAAAATTGCCACTTCGACTGATTCATCCAACCGGGTTACACCTTCCTTTACCCCCCGCTTCTGAAGAACTAAAGACAACGGACCAACGTCCTCGTCGAACTTCTTGGCCAATTGGAAGAAATAGCTCCGTGATACGTTTAGTAACAGACAAGCTTGACTTACCGTTACTTCCGCTAATCTCCACTTTTTAATTACGTTATAGCGTTCAGCGGCTAGAGATAGCTCATCTTCTGTATAGTCATTAACATTTAAACGAACTTCATTAGCCACGCTCAGTTTATCGGCGACCCCTGCAATCCGCTCGATATCGCGCCTAGAAACGATCAGTGCCTCGCCAGAAGCACTAATAATTACCCTAACATGCTTGTCACTGAATACCATTTTAACTGTGGCAAGCTTTCCCTTCGCAACTACAAGCTCTCCAGAAACTAGCTGGTCGGTCATAAGTTATATCCGACATATAAATGCGTTAACTAGCTCAACGGCATAGCCCAACGCAGATGTAAAAAGCGCGTAAATTTCCAACAGTGCGCAGCCTCAAGTTATGCTTGAGAGCGCATGATAAAAAAGTAGACCATGGCCAAAATTATCGCCACTGCAATCTACTTTTTAAATTGTAATCGACTTAAGTAGTTGATTTATCTGGATAAATTTGCCTACGTTTTTTAAGTAGACGCCACAGCTGCTCTGCAGTTGTGAGTGTTGAAACCAAAACGGAATCCTGTCGCATCACCGGAAATGATACCTCTCAATATGTTGCCCCCGACAGCTAATGTGACACCCGAGATGCAAGCCAATCACTGTCGGAACGAAAACGGAACGTTTAGGACGTTTGGGCGACGCAATCCTTATTTTTTCCGTCCTGAACTGTCGAAACCAAAACGGAAAAATATTCCGACCCAAATCTCCGCCGCACCCAACCCCCTGAAATCCCTGCTTTACTTTAAAGCGCATTTTCGGCGTCTTGACGCCGCTGTCGGAACCAAAACGGAAAAATACTGTGATTCGCCATGCGCTCGTCCTCCAGGATTGCCAAACCTGCTGATTTAGCTAGATTGGTGCCGGTGCATCGTTCCAATCGGCCCCATCAAGGATGTAAAAGGTGTTCCCGAGATCAGTCCTCACAGACCGTGGTGAAACCGCACACCGTGTCGAAGCCAACGGCAACGTCGAAGCCGATGAGCGCTCCACATCCCAATCGACCCTAATCTTGGGCTACTTTGCCTCGTTCCCATCCGAAATAGGCGCAGTCGAAACCTACGAGCATTTTTGCCGCTACTCCGATAGCCTTTCTTCCTCTATACGAAGTAAATTTCGAACCGTGGTGTTCCTTGAAAAATTCGTCCTCTGGGCGATTTGCATCGCAAGGAAGCCACTGAGCGAATTTGCGGCACCGGATCTCAGGGCCTTCAGCGCCTTCTGCGCGCGGCCACCGGAGGCCTGGGTTGGCGCTCGGAAGGCAAGATTTGTCATCAATAAAGGCACCGAACGTCATAACGAAGACTGGAAGCCATTCGCACAGTCGATCGCAGATCCTTCACTTGGATACGTAACTAACCGATTTTTCGAGTTTTTAGGCTCGGACTTGGGTGTACAGCCCAGGCTGTCGAGCTCCGATTTGTACAGAGCACCGCGAGCGCCGTTCAGTGACCAGGATGACTTCCAAGCTCAGCAATACCTTAAATACCTCGCAAACCTGACGCCAGCCACCAAGGTTTCTGAGCGTGGTTTGCTTGTGTTTTCGGCCTGCTATCACCTTCGCTTCAGCTTTAAAGAGTGGCGCTCAGAGCGCAGTCACTTTTCAATGGCGTGCTTTTCATCGATAGGTTCCAGCGATCCGCACTTCATCATGCGAGGTCATCTGCGAGACTACAACATCCCCGTCCCCCAGGCCCTCATAGACTCGATGTCCAGATACAGGCACAGTCTGGGGTTGAGCGCTATTCCATCTCCGGACGAAGGCAATCCATTACTTACGGAAGCCTTGCTCAACAAGCTAATGTGGAGACTTCCCAAAATGCCTGGGTTGGGGTGTTCTCCTAGCGAGCTGCTTGAGCGAGCCGTGGGTTTTCGTATTAGTCAGCTTGATACGCCAGCACCCGTTCGTCCATCACGAAGCGAAAGCTCGCGCCAGTATCGATTGAGTTGGAATCGTAAGCAGGTTTCGAAAGCACGTGGGGCCGCCCACCAACAAGACTCTGCGGATCTGGACGCCGATTATCACACGCAGGAGCACCCGCCTCCATTATTTGGTATGCAGCAGAGAGAAGTGCTCGTTCTTTCAAAGACTCAAGGACAAGCCTATGTCGCAAGCTGTTTTCCAAGAAACCGCTTAAAAATTGCGCTGGAGTCGTTAGAGGTACTTCGGGTATACCGTTCATGCAGTGCGGATCGGTTAAAGCTGGTAGCACTTGAAAAACTGCTCCTCTGGTCAGTTTATATCAAGCATAAAAGTTTCTACTCGTTGACCCCGCTTGATGCTCGGGAATTTTACGAGTTTTGTCTTGCACCGCCTACGAGCTGGGCTGCCAATCATGCTCAGGCAAGGCTGAGCGTCCGAATTACGGGCGTGCTGCCAAATCCAAATTGGACTCCATTTGTCCGCATCTCTGGCAGCGATGAAGAAAAAATTGTTCGGGCAGGCCGAATCATGGGCTGGTGCGAGAATGTTTGTAATTCACTATTGGTGATCGAATCGGTCAAAATCAACATTTTTTCTGGCATGCTGGACTAGCCATCGCGAGATGTGTAACGAGACGCGCGTGACTAGACCAGCAGCGGAAAACAACCGCCGTCCTCGGCCCAAAAAATCACTCCGTCAAGCCAATAAGAGGCTCAAGCCTAGAGCGGGCTTTTTCAATAATTCCGTATATGAGTATATTCGGGACATGGGGCGTCAGTCTCAAGGTGGCCGCCCTTTTGCCCCACTGTCGTTTCGCCTGGGCTTAAGTTGAGCCACTTCGAATTGCTTGCTCACATCGTTAGCAATCGCCTGCACTGGAATGGCATGCAGTGGGCTGTTTCGTCCACAGCCTAGTGCTCAGAAGCACCTTTCACTCTCGCCCTGCCGGCGCCGACCGCCCCGAAAAATATTCTGTGCCTGGCTTATGGCACGGCGAAAAGTGTGCATAGCCACCTTTCTGAGGCCCCGGACTGGGAGCCGAGAAAATTTTGAAAGGTGGTCGTGGCACGCGGAAATTGGCCATTAAATGGGTGTCCTTTCAATCAATCGGGACACCTCAAATGCGTACACTGTTGATCGGCCTTCTTCTCTCCGCTGCAAGCGATGTACTGAGCGGCCTACTGCTTTACTGGATGACCGAGGAGCGCACTCCAGCAGCTCCCATCCCTTACTGTTGGTCACCAGCTGTTCCTGGCCAACCTCAACCCGCGGTCGACGAAGCGCACTAGTGGGATTGGAGCGGGATGAGATCAGCAGTTGCCGTAGCCGATCTGGGGGAGACCCATCGCTTGCGGCATTGGACACTGACCAACAGGCCTCTCCCTTAAGCTGTGTGACGTCAGCTTTCCTCCGCTGGGGCCAACTCGGCATCGGCATCATAAGTCTGCTTTTTGCCAGGAATCAGCACGATTTTCTTCAGATCGCTGACTAGCAAATTTATGCTTTTTCCACTGGGAGCAAGGGCAAGCTCCCCTAAGGCGAAGACGCGGAAATAATCCGCATCCTCTAGCTGCAAGATCTCCTCAAGGTAGCGTCGAAAGCGGTACTCGCCCATCTGCTCTTTGGACACATAGAGAAAAACGAGCTTTCCATCTAGACGGTCGTAGAACCTGAGCTTGAAGCCGGCACCATAGCGCCCGACCAAGCTTGCCCCGCCGTGAAGCACACGGTTGGAGGCTCCCAGCTTTGCATAGGAGATGCTCTTGAAAAACCAGGAAAAGGGCATCTCACCTTCGCCCACCACTTGCAGTTTCATCGTCTTGAACTCTTCTGCCGAGAGTTCCTGTCGCGCTTGCCGATAGCACTCTACCAGCCGCTCAAGACTGCTGGTACGGTGGCTCCTGGATTGATTTCCACCTTGGCCTACCCTTTCGCTTCGATTCCCGCCAGCAACCTCGCCGCCCTCCCCAGCACCGCCAGTTGAGTCTCCCCCTGCAGCCTGTTCAGCATCGGGTTCAAAGACATCAATATAGTCATGCAGCTTGCGCCGAGCTCGACGGAGGAAAGCATCTTTCTCGAATTCACCAGGCAGCTTGCCATCGACCTCCTCCGCGCCCTCATCGATCATCCACTCACAGTCCGGAGAATGTGTGTACTTGTTGTTCTCGCGGAAGTGGGCTGCCCGGTAGGTGTCGTACGGTTGCTTGTCGTAGTTGACGGCGGTGATCTTGGCTTTCGTCGCGAGGTCACGGCACGATTCGTTCGAGCACAAGAAATCGAAGCGACTGCGCGGCAGGGGAAGCGAGAAGAATGCCCGCCGAGCTTCAGCAATGGAGAGCACTTCACCTAGCTGAACGCAGTAGGCGCGTGTGATTGGCGTTCTAGTCGACATCGAATGCGATTTCCTGATCTAGACCAGACTGGTTAGCGGCGACTAAGGCTGGGGGACTATGCGTAGCCGAAGGTTTCCCTATGGGCAGCTAGGTAAGGCAAATGTTTTGGATCGAGCTTGCGCAGCTTCATGGTTGTCGACAAGCCGAACTCTGGCGGCAGGTTTTCAGCGGTGCTTGACAGCAAAATCGAGCCATCATCTTTGAACGAGATCATGCCTTGGTCGAACAGACGATCATAGTGCGGGGCAAGCAGCAGGCCGTTGAACGGATCGAGCTTCACGTCTGCTTCTGATTGACACCACGGTACGATGTGGGACGCGACCAGCAACCTTGGTTCATTCACTCCAGACAGTGCGCAAGCATCCCCCCAGAACTTCATCAACTGCTTTCTAAATTTTTGCTGGCCGACACGTGCCATGACGGTTGTGGCACGAGAAGTACTCAGGTTGGCCATGTCCTGTTTGCTGCCGGCTTGGCCATCTTCCTGTTCATCAGCATCGAGCACGGTAACGATGAAACTGGACTCGGGATTTTCTAGGACAACGGGCCGAACGATCTCTGCAAGCGCCTGAGGGAACTGAATTTCTCGTCCGCTGGTGATCTGGAAGTAATCGACAATATCCAGATCGAATCGTGGTTCAAATGAGATTTGTAGTAGGCGTCGTGTCTTGTCTACGAATTTGCAACGCTCACGAACCGCAGGGTGAGCACCCCACAGAAGGTGTTCCTTCTTACGGTCACGGAATGGCTGTTCCCAGGATGTATCCGATAGCTGAATGAGCGTGGCCATGCTGATCCCTCTGTATCAAAACGATTTAAAAACGGGTGTTAATTTTTTCCAAAATGATTATTCCATCCTAGGGGCAAGCGGGTCGCCACTGATTTCTTGCTTCGCTCCCCTTGTCGGAAACGCTTCACTGACTCGGCACTCATCAACTTATCCGGGCTAAGATCCAGCACGCAGCTGAGCAAGGATGCTATGGCAGCGTCAGACAACCTGAAGGTGTTTGGAATCAAACCACCACGCTCAATTGAATGCTCATCAAGCTTCGAATAATAAGCTCTTAGGAAATCCGTGAGCCCAGGCTTCCTGCTCTCAGTCGCTGCGGCTGTCACAGAATTGTCTGCTACCACCATGGCGTCTCGCGCATCGGCGGCAAGCGCCTCTGCGAAGTCGCTCAGAGTTGGCCAGTACTTGAGATCGTACTGGTTATGAAGGCCGACAAGATCATCTTCAACGTAAAGGCTGAAATGATGGTTGTGCTCGGCAGCATCCTTCAGCACGTCCAGAACGTGATAGTGCGTTTCGCTGCTAAAGCCGGATGTTTCTTGAATATCGCTACGCCGGGAAAGCAGCCCGCCGAGCTGAGTCGCCAACGAGGCAATCTGGCTATTCACTGAAATCAATTCATCTCGATCCTTTCGGGCCTTGATAGCCTTTTCGGGACTCCAACCTACAGGCAGGAAAACAAGCATGTCGAAGAACGACTCCAGTGCCCGGTGATGGCTATGCAGCTGCTCGTATAGATCTTGGTAAGCCTTACCAAGATCATTACGCATGCCAAGCATGCGCTCGATGACACGGTTGGTGCTTGGCCAAATTCCGTGTTCCTTGTTGTAGGTCAAATCCGCCCGCAGGACAGATTCACATTCAGCCACTGCCTTCTCGATTGCTCTCACTGGATCACCTTTGCTGTCGACTATGGCGACAAGATTAGAGCCAGGGCGCGCGGGCGTCGGCACCTAAAAGAAAATGCCGCGCGCCCTTATAGGTACCTGCTGCGTGAGCCGCGTGCAGATAGGTTTCGCTCAAAAAACGTAGGGACTAGTACGATGCAGCCACTCAGGGAACAAGAAAAAACCAAGCTTTGGCTCAGCCAGTACGATAACAAGCCCGCCGACCGTCAATTGGCAGAGAAGCTGCTCGACTCGATCAGCTATTGTCCCTCAATGAGGCACTTAGGTTTAGTACGATCGCTCGCTCGACCCTGGCGCAGTGGGCTTTTCCCATGGAGCTTTACGCATCGCTGAAAGCATCTGCAGCTTCGCTAACGTCCTTGCTTATTCAGTCAGCAACAGCCCAATGCCGATCGACCGTTGACCGCCCTATCTTCAACTGACGAATCGTTTCTGCTTTCGTCATTCCCCTACCCTGACACTCCCGTATTTGAGAGCGAAGCTCCTCACCCCTCCTTCCCTTCAGGCCCTTTTCAAGCGATTCCAAACCCGGGATTGGACGGAGAATAACTTTCGCCTTCAAGAATGCCTCAAGCTCTTGCTGGTCACGATGGAGCAATATGAGTGGGTCTGACTCTTTGGCCGCAGCCTGGGCCAACAGCATTAGATTGCTGACGGAAATTTGAAGTAAATCAGCAATTCCGGTGAGGCTGCGCAGCGATAGCGAGGTCTTGCCCAGCTCGACTTTCGAGAGAAATCGTTTCTCAACGACATCGCTGAACGCTTCGAGGCTGAGCCCGCGCTGGATCCGCAGCATGCGAATCGCGCGGCCAAGGCCTTCATGGAGATCAGTCAATTTAAGCGCTCACAAAAGCGAGCATATAGCCACGCTTCCATGTTTCTCATCTATGACCTATAGTTCGTCAATCGATACATTCGGCAAGCCTTGGTTAACGCGTCGCTAGCGATCAAGTGCCTGCCACCACCCTCAATATATAGCTAAACCGTCCCCAATGAAGATACACATCCTGTCTGACCTACACGTCGAATTTCGTCAGTTCACGCCGGAAGTACCACCGGAGACGGATGTCGTAGTCCTCGCCGGCGACATCACGACGCGGGGACGTGCCGGGTTTTGGGCGGCTGCAAACTTCAGCCATCCCACGGTACTCATCGGGGGCAATCACGATAGCTACCAAACGTCCCTACAGCGTGCCCATCGCCTCATGAGTCGAGATTGCGCTGAACACGTTCATTTTTTAGAAAACGATATATTCGAATGCAAAGGGGTACGGTTTCTTGGCTGCACCGCATGGACTGATTTCAAATCAACGGGAAATCAGCCATTAGCGATGTTGCAAGCTCAAAGCCAAATGAATGATTACAAGATGATCCGGTTCGAGCCGAAGTTCCGGCGACTTCATCCCAACGACACGCGTTCGCTTGCCGAGTATTCGAGAAGTTGGTTGTTTGAAGAGGCCCAAAAGCCTTTCCCAGGCAAAACGGTCATTATTACTCACACCCCACCTCTAATTTCACTTCTGCCTGAAGTGAGCGAACCAGATCATTTAGATGCCGCCTACGCTAACAACTGGCCAGAATTCCTCGATCTGAATATTGATCTTTGGATATTCGGCCACACCCACCATCCGGTTGACCGACGAATCGGAGGAATTCGGTTCATTTCAAATCCACGAGGCTATCCAGGTGAAAACGTAGCGTTTAAGCCTGATTTTCTAGTAACACTTTAAACATAAACTCCCTTGTCCTTCGTTCGATCGAAGCGTCTTGCCTCGTCCAAAAAAAGGAGCTCCATGAAATCACCACGCATCGTTCGAGAAGCCCAGCAATTCAATTTTCCTATGCAAATCACTGGTTATTTGCTGAATGTCGAGTTATTGCCTAACGAAGCCCTCCGAGGATACGTATTCAGCGATACCAAAGGGCGATTTGAAGACGGCACTTACATCTCCACCGCCCAAGTAATAGATATTCGCATTGATCTGCCCAGGCATGTAGCGCGAACCGTATCAGACAGTTATTACGTAATCTGCAACTACTCGCTTGCCAGCTGTAGCAGGCGCCCTGTCAATGGAATATCAATTGAGTTCAGCGATTCACAATTGCATTAATGAGGATATGAGATGCTTGATGTCCTAACTGCGTTTGAAGACCTATTAGATCTTCATTTTAAGCAGCAAGTCACTGCTGTGCTGAGCGAGGTCTACATGCTCAACGGACATCTTTGCGGAGAAGTGTTTGGCGACAAATCGAAACGATTCAAAAATGGGACGCGAATCATGACGTCGCCAGTGAATTTTGGAATCGAAGTCGCTGGTTACCAGATTTATCTGACCCGTACCGCTAGCGTTTATTTAGTCAGCAGCTGGAGAAAGTTTGACGAAACATGGAAAGAAATGAGCTTGGCAGATGGGATTCACCCTATCGACTTCCTCCTCAGTACCTCACCTGAGCGCGGTGATGACTTCAGTGAGGATCAAGAGGTCTCCCGCTCCCTTGAGACGGAGCTTATTAAGATGCAAATCCCTAAGCGGAGAGTAAATCGCGCGATTTTTCTTGACGCCGAAACGGAGCCTGACCAGGAGCACATTGCGGATGAGCTGAACTCAAAAATCTTTGAGTTGGCCACGCGTCATTTGGACGCCGGTGAGTTAGCACAAAAGCTTGAGGCCGCTCAGCGCCGCATTGTTCTAGACACCAAAAGTGAAGTCCTGATTGAGTACACGAAACGACATCCGGATCCGTTTTTGTTACCCCTCATTGCTCTTGGATTCCTTCCGAGGTGGCAAGCAGTTTTGATGCTGGATGGCCAGTTCAATGTATCACGAAGGGCTACCAGCGATTTGGCGAATGAGCTGCTAATTGTGTTGCCCGTAGAGGTGTTAACAAAGCAACTGCGCGAACGAAGGATGGGGCTAGATCTCGGCTTGTAGCGATGGATTCTCGGATCTACGGGCGCTCGCTGCTTCGAAATTAGGATGCGCCATCAGTGAGGATGGACAAGGCATGACGACAACAATCATTTTCGATGCGTTTGGTACGCTGTTAGAAATCAAGAATCGCCGCAGCCCGTACCTCAAAATATTAAGGGAAGGCAGGCGCCAAGGGCGACGACCACAGGCTGATGATTCCTACCAATTAATGACTCAAAGCCTGGGCCTGCAGGAAGCAGCAGATTACTTCGGCATCGAGCTTTCCCCCGAATTGCTTCAGCACGCAGAGAGGAGTTTGGAGGAAGAGCTAGCGAACATCTCGGCTTTCCCGGATGCCCTTGAGGCCGTAGCGCTTTTGCAGGGGGCAGGTCTCCGGTTGGGCGTTTGCTCAAACCTCGCTCAGCCCTATGGATCATCGATTCGTCATCTCTTTCCAGATTTGGATGCTTACGGCTTCAGTTTCGAAATCGGGTTCGTGAAGCCAGAACCTATGATCTACCAAGCCACTTGCGCACTCCTTGGCGTACAGCCTAACTGTGGCCTTGGGGGCCAAGATCGCGTTGTGATGATCGGCGACTCACAGCGTTGTGACAGAGACGGCCCTAGAGCCGTTGGCATCATGGGGTTTCATCTGCAAGGAAGCGGACATCAGGGGATTACGAACCTGGTCGACTTCGCTCATTCGGTACTCGCGGAGACGACGTCGATCTGACAAATTAATGAGCCCATATTGACCAGTTATTGCTGACGACTTGGCCGGCCTGCCAAGGATGCGGCCAGATACGCACTAGACGCGGACTATAACCGCTATCGATTTAACGCAAGATGATCACTGTGTCCTTTTGATCTGCCTGCAAGGTAGCGTGATTCAACAAGGCAGGAATTCTGAGAAGAAATCAGTACGCAAAAGGAAGACACGATGAGCAAGAGTCGTGAGCCAGAGAAAGAAACGGCGATGATCGCAGAGGCAGAAATAGCCGCAATGGCAAACTAACCCCTGCACCTTGCCGCCGTTGAGATCACCTTGACTTCGTCGATATCGCAATCAGCCTCAACATGACTGAAACCTCGGGTAGTGCCAGACAACATTAAGCGCCTACGATAGATTCTGAAATATACGAAGAACACTCATAAGCCGTCAATATATATTTATTTATTTCACTTAATTAGCTTGACACAAGTGTCGTTACGGAGTTTTATAGATAAAAACAGCTTTAAAAAAAGAGATAGAAATGACCTCATTAATCGTGGCGCATGGGCAACCTGATGAAAACATTTTTGGTTTGGCAAACAAACTTGGTTCGCACGACTTACCGCGCATCTCTCGCTTCCAACGTGTTGGCTGCATACTGAGCATTTACTTCGAAATGGAAAGCGCCGAAAGATCTGACATAACAGACGACGAATATGCAATCAGGGTTCTCGTAGAGGCTTGCGATCTCGCTGAAAGTACTGCTCGCAAGCTAGTTCGATCTACAGGAGGTGTTGCAGAATGTTTTAGGCTTGCCTGGGATAGCATGTCTTTTGAGGATCGAGCGATTTCCATGGGAATGGATTATACCCATGAGTCTAACTTCTGGCCGTATTTTCATGTGTATAGCACCACATTACAGCGGCACATAGCCAGTTCAAGCCAAACGCAAAGCTTTAGTGTTCCAGAGGTTACAGATGTATTAGCTGACCTAAACGCTAAGCGATTGGTGGGCGCGGATGCTGGTGGTTTGTCTGCGTCTTTTGACCCAGAGTACGTATCAAAATTTGTCGAGGAAGTGTTTATCTTGCTTCACGAGCCGAAATACACATCGAGATTCCAGCATATCGGCGCAATACTAGACATGTTTGACATGTACGCATCAGCTGGTCCGGATCAATGGGCGTATGATGCGCTTGCGGCTCTTGACATGCTTGCTTCTCAAGGAATAGACCGACCTCTTGCTGATTACTTCATCGCCAGCCAGGACTGGGCTTCTCGCTTCAGACTTGCTTGGGCGTTGATAGATGACAATGAGCGTGCGGAGGCAATAACAGAAGAGTTTGATGTGCTGCACAATTACTGGCCCGGATTTGGCTATTATAATAAAACGCTCAGCAAGCATATAGCTCTGACCTCTGGCGATCCTTACACACTTCTGCGCTGCCCTCCCGGTATGGCGGGCTATTAGATTGTACGCTGCTACGGGGAGATAGCGCATGATCTGCGCCGGCTGCATAGCGAAACGCGTAAGTCAAAGTGTAAATCTCGGCAACTCGAACGATTAAAAAAATTCGGAATGTCCGTAAGCGCGCGAGCGGTTGCAAAGTAGCCTGGCCGACCATGACAAACGCGCGTGTATTGTTTGAAGCAGGCAAAAGGGATTCCGACCCCAGGGTCGTCAAACCGGCGAAGTGGCCGATGAATCTCGGCTCGGAGCGCGACTGGGCATTCGAGGGGCAATCCAATCCCCGCCTCAATGGTCGTTGTCTCTCGCTGAACATGGGAAAACGATCCGGAGATTGATCCCGCATCAATATGATGGTCCGGTCGCAGAGGCACCGTCGGACTGGGATCATTTCGCTACAGAATTCGGCGACTCCGCTTGGGGCTACGATTCGACACTGAATTACTACCGCAAGATTGAAAACTGGCGAGGAAGTCCTGTGCCGCGGCGGATTTCGGCAGATTCGCGCATGTCGAGCAGCCGGCCACCCCTCAGCCCCTCGCCTGGGCAACGTTGGAGGCGTGCAGTTGCCTGGGCCGTTTATGAATTATTAAGCTGATCAATTCCTTGCTAAGCAGCAATCCAGCGCCGCTTGTTACCTTGTTGCGTACAACGCATGAGGCCGATCTGGACATCCAGCTCGTCATACGAGATACGTATCCTTCTGTATTCGAAGGAGCAGGATTTTTTTGTTTTATATCGGTTCGGCCAACGCTTCAAACGACTCACGCATGATTCGAGCACGCTCATCCTCATTGTCGCCCTTAAACTCAAGTTCACCGAGGCGCTTTGAATTCTTGGCCATCAAACGGCAGCGCTTCCAGCGGCAGCCGGGAGAGAAGCAACTCCTGCGCCCCCTGTTGTTTGAGTGAACAATCCTCGCTAACAATCAGGTGCATCTGCTGTTCCGAAACCGGCTGAGGGCCCACCTCTATAAGCTTTCCAATCCAGAGCATATGACGCACGATATGAGCTGGACGTGACAGCACTGCGTGCCATACGCCCTGACCGGTGAAGTGCGGTTTCGGCGGGTCATCCAACAGCGTTACGAGCATATCTGAATAAAGTCCGTCGGCACCAATTACTAAGTCATAGCGCCGTTGACTGCCATCGATAAAGCTCACATCAACGCCATCTGCGTCCCGGCTGAACTCAACTCGACTACCGAATAGCCAAGCCGAACCGCGGTGCCGAATGCACGCGTCGCATCAGCCAGGATTTTCGCTAGCACCGGATGCATCACCAGCACCGGATGCATCACCGCTCCGCAGCCAGGCACCTCGTCACCGGCGATACGAGGCGTTGCCAGCTGCGCGAGTAGCTTTCCGGAGGGGGAATGGATATGGACGTCGTCGCTGACGTAGCCGTCCTCCATGAGCAAAGGAGCATAAGAGTATGGCGTCACCTGTCTGGGCCGGGTCGCGCTGGCGTGCTGCGCGAGCCGGCTGGGCCGTCTCGGCCTTACGGGCGCGCATCGCTTACGCATAAACACTGGGTGGAGGTCTGCAGTCGGCCGATTCTGTTGAAAAAATAGCGGCCTCCCCATGCCGTTGGCAAAATTGATTTTGTCAGCGAGCGTGGGGGCGAACCGCATGATGGGACAGTTACCGGGAGAACAGCAGCGTCTGTTCTACTCGTTCAACCTGGAAGATCACGTCCCGCCCCAACACCTTCTGCTTAGCATCGACCAGTGCTTGGGTTTCAGTGATATGCGCACCTTAACGAACCGTGGATGGGTGACGTGCTTGGGGATAGAACGTTCAGTTCTTTGCCTAGCTAGGCGGAAAGCGCATTTGCCCTGATTCACCCATCAGGAAATCAACATTGGTTTCGGTACATGCGCGCAGATAATCGCTGACCAGGCTTATACGCCGTAGACGACGCAGCTCCTCGCGGTAGTAAATCCAGAAGCTCCTGGTCACCTCGATATCGCCCGGTAATACCTCCATTAACCGTGGATCCGAGGCTGCGAGGAAACACGGCAGAATCGCCAATGATCGGCCCTGCAACGCACACTGGTACTGGGCAATCACGCTGGTACTGCGTAGCAGGCTGCTGGCCCCAGGCACGACCCGCTCGAGGTAGAGCAGTTCTGGGCTGAACGCCAAGTCGTCGACATAGGTAATGAAACCATGTCGGGCCAGATCCCCTCGGCTAGATATGGGTGGTTGGCGCTCCAGATAGTCCGCAGTCGCATACAGCCGCAGACGGTAGTCGCATAGCTTGGAGCAGACATAAGGGCCGCGGTCTGGGCGCTCCAGGCTGATGGCAATGTCTGCATCCCGACGCGACAGGCTGACAAAGTGCGGGACCGGAAGCAGATCAATGGCGATGTTTGGATAACGGTCCTGAAAATGACTGAGCTGCGGCGCGACAAAGTAGCTGCCGAACCCCTCGGTTGAGCCGATACGCACGTTGCCGGACAGCGCCAGGCTAGCACCGGAGACCTGCTCGCATGCGCTCTGCAACGTGCTCTCCAAATTTTCGGCATGGACCAGCAGGTTTTGCCCTTCGGCAGTGAGAACAAAACCAGCCGAACGCGAACGCTCGAACAGCAAGGTCCCCAACGCCTTTTCCAGCGCCTGGACCCGTCGTGACACCGTTGTGTAGTCCACGCCCAAGCGCCTGCCAGCTTGGCTGGCCGTACGTGTACGTGCCACCTCAAGAAAGAACTTGAAGTCGTCCCAGTTGATCTTGCTTTGTTTGATATTTTTTTGCATATCGAATCTGCTTTATTGCCCCTTCCTTGTGTAACTTTACATACCTATGCTCATCACCGATAGCTGAATGGCTCATTTCGCAGCCGCGAGGCTGATACGAGAGAGAAAAGCCAGAGAGTTAACGGTGTTCCTCGACAAAAGCGCGCTTGGATGCACCGCCGATGAAAGAGCGGTCATGCGTAACCTCTCGGTTCATGCCGGACGCTCAAGCGGCTCCCAGCGCCTGACCTACCGCTTTCAGCAGTGAAACAGCCATAACGCCTCACCCGGACGGCCAAGCCGCTCATGACGACCAAAGGACTCCGCAACATGAACAATGCTATCCCTACCGTTAAACTTTTGATCAATGGCGAACTCGTCGAATCGCGTAGCAACGAATGGCGCGACGTGATCAACCCTGCCACCCAGCAGGTACTTGCCCGTGTGCCCTTCGCCACCCAGGACGAAATGAACGCTGCCGTGGCCTCCGCCAAGGCCGCCTTCAAGACCTGGCGCAAGACGCCGATCGGCGCGCGCTCGCGGATCTTCCTCAAATATCAGCAGCTGATCCGTGAAAACATGAAGGAGTTGGCAGCAATCCTCACCGCCGAACAGGGCAAAACGCTGCCGGACGCCGAGGGCGATGTGTTCCGCGGGCTGGAAGTGGTCGAGCACGCCGCCGGCATCGGTAATCTGCAACTGGGCGAACTGGCCAACAACGTCGCAACAGGCGTCGACACCTTTACCCTGCTGCAACCCCTGGGCGTGTGCGCAGGCATCACGCCGTTCAACTTCCCGGCGATGATTCCTCTGTGGATGTTCCCGATGGCCATCGCCACCGGCAACACCTTCATCCTCAAGCCGTCCGAGCAGGACCCGATGGTCACCATGCGCTTGGCCGAGCTGGCGCTGGAAGCCGGGGTGCCGCCAGGCGTGCTAAACGTCATTCATGGCGGTGTCGATGCGGTCAACCTGATCTGCGACCACCCGGACATCAAGGCCGTCTCCTTCGTCGGCTCGACCAAAGTCGGCACCCATGTCTACAACCGTGCCAGCCAGGCTGGCAAGCGGGTGCAGTGCATGATGGGCGCGAAGAACCACGGCATCATCCTGCCCGACGCAAACAAGGAACAGACCCTTAACAACCTGGCCGGCGCTGCATTCGGCGCCGCCGGACAGCGCTGCATGGCGCTGTCGGTCGTAGTGCTGGTCGGCGAAGCGCAAAGCTGGTTGCCGGACCTGGTGGCCAAGGCCAAAACATTGAAGGTCAATGCCGGTGCCGAAGGTGGCACTGATGTCGGCCCGGTGATCTCTTGCGCGGCGCTTGATCGCATCAATTCGCTGATCGAACGCGGCGTGACGGAAGGCGCCGAGCTGGTGCTGGACGGCCGCAACCCGCAGGTCGCCGGGTACGACAAGGGCAACTTCGTCGCCCCGACGATCTTCGCCGGCGTGACGCCGGAGATGAGCATTTACCGCGAGGAAGTCTTCGGGCCGGTGCTCTGCGTGATGCAGGTCGACACTCTCGACCAGGCCATTGAGCTGATCAACGCCAACCCCAACGGCAACGGCACCGCCCTCTTCACCCGCTCCGGCGCTGCAGCACGCCACTTTCAGGAAGAAATCGATGTCGGTCAGGTGGGCATCAACGTGCCGATTCCGGTACCGGTGCCGATGTTCTCCTTCACCGGTTCGCGCGCTTCCAAACTCGGCGACCTCGGCCCGTACGGCAAGCAGGTGGTGCAGTTCTATACCCAGACCAAGACCGTCATCGAGCGCTGGTTCGACGAAAGCGAAGTCGGCGGCCCGGTTAACACCACCATCAACCTGAAATGATCGGACAGGCCGGCCATCGCGCCGGCCTGTTTGCTTGCGAGGAAACAAAAATGGAATTCGAAACCCTGCTTGTCGAAATTCAGGGTCGCGTTGCGCTGGTTACGCTCTACCGCCCGCAGGCCTTGAACGCGCTCAATGGCCAGCTGATCAGCGAGCTGAACCAGGCGCTGGGCCAATTGGAAGCCAATCCGCAGATCGGTTGCATTGTGCTGACCGGCTCGGCCAAGGCTTTTGCGGCCGGTGCTGACATCAAGGAAATGGCCGAGCTGACCTATCCGCAGATCTACCTGGACGACTTCTTTGCCGAAGCCGACCGCATCGCCACACGCCGCAAACCGCTAATCGCGGCGGTAGCCGGCTACGCACTGGGTGGCGGCTGCGAACTGGCACTCATGTGCGACATGATCTTCGCAGCCGACAACGCCCGTTTCGGCCAACCGGAAATCAACCTTGGTGTACTACCGGGCATCGGTGGCACCCAGCGCCTGACCCGCGCAGTCGGCAAGGCCAAGGCGATGGACCTGTGCCTGACCGGCCGCCAGATAGATGCCGAAGAAGCCGAGCGCGCCGGCCTTGTTGCCCGCATATTTCCGCAGGAGAGCCTGCTCGAGGAAACCCTCAAGGCCGCCCGAACGATTGCCGAGAAATCCCTGCCGGCGACCATGATGATCAAGGAGAGCGTCAACCGTGCCTTCGAAACCACACTGGCCGAAGGCATCCGCTTCGAGCGCCGGGTGTTTCACTCCGTCTTCGCCACTGGGGACCAGAAGGAAGGCATGGCGGCATTTAGCGAGAAACGCAAACCCGACTTCAAGAATCGTTAAGCCGCGTCGGGCTCAAAAGTATAAGAGGAATCAGCTATGCATATCGGTTTTATTGGCCTCGGCAACATGGGTGCGCCCATGGCCCACAACCTTCTCAAGGCTGGGCACCCGCTCAGGGTGTTCGACCTGTCCCCCGAAGCTGTTGCCGGCCTGGTAGGCGCTGGCGCCCAAGCAGCCGACTCGCCCAGCGACATCGCTCACGGCGACACCGAACTGATCATCACCATGCTGCCCGCCGCCCCTCATGTTAAGAAAGTTTACCTGGGCGCTGACGGCCTGATCGCCCGAAGCCGCCCAGGGCTGACGTTCATCGACTGCTCCACCATCGATCCACACAGCGCACGGGAAGTTGCCGCAGCGGCGGCCGAGCATGGCAACCCGATGCTCGACGCGCCGGTTTCCGGTGGCACCGGTGGTGCCGCGGCCGGCACCCTGACCTTCATGGTCGGCGCCAGCGTGGCCGATTTCGACCGTGCCAGGCCGGTTCTCGCGGCGATGGGAAAGAACATCGTCCATTGTGGCGACGCCGGTAACGGCCAAGTGGCCAAGGTCGCCAACAACATGCTGCTGGGCATCAGCATGATCGGCGTTGCCGAAGCTATGGCCCTGGGCGTCGCGCTGGGCATGGATGCCAAGACCCTGGCGGGGGTGATCAACACCTCCAGTGGCCGGTGCTGGAGCTCGGATACCTATAACCCTTTTCCTGGAGTGATGGAGAACGCACCGGCGTCGCGTGGCTACAGCGGCGGTTTCGGTAGCGACCTGATGCTCAAGGACCTCGGTCTCGCTACCGAGGCGGCAAAACAGGTACGTCAGCCGGTAATCCTCGGCGCCCTCGCCCAGCAGCTGTACCAGAGTTTCAGTGCTCAGGGCCATGGCGCGCTGGACTTCTCGGCGATCATCGGCCAGTACTGCAAGGACACCTGAGATGAGCGAACGCCCCGTACTCTCTGCCGTTCGCAACCACGTCGGTCATCTCACGCTGAACCGACCGGCGGGGCTCAACGCGCTCACCCTGGAAATGGTCCGCCACCTGCACCAGCAGCTCAGCGCCTGGGAACAGGATTCTCAGATTCATGCCGTGGTGTTGCGCGCCAATGGAGAAAAGGCCTTCTGCGCCGGCGGCGATATTCGCTCGCTGTATGAGAGCTTCAAGCATGACGGCAGCGAGTACCAAACCTTCTTCGAGGAGGAATATGCGCTTGGCCAGTACATCCATGCCTACCCCAAACCTCTGCTCGCGTTGATCGACGGCATGGTCCTTGGCGGCGGGATGGGCCTGGTCCAGGGCGCCTCGCTGCGGATAGTTACCGAGCGGGCGCGCATGGGCATGCCCGAGGTCGGCATCGGTTATTTCCCGGATGCCGGCGGCAGCTATTTCCTTTCGCGCATGCCGGGCGAACTGGGCACCTGGCTGGGCGTCACAGGCCAACAGATCCGAGCCGCCGACGCGCTATATGCCGGCCTGGCTGACTGGTACGTCGGTCACGACCAGATCGCCGATCTGGATCGCTGCCTGGATGGCATGAGCTGGAAGATCCATCCGCAGGAGGCGCTGCGCACGCTGATCGCGACGCTGGGGACAAACAAGCTGCTGGGCTCAGAGCTCAAGGCACTGCATCAAACTATTGACGACCATTTCGCGAAGGTGGACGTCCCGGCCATCCGCGCCTCGCTTGCGTCCGAAACCCGACCGGAATTCTCCGACTGGGCTGAAGAGACGCTTAAAGTACTGGACAGCCGCTCGCCGTTGGCGATGTGCGTAACGCTGGAGATGCTGCGTCGTGGCCGCGATCTTTCTCTTGCCGACTGCTTTGGTTTGGAGCTTCACCTAGACCGCCGATGGTTTGCGGACGGCGACATCATGGAAGGTGTACGCGCGCTGATCATTGATAAGGACAAGTCGCCGCGTTGGAACCCTCCGAGCCTCGATGCCGTTACCGACGAGCGCGTGCAGGGCTTCTTCAGGGGCTTCAAAGACACTACAGAAAAGGCGAAGAGAGTAGGTAGCGGCTGACAGGCGCAACATCAGACCAACTACAAAATAGGCCATCTGGAATAACACGCCACAGCGGGGCTGTCATCGCCCATCAGAAAAAGGAAAAGGAGTGGTGATATGCATGATCTAGAACTGAGCGAAGACCAACGAATGATCCGCGACATGGCGCGCGATTTCGCCCGTTGTGAGATCGCGCCTCACGCCCACGACTGGGAAAAGGCGGGCTGGATCGACGACGCCTTGGTGGCGCAGATGGGCGAGCTCGGCCTGTTCGGCATGGTCGTCCCGGAACAATGGGGCGGTAGCTATATCGACTACGTTGCCTACGCGCTGGCGGTGGAGGAAATCTCGGCTGGCGATGGCGCCACCGGCGCCCTGATGAGCATTCATAACTCGGTCGGCTGTGGGCCGGTTCTCAGGTATGGCAGTCAAGCGCAGAAGGAAGAATGGTTGGGCGAGCTGGCAAGCGGCCGCGCTATTGGCTGTTTCGCGCTCACCGAACCCCATGCCGGCTCTGAAGCGCACAACCTGCGCACCCGCGCCGAGCTGGTGAACGGCCATTGGGTGCTCAACGGCAGCAAGCAGTTCTGCAGCAATGCCAAGCGCGCGAAGCTGGCCATCGTCTTCGCGGTGACTGACCCGGAGCTGGGCAAAAAGGGCCTTTCCGCCTTTCTTGTGCCAACCGATACGCCCGGTTTCGCAGTGGAGCGCAGCGAACATAAGATGGGCATCCGCGCTTCGGACACTTGCGCGGTGACGCTGAACGATTGCCGTGTGCCGGCAGCCAACCTGCTCGGTGAGCGTGGCAAAGGTTTGGCGATCGCGTTATCGAATCTGGAAGGCGGCCGCATCGGCATCGGTGCGCAAGCACTGGGCATCGCCCGCGCGTCATTCGAGGCGGCCCTGCTCTATGCCCGCGAACGCGTTCAGTTCGGCAAGCCAATCATTGAGCACCAGAGCGTCGCCAACATGCTCGCCGACATGCAAACCCAGCTGAACGCCGCGCGGTTGCTGATATTGCATGCGGCACGCTTGAAGAGTGCCGGCCTGCCCTGCCTGTCCGAGGCGTCCCAGGCCAAGCTGTTCGCCTCGGAAATGGCAGAAAAAGTCTGTTCGCAGGCAGTACAGATCCATGGTGGCTACGGCTACCTGGAGGACTACCCGGTTGAGCGCTACTACCGCGACGCCCGTATAACCCAGATATATGAAGGCTCCAGCGAGATCCAACGGCTGCTGATCGCCCGCGAGTTGGCTCACTACAGCCTATGACCCGTTTTGTGGGCAGGCGCCTCCCTCGTGGCCCTGCTCTTTTTTATTTCCCGAAAGAGAAACGCAACCCATGAAAGTACTGGTACCCATCAAACGAGTGGTCGATTACAACGTCAAGGTTCGCGTCAAGGCGGACAACTCCGGCGTCGACCTCGCCAACGTCAAGATGTCGATGAACCCCTTCTGCGAGATCGCCGTGGAAGAAGCCGTGCGCCTGAAAGAGAAGGGTGTAGCGAGCGAAATCGTCGTGGTTTCCATCGGTCCGACCGCTGCCCAGGAGCAACTGCGTACCGCGCTGGCACTGGGTGCAGATCGCGCCGTGCTGGTCGAGTCGACCGAAGAGCTCAACTCCCTGGCCGTGGCCAAGCTGCTGGAAGCGGTAGTCGACAAGGAGCAGCCGCAACTGGTCATCCTTGGCAAGCAGGCCATCGACAGCGACAACAACCAGACCGGCCAGATGCTCGGTGCGTTGACCGGCTTCGCCCAGGGCACCTTCGCCTCGAAGGTCGAAGTGGAAGGCGACAAGGTCAAGGTCGAGCGTGAAATCGACGGCGGCGCGCAAACCGTCGCACTGAACCTGCCGGCGATCGTGACCACCGACCTGCGCTTGAACGAACCTCGCTACGCGTCGCTGCCGAACATCATGAAGGCCAAGAAGAAGCCTCTGGAAGTCCTGACTCCAGACGCGCTTGGCGTGTCCACCACCTCCACCGTGAAGACCCTGAAAGTCGAAGCGCCGGCGGCTCGCAGCGCCGGCATCAAGGTCAAGTCGGTGGCTGAACTGGTCGAGAAACTGAAGAACGAGGCGAAGGTAATCTAAATGACTATCCTGGTTATCGCTGAACACAACAATGCCGTTCTGGCTGCTGCGACGCTCAACACCGTAGCCGCTGCCAAAGCCATCGGTGGTGACATTCATGTGCTGGTTGCCGGTAGCGGCTGCGGTGCCATCGGCGAAGCGGCAGCCAAGATCGAAGGCGTCGCCAAGGTGCTGGTCGCCGACGATGCGGCCTACGCTCATCAACTGCCGGAAAACGTCGCACCGCTGATCGCCGGCCTGGCCAAGGATTACAGCCACGTACTGGCCGCCGCGACCACCAATGGCAAGAATTTCCTGCCGCGTGTCGCCGCCCAGCTGGATGTCGATCAGATCTCCGAAATCATTGCCGTTGAAAGCGCCGATACCTTCAAGCGCCCGATCTATGCCGGTAACGCCATCGCGACCGTGCAGTCGAGCGCGCCGATCAAGGTGATCACCGTTCGTGCAACCGGCTTCGATCCGGTCAATGCCGAAGGCGGCTCGGCCAGCGTCGAGCAGGTATCCGGCACGGGCGAGGCGGGTGTATCCGCGTTCGTCGGCGAAGAACTGGCCAAGTCCGACCGTCCTGAGCTGACCGCTGCCAAGATCGTCATCTCCGGTGGTCGCGGCATGCAGAACGGCGACAACTTCAAGCATCTTTATTCGCTGGCCGACAAGCTCGGCGCCGCAGTCGGTGCCTCGCGCGCTGCGGTCGACGCAGGCTTCGTGCCCAACGATATGCAGGTTGGTCAGACTGGCAAGATCGTCGCGCCGCAGCTGTACATCGCGGTCGGTATCTCCGGTGCCATCCAGCACCTGGCCGGTATGAAGGATTCCAAGGTGATCGTGGCGATCAACAAGGACGAAGAAGCACCGATCTTCCAGGTCGCTGATTACGGTCTGGTGGACGATTTGTTCGAAATCGTGCCGGAACTCGAGCGGCTGCTTTAGCGCCGCAACACCTCTATCTACGTTCAATCTCTGGGCGCCGTTGGCGCTCCGGTTTAGTGCGCCCAACAAGACCGCGGTGGGGAATCACAGCGTGCATATCGGAATTACTCTCGAAACCAGGCCCGGTGAAACGCGCGTTGCCGCGACACCGGAAACCGTCAAGAAGCTGATCGGCCAAGGGCATCGGGTCACGGTGCAGAGCGGGGCTGGCGTACAGGCCAGCGTCCCGGACAGTGCCTATGAGGCGGCAGGCGCTACCATCGCCGATGCCGCTGCGGCGTTCGCAGCAGAGATCCTGCTGAAGGTGAGCGCACCGAGCGAAACCGAACTGGCGCAGATGCAGCCAGGCACGGTGCTGATCGGCATGCTCAACCCCTTCGACAACGACAACATCGCGCGCATGGCCGCACGCGGCATCACCGCATTCGCCCTGGAAGCGGCGCCGCGCACCTCGCGCGCGCAGAGCCTGGACGTGCTGTCGTCGCAGGCCAACATCGCCGGCTACAAGGCGGTGATGGTCGCCGCCAATCAGTATCCGCGCTTCATGCCGATGCTGATGACCGCCGCCGGCACGGTGAAAGCCGCACGGGTGCTGATCCTCGGCGCGGGCGTCGCCGGCTTGCAGGCGATTGCCACGGCCAAGCGCCTGGGCGCGGTGATCGAGGCCTCGGACGTGCGTCCGGCGGTGAAGGAGCAGATCGAATCGCTGGGCGCCAAGTTCGTCGACGTGGCATTCGAGACCGACGAGGAGCGTGAGTGCGCAGAAGGTGTCGGCGGCTATGCGCGACCGATGCCGGCGTCCTGGATGACCCGTCAGGCTCAGGCTGTGCATGAGCGCGCCAAGCAGGCCGACATCATCATCACCACCGCGCTGATCCCGGGCCGCAAGGCACCGACGCTGTTGCAGGAAGAGACCGTGCAGCAGATGAAACCCGGCTCGGTGGTGATCGACCTCGCCGCGTCCCAGGGCGGCAACTGCCCGTTGACCGAAGCCGATCAGGTGGTGGTCAAGCATGGGGTGACGCTGGTCGGCTACACCAACCTGGCGACCCTCGTGCCGGCGGATGCCTCGGCGCTGTACGCGCGCAACCTGCTGGACTTCCTCAAGCTGGTGATCGATGGCGACGCCCGGTTCCAGCTCAATCTCGAAGACGACATCGTCGCCGCGTGCCTGATGTGCCGTGACGGCCAGATCGTGCGCACCAACGGTTAAGGGAGCCTTGCAATGGACCTGATTTCTGACGGCATCTATAACCTGATCATCTTCGTGCTGGCGATCTACGTCGGCTACCACGTGGTCTGGAACGTCACCCCCGCGCTGCACACGCCGCTGATGGCGGTCACCAACGCGATTTCGGCAATCGTCATCGTCGGCGCCATGCTCGCCGCCGCCCTGACCGTCACCCCGATGGGCAAGCTGATGGGCACCCTGGCCGTGACCCTGGCTGCGGTCAATGTTTTCGGTGGCTTCCTGGTCACCCGCCGCATGCTGGAAATGTTCAAGAAGAAGGAGCGCGCGTCCGTTGCCGGCAGCGCCAAGGCGGAGTCCAAGCCATGAGCATGAACCTGATCACCCTGCTCTACCTCATCGCTTCGGTGAGTTTCATCCAGGCCTTGAAAGGCCTGTCGCACCCCACCACCTCACGCCGTGGCAACCTGTTCGGCATGATCGGTATGGGCATCGCCGTGGTCACCACGGTGTTCCTGGTGTTCAAGCTCGGCTCACAGCTGGCCGAGAGCGCCAGCCCCTGGAGCGGCCTGGGCTTCATCATCCTCGGCCTGCTGATCGGCGGCAGTATCGGCACGCTGATGGCCAAGCGCGTTGAGATGACCAAAATGCCCGAGCTGGTTGCCTTCATGCACAGCATGATCGGCCTGGCCGCGGTGTTCATCGCCATCGCCGCGGTGCTCGAGCCGCAATCGCTGGGTATCGTCCAGGCCATCGGCTATCCGATTCCGGCCGGTAACCGCCTGGAGCTGTTCCTCGGTGCGGCGATCGGCGCCATCACCTTCTCCGGCTCGGTGATCGCCTTCGGCAAGCTGTCTGGCAAGTACAAGTTCCGCCTGTTCCAGGGCGCACCAGTGGTGTTCGCCAACCAGCACAAGATCAACCTCGCCGTCGGCGTGGCGATCCTGGTGCTGGGCCTGATCTACACCTTCAGCGGCAACTTCACCGCGTTCATGCTGCTGGTGGCGCTGGCCTTCGTGATCGGCGTGCTGATCATCATCCCCATCGGCGGCGCCGACATGCCGGTGGTGGTCTCGATGCTCAACAGCTACTCGGGCTGGGCGGCAGCCGGTATCGGCTTTTCGCTGAACAACTCGATGCTGATCATCGCCGGCTCCCTGGTCGGTTCGAGCGGCGCGATCCTCTCCTACATCATGTGCAAGGCGATGAACCGCTCGTTCTTCAACGTGATCCTTGGCGGCTTCGGTGGTGACGCCGATGCCGGCCCTGCCAAGGGCAGCCAGGAGCAGCGTCCGGTCAAATCGGGCTCCAGCGATGACGCCGCGTTCCTGCTGTCGAACGCCGACACCGTGATCATCGTCCCCGGCTACGGCCTGGCGGTGGCCCGCGCGCAGCACGCGCTGATGGAACTGGCCGAGAAGCTGACCCATATGGGCGTGACCGTGAAGTACGCGATCCACCCCGTCGCCGGTCGCATGCCCGGCCACATGAACGTGCTGCTGGCCGAGGCGGAAGTGCCATACGAGATGGTGTTCGAGATGGACGACATCAACTCCGAGTTCGGCCAGGCCGACGTGGTGCTGGTGCTGGGCGCCAACGACGTGGTCAACCCGGCGGCGAAGAACGATCCGAAGTCGCCCATCGCCGGCATGCCGATCCTCGAGGCGTACAAGGCCAAGACGGTCATCGTCAACAAGCGCTCCATGGCCAGCGGCTATGCGGGGCTCGATAACGAGCTGTTCTACATGGACAAGACCATGATGGTCTTTGGCGATGCTAAGAAGGTCGTCGAGGACATGGTCAAGGCGGTCGATTAACCATTAATCATGCTAGTCCGGGCAGTATTTCAAGGCTATTCGCAGAGTCTGAGACGTCAAGCGGCGAATTCTGCCCCCAATTTTTCCCGCCGACTCGCCTCCGTGCGAATCAGGAATCTGGAGTCGACCCTATGCTAAAAAGTTATCGAAACCACTTGTCGGATAGAGCAGTTCAAAACCTACCACCTCTCGCTATCAACGCCGAGCAGACCGCAGGCCTGGTCGAGCTTCTGAAAAATCCGCCAGCCGGCGAAGAACAATTTCTCCTGGACCTGATCACCAACCGCGTCCCAGCGGGCGTGGATGAAGCAGCCTACGTCAAGGCCGGTTTCCTCGCCGCCATCGCCAAAGGCGAAGCCACCTCGCCGCTGATCAGCAAGCAGCACGCCGTCGAACTGCTGGGCACCATGCAGGGCGGTTACAACATCGTCACGCTGGTCGAACTGCTGGACAATCCGGAACTGTCCGACGTCACCGCCAAACAACTGAAGCACACCCTGCTGATGTTCGATGCCTTCCATGACGTCGCAGAGAAAGCCAAGGCCGGCAATGCCAATGCCAAGGCCGTCATGCAGTCCTGGGCCGAGGGCGAGTGGTTCAAGAACCGCGCCCCGCTTGCCGAAAAAATCACCCTGACCGTATTCAAGGTCACAGGCGAAACCAACACCGACGACCTGTCGCCGGCACCTGACGCCTGGTCGCGCCCGGACATCCCGCTGCACGCCCTGGCCATGCTGAAAATGGCCCGCGACGGCATCACGCCTGACGTGCCCGGCTCCGTTGGCCCGCTCAAGCAAATGGAAGAACTGAAAGCCAAGGGCTTCCCGGTCGCCTACGTCGGTGACGTGGTCGGTACCGGTTCCTCGCGTAAATCAGCGACCAACTCGGTGCTGTGGTTCTTCGGTGACGACATCCCGAACGTGCCGAACAAGCGCGCGGGCGGCTTCTGCTTCGGCACCAAGATCGCGCCGATCTTCTACAACACCATGGAAGATGCCGGCGCCCTGCCGGTCGAGTTCGACTGCTCCGACCTGGCCATGGGCGACGTGATCGACGTCTATCCCTACAAGGGCGAAGTCCGCCGTCATGGCAGCGATGAGCTGGTCACTACCTTCCAGCTGAAAACCGACGTCCTGCTCGACGAAGTTCGCGCTGGCGGCCGTATTCCGCTGATCATCGGTCGCGGCCTGACCGAGAAGGCCCGCGCTGAACTGGGCATGGGTCCATCCGACCTGTTCAAGAAGCCGGAAGCCCCTGCCGAAAGCACCAAGGGCTTCACCCTGGCCCAGAAAATGGTCGGTCGCGCCTGCGGCCTGCCGGAAGGCAAAGGCGTCCGTCCGGGCACCTACTGCGAGCCGAAGATGACCACCGTCGGTTCCCAGGACACCACGGGCCCGATGACCCGTGACGAACTGAAGGACCTGGCTTGCCTGGGCTTCTCCGCCGATCTGGTGATGCAGTCGTTCTGCCACACCGCCGCCTATCCGAAGCCGATCGACGTCACCACGCACCACACCCTGCCGGACTTCATCATGACCCGCGGCGGTGTTTCCCTGCGTCCGGGCGATGGCATCATCCACAGCTGGCTGAACCGCATGCTGCTGCCCGACACCGTCGGTACTGGCGGTGACTCGCACACCCGCTTCCCGATGGGCATTTCCTTCCCGGCCGGTTCCGGTCTGGTCGCCTTTGCCGCCGCCACCGGCGTGATGCCGCTGGACATGCCGGAGTCGGTCCTGGTTCGCTTCAAGGGCAAGATGCAGCCTGGCATCACCTTGCGCGACCTGGTGCATGCGATCCCCTACTACGCCATCCAGAAGGGCCTGCTGACCGTCGAGAAAAAGGGCAAGAAGAACATCTTCTCTGGCCGCATCCTCGAGATCGAAGGGCTGAACGAGCTGACCGTCGAGCAAGCGTTCGAGCTGTCTGACGCCTCTGCCGAGCGATCTGCGGCAGGTTGCACCATCAAGCTGCCGGAAGCTGCAATCGCAGAATACCTGCAGTCGAACATCACCCTGCTGCGCTGGATGATCAGCGAAGGCTACGGCGATGCTCGTACGCTGGAGCGTCGCGCTCAAGCTATGGAAGCTTGGCTGGCCAAGCCCGAACTGCTGGCCGCCGATGCTGATGCCGAGTACGCCGAAGTCATCGAGATTGACCTGTCCGAAGTTACCGAGCCGGTCCTCTGCGCGCCGAATGACCCGGACGATGCCCGCCTGCTGTCTAGCGTCCAAGGCGAGAAGATCGATGAAGTTTTCATCGGTTCCTGCATGACCAACATCGGTCACTTCCGCGCTGCCGGCAAGCTGCTGGACAAGGTTGAAGGCTCTTTGCCGACTCGTCTGTGGCTGTCACCGCCGACCAAGATGGACCAGCACCAGCTGACCGAGGAAGGCTACTACGGTATCTACGGCCGCGCCGGTGCGCGCCTGGAAATGCCGGGCTGCTCGCTGTGCATGGGTAACCAGGCCCGGGTTGAAACTGGTTCGACGGTAGTCTCTACCTCGACCCGTAACTTCCCTAACCGTCTGGGCGACGCGACCAACGTGTACCTGGCTTCTGCTGAACTGGCAGCGGTCGCCTCGATCCTGGGTCGCCTGCCGACCGTCGAGGAATACATGGTCTATGCCGCTCAGATCGACACCATGGCGGCGGACGTATATCGCTACCTGAGCTTCGATCAGATTGCTGAGTTCCGTGAGTCTGCGGCCAAGGCCAAGATCGACGTGGTTCAGGTCTAAGCATGTAAACAGGCTGGACAACTGCGACCCGGCCGTTAAAGAGAAATTTTGATACCCCTTGAGAGCTCTTGCTTGAGGGTGTGGAGCTGAAGCTGTTCGGCACGGGTTTCGTGTTTGTCTTCCCGTATCGTCCTGGCCACCCACGTGCCCCTGGAAGACACGTTGCCAATCGAGCATGTTCGATCAGATCGGCTCTCATCGGTGGAATCCGAGGGCGGTGCGACCTTCGATGCCTGCATCAGTGACCCGGTGAAGGCCTATGTCCCGCTCGACTACCCTATCGTCGTCACAGCTACTGGCAGCGCCTGCATTGTGCTGGTGGGCCTTGGCATAGCGCACTGCTGCGCAAGACTCGGCCGGCGGCCCGTCCAACGCTTAAAGGCGCGCGAAAAGGTGCTGGCATCGGAAAATCCGAGCATGAAGGAAACGGTCTGTATGGTGATATCCGACCGCTTCAAATACTCATAAGCTAGCTCTTCACGCAGACGGTCCAGCACCTCCTGAAATGTGGTGCCTTCGTCTTTGAGGCGACGCAGCAACGTCCGCTCGGTCATGTGCATCAGCTCGGCCGTCCCGCGTCTGGAGATTTCACCCTCGGCGAACTGCTTCAGCAGGCAGTCACGTACCTTTTTGGAAAAACGCTCTGACAGCTGCGCCATCTGCGTGATTGCTATGCCGTCGAGCAAAGACGCCAGCTGCTCGTCAGCGGAGAGCACCGGGCGATCTATATCAGCATGATCGAAGACGATGCAGTCTTCATCCTGCTCGAAATAGATTGGACACTTTAACAAACGTGAATATTCGCTGATGTCAGTTGGCCGTTGATGCTTGAAATGTACCTCGAGCGGAATGATCTGTTCGCCAGCGATCCAGCTGGCGAAACAGGCCAGGCCAGCCACAACGGTATCGATGGTGTGAAAGATCGGCGGCGCACCACCAGTATCGAAATTGAAGCTGAGGCTCAGTTGCTCGGGCGTTTCCGAAATCGTCACGGTGGCAGAGTTGGAAATCAGCTTCGCATATCGAGCGAAACGGTGCAGCGCATCACCGAGCGTGGCGCTGCAACTCATGGCATAGCCGACAACGTTGAAGGTGGAGGGACGAATATGCTCGGCGACTTTCAGGCCGAAGTGCGGTTCCGCCGTTTCCTGAACTGCGGCACGCCATAGTCGACTGACCATTTCCTGGGAGTAGCGGCTGTTACCCGATTTGAGGCCGGCCGGGTCCATGCCAACGCTATGGAATACGCGCTCGTGAGGTACACCAACCGCATCCAGTGTGCGAGCGATGGCCAACACCCAGCTGGAAAGTCCAGATTTCATCTTACCTCCTCGAGCACCTAGGCCTATCGCGCCAGGGCGGCTATGTTATTTTTGTCTCCTGAATTAGACACACAAAAATCAACCTGTCAATTCTATATACCGAAAGCAACGTACCAGAGCCTTCGCGTGCAATTTCGCCGAATTCGAGTCTGGGCGCCGACACTTAAACCCCCTAGCCACAATGTCACGTATAGCCTACCACTGACCCAAGACGCCATCGCCCAACCGCCCCCCAAGAGCTACCGTCATTCTCGCTAGAACGCCGGAGTGGGCGTCGCCCTCCTCTCCAACAACAATTCCAACGCCAGGAGAAGCACAATGAACTTGCAATGGTCCCAGTACTGGATCGGGCTTTTCGCTAACAACACAGACGAACTGATGTCGCTCTATTCCGACAAGATTCAGTTCGAAGACGTTAACTTTGGTATCCAGATCAACGGTGATCTCGCCGCTCTGCGTCGGTTCTTCACCGGCTTCGTGATCGCCGATCCGAGCCAGTCGTACAACCGCTTCGACGTGTTCGACTACGTCGGTGATGACACGCTCGGCTCGTTCCAGTGGACCTGGGAAACCAAGCATGCAGGTGACTTCCTTGGCGTACCCGCTGCCGGCAAAGTGACCAAGACACGTGGCGTCACGGTGATGGGCTGGGATAACGGCAAGATCGTTCTCGAGCGTAGCATCTGGGATGCCGTGCCGGTCCTGCAGCAGCTGGGCGCCATCCCCTCTTGAGCCCGCCTCCCAGCCGGACGTCCGTATCGGCTGGCCGGACTACGCCCATACCCTAAGAGCGCGCTTGCCGCGATCAGGCGGCATGCGAGTACTGAGAGAAGCCCATGTTTAGCATGCTGATTGACGGTCGCCTGACCGAAACCGATGCCCGCCTGAAGGTCATCAATCCTTCCGACGAAACCGTCGCCGCCGAAGTCTCCGACGCGGACAGGACCATAGTGGACAGTGCCGTCCAGGCCGCGAAGCAAGCGTATGCCAGTTGGCGCAATACTGCGGTTGACGAGCGCCAGGCTCTGTTGCGCAAGCTGTCCGCCGTGCTGCAGGAAAACGCCGACGAACTTGCCGAGCTGCTGGTCCGGGAACAGGGTCGGCCGTTGCCGCTGGCCCATTTCGAAGTCGGCCTGGCGCAACGCTATCTCGATTTCTACGCCGAACAGTCGCTGGACGTGGAAATCCTCGTCGACGACACCAATAGCCGTGTCGAGCTGCATCGCAAGTCGCTCGGTGTGGTGGCGGCCATCTCGCCCTGGAATGCACCGCTATACCTTTCTCTAAGCAAGGTCGCACCGGCGTTGCTGGCAGGCAACAGCGTGGTGCTGAAGCCGCCGCAGACCTCGCCGCTGGCCGTGCTGCGCTTCGGCGAACTGGTCAAGGACATCGTCCCCGCAGGGTTGTTGAACATCATCTGCGGCGGCAATGATGCCGGCGCGGCAATGGTCGACCATCCGGACGTGGCCAAGGTCTCGTTCACCGGTTCGACCGAGACCGGGAAGGTGATCATGCGTGAGGCGTCTTCTTCACTCAAACGCCTGACCTTGGAGCTGGGCGGCAACGATGCGGCCATCGTGCTGCCGGACGTCGACCCGAAGGCCATCGCTCCGGCCCTGTTCGGCACGGCTTTTTTCAACAGTGGCCAGGTCTGCGCAATCATCAAGCGCCTCTACGTACACGACGACATCTACGATGCTGTCTGCGAGGAACTGGCAGCGCTGGCCAATGGCGCGGCGGTTGGCGACGATGCGCAGAGCCAATTCGGCCCGATCCAGAACAAGGCGCAACTGGACAAGGTGCTGGGCTACCTCGACGAAGCGCACCGCAGCGGACGCGTTATAGCCGGAGGAAAGCGCATCGAGCGCCCCGGCTATTTCGTGCAACTAACCGTGGTGCGCGACATCGAAGATGGCACGCCGCTGGTGGACGAGGAGCCGTTCGGGCCGATCCTGCCGGTGGTGCGTTTTTCCAGCATCGACGATGTGGTGGCCAAGGCCAATGCTTCCACCCTGGGCCTCGGCGCCTCGGTATGGTCGAAGGATCTGGTCGTGGCCAGCGATATCGCCAGCCGCATCGACAGCGGCACTGTGTGGATCAACCAGCACTGCGCCCTCGATCCGGCCATCCCCTTCCCCACTCGCAAGCAGTCCGGCATCGGCGTCGAGTCCGGGCGCGAAGGGCTGCTGGAATACACCGCCGTGCAGGTGGTGAACATCAACAAGGCCTCCGCCGTGTAACCCCCTTCCGGCGATACGAGACGTTTCGGACCTCATCGGGCTGCGCGTCTCGAATCGAATGGCAAGTGGAATGACTGCGGCGGCGGATTGGCAAACACGACTCGGATAACAATAAATGCCATCGACCATCTATGAAGAACTGTTCTCCCTGGCCGGCAAGACCGCATTGGTCACCGGCGGCGCCAAGGGGGTCGGCGCGCTGATTACCCGCACGCTGGTGCGCGCCGGTTGCACGGTGTTCGTCACCGGCCGTTCGCGCGAAGCCGGCGAACATCTGACCGACGAACTGGCAGCGCACGGCAGTTGCATCTTTCTCCAACACGACCTGTCCTCGGCCGAGGAGATCGAGGCGCTGGCCAGAGATCTGGGCGAGCGCGCCGACGCCCTCCACATCCTGGTCAACAACGCCGGCACCTTTGGCGGCGCGCCGATCGGCAGCGTCAGCAGCCGAAGCTGGGACGAGCTGATGGGCTTGAACCTGCGCGCGCCCTTCCTGTTGATTCAGGAGCTGCTGCCGCTGCTAGAGGCGCAGGCCAGTAACGACGACCCCGCGCGCATCATCAATATCGGCTCGATCGGCGGAATCATGCCGCAAAGCAACGGCGCCTATGCCTATGGCTGCAGCAAGGCCGCCTTGCACCAACTGACGCGCATGCTGGCTTCCGACCTGCGCAGCCGCAACGTCAATGTCAACGCCATCGCGCCCGGCTACTTCCCCAGTGACATGACCGCTGGCTTCTTCGAGGCGGTGCCCGACCTCGAGCGGACGATGCTGGAGAAGATTCCCGCCAGGCGCTTCGGCAGCCAGGAAGATATTGGCGGCATGCTGATCTTCCTCGCCTCGCGGGCGGGCGCCTACCTGACCGGCAGCATCACCGCGCTCGACGGCGGTTTCCTCAGCGCGCCCTGAGCCGGATTCAGTCAAAAGGACGAGCGGTGCCGGCCGATCCCGGGGCTGCTGCTCATCTCGCTCATCCCAAGGAAACAAGCATGGCATCGGTGACCACCATCGCCCTTCTGAGCAAGAAGGAAAACATGTCCACCCAGCTGTTCTCGCGCTATTGGCGCGATATCCATGGTGTGCTTGCCGCACGGATTCCCGGCTTCGAGTCCTACGTGCAGTTCCACCTCGGCACCAGCGTGCGCAACCTGCCGCTGCCCAAGGACGTGGTGTCCACCGCATCATCCCGCACGCGCTTCCATGGCATCGCCGAAGTGACCTTCGCCGATGAGGTGGCCCGGGCGGGCCTGGCATCGAGCGAGGTCGCCGCGCTGATCCAGCAGGACGAGCGCAACCTGTTCAAGACCTCACTGCTCTACAATCTCGCTGCCGGCGCCAGCCGCACCTACATAGAACGAAGCCGTAAGGGCCCGGGGGTATCCGGCGATGGCAAGAGCGAAAGTCTGTTCATGCTGCTCGGCCGACGCTCCGGCTTCGGCGGCGACTTGACACCGCTGATCGAGCAGAGCCTGTTGCCAGCACTGTCACGCAATCCCTGCGTCAGCAAGTTGCGTATCCATGCGTTGGCATCCGGCGATCCACACTTATGGAGCACGCCCGATGTGGATAACCAGCAGAGCACAGCGAATGCCTTCGACGCGGTGATCCAAATCGAGGGTATCGGTACCCTGGAAACCCTGGAGACGCTGCGCCAGGCGTGTGAAACCGCATCACGCCAAGGGTTGTTCGAAGCCGTGGGCAAGCTGCAGCTGTATCGCACCGCTGCTTGTCATCCGATGGTCAGGGATAAGCTGCCGACTCAGTTGGGCCTGCGCGGCCTGGATGCCCTACAGACCATCGTCGCCGCTGGCGCCGATAACCAATTGCAGGAAGCGATATTGCGTTGCCTTTACGGAACGGATGCAGCACCGCTTTGAAAACCTTCGTCAATGGTTTGTGGATAAATCAGCAGGCAACAAAGGTGAGTGTCCGGCCGAGGATCCGTATACCGCAGGACGTCGCATACGCACCGGATGTCGTCACTGAGGATGCCAGGACGGCGAAAGCGTTTGGATCTGGCCAAGTTCGTCGCGGCGAAGCACGGGATCAAATTTCAGAAGCACGGTAATAGCGTTTGGACAGGTATAGCAGCGACCCAGCGGCGATGACGATGGCCGGAGCGCAGGCGAGCATGACGCTGGCGGTTCCCCCGCCTCCCATGGCGAGAAATTGACCGATGATGACAGGACCGCTCATGGCACCCAATCGCCCGACCGATATAGCGCCGCTTACGCCAGTGACACGGATACTCATCGGATAAAAGAGGGGCGCTAATGCGAAAAGCACGCCTTGACCGCCCACTGTAAACATACCCGCGATAAAGGATGCCCAGAGTATCGAACTCATGGAGTCCGAATAATACAAGCCGGTCAAAGCCAGCAAAATCCCCGAATAGACGATTGCAGGCACTACCCATAGCGGAGCACGGTCGAGAATATTTCCGATCATGACCGTTCCAACTGCCGAACCCATGTGCATGATCATAACCACATAGTTCATTTCCTTGCTGCTCAACCCTTGAGCGATCAGCAGACTCGGCATCCAGTTGACCAGGATATAAGCGACCATCATGGTAAAAAAGAAACCTGACCACAGGAGCAAGGTGTCTTTCCACTTCGAGTCGTTGAACAAGACTTTAATTGGCGGTTTCGTTTTGCCTGAGGATGCTGCGTTGACTCGGGACTTCGGCAACAGCCAAATGATGAATGGGACTAATAGCAGGGGCCCCACACCTCCTACATAAAACAGAAACTTCCAACTTTCGCTTAATTGGGCAACCCCAAGCAGAGCGGCCGTGACGGCGCCGATGGGTACTCCACAATACATGGCACTCACGGCGGCCCCTTTGCGGGAAGGCCCTACCGCATCAGAGGACAAGGCGATGAGATTGGGTAACGCAGCCCCCAGTCCGATGCCGGTCATAAACCGTGCGGCAAGTAAGCCGTAATAGCTCTCGCATAACGCAGTTATAATCGAAGATACGGAAAATATGATAACGGCGACAACGAGCACGCGTTTTCTGCCGTAATTATCCGAAACGCGCCCTCCCACTATGGCAGCCGGCAGCATGGCCAATAAACCGATGCTGAAAAACCAGCCAATTTGAAATCTATTCAATTCAAACGCGGCCGATATGCCCTGTGCAGCCAAGCCCGGCGCCTGCAAATCGAAACCCTCGGCGACTGCTATCAAGAAGCACAATATAATCGTGGTTATCGATGTTTTACTGTCGGTATTATTCATGTCTTGCGCCTTTATGGAACGGATACGGCGCCGCTTTAAAACCTTCGTCAATGGCCTTTCGATAAATCAGCGGGCAAAAAAAGTGGGCATCCGGCCAGGGAATCTGGATGCCCACAAAGCTCCAACGAATCGCTCAGCTCACACCCGCACGAGGATATCGTCCCCTTCGACCTTCACCTCGTAGCGCTCCAGGCACAGGCCGGGGTCTTCATCGCACTGGCCGGATTCAAGGTTGAATGTCCAGCCGTGCCAAGGGCAGGTCAATACGCCATCCTCCACTTCGCCTTCATGCAGCGGCCCCTGGGCGTGGGGGCAGATACCACTGGTGGCGACGAAACCGCCGTCCGCCGCGAATACCGCGACTTCCTTGCCATCCACCACTGCGCCAAGCGGCTCGCCACTCAGCAAGGCGGCCACCGAGCCGATACGCTGAAAGGTCCCGCTGGTGGCGATCAATTCGGCGCTCTCCAAAGTACTCATGAAAAAAATCTCCTCATCATCTTTTGTTCTTGTGCGGCGGCTGGCGAGGCGCCGGGCCGCCCATTCAGCTCAGCGGCGCGACGGGAAATGCGGTATGTCCATCTGCTCGAACATGCCGCCGTAACCCAGGGACATGGGCATGTCCCAATCGAGCATGTTGTACGGGTGACCAACATCGAAGGCGCTGGCCGCATCCAGCTCCGCCAGCGTTGCCGCGTCCAACACCAGCCCGCTCGCCGCGAGGTTCTCGCGCATCTGCTGTGGCCGGGTGGCGCCGACGATGGGGATGACCCCGCGCGACATCACCCAGGCCAACGCCACCTGCGAGGGCGGCACCTCCAGCCGGTCGGCCACCGCGTCCACCGCCAGGGCGATGCCGCGGTTGCGTTCGTCCAGGGCTTGCAACTGCATGGAATCAAGGCGTTTCGGCCCATCGTCCTTCTGCTGTCGGGTGTACTTGCCGCTGAGGATGCCGCCGGCCATGGGCGACCAGGCAGTCACGCCAATACCGTAGGTGTCGGCCAGCGGCAGGTGCTCGCGCTCGATGGAGCGCTGCACTAGGCTGTACTCCAGTTGCATGCAGGCAATCGGCGACAGGCCGCGCAATTCGTGAAACGCCTGCGCGCGTGACACCACCCAGGCCGGTACGTCGGACAGGCCGATGTGCAGAATCTTGCCGGCGCGGATCGCATCGTCCAGTGCCCGGTGCACCTCTTCCACCGGCGTGGTGAAGTCCCACCAGTGCACGATGTACAGGTCGATGTAATCCATCCCGAGGCGCTTGAGGCTGGCATCCAGCGATTGCGTCAGGCTCTTGCGGTGCATGCCCGCGGCGTTGGGGTCGCCCTTGCCGGGAATGGCGTTGGCGTATTTGGTCGAGACCACGAAACGCTCGCGGTCGTCGGCTACCAGGCGGCCAACGATCTTCTCGCTTTCGCCGCCGGTGTACATGTTGGCGGTGTCGATGAAATTGCCACCGCCCTCGACGTAGGCGTCGAACACCGCCCGCGCCTCGGCCTCGGAGCGCGACCAGTCGGCGCCAGGGCCGAAGGTCATGGTGCCCAGGCACATCTGTGAAACCCGCAGCCCGCTACGCCCCAGAATCGAGTAGCGCATAGTCATTCCTCCCGAGGACTCAGAGCTGGTCCAACGACGGAATCAGGCCGAGCTGCATGGCGAATTCACGGAAGTTCCAGTGGGTACGGCAGCGAACGATCTTGCCGTTACGGTAGAACTGGGTGGAGGTGCCGCGGGTGACGGTGGTCTTGCCGGCCGCCGGCACGCCGAAGATGTCGCCATTGTGCTGGGCACGCCAGATCCACTGCATGTAGCCCCACTCGTCGTACTCCAAATGAGCGCCTTCGGTAATGCCATTGACCAGGCGATGATATTCGGCAGGGTCCCAGTCCTTCGCCACGCCTTCCCGACGTAGGGTGGCGCGCTGCAGCGGCACCTTGCAGCCGTCATAGCTGATCAGATCGAACTCATGAACGCCGTGGGGAGAGTCGGGACCGGCGTCATCGAACACCGAGAAAAAGTTGAACAGCTCGCCCTTGTCGGTGATGGTCAGCTCGAACTCGATGTCTTCCCAAACGAACTCGTCGGCATACATATCCACCACGCTCTGTGCACCGTTTTTGAAGAAACCGGTCAGCCACTCATCACCCGTGGCGAAATTCTTGACGCCAGTGCCTCCGGCCAGCGGCACCGCAGCCTCGATGCTCGGGGCCAGCAGATGACGTTGTTCACGCCTGGACTCACTCAGAATTTTTTGCAGTTTGCTGGTATAGATACCGTACATGGGGATAGCTCCATCCAATAATTGTTATGTGTGATGAACCACGTTTTCAGTTACGAGCCGGCCGCTGCCACCGCCCGTTGGCGACGCTGCGAACGAATCCAGGCACAGCTTTTATAAATCAGCCATGCCCAAGCGGCTGTTACTTTTGCGGCCAGCCCTGAGCGGTTCGTGACAATCGTTGGGCGATGCGAATCCTTCCGAACCTTGGGCGGGCATATTCAGCGATTGGCACAGCCAGAGCCGCCGTGTCACGTTTGGCCATTGAGGGGCGTCGTCACAAGCGGATAGCGTGGTCTCACTCGAACCGCCTTAGGTTCGTACACGCATCGACCGTCGACTGGCTCGGCGAATAAAAATAAAAGCGCAACGTTGGAGGCGTTATGAATCAGCTTCAAGCAGCTACCCCTGGAGAGGTTGCTAACAAGACCTATGACCCCCTTGACCTTGAGGTCAAGCAGAACCCGTACCCCTTCTATGACCTGCTGCGCCGCGATGAGCCGGTGAAATGGCTGGAAGGCATGCAAGCCTTCGCCGTGGCCAGCTACCAGGACGTCGATGCGCTGCTGAAGAACGGCAAACTCTACAGCTCCGCGCAATTCTGGCCGGCCCTGCTCGGCGAATATGATCCGGTGCCGGAAGTGCCGCCGATGATTTCCATGGACCCGCCGGATCACATGCATCTGCGCAAGATCGCCAACAAGGCATTCACTCCCTCCAAGGTCGCCGGTCTGCAGCAACGCGCCACGGATATCGCCAATCAGTTGGTTGATGACATCGTCGCCAAGTATGGCCAAGAAGGCGAATGCGACTGGGTATGGGATTTCACCGCGCTGTATCCGGTCACGGTGATCGCCGAAGTGCTGGGCGTGCCAACCGAGCGTCGTGCCGAATTCAAAGTCTGGGTCGATGACACCCTGGCCGCCGCCAACCGTGCGGCCTATGACGGGCCACGCCTGGCGCAGATCGAAGAAAATTCGCGGCAGCTGCGCGCCTTCATGGAGGAGATTGTCGATCAGCGCACCGCCAACCTGGGCGATGACATCATCTCCACGCTCATTCAGGCGGAAGTCCAAGGCGAGAAACTGACGCGCCTGGAGGTGTTGTCGATGGCCGTACTGCTGCTGATCGGCGGCGTGGAGACCACGACCAACCTGCTCGGCAGCACCATGACATTGCTCAATCGCTATCCGGACGTGTATCAGCGCGTGCGCAATGACCCATCCCTTATTCCGGCCCTACTGGAAGAGGTGTTGCGCTTCGAGCCGCCGGTGCAGATGATCTTCCGCCATACCACCGAAGACACCGAACTGGGCGGCGTGGCGATTCCCAAGGGCTCGACCATCATGCCGCTGCTGGCTTCGGCCAACCGCGACGAAAGCAAGTTTCCCAATGGCGAGACGTTCGACATCGACCGCAAGAACACGGTGCCGATCATGTCTTTCGGCCAAGGCCCGCATTTTTGCCTTGGCAGCTACCTGAGCCGGATGGAAGCGGGCAAGGCGCTGGAAGTGGTGTTCAAGCGCTTCGAGACGCTGACGCCGATTTCCACTGACGTGCACTGGATCGACTCCTATTTCGCTCGGGGTCCCCACGACTTGCGGGTGCGCTACAAAGCCCGCTAGCTGCCTTTCAGAAACGCAGGCGAGGCAGCCGAGACAAGGAATGGCCGAAAAATCGCGGTTACCAGCGGTAAACGCGCATTTTCGCGGCCATTGCCCACCCGTTTTCGGCAACGCAGGTAGCGGCCTGCCCGGCCTCATCCTTTAGTAACAGGGGGAGGCCAATGAGCCGACTTGACGATTGTTTCAATCTCCATGATTTCGTGGAGGCGGCCCGCCGGCGACTGCCGGGGCCGTTGTTCCACTACATCGATGGAGGCGCGGACGATGAACTGACCAAACGCGCCAACTCGGAGGCGTTCGAACGCTACAGCCTGATGCCGCGTTACCTGCACGACATCCGCAAGGTGGATATGCGCAGGACGGTTTTCGGCTGCGAACTCGAATGGCCACTGCTGCTCGCACCCACCGGGATGACCCGCATATTCCATCCCGACGGTGAACTTGCCGTCGCGGCGGAAGCCGCCCGCGCCGGTGTGGCCTACTCGCTGTCAACCATGGCCACCACCAGCATCGAAGATATCGCGGCGTCGAGCACCGGCCCGAAGATCTACCAGCTCTACTTGCTCAACGATGACGCGCTCAACCTCGAGATGATCGACCGCTGCAAGGCGGCCGGCTTCGATGCGATCTGCCTGACCGTGGATACGGTGGTCGCCGGCAATCGTGAGAAGGACCTGCGCTACGGCTTGACCGTGCCGCCGCGTCTGGGTCGCAGAAACCTGCTGAGCTTCGCCCAGCGCCCGGCCTGGTGCCTCGGCTACTTGGCCGGTGGGGGGATAACCTTGCCGAATGTCCCGATGGCCGATGGCGGCGGCAACCTCGGTACGCTGGCGTCCTTCTTCGCCGCCAAGATGGAACAGAACATCACGTGGTCGCGGGTCGAGCGGTTGATGCAGCACTGGGGCAAACCCTTCGTCATCAAAGGTCTGCAAACGGTGGAAGATGCACGCCATGCGGCGGCGGCCGGTGTTAGCGGCATCATCGTCTCCAACCACGGCGGCCGCCAGCTCGACGGCGGCGCAGCGACCGTCGACCTGATTGGCGACATCGTCGATGCCGTGGGCGATCAGCTCGAAGTGGTGCTCGACGGCGGCGTGCGCCGCGGCAGCCATATCGTCAAGGCGCTGGCCATGGGTGCCCGGGCCTGCATGATCGGGCGGCCCTATCTCTATGGCCTATCAGCCTTCGGCCAGCCCGGCGTCGCCCGCGTGCTCGCCCTGCTGAAGCAGGAAACTCAGCGCACCCTCGGCCTGCTCGGCTGCGCCAGCGTGGATGAACTGGGTCGCCAGCACATCGTGGCCGCCGGCAAGCTGCCCGACTTCCTGACCGGCGTCACAGCCCACAACACCTCACCCACTTTGCTCCGGAGCGTGAAATGACTACCCCGAACTTCGCTTTCGAACATTTCGTCGACGGCCGTTTCATCGCCGCCACTGGCAACACCGTCGAGGTCTATAACCCGTCGACCGAAACCCGCATCGGCTCAATGCCCGATGGCGATGCCCAGTTGGTCGACCGCGCCGTCTCCGTTGCCCGCGCCACCCAGGATAAATGGGCGACGCTACCTGCCAACGAACGCGGGCAATACCTGCGGCGCATGGCCAAGGTTATACGGGAAAACCTGCCGCGCCTGGCGCAGGTCATCGCCATCGAGCAGGGCAAGGTCATGCCGCTGGCCGAGATGGAAGTGGCGCTCGCCGCCGAATACCTCGACTACACCGCCGAGTGGGCGCGGCGCATCGAGGGCGAGATCGTCAGCAGCGATCGGCCCGGTGAAAACATCCTGCTGTTCCGCCGGCCGATGGGTGTGGTGGCCGGCATCCTGCCGTGGAACTTCCCGCTGTTCATGGTCGTACGCAAGGTCGCCCCCGCCCTGCTCACCGGCAATACCGTGGTGATCAAGCCCAGCGAGGAAACGCCCTACAGCGCCTACGAGTTCGCCCGCATCGTCGCGCAGGTAGAGCTGCCCGCTGGCGTCTTCAACCTGCTTGGCGGCCTGGGCAATAGCGTCGGCCAGGCATTGGTCGTGCATCCGGAAGTGGACATGATCAGTTTCACCGGCAGCTCGGCCGCCGGCTCGGCGATCATGGCCAATGCCGCGCAGAACATCACCAAGGTCAACCTGGAACTGGGCGGCAAGGCGCCGGCGATCATCCTCGACGACGCCAATATCGACCTCGCCGTGGCAGCCATGAAAATGTCGAAGTCCATCAACAGCGGCCAGGCCTGCAACTGCACCGAACGCATTTACGTGCAGCGTGCAGTGCAGGCCGAATTCAGCGAAAAGCTGGCGGCAGCGTTCGACTCCATAAGCTTTGGCGACCCCAATGGCGCGAGCCCGGTAGAAATGGGTCCGGTGATCAACCGTGCCGCCGTCGAGCGCATCGGCCTGTTGATCGATGATGCGCGCAACAAGGGCGCGGAAATCCTCGCGGGCGGCAGCGGCGCGGAACGCGGCGAAGGTTGCTTCTTCAAGCCCACCGTGGTGTCTGGCACAAAGGCCGACATGCACATCCTGCAGCGGGAAGTTTTCGGCCCGGTGGTGATGGTCGATGCCATCGACGATCTGGACGAAGGCATCGCCCGCGCCAACGACAGCGAGTACGGCCTCAGCTCGTCGATTTTCACCAGCAGCCTCGCCAGTTCAATGCACGCCATCGCCTCGCTGAAATTTGGCGAGACCTACGTCAACCGCGAGAACTTCGAAGCCTTCCAGGGCTTCCATGCCGGCGTACGCCGCTCCGGCATCGGTGGCGCGGACGGCAAGCACGGCTTGTACGAATACACCCACACCCAACTGGCCTATATCCAGAGCTGAGGCAACCGGCATCCAGGGATGGATCCATGAGTGGCACGAACTGCAGGCAGCTGGCGCGCAGCGCTATTGCTGCCGGCAACGCCCAGGCACATCTTGACCGACACAATAAAAACGGTCGGAGAGATTGCTCATGGCGTTGCGCACCGAAAAAGCCTTTTGCCGAATCTGCCTAGGACATTGCGGCATGCAGCTGACTATCGACGAGGATGACCGCATCGTCGATATCCGAGGCGACAAGGACAACCCCATCACCCGCGGCTACGCCTGCTTCAAGGGCTTGCAGGCCGAAGAAGCGCATCACGGCGCATCACGCTTGCTGCATCCACTCAAACGCAACGCCGCCGGCGATTTCGAGCGCATTTCCTCAGAGCAGGCGCTGGACGAGATCGCCGCGCGCCTCGACACCCTGATCCAGCAACACGGGCCGGATGCCGTTGGCGTGTATTTCGGCAATGGCTCGATCTTCAACTCCACCGCCGTGACCATGCAGGCGCATTTTCTCGATGCCCTCGGCTCGCGCTCACGCTTCACCTCCTACACCATCGACCAGTCAGCCAAGACTCTGTCTTTCGAACGCCTAGGCGGCTGGGCGGGTGGAAATCTGCAATTGGACCAGTCCGACGTCGTGATGCTGATCGGCACCAATCCGCTGCTGTCCCATGGCCTGCTCGGCTTTCTCGCCTCCGACCCGACCAAGCGCCTGAAAGAAGCCAAGGCGCGTGGGCTCAAGCTGATCATCATCGACCCGCGCAAGACCGAGACCGCCCACCATGCCGACCTGCTGGTCCAGCCAATGCCTGGCCAGGATGCGGCGATCATTGCCGGGGTGATCCGCTTGATCCTCGACGAGGGCTGGGAAGACAAAGCCTTTTGCGCGCGCTATGTCGGCGCGGCATCCATGGCAGAGCTGCGGCTGGCGCTGGAGCCGTTCGACGAGCAATCGGTGGAACAGCGCGCCAGGCTGGCGTCAGGGGACCTGCGCAAGATCGCGGAGCTATTCGCCCGCGACTCGACCCAGGGCTGCGCCTACACCGGCACAGGCCCAAGCATGGCGCCTCATTCCAACCTGATGCAGCACATGGTCGACTGCCTGAATGTGGTCTGCGGCCGTTTCACCCGTCCCGGCGATCAAGTGCTCAGCGTCGACATGATGACGCCACCCAGAGAGTTTCGCGCCGAGGTCATCCCGCCATCCCGTGCGTCCTGGTTGGCGCCGCCCAGCCGTATTCGCGGCAGCAGCTCCATTGCCGGAGAAAAACCCACCGCAACCCTGGCCGACGAGATTCTCACGCCTGGGCCGGGCCAGGTGAAATGCCTGATTTCCTGCGGCGGCAACCTGGCCAACCTGATGCCCGATCAGCAGAAGATGGCGCGCGCCTTCGAGGCGCTCCACCTGCGCATTTCAATCGATCCGTACATGAGCAACAGCGCACGGCTGGCCGACTACATCATCCCGCCGACCATGCAATACGAACGCGCGGACCTGCCGGTCAGCGCCTACGGCTTCGCCTTCTTCCCGGAATCCTGGGTCGCCTACTCCCCTGCCCTGCTCAACCCGCCGAAGGATTCGGACCTGATCGAAGAGTGGTATTTCTTCTGGGCCCTGGCCAAGCGCCTGGGCAAGACCATCCGCTTCGGCGAGACCGAGCTGGACATGCGGGTGCCGCCAACCACCGACCAGTTGCTGGCGATGCGAGCCCAACATCCGCTGGCGCCGTTGGAAGAAATCAAAAAAACCCCGTCCGGCAAGGTCTTCCACGACGCCGGCAACATCGTCCTGCCGCCACGGCCGGAAGCCACCGCAACTTTCGACGTGATGCCCGAGGATGTCGCCCAGGAGCTGCACGAATTGGCGGCACAGGCATCGTCTGTACAGGGCCATGAAAGCAACGGCCAGCAATTCACCCATCTGCTGTCATCGCGGCGCATGCGCAATTTCTATAACACTATCGGAATGCACCTGCCGACCACGCGCAAGCGCAACCCCTACAACCCGGCGTACCTCAACCCCGAGGACATGGCGGCCTATGGCCTGGAGAACGGCAACCGCATCGAGATCGTCTCCGACCATGCGCGCATCACCGCCATCGTCGAAGCGGACGCGGCGGTGCGTACCGGTGTGGTGTCCATGGCGCATGCCTGGGGCGGGCTACCGGGGGAGAACGTCGATTTGGCAACCCACGGCGCCTCCACCAACATGCTGATCAGCACCGACCGCGACGTAGAACCAATCAACGCCATGCCGCGCATGTCGGCGATTCCGGTGAATATCGTGGTGATTGAGAAAAGCGCGACGCCCTCGGCGATTACCGGCATTCTGTCCTAAGGGTCAGCGTGGAAAAGGCGAGCATGGCGTCGATCGGATCGACGCCATGCCGGATCAAGCCCTGAGCTGCACCCCCACATCCCCCACCACGTGCTGAACGTGCAGCTCGCGATGGAGAATGCGCCAGCCCTCCTCCCGCCGCTCTAGGCGATCACGGTATTCGCCCCACAGGGTCATCGTCTGGCCAAGGTGCTTGCCGATACCTGCATGGGTCGCTTGGATGTAACAGCGGGCCTGAGCCTCGTCGCCCTGCACATTCACGCGGATATTGCCCAGCAGATGTTGGGTCGGGCCGCAGCGCTGCAGGAAATCCCGGACCACGTCGATGACTGCCTCTCGGCCATGGAATTGCCCTACCACGCCGTAATCCGCGCTCGCGTCCGTGGGGAATACGTCTTCCAGCGCGGACCAGTCGCGCTCGTCGAGGGCGGTGGTGTAGGCCATCAACACAGCCTCGATCTGCGCGCGATCGAGCAGGGTTTCCAGCGTCATTACGGCGGTCACTTCAGGTGGCCAGCGCCAGTTCGATGCCTTTGAGCGAGGTGCCCGTGCTCCAGCCACCGTCCACCGAAAGGATCTGCCCGGTGATGTAGCTGGCATCGTCGCTGGCGAGGAAATGCACCACCGCCGCCAGTTCTTCGGGCTGGCCGATGCGCCCGAGCAGCGCGAACACCGCGGCGTTCTTGCGCACCATGTCCGGCGCCTCGCTCATGGCCATGGGCGTCTCGATGATGCCGGGGGCAATGCAGTTGACGCGGATGCCGCGCGGGCCGTATTCGACGGCGGCGGTCTGAGTCAACGCCATGATCGCGCCCTTGGTGCCGGCGTATTCGCCCCACTGTGCGAAGCCGCGCACGGCGGTGATGGAGGAGAAATTGATGATCGAGCCGCCGGCCTTCATCCGCGCCGCCGCTTCCTTGATACCCATCTGCACACCCATCTGGTTGACCCGCCAGAAGCGCTCGGAGCGCTCCAGATCGGCATCGGCCAAAAGGTGACCGCTGGAGATCGCGGCGTTGTTGACGTAGATGTCCAGATGGCCGGTACGCTCCATCACCTCGTCGCAGATGGCGATGATGTCTTCGCCGTTGGAAACGTCGGTGCGGCGGAAATGGCAGCCATCTTCGGCCGTCTCGGTGACATCGGCGATCCATACCTCGGCGCCTGCCTTGCGCAGCCGTTGCGCGGTGGCCGCGCCGATACCCGAAGCGCCTCCAGTCACGATGGCGGTCTTGCCTGAAAGTTCGAACATGAATGCTCCTTGTTTGCCCCGAATGGCAACGAAATTGGATATCAAATAACGATGAAGCCCACTACGAATAAGGCCGTGACGGCTATCAGCCAGAACACGAACGGCCACTGCCAGCGACCCGGCGCCGAACCGAGCTCCATGAAACAGCCCATGACCAGCGCGACTTTGAGCGACGCGATCAGCAGCACGAGGGAGGTCGCCCAGGTCGGGTTGAAGGTCGCCTGGGTAATCCAGGTGCCAACCACGGAGGCCACCACCAAGAATAACCAGACACTGGAATAGGGAAGTTTGAAGAAGGCCATCACTCACCTCGCCATATAAAGCAGTGGGAAAAGCATGATCCAGAGCAGGTCGACCATGTGCCAGTAGACCGCAGCGGTTTCGAGGCCATGGACCTGACCGCGCCGATACAACCCGGCCTGATACCGCCGCGCCAGGCGAATCAACACGAGCAAGCCGACCAGCACATGCAGGAAATGAAAGAAGGTCAGGGAAAAATAAAACATGAAGAATTCATTGGTCAGGGGGGAAATACCGACCTGCAGCTTCTCGTAATACTCGAACAGCTTGATCAGGACGAATCCCACGCCTAAACCGGCACCCGCATACAGCAACCGGACTGCCCGCCTGGTTTGGCCCTCCCGCACCGCGGCAACGGCCATGGCCACGAACCATGAGCTGGTCAACAACACGAGCATGTTGATCAGTCCCAGGGGGACGTTGAGGCTCTCTTGCGAGGTGTTGAACAGCTCGACCCGTGATGACCGCTCCATCAGGTAGGACAAGAAGAAAACCGCGAAGAACGTCAGGTCCAGGATCACGAAGACCCAGATCCCGTTGAGCCCTGGCAGCACTCTTTCCTGCTTGCCGGCTTGCATGACCGTGCTCATGCCAGCACCTCCTTTTCAGGACGAACGTTTTCGTGAAAAATTTTTTCCTGGCGAACTTTATCGATGGCGCTAAACAGGTAGTAACACATGAAAACCATCCAGATAAAAAACGCGTTGAGCACCAGCCAGTAGGTCACCAGGCCATGCCACGCGAAGGGTCCATCCCGGAAGAACGGCATCAGGAACGCGGTCAGAAAGGTGCTGGCCGCCGCGAAGGAAAGCCAGCCCAGCCAGGTCGGGAAGAGCGGTTGGGGACGTCGATCCATTAATATGGCGCCGCCCACGGCGCACATCTGGATCAAGGTGACCATGATGGTCATGTCAAAAATGTGCCAACCCAAGTCCAGCAGCAGTTGAATGTCCTGGGGTGACCGGAGCTCAGTGCGAACGCTCGCAGTCAGCCACATCAGCGCGAAGGCTAGGGTGACGAATGCGGTGGCGATCCCTCCCACGTTCTCCAGGGGTGCGAGAAAGCCGTCAGGGCCTTCGATTTCGCGCATCACCGCCGAAATAGCCTGGCTCCATACGAAATAGAACGGCGCTACGAAGAGAGTGCCGACCATACCGATACGGATCTGAATATTGTTGCTGAGAAAGAATTCGACGACTTCATCCGCTGACCAATATTGCCGGGGCGCAGGGATGTTATTGCCGAGGATGCCCCAGAAGAAGATCAGCCCGACTAGATACAAGGGTCCGGCCCAGGCGCAGAGTTTCCAGATAAAGAATCGTATCCCGAGCATTTCCGGGCATTGCGGAGTGTGCATAGCATCATCCTCTTTTATTATTTCTTTTAGATAAAACCTGCCGCCAAGCAGCCTTGGCTCAACGCACTAACGCCGTATCGCATAACAAATTCCGCAACGTGACCGCCCGCACTCCGAGCGCGGGCGGTCGGGAGTCAGGCGGTGACCTTCAGCAGTTCAGATTTCCTGGTGTCATCAAGCTGAGTGCGGATAGGCAATGGTTGGTGCTGCTCCGTCGGCTTCGACTGGGGCAGTAGATAAGCCGCCAGGGCAGGCACCAGGATGAGCGCGCCGAGCATGTTCCACATGAACATGAACGCCAGCAGGATGCCCATATCGGCCTGGAACTTAATCGGCGACCAAGCCCAGGTAATTACTGCGGCCGACAACGTGATGCCAATGAGCGCAACCACCTTGCCAGTAGAGCCGAGGGCACCGACATAAGCGTCTTTCACGGATGCGCCTTGGCGCATGAACATCAGGTGGATAGTCAGCAGGTACAGCGAATAATCGACGCCGATACCGACACCCAGCGCGGTGACTGGCAAGGTCGCGACCTTGACCCCAATGCCCAGCACGACCATCAACGCCTCGCACAGGATGGTAGTCACCACCAGCGGCACGATTGCGACAATCACCGCACGCCAGCTACGGAAGGTGATATAGCAAAGCAGCACGACCGCAGCGTATACCCAGAACAGCATCGTGCGATTGGCTTTCTTCACCGCGATATTGGTTGCGGCTTCGATACCGGAAGTACCGGCTGCCAGCAGGAACTGCCGATCCTCGGTGTTGTGTTCTGCAGCGAAAGCTTCCACCGCCTCGACGACCTGGCTGAGTGTCTCAGCCTTATGGTCGGTGAGATAGGCAATGATCGGTGCCACAGAGCGGGAATTGTTGAACATCTCCGGCGCGAAGTCGGACACCACGTTCATCGCATCCTGCACCACGTAAGGGTCGCGATTGATGCTCTCCCACTTCAGCGATCCTTCGAAGCCGACCGTGGTGTACAGACGCGCAAGACTGGCCGCGGAAACCGTCGTCTGCACGCCGGGCAGATCGCGCAGCACCTGCTCGAGGCGGTCCATCTCCAGCAGCGTTTCGTAGCTGATCAGGCCCTGCGGCGGCGTTGCCACAATGACCGCGAACTGATCGCTGGATAGCTTGTAATGCTCAGTAACGTAAGCGTTGTCGAGGTTGTAGCTAGAGTTCGGTCGTAACTCCGGCGCGCCCGGATCAAGGTCACCAATTTGCAGGCCCAGTGCGACGTACCAGCCGCCGGCAGTAATCAAGGCGAACGTCAGGATGACCCAGCGCGCCCGAGACTTTTCGGCGAAGCCAGCGAAAAGCTCGATCAGCGGATGCTTACCGCTCATGCCACGCAAGCTATGGGCTGCGCCCGCGGCACCGACGCCGGTAAACGAGAGCAATACGGGCAATAGGAACAGGTTGGTGAAAATCAAAACTGCGACACCGATGCTGGCCGCCATCGCAAGACCGCGGATTACCGGGATATCGATAAACGCGAGTACAGCAAAGCCCACGGCGTCCGCCAGCAAAGCCGTCAGGCCGGCAAGAATCAAACGACGAAAGGTGTAGCGCGCAGCGACATACTTGTGTGTGCCGCGAGCGATGTCCTGCATCACGCCGTTCATCTTTTGCGCACCGTGCGACACGCCGATGGCAAAAACGAGGAACGGCACCAGGATCGAATAGGGATCGAGCGGTAACCCCAGCGCTTGCATTAGCCCAAGCTGCCATATAACAGCCACTGCCGAGCAGCTCGTCACCAGCAGCGTACTACGGATACAACGTGTGTAGATGAGGATGATGAGCGCAGCAATTACGGCCGCATACACAAAGAAAGTCAGAACCTGATTCAGGCCATGGATCAGGTCGCCTACCAGCTGAGCGAAGCCAATCACGCGAATCTCGACGCCTTCCTGCTCGTAGGCTTTCAATGCCTCCAGCTGATCGCGAAAATCCTTGTAGTCAAGCGGCTCGCCAGTATCTGGGTTGGTATCGAGCAATGGAACGAAGATCATGCTCGACTTTTGGTCGTTACCCACCAGCGCACCAGTGATCCCGGATCGCTTCACATTGAAACGCAGCCCGTTGATCTTTTCCTCGGAGCCATCGAACTTGTCCGGCATCACCGGACCACCCTCGTATCCTTCTGCAGAAATCTCGGTCCAGCGCACCGCTGGAGTCCACAGGGATTTCATGAACGACCGGTCGACCCCGGGAAGCAGGAATACCTCGTCGTTGATCTTGCGAAGCGTCTGCAGGTAGTCCGCCTCGTAGATATCCTCGCCTTTAGTGTTCACCACGACCACGCGCACCGAGTTGCCCAACCCGCCCAGCGAGCCTCGGTGATCCAGGTAGTTCTGAACGAACTCATGGGATTGCGGCATCATATCTTCGAAGCTCGCCTGTACTTCGAGGCGAGTCGACAGGAAACCGAGCATCAACGTTAAAAAAGCGCAGATCGTGATGAGTACGATGCGATTGTTAAAAATCAACCGCTCGGCCCTGCTACCGGATTTCCTATCGAAATCTTCGAGCCTGGTCGCGATCGGCATGCCGTCATCTGGACTGGTATAGATGGCCATCAGATCTGCACTTCCATAATCAGGTGAAATTTACGTGGAGCCGTCATTTTTCGAGCGGCTGCCTGCGCATACCTTCTAAACTGCTGATCAGCAGCTGGCCGTTGGCCAACGGCGTCACGCCAGTAAACCGGGACGGTCTGCGAGGTCTTTCAAGCGAAAGCGCGGAACTCATAGGATCGCCAATCAGCAGTTCACCGACCGCGGTGGTCAGCACATAGCGATCAGAGCCAGGCAGCTGACTTGCGTCAGTAACGCTGGCGTTGGTATCGGTCTCTAACCGAGTCCAGTTTTCGCCCCGGTCGAGGCTGCGATAGACGCTGCCTTCCAGCCCATAGGCGAGCAACATGTCGGCCGATCCGGCCAAGCCGAAAAAGCTTCCGCCGTAGCTCGTCTCGATCAGTTCAAAATGCTGCTCTGATCGGTCAAGCCTGAACAACGCCCCGCGCTCAGCAGCGATGTAGAGATCACCGGCGATGCTGCGGATACTGTTGAGATGAAGCTGCTCTTCATTTTCGATTCGCTCGAACCAAGGTTCCCAGTTACGTCCGCCATCGCTAGTGGCAATCAACAGGCCAAAAGCGCCGACTGCATATCCTCGCTGTTCGTCTTCGAACCACACGCTGAGCATCGGAAGCGACGGCCCGGTAACGTAGTTCGTTTCTACGCGCTCCAAACCCGTCTCGGCCTGCGCGTCGCCCTTCTGAATTCGAGCCTCGTAATAGCGAGTGAACAGCTCCTTGGCCTGCCGGCCATCCAATTGCTTTTCCCAAGTGGAGCCACCATCAGCACTGTGCAGAACTACGCCATCGTGCCCAACCGCCCAGCCGCTCTGGGCAGTGGGGAAGTGAACAGCGACCAGGTCGCTCTGTACCGGAACAGACGCTTGTTTCCAGTCTTCACCCTGCTTTTCCGACGTCATGACCACCCCTCGCGGGCCTACTGCAACCAGTCGGTCGCCAGCGCGAGCAACCGCATGTATCGGTCGATTTGCAACGTCGGGCACTACTACTGCTGGGATATCAAGCGGGTCTGTAAAGCTCGCCTGGACAGGCGTTAACCACACGCAGCAGATCAAAAATGATACCCAGGCCGCCGTACGTTTGGCTCGCTCACAGATGGCTATGAGCACACTTGAAACCGCCAAGCAATCAATAAAGCAAGCTTGCCCGTACTGGTCACCAGACCCGTCTGAACCTTTGTTTCGAATCCGCTTCATCTGGATTACCTACTTCATGACTGGAGCGTAGCGACGTTGGGGGCACGCGCCCCCGAGCCATGGCTGTCAGCGAACAGCCTTGCCTTGCAGCGCTTTAGGGTTGAGCGCCAGCCCACGCCCCTTATGGCTGTCATAACTGCGCACGTATGTCCCTGGGTCGGCACGACCCGAGTTGATGATGATGTAGTTGCCTTTACGCAGGTCCTGGAACATCCAGGTATCGCTGTTCATCCCGCCAACGTCCCAAGACGGAAAATTGTGAATCTGCGCAACACGCCAGATTTTGCCAGCGTCGTCAAAGGACTCCGTACCCACCAAGCACCAGCAGTCTTCCTCAACGTAAAAGTTACGCTTGCTATAAGCATGGCGGGCGTCAGCCTTGCGGTTGGCCTCGACCACCCACACCCTGCGCTTCTCGAACCGCACGTATTCCGGCTTAAGAAAGTCTTTTCCGAGCAATTCTTCGGAAGTCGCCTGGTTGGTCGTGCCGAACACGTTATACGGCACGATCATTTCTTTTTTGCCGACAAGTTTCATGTCGAAGCGGTCCATACGACCCACAAAGCCAAAAGGCTCGTCCCAGACGATTACACCGGCGTAGCTTCCCATTGGGGTGTCATAGGCAAATTCCGGTGCACGACGAACTCGACGCTGCCCTGGGGTGTAAAACCAGACCTTGGACGTGTCGGTAGCATCCGGCAGGTAGTAGTTGAGGAACTGAGTGCCCGCAGAAGTAGGGGGCGAGGTCAGGACCGACCAAAAGCCGAACATCGAATCGTTTGTTGCTTTACGCATTTCTCCAGTCTTCTCAGACCATGGATGCAGATAGGCACCGTAGATACCCGGCAGCTCGCTCCTGCTACCGGAGCTGTCCACCAACCAATTGTTACTTTCCTGTGTGGTGACCGCCGCTGCATAGCGGAAGAAGTGGTTCCACATCACTTCATAGCCGTTCTGCGGAATAGGGAACGGAATGCCCTGGTAAGGAAGACCGTCCTCGGCTGCGCCGATTACCTTATCGCCGGATACGTCACCCTCCAGCTTGGCTGTGGTGGCATTCTTTGCAGTGTTTTCAAGAAACCACTCTGGATATTCCATGGTCCGTCGGGTGGGATAGACATCGATACGATAGTCAGGGAAACGCTGCAGCATTGCCGTGGTGCCTTCGTTCAGCAGCTCGGCATGTTCCTGCATATTCGCTTGGGTGATCGAATAAAGCGGCTTCTCATCCGGGAAAGGATTGGGGTAATTGTTCTCGCCCACCTTGGGCGCGTTCTTCAGGCCGCCGTCATAGGCCGGAATCGAACCGTCGGCGCTGGCCTCGGGGTTAGCGCCGAACTTGGTCAGGCTCGTGCCTAGCGCCTGCGCCTCTGACTCAGCCACTGCGGCATAGCCGCTTTGCGCCGCTAGCAGCGTAATGGCCAGTGCCAATGCGGAACGATAGGTTTTCTTCAGATTTTTCATTGTTATTCTCCTGAACAACTTTAAAAGGAAGTCTTCAACTGAAGCTCGATCCAACCCTTGTCGTTCAAACCGATCGGGCCGTTTCCGCCGGAATATGCAAGGCCTGCACCGTAGTCGGTGTCCTTATGCTTGGCGTCCCAGTGGTAGCCGTTGTACTGCAGGGTTGCAGAGTGAATCTGCTTGTATGTGGCGCGTATACCAGCCGAATAGATCTGAGTACCTTCGGCATAGAACGCGCCCCCGTTGTAAGCGGGGTTGCCATTAATGCCGTAGGTAAGCGACATCGGCGCACTAAGGTCGATACTGGGGAAGACTTGCAGCCACGCGGGCTCAAAGAGAACGGCAACGGCCAACGCATTGCGGGTGGCGCAACCATCGCTCTTGGAACCGAAGCCGCAACCGGCCTCGCCAACGCCGTTGTACAGTTCTTCATTACCCGTGACATCGACCAGGCGGGTATAGGACAGCTCCGCCAGCAGCGCACCGGTATCCCAGAGCGGCGTACTGGGCAGGGTGTACAGGCCGTTGACGATCAGGTTAGCGATATCGCCTGTAGCGCCTTTGTCGTAAACGCCTGTCTGGCCATTACTGATAGGGCTGGCAAGGCCGGTATCCTGGCGGTACGAAAACTCTATACCGGTGCTCACCGGTCCCAGGTTCGTTTCGTAGCTAAAACCGTACAGCTTGACCTTTTCCACGAACTCCTGATGTACGCGGCCAGTACCGTTGGCATAGACATCGAGGAATGCCGAAGGCTGCACTTCGTCGAACTGACGGAAGTAGAAGCCAAGGTCGCCCTGCGCCCATTCCGGTGACCAGGACACCTTGATACCGAAGTTATCGTTGATGTCGTCGGGCTTGTTCTCATGACCGGCCGAAACGGGGAAGCCAAGCGAAGGCGCCTGATTAGGGCCGGAGTAGAGGAAGTCGAACGGCCCCAGATAGGTGCCGCCTTCAGGGAAGCGGTTCGGCCTGAACTCAAAAAAGTACTGGGCAGTAACGGACAGCTCTGGCGACAGTTCGGTAGTGGCCATTACCTGTGCGCGTGGCATAAACAGTTCTTTAACTTCTGTGCCGGGCGCAGAGAAGGATTTCAGGTAATCGATTGGGTGTTGCGAATAGCCAATGTTTGAAAAGCCGAAAAAGAAGGCATTACCCCAATATTCGGTAAAGCGACCGGCTTTCAAATAGAGCGATGTATCACCAACTCTGGTGTTATGAAAAACAAAGGCATCAATCAATTCGGCGCCACGCATGTGGAACTTCTTGGTCGTGCTGGAGTACTCGTCATCCCGATAGCTGGAAATGTTGGCGAAAGCAGGATTTGTCTCGACGTCGTCGTCGTACGCGAAGTCCTTCCAGGCTGAAGCCGATATACGGTAACCGGTATTGCGTTTATAGACGCCCTGAAGTTCAACCAAGGCATTGACTCGATTGGTGACCATGTCACCTTTGTCGAATTTGTAATCCCCTTCGTCGTAAGATGGGTTATTGGCAATACCGCTGTTACGGCCCTGAGTCCGCCAGCCCATGGTGTACTGCACAGTGGTATTCAGGCTGGTATCCCAGTCCGCACCTGTGTCCAGCCTCATTGCTTGGGCATAAGGCAATACGCCAATACCAGCCAATGCCAAGGTCAACAGCTTCAGAGACGGTGATACCCGACGCTTACTGTTCGTTTTCATGACTCATCCTCTTGGATTTATTATTGAGGTCATTTTCACAACGCTCAGCCAGGCAAACCGCCCCGCCGAACTTATTTCAACTCACTCCCGCCAGCTCATTACTGAACCAGCTGAACCGTTACTTCTATCCTCATTGCGTGTGCTCGTTAACATCCGCGGAAACCTGGCGTACCGGAATGAATACGGTGGGCTTGCCGAGAGACGGGTTATGAAAATCAGCAATCAATTCAGCTTCAAGCGCCTTGGCACGCTTAACGTTCTCCTCCTTGATGTGCCCGAATCCACGCATTTGCGTAGGAAGCGAGGCGATTTGCACCGCGACCGAATGGTTGGCCGGCATTAGGTGCTCTATTAGTGCGAGCATCTGCTGTTCGTAATGAGCGATCAGCTCGCGCTCCATGCGCCGCTCTTCGGTGTACCCGAACAGGTCGAGCGGCGTGCCACGCAAGCTTTTGAACCGTGCCAGCACGGCGAACGCCTTGCCAACCCACGGGCCGAACTCGCGCTTGCGCAGGTGGCCGGTGACCGGATCGCGTTTGGAGAACAGAGGCGGCGCCATGTTGTACCGGTAGTTCGCGCCGTCTTCGAAGGCTTCGCGCAGGCGAGCCTTGAACTCAGGATCGCTGTGCAGGCGAGCAACCTCGTATTCATCCTTGTAGGCCATCAGCTTGGCGAAATTGCGCGCAACGGCGACCGCCAGCGAGTCAGTCCCTGGCAGCAGCGCCTGCTCGGCCTTGGAGACCTGATCCACCAGCTGGCGATAGCGCTGCGCCCAGGCCGCGTTCTGATAACGGGTCAGCAAGCCCATGCGGTGTTCAATGATGTCGGTCAACGCGGTCAGTGGCTGAAAATCAAGCGGCTGCGGCACTTGCTGAGCGACTGCGGCCTCGATACGCGACGGGTCGATGGCCTGCAACCGGCCCAGCCCGAACGCCTCCTTGTTGAACTGGATCGATACGCCATTGATCTCGACCGCACGCTCAATCGCTTCTGGCGATACGGGCAACAGACCGAGCTGCACCGCGTAGCCAAGCATGAACAGGTTCGACGCGATGCTATCGCCCATCAGCGCGAGGCCAAGACCGCTGGCATCGACCCCATGCAGCTCGCAAGAAAGCTGGCGCAGGTGACCGACGATGCGCTCACGGTCAATCTGCAGATCCGGATTGCGCTGGAAAGCCGGTGTGGGAGTGACTCGCATATTGACCACAACGCGCGTCCGCTTCGGGTCCAGCGTCACGGCGGGCTCTTTCGACAGGCCCGCAACGGCGTCGAACGCCAGCGCCAGATCGGCCTCGCCCATTCCAAGCTTCTGCGCGCCCAACTCGCGGCTGTCGCTGGCGATGCGCACGTGGCTGTAAACCGCACCGTTTTTCTGGCTCAGGCCCGTCATGTCGAACACCGAGCAGGCCTTGCCTTCCAGGTGCGCCGCCATCGCCAACAGCGCGCCGACGGTGACCACGCCGGTGCCTCCGATGCCGGAAACCATGATGTTGAACGCGCCGTCCAGCGCCACTTGGCTGGGCGCCGGCAGGTCCTGGATCAGCTCGGCGACCAGGGTGGATTTCTTCGGTTTGCGCGGCTCGGCGTCGAGCACGGTGATGAAGCTCGGGCAGAAGCCCTTCACGCAGCTGTAGTCCTTGTTGCAGTTGGACTGGTCGATCTCGCGCTTGCGTCCCAGCTCGGTTTCCTTCGGCCACACGCTGACGCAATTGGACTGCACCGAGCAGTCGCCGCAGCCTTCGCATACGTCCGAATTGATGAACATGCGCTTGGCCGGGTTGGGAAACTTGCCACGCTTGCGGCGGCGGCGCTTTTCGGCAGCGCAGGTCTGTTCGTAGACGATGACCGTGACGCCCTTGACGTCGCGCAGCTCACGCTGGACTGTATCGTAATCATCGCGATGATGAACCGTGACGCCGGTACCCAGGCCGCTCTGGGCACCGTAGTTTTCCGGCTTGTCGCTGACCACCACGCAACGCACCACGCCCTCGGCCAGCACCTGCCGAGTGATGTCGCCAGGCGTCAGCGGGCCATCGACCGGTTGCCCGCCGGTCATTGCGACCGCATCGTTGAACAGGATGCGGAACGTGATGTTCACCCTGGCGGCAACCGCGCCACGAACCGCCAGCAGGCCCGAGTGGTAATAGGTGCCATCGCCCATGTTCTGGAAGATGTGCGGCGTATCGGAAAAATGGCCGAGGCTGAACCAGTGACCGCCCTCGCCGCCCATGTGCGTGTTGGGCAGCATCGCCGGACCGCTGTACATCGCCATCGCATGGCAGCCGATGCCACCGGCGGCGATGCTGCCTTCGACGGTTCGGGTGCCGGTGTTATGCGGGCAGCCGGAGCAGAAGTACGGCGAGCGCGCGGCTTGCGCCGGGTCCATCGTGGCGACGCGCGCAAGCGTCTCGTTCAGTTCGGTGGCACGGGCGGACACTGCGTCGGCTGGAACACCGAGGCGGCGTAGGCGTTCGGCAATCACCACGGCCAGCTGTGCCGGTTCGAGCTGCACGTCCGAAGGGATCATGAACTCGCCATCTTCATCGAGCTTGCCGACGACCAGCGGTGCGTTTGGCATGCCGTACAGGATGGATTTGGCCTGATTTTCGATCAGGGGATCTTTCTCCTCGATGAACAGCAACTCGGCGTGCCCCTGGGCAAATTCGCGAAGCCCTTCGCGCTCGACGGGGTACATGCAGCCAAGCTTGTAGAAGGAGATCCCCAACGCTGCCGCGCCGACCTCATCCAGACCGAGCAGGCTCAACGCCTGCATCACGTCCTGAACGGCCTTGCCGGTGGAAACGATGCCGAGCCGCCGGGCGGGGGCGTCGATACGCACTTCGTCCAGGCGGTTGGCTCGCACGAACTTTTCCACCAATGGCCAGCGGTAGCGCTTGACCACCACCTCCGACTGCTGGCGGTCGATGTGCGTGGAGACGAAATGAATGCCGTTGGGCGGCAGCACGCCACGATCCGGCAATTCGGGCATAGGAGTGGCCGAGCCGATATCCACCGTCATCGTCTGCTCAAGCGTCTCGTTCGACAGCTTGAAGCCGGTATAAAGGCCCGTGTAGCGAGACATGACAAAGCCGAGCAAACCGAAGCGGATCACGTCATGGACGTTCGACGGCGCCAGGATCGGTATGCCGCAATGCATCAGTGCCACTTCGCTCTGATGGGCGACCGTAGACGATTTCCCGGAGTGGTCGTCACCGGCCACCACCAGTACGCCGCCGTAAGGATGGCTGCCGCCGAAATTGCCGTGCTTGAGCGGATCACAGGAGCGATCGACGCCCGGACCCTTGCCGTACCAGATGGCGAACACGCCGTCCTTGTTCGGCTTCGGCGCGCCGGCGAGCATCTGCGTGCCCCACACGGCGGTGGCGGCCAGGTCTTCGTTGACGCCGGGCTGGAACAGGATGTCTTGCTGTTCCAGCAGCGTCTTCACCCGCCACAGCTCCAGGTCATAGCTACCCAGGGGCGAGCCGCGATAGCCGGAAATGAAGCCGGCGGTGTTCAGGCCGTTGCGCCGATCGATCTCGCGCTGGAGCATCGGTACGCGCACGAGAGCCTGGGTCCCGGTCAACAGGACAGCGCCGGTCTCGGCGGTGTATTTATCCTCTAGCTTCACGTCACGCATAGTTATTGTTTTCCGTTGCATCGTTAAATACATCGTCGTGCAGCGTCAGTCGGGGCTGACCGCGTCGTAGCACGTCGGCTGGAACTGGTAGGCCGCGTTCCTGGCGGCGAGATAAGGGGCGAACACCTCATCGAAATTGGCCAGCACCTGGCGCGTGCTGTCGCGCTGCGCCATGTGTAGCGCCCATTGCTCCAGGCCGATCTCGGCGAGGATCGAGCGCTGGTAGACGAAGCGGCTGACGCGTTCGGCGATATCCAGGCAATAGAAGGCGAACAGGTCGGCGTAACTGAGGCTCTCGCCCATCAGGAACGGCCGGGGGTCGGCCAGCCGACGCAGGGCACCGATGGCACGATCAAGGGCGACACGCGCCGCGTCGACGGTCGCCTGACTGTTCTCGCCACCCATGAACACGCCGGGAAACAGCGAACGCACCGGTACCTCGACATACATCTGCACGACATTGAGCAACTGCCGCTCGCGGGCGCGCCCGAAGGGGTCGGCGGCATGCAGCGCCGAGCCGTCGAGGCTGTCCTCGAGGTATTCGATGATTGCCACCGTCTCGGCGAGCCATCCGTGCGGGGTTTCCAGCACGGGAATCTTGCCCATCGGGCTGACGGCCAGGAACGCTTCGTCCTGACTCGCCCGCGTGGTGACCACCTCGAAGCGGGCACCCTTCTCGATCAGCGCCGCATGGGCGATGTTGAAGTAGTTGCTCACGGCATAGCCGTGCAGCCGCAGCGGCGCGCTCATCACGCCTGCTCCGCCGGGCCGGTCGATTCAAAAATCTTGCCGGGGTTGAGAATGCCGTTCGGGTCGAGCAGGTTCTTCAGCTCCTGCATCAGGCCGCGCTCGATCGGGCTGCGGCTGATCGGGAACCAGGCCTTCTTCTCCAAACCAATGCCATGCTCGGCCGATACCGAGCCGCCGAAGTCGGCCAGCGGCTCGTAGACACAAGCCTCGACGTCATGCCGTTGATCTTCGGTGCCGGCGCCGATGGCGATGTGCAGGTTGCCGTCGCCGACGTGACCGAGGAACGCGATGGCCCCCTCCGGCCAGCCGCTGCGCAGCCGGGCGGTGACGCGGCGCATGTATTCCTCCATGTCGCCCACCGGCAGAGAGATATCGAAGGCGTAGAACGGGCGGAAATCCTTGACCAGATGTTCGAGGTCTTCGCGAATTTCCCAGATGCCCTGCTTCTCGCGCTCGGAGCGGGCGATCACCGCGTCGTCGATCAGGCCCAGCTCGATGCCGCGCTCCAGCGCCTGCTCGAACACCTCGCTGTCGCGCGCCTGGTGTGCGCCGAGGGATTCGATGATGGCGTAGTACGGTTTGTCCGACGGCAGCGGCGGCTGATGGCGGCCCGGCCCGGTGTTGACTCGGTAGAAATTGTTGTCGATCAGTTCGAAGGCGCTGAGCTGGCCGCCCAGCGCGCCGTCCATGTGGCGCAGCAGCTTGGCGATCTGCTCGAAGCTGCTGGCGCAGATCATCGCCGTGTTGCTGCTCGACGGCAGTTCGCGCAGACGCAACACCAGGCGGGTGATGACCCCCAGGGTGCCTTCGCTGCCGAGGAACAATTGCTTGAGGTCGTAACCGGTGTTGTTCTTGATCATCCGGTTGAGCGAAGACACCACGCGGCCGTCGGCCAGCACCGCTTCGACGCCGAGTACCTGCTCGCGCATCATGCCGTAGCGGATCACCCGCACGCCGCCGGCATTGGTCGCGGCGTTGCCGCCGAGCTGGCAGGAACCGCGACCGCCGAGGTCAAGCGGGAAGCTCAGGCCGGACGGCTGCAGATGGTCCTGCAGGGTTTCCAGGATCACCCCGGCCTGCACGATGGCTGTGCGGTTGGCGAGGTCGACGCTCTCGATGGCGTTCATCCGCTCCAGTGACAGCACCACGTCGCCCGGTTTGGTCTGGGTGGCGCGCACCCAGCCTGACATGCCGCCCTGCACCACCACCGGCTGACGCGCGGCGTTGCACAATTCCAGTATCCGCGCGACCTGCTCAGTGCTGGTGGGGCGCAGGATGGCATCGGCCTCGATGCGTGACATGAACACACCGGGATGGCGCGATGCGACATCCTGACCGGTGAGCATGCCGCCCTCACCGACCACGGCGCGCAGCTTCTCGAGCAGCTCAGCAGGAACGGCCGTTGCGACAGTGTCGTTGACGGCGTCGGTGTATGCGGTGGAGAGAACATCGCTTGCTGTCATTGTTCATGCGCCCGTTATTGGAGTTGTCGCCAGTCGCTTGCGGTGAGCGAGTGGAAGGCTGATGGGTTGATTGTTGGGAAATCCGACCGTGGCAGCGATGGCAACACGGAGTGGCGGAAAGCATTTCGTGCCAAAAACGCAGGGTTGCGGATGGCCGAAAGTGTCAGTGCTCGCGGATGCTCAGTTCGTCGAGCTCGGTGCGGCCGCCCCAGGCAATAACGGAGCACGCAAAAAAAAACCGATCCGGCTGGCCTTGATCGGATCGGCGAAAGGTTGTTCGGAGGGAATGGCTCAGCGACCAGTGAACGCGGCCTTGCGCTTGGCGAAGAACGCCGCGATGCCTTCACGGAAATCCTGCGTACCGGCACAGGCACGAAATGCCTCGTGCTCGGCTTCCAGCTGTTCCTGCAGAGTGTGTGTTCCAGCCTGGCGCAGCAGGCGCTTAACCTGGCCATAGGCGAAGGTCGGGCCGGACGCCAGCCGCAGGGCGAACTCATGAGTTTGCGTCTGCAGCTCGGCGGCTGGCGCCACGCGCGCAATCAACCCCAGCTGCAATGCCTGCTCGGCCGATAGCACGGTGTTGAGCAGGGCCATCTCCATCGCCCGCTGCAGGCCGATCTGGCGCAACAGGTGCCAGGAGCCGCCGCCATCCAAGCTGGTGGCGATGCCCAGGTAGGCCAGGCAGAATCGCGCATCGTCGGCGGCGATGGTCAGGTCGCAGCCAAGCGCCAGACTCATGCCGGCCCCGGTCACGGCACCGTGCACGCTGCCGATTACCGGCTGCGGCAGTTGCTCCAGCAGCGCCAGGGCGCGGTGCAGCGGCTGGATGATGGCCGAGGCCAACTGCGCGGGATCGTCGGAACTATGGAACGCCGCCAGGTCGCCACCAGCCATGAAGGCTCGGCCGCTGCCGGACAGCACAATCACCCGCACTTCCTCCCGCGCCTGCAATTGCTGGCACAGGGCGAGGAAGCACTCGGCGGTGTCCACGTCGATGGCGTTGAGCGATTCCGGGCGATCGAATACCACCCGGGCGATGCCTTCGGCGATCTCCAGCGTGACCGGCTGCCTGTTCTCCGTGCTCATTTAGGCCACCGCTGCCAGCGTCTTGAGCGGCATCGCGGCGTCCGCCAGGGCGGCGATATCGGGAACGAAGCCGCTTTTCACCAGCGCCTTGCCCTGTACGTAATCGCGCACCAGGTTCACGCAATCCAGGGCCAGCACGCGGCCCTGCTTGAGATATACCACCGAGAAGCTGCGCGAAGCCGGATCGCCGCGCACCACCGTCTGGTCGTAGCCGGTCGACAGGCCGACGGTTTGCAATTTCAGGTCGTACTGATCGGACCAGAACCATGGCACCGCGTCGTAGGCATCCTCCTGGCCGACCAGGAACTTGGCCACCACCTTGGCCTGGTCATTGGCGTTCTGCACCGACTCCAGGCGGATCGGCGCGTCGCCGGCGCAATAACGGTTGACGTGCGCGGCGCAGTCGCCGATGGCGAATACGTCCGGCAGCTGCGTGCGGCAATATTCGTCGACCAGCACGCCATTGCCTCCCGGCAGTCCCGCTTCAACCAATGGTTGAACCGCCGGAACGATACCAATGCCGACGATGACCATATCAGCCGGCAGCACGCTGCCGTCCTGCAGCGCCACGCCGGTGACCTTCTCGCCGTCTCCGACGATGTGATCGACCACCACGCCGAGGCGCACGTCCACGCCGTGAGCGCGGTGCTCGGCCTCGTAGAAGCGCGACAGCGGCTCGCCGGCCACGCGCGCCAACACGCGATCCAGAGCCTCCAATACGGTTACAGGCTTGCCCAGCTTGCTCAGCACGGCCGCTGCTTCCAACCCGATATAGCCGCCGCCAATGACTACCACGCGCTGGGTAGTCGGTAGCTCGGCGATCATGTGGTCGACGTCGGCGCGGTTGCGCACCGAATGCACGCCGCACAGGTCATGCCCCTGGCAGCTGAGACGCCGTGGCGCGCCGCCGGTAGCCCAGACCAGCGAGCCGTATTCGAACGTCTCACCACTTGCAGTACTCAGTCGATGGGCGCCGGCGTCGACCGCAACCACACGCTGACCGAGGTGCATGTCGATGTGCTTGTCATTCCAGAAGCTGGCCGGACGCAGAAGAAAATGCTCGAACGTCTTCTCGCCCGCGAGGTAGTCCTTGGACAGCGGCGGACGCTCGTAGGGGAGCTCGCGCTCTTCGCCGATCATGGCGATGGAGCCCTGGAAGCCCTGCTGGCGGAGCAAGCCCGCCGCTTGGGCGCCGGCATGCCCGGCCCCCACGATCACGACATCCTTACGCATGGTCGATACCTCTTGTTAGTCTTGTCATGGATCAGCCCGAGCGGGTTGGCTTCAGTCTTCCGGAGCCAGGGTCACACGCAGGCCGTCCAGGTCTTCGCGCCAGATCACCTGGCAGGACAGCCGCGAAGTGGCGTTGCGGTGGTCGGAACTATCGAGCAGATCGTTCTCATCGGCGCCCATGGGCTCCAGCAGCTCGGCGAACATCGGATCAACGAAAATGTGGCAAGTAGCACAGGAACAGGTGCCGCCGCACAGGGCAAGGATCTCGTCCACGCCGCCGCTGCGCATGATTTCCATCAGGTTCTGCGAAGCTTCCGCCTGCAGGGTCATCTGTTCGCCTTCACGGTTTTCAACAATGAGAATGCCCATGTATGCCTCGTACTGCCTTATCGGTTGTAGGGATTACGCGGGCTCATCATAGAGGCCGCGTCCGGCGGCCGCACGCTCGCGCAGCCCCGCCGGCACCGCAAAACGCTCACCCAGTTCGGCGACAAAGCGCTCGGCCTGAGCGAGAAAACGTTGCGGGCCCTCGACGTCAATGAATGAAATCGGCCCGCCCGTCCAGCTGGGAAAACCGGCGGCAACGGCACTGGCGTCTGCTTCTAATGCATCTCCGGCATTACCGCCCTCAAGTGCGCGGACCGCCGCCAGTGTCTGCGCATAGAGCAGCCGCTGCTTGATCGCTGCGATGTTTGCGAAATCGGTGTCCTCACACTGCGTCTGGGAAGGCGCCTCGATCGCCGCGCCTTCAACGGCGTAACGGCGAGCGAGCGCGGCCACCAACGGTGCGGCGACGCCCTCCTCCAGCAACACTTGCTGCTCGGTTTTCGTGGCCTGTCGCAGCGCGTCGAGATAACTGCGCGGGTCGGTGTGCTTCTCCCGCTTGGCCAACGTCTGGCGCGAGACAAAGAAGGTCCGCGCCATGACCTTGGCCTGCGGCGAGCGCACAGTGTTGAAGAAATAACGCGACTCGATGCGCAGGCCGGCATCAATCGGCACCTGCGCGCCTTCATAAACGCATTTGAGGATGTTCGCCTGCGCCGGTTGATCGGCGCTCCCACCAGCAAGGCGCGCGGCAATAGCCGGGCCGAAGCCGCGATAGCCTTGCGGGGTGTGCGGGCCGCCGCCTGGCAGGCGGAATTCTTTCTGGTCCCAAGGCGCAACCGCCTGCGGATTTTCAAGTACCCAGCGCCGCGCCGTTTCCACCAGCTCAGCGGCTGGGACTCGTGCATGCAGCAAGCCACCAGCCAGCGCGTCGGCCGGGTCGATAGGCCGGCAATCCAGCAAGTATGGCAGCGCGGCCTCGATACCGATCAGACGGATCAAGCGCTGCGTACCCCCTGCGCCCGGCAACAGGCCGACACCGGCTTCGGGAAAGGCCAGGCGCAGCTTCGGGTCGTCCACCGCGACGCGGTAATGGCACGCCAGCGCCAGCTCGAGGCCGCCGCCCAAGGCCATGCCGGAAATCGCCGCCGCAACCGGTTTGCCGCAAGTTTCCAGTGCGCGCAGATGGCGCGACAGGCTGCTGCTCTCAGCCAGACCCTGGCGCAGTGCGTCCTGACGTTGTGCCGTACGCCAGCGGTCGAAGTGACCAATGATCTCGCCCAGGTCGGCACCAGCACAGAAGCCGTTTTCCTTGCCTGACACCAGCACTGCGCCACGAATCTCGGGCGAGTCGCGCAGCGTACTCACCAGTTGCTCCAGCTCGGTCTGAACCTCATCACTGATGACGTTCAGGCGCTTGCCAGCCATGTCGAAGGTGACCAGCGCAACGCCGTCCGCATCGATCTGAATGGAGAAATTCTTCATGCTCTTACACTCGCTCGATGACGGTTGCGGTACCCATGCCAGCGCCGACACAGAGGTTGACCAGGGCGGTCTGCTTGTCGGTGCGTTCCAGCTCATCCAGCGCGGTTCCGAGAATCATCGCGCCAGTGGCACCCAGCGGATGGCCCATGGCGATGGCGCCGCCGTTGACGTTGACCTTGGCGGGGTCGAGTTCCAGCAACTGGAGGTAGCGGAGCACGACGGCGGCGAAGGCTTCGTTGAGCTCGAACAAATCGATGTCGGCCGTCGTCATGCCTAGCCGTTTGAGGACCTTTTGCGTTACCAGCGCCGGCCCGGTGAGCATGATGGTCGGCTCCGAGCCGATAGACGCCATGCCCATGATCCGGGCGCGAGGCTTCAAGCCCAGCGCTTCACCAGCTTCCTTCGAGCCGATCAGCACTGCGGCAGCGCCGTCGACCACACCAGACGAGTTGCCGCCGTGGTGTACGTGGCTGATCGCGCCCAGTTGCGGGTAACGCTGCAACGCCGCGATGTCGTAGCCAGATTCACCCTGCTTGACGAATGCGGGCTTGAGTCCGGCCAGGGAATCAACCGTGGTTTGCGGCCGCATGTGCTCATCGCGATCGAGCAGGACGATGCCGGACTGGTCCAGCACCGGCACGATGGACTTGGCGAAACGCCCTTCTTCCCAGGCCTGCGCAGCACGGCGCTGGCTTTGGACCGCATAGCCGTCGACGTCCTCACGGCTATAGCCGTGAAGACTGGCGATCAGATCGGCGCCGATGCCCTGGGGCGCGTAGTAGTGATCGAAGGCAAACGTCGGGTCGACCAGCATGGCGCCGCCGTCGGCACCCAGCGCCACGCGCGACATGGACTCGACCCCCCCGGCGACGACGAACTGCGCCTCGCCGCTGAGCACCTTGCCCGCGGCCATGTTGCAGGCCTCAAGCCCCGATGCGCAGAAGCGGTTGATGCTCACGCCCGGCACACGCTGGTCGTAGCCGGCCACCAGCGCGGCGATGCGGGCGATGTCGCTGCCCTGCTCGCCCACGGGCATGACGCAGCCAAGAATGACGTCGTCGATCAAAGCGGTGTCCAGCTCGTTGCGGTCGCGTATTGCCCGCAGCACCTGGCTGGCCAGGTTCAAGGACGTCAGTTCGTGCAAGGCGCCATCCGGGCGGCCGCGGCCGCGCGGGGTCCGCACCGCGTCAAAAATATAGGCAGAAGTCATGATTCCTCCGGCCGCTGCTGCCAGCGGCGATAACCGTTCAAGCCAGAAAAGCGCGTCATACGACTCAACGCGGAGCGAGACGGATAGCGCCGTCGAGGCGCACGGACTCGCCGTTGATGTAGCCGTTGGTGGCCATGAACTCGACCAGGTCGGCGTATTCCTCCGGCAAACCGAGGCGTGCCGGGAACGGCACGGACACCGCCAGCGACTGCTGCACGTTCTCGGGAAGGCCAGCCATCATCGGCGTGGCGAAAAGGCCCGGCAGGATGGTGTTGATGCGAATGCCTTCGCTCGCCAGGTCGCGAGCAATCGGCAGGGTCATACCCACCACGCCGGCTTTGGATGCGGAGTAGGCGGCTTGTCCGACCTGCCCGTCCTGAGCGGCGACGCTGGCGGTATTGACGATAACTCCGCGCTCGCCGTACTCCAGCGGTTCGAGGCCAAGCATGCCGGCGGCCGAGCGGGCCAGGCAGCGGAAGGTGCCAACCAGGTTGATCTGCAGCACACGATCAAAATCAGCGCTGGGAAAGGACCTTATCTCGCCGCTTTTACGGTCTCGCGAAGCGGTCTTCATGCCTTTGGAGATACCCGCGCAGTTAATCAAAATGCGCTCCTGGCCATGCGCTTCGCGGGCGCTGGCAAAGCCTGCATCCACGGATTCGTCGGATTGCACATCAACGCGACAGAACACACCGCCTACCTCTTTTGCCACTTGTTCGCCACGCTCGGCGTTCATGTCGAAGATCGCGACCTTCACACCCGCGGCCGCCAGCTTGCGCACCACCGCTTCGCCCAATCCCGACGCGCCGCCGGTAACCACCGCGGCAATATTCGATCCAAGCTTCATAGGTCTACCTTTCTTGTAGGTCTTTTACCGACGCCAATGGCCGTTAGGTTCATTGTCCGTACTACGGCTGTCCGAGCCACAACCGAAAATGCCAGCGCGTGCCTTTTCATGACATTAATAGACGTCGATGCCCGATACGCCCTAGCGTCGCAGGCATATCCGGTTTCACTATGTTTTCAGACGTTGCGGAGCGCCTGCCGAGCCGCTCGACACTTAAGCGAGGTGAGTCCACTCGGTATGTGGCGAGAAAGGAAGACGCGATATAAGGCGGGTTTTGATCGCAGGCGGATGCGTCCTCGGCGTATGTGTTGGCAGTCGCCTGATCCAAGCTAGGGGCTGCGATAAAACGCTTCCAGTCACGCCTGAGTGGATCAACTCGCTTGAAAGTAAAAGGCCCGTCCTGAGAGAAACCACCTGGCGAATATCCACTGTTGCGCATCCTCCTATTCGCCGGTGCGGCGAGTTACGGCGGTCGTATGACTAAGCCGGCGGAGCGATCTGCTTGCGCCCTAAAGAGCTTACGAGGCCGGCTGTTTAGCGGCGCGTTCAGCTCTTGCTGCAGATGCCACATGGCGCGAATTGCCAATCACCGGCTGCAGGGCAGCCGTTCAATCAGAGAGCACCAATATGCTGTTATCGAAAAACAATAAGTCAGCAATCGATTTCCTGTCTCAAATCGTCGAAGCCCTTGAAGCGGGATCCCCCTCCATCGCCCTGACAGAGCTCAGCGAAACTGGCGCGCTGGCCAAGCGCGCTCAACGGGCGTGGCTGGGTCACTGCGAAGGGCTCCAGCAGCGGCAACGGCGCTATGAAGAGCAGCAGCAGGCCCTGGACTTATTAGATCGACGGCTCGCCGCAAGCGAAGCTCGAGAACGCGCTGCCAGCATCCGCTTCGATCTCATCGGTCAGGCAAGCCTTGACGGCTGGTGGGACAAGGTCGCGACACGCGAGGATGCGGACGAATCCGGATTCTGGTGCTCTCCACGATTCCGCACGCTAATCGGCATCAACGAAGCGGACAGTTCCGCACCGCTGAATAACTGGACCGACCTACTGCACCCCGAGGACAAACAAACGACCCTGGACGCAATGGCGCGGCATTTGGCCGGAAGGCAGAGCGATCTCGCCTTCTCCACCGAAGCCCGGCTGCGGACGAGGACCGGTGATTATCGCTGGTTCGAAATCAGCATCGTCACAAAGCGCAACGCTCAGAGCCGTCCCATGCGGGTAGCGGGTGCCATACGTGATGTCCATGCGCAGCGCGAGCGAGACAGCGAACACGAGAGAATCCTGACTCGCTTCGAATTATCCAGGGAAATGCTCAGTGACGGCATCTGGGACATGGAGATTATCGGGGGCGATCCGCTTAATCCGCACAATCCGTTGTGGTGGTCGCCGCAGTTCCGGTCCATGCTCGGATTCGAAGGTGAGGAAGATTTTCCCAACGAGCTGGATAGCTGGGCTTCGCGTATTCACCCGGAAGACAAGCCGACCGTAATCGAACTGTTCGGCGCCCACCTTGGCGACCGCAGCGGACGGACACCGTTCGAGGCGGTTTACCGGGTCAAACTAAAGAACAGCGAATATCACTGGTTCCGCTCCCTTGGCCAGACGCAACGCTCACCCGATGGGACGCCGACCCGAGTGGTCGGCGCGCTGGTCGATGTTCACCTGGAACGACTGAAAATGCAGCTGCGCGAGGAACAGGAGCAACAGCGCCTGAGCATGGAAAAAAGCCTGCAAAAGCTGACCGAGATCGTCGGCGTCATTCAAAGCATCGCCAATCAGACCAATCTGCTCGCACTGAATGCTGCGATCGAGGCCGCTCGAGCCGGGGATGCCGGCCGTGGATTCGCGGTGGTCGCGGATGAAGTCCGCAAGCTCGCCAACCGCACCCGGGAAGCCACTCAGCAAGCTGCGGATATGATTAGCTCACGTTGACCTTTGCGAACAGGTTGGTGTATGGAAACAGGCTCAAAGGTCCGTAAAACCGCTCTTTGGTGGCCACAAAATATTCTGGATTGAATCAGTGACTTAACCCATCAGTAAAACAAGGTGGTGACGGACTTCGATTTCTTGTCGAACAGTGTAATGGTCACCATCCTTGGTAATGGGTTAAGTTTTTGTTCGGCACGCAGCTTGCTGTCAATGGCCAGGTCGAATAGAGCAAAGCCTCGGGCTCTTTCTGCATTCTGCAAGCTGCAGTCTCACCCGGATAGCCCAATGTCTCTGAGCCGAAGCGGCGCGGTTTGTCCAGCTAGCTTTCCATTGTTCCAATGGTCGATAGTGTCACAACGCCACCTTTGACAGCCAGCAGTATCTGGAGATCTACCATCTCTCGCCGCCAACGCCCTTCACACGGCACGGACCTCGGTAAAGGGGCACTCAAACCCGAGCTCGTCGCGGCAAGTGGCAACTTGGCCAGTCCGATGAGACAGTTCACTGCACATGTGTACCGCATATGCGTGGCTTGGGTGTTTTCACGCTCAACCACCAAGTAATGGGTAACACTCTATTCAAAGCGATCAGCGGGACGAGCTTGGCGACACCATGCATAACCCACTTGACCGGGCGTTTGCTGAACGAGTATCGAATTGCATCAGGAAACTTGCTTCGCTCGATGCAGGTCAATCATGTCTATCTGCCGGATGAGGTTACTACCCCTTTTTTTCTGAGGATTCAGAAAGGGCTACAACGAGGCCAAAGCTACCTACAAACGTGATTGACAAAGATGTGCCGGTGAGGCGCCTTGGGCTTTCGTATGATTCGTGGCCTAGCGGAAAACGTCGGCAGGCGAATCGAGGTAGTTCGAGCTGAAAAGGCGTTCAGTAACGTTGCGGATTTGTGCAAACGCGCTGAGCTAGACCGTAAAGCACAAGATTTGCTGGCCGATGCTAATGCACTGGCCCACCTTGCAGGAGATAGGCATTCAGCATGATGGGAAGTCGCCGGTGTGCAGAAATCACTGCCCCTCTTTGATGAGATCGTTATCGCAGACGCGGAAGTCGAGCTCCCTACCCCGGCAATTGTCGAGAACATGAAGGCCGACTATGCACTTGCTAGGACGCACGGGACGCTTTGCTCAAGGCGCCCTGGCAGTTCAGCTTTTAGAGTCGATGCACTGCAAAACAGTACCTCCACGAGTGGGCTTCTCTGCGCCATTCGTGTCGCTTGCTGTTTTCTTCCTTGGCCGCCGAGGCGCCTTCGACGACTTAGAATCAGAAGCCTTTCCCGTCGCTTCTTTCTCCCTATCCATCCCCTGAAGCATGTCCTCGAACTGTTGCTGAGCGAGGGCCAGCAGGCGTTCCGACTCTGAAGCTCTGCGCATAGCATCGTCAGTGGTCTCAGCCTGCCGTTTCATTTCGGCCCGGAGCGCATTTACGTGCTCACCAAGCTGCTCTTTGGCGCCAAAGGCCTTCGCCTCTGAAAGCCTCAAGGACTGGATTTCACCCCCCTGGCGCGCTATCAGATCTTCCTGATTGGCGATCGTCTTGGCGTAGTGCCTAGCCTCGCTTAATAGGCGCTCGTTATCCCTGTTCAACCTCCCCAGTTCCTCCTGCTTAACGATCAATGTTTGCTGGAGCTGCCTTTGCTCTGTGTGGATCTGCTGTAACTGTGCCTCATGCCGGCGCTGATCCTGATCGCGCTGCTCTTTCACTGCCGCGCGGTAGTGCTCCAGCGCGTTACGCGCGTGGACGTGCTTTTCCTCCAGCGACTGGATGTGCGCGTGTTTTTCCTGGACACGCAGTTTAAGGTCGCTGCAGCTCTGGGAGATGCGGGCGTTGCGGGTGATCTCGATTTGAAGGGATGACTGACAGGTCTGTAGCTCTTGCGTCTGTAATTGAAGCGCAGCGGTCTGGGTGTCCAGCTGCCCTCTGAGACTATCCAGCTCGGCCTGGCGGGCCACAGCTTCGTGCTCAAGGGCAAGGCGCTGCTCATCGAACTCAGCCTGTGCCTGTACAAGCGTTTCTGTGCCCTCCTCCTTTACCCGGCTAACCAAGCTTTCCACTAACGCAGAAAGCTCCTTGCTGAGGCTCTCGCTAGTCGAATCCGGCTTGGTGTCACGCGCCTCGATTTCCTTCAGATACCGAGAAATCGTCGTCTTGGAGCCCGTATTGCCCAGAGCGTTACGCACAGCATCAATGCTGGGATTGATGCCTTTGGCCAGCAGGCTCTGCCGGGCTTTTTGGACGATTGCCTTATTGATGCCTGCTCGTGCCAAAGAAACACTCCTACGATTTCGTACCGTATTACGTACTATGTAATTACATGCCACTAGCATAACATTTATAGGCTTTCTCCAATGCAATTCTGGGATAGAATAATAGAGATTTATGTCTTCTCAGCGTTGTAGAATGGCTTTTCAGTGCGTATCGCCCCCGCCAGACCGCGACTTGGCTAAGATGAGGTCAACCATGAGCAAGGCCGAGATCTACCTTCGGGCCGGGACACGCGAGAACACCCGCAAGAGCTACCGGGCAGCGGTTGAGCATTTCGAAGTCACGTGGGGCGGCTACCTTCCTGCGACTGGAGATGCCATCGTCCGATACCTGGCTGAATACGCTGGCCAGCATTCGATAAGTACGTTGAAGCAGCGCGTGGCGGCTCTGGCTCAATGGCACATATCCCAAGGGTTTCCAGATCCGACGAAGACGCCCGATGTCAGGCGCGTTCTCAAAGGCATTCGTGCCGTTCACCCTGCCCAGGTCAAACAGGCCGCTCCTCTCCTCCTCCAGCATTTGGAGCAGGCCATCAGATGGCTGGAGTGTGAGGCGACTGCCGCGTACGCCGCCGGCAACCACAAAGCAGTCATGCGGTATCGGCGCGACATCGCGTTTGTCTTGATCGGATTCTGGAGAGGTTTTCGGAGTGATGACCTTGCGCGGCTACAGGTTGAACACATTCAAGCCCAACCCGGCGAAGGAATGACTCTCTTTCTCCCCCAAAGCAAAGGTGATCGTGAATACTTGGGCACGACGTTTCAGACCCCCGCGCTGATTAAGCTCTGCCCTGTCGATGCTTATGTGAGCTGGATCTCCGCTGCCGGGCTCGTTGGAGGCCCGGTCTTTCGAGGGATAGATCGATGGGGAAACCTTTCAGAGACTGCCATCAACCCCAAGAGCTTGATCCCGATGCTTCGGAGAATCTTCAGTGAGGCGGGCCTGCAGGCAGAGCTTTACAGCAGCCATTCGTTGCGGCGCGGTTTTGCAACCTGGGCTTCTGCCAACGGCTGGGACATCAAGGGGCTGATGAATTACGTTGGCTGGAAGGATATGAAATCCGCTCTCCGATACGTGGATTCTACGGTGTCTTTCGGTGGGCTTGCCGCCAAGAAACTCCCGAGCACCATTCCACCCAGTGTCTAACATGCCCGGCCTCTTTCCTGCTACGTGGGGTGAGGCACCCTGTTGAGCCTAGCCCTACGCTCGCCTCCGGTGGCCTGCAAAATCCTGATGTAGGGTTTCATGCAGGGCCCGTCTGAGCTCAGTCCAGCGACTGTCCGATGATGACGGTTTCGCCTCCGCATCTCACTCAACCTTGCTCAACCATATTGGTGGCTGACTGCCACTCAGGTAAGGTTCAACATAGTGGGAAAAGCACTACGGCCTTCCCTCCATATTATTCAAGGATGAGTCTATGCGTATCCAGCACCTGGAAATCGCGAATTTTCGTAAGCTGAAGTCCGTCAGAATCGATTTGGCCGCCGAAACGACGCTTCTGGTTGGCGCCAACAATAGCGGCAAATCTTCAGCGATGTTGGCGTTGCGCAAGTTCTTGGTGAAGCCTACCACGTTCAGACTGCAGGATTTAACGCTTTGCCATATTGCCACGCTCGATGCCATCGGACGCGACTGGGAGCAGGCAGGTGAAGACTTCGCGATTCCAGATGCCAATAGTTGGGCCGCGTGGCTGCCAACGCTCGATGTATGGATACAGGCAGCTCAGGGGGAGTTCCACCACATTCGCGATCTGATTCCGAACTTTTCTTGGTCAGGGGGAATGGTCGGGATGCGCTTTCGATTGGAGCCGGACGATTTACCAACGCTTTATACCGACTACCGAAAGGAGCGTGCGCGCGTGGCCACACTTCTTCAGGAGATCCACGATCAGGCAGAGCAAGGACAGGTACGCACTTCCCTGCAGCTTTGGCCGCAGAGTCTTCACGACTACCTAAACCGGCGTCTGGTCAAGTCGTTCAAAGTGCGCTGGTACCGGCTCAACCCAGATAGGCTTTCTCCTCCGTGTACGCAAAGCAGGACAGCGACCCTGCAAGCCCTGGCCGACACAGCAGCGCCACTTGAGCGTAATCCACTCCTCAGCCTTATCCGGGTTCATGAGATCAATGCTCAGCGCGGTTTTGGCGACAGCGCTGATGAGGGGCAGGACGAGAGCAAAACAGGAAGCGGCAGGAAACTGTCTGAGCAGCTGCGCACCTACTATCGTCGCCACCTTGATCCAGGCGACAGCCCCGATGTGTCGGATCTTGAAGCGCTGAGGGCGATTGAAGCCGCCCAAAGCGCTTTTGACACTAGGCTGACAACGAGCTTTGCCCCGGCGCTCAGGGAGGTCGCGGGCCTCGGTTACCCCAACAACAGCGATCCCAGCATCAAGGTGGCAACTCGCCTCGCTCCAACCGATGGTTTAGATCATGAGGCCGCAGTACTGTTTGAACTGGACTCGGTTGCCGGTGCGCCTGGCGAGCCACGTTTAACGCTTCCAGAGACATCGAACGGGTTGGGTTACCAGAATCTGATCTCCATGATCTTTCGGCTCATGGCGTTTCGTGACAACTGGCTGAAGAAGTCTCGAACCCCTGAAGAACGCACCACTGCTAACGTCGAGCCCATTCACCTTGTACTGGTTGAGGAGCCCGAGGCGCATCTACATGTTCAAGTGCAGCAAGCGTTCATAAAACATGCGTATCACGTGCTCTGTAACGACCCGCTACTTGAGCAATTTCCAAACCTCAAAACTCAGCTAGTCGTCAGCTCTCACTCAAGCCACGTCGCTCACGAAATTGAATATGAGCACCTTCGCTACTTTCGGCGCCTTCCATCCGGCATGGCGGGTGTTCCAATTCCCGTCTCGACCGTTTCAAACCTGAGCGCCGTATTCGGCCAAGCGGGTAAGACGAAAGACTTCGTCACACGGTACCTGCGTGCACACCACGCAGATCTCTTCTTCGCTGACGCTGTGATCCTGGTGGAAGGTGCTGCAGAGCGCATGATCCTGCCCCACTTCCTGCGGCAGCATTTTAAGTTTCTCGACCAGTGCTATATCACTATCCTAGATATTGGTGGAAGTCATGCGCACCGACTGAGGCCATTGGTGGATGCGCTGGGTATCGCAACCTTGGTCATCACCGACCTCGACGCAGGGAAAGACAAAGCAGCACAACCTGTCGCAAGGGGGGCGGCACAGATCACGAACAACCCCACTTTGCGCCACTGGATGCGAGTGAAAGGGCTCGGTCATGATGTGGACACGCTGCTTGATCTGGAGGATGGGCATAAAGTAGAGGAGATCGATTCGCTTTACTCAATCAGGATCGCGTATCAGACCCCTGTATCCATTCAATTGCCGAAAACCGGTGCGCAAGACGAAGCGCTCCCAAATACGTTCGAAGACAGCTTGGCATTGACCAATGCCCAGCGGTTCACGGGGAGTCCTCGACGTGGGTTGATGCGTGCTTTCAGCAAGGCTATCCAGGAGGCTGACACAGGACAAGCGTTGGGCGCGGCCCTGTTCGATAAGTTGCGAACGGGAGACAAAGCCGAGTTTGCACTTGAGGTGCTCGGAGATCCGGCGTTCGGTCAGCTTGCAGTACCCGCATACATACATGAAGGTCTGACTTGGCTGCAGTCCAAGCTGGAGCTCAAACGTAAGGATCTGCTGGTCGTTCCAGCCGCGATCGTTGAGGTGTCCGAATGAGTCCGGGCACGACTGAGTACACTGAAGGTGCTCGTGATGCCGATGAGGTGATCCGAGAGTGCTTGGACTTTGATCATCCGAAGAGCTTTTTTTTATACGCTGGCGCGGGGTCAGGGAAAACACATTCCTTGGTTACAGCGGTGAGCGAGCTTAAGTCCCGAGAGCATAAACGCCTTACGTTCGAAGGGCGCCAGGTGGCCATCATCACGTACACCAACGCGGCGTGCGAGGAGATTGCACGTCGCTTGGAGCATGATCCGTTGGTGGTCGTTTCAACCATCCATGCGTTTTCATGGCGAATGATCCAGGGCTTCAATGACGACATCCGTGAGTGGCTTCGCACCAAGCTCGGCGAAAGCATTGAGGAACTGAACGGAAAGCTCGCCAAAGCCAAAGATCCGAATAACAAAACGGCTCGTGCCAATCGCGCATCGGTTGATAGCAAAACGAGACGGCTGGCTGCCTTAGATGACGTTGTAAGTTTCACCTACAGCCCCACCGGAGAGAACCGAGGGCGCCAAGCGCTGAATCATGCTGAGGTCATACAGATGGCCGCTGCGTTCATTCAGCGCGCACCTCTGCTGGATGTGATGGCCGATCAGTACCCCGTGCTTCTGATCGATGAAAGCCAAGATACCAATGGCCCGCTCATGGACGCGTTCTTGGCCGCCCAAGCGCTAATCCCTGAAAGGTTTTGCCTGGGCCTTCTCGGCGACACCATGCAACGGATTTACAACGATGGCAAAGAGCACTTAGAAAAGGCGATTCCCGAGGACTGGGCCATTCCCGAGAAGCCCGTAAATCGCCGATGCCCCACAAGGATCGTTAAACTCCTCAATATCATCCGCAGGGCCGCCGATGATCATCAACAGACTCCAAAACCTGACGCGATCCAAGGTACCGTTCGCCTGTTCTGTACTCAGCAAGCTGCAGGCGGAGGTTTTGAGTTGGAGAGCCGAATTGCTGAACGCATGGCGGAAATTACGGGCGATCAGCATTGGGCAGCAGGTGCCTCTGAGCGAAAAACTCTGATCCTTGAACACAAAATGGCGGGCAGGCGCCTCGGATTCGAGGGGGTATTCACGCCGCTTTATGCGGCAGAGCATCTGCGCACTAGTTTGCTGGATGGCACGCTACCGATACTCAAGATTTTCTTCGAGGGTGTCATGCCTATCTTGGCCGCAGCCAATGAGAGCGAATTCGCTCTAATGGAGGCGGTAAGGTTGATATCGCCACTGCTCGACAGTGACCGTATTAAAGCAGCTCCTGATCAATTAGCGTTGCTCCAGCAAGCGGGTATGGGCTGTCATACGCTATGCGCACTATTCGCTGACAACAATCCATCCTTGGCCGAAATCGTGCGGACATTAGAGCAAACAGGTCTGCTGGAAATACCTGATCGGCTCCTTGCGGCCCTTGCACAGGGTGTGACCGACGAGGAGCCGCCGGATACCGTCGACCGTGAGGCCCTTGAAGTGCATACGTACCGTGTGCTTCTGGGGCGGCCATACTCTGAAATGGCTGCATTCGCCGGATACGCAGAAGGCCTTTCTCCCTTCGATACACATCAGGGGGTGAAAGGCTTGGAGTTTCCAAGGGTCATGGTGATTCTCAACGACGAAGAAGCCGGAGGATTCCTGTTTAGCTACGAGAAGCTGTTAGGCGTTAAGGCACCTTCAGACAACGACATCAAGAACCAGCAGGCAGGCAAGGACGATGCCCTGTCCCGGACGCGACGCTTGCTTTACGTAACGTGCAGCAGGGCTGAAGAAAGCCTAGCCATTGTCGTGTACACCTCTCAGCCTGAAACCGCTATGCAGCGCGCTATCGAGGCCGGCTGGTTGACCCCGGAGGAGGTTGAGATCCTGTAATTTTGTTGGCCCAGAGTAATGGCTGCCGGTGTTTTGTTTGATAACAGAGCTCCCGGCAGGGCCTACATCAAGGGTGATCTGTAGGTGTCTACATTTTGTCCCGGTATTGTGGCTTTGGCAGGTAAATGGGTTCAGGCCTACAACCTGGGACATAGTGGGAGCTTTAGTTGTGTTGTCCGGAATGGCAATCATCATGTTTCTCCCCGGGCACCACCCCTTCCTGAAGTCTCCGGCGAGACTACTGCATCCCTGCCGTCCCTTGAGTACGATTGTGTGGCCGGCTGTATAAAGGGTAATTGTCAATCCCGACACAATGCGCTCAAGATTAGGGTCTTGGCTGAAAATGGCATCCTAAACAGTTTTTTGAGTATCAAAGGTACCAAGTACGCTCCTAGGTCACCTCAAGCAATCACTCACAAAATGAATCAGGTTGGCACATGGAAAGGCACGCCGCAGAACATCTGCTTCGCCTCCTCGCGAAGGCCGGCAACGCATGCAGCACCGACAGAAGCGCTGCGTTCTCAGCGCTTCGTCAAGCGTCAGCCCTGCTCTGGCAGTTGGCCCCTGACTCACCTCCCATACGCCCACTCGACCTCGAAAAGCAGCTCAGTGTCCCCATCGAGGCATGGCTTCCTGAGTCGGTCAGGGGTGGATATGAAGGCCCCTTACTGTCCAGCCACTTCACCACGCAGACCTGCAGTGAAATGCTTTTCGAAATGGACATAAGGGAGCTGTGGGAAGAAACCCAAGCCATCGTCCGAAAGGTGAGAGACAGCTGTCGCTTGCGCAAAGGGGGCCAACAGCTCTACCGCAACTTTCGCCTTTTCCTGATTCAGCACGCAGTCCTCAAACCTGTTGAGGCGCAGGCAGCACTCGTGCCGCTGGGGTTGTCGATGACCGACATTTACAGCGAGATCCCTGCACGTCTAATTCAGGATGGCCAGGTGTTCTTGTGTCCGTCATGCGGCTGGCCCATGGAGGCCCTGAAGGAAGAGGTGCACTGCGACTCGTCCTGGTGCAAGCACAGCAAGAGCGTGTTCCTGCGCCGCAATGGTCACTTGATCAATCGACACACCAGTGCTCGCAATGCTGGTGTACCTGCTGAAGGTCTGTGGATGCTTCAAGGTGCGCTTTGGAAGTTCACCCTGCTTCCAGGAAGACTTGAGCTGGCGCTGGCCGAGGCGCTTACCAGCAAAGGTTTTGCTGTGGAATTATGGCCCGATTTTGATAGGGCGGATCTGCGAGTCGTCATCGGCCCTCAAACCTTCGAGATTGATGCCAAGGTCTGGCGTTCCGCTCATTCTCTGGCCGAGCGAATCAAGCTGCTGCGCCCCGCTACACCCCTTTGGATCGTTGTGCCCGATTACCAGAAGTCTCATGTGAGGTTTCTAAGGGAGTCCTGCCCACCCGGCGTGGAGGTGTTCATCCAGTCCCAATGCGTCAAGGAGCTCGTCAAGCGTGCAGACCCTTTCTGAGATCGCGACGGTGTTGTTCCTGTCGCTGGCAGCACGTCATGTCGACCCCGAGCCAGCGCTCGCTGACGCCGCAGCGTTGATCGCCGGTCGTACCCGCAAATGGCTGGGGTGGTCGCTGTTGACGGAGGCGGAACAGACCGTTTTAGCAGTAGGGCTTCGTCTGCGTCCTGCGACGTTGGCGCAGCCTGGACGGTTTGTCAGCGGTGCAGAAGCTCTGATCAAAGGGCGCTCCAGCCTGTTCGAACTTGTCGATAAAGATCTGCTCGGTAGCGAGCTGAAGGAAGAAGCTCGCTATCGCGTGCTACCAGGCTTGAACGTCGATCAGATTATTCGTGAGCACTACGAAGCGCTCCAGAGCGCACGTCAACCCGGGCAATACGCGGAGCTTCCCATCCATGGTGATGTGAGGCTCAAGCATTTCGGCAAAGATCAGATCCGCGTATTCCACATCCCGGCGGATCAGCGTAAAGCGATCCCTGAGGCTGGCATGCGGCTTCGAATTCCAGATGCTCCCGGCGTTGCAGAGATCCAATGGGATCGAGGTTTGCTCGAAACCCTGGCATACAAGCTGGACGCCACGAGCGGGCTACATGGCAAGCACCTTTCCTCGCTTGAGAATCTATGGCCAGATGCCGGCAGTAAAACGGCTCAATCCGGCCATTTCTACCGGATCAACGCCCCTACAGGCACCGGCAAATCCGTCGTCATGGTCATGATGGCAATCGATGCAGCTGCGCGTGGACACAAGGTGGTGATAGCCGTCCCCAGCTTCGTGGAGGTCGACAACACCCTGGCCATCCTGCGCCATTCGATTGCAGCAAGCCATGCGAGATTGAAAGCGGCGCCACTGCATTCCATGGCGAGGGTTGCTGAGCGAGCGGCGCTTCGCTTTAACGAGGTCGATGCGCATCACCCTTACGACTATTCGTGCATTCTCGGCAGCTACGGGCTAGGGCAAGAATCACTGCCGGATGGCGAAGAACCCTGCTTCAACCTTCAGTTGGACGGAATCGAAAAGGCTGACGGCCCGGAAAAACTCAGACACTGCCCATATCTGTTTCGTTGTGGCCGAACGACGATGCTGTCCGAAGCACTGGCGGCAGACATCATCGTGGTGAACCACCACTCCCTGCTATCTGGTACCACTCGAATTCCGTTAAGCGACACCGACCGCTTCCCGGGTTCGCGCAGCCTGATCGAGATCCTGCTGCGGTACTCCCCAGTCTTTCTGGTCGATGAAATCGATGGTCTGCTCAAGTCCGCGATCGACAGTAGCGTATTCAAGCTTGAGCTTGGGAACATCGGCACATCCAGCCCATTGATGCGCCTGTATTCACGGGTCGCCGATCGCTCCCGCATACCAAGCGTCGAACCAAGCAGCCTCTTTCGCGTGGCGTGGGCGTTATCCTTCTGCATCATCAGCGTCAATCAGTTGATGAGCTTGCAGGCACGGGATTATTTCGAGTGGCCTGAAAAGGAAACCACTTGGTCGGAAGCAGACGATGCCTTCATCATCGAGCGCCTGGGGATCGACCAACAAACCTTGGCGCTGATGTATAGCCCGGAAGTCTACAACCTGCCCGAACACCTTCGCCCGCTCAGCACGAATCTGGCATTCTGGCGCACAAATGATCAGGATCGGAGGCCTGAGGTTGTAGCGACTGATTTGAGCGATTTGCTTACAAAGCTATCGGACAACGGAAAACTGCCGGCACCGCTGGACGAGGCAGTGCACATTCGCCTGAAGGCGTCGTTGATCCTCAGAGGCACCCTCGATCTCATCGAACGATCGCTGCGCAACCTCAACAACGAGCTTCCGACGTTCGTTACAGCCAACGTACCTTACGCCTATGAAGTTCAGCGTAGCTTGAACGGCCCTGATCCACTCAGCCCTACTCCCATCGGCCCCTTGCATCGAGATGTGTACGGTTTCAAGCGTACGAACAGTCCTGAATATGACCCGACCCTGAACGTCGTAGCGATGCGGGGCGATCCCCACGGCACGCTGCTTGCGCTTCCAGAACTCAGCGCGCTTGGGTATGCGGGGGTCAAGCGTACATTCATCGGCTTTTCGGCAACCGCATTTTTCCCAGGCGCCAGCGCATACGATCTCAAGGCTTTAGACCTGATCGACGTTCCCGATGCGAAGGGACAGATCACGTTTGAAAACCTCAACGTCACCACTCAGATATCTGGAACAAATATCGCAGACCGCCCGGCGCACGTGCGGGATCTGGCCGAAGAAATCGCGCCCTGGATTCTCGCTCGCCTGGAAAAACTACAGAAAGATCCCGCCATGGCTAAGCGTGCACGGCTACTGCTGGTCACCAGCAGCGACGCTGACGCTGAAACCCTCGCGCTGACGCTATCAGGCATGTCGAACGGCCCAGGTTCGCTTGTCGGATGGGTCAGGGGGCGCGGTAGCCAGTACAAGCCGACAATGCTCAAACCCGGGGATACGCTGATCTACGATGATCTAGCGCAGTTCACGGAAGGTAAATACCAGGACAAGACGATCCTGGTAAGTGCCATGCAGCCCATCGCTCGGGGACATAACATCGTCAACTCCGATGGACTATCAGCCATCGGTGGCGTTGTCGTATGCGTCAGACCCCTGCCCTCATCTGACAGTCCAGAAAACAATCTTGCCCATATCTGCTATGAGACGGGCAACCGTGTCATCGCTCGCGAAAGCCCTGGTGAGGCGATGATCCAGGAACGACGGATGGCCAATGGGCTGCTGAAATGGATACGCACCTCCCATCCGGCCTTCAGCCAGCAGCCTGCAAATATTCGGCATTACACGGTGATGAACATCCTCGTGAGCCTTACGCAGTTGGTTGGCCGTGGCAGGCGCGGAGGAACGCCTATCACGTGCTACTTCGCCGACGCCGCATTCCTGCTAGGTCAATCCAACTGGGCCAAGCTGCTTTCAGACAGCGTGAGCACGCTCAAACGCGATGGCGACTGGGAGCAGTTTCAAAAGCATCACGCTGGCATCGCGTCGGCAGTCCTGAGTTACATCAGCCAATCCAGAGAGTACGTCCGATGAATCGCTTTGTACTTCGCAAAAGTCTTTTCAAGTTCGATCCCGACACGCTTGGCAGCGTCTATCGCGCCAAGGTTGCGGATGACTACGTCACGACGTGGCAGGCCCTGCAGAACCATTTTGTAAAACCCCATCCGGGATTGCCAACACATGCACTGGAGCAGCTGTTGGCCGTGACCTCTGGTGGGCCCGTCAAGGTCGAGTTATTCCCACACCGGGATGGTGGTATCTCGGCAATTCTGATGCTTGAGCCACTGCCGGTCGCCAAAATCAACGAGGTGCTGCAACTCTGGGTACTTGAAGCACTGAGGAGCATTGGCGCCTCAACAGACGATATCGAAGCCAAGCTCGAAGTGGTCGATCTCATCGAGTTGGATGCCGCATCACTGGTGGTGCCAAACGACATCTCCAGCCTGGCCTACACCGTCGTCCCTTGGCTGGTAGGTCGAGCAATGTGTAGTGCACCACTGAGCCTGAACAGCGAGATCGCATTGCGCCAGACGGCCGATGGATCCTTGCTCACGTGGGACAACCCTGTTCTCGCGCAAAGTGGTAAACGTACCTACAGTGCGCTGCACACCATAGATCCTCAACTGGTGCTGCTGCGCGACTGCCCCACCCCATATATCCAGCTGCGAGCACGATTCGCGCAGAGCATGCACAACTGGGCTGCAGGCAAGAAGAAAAATGCCTGGGTGGACACTGGCCACATCATCCTCAAAGCGAAACTCAAAACCCGCTTCGCCGAGGGTACCTTCGAGACGTCATTCGACTTCCCTACCTCCAGGCTTTTGACGTTTCTCGGGCATCCAGGGCTGCCCGACATCGTGAATGGCGACGTCTTGATCGATAGCCCTGTACGTCCCATCTATGCCACCCCCCCCTCTTCGCCCGTAATTGGTACCGGGGTGGGCCCGCTATTTCTCGATGCGTTGGGTTTTCATTTGATGAAAACCCTGCCAGGTACCAAGCCACTCACGGCGCGTAAAGCGGTCAGCATTCTTCGCACAGCCGATCAAGGTGCCCCGTCTACAGACGAAGCACTCAGCATCGCTGTGCTGGCAGCGCACAGCGCTCTCGTGCTCAGACTTGAAAAAGCCATCAATGCTCTGCAAGAAGGCGCTTTGGTTTTCAAGAACGCCCCTGTACCGGCCATGGATCTGACACAGCTCAGCGTTTCTGACGCAGCAGACATGCTGGAAGGACGACGCTCGTCCGCTGAGGTCATAAAATGGCTGGGTGACGAAGTCGTTCCGGCGATCAAGCAAACCGGCGCCAGCATCGTGATTGTCGAGACCAGCGCCCTGGCTGCCGAAAAAAGTCCAGATCAAGATCCCAAGCACCTTATCCGCCGCTACCTTGCCCAGCATGGACTCGTCACGCAGTTCATCATGCATGTTGACCAGACTGCGCCTACAAGCAAGAAGAACAACCGCAGGAAAACCGAGGACGATCGCGATTTCAAAGCGATGAACACCCTCATCGAATCGGTTCGTCTGAGTGGGTATCTCCCAAATACCTTTCCGAAGGCAAAGGCCGTTGAGCCGGGCACGACCGTGTTGTCCGTCTACCTCGATAGGTTGCAACAACCCGGCCAGGCGAAATACTTGCCGGTGGTGACGCGAACGGTCGTGGGCTCTCAATCTGCGGAGGTCTTTTGGGCCGCACCAGAGGCTCCTGCAGGACGCTGGTACCCGTTCACTGAAGGCGTGGCAGCAATTCACGCGACGACCGCCCTTCATGGCCCTGACGGCGTCAAACAGCTGATATCTCAGGCCCTGCTGTCACCCACGACCACTGCAGATTCGCCGCTGATCGTATGCTTGGACAGCAACCTTCGAACGTTCTACGGGGCACTCAAGGATAGCCCTGGCCAAGGCCTTCCTCCTGCTCCAGAGGGTGCAGCCATCGTGCGCATACGTGCAGATGAGCATGTGGCGCAAATCACCGGCGATCACACCAAAGATCCTGATGCGCCTAAATTCATCGGCACCCGACTGGGCGTTTACCAATCGCTTGAAAGCGCATCGGTTTACTATTTTGTCTCCAGCTCAAACCAATACCTGAAGCTGCGCTCCCACCGCCACAACACACGATACGACGTCAATACCAGAGGGCTTCGAGACTTCTGGCAACAACTCGGTGTCACCGAGATCACCATCATCGAACCGGGCGAACTGGCGAACCCCACCACCCTCGCTGAGCAGATCGCCCTCCTGTGTCGTAACGCTCCCCTTTGGGAAGGCCAGCTTCGCCTGCCGAGCCCGATGCACCTCGGAGCACAGATTGCCAGCGATCATCCAAGCGTTGAGATGAAGCGCAAAGCAGACGCGAACCGGGCAGCTTGAAGTCGACAAGGCCGAGACTGCTCGGCCTTTGCAGGAAACCTCGAAGGTTGGCAATACGCCCCCTAATCAGATGATAGGGACGCCAGCCATGGGCAAACTCCCAGCAACAGATCATTGGGCTGCTTCGTTGAGCGATGCGAAAAATAAAAAAGGCGCCTTTAAAGGCGCCTTCCTCACGATCACTCAGTGCTTCGATTTATGGCTCGCTCAATTCGCAGCCGTCCCGCATGGGCAAGCTTGCTGACGCCCGATTCTTTCGCCACTGCATACACGAGCCCTTCTCCGACGTGACCACGCTTAGACATCTCGTCTACAAGGGCGCGCAGTTCTGGGAGGCAGATTTCAGCAAGTGGCCGATTCGAGTCATCATCTCCGGGCCTGCGAAACACCACATTCGTGTCAGATTCGATGTGGGCGGGCCAGAAGAATGTTCCAGTCTGCTCCTCCTCGTGTGACCTGAAATGAGCCCGGGCAATATGGTCGACGCGATCACGGATGCGTGAGCCAGTTCTAACCCAGCCATGAGCACGAGCAATACGACGTGATAATGCCATATCAAGCACGGGGCCTTCCTCAGCTATCACATGGGCAACCATCTTTTCCAACGTCGAGGTGTAGCTCGCATCAAAGAACCGTTCTGGATCAACCTGTTCCACTGCCGAGCTAGGGTCTGTTTCTTTGTAAACCAAGTATTGCGTTGGTGTATAGGCAGCGTCCGCTCCCTCAGCAGGTGTAGGAGATGCCACTGTGGCGTACTTCGACTCTGGCAACCCACCAGTAGGATCATTGGCTTCGACAGCGTTCGCCGAGGCGACGAGCGAAACTTGATCCACTACATCAATCACGTTCGCCATTGCAGCATCGATCTTCAAGCGCTCCGACTCCTGCGCCGCATCAATGATCGCTTGCTTGGCCCTTGAAGCGTTAAGCAGTTCGGTAAGCTGCTGATGAACTTTCTCTGCAGTCCCAGCGGCATCCACCCACCAGTCTGTCGACCAGATCCTGACGATCTCCCATCCAAGCCCCCGCAGAACAAACTCCCTGAGCTTGTCGCGGTCTCGCGCTGTTGCGCTACGGTGGTAGGTAGCACCATCACACTCAACGCCTGCAAGGAACCGCCCTGGAGCATCGGGGTGCACAACACCCAGATCTATTCGGAACAAAGAGACGCCAATTTGGGTATGAACCTGCCAGCCCTTCTTGCTCAGAGCGGCAGCGACCGCCTCTTCGAACGGACTATCGAATCCACCCACGCTACCGAAGTTCGCCTCTGCCAATGCACGCGGCCCGCGCTCGGCAAATTCGAGGAAGTGTTTAAGATCACGAACGCCTACAGCTTGCGTGCGGGCAAGATCAATGTGTTCTGGGCGCAGAGTCGAGAACAGCACCAACTCCTGACGAGCACGTGTGATGGCAACGTTAAGCCGGCGCTCACCTCCCGGGCGGTTCATCGGCCCGAAGTTCATCGACATCACACCGGTAGCATCCTTTCCGTATGTGGTCGAGAAATAGATGATGTCACGCTCGTCCCCTTGGACGCTTTCCAGGTTCTTGACGAACACAGGCTCAAGCTCAGACTCGGCGAAATACGGATCAAGCGACGGATCTTTCCGGCAAGCCTCATCCAGCATGTCCATGATGAGCTTCTGCTGTTCACCGTTGAACGTTACAACACCAACGGTACGGCCACTCTGGCGAAACGCTGGCGATTGAAGACGAGCCACGAGGTCAGCGACCAACGCTCTCGCCTCAATCAGGTTGGTGCGTGAACCGCCCTTATCGTAGACACCCGCCACCGGGCACAAACGCACGGCTTTATCGGCTGTGAACGGCGATGGGAACGTCACCAGTTTCGAGTGGTAGTAACGCTGGTTCGAGAACGCGATTAGGCTTTCGTGACGGCTACGGTAGTGCCAATTCAGGTTGCGCATCGGCAAATTCGCGCTGATGCATTCATCCAAAATGCTCTCAAGATCAGCCTCGACGTCCTCATCGTCAGCCGTGGACTCAGTACGATCAAAGAAAGAGGTAGGCGGAAGCTGTTTCGGGTCGCCAACCATCACGACTTGCCTGCCTCGCGCCATAGCGCCGATCGCGTCCCATACAGGAATCTGCGAAGCTTCATCGAAGATGACCAGGTCGAATGGCGTCGAGGCTGGTGGTAGATATTGAGCGATCGAAAGAGGACTCATCAGCAAGCACGGCGTTAGTTTTGTCAGCGCCTCTGGTGCTCGGCTCATTAGCTCCCGCAAAGGGATGTGCTTGGTCTTCTTACCCATTTCATGACGCAGCAGCCCCCACTCAGATGAGCGGCTAACACTGTCCTGGCTTGGTAGGTCGGCGCACAGTCGAGCGCGGAGCCAATCCTTCGTCAGCTCGGTGAACTTGTCATCCAACGCCCGGAAATCGCGAATACGCTGCTCATGCTCGACGCTGACGAAAGTACGAATCACTGCTTCGTTATCAACGGTGGTATTTAACCACCAGCGAGCGTAGTTCACCTCAAAGACACGACGGACTTTTCCAAAGGTGATCACTCCACTCTCCATAGCCTGCACAATCGGAGCAAGGCCGACCGCGAAGGCCTCATCTCTCACCTTCCGCCATGCACACCAAGCTTTGAGCCTCGCCTCAGACGAAACCACCGTTTCGCAGCTCTTCTTCAGGTCATTTATTGACAGGTGAGCAGTCTCAACGACACCGGTTTCGGTAAAGCTCCCTATCGACGTCAGATTCGACGAGCGCTCCTGAAGCAATTTGAGCTTGTCACGCATCGCAGCGCCGGCCAGAGCGATTGCCCCTTCTGGCTCCAGCAAAGCATTGCCATCTCCCAGTAGCGTTTGCAGAGGCGCTTTGTAGGCAGCGATCTGCTCCGGATTCAGAGCAAGCTTGGCGTTAGCAGTCGCTATCTGTCCTTGAAATGCTAGAGCCTTACGTGCGAGCTCCAGGTTGGTTTTGAGATCACTCCAAACTGGCACCAACTCTCGCAAATCAACCAGGTCAGACAGATCACGCTCAACCGCCGCCCGTTGTTTAAGCAGAACGAAATCTTCTTTCAGCGTTTTCCCACAGCGCCCCTCTTCAACCTCCGGGTGGTCATCAGTGAGTCGACCGCGCTCTTCGATTGCTCGGCGTTCTGCTTGAAAGCGCAACGCTGCATTTAGGCTCTCAACGTTTGTGGCCTGCCCTCTCCAAAGATCATGGGTGCTTGCGCCGAGATCGGAAAGTGCCGCTATGTCAGCATCGAGGCGCCTCAGCAAGCGAAGCCGTTTCAGCTCCTCCTTCAAACCATCGCCAAGCAGGCCCTGCTCGACCAACTCGAGTCCATTATCCGCCCACTGCGATTCTGCTTTTTGAAGTCGAATTGCTTCCTGGAGCTTGTTCGTTGTTGCGATCTGTTCAGCTTCTGATTTCGAGCCCTGCCAAACAGCAACGCACTCCTGCCCTGGCTCAAGCTCATCGACAGTACGGCGTATCGATCGGATCTGCGTCCAGACCGCCAAGTCTTCACCACAATTTGCTTCGCTCGGCGTCTTTTGAGAAGGCGCTAAGAGCGCTGCGATACGGCGCTTTGCGAACCACGATTTAGGCCAGAATGACTGCTCAGCCTCTTGCCACTCACGCATCAAAAGATCAACGTCGAGTGACTCAATCGCATCACTGTAAGTGACGCTTAACTGTCGCTTGAGATCAGATATCTGACCCAATAGTGCCACTGCGTGAGCCAGTACAACCGTGACCCTTTCCGGCCAGGCGGGGCCAAGCTCAGAGTACGTCGCACGGCGCTGCTGCAGCAGGTCGATACCCTGTTTTGCATCGGTAACAGAGCGCGAAGACCATAGGTCAGACAGCTTGGCATTGAGATCCCGATGTTTTTCGACCCATGTGCAACCGTCACTCAGCCGCAGGGAGATGGCGCGTGCATCTGGGCGAAGCGCGAATCGCCAGTCTTGTCCTGCAGCGGCTGGAAGCGCCAAGGAAAGAACGGATAAGCCCTCAAGTGCCGTTGGGGTGTATTCCGTAGCCGGAAGCCCTGCCAGCTCAACGAATCGATCTGCAGCTCGTTGCACCTCGAGCACTGCAGGCAAGACTTCACGTGCGGCCTGTACGAACTGTTGTTGCCAATGGGGTGACCATTCGGTCTGACCAACTGCATGCAAAGCATTGCCAGCAAGCTGACCATAGTCCACAGCCTGAGCGTTCACTTCGAGGCGGTCGCACAACTCACGAAGCTCGAGTATTGCCTTCTGGTCGTGAGTGTCAGGCAAACCCCAAGCAACAGGTGCGACCGCCTCATCACCACCTGAGATAACCGTACCGATTGCATCGTAAATGGTGTAGCCATTGCGATGGCGCCGGTGGAGACGCTCAACGTAGATGTTCAGGCTGTCACGCAGCGTAGCGAGGCGCTGCGCTTCAACTTCCCATGCCGCAGAATCTACCTGCCCTTTGGCTTCCCAGGCTGATTGCAGCTGAGCAAGGACATCTGTTTTTCGAGCTTTGCTCGAATGCAGCTCCAAGCAGAACTCACCCAGACCAATCTCACGCAGGCGCCGGTAAACCACATCCAAAGCCGCGATCTTTTCCGAGACGAACAGTACACGACGCCCTTGGGCAATCGACTGAGCGATCATGTTGGAAATCGTCTGGCTCTTACCTGTGCCAGGCGGCCCAATGAGGACGAAGTCCTTTCCTTTGGCTGCCGCCATCACCGCAGCAAGTTGGGATGAGTCAGATGGCAGCGGGCAAAAGACATCGGTCGGGCCATAGATACGATCCAGTGCCTCTGGCTCCGGGAACGGAGTATCTGAAACGAACGAGTCGCGTGGCGTGTCCAGAAGGTGCTGGACTACCGGGCTTTGCCGAAGGTGCTCGGCGTTCTCGGACAGATCCTTCCACATGAGGTACTTGGCAAACGAGAACATCGACAGCACGACGTCTTCGTTCAACTCCCAACTCGGGATGTCCTTGATGGCATGGCCGACTTTTTTCCAGATGCTGGCAATATCCAGACCGGAATCGTCTCGAGGCAGATCTTGCTCAAGAGACCCCAGGCCAAGCTCGAAGTCTTGGCGCAGCATTTCAATTAGCGTCGGGTTAAAGCGCGGTTCGTCATCGTGCAGTACCATGGTGAATCCCGAGCGCGCGCTCTTGCGCTCTAGGGTGACAGGCACCAACACCAGTGGAGCTTTGTACTTCTGCCCAGCTCTGTCCTCACGCGTCCAGCTCAGGAAACCTATGGCCAGGAATAGCGTATTAGACCCGCCTTCCTGAAGTGCAGTGCGGGCACTGCGGTACAGCTCGGTCAACCGAGCGTCCATCTCGTTGGATGTTAAAGCAACGAAGACTTCTCTGCGCCTCAATGCGTCCTCAGCGTGACGGCGACGAACATCTTCACGTTCACGCTGCTCATAAAGAGCGCGCTCACGCGGATCAGCGCCATCCATGAGATCAGGTCGGGTCAGCAGCTTCAATGACTGACCACTAGAAAGAATATCCTCAAGTGCACTTGGATCTGGAGACTCAAGCTTCAGTGCTCGCTTGCCCATCTTGAAGTTGAGCAGATTGTTGCGAAGCGACAGGTCTAGAAGCTTGCGCTGCCATCGACCAAGACGATCCGAGGGGTCAAGTTTCGATAGATCTTCGACCACCACCTCATGCGTTTCGTCAGGGATGCCTGCGCCGTCTTCAACCAGGATGTGAGGCACATCATTCAATACATCAGCAGCGACCCGCGCAATTTGAGCCTCAGCGCTTGCCAGTGGTTTGATACGCTGCAATCGAGCTCGACGAATATCCAGCAGCATTTCGAAATCGCTCTCAGCGTCTTCAGCGATCTGCTTAGCACCTCGTTCAGCAGCATATGAGAACGACGGAATCGGGTTTTGCGTGATGAGGGTGGTTTCGAAAAGCACCAACTCCTGCAGTTTCACCCGTTTGCGCACGGCTGTTACATCATCCACCAGCGCAGTCGTAAACTCTTCGGGCTTCAACCAGAGGCCCGCAAAAGCATGCCCTTTGGTGAACACAATTACAGGGTTGAGTCCGATCTGCTCCAGAGCAGCGCAGAAAAGCAGGGTGAGATCCATGCAGGTGGCTAAGCCAGTATCAGCAATCTGGCTGGGGCTACGTACCTTTTGCCCGGAATACTCAAAGCTTGCGGGCGGCAAGGCGTAGTCTAGCTTCATCCGCGCCACGGCCCCCCAGACTGCAGAAGCTAACTGCCAAGCTCGCTTGGAGCCCCCCGCATAGCCATCAAGCGACGACGACTTCTCACTCAGACGAAGCAGCTCAGCCGTTTGCTTCAGCAAACGCTCAACTGCCGGATCATTCGGCTGAACGAACGCTGCCGTCATGTCCGGGATGTGGCGTAGGCCACCCCATTGATTTCGAGGAAGAAGATCTACGACCTGCTCATGGCGGGCCAGCTGTTTCCGGCCACCGTCTGCGTCCTTGTCATCAGCCTCAAGGACGAAGGTAAAAGTTGACAGCTCGGCTTCGGTCAAGCGAGTCAACAAGGGGCCGTCCAGCACCAAGTCAAGCCCTGGAATGACCCGAAAACTATCCGCAGCGATCTCATCAATCCGCCAGACCTTGGGCTTGAAAACCTCGGGCACCGAGGACAGCGACAGGGTTGCATTGACGAAGCGGGCTTCGGTCTCGTTCGAGATGCGAAGCTCTCTAATCACAGGAATGGCGTTCTGAAAATCAGCAAGATTCAGCTTCGCAACCAAGGAAGCAAGAATCTTCACTTCTTTAGGCGGGGTTTCATCTTTAAGCGTGAGGGGCTGAACTTCGTCGTCCATGCGCAACCGTCCCTGTCGTAGTGCCCAAAGGAGTGCCGGAATTGGCCAGCGAGAAGAACCCTTTTGAGCTGATGGCGAGATGATAGCTTTTCTGTCGCCCCCCGTATTAGCATTTGGTCGCCTGGGCCTAACTGATTGCACGTTTTCTGATGGCTAACCTGCCGAATCTCTCAGCACTACCTCCGCAAACTCCACCAAACTCTCATAGTCGCCCCGCCCTTGACGGCATAGGTGAAACCCAGAGCTCCCCGCAGCTCGAGCTCCATTCCTAAACAGCCTATAGAGTCGCCGATCATAACGATCCGATCGCCCCGCAACTGCCGGCCTGGTTGAACTCCGAGGTCACGACAAGCGTATTGATAAATGTATGGATCCGGCTTCATCACGCCTAATTCGTAACTGAAGGCATATCGATCCAAACCTGGCAGCAACTCTCGTACAGCAGGCCCATACCGACGCTAGATGTCTGGATACAAGCGGCGCAGGGCGAGCTTCATCATATCCGCGATTTGATCCCGAATCTTTCCTGGTCGGGCGGAATGGTGGGGATGCGTTTTCAGCTGGAGCCTGATCATTTTCCTACGCTTTACTCGGACTATCGAAAAGAGCGGGCACGGGTGGCACCCTTTTGGAAAAAATTCAGAACCAGGCTGGTGATGGCCAGGTGCAGCCACCTGCAACTATGGCCACCTGCACGACTACCTCAACGACGTCTGCATAAAGCGCTCAAAGTGCGGTGGTATCGCCTCGACCCGGGCAAGCTTTCAGCGCCTAACGCGGAGACTCGGACTGCTAACCTTCAAGCGCTAGCTGACGCGGCTGTTCCATTGGAACGTAATTCTCTATCGAATCAGATCCGAGTTCACGAGATCAATGCGCAGCGCGGTTTCGGTGACAGTGCCGATGAGGGTCAAGACGAAAGCAAGCCTAGCAGCGGTAAAAGGCTCGCTGAGCAGCTGCGCACCTACTACCGTCGCCACCGATAGCCCAGACGTGCGGGATCTGGAAGCCCTTAGGGCAAATGAAGCTGCTCAAAGCGCTTTCGACAGCCGGCTGACGATCAGCTTTGCGCCGGCTCTCAGCGAAGTAGCGGGCCTCGGTTACCCTAACAACAGCGATCCGAGCATCAAAGTGGAATCTCGCTTGGCGCTAACGGACGGAATGGATCACGAGACGGCTGTGCTGTTCGAGCTGGATTCCGTCATGCGCCAGCGCCGGTGATCAGTAATCCGCGACTGTCGTTCTCCACGACCCGCCTCCCCTCCGATCAAGGTGATGCCCAATGATGCCCACGGCCTTTAAGCCCATCGCGATCGCATCGGATGGAATCACCGATGATGGGTGGAAGTCACTCAAGGCGTTTTGGAGACTCACTCCGGAAGATCACGGGAAATATAATAACCCCCCCCTGCATCGATGCAACGGTGATTTTTGCTTGTTCGGAAATTAAAGCGAAAGAACTTTTGAAAACTTCAGATCGGTTGCTATACATCTCTGCCGGCCATTGAAAAAACCTGCATAAAAATAAGTCGCAAAAATTACGAGCGTGATCGAACTCCTTCCCCACTGGCCAGGGTGAGTACAAAGTTGTGTAGGTAAAACTGATGCGACACTGCTTAACGGTTGGCGTGACTTTTACCAAGGGGCCTGCGTGGAGAGCGGATGCAAAAGTTCTTCGTTCTGCGCTTTGACGGACTGAGTATCGAAGTACGCGTACCTGTGGCATGGCCACCAAGAAGTCAATCCATACACCAGCACCGCCATATAAGCCGTCTAGGCAGATTGGGCCTAAGGGTAGCGAGATTTCGGTGATTAAAGAAAACCTAGTATTCATTCGATCTCACCACTCCGACGCCCTTACATTTTGAGGGCAAGTCAACCATCCTTCACTTAACAGTAGAAGCAACGAATCCCTCGACAAACTGTAGCGTCCTGCTGGAGACTACTGGAGGTTGCCATTGGAGAAGTCGCCGTGCGATGACCGCAGCGTGTTCTGCCGTGAAGCCATTGCAGGATGAGCCCAAACTATAGGCTTCTGAAAACCCAATCCCGCCTCCTACTGCATTCAACAGAGCATCAATCACGCTTGACTCGTCTGTTGGCAAGACTTCGTAGAGCCAACCGAGGATAAGCAGAGCGGCCCTTCGGTGAGCGATACTGGCTATCAGCGGGCCGTGAGTAAAAGTCTGCTGAAATACCGGGAGCTGGAGGTAAGCGGCGTCGTTTCGCATATGGCGATTGATAAGGCCAAACCTGGGATAGAGCATCAAGCAGATCAGAAATTTTGAGAATGCCCACTCACTATTTTGGTGAGCATCGCTGCTCAGGTTGCCTGGCAAGGCATTAACCTCGAAGCGATTGAGCATGTCCTGTACCAAGATCAAAGACTTAATCGACCGCATCCCAGCCTGAAAGCGTGATGCTGAAATGTACCTGTCCTTGTGTAAATAATGCATCTGAAAAAATTTCATAGCCATGCTCAGCTTAGGCGCGAATACCTCTGTAGCATCGACTAGCGGCAAATTATGAAACTCGCATACTACTACGCCTACAGCGCACCATTTCTTCAGCGAGGTAGGAAATGCAAGTGTTCGAAAATTTTCAGCCAAACACTGATAGCAGAACGTGCGCCTGTAAAAGCGTGGTATTAGCCAACTGCTAGGTGGCTGAATGAAAAAAGCCCTTAGATCACTACTCATGCCTACGGCATCACAAGCCGCGTTCGTAAAATGGGAGCTTCGCGAGAAATCCGGATCGAAATCTAGCGCCGGGCCCGAGGCCAACCACAGCTGGCTGAGCTCCTCGCGGCCAAGCGGCGTGTTTTTAGAAACCATACTTTGCCTATATAGCCAACACGACAAAAGCTCTCCCTCGATCGGTAAGCTATCGATAAAAACCGTCATTATTTCTAACCTTTGTAAAGGTACGCGGGGTGAAACAACCGGAGAAATGTATCGCCAAGGTTACCTTTCGTATCGAGATAAAGCGCCTTCAGCGATACGTCCGTTAACTTAGTTTTTGAGTTTTCAGCGAGAATCGAATCAAAAAAAACCTTGTATTCATTAAAATCTTGAAAGCCATCTAAGCTGAAGGCCTCAACACAGTGCGGTGAGCACTCTAATAGTCCGAACATCTCCCATGCCTCTTCATGACGCCCAGAGATTACAATATTTACTGTCGGTAGAGCAGTTAAGATATACTTTAGCTGCTGTACAGTGCGGCGCTTCGCACTTTCACCACACAGAAACATATCTATATCGTCGACAAAAATTGTCGAAATCTCTCTTAATGAAACAATTTCGGCTGCAAAACCTGGCAATTTATTTTTAGCTTGGAACTCTAAATCAATATTTAGGTGATGGTAGAGCTGGGCAAACATATCCAACCCGGCAAGTTCAGGATGGTCTGCGATAGTGAACATCGGATTACTCAGACGTGACTTGATATCCTCTATGCAGGTCGTCAAACCAAAGCCAGGCTGGGATGAGACAAAGCAAAATGCGCGCCCACGTGTCAAAGCAGCTAAGACACTATTAGCGGTGGCAAACTGTGAGGGCGAGAGCTTGATCATTTCTTTTTGGGCTTGCCGGGATGGTGGATTTTGAAGCCATACTTCATCGCCAGAGCATCAATGTTAGGGATTTGATCTTGGGTAATCCGCTCAGTACCCTGCTCGATAGCATCCATAGCCGCGCTTTTAAGAATCTTTACGATATTATCAAGAATGCCATGTGAGTTTGAATGTATGAGCGTCCTCAGCTTCGGGGATGCAACATTCGACGCGAGCTTCAGGGGCAAATGGGTTTCATACGTAGCAATGAAGTCCACAAAGTGCTGATCTAATTTCCAAGGCTGAAGCTCCCATTGTACAAATCGCCGATCCAGAACACGGTCAAGTATCATGGCTTCGTTGGCAACTGAGTTGCCAAAAGCAATAACGCACAGCTTAAGTTTACCTTCTGCGAGGCTACGCAGCAGTGATAATATTATTCGCTTGTTGGTGCTCCCCTCAAGCATTGCATCTGACAACTCATCGATGACAATTGCACCAATGCCCCCCGAATGTATTTTTTTCTCTATAATATCAAGCCTATTGGCCGCAGTTGTTCTCTTGCCGATCTGCACGCTGAATTGCTCACAAATCGCATCATGGAGTTTGTAACGGTTCAAATTCTCGGTCAGGGTGATGAACACCATTTTCTTTCTCGAAAGCTCGCCCAGCGCCTGCAACCGATGGAATAATGCGGACTTACCGTCACCGCCTCCACCATGGATGAATATGCTAGACGCCTGGATCTGGTTGTCTGTGTATACCATGTGGTTTAGGCAGTTCAGCAATGGCTTCAAACGTGGCGTATCGATCCAAATATCATGGCGGCAGATCTGAATCCTTTGTTCTGCCGGCAAGTCAACAAGGTGCCTTATGTCCGCTTTGACGTGAGCGTATTTTAGAGCTTCATCCCGATTACTCATAACTCAACCCTCCTTAGGGTCAACGATTAAAACTGGAACAAGCAGATCGATTTCATCAGTGTCTAAGATAATTCGTGGCCGGAGAATTTCTTCTTCCTCCCAGATAACGTCATCGGTTTGGACATAGAATTTGCTGTCATCAATGGGGTGCACCTCCACTTCATCCAGCGCCACCCCTTCGGCTGAAGGTGGAAGGGGTGGCGGCAAAGCCGGTTGTTTTGGCGCATTCATGAAAGCCGTTTTCATGGCTGCAGCCTCTTGAAGAATTTCTTCCTGGCGATCCATGGCGGAGGGTGCGAACTCGTCATCGATGGTACCGCTAGCCTTGTTGATTAAACCTGGCATACGCTTCGATAACTGCTTGTGGTTCGAGTAGGATTCCCAATGCATCGCTAGCCCGTCACGGGTATATGAACAACTAATCTTTAAGAAGCCATGAGGCACCTTGACCCAAATATAGCTAAGGTCATATTGCAAGTACTTAACATCGATGTTTTGGCCTACATATTCCTCCAGGGCATCGCTTGCGTACCTGCGACCGGCGAAATTAATCCCATATGAGTGAACTTTGTGACCGAAGGAAGTCGGGCAAAAATCGATCAGAAATCTCGTCTCATCTTCTTTACTAATAACCCTCGACGAATCATACTTTCCTTGACTCTTATAATGGGTGAAAGCTTGCCTAGGGGTGCACCGAAGGGAAGCGTGAATTTTTCCGTGATAAACAGTTATTTCTTTCAGCATCCACTCCGCAAATTGCTCGAAGTCCAATTTGGCATTTAGCTCGCTTTCAAACCCCTGCCGCTCTACGACGTTGCTCCCAGTTGAACCGGGAAGAAAGTGCACTGATGTTGTCATGAATGAGCCAATTACACGCTCTATGATCCCGCCATACCACTTTTTCCCAATGGGACGATGATCCCACTCCATCCCCCATTCTTGACACTGCTGGATAAATGCATCGCTCGTGAATTCAGCGGCGTTATCTGTATAAATGACAAACGGAATACCAAAGAAGGGGTATTCCTCTGGGTAAGTTACGAAACCGAACAGGCTGCTATCTTTATTCATCACCGCAAACGCTAGAGCTGCGGCAACAGTGTTTAGACTTGGGGTTTCCATACTAAGATAAAAACCTAGGATCACCCGAGACCTGTCACAGATGATCATAGTTATCCAGGGACGACCGATAATCACATCTCTGTTGAACTCATCGACGAGCAGTATATCCACCCGCGTATGATCCATTGACACGCGACGCAGCAAACCATCGATGACTATTTTTTTTGGTTTAAATCCATATTTTTGATTGAACTGCTCATTAGTGAGCGTTTTCCGGTCACGGTCTTTTTCTGGTATTGCATAGAGATATCTTCTCGCTGTATGGCGGCTTACCGCCTTTTCACCAGACCTCTCACAATAACGGCGGGCCCACGTCAATAACTCACTGATAGAAGCCTTTGGGCCAACGTAGTGCTTGTCGTACGCTTTGCCTAGTGCGGCCACCTGGCCCGATGTTGTTCGACTGCCTCCTTTAGGCGTTCCCTTGTGATTGCGAACGATGTTCTTTCCGTTGCGATGATCGTCGAGCAACTTATAAAAATGAGATTTTTTTAACCCAAGAAGCTCCATGCCTCTACTGGCAGGCAGTCCTTGATTGACCTGTTCGAATACAGATCTACGTTCATCTGCGAGCTGTTCCTCCCGCTGATCAATTGTCCTGACCTGAGATGGAATGATTTCATCGCTGGGTGGAACACCAGATTCTTTCCAGTCTCTGGGGACACCATCGTACGGGTTCCTGGCTGGTGCCAACGGCATGGTGTTTTCAAGCGGATGCGCTTCTTGCTCCGAATGTTTGTTATCCATGACCAACTCTGAGTTCCGATTGTTAGTTGAGGTTCATAAGGCTCGGGTCATAATAGCCATCCGTCGCGAACACGCAACCACGCAAAAAGCTCAATAGCTTAGGCGATTCGAAGGCGAAGGTTCCTTTATACGAATATTGAACTTTCAGCAACGGAAGATAATACACTTGGTTTACTGTTTAATTTGTCAGCTATTTCAGTGATTTACCTTGATATATCTTTCACTGGGATGCTTAATTAATTACAATATATATAAAAGAGATATTCTTTTTTTATTACTGCAAAGTATTGATCTGACTGGTTCTAGTAATAAAAAAGTTTGCTCGTGCTGTTTAGCTGTGGAGAATTGGCCGGCCGAAAGCCTATCCTCATGTCCGTGGAATGCGGTTTAGGGAAAGCGGCGTCTCTGTGAGATGGGGCTCGTGCGATGGAGGCCGTCACTTCAGGGGCGGGGTCTGCAAGCCTGAGTTTGACTTGAGCGACTCCCTAATGTTGGTGGAGGGAGGTTGGACAGGGATCTGGTCATCTCGTCGGAGCGTGACTTACATAAACCGTTTGTACGTTTCATTGGCGGAAAAACGAATGAGTACCGTTTCATTACCGGAATAACGATCTAAGTTTTCCGGCAATGGAGCGACATCGCCACTAACTAACGGTAATATAAGGCGATTTGGCTTTCCGTTTTACTTTCAACGTTCACAGCAGTACCCGGATGTGAATATCCAAATTTCTGTTTATCATCAATCCAGATCGCGGAATTTCCCCGGCTTCGGATTTCTACCTCCCTCAGCGGAGGCTGAGTCCTGGCTTTGGCCTCGACACTCCGCAGTGCTGCAGCGCACCGCTTCGCCCGCCGCAGCGAGCAGCTCAATGCCTACCCGCTCAATCCGTTCGAACGTGGAGCCTGCGTTGGTAGTCCGATGCGGAACATGGCTGACAACAACAAGCTGATCAAGGGGGCACCTGATGTTGGCGGCGCGGGAAGATGAAGCCCTCGAGGAGCAGCTGGAACCGAAGCGCAGCCCGTTCGTGACAGCGGTAGCGTTCATGCTGGCGGCGGCGATTCTGATTCCTCTACTGAACGCGGAAGTTAAGTACCTCGGCCTGTTCTACCCGGTCATTCAGCTGCTCTGGTGCCGCTATTTCGGCCATGTGGTGTTCATGCTTGTGGTATTCGCGCCGCGCAAAGGGAAGGCGCTGTTTCGCTCTCGGCGTCCCTGGTTGCAAATCGTGCGGTCGTTGCTGTTCTGCCTCACCTCCTTCCTGATGTTCTGTGCGCTGCAGTACGTGCCGGTGGGGACCGCGGCGGCGGTGAGTTTCACGGCGCCTATGGTGGTCCTGGTACTGTCACCCTTCATGCTGGGCGAGACGGTAGGCCCGCTGAAGACAGTCGCGGCAATCAGTGGGTTTGCTGGGGCGCTGTTCGTCATCCAGCCGGGTGGCGATGCCTTTCATCCTGCCGTGTTACTGGTGCTCCTGAGTGCTTGCACCTCAGCGCTTACGCAGATCTTGTCGCGCAAGCTCGCTAGTCACGACACGCCGGAAACGTCCAACACGTACATGGCCGCCGCCGGGTTCGTGTTGACGAGCCTGATGCTGCCATTCTTCTGGCAGTCGCCGGACAGCCTGGTACATGTTGGGTTGCTGGTCAGCATGGGCATCCTCGGTGGTTGCGGGCACTACTGCCTGGTGCGTGCCTTCGAGGTGGCCCCTGCGCCGTTCGTCGCACCGTTCACTTACCTGCAAATCGTCGGCGCGAGTCTGCTGGGCTACCTGCTGTTTTCCGAGCTGCCGAATCTGTGGAGCTGCATCGGCACCTTCATCATCGTACTGAGCGGATTGGTTGTCTTGCTAGGCGAGCAATACCTGGAGTCGCGGCGTCCGAGGACGTCGACCAGATCGTCAGGCTGAGGCGCCTGGGTACTCAACCGGTTCACGTGTGTTGGTGACGAACCGGCTCGTTTCGCCCAGATGTCATTGCTGGAGAAGCGCCCCCGTGGGGCTACATTCGCCAATTCGCCCTCCTCGTCAGTGTTCTCGAATGATCAGAACTGTCGGGGAGAAACGTTGCTGTAACCGATGCACTCGTGCCCGCGCAAGCGGTCTGTTTTCCACCGGCTGATATGGGCTAACCGCTTGCTGCCTTATGCGCGCCTGAGCGTGCCGCGCCTGAACTGCGCACGAAACCACAATGCATCACCCAAACCGCAGTTCCGTCATTGGAATGTCAGCTTCGCCCCCGCATAGATCGTCCGTCCTGGAGCGGGCTCGTAGTAGCGACCAAAATTATCGTTGATACGCAGGTTGTCGTAGTAGTCGCGGTCCAGCAGGTTGTCGATGCCGATGTAAGGCTCCCACCGCTGATCGCCCCATGCCAGTCGCCAGCCCAAGCGGGCGTTGGTTACTGCATAGCCGGGCACGCGGTCGAGGTTGGCGTTATCCGCGTATTGCTGGCCATAGGCATTGACGTTGACCCGTGCATACCAGTCGTCGCGGTCATAGCTGGCCTCGGCGAACAGGCTCTGCCTCGGAATCCCGGGGATGCGGTTGCCGTCGTAGCCCTGGAATTGGTCGAAACGATAGCGGTTGTAGCTCCAGGCACCGGTCAATCGCCAATAGCGACCCACCAGCCAGTCCCCGCTGAGTTCGACACCGTCGCGGCTGGAGCGGCCCGCGTTGGTGTAGAAGGTGCGCCCGTCGACTTCCGGGACCAGTTCGTCTTCGATGCGCATGCTGTAGAGCACCGCCTCGTAGCGCAATCCCCGGTGCTCGCCCTTGAAGCCTAATTCGCGGTTGACCGATTGTTCCGCGCCAAGTGATGGATTGAAGCCGCCCCCGGTTGGGTTGGCCATTTCGTTGATCGTCGGCGTCTCGAAGGATGTCGCGTAACGAACGTACGCCACATGATGGGCGTCCAGTTGCCGGCTCAGCCCCAGGCTGTAGTTCCAGTCTTCGAGGTTGCGTTCGCCGGAAGCATCGCCGTCGCTCAGGTAACGGTCCTTCGCCTCGAGCCGCACACTGTCATAGCGCACGCCTGCGGTGAGCAACCAGGTATCGCCCAGGTTCACCTGATCCTCGATAAACACACCCCGGCTGTCCGCTGTTTCGCGCTGGCGCTGAGTAAGGGCGCCGGTGATGCCGCCAGGCAGGTTGTCGTTTCGGGAGCGGTCGTCGCGTTGGCTCTCCAGGTCCATTCCGGCGGTCAGCTGATGAGGTAGGCCCGCTAGTTCTCGATGAAAGGTGCGCTGGGCACCCACCCCGGCGAACCAGCGGTCATAGGCTGTCTGACCATTGGCCAGCAACGGGAGACGGTTGCTGAACTCGCGTTGGCCGTAGTAACTGCGCAACTGATAGGTATCGCCGCCTGCGGCCTGTCCATCCCAGACCAGCGAAAGCCGCTGCTGCTGGACGGTCTCGTCTGAATCGAACTGAAGGCTCTGCGGCCGCGCCTGGGAGCGGTCCGCCCGGACCTGATCCAGCGTCAGGCCACCGGGATCTTCGGCTCGGTTGTCGATCGCATGCAGGGTGAGCCCGAGCGTGCCGCCCTCCCCCTGCCAGCGCAGCTTGCCGGTGAGGTGGTTGGTTTCGGCGGTCCCGTGCGTGCGGTAGCCGTCGAGCTGGGTGGCGTTGACCGCCAGCAAGGCGCCGAGCGACCCGGCGCTGCCACTGGTTTGCGCGCGCATGCGGCGATAGCCCAGCTCGCCGCCTGTCACCTCGACCTGCGTGAACGGCGTATCCCCTGGCTGCCGCGTCTGGATTGCCAAGACGCCACCGGCGGCATTGCCGTGGATGGTCGACGAGGGGCCGCGGATCACCTCGATGCGCTCCACCAACGAGGTATCCAGCCCATCCATTTCGGTCTGCCCGTCAGGCATGGTCAGGGGCACCCCGTCGACCAGCACGCGTACGCCGCGAACGCCAAAACTGGAACGGGACCCGAAGCCGCGAATCGACAAGCGCATGCCCTGCGCCAGGTTGTAGCGGCTCTGCGACAACGCCCCTGGAACCGGGCCCAGCAGGCTATCGAGGCTGAGCAACTGTTCGCCCGGATGGTTCTGCTCCGTCACGGCTGACACCGCCATCGGCAGCGTAAACCAGTCGGATTCCGCCCGTGGCGAACTCACCACCAAGGGGTCTAGCGTAAGCGGTTCAGCTGTCTGCGCGAGCAATGGCCCGGTTACCAACGAGAGCGATCCGGCAAGAAATAATCGGTACATGGTTAAACCTTGTTGTTAGGTGCTTTGCTGCCGCAGGCCTCTGTTGCCAGGCGGACGGCTCACGAGCCATGAACGCCCTCAGGACGAAGGGATTGCAGTCTTAAGCCCAGGCGCACCGGAGCGCGTTTTTAAAGTACAGAAACGCCCTGATGCGGAAAACCCTGCAAATGCCTGCGCATCATCAAGGCAACGCACATGCCAAGCGAGCGTGAAGACTTACCGTTTTGCCGTTTGCGCCGCCGAAACAGCCCTACGGCTGCCTTTTCAACTGCCCAGCAACCCGTTTTGAACCGCCGCCGCGTTGCCCAACCTGCTGCCGCCGCGCCTGCCGACGCCGCAACCTTGTCGCAGAAACGCGACAGTTGCTGCAGCCGTGCAACGGTCCGGTTGCGACAGACCGCTTCAACCGCGCCGGCCCCTGCTCGCGCAAGGCCGCGCCGCCACTGGCTCTGCAGCCAGATCGGAACGACTGGCACAGCGGTTGCTCTCCCTGAAGTACCTGCCCCACGGGGCGGCCAGACCAATAACAAGAGAGAGCCTGCGATGAAACAATTCGATCCCTATTCGGGCCGACGGCCCACCGCCCTGCTTGGCGCCGGCCTTGCCGCCCTGCTATCCCTGCCACTGCACGCCGCCGACGTTGACGGCAAGCGCATCGCCAATGCCGACGCCGAACCCGGTAACTGGATGAGCCATGGGCGCGACTACGGCGAGCAGCGCTACAGCCCGCTGAAGAAGATCACCGATGACAACGTCGGCGAACTCGGCCTGGCCTGGAGCTACAAGCTGGACATCGACCGCGGCGTGGAAGCCACGCCCATTGTGGTCGACGGCGTGATGTACACCACCGGCCCCTTCTCCATCGTCTATGCGCTCGACGCGCGCACCGGCAAGGAAATCTGGACGTACGACCCAAAGTCCGACCGCTCCCGCGCGGGTGAGGCCTGCTGCGATGCGATCAACCGCGGCGTCGCCGTGTGGAAGGGCAAGGTCTACGTCGGCGTGCTCGACGGCCGCCTGGAAGCCATCGATGCCAAGACTGGCGAGCGCGTCTGGTCGGTCGATACCCGCTACGACAAGGCCCGCAGCTACTCCATCACTGGCGCGCCACGTGTGGTCAACGGCAAGGTGGTGATCGGCAACGGCGGCGCTGAGTTCGGCGTGCGCGGCTATGTCACCGCCTACGATGCCGAGACCGGTGATCAGGCCTGGCGCTTCTTCACCGTACCGGGAGATCCGGACAAGCCGGCCGAAGGCAAGGGCATGGAAATCGCCAAGAAGACCTGGCACGGCCGTGCCTTCGTCGAACAAGGCGGCGGCGGTACCGCCTGGGACTCCTTCGCCTACGATCCGGAGCTGAATCTACTCTATATCGGTGTCGGCAATGGCTCGCTGTGGGACCCGATCTGGCGCAGCGAAGGCAAGGGCGACAACCTCTTCCTCTCCTCGATCGTCGCGGTCAACGCCGACACTGGCGAATACGTCTGGCATTACCAGACCACGCCGGGCGATGCCTGGGATTACACCGCCACGCAGCACATGATCCTGGCTGACCTCAAAATCGAGGGCAAACCGCGCAAGGTACTGATGCAGGCGCCGAAGAACGGCTTCTTCTACGTCATCGACCGCGCCACCGGCGAACTCCTGTCTGCCGAGAACATCGTGCCGATCAACTGGGCCAAGGGTGTGGATCTGAAGACCGGCCGGCCCATCGTCGACGACGAAGCCGCCGCTTATTGGAAGGGTGAGAAAAAGGCCAAGCTGGTCCAGCCGGGCTTCTGGGGCGCGCATGACTGGCACCCGATGTCCTACAGCCCAGATACCGGGCTGGTCTACATTCCAGCGCACATCATGTCCGCCTGGTACGAGCACGTGCCGGATGCGCCGGCGCGCAACAAGTTCAAGAGCATGTACCAGCTGGGCCTGAAGACCGGGATGATGCCCGAGGATCCGGAAGGTCTCGGCAAGTACGCCGACACCTGGTCCGGCAAGCTGATCGCCTGGGACCCGGTCAAGCAGCAACAAGCCTGGGAAGTGCCCTACGTCACCATCTTCAACGGCGGCACCCTGAGCACCGCCGGCAACCTGGTCTTCGAAGGCAGCGCCGATGGGCGCGTGATTGCCTACGCCGCCGACACCGGCAAGAAGCTGTGGGAGCAGCCCGCTGCCAGCGGTGTCATGGCCGCGCCCATCACCTACAGCGTCGATGGCGAGCAGTACGTGACCTTCATGGCCGGCTGGGGCGGCGCCTTCTCAACCTTTGCCGGCGCCCTTTCGCTGCGCGCCGGTGTGCAGCCCTACGCCCAGGTGCTGACCTACAAGCTCGGCGGTACCGCCGAACTGCAGGAACCAGCGCCGCGTGAAGATGCACCCAAGCCACCGCCATTGACTGCCGACGCGGCTACGGTCGAGGCCGGCGCCAAGCTGTACGACGGCTACTGCTCGCAATGCCACGGCATCCACGCGGTCAGCGGCGGCGTGCTGCCGGACCTGCGCATGCTCGCCCCGGAAAAGCATGAGCAGTTCCTCGGCATTCTCCACGGCGCGCGCATTCCCGATGGCATGCCGTCGTTTGCTGAGGCGTTCAGCATGGACCAGATGGAGCAGATCCATCAGTACCTGATCAAGCGTGCCCACGACCGCGTGAAGCACGGCCCGAACGACCTGCCGCAGCCGACCCAGAAAACGGCCAGCAACTGACCCTCAGGAGACCGACATGACTGATCCAATTACCTACCAGAACTACATCGACGGCGCCTTCGTCGCCTGCGACAGCCTCATCGAAGTGCGCAACCCCGCCACCGGCGCGGTGCTTTCCCGGGTGCCGGAATCAGACGCCGCCAGCGCCGAACGCGCCGTAACCGCCGCCCGCGCCGCGCAGAAGAGCTGGAGTCAGAAGCCCGCCATCGAACGTGCCGGCTACCTGCGCGCCATCGCCAGCAAGATTCGCCAGAACGCCGAGCGTCTGGCTCGCGTCATCACCGAGGAAGGCGGCAAGATCCAGAGCCTGGCGCTGGTGGAAGTCAACTTCACCGCCGACTACCTCGACTACATGGCCGAGTGGGCGCGGCGTATCGAGGGCGAGATCATCACCAGCGACCGTCCGGGCGAGAACATCTTCCTGTTCCGCAAACCGCTGGGCGTGGTGGCCGGCATCCTGCCGTGGAACTTCCCGTTCTTCCTGATCGCCCGGAAGATGGCGCCCGCGCTGGTGACCGGCAACACCATCGTCATCAAGCCCAGCGAGGAAACGCCGAACAACTGCTTCGAATTCGCCAAGCTGGTGGCCGAGACCGACCTGCCCAAGGGTGTGTTCAACGTGGTCTGCGGCAGCGGTGCCGGCGTCGGCAGCGCGCTGACCACCAGCGACAAGATTGACATGATCAGCTTTACCGGCAGCGTCGGCACCGGCCAGCGGATCATGGCCGCCGCCGCGCAGAACGTCACCAAGCTCAACCTGGAGCTGGGCGGCAAGGCCCCGGCGATCGTCATGAACGACGCGGACCTGGACCTGGCCGTAACCGCCATTCGCGCCTCGCGCATCATCAACACCGGGCAAGTGTGCAACTGCGCCGAGCGCGTCTACGTGCAGCGCGGCGTGGCCGAGCAGTTCATCGAGCGCATCGCCGGCGCCCTGGCCGAGACGCGCTACGGCGACCCCATCGCCCAGGCGGACGTGGAAATGGGCCCGCTGATCAACGAGGCCGGGCTGCGCAAGGTCGAGCAGATGGTGCGTACCGCACAGAGCCAAGGCGCGCAGGTGATCACCGGCGGCGCCTTGGCGGACCTGGGCAAGGGCTTCCACTACCAGCCGACGTTGCTCGCCAACTGCTCGCACGACATGGAGATCATGCGCCAGGAAGTCTTTGGCCCGGTACTGCCGGTGCAGATCATCGACGACCTGGACGAAGCCATCGCCCTGGCCAACGACTGCGAGTACGGCCTGACCTCCTCGATCTATACCCGCGACCTCTCCACCGCGATGAAGGCCGCGGCCGGTCTGGACTTCGGCGAAACCTACATCAACCGAGAGAACTTCGAGGCGATGCAAGGCTTTCACGCCGGGGTGCGCAAGTCCGGCATCGGTGGCGCCGACGGCAAGCACGGCCTGTACGAGTACACCCATACTCACGCGGTGTATGTGCAAAGCTGAGTGATTTGAGCTGACCAAGAACCCCGCCCCGGCGGGGTTCTTTTTACGCGATCGAGCGACGACTAGCGGCTGACCCTAGGGTGGACCGAGAGGCGCTCCGCTTCAGCCCACCGAAAACACCGAGTCGCCTGCGAGCATCACTTGCGCAGCGCGGTAAGACCGTAACGGTGCAGCTTGCGATAAAAGGTGGCGCGGTTGATGCCGAGGGAACGGGCGGCCGACGTGACATGGCCGCCGTGCTGCTCGAGTGTCGCTTGCAGATGGGCCGCTTCGGCAGCGTCCCGGGTCGTCTCCAGCGACTGCACAACGGATGACCGCTCCGCAGGCACAGACATGATCTCCGGCGGCAGACAATCGAGACCGATCATCCCGTCGTCCGCCAGCGCGACCGCACAGCGCAGCACGTTGATCAGCTGGCGCACGTTGCCAGGCCACCCGTAAGCGGCCAGACGCTCCATCGCCTCGGCGGTCAGCTCGACACGCTCATGCCCGGCCTCACGTTCTAGAACGCGGCGGATAAGCCCCACGCGATCCGCCCGGTCGCGCAAGGCGGGCAGCCTGATAGTCAACCCGTTGAGTCGATAATAGAGGTCCTCACGAAACTCGCCCGCAGCCACCATGACGGGCAGGTCGCGGTGCGTCGCGCACACCAGCTGCACGTTCAACGACACCGGTGTTGCGGCGCCCAGCGGCACCAGTTCCCGCTCGGCCAGCACGCGCAGCAGCCGCGTTTGCAGATGCGCCGGCATATCGCCGATCTCGTCGAGGAACAGCGTCCCGCCATTGGCCTGTTCCAGCTTGCCTTTCATCCCCTGACGGCTAGCGCCGGTAAAGGTCCCGGCGCGATAGCCGAACAGCTCGCTCTCGATCAGCGACTCCGGGATCGCCGCGCAATTGAGCGCAACGAAGGGCCCCCTGGCGCGCGCGCTGGCGTGATGGATCGCCCGCGCAAAGGCTTCCTTGCCGGTGCCGGTCTCGCCGGTCAGCAACAGCGGAATGTCGCGATCGAGCACGCGCCGCAGCTTCTGGACGGAGCGTTGCAGACCTGAGTCCTCCCCGGCCAAGTGTTCAAGCGTCGGCTCTGCCGGAACGACGCTCAGACCACGCTCGTTCCTGGCGCGCCGCGTGGCGGTGGCCGGCATACGCAGCGTGACCTCCAGCACAGGCCCGCCGGCCAGCCGTAGATTCGCGGCGCGCTGGCCACCCTGCGTCAGGGTTATCAGCTCATCCAGGGACGTCGACAAGACATCCTGAACCGCCACCCCCAGCAGCGCGCTCCCTTGGTCGGCGGCCACAAAAGCCGCGCGGTTGGCTCCGAGAATTCGGCCCGCCGCATCAAGCGCCAACAACCGCTCGTTGCCCAGGTCGCCGACATCACCGCCCAAGGTCAGCATTGCGTAACTGGCATAGCGCTGGCGGAAGCTGGCGTTCTCGATGAGTCGCGCGTACAGGCTCACCAACTGCAGTGTCAGATACTGCGCCTGCTTCGGCCCACCACTGTTGAGGCAGGAGGCATTGAGACACCCCAGCAACGCACCCTGAGGATCGAACAGCGGCGCCACCGAGCAACTCAACATGGCGTTGCTGCTGAGAAAATGCTCGTCCCGGTGGATAATCAGCGGCTGGCCCGCGGCCAGCCCCGTACCGATACCGTTGGTCCCTACCAGCGACTCGTCCCAGCAACTGCCGACCACCAGCCCCGAGTCCGCATAGGGGCTGTACTCTCCAGGCAGCCGTGCATCGAGCGTGATACCGCGGCGATCACTGAGCAGTACCGCAAACCCCGCTGGGTTCAGGCGCCGCGACAGCCCTTCCATGCCCTGGCTCGCAATGGCCAGAAAGTCATGGTGCTCTTCTTGATGCAGGCGGATCTCGTGATGTTCAAGCTGAACGTGAGAAGCGGATCGAGCGGGATCGAGCCCGTGCTCATGGATGCTGCGGTACCAGGATTCGGCAATCAACCGATCCGGATTGGATCCTCGGTCGGCGAAATGCGTGGCGACGAATGCGGAGAGTTCGGTTGGAAGCTCTGATGGCGAACGCGCGATCATGCGGGACTCCAAACAAGGCGCCGAGTCGGGCCAAGCGTAATTGTTCGTAACGGCTGTGCAAACAGCCAAAACCAAGCCTAGCACGGCCGCTTCGCGCCGCACCGCCCGAGCCGTTTATTCGAGTCAACAGCTTCGGTAGTTCGGGAGGTGAGATTGGCCACCCAGGGCTGCGGCAAGATTGGCATCGGCTGCGCAAGCCAAGCGGCTACATGCCATGCGGCTCAATTGCTCGTTGGCTAGCCTCCGGGGGTTTCGCCCTCATGATGAGACTGTGCCAAACAGCGACATGGGATCACCGGAGGGCTGAGTCTTTCCTCTCCCGTGAGGCCCCGCGTGCCGTCTGGTTCATATCGCTCGTCCTGTTCGGCGAAAAAAATCGTGCGCCGCTCGAAGCCGGTTATCCACCGGCGGACAATCTGCCGACTGGGCCTGCACGCAGCTTCTGTGCCTGGATATAGGCTTCCTTGGACGGCGACAAATGTTCACGACACAGCGATACCAACGCGTCCACGTCGCCGCCTCGCAAGGCGTTTATCAACGCCCAGTGGTCCTGCCGAGAGCGTTCGAGTTGGGTCGGCATGGCGATGGTCGACGAGCGCATCGAGTGGGCTCGCTGCGCATGATTGCTGATGGCCTCGACCAGTACCGGGTTCTCCGCCAGGCTGAACAGCTCTCGGTGAAAGCGCACGTTCAGGCGAAATACCTGGCGTAGATCGCCACGCTCCACCGCATCATCATGGGCGTGCTGGATCGCCAGCAGCGTCTGCAGGCGGTCTTCGGGGACCGGCAGCTGGATAAGCCGGACACAGTGGGTTTCCAGCAGCTCGCGGACCTCGTAGAGATGCTCGACCTCCTCGATCGTATAGGCCTTCACCAGTGCGCCAATATTGCGTTTGCGTTCGACGAGCCCCATTTGTTCGAGTTCGGCGAGCACGTTACGTACCGCATGGCGCTTGAGCCCGAAGCGCGCCATCAGGTCGTCCTCGACCAGGCGCTCGCGCGGGTGCAGCGTGCCGAGCACGATCTCTTCTTCCAGCGTTTCGATGACCGAGTGCGGGCTGATACCTGCATCGGAAACCGGCGTTACTTGCGTTTCATCCAAGGGCGTTTCCAGCGGCTGATCGAACTTACCTGGAGGACTATAGAGGGATTCTGAAACGGCCTCAACGGAGGCGCCCGCATGGGTTGCCACGGTATTCATATCGTGGCTAAATGCGCCCATCAGATTATTGATAATAATATCGACAAAGGTGGAATCCGATGGTGGACAAGAAAACAGACGATGCCGTGGTCGTACCGACGGGCCTGCGCAAGGGGCTCACGAATTACGGGGATACCGGCTTCTCGCTCTTTTTGCGCAAGGCGTTCATCAAGGGCGCCGGCTATACGGACGATGCGCTGGACCGCACCATCGTTGGCATCGTCAACACCGGTAGCGGTTACAACCCTTGCCACGGCAACGCACCGCAACTGATCGAGGCGGTCAAACGCGGCGTGATGCTGGCCGGCGGACTCGCAATCGACTTCCCCACCATCTCCATCGGTGAAAGCTTTTCCACGCCGACCAGCATGTACTTGCGCAACCTGATGTCGATGGACACGGAAGAAATGATCCGGGCACAGCCCATGGACGCCGTGGTGCTCATTGGTGGCTGCGACAAGACCGTACCGGCACAGCTGATGGGCGCCGCCTCGGCAAACATCCCCACCGTGCAACTGATCACCGGCTCCATGTTGACGGGCGGCCACCGTGGCGTGCGCGTCGGTGCCTGTACCGATTGCCGACGTTACTGGGGACAGTACCGTGGCGAGGAGATCGACGAGGCTGAGATCGTCGAGGTCAATTCGAAGCTGGTTGCCAGTGTCGGAACCTGCTCGGTCATGGGGACCGCCAGCACCATGGCTTGTATCGGCGAGGCGCTGGGAATCGTGTTGCCCGGTGGAGCGACGCCGCCGGCTGTTACCTCCGATCGCATGCGCATTGCCGAACTCACCGGCAAGCAAGCCGTCGAAATGGCCCGCAGCCAACTCACGCCCGACAAGATCCTCACGCCCAAGGCGTTCGAGAACGCCCTGCGCGTGCTGCTGGCCATCGGTGGCTCCACCAACGGGATCGTGCACCTGACCGCCATTGCCGGACGCATGGGCTATGACATCGACCTGGAGGCGTTCGATCGCATGAGCCGGGACACTCCGGTACTGGTCGACCTCAAGCCGTCCGGGCAGCACTACATGGAAGATCTTCATCGCGCAGGCGGCCTGCAGACGGTACTGCGCGAACTGCGTCCGTTGCTCCATCTCGACGCGCTGACCGTAACCGGTCGCACATTGGGCGAAGAGCTGGACCAGGTGCCGGCATTCAAGCAGGACGTGGTGCGCAGCGTGAAGGACCCGATCTATCCGGTCGGTGGCATCGCGTTTTTGCGCGGCAGCCTTGCGCCCGAAGGCGCCATCATCAAGCAATCGGCCGCCGACGCCACGCTGATGGAGCACGAAGGCCGTGCAGTCGTGTTCGAAAACTCCGAGGATCTGGCCCGGCGCCTGGACGATCCTGACCTGGACGTAAACGCCGACGATGTGCTGGTGCTCAAGAATATCGGCCCGATTGGCGCGCCCGGCATGCCTGAAGCGGGCTACCTGCCGATTCCGAAAAAGCTCGCGCGCGCTGGCGTCAAGGACATGGTGCGGATATCCGACGGCCGCATGAGCGGCACCGCTGCCGGAACCATCGTGCTGCATGTCACGCCGGAGGCTGCATTGGGCGGACCGCTCGCGTTGGTGCGCAGTGGCGATCGGATTCGCTTGAGTGTCTCCGAGCGCCGCATCGACCTGCTGGTAGCCGAGGATGAACTCGAGCGCCGGCGCGCCGCCCTTGTGCTGCCCAAACCCCAGAACGCCGAGCGCGGTTATCGCAAGCTCTTCTTCGAACAGATCACCCAGGCCGACAAAGGCTGCGATTTCGACTTCCTGCGTCCGCCGACCATGCAAGGCCGGGTCCCGGGTGGTTCCAGCGACTGATCTCACTCAGCGCTTGCGCATGCGCCGGGGCACCGGCGCGCTTTTACGCTCCTCACAATAACAATCGGAGTCCGAATGGAAAGTAATGCCCTGATACTGACGGTTACGGCGACCTCGATCGTCGCCCTGCTCTTCCTGATCGTCAAACTTAAATTCCAACCCTTCCTTGCGCTGATTCTGGTCAGTCTCGGCGCAGGGCTCGCCATTGGCATGGCGCCGCAAGACCTCCTCGCATTTATCGTCAAGTCCATGGGCGGCACGCTGGGCTTCGTCGCGTTGATCATCGGACTCGGATCGATGTTCGGCGAGATGCTGCGCGTCTCGGGTGGTTCGGAGCGCCTGGCGCTGACCCTGATCGACAAATGCGGGGATCGCACCGTTCCCTGGGCGTTGGGGCTGGTCGGCTTCCTCGTCTCCATCGCTGTATTCATTGACGTGGCCATCGTCATCCTGGTGCCGCTGATCTACGGCATCGCACGCCGTACCGGCAAGTCGCTGCTCTATTACGGCATCCCGCTGTGCGCAGGGCTAAGCGTGACCCATACCTTTCTTCCGCCAACCCCCGGTCCGATCGCGACGGCCAGCATTCTGGGCGCGGACCTCGGTTGGGTCATCATCTGGGGGGTGATCGCCGGATTGCCTGCGATGGCCGTCGCGGGTCCGATGTTCGGCAAGTTCATTTCGAGCCGTATCTTCGTTCCGGTTCCCGAATACATGGTGACCGGGGAAAGCAAGTTCGATGACCCGAGCAAGCTGCCGGCATTCAAGGGCGTGGTCCTCACCCTGCTGTTGCCGCTGGTGCTGATCCTCGGAAACACCTCGGCCGAGATGCTGCTGGCCGAAGGAAACCCGCTGCGTGACCTGTTCATGTTCATTGGCAACCCGATCATCGCGCTGCTGCTGACGACGCTGCTGACCTTCTGGATATTCGGACATAACCGCGGCTTCACGGCGGACCAGTTGCAGAAGATTGCCACCAAGGCGCTGGAGCCTGCCGGGATCATCATCCTGATCACCGGAGCGGGCGGCGTGTTCGGCAAGGTGCTGGTCGAATCAGGCGTTGGCAAGATTCTCGCCGATGCGATGCAGGACATGAACATGCCGCTCGTGCTGTTCGGATTCGCAACGGCGGCGATCATGCGGATTTCCCAAGGGTCGGGCACCGTGGCGATGATTACCGGCGCAAGCCTGACGGCACCGGTGGCTCAGTTGCTTGGCGCAAGCCCGCAAATGCTGGCGCTGTGCACCATCGCCATTGCCTGTGGTGGCGCCGCCTTCTCGCACGTCAACGACTCGGGCTTCTGGATGGCCAACCGGTACTTCGGCATGAGCGTCTCCGACACGCTGAAATCCTGGACGGTGATGAAAACCATCGTCGGCCTGACCGGCCTCGCTATCTGCCTGGTGATCAGCCTGTTCATCACCTGACCTCATCAGCCGTGCAACGCACCACAGGGAGCCCCGCCGCACGCGGGGCTTTCCATTTCCGGGCCGCGCAGCGCTTCGCTCGTGTCACTGACGACGCACAAACCCCCTCCCCTGGCTATCGGTGCTGCATCACCACGCTGCGGATGTCGACAGCCAACTGTCGGACACGATCCTCGTGGGTGTCCCAGGAGCACATGAAACGCGCGCCACCGACACCAATGAAGGTGTAGAACATCCAGCCGCGACTTCTCAGCGCGTCGAGCGCCGCGGGCGGAATGCTGACGAAGACGCCATTGGCCTCCACGGGAAACATCAGCTCAACCTCCGGCACATCGCTGATCAGTGCGGCGAGCAGTTGCGCGCAGCGATTGGCGTGCTCGGCATATTTCATCCAGGCATGGGTTTCCAGCAACCCGACCCAGGGCGCCGACAGAAAGCGCATCTTGGACGCCAGCTGGCCGGCCTGCTTGCAACGGTACTCGAAGTCCTCGGCGAGATCGCGGTTGAAGAACAGGATGGCTTCGCCCACCGCCATGCCGTTCTTGGTTCCGCCGAAACAGAGCACATCAACGCCCGTTTTCCAGCTCAGCTGCGCAGGCGACAAGCCGAGAAAGGCACAGGCATTGGCAAAGCGCGCACCATCCATATGCAGATGCAAACCCAGCTCCTTGCAGGTATCGCTGATGGCTCGCAGTTCGTCGGGGCGATACACCGTGCCGATTTCGCTGGCTTGCGTAACGCTGACGACGCGTGGCTTGGGGTAATGGATGTCCTTGCGCTTGAGTGCGATCTCACGGATCGCCGTTGGCGTGAGCCTGCCCTGCTCGGTCCTGGCCACCAGCAGCTTCGAGCCGTTGGAGAAGAATTCCGGCGCCCCGCATTCATCGGTCTCGACGTGCGCGATATCGCCACAGATCACGCTGTGATAGCTCTGGCACAACGACGAGAGCGCCAACGAGTTGGCTGCGGTGCCATTGAATGCGAAGAACACCTCGCAATCGGTTTCGAACAGCTGACGGAAGTGATCGGCGGCACGGCTCGTCCATTGGTCGTCTCCGTAGGCCCGATCATGGCCCTGGTTCGCCCGTGCCATGGCGTCCCAGGCTTCCGGGCAGATGCCCGAGTAATTGTCGCTGGCGAATTGCTGATTGGCGGTGGTCATTGGCGCCTCTTGCTAATGGCTGTCTCAGCTATGGATCGGTAAGAAAATCACGGTGTAGAGCCCCAGCGCAGCCAGTACCGAAACCGCCGCGCCGAGCCAGAGCACAGAGGCCGCGTCGGCGTGGATGCGTCCGCTTTTCACGCCGCTGGCACTGCGCATGTAGCGGCGCTGCTGAGTGGTCCAGATGCCCAGCGCGGTGATCAGCGAAAGCGCAACCAGCGTGCCGACGAAGGCGCCGTGATACGGCATCCAACGCAAGAAAAGCGCGCTGACGGTGAGCATGGTGAGCAGCGTTCGACCCCAGGCCAGTGAGGTGCGTTCCGGCTGCAGGCCAGGGTCTTCATGCAGCGGCGGCCTTGGCGATTTCGGCTCCAGCCGTCGGCGAAAGGAGACGTGCATGGTCAGCTGCGAAGCGCGACGAAGCTGATCAGCACCAGGGTCACCAGGGTGCCGCCGATGGACAGGATCGGGATCAGCAACGGAAACGGCAACGGGCCGCTGTGGCGCATGGCTCGCTCGATGCTCAACCAACGAACGCACGCGGTCGAACTGATGAACATCGCCAGCAACAACAGCGAGATCGACAGGACCTTGCGCACCTCCAGGCTGAATATGCCCCCGGCAAAGGCTTCGACGGCCACACCGCCCGCCAGGAGCGCCAGGGACGTGCGAATCCAGGCGAGAAAGGTTCGTTCGTTGGCCAGCGTGAAGCGCGGATCGGGTTCCTTTCCGCCGGACAACAACCGGTGACGCCAACGACTTCGCTCCATTGGGTGAACGCTCTCCGATCAGATGGGTGTGCCTGACCATTCAAACAGAAACGAGGCCACCCTGCAGGGGCCATTACGACGAGCCGTGCTGCCGATTCGTTAGCCTGGACACACGTCGGACCGCAGGGTCTCATGCTAATGTTCGGCATCGAAACCACCTGGAGAGACTCATGCTGCTTCGTCTGGTAACCGCGTTAGTGCTTGGCACGGCCACCCTCACCGCCTTGGCCAACGACAACGCCCACCGCCATCACACGACGGACGCGGCGCCTGTCGCGTCTCAGGTATGGTCTCGCGCCATGCCACCGAGCGCCCCGACCGGCGCGGTGTATTTCACCCTGAACAACCCCGGCGACGCGACCGATCGGCTGATCGGCGTACAGACGCCCCGCGCCGAGAAAGCCGAACTGCATACCCATGTCCACAAGGGCGACGTCATGCGCATGGAGCGTATCGATTCGGTCGAGCTGCCTGCCGGTGGCGAAGTGGCCTTCAAGCCGGGCGGCAACCATGTGATGCTGTTCAAGCTGAGCGAACCACTGGTGGCCGGGGAGCGTTTCCCGCTGACGCTGATGTTCGAGAAGGCCGGTGAGGTGACCGTCGACGTCGCCATCGAGGAACAGGCACCCTCCTCCGACCGCAACGTCCACACGCATCACTGACGCAAACGAACCGGAGGGCGACAGGCCGCCGCGGCCTGTCGCTACGCGAAACGTCTGCGCCGAATGGCCTCGCTCCCTTCGCGTTGCACAGCTCGGCGGGGGTGATGCGCGGCTCGATCAGATACCCGTTGGCGTACGCATCGTGACGAACTCTTCGGCCGCGGTCGGGTGGATACCGACGGTATCGTCGAATATCCGTTTGGTAGCGCCCGCCTTCAAGGCCACCGCCATACCCTGCATGATCTCGCCGGCATCCGGACCGACCATATGGCAGCCCAGCACCCTGTCGGACTCGGCATCGACCACCAGTTTCATCAGGCTGCGCTCGAGGCTGCCGGTCATGGTCAGTTTCATGGGCCGGAAGCGGCTCTCGAACAACACCACCTTGTGGCCCTGCTTGCGGGCCTGCTCCTCTGTCAGTCCGACGGTCGCCATGTTCGGCAGGCTGAACACCGCCGTGGCGATGGTGTTGTAATCGACCGGCCGATAGTCCTCCGGTTTGAACAGCTGTCGTGCCACCGCCATGCCTTCGGCAAGCGCGACGGGCGTCAGCTGAATCCGACCGATCACGTCGCCGATCGCCAGGATCGAAGGCGTTGAGGTCTGATAGCGCTCATCAACCGAGATGAAGCCGCGTTCGTCCAGTGTGACCTCGACGTTCTCAAGCCCCAAGCCGTCGAGCATGGGCCGCCGGCCGGTGGCGTAGAGGATGCAATCGGTCTCCAGTGTCCGGCCGTCTTTCAAGGTGGCGAGCAGGCTGCCGTCCGCCTGTTTGTCGATCCGTGCGATGTCGGCGTTGAACTGCAGGTCCAGGTCTTTCTTGATCAGTTCGTCCTTGAGATGATCGCGCAGCGAACCGTCGAATCCGCGCAGGAACAATTCGCCACGATATGCCAGCGTGGTGGCGGCGCCGCAGCCATGAAAGATCGAGGCGAACTCGACGGCAATGTAGCCGCCGCCAACCACCAGTACCCGGCGCGGCAGCTGAGCAAGATAAAAGGCTTCGTTGGAGGTGATGGCGTGTTCGCGGCCGGGGATATCGGGCACGAAGGGCCAGCCGCCCGTCGCGATCAGGATGTGCTCGGCGCTGTAATGGCGGCCATCGACTTCAACGGTGTGGGCATCGACCAGCCGTGCGTGCGCCTGTAGCAACGTCACGCCGCTGTCGATCAGCAGGTTCTTGTAGATGCCGTTGAGCCGCTGGATTTCGCGGTCCTTGTTGGCGATCAGGGTTTTCCAGTCGAAGGTCGCGCCATCGATGGTCCAGCCATAACCCTGGGCCTGGCCGATATCGTCGGCATAGTGAGCCCCGTAGACCAGCAGTTTCTTCGGCACGCAGCCCACGTTGACGCAAGTACCACCCAGGTAACGGCTTTCGGCCACCGCGACGCGGGCACCGTAGCCTGCGGCAAAACGAGCGGCACGCACGCCACCGGATCCAGCACCGATGACGAATAGATCGAAGTCGTAAGCCATGAACTGTTGTCTCCCCTGTAGAACGCACAAGCATAACCCAAGGCCGTAGGCCCGATCATCGAAGGAATACCCCATGCGACCTACCCTGACCCACCTCGCCTTGCATGTGCCCGATCTCGACGCATGCATCGCCTTCTACACCCAGTTCTGCGCCATGCATGTATTCCACGAGCGCGCCGGGAAAGGCTCGCGCATCGTCTGGATGGCCGAGCCCGGGAAGGAGCGGGAATTCATTTTCGTGATCATGCCGGGCGGCCAGGATCGTCAACTGGCAAACAACGACTACAGCCACTTCGGCTTTGCCCTGTCGAGCCGCGCCGAAGTCGATGCGATTGCGGCTCGCGCTCGCCAGGCTGGCTGCCTGATATGGGAGCCGCGTGATGAACCTTACCCGGTGGGCTACTACTGCGGGGTACGGGACCCGGCCGGCAATTACGTCGAGTTCAGTTACGGCCAGCCGCTGGGGCCGGGCGCCGAGGACATGCCAGCTCCTTGAAACGAACAAAGCCACCCGCAGGTGGCTTTTCGCTCGACCGGGGGTGGCTCAGAACGCCTTGCCGGTGAGGTAGAAGTTCTCGTAGCAGAAGTTGGTCGCGGCAATATAGCCTTCGGCGCTGCCGCAATCGAACCGTTGGCCCTTGAACTTGTATGCCAGGACGCAGCCGTCCTGGGCCTGGCGCATCAGGGCGTCCGTGATCTGGATTTCACCACCCTTGCCCGGTTCGGTCTGCTCGATCAGGCTGAAGATATCCGGCGTCAGGATGTAGCGGCCGATGATCGCCAGGTTCGACGGCGCGTCTTCCGGCTTCGGCTTCTCGACCATATGGCTGACGCGGTAGATGTCGTCACGGATCATTTCACCGGCAATGACACCGTACTTGCTGGTTTCTTCCGGCGGCACTTCCTGGATCGCGACGATCGAGCAGCGGAACTGGTTGTACAGTTTGACCATCTGGGCGAGCACCGGATCGCCGTCGAGGTTGATGCACAGGTCGTCGGCGAGGACCACGGCAAAGGGCTCGTCACCGATCAATGGCCGACCACTGAGGATGGCATGACCAAGGCCTTTCATCTCCACCTGGCGGGTGTAGGAGAAGCTGCACTGGTCGATCAATTTGCGGATACCGACCAGGTACTTTTCCTTGTCGGTGTTGCGGATCTGATGTTCCAGCTCGTAGCTGATGTCGAAATGGTCTTCCAGGGAACGCTTGCCGCGTCCAGTGACGATGGCGATCTGGTTGAGCCCGGCGGCCAGTGCCTCTTCAACCCCGTACTGGATCAGGGGCTTGTTCACTACCGGCAACATCTCCTTGGGCATGGCCTTGGTCGCAGGAAGGAAGCGCGTGCCATATCCGGCCGCGGGAAAAAGGCATTTCTTGATCATGTGAGTCCTTGAAAAGATAGTTCCGGTTGATGCACTGCGCCTGGATCGGTCAACAGCCATACCCTGCATGTCCCGCCGACAGCGGCTGACTAGAGGCTACGACCGCCGAAACGGCGAGGGGTTCGCACATTCCCACAGCTAAATTCCGGCCTGCCGTCACTCCTGACAACTGACCGGTGGTCGTTGACTTTGCGCGTGAAGCATAGAGTGCTTGGTGCCAAGCGGCTTGCCAAGTGGGCGTTTGAAAAATGAACGGGCGGCGTTCGCTGGCAAGCCCGCCCTAACAGGTGCCGACTGCGGGATTCGCGGGGAAAATATTCGATTCCGTCCGTTGTACGGAAACGCAACGAGCCGGCTGATTGATCCAGGTCAGTACAACGACTGATTGCGCTCATCAGGTCCTGCGGCACGAGCCGCCCACCTACCGCTCCCTTTAACATAGCGAGCCTCGTTCGATACCGGGCCGCGCCTGCGCGTTTCTTGCGCGGCTGTTCAACGGATCGCTCCCTCCCCTGCTGCATACCGGCTTCGTTCCGCGCGATACTCAGGATGATGGTTGCGGACCTTGACCGCCTGATTGGAGCTTTCGGGTGTGAACAGGGAGGCAGCGCGCGTGGCGCCTGAGCCACAGGTAAGACGAGGCGCTACCGGCCGACCGTCGATCATGCCGGCCCGGTCGCCAGCTTCTTGATCTGTGACAGCCGACTCGGTAACTGGAATCGAGGATAATCGCGCCATGATGCCGCAGGCAGGCTGTCGACCCTTCACCCATCAATCCACAAGGTGAAACCACCATGGACCAAACGCCGAGTTTCAACCGCGCCCTGGTCGAGAAGTATGACCGACCAGGGCCTCGTTATACGTCCTACCCCACGGCGCCACAGTTCCATCAGGCTTTTGCCATCGACGACTATTGCAGCGCTGCGCAGCGAAGCAACGACGCCGCAACGCCCAAGCCGCTGTCGGTGTATATCCATATCCCGTTCTGTAAAAGCCTGTGCTACTACTGCGCGTGCAACAAGATCATCACTCACAAGACCGATCGCGCGGTCGAGTATCTGCAATACCTCAAGCGTGAAATCCAGATGCAGGCCGCCCTGTTCGATTGTTCGCGCAAGCTCACCCAGTTGCATCTTGGAGGGGGTACTCCCACCTACTTCACCAGTGAACAGCTGGCCGACCTGATGGCTGCGCTTCACGACGCCTTCAACATGGACGACAGCGACAACCATGAGTTCTCTCTGGAGGTCGACCCGCGCACGGTCACACCCGAGCAGATCCACGGCTTGCGCGCGCTGGGCTTCAATCGGCTGAGTTTCGGCGTTCAGGATTTCGACGAGCAGGTACAGGTTGCAGTCAACCGCATCCAGACCGAAGAGCAGACCCGCGAATTGGTGCAGGCTGCACGCGAAGCGAACTTCAAGTCGATCAGCGTCGACCTGATCTACGGCCTGCCGCTGCAGACCGTCGACAGCTTCAGCACCACCCTGGACAAGATCATCGACATCCGCCCGGATCGCATCGCGGCCTACAGCTACGCGCACCTGCCGGAACTGGTACGCGCGCAGAAACTGATCCGCCCGCAAGACATGCCGCCGCCAGAGCGCAAGCTGGAACTGCTGGAGCTGACCATCCAACGCCTGACCGGTGCCGGCTATGTGTATATCGGCATGGACCACTTTTCACTGCCTGATGACGAACTGACGCTCGCCCGCGCCAACGGGACGCTGCAGCGCAACTTCCAGGGTTATTCGACCCATGCCGATTGCGACCTGATCGGGCTCGGTATTTCATCCATCGGCAAGGTCGGCAACAGCTACAGCCAGAATGTGAAGGAGCTGTCGCAGTATTACGCCCGCCTGAACGAAGGTCTGTTGCCGGTGCACCGTGGTTACACCTTGAGCGACGACGACCAGCTGCGCCGTGACGTGATCATTTCGCTGATGTGTCACGGGCGCATCGATTTCAGCGTCATCGAAGCACGCCACGGCATCGTCTTTCGCGAGTATTTTGCCGACTCGTTGGCCCAGCTCGATGAGCATGTCGCCGATGGGCTGGTCGAAATACGCAACGATGCGGTTGTGCTGATGCCCCAGGGCCACCTGATGATGCGCAACGTGGCGATGGCCTTCGACGCCTATCTGGGCGGCGAGCAACGTGGCCGATTCTCCCGGACCGTCTGACCACGCCCGAGCCCGGCTTTGCCGGGCTCGTTGCTCGGCGGGCTCCTGAGACGGTCGCCGAGATCGAGCGCAGCACGCTCGCCGACCCTCCCAATGCCATCCACGCGCACGCCCTCGATACGATAACCGCTGATCGTCCAGGCGTTGCCAAACCCGCCGACAACTGTATAAATACACAGTCGAGCGGGCACCTGCGCCCGTGTTTGACCGAACCGGACGTTCGATGCGCCAGGCCCTGGAAAACCCTTTCTACTATCTCGACAACTTCCGGCAAGTGCTTGCCTGGGTCGGCGAACGCCATGGCGATCTGCTGGACGATCATGAGCGCCGGTTTCTCGATCGCTTCCATGACGTCCCGCAAGCCTCGCAGGCACTGCTGGTCCGTATGGTGATGCGCAAGGGCTCACTGTTCCGTGCCGGAAAGCTGCGTTACGCCGAGATCGGCTGCCCGCTGGAGGCCGCCACACCGCTGGTGGAACATGGCTGGATCGACGCTGACCCGACGCTGGATCTGGCGCAGCTGTTTGGCCTGTTGAACAAGGATGAGCTGCTCCGAGTGTTCGGCGCGGGCGCGCGCAGCGGTCAGCGAAAGGACGTACTGCTACAGCGGCTGGCGGCCGAGCATGCCCAGCCGAAGCCGTTCCGAAAATGGTGCGAGACACTCGACGAGGTCGCATTCGAGCTCAACATCGGCGATGTGTGCGACCGGCTACGGGTCATGTTCTTTGGCAATATCCACCAGGACTGGACCGAGTTCGTCCTCGCCGATCTTGGCATCTTCCGCTACGAACAGGTGAGTTTCTCGGCGGCCTCGCGCGCCTTTCACCGCCGCGAGGAGGTCGACGCCTATCTGCATCTGCATCATTGCCGCGAACGGTTCGAAGCCGGCGAAGCGCTGGACGAGGTACTGGCCGATATTCCAGCCTCGCCCTACGGCAACCCATGGCTGGAGCACCGGCGAGGCAAGCTGCTGTTGGCTATCGGGCGCCAATGCGAGCGTAACGGCGATCTGAGCCAGGCCCTGCGTCTGCATGCCGCCAACGGTTATCCAGGGGCGCGCGAACGGACGATCCGGGTACTCGAGCGGTGCCATCAGCCGGAGGCCGCTTACCAACTGGCGAGCCAGGCGCATGCAGCTCCGGAAAACGAACACGAGGCCCAGCAACTGCAACGCATACTGCCGCGGCTGCGTCGCGTGCTCGGCGCGCCGGGGGAACGTCGCAGAGCCGTGGCCGAAGCGGAGCGCATCGATCTCGTGCTGCCCAGGCGGCCAGGGCTGAGCGTCGAGCACCTCGTTCGCGAGCATTTGTCGCACAGCAACGCGCCGGTTTACTACGTCGAAAATGCCCTGTTCAACTCCCTGCTGGGCCTGTTGTGCTGGGACGCGATTTTCGCGCCCCTCCCCGGCGCGTTCTTTCATCCGTTCCACGCCGCACCGGCCGATCTGGCCCGCCCGGATTTCTACGGGCGTCGATCCGGGCTGTTCGATGAATGCCTGGCCAAGCTCGGGACCGGCGAATACCGCGATTGCATTCGCCGGGTATTCAGGGAAAAGTTCGGCGTGCTGTCGCAGTTCGTCAGTTGGGGGTTGTTCGACGAGCCGCTGCTGGAGCATGCGCTGGCGTGCCTGCCCGCTGAACACCTGCGCCTGTGTTTCCAGCGCATCCTGCTGGACGTTCCGAACCATCGCAGCGGGCTGCCGGACCTGATCCAGTTCTGGCCCAGCGACGGACGCTACCGGCTGATCGAGGTGAAAGGGCCTGGCGACCGCCTGCAGGACAACCAGAAACGCTGGATCGAGTTCGCCCTGGGACATTCGATACCCATTGCCGTCTGCTATGTGCAATGGGCCGAGGACTCGGCGTGAGCTACCGGGTTGCGGTCCGCGCATTGTGCGAGTTCACCGCCAAACAGGGTGATCTGGACCTTCGTTTCACGCCCTCGCCCACCGCGCTGGAAGGCATGGCCGGACACACGACCGTCACCGACCGTCGGGCGGCAGGTTACGAACGGGAGGTCACGCTGGAAGGCCAATACTGCGACCTGCTCGTACGCGGACGTGCCGATGGCTACGACCCCTCGTTGAACCGCCTGGAAGAAATCAAGACCCACCGCGGCGACCTATCGCGGCAGCCAGCCAATCACCGCCAACTGCACTGGGCCCAGGCGAAGATCTACGGTTGGCTGCTGTGCAGCGCGCGTGCCCTGGCATCGCTGGAGGTCGCGCTGGTGTATTTCGACGTGGGCAGCCAGAAGGAAACCGTGCTGGTCGAGACGTTCACGGCCCTCGAATTGCAGGCGTTTTTCGACGACCATTGCCAGCGCTTCATTGCCTGGGCCGAGCAGGAACTGGCGCATCGCAACGAGCGCGACCAGGCGCTTACGGCGCTTGCCTTTCCCCATGACACGTTTCGCCAGGGCCAGCGGCAATTGGCCGAAGCGGTATACAAGGCCACCTGCACCGGTACGCACCTCATGGCGCAGGCGCCGACCGGTATCGGCAAGACGCTCGCGACACTGTTTCCGCTGCTTAAAGCGAGCCCCGGCCAGCGACTGGACAAGCTGTTCTTCCTTGCGGCCAAGACCTCCGGACGGCAACTGGCGCTGGACGCGCTGGCCAGCCTGACGACCGATGCAACACCCCTGCGGGTCCTGGAACTGACCGCGCGAGACAAGGCCTGCGAGCATCCGGACAAGGCCTGTCACGGAGAATCCTGCCCGCTCGCTCGGGGCTTCTATGATCGCCTCCCCGCTGCGCGTGAAGCCGCCATTGGCCATTCGATGCTTGACCGAACGGCGCTGCGCGACGTGGCTCAGGCCCACGGGGTCTGCCCTTATTACCTCGCTCAGGAACTTGCCCGTTGGGCGGACGTCGTGGTGGGCGATTACAACTATTACTTCGACTCGAGTGCGCTGCTCTACAGCCTGACACTGGTCAATCAATGGCGTGTCAGCGTGCTGGTGGATGAAGCGCACAACCTGCTGGAACGCGGCAGGGGCATGTACACCGCTGAGTTGGATATCCGTACTTTCAGAGGGTTACGAAAGGTATCTCCAACTTCTGTAAAGAAGTCTATCGAGCGCGTCCTGCGTTGTTGGGGCGAGTTGCACGGCCAGCAGACGGAGCCTTATCAGGTCCACCCGCTGCCGCACAAACTCACCGGAGCCCTGCAGCAAACCATCAGCGCGATCAACGACCATCTGGCCGAGCAGCCAGCGGGCCTCGACCCGGCGCTGCTGAGCCTGTATTTCGACGCCATGCACTTTTGCCGCCTGGCAGAACTGTTCGCAGCGCACTCGCTATTCGATTGCACGCTGCTGCCCCAACGGAGCGCGCCTGGTCGACACTCTGTCATCTGTATTCGCAATGTGTTGCCAGCGCCCTTCCTCGCCCCGCGTTTACTCGAAGCGCGATCCTGCGTGCTGTTCTCGGCCACGCTCAGCCCGAGACAGTTTTATGCCGATACGCTTGGCCTGCCGGCGAACCGGGTCTGGATCGACGTCGAGTCCCCCTTTCGTGCCGAGCAACTGGAGGTTCGCCTGGCCAGGCACATTTCGACACGTTATCAGCATCGCGCCCAATCGCTGGAAGCCATTGTCGACCTGCTTGCACAGCAATACCTCCAGCGCCCCGGCAACTACCTCGCGTTTTTCAGCAGCTTCGACTATCTCCAACAAGTCACCGCTCTGCTTGCCGCGAGGCATCCCCATCTCCCCTTCTGGGAACAGACCCGGGGGATGCAGGAAGCCGCTCGCGGCGACTTCCTGGCGCGTTTCACCGACACCAGCCAGGGCATCGGGTTTGCGGTGCTGGGTGGCGCCTTCGCAGAAGGTATCGATCTGCCCGGCGATCGGCTGATTGGCGCGTTCATCGCTACGCTGGGTCTGCCGCAGATCAACGCCGTCAACGAACAGATGAAAGCCTGCATGGAAGAGCTGTTCGGAGCCGGGTACGACTACACCTACCTCTACCCCGGATTGCAGAAAGTCGTCCAGGCAGCCGGCCGTGTGATCCGCACGCCCGCCGATCATGGCGTGGTCCATCTCCTGGATGACCGGTTTGGTCGCCAACAGATCAGACGACTTCTTCCGAGCTGGTGGGGTGTTTTAAGATAGCGCCAGGTCATCGCATCTCTTTGCGCTTCGCTTCCGGAGCGTTCCAATGGTCCCCCAGCGTCTGAACAGATCGTCTTGCGCCCCGTGGTAACGCGTGTTAGACGAAGGTATGACGTATAACAATTCTTTACAAATTACGTTGACAAGCCGCGACCCCTGACCATAATTCGCCTTGTCGTACGACAACTGATAACGGATTTGTACATCGACACTGTTGCCTGTACGGGCACGCTACATCCCCACTTTCGTGTTTGCCGATGGCCCGCGGAGTGGGATTACCTAAAAAAGGGAGCACAACAACAATGACCCCACGCAACCCCCTATCTGCCGCTGTTCTTGCAGGCACGCTGTCGTTGGCGCTTGGCATTCCCGCCGTCGCTCACGCCGCGGACGGCTTCGTAGAAGGCACCAAGATCGGTCTTAACGCGCGTAACTTCTACATCAATCGCAACTTCGTCGACCCTGCCTATAACGGTGGCCAGAACAAGGCCGAGGAATGGACGCAGAACTTCATTCTCAACATCCAGTCGGGCTACACCACGGGCCCGATCGGTTTCGGCGTCGATGCACTGGGCTTGCTCTCGGTCAAACTCGACGGCGGCGGCGGTACGTACGGCACTGCGCTGCTTCCCACGCACGGCACGGGCGCCAACCGCCATCCTGCCGACGATTTCGGGCGCCTGGCTGTCGCCGCCAAGGCCAAGGTGTCCGAAACCGAGGTCCGCGTCGGTGAATGGCAAGTGGTGCTTCCGATCCTGCGTTCCGATGATGGTCGGTCGCTGCCCCAGACGTTCCAGGGCGGGATGATTACCTCCAGCGAATTCAGCAACCTGGCGCTGTACGGCGGCCAGATGCGCCAGAACAGCACGCGTGACGACGCAAGCATGGAAGACATGTTCTTCGGCGGCGCGGGCTCCGACCGTTTCAACTTTGCCGGTGGCGAATACACCTTCACCGAGAAGACCAAGGTCGGCCTCTGGCATGCTCGCCTGGAAGACATCTATCAGCAGAACTACGTGCAACTGATGCATACCCAGCCGTTGAGCGACAACCTCGCCCTGACCGCCAACCTCGGCTACTTCACCGGCAAGGAAGAAGGCAGCGCACTGGCGGGCGATCTCGACAACAAGACCTACTCGGGTCTGTTCGGCCTGCAAACCGGCTCCCACACCTTTTATGTCGGCTTGCAGAAGGTCAGCGGCGATCAATGGATGCGCGTCAACGGCACCAGCGGCGCTTCGCTGGCCAACGACAGCTTCAACTCCGCCTATGACGCGGCTGACGAACGCTCCTGGCAGTTGCGCCACGACTTCAACTTTGCCGGCGTGGGCATCCCGGGGCTGGTCATGATGAACCGCTACATCAGTGGCGATAACATCACGACCGCCAGCGGTGACGAAGGCAAGGAGTGGGGGCGCGAGTCCGAGCTGGCCTATACCGTCCAGAGCGGCGCGCTGAAGAACCTCAACATCAAATGGCGTAACTCCAGCATGCGTCGGGACAGCTCGTTCAGCCGCAACGAGTTCGACGAGAACCGCCTGATCTTCAACTACCCGATCTCGATCCTGTAAGCGTCACGCTCCACGACGCAACACTCCTCGCTCCTGTTGCGGAAACTTTGCCCGTCCTTGTGACGGGCTTTTTTATCAGGGCGATTTGCCCGCCGCGTCCGCGTCCGATGCGTCATTCGCAGTCACGCCGATATTTCAACCCGACGCTCAGTTGGTCACTCGACGAGCCCGTGGGGCACCCGCTCGACCTCGAACCGGCAACTGGCTTGCATGGCCTCGCCGGGACCCAGGATGCGCACGCCATTAGCCGCCGGATCGGCCATGGCGAACGCATTATTGACATGCGATACCGGTTCGACCGCAAAGAAGCCCATCTGGGCAGGCGGTGTGAACACCACCAGATGATCCAGCGCCCCGCTGGCGTCGATGGTCAACGCCAGGCCCTGCGTTGGCCAGCCGATGCGCACGGGTCCGCTGAAACCGACAAAGCAGTGGTCCAGCCCCGGTTCCTGCAATGCCCGAAGATCGGTGAAATCCCACCGCGCCGGGATCGGCGTCAGCTCCGCCGGCAGGTTTCGAAGATCGTTCTGCCAGACGGCGCGAGCACTGAACTGCAATCGGCAATCGCCATGGCGCAGGAAGTACGGGTGCCAGCCGAGCCCGGCGGGCATCGAGCGGCTGTCCAGGTTGCGCAGGCGCAAATCCAGCACAATGCCGCGCTCGCCAAGCTGGATCCTGTGCTCCAGCGCGAACGCGAACGGCCAGTCCAGTGCGGCCTCGCCTTCGGGATCATGGGTGTAGCCAAGGGTCAGGCTGGCCGGACCTCGCTCGGCCACCGTCCAGGCCCGTTTCCAGGCCACGCCGTGAATCGGCAGCGGGTGATCCGGCGACAGGCAGCGCAGCGGATAGCGCCGGCCCGCGTGATCGAACGCCGCATCGCCGACACGATTGGAAAAAGGCGCGAGAACGAAGCAACCGGTACGGCGCACGCTGTCGGTGCCGTCCCAGGGCCGCAGCAAATCGACCCGGTCGAAGCTCAGGCGCGTGATCGCACCGCCCAGTGCCGGGCACACTGCCAACCGCAGCGGGCCGTGACGCAGTTCGATCTCGGTCAAATTGGATTCAGCTTCGGTCATGGCAGCACTCTGGCGAGCCGGCATCGCTCGTGGATTGAAAAAAGCAGCGCCTCACACCGGCCGACCCTGGCTCGCCAGGGCGACCATGGCCATCGGGCGTGAATAGCCAGGCATCAGGCCGACGCCGTGGCCCTCACTTGAGCCGTCAGCCAGCACTCAGACCGGCGTCAGCAATTCATTGCTGTCGAGCAGAGCCTGCAGGTTGGCCAACAGCAATTGCTCCATCTCCAAGCGGGTTTCCTCGGTGGCGCTGCCGATATGCGGCAGCAGGACGACGTTGGGCAGCTCGAACAGCGCCGAGGGAATCTCCGGCTCCCGCGCGTAGACGTCCAGCCCCGCGCCACCCAGACGTCCTTCGAGCAAGGCGGCGACCAACGCCGTTTCGTCCACGACCGAACCGCGCGAGACGTTCACCAGGATGCCCTGCGGCCCCAGCGCATCGAGCACTTCGCGTCCAATCAGGTGGCGCGTACCCTCGCCGCCCGGGCAGGTCAGCACGAGGAAATCGCACCAGCGCGCCAATGCCGCGAGGTTCGCTTCGTAGCCATACGCGCAACCCTCTACCGGTCGGCGATTGTGATAGCGCACCTGCATATCGAACCCCGAAGAACGCTTGGCGACGGCTTCGCCGATGCGACCGAGCCCGACGATACCAAGCCGCTTGCCGCTCACCCGCATGGCCAATGGCACGCCACCGGACGGCCATTCACCGGCGCGGACGAAGCGATCGGCGCGCGTCATCTGCCTCGCGCAGTCAATGATCAGCCCGAACGCGAGATCGGCCACACAGTCGTTGAGCACGTCTGGCGTGTTGCTTACAACGATACCGCGCGCCCTGGCAGCGGCCATGTCGATGGCATCGTAGCCGACACCGAAACTCAGGATTGCACGCAGATTGGGCAGCCGCTCGATTGTCCCCTCGCTGCATCCGAAGCGGGCCGAGGTCACGACAATCTCGATGCGCCCGGCATGGCGGTCGAGCAGCGCGTCAAAATCGTGTTCCCAGGCCGGTAGCACTTCATGCTTCGCCGCCAGGGTGCGGTTGAATCGTTCCGTCAGTGGGCCGATCTGGAGAATGCAGGTCACGCGGATACCTCGATGGGTGGATTCGTCGGTGTCGCTGTCAGATCACTTTGCCGGGGTTCATCAGGCCGTGAGGATCGAGCGTTGCCTTGATGGCGCGCATCAGTTCGAGTTCCAGCGGGTCCTTGTAGCGCGCGGCGGCCGTGCGCTTGGCCTGGCCGATTCCGTGCTCGGCGCTGATGCTGCCCTGGAGACCGACGGCGGCATCGTAGATCACCTGGGTGATCGCGTCCTGCTGCGCCTTGAACCACGCATCGTCGGCCCCCACCGGTTTGCTGATGTTGTAGTGCAGGTTGCCGTCTCCGAGATGGCCGTAAGCAACGATGCGCACCCCTGGAAACCGCTCCAGCAGGCGACGATCGGTGGCTTCGATGAACGCTGGAATTGAACTCACCGGGACGCTGATGTCGTGCTTGAGGCTTGGCCCTTCGTGGTTCTGCGCCTCGGATATGCCCTCGCGCAGGGCCCACAATGCGGCCACCTGCGCCTCGCTCGTCGCGAGCACGGCATCGATCACCAGCGCTCGTTCCAGTGCCTCGCCGATTGCGCCTTCAAGCAGTTCGTTAAGCGGCGCGTCCGGCTGGGTATCGCTGAGCTCGATCAGGACGTACCAGGGATGCGGCTCGGCGAAGCGATCGTTACAGCCGGGGATGTGGCTGAGCACGAACTCGACACTCTGGCGCGACATCAGCTCGAAGCCGGTCAGGCGATCACCGCAGAGCCCGCGGATAATGCCAATGAGTTGCACCGCGGCCTGGGCACTGGGCAGTGCAACCCAGGCAGTGGTCGTACTGCGCACAGCAGGGTAAAGCTTGAGCACCGCCGCGGTGATGATTCCCAGCGTCCCTTCCGAGCCGATGAACAGGTGCTTGAGGTCGTAGCCGGTGTTGTCCTTGCGCAATCCGCGCAGGCCGTTCCAGATGCGCCCGTCCGGCAGCACCACTTCCAGTCCCAGCGCAAGGTCGCGCATGTTGCCATAGCGCAGTACCGCCGTACCGCCTGCATTGGTGGCGAGGTTGCCACCCAGCGTACAGCTGCCCTGGGCGCCGAGCGACAGCGGGAACAGCCGCTCAACCTTTGCCGCAGCGTCCTGCAGGGTCTGCAGGATCACGCCCGCCTCGGCTGTGATGGTTTCGTTGGCGGTGTCGACGTCGCGGATACGCGTCATTCGAGTCAGCGAAAGGACCACCTGCTCGCCGCTCATATCCGGAATGGAGCCGCCGCACAGCCCCGTATTGCCCCCTTGAGGTACCAGCGCCACGCCTGCCAGATGGCACAGGCGCACCACCTGCGCGACTTGCTCGGTACTGGCCGGACGTACCACCAGCGCTGCCACACCGCGATAGGCGTTGCGCCAATCACTCAGGTAACGCGGCATGCGTTCGGTATCGCGTACGATGCCGGCCTCGCCGACCACCGCTTCGATATCACGGATCAAATCGTCAGACACTGCGGTCATCGCATTCTCCCGCCAGGGTTCGCTCGATGCGTGCTCGAACAACGCGCGCATCGATCCGAGCCGGTCGTCCATCAAGTGATCGGCGCCGGGTTGAACAAGGTGATGTCGTTGTGAATCCTGTGCTGCTCGGCCCAGGTCTTCTTGCGGCCGCTGGCCACGTCCAGGTAGTAATGGAACAGTTCCCAGCCGAGTTCCTCGATACTGGAGCGACCCGTGGCGATGCGACCGGCATCCACATCGATCAGGTCCGGCCAGCGCTCAGCCAGCTCGGTGCGAGTGGACACCTTGACCACCGGCGCCATGGCCAGCCCATAAGGGGTACCACGACCGGTCGTGAACACGTGCAGATTCATCCCGGCAGCCAGCTGTAGCGTGCCGCAGACGAAGTCGCTGGCGGGCGTTGCGCAATAGATAAGGCCCTTGCCGTTGAACCGCTCGCCGGGACCGAGTACGCCGTTGATGGCACTGCTGCCGGATTTGACGATCGAGCCCAACGACTTTTCGACAATGTTCGACAGGCCTCCCTTCTTGTTGCCCGGGGTCGTGTTCGCGCTGCGATCGGCTGCTCCACGCTCCAGATACTGGTCATACCAATCCATCTCGCGCACCAGCGCCTCGGCAATCTGTGGGGTTTCGGCGCGTGAGGTGAGCATGTAGATGGCGTCGCGTACTTCGGTCACTTCAGAAAACATCACCGTAGCCCCCGCCCGTATCAGCAGGTCCGAGGCGTAGCCCAGTGCCGGATTGGCGGTGATCCCCGAGAAGGCATCGCTGCCACCACATTGCATACCCAGGATCAGCTCGCAAGCCGGCACGGTCTCACGCTGTCGGCGATTGAGCTTTTGCAGACGTGCTTCGGCCAGCGCCATGATCTGCTCGATCATTTCACCGAACCCGCTACTTGATTCCTGCAGGCGATACAGCCAGGGCTCGCTCAGGTCGACCGAAGCGTCGCCTTCGTGCATCACCTGCTCGGCCTGCAGCTTCTCGCAGCCGAGGCTGATCACCAGGGCTTCGCCGCCCAGGTTGGGGTTGCGCGCCAGGTTACGCACGGTGCGAATGGGGATGTAGGCATCCTTGGCGTTGATGGCCACGCCGCAGCCATAGCTGTGGGTCAGGGCCACCACGTCATCGACGTTGGGGTACTTGGGCAGCAATTGCGCGCGGATGCGCGCCACGGCATGATCGAGTACGCCGGTCACACATTGCACGGTGGTCGTGATGCCCAGGATGTTGCGCGTGCCGACGGTTCCGTCGGCGTTGCGATAGCCTTCGAAGGTATAACCGTCGAGCGGCTCGAGCCGCTCCGGCACGGCGTCGGCCATGGGCAGGCTGTCCAGCGGCGGCGCGGACGGCATGCGCAGCTGGGTTTCCTTGACCCACGCACCGCGTGCGATGGGTTCCAGGGCATAGCCGATGATCTGGCCGTAACGGCGCACCGGCTGGTCGATGGCGATATCCACCAACGCGACCTTATGGCTCTGCGGCACCGATTCGGCCGTGACCAGGCCGTCCTCGAAACGAGCACCGATGGGCACGCCGCCGTCGTTGACCACCACAGCCACGTTGTCCGCCTCGTTCAGGCGAATGTAACGGGGCGAATCTTGATGCTGTATCAGTTCCACGGTTTCGTTCATATCGGTCTCCGGTCAGGCCGGTTGTCTTGTTGTTCGTATCAGCGAGCTGGAGCCCTGCCGGGTGGGCAACGAGGCCATGCAGACGGGCTGAAGCCCACCCCATGACCTTGTGGCTCACCGCTGGCAGCCACTCCCGAGGCTGGGCGGATCAACGCACCATGCAGGGCCGCTTGTTGTCGAACGTCCAATCGGGGATCAGGTACTGCATGGCCATCGCATCGTCCCGCGCGCCGAGGCCTTTCTCCAGGTAAAGCTCGTGGGCCTTGTACAGCGCATCCCGGTCCAGTTCGACACCAAGGCCTGGTTTGGCCGGTACGGCCACCTTGCCGCCGACGATCTGCAGCGGCTCGCGCGTCAGGTATTGGCCGTCCTGCCAGATCCAGTGTGTATCGATAGCGGTGATTCTGCCCGGCGCGGCTGCCGCCACGTGGGTAAACATCGCCAGCGAGATATCGAAATGATTGTTGGAATGCGAGCCCCAGGTCAGGCCCCAGTCATTGCACATCTGGGCGACGCGCACCGACCCGCTCATGGTCCAGAAGTGCGGATCGGCCAGTGGAATGTCGACTGACTGCAGCTGGATCGTGTGGCCCATCTGCCTCCAGTCCGTGGCGATCATGTTGGTGGCGGTCGGCAGCCCGGTGGCGCGCCGGAACTCGGCCATCACCTCGCGGCCGGAGTAGCCGTTTTCGGCACCGCAAGGATCTTCGGCATAGGCCAGCACGCCGTGCAGGTCCTTGCACAGCTCGATGGCTTCGGCCAGCGACCATGCGCCGTTGGGGTCCAGCGTGATACGCGCGTCGGGGAAGCGTTCGGCCAACGCGCGAATCGCCTTGACCTCCTCACGGCCTGGCAGCACACCGCCTTTGAGTTTGAAATCCTTGAAGCCGTATCGCGCGTAGGCGGCCTCAGCCTGTCGCACCACGGCCTCCGGCGTCAGCGCTTGCTCATTGCGCACGCGGAACCAGCTGTCGCCTGCGCTCGATTCATCACGATAGCCAAGGTCGGTCCTGTTGCGATCGGCAATGTAGAAGAGGTAACCGAGCATCTCGACCTCATCGCGCTGCTGGCCGTCGCCCAGCAAAGCCGCCACCGGTACGCCCAGGTGCTGGCCAAGCAGGTCCAACAGCGCCGACTCGAGCGCGGTGATGGCATGAATGGCGACACGCAGATCGAAGGTCTGCAGACCGCGCCCGGCTGAATCCCGGTCGGCAAACGCCCTGCGCGCCTGGTTGAGCAACGCGTTGTGATTGCCGACCGACTGGCCGAGCAGGATGCTGCCGGCGTCTTCGAGCGTCTGGCGAATCGCCTCGCCGCCGGGCACTTCGCCGACACCGGTGTTGCCGGCACTGTCTTTGAGAATGAGGATGTTGCGGGTGAAATAGGGGCCGTGTGCGCCGCTGAGGTTGAGCAGCATGCTGTCCTGGCCAGCGACCGGAACCACCTGGAGTTCGGTAATTACCGGAGCGCCCTGATTGACTGGGTTATTCATACGCTTCTCTCTATTGTTCTTATGGTTCGCCATGCAGCGTTTTGCCGTCAGGCGGGGCAAGCCGGCCGACTCACCGGCCCGCCCGCCCCTGGAGCCCGGCCTGATCAGCCGATATAGGTGGTCTTCACGGTCGTGTAGAACTCCTGGGCATACCGCCCTTGCTCGCGTGGTCCGTAGGAGGACCCTTTGCGCCCGCCGAACGGCACGTGGTAATCGACGCCCGCGGTTGGCAGGTTCACCATCACCATGCCCGCCTGGGAGTGGCGCTTGAAGTGATTGGCATACTTCAGCGAAGTGGTGCAGATACCCGCCGACAAACCGAATTCGGTGTCATTGGCCATCGCCAGCGCCTCGTCGTAGTCCTTGACGCGGACCACGTTGGCCACCGGGCCGAAGATCTCTTCACGGCTGATTCGCATATCGACCGTGCTGTCGACGAACAAGGTCGGCGCCAGGAAATAACCTTCGGTGGTGCAACTGACCCGCTCGCCACCACAGGCCAGGCGCGCGCCCTCCTCCTGGCCCAGCGCGATGTAACGCAGGTCCTGGTCCAGCTGAGCCTGCGACACGACGGGGCCGACATCCACACCCTGCTCCAATGCCGAACCTACCTTGATCTTCTTGATGCGCTGGATCATGGCCTCCACGAAACGGTCGTAGATGCCTTCGGTCACGATAATCCGGCTGGACGCTGTGCAACGCTGGCCCGTGGAGTAGAACGCGCTCTGGGTCGCCAGTTCGACCGCCGTGTCGAGATTGGCATCGTCGAGGATGATCTGCGGATTCTTGCCGCCCATCTCCAACTGAACCTTGGCACCACGGTTGACGCAGGTATTGGCAATGCCGCGGCCCACGCCAACCGAGCCGGTGAAGCTGACGCCGTCGACGCGCTTGTCGCTGACGATCGCCTCGCCGACTTCGCGCCCCTTGCCCATCACCAGATTGAACACGCCGGCGGGGAAGCCGGACCGGGAAATGATCTCGGCAATGGCCCAGGCGCAGCCGGGCACCAGGTCGGCAGGCTTGATCACCACGCAGTTGCCATACGCCAGGGCTGGGGCAATCTTCCAGGCCGGAATGGCGATGGGGAAGTTCCATGGCGTGATCAGACCGATGACCCCCAGCGGTTCGCGGGTCACCTCGACGCTCACACCAGGGCGTACCGACTGCAGGGTCTCGCCTGCCTGGCGCAGGCATTCACCGGCGAAGAACTTGAAGATGTTGCCGGCGCGGGCAACCTCGCCAATGGCTTCGGGCAGGGTCTTGCCTTCTTCGCGCGCCAACAGCGCGCCCAGCTCCTCACGACGGGCGAGAATTTCCAGACCGACCTTTTCCAACGCATCGGCTCGCGCCTGGATGCCGGACGTGGACCACGCCGGGAACGCCTTGCGCGCCGCGGCGATAGCGGCTTGCACCTGCTCGGCATCGGCCTGCGCGTATTCGCCCACCACATCCGACAGATCGGACGGATTGACGTTGGCCTGATAGTTATTGCCAGCGACCCACTGGCCACCGATGTAGTTGTCGTAACGTTTTACGTCTGCCACGGAACGCTCTCCTTGGTGATGTCCGCCTGCAGTGGCCTCCCTGAAGGGCGGCCGATCTGCGTGCTGGCGGTTGGGGCGAGTGATGGATCGGGACGGACCGTTATTGAGCGCCCTGCTTCTTGATCAGCGCAGCGAGCGCCTCGTATTCATCCGGCAGCAAATCGGTCAGCGGTGCACGGACCGGGCCTGCGTCGTAGCCGGAAATACGCGCGCCCGCCTTGACGATGCTGACGGCGTAGCCCTTGCGGCGGTTGCGGATATCGAGATAAGGCAGGAAGAACTCATCGATCATCTTGCCGACGGTTTCATGATCGTCACGGGAGATTGCGTGGTAGAAGTCCATCGCAAGCTTGGGCACGAAGTTGAACACCGCCGAGGAATACACCGGAACGCCGAGCGCCTTGTAGGCGGCGGCATAGACCTCTGCGGTCGGCAGGCCGCCCAGATAGCTCAGCCGGTCGCCCAGCCGACGCCGGATGGACACCATCAGTTCGATATCCCCCAGACCGTCCTTGTAGCCGATCAGGTTCGGGCAACGCTCGGCCAGTTGCTCGAGCAACGGCGCGGTCAGGCGGCATACATTGCGGTTGTAGACCACAACGCCGATATCGACCGACTTGCACACTTCTTCCACATGCCTGGCGACCCCTTCCTGGCTCGCTTCGGTCAAGTAATGTGGCAGCAGCAGCAGCCCCTTCGCGCCAAGGCGTTCGGCTTCCTGAGCGTAGGCGATCGCCTGGCGGGTCGGACCACCGACACCGGCGAGAATCGGGACCTGGCCCGCGCAGGTATCGACGGCGGTCTTGATGACATCCGGATATTCCTGGGGGGTCAGCGAAAAGAACTCGCCGGTGCCGCCGGCAGCGAAGAGTGCCGTTGCGCCATAAGGCGCCAACCATTCCAGCCGCTTGATGTACCCGGCGCGGTTGAAGTCGCCTTGCGAGTCGAAATCGGTGACCGGGAAAGACAGCAGGCCAGAAGAGAGGATGGCTTTCAGTTCTTGTGGATTCATTGTTCGAGCATCCTGTGAATCGATCATATGGAGGTAGGGCCGCAGCCTTGCGAGATACGTTATCGTACAACTTAGAGAGATTCTACTGTTTCGTGCAAATTCGTCGACGGCTGACCTGCGCTTCCGTGAGCACGTCTATCCCATCGCCAATCCAGGCGTCTTCGGTGCAAGAAGTTCGTTATCGTCCAGCATAACGGCTGAAACCAAGGCGTGACCTATGAGTCATAGAAATCCGTCGGCAACGTTTCAATCGTTTGACATCCCGGCAAGGCGCTGCTAAAAATCCAGCAAGTCATATGACAACGTATGACGGAACAACAACCAGAGCTCAAAAAGCCATGATTTATTTCGCCCCTCCTCCGCTGCCCAGCCGCAAGCCGAATCGCTTTGCGTCGCCTGCCCGTGACGCTTGGAACGTGCAGTTTGCGATCAAGCCAGCCTTGCACGCACGCCACAGGCCCCTGCTCGTCCGCCCCCAGCTCGCAAGGTCGGGGCGCCCGCACTCGCTGATACAGACGCAAACGCCAGGTTCCTCGACGACCCGTCGGGCGGTGCCGCACGGTTGATCCACCCTCGCTCACTCTAACAAGCAGGAGCTGTATTACAGATGCTAGACGCAAAAACGCCGACCCCGACAGTAACCGAGATGCGGGTCATTCCGGTGGCAGGATACGACAGCATGCTGCTGAACCTGTGTGGCGCTCATGCTCCGTACTTCACCCGCAATCTGGTGATTCTTACAGACAGCGCAGGACGTACCGGCATCGGCGAGGTCCCGGGTGGCGAAGGCATTCGCCAGGCACTGGAGCGCACCAAGGGGCAGGTCGTCGGGCAGCCTATCGGTCGCTACAACGGCGTGTTGAACGCGTTGCGTCGAGCCATCTCGGGTGGCGCATCCGGGGGTCCGCAGACCACTCGGCACCAAGTCACCTCGGACGCGGAAGCCGCCGTATTGCAGCAACCGCACGAAATCAACCTGCGGCTGGACAATGTGATCACAGCGGTCGAAGCGGCCCTTCTCGACCTCCTTGGCCAGCATCTCGACGTGCCGGTCGCCGAGTTGCTCGGCAGCGGCCAGCAGCGCAACACGGTGCCGATGCTGGCGTATCTCTTCTATATAGGTGATCGCACCCGTACCGACCTGCCCTATCTGCCTGGCAACGGTTCGGCGGATGACTGGTATCACATCCGTCATCAGCAGGCAGTCACGCCCGAGGCGATCGTGCGGCTCGCAGAAGCAGCCGCTGCGCGTTACGGCTTCAAGGATTTCAAAGTCAAGGGCGGCGTCATGCGCGGCAACGAAGAGATGCAGGCGATCGCCGCTATCAAGGCGCGCTTTCCGGAGGCTCGCGTGACGCTGGATCCCAATGGCGCCTGGTCGCTGGCCGAGGCCATCGAGATCTGCAAGGGCCAGGGGCACATTCTTTCGTACGCCGAAGACCCTTGTGGCCCGGAAAACGGCTACTCGGGCCGCGAAATCATGGCCGAATTCAAGCGCGCCACGGGTATTCCCACCGCGACCAACATGATCGCTACCGATTGGCGGCAGATGGGCCATTCGCTGCGCCTCGAGGCCGTCGACATCCCGCTGGCCGATCCGCATTTCTGGACCATGCAGGGCTCGGTCCGGCTGGCGCAGATGTGCGAGCAGTTCGGTCTGACCTGGGGTTCGCATTCCAACAATCACTTCGACGTCTCGCTGGCGATGTTCACCCATGCAGCGGCCGCTGCGCCGGGCAACATCACGGCCATCGACACCCACTGGATCTGGCAGGAAGGCCAGGAACGACTGACCCGCGAACCGCTGCAGATCGTCGGCGGCGAGGTGCAGGTGCCGGACAGACCTGGCCTCGGCATCGAGCCGGACATGGATCGGATCATGGCCGCGCACGCGCTGTACAACAAGGTCGCCACCGGCGCCCGCGACGACGCCATGGCCATGCAATACCTGGTGCCTGGCTGGCAGTACGACCCCAAGCGACCGAGCCTGGGTCGCCCATAACCACAAGAACATCGATGAAGCGCCGCAACCCTACCCACGGAGAGACCCAACAATGAAAAAAGCTATCAGCGCCTCCCTTGCCTTCGCCGTCCTGGCAACAGCCGTTGGCGGTGCCTATGCCGCCGAAACCGACTGGCCCACCCGCCCGGTGCAGGTGGTAGTCATCGCCAATGCCGGCGGCGATACCGACTTCAACGCGCGCACCATGGCCAAGTACTTCACCAAGATCACCGGCGAAGCGATGGTCATCACCAACGTCGCCGGCGGTGGCGGCACCCTGGCCGCCGAGCAGGTCAAGCAGGCCGATCCCGACGGCAATACCATCCTGTTCACGCACACCGGCCAACTGATCGTCAACGAGGTCGCCGGGCTGACCGAAGACAGCCTCGATGCGTTCGATATCTGCTGTATCGCAGGGGTCGACAAGGGCACGGTCTTCGTCGCTTCGAAGAGTTCCGGGCTGACGTCGGTGGAGGACCTGATCGCCAAATCCAAGGCCGAACCGAGCAGCGTGACCTACGGCACCGAGATGGGCAGCTACTCTCACCTGCAGGGATTGATGTTCGAAGGGCTGACCGACACCAAGCTGAAAATGGTCGACGCCGGCACCGTGTCGGAAAAGGTTGTGGCCCTGCTGGGCAATCGAATCGATCTGGCCGCCATCAGCTATGGCTCCGTCCAGGACTACGTCACCAGCGGCGAGATGGTCGCCCTGGGCCAGCCCAACGATGAACGCAACCCGCTGCTCGGCGAGGTGAAGACCTTCAAGGAACAGGGTGTCGACTTCGTGATGGAGAAGCCATACGTGGTCGCGTTCCCGGATGGCACCGACCCCGCCATCGTCGAAAAGATGGCAGGCATCGTCAAGCAGATCACCGAGATGCCCGAGTACGGCGAGGAGCTGCGCAAGACGTTCAAGCAGCCGGTGAGCTACTTCGACACCGAGCCTTCGATCGAGCGCCTGAGCAAAACGCGTGAACAGTTCATGCAGTACAAGGATGAGCTGCGTCAGCGCTGATGACACCGCAACGCCATGCCGGGCGCACTCGCGCCCGGCAGCCTTCCCATCGACACGAGACCGGCACCATGGAAACCTACAAGAGAAAGGAGTTACTGGTCGGAGCCCTGATGCTGGGCGCCGGCCTGTTCTACCTGTTCCTGACCATCAACCTTCCGCGCAAAGGCTTCATTGACGCTTCCACCGTGCCCTATGTGCTGTCCGTCGGCCTGTGCCTGCTGGGTGCACTGCAACTGCTGACCGCTGCCCGCGCCACGCACCCGCCTGCCGCCGCCTCCGACCCGGACGCAGAGCCGTCCGACGAAACGCCCGCGGATTACCCGACCGTGTTCAAGACACTGGGGCTGATCGCCGTGTATGTCGCGCTGATGCAGAAGGTCGGCTTTCCGATCATGACGGTGCTCTACCTGTATGCGCAGTTCATCGTCATCACGCCGCGCGAACGCAAGGTCAATCACATTGCTTATATCGTCATCGCCGTCGTTTCGTCGGCTGTCATTTTCGTCACCTTCCGTCAGGGCTTCGATCTGATGCTCCCGACCGGCTTTCTGAAATTCTAGGAGACGGATCATGATCGAACTCTTCCAGACTGGCTTCGCTGCGGTCTTTTCACCCTACATATTCATTCTGATCACGCTCGGCGTCGCCGTGGGTATCGTCTTCGGCGCGGTACCCGGCCTGTCGGCGACCATGGCCATTGCGCTGTGCCTTCCGCTGACCTATGCGATGGGTCCGGCGGCCGGCCTGTCGCTTCTTGTGGCGCTGTTCGTGGGCGCCACGTCGGGCGGCCTGATTTCCGCGATTCTGCTGAAAATCCCCGGAACCCCCGCCTCCATCGCGACCACCTTCGATGGTGGGCCGATGATGGAGAAAGGCGAAGGTTTGAAGGCGCTCGGTGTGGGCGTGGTGTTCTCCTTTCTCGGCACCATCTTCAGCATCGTCGCCCTGTTGTCGATTGCCCCTTCGCTGGCCAAGGTGGCCCTGCGCTTCGGCCCGCACGAGTACTTCGCCATCGCGATCTTCTCGCTGACGCTGATTGCCACGCTGTCCACCGGATCGCTGCTCAAGGGCATCTACGCGGGCACCCTGGGGTTTGCGTTTTCGACCGTGGGGATCGCGCCCGTCGACGCCATTCGCCGCTTCACTTTCGACTCGCCCAATCTCAATGGCGGCTTCGCCATGTTGACGGTGATGATCGGCATGTTCGCCGTGGCCGAGGTCATCAAGATTGCCGAAACCGGCCGATCTGCGCATAAAACCAAGGTCGCCACGGTGAGCATGAAAAACGTCAAAGGCTTCGGTTTTTCACTCAAGGAATTCTTCGGCCAGATCCCCAACGCGTTCCGCTCGGGGTTGATCGGGATCGGCATCGGCATCCTGCCCGGCATCGGTGCGGGCACCTCCAACATCGTCTCCTACATCATCGCCAAGAAACGCTCCAAGCACCCCGAGCGATTCGGCAAGGGCGCGGTCGAGGGCGTGGTCGCCAGTGAGACCGCCAATAACGCAGGCATCGGCAGCGCGATGATTCCGCTGATGACGCTCGGCATTCCTGGCGACACCGTGACCGCGATCCTGCTCGGTGGGTTCATGATCCATGGGATTCAGCCCGGACCACTCCTGTTCATCAGCCAGGGTGAGCTGGTCTACACGATCTTCGCGGCGCTGGTGCTCGCCTCGGTGATGATGCTGGTCCTGGAATTCTATGGCCTGCGTATCTTCATCAAGCTGTTGGCCGTGCCCAAGCACATTCTGCTGCCGATCATCCTCGTGCTGTGCGTCGTCGGCGCGTTCGGCCTGAGCAGTCGTGTGTTCGATGTCTGGACCATATTGCTGTTCGGTCTGATCGGCTATGGCTTCGTCAAGGGCGGCATGCCCGCGGCCCCCTTCATCATCGGTTTCATTCTCGGACCGATGGCCGAAACCAATTTGCGCCGTGGCTTGATGTTGTCCGACGGCAGCTTCATCGGCTTCCTCACCAACCCGATATCGGCCGCCTTTCTCGCGCTCGCGCTGCTTTCGGTGCTCTGGCACCTGTTCAGCGCATTGCGGGGTCGCAAGGGCGCTGTGGCCAAGCTGCAAGGCGCCTGATCCGAAGCCGCCATCGGCGGGCCAACGGGACGGGAACCGCGCTTCGGGCGCGGTTCTTCGTTCAGTTGCGCTTGCCAATACCCACCTCCGCCAGCGTCCAGCCGGCTATCCGCTCGTGCAGACTCAGGCCAAGCCCTGGCCGGTCCGGCACGATCATCCGGCCATCGCGTATCTCCAGGCGTTCGTTGAACGCCGGCTCCAGCCACTCGAAGTGCTCCACCCAGGTCGCGTGCGGGTAGGCAGCGGCCAGATGCAGATGGATTTCCATGACAAAATGCGGCGCCATCACCATCCCGCGCTGCTCGGCGGCGCTCGCGACCTTGAGAAACGGCGTAATGCCGCCGAGTCGCGGCGCGTCCTGCATGATCACGTCGACCGCGCCGGTGTCGACATAGCCGAGCGCTTCGGCGGCGCTGGTGAGCATTTCACCCGTACCAATCGGGGTGTCCAACTGGGCGGCCAACGCGGCGTGCCCGGTGACGTCGTGGGCATCGAGCGGCTCCTCGATCCACTCCAGGCGGTAGTTCTCCAGGGCTCGGCCCATGCGCAAGGCCGTGATGCGATCCCATTGCTGGTTGACATCCACCATCAGCGGAACGTCGTCGCCGAGCTGTTTGCGCAAGGCCTCGACCCGCTGGAGGTCGAGACGGGTGTCCGGCTGCCCGACCTTGATTTTCACACCGTCGATGCCACGCGCTCGCGACTGTAGCGCCTTGTCGATGACCTCTTCGATCGTGGCCTGCAGATAACCGCCCGAAGTGTTGTAACAGCGCACCGAACTGCGATGAGCGCCCAATAGCTTGGACAATGGCAGTCCCGCCCGCCGCGCCTTGAGATCCCACAAGGCGGTGTCCGAGGCGGCGATGGCCTGCGCCGCAACGCCGCCTCGGCCAACCGACGCACTGGCCCAGGCCAGCATGTTCCAGAGACGGGCGATATCGTTGGGGTCTTCGCCGATCAGCAAGGGCGCGACTTCCTGCGCGTGGGCGTATTGCGCGGGCCCACCGGTACGCAGGCTGTAACTGAAACCGAGTCCCGTTTGGCCCTGGCTGGTTTCGATCTCGGCAAACAGCAGGCTGACCGATTGCAGCGGCTTCTGGCGACCGGTCGCCACCTTGGCGTCGCTCACGGGTTGCGAAAGCGGCAGTTCCACCGCCCGCAGGCCAACCCAGGTGATGTGATCGGGGCTGTAGGCGTTCATATCGTCTCCAGAAGCAAAGCGGGTGAGGCAAGCCCGTGACCTATGTTGGACGGCACTATTGATGCCCGTCTAATCTAACCAGCCTCTGGATTGATACCGGAAATGAATCAATGTTCGATCTGGCACAGCTTCGTTGCTTCACCGCCCTGGCCACCGAGTTGAATTTCCGCCGTGCCGCCGAGCGCCTGAACATGACCCAACCGCCGCTGAGTCGGCAGATTCAACTGTTGGAACACCAACTGGGCGTCGCCCTGTTCACCCGCAGCACCCGCACAGTGGCCTTGACGGCAGCAGGTCGTGCCTTCTTCGTCGACGCCCAGGCGCTGCTGGAGCAAGCTCATCGAGCGACCCAGACCGCTCGCCTGACTGCACTCGGAGAACGCGGTACGGTTGGCATCGGTTTCGTTGCCAGTGCGGTGTATGACTTTCTGCCTCGGGTGGTCACACAGGCCCGGCATGAACGCCCTGGCGTACAGATCGCGCTGCAGGAAATGTCGACATTCGAGCAACTGCAAGCGCTGCATGCGCGGCGGATCGATCTGGCGATCGTGCGTGCCCCGTTGAACCAGCCAGGGCTGATCAGCGAGCGCCTGGTGTGCGAGCCGTTTATCCTGGCCGTGCCGTGCGAGCATGCGCTGGCCACACGGGAGCCGTTGACCCTGCCTGCCTTGCATGGCCAGCCGTTCATCCTCTATGCCCATGCGGCGTGGCAGCCGTTCAACGAACTGCTCACCGGCATGTTCCGCTCCAGCGCAGTGCAGCCGGACTACGTGCAGTCGCTCGGCAATACGCTCACCATCCTGTCGCTGGTCAACGCGGGCATGGGGCTGGCCCTGGTGCCACGCAGCGCCAGTGCGGTGAGCTTCAAGCGGGTGTGCTGGCGCGCCATCGAGCTGCCGCGCGGCGTGCATAGCGAATTGCATCTGGCCTGGCGTGAGGACAACGACAACCCCGCCGTTGCCGCGCTTCGCGACGCAGTGCGCCAGTCGGCCCGCGATGCCGCTCAGGCGCGCTGACCCACCTCGGCCGGCTGTACCGTCCAGCCGGCCGTCGTTCCGCTCGCGCCTTATGTCGTCATACAACCCTGCATCAATCAACCCGTCGCTTCATCGCCCGACAATCGGCATCCGCTGCTCGACTTTAGTGGAATGTGATTGCTCGGCGGCGCCCTATAGCGTGGTCCACAGAACGCGACCCGTTCACGAGACAAACCCAGAGTCTATGCGCTCTACAGCCCGAATGACCTGGCCGCTCCGGCGCGTTTGGAGTGTCTGATGCGGCCATGAAAGGATTACGGTGACGGGTTGACAAAAATCAGGAGCGGCGGAAATAATCGGCGCAAGTCATCCGACAACAGATGACATCAAAAACAATAAGCGATGGGCAGACCACAATGACAAGCACGACGACCGTTCCCACACCCTTCAACCGCCTCCTGCTGACAGGCGCCGCAGGAGGGTTGGGCAAGGTGTTACGCGAAACGCTACGCCCCTACGCCAGGATCATCCGCCTTTCCGATATCGCCGAAATGGAACCGCCTGCCAGCAGCCAGGAAGAAGTGGTGCAGTGCAACCTTGCCGACAAAGCCGCCGTGCATGCGCTCTGCGAAGGCGTCGATGCGATCGCACACTTCGGCGGCGTTTCAGTGGAGCGCCCCTTCGAAGAGATACTCGAGGCCAACATCCGCGGCGTGTTCCATATCTACGAAGCCGCACGCACACACGGCATCAAGCGCGTCATCTTCGCCAGTTCCAACCATGTCATCGGCTTTCACAAGCAGACCGAAACCCTCGACGCCAACGCCCCGCGCCGACCGGACAGCTACTACGGCCTGTCCAAATCCTATGGCGAGGACATGGCGAGCTTCTATTTCGATCGCTACGGCATCGAGACCGTCAGCATCCGCATCGGCTCTTCGTTTCCTGAGCCACTCAACCGTCGCATGATGGCGACCTGGCTCAGCTACCGGGACCTGACCGATCTGATCGGCCGCTCGCTGTTTACGCCCGACGTGGGTCACACCGTCGTGTACGGTGCCTCGGCGAACCGTGATGTCTGGTGGGACAACCACTTGGCGGCACACCTCGGCTTCCAGCCCCGGGATACCTCCGAAGTGTTCCGCGACAAGATCGAAGCGCAGCCGCCCTATGCGCCCAATGATCCTGCCCTGATCTACCAGGGAGGAGCGTTCTGCGAAGCAGGCCCCTTCGACGATTGATCGCTTCCCCGCCACGCCGCGAACAACAACAAGAGAATCGCCATGGCACACCAGGCAGAACTGATAGTCGATGCACAGAACGCAACCGGTGAAAGCCCGGTGTGGATCGCCTCCGAGCAGGCGCTCTACTGGGTGGACATTCCGAATCGCCAGCTGCTGCGCTGGAAGGCCGCGGATGGGTCAGTGACCCGCTGGACGGGCGAACAGATGATTGGCTGTATCGCACACCGCCAGGGCGACGCGAATCGCTGGGTCGCCGGCATGGAAGACGGCCTCTACGATGTCGTTGCGCAGGATGACGGCACGCTCAGCGCCACCCGCCTCGCCGATGTGCGGCACAGCCACGCGGCCATGCGTTTCAACGACGGCCGCTGCGACCGCCAGGGTCGCTTCTGGGCCGGCACCATGGCCCTGGACATGGCTGCCGGCATCCCCGCTGGCGCGCTGTATCGGCTTGACGGCGAGGCGCGTGGCGAACCGCTGGCGGCCCAGATGAATGATTTCATCGTGCCCAACGGACTCGGCTTCAGCCCGGACGGCCGGACCATGTACCTCTCCGACTCGCATCCGGGCGTACAGCTCATCTGGGCGTTCGATTACGACCTCGACAGCGGCACGCCCAGCAATCGCCGTCTGTTCGTCGACATGAACGCCTATCCCGGCCGGCCTGACGGCGCTGCCGTGGATATCGATGGCTGCTACTGGATCTGCGGCAACGACGCAGGACTGATCCACCGCTTCACCCCCGATGGGCGTCTCGATCGGTCGCTGCAGGTCCCGGTGAAAAAACCCGCCATGTGCGCCTTCGGAGGGCCTGGCCTGGACACCCTCTTCGTCACGTCCATCCGTCCGGGCGGCGATCTCTCCGATCAGCCACTGGCCGGCGGTTTGTTCGCACTGCACGCCGGCGTCGCCGGACTGGAGGAACCCCGCTTTCGCTAACGTTTCACTCACTCAGGACAGGCTTGCAGTCGCCCGGCCTTGACGCTCCAACGCTGCACACCAACAACAACAACATGGAGATCCACATGAACTTCAAACGCAAGTTGCTCATCGCTGCACTCCCCCTCGCCTTCTGCCTGTCCAGCGCGGCCCATGCAGCCATGACACTGAAAATCGCTGAAATCCACCCGGCCGGTTATCCGACCGTCGTGGCTCAGGAAAACATGGGCAAGAAAATCGAGGAGGCCACCAACGGTGAGCTCAAGTTCCGCATGTTCTCAGGCGGCGTGCTTGGCTCGGAGAAGGAAGTGGTCGAACAGGTCCAGATCGGTGCGGTGCAGATGACACGCGTCAGCCTGGGCACACTCGGACCGGTCGTACCGGACGTCAACGCATTCAACATGCCCTTCGTATTCCGCGATCACGACCACATGCGCAAAGTGATCGACGGTGAAATCGGCCAGGAGATTCTCGACAAGATCACCGACTCCGAATTCAACATGGTCGGCCTGGCATGGATGGACGGCGGCGTGCGCAACCTCTACACCAAGGAGCCGGTGCGCAACCTCGAAGACCTCAAGGGCATGAAGATTCGTGTGATGGGCAACCCGCTGTTCATCGACACCCTGAACGCCATGGGTGCGCAGGGCGTGGCGATGAATACCGGCGAAATTTTCAGCGCCCTGCAGACCGGTGTGGTCGATGGCGCCGAGAACAACCCGCCGACCATGCTCGAGCACAACCACTTCCGCGCCGCGAAGAACTATTCGCTGACCGGTCACCTGATTCTTCCCGAGCCGATCGTGATGTCCAAGGCGACCTGGAACAAGCTCACCCCCGAGCAGCAGGAAATCGTCAAGAAGTACGCCAAGGAAGCGCAGATGGAGGAGCGCAAGCTGTGGGACGAGAAAACCGCCAGCAGCGAAGCCAAGCTCAAGGAAGAAGGCGTGACCTTCATCGAGGTGGATAAAAAACCCTTCTACGATGCGACCGCCCCGGTCCGCGAGAAGTACGGCGCGCCTTACGCCGAGCTGATCAAGCGTATCGAAGCCGTCCAGTAACCCGTTCCCTCTGAAAAGCCTCGCGGCGACGGGTTTGCGCCCGTCGTCGCGCCTGTGGTGAAGCCTGATGAAAAACACGCTGCTGCGCGTCAACGACGCGATCTACATGACCTGTATCTGGGTCGCGGGGCTGGCCATTGTGGTCATGTCTTTGATCATCCCCTGGGGGATCTTCGCGCGCTACGTGCTGGGCTCCGGTGGCGGCTGGCCCGAGCCGGTGGCCATCCTGCTGATGGTGATCTTCACCTTCGTTGGCGCTGCGGCCAGCTATCGGGCCGCGGCCCATATGGCGGTGACGATGTTCACCGACCGCCTGCCCGAGCATCTGCACCGCCATATCGAACTGCTGGTGCAGATCCTGATGGGCATCATCTGCCTGTTCATGACGATCTGGGGCGTCAAGCTGTGCATCGCCACCTGGAACCAGTTCATGAGCACGTTGCCGACGTTGCGTGTCGGCATCACCTATTCCCCGATCCCGGTGGGCGGCGCCATTACGCTGCTGTTCGTGATCGAACGAATCCTGTTCGGCGATCAGAGCCATCGACGCGCAGTCAACTACGAGCTGGTCGAAGACAGCAAGGAGGCGGTGTAATGGATGCGCTGGTTCTACTCGGCAGCTTCGCCGTCCTGTTTCTCCTGCGCATGCCGGTCGCCTATGCACTTGGCCTGTCCGCGCTGATCGGCGCCTGGTGGATCGATATCCCGTTCGACGCGGTGATGATTCAGGTCGCCGGCGGGGTCAACAAGTTTTCCTTGCTGGCCATCCCCTTCTTCGTGCTGGCCGGGGCCATCATGGCCGAAGGCGGCATGTCACGACGGTTGGTGGCGTTCGCCGCCGTACTGGTCGGATTCGTGCGCGGCGGCCTTTCGCTGGTCAATATCATGGCTTCGACCTTCTTCGGCGCGATTTCCGGCTCGTCATTGGCCGATACCGCTTCGGTGGGTTCGGTGCTGATTCCGGAAATGGAGAAAAAAGGCTATCCGCGTGAGTTCTCCACCGCAGTCACGGTCAGCGGCTCGGTGCAGGCCCTGCTGACGCCACCGAGCCATAACTCGGTGCTGTATTCGCTGGCTGCGGGGGGAACGGTTTCGATTTCCTCGCTGTTCATCGCCGGAATCGGGCCGGGCCTGCTGTTGAGCGCCGTGATGATGACCATGTGCCTGATCTTCGCTCGGGTACGCAACTATCCAAAAGGCGAAGTCGTCCCGCTTAAACAAGCGCTGAAAATCTGCGTGGATGCACTCTGGGGCCTGATGACGATGGTCATCATCCTCGGCGGTATTCTCTCGGGCGTGTTCACCGCGACCGAATCAGCCTCGATCGCGGTCGTCTGGGCGTTCTTCGTGACCATGTGCATCTACCGCGATTACAAGTGGCGGGAGTTGCCCAAGTTGCTGCATCGCACGGTCCGTACCTTGTCCGTGGTGATGATCCTGATCGCGTTCGCCGCCAGCTTCGGCTACATCATGACGCTGATGCAGATTCCATCGAAGATCACCACGCTGTTCCTGACCCTGTCGGACAACCGCTACGTGATCCTCATGTGCATCAACCTGATGCTGCTGGTGCTCGGTACATTGATGGACATGGCCCCGCTGATTCTGATCCTGACGCCCATTCTGATGCCGGTGATCGTAGGTATCGGCGTCGATCCGGTGCATTTTGGCATGATCATGCTGGTCAACCTCGGCATTGGTCTGATCACCCCACCGGTAGGCGCGGTGTTGTTCGTCGGCGCGGCCATCGGCAAAGTCACGATCGAGAACACCGTCAAGGCGCTGCTGCCCTTCTATGCGGCGCTGTTCCTCGTCCTGCTGGCAGTGACTTATATTCCGGCCATCTCGCTCTGGTTGCCGAGCGTAGTGCTATAAACCTGGCCGTTCGGCCCGGCGGGCCGAACGCCTTCACCATCCACGCGCCAGCCTGAGGCTGGCGTTTGATTTTTTAAGGATCAGAACCCACGCCATGTCTGCCCCAGCTCATCCCGACGCCCCTGCTCTGTTCCCACGTCATATCGCGGTGCTGATACTCGTCTGCCTCGGCTGCGCATTCGCCGGCAACCATGTCGCGGCCCGTGTCGCCTTCGATGACGGCGCGGGGGTTCTGCTGGCGATCCTGATGCGCTCGGGGGGTACGCTGATCGTCCTGGCCGGATTGGTGTTCTGGCAACGCCAGAGCATTCGCCTCGCCCCGGGTGCCTGGCGCTGGCAGCTGTTGCTGGGCTTGTTGATCGCAACGCAGAGCATTTGCCTGTACTCGGCGGTCGCGCGTATTCCGGTCGCACTGGCGTTGCTGGTGGCCAACGTTTTTCCAATCCTGCTGGCGCTGCTGACCTGGGCCCTGGGGGGCGCTCGGCCCACGGCTCGCACAGCCCTGTTGATGGGACTGATCCTGGTCGGCCTGATGTTCGTGCTGCAAGTGCCGACACGCCTTTCTTCCAGTGAAGCCGCTGGCCCGGAATGGGTGCTCGGCGTCGCCCTGGCCTTCTGCGCGGCCAGCGTCTTCGCTACCGCCCTATGGATAACCGACCACAAGCTTTCGCAGGTGCGCGGTTCGGTGCGCAGCATGCTGACGATGCTGGTGGTGTTCAGCAGTGCAAACCTCGCCGGCCTCAGTGGCCTGCTGCCGGGTGGGCTGTCGTTGCCGCAAAGCAGCACGGGCTGGATGGCCTTGGCGGTGCTTGTCGCACTTTACGGGATCGGCTTCATCACCCTGTTCATGTCGGTGCCGCGACTGAACATGCCGCGCAACGCGCCGGTGATGAACATCGAACCGCTGGCGACCTTGATCATGGGCTGGCTGGTACTCGACCAGATGCTTGCTGCCGGCCAGATTCTCGGCGGCGTCATCGTCATCTTCGGCATCGTCATGCTGACTTACCGCAAGAATTGACCGGCGCATCGGTCGGCAGAAAAAAGCCACGCGCATGCGTGGCTTTTACTGATCGACACGTCCGAGACCGTCAAATGGCCTTGTCGGTCTCGGCTTCTTCATGCGCCTGGCGAAGCCGCTCGCGGCTGTTGGTCAGGTGCAAACGCATCGCTGCCCGAGCCGATTCGGCATCCTGACGGGCGATGGCGTCGTAGATCTGCTCATGCTCACGACCGAGTCGCTGTTGATAGTGCGGCTGGTCATCGTGCGCAAGGCGCGCGGAATTGAGCCGACTGCGCGGGATGATCGCCGTGCCGAGGTGGTTCATGATGTCGGTGAAATAGCGGTTGCCGGTCGCCTCTGCAATCTGCAGGTGGAACTGGAAATCCGATACCGCGGCCTCGCTGGACAGCGCCGTGCTCTGCTGCAGCGAATCCAGGAACGCCCGCATTGCCTCCAGTTGCTCAGGCGTACGGCGCATTGCCGCGAGTCCGGCCGACTCGACCTCCAGGCTGATGCGCAGTTCAAGGATCGACAGCACGTCACGCAGCGTGCCAATGGTCGCCGGATCGATACGAAGACCCGTGGTGCTGGGGGTATCGAGCACAAAGGTGCCGATACCATGACGCGTCTCCACCAGTCCGGATGCTTGCAGGCGAGAGATGGCCTCGCGCACCACCGTTCGGCTCACGCCCTGGGCCTGCATGATCGCAGACTCGGTAGGCAGCTTGTCTCCGCGCTTGATGAGTCCGTCGCGTATCTGCTGGGACAACTCCGTGACGAGTTCCTGGGCAAGACTGCGATGCTTTCGGCGGACGCGTGGCTGAGCGCTCTGGTTTTCCATGGGGCACATCGATCTCTGAAGCGAAGTAATCCGTATCATAGCCCAGTAGTTGTACGATGACTATCGGGCAGCCCTGTTTGATCCCGTCGCACCTTGCATCCGAAAAACTGCATGTTTTCAGACGAACCCTATACTGCACTGACGGAGCCACTCACCTGGAGACACGATCATGCGCCGCCTACTGCTACTCGTTGCCGTTGCCGCCTTCAGCACACCGATCTGGGCAATGCATTGCCCGATGGACATGGCCAAGATCGACGAGCACCTGAAAACCGATCCACCCAGCGATCCGGCCATTCTCACGCGGGTCAAAGAGCTCCGCGCCGAAGGTGAGAAGTTGCACCAGGCCGGCGATCATGAGCAATCGCTTGAAGTACTGGGAGAAGCCCAGCAACTGCTGGGCATCGACGGATAGCCGATGGTCTGCCGGCCGGCGGCTGCCAAGGCGCCGACCGGTAGGCGCAATCAGCGCGCCTGTTCGTCTGCCACGGTACAGCGCACGCGCAACTCCTTGCGATCGAAATCTTCTTCGCTACTCAAGGTTTCGTAACCCTCCGGACACACCGTGCGCGCCCTTGTCTCGCACCCGGGCTGTCCGGCAACTTTGGTACAAGCGAATACGTATTCATCGGTGCCGTCTGCCGGGGGTACGGTTTCGATGGCGGTGCACCCCGCCATCAGCCCTACGAACACGGCGACGCCACAGCGCTGTCTGTTACCTTTATTCATCGTCAATCCGCTTTGTGATATCGCCAACGGAGTCGCCAGGGCCACGCAACCGATAAGCGGGCGCGACCCTGGCGCTGGAAACCGAACGATCGGACCCAACATCGCCTTGCCACACGGCCCGTTGCCGTCCGGGTGTCAACGCGGGTTCGGCGAATCGTCCATTTCAGCGTTGTCGACATCGACATCCGGCATTTCGCGCTCGTGCGGTACGCCGTCGGTCTGCTCGCGCGGACGCTCCAGTTCGTTGCCGGGCAGCTCATCGACACCCGCCTGATCATCGGGGTTCACATCCGTTCGGCCAGGGCTCAAGGGTGGTGCTGAGCCTGGAATCACCACACCGTCGTCGCCCTCGGCGCGGATATTGGTACGGGGTTCGTGCAGCGGTTGCCGGTCCTCGCGCTCGATGCCCATGTCTCACCTCCTCGGCCATTGCTTTGTACAGATAAGAGGATCGAGGGGCTTTGGCGTTCAGGTCCAAAGCTGCCATTGGTCAACTGCGAGTCGATTCCCGCTCTGGCGCCATTGGCGGACGGCCACGCGACCGGCCGATTCACCAATGCCTGCATACCAACGGCAACGCGACGCCTAGAATGACAACCGCCGACTCGCTTGCGTCTATCGCTCACACTCCAACGGCAGCGCCACCCTTTCCGTCCATGCAACCTGGCTGTCCCTTTATCCCATGAGCAAAACAATGTTGGCTTACCTTGTCCGCTATCCATCCGCCGGGCTGCTGTTCATCCAGCTACTCGGCATCCTGCTGTACCCCTTCATGGAAAATACGCCGCTCGGGCGCGCGGCCTTCGGTGCTTTCGGTGTGGTGGTTCTGGTTGCGGCGCTGCGCATCGTCAATCGGAGCCCGACGCTGCACTCGGTGGCTTTCTTCCTGGCTGCCGCGATACTCGTGCTCACGGTGGCCGCCGAATTGACTGCCGCGCCAAATCTGCGAATCGCATTGGTCGTCTTTGAGTCCGTGTTCTATTTCTACGCAGCGGCCGGGCTGATCGGTTACATGATCGAGGATCAGCGCACCACCACAGACGAGCTGTTCGCCGTAGGCGCGACTTTCACGCTGCTGGCATGGGCATTCGCTTATGCCTACGCCGCCTGCCAACTGCTCGCTCCAGGCAGTTTCGTCGGCCAGCTGCAGCCCGACGAGCCGCGTTCGTGGTTGGAGTTACTCTTTCTCAGCGTCACCGTTCTGTCCGGCGTCGGCCTCGGCGACATTTTGCCGCTCCGACCCGTGGCGAGGGCGCTGGTGATGTTCGAAGAGATTGCAGGACTGATGTACATCGCTCTGGTCGTGTCGCGCGTCATCGGGCTGACCATTCGGCGTTGATGCGCAGCCAGGGTGCTTTTCGCCTGCAGGCGGCAGCTGTTGGGGCGAATGCCGCCACTCCGATCGGCGCCAGCCGACCTCCTATGCATAGCGCCGCGGGAGACGATCATCTGTCGTCGATCGGTCGCGCATAAGCCGCCCGCGTGCCCTGGCCACCGCCATGCAGCGTCGTCATGCTCGTGGCAAAACCGGCGAACGGGCACATCCGACAGGCGGGCCCTGCCATCGGGCAGTGCCGCCTCATCATCGCGTCGCGCCATTTGTCAGTGGCGCGCCCGCGTCATGCCGAGCGCGCGTGATGTCAATCCGCGGTCTGTTCCACAGCGGTGTCGATAGCCTTGTCTTCTACAGGCTCTTTAGGCTTTTTCGGATGACGTCGTGCTTGTCCACGCTGCCGCTTGGCCTGCTGCCTGGCATGCAGCGCCTGAGCGGCCGTCACGACGCCCACTGCCTCGCCGTTCAGGTCCACGCGCGGCGCATTCTCCGTCATGCTTGCCCAATATCGGCTTCCTCGGCACCAAACAGCGATGCCCTGCTTGAGCTGTTCGCTGGATATTCCAAGCAGCTCCAGGTGCTGCTCGGCATCCTTGAGAATGCCTTCCTTCAGCGGAACCTTGGGGGCCGGATTGACCGGGAACGCCAACGGAAAGCGCTTCTGCAACCGCCAGATCGCTTCGATCGCGGGATCTTGCTCGCGAGGCTTCGCCTTCGGAGAAGGCTTTCGCGTACCCGGCTTCGTACTGTCCGTCTTTTCCTGCATTTTTTCGGCCCGCAGGCGGTCGCGTAGCTCAGCTAGTTGTTCAAAACCCATCGTTTAGTTCACAGCTTCATGGTTGATTCGTGGTGCAAGGTTATCCCATGTCGTCTTTTCACACAGCCTGATCAAGCGCCGACATGATCAAGGGGCGTGACCGCGACATTCCATTGCCCGCCAACATGCTATGAAATAGCGGGTACGTCGCTGATCGGGGCCGATTAACGATAAGCACTATCTCGCCGCTTCTGCGGGTGGCGCCACGCTGGAATTGGCCGGAACCGATGTTGCTCCGCGCTACAACTTCATGGCCAGCGCTTCGCGCCACTGCTACGATCCTTGCAAGTCCATGACTCGGTATCGAGATGCTTATCGCACCGCCGCACCCAGACGAAGCGCTACGGCAGTACACGCTGGACTGCCTGAACCTGCTCGACACCGCCGCCGATGTGCATCTGGATACCCTGGTGAGGGTTGCCCAGACCGCTTTTGGTGTCGAAACGGTGCTCCTCAGCCTTATCGACCGTGATCGCCAGTGGTTCAAGGCACGGCAAGGGTTGGATATCAGCGAGACGCCGCGGGATATCTCCTTTTGCAGCCATACGATCCTGCAGTCCGGTTCGCTGATCGTTCCGGATGCACTGGATGATCCGCGCTTCAGTGACAATCCTCTGGTGACCGGTGCGCCGCGCGTGCGGCTCTATGCCGGACGCCCCATCGTCATCAACGGGTTTCCGATTGGCACGCTCTGCCTGTTCCATCCCCAGCCGCGTCAATTGAACACGGCCGAGCAGGCGATGCTGAAGGATCTCGCGACGCTCGCGGAGGGCTACGTATTTCAGCGCGTGCAGAACACTCACATTCGCGAGCTATACAAAATCCTGGATGCCGAGAGGATGCGAGCGATGACCGACCCGCTCACTCACGCCTGGAATCGGATGGGGTTGGAACATCTGGCGCCCGTCTTGCTCAATCAAGCGTTGTCGGACGGGAAGATGGTCGGGGTGTTGTGCTGTGATCTGGATCATTTCAAGTCGGTGAATGATCGCTACGGCCATGCGACCGGCGATCAGGTACTGGTGCATACCGCTCGCCGGCTAAAGGGCGTGTTGCGCGCCGACGATATGCTGATCCGGCTGGGCGGCGAAGAGTTTGCCGTGTTGGTACAGGTCAATCAGCCTGAGGAGTTGCACATGCTGGCTGAACGTGTTCGGCTGATGCTGCTGGAAAAGCCGATCGTGTGTGGCGCGAACGCCATCACCATAACCGCGAGCGTCGGTGCGGCAATCAAGCGTGACGATGAAACCATCGAACACACCTTCACTCGAGCAGACCAGGCCATGTATCGAGGCAAGGCGAACGGCCGGAATCGCGTGGAGCTGGCGTGACGGACAGACGCCGACAGTCTGGCTATCACGACACACGCCGGGGATTTCGTATCAGGCGTTATCGAGCAAGAGCGTCGGTGCCGAGCGCGTCGAGTAGCGCGTCGGCGAGGGTCTGGCTGGTGAAGGGTTTGGGCAATACGCGGAACTTGTAATCGGTGACGATGTGCTCCGTGTAACCGGTCGCCAATATGATCCGCAGGTCCGGGTACAGGCGTTGCGCGCTTTTGGCGAGCGCCACCCCGTCCAGTCGACCGGGCATCACGATATCGGACAGAAGCACATCGATGCGGGGCCGACTCGTGTCGGCCAATCTCGCCAGGGCTTGATCGGCATCTTGCGCCTCGTCGACCTGATAACCCAATTCCTCGAGCATCGATACCACGACGTCGCGCACGTCGGCATCGTCATCGACCAGCAGCACCCGGGCCGTGCGGGCCGCACGTGCCAGCGACTCCACCAGCGGAGCCGTCGCGAGCGCCTGGTGCTCGACGCGCGGCAGCACGAGGGTCACGCGGGTGCCCTCGCCGACTTCGCTCTCGATCGCAACGGTGCCCGCTGACTGACTAGCGAAGCCGTAGACCTGGGCAAGACCCAGTCCGGTACCTTGTCCAATTGCCTTGGTGGTGAAGAACGGCTCGCACGCTCGGACCACCACTGCCTTGCTCATTCCGCAGCCGTCATCGTTGATGTCGACACACAGGTACGCGCCGGCCGGCACGCCCAGCGGGTTGCCATGCGCGAACGTCTGACTATGAAGTCTGATCGTCAACCGGCCACCGTCGGGCATGGCGTCGCGTGCATTGATCGCGACGTTGAGGATGGCGAGTTCGCACTGCACCGGATCGACGGCGGTTGGCCAGGCGCCGTCTGGCAAATCGAGTTCCAGGACTACCCGATTGGGCAGGACGCCCGTCAGAAGCTCGCGCATGCTCAGAATAAGCGCACGCAGGTCAACCTGTTCGACATCGCCGGTGCGGCTTCGGCTGAAGGTCATCAGGTGGCGCGTAAGACGGGTAGCCCGCTGGGCCGACCGCTGGCAGGCCTCGATCGAGCGCTTGGCCCTGGGGTTCGTGCTCAGCATATCGGCAAGTTGCAATCCGACAGTCATGCTCTGCAGAAGGTTGTTGAACTCGTGTGAGATTCCGGCAGTCAGGTTGCCCAGCGCTTCGAGTTTCTGGCCCTGAAGCAGCGCCCGTTGGGAACGCTCAGCCTGTGCCACCGCCTCCTCTACTCGCTCGGCCATTTCCTGGCTCGAGCGATGGAGCGTCACGCTGGCGAGGGCCAGAGCCTGGGCAGTGCGGTCGGTTTCTTCTATGCCGGTGCGAGGCGCCTCGAACACCTCGCCGCGCGCCAACGCGCCGGCGGCTCGGTCGAGTGCTGCCAGAGGGCTTGTGATCGTGCGACCGACGGCAACAGCGAGCCCGATAGCCAGCGCCAGCACCGCGAGGATTCCTAGCGCAGCCGTCCCGATCGGGGCCAGCACGCTGGCGAGCAGGTCTTGCCTGGGGATCGCGATCAGTACGGTCCAGCCCGACGCTTCAGCGCGGCTAAAGAAGGTCACCACCTCCTGGCTGTCGCGCGTGACGGACCGTACCTTGCCATCGCGAACGTGCGACGCCTTCAGCTTGGCGACGAAGTCATCAGTAGCGGGCTCACCCACGTGGCCGATCGGGTTGTGGCTGCGCGCGACGATGGTATGGGCTTGGTCGAGAATCACGCCTAGCCAGCGTTCCGGCAGCTCTTGTGCGTCCAGCAGTGCCGCCATGTCTGTGACCGGGAACTTCATGGTCAGGTAGTAACGGATACGACCGTCGCGTACGACTGGGCGGTGGATGGCCACGCTGTACGATTGGGTCACCGGGTCGAGGAACATCGGACTGACGTCCAGCAGGCGAGCGTCTTCGAAGGCCGGGAGGCTTGGCGGCATAGACAACGGATCGCCGTAGGGATAATCCGAGTCGGCCAAGGGGATGCCGTCTGGATCGAAGATCGTCACACCCGCGCCGGTTGGCTGAACGGTCTGTTGCAGCCGGTCGTGAAATCCACGCAGGTCGCCGTTTATCAACGTCGGCGAGGCCGCGAGTGTGGTTACGATCGCTTCGTATCGTTCCAGCTCCCGGTCGACCGCCAGGGCGACCCCGCGGGCGGTCTCGTACATGCCTTGGTCGACCTGGGACGCCTGCGCCTTGTAAATCGAATAGGTCGCGTAAAACGCAAATGCAAGTGCCGGAGCAATGACGGCAATGACCAGCCAGACCAGACGGGTGCGTATCGACACAAAAATAGAATCCTAGATCAAGGCCCATCGGCTGAGTGAGGCCTCGTTGGGCCTACGGCTCGCCGGAGTCAGTAAGCGGTTACAGGAAACAGCGATCAGGTCAGCCTTGCCAATGGCAGGCATAACCGCAACACACTCAGACAACCTACCGCCCTCCATCGGACAGCCGCCGGGCTCTCGTCCTGGAAGACGCTGCATGGAGCACGCCGCCGACGGCCAGCATGATACTGGCACGAAGCCATGTTTCGGCGCTTTGCTGTAACAGAAGCAGTGCACAGGAGGCCAGTGCCAGCACTGGGAAAATCCAATGCACCTTGAAATGGTCATGGTCGACGTGATCACGCTTGAGTACCAGCACCGCCAGATTCGTGCTGATGAATACGAACAGCAGGAGCAGCACCACGGTTTCGGCCAGGACCGCCAAGGTACTGGTGAACGTCAGCGCAATCGCAACGGCGGTAGTACCGAGGATGGCGACTCCAGGCGTCCGTCGGCGCGGCAGCACTCGCCCGATGACCGCTGGCAGCAACCCCTGACGCGCCATACCGTAGGCCAGGCGGCTTGCCATGATCATGGTGAGCAGCGCCCCGTTGGCTACCGCGATCAGCGCGATGAGCGCGAACCACTGGGTCGGCACGCCGAGCCCTGAGGCCGAAACGACCTCCATCAAAGGCGCATCGGCGGTTTTCAGTACATCGTCGGGCAGTACCAGCGCGGCCCCCACGCCAACCAGCAGATAGACGGCCCCGGTGATAAGCAACGCACCGAACAGCGCGCGCGGATAGACCTTGCTGACGTCCCGCACTTCTTCAGCGAGGTTCGCCGATGTTTCGAACCCGACGAACGAATAGAAGGCGAGCAGCGACGCACCCAGCACCGAGGTGGCGGTCACCGCCGAATCCCCGTCCAACAGCTGCGCGAAACGCCCTTCTCCACCCGCGACGAACCATCCTGCCGCCACGATGACGATGACCAGGCCGCTGAGTTCGATGACTGTCATCACAAGATTCGCGCTGAGCGCTTCCTTGATGCCTCGGGCATTGAGCACGCCCACGACGACCAGGAAGCCGAGGCAAACCCAAGCGGGCGACCAGTCCACCAATGCCTGCAGATAGCCGCCAGCAAACGCGACCGCAAGTCCCGCCGCGCTGGTGACACCGGCAGCCAACATGGAAAATCCCACCAGGAACGACACCCACGGCTTGCCGAACGCCTTCTCGGCGTATAGCGCAGCGCCGCCCGCCCTCGGATACTTGGTGACCAGCTCGGCGTAGGAAGCAGCGGTCAGCAACGCAAACAGGAGCGCGATCAGCAGCGGAGCCCATATGAGCCCACCGACCCGCCCGGCGATAGTTCCCGCAAGGGCGTAGACCCCAGCGCCGAGGACGTCGCCCAGGATGAAGATCATCAGCATTGGGGTCGTGACCACCCGCTTGAGCGGGTCTGTGTCATTGCTGGCCAAGGGCTCGTTCCGGAAGCAGTGCAAGGGTTCTGCTTTGAGCGTCGCGGCACCCGGATCGTTCTCGCGGCGAGTACTAAACCGAGGGTTTTGATCGGCCCCCCGACACCGGGCGCCGCCGCTTGATATGAAAAGCAGAGGCAGGTTCAACCGCCTGGGTGCTATTCGCCGAGCGCTTTCAACGATTCGCCCGCCCTTCGTACGGCGCAAGGTTCGACGCCCCGATGCCGCGATATCGCGCCCTAGGTCGACGGAGCCGAGGCTGCCGTCCCACGGCCGGCGGGCATCGCCTGAATGCCCACGGTGGTAATACGGCCATGTAGCTGCTCGCGAACGATCAGCAGCGCCGATCCTGCTGTGAGCTCAGCGCCGGGGCTGTCGTTGCCGTGTAGGGCTTGCTTCAGCAACTGGTCCAATGTTTCTCCTTTATCCGCAGCCAGATCGATGCCGTAGGAGTTCCATATATCCTCGACCTTGGTGCTGCCCTTCAGCCTGAGCTCAAGATCCGGCAAATCGTTCCTCGAGGCTTCTACCGCTTGCGAAAAAACCGAATCGACGAATACCTGATTGATCGGCTTTAGCACGACAAACAGGTGATCGCCGGCTTCCAGCCGGGTCGATCCGCGCGGAGGTATGACGGCAGAGCCACGTGTGACCATTGCGACGACGACGCCTTCGGGCAGAGCCATCTGTGAAAGCAGCCTGCCGGCAGCGCGTGCATCGCTGCCAAGCGTATATTCGACTATTTCCGCGTCGACATCTTGCAGCGATGAAATCTCCAGAGTGGCGGCAGGCGCTGCTGGTGGCTTCTCCGTCAAACCAAGCTTGCGTGCAACGAGCGCAAGCGTGGACCCCTGGACAGTAGCCGAAAGCAATACCACGAAGAACACCACGTTAAAAATAAGCGGCGCGTTGGGCAGGCCAAAGAGCAACGGAAAGATCGCAAGAATGATCGGCACTGATCCGCGCAGGCCGACCCAGGAGACAAGCGCTGTTTCCCTGAGATTGAAACCGAACAGTGCCAGCAGCGGAGCAACCGCCAGCGGCCTCGCAATCAGAACCAGCACCATCGCGATGACCAGGCCCTCGAACCAGACCTCCAGCAGCGAAACCGGATCGACCAGCAAACCCAGCACAACGAACATGGTGATCTGGCTGAGCCAAGCCAGGCCGTCCATGAAGAGAAATGTACTGCGTTGGAAAACGAATTTCTGATTACCGATCATGACGCCGGCGACAAAAATGGCTAGAAACCCGCTGCCTCCAAGATTGGCCGAGATCCCGTAGGCCAATAGTCCACCGGCTGCGACGAGTACGGGATACAAACCCGTCGCGACCAACTTGATCCTGCTCAGCAGCCTGAGCACCGACCAACCGACGCCGAGCCCCACCAGCGCCCCCACGCCCATCTGCATCAGGAACAGTCGGAGAAGGCCCCACCCTAGCGGCATGCCGTTGACCAGGACTTCCAGCAGACCCACCGTCAGGAATATCGCCATTGGATCGTTGGAGGCGCTTTCGATCTCGAGTACCGACTTCAAGCGCTGATTGATATGGATTCCGGCATTTCGCAGAAGCGAGAACACCGCCGCCGCATCGGTTGACCCGATGATCGCCCCCAGCAGCATGCCTTCCAGAACAGGAAGACCGAGCATCCAGGACGCAGCCAGACCCGCAATCGCAGCCGTGACGAGAACGCCAACCGTGGCGAGCAGCGAAGCTGGCTTCCAGACCCTCTTGATGGACGAAACGGGTGTTTGAAGGCCACCGTCGAACAAGATCAGCGCCAAGGCGAGCGTTCCGAGCGCGTGCGCAGCCACCGCATTGTCGAAAACGATGCCACCGATTCCGTTCTCGCCGGCGAGCATACCGGTGATCAGGAACAACACCAGAACGGGTAGACCCAGCCGGGCCGAAATCTTGCTGGAAAGCACCCCTAGTAAAATGAGGACAGCGGCGAGAAGCAGCAACTTGTCAATCGTGAACACGGTTGATCCTTATAGTCATCCCCCCAGCACGATCGGTTCGGCAAGGTTGAGGTGTTGATATGACGGCGTCGGGCACACAAGCGCAAGCAAGCGCGGCGTCGGATGCAGCCGCCCTGCCCGCCCAGCCGTCGAAGCGGCGCTCTACCTGTGTACCGTTCGATAACCGAAAGTCCGATCGATTTCATCCGAGATGTTGCGAGGCATTACCTGGGCTTCGCGGACCTGACGGGATCGGCTGCATCAGGCCTTTCTACAGTTTGAATCTAAAGCAGACGGACCGACTCATCCTCCCGGCAATGCCATAGGCGGTGTCGCCGATAAGGCGTTCCGGCATGAGGTCGAACTGCGCCTCGACACGCTCGACCATCGTCCTGGTCGAGTCGATGAGAAAGAGATACGCAGTCTTGGGTGTACCAATAGCCCGCTGTCTGCCTGCTCGCGACATGAGCGGTTGCGCCAAAGACGGTTGGTTTCGGCCTCTTTTTAAAGATCGAATAGTTATAAATAAATTATTATTTATTCTTTTTATTTATCTGCCGTCTTGAGCATAGTGGGTTCCACGCAAGTCAGCGGCACAGAGCAGGCAACCATGAACGACCTCATTCACCCGAACGCCAACGACACCCTGACGGTGCGCTCGCTGTTCGTCATCAGCAGCGCTTTCCGAAGGGCTACCGTGCGGTGAAGCCCTATCTGCGCCTTACTCCACAACCCAATCGTTGATCAGTAAAAGGATTTCTCACATGTTGGTTGTCTCTCTCGCCGGTAGCCCCAGCCAGCGCTCGCGCTCCGGCGTGTTGCTGGATTTCGCCAGCGATTGGTTGCGCCAACGTGGCACCGAAGTCGTGAGCTATGGCGTGCGCGATTTCGATGCAGAAGATCTGCTGCATGCCCGCTTCGACAGCCCACTGGTGCAGCGTTTTGCCGGGCATGTCGAAGCGGCTGACGGTCTGCTGATCGCGACGCCGATATACAAGGCGTCGTTTTCCGGGGCTCTAAAAGCCTTGCTGGACCTGTTGCCCGAGCGCGCCCTGGCGCACAAGGTCGTATTGCCGATGGCCTCTGGCGGTAGCGTGGCGCATATGTTGGCAGTGGACTATGCACTCAAGCCCGTGCTGGCCGCGCTCAAGGCGCAGGAAATGCTGCACGGCGTATACGCAGTCGATGCGCAGATCAGCTACGCCGACGGCACGCGGCTGCCCAGCCTTGCGCCTGAATTGACCGAGCGTCTGCTCGAGTCGCTTGAGCAGCTATACGCAGCCCTTGCTCGGCGTCACCAGCCGCTCGATCCGAAGTTGTTGCATACAAGCCTGACCAGCGCGCGCTGGAGTATTTGAGAAATAGCGCCAAGCGACAAAAGTTAGAGGTACAAACCACCGAGCAACACTCGACAAGTTGATCGCACCGCAAGCCTCCGCGTGATGGCTTGTCGCTTGAAACCTGTCGCCAAACCCAAAGCCTTACTCGCCCGCCAACGGGCAAGCAGGTCGTGAACCCAACTCAAGACTGTCAAGGAGAGTGCCATGCGCACAAACACCTTGCGTCGAGGACTGGTCGCCCTGTTTGCTGCGGCCATTTCTTTCGGCGCCATTACTCACGCTCAGGCCCAGTCGAAGCAGGCGAACGTCCTGCGTATCGGCTATCAGAAGTACGGCACGCTGGTGCTGCTCAAGGCACGCGGCACCCTGGAACAGCGGCTGGTAGATCAGGGCTTCGAGGTTCGCTGGACCGAGTTTCCCGGTGGCCCGCAATTGCTCGAAGGGCTCAACGTCGGCTCCATCGACTTTGGCGTGACCGGTGAAACGCCGCCGGTGTTCGCCCAGGCGGCCGGGGCTGACTTGCTCTATGTGGCCTACGAACCCGCGGCGCCCTCCGGGGAAGCGATCCTGGTGCCCAAGGATTCGCCGATCCGCTCGCTGAGCGAGCTCAAGGGCAAGAAGATCGCGCTCAACAAGGGCTCCAATGTGCATTACCTATTGGTGCGCGCACTGGAGTCTGCCGGGCTGAAGTACAGCGACATTCAGCCGGTGTACCTGCCGCCGGCCGATGCCCGCGCTGCCTTCGAGCGCGGCAGCGTTGATGCCTGGGTGATCTGGGATCCCTTCCAGGCCGCCGCCGAGGAGCAATTGCAGGCACGCACGCTGCGTGACGGCCAGGGACTGGTAAGCAACCACCAGTTCTATCTGGCAGCGCGTCCCTTCGCTGAAGACCATCCGAAAGTAGTTGCCACGCTGATCGAGGAAATCCGCGATATCGGCCACTGGGTCGAGGGCAACATTGATGAGGCGACATCCCAGGTGGCGCCTTTGCTCGGTCTGTCCAGCGAGATCACCCGCAAGGCCGTAATTCGTCAGGGCTATGGCGCCAAGCCGATCGATGCGGTGGTAGTGCGGGCGCAGCAGGACATCGCCGACACCTTCACCACGCTCCGGCTTATTCCGAAGAAGCTCGTCATTCAGGACGTGATCTGGACGGCGCCAAAGAGCATCGCCCAATACGCGGAATAAACGTCATCCAACCCTGGTTCGCTGCGGCGAGCCTATCGATTCGGAGCCATATTCATGAGCTTGAACATATTCTGGTTTCTGCCCACCCACGGTGACGGCAAGTACTTGGGCACCGCCGAAGGCGCCCGTGCTGTCGATCACGGTTATCTCTCCCAGATCGCCCAGGCTGCAGACCGCCTCGGCTATGGCGGTGTGCTGATCCCTACTGGTCGCTCCTGCGAAGACTCCTGGCTGGTAGCGGCCTCCCTGATTCCGTTGACGCAGAACCTGAAATTCCTGGTGGCCCTGCGGCCCGGCATCATCTCGCCAACGGTGGCGGCACGCCAGGCGGCAACCCTTGACCGGCTGTCCAATGGCCGTGCGCTGTTCAACCTGGTCACCGGCGGTGATCCGGATGAGCTGGCCGGCGATGGGCTGAACCTCAGCCACGCCGAGCGCTATGAAGCATCTGTGGAGTTCACCCGCATCTGGCGGCGGGTGCTGGAGGGCGAATCGGTCGACTACCGGGGCAAGCATCTGCAGGTCAAAGGCGCCAAGCTGCTCTATCCGCCGATCCAGCAGCCGCGTCCTCCGCTGTATTTCGGCGGCTCCTCCGAAGCGGCCCACGAACTGGCCGGCGAGCAGGTCGAGCTATATCTCACCTGGGGCGAGCCATTGGAGGCAGTGGCAGAGAAAATCGCTGACGTACGTGCCCGCGCGGCTCGTCATGGCCGCACGGTGCGGTTCGGCATCCGCCTGCATGTGATCGTGCGCGAGACGAACGATGAAGCCTGGGCTGCCGCCGACAGGCTGATCAGCCATCTCGATGACGACACCATCGATAAGGCGCAGGCCTCGCTGGCGCGCTTCGATTCGGTTGGTCAACAGCGCATGGCGGCACTGCATGGCGGCGATCGCGCCAGGTTGGTGGTGGCGCCGAATCTCTGGGCCGGGGTCGGGCTGGTGAGAGGCGGGGCTGGCACTGCACTGGTAGGCGACGGACCGACGGTGGCCGCGCGCGTGAAGGAATACGCCGACCTTGGTATCGACACCTTCATTTTTTCTGGCTACCCGCACCTTGAAGAAGCTTATCGGGTTGCCGAACTGCTCTTCCCGCATCTCGACATCGCTCAGCCCGAGCGCCCAGCGAGCCGCGGTTATGTCAGCCCGTTCGGCGAGATGATCTCCAGCGACATCCTGCCGAAAGCGGCCGCGGCGAGCTGAGTGCAGCATCGTAGGGTGGGCGTTAGTCACCGCCGTGGCACCAGGCCATTGGTGGACTGAAGCCCACCCAACGATTTGCAGGGCCCGTCTGTTGTCGTCGGCCCGGCGAAACAGCGAGCCGTTGGTTAAAGCGAACAGTTGCAAACGTTACGTCGATGAACTCACGAAAATATGGGGCAAACCATGACCTTCAATTCTTTTGGGCAACGCCTGGCGCCGTGGGCCCTGCCGGTCGTGCTGCTCGCCGCCTGGCAAGGCGCGGTGGCTTTCGGGCTGCTGTCTACGCGCATCCTGCCGGCGCCCAGTGCGGTACTGGCTGCCGGTTGGGAGCTGCTGCGCAGCGGTGAAATCTGGACGCACCTGGCCATCTCCGGCTGGCGTGCCGGAATCGGCTTTGCCATCGGCGGCGGTATTGGGTTGCTGCTGGGCTTTATCACCGGTCTGTCGCGTTGGGGCGAGCGGTTGTTGGACAGCAGTGTGCAGATGATCCGCAACGTGCCGCACCTTGCGCTGATTCCTCTGGTGATCCTGTGGTTTGGCATCGATGAGAGCGCGAAGATTTTCCTCGTCGCGCTGGGCACGCTGTTCCCCATCTACCTGAATACCTACCACGGCATCCGCAACGTCGACCCTGCGCTTGTGGAAATGGCGCGCAGCTATGGGCTGTCGGGCTTTGCGCTGTTCCGCCAGGTGATCCTGCCCGGCGCGCTGCCGTCAATTCTCGTGGGCGTGCGCTTCGCCCTCGGCTTCATGTGGCTGACTCTGATCGTCGCTGAAACCATCTCAGCCAACGCCGGCATCGGCTACCTGGCAATGAATGCGCGCGAGTTCCTGCAGACCGATGTGGTGGTACTGGCGATCCTGCTGTACGCGGTGCTCGGCAAGCTGGCCGACCTTGCCGCTCGCAGTCTGGAGCGTGCCTGGCTGCGTTGGCATCCGGCCTACCAGGCCAAGGCAGGTGCGCAATGACCGCTTTGCACAGTATTAGCCAAGGTCTCGCACTCGGTATCGAAGGGCTCGCCAAATCATTCGCTCAACGCGAAGTGTTGAAAGGGATCGACCTGCGCATCCCGGCCGGCCAGTTCGTCGCCGTGGTTGGTCGTAGCGGCTGCGGCAAGAGCACACTGCTGCGCCTGTTGGCGGGACTCGAACAGCCGAGTCGCGGTGCATTGACCGCTGGCAGCGCTCACCTCGAGAGCGTGCGCGACGATATTCGCCTGATGTTTCAGGACGCTCGGCTGCTGCCGTGGAAGCGGGTGATCGATAACGTCGGCCTGGGTCTGAGCGGAGACTGGCGCCTGAAAGCTGCAGACGCGCTGGCAGCGGTTGGGCTGGCCGACCGTGCCAATGATTGGCCGGCGGCATTGTCCGGCGGGCAGAAACAGCGCGTCGCACTGGCTCGTGCGTTGATTCATCAACCACGTTTGCTGTTACTCGATGAGCCACTCGGTGCGCTGGATGCGCTTACCCGCATCGAAATGCAGCAGATGATCGAACGTTTGTGGCAACGGCATGGTTTCACCGTGCTGCTCGTCACCCACGATGTCAGCGAGGCAGTGGCAGTGGCAGACCGGGTCATCCTCATCGAAGAGGGGCGCATCGGCCTCGACCTCATCATTGATATCCCCCATCCACGCAATCGAGGCGCGGCGGCCCTGGCAGTGCTGGAGGAACAGGTACTCAACCGCGTGCTCGCGCTGCCGGAGCCCCCGCCGCAAGCGGAGCCCGTTTCCCTCTTGCCCACGCAGTTGCGCTGGGCGCTCTGATTCACGCTCGAACCCCCTCCCGATCGAAAGGAGCAACACCATGACCATTAAAGCAATCAACGTGCGCAATCAATTCAAAGGCACAATTCGGGAAATCGTTCACGGCGATGTCCTGTCGGAAATCGACGTACAGACCGCAGCCGGGATCGTCACATCCGTGATCACCACGCGTTCCGTGAAGGAGCTTGAACTAGGTATCGGCAGCGAGGTTATCGCGTTCGTTAAATCCACGGAAGTTTCAATCGCCAAGTTGTAGAGCAAAGAACGCGGGCGCCTAGAGTGGCGCTTTCCAGCATTTTTACCGTGCGCCTCCGTCCGCTCTTGGCCGATTATCGATTTTCCAAACTGGACGCGCTTGCCGGGCCACGCTCGTATTGCATTGCAGGTCATGTCTACCGGCTTCAGATTTTCCTAAGCACTACCCGACGTAAATGCTGGTTTCGCTGCCTGGAGCGCAATGTGAAGCTTGGTCATCCGTAGACACAGAGTTTCAGCCATGCCGACTCATACCCGCATCCGCATGTTCAACACCAAGCAGACCTACCCCAATCAAGCGCTGGACAACGACCTTTGCCAGGCCGTGCGTGCAGGCAACACGGTCTATGTACGCGGTCAGGTGGGCACCGACTTCGAGGGCAACCTTGTCGGGCTGGGTGACCCGAAAGCCCAGGCTGAGCAGGCGATGAAGAACGTCAAACAGTTACTCGAAGAAGCAGGCTCTGACCTGTCCCATATCGTCAAGACCACCACCTACATCGTCGACCCCCGTTACCGCGAGCCCGTCTATCAGGAAGTCGGCAGATGGCTCAAGGGCGTATTTCCGATTTCTACCGGGCTGGTGATATCGGGGCTCGCCCAGCCGCAGTGGCTGATGGAAATCGATGTCATTGCCGTCATCCCCGACGATTGGCCCGTCGCCTGATCCCAAGCCCATTCAATACCGGAGCGCCCATGGCGACTGCACTGATCAAGCCTGTTTCCTCTACGTACGATACTGAAACATCAATGTCTTCCCGGACCTGTACCGCCGTTCAGCTGGACGGCGTATTGAAGCGCTTCGGTCATTCGATTGCACTGCAGAAGGTTTCACTCAAGATCCAGGAAGGCGAGTTCGTTACGCTGCTCGGGCCTTCGGGATGCGGCAAGACCACCCTGCTGAACCTGATGGCTGGATTCGCCGAAGCCGACAACGGCGAGATTTTCATCGATGGCCAGCTTGTTACCGAAACGCCGGCCTATCAAAGAGAAATCGGCATTGTTTTCCAGAACTACGCACTTTTCCCCCACATGAACGTGGCAAAGAATGTGGGATACGGTTTGCGCATGCGCGGCGTTCCCAAGGCCGAAATCGCCGAGCGTGTAGAGCAGGCGCTGGCACTGGTAAAGCTGAGTGGATATGGCGAGCGAAAGCCTCGGGAGCTATCCGGCGGTCAGCAACAACGGGTTGCGCTGGCTCGCGCGTTGGTCATTCGCCCCAAGGTGCTCCTGCTCGACGAACCCTTCTCTGCACTGGACAAGAACCTTCGGCTCTCCATGCAGATCGAGCTCAAGGAAATCCAGCGCAAGCTGGGCGTAACGACCGTCTTCGTTACCCATGACCAGAGCGAAGCCCTGAGTATGAGCGACCGCGTGGTGGTCATGTCCGCCGGCCATATACGGCAAATCGGCTCCCCGGACGCGATCTACCGCAACCCGGAAGATCCGTTTGTGGCCGGTTTCGTCGGCGACGCCAACATCCTGCCCGGTCGGTACCTGAGTCGGGACGAAAGCGCCTGCCTGGAGCTGGGAGACGCCAGGCTTCGCTTGCCTGCCAATCGAGTGCACGCTTCGGTCGGTTCGCGCCTGGACGTGTACGTGCGTCCGGAAAACATTCGTCTGGTGGCATTGGGAAACGGGCAATTGCTCACCGGGACGGTGGTCAACCATGTCTTCCAAGGCGACCACGTCGACATTCATTTGGACGTTCCCGCCTTGGGCCAGGCCCGTCTGTTCGTGCGCCAGTCCGGCCTCGACGCACTGACTCGCTGGCCGGTCGGTGCAGTAGCAGGACTGGCTTTCGATGACGAGGGCGTTTGTGCCTTCGCCGCCGACACTCAGTCGGCCCGTTGAATCGGAGTATGTGATGACCCTGCGCCCTGAAACGATGAATACCGTGATTGCCCGCCAGCCGGGCGGCCCCGAAGTGCTGGAATGCGTACCGCGCGCGCTGCCCGATGCAGGGCCCGGAGAGGTGCTGATTCGAGTGGCAGCGGCGGGCGTCAATCGCCCGGACCTGATGCAGCGGAGCGGCGCACCGCTGCCGCCTGACACCACCGATGTTCTTGGTCTGGAAGCCGCCGGAACCGTGATTGCCGTCGGCAACGGCGTGAGCGATATCGCTCCAGGCGACCGGGTCATGGCCCTGCTTAATGGCGGCGGCTACGCCGAATATTGCATCGCGACGGCCGCGCATTGCCTGCCCGTGCCGGCAAACCTGCCACTCGAAGAGGCTGCAGGTGTACCGGAAGCAGCGTTCACGGTCTGGCACAACCTGTTCGAGCTCGGCCGCTTGCAAGCCGGAGAGTACGTGCTGATCCACGGCGCTGCCAGCGGAGTCGGCACCTTTGCCATTCAATGCGCCCACGCCGCCGGCGCCAGGGTTATCGCGACGGCTGGCGGTGCGCACAAGGTTGCAGCGCTGAGAACACTAGGGGTATGGCGTGCGATCGACCGGCACGAAGAAGATTTCGTGGACGTGATTGCCGATTGCACGCAAGGACGCGGTGTGGATGTCGTGCTCGACAATGTGGGGGGCGCTTATGTGGCACGTAATCTGGCAGCCATGGCCCCGGGAGGCCGCCATGTCAGCCTGTCGTTCATGCAGGGGCCGAAAATCGAACTGGATTTGCAAACGCTGATGCGCAAGAGCCTAAGCTTGACTTCCTCGACGTTGCGCCCCAAAAGCAGCGAAGAAAAAGCGCGTCTGGCGATCGCTATCCGCGGGCAACTGCTGCCGTGGCTCGCAACGGGGGATGTACGGCCGCTGATCCATGCACGGTTGCCGCTGGATCAGGCCGCGCAAGCCCATCGCATCCTGGAAGCGAACCAGAACATCGGCAAGGTGCTGCTCACCATCAGCACGCAATAACACGCCAGCCGCCGCGTCGCTCAGCGATGCGCGCCCAGAGGAGTCCTTATGTTCAAGCTGTACTACGCCTCGACCTCGCCCTATGTCCGCAAGGTGATGGTCACCGCACATGTGCTTGGGCTGGCTGATCGGATCGAGAAACTCGACTCGGCAGCCCACCCGGTACAACGCGATGAGCGCATTGCGCGGTTCAATCCACTGGCCAAGGTACCGGCCCTACAGACTCCTGAAGGCCTGTCGCTCTACGACAGCCGGGTGATTTGCGAGTACCTGAATGAGTTTGCCGGGGGCACGCTGTTCCCCTCTGGCGGCGAGCGCTGGATCAGCCTTACCCGTCAAGCCCTGGGGGATGGCCTGCTCGACGCGGCATTGCTGGCGCGCTACGAAACTCATGCACGGCCGCCCGAAAAACGATGGGACGCCTGGACCTCCTCGCAGCTCACCAAGGTTCAGGCTGCGCTGGCAGAAATCGAAACCCAAGCGCCGGGATTCAGCCGCAGCCCCGATGACATCGGCCTGATTGCCATTGGCTGTGGCCTTGGTTATCTGGACTTTCGCTTCGCCGATCTGGACTGGCGCGCCCCCCATCCAATCACTGCAGCGTGGTTCGCAGCATTCGATCAACACCCCGCCATGCTCGCCACCCGACCGGTAGCCTGACCAGGAGCCCCCATGCCGTATACCGTATTCTTCCTGAACGGTCCGAACGCAAACCTTTACGGACTGGACAAGAACGGCACCTATGGCAGCGAAAGCTTTGCCACCATCGAGCAACGTTGCCAGCGTCATGCCGCCGAGCTGGGCCTGACGCTCGAGTTTCGCCAGAGCAACCATGAGGGCGTGCTGGTCGACTGGATTCAGGAAGCCCGTCTGAACGCCGATGCCATCATCATCAACGCCGCCGGGCTGACCTACAGTTCCGTGCCGATTCTGGATGCGCTGCTGGCCTTCGACGGACCGATCATCGAGGCGCACATGAGCAACATCTGGAAGCGTGAAAGCTTCCGCCATCACTCTTACGTATCGAAGGCGGCCACTGGCGTCATCGCGGGGCTGGGCGCGATGGGCTATCGCCTGGCGCTGACGGCGGTTACTGAATTGCTGGAGGCTCGAGCATGACTCCGACATTGGTGTTCTACAGCCAATTCGACAGCTTCGAAGAGTGGCAGGCGCTGCTTTCCCCCCTGCTACCTACCCTGAGGTTTTGTCAGGAGCAGGACATCGACGACCCGGACCAGGTGCTCTATGCGCTGGCCTGGAAGCCGCCCCAAGGGTTCTTCGCACGCTACCGCAACCTCCGGTTGCTGGTAAACCTGGGGGCTGGCGTGGACTCGCTGGTCGGCCGGGACGACCTACCCGACATCCCCATTACCCGTTTATCGGACCCGAACATGGGCCGCATGATGGCGAGCTATGTCCTGTTCGCCGTGCTGCGCTATGCCCGGGACATTCCAGCCTTCGAACGCGCCCAGCGCGAGCGGCGCTGGCATTATCTGCATCCGCGGCTACCGGAAACCATGCGTGTGGGTGTGCTGGGCCTGGGCGAGCTAGGCGCTTATGCGGCAGCGGAACTGGTTCGGCAGGGATTTGACGTGCGCGGCTGGTCGCGCTCCGCCAAACAGCTCGACGGCGTCACCTGCTGCAGTGGGATGGACAGCCTGGACCGCTTCATCGCCAGCAGCGACATCCTGGTCGTGATGCTTCCGCTGACCCAGGAAACCCGCGGCCTGTTGACGGCCGAACGACTGGCACTGATGCCGGCGGGCAGCTGCTTCATCAACGTTTCGCGCGGCGCCGTGGTCGATCAGCAGGCGCTGACCGAAGCGCTGACCAGCGGACGAATTGCCGAGGCCACGCTGGATGTCTTCGATCGCGAGCCCCTGCCACCGGAAGATCCGCTATGGGGCCTGGACAATGTACTGATCACGCCGCATCTGGCGTCGGTGGCGATTCCTGACTCGGCGGCGAGACAGATCGCCGATAACATCGAGCGCCTGCAACGCGGCGAAACCGTCCTGCACCAGATCGACCCTGCACGCGGTTACTGAGGCATCACACGACACCCCTGAGTACCCGCACCGAGTACGGATCGAAAAAGCTCGGGGCCGCCATGCCGGGAATGTACTGATCGGAGACGAACATCCGGCAACGCTCGGCAAAGGCACTGACGACGCGCGACAGCTGCGCATTTCTCGCCACCGCGTAGCCCAGCCGCATTGGGCGGTGCTCCCCGGCCAGACGAACGCGGATCAGGCGTTTGCCGTCCTGCGACAGGTTGGCCTTGGGTCGGACGTTCACGATGCTATAGCCGACCCCGTTGGCGACCATGGCACGGACCACTTCGAGGTTGCTCGACCGCATCACGATATTTGGCGTGACCCCAGCCGGCATGAACAGGCTGAGGAAGTACTCACGACTCCAGGGGATATCCAGCAAGACCATCGGATGGGTCTCAAGATCGTTCAGCGTGACCGCCGACAGGTTCGCCAGCGGGTGGTGCTCACTGACCATGACGTAGGGCGGCAGTTGCGCCAGCGCGTGGAATTCAATGTCGTCGCTGGCAACCAGATCATAGGTCAAGGCGATGTCGATGTCGGCGCTACGCAGCTTGCCCAGCAACTGCTCGTGGTGGCCCTCGAACTGGGTGATCCGCACCCCGGGGAAGGCCCGTCCGAAGCCAAATACCAGCTCGGGCGTAAGCATCGGTGCCAGCGATTCCAGACAGCCCACTCGCAGCGGCCCGCGAACGGTATTCAACGATTCAGACGCAATGGTGTAGAGGTTGCTCATCTGATCGAGGATCAGCTTGGCTTCCTTCATCACTTCACGCCCGATCGCCGTCAGCGACACACCTTGGGCATGGTGCCGAACGAACAATTGCACGCCCAGCTCGGATTCGATGTGGCTGATTGCCGCCGAGATCGACGGCGACGACACATGAAGACGCTCCGAGGCTCCCAGGAGGCTACCGGCCTCACCTGAAGCAACAAAGTACTCCAGCTGCCGCTGTGTGATTCGACTAAGCATAAGGACTCTCATTCATGACTGAGCTGGCCGAGAGAAGCCTCGGCCTCTATCGGTGATGCAAAGTCTGCGCCCGGTCATGTACAGGCGAACATCCGCGCATCACCTGCCGACGCGATGCACTTCCCGGGCCGGTCTGCGAGCGTGGCAAACCGCGACCCAGGGCTGCATCGGAAATTCCTACGCAGCGGCATGGTAAAGGCTGTTTTACCGCAATCGCTGCCCAGCGCCATTATTGACCTATCGCGCCAGGCCTACTGATGCCCCATTTAGGGGCGGCGCGAACGCCCATTGATTCGAAAAGAAATCGCGGCGCGACATTCACAACGCTAGAACGCTCGCCCCATTCACTAGGAGCAAAAAATGCGCAAAGCCATTGCCTTGACCGTGTTGAGTGCCAGCATGCTGGTTACAGCGAACGCCAGTGCTGCTGACAAACTGGTTGTCAGTACCTGGGGCGGAAGCTTCCGCGACCTCATTGACGAAGCCATCGGCACTGAATTCACCAAGCAGACCGGCGTCGAGGTCGAGTACGTGACAGGCGGTACCATCGATCGACTGAACAAGGCCAAGCTGGCGGGCACCGCCGAGACCGACCTGACGTTCACCACCTCTCACGTCGGCTGGCTTTACACCAATGACGGCCTGTTCGAAACGCTCGACATGAGCAAGATCCCCAATGCCAAGAATCTGGTCCAACAGGCGCAGCTGAGCCCAGGGCATATCGGGGTGTGGGGCTACGTCTACACGATTGGCTATCGCCCTGACATGGTGCCCGCCGGCGAAACCTTCGACAGCTGGAACGACCTCTGGAAGCCCGAGCTGAAAGGTACCCTGGCGCTGCCGGACTTCGACCCCAGCCACATCATCGCCGTGTCCGCAGAGCTGTCCGATGCCGACGCCGGCACCTGGGAAAAAGGTCAGGACAAGCTGAAGGCCCTCCTCCCCAGCATCAAGTCCTACTACACCAACGACGCCAACAGTCAGCAGCTGATCGCCACTGGCGAGACGCCTGTTCAGGTGCTGCTGTCAATGAACGCATACCACATGATCAAGGAAGGCGTGGAGATCGAGCTGGCCATGCCCAGAGAGGGTGCCGTGCTCGGGGTCGATGCGATGGGCATCAACAAGGGCACCAAGCAGGCTGAGCTGGCCTACCAATTCATGAATATCGCCCTGTCGCCCGATGTGCAGGCGAAGATCGCCGAGATCAATCGAGGCAGCCCGGTGGTGACCAATGCCACGGTCGACCCCGAGATCGCCAAGCTCCCAGGGATGCTGACCACCGAGGCCCAGTGGGACGCCACCCTGAACATCGATCCCAAGCTGCGCGCCGAGAAAACAGCCGAATGGCGCAAGTGGTTCTCAGAAAACATCATGGCGCACTGATCGCCGGCACGGGCGCGGGCATTCCTCGCGCCCTTCTCATCCCAGCCCATCTGTGGCGGGCACTGTCAGCGCCCGCATTCAACGGAAACGCTCATGACTCGTAATCCCGTATTCGTCCGATGGTTCATACTGCCCTCGGCGCTAACGGCACTCGGCTTGACCATCGCGATGCTGACTGTGCTGCAGTACAGCGTGCGCGCGTACGTGCCCGGCTCGCTGGAGGTCGGCGGCCTCACCCTCGATAACTTCCAAGGCATGCTTAAAGGCCTCTATGCCGATGCCTTCTTCAATACGGTATACCTGAGTTTTCAGACAGCATTGTTCGGCCTGCTGCTCAGTTATCCCCTGGCCTACGCGTTGGTTCGCACGCAAACCGCATGGCTGAAGACCTGCATCCTCATCATCGCCATTACCCCCCTGTTTCTGGGTGAGGTCGTGCGCACCTATTCCTGGATCATCGTCCTGGGTAACAGTGGCTTTCTCAACAGTCTGCTAATGGCCATGGGCGTGATAGATCGCCCGCTGCAGCTGATGTTCACCAACACCGGGGTCGTGCTGGCACTGGTCCACGTGACCATGCCCATCATGATCCTGATGCTCGCCACCGGGCTTTCGCACATCGACACTGCCTACGAGAAAGCAGCCACCAGTCTCGGTGCAGGACCGATTCGGGCTTTCCTGACAGTCACCCTGCCGCTGTCGCTGCCGGGCATCGTGGCCAGCGTGACCACCGCCTTCGCCTGGACCTTCAGTGCTTTTGCCACACCGCAACTCATCGGCGGCGGAAAGGTAAGTACCGTTGCCACCCTCGTCTATCAGCTGGGATTTTCGTCGCTGAACTTCCCTTTCGCTGCCGCCTTGAGCGTCGCCGGCCTGGTGCTGACCTTGCTGTTGCTGGCCGCGCTGAAGCGTGCGACCCGCTCACTGCAAAGCGTAGGAGGTCATTGAGATGACCCGCTCCAATCGAGACAAATGGCTGGGATACGCGGGCCGTCTGCTGGTCGCGTTGATCCTGATGTTCGTGCTGCTGCCGACGGTGGTGGTGATCATCTCTTCATTCAGCAGCACGTCGGTGTTGTTTTTCCCGCCAAAAGGCTGGTCCCTGCGCTGGTTTGAACGAGCCGTCAGCTACCCGGATTTCCGCAACGGATTCCAGGCAGGGCTGATCGTTACGGCCTGGGCATCGACCTTGGCCGTGGTCATCGGCACCACCTTGGCCATCGCCATCAATCGCTATGAGTTTCGCTTCAAACGCGTCATTGAAGGGGTCTTGCTGTCACCGCTGTTCATTCCGCACTTCACCATCGGCCTTGGTTTGCTGATGCTGGTATCGCAGTTCAACCTGGGCCGGGGATACGCGCTGGTTATCTTCTGCCATATCGTATTGGTGCTGCCCTTCGTGCTGCGAAGCCTCTATGTATCGCTGCAAAACCTGGAACAACGGATCGAACTTGCCGCCGCCAGTCTGGGCGCGTCGCCTCTTCGCGTTGTGTGGACCATTACCGTACCGCTGATGATCCCAGGGTTGTTCGGCGGCTGGCTGTTTGCCGCGATCCTGTCCTTCAACGAGTTTACCGCCTCTCTGTTCGTGACCACGCAGGCGACGCAGACGCTGCCCGTGGCGATGTACAACTACGTCAGGGAATTCGCGGACCCGACGCTGGCGGCATTGTCGGTCATCTACATCGCGACGACCGCTTCTCTGCTGGCACTCGCCAATCGATTTCTCGGCCTTGGACGTGTGCTCAATGTCGAGGCACCGCGCTGACCCGGACAGCCAGAGATCGGAACGTCAATTCATTACCAACAGGATCGACTTGCATGACATTTTCAATCATCGGCCGTTGTGCCAAGACCGGCCAGCTCGGGGTCGCCATCAGTTCGTCGAGCATTGCGGTGGGCGCTCGTTGCCCGTGGCTACGCCCCGGCGTGGGTGTCGTCTCCACTCAGAACGTTACCCTTCCCGCCCTTGGCAACCGCGTCCTGGATCAGCTGGCGCAGGGACTGGAACCGGCGCAGGCGAGAGATCTCGCGCTGGCCAGTGACAGCTACAGCCAGTTCCGCCAACTGACCGTGATCGATCATCTTGGCAGGACCGCGCATTTCAGCGGCAGCGAGACGCTTGGTTGCCACAACGCCATCGCGGGCGAGCAATGCGTCGGCGCCGGCAACATGCTGGCGGACCAAAGCGTTATCGAGGCCCTGGTACTTGCGTTCGAAAGTGCCCCCGGCCAACTGGCCGACCGCCTGTTAGCGGCGATGCAAGCCGCAATGGTGGCCGGCGGCGAAGCAGGACCGGTGCATTCCGCCGCGCTCGTCGTAGTGGGCGAGCAGTCATGGCCTATCGTCGACCTGCGCGTCGACTGGGCGGACGACGATCCCATCGGAGCGCTGGCCAAACTGTGGGACGACTACCGCCCACAGATGCAGGACTACATCATGCGCGCGCTCGACCCTACCAAGGCACCTCGCTACGGCGTCCCGGGGGACGAGTAAATGAACAGCAAAGACCTGTTGGCCGCCTTGATTGCGTTCGATACCACCAGCCGCGAATCCAACCTGCAATTGATCGAATTCGTGCGCGATTACCTTGACCGACTGAACGTCCCCTATGAGCTGACCTACAATCGCGAAGGGAGCAAAGCCAACCTTTTCGCCACCATCGGGCCAGACGACATCTCTGGCATCGTGCTCTCCGGACACACCGACGTCGTACCCGTCGATGGCCAGACATGGTCGGTCCCGCCCTTCGAACTCAGCGAAAAGAGCGGCAAGCTGTACGGCCGCGGGACCGCTGATATGAAAGGCTATATCGCCTGCGTGCTGGCAGCGGTCCCCGGCTTCCTGGCTCAACCACTGCGTGTGCCCGTCCATATCGCCCTTTCCTACGATGAAGAAGTGGGCTGTCTGGGGGTACGTGACCTGATTGCAAGCCTCGAAGCGCGACCCTGCAAGCCCCGGCTATGCATCATCGGGGAACCTACCGAACTGCGACCGGTGCTTGGCCATAAAGGCAAGCTCGCCATGCGCTGTAACGTCCAGGGTGTGCCCTGTCACTCCGCGTATGCGCCGCAAGGCGTCAACGCCATCGAATATGCGGCAGAGCTGATTGGCGAACTCGGCCGCATTGGCAGCCGTCTGCGTGCTTCGCCCCTGTGCGATCACCGATTCAATCCCCCTTTTACAACGGTGCAAACCGGCCTCATCCGTGGCGGCAAGGCATTGAACATCGTCCCGGCGGACTGCTCCTTCGATTTCGAAGTGCGCGCGCTGCCGACCATGGACCCCAACGATGTTGCGCAGCAACTGGAGCAGTATGCGCAGCGGGAGGTGGTGCCGAAAATGCGCGCGGTGGATGCCAGCAGCGACATCTGCTTTACCAAACTGTCCGCCTATCCGGGGCTCGCGACGGACGCTCAAAGCGATGCTGCTCAGTTGATCGCCAAGATCTGCGGCACCGACGGATTCACAACGGTCGCTTTCGGGACCGAAGGTGGGCTGTTCGACTCCATAGGCATACCGACCGTGGTATGCGGGCCGGGCAGCATGGATCAAGGTCACAAGCCAGACGAGTTTGTTCGCGTTTCTCAGCTCGAAGCCTGCGACGCCATGCTTGAGCGCCTCACGCTGATGTTCCGGGCCTGAGCGAGCCCGGAAACCCAGGTGACGCCTTCCGTAATGACGGCCGAACACGTTCGGGCTTCGGCCGTGAATCAGACCAGGGCCATTTCCCGCCGCGACCTTTAAAGCGCTTTGTTTTTTCCTAAGCGCTGCGTTCAAAAAGCGTGATTCTCAAACCACCTTGTCTTGATCAAACTTCCTGCAGTCGGTGAGTGTTGTATTAGCAACCTGTGAATCTTCGCCCTATTGCTGGCGCAACGCGGCGGCGAAATAAAAGCCGGGTCGATATCCTTTAGGAAACTCATATGTCAGTTGAAAAGATCAATACGTTAGTAGTCGGTGCTGGCCAGGCGGGAATAGCCATGAGCGAGCATCTTTCGCTTATGGGCGTGCCCCATATTGTTTTAGAGCGCAATAGAGTTGCCGAACGCTGGCGTTCCGAACGCTGGGACTCTCTGGTTGCCAATGGCCCTGCCTGGCACGACCGCTTCCCGACATTGAAATTCGACAATATTTCTCCTGAAGCCTTTCCGCCCAAAGAGCGCGTGGCTCAGTACTTTGAAGACTACGTACAGATGCTCAACGCGCCCGTACGGACCGGTGTCGAAGTCATGCAACTGGAACGTCTCGCAGGTCGCCCTGGCTTTAAGGTCACGACCTCGGAAGGTGTACTGGAGGCAGCCAACGTCGTCGCGGCAACCGGCCCGTTTCAGAAGCCAACCTACCCCAGGATCGTTCCTGAAACCGCACGGATTCAGCAGCTGCATTCGTCGGCCTACAAGAACCCGGGCCAACTGGCCGATGGCGGCGTTCTGGTCGTAGGCGCAGGCGCCTCGGGGTCACAGATTGCCGAAGAGTTGCGGCGGGCGGGAAAACGCGTGTACCTCTCGGTGGGCGAACACTATCGGCCGCCACGTTCGTACCGTGGCCGTGACTACTGCTGGTGGCTCGGGGCGCTCGGCCTGTGGGATGAGGTGAAGATCAGGCCGAAGAAAGAGCACGTCGCTTTCGCCGTCAGCGGCTATGACGGGGGAAAGACCGTGGATTTCCGGCGGCTCGCGCATTCGGGCATCAACCTGGTGGGGCTGACAAAATCATGGAGGGACGGCGTCGTCGAGTTTGAACAGGGCCTGGCGAAGAATATTGCCGATGGTGACCAAGCGTATTTTGATGTTTTGCGAGAAGCCGATGCCTACATCGAGCAGAACGGACTTCCGTTTCCGCCCGAACCGGAAGCCTGGACATTACTACCCGATCCAGACTGCCTGGTGAATCCGATCCTTGAACTTGACCTGGAAGAAGCTGGAATTACCACGATCCTCTGGGCAACCGGTTTTCAGTTCGATTTCAGCTGGATGAAGGTCAATGCGTTCGATGAAAAAGGCATGCCTTTCCACAAGCGGGGAATATCCGCCGAAAGTGGTGTGTACTTCCTAGGACTCCCCAATCTGGTAAACAGAGCCTCGTCGTTCATCTATGGGGTTTGGCATGACGCGAAATACATCGCCGACCACATAGTTCTGCAAAACGGATATATGGCCTACGACAAGAGTTGAGTCGAACCGGCGTTTTGGTTATTTCCGCACCTGCCGGATAAACATTCGGCAGCCTGTGATTTTCCCCCACTCAAATAAAGCACAACAGGCGTTTCCATGGCCGAGATAACCTGCATCGAAGACTTGCGTCGCCTGGCGAGAAAACGAGTACCGCGCATGTTCTACGACTATGTCGATGGTGGCTCATGGACGGAATATACCTATCGCGCCAACGAGTCGGATCTCCAGCGAATCGAGTTCCGCCAACGGGTGGCCTGCGATATCACTCATCGGAGCACTGCAACGACGATGGTGGGCCAGCACGTCAGCATGCCGGTGGCCATAGCGCCAACCGGGATGACCGGCATGCAACATGCCGATGGCGAAATACTCGCGGCGCGGGCCGCCAAGCGTTTCGGCATTCCGTTCACCTTGTCCACCATGAGCATCTGTTCGATCGAGGCGGTGGCCGAAGCGACTCAACGGCATCCGTTCTGGTTTCAGCTGTATGTCATGCGTGACCGCCGGTTCGTCGAGAGTCTCATTGACCGTGCCGAGGCGGCCAACTGCTCCGCACTGGTGGTGACGATGGATCTGCAGGTATTTGGCCAGCGGCACAAGGACACGATAAATGGCCTCTCGATGCCGCCCAAACCCACGTTCCGAAACATCGTGAATATGTTGAGCAAGCCGCGCTGGTGCTTGAGCATGCTGGGTACGCGACATCGCCACTTCGGCAACATCGTTGGCCATGCACGAGGGGTCGACAATATCCAGTCTCTGGTCGACTGGACGGCGGAGCAGTTCGACCCCAGCCTCTCCTGGCAGGATCTGGAATGGATTAGAAAGCGCTGGGATGGGCAGCTGATCGTAAAGGGTATCCAGCACCCGGAAGACGCCCGAATCGCAGCGCAATGCGGTGCCGATGCCGTTGTCGTCTCCAACCATGGCGGCCGCCAACTGGACGGCGCGTCCTCTTCGATCTCGACCTTGCCGGAGATCGTGGACGCCGTCGGAGGTCGTACCGAAATCCACTTCGATAGCGGCATCCGTTCCGGTCAGGACGTTCTCAAGGCAGTCGCACTCGGCGCCCGCGGCACATATATCGGACGCGCGATGCTGTATGGACTGGGTGCCCTGGGCGAGGCTGGCGTGACCAAGGCATTGAACATCATCCAGGGCGAACTCGATTTGACCATGGCTTTTTGCGGCAAAACCGGGATGCAATCGATAAACCGCGACATTCTGCGCATCAAACCCTGACTCGTCACGGATGCCTCGGGGTGGGCATTCTCCACGTCCAATCCACCAGCTGAAGGCCGTCGCGCCGGACTCACCAAGCCGTCACGTGAGGGAGCAAGGCGTTTCGGATGCAAATCAGGGCACGGAAACCGCTTCGCGGCGCCATCAGCGGTCGGGCGGCTGTCGAGTCAGCCGATTCGCTTGCAATGGCAAATTTTCAAACGGGCGTAGGCTCAGGTCGCCGCGTTCTGGCGCGCCAGCTTAGCCGGTCGGCTACAAGCTGACCGAACCAATGAATTGCTGCAGCTCGGCGGTCTGCGGATTGGCGAACAGCTCGCCGGGGTCGCCTACCTCATGCACCTTGCCGTGGTGCATGAACACCAGTTTGCTGCCCACTTCGCGGGCGAAGCGCATCTCATGGGTAACCATCACCAGCGTCATGCCTTCACTCGCCAGTTGCTTCACCACGGCCAGCACCTCGTTGACCAGTTCCGGGTCGAGCGCCGAGGTGATTTCATCGCAGAGCAACACCTTGGGTGACATCGCCAGTGCTCGGGCAATCGCCACGCGCTGTTGCTGGCCACCGGACAGACGCTCGGGATAGGCATCGAACTTTTCCGACAGTCCGACCTTGTCCAACATTTGCCGCGCCAGACGTTCAGCATCGGCGTGAGGCATCTTCTTCACGACCTTGACCGCCAGCATCACGTTCTCCCCCGCTGTCAGATGCGGGAAGAGGTTGAACTGCTGAAAGACCATGCCGACCTTTTGCCGGAGACTACGTAGATCAGCGCGGGCGGCGTCCAGGTATTCGCCGTCGACCTCGATGACGCCGTCATTGATCGTCTCCAGGCCGTTGAGCGTACGCAGCAAGGTGCTCTTGCCGGAACCGCTACGCCCGATGATGGCGACCACCTCGCCCTCCTCGACCCGCAGATCGACGCCCTTGAGCACATGGTTCTCGCCGTAATACTTGTGCAGCGCCGATACGTTAAGCAGTGACATTCAGCCTCCTTTCCAGGCGATACGCCGCCAGTGACAGCGGGTAGCAGAGTGCGAAGTAGCCCAGTGCGACCAGGCCGTAGACCATGAACGGCTCGAAGGTAGCGTTGGCCAGCATGCTGCCGGTCTTGGTGAGTTCGGTGAAACCGATGATCGAAGTGACTGCCGTGCCCTTCACGACCTGCACCGAAAAACCCACGGTGGGCGCTACCGCGATCCTCAATGCCTGCGGTAGCACCACGTAGCGCAGTGTCTCCAGCCGGGTCATCGCCAGGCATTCGGAGGCCTCCCATTGCCCGCGGGAGACCGACTCGACGCAGCCACGCCAGATTTCCGCGAGAAAGGCACTGGTGAACAACGTCAGCGCCACCGCCGCGGCAAGCCAGGCAGAGACCTCCACCCCCAGCAAGGCGACGCCGAAGAACACGATGAACAGTTGCATCAACAGCGGTGTGCCTTGGAACAGCTCGATGTAGCCGTAGGCCAGGACCCGCAGCCAGCGGACCGGAGCGATCCGCGCCAGCATCACCAGCAGCCCAACCACGCCACCACAGACGAACGCCACCAAGGACAGCACCAACGTCCATTGCAAGCCGGTCAGCAGGTTGCGTGCGATGTCCCAGAAGGTGAATTCCATCAGCGCGCCCCCACGACGTAGCGCCGACCGAACCAACCCAACAATTGCCTGATCAGGATTGCCATTGCCAGATACAGCAAGGTGGTCACCAGATAGGTTTCGAAGGCGCGGAAGTTGCGCGACTGGATGAAGTTGGCGGCGAAGGTCAACTCTTCGGTAGAAATCTGCGAGCAGACCGCTGACCCGAGCATGACGATGATGATCTGACTCGACAGTGCCGGCCAGACCTTGGCCAGCGCTGGACGCAGCACTACATGGCGAAAGGTTTCCAGTCGGGTCAACGCCAGGGCGGACGCCGCCTCGATTTGCCCATGGGGAATCGCCTGAATGCCAGCCCGGATGATCTCGGTTGAATACGCGCCCAGATTGATCACCATCGCCAGCACCGCGGCTTCCCATTCATTCAGGCGAAACCCCAGCGCCGGCAACCCGAAGAAAATGAAGAACAACTGGACGATGAACGGGGTGTTGCGGATCAGCTCGACATAAAGACCGAACAGATAGTTGAACGGCCGGATCCGCCATGCGCGCATCAGCGCACCGACGATACCCAGCCCCACACCCAGCACGGTGCCGATGGCGGTCAGGCCCAGGGTAAACAGTGCGCCCTGAAGGAGGACGTCGGTGTTCGCCAGCACCGGGCCGAATTCCATCTGATAAGCCATGGTCGATCTCCCGCTCCGGTAGTCGCCCTTACAGGTCTGCCGGCAGTGGTTGCTTCAGCCATTTTTCACTGATCGTGCTCAGGCTGCCGTCCTGCTTGGCCGTCGCGAGGATGCCGTTGACCTTATCGAGCAGGGCTGGCTCATTCTTGTTCAGGCCAACATAGGTGGGCGAGTTCTTCAGGTTGAGCTTCATTACGGGTACACGCTTGGGATTGCGCTCGGCAATCGCCGCCATGACGATGTTGCCGCTGGCGATCAGATCGACCTGCCCGGAAAGATAGGCGGCAATGGTCGAATTGTTGTCCTCGAAGCGCTTCAGCGTGGCGCCTTTGGGGGCAATGGCGCTTAGCTCGATATCTTCAACGGAACCGCGGGTGACGCTGATGGTGTTGCCCTCCAGATCGTCAAGGCTCGTGATCTCGGTCTCTTCCGGGCCAAACACGCCCAAGTAGAACGGTGCATAGGCCTCAGAGAAATCGATCACCTGCTCGCGCTCGGCATTCTTGCCGAGGCTGGAGACCACCAGATCGACCTTGCCGGTCGTGAGGAATGGAATCCGGTTCGTGCTATTGACCGCAGTCACTTCAAGTTTGACGTTCATCTGGTCAGCCAGCAGCTGCGCGGTATCGATATCCAGCCCGCGCGGCTGCATGTCCGGGCCCACCGAGCCGAACGGTGGAAAGTCCTGCGGCACAGCCACCTTGAGTACACCGCGTTTGGTGATGTCCTCCAGGCCGTCCGCAACGGCCACGCCGCTTGCCAGCGTTATGCCCAAGCACAGGGCAGAGATCAATGAGCGAGTTGCGTTGAGCATGATGAAGCTCCGGTTAGAGGAAAGACGGCATCGGCTTTGCACGCGTCATGCCAGCGGAGTGCCGAGATCCACGTGATGGGTCGGAGCGCGCTGGCTGGTACGACTGGTCTGAACAGTTCAGGCCTGCAGTGATTGCGTTTCGCTCATTTGCGGTGCGCTTTCCAGATGCGGTGCTTCAGTGCGATGCACACCACCGCGAATCACTTGGATGTCGTCTTGGCACAGAGCCCCATGCAATCGATCAACCGCGCAGTACCTGAACAGGCGTTCGCCTCGATCCGCCAACTGATAGAGGACGACGCCTACCAACCCGGCGATGCGCTGCCGTCGCAGCGTGAGTTGGCCGAGCGCTTCGGCATAAGCCGCGCCTCGTTGCGTGAAGCGCTTTCCTCGCTAAGTGCCCTGGGACTGGTGCGCATCCAGCCAGGCAAGGGTGTATTCATCCAGGAGCCGCCGACTTCTACGGTAAAGGCCGAACAGGTGCCTGGTTGGCCCTTCAACACGCAGGTTTCAGCCGCGGACACCTTTCAGCTGCGTTACGCCCTGGAAGGCTTTGCGGCCAACCTGGCTGCCTTGGTGTTGAACAGCGACGCGCTGGACACGCTGAACGATAATGTTGAATCGATGCGTCTGGAGCTACGTGCTCAGGCCTTCGACGCTGCAGCGCAACTGGATTTCGACTTTCACCGCCTGATACTTGAATCCGCTGGAAATCAGGCAATCCTAGGCATCCTGACCAGCCGCTCCGACATTTACCTAGAAAGCCAGAAGCTGCCGTTCATCCGCCCTGAACGAGCCATGGAAACCTGGCAGGAGCACCGGAGGATCCTGCGCGCGCTGTCGCGCCATGCCCCGGCCGCGGCACAAAAGGCCATGCACGCTCACATCCGTGCTGCGGCGTCGCGAACCGGCATCAGCTTTGCGGGCACGGGCTACTGATTTCCGGTCCGCGGGCTGAACCCGCTACGGCAGGCTTGAACGCTTGGTCATCTCTACCAAGGGCCACGCCGCAAATGAAAAAGCCGCCCTTGCAGAGACAAGGACGGCTTCCAATTGGTGCCCGAGGCCGGGGTCGAACCGGCACGACCGCGAGGTCGAGGGATTTTCTTACCACTTCGGCTTTCGCCGCCAACGCACAGCGCTGTTCGTGGTCTGGAGCACGCCTTCACCGTAGCCTTGCGGCCGTAGGTGCCCGCCGTCTGCTCTCTACACCTTCCCAACGTGTAGGTTGGGCTTGGCTCGGCGTTGGCTCGGATACCAGGGCATCCAGGGCTTTCGCCGAATTTGACGGGCTTCACCTCTGAGGTTTCCCCTAGAGGGCTCAAATTGTTTAAGTCCCTTGTGTCTACCGATTTCACCACTCGGGCGTAGTGCTGCTACCACCGCCTACTGGCGCCTAGCGAGTTCCTGGTTCGCCGAGAGTAACCGTAAAGTTACGTCCTGGCCACTCGCAACCCACTGTTGCCATTGACTTTTCAGCTCAGCCGGCCAATCCAGAAGTGCTTGACAGGCCAGATTTCAAGCCACTTGCATCTACCCGTTTCGCCATCCGGGCCGGACGGTAAGCGCGATCTGTTATCGCGGCGCAGGACTATAACCAGCCACCCGTCGAGGCGCAACCCGAACGGCGCCTGGAGCCACGACGGTACGTATCCCGGAGCCCGCAGGCGCAGAACAAACAACCGCGTCGCGGGATCGCTCATCGGTGGCGTCACGATCGATGTGTCAGGCGCGCCGTCGAATGCCCACGACCAGCCAGAACACCAGCCCAAGGACTGGAAACAGCGCGATGCCGATCGCCCATAGTGCTTTGGCCCCGACCGTTCGGTCGCTTTTGAAGACGCTGACGATCGCCATCAGGTCCAGCGCAATCACCACCACCGCAACGGCAATCGCGAAATAGCTCATCGCATCCGACATGCAGCCCTCCTCCGTCAACTCATGGATATGAGTCCCGAACGCCTCGCTACAGTTCAATTGCCAGCAAGGGCAGGCGCGCCACCCTGGCCGCGCACCGCCTGGTGCTTGCAGCCGAATACACCGGAGAAAAAACGCAGGCATAAAAAAACCGCTCGCTTGCGCGTGCGGTTTTTTCATTACTGGAGGCCGATGTCGGAATCGAACCGGCGTACACGGATTTGCAATCCGCTGCATAACCACTCTGCCAACCGGCCTCAAAACGATGACGCCGCATATCGCGGCGTCATCGTCAACAAACTGGAGCGGGAAACGAGACTCGAACTCGCGACCCCGACCTTGGCAAGGTCGTGCTCTACCAACTGAGCTATTCCCGCATCGTCTTGGTGACGGGCGCCATTTTATATCTTCAGCGCCCCCCGTCAAGCCTTTGATTAAAAAAGTTTTTATTTCTTTTCCGTAGGACTGAGGTGGGGCCAGGCAGCCATCAGGTAATTGACCATCGACCACAGCGTCAGCGCGGCCGCGATAATCAGCAGGGCATACCCAATTCCGACCCAGACGGTCGCCAGCGGCGGGTTGGCGAGCAGGATCACGAGCGCCACCATCTGCGCAGCGGTCTTCCACTTGCCCAGGTTGGATACGGCCACCTGCGCACGCGCGCCCAGCTCGGCCATCCATTCGCGCAAGGCCGAGACGACGATTTCGCGCCCAATGATGATGGCGGCCGGCAAGGTCAGCCAGAGGTTTGCATGCTCTTCCACCAGCAGCACCAGGGCCACCGCCACCATCAGTTTGTCCGCGACCGGGTCGAGGAACGCACCGAATGGCGTGCTCTGCTTGAGCTTGCGGGCAAGGTAGCCGTCCAGCCAATCGGTGATCGCTGCAATGGCGAACACGGCGCTCGCGGCGAGATAGCTCCATTGGAAGGGAAGATAGAACAACAGGATGATGATCGGTATCAGCAGTACGCGCAGCACGGTGAGAATGTTTGGAATGTTCATCGATACCACTGGTCCGCGGATTTAGGAGGAGATTCTACTCACTGTGCAGAGCGGCATAAATCGATTCGGCAAGCTTTTTACTGATCCCCGGCGCTTTGGCAATCTCCTCGAGACTGGCGCGGCAGAGTTCCTGAAGACCACCAAAGTGCTTGAGCAGTTCGCGGCGGCGTTTCGGTCCGATGCCAGGCACATCCTCGAGTGTCGAGGTCGTGCGCGCCTTTCCACGCCGCGCACGGTGGCCGGTAATGGCGAAGCGGTGCGCTTCATCGCGCACTTGCTGGATCAGGTGCAGCGCCGGCGAATCACCCGGCAGCGTGAACTCATGCGCGGCGTCGTTGAGATACAGCGTCTCCAGACCCGGCTTGCGCGTAACGCCTTTGGCCACGCCCAATAGAATCAGCTCCGGCACGGCAAGCTCCTGTAGCACCTCGCGCGCCATGTTGAGCTGTCCCTTGCCGCCGTCGACCAGCAATATGTCAGGAAGCTTGCCCTCTCCTTCGGCAGCTTTCCTGAACCGCCGGGAGAGCGCCTGGTGCATCGCCGCATAGTCATCGCCAGCGGTCACGCCTTCGATGTTGTAGCGTCGGTAGTCAGACTTCAGCGGCCCTTCCGGTCCCATTACGACGCAGGACGCCACCGTGGCCTCGCCGCTGGAATGGCTGATGTCGAAGCATTCCAGCCGTGTAGGCAGCTCGTCCAGATTCAGCGCCTCGGCCAGCGCCTGGAAACGGGCGGCCAGGTGCTGGCGGCTCGCCAGCCGCGCACCGAGGGCTTGCTCGGCATTGGTCAGGGCCAGTTGTTGCCAGCGCGCCCGGGTTCCGCGCACGCGGTGCGTGATGGTCAATTCCACGTCGCGCAACTCGGCGACCGCGCTGATCAGCGTGCCGAAGTCTTCATGGACCGTATTGACGATCAGTTCCGAAGGCAGATCGCGCTCCATGGAACTGAGGTAATACTGCTCCAGGAAAGCTTGCAATACGTCGCTGACGCTTTCTTCGATGGCCACCTGCGGGAAGAAATTCTTGCTGCCGAGCACCCGCCCGCTGCGCACACTGATGAGGTGCACGCAGGCACCGCCCGGGCTCACTACAGCCGCGACGATATCGACGTTGCCGCTGCCGCCTTCCATGCTCTGCTGGTCCTGCACCCGGCGCAGTATGCCAATCTGGTCACGAATTTCGGCGGCACGCTCGAAGTCGAGCGCCATCGCCGCCTTTTCCATGTTCTTTGACAATTCTTCGGCCAGGGCATTGCTGCGCCCTTCCAGGAACATCACGGAATGCCGGACGTCTTCGGCATATTCCTCGGGATCGACCAGGTTCACGCAGGGGGCCTTGCAGCGTTTGATCTGGTACTGCAGGCAGGGACGCGTGCGATTGCGGTAGTAGCTGTCCTCGCACTGACGAACGAAGAACGCCTTCTGCAGCAGCCCGAGGCTTTCACGAATCGCGCCGGCACTTGGGTATGGGCCGAAGTAGCGGCCCGGCTCCTTCTTGGCACCGCGGTGAATGCTGAGCCGAGGAAAGTCTCCGCTCGACAGAAATACGTAGGGGTACGATTTGTCGTCGCGCAACAGGATGTTATACGGCGGCCGCCATTGTTTGATCAGCGTCTGCTCGAGCAGCAGGGCTTCGGTTTCGTTCGCCGTAATGGTGGTTTCGACCTGGGCGATTCTCGCCACCAGCGCGGCGGTTTTCGGCGCCTGCCCGGTCTTGCGGAAATAGCTCGCCAGGCGCTTCTTGAGGTTCTTTGCCTTACCGACATAGAGCAGTTTGGCGTCGGCGTCGAACATCCGGTAGACGCCAGGGCGCCCGCTGCACGAAGCCAGGAAGGCAGACGAATCGAAGCCGCTCATCAGTTGATGGTATCGACCATGCCGTGACGGACCGCGAGCAACGCCAGTTCGACGTCACTGGTGACCGAAAGCTTTTCGTATATGCGATAACGATAGGTATTGACCGTCTTCGGCGACAGGCAGAGCTTGTCGGAAATGGTCTGGACCTTCTGGCAGTTGGCAATCATCAGGGCAATCTGGATCTCGCGCTCGGAGAGCAGGTCGAAGGGCGATCCGTTGACCTTCGGCTGGAAGGATTTCAACGCAAGCTGCTGGGCAATCTGCGGACTGAGATAGCGTTGACCGGCGAACACCATGCGGATTGCCTGGATCATTTCTTCGAGCGCTGCGCCCTTGGTCAGGTAACCGGCCGCGCCAGCCTGCAACAAGCGCGTCGGGAAAGGATCTTCTTCGCAGATCGTGACGGCAATGACCTTGATATCCGGATGGCTGCGCAGGAGCTTGCGGGTGGCTTCAAGACCGCCGATTCCCGGCATCTTGACGTCCATCAGGACCACGTCCGGTTTGAGTTCGCGCGACTTTTTGATCGCCGCCTCGCCGGATTCCGCCTGACCGATTACCTGAAGGCCATCGATATCGGCGAGCATTCGGGATATGCCTGTGCGTACCAGATCGTGGTCATCGACCACTAGCACCTTAATCAAGCAGACACCTCTTTCAGTGCAAATTCAAAGCTGGCTGGCTGCTCGCTTTCATAAGCCGCGAACTTTATCAAAATTTTTCCCGGCTGACCCAGACCATCTATCGCAGCATGGCTTGATGCCACTACGTGAGCGCCCTGCTCTTCGGTCGTTCCGGGTGAACGTATCAGGTGGCATTTCAGTCTGACCCCTTGATCAACATAGACCCTAACCGTCGGTAACGCTTTTGTTTGCAAGCCTCGTCGCAGCGGTCGTCCTGGCTGCCGTCCACCTGGGCGCAGGATACCTGCACAAACTCAATCGCCTGCCTCGCAGTCGCTGGCTTTCGATGGCGGGCGGTGTGTCGGTGGCCTATGTATTCGTGCACCTGCTACCTGAGCTGGCCCGCGGCCAGGCGGTGATGGACGGTAGCGATTTGGCGCTGCTCAGCTATCTGGAGCATCACGCCTACCTGCTGGCGCTGCTTGGCCTCGCCGCGTTCTATGGGCTGGAGCGCGCGATCAAGAAACACCGGAGCGAGCTGCCCGAACACGCGCCATCCCATGCAGGGGTGTTCTGGCTGCACATCGGTGCGTTCGCCATCTACAACGGGCTGATCGGCTACCTGTTGATGCACGGCGAGAACAGCAGCCTCACTTCGTTGGTGCTCTATTGTGTCGCGATGGGGCTTCATTTCCTGGTCAATGACGTCGCCCTTCAGAGCGACCATCAGGAGCTGTTCAGGCGTAGAGGCCGTTGGTTGCTTGCGTTAATGCCGCTGGCTGGGTGGGCGCTGGGGGCCACGATCGAGGCATCCGAGCTGGCCGTTTCGGCCCTCACCGCTTTCGTAGGCGGCTCGATCATCCTGAACGTGCTCAAAGAGGAGCTGCCGGAAGAGCGCAAAAGCCGTTTCGGCGCGTTCATGGTCGGTGTGGCCGGCTATTCGGCCCTGCTGCTCAGCCTTCAAGGTGGCTGATCGCAGCGGGCGTCAGAGCTTTACGTCATATACGGCAGACGATATATTCGGCCCGACATATGTCTTCCAAGGGCATCCTGCGGATGATTGAGCAGCCGACCCCCACCACTGTTTTCAAATGCCTGGCGGACGAGACACGGGCTCGCATGACCCTGCTCGTTGCTCGCGAGGGAGAGCTATGCGTCTGCGAGTTGACCTGTGCCCTGGCCGAAATCCAGCCCAAAATCTCGCGCCATCTGGCTCAGCTGCGCAACTGCGGGCTTCTGGCCGATCGCCGTCAGGGCCAATGGGTGTACTACCGGCTCCACCCGCAGTTGCCGGGCTGGGTCCATCAGATGTTGCAGACCATTGGCGAGGCGAACGAGCGCTGGCTGGCGTCCGACACCCAGCGTCTGGACACCATGCGCAACCGGCCTGAACGCACATCAGTGTGTGACCGAACGAACCAGGAGCGACCATGAGCGACCCTAGTCTGCTTGAAGCCCATGTGCCCAACATCGAAGGCGAGTCGTTCGCACTGCCTGACCTGGAACGGCTCGGCGATTCCGGCGATCTGCCCCATCCCCCTCGGATTCTGCTGCTCTACGGCTCGAACCGTGAACGCTCGTTCAGTCGCCTGATGGTCGAGGAAGCCTCGCGTCTGCTGCAACGCCTGGGTGCCGACACGCGAATCTTCGATCCGTCCGGGCTGCCCTTGCCCGACGACGCGCCGGATACGCATCCCAAGGTGCAACAACTGCGCGATCTGATGAGCTGGTCTGAAGGCCAGGTTTGGTGTTCGCCAGAGCGGCACGGCTCGATGAGCGCAGTATTCAAGGCGCAGATCGATTGGGTGCCGCTGGCGCTCGGGGCCGTTCGCCCGACCCAGGGCAAGACCCTCGCGGTGATGCAGGTCTGCGGCGGCTCGCAGTCGTTCAACGTGGTCAACCAGCTGCGCGTGCTGGGGCGCTGGATGCGTATGTTCACCATCCCCAACCAGTCGTCGGTGCAGAAGGCGTTTCTCGAGTTCGACGACGCCGGTCGGATGAAACCGTCTGCCTATTACGACAGGCTGGTTGACGTCATGGAAGAGCTGATGAAGTTCACCCTTCTGCTTCGGGGGCGGCAGGACTATCTGGTCGACCGCTATTCCGAGCGCAAGGAGTCGGCTGAGGCGCTGTCCCGTCGCGTCAACCAGCGGTCCCTCTAGAGGCGTCGAACATGTCACTTTTTTATATCAACCTGCGCGAGCGGTCCACGGTCAGCCTGATCCAGACGCTGGGGCCGACCCTTGGCGGATATTCACGCCGCACGGTCTGGACCGCTCCGTTCACGACAGGTCGCGCCTGATGCTCAAGACCACCGCCCTGTTCGCGCTCACCGCTGTCGCGGAAATCATCGGCTGCTACCTGCCTTATCTCTGGCTCAAGCAAGGCAAGAGTGCCTGGCTGCTGCTACCGGCGGCCCTGTCGCTGGCGCTGTTCGCCTGGTTGTTGACCTTGCATCCGACCGCTGCGGGGCGGGTTTATGCCGCCTATGGTGGGGTTTATGTCGGCGTGGCGGTGCTCTGGTTGTGGCTGGTCGAGGGTGTCCGGCCCACTCACTGGGACCTGCTCGGCTGCGCAGTGGCCCTGCTCGGCATGGCCATCATCATGTTTGCCCCGCGCGCGACCTGACTCAATTTTGTGGAGCGACGCTGCATGACGATCAAAATAGGCATAAACGGCTTTGGCCGTATCGGGCGTCTGGCACTTCGTGCGGCCTGGGGCTGGCCGGAGCTGCAATTCATTCGGATCAATGACCCCGCCGGCGACGCCGCCACCCACGCTCATCTGTTGAATTTCGACTCGGTGCATGGCCGCTGGCAACACGAAGCGAGCAGTGAAGACGAGTGTCTGCTGATCGAGGGCCGGCGAATCCAGGTGACCGCGAACAAAACCATCGCCGACACCGACTGGTCCGATTGCGATCTGGTGATCGAAGCCAGCGGCAAGATGAAGACCGTCGACCGACTGCAAGACTATCTGCGCCAGGGCGTGAAGCGCGTCGTGGTCAGCGCGCCGGTGAAGGAAGCCGGTGCGCTCAATATCGTCATGGGGGTCAACGACCACCTGTTCGACCCGGCCCGGCATCGCATCGTCACTGCGGCCTCGTGTACCACCAATTGCCTGGCACCGGTGGTCAAGGTGATCCACGAACACCTCGGCATTCGGCACGGGTCGATCACTACCATTCACGATCTGACCAATACCCAGAGCATTCTCGACCAGCCGCACAAGGATTTGCGCCGGGCCCGTGCGTCGGGCATGAGCCTGATCCCCACCACCACCGGTTCGGCGACCGCCATCGCGGAAATCTTTCCGGAGTTGCGCGGCAAGCTCAACGGCCACGCGGTGCGTGTGCCGCTGGCCAATGCATCGCTGACCGACTGCGTGTTCGAGGTGGAGCGCGTCACCACGGTCGATGAGGTCAATCAATTGCTGCGCGCCGCGGCGAGCGAGGGGCCATTGAAGGGCATTCTGGGCTATGAAGAGCGCCCGCTGGTGTCCGTCGACTACCGCAGCGATCCGCGGTCATCGATCATCGATGCGCTGTCGACCCTGGTCGTCAACGGGACTCAGGTGAAGCTCTATGCCTGGTACGACAATGAGTGGGGATACGCCAACCGTACCGTAGAGCTGGCACGCCGGGTCGGCCTGGCCGGGTAATCGCTCACAGCCGATCTTCATTCGGAGTGGCTGGCGCTGCCAGCCCAACGCAACAGGACCCTCATGCACGCCCTCACCCGCCTCACGCCGGAGGTTCGCCAGTATCTACTGGTGACCGGCAACTATTGGGCCTTCACCCTGACTGACGGCGCGCTGCGCATGCTGGTCGTCCTGCATTTCCATACGCTCGGCTATACGCCGTTGCAGATTGCCGCGCTGTTCCTGTTCTACGAGCTGTTCGGCGTCGTCACCAATCTGCTCGGCGGTTATCTGGGCGCACGGATCGGCCTCAACCGCACCATGAATGCGGGTCTGGCGATGCAGGTGGTGGCGCTGCTGATGCTCACCGTGCCGGCTGCATGGCTGACGATTCCCTGGGTGATGGGCGCGCAAGCGCTGTCCGGCATCGCCAAGGACCTGAACAAGATGAGCGCCAAAAGCTCGATCAAGCTGTTGCTGCCCGAGGCGCGCCAAGGCACGCTTTACAAGTGGGTGGCGCTGCTCACCGGCTCGAAGAATGCGCTCAAGGGCGTGGGCTTTTTCCTTGGTGGGGCCTTGCTCGCCGGTATCGCTTTTCGCGGGGCTTTACTGCTCATGGCCACGCTGTTGGCGCTGATCTGGCTATGCAGCCTGTCGCTGCTGAAAAAAGACCTGGGCAAGGCCAGGGCGAAACCGAAGTTTCGCGAGCTGCTGTCCAAGAGCCGTGCCATCAATGTGCTGTCCGCCGCCCGGATGTTCCTGTTCGGTGCCCGTGATGTCTGGTTCGTGGTGGCGCTGCCGGTCTATCTGTCTGCCGCGCTCGGTTGGGATTTCTGGCAGGTGGGCGGCTTTCTCGCGCTCTGGGTGATCGGTTACGGCATCGTCCAGACGCTCGCACCGGGGATCACCGGGAAGACGCGCGGCGAGGTTCCGGACGGGCGCGCGGCGTTCATCTGGGCGCTGCTGCTGGCGGGTCTGCCGGCCGCCATCGCACTGGGCATGAACCAGGGCGCTTCGACCGAAGCCGTGCTGCTGGGCGGGCTGCTGGCATTCGGTGCGCTGTTTGCCGTGAATTCATCGCTGCACAGCTACCTCATCGTCTCCTATGCCAAGGCCGACGGCGTGTCGCTGGACGTGGGCTTCTACTACATGTCCAACGCCCTTGGCCGATTGCTCGGCACGCTGTTGTCCGGCTGGATCTACCAGCGTTACGGCCTCGAAGCCTGCCTATGGGTTTCCAGCGGCTTCGTGTCACTGGCGGCGCTGATATCGACCGGGCTGCCGCGGCGTGGCCAGCCAAAGCCTTCAACCGATCACGCCGGCTAGCCGGCACCGCGGCATCATGGCTGCAACCGCGACGATGACCTCACGGACAAACATCCCCTGACGTGAGCGACCCGCCGTGCCAGGCAGTCGCCGGCTCAGTGCAGCAATGTCAGGTAGAAACGGCACTCGCGCTCCAGTGCGTCGGCAAGATTGGCCGCTTGTCGAAAACCGTGGCGCTCCTGCGGATAGAAGCAGTATTCGACCGGGACGTTGCGCCGGCCGAGGGCGGCCACCATCGATTCGGTCTGCTCGGGAAGCACCACGGCATCCTGCCCGCCTTGAAAAAAAATCACCGGCACCCTGATCCTTGCCGCGTTCAGCAACGGCGTGCGCTGTCGATAGCGCTCCGCATCCCGCTCGGGATCGCCGATCAGCCAGTCCAGGTAATCGGCTTCGAACTTGTGCGTGACACGTCGCAACGCTAGGGGATCGCTGACGCCGTAGAGGCTGGCGCCGCCACTGAATCCTGCGTCGGAGGCCAGCGCGCACAATGCGGTATAGCCGCCCGCGCTCGAACCCCGGATGAACGTGCGGCGCGGATCGATCTGCCCACGCTCGGCCAGTGCCGAGACGACCGCGCCGGCATCTTCCACGTCGACGACGCCCCATTGCTGGTACAAGCGTTGACGGTATGCGCGACCGAAGCCGCTGCTGCCCCGATAATTCAGATCTGCCACCGCGAAGCCGCGCTGGGTCCAATACTGGATACGCGGATCGAACACCGGATAGCAGGCTGAGGTCGGCCCGCCGTGGAGGAATACCACCAGCGGCGGTTTCTCCCCGCCCAACCCCATGCAGTCGAGGTTGCGCGGCGGGTAGAAGAATGCGTGCGCGGTTTCGGACCCAGCGGTGGTGAAGCTGAACGGCTCGGGACGCGACAGCTGATCGGCCGGCAACGGCTGCTGGCCGCCAGCGATAATTTCGGTTCGACCCGTGGCGCGTGCTATCGCCAGCACCGCAGGCGCACGGTCGACGGCGCCAGCGATGCAGTAGTAGTTCAGCGGGTCGGCCGCCAATTGCCGGCACCGTGTAAAGGCCGTCGCCAGGGGACGTTCGCGGCCCTCGCGATCCTGGTCCAGCAGCAGGCCGTGGCCCTCGACCGTCCGTGTCAGCAGCAACCCACCCGAGGCCAGCGGCAGGTAGCTGACGGTGCCCAGTTGCCAGGGCGCAGGCGCGTGATCGAACGCCGCCGGTGCGCCCTCCCCCGTGTCATGACCGGCGTGGTTCACCGGCCCCCACCGGCCATCCTGCTCACACCAGGGTTGCCACCAGCCGGCTCTGTCGCTCAGGCAGTAAAGCGTCCCGTCCGCCGCGAACCGTGGCTGTTGCAAGGATTCATTACCGCCCGTTCCAGCGAGGCATCGCGGCGCTTGCCAGGCCCCGTCGGCGCTGCGCTCGGCCATCCACAGACACGTCGCAGTCCAGGGTTGGTCAGGGCGCTGCCACTGAATCCAGGCCATACGCCCGGCATCGGCATCGAGCGCGGGCGATGCGTAGAAGTCCGCGCCCTCGGCGACAACGCCACGTTGGCCGCTGGCCACCGAGAGGCTGACCAGCCGGTGCTCTACCCGATTCCCGACATGGGATTGCTCGATCGCCACGATTGCACCCTCGCGAGGGTCGAACTGCAGATCACCGTAGCGGCAATGCCCCCGTTGCGTCAGCGCGATGGGTTCGCCGGCCTTGTCGTCGATGGACTGCAGGTAGATCTGCTGGTCGCTTTCGTTGACGAAGGCCACGCCTCGGTCCGTCAGGCAGAAGGCGCCTCCACCGTATTCGTAGACCCGGCTGCGCAAGGATACGCCGGCTGGCGTGACACAGACGGCATGGCCGGCACGCCAGTGCCACAGCGTGCAGCGCGCATCCTCTGGTTGGTATTGGAGCCAGAACACACCGTCGTGGCCTGCGCGAAGCTCGGCAAAATCACCGCTTGCCGATGCCGCATCTTCGGCGGTCCAACCGCTGGGCCAGAAGCCATAGGGAATTGCGCGCTGGGTCATCTCGGTCTCACTGGTTCGACAGGTCTCGGACGGATCGACGATCCTTACACCTTGAGGATCAGTTTCGATGTCCTCTCGTTGCGGAAGGTCAGTTCATCCAACCCGCGCGGCGCCTGCTCGGCCTCGGTACGCGCAGCGAGGATGCGGGCGTGGTGAGGTGATTTGCTGCATACCGGGTCGGCGTTGGTGGCCTCGCCAGTGAGTATGAAGGCCTGGCAGCGGCATCCGCCGAAGTCCTTTTCCCGCTCGTCGCAGGATTGGCAAGGTTCGGGCATCCAGTCGAAGCCGCGAAATCGGTTGAAGCCGAACGAGTGCTTCCAGATCTGCTCGATGCTTTGCTCACGCACGTTCGGAAAGCTGATCGGCAACTGTCGCGCGCTGTGGCAAGGCAACGCGGTTCCGTCGGGGGTCACGTCGAGGAACAGGTTGCCCCAGCCGTTCATGCAGCCCTTGGGGCGTTCTTCGTAATAATCGGGCGTGACGAAAATCAGCTTGCAGGGATGATTGCGTTCCGCGAGCCTGGCGCGCCATTGGTTGGTGATACGTTCGGCCCGCACCAACTGGTCCTTGCTCGGCAACAATCCGGCGCGGTTGAGCTCGGCCCAGCCGTAGAACTGGCAGGTGGCGAGTTCCACGAAGTCGGCCTCAAGCTCCAGGCACAGCTCGATGATGCGTTCGATGTTGTCGATGTTGTGGCGGTGCGTGACGAAGTTCAGCACCATCGGATAGCCATGGGCCTTGACCGCACGCGCCATCGCGAGCTTCTGTGCAAAGGCCTTTTTCGAGCCGGCGAGCAGATTGTTCACCTCCTCGTCCGCCGCCTGAAAGCTGATCTGGATATGATCGAGCCCGGCGCGTGCGAAAGCAGCGATCTTTTCTTCGGTCAAACCGATGCCCGAGGTGATCAGGTTGGTGTAGTAGCCAAGCTCGCGTGCAGCCTTTATCAGCTCGGCCAGGTCCTGCCTGACCAGCGGCTCGCCTCCGGAAAACCCCAGCTGCGCCGCGCCCAAGGCGCGTGCCTGGCGGAACACGTCGATCCACTGCGCGGTCGTCAGCTCGTCGTGGCTGCGGGCGAAATCCAGCGGATTCGAGCAGTACGGACACTGCAACGGGCAGCGGTAGGTCAGCTCAGCCAGCAACCACAGCGGTGGGCCCGGCTCGAAGCCTGGTTTAACGAAGCTCGATCCAGAACCGTTCAATGGCCACCTCCAGGAACGCGACGATGTCTTCCTCGATCCCTTCCGCCTCTGGGTAGCGCGCCTGCAGGTCAGCGACGATGGCACCCACCGTGCGTGCGCCATCCACCTCGCCGAGCACCGCCGCGGCACTTTCGTTGAGTTTGATCATGCCCTCGGGATAGAGCAGCACATGGCAATCCTGCGCGGGCTCCCATTGAAAGCGGAAGCCACGCCGTAACACTGGGGTCCTGGTCAGCATATTGTCAGTCATCGCGGGGTCCTCTTGCCGCTGCGCAACGAGGGTGGCGGCGGAGGTAAGGGTCGGTTCACAGCGAGATGCCCGTATGCCATACACGCTCGCGGGTCACGGTGTGGTACGGCGGGCGATCCAGTTCATAGGCCATGCTCATGGCGTCGAGCATGCTCCAGAGCACGTCAAGTTTGAATTGCAGGATGTTCAACATCCGCTGTTGCGCGTCTCGCGTGGTGTAGTGATCGAGGGTGATGCGCAATCCATGTTCGACATCGCGGCGCGCTTCCCCGAGCCGCTTGCGGAAGTAGTCATAGCCGGATGGCTCGATCCACGGGTAATGCTGCGGCCAGGCCTCCAGGCGGGACTGATGAATGGTCGGGGCGAACAGCTCGGTCAGCGAACTGCTGGCCGCCTCCTGCCAGACCGCGTGACGCGCGAAGTTGACGTAGGCATCGACCGCGAAGCGGACGCCCGGCAGCACCCGGTCGTGGGAAAGGACCTCCTCGCGATCGAGCCCCACCGCTTCGGCAAGGCGCAGCCAGGCTTCGATACCGCCCTCCTCGCCCGGCGCGCCGTCATGATCGATGATGCGTTGCACCCACTCGCGCCGCGCCTCCCGGTCCGGACAGTTGGCCATGATCGCGGCATCCTTGAGCGGAATGCTCACCTGATAATAGAAGCGATTGGCGACCCAGCCCTGGATCTGTTCGCGCGTCGAACGCCCCTCATGCATGGCGCGGTGAAACGGGTGATGGATATGGTAATAGTCGCCCTTGGCACGGAGCGCCGCTTCGAATTCATCGCGGGTCATGGCTGGCAGGGTCATAAGGCTTCCTTACGCATTGTGCAGTTGGATCTCCAGGCCGCGGGCGCGCCTGTCGCCGCTGTCGTTACAGCTCGATGCCCATGCCGTCGAAGGCGACTTCGATGCCGTGCTCGGCGAGCACGGCTCGCTCGGCGGAGTCCTCGTCGAGGATCGGATTGGTGTTGTTGATATGGATGAGAATCCTGCGTGCCGCCGCGGGCATGCCATCGAGCACCTCGATCATGCCGCCGGGGCCGCTTTGCTGAAGATGGCCCATTTCACTGCCGAGCTTGCTACCCACCTCGCGCACGCGCATCTCGTCGTCACGCCAGAGGGTGCCGTCGACCAACAGGCAATCGGCCGTGCGCATGAGCGCAAGGAGTTCCGGATTGACCTGGCCCAGCCCCGGTGCATAGAACAGCCGGCCGCCGGTTCGACGATCCTCGACCAGTAATCCGATATTGTCGCCCGGATGCGGATCGTGGCGATGCGGTGAATAGGGCGGCGCGGCGCTACGCAGCGGGATGGGCATGAATGTCAGCTGCGGACACGCCGCAACGGCAAACTGGCCCTCAAGCGCAATCGGATGCCAGCGCAGCCCTCCATTCCAGTGCTCGAGCATGTTGAACAACGGGAAGCCGGTGGTCAGGTCCTGATGGACCATCTCGGTGCACCAGACATCGTGCGGGCAACCCTCGCGCAGCGTCAGCAGCCCCGTGGTGTGGTCGATCTGGCTGTCGAGCAGGATGATCGCTCCGATCGCCGTGTCGCGCGGCCCACGGGCCGGCTGCAGCCGGGGAAAGGATTCCAGCTGGGCCCGGATGTCCGGCGAGGCGTTGCAAAGAATCCAGTGTTCGCCGTCATCGCTGAGCGCGATGGACGACTGGGTGCGGGGCTGCGCGCGCAACGTGCCTTTACGCAGCCCCGCGCAGTTGCCGCAGTTACAGTTCCACTGAGGAAAGCCGCCGCCAGCAGCCGAACCGAGAATCTGGATGAACATGGGCAGCTCCTTGAAACGAAGCCCCGGGCGCACCGGGGCGGGTGAATCAGCGATTGGCGAAGTACATGGTGACTTCGAAACCAATGCGCAGGTCGGTGAAAGCAGGTTTGGTCCACATGGTTCGATTCCTCTTTCTGGGTTGGCGGGTAATCCCGACGGCTTCACTAAGCACTCTAGTCCGCTATAAGCAGAAGGGTACTTTGGAAGGAGACAACGCCTTGCCTTGGTAGTGCCTCGAACGTTGCGCCGGCACAGCCGCCGCTGTGCCTTTCGTCCGCTGCTAGCGCTGGCGTGTCGCTGGGCGATCGTTCATACCACGCCAGGCCAGCTCGTTGGTCAGCGTGGCCATGGGCTGAAACATCGCCTGGTCGAACGCGCTGATCGGGTCGCCGTCGCGCACGCGCAGCGGCCAGTCATGGTTCGCCAGGGCCGCCTTGCCGATGGCCACCAGGTCCATCTCACCCTCGTCGAGCAGGCGCTGCGCCTGTTCGCCGGTCGTCACGCTGCCATTGCCGATCACTGGAATCGAAACGCTGGCCCTGGCGATTGCCGACAAGGTCGGGCCTTCGCCGAACGCTGGCGCGCCTACGTCGTACTCGGTGACGTGCAGGTAATCCAGGCCAGCCTCGGCCAGCGTGGCAAAACGCATCCTGGCCTCTTCGACGCCGCCCTCCCACTTCAGCCGGCTGGCGCTGACCATGCCCTGCGACAGCCGCATGCCAACCAGGAAATCACCGCCGACGGCATCGCGCACCGCGTCGATGACCGCCAGCGGCAGCGCCAGCCGGGCCCTGTAATTGCCACCCCAGCGGTCGGTGCGCAGGTTGAATTCGGCGCTCATGAACTGGTGCAGCAGATAGCCGTTGGCGCCGTGCAGCTCCACGCCATCGAAGCCCGCTTCGCGCGCGTGGCGAGCAGCCTGGACGAACCCGGCGAGCGCAACCTGAATGTCGTCCTCGGTCATCGCTGCGGGCGTCGCATAAGGGCCCTCGCCGCCATAGAAACTCAATTGAGTTCCGCCGGGCTGGACCGCGGAGGGCGCGACGTGACGAGCGTGATGAATATTGCCCTGAGTCTGGGCCCCACCGTGCATGAGTTGGGCGATAAAGGCGGCTCCGGCGCCGTGCACCGCCTCGACCACCGGTACCCAACTGTCGCGCTGCTGCTCGGTCGCTAGGCCCGGCTGATTGAAATAGCCCTGGCTGTAGGCCGTATCGGTGTAGATGCCTTCGCTGATCAGCAAGCCGAACCCGCCTTCGGCGAAGGCCTGGTAATAATCACGCATCAGCTCGTTGGCGGCGCCTTCCGGCTCGGCGCTGACGCGCGTCATGGGCGCCAGGACGGTACGGTTGCGCAGATTCAACTGACCGAGCTGGACGGGTTCGAGTAGTGCGGGCATCGACGATTCCTCATGAAAGACGAGTCATGCAGAATCTGAGGCGCGCGTGGATGTTTGAGTTCTCCCGGCACGATGGCTGGTCTTGTATACCGGCTGAAAGAAAAGGTGTTTTCCGAGGCGGTCCAGCAGAAAACGGGCCGATTTGCGCATGCCCTGTATCCAGACCGCCAGATCGCGCATCCCATTGAGGCAGTGCGAGGCCGAGCGCGTCGCCATGGCAATCGAATCCGAAGGCACGCCCCCTGCAGCACGGTGGCGCGGCTGCGGTCGAAACGATTCACACCACACGGTTATGCAGGCGTTTTGAAATGAAAATGAAGTGGTCAGCGTTTCCCTGGGTGTGCTTCGCCATGTGCGTGGGCGTGATGGGCACGGCGCTCATTTCACCGCTGTACCCGCTGTATCAGCAAGCATGGCAGCTGCGCACCAGTGATATTTCGCTGATCTACGTGGTGTACATGGTGGGGGCACTGTTCGGGCTTCTGTTCATGGGGCGGCTTTCGGACACGCTGGGTTTTCGCAAGGTCATGCTGACAGGGCTGCTGCTGGGCTGGGCCGGAACGCTGCTGACGATGCTGGCCTGGAACCTGCCGAGCCTCAATATTGGCCGTTTTGCGGTGGGGCTGTCCTCCAGCCTGATCGTGACCAGCGCCTCGGTGGGCCTGGTACAAATCTCCCGCGACGGCGCCTCCCAGCGGATATCGATGATCACCAGCTTCCTGCTGGCCTTCGGCTTTGGCCTGGGTCCGATCACCGGCGGAGTCATCGGCCAGTGGCTGCCCGTCCCCCTGAAGGTCACCTATGTGCCGTCGCTGGTGCTTGGCGTGCTGGCCGTGTACGCCCTCATGCGGATACCGCTGAAATCCCATGCCGATGAACAGGCCGCCGCACCACTCGGCTGGCGAACGTTCCTCCCGCGTCTGGCCTGGGCCCACCGCCAGGACTCGGTGGCGTACCTGCTGACCTGCGCCTGCCCGTTCTTCGCCTTTGGCGTGTTCGGCATCTACGCCTCGATGGCGCCGCTGTTTCTGGAAAAGATGCTGCCCTGGCACGGCCCGGTGGTCAGCGGGACATCCATCGGTGTCATCCTGCTCGCCTCGGCCATGACGCAACTTCTCTGCGCCAGGATGAGCCTGCGCTGGTGCGGGCTCCTCGGGCTGCTGGCGGTCGTGCTCAGCAATGCCATGTTGGTGCTGAACTTCAGACTCGGTTCGCCCACGGTCTTCATCATCGGCGTCTGCGCTGCCGCCTCCGGGCATGGCATGTGCCTGCTGGCGGGTATCAGCATGGTCAACCGTATTGCCAGGCCCGCCGAGCGTTCCGGGCTGATCTCAACCTATCTCGTCTGCGGCTATGTCGGCAGCATCGTGCCGCTGATCGGCGCCGGCTGGATCGCCGACCACTACGGCTTGCCCATGGCGATCACGTCACTGGGCCTGTGCGTCATGGCCATCGCCACGCCGGCGGCGGTCGGCTATTTTCTGCATCCACGGATGCGCGGAGGCTGAACGATGCCCGCTCCGGCGCCGGTGGTTCATCGCACACTCATGTCTCACGGCATCTGAACGCATGGTTGCATGGCCCTGTACGCAACGTGTGTGGGCGGGGACGTACGGCGCGGCTGGACGAGCAGCTCTGGTAGAGTCCGAGTTCGTCCGACCCAGCATCGAGAAACTGTAGACATGGCAACCATCCACATCCATCAGCGCGAGGATACCGACCGTCTGCCCCGTTTCCCTGGCCTGGAATGCGACGGCATCGTCATTCCCTCTTCGCCTGAAGCCTTCGGGCAGGCCGTGGAGGAGATCCGGGCTTTTTCCGAGGTCGGATTCGATACCGAATCCAAGCCAACCTTCAGGCCCGGTGAGCCCTCCACCGGCCCGCATCTGCTGCAATTCGCGACCCCTGAAAAGGCGTACCTGTTTCAGGTGGGCCTGCCCGGGAGCCATGAGGCGGCAAAGCTGCTGCTGGAGTCGGAGCACCTGCTGAAGATCGGTTTCGGGCTGGGCTCGGATCGCTCCCGGCTGCGTAGCAAGCTGGGCATTGAATTGCGGCATTTTCTGGACCTCGGAACGGCATTGCGCTACCACGGCAAGAAAGGTCAGGTTGGGCTGCGCGGCGCGGTCGCCGGTGTGCTTCAGGCCACTATTGCAAAGTCTCGCAAGGTATCGACCTCGAATTGGGCGAACGCCGTGCTCAGCGAGTCGCAGCAGCGCTATGCAGCCAATGACGCCTATGCGGCACTCCAGGTTTTCCTGGCGTTCGACCAGCCGACACGGGAGCGCCTCCGCGTGCACAGCAGCCTGGGGAAAAAACAGCCAAGCTAATCGGCACTGGCGGTAACGTCTGCAACCTGCCAGGTCCGACGGCGTCTATCCCTTGGATGCCATGGTTGGAGGTGAACCTGGAGGCTATGTTTTTCAGCGGCTGGTCGACGCCGCTGCGCACGCTGGTGGTCGGTCTGCTCGCGTACATCGGTCTGATCGGTCTGTTGCGTATTTCGGGCAGACGTTCTGCTGACCCCGGACCGGGTCGTTTCCCGCTGCCAATTGCCCTTCCCGATCCGGTCAGAGTTTTCTGCTTCCGCTGAAGAAAAACTTGTACATGCCGATGAGCTTGTAGAGCAGCATTGCTTTTTCATTCATCGGATAACGAACATGTTCAATAAGAAGCTGAAACAAGAGCTGGCACAACTGCGCGAAGAGGTCGCTACCAACCGACAGCTCAAGGAGTCGTTGTACAGGGAGATGATGGTGCTGGAAGTCGACCCGCAGGGTCGCGTTCAGCACGCCAACCCGCTTTTCCTGAGTGAGATGGGCTTGCGCCTCGACGATATCGTGGGTCGCTCGCTCGACAGTTTCTTTTCCGATGAATTCCGAAAAGAGCCCAACTACACCCGCCTCAAGACGTCCATGCAGCGCGCCGAGCATTTCAGCGGCGCCTTTCGCATGTTGAAGGCGAACGGGACGGAAGCCTGGCTCAGGTCCATCTGGCAGCCTCTCAAGTCGGCCGACGGTTCGCTGCATCACTTCACCCTGTGCGCCAACAACCTGACCCGCACGATCGCCACATCGCGGGAGCACGAGAGCATTATCAGCGCGCTGAAACGGTCAACCGCCGTGATCGAGTTCGATCTCGACGGTACGGTGATCATCGCCAATGATCAGTTTCTCAACGCCATGGGCTACCGGCTGGAACAGATCAAGGGCAAGCCCCACCGCATGTTCTGTGATCGTGAAGAAAGCGAGTCAGCGGCCTACCGCGACTTCTGGGCACGTCTGAACCGCGGCGAGTATATTGCCGATCGTTTCAGGCGAATCGACGCGCTGGGGCGCCGGGTCTGGCTGGAAGCGTCTTATAACCCGGTACATGATGCGTACGGAAAGTTGTACAAGGTAATCAAGTTCGCGACCGTCATCACAGAGCAGGTCAATCGCGAATTGGCCATCGCCGAGGCAGCGACGATTGCCTATGGCACGTCACAGCAGACCGACCTCAGTGCCCAGCGAGGCGCTGCTGTCGTGCAAGAGACGGTCGGAGTCATGCATAAGATCGCTGCGCAGATGCAGGAAGCATCGGATGGAATCGAAGCGCTGGACAAACAATCGCAGCTGATCAGCGCCATCCTCAAAACGATCAGCGACATTGCCGATCAGACCAACCTGCTGGCGCTTAACGCGGCAATCGAAGCGGCTCGGGCGGGTGATCAGGGTCGCGGATTCGCCGTGGTAGCGGATGAAGTCCGTCAGCTCGCCGCCCGGACCAGCAAAGCAGCCGGTGAGATCGTTGGGGTCGTCGGTAAAAACCAGGACCTGGCGCAGGCTGCCGTGCAAAGCATGTCGGCCAGCCGCATCCTGGCCGAAAATGGGCTCGATCTCGCGAACCAGGCCGGCTCGGTCATTGTGGAGATTCAGGACGGTGCGCAGCGCGTAGTCAGTGCGGTGGGCCAGTTCGCCAGCCAGCTCAAGACCTGATTGGCAGCACCGGGGCCAGAGCGATACGTCATCTCAGCCGTCGGGAGCATCCGGTTGCGCGGCATTGCTCACGACGACCCAACCATCGCCGGCACGCAGCGTTGCCAGGGCGGCCAGCAGATCAGCGCGGCGCAGCGCGCACATGGCCGATGCCACCTCGCGTGGCCGTGCGGCATCATGCCCGGCCAGTTCGGTCTGCCAGGCCTGTTCGGCCCTCGCATGCAGATCGCGCACATCCGCGACGTGGCCCTCGCTTGCCTGCGCGGCGATGCGCTCGGCCACCTCGGCAGGCTGAGCGGCCAGCGTAGCGGAGAAGTCGCCGAAGAACGCCCGGATGTGACCCATGATCGCCTGCGCCGAGTGCGTGGGCGATTGCACCGCGAAAAGCATTCCGGCGTGCCCTCCGAACTGACCGAAGCGACTGAACACCGCATAACCGAGCTGCAACTCGCTGCGCAGACGACGAAAGAACTCCGGCTCGATCAGTCGCGCCAGCACGCGCCACGCCGCCTCGCACGTAGCCGTACGCGCCGGCAGTGGGCAGAACAGCAGCACGGCTGTCTCGGTCATCGGCACCCCGCCGCCGACTTCGTGCCAGCGCATGCCCGGCGAGCGGACGGGTTCAGGGTTGCCGGCGGACGTAGCCGAAGGACACCCGGGAAGCGCGCTGATCGCATCCGCCAGCGCACCACTCAGGGCCGGCGCAAAGCCTGTCGCCACGCCTTGCCACTGTGCCGATTGCCAATGCCGCAACAGCATCGGAGGCGACAACGTCGCGACCTCGCCTGCTTCGCCCGCGCCACGTCCCAGCAGCCGAGGCATGCGCTGGAGCAGTTGGCGGATCGGCATTTCGTCAGTGCCCAGCACAGCGTCACGCTCGGCCAGCGCCTGGCCCTCGCGCAGCGATGCGGCGGGCGGTGCGACCAGCAGGCGCGCTAGATCGCCGATGATCGCGGGTATCGCCTCGGCAAAACCCTCCAGCGTCAGGCACCAGCCGTCGCCCACATCCTCGAAACGCAGCGTGACGCCCGCTTGCCGGGCCGCCGCCGCACGCGCCCCCAGGGCATGCGATAACGCGTGCCAGAGCCCGGCTGACGGCTGGCCGTTGGTGAATCGCCATCGCAAGAACAGCGCGCCCTGGCCATCGGCATCCTCCGGGCCCAGCCAACGCAGCGCAGGCGGAAGACGGCCCGCTCCCCGGTTGACGGCTTTGGCCTGCAACCAGGGGTTCGCGGCGGGTTGCTGCCAGTGCCAGACGAAGGGCGCCGGCCGCGGTGGCGGTTCGCGCGACAGGCGCAAGGGAAACCCGCAGGTTTCGATGGGCTCACAGGCGGCGCTATCGACGGTCAGGACCAGCGGCCCCGTGCCGAGCATGGCGGCCACGAGCGAGACGAGCGCCTCGCGAATGCCTGCTTCGTCACTGTCACTGCCCCAGGCCAGCGGCTCCACCCAATGACGGAGCCTCGCCAGTGGCTCGGCCCCTTGCAGGCTTCGCCGACGGACTCGCAGATACTCCTCGCGAAAGGGTTGCCAACGCGCCTCGTGTGACAGGAAACGCAGCCAGTCGAGTACCGCCTCGACAATCAGCGCGCGTTCGTTCAGCCCCTTTTCGGTCAGTGGCAGATCGATCACCACGACGCCCTGCCCCGCATGCCGATACGGCAGGCGAACCTTCACCGACTGGCACAGGTCTTCGGCGCGCAGACGCTGGGCAAGCCCTTCGGGTGCCTCGGAGGCGAACCAGCTGGCCAGATGGTCCAGCGCCGGCACGCCATGCGCTTGCATGCCGTCGAGGGCGAACAGGAGGTTCAGCCGTGGCTGGGCGTTTTCGAGCTGCAACCTGAGCCACCTATCCCGGTTGCAGGTCAACGGCGGTACGTTATCGATCGTCGCGCCATCGGTCGTCGCATCCCCTGCCGTCAGCGTAGCGTCCGCCATAGCGGCGAGCCGCTGCAGTTCGGTAGCGTCCTGAGGCCCCGCGAGCAGCAATTCGATCTGCCCACAGCGGTAGAACCGTTGGTGAAAGCCGCGTAAGGCGTGCTGAAACCCTGCATCTTCCACCGGCAGCGTGTCCCGGTTGCCGGCGTGAAATCCGCTGATCGGGTGCGCCCGATCGAACGCCGTGCTCAGGGCGGCGTCGCAAAGCGTTTCGACATCCTGGGCGCGGGCGCGGTACTCGGCGTGCAACACCTCCCGTTCGCGCACCTGTGCGCTGGGGTCGAACAGCGGATGCGCAAGCATATCCAGCAGGCGTTGCACCGCTCCCGCTAACTGACCGGCTGGAACCTGGAAGAAGAAGTCGGTATGGCGTTCGCGTGTCGATGCGTTCAATTGCCCGCCGCACCCTTGCACGAAGGGCATCAGGCGATCCCCCGCGCGATAGTCGCGGCCGCCGAGGAACAGCAGGTGTTCGATGAAATGCGCGAGTCCCGGATAGGCCCTGGGGGCGTCATGCGCCCCGGCATGTACTCGCACCAGGGCGGCAGCCTGCGAACCGTTCAGCGACGGCAGCAGGCGCACCCGAAGGCCGTTGGCCAGGGTCGTGGGTGATGGGCGCTCGGCAGGATCGGAGGGCTGGCGCATATGGCATCGTGGTCCGGTTGATGAGCGGACGAGCATCGCGCCAAGTCCCGCTTGGCACAAGGCCGCGTAAGCATCGATCCCTGCCGACCGCTGGGCAAGCTCGAATGGACACCGCGGCGCTAGGTATCCAGATGACCGTCGATGAGTTGCAGCAGGCGGCGCTGCATCAGCTGGCCCGAATCGCCGAGGCAGGCAATCGGCGACCCTCTCAGGTTTTCTTCAGCGATGATCGTGCCCTCACCGGCCATCGCCAGCGGGCATTCGACGCTCAGCGAGAGCTTGCTCAACTGACGCAGCAACGTCGTGTTCGGCGAGACTTTCGTATAAATCACGAGCGCTTGCGGGCGAACCTTTGCGCAGACCAGCGGCAGTTCGTCCAACGGTTGCCCGAGCGCCAATACGTTGACCGCGACCGCCTCGCTGGACAGCAACAAGCCAGCGACCAGTAACTCGAGTTCCCGGCACTGCCCCGGAACAGCGGCCAGCAGGACATGACCCTGCGCATGGCTGCGGGCAAGCTGCAACCGCTGCAGCACCCGGGCACGCAGAAAATGATCGAGGAACAGCCATTCGCTGGTCTGGCCATACGCGTCCTGGCGTACCAGCATCTGCTGCCATAAGGGCAACAGGATCTGCTGGAACACGACCGAGGGCGAACAGGCCGAGAAGATGTCGCCATACAGGTGGCCAAGCTGATCTTCATCGAAGCCGTTCACCGCGCGCCGCACCTGGGCCTGCCATTCGCCCCAGCGATTGTCGACTGCGCTTGAATGCGCGAGTTCGGCTACCGCACCGGGCCCCACCCCGCGCGACAGGATGCTGCCGACCTTACTGACCGCGACGCCGCGCTCGGTCCAGGCCAGGATGCTGCGAATCGCCTCGACATTGGCCTTGGAATACAGGCGATGGCCGCTTTCGGTGCGGATCGGTTGAATCAGGCCGTAGCGCCGCTCCCAGGCGCGCAGCGTGACCGGATTCACGCCAGTCAGGCGCGATACTTCCCGTATCGGAAGCAGTGCTTCGCTGGGCGAATCGGCAGCACGCTGCGAAGGGACGTGGGCAGGTTCGGTCATGACGCGGGCGGCTCATGCGGAAGAATCGAAGCATTGTAGCGCAGGGCACGCGCCATAGACTGTGCCGAACTGCGTGCCTTGCGATACGCACGCCCGTGCGGCCCGGTTCGAAGTTGTTCTAGAATGGCCAGACCGCGAACCGAGTCTTACAGATGATCAACGCCAAGCTGCTGCAACGGGTAATCGAAGCCTCCAATGACGGGATCGTGGTGGCCGAGCGCGAGGGCGAAGACACCATCCTCATCTACGCCAACACGGCCTTCCAGCGCCTCACGGGCTACGAAGCAGACGACATTCTCTATCAGGATTGTCGATTCCTGCAGGCCGGCGACCGAAACCAGCCCGGTGTCGCGGCGATTCGTGAAGCGATCCGCAACAACCAGCCCTGCCGCCAGATCATCCGCAACTACCGCAAGGACGGCAGCGCATTCTGGAACGAGCTGTCCATCACCCCCGTGTTCAACGAGGCTGACCAGCTCACCTATTTCATCGGTGTGCAAAAAGACGTCAGCCGCGAGGTCGAGGCCAAACAGCGGGTCGTCGAGCTGGAAGCCGAGGTGCAGCGACTCGAGGAGCAGCTCGCCGCACTGAAACGCTGACGTAATCGCAGGCGCTATAGCGCCTGTGGCGCCCTGCGGCACAGCGTGACCAGCGCCCTCACCCAGCTCTCGTGGGTATTCAGGCACGGAATGAGCTGCAGATCTTCACCTCCGGCCGCCACGAACTGCTCGCGTCCACGGTCGCCGATCTCTTCCAGGGTTTCGATGCAATCGGCAACGAACGCCGGGCACATTACCAGCAACCTTTTCACACCCCGGTCCGCAAGTGCTTCCAGCTGCGCCTCGGTATAGGGCTCGATCCATTTGGCGCGACCAAGTCGCGACTGGAACGACACCGACCACTGTTCCGGGCGCAGCCCGGCCCGTGCCGCAAATGCCGCGCCGCTCTGCATGCATTGCGCGCGATAGCAGTTGGCAAGGACGGCGCCTTCGGCTTGCTGGCAGCAATTCTCGCCTTTCAGGCAATGCGAGCCCGTTGGGTCAGTCTTGTGCAAATGGCGCTCGGGCAGGCCATGAAAGCTCAACAGCAAATGGTCGAATGGCTGCGCCAGGTACGGACTGACACTGTCGACCAGTGCATCGAGGTATTCGGGCTGATCGTAGAACGGCTGCAGGATCGACAGACTGATATCGAGTCGTTTGTCGCGTATGACCCGGCGGGCCTCCTCGATGGCGGTGGTGGTCGTGCTGTCGGCAAATTGCGGGTACAGGGGCGCGAATGTCACCTGCCGAATACCCTGGCTGGCCAGCTTGACCAGCGCATTTTCGATCGACGGTTCGCCGTATCGCATCGCCAGTTCCACCGGGCCTTCTGTCCAGTAAGGGCGCACGGCGTCCGTCAAACGCTGGCTGAGCACGACCAACGGCGAGCCTTCAGGCCACCAGATCGACGCGTAGGCGTGAGCGGATTGGGCGGGGCGCTTGACCAGGATCAGCGATACCAGCAGACGTCGCAGGGGCCACGGCAGATCGACGACATACGGGTCCATCAGAAACTGGTTGAGGTAGCGACGTACGTCTGCCACCTCGGTGGAAGCCGGTGAACCCAGATTGACCAATAACAACGCCTGCTCAGTCATGCATATTCCTGACTACTGATTAAAGGAGCGCGCCACTGCCCATCCGTCGGCGGCGCATTTTCACACAGCTGACCGCGACTTGCGCAGGTCCGCCAATGCCGCATCCAGTTCAACGAAGCTGAAACGAAAACCCGACGCCTGCAGCCGCGCCGGAATCACCTTCTGCCCGCCGAGAACCAACCCGGACATCTCGCCCAGGGCGCACCGCAGGACAACTGCCGGAACCGGCAATACCGCGGGACGCTCCAGGCTGCGCCCCAGCGCCGTGGCGAACTCGGCATTGCGTACCGGTTGCGGTGAGCATGCATTGTAGGGGCCGCTCGCCGCGGGTTGCCGCAACAGAAAATCTATCAGGGCAATTTGGTCGTCCAGATGAATCCATGACATCCATTGACGGCCGCTGCCCTGACGTCCCCCCAAACCCAACCGAAACAGGGGCAACAGGCGCTGCATGAAGCCGCCCTGGCCGGCCAGGACCAGGCCGGTGCGTACCACCACCACACGGATGCCGAGGCGCTGCGCGCGCATGGCGCTCTCTTCCCACGCACCGCACAGCTGGCTGGCGAAATCGTTGGTGGCCGGGCCATCATCCTCGGTCAGCTCGCGTTCACCGCCATCGCCGTACCAGCCAACGGCCGAGCCGGATATCAACACCCCAGGGAGCTGCTGGCGGCCAGACAGCCATTCGATCAGCTGTTCGGTCAGCTTGATGCGGCTGTTCCAGAGCAACAGGCGCCGCGCACGGGTCCAGGGGCGGTCGGCGATCGGTGCCCCGGCCAGGTTGACGACCGCGTCCAGCGCGACCTCATCGGCCTCGTGCAACTGGCCAATGCCCGTCACGCGTTCACCACAACGTTCGCCCACCCGCTCGGGAGCGCGGCTCCAGACCCACAATGCATGTCCCTCGGCCAGCCAGTGTCGGCATAGCGCTCGGCCAATCAGGCCGGTGCCTCCAGTCAGCAATATGTTCATGACGGCGACTCCGTGGTGCGGGGAACGGCCGGCATTACCGGCAGGTGCAATGGAATGCATTGAATATAGCCCTGTACAACGCGATCAAGGTGCATCGCATTCACCAATGCGACAACGCCTCACGCGCTGTGCTGACCGTCCAACGAAACCATCGCTTGCGATCGACCGGCAGCCGGGCCGAGGCGCGAAACGCAGCTCCAGGAACGAGAGAGCCTCGTTGCGCGCGCAAGTGATTGACTTGTACAAGGCCGGTCCTAGAATAGCGAAAACTGTACAGTAACAGTTTCCTGTACAAGATAGAGCGAGGCCCGACCCACATGCCCAATCCATCACGCCCGGCCATTCGGGTCGGTATCAGCGCCTGCCTGCTCGGCGACCCGGTGCGCTTCAACGGCGGCCACAAGGCGTCGCGGCTGTGCAGCGAAACCCTGGCGCGTCATTTCGAGTTCGTGCCGGTCTGCCCGGAGGTGGCAATCGGCTTGGGCACGCCACGCGAACCCATCCGGCTGGTGGGCGACCCCGCCAGCCCCCGCGCCGTTGGCACGGTCCATCCCGAGCTTGATTTCAGCGAGGCGCTCACGGCCTACGGCAAGCACATCGCCGCCGAACTGGGCGACCTCAGCGGTTATATCTTCATGCACAAATCGCCGTCCTGTGGCATGGAGCGGGTCAAGGTCTACCAGGCCAATGGCCATCGCGTCGATGCCGGCGGCTCCGGTCTGTTCGCCCGTACGCTGATGCAGGCGTGGCCGGACCTGCCCATGGAAGAAGACGGCCGGCTCAACGACCCGGTGCTGCGAGAGAACTTCCTGACCCGCGTTTTCGCCCATGCCGAATGGCAGCGTCTGCTGAGCGCCGGGCTGACGCGCCGGGCGCTGGTGGGCTATCACGCTCGTTACAAATATCAGTTGATGGCGAGCGATCCTCAGCAATACAAGGCGCTTGGCCGAATGGTCGCGTCGATTGGCAACGCTTCGCTGGAAGCGTTCGCCCCCGCCTATTTCAGCCAATTGATGTCCGCTTTGAAAAAGACCGCATCGCGGGGCAACCACAGCAATGTCCTCCAACACCTGAGCGGTTACCTCAAGCGCGACATCGACCCGGAAGACAAACAGGAGTTGCAACGCCTGATCACGCAGTACCGCCAGGGGATCGTGCCGCTGGTGGTGCCGCTGACGCTGCTCAAACACCATTTCCGGCGACATCCGGATCGCTACGTGGCCAACCAGGCCTATCTGCAGCCACACCCCGAAGCACTCAGCCTGCGCAACGGCATTTGAGCATCACGACGGGAAAGGACGCCGGACAAGGACCTCTGACATGAATCAACTGCTCTGGCTGCGCAGCGATCTGCGCGTGGCCGACAACACGGCGCTGGCTGCGGCGATGGACGCCGGGCCGACGGTCGCCCTGTACCTGGTCACGCCCGCGCAGTGGCTGGCCCATGACGATGCCGCGTGCAAGGTCGATTTTCGTCTACGCAATCTCAGCGCGCTCTCGGCCCGCCTTGCCGAACTCAATGTGCCGTTGCTGATCCGCCGCGTGGAAGACTGGCAGGCGGTGCCCGGCCAGATCGCGGAACTGTGCCAGCAGCACCGGATCGGCGTGGTCCATATCAACGAGGAATACGGTGTGAACGAGCAGCGTCGCGACGAGGCGACTGCCTATGCACTCCGCTCCACCGGTGCCTCACTGCGGCGCCATTGCGACCAACTGCTCTTTGCGCCGGACAGTGTGAAAACGCTGGCGGGCGGCTGTTTCAAGGTCTTCAGCCAGTTTCGAAAGGTCTGTTATTCGCGCCTGAGCCATTCGCTGCCGCGCTGCATACCCGTGCCCGCGCCCCAACCGTGGATACCGGTTGCCCGCGATCCCGTGCCTACGACGGCAGCGCCGTTCGCGCGCCCCGACGATGCCCTGCGTGCGCACTGGCCGGCGGGCGAAGACGCCGCGCACCAACGCCTGGCATCGTTTGCCGAGCATTGCCTGGCTGACTACCAGCAGCGTCGCGACATGCCCGCCGAGCCTGGCACCAGCCGGCTCTCCGCTTACCTGGCGACCGGCGTGCTGTCACCTCGCCAGTGCCTGCACGCCGCGCTGGCACTGAATCAGGGCGAACTCGACAGCGGTAATCCAGGCGCCGTGACATGGATCAACGAGCTGCTCTGGCGCGAATTCTACAAGCACATCCTGGTGGGCTATCCCGAGGTATCGAAGGGCCAGGCCTTGCGCCGCCATACCGAAGCCCTGCCCTGGCGCCACGCCCCCGACGAGCTGGCCGCCTGGCAGCAGGGGCGCACGGGCTTCCCGCTCATCGACGCAGCCATGCGTCAGTTGCTGGCGACCGGGTGGATGCACAATCGACTGCGGATGGTGGTGGCGATGTTCCTGTGCAAGAATCTGTTGATCGACTGGCGCGAGGGCGAACGCTGGTTCATGCGCCAGCTGATCGACGGAGACCTTGCGGCGAACAATGGCGGCTGGCAATGGAGCGCCTCGACGGGGACCGACTCGGTGCCTTACTTCCGCCTGTTCAATCCGTACAGCCAGTCGGCCCGATTCGATCCAAGGGGGCAATTCCTGCGGCAATGGCTGCCGGAGCTGGCTCACCTGAACGACCACGACATCCATGACCCGAGCGCCGCCGCGCAGGGCACCGGCGCACCCGGCTACCCGCAACCCATCGTCGACCTCGCGGCGAGTCGTGAGCGCGCGTTGTCCGCCTTCAGAAACCTCGGTGAGCGTTTATGATTCAATCCGTCAACTCTCGCCGTGACGGCGGCCGTCGATACGTGACGCCGCATGCGTGTTGTCGCATGCGTCGCGCAACGCGTGAGCAAACGAATCACCCAGAGGAGCCGAGCCATGATTCCCGCCCCGCTGATCGAGGCCTTGCGCAACGCTGACCATGTCGTGGTGTTCACCGGGGCCGGCGTCTCGGCGCAAAGCGGTATTCCGACCTTCCGCGACTCGCTGACCGGCCTCTGGGCGCGCTTCGATGCCGCCTCGCTGGCGACGTCCGAGGCGTTCTGCGCGGACCCCGCCCTGGTTTGGGGCTGGTACGAATGGCGGCGCATGAAAGCGTTGCAGGCTCAACCGAACGCCGGTCACCATGCCATCGCCGAACTGGCCCGGCATGTACCCAAACTCACCCTCGTGTCACAGAACGTCGACGATCTGCACGAGCGTGCCGGCAGCGCTGATGTCATTCATCTACACGGCAGCCTCCACCGGCCGCGCTGCTTCGAATGCGCCGAACCCGCGAGCGAGCCGTTGGGCATGCCGGACGAACCGGAAGGCGGGCGCCGCCTGCCGCCGCCGAACTGCACGCATTGCGGCGGCCCGCTGCGACCGGGCGTGGTCTGGTTCGGCGAAAGCCTTCCCGTCGATGACCTGAGCGCCGCATTCGCCGCAGCGGAGCGGTGCGACGTGCTGATATCGGTTGGCACCTCCGGCCTGGTCTACCCCGCGGCGGAAATACCAGGGCTGGCCTGGCGCGCTGGCGCCACGGTCGTCCACGTGAACCCCCAGGCCAGCGCCCGGCTCGGTGATCGTCAATATGCACTGGCCGGGTCGGCTGAAGACCAACTGCCCGCGCTCGTTGGCCAGGCCTTCGGGCACCGCTAGAGCGCCTGGATCGACACCGAAGGCCGGTTACTTCAGCCCCGCTATCCCCGCCACGATCAGCGCCACCGATAGTATTTTCAGCGGCGTCAGCGCTTCGCCCAGCAGCGCCGCGCCCAGCAGAACCGTACCCAGGGTGCCGATACCGGTCCAGATGGGGTAAGCGATGCTGACCGGGAGGTCGCGCAGCGCCAGGGTCAGGAAGTAGATCCCGCCGCTCGCGGCGATCATCACTACAGCGCTGGGCAGCAGCCGGGTAAAGCCCTGCGCATACTTCATCGCCAGCGCGAACAGCACTTCGAACCCGGCCGCCAGCAGCAGGAACATCCAGCTGCTGGCCATCAGAAGTCCATCGCCAGCTGCGCCAGCCGCGTCTGAGCCGCCTGGTAGGAGGCCTCGAACGCCAGCCCGCCAAACTCATCGTTCTCTACCGCAATCACCTCCACATTGCGGATACCCAGCAACCCCAGCACATCACGCAGATAGGTGTCGGCGTGGTTCAGGTGGGCGTTCACGCCGCCAGGGCCGTAGCCTCGGTCGCCCCGCGTGGTGATGATCAACGCACGTTTGCCGAGGACCCGCGGCTTGTACTGGCTGGCCGGGTCGTCGGGTGTGAAATCGAACGTACGACCCAAGCGGACGATCTGGTCGATCCAGGCCTTCACACCGCTGGGAACGCCGAAGTTGTACATCGGGGCGGCAATGACCAGGCGATCCGTGTCCAGCAGTTCATCGACCAGCGTGTCACTGAGCGCGAGGTCCGCCCGCATCGCCGCGCTGCGCTGGTGCGGATCGTGAAAGGCGGCTGCAACCCAGCCTTCGGTTACACCTGGCAAGGCAATGCGCCCCACCTCCCGATGGGTGATGTCGAGGCCACCCTGTTCACTCGCCAGTGCCTGAAGAAAATGATCGAGCAAGCGCCGCGAATGCGAGCGATCACCCCGGGGGCTGCCTTGTACGGCTAGAATTCGTTTCATCTGTCGGCTCCATCAACCGCGCCAATGCGGCAGTGAAACCACGTTATGGTTGCTCGCGTTCTACGACAAATGAGCAATACTCTAGCTGCATGAACTGAATTCATCCGAGTCACGACCATGTTCGCCACCCTTCCACTCACCGCCCTGCGTACCTTCGAATCCGCCGCCCGGCTAGGAAGCTTCAAGGCGGCAGCGGAGGAGCTGGCGGTAACGCCCACCGCGGTCTCGCACCAGATCAAGTTGCTGGAAAGCTGGCTGGGTGTGCCGTTGTTTCTACGGGTGGCTCGCGGGGTGCGCTTGACCGACTGCGGCGAGCGGCTGTTTCGCAGCCTGCATGGGGCCTTGCTCGAGATCGTGCAGACTGTCGATCACCTGCGCCCGCGGCCGAGTGCAGGCAACCTGACCCTGTCCACTACGCCGGCTTTCGCTGCACTCTGGCTGATCCCGCGACTCGGCCGCTTTTACCAGGAACATCCCGGTATCAAGATACGCGTCGAGACCAGCACCGAACTGCTCGATCTGCACCAGGACGCCAGCATCGATCTGGTGATCCGCTATGGCTATGGCCAGCACCCTACCCTGCACAGCCAGTGCCTGCTCGACGAGTGCTTCGGCGTTTATGGGTCGCCCGGCCTGCTGGCCTCGCTCGACACGACGCGCTTGACCCTGATTACCGTCCGCTGGCGCAATTCGCAGCTCTACGATCGCAGCTGGAAAGCCTGGTGCGAGGCCGCTGGCGCGCCATGGCTGGAAGGTACCGAGCAGCGCGAATACGACGATGAGCACCATGCCCTGCAGGCGGCCATCGCCGGACAAGGCCTGGTGCTGGCGAGCAATGTGCTGGTTTCGCAGAGCCTGGCGATCGGCCTGCTACAACCCTATCGCGCCGACGTCACTGTGCCCGGCGCCTCCTACACCGCGCTCTGCGTGCCGGGCCGCGAGCGCCATCGGCCGGTAAAGGCATTCTTCGACTGGTTGAATCGCGAGTCATGCGGTCCATGAGCGTTCAGGTCAGCGGCGTAACCACCGCTGTCTGATACGCCGGGCGCTGCTGCAGCCGCTCATACCAGTCGCGCAGGTGCGGCAGGTCGGGCCGCTCGATCGGCATTTCGAACCATGCGTAGGCGAAACAGCCAAGCGGAATATCGCCCATGCCGAACGATTCGCCGGACAGGTAGGGCTGCTCAGCGAGGGCTCGATCGGCGATGCCAAGCAGCTTGCCGCATTCGGCCAGCGATGCCTGCACCGCCGCCATGTCGCGCGCCTGCGCGGCGGTGCGCACAATGTTCCAGAACAGCGGCCGGAAGGGACCCGCCAGCGATGAGGTGACCCAGTCCATCCACTTGTCCGCTTCGGCGCGCTGGCGCGCATCGGCGTTCCACAGGACACCATCACCGTATTGTGCTGCCAGGTAGCGGACAATCGCATTGGACTCCCACAGCACCAGGTCGCCATCTTGCAGGCAGGGCACCAGGCGATTGGGATTCATCGCGACGTAATCGGCTTCGTCGACGACACCGAAGGCGCCACCGGCATCGATGCGTGTATAGCGAACACCCAGTTCTTCCAGACACCACAGCGCTTTTTTTACGTTGGTCGAGTTGATCCGGCCCCAGAGCTTCACCATCCGTTTACCCTCGTATGCACGACGCATCGCGCCAAAGCGTGCACCCTAGCGGGAAACCGGCCCCAACGGCTAGCGGTGCGGGCCCACCAGGCCGCTCACCGGGACGGCGGCTTGCCCCGGCCTGCCAGCAAGCGGGTGGCGCCTTGGGTTTTCTGCGTGAACCAGAACACGCGGCTCACGCCACGGGTGATCGCCACATAGGCCAGGCGCAGGCTTTCATCCGCCATGGCCTGGTCATAACTGTTGCGGAAGAATCCCGAATACGCATACAGCGCGCTGCGCAGCGGGTGTTTTTCCGGTGGCTGGCAATCGTCGACGATGATCGCGACCTCCGCCTGCAAACCCTTGGCACGATGGATGGTGTACGCCTTGACCGGAAGCTTTTTGTCCAGCTGCGCCTGGATCGCGCGCAGCGGCTCGTTCCGTCGGCTCAGTACCAGCACCGCGTTACGATCGGCGCCCGTACGGGTCGAGACGTACTCGCATTGCGCCTGGATATGACGAAGCAGCTCCGGCATGCGTGCCTTTGGATCGAATCGCGTCACCAGCTTCACGCCATGGTCGCCGGGCTGGAGCGCCTTGGCGGCCTTGCTGGCCTTGTGCTGCTTGAACGCCACGCCGTCCAGCACCGCCTCACCGTCACGCATGATGGGCTCGACGGAGCGATAATTGGTTTCCAGGGTGAGCACCGTGCTTTTCTTCAACGCGCCCCTGCCGGGAAAATATTTGTCGAAGTCCATGAACAGCTCCGGTGAACTGCCACGCCAGCCGTAGATCGACTGCCAATCGTCGCCGATTGCCATCAGGCTGACCGTCTGGCCCTGGCTGGCCAACGCGCGATGCAGCGCCTGCAACCACTGCACGATCTGCGGCGAAATATCCTGGAACTCATCGATCAGCAGGTGGCCGAATGGCGCCAGGGCGCTCTCGGCTACCTTCGAGTCGCGCGCGGCCAGGCGTTGGGTAAGCTGCTGGAACGCACCGTTGAACGTCATCAGTCCCTGGGCGTCCAGCTCGGCCTGGAATTGCTTGCTGAACATCATCAAGGCTTCGATGAAGCAACGCTCTCGCGCCGAGCCGTTGATCCGGCTGACCTGTATCTGGTCGATCCGGATCCCGATGCTCTCGATGAAGCCGGCCTGGATATGAAAGGCCTCGAACAAGGGCACTGCGGAAAACTCACCGGCCAATCTGAACGCATCCAGCGGCGCCTTGACCGTGCGCTTACCCGCCTCGCACGGAGTCGGCGGCGGCAGGCCGAGCAGCTTGTGTACCCATACTCGAAACGTCTCGTGCTCGGCATAGCAGGCCTGATAGGCGTGCTTGAGCAGCCGCTGTTGGGCCGGACGCAGGCGCGCGCTGGCCAGCGGATTATCCGGCTCGGCAGGCGACGCGCCCTTCTCGTCCAATTGTTCGAACCAGACCGGCTGTCCGAGCAGCTCCTTGGCCAGAACGCCCATGGCCGAATGAAACGTGCGCACGCACTGCCGGGCGTCCGCTGGATCGAAATCGAAGTTCCAGAAGCCCAGCAGGCTGATCAATTGCTCACGCAACTGCGCGCACGATGCGTTGGTAAAAGAGATCACCGTCAGCCGCTCCGGTGCAATGCCCATGTGGCACAGCATGAACACGACCCGCAGGACCAACGTTGTCGATTTGCCGGAGCCCGCGCCGGCGAAGACCCGTGTCACCGGACTGTCGCTCAGGATCATCGCCCACTGCTCGTCAGACGGCGCACAGATCACACCCGCCTCCACGGCGCGGCCGACACGCAGCCGCATGGCCTGCACCTGGCCTTGTTCCAGGGTCATTTTTGCCGGGCCGTAGATGCCCTCACTGGCGGGTTTGCGTGGCGCGGAGCGGGGGTTGGCAGGTGATGCGGCGGCGTGTTTCTTCTTGACGCGACCGCTCCTCGCGGCTGGCTTCCCGGTGTGCTTGACCGGTGATTGGCGGCCCGGCCTGGCAACAGCGCTGGGCCAGCGACGCAGCAGCAGCTCGTCTTCGGATTGCAGGTAAGCCGAGGTACGGGGAAAACAACGCGCCAACACCTTAGAGACCAGCAGCGTGTAGCGCTTGACGGCAGACAACATGAAATCGACCAGAACATGAACAGATGGCCGATATGGTAAGGGGTTTTGGCCCCTGGCGCGCCTGCCACGGGCTACGCCACCCGAGGTTTTCGAACGGCGCGAGCCTGGCGCGGCGCGATGGAGCGCGAGGCCAGTACAGATCTACGAACGTACGCTCGTCAGATGCTCGGCACCCCGCCCCCCTTTCGGCCACTAAAAGGAACAGCCGCCGCATCGACGGTCCAGCGCAATACGCCACAGGTCCCTATGTACAGAATCGGTTTCGCCTGCATGTATCGCCACCCCGGCCACAGCGAGTCGCTCAAGGAACTGGAAGCCATCGAGCGGTCCTTCAACCCGCGATCGACCACGTTGCGCTGGCTGAACAGCGTGCCGCAAGAGGCCGCACGGGAAAAACTGCACGGCATCATCGAGCACAACCTGGCGGCTCAGTTGCGGCTGCTCGACTATGTCGCGACGCTGCCGGACGCGTTGCGCATGCTCCGGCTGAGCAGCGACCTGTTGCCCTTCTACAGCCACCCCGAGGCGGCCGAATTCTACCGACTGAACGATGTACGCCGGGTTGTCGAGGCGGGCTTCGCCCGCATTGGCGAGCGAGCCCGCGCCGCGGCGATTCGCCTTTCGCTGCATCCAGGACAATATTGCGTGCTCGCCTCGGACAAGCCGCAGGTGGTCGAAAACAGCCTTGCGGAATTCGAATATCACGCCGACATGATCCGCATGATGGGGTTCGGTCGCCGCTTCCAGGATTTCAAATGCAATGTGCACATCGCCGGTCGGCTGGGCGTCGACGGTATCCGCGCGGTCTGGCCGCGCCTGTCCCAGGAAGCGCGTCACTGCATCACCTTCGAGAACGAAGAAAAAACCTACGGCGTCGACCATTGCCTGGAACTGGCGGACCTGGCGCCGGTGGTATTGGATATCCATCATTGCTGGGTCAATGAGGAGCGCTACATCGATCCGCATGACGCGCGCGTGGAACGGGTTATCGAAAGCTGGCGCGGCGTGCGGCCGACCATGCACTATTCGCAGCCGCCGGAAAGCCTGATCGCACTGGGTTTCACGCCGGAGCGGAAACTGGACATGCCGGCCTTGCTTCAGCACGTCAGCAAGCGCGACCTGTACAGCCACAGCAAACGCATGTGGAACCAATGGACCAACCGTTATGCGCGGGAATTCCTCGATCGCTTCGACATCATGTTCGAGGCCAAGGATAAAAACCTCGCGGCACTGGATTACTACCACGCCTACCTGGCCGATGACGCCGCCCCCGCGCATGGCGCATGAGCCGCAGCGCTCGCAACGAGCGGCCCAGGCAAACGCGTAAGGCGCAGCCTGTCATCGGCGACTGAAAAGGCAGGCTGGCGTGTCCGGCAGGTCGTTGGCAGGTCGCCGCTGGCAGGCGCGGCGGTGTCCTGCGGTGGGTTTGAACGTCCTGCGCCCGCCCCGTGTCGGCTGGCGCAGGACGATGGCACTCAGGAGTTTCTCAGCCGAATGTCCTGCTCCTTCCTCTTGGCCAGGAGATCAGCGGCCACCAACACCAGTAACGGCAGCACGCCGACTTTCAATGCGAGGTCCCAGGATCCGAGGAAACCGATCAATACCGCGCCTACGACGACGATGACGGCAATGCAATGCGCACAGAAGCGCCACAATTCGAGTGCAACGACCTGAGCATTCTGGTTGTTGATCATACTGAGCCCCTCTTTGTTGTTGTAGTAAGCCTTGTATAGGTTTCAGCGTAGCTATCCAGAGGACATGCGCAAACACAATTTTGTTTCATAAATGTGTCTAGGACGCCGGTTCCAGCGTTTTTTTTCAGCCCTTCCAATGAAGCGAAACGGCGCCTGAGGCGACAGGTTTCGCATGTCGCTTCCCCTCCCGGAACGACACGCGCGACGGAACCCGCCGCATCGGCCCGCTCACCCTCAGGCCAGGATATTGTCCAGGGCCCGCCGCAGAATCTCGACTGTGCGGTCCGGATTTTTCAGTTTTTCCAACCCGAACAGCCCGATGCGGAAGGTCTGGAAGTCGCTCGGCTCGTCGCACTGCAACGGTACCCCTGCAGCGATTTGCAGCCCTTGCTCGGCAAACTTGCTGCCATTCTTGATGGCCCCGTCGGTGGTGTAACACACCACCACGCCCGGCGCCTCGAACCCGTGAGCCGCAACGCTGCTGAAGCCCTTTTCGGCCAGCAGTGCACGCACCTGCCGCCCCAACTCCAACTGCTGCGTACGAAGAACCTCGAAGCCATAGTCCCGCGTTTCCAGCATGACATCCCGAAAGCGCGCCAGGGCGTCACATGGCATTGTCGCGTGATAGGCGTGCCCGCCCTGTTCGTAGGCCTGCATGATCTGCAGCCATTTCTTCAAGTCGCAGGCAAAGCTGCTGCTCTGGGTCGCTTCCACTCGGGCCTGCGCTGCGTCGCTGAGCATCACCAACGCGCAGCAAGGCGAAGCGCTCCAGCCTTTCTGCGGCGCGCTGATCAGCACATCGACCCCGGTTGCCTGCATGTCGACCCAGAGGGCGCCAGAGGCGATGCAGTCGAGCACGAACAGGCCGCCCACCGCATGCACGGCGTCGCCGACCGACCGCAGGTAGTCATCAGGCAGGACCATTCCCGAGGAGGTCTCCACGTGAGGCGCGAACACCAGATCGGGCTTTTGCGCGGCAATGGCCGCGACGACCTCATCGATAGGAGGCGGTACGAACCCTGCCATGGGCGCCTGGTCCTGCGGCTGTGCCTTGAGCACGGTCGAGTGCGCCGGAATTGCCCCCATGTCGAATATCTGTGTCCAGCGGTAACTGAACCAGCCGTTACGGATCACCAGGCATTGACGACCATGCGCAAGCTGGCGCGCCACCGCTTCCATGCCGAAGGTGCCACTGCCCGGCACGACCGCCACCGCCTGCGCGTTGTAGACGGATTTGAGCGTGGCGGAAATGTCGTTCATCACGGTCTGGAACGACCGCGACATGTGGTTCAGCGAGCGGTCGGTGTAGACGACCGAGTATTCGATCAGCCCGTCGGGATCGACGCGAGGATAAAGGTCCGACATGGAGGCTCTCCGCAGTAAAAGACCTGGCCTCGACCCTGCCCGAAGCCCGCTCGCTTTACAAGCATTCACCAGGGTCCGGTGCTGGAAAAGCAGCGGGTGCATCGGCGTCACGCGCTGCTGCGCCGTTTGGGTGGGAGGCGCGCCCCCGCGGCGAACGGCGGTGACGCGTGCTCCAAAAGCTTCGCCCCGGGGCGGGCCTCCTACAAAAGCGGCGGGTGCATCGCCGCCATGCGCTGAAGCGCCGTACATGTGGGAGGCGCGCCCCCGCGGCGAACGGCGGTGACGCGCGCCCCCAAAAGCTTCGCCCCGGGGCGGGCCTCCTACAAAAGCAGCGGGTGCATCCCGTCATGCGCTGCGGCGCCGTACCTGTGGGAGGCGCGCCCTCGCGGCGAACGGCGGTGACGGTGCCCCCAAAAGCTTCGCCCCGGGGCGGGCCTCCTACAAAAGCAGCGGGTGCATCGCCAACCTGCGGTGCGCGTCGTACCTGTGGGAGGCGCGCCCCGCGGCGAATGGCGGTGACGCATGCCTCCGAAAAGCTTCGCCCCGGGGCGGGCCTCCTACAAAAGCGGCGGGTGCATCGGCGTCACGCGCTGCGGCGCCGTACGTGTGGGAGGCGCGCCCTCGCGGCGAATGGCGGTGACGCGTGCCTCCGAAAGCTTCGCCCCGGGCGGGCCTCCTACGAAAAGCAGCGGGTGCATCGCCGTCACGCGCTGAGGAGCAGCACGTGTGGGAGGCGCGCCCCTCGGCGAACGGCGGTGACGCGTGCCTCCGAAAAGCTTCGCCCCGGGGGCGGGCCTCCTACAAAAGCGGCGGGTGCATCCCGTCATGCGCTGCGGCGCCGTACATGTGGGAGGCGCGCCCCCGCGGCGAACGGCGTTGAGCGTGCCTCCGAAAAGCTTCGCCCCGGGGCGGGCCTCCTACAAAAGCGGCGGGTGCATCGGCGTCATGCGCTGCGCGTCGTACCTGTGGGAGGCGCGCCCCCGCGGCGAATGGCGGTGACGTGTGCCCCCAAAAGCTTCGCCCCGGGGCGGGCCTCCTACGAAAAGCAGCGGGTGCATCCCGTCATGCGCTGCGGCGCCGTACGTGTGGGAGGCGCGCCCTCGCGGCGAACGGCGGTGACGCGTGCTCTAAAAGCTTCGCCCCGGGGCGGGCCTCCTACAAAAGCGGCGGTTGCATCCCGTCATGCGCTGCGGCGCCGTACGTGTGGGAGGCGCGCCCTCGCGGCGAACGGCGGTGACGCGTGCTCTAAAAGCTTCGCCCCGGGGCGGGCCTCCTACAAAAGCGGCGGTTGCATGGCCAACCCGCGGTGCGCGTCGTATCTGTGGGAGGCGCGCCCCCGCGGCGAACAGCGGTGAGCGTGCCCCCAAAAGCTTCGCCCCGGGGCGGGCCTCCTACAAAAGCGATGAGGCATCGGCGTCACGCGCTGCCGACAAGCGCGGCGGAAAAGTTCAACCGGAGTGCTGCCGTCTGTCGGCTTCTTCGGGGTCAGCTTCGCGTCGCGCACAGCCAACCATTCAAAAAACTGACGCCATAATTTTATCCATATGAAGCCCTGTGCGGCCTCCAGCAACAGCGTCGGTGGCAAGGCAATCTCAAAACGATGGCCATCAGGCTAAACGACGTATTATTGGCGGCGGTATTTGGTCGACTTCGATTTGATCTATCAATAAAACAAATTATAAAGACGCCAGCGAAACGGGAATCGCCTTGCCCCTGCCCGTTTCGCCTGAAGTCGTTTTTTCCGTGCGTGGACTGCCCGCGTCGAACGACGCCGCTTATCGATAACTTCCGCCGCCTCTTCGGAACGCTTCGCTGGTCGCGTTTCGGATGTTCACAGCCATGGTGAGCCAATGCCAATCACAGCTTTTTTTCCGAGTGCCCGCAAAGGCCTCCTGTTCGCAATCACCTTGACCGCACTGCTGGGTTTTTCGCCGAGCGGCAGCGCCGTCCAGGCCGCTTCCGCTGGTGACATCGCCACGTCGGGAATCTCCTATTCGGCGCTGATCAACAAGTTCACCAACACGTACTGGCTGAACGGCTCCTGGCGCGCCTCGGCGGGCGTTTCAGTCGCCGCTAGCGCGCAGAATATTGCAGCGTTCCGAGTCGGCACCTCGGTGCGGACCGCCGATGGCCAGATTCGGACCGTGACATCGGTCAAGCCCGCCAGCGGAGCGTTGACCGTCTTCATGAACGGGCCGGTGTTGGACGGCGCCGTGATCGGCTATCCCAACCGCCTCAGCGTCAGCAATGTCGCCAGCACCATGCCGACCGCACCCGACGAACCCGATGAGGTCCCGGCCCCCACGCCCCACTACGCCGCGCTGATCAACAAGTTCACCAACGCCTACTGGCTGAATGGGTCCTGGCGCGCCTCGGCGGGTGTTTCGGTCGCCGCCACCGAGCAGAACGCGGCGGCTTTCGTGGTTGGCGCAACGGTTCGCACCGCCGATGGCCAGGTGCGCACGATCACCTCGGTCAAGCCCGCCAGCGGTGCGCTGAGCGTGTTCATGGACGGTCCCGTTCTCGATGGCAACCTGGTCGGCTATCCCAACAAGCTGAGCCTGGTCAATGCCGCGACGACCTTGCCAGACACCCCTTCGGCGCCGATAACAGAGCTGACGCCGCCTGCGACCGAGCCGGTGCAACTGGTTGGCGTTGCGCTGTCGGGCGCCGCGTTCGGGCCTTCGGTGCTGCCGGGTAAGCACGGCACCAACTACATCTATCCGGCCGAGTCGTATTACAAGAAGTACGCCGAACAAGGCCTGAAGCTGGTTCGCCTTCCTTTCCTGTGGGAGCGCATACAACCGCAGCTCGATACCGAACTCGACGCCGCACAGCTGGCACTGCTGACCCAGTCGCTCGATCTCGCGCATAAGCACGGGGTCAAGGTCGTGCTCGACATGCATAACTACTACCGTTACTACAAGCAACCGATCGGCTCCGAGACCGTATCCGTCCAGTCGTTTGCCAACACCTGGAAGCGCATCGCACTGGCGATCGGCAACCATCCGGCGCTCAGCGGTTATGGCCTGATGAACGAGCCGAATACCAAGGGGCTTTGGCCGGCCGCCGCCCTGGCCGCCGCGCAGGAGATCCGCAAGATCGACAGGACGAACTGGATCTACGTTGCCGGCGATCGGTTTTCCAGCGCATGGCACTGGCCGCAATCGAACACGCAGCTGATCGCCGATCCCTGGATGCGTGACCCTGACAACAAGCTGATCTTCGAGGCCCATATGTACCTCGACCGCGATACCTCGGGCCTGTACATCGACAAGACCGAAACCTTTGCGCCCGACCTTGGGATCAATCGCGCCAAGCCTTTTGTGGATTGGCTGCGAGCGAACAACCTGCGCGGCTTCATCGGTGAGATGGGCGTTCCGAACTATGCCCCCGACGCAATCGTCGCGATGGACAACCTGCTCGGCTATCTACGTGAGAACTGTGTGCCGCTCACCTACTGGGCTGCCGGCCCATGGTGGGGCAACTACATTCTCGCGCTGGACGTTTCCGGCGGCGCCGAGCAACCTCAACTGCCGGTGCTGATCAAGCACGCCAATACGCCGAACAACTGCTCGGCAATTGGCGAGCCGATGTAACCGTCGTAACGCTTCACCCAAGCCTGGCCACCTTGCGCCAGGCTTTTTTTTGCTCGATTTTCTTCCATGTGCTGCGCTGCTCCGGTCTCGGCTGGCACCGACGAACGGAACCAATCATGGGTCAGCGAGACGAATCTGTGTGCCTGTCTTCAAGGTAATTGGAAAGGTCGACACGACGTCGAGCCGAACGCTCCGAGGATCGGAAAAATGATGGAAGGGATCTTGCTGGCAGCAACTGGCTTGCTCGTCGTCTTGACTGTGTTGCCACTCTGGAAGAATCCGGCCTGGTGGGTGCGTGGGCTGGATTTTCCTCGCTTGCAGCTATGCGCGTTCGCCCTGGCACTGTTGTTGGCGCAGGCGTTGCTACTGTCTTACTCCGAACCGCTGCAGATCCTGATTTCCCTGATCGCGGTCGGCTGCCTCGCCTATCAGGCCTGGTGGATCATCCCCTATACCCGCCTGTGGCGGCCCGAAGTGAAGTCCGCCGATACCAGCCGCGACCGCCCTCGTATTCGCGTCATGGCGGCCAATGTGCTGACACCGAACCGCAGGGCCGACGCGCTCAAGGCCCTCGTCCGCGAGCATCGGCCCGATGTGCTGGTGACACTGGAAACCGATGCCTGGTGGGAGGCGCAACTGGAGGAGCTGACGGCGCACTACCCGCACTGCATCCGGTGTCCGCTGGATAATCTCTACGGCATGCACGTCTGGTCCCGATTGCCGCTGGAAAACGCCGAAACCTGTTTTCTCGTCGAAGAGGATGTGCCTTCGATGCACGCACGGGTCCGGCTGAGCGAGCGAGTGGCGATCCGCATGCATTTCCTGCATCCGGCGCCGCCGAGTCCGACCGAGAACGACGAATCCACCGAGCGCGATATCGAGCTGCTGCTGGTGGCCAAAAGCGTTCAGGACGACGAGCCCGACACGCCGATCATCGTGACCGGCGACCTCAATGACGTGGCCTGGTCGGCCAACACTCGCCTGTTCCGCAAGATCAGCGGGTTGCTCGATCCTCGGGTCGGTCGATGCATGGTCAACAGTTTCCATGCCCGGCACTGGTTTCTACGCTGGCCGCTTGACCACCTGTTTCACAGTCACCATTTCCAACTGGTGAGCATCCAGCGATTGCCGCAGTTCGGCTCTGATCATTTTCCCGTGTTGGTCGAACTACAATACGACCCTGACGGCGAGCAGCAGAGCCTGCCAGGCGACACCTCCGACGAGCGCGAAGCACAGGACAAGATTGACCAGAAGGATGTCAGCGAGTCAGACGTACCAGAGCCGGAAAAGCACTGAGCCCGGGTGATCGGGATGACCCGAGCGGCGGGCGCGGCCGCGTCGAGGGTGCTGCCAGGCTTCGTACCGCAGCAAGGCACGGCGCAGCCCGATCGCGTCAGACCTCGTTCACCCGGTTGAACTGCACCGCCAGGCGCATCGTCTCGTGCGATTCGAGCGCCAGCAGGTCACTGGCCAGTTCGCGCGCACCGTCTATCTCGGCCCGTCGAGCCAGGGAGCGGTACAGGTCCATCACCTGATTGTGAATGGTGAACAGTTCACGGGAGATCTCCTCGACGCTCATGGTGGCGTACGGCATCGCGCACGGCTGGCTGCGAATCACCGGGTTGCGTGCCACGTAGTCGTAGACCCAGGTATGCAGGGCTTTCGGGTCGGCATGGCGCTCCACCCGTTCTATGGTGCTGGTCAGCGCCTTTTCGTGATCGGCAAGGTATGCCAGCAACCACTGCGCACGCTGTTCTTCGTGCCGCAGCGCACTGCGCCGCAGGCATCTGGACAGTTCTCGGTGAGTGTCGCGGGTCCAGTCGATGAGGTCTTCGAATCGCTCGATCTTCATGTTCTTCGCCTCCACGCCTTCAATCGGAACGGAGCCCCGTGCGGGCGAATCCACGTCGGCACCGGCCTTGCGCTCCTGCAAACCCCCGACCCTGTCCTCAGGCCTTGGTTGAAGAGTAGCCATCACTGGCTGAAACAGCCCGGCAACGAGGGGTACGACCTGTATCGGGGTTTTGCTGATCATCGCTGGGGCCGACTCCGGCACCCTGAAGGTCTACGCTGATGTCAGACAGGCTCGATATCCCGATCCGCTCTGGCTCCGGGGCGCAACGACTGTATCGAAACGACTGACGCCCTATCGCTTCACGGAGGGTAATCGACATGATGACCACCACGCTCGGTATCAGGCTTGACCAGGCAGCCCGCGATCGACTCGAGGCGGCGGCCCGCCAGATCGACCGCACGCCGCAATGGGTGGTCAGACAGGCGTTGCTGCATTATCTCGACCAGCTGGAAAGCGGCGCGGCCGTGGGCATTGGCGAGGCCGCGGATGACAGGGCCGATCACGTCAGCATCGATATCACGCCCGAGCCGCAGCCATTTCTGGAGTTTGCCGAGAGCGTACTGCCGCAGTCGGTCCTGCGCGCCGCGATCACCGCCGCCTACCGCCGCCCCGAACCGGAGGCCGTGCCGGTAGTGCTGGAACAGGCGCGGCTGCCGCCGGACAAGGCCGAGGCCACGCACCGACTGGCCCTGCGCCTTGCCGAGAAGCTGCGCAACCAGAAAAGCGCGGGGGGGCGGCAAGGCTTGGTCCAGGGGTTGTTGCAGGAGTTTTCCCTGTCGTCACAGGAAGGCGTGGCACTGATGTGCCTGGCCGAAGCCCTGCTCAGGGTACCGGATACCGGCACTCGCGATGCGCTGATCCGCGACAAGATCAGTACCGGCAACTGGCAACAGCACCTGGGCAACAGCCAATCGGTGTTCGTCAACGCGGCGACCTGGGGCCTGATGCTCACGGGTCGGCTGGTGGCCACGCATAACGAATCGAATCTCTCCTCCTCGCTCAACCGCCTGATCGGCAAGGGCGGCGAGCCACTGGTTCGCAAAGGCGTGGACATGGCCATGCGACTGATGGGCGAGCAGTTCGTCACCGGGGAAACCATCCATGAAGCGTTAGCCAATGCGCAGGCCATGGAAGCCAAGGGCTTTCGTTATTCCTACGACATGCTCGGCGAGGCGGCCCTGACCGCCAGCGATGCACGCCGCTACCTGGCGTCGTACGAGCAGGCGATCCACGCCATTGGCATGGCTTCGCGCGGTCGTGGCATCTACGAGGGACCGGGCATCTCGATCAAGCTGTCTGCGCTGCATCCACGCTACAGCCGTGCACAATACGAACGGGTGATGGACGAGTTGTACCCCACCTTACTGTCGCTGACCCAACTGGCACGACGCTACGACATCGGCATCAATATCGATGCCGAAGAGGCCGACCGCCTCGAGCTGTCGCTGGACCTGCTCGAACGCCTCTGCCTCGAACCCTCGCTGGACGAATGGAACGGTATCGGGTTCGTTATCCAGGCTTATCAGAAACGTTGCCCCTACGTGGTGGATTACCTGATCGACCTGGCCAAACGCAGCCGTCACCGGCTGATGATCCGCCTGGTCAAGGGCGCCTACTGGGACAGCGAAATCAAGCTGGCGCAGGTCAACGGCCTGGAGGGTTACCCGGTCTATACCCGCAAGGCGTATACCGACGTATCGTTCATTGCCTGTGCCCGCAAGCTGCTCGCGGCGCCGGAGGCGATCTACCCGCAATTCGCCACTCACAACGCCCACACACTGGCCGCCGTATATCACCTCGCTGGCCAGAACTATTACCCCGGCCAGTATGAATTCCAGTGCCTGCATGGCATGGGCGAGCCACTTTACGAGCAGGTCGTCGGTAAGGGCGACGAGCGCCTCAACCGCCCCTGCCGGATCTATGCGCCGGTGGGCAGTCACGAAACACTGCTGGCCTACCTGGTACGGCGTCTGCTGGAAAATGGCGCCAACACGTCCTTCGTCAACCGCATCGCCGACAGGTCCCTTTCGCTCGATGAGCTGGTGGCCGATCCGGTGGTGACCGTCGAGCGGATGCTCGCCGAGCCAGGCACGCTTGGGCTGCCTCATCCGAAGATTCCGCTGCCCCGGCAGCTTTACGGCGACACCCGTCCGAACGCGTGCGGGCTCGACCTTTCCAACGAGCAGCGCCTGGCCTCGCTCTCGTCCGCCTTGCTGGCCGGCACACATCAGCGTCTTAGCGCATCGCCGCTGCTCGGTTGCGCGGCGGTTTCGACGATGCCGTTCGAGCCGTTGCTCAACCCGGCCGACCATCGGGACCGGGTCGGTCAGGTGCAGCACGCCAGCGACGAGGATGTCGACAATGCCTTGCGTTGCGCGCAGGACAACGCCCCCGCCTGGCAAGCCACCGCACCGGAAGTACGCGCGGCGGCGCTGCTCCGGGCCGCCGAGCTGATGGAGCAGCGGATGCCGCAGTTGATGGGTGTGTTGATCCGTGAAGCGGGCAAATCGTACGTCAACGCCATCGCCGAGGTCCGCGAAGCGGTGGATTTCCTGCGCTTCTATGGTGCTCAGGTGCGCGATAACTTCGATAACGACACCCATCGTCCGGTCGGCCCGGTGGTGTGCATCAGTCCCTGGAATTTCCCCTTGGCGATTTTCACCGGCCAGATCTGCGCCGCGCTGGGCGCCGGCAATACAGTGCTGGCCAAGCCGGCTGAACAGACCCCACTGATTGCCGCCCTGGGCGTGCAGATCCTGCACGAAGCGGGTATTCCCCGAGGCGTTCTGCAACTGCTTCCCGGACGCGGCGAAACCGTCGGCGCCCGGCTGGTCAGCGACGAACGCGTTCGCGGCGTGATGTTCACCGGCTCCACCGCGGTCGCCGCAATCCTCCAGCGCAGCATCGCCGGGCGGTTGGACAGCCGTGGCCGGAGCATCCCGCTGATTGCCGAAACCGGTGGGCAGAACGCGATGATCGTCGATTCCTCGGCACTGACCGAACAGGTGGTCATGGACGTGATGAACTCTGCGTTCGACAGCGCCGGCCAGCGCTGCTCGGCGTTGCGCGTGCTCTGCGTACAGCAGGACGTTGCCGAACGGGTCATCGAGATGCTCAAGGGGGCGATGGCCGAGGCCCACATGGGCAATCCGCAGCGGCTGGCGGTGGACGTCGGGCCGGTTATCGACGCCGAGGCCCGAGACGCTATTGAACGACACCTGCAGGCCATGCGCGACAGGGGCCGCCGGGTGCACCAGATGGCCCGCGTCGATGAGCACGAATGTGCCCACGGCACCTACGTGATGCCCACGCTGATCGAACTGGCGCAGCTCGAGGAGTTGCAACAGGAAATCTTCGGCCCGGTGTTGCACGTGCTGCGCTATCGTCGCGCCGACCTGGACGCCCTGCTGGATCGGATCAACGCCGCTGGCTACGGCTTGACGCTGGGCGTGCATACCCGCATCGACGAAACCATCAGCCTGGTCATCGACCGTGCAAAGGTGGGCAATCTCTACGTCAATCGCAACATCGTCGGCGCGGTGGTCGGGGTACAACCGTTCGGAGGCGAAGGACTTTCCGGTACCGGCCCCAAGGCTGGCGGCCCGCTATACCTGTACCGTTTGCTATCGGAGCGGCCATACGATGCACTGCTGCGCGCGCTGGATTTCGGTGGCTCGCAAACCGTGCCGGAGGTGCGCCAGTCCGCCGAACAGGCCAACGCGGCGAGCGCCTTCAGGCAGTGGGCGCATGAGAACGGCCGGAGCGAGCTGGCGACCCTTTGCGAGCGTTATGCCGAGCAGTCGCAGAGCGGCACAACACGGCTGCTCAACGGCCCCACCGGCGAGCGCAACAGTTACAGCCTGCTTGCGCGCGATGCCGTGCTGTGCCTGGCGGAGACCGAACAGGATCTGCTGATCCAGCTCGCTGCGGTGCTGGCCGTGGGCAGCGAAGCCGTGGTGCCGGACGCATCGCCCGGCAATCCATTGATCGCCCAGCTTCCCCAGGCGGTGCAGGCCCGCATTTCGCGCGTCACGGACTGGACCGGCGACCAGGTGCACTTCGATGCGGTGTTGCACCATGGCGATCCCGACCGACTGCGTGAGGTCAGCCTGCGCCTGTCGCAACGCAGCGGCCCCATCGTTGCCGTACAAGGGCTGGCACGAGGCGAAACCGACATTCCCCTGGAGCGGCTGTTGATTGAACGCGCACTGAGCATCAACACAGCCGCGGCAGGCGGCAACGCGAGCCTGATGACCATCGGATGACCGACGGCCGACCGCACGCGCGCACGTTCAGCCCGCGTTCGGCTAGCCGGGCCCAATCGCTTCGGCGCGACCCGCGGTTCGCAGGTTTCGGCTCGCTAGTAGACCGCCACCACCTCGTAACGCTGCCGACGGTCACCCACCTGGACGTCTACCTCCTCGCCGGCACTGCGGCCAAGCAGCGCTTGCCCCAAGGGAGAGCGCGGCGATATCACCAGCACCTGCGCGCCCTCGACGAGCAGCTGCAATCCTGCCGCATCGGGCCCCAGAAAAACCCAGCGGCGCTCGCCGGCCGTTTCCAGAACGACCAGAGCCCCGAGCTTGATGGATTCAGGGTCCGGGGTGCGCACTGGAAAGTTGCGGTAGCTGGACAGGGCCTGCTCGATCTCATGCAGCCGGCGCCGCTGGCCGTCGGCCAGGTAGGCGGCCTCCAGCCCCCGGGTATCGTATTTGTTCTCCGCCTTGCTCTCGGCATGCGTCGCGGCCTCATGGGATGCCTTCAACGCATCCCTGGCGATCAGCAGATCGGCTTGCAGCCTGTCGATGATCGATGTGTGAACGAGGGTCTTGTTCATGTGGACTCGGAAAAAGGCGTATTCGGTGCCTAGCATGGCATCGGTGGGCTCGCGGAGCACCCGGTTCAGCGCTCCGCCCACCACGCGCCCCGAAGGCAGGCGTCGCGTCGTCGCCCGTGCTGCCGGTGGTCGGGCGGCCAATGAACCGATGCCGAAGCGCGACTGTCCAGACAAAAGCGTCCGGATCAGCTGAAACGAGCGATTTTGTCGGCCCGCGACAGCGTTTTTTTACAAAAGTGGAAATTTGCCGCAGGCGATAGAGCGAGACGCTGCTTATACTGACCACCCAACCCAATCTGGAGCCACATCCGTGAATAAAGCCGAGTTGATTGAAGCTATCGCAGCCTCCGCCGACGTCCCGAAGAGCACTGCCACCCGTGTGCTGGATGCCTTTACCGAAAGCGTGACCAACACCCTGCAGAACGGCGACAGCGTAACGCTGGTAGGCTTTGGCACCTTTGCCGTCAAAGAGCGTGCCGCTCGTGACGGCCGCAATCCCCAGACCGGCGCGACGATCAAGATCTCCGCAGCCAAGCTGCCGGGCTTCAAGCCGGGCAAATCGCTGAAAGATGCGGTGAACTAAGCATCTATTCAATTACCGGGCTGCTGACGTCCCCAGCGGACGCAGCGCCTGCTCGGAACGCCATTCAAGCCACGGCGTCTTGCCGACCCTCCGCTACTTCCGGCGTACCCGCCCTGTCCAGTCCGCCTCGTCGACACTGATCGATTACCGCCGCCGTACCGACCGTCTGAAGCTGGCCCCGCGTCGCTTGCAGCGGATCGTCCAAGCCAGGCAGCGTCATCCCGAGCAGGATGAACGCCACCGTGCAACCTGGCAGGCCATCGTTGCGCCGATGCCGATCCGGCGTATGCCTACTTGTCGCGATCGACCGCGAAGCCCGACCAGGCCTGACGCGAGGGCATGATTTCCAGCCGATTGATATTGATATGCGCCGGCAAGGTGGCGACGTAGAAGATCTGTTCGGCAATGTCCTCGGCCGTCAACGGCGTGGTGGTGCTGTAGAGCGCATCGGACGCCGCCTGGTTGCCCTTGGTACGAACCAGTGTGAACTCGGTCTCGGCCATGCCTGGCGCGATGTCAGTGACTCGCACGCCGGTCGCGATCAGGTCGCAGCGAAGGTTGTAGCTGAACTGCTGAACGAAGGCCTTGCTGGCCCCGTAGACGTGGCTGCCCGGATACGGCCACTGGCCCGCAACCGAACCGATGTTGACGATGCTGGCGCCCTTGCCGGTTTCGATCAGCGTTGGCAGCAAGGCGTGGGTGACATTGACCAGACCCGTGATATTGGTGTCGATCATGGTGTGCCAGTCGTTCAGGTCGGTCTTTTGCGAAGGCTCCGGCGCCAGCGCCAGGCCTGCGTTATTGACCAGGCAGGTCACCGAACGGAAGCCCTCGGGCAGATTGGCGACCACCTCTTTCACGGCTTGCGCCTTGCGCACATCGAGCGTGGCGATGTGTACCGGCACCTTGTCGCCCAGCTCGGCCTTCAGCGCCTCCAGACGCTCGGAGCGCCGACCCGTCAATACCAGCGACCAGCCCGCCTGTGCGAAACGACGCGCCGTGGCACGCCCGAACCCAGACGTAGCGCCAGTGATGAATACGACCTTGTTTTCCATGCTGTTCCTCTTTCGATTGGCAACGCCGGTAGAGGCGTTGCGGTGGTATCGGCGATCTATGGTCTGTCGATTGGCGAAAAAATTCGAGTGGTTTCCAAGCTGTACGGCACGGTGCTACCGGCCAGCGACCGGAGGCTGCCCTGCCACCGCCGACCCCAACGCCATTCGCGGTCCGTTAGGAGGCATCGATCCCCTAGCGCGCACCATCAGGGCGCACGCCAACGCAGGCAAGCGTCGATCAAAGCCCGCCGTTACACCCTCTACCCGGTTGGCACCGCTCTTGCTAAACCCTCTATGCCCAGGAAGCTGCGGCTCAGGGACGAGAACATTCAGAAATAGCCGACTAGGGTTCCGGCTCGCATCGCGAGCGGCTGGTCCGAGAGTTGGCGACCTCCAGTGAGGTTACACGGCGGGACAAAAGCCCGGGAGACGGCGTTCGACACGCAGCTCCTATCGCCATGTCCACTCACTGGAGGTCCGTTTATGCCCCCGCTCGGATTCGAACAGACGACCGACCCACGGCACATGCCACCGAACGAGCGCGGGGTCTTCCCATGCGCCTGATCAACCGTGTCCCCGGACGCACCGGCAGGGCACTGCTGATCCTCCTGCCGTTCACGGTCCTGCTGTTGGTCTATCTGGCCAGCTCCGCGCAGCGCCTGCAAACCAACCCCAACGACAAGCTCCTGCCCAGCTTCACGCAGATGTCCAGCGCTGTGGAGCGTCTCGCCTTCACACCGGACAAACGCAGCGGCGACTACCTGTTCTGGCAAGACACCGCCGCCAGCCTCAAGCGCCTCGGCGTCGGTCTGGGCATCGCGGCGGTCGCCGGGCTGTGTCTGGGCGTGGCCGCCGGCACGCTGCCGTTGTTCAGTGCCCCCTTGTCGCCCTTGCTGACGGTGCTGTCGATGGTGCCGCCGCTGGCGATTCTGCCGATCCTGTTCATTGTTTTCGGTCTCGGCGAACTGTCCAAGGTGATGCTCATCGTTATCGGCGTGACCCCGGTACTGGCACGCGACCTCGAACAGCGCGCCCGGGAAATCCCAGCGGAACTGCTGATCAAGGCGCAGACCCTGGGTGCCAACACCTGGACGCTGATCCTGCGGGTGGTCTTGCCGCAACTCTTGCCGCGTCTACTGATCGCGCTGCGACTGGTGTTGGGTTCCGCCTGGCTGTTTCTCATCGCCGCCGAGGCCATCGCCTCCACCGACGGGCTGGGTTACCGGATCTTCCTGGTGCGGCGCTATTTGGCCATGGACGTGATTCTGCCCTACGTCGCCTGGATCACCCTGCTCGCCTGGAGCATGGACTTCGGCCTGCGCAAGCTCACCCAGTTGGCCTTCCCCTGGTATGAAGGAGCCAAGGCATGAGCACTGAGTCGAAAACCGCCAAGCCTTTCATTCAGGTCAACAATGTCTGGCAGGAGTACGGCGATCAGGTAGTGCTGGAACGGCTGAACCTGAGCGTCAATGAAGGTGAGTTCTGCACGTTGGTCGGCGCGTCCGGCTGTGGCAAGTCCACCTTCCTGCGTTTGTTGCTCGGCCAGGAGCGGCCCAGCCGTGGCGACATCCTGCTGGACGGCACAGCCATCGCCCACGAGCCGGATGCCAGCCGCGGCGTGGTCTTCCAGCGCTATTCGGTGTTCGCGCACCTGTCGGTGCTGGACAACGTCGCGCTGGGCCTGGAACTGCCCAGGGCCCCCTTGCTGGGTCGCCTGTTCGGTCGAGCCAAGCGCGAAGCGCGCGAACAGGCCGAAGTGATACTGCACAAGGTCGGCCTCGGTCATTCCCTGGACAAATACCCGGCGCAATTGTCCGGCGGCATGCAGCAGCGGCTGGCCATCGCCCAGGCGGTGATCACCCAGCCACGCGTGCTGCTGCTCGACGAGCCCTTCGGCGCGCTCGATCCGGGCATTCGCAAGGACATGCACGAGTTGCTGCTGCAACTCTGGCAGGACACCCGTCTGACCGTGTTCATGGTGACCCACGACCTTTCCGAAGGCTTCACCCTTGGCACCCGCATTCTGGTCTTCGACAAGACCCGCATCGATCCTCAGGCGCCGGGTGCCTATGGCGCGCGAGTGACCTACGACATCCCTCTGAACGCTGAACGGCGAGTCGCACGCGGCGCCTGTGGCGACCTGCCGACACAACTCAGCTATCTGCACATCGTCAATAAAGGAGCCTGACATGAGCGCTTCCCTCGCTATCCGCCCCACGCTGTACGAAGAAACGCTGCCCGGCGGCGGACATACCTCGTTCGTGCTCAAACGCGGCCAACTGTTGCGCCTGACCGATCTTGAAGGCGGCGCCAATGTCAGCCTGATGATGTTCAACGCTGCGGAAAAAAGTGAACGGCTGAACCTGCCGGATACGCTGAAAGGCCAGCACACCGCCAAACTCACCGCCGGCCATTGCCTGTATTCGGACATGGGCCGTGTGCTCGCCGCCATCACCGCCGACACCTGCGGCTGGCACGACAGCTTCGGCGGCGTGCTCAATGCCGATGAAGTCGCGCAAAAGTATGGCCAGGGCCGCTATCAGGAGCTGCGCAACGGTTTCTTCCGCAACGGCGTCGACAACCTGCTGGTTGAAATGGGCAAGTGGAACCTGAACCTGCAGGACCTGCTGATGACCCTCAATCTGTTCAGCAAGGTCGCCGTGGATGCCGACGGCGGTTTTGCCTTCCAGCCCGGCAACTCCAAAGCGGGTGACTACCTCGAACTCTACGCGCCGATGGACACGTTGGTGGTGCTCACCGCCCTGCAACACCCGATGGACCCGAATCCCGAATACGCGCCGAAACCGATTCAGCTCAGTTGGCAGCGCGTCGACAGCGACGGAATCACCGTGCTGTGCCGCAGTTCGCGCGCGGAAAACGGTCGCGCCTTCCACAACACCGAACGGCTCTACATCTGAGGAGGTGCCGCAATGACTATCCGTGAAAGCAATCTGCACCCCGAAACCGCCACGTTTCATCATGTGATTCCGGCGGGCGAGCCTTATCTGTTCGAGGTAAAGGCCGGGCAAACGCTGCGCCTGCTCGACCTTGAGGGCAATCAGGCAATCGATACGCTGTTTTTCGGTGCGAAGAACCCACGCGAACGTTTCGACCCGCAACGCACCCTGCGCAAACAGAACAAGGTCTACCTCTCCACCGGCACGGTGCTTTATTCGAACCTCGGCAATCCGCTGTTGACCATCGTCGCCGACACCTGCGGTCGCCACGACACTCTCGGCGGTGCCTGTGCCCAGGAAAGCAACGTGGTGCGCTACGCGCTGGACAAGCGCTACATGCACAGTTGCCGCGACAACTTCCTGCGCGCCAGCCTGCACGATGGGCGGCTGGATAAGCGCGACATCGGCGCCAACATCAACTTCTTCATGAATGTGCCAGTGACCGCCGAAGGCGGGCTGACCTTCGAGGACGGCATCTCGGCACCTGGCAAATATGTAGAGCTGAAGGCCGAACAGGACGTGATCGTCCTGATTTCCAACTGCCCGCAACTGAACAACCCCTGCAACGGCTGGAATCCGACCCCGGCCGAGGTGCTGGTGTGGGATTGAGTTCGCCCCAGCCAGGGTGATCAGCCAACGCGCCGCCGCCCGGCCCAGCCAGCACAGCGTTCAACCACGGACGACCGTGGTCACCACGAATTAAAGCGGGACGGCCCGCCCAGCCCTTTGAGGGTCAATGGACATGTTCGACACACTCCTGATCGCCAACCGCGGGGCCATCGCCTGCCGCATCCAACGCACGCTGAAGGCGCTCGATTGCCGAAGCGTGGCCGTTTACGCCGAGGCGGATGCGGCCAGCCTGCATATCCAGCAGGCCGATGAAGCGCATAGTCTGGGCGAAGGGCCGGCTGCCCTCACCTATCTGGACGACGACAAAATCCTCGACGTCGCCAGGCGTAGCGGTGCCAAGGCGATTCACCCTGGCTACGGCTTCCTGTCGGAGAACGCCGCCTTTGCCGAGGCGTGCGAAGCCGCCGGTATCGCCTTTGTCGGGCCCACCCCGGAACAACTTCGCGTGTTCGGTCTCAAGCACACCGCGCGGGCCCTGGCCAAGCAGCACGACGTGCCGATGCTGGAAGGCACCGAACTGCTGGAAAACCTCGAGGCCGCTCTGAAGGCTGGCGAGCAAGTGGGTTATCCGGTGATGCTCAAGAGCACCGCTGGCGGCGGCGGTATCGGCATGCGCGTGTGCCGCAGCGCCGACGAATTGTCGGACGCGTTCGAGGCGGTCAAACGCCTGGGGCAGAACAATTTCAGCGACGCCGGGGTCTTCATCGAGAAGTACATTCAGCGCGCCCGCCATCTGGAAGTGCAGGTGTTCGGCGACGGCCAGGGCGAGGTGATCGCCCTCGGCGTCCGCGACTGCTCGGTGCAGCGCCGCAACCAGAAAGTGCTGGAAGAAACCCCCGCGCCGAACCTGCCCGCCGGCATGGCCGAGGCACTGTGCGAGGCCGCCATCACCCTGGCCAAGGCCGTCCGCTACCGCAGCGCCGGCACCGTCGAGTTCGTCTACGATGGCGAGGCCGAGCGCTTCTATTTCCTCGAGGTGAATACCCGCCTGCAAGTCGAACATGGCGTCACCGAGCAGGTCTGGGGCGTCGATCTGGTGCGCTGGATGATCGAGCTGGCGGCGGGCGACCTGGCCCCGCTGGCGGAACTGGGCTGCCAGTTGAAACCGCAGGGACACGCGATCCAGGCGCGGCTGTACGCGGAAGATCCGGGCCGTGACTTCCAGCCGAGTCCGGGGCTGCTGACCGAGGTTGCGTTTCCCGCCGCCGACGGGCACGCGCTGCGCATCGACACGTGGGTCGAAGCCGGTTGTGAAATCCCGCCGTACTTCGATCCGATGATCGCCAAGCTCATCACCTGGGCACCCAGTCGGGACAAGGCGCGCGCCGCACTCGATCAGGCCCTGGCCGACACGCGACTGTATGGCGTGGAAACCAACCGCGATCATCTGCGGCAGATCCTCGCCTATTCGCCCTTCGTCGAGGGCAATCCCTGGACCCGTTGCCTCGAAGGCCTGCGTTACCGCGCCAGCACCTTCGAAGTGCTCAGCGCCGGCACCCAGACCACCGTGCAGGATTTCCCCGGTCGCCTGGGCTACTGGTCCGTCGGCGTGCCACCGTCAGGCCCGATGGACAGCCGCGCGCTGCAACTGGGCAACGCGTTGCTCGGCAACCCGACCGACGCCGCCGGGCTGGAAATCACCATGAGCGGGCCACGGCTGCGCTTCAATACCGATGCCGTGATTGCGCTGACCGGCGCGGCGGTTGCGCTGACGCTCGACGGCGTGGAACAGCCAATGAACACGGCCATTCTGGTCGAGGCCGGCAGTACCCTCGCCATCGGCACCATTGCCGGGGCTGGCGCGCGCTGCTACCTGAGCCTGCGCGGCGGCATCCAGGTGCCCGACTATCTGGGCAGCAAGAGCACCTTCACCCTGGGGCAGTTCGGCGGCCACGCAGGTCGTGCCCTGCGCGCGGGCGATGTGCTGCACCTGCTGCCGCTCGACGACAGATCGGCTGCTGCCAGCCTGCCTGCCGAGCTGTGCCCGCCACTGCCCGCCGTGCGCACGATCCGGGTGATCTATGGCCCGCATGGCGCCCCCGAATACTTCAGCGAAAACTACATCGAGACCTTCTTCGCCACCGATTGGGAGGTGCATTTCAATTCCAGCCGGACGGGTGTTCGCCTGATCGGTCCGAAACCGGAATGGACACGTGACAGCGGTGGCGAGGCCGGGCTGCATCCGTCCAACATTCACGACAATCCCTACGCCATCGGCGCGGTGGATTTCACCGGCGACATGCCGGTGATCCTCGGCCCGGACGGTCCGAGCCTGGGCGGTTTCGTCTGCCCGGTGACCCTCATCGAAGCCGATCTCTGGCAACTCGGCCAGCTCAAGGCGGGCGACAAGGTGCGCTTCCTGCCGGTGGATATCGTCACTGCGCGAGCCCTCGCCAGGGCGCAGCGAGATGCGCTTTCTCTCAAGGGCGATGCGTTCGCCCACGCGCCAACGGTCGAAGCGACCCGCACGGGTGCACCGGCCTCCCCCATCGTTCTCGATTTGGGTGCGGCGGATAGCCGACTGCTGGCACGTCTCTCGGGCGACACCCATCTTCTGCTGGAAATCGGCCAGCCGGAACTGGATCTGGTGCTGCGCTTTCGCGCTCACGCCCTGATGCAGGCGCTGGAGGCGCGCTCGGTCGAGGGCATCATCGACCTCACCCCCGGCATTCGCTCCCTGCAAGTCCACTACCAGCCCGAAACGCTGTCGCTGGAGCAGCTCCTCGACATCGTCGCCAGTCTCTGGGACGCGGTGTGCTCGGCGCAGGATCTGAAAGTCCCCTCGCGCATCGTCCACCTGCCGCTGTCGTGGGACGACCCGGCCTGCCAACTGGCAATCGAGAAGTACATGACCACGGTCCGCAAGGACGCCCCCTGGTGCCCAAGCAACCTGGAGTTCATCCGCCGCATCAACGACCTGCCGAATCTCGACGCCGTGTACCGCACCGTATTCGAGGCCAGCTATCTGGTGATGGGCCTGGGCGACGTCTACCTTGGCGCCCCGGTGGCCACCCCGCTCGACCCGCGCCACCGTCTGGTCACGACCAAGTACAACCCGGCTCGCACCTGGACCGCGGAAAACTCCGTGGGCATCGGCGGCGCCTACCTGTGTGTCTACGGCATGGAAGGTCCGGGTGGTTATCAGTTCGTTGGTCGCACCTTGCAGATGTGGAATCGCTATCGCGAGGTCGCGGCCTTTGGCGGTCAGCCGTGGTTGCTGCGCTTCTTCGATCAGATCCGTTTCTACCCGGTCTGCGCCGACGAACTGCTGAAAATACGCCGCGATTTCCCGCTGGGGCGCTACCCACTGGAGATCGAGGAAACCGAACTGAGGCTGTCCGATTATCAAGCGTTTCTCGACCGCGAGGCCGAAAGCATCGACGACTTCCGCCAGCAGCAGCGCGCCGCCTTCGATGCCGAACGCCAGCGCTGGATCGAATCCGGCCAGGCGCATTTCGAGAGCCAGGAAGTCGCGGCCGATCTCGCTGAAGACATTCCGCTCGGCCACGGCCAGCACGGCATCGAGAGCCATATCGCCGGCAATCTCTGGCAGGTGCAGGCGAAGGTCGGCGACTGCGTCAAGGCGGGCGATGTGCTGGTGATTCTGGAGTCGATGAAAATGGAAATCCCTCTCACTGCGCCCCTCGATGGCGTGATCAAAGAGGTCAGCGTACAACCCGGCTCCGCGGTGCGGGCCGGCCAGCGCGTCGTGGTAATCGAGGCCGCGTGATGCTTGCCGACCGCCCACCCCTGAGCCGATAACGATCAACACTAAAGGAAGCAGACCATGACTCGCGACTTCGACCTGCGTCTCGACACGCTGCGCAGCGCTTATACAGACCTCAAGCAGACCCCTCGCCAGCTGATCGCTGCCTTGCATGAGCAGGCACTGGCGCTGCAAGGTGAATTCAACCTCTTCATTCACCTGCTGAGCCTTGAGGAACTGGAGCCCTACCTCGTCGCACTGGACGGTCAATCGCCCGCCAGTTTGCCGCTGTATGGCGTGCCGTTCGCCATCAAGGACAACATCGACCTGGCCGGTATTCCGACCACCGCTGCCTGTCCGGCCTTTGCCTACACGCCTGAGACCAGCGCGACCATCGTCGAGCAATTGATCGCCCTCGGCGCGATTCCCATGGGCAAGACCAATCTCGACCAGTTCGCGACCGGGCTGAACGGAACGCGCTCGCCCTATGGCGAATGCCGCAACAGCGTACATCCGGACTATCCGTCTGGCGGTTCCAGCGCCGGTTCGTCACTGGCCGTCGCGCTGGGTCTTTGCAGTTTCGCCCTCGGCACCGACACCGCCGGATCTGGACGCGTACCGGCTGCCTTGAACAACCTGGTGGGCTTGAAGGCCAGCAAGGGCCTGATCTCCACGGCAGGCGTCGTACCCGCCTGCCGCACACTCGATTGCGTCACCTACTTCACCGCCACCGCCGCCGAAGCCAGCCAGTTGCTGGCCCTGACCGCCACGCTCGATCCGCGCGATGAGTACAGCCGGACCAATCCGCTGTGGAACGATGGGTCGGCGTTCGGCAAGGTCGAGCGGTTTCGCTTCGGCGTGCCGCAGCCACTGGAGTTTCTCGGTTGCGCGCAAAGCCCGGCACTGTTCGAGGCGACCGTCGAGCACCTGAAATCCATCGGCGGCGAGGCGGTGCCCATCGACTTCACGCCGTTCCTGGAAGCCGCTCGCCTGCTCTATGAAGGGCCATGGGTGGCCGAGCGCTACAGTGTCGCCGGCGAACTGATCGAACAGCAGCCCGATGCCGTGCTGCCAGTGATCAAGGCCGTGCTGGACAAGGCGCCCAGCACAACCGCCGTACAATTGTTCCGCGCCCAGTATCGCTTGCAACAGCTCAAGGCGATCTGCGACCGGATCATGGCCGAGGTCGATTGCGTGCTGACCCCGGCCTATCCTCGCCCGGTCACGCTGGATGAACTGCACGCCGAACCGGTCCGGCGCAATTCGGACCTCGGCTATTACACCAACTTCATGAACATGCTCGATTACGCTGCCGTGGCCGTGCCAGCCGGCGTCATGGCTAACGGCCTGCCGTGGGGCGTGACGTTGTTCGGACGGGTTTTCACGGATCAGTATCTGCTCAGTCTGGCCGACGCATTGCAACGCCACACCGGCATCCCGCTTATCGGTGGCCGGTCGATTACATCGCCCGCACCGCAGAACCCCGCCCGCAACGACCGCGCCCGTGTGGTGGTCTGCGGTGCGCATCTGCAAGGCCTTCCGCTGAACTGGCAACTCAGCCAGCGTGGCGGTCGCTTGCTGGAAACCACTCGCAGCGCGCCGCATTACGCACTCTACGCGCTGGCCGGAGGGCCGCCGATGCGACCGGGCATGCTGCGCGTGGCCGAAGGCGGTGCGGCGATCGCGGTAGAAGTATGGGAGCTGCCAAGCAGCGAGCTGGGGTCTTTTCTCACGGGCATTCCCGCACCGCTGGGGCTGGGCAAGGTAGAGCTGGAGGACGGTCGCTGGGAGACCGGCTTCATTTGCGACCCTTACGGCCTGGCCGGTGCGCAAGAAATCACAGCCTTCGGCGGCTGGCGCGCCTATATGAAGAGCCGGGGCTGAAAATCGCGGTTCCCGACACGCCGATTCCGCTGCTTTCACAGTCCCGATTCCCTCCACGCCACGGTCGAAGCCATCCGGCGATCCAGGGGCGCTGGCAGGGCCTGACAGCCGGAAAACCGAAGCCCAGGTCGAATGAGCTCAACCCAACGCGGTGCCTGGGTGGGGCTTATTCATTGTTCCGTACGCACGGCCCCTTCGAGGGGGCCGGATTCATTTGGCCACCTCATCTGTCCCGGCACCATTGGAGAGCAGCACTCACCATTTGAGCGCAGTTTGCGCCGCTCGCTTCCTTTAGAATCAATCGAGATATATTACGTAACCGCTTGAATTACAAAGATATCAAACATCACAACCAATCTGGCACGCAACCTGCTCAGGAGATATTGAACGGGATGAGTCGCCACAGCGACCATGACGCTCGGCACACAGGAGCAACACAGAGGCGAACTAGGGTTCCGGCTCATGAACATGAGCGGCTGGTCCGAGAGTTCTCCGGTCCCATGGAGCGGGACTACACGGCGGGATAAAAGCCCGGGAGACGCGATGTCATCCCGTGCCGGTTCTTCCACTGTGTAGGAGTTTCACCATGACCGCTCCGCTGCTTCGTTCGTTGCACAAGACCCTGATCGGCGCCACGCTGGCCGCTGCGACCGTTTTCGCTCCGCTGGCTGCGCAGGCGGCGGAACAACTCAAGATCGGCACGGTGGTCTGGGCCGGTTATGGCCCGTTCTATGTCGCTGACAAGAAGGATCTGTTCAAGCCGCACGGGCTCGAACTGGAATTACAATTCTTCAACGACCCGGCGCTGATCCCCACGGCCATGCTCAGCCGCGCGCTCGATGGCGGCATGCTCACCTACGACCAGGTGGTGGCGTCGGTCGCCAAAGGCCTCAAGCATCGGGTGGTGATGCCCATCGACTTTTCCAACGGAGGCGATGCCATCGTCGCGGATGCATCGATCAACTCGGTCGCGGACTTCAAGGGCAAGAAAGTCGGTTACAACCCCTTGTCGCCCTCCGATTTCCTGCTCGCCTACGCCCTGCGGCAGAACGGCATGAGCGAGCAGGATATCCAGCCCGTGAACATGACTCCCGAAGGCATTCCCGGCGCCATGGCCTCGGGCAACCTGCCGGTCGGCGTGACCTATGAGCCCAACGTTTCGCAAATTCTGTCCATGGGCGGCGACAGGTTCAAGGTCGTGTATTCCTCCAAGGACGCGCCGGGCCTGATCACCGACGTGCTGGTCTTCGACGAAGCGGTGATCGCCAAGAAGCCAGCCGCCATCAAGGCATTGATTCAGGGCTACCTCGACGGGCTCGCCTACATGCAGGAACACCCCGACGAGTCGGCGCAGATTATCGGGCAAGTGCTGGGCGTCAGCGCTGAAGAAGCCACCGAGCAGATGTCCGGCGCCTACAACATCCCACTCGCGGAGATGGGCAAGAGCTTTACGCCCGGCACGGACACCCACTCTTTCCATGGCAGTGGAGAAATCATCGCCAAGTTGTTGATGGATAACGGACAAATCCCATCGATCCCGGACTTCAGCACAACCTACGACGCGCAATTCACTGAAGCGCTCGCCGAGTAATTCACGCCGGGGGCGACGCTTGCGCGCCCCGGCTGGAGCCGAATATGCGAACCCAGAAACCGCTTTTCCGATATGCCGATGGCCTGATACCGAACAACCTCGCCATGAGCTATACGCTGCTTGGTTACCTGACCGGACTGGCCCTGCTGTTCCCCGCCAATGGCTGGCTGAATGCCTTGGGCACCCTGCTGCTCGGCCACGCGATGATCATTGCCGCCTACCTGATTCACGAATTCGCCCACGGCACCATCTTCAGCGTGCCGAAACACAACCAGTGGGCGGGCACCGCCTGTAGCTGGCTGGCCGGCAGTTGCTACGCCGACTTCCAGGACCTGCGCAAGAAGCACATGCGCCACCACGTCGACCGTGCCGATGTGATCACGTTTGACAGCAAGGCCTTCCTCAAGGCCCGCCCGCTCTGGTTGCAGAAGCTGGTGCTGGCGCTGGAATGGGCGTATGTGCCGGCGGTCGAGCTGATCATGCACGTCTACGTCATCGTCTTGCCGTTCGTGACGGGCAACGAGAAACATCGCGCACGGCGCGGCAAGGTCGTTCGGGTGATGGTGGTCCGTGCCGCGCTTTTCGCACTGCTGGGATGGCTGTCGCTCAAGGCGCTGCTGTTGTACGCCGTGGCCTGGATGCTGATGATCACGGTGCTGCGCTTCGCCGATGCCTACCAGCACACCTATGAGGCCTTCGCCGTCCTCGAAGAAGGCAAGCTGCCGGAGAACAGGCAGCGCGACCGTGCCTACGAACAGCTCAACACCTTCAGCAATGTGGTGTCCGCGCGCTGGCCTGCGCTGAATCTGCTGCTGCTCAACTTTTCCTTCCACAACGCCCATCACGAGAAACCCGTTGCGCCCTGGTATCGCCTGCCCGCGCTGCACGCCGAGCTGTATGGCAGCGCCTACAACCAGGTGATCCCGATGCGCGACCTGCTCGGCAGCTTCCACCGCTATCGCCTGCGTCGTGTACTCGATGACGATTACGGCGTGGTCGGTGAAGGCCCGCAGAAGGCCGACGGTTTCTACGGTGCGGTTGGCGTGTCTTTCCTCACGGCGGTGTGAACATGCATAAAGCACTCGATTATCGCGGACGTTGCGTCGTGCTCACCGGCGCCGCAGGCGGCATAGGCCGACGACTCGCGCAGACCTACGCGGAGGCCGGCGCCACCCTGGAGCTGGTCGATCGCAACGCGCAGGCCCTGGCAGAGCTGGTGGAAAGCCTCCAACCGCAGGGCTCGCTGCATGCCTCCACGCTGGATCTGACCGACTGGCATGCGGTGCAGCATTTCGCTGACGACCTCGCCTGCCGCAACCGATCAGTCGACGTGCTGGTAAACAACGCCGGTCTCGAATACCCGACGCCGATCAGCGAGCCCAGCGTTGAAGCAGACGCCTGCTGGACGCGATTGCTGGATAACAACGTCTCGTCCATGCAGCGCCTGACCCGCGCCCTGCTGCCGCGCCTGAGGGCCGGTGCCAGCGTCATCAACCAGGCGTCGATCTGGGGTCTCAAAGGTGTACCGGGGTTTTCCGCCTATGTCGCAAGCAAGCACGCGGTGGTCGGGCTGACGCGTTCGCTGGCGTGGGAGCTGGGCCCGCGGCGTATCCGGGTCAACGCGGTCTGTCCGGGTTGGATCGGCACCGACGCCGCCATGCGCTCGTTGCGAGTGATGGCCGCCGAGAACGGCCGCAGCGAAGCCGAAGAGCTGGTCGCGGTGCTGGCCAGCCAGGCGATCCCGGAGCTGCTGACCCCGGCCGACCTGTCCGGCACCTTCCTGTTTCTCGGCTCGCCCCTGGCCGCCGCCCTGACCGGACAGGCATTGTCGGTCAGCCATGGTGAGGTGATGCATTGATGGATCGCCTGCCGCTGGACGGCAAAGTCGCGCTGGTCACCGGCGCGGCGACCGGCATTGGCCGGGCGACGGTGCTGGGCCTCGCGCAGGCCGGCGCTCAGGTCTGGGTCAATCATCTCGGTCAGCCGGACCTCGCGCAACGACTGTGCGAGAGCGTCGCTGAACACGGCGGACTGGCCCGCTGCGTGGAAGCCGACGTCAGCTCGCCCGCCGCCGTTGCCAGCATGTTCGAACAGGTACTCGCCAACGGGCCGCTCGACTTGCTGGTCAACAACGCCGGCATCATTCTGGAAAAACCTTTTCTCGACACCACCGAGCAGGACTGGACGCAGGTGCTGGGCGTCGATCTGCACGGCGTCTACCGCTGCTGCCAGCACGCGTTGCGGCATATGCAGCCCCGGCGATGCGGCGCTATCGTCAACCTCGCCTCCGACCTGGGTTTTCTCGGCCGTAGCGACTATGCCGCCTATTGCACGGCCAAGGCCGGGGTGATCGGCCTGACCCGTTCGCTGGCGCGAGAGTTCGCCAGCCACGGCATCCGGGTGAATGCCGTCGCGCCCGGTCCCATCGCCACCGCGATGGTTTCACCGCAACACATGAGCGATGAGTGGATGGCCAAGGAGCTGGACATCCCCATGGCGCGTCTCGGCACGCCTGAGGAGGTCGCCGCCGCGATCGTGTTTCTGCTGTCACCCTCTGCCAGCTACTTCACCGGACAGATTCTCGGGCCCAACGGCGGCTCCTGGATGGGCGCATGAGCACGTTGCTGCCGCAAGCGCTGCTGGTCTCCGGCGCAATCGTCTGGGGCCTGGGCTGGCTGCCGTTGCATCATTTCGCCAGCGTCGGTCTGGTTGGCATGCCGCTGGTGCTGCTGGTCTACGGCTTGCTCAGCCTGATCGCCGTCCCGCTGCTCTGGCAGCAACGCAGCGCCTGGTGGCCGCAACGTAACGGCTTGCTGGCGATTGCCGTGTGCGGCGGTGGCGCAACCGCCGCCCTGGTGACGGCGCTGGCCATCGGCGACGTGGTGCGGGTGATGCTGCTGTTCTATCTCGCACCGGTCTGGGGCGTTCTCGGGGGTTGGCTGTGGCTCGGCGAGCGCTTGAGCGTGCTCCGCGTCGGCGCGTTGCTGCTGGCGCTGCTGGGGATCGCCTTGACGCTGGGTATCAGCCGCGAGCTGATCCAGCCGCTGAGCGGCAGCGACTGGCTCGCCCTGATCGCAGGCCTCGGTTTCAGCCTCAATAATCTCGCGACGCGGGCTGCCGACCGGGTGCCGCTGGCCAGCAAGACCTTGGCGCCCTTCGTCGGCAGTGCACTGATCGCCGCGCTGCTTTGCCCGGCGCTGGGCGAATACCCACCGCCGCTCACCGTCGCGCTGAGCTGGCAGATCGCGCTGATGGCGCTGGGCTGGCTGCTGAGCATGGCTGCGGTGCAATACGGCGTCAGTCACCTCGAAGCCGGGCGTGCCGCGGTCCTGGTCGTTTTCGAGCTGGTCGCCGCCGTGCTGTCCTCGGCCTGGCTCGGCGCACAGGCTATCGGCACACATGAATGGATCGGCGCGGCGCTGGTGACCCTTGCCGCCCTGATCGCCAGTTGGCCGGACCGTCCGGCATTGACCGTCATCCGGAGTCCTTCGATATGAACAGCGTCCACATGGATCAACTCAGCTGGGTCGAGTACGAACGTCGCGTGCGCGACGGTGCCGTGCTGTTTCTGCCCTGCGGCGCGACCGAACAGCATGGCCCGCACCTGCCGCTGGGCACCGATGCGTTGCTGGCCAGCGCCATTTGCGCGGACGTGGCGAGCCGGGTCGGTGGGCTGGTTGCCCCCGCATTGTCCTACGGCTACAAATCGCAGCCCAAGTGCGGCGGCGGGCAGCATTTCTGCGGCACCACCAGCCTCGATGGCGCGACCCTGAGCGCCCTCGTGCGAGACGCGGTGCGTGAATTCCATCGGCACGGGGTCAAGCGGCTGGTCCTGGTGGTCGGGCATTACGAGAACCAGTGGTTCGTGACCGAAGGTATCCAACTGGCATTGCGCGAACTGGGCGTAGACGCCGGTCTCGAAGTGATGCGTCTCGAACATTGGGACTTCTGCCGTGAAGACACCCTCGCCGACGTGTTTCCCGATGGTTTTCCAGGGTTCGCCCTGGAGCACGCGGCGGTCATCGAAACTTCACTGATGTTGCATTACCACCCCGCCCTGGTCGCACTGGAGCGTATCCCGGACGACGGCCCCGCCGACTTTCCGCCCTACGACATGTACCCCAGCCGAACCGAATGGGTGCCGCCGTCCGGTGTGCTGTCTTCGGCCAGAGGCTCGACGGCAGCCAAGGGCGAGCGCATGGCCGGGGATATCGTGGGCGGGATTGCCGCGGCGGTCTGCCACGAATTCGGCCTGGAGAACCTGCGTTGAACCTGGCGCTGGAGCACACCGCGCTGCTGGTGATCGATATGCAGCGCGACTTCTGCGCGCCAGGCGGCTACGCCGAGCAGGCCGGACTGGATATCCAACTGCTGCGCGCGCCCATCGAGCCGATCCGCCAGTTGTTGGCTGCCGCGCGCCGCTGCGGGCTGTTCATCGTGCATACCCGCGAAGGTCATCGCGCCGACCTCAGCGACCTGGCCGAGACCAAGCGTCGTCGTGCGCAGGCCAGCGGCGCACCGATTGGCAGCCCCGGACCGCTGGGACGCCTGTTGGTGCGCGGCGAATACGGCAACGACCTGATCGACGAATTGCAGCCCATGGCCGGCGAGCCGGTGATCGACAAACCCGGTTACAGCGCCTTCACCCACACCGATCTGGAATTGCTGTTGCGTAGCCGAGGCATTGGTCGGTTGATTCTGACTGGCGTGACCACCGAGGTGTGCGTGTCCTCGACGCTGCGACACGCGGTGGATCTCGGCTTCGGCTGCCTGACCGTCGCCGACGCGTGCGGTTCGGCCCACCCCGCGCTGCATGCCGCCGCGCTGTCGATGATCGGAGTCGAAGGCGGGCTGTTCGGCGTGGTCATCACCACCGATGCGTTGCTCGCGTTGCTGGAGATGCCCGCATGACTGAGCTGATCACTTACGGACCGCCGCTGGCCGGTCACACCGGGGCTGCGCGGTGGCCCAGCCGCGACCTGGCCTGCTGGCGAACCTTCACACGTTTCCGGGAGAACCCCACATGAAACCTGTTCCCGAGCCGTATCTGGGCGTATGGCGTCGTCGTCTGCTGACCACGACTGCCGGTCATCGTGACGAAACCAGTGAAGTCTACTGGCTACAAACGGCACACCTGCACGCCGACGTGCGCATCCCCCATCCGCCGACCGAGGCCCCTGCCGCGTCGCTTGCTACCTGCACCCACGCGCAACAGCAGGCGTTGTGCGAGCAAGCGGGCTTTGCCGGGGTCACGGACGTGCAGGACGACGTCTGCCAGTGGCATCGGCTGATCGATTACCAACCGCCCGGTGGCCCGCCGGACATTGGTTGCATGCGCTTCGAGGGGCCTGATCGACTGATCGAGGATGGCCTCGACGGCAGCTATCACGAAATCTGGCACCGCGTACCCGAATCGCAGGGCACCCATTGGGAACTCTGGCTGCGTTCGGCCGATGAGCCGACACGCCAGGCCTGCCTGCTGGTTGCCGGTGACTACTTCATGTTTGCCGCCGACCGTCCCGCCACGCTGGATGCCGATGGTGCTCACCTGCGCGAGCAACTCGCCCGCGTGTCCCCGGCGCAACGGCTCGATCTGCTCGCCTGCGAGATATCGTTCGGTCGCCACCGCAACGGCGCGACGCCCTGGATGATCAGTCATTCGACGCTGCCAGGGCGCGTCGGCGACAACCTGCTGCGAAGCTACTGGAATTTCAGCGACGCCTCCGGCGTTCCCGAACAGGACCTGGCCCGTATCGGCGGCTTTGCGCCGCCCCTCGGCTGGGTCCGTGTTGCGACCCCGACGCCCAACACGCTGCAGGAGGTATTTGCATGACAGCCCATGCTCCCATTGCCTCGACCGCCGCCGCATTCGAGCAATCTGCCGCACCTGAAGCACAGCCGCTCCCTGCCAGTGGCCCCTCAACGCCCGGCCGCGTGAAACCCGAGCGCTGGTGGCGCATTCGCGGCGATCTGCCGAAAACCACCGTCTGGGCGCTGGCCGCCGCCGGTCTGGTTACACCCTTCGTCCTCTGGTGGGCCTACACTGCGCTGGGACTCGCCGACCCGATGTTCATGCCCAGCCCTGGCGCTGTGCTGGAACGGGTCGGGCGCTGGTGGACAAGCGAAGGCCTGCTCACCGACATAGGCATCAGCGTCTGGCGGGTCATGGCGGGGTTCGGTGCATCCGCCCTGCTGGCGCTGCCGCTGGGGCTGTATATCGGCACCTATCGCCCGGTGCAGGCGTTTCTCGAACCGCTCACCGACTTCATCCGCTACATGCCGGCGGTGGCGTTCATTCCGCTGGTGATGCTGTGGGTGGGCATCGACGAAGGTTCCAAGGTCCTGATCATTTTCATCGGCACCTTCTTCCAGATGGTCCTGATGGTGGCCGAGGACGTGCGCCGCGTCCCCATGACCCAGATCGAGGCGGCACAGACCATGGGCGCCAGCCGCAGCGAAATCGTCAAGCTGGTGATCCTGCCGTCGGCGCGGCCAGCGATTCTCGACACGTTGCGTATCACCTGCGGCTGGGCCTGGACGTATCTGGTCGTCGCCGAACTGGTGGCGGCCAATTCGGGCCTCGGCTACGCGATTCTCAAGGCCCAGCGCTACATGCACACCGACAAGATTTTCGCCGGCATCCTGCTGATCGGTCTGATCGGGTTGCTGACCGACCAAGCCTTCCGCTGGCTCTCACGCCGCGCCTTCCCGTGGAGGAAACACGCATGAGCGACGCCAAGATACGCATTCGGCACGTGGGCAAGACCTTCGTCAGCGACACCCGCGAGGTCGAAGCGCTGCAATCGGTCAGTCTGGATATTCAGCCCAACGAGTTCATCACCTTCGTCGGTGCCTCGGGCTGCGGCAAGTCCACGCTGCTGCGCATCATCGCCGGTCTGGAAACGCTCAGCCGTGGGGAAATCCTGCTCGACGGCCACGCCATCGATGGCCCCGGCGTCGACCGCGCCATGGTCTTCCAGCACTACAGCCTCTACCCCTGGCTGACGGTGATGAAAAACATCAAGTTCTGCCGGCAGCTCAAGGTCATTTCCGATACCGTGCGGGGCGATGGCGATATCGAAACCGCCAGCGGCCGGGCCGACGCGCTGCTCAGTCTGATGGGGCTGGGTCCCTTCGCCGATGCCTATCCCAGCCAGCTCTCCGGTGGCATGCAACAGCGTGTCGCCATCGCCCGCGCGCTGATGCCCAAACCCGCGACGCTGCTGATGGATGAGCCCTTCGGGGCGCTCGACGCTCAGACCCGCGAGGTCATGCACGACCTGATCCGCCATGTGCACGCGCTGGAGAAGACCACGATCCTGTTCGTCACCCATGATGTCGAAGAGGCCATCTACCTGGGCGGTCGCGTGGTGCTGATGGCTCCACGGCCCGGACGCATCGACTCGATCTATGACGTACCGTTGCCCGCGCGGCGCGACCAGGAGATGAAGCTGTCGCCTGAGTTCACCGCGTTGAAGCGCGAGATTCTCGCGCGGATTCGTGAAACCTCCGGGATGCAGACCGACCTCGATCAGTTGGCCAAGCTCACCGCAATCGCCGGCTGAAGGCTGCATCGTACGACGGCGGTAACGGGTCAGGCGCGGCCCGGTACCGCGCGGTGAAGCCGGCCCCCGCACACGGGTCAGCGCGGCATCATCCGAACCCCGAACAGGTCGGACAGCGGCCCCGGCCGGCCCAGATGGTATCCCTGCACATAATCGACGCCGATGCTTTGCAGGCATTCGAGAATCGCCTCCGATTCAACGAACTCGGCAACCGTCTGTAACCCCATCTCATGGCCAATGCTGTTGATCGACGCCACCATCGCGCGCGCGATCGGGTCGTGGGCGATGTCGCGAACGAAACTGCCGTCGATCTTCAGGTAATCCACCGGAAGTGTCTTGAGGTAACCGAAGGATGACAGTCCTGAGCCAAAATCATCCAAAGCGAAACTGCAACCCACCGCCTTGAGACGCTCCATGAACGTCATGGCGCGGCTGAGATTGGCAATCGCGGCGGTTTCGGTAATTTCGAAACACAGGCAATCGGGCGGAATCTGGTGGCGCTCGATCGTGGTCAACACAAATTCGAGGAAGCTCTCTTCACCTAGCGAGGTCGCCGAAAGGTTGATCGAGTAATGCCCCAGAGGCGCATCGGGATGGCGGCGCAGATCGCCGATCCATGCCAGGAAGTTGCCCACCACCCAGCGATCCACGGCGGGTGCCAGGTCGTAACGTTCTGCCGCCGGCATGAAGGCACCGGGCGGAATGATGGAGCCATCGTCCCCCTGCATGCGCACCAGCACCTCATAACGTTGCAGGCCATCGGTGCCTGCGGCACGCACGATGGGCTGAACGAACAATCGCAGGTGATCGCGATCCAGCGCGCGCCGCAGGCGGTGCGTCCATTGCATCTCGCCGCGCCGCTCCATCAGTTGATGGTCGTCGGCCTGATAGATGTGGACACGGTTGCGTCCGCCGTCCTTGGCGGCATAACAGGCACTGTCGGCGGCACCAAGCAGGGGTCCGAGCGTCTTGGTGTGTTCGTCGATGGCAACCAGCCCGATGCTGGCACCGACGGCGAAGCTCTTGCCTTCCCAACTGAAGCGAAACTCGTCGACTGCCTGGCGTATCGCTTCGGCGATCCGTACAGCCTGGCCCAGCGGACAATCGACGAACAGAATGCCGAACTCATCGCCACCCAGCCGCGCAAGCACGTCGTTGCTGCGTACGCGCGCCTTGAGCAACTGCCCCAGCTGCCGCAGCAGCTCATCGCCGGCGGCGTGACCGCAGGTATCGTTGACGACCTTGAACTGGTCCAGATCCATGTAGCAGAGGCTGTGCTCGCCGCCGACGGCATCACGCAGAAGCAGCTCGATCCGACGCTCGAATGCCGAACGATTGATCAAGCCGGTGAGGTTGTCATGGTTGGCCTGGAATGTCAGTTTGCGCGCCAACTGCCGCGTCACCGTGACGTCACGGAAGGTCAGCACGGAGCCGATGACGACACCGCTCGCATCACGGATAGGCGCCAGTGCGTCCTGTACCGCCAGCTCGCTGCCATCAGGCCGACGCAGGATAGCCGGTGCACGCTCGGTGCGTTCCTGACGATCACTTCTGCGCCTGAGAGCGAGGCCAGGGGCGCTGGGCAGCGGCGCCCCGGTGATCTCGTCGAACAGGCGGTACACCTCGTCTAGCACCAGCCCCTGCGCGGCGGACTGTTGCCAGCCGGTCAGCCTTTGCGCACTCGGATTGAGGTAACGCACGCGCCCCGCCTGGTCGGTCGTGATCACGCCATCGCCAATGGAGGCAAGGGTGACCTGGGCGAGCATCTTCTCCGCGAAAAGCTGCTCTTCGACACGACGCCGCTCGGTCACGTCACGCACCATGCAGACAAAGCTGTCCTCCGCCGATCCACCCTGGCTTGCAGTCAGCTCGGCGGCAAAGACCTCGCCGCCTCGCCCTCGAAGCATCATCTCGGCCTTGAGCTCGCCGTCCGTCCCGGGCAGTAGCGAACCGCCGTCGACGACGAGCTGCTGGAACGACCGCCCTACGAGTTGCTCGGCTGGCAGGCCAAACAGCCGCTCGGCACCCGGATTGCAACTGGTCAATATGCCGTCGCGGCCATAGGTGACGATCCCGTCGCGAATATCCCTGACGATGCTTTGCGTCTTGGCCACGGCCTGCTGCAACGCGCGAATCACCTTGTTGTATTGCTCGGCGATCTGCCCTACTTCGGTGAACGGCTCGACTTCAACCTCACGCTGAAACTGCCCGTGGCGCTGGTGTTCGGCCATGGCATCGAGCAGTTCGACCAGTTCGGTCCGCGCACCGTGCTCGCTGACGTTCAGACCGTTGCGTTCCTCATCGGGGCCAACCCGCAGCGGGTAGTAGCGATTGATCAGGCGCAACAGCAGGTAGGTCAGGCCGAACGCCCAGACCGCACACACCAGGATGCCTTCGAGCTGAACCAGCAACTGGTCGAGACGGCCAAGCTCGCTGCCCAGCAGCGTCGGCTCACCGAACAAGGCCACCGCCAGCGTGCCCCACAGACCGGCCGCCAGGTGAACCGGCACGGCACCCACCGCGTCATCGATGGCGCAGCGCACCAACAGGCGATCGGCGAGCCACATGACCAGGCCGCCTCCGGAACCGATCAACAGGGAATCGCCGACCGTCACGGCATGTGCACTTGCGGTGATGGCGACCAGACCGGCCAGCATGCCGTTCAGCAGCCCGACAGGCTCCGTATAGCCGTAGCGCCACGAGGACAGGAACATCGCCACGGCAATGCCGGCCATACCGGCCACCACGGTATTGACGATGATCCCAGGCACCCGTGCATCGAAGCTCAGCGTGCTGCCGCCATTGAAGCCGAACCAGCCGAACAGCAGCAGCAAGCTGCCGAGCATCGCCAGCGGCAGGTTCGATCCGGGCATGCTCTGGCGAAGCCATCTGCTATCGAAACGCCCGGCACGCGGGCCGATAACCATAATCGTCGCCAGCGCGACCCAGCCGCCGACGCCGTGCACCACGGTCGAACCGGCAAAATCGATAAAGCCACGCTGCGCCAGCCAGCCTTGGCCTTCACGCAGCGCACCGCCCCACGCCCAGTGGCCGAACAGCGGATAGATCAGCCCGGCCGACAGCATGGCGACAATCAGGTAAGCGTTGAAACGCATGCGCTCGGCCGCCGCGCCCGAAACGATGGTTGCGGCAGTGGTGCAGAACATCGCCTGAAACAGAAAGAAGGCCAGCGGCCAGCTGTCGTCAATGGCGAGGTCGAGCATGAACAAGCCGGACCCGATCATTCCCCCCTCGCTGGTGCCGAACATCAACCCAAACCCGAACAGCCAGTACAGCAGCAGGGCGATGCACAGGTCGGCCATGTTCTTGGTCGCAACGTTTATCGCGTTCTTCGTGCGGGTCAGGCCCGCTTCCAGGCAAAGAAAACCGATCTGCATGTTGAACACCAGACCGGCACATAGCACTACCCAGAGAATATCGATGGAGTCTTTTTGCATATGCGTCCCGTGCTGGGAGAACTGCCCGCTCGTGCGGTGGAAGCACAGCACAGGGTGCTGGCAGTTAGCTACTAGCCAGAACCATGCCATGAACCCACATCCGAGGCGTTGAAAACGGTGGCGCCGACAGTTGCCCTGCCGCTCCCGCCCTCCCTGCCCCGAGCGATGGCGGTTTGTCAGGAACCCAGCAGGTCACGCATGGCGGCGAACACTTGCGCCATGGCCTCCGGGCTTCGGCCCGGGCCGCCGGCACAGTGCCCCCAATCGGACGTCAGGACCCGCAGCTCGGCGTTGGGCATCAACGAGACCTCGTGGCGCGCATCCTCGACGGTGAAATACAGATCGCTGCTGCTCGGCATGACGATGGCGCGCGCACGCACGCTGGACAAGGCCGCCTCCAGGCTGTCGAAGCCCGCCAGCGTTGCCGGGTCGGCCGCCTGCCAGGTGTCGAGAACGCATAACAGATCGTTCGCATCCTGTGCGAGGTGGTCCTCTTCCCAATAGGCGAGCAAGGCGCCGAGGCTGTCGAAGCCCAGCGCTCGCCATTGTTCACTGCGAAAGAAAGCCGACGAGTAGGCCCAACCGGCGTAGCTACGGCCGAACGCCCGCAGGCCCCGCTCGGGCGGCACTGTATAGTGCCCGCCCCGCCACGCCGAGTCGGCGCAGAGCGCCGCCTTGACGCCTTCGAGGAAGACATGATTGTGCGGCCAGCAGCGCGCCGTGCAACAGAACGGCAGGATGCGTTGCACCCGCTCCGGAAACAGCATGGCCCAGTGCAGCGCCTGCATGCCGCCCATGGACCAGCCCGTGACCAGCCGCAGTCGCCAATCGCCGAACACTCGGTCGAGCAATTGCGCTTGAGCCCGCACATTGTCCGCCAGGCTGATACGCGGGAACTCCGGGCCGCGCTGCCCTTCGGATGCGTTGCTGGGCGAACTGGACCAGCCGGCACCGAACAGATTGCTCAGCACGACGCAATACTCGCCGCTACCCAGGGGGCTGCCCGCACCAAGCAGGGGCAGGCTGCCCCAATGCGAGCCACCGTAATAGCTGGGGATCAGCACGATATTGTCGTTCTGTGCATTCGGCACGCCCAGTATCTGGTAGCACAGCCTCGCCTGGCGCAACACCTGCCCGCAGTCGAGCGCCAGGTCACCCAACTCCATGAAGATTTTTTTCTTTTCTATTTCAAGCACTTGAACGACCTCGCGTGGGTTGAGCCTGAGCGTGGGCGGACCGGTCGGCGCCGCGACTATACACACTGGCATGTATATTGGATGAAGGATTCGTGCCACAGCGCATGACGCTGGCCCGAATTCAGCTAGGGATTTCCCACCATGACGACCTTTCCGCTTTCCCAGATCGACGAACTCAAACAAGGCCTGCAGGACAAGGGCGTCAAATACGCCATGGCCAGCTACGTGGACATGCATGGCGTGATCAAAGGCAAGTTCGTGCCGCTGGCACACCTCGGCCAGATGCTGCGTGGCTCCGAGCTGTATACCGGCGCCGCGCTCGACGGCGTGCCGCAGCAGATCAGCGATAACGAAGTCGCCGCCATGCCCGATCCGGCGAGCGCCACCCAATGCAGCTGGAACCGCAGCCTGGCCTGGTTCGCCAGCGACCTGTATCTCGACGGCAAGCCGTTCGATGCCTGCTCGCGGGGCATTCTCAAGCGCCAGACAGAAGCGGCCGCGCAGATGGGCTACCGCTTCAACCTGGGCATCGAAACCGAATTCTTCCTCTACAAGGACACGCCGGACGGCGGATTCGCCCCGCTCAGCGACCGCGACACCGCCGCCAAGCCCTGCTACGACCCACGCTTGCTGATGGACAACCTGCCGGTGATCGACGAACTGGTCGAGGCCATGAACGAGATGGGCTGGGGCGTCTATTCATTCGATCACGAAGACGCCAACGGCCAGTTCGAGACGGACTTCAAATACGCCGACGCGCTGACCATGGCCGACCGCTTCGTGTTCTTCCGCATGATGGCTAACGAAATCGCCCGCAAGCACGGCGCCTTCGCAACCTTCATGCCCAAACCCTCCGCGCAGCGCACCGGCAGCGGCGCGCACTACAACATGTCCCTGGCAGACCTGGCGTCGGGCAAGAACCTGTTCGAGGTGGACGGTGAAGACCCGCACGGTTGCGGCGTGACCCCGCTGGCCTATCACTTCATCGCCGGGGTGCTGAAGCATGCCAAGGCCATCTGCGCGGTGATCGCGCCGACCGTCAACAGCTACAAGCGGCTGATCCGCAAGGGCGCGATGTCCGGTTCGACCTGGGCGCCCGTGTTCGTCTGCTACGGCAACAACAACCGCACCAACATGCTGCGCATCCCGTCCCAGGGCGCGCGGGTCGAATGCCGCGCCGCAGACATCGGCTGCAATCCTTATCTCGGCGCCGCGATGATCCTGGCGGCCGGCCTGGAAGGCATCCGCGACAAGCTCGAGCCGGGCCAGCCGCACCGCGAAAACATGTACGACTACAGCGAGAAAGATGTCGCTGCGATGGGCATCGAAACCCTGCCGCGCACGCTGTCCGAAGCCATCGACGCGTTCGAGGCCGACCCGCTTTCGCGCCAGGTCTTCGGCGATGCGATGTATGAAGCATTCGTCGACTACAAGCGCGACGAGTGGAACGCCTACCACACCCATGTTTCCGACTGGGAAATCCAGCGCTATCTGAAATTCTTCTGACTCGATGAAAAGGAGATTCACCATGCACGCCAACACCTTCAAGCGCCTGCTCTGTGCCGGTGCGGTCGTCTTCGCCGGTCTGTCGCCCTTTGCCGCCCAGGCTGAAGAAAAGAAAAGCTTCGATATCGCCTGGACCATCTACGCCGGCTGGATGCCGTGGAAGTACGCCGACGAGTCCGGAATCATGAAGAAGTGGGCGGACAAGTACGGGATCGAAGTGAAGATCACCCAGATCAACGACTACGTCGAATCCATCAACCAGTACACCGCCGGGCAGTTCGATGGTGTGGTCGCCACCAGCATGGATGCGCTCTCGATTCCAGCGGCAGGCGGCGTGGACACCACCGCGCTGATCGTCGGCGACTACTCCAACGGCAACGACGGGCTGGTGATGAAGGACAGCGCCGACTTGAAGAGCCTCAAGGACCAGCAGATCCATCTGGTCGAGCTGTCGGTCTCCCACTATCTGCTGGCGCAGGCGCTGGAGAGCGTCGGCATGAGCGAGCGCGATGTGCAGGTGGTCAACACCTCCGACGCCGATCTGGTGGCCGCTTTCGGCACCGAGGACGTGCGCAACGTGGTCACCTGGAATCCGCTGCTCGATCAGGTCGCGGCCACGCCCGGCGCGCACGAGGCCTTCGATTCCAGCCAGATTCCCGGGCACATCAAGGACCTGACCATCGTCAACAGCGAAACCCTGGCCGACAACCCCGACTTCGGTAAAGCCGTGGTGGGTGCCTGGTATGAAGTGATGGCCATTCTGGAAAGCGACACCGAGGAAGGCGCCAAAGCGCGTGCTGCGCTGGGTCAGGCGTCCGGGACGGATCAGGCCGGTTACGAAAGCCAGCTCAAGGGCATGAAGATGTTCTGGAAACCGGCCGACTCACTGGGCTTCATCCAGAGCGACGAGGCCTACCAGGCGATGGACAGCGTTCGCCAGTTCTCCTTCGATCACGGCCTGCTGGGTGATGGCGCCGATTCGGTGGACTTCGTCGGCATCGCCATGCCGGGCGACAAGTTGCTCGGCTCCGATGCCAACGTCAAACTGCGCTTCGATACCTCCTACATGCAGATGGCCGCTGACGGAAAGCTGTAGCCAGGCCGTTAGCGGGATGCAGGACCGTTCAGGACCTGCTCTCGCTACCAGCTTCAAGCCATTCTCCCCGCCTTTCTTCACCTCAGATCCGAACCACCATGCGCCGTACCAAAGAAGACGCCGAGCAGACACGCCTGAAAGTCATCGCCGCCGCGCTGGAGCTGTTCAGCCGCAATGGCTATTCCAACACCACGCTCGCGATGATCGCCGATGAGGCGGGCTTCAGCCGTGGCCCGATCTACTGGCATTTCAAGAACAAGGACGAGCTGTACCAGGCGGTCCTCGGGTATTCCCAAGGCCCCCTCGAGCAGTTGATCGAGCAGAGCCGGAGCCTGGCGCATCAGCCGCTGGCAGCCATCGAGCATTTCGTCAGCGAATGGTTTCGCCTGCTGCTGGACGATCAGTGGCACCGGCAATCCTTCGAAATCCTGCTGAACAAGACCGAGCTTACCGAACGGATGACCGAGACGCTCGAACGCGAACGCAGGCTGACGCGCAACATCGTGCAGTTGCTGCAAGGCCTGATCGAAGGGGTCGGTTCGAGCAGCGGACCGGCCCGTCCCGACCCGCACGCCCACGCGCTGTTTCTTTACTCGGGCCTGATGGGCATCACCCACAGCTGGCTGTTCTCCCCCCGGTTGTTCAACCTGGAAACACAGCAGCGATTCTTCATCACGCAACTGCTGGCCCCGTTTCAGCCAGGCTGAAAGGCTGGCGCACTGTCTCGCCTGATCGTTCAGCCAACATCCAGCGTCTGGTGCACGATCCGCTCCAGGTCGCCGAAAAAGAACGGCTTCTGCAAGGTGGGGATGTTCAGAAAACGAGGGTCCATGCCGCCTGCGCCGTAGCCCGTGGCGAACACCAGCGGGATGTTTCGGGCCATCAGTCGCTCGGCGATCGGGAAACTCGGTACGCCATCGAGATTGACGTCCAGCACGGCCAGATCGAAGGTGCCGGTTTCGGCGGCGAGCAGTCCATCGCTGAAGCGCGAGAGCACTTCGACGTGCGCGCAGCCAATGTCGCTCAGCATGTCTTCGAGCAGCATGCCGACCAGTGCCTCGTCCTCTACGACCAGCACCCGCAGGTGTTCGAGGCGCTGGGTCTTCATATTCAGGCTTCGGTCGTTCACGGCAGCGGCACCTCGATATCGCACGCCACCCCATCGAGCGGATACGCCAATCGCACATGCGCGTCGAGTTCGCCCGCCAGCCCGTATTCGAGCAGGCGTGAACCGAACCCCCGGCGAAGAGGGGGCGATACGGGCGGCCCGCCGACTTCCTTCCAGTGCAAGCGGACGCACTCGCCGCTGGCACCGGGCGCCACCTGCCATTGAATGCGGACCTGGCCCTCTTCGCTGACCAGCGCACCGAATTTCGCCGCATTGGTGCACAGCTCATGCAACGCCATCGACAGCGCCAGCGCCGCCTTGGGGCGCAAACGCAGGACCGGCCCCTCGGCAACGAAACGATGACGGCCATTGGCTTGAAACGGGGCGACCACCTGGTCGACGATGTCATTCAGGCGCGCCGCCTGCCAGCTTTCCCGCGAGAGCACGTCATGGGCCCTGGATAGCGCGATCAGGCGCCCTTCGAACCAACGATAGCCGTCGCTGATCTCGTCACGACGGAAACTTTGCGCCGCGATCGACTGTACGGTCGCGAGGGTATTCTTGACGCGGTGATTCAGTTCGTTGAGCAGCAGTTGTCGACGGTCCTCTGCCACCTTGCGCTCGGTAATATCCACCAGCATGTTCACCGCCCCCACCAATTCACCGGCGCCATTGCGCAAGGGTGTGGGATAGGCCAGGAACGGCACCCGCGTACCGTCGGGCCGCTCGGCCACGGCCTCGGCGCCATGAATGGCACGGTTCTCGAGCAAGGCAACGGCCATGGGGCAGGTTTCGTGCGGCATCGGCGTGCCGTCTGGCCAATGCAGTCGCCAGGTGACGCACCACTCGTCGGCCCCGATCTCCGGGACGCGCCCGGCCAGCTCCACGCAGGCCTGGTTGAAGTAGGTGACCGTGCCACTGGCGTCGGTGGTATAGACGGCGCTGGGCAGCGCATCGAGCAGGTTCGCCAACCGCCGCTCCGCCTCTCGAGTGGCCGCCTCGAGACGCTTGCGATCGGTGATATCGCGGGTCACGGCCAATTGCACGAAACCCCGTGGCGCGCCGGGCAGACTCTGCGGCATCGCCATGGGAACGGCATGGGTTTCCATGTGACGCCGGGTGCCGCCCAGGCTGATGATGTCGAATTCCCAGTTGAGCTTTTCACCCCCGCAGACGCGCTGGTGCTGGGCGCGCCAGTAATCACGGTGCTCGGGCGCGATCACATCGAAAACGCATTGGCCTTCCACCTGCTCCGGGGTTTTTGCATCCAGCATGCGCAAGCCCGCCGGATTCATCTGCACCAGTACGCCGTCATGGTCGACGACCTTTACGCACTCGGGGGTGTTCTCGACGATTGCGCTGAGCCATTCGACGCTGCGCCGACGGTCGGCATTGCACTGCCGGGCCGGCGTGTTGGCCTGGAAGCAGACGATGGCGCCGGTGACCGCTCCAGTACCGTTGCGCACAGCCTGGATATTGGCGAGCACAGGGGTTGGCCCTCGATCAGGCTGATCGATCAGCAAGGCAATGTCCTGGCTGGGCCGCCCGGTGCGGATCGCGTCTGCCAACGGCGTATCGTCAAACGCCCACTCGGTGCCGTCGGAGCAGAGAATGCGAAGCCGCCCGTAGGCCTTGATGGCATCGCCGCAAATCTGCTCGGCGATCCGGTTGTAACGCAATACCGCACCGTCGGCGTCAAGTGAGCAGACGCCGATTGGAAGCATGTCCAGCAATGCATCATCGAAGGACAGCGGGCGACCGGGTGTGTCGACAACCGGACTTACGTCGGGACTATCTGGACTCAACATCTATAGTTTCCAAGGTCACAGTTGGGTCTCGCGCTGCACAGAACCAGGGGCCACGATCTGCAGGGGCTCCCTTCGGCATCCGCGAGCCCACCTGCCGCTGTGCGTTTATGCAGAGCTGCTATGCGCCAACCCGCATTGATGTAGATAAATTTGCACTCTAGGATCAGGAAAGCTCAAACGACCGGCCTTAATTCAATAACAACAATCGCTAGGACCCACCATGACCCAGTCAAGTGCCATCCCCACAGTCAAACTCCTGATCGGCGGCGAGCTGGTCGAGTCGTCCACCAGCCAATGGCGTGACATCGTCAATCCCGCGACCCAGGAAGTCCTGGCCCGCGTGCCGTTTGCAACCGAAGCGGAAATGAACGCCGCGGTCGCCAGCGCCAAGCAAGCCTTCAAGACATGGCGCAAGACACCGATCGGCGCTCGCTCCCGGATATTTCTGAAGTATCAGCAACTGATCCGGGAGAACATGAAGGAGCTGGCGGCGATCCTCACCGCCGAACAGGGCAAGACACTGCCCGATGCCGAAGGCGATGTGTTTCGCGGGCTGGAAGTGGTGGAACACGCGGCCGGCATCGGCAACCTTCAGCTGGGTGAGTTGGCCAACAATGTCGCCGGCGGGGTCGATACCTACACCTTGCTGCAGCCGCTCGGTGTCTGCGCAGGGATCACACCCTTCAACTTTCCGGCGATGATTCCGCTGTGGATGTTTCCAATGGCCATCGCCACCGGAAACACCTTCGTGCTGAAACCCTCCGAACAGGACCCCATGGTGACCATGCGCCTGGCCGAGTTGGCGATGCAGGCCGGCGTGCCGCCGGGCGTGCTCAACGTCATCCACGGCGGCGCCGACGCGGTGAATCTCATCTGTGACCATCCGGACATCAAGGCCGTGTCGTTCGTCGGCTCGACCAAGGTCGGCACCCATGTGTACAACCGCGCCAGCCAGGCGGGCAAGCGTGTGCAGTGCATGATGGGCGCGAAGAACCACGGCATCGTCCTGCCGGACGCGCACAAGGAGCAGACACTCAACAACCTGGTCGGCGCCGCCTTTGGCGCGGCGGGTCAACGCTGCATGGCGCTGTCCGTCCTGATCCTGGTCGGCGAGGCGCGGAACTGGTTGCCGGATCTGGTCGCCAAGGCCAGGACGCTGAAGGTCAACGCCGGCGTCGAAAGCGGTACCGATGTCGGTCCGGTGGTGTCCTGTGCCGCATTGGATCGCATTAGCTCGCTGATCGAACGCGGCGTTGCCGAGGGCGCCGAACTGGCGCTGGACGGACGCAGCCCGCAGGTGGCGGGCTACGCCAAGGGTAATTTCGTCGCCCCCACGATTTTCTCCGGCGTAACGCCTGACATGAGCATCTACCGGGAGGAAATCTTCGGCCCGGTGCTCTGCGTGATGCAGGTCGATACCCTTGACCAGGCCATCGAGCTGATCAATGCCAATCCGAACGGCAACGGCACCGCTATCTTCACCCGCTCCGGCGCGGCGGCGCGCCATTTCCAGGAAGAGATCGACGTAGGCCAGGTCGGTATCAACGTGCCGATCCCGGTACCCGTGCCGATGTTCTCGTTTACCGGCTCGCGCGGCTCGAAACTCGGCGATCTCGGTCCGTACGGCAAGCAGGTCGTGCAGTTCTATACCCAGACCAAGACCGTCATCCAGCGCTGGTTCGACGAGGATGAGGTCGGAGGCTCGGTAAACACCACCATTACCCTGAAATAACCGCGGCGGCGCCGTACCCATCGTCGGCGCCACCCATTGCCCTATAACAAGAAGGAAACGGCCATGCATATCGGTTTTCTAGGACTCGGCAACATGGGCGGCCCCATGGCCCGCAATCTGCTCAAGGCGGGCCATCAGGTCTGTGTATTCGACCTGAGCACCGCAGCGGTCGATGCGCTGGTGCAGGCCGGAGCGACCCAGGCGACGTCGGTCGCCGGTGTCGCCCGCTCCGATGTCGAGGTCATCATCACCATGCTGCCCGCCGCGACGCACGTGCGGCAGGTCTACCTCGGTGAAGACGGCCTGCTGGCGAACGTCCCGGCGGGGGTTTTGTTGATCGACTCGTCCACCATCGACCCGATGACCGCGCGCGAAGTGGCCGCAGCGGCGGCGAACAATGGCAACCCGATGATCGACGCGCCGGTATCCGGCGGCACCGTGGGCGCCGCGGCTGGCACCCTGACGTTCATGGTCGGTGGCAGCGAAGCGGATTTCCAGAAGGCCCAGCCGATCCTCGCGACGATGGGCAAGAACATCGTCCACTGCGGCGGCACCGGTAACGGCCAGGTGGCCAAGGTGGCCAACAACCTGCTGCTCGGGATCTCCATGATCGGCGCCGCCGAAGCCATGTCATTGGGCGTCTCGCTGGGAATGGATGCCAAGGTCCTGGCCGGCGTGATCAACTCGTCCAGCGGGCGCTGCTGGAGTACGGAAGTCTACAACCCGTTCCCCGGCGTGGTGGAGAACAGCCCGGCCTCGCGCGAGTACAGCGGCGGCTTCGGCACCGATCTGATGCTCAAGGACCTCGGTCTCGCCGCTGAAGCGGCCAGGCAGGTGCGCCAGCCGGTTATCCTCGGCGGTCTCGCGCAGCAGCTGTACCAGGCCTTCAGCATGCAGGGCAACGGTACGCTGGACTTCTCCGCAATCATCAAACTCTACCGTCAGGAGCATTGAGCATGACCCAGGCAGAAGCGCCGGTACTGATCGAGGTGCGTAATCGTGTTGGCTACCTCACCCTCAACCGCCCGGCCGGGCTGAACGCCGTGACGCTGCCGATGATACGCAGCCTCCACCGCCAATTGCAGGACTGGGCGGACGACCAGCAGATCGTCGCCGTGGTGTTGCGCGCCGCGGGCGAAAAAGCCTTTTGCGCCGGCGGCGACATCCGCTCGCTGTATGACAGCTACCAGAACGGCGAGCGCCTGCACCGGGTGTTCTTCGAGGAAGAATACGCGCTCGACCAGTACATCCATGCCTACAGCAAGCCCCTGCTGGCGCTGATGAACGGGTTCGTGCTCGGCGGCGGCATGGGGCTGGTCCAGGGCGCATCGTTGCGGGTGATCTCCGAACGCACACGGATGGGCATGCCAGAGGTCGGCATCGGTTATTTCCCCGACGTCGGCGGCAGCTATTTTCTGCCGCGCCTGCCGGGCAACCTCGGCATCTACATGGGCGTGACCGGCAACCATGTAAGCTCCGCCGATGCGCTCTATGCGGGACTCGCCGACTACTGCGTACCCTTCGAACGTTTCGGCGAGCTGGAGCGATGCCTGGATCAGCAGGACTGGAACGCACCGCCCCACGAGGTGCTCAGCGCCCTGCTCGGCTCGATGGGCAGCGCCGAACTGCCTGACGCCCCGTTCAAGACCCTCTTCCCTGCCATCGAAAAGCATTTCGCCCATGAAAGCATCGCCGCCATCCGCCAGTCGCTCGCCGACGAGCACCGCGCCGAGTACCGCGATTGGGCGGCAGAAACGCTGAAGGTCATCGACAGCCGTTCGCCGCTGGCCGTCAGCGTGACGCTGGAAATGCTCCGCCGCGGTCGCGAGCTGTCCCTGGCCGAGTGCTTTCGCATGGAGCTGCACCTGGACCGCCAATGGTTCGATCGAGGCGACATCATCGAAGGCGTTCGCGCGCTGATCGTCGACAAGGACAGGAATCCGCGCTGGAACCCGCCTACGCTTGACGAAGTGACACCGCGCCATGTTGCCGATTTCTTCGCCGGTGCCTGAGGAGCGTTCATGCACGACATCGAACTGAGTGAAGAACAGCGGATGATCCGCGACATGGCGCGCGATTTCGCCCGCGCCGAAATCGCCCCAAAGGCACGGGCCTGGGAACAGGCCGGCTGGATCGGCGACGAGACCGTCACGCAGCTCGGGGAACTCGGCCTGCTGGGCATGATCGTTCCCGAGCAATGGGGCGGGACCTATATCGATTACGTCGCCTACGCACTGGCCGTCGAGGAAATTTCGGCGGGCGACGGGGCCATCGGCGCCCTGATGAGCATCCACAGCTCGGTCGGTTGCGGTCCGATACTGAACTTCGGCACGCCGCAACAACAGGACGAATGGCTCCCCGATCTCGCCGCGGGCCGCGCCATCGGCTGTTTCGCCCTCACCGAACCCCAGGCCGGCTCCGAAGCCCACAATCTGCGCACCCGTGCCGTCCTCGAGAACGGCGAATGGGTGATCGACGGCGCCAAGCAGTTCGTCAGCAACGGCAAGCGCGCCAAGATCGCCATCGTCTTCGCGGTCACCGACCCGGCGCTGGGCAAGAAAGGCCTGTCGGCGTTCCTGGTGCCCACCGACAATCCCGGTTTCATCGTCGACCGCATGGAAAGCAAGATGGGCATTCGCGCCTCGGACACCTGCGGCGTGACCCTGCGCGACTGCCGCGTGCCCGAGGCCAACCTGCTCGGCCCGCGCGGCAAGGGGCTGGCGATTGCCCTGTCGAACCTCGAGGGCGGGCGCATCGGCATCGGCGCGCAAGCGCTGGGCATCGCCCGCGCGGCGTTCGAGGCTGCGCTGGGTTACGCTCGCGAGCGCGTCCAGTTCGACAAGCCGATCATCGAACACCAGAGCGTGGCCAACATGCTCGCCGACATGCATACACGACTCAACGCCGCGCGCCTGCTGATCCTGCATGCCGCGCGTCTGCGCAGCGCCAATCTGCCGTGCCTGTCCGAAGCCTCCCAGGCCAAGCTGTTCGCCTCGGAAGTCGCCGAGTACGTCTGTTCCAAAGCCATGCAGATTCACGGTGGCTACGGCTATCTGGAGGACTATCCGGTCGAACGCTACTACCGCGACGCGCGGATTACCCAGATCTACGAAGGCTCCAGCGAGATCCAGCGCCTGTTGATCGCCCGTGAGTTGCGCCACTACGGGGTGTGACCGACCGAGCCAGAATGCGCGATCAGAGCCGGCCGCCGGTCAACGATCGGCGAGCACAGGGCGAACAACCAGACTGAACACCTCGATGCAGTATTCCGAGCGGCGCTGTCGGCAAGCGCGGCCACGACAACAATAAGAAGGATACGAAGATGCTCAAAGGTACGATGCAGCAGACCCCGCTGATGATCAGCGGCATCCTGACCCACGCGGCCGCTGCGCACGGCGACCGGGAAATCGTTTCGCGCCTGGTGGATGAGCCGCTGTGGCGCTACGACTACGCGGGCCTCGCGAGGCGAGCCGGACAGGCCGGCGCGATGTTGCGCAGCCTTGGGGTACAGCCGGGCAATCTGGTGTCATCGCTCGCCTGGAACACGCATCGTCATTTCGAACTGTTCTTTGCCGTACCCGGCATCGGCGCCGTCCTGCATACGGCCAACCCCCGACTGTCGGACGAACAGATCATCTACACCCTCAACCATGCCGGCAGCGGCGTGTTGCTGTTCGACCGCAGCTTCCTTGCCCTTGTCGAGCGTGTGCGTCCTCACCTGGACAGGATCCGCACGTTCATCATGCTGTCCGACGCGCCACGCACCGAACCGGGCGAGGTGGGTGCGCTGAGCTACGAAACCCTGCTCGCCCAAGAGCAACCCGTCACCGACTGGCCGCAGTTCGATGAGAACGCGGGCGCCATGCTCTGCTACACCTCCGGCACCACCGGCAACCCGAAAGGTGTGGTCTACAGCCACCGATCCGTTGTCCTGCACGCCATGGCCGCGGGCCTCACCGGCGCCTTCGGCTTCTCCGCGTTCGACTGCATCATGCCCTGCTCCTCGCTCTACCATGCCACCGCCTGGGGCGTGCCTTTCACCGCCGCCATCAGTGGCAGCAAGTTCGTCCTGCCCTGCGACAAGATGGACGGCGCCAGCCTGCAGGAGCTGATCCAGGCCGAAGGCGTCACCTTTTCCGGCGGGGTGCCGACGATCTGGACCATGTACCTCAACCATCTTGAGCGCACCGGAGAGGGAACGGGCGACCTCAAATGCCTGGTGATCGCCGGCTCCGCCGTACCCAGGGCGCTGGCCGAGAAGTTCGAAACCCGTTATGGCGTCAGCGTCCGCCAGCTCTGGGGCATGACCGAAACCAGCCCGCTCGGCGTGGTCGCCACCCCGACGCCCAAACTCGCCGCCATGGGCGAAGCCGCCACCAACGAAGCCATCTGGACCCGCCAGGGCCGGCTGCAATTCGGCATCGAGCTGAAGATCGTCGACGAAGCGGGCAATGAACTGCCCCATGACGGTGTCAGTTCAGGCGCGTTGCTGGTACGCGGCCCCTGGGTGGTCGAACGCTATTTCCGCAGCGATACCAGCGCACTCGACGAGGATGGCTGGTTCGACACCGGCGACATCGCCACCCTCGACCCCAACGGCTACATGCGCATCACCGACCGCAGCAAGGACGTGATCAAGTCCGGTGGCGAGTGGATCAGCTCCATCGATATCGAGAACTTCGCGGTGGGTTGCCCGGGCGTGCGTATTGCCGCGGTGGTCGGCGTGACCCACGAAAAATGGGAGGAGCGTCCGATCCTCATCATCGAGCCCCACGACGATGCGGATATCTGCATCGAGGCGGTACTCGCGTACCTCGAGCCGCAGATCGTCAAATGGTGGATGCCCGATGCGGTGATCTTCGATGCGGTACCGCTGACCGCCACCGGCAAGATCGACAAAAAGACCCTGCGTGATCGCTACCGCAACCACCTGCTTGAGATGAGCGCGAGCGCCGTAGGCCACTAGGCCGCCGGAGCGGGTTGCATGCCCTCGTGCGAATGACGACGCGAGTGGACAGGCTCCGCCAATCCACCCGCCCGGACCAACGCGCGGGCTGCGCGCGCTGTGCTCACCCGCTACGCCTCGGGAACCGACCATGTCGACAGAAAACACACAACCCCGCCAAGGCCCCCTGCTCGGCCTTCGCGTACTGGAGTTCGCCAGCATCGGGCCCGGCCCACACTGCGCGATGCTGCTGGCCGATCTCGGTGCCGAGGTGCTGCGCATCGAACGCGACGGCGGCAACGGCTGGCCCAACCCGGTGGTCGATCGCGGTCGCAAGCGGCTGACACTGGATATCCGCACCGACGCCGGGCGTGAGCGCTGCCTGGCGCTGGCTGAAACGGCAGATGTAGTGATCGAAGGTTTCCGCCCCGGCGTGATGGAGCGGCTGGGCCTCGGTCCGGAGCAGGTTCATGCACGCAGTCCGCGACTGGTATACGGCCGCATGACCGGCTGGGGCCAGACCGGGCCATTGGCCCACAGCGCCGGGCACGACATCAACTACCTGGCCATCACCGGCGCGCTGGCGGCCATCGGTGGTCGCGAAGGTCCGGCGATCCCGCCGCTCAACCTGGTCGGCGATTTCGGTGGCGGCTCGTTATACCTGGCGTTCGGCATCATGGCGGCGCTGTGGGAACGCGAACGATCGGGCCAGGGCCAGGTGGTGGATGCCGCCATCGTCGATGGCGTGTCCTCCATGATGACCTTCTTCGCCGGGCTCCTGCCGAGCGGCGCCATCTCCCTCGAACGCGACCGTAACCTGCTCTCCGGCGCCGCGCCGCATTACCGCTGCTACACCTGTGCGGACGGCCGCGACATCGCCGTCGGGCCGCTGGAACCGCAGTTTCTCGCCGAACTGATGCAGCGTATCGATGCGCCGGAGCGCCTGCGCCAGGGCTGTTCCGATCCAGACCGCTGGGCGGAACAGAGCGAGCAGCTCGCCACCCTCTTCGCCAGCCGAACCCAGGCCGACTGGTGCGCGCTGCTCGAAGGCACCGACGCCTGTTTCGCCCCGGTGCTTACCCTGGAGGAAGCCGCGCGGCACCCGCACATGCAGGCCCGTGGCCTGTACCGCGACATCGACGGCGCCCTCCACGCCGCGCCCGCGCCGCGTTTTTCGCGTACGCCAGGCTCGATACGGGACTCGGGGGATGCAACAGGTTGGGATTGAGCTGAGAGGCCGATCGTGACAGCACGCTTCCCGTTCGCGAGAAGGCTTCAGCCGTCAGGGGCCTAACAGCACGCCAGCTCGCTAATCGGTGTGCCTGTGTCATTCGGACTGCCGCGCCTCACTCCCCCAGATTTCGCGCGATCACCAGCCGCTGGATGTCGCTGGTGCCTTCGTAGATCTGGCACACCCGTACGTCACGATAGATTCGCTCCACCGGGAAGTCCTGCAGGTAGCCATAACCGCCCAGCGTCTGGATCGCGGCCGAGCAGACCTTCTCGGCCATTTCAGAGGCGAACAGCTTGGCCATGGACGCCTCAACCAAGGCGGGCTGGCCGGCCTCGCGCAGGGCCGCGGCGTGCAGCACCATTTGCCGGGCGACGGCGATCTGGGTGGCCATGTCGGCAAGGCGGAAGGCAACGGCCTGGTGCTCGGTGAGCGCCTTGCCGAAGGCCTCTCGCTCACGTGCGTAGTCGCGAGCGGCTTCGAATGCCGCGCGGGCCATGCCGACGGCCTGGGCGGCGATGCCGATGCGGCCGCCTTCCAGGTTTGCCAGGGCGATGCGGTAGCCCTCGCCCTCCTCGCCCAGGCGCTGGGATTCATGCACGCGCATGTCTTCGAAGGCCAACTGGCAGGTGTCCGAGGCATGCTGGCCGAGCTTGTCCTCGACGCGCACCACCTGGTAGCCGGGCGAATCGGTGGGCACGATGAAGGCGCTGATGCCGCGCTTGCCGGCTTCCGGGTCAGTCACGGCGAAGACGATCACCGTACCGGCGTGCTGGCCCGAGGTGATGAACTGCTTGGCGCCATTGATCACATAACTGTCGCCATCGCGCCGGGCACGGGTGCGCAGGCTGCTCGCGTCGGAGCCGGCGTGCGGCTCGGTCAGGGCGAAGGCGCCGATTTGCGCGCCGCTGGCCAGTGGCGCCAGGTAACGCTGCTTCTGTTGGTCATTGCCAAAGCGCAGGATCGGCACGCACCCGACGGAGTTGTGCACGCTCATGATGGTGGAGCAGGCACCGTCGCCCGCCGCGATCTCTTCCAGTGCCAGGGCATAGGCGATATAGCCGGTGTCGCTGCCACCCCATTGCTCGGGGCACAACATGCCGAAAAAGCCGAGCGCGGCCATTTCGCCGATCGCCTCGGCCGGGTAGCGATGTTCACGGTCCCAGTCGGCGGCGAAGGGTTTGAGTCGCTCCTGGGCGAACTGCCGGGCCATGTCGCGGATGCTGGTTTGGTCGTCGTCGAGCAGCATGGCGGATCCTCAGGCGAGCACTTCGACAGCCATGGCGGTCGCCTCGCCACCCCCGATGCAGATGGCCGCGATGCCCCTGCGCAAACCACGGTCACGCAACGCGGCGATCAGCGTTACCAGAATCCGTGCACCCGACGCGCCGATCGGATGGCCCAGGGCACAGGCGCCCCCGTTGACGTTGACCCTGGCGTGGTCCAGGCCCAGCTCGCGCATGGTGACCATGCTGACCACGGCGAAGGCTTCGTTGATTTCGAACAGATCGACCTCATCAAGGCGCCAGCCGGTGCGCTCGAGCAGCTTGTGAATGGCGCCAATGGGCGCGGTCGGGAACAGGTTGGGCGCATCAGCGAACACCGCATGCCCATGAATCACCGCCTGCGGCTTGAGCCCGTGCTGGTCGGCGTAAGAACGGCGCGTCATCACCAGCGCCGCGGCGCCATCGGAAATCGAGCTGGAATTGGCGGCGGTGACGGTACCGCCGTCGCGGAACGCCGGCTTGAGCGCCGGAATCTTCTCCGGCATCGCCTTGGGCGGCTGTTCGTCGTCACGAATGCTGCGCTGCTCGCGCCCTTGGCTGACCTCCAGCGGGACGATCTCGCTGGCGAAGCGGCCGCTGGAAATCGCCTCCCGCGCACGCTGCAGCGACGTCAGTGCATAGGCGTCCTGCTCTTCTCGGCTGAAGCCGTGGTTCTGCGCGCAGTCCTCTGCGAAAGTGCCCATCAGGCGCCCCTTGTCGTAGGCATCCTCGAGGCCATCGAGAAACATGTGGTCGAGCACCTTGCCATGGCCCATGCGGTAGCCGCCCCGCGCTTTTTCCAGCAGGTAGGGCGCGTTGGACATGCTCTCCATGCCGCCGGCAACGATCAGGTCGACACTGCCGGCACGCAGCGCATCGTGGCCGAGGATGGCCGCCTGCATGCCCGAGCCGCACATCTTGTTCAACGTGGTGGACGCAGTCGCCTGACCCAGTCCCGCGCCGAGCGCGGCCTGGCGTGCCGGCGCCTGGCCGAGACCAGCGGGTAGCACGCAGCCCATCAGCACTTCCTCTACGTGGCCAGCGGGGACACCGCTACGCTCGACCGCCGCGCGAATCGCCGCCGCCCCCAGTTCGGGCGCGCTGAGGCTTTTCAGATCACCCTGAAAACCGCCCATGGGCGTACGGGCGCTGCCCAGGATCACGATTGGATCGTTGCTCATCATATGTCTCCCGTTCATTTCGCGGCCATGCGCAGCGCGCCATCCAGACGGATCACCTCGCCGTTGAGCATGTCGTTCTCGATGATGTGGCGCACCAGCGCCGCATATTCATTGGCCCGCCCCAGGCGCGGCGGGAACGGCACCCCGGCGGCCAGCGAATCGCGGACCTCCTGAGGCATGCCGGCCATCATCGGCGTCTCGAACACGCCGGGGGCAATGGTCATCACGCGGATACCGTGACGCGCCAGCTCACGTGCCGCCGGCAGTGTCATGGCGACCACGCCGCCCTTGGACGCCGCGTAGGCGGCCTGGCCAATCTGTCCGTCGTAGGCCGCGACGGACGCGGTGTTGATGATCACGCCACGGTTGCCGTGGGCATCCGCCTCATGCCGGGCGATGGCTTCGGCCGCCAGACGCAGCATGTTGAAGCTGCCGATCAGGTTGAGCCCGATGACACGGCCGAAACTTTCCAGCCCGTGCGGACCCTGCCGGCCCAGGATCTTTTCGCCGCTGGCAACGCCGGCACAGTTGACCAGCCCGTGGAGAGCGCCGAACCGTTCGACCGCCGCGTTCACCGCGGCCTTCGCCGCGGCCTCGTCACATACGTTGGTGACCACGCCCAGCGCGTCGGCGCCCAGCGCCTCGCAGCGCTCGTTCAACAATTGGGTGTTGATATCGGCCAGCACGACCTTCGCACCGGCCAGCATCAGTGTTTCGGCGGCTGCCGCTCCCAGCCCGGAGGCGCCGCCGGTGATCAGGAAAACCTTGTCTTGAATGTCCACGCTGCACCCTCTCGAAAACGTTCGGGGTCGCCTCGGCCGGTGCTTGCGGGCAAGGCCGGCGCCGAGTCGATCGCTGTGCAAGTATCTTCATCAGCCCGATGGATGCGGACAATAGTCGTTCTTCCCAAACTGGCTGACCGTTTTGGCCAATCCGACCCTCGCGCAAAGTCTAGACCGAACCCAGGATAAGCCTGCGGTACTGCCCCGGATTGGTTCCGGTCCACTTGCGAAACGCCTTGTAGAAGGAGCTGACGTCGGCGAAACCGAGGCGGTCGGCGATGTCGACGTAGGTGACGGCGGCATCGGCCAACCACAAGGTCGCCATTTCCTGTCGCACCAGATCCTTGATCGCCTGGTACGGCTGCCCCGCTTCGGCCAGCCGACGGCGCAGGGTCGACGGTGAGACGCAGAGCGTCCGAGCCAGGGCATCGCTGGTAGGCCACTGTTCGGCTGGCAAGCCGCGCAACGTCGTCTTGATTCGGCTGGCCAGGCTGGTCTCGTCTCGGTACCTGACCAGAATGTTCGCCGGCGCCTGCGCCAGAAACACCTGCAGCTCGGCCTCGCTGCGGCGTACCGGAAGGTCCAGCACCTGTGCGGCAAAGATGAGACGGGTGATGGAGCGGGAAAACCGCAGATTGTCCGAAAACATCACGCGATAATCGTCGGTATAGACCGGCTCCTCGCAGCGCAGCTCCACGGCCAGCAACGGGATTCGCCGGCCGACCAGCCAGCACATCAGGCCGTGCAGCAACATCCAGAACGTAAAGTAAGTGAATGCCCGCGACGGCGGCGAACCCGCCCGCTCCAGCAGCACGATCTCAGCCAGGCTCTCGCTACGGTGCAATTCACCGCGAAAGCCCTCGAAGGTCAGGCCGAAGAACGCCAGCGCCATCTGTATCGCATTGCCCAGCGTCGGTTGCGCCATGGCCGCGCGACAGACGAAGGCAAAGCTGCCGACTCGCATTCGCCGCGCATCCATGCCGAAAAACTCATCATCGAAATGCCGCGCCAGTCGCCGCCAGAGCCGGCTGTACTCCGTCACATCGACCCGCGCCTCGGGGTCGTCCAGATCGATCGGCGCAAGACCGAGGCCATCGAGCAGTGAACGAGCGGGCCGCGCCGGCGTGGAAAACCCCTGCAAGGCCTCATGCACCAACTGAACCGAGATCGTCCCCTTGCCTTCGCGGTTCATGCTCGCCCCATCATCAGGTCCTGGCTGCTGGCGGCGACCTCGCGCAGGAAGTCCCAGCACACACGCATCCGTGCAAGGTCCTTGTTCTCGACCGGCATCAGCATCCAGAACGTGCGGGTGAACTCGATTTCATCCACCAGCACCTCCTTGAGCAACGGCTCCTTGCTGGCGGAGAACGCCGGCAGGATAGCCAGCCCTGCCCCGGCGGCAACGGCCTCCTGCTGGGCCAGGATGCTGGTGCTGCGCAACGAGTGCTGGCGGGGACGGACAATCTCGTCGAGGTAGAACAGCTCCTTGCTGTAAAGCAGGTCCTCGATATAACTGACGAACACGTGACGGCTCAGGTCTTCACGGCTACGAATCGGCGGGTGCTGCGCAAGATAGGTCTCAGCGGCATAGAGCCGCAACACATAGTCGGTGAGTTTGGTGATGACATAGGGGCCGCGCTCCGGCCGCTCCAGGGTAATGACGATGTCCGCTTCGTGCCGTGCCAGGCGCACCGAGCGCGGAACGGCCAGCAGGTCGACGCCCAGGTGCGGGTAATCGCGGGTCAGGTGGGCCAATTGCCCGGCCAGCATCAACGTTCCATACCCTTCGGTCGCACCGATACGCACCTGCCCTGAAAGCTTGTCGGCGGCCAGGCTCGGCTGCTCGATGGAGGCGATGGCGCTTTCCATGGCCTCGGCCTGGGCGAGCAATTCGCGGCCGGCTTCAGACAGCCGGTAACCGGCCTTGGCGCGGATGAACAGTTGCCGGTCCAGCACCTTCTCCAATGCCTGAACCCGTCGCGCGACGGTCGTGTGATCGACCGCCAGCCGCCGCGCGGCAATGGTCAGTTTGCCCGCGCGCGCCAATTCGAGAAAGAAACGCAGATTGTCCCAATCCATCGCAGGCTCCATCCATATGGTCAGCGAGCGGCCAAACGGTCCGCTTGTGCAAAAAAACAGAATACCTCTGCATCAAATCGCATGTGTTTACTATTTTTACGCTGCTAGGCTCGTTCATCGAACCCTTGCCGCCTCCCGGCGTGCGCGGCATTCCAACAAGAAGGAACCGACATGAGCGAGAAGATCCAGCTCGAAATGCGTGACCACACCGCCCTGCTGACCATCGCCAACCCACCGGCCAATACCTGGGACCGTGAGTCGCTGGCGTTGCTGCAGCGCCTGATCGGACAGCTTGACGATGATCCGAACGTGTACGCGCTGGTGATCACCGGCCAGGGAGACAAATTCTTCTCGGCCGGTGCCGATCTCAGGCAATTCGCCGAGGGTGACAAGACCGCCGCGCGGGACGTGTCCGAACTCTTCGGTGAGGCCTTCGGCGCGCTGACGCGATTTCGCGGCGTGTCCATCGCGGCCATCAACGGGTACGCCATGGGCGGGGGCCTGGAATGCGCACTGGCCTGCGACATCCGCATCGCAGAAGATCAGGCGCAAATGGCGCTTCCGGAAGCCAGCGTTGGCCTGCTGCCCTGCGCGGGCGGCACCCAGAACCTGCCATGGCTGGTGGGCGAAGGCTGGGCCAAGCGCATGATCCTGTGCGGCGAACGCATCGACGCGCAGCGAGCCGAAAAGATCGGGCTCGTCGAGGAGGTCGTGCCACGCGGCCAATCTCTCCAGGCGGCGCTCAAGCTTGCCGAAGGCGTGAGCGCACAAAGTCCCTCCTCCGTCAGCCGTTGCAAGCGACTGGTGATGACCGCGCGCAACGACACTCATCTCGCGGGCTGGGCCGGTGAACGTGAACTGTTCGCGGAACTGTTCGACACCCAGGATCAGAAAGAAGGCGTCAATGCCTTCCTCGAAAAACGCCGCCCCAGTTGGCGCAACGCCTGAAACGACGCCCTCCCACACCGCTCTGCTCTTGTGGGAGGCGCGCCCCCGCGGCGAAGCAGCCCACCGGGCTGCCCTGCTTCTAAAAGCTTCGCCCCGAGTCGGGCCTCCCACACAAGCCAAGCAGCAGCCGTGCTCGAATCAATCCAGCCCCGCACCGACCTGCTCTTGTGGGAGGCGCGCCCCGCGGCGAAAGCAGCCCACCGGGCTGCCCTGCTTCAAAAAAACTTCGCCCCGGGGTCGCGCCTCCCACACAAGCCAAGCAGCAGCTGTGCTCGAATCAGTCCACCCCCCGCGCTCTTGTGGGAGGCGCGCCCCCGCGGCGAAAGCAGCCCACCGGGCTGCCCTGCTTCTAAAAAGCTTCGCCCCGGGGTCGGGCCTCCCACACAAGCCAGGCAGCAGCGGTGCCCGATCAGTCCGCCCCCCGCGCTCTTGTAGGAGGCGCGCCCCCGCGGCGAAGGCAGCCCACCGGGCTGCCCTGCTTCCAAAAAAGCTTCGCCCCGGGTCGGGCCTCCCACACAAGCCAGGCAGCAGCTGTGCTCGATCAGTCCAGCCCCCGCACCGCCCTGCTCTTGTGGGAGGCGCGCCCCGCGGCGAAAGCAGCCCACCGGGCTGCCCTGCTTCTAAAAAGCGTCGCCCCGGGTCGGGCCTCCCACACAAGCCAGGCAGCAGCCGTGCTCGATCAGTCCACCCCCCGCGCTCTTGTAGGAGGCGCGCCCCGCGGCGAAAGCAACCGGCGTCTCGTTATTTGAAATTCCGCTTGATCAGCCGTTCCAGCCAACCCACGATCCCGGACCGGAACAGCAGGACGCACAGCACGAAGATCACGCCCAGGATCACGTGTACCCACTCGCCCAGCGGGCCGTTCGACAGCGAGCTCTGCAGCGTCACCACCACGGTCGCGCCCACGATAGGTCCGAGGATGGTGCCCACTCCGCCCAGCAGGGTCATCAGGATCACTTCGCCGGACATGTGCCAGTGCGCGTCGGTCAACGAGGCAAGCTGGAACACCACGGTCTTGGTCGAGCCGGCCAGTCCGGTCAGTGCAGCGGAGATGACGAAGGCCAATAGCTTGTGCGCGTCGACGTTGTAGCCGAGCGATATCGCTCGGGGTTCGTTCTCGCGAATCGCCTTGAGCACCTGGCCGTAAGGTGAATGGATGGTGCGCTGGATGATCGCGAAACCGAACACGAACACCGCCAGCACGAAGTAATACAGCGCCATGTTGTTGCGCATATCGAACAGGCCCAGCAGGTGTCCGCGCGGCACCCCTTGCATACCGTTTTCACCGCCAGTGAACGGCGCCTGCACGAATACGAAAAAGGCCATCTGGGCCAGTGCCAGGGTGATCATCGCGAAGTAGATGCCCTGCCGGCGAATCGCAAGCAGTCCGAAGACCAGCCCCAGCACCGTCGAGGCCAGCGTGCCGGCCAGGATACCCAGCTCGGTACTCAGGCCACTGTAGTGGCTGAGCATATAGCCGGTGATGTAGCCGCCGCAGGCAAAGAATGCCGCATGCCCGAACGACAGCAGCCCGGCATAGCCCAACAGCAGGTTGAAAGCGCAGGCGAACAGCGCGAAGCACAGCAGTTTCATCAGGAACACGGGGTAGATCATCATCGGCGCGACCAATGCCAACCCCAGCAGCACCATGTAGAACACGTACTTGCGGCGAAGCGCGGCGCGGCGGCGCTCGCGTTCGGCATTGGCGCGCAGGCTCATCGGCGATGCTGGAACGCTTTGTTGAGTCGACATGTTCACGCCTCCTTACCGAACAGACCTGCGGGACGAACGAGCAGGACCAGTACCATGATCACGAAGATCACCGTGTTTGCCGCCTCCGGATAGAACACCTTGGTCAGACCCTCGATCAGCCCCATGGCCAGACCGGTGATGATCGCGCCCATGATCGAACCCATGCCGCCGATCACCACCACCGCGAACACCACGATCAGCAGGTTCGACCCCATGCCGGGCGTCACCGCGTAGATCGGCGCTGCCAGCACGCCGGCAAAGGCGGCCAGTGCGACGCCGTACCCATAGGTCAAGGTGATCAGCAGCGGCACGTTGATGCCGAATGCCTGCATGAGCCTGGGGTTTTCGGTGCCGGCGCGCAGATAGGAGCCCAGGCGGGTCCGCTCGATCATGTACCAGGTGGCGAAACACACCGTCAGCGCCGCGACGATGACCCAGCCACGGTACGTGGGCAGGAACATGAAACCCAGGTTGTGCCCGCCCTTGAGCATTTCCGGCATCGGATAGGACGACCCCGAGACGCCGAACAGCTTGACGAAACTGCCCTCCACGATCAGCGCCAGGCCAAAGGTCAGCAGCAGACCGTACAGGTGGTCCTCACCGGCAATGCGCCGCAGCAGGCCGCGCTCGATCATCACGCCCAGTAGCCCGACCAGCAGCGGCGACAGCAGCAGCGCAGCCCAGTAATTGATGCCCAGGTAGTTCAGGCCGAGGAACGCGGCGAAGGCGCCGAGCATGTACTGGGCCCCATGGGCGAAATTGATGATCCTCAGCAGACCGAAGATGATCGCCAGACCAAGGCTCAGCAGCGCGTAGAACGACCCGTTGATCAGACCGAGCAACAGTTGCCCTAGGAGAACGCTCAGGGGGACGCCGAAAACAAGAGTCATGATTCGCTACCCAGAAATGTCCGTGTCGCCCCGGCCTGCGGCCGGGGAATGGCTCGGTTCAGGTTGTCAGTTCCCACTGACCAGCTTGCACTGACTCTCTGAAAGCGGACGGAAGGCCTGATCGCCTGGAATGGTGCTGATGACCTTGTAAAGGTCCCACTCCCCCTTGGATTCGGCAGGGGTCTTGACCTGTACCAGGTACATGTCATGCACCATGCGCCCGTCCTCGCGGATCGTGCCGTTCTTGGCGAACATGTCGTTGACCGGGGTCTTGGCCATCTGTGCGCGAACGGTTTCGGTGTCGTCGCTGCCGGTCGCCTTCACGGCGTTCAGGTAATGGGTGGTGGCCGAATAGATACCCGCGTGGACCATGGTCGGCATGCTGCCCATGCGTTCCTCATAACGCTTGGCCCATGCGCGGCTCTCTTCGTTCATGTCCCAATACCAGCCAGTGGTCAGCATCAGCCCCTGGGTGACTTCCAGGCCCATGGCGTGGATGTCGTTGAGGAACACCACCATGCCGGCCAGGCGCTGGCCGGACTGAGTCACACCGAACTCACTGGCGGTCTTCAGCGAATTGACCGTATCGGCGCCGGCGTTGGCCAGCGCAACCACTTCGGCACCGGAGCCCTGGGCCTGAAGGATGTAGGAGGAGAAATCGCTGCTCGGGAACGGATGGCGTACCGCGCCAACCACGCTACCCCCCTCGGCCTCCACGACTTTCTTGATATCGGCCTCCATGGCATGCCCGAAGGCGTAGTCGGCGGTCAGGATGAACCAGCTCTTGCCGCCATCCTTGAGCACCGCGTTGGCCGTGCCGTTGGCCAGCGCGAAGGTATCGTAGGTCCAGTGAATATGGTTGGGCGAGCAGAATTCATTGGTGATGCTCGATGCGGCTGCGCCGGAGATCAGCGCCAGCTTGCCGCCCTGCTCCACCACTTTGCTGGCCGCGAGCACCACGGAACTGGCCACCATGCCGGTCACCATGTCGACGTTGCGCTCGTCGATCCACTGCCGCACGGTGTTGGCGCCGACGTCGGGCTTGTTCAGATCGTCGGCATTAAAGGTCACGATTTTCTTGCCGTCGACCGCGCCCCCGAAATCCTCGATCGCCATTTTCAGGGCTTCGAGGCCGCCGGGGCCGGACAGGTCGCGGTAGGTGCCGGACATGTCGGCCAGATAACCGATACGGATTTCGTCGTTGCTGATTTCGGCCTGCGCGAGTCCGGCGATCATGCTGGAAACCAGAACGGCGGATGCGGTTTTCTTGATGGTTTTCATATTCACTCACTGTGATTGTTTTTGTTGTTGTACTCACCGGTGTGCACTTCGAACCGGCAGGCTTCCTGACGAAAAAGGGCCGTCAGACCCCCAGACAGCTATTCAAAAACGCCTTTTTCGAATCCAGTTCGGCGGCGCTGATTTCCTCGATGATCTGTCCGTGTTCCATCACGTAATGGCGATCGGCCAAGGGCGCGGCGAACCGGAAGTTCTGCTCCACCAGAACGATGGTCAGTCCTCGCTTCTTCAGCTTGATCAGGACCTCGCCGAGCTTCTGTACGATCACCGGCGCCAGGCCTTCGGTGATTTCGTCGAGCAACAGCAGGTTCGCGCCGGTGCGCAGGATGCGCGCCATGGCCAGCATCTGCTGCTCGCCACCGGACAAGCGAGTGCCCTGGCTGAAACGGCGCTCGTACAGATTGGGGAACATCTCGTACAGCTCGTCCAGCCCCATGCCGCCGCTACGCACCGTCGGCGGCAACAGCAGATTTTCCTCGACGCTGAGGCTGGAAAAAATGCCGCGTTCTTCCGGGCAGTAACCGACCCCGAGCCGCGGGATCTGGTAGGCGGGAAGGCCGATGGTTTCGTTACCGTTGATCACGATGGAGCCGGTACGCCGCCCGACCATGTTCATGATCGCGCGCAGTGTGGTGCTGCGGCCCGAACCGTTGCGGCCCAGCAGCGTGACGAGCTCGCCCCGTCCGACGACCAGATCGACGCCATGAAGGATGTGAGACTCGCCATAGAATGCGTGCAGGTCATCCAGCCGCAGCTGGTCACGATCGGCCGTGGGCGTCATGGGTGCACCTCTGCCGTGGCCGCTTCGCTGCCCATATAGGCTTCGCGTACCTGAGCGTTGGCCGAGACGGTTTCATAATCGCCCTCGGCCAGGACCGAGCCGCGCGCCAGCACGGTGATACGGTCGCACAGGCGGCTGACCACGCTGAGGTTGTGCTCGACCATCAAAACCGTGCGATCCACGGCGGCGCGGCGAACCAGGGCGACCACCATGTCGACATCTTCGCCGCCCATGCCCTGGGTCGGCTCGTCGAGCAGCAGCACGACCGGATCCAGCGCCAGCGTGGTGGCCAGCTCCAATGCACGCTTGCGTCCGTACGGCAATTCGATGGCGAGCGTCTGGGCAAAGGACTCGAGTTCCACGTCCGCGAGCAATTGCAAGGCGCGATCGTCCAGCTCGCGCAGGGTTCGCTCGGATTTCCAGAAGTGGTAGGAGTTGCCAAGCTTCTGCTGCAAGGCGACGCGCACGTTTTCCAGCACGGTCATGTGACCGAACACCGCTGATATCTGGAACGACCGCACAAGGCCCAGGCGGGCGATTTCATTGGCCTTCATCGACGTGATCGGCTTGCCGCGATAGACGATGTCGCCCCGAGTGGGCGTGAGGAATTTGGTGAGGAGATTGAATACCGTGGTCTTGCCGGCGCCGTTGGGGCCGATCAAGGCATGGATATGTCCTGTCTGTACCCGCAGGTCGACGGAATCCACCGCGGTGAAGCCGCGAAACTCCTTGGTCAGACCGCGCGTTTCCAGCACGAACTCTGGTTCCATTGGGTGCCCTCTAACCTTGATTATTGTTGTTGGTTATGGCGCAGGTCGCCGGGTGACCTTTACGTAAACGATAACAACCGCCCACGGCACCAGGCAAGCTTCAATTTCAAACGATCGCTTGATCCGAACGGCCTCTGATCAGGGCGTGATAAGGCGACAACCCCATTGAAGGTAGCTTAAAAAAACCGGGCCACAGGGGCCCGGCAAAAAGATCAACGAGGAGGGTTCGCGTCAGGCCGCTGGCCTTACCACAGCGCCAGCGTGTAGCTCAGGATCAGACGCGTTTCGTCGAGATCGGCGCCGAAGTTACTGCGCACCGTCGCGTTTCGCACCTTCATGCCCAGGTTCTTCAGCGGACCGCTCTGGATGACGTAGGCGATGTCGGTGTCGCGTTCCCATTCCTTGCCTTCGCTCAGGCCTGCGCCGCGGTCGACGTTATCGCCGGTTACGTAGCGGGTCATCAGGCTCAGGCCGGGAATGCCCATGGCGGCGAAGTCATAGTCGTAACGAACTTGCCATGACTTCTCATCTTGGTTACCGAAGTCATTGATCTGCAAGAGATTGATCAGCGCGTTATCACCGCCGTTTATGTACGCGAAGCCGGTGTCGCCGCTCATTTTCTGGTAACCGCCGGTGAACCCGTGCCCGCCGAGCCGGTAGGTGAAGATCGCACCGAAGGCATTGTTGTCGACGTTGCTGCCGCCGTCATCGGTCGAGCGCACGTAGCGCAGGTCGGTCTTGAAGCTCTGCTTGTCGCCGATCGGCAGCACATGCACCAGGTTGATATTGTGCTGGTCGTAGATGCCGTCCAGTCCGCCGTAGTAATAGCTGCCAGTCAACTCGGGCGTGAACTGGTAGCGACCGCCAGCGAACAGGAACTCGTCGCTGGTGGTCCTGTTGCCGAAGGTGATGTTGCGGCGCCCGCCGTTGAAGACGGTCATTTCCTCGTTATCCGAAGAGTCCCGATAGTTGACCCGGTCGAGCTTGCCGAGATCGAGCGTGAGTCCTTCGACCTCCTTGCTCTGCAGCCAGGCGCCGCGATAGGTGTTGGGCAGCAACCGGCTGTCGTTGCGCATGATGACCGGCAGCACCGGCTGCAGGGTACCGACGTGCAGGGTGCTGTTGGACAGTTTCGCCTTGGCCGTCAGGCCCGCCGAGCCGTAGTCGTCCTGGGCGCGATTGGGCGCTTCGCGGTCCCGCTGAAGGATGCCGGTACCGCTACGATCCGGGCTGGAGTCGAGTTTTACGCCGAGCAAGCCGAGGGCATCGATGCCAAAGCCCACAGGCCCCTCGGTGTAGCCCGATTCCATTTTCAGGATGAAGCCCTGGGCCCACTCCTCGGCCTTGGCCTGCCCGGTCCCGGTTCTGAAGTCGCGGTTCATGTAGAAGTTGCGCAGCTCGACGGCGGCCTTGCTGTCGTCGAAAAAGGCAGCGGATGCCGTCGCGGACGCGCCCAACGCAGTAACCGCCACGCTGCTGAAGACGAAGAAACGGCTTAGGGGTTTCAGGTGCATAGTCATCTCTCTTGTTATTGTCATGGTTGATGCAACTGCAGACCCGACCTCGCTCCTGCCGGATCTGGTTTTACCGCCTCATGCGGTAAACCGGTCGCTGCCGCTCAACGAGCGGCAGCCTTGGGCACGCGGCCCAGCAGATAGAATTCGTCGTTGGGCGGCGTGCGCGCCATCGAAACCAGGCGATTGGAAAGACCGAAAAGCGCGGCGATCGAGCCGATGTCCCAGATATCGCTCAGCGTGAACCCCACCGCCTCGAGTCGCGCCTGCCAGGCGTCATCCAGCACACCCCGCCGTGCGGCCAGGTGAAGGGCAAAATCGAGCATCGCGCGTTGTCGCTCACTGATGGGCGCGGTGCGGTAGTTGACGGCTACCTGATCGGCGATGAGCGGGTCCTTGGCCAGGATTCGCAGAATCGCGCCATGGGCGACCACGCAGTACAAACAGCCGTGATCGGCACTGACGGCCACCACGATCATCTCCTTCTCGGCCTTGCTCAGGCTGTCGGATTCACGCTCCATGAGGGCGTCGTGGTAGTTGAAAAACGCACGAAACTCATCGGGTCGATGAGCCAGCATCAGGAACACATTGGGCACGAAGCCCGCCTTCTCCTGCACCGCGAGGATTCGCTCGCCGACATCCTGCGGCAGCGAGGCAAGGTCTTCGATGAGTGGAAAACGGCTGATGGATTGGGTCATTGCTGGGCTCCGGATCGTTCGGATGTGGGCAGGTGCGTGCGGCCGGACCCGACCGGCGGGCGCCGCGTTACTCGGCGAGGCCGAGTTCGGCGACGCTGACTTCACGCATGCGGAATTTCTGCACCTTGCCGCTGATGGTCATGGGAAATTCATCGACGAACCGGAAATGCCGCGGCGTCTTGAAATGCGCGATTCGCCCCTTGCAGAAAACACGCAGATCATCGGCACTGGCATCGTGCCCCGGATGGAGCTTCACCCAGGCGACAATCTCTTCGCCGTAGGTCTTGTCCGGCACTCCGATCACCTGCACGTCCGCGACCGCCGGGTGGGTGAAGAGGAATTCCTCGATCTCGCGCGGGTACACGTTTTCACCGCCCCGAATGATCATGTCCTTGTTGCGCCCGACGATCTTCAGGTAGCCGTCGTCATCCATGATGGCCAGGTCGCCGGTGTGCATCCAGCGCGCGCCATCGATGGCCGAAGCGGTCGCTTCGGGGTTGTTCCAATAGCCCAGCATGACGCTGTACCCGCGCGTGCAAAGCTCGCCGATCTGCCCGCGTGCAACGATCCGGTTGTGCTCGTCGACGACCTTGCTTTCCAGATGCGGCTGGGTTCGACCGACGCTGGTCACCCGCCGCGCCAGATCGTCGTCGGCCGCCGTCTGGGTGGACACCGGGCTGGTTTCGGTCATGCCGTAGGCGATCTGCATCTCGCTCAGGTGCATTTCGTCGATGACCCGCTTCATGATTTCGATCGGGCACGTGGAGCCCGCCATGATGCCCGTGCGCAGGTGACTCAAATCCAGCGAGGGTCGCTCGGGATGGTCGAGCATCGCGATGAACATGGTGGGCACGCCGTACAAGCCGGTGGCCTTCTCCTCCGCCGCCGCCTGCAACGCCGCCAGCGGCTCGAACGCAGCGCTCGGATAGATCATGGTGGTGCCATGGGTGACGCAGCCGAGATTGCCCATCACCATGCCGAAGCAGTGATAAAGCGGCACCGGGATCACCAGCCGGTCGTGCTCGGTGAGCCTCAGGCTTTCACCGACCATATAGCCGTTGTTGAGAATGTTGTAGTGGCTGAGGGTGGCACCCTTGGGGAAACCCGTGGTGCCCGAGGTGTACTGGATGTTGATCGGGTCGTCGAACTGCAATTGCTCGCTGCATTGACGCAATTGCTCCGGGCCTACCTGTTCAGCCATGTCCAACAGGCCGCGCCACAGCAACATGCCGTCCACCGGCGTATCGCACAGGCTGATCACCCCGCGCAGCTCCGGCAGCATATGGCTCTGCAAGGCGCCGATGGCCGAACGCTCAAGCTCCGGTAGCAGCTCATGGAGCATCGCATGGTAGTCGGACGTCTTGAACGCATCGGCGCAGATCAGCCAGCGGCAGCCGGACTGCTTGAGTGCATATTCGAGTTCGTTGAGGCGATAGGCCGGGTTGATGTTGACCAACACGACGCCGACCTTGGCACTGGCCAGCTGGGCGATGCACCACTGCGCGTTGTTCGGCGACCAGATACCCAACCGCTCCCCGGGCTGCAGACCAAGCGCCAGCAGGCCGCGTGCGCAGCGGTCTACCTGCTCGGCCAGCTGCTTCCAGGTGTAGCGCAGGTTCTGGTGACGCACGACCAAGGCCTCACGGTCGCAGAATCGTTCGACCGTCCGGTCGAACGCCGCACCAATAGTCATCGCCAACAAGGGTTTGCTCTGCGGTCCGCAGGTATAGCTCGGAAGACTCATGTCGATCTCCTCAGTCTTATGTTTGTTATGAGGCCTTGCTTCCCGGGGCGCTGGAGAGTTGACAGTCATTCCGGGCATTGGTTACGTTAACGTAAAGGTAACAGCGTGACAACCCACCGCACCCCACACTGAAAGCAGTGTCGGAATGCACCAGGAGCGAGGCCGACAGCCAGGCGAAATCAGTGTTCGCTGGCGCGGCATCGACGACCAGAACAATGACAAGACAAGCAGGTGGCGACATGAACTATTCCGGCCTCAACTTTGCCCTTGGCGAAACCGTCGACATGTTGCGCGATCAGGTACGCGGTTTCGTTGCCGGCGAACTGGCCCCGCGTGCCGAAGCCATCGACCGCGACAACCTCTTTCCCCACGACATGTGGCGAAAGTTCGGCGACATGGGCCTGCTCGGTATCACCATAGACGAGGAATATGGCGGCGCCGGCATGGGTTACCTGGCGCACGTCATCGCGCTCGAGGAGATCAGCCGCGGCTCGGCGTCGGTCGGCCTGTCCTATGGCGCTCACTCCAACCTTTGCGTCAATCAGATCAACCGCAACGGCAGTCCCGAGCAGAAGGCCCGTTACCTGCCCAGGCTGGTTTCCGGCGAGCACATCGGCGCACTGGCGATGAGCGAGCCGAACGCCGGCTCCGATGTGGTCTCGATGAAGTTGCGCGCCGACCGCAAGGGTGACCGCTTCGTGCTCAACGGCAGCAAGACCTGGATCACCAACGGCCCGGACGCCAACACCTACGTGATCTATGCCAAGACCGATCCGGACAAGGGTGCGCATGGCATCACCGCGTTCATCGTCGAGCGCGACTGGAAGGGCTTCTCGCGCGGCAACAAGTTCGACAAGCTCGGCATGCGCGGCTCCAACACCTGCGAGCTGTTCTTCGATGACGTAGAGGTGCCGGAAGAAAACGTGCTGGGCGTCGAGAATGGCGGCGTCAAGGTTCTGATGAGCGGACTGGACTATGAACGCGTGGTCCTGGCCGGGGGACCGGTGGGCATCATGCAAGCGTGCCTGGACGTGGTCGTGCCCTACATCCATGACCGCAAACAGTTCGGCCAGAGCATCGGCGAATTCCAGTTCATCCAGGGCAAGGTCGCCGACATGTACACCCAGCTCAACGCCAGCCGGGCGTATCTGTATACCGTCGCCCAGGCGTGCGATCGTGCCGAAACGACCCGCAAGGATGCCGCTGGGGTGATCCTCTATACCGCCGAAGCGGCCACCCAGATGGCGCTGCAGGCGATCCAGATTCTCGGCGGCAATGGCTACATCAACGAATTCCCGACCGGCCGCCTGCTGCGTGACGCCAAGCTCTACGAGATCGGCGCGGGCACCAGCGAGATCCGCCGGATGCTGATCGGTCGCGAGCTGTTCAACGAAAGCAAATGACAGGCGCGACGTTGGCGGCGAACGCGACAGGTGGGCCCTGGCCCGCCTTCCCTGCAGGGCGATGGGCTACAGCGCAACGTCGCCGGGCCCCGACCTACCGGACAGAGCGCATCCACCCACGGATTGAACCGGAGCCGAACCATGGCCATCCTGAACACCCAGATCAACACCCGCTCGCCGGAGTATGCCGCTAACAGCGCGGCCATGCTCGAGCAGGTACACAGCCTTCAAGACCTGCTCGGCCGTATCTGCGAGGGCGGTGGCGTGAAGGCCCAGCAGCGTCATGTCGCGCGCGGCAAGCTGCTGGTGCGCGATCGCATCAACGCACTCCTGGACCCTGGCTCAGCCTTTCTCGAGATCGCCCCACTGGCCGCGTACGAGGTGTACGGCGAAGCGGTTGCCGCCGCTGGTCTCGTCGCCGGCATCGGTCGGGTCGAAGGCATCGAATGCATGATCATCGCCAACGATGCCACGGTAAAAGGCGGCAGCTATTATCCGCTTACGGTCAAAAAACACCTGCGCGCCCAGGCCATCGCTCAGCAGAATCGCCTGCCCTGCGTCTATCTGGTCGATTCCGGAGGCGCCAACCTGCCCCGTCAGGACGAGGTCTTCCCGGACCGCGAACATTTCGGTCGCATCTTCTTCAACCAGGCCAACATGAGCGCCATGGGCATCCCGCAGCTCGCCGTGGTGATGGGCTCCTGCACCGCGGGCGGTGCCTACGTGCCGGCGATGGCGGACGAGACCATCATGGTGCGCAACCAGGCGACGATCTTTCTCGCCGGCCCGCCGCTGGTCAAAGCCGCCACCGGCGAGGTGGTGACCGCCGAGGACCTGGGCGGCGCCGACGTGCATTGCAAGGTGTCCGGCGTGGCCGACCATTACGCCGAAAACGACGAGCACGCCCTGGCCATCGCGCGGCGTTGCGTGGCCAACTTGAACTGGCGCAAGAAGGGCCAACTTCAGGCACGCCAGCCGCAGCCCCCGATCTACCCGGTCGAAGACTTGTACGGCGTGGTCCCGGCACAATCCAAGCAACCCTATGACGTGCGGGAGGTCATCGCGCGGCTGGTGGACGGCAGCGAGTTCGACGAGTTCAAGGCGCTGTTCGGCACGACGCTCGTCTGCGGTTTTGCTCATCTGCACGGCTACCCGATTGCGATCCTCGCCAACAACGGCATCCTCTTCGCCGAAGCCGCTCAAAAAGGCGCGCACTTCATCGAACTGGCCTGCCAGCGCGGCATTCCCCTGCTGTTCCTGCAGAACATTACCGGCTTCATGGTTGGCCAGAAATACGAAACCGGCGGCATCGCCAAGCACGGCGCCAAGCTGGTGACTGCAGTGGCCTGCGCCCAGGTGCCGAAGTTCACCGTGGTCATCGGTGGCAGCTTCGGCGCGGGCAACTACGGCATGTGCGGGCGCGCCTACGACCCACGCTTTCTGTGGATGTGGCCCAACGCGCGGATCGGCGTGATGGGCGGCGAACAGGCCGCCGGCGTGCTGGTACAGGTCAAGCGCGAACAGGCCGAGCGCAGCGGGCAGGCTTTTACCGATCAGGATGAGGCTCAGCTCAAGCAGCCGATCCTCGAACAGTACGAGCGCCAGGGGCATCCGTACTATTCCAGCGCACGCCTGTGGGACGACGGTGTCATTGATCCGGCGCAGACGCGCGATCTGCTCGGCCTGGCAATCTCAGCCAGTCTCAACGCGCCAATCGAGCCGACCCGATTTGGCGTATTCAGGATGTGAGCCTCGCTCACGCCCCTTGTCGAGGATTGCCCGTCATGACCGATTTCAACACCGTGCAACTGGAACTGGACCCCCGCGGCTTCGCCACGCTCTGGCTCGACCGCCCGGACAAGAACAACGCCTTCAACGCCGAGATGATTCGTGAGCTGGTGCTGGCGATCGATGAGGTGCAGGCGAACAAGGACCTGCGCTTTCTGTTGCTGCGTGGGCGCGGCAAGCATTTTTCCGCAGGGGCCGATCTCGCCTGGATGCAGCAATCGGCCAGGCTCGACTTCAATGCCAACCTCGTCGATGCCCGTGAGCTGGCGGAAATGATGTACAGCCTCTACCACCTCAAGCTACCCACGCTCGCAATCGTGCAGGGCGCCGCGTTTGGCGGGGCGGTAGGGCTGATCGCCTGCTGCGACATGGCGATTGGCGCACAGGATGCACAGTTGTCCCTGTCCGAGGTACGCATCGGGCTTGCGCCCGCGGTCATCAGCCCCTTCGTCGTCAAGGCCATAGGCGAGCGCGCCACGCGGCGCTACGCCATGACCGGTGAGCGTTTCAGCGGCGAGCGCGCCCGCGAGCTTGGCCTGCTCAGTGAGACCTACGACGGTGCCGAACTGGACGACAGCCTCCGCGGCTGGATCGACACGCTTCTATTGAACAGCCCCCAGGCCATGCGCGCCAGCAAGGACCTGCTACGCGAAGCCGGCAGCGGGTCGTTGAGCCCGGCATTGCGCCGCTATACCGAGAACGCCATCGCGCGCATTCGTGTCAGCCCAGAGGGTCAGGAAGGCTTGAATGCCTTCCTGGAGAAGCGCAAACCGAATTGGATGCAGGAACCCCAACAATGATAACCACCCTCCTGGTAGCCAACCGCGGCGAAATCGCCTGCCGCGTGATGCGCACGGCCAAGTCCATGGGCTTGACCACCGTGGCCGTGCACAGCGCCATCGACCGTGATGCACGCCATGCCCGTGAAGCCGATATCCGCATCGACCTCGGCGGCGCCAAGCCGGCTGAAAACTACCTGATGATCGACAAGCTGATCGCCGCAGCCAAAGCCAGCGGCGCTCAGGCGATCCATCCCGGTTACGGCTTTCTCTCCGAGAATGCCGACTTCGCCCGCGCCATCGAGGACGCCGGGCTGATTTTCCTCGGCCCGCCCGCCTCGGCCATCGACGCGATGGGGAGCAAGTCCGCCGCCAAGGCATTGATGGAAAAAGCCGGCGTGCCGCTGGTCCCCGGCTATCACGGCGAAGCGCAGGACCTGGACACCTTCCGCGTGGCGGCTGAGCGAATCGGCTACCCAGTGTTGCTCAAGGCTACCGCCGGTGGCGGTGGCAAAGGCATGAAGGTGGTCGAGCGCGAAGCCGATCTCGCCGACGCGCTGCAATCGGCCCAGCGCGAGGCGCAATCCTCGTTCGGCGATTCACGCATGCTGGTCGAAAAGTACGTCCTCAAGCCACGCCATGTGGAAATCCAGATATTTGCCGATCAGCACGGCAACTGCCTGTACCTCAACGAGCGTGACTGTTCGATCCAGCGACGCCACCAGAAGGTCGTCGAGGAAGCGCCCGCTCCGGGTCTGTCGCCCGAACGGCGCCGCGCCATGGGCGAAGCGGCGGTGAAGGCCGCGCAGGCCATCGGTTATGTGGGCGCCGGCACCGTGGAGTTTCTGCTCGACGCGCGCGGTGAGTTCTTCTTCATGGAGATGAACACCCGATTGCAGGTCGAGCATCCCGTCACCGAAGCCATCACCGGCCTCGATCTGGTCGCCTGGCAGATCCGCGTCGCCCGCGGTGAGCCGCTGCCGATCACCCAGGATCAGGTGCCGCTGAACGGCCACGCCATCGAGGTGCGGCTGTACGCCGAAGACCCGGACAACGACTTCCTGCCGGCCACCGGCACCCTCGACCTGTACCGCGAATCCGCTTCAGGCCCGGGCCGTCGCGTCGACAGCGGCGTGGCCGAGGGCGACAGGGTATCGCCCTTCTACGACCCGATGCTCGGCAAGCTGATCGCCTGGGGCGAAAACCGTGAAGAGGCACGTCTGCGCTTGCTGGCCATGCTCGGTGAAACCCATGTCGGCGGTGTGCGCACCAACCTGGCGTTCCTGCGGCGGGTGGTCGGGCATCCTGCGTTCGCCGCGGCGGAACTGGACACCGGTTTCATCCCGCGTCACGAAACCGAACTGATGCGCGAACCCGGCGAGCTGGCCGATGCGTTCTGGCAACTCGCTGCCGAGCGGTACGTCGAGACCGAGCCGGCCAAGGTACGCGACGATGATGCCCACTCGCCCTGGTCGAATCGTAACGGCCTGCGCTTCGGCATGCCGGCACGAATCGGTGTGCATCTCACGTGCAACGGCGAAGACCGCCTGGTACGGATTGACGGGTGGCCCCGCGCGCGCGAGTCCGTGACAGACGGAACTCGCGAACCGACGGCGATCCGCCAGGGCCGCACGCTGTACCTGGAATGGGCCGGCGAACTGCAAGCCGTGACCGCCTTCGATCCCATCGCCGAAGCCGAAGCCAGCCATCAGCACCATGGCGGGCTCACCGCGCCGATGAACGGCAGCATCGTTCGGGTCCTGGTGGAACCCGGCCAGCACGTCCAGGCTGGCACCGCCCTGATCGTGCTCGAAGCGATGAAGATGGAACACAGCATCCGTGCACAGCAGGCCGGCGTGGTCAAAAGTCTGTATTGCGCCGAAGGTGACATGGTCAGCGAAGGCGCGGTGTTGCTCGAGATGGAGGAAGCCTGACGAGGATGGAGCGCTTATCGTGCGGCCTGGTGACGGAAACAGACCGCCGGCTGGCCGGCCAGGCAATGGAACACCCGCGCAATGCGTTCATCACCCGCCACGCAACGTGCGGCAACTATCAACAGAACGGGTGGCGACGCGACGTGACCCGCCCCATGGAGCCGTCTTATGAACCTGCCCAAACATGTTCGCCTGGTCGAAGTCGGCCCGCGCGATGGCCTGCAGAATGAACAACAACCGATCAGCGTCGCCGACAAGGTACGGCTGGTCGACGACCTCAGCGCCGCCGGACTCCAGTACATCGAGGTCGGCAGTTTCGTGTCGCCCAAATGGGTGCCCCAGATGGCTGGCTCCGCCGAGGTCTTCGCGCAGATCAGGCAGAAGCCCGGCGTCACCTATGCGGCCCTGACGCCCAACCTGAAAGGACTCGAAGCGGCCATCGAAGCCGGCGTCAGCGAAGTGGCAGTGTTCGGTGCCGCTTCCGAGGCCTTCTCGCAGAAGAATATCAACTGCTCCATCGAAGAAAGCCTGGCGCGCTTCGCCCCACTGCTGGACGCCGCGCGCGAGAACGGCATACAGGTACGCGGCTACGTGTCCTGCGTGCTGGGCTGTCCCTACGAAGGTGATATCGACCCCAGGCGCGTCGCCCGCGTTGCCCATGAACTGTTCGCCATGGGCTGCTATGAGGTCTCGCTGGGCGACACCATCGGCACCGGCACGCCGGGCAAGACCCGTCAGCTGTTCGAGGCCGTCAGCCGTGAGGTGCCACGCGACAAACTCGCCGGGCACTTTCACGACACCTACGGCCAGGCGTTGGCGAACATCTATGCCAGCCTGCAGGAAGGCATCTGCGTGTTCGACAGTTCGGTCGCCGGGCTTGGCGGCTGCCCCTACGCCAAGGGCGCCAGCGGCAACGTGGCCAGCGAAGATGTGCTCTACATGCTGAACGGCCTGGGCATCGACACCGGTATCGATCTCGACGCACTGATCGCCGCCGGACAGCGCATCAGCGATGTGCTTGGACGGCCCAATGGTTCGCGTGTCGGGCGGGCACGCCAGTCGGCGCGGTGACACCGAAGCTGCCCGATTCACCGTTAAAACCCATGCGATGGCCAGAAGCCACTGGGCATCGAGGCAGCCCAGCGTGTAGCCTTGGGGCAATGCGACATCGATGAAACGCGCCCGGCTTCGCAAGCCGCGGGTGGACAGACAAGAGTGGATATATTCATGGCAAAGCAGACCTACAGCATTTCCGATTTGGCCAACGAGCTCGACATCACCACCCGCGCCATACGCTTTTATGAAGAACAGGGCATGCTCTCGCCCACACGGCGCGGTCAGGAGCGGATCTACACCCCCAAGGACCGAGTCGCGCTCAAGCTGATACTTCGTGGCAAGCGCATCGGTTTTTCGCTGGCCGAATGCAAGACGCTGATCGAACTCTACGATCCCAAGGCCGGCAACCAGAAGCAGCTCAACATCATGCTCGGCATGATTGCCGAACGCCGCCAACAGCTCGAACAGCAGCAACTGGATATCCAGCAGATGCAGCTTGAACTCGATACCGCCGAAGAGCGCTGTCTGACGGCCCTGAAAGCGACGCTGGGCAAGGCAGCCAGCTAGGCGGTTCACCCTCGCCGTAACCGGCTCGCGCAGGGCTGCCGTCCAGCAGCCTGACGCGCGCCCGCCGGCCCGCCGGCAGGGTGTCAAGGGGTGCCAGCCGCCGCTCACGAGGCCAATCCGTCCAGCCAAACAGACACAATCCATGATTCTGGACAGCGCCAGGTTTTTTCGCGCGCAATGTCCATTTACCTGGACACGACCGCGCGCGCACCCTCCTCTGCATGGCCCTGGCACGGGCATTCCAGCCCGCGCAATGGATCAGGCACAGAACCTGCTATGGGATAAACGCTAGACGCCAGAGCATGGGGTGGACGCGCGACCGGATGTCCCCCGCCCTTTCCGGCTGCGCAGCGCTGCACTGACTGCAACCTTCTGGTTACCAAAACAACAAAAACAAGGAATTCGCGATGTCCTTCAAGAAACAGTTATCCCGTCTCGCCTGCGCCATCGGTGCGACCACGATCATCGGCGCCACCCTGGTCAGCGGTCATGCCATGGCGGCCGAGAAGATTCGTTGGCAGGTGCCGCTGGCCTTCCCCTCTCATCTGGTCGGCCTGACCACACCGGTCAAGCACCTTTCCGAGTCGCTCAAGGCGATTTCCGGCGGGGACATCCAGATGCGGTATTACGAGCCCGGCGAACTGGTTCCGCCATTCGAAATCATGGATGCGGTGAGCAACGGCAAATACCCGGCCGGCTACACCTGGATCGGTTACGACCAGGGCACCATTCCGGCGTTGCCGCTTTACTCCGGCGCGCCGTTCAACATGGAGCCCCCGGCATACCTGGCGTGGTACTACGAGGGCGACGGCAAGAAGCTGCTCGAAGAAATCTATGCCGAGCGCAACATCCATCCGATGCTGTGCAGCATCATCGGTCCGGAAGGCGCCGGCTGGTTCGCCAAGCCCATCGAGAAGCTGGAAGACATCGACGGTCTGCGCATCCGCTTCGCCGGCATCGGCGGCAAGGTGCTGGAGAAGCTTGGCGCGTCAGTCACCATGATTCCCGGCGGAGAGATCTACCAGGCGCTCGAGCGCAAGACCATCGATGCCACCGAGTTTTCCCAGCCGGCCATCGACAAGATGCTGGGCCTCGATCAGATCATCAAGAACTACATCATGCCGGGATGGCACCAGACCCTGACCACCTCACACCTGTTGGTGAACAAGGGCGTCTGGGACAAGCTGGAGCCGCAAAGTCGCGCATTGATCGAGATGGGCTGCGAATCGGCCACGCTCAAGGGCTTCGCGGAAAGCGAGTGGGCCCAGCCGACCGCACTGCGCGACTACGAGAAGCAGGGCGTGAAGGCGCAGGTGTTGCCCGAGGTCGTGCTGCGCGAACTCGAACGCGTCACCAACGAGGTGCTCGACGAACAGGCCGCCGCGGATGAGATGTTCAAGCGCGTCCTGTCCAGCCAGCGCGAGTTCATGCAGCACCACGCCATCTGGCACGGCAAGGGTTACCTGCCACGCGATTACTACAAATACGAGTAACCGCACGAACCAGGGGTCAGCTCCGCTGCGCCCCTTGCCTACAAGCGGGCCGCTGCTCGACCGGGGTCGGCGGCGGCTTGCCGTGCTGGATTGCCGAGGTGGTCATGTCCGTTCATCCCGTTTCCCCCAACGCTGCAGCGCCCGCCTCCATCGAGGCGGCGCTGCCGCATAACCGACTGTCCCGCTGGCTGGACAGGATTCTGGTCGCCATTGGCGAAGCCAGTGCCTGGCTCTGGCTGCTGGTGCTGGCCGTTGTGCTGACCAATGTGTTCAGCCGGTTCGTGCTGTCACGTGGCTCGATCGCATTGGAAGAGCTGTCCTGGCACCTGTTCGGTACCGCGCTGATGCTGGCCCTCGCCTACGCAGTGGTGCGTGACGACCATGTGAGAGTCGATGTGCTGCGCGAGAAATTCACCCTGCGCAGCCAGGCCGTCATCGAATTGCTGGCGATTGTGCTGCTGGCGCTGCCGGTGGTGGTGCTGATGATCGACGCGCTGATTCCCTTCGCGTACCAGGCCTTCATCTACAACGAACGCTCGCAGGCGCCCAGCGGTCTGCCGCACCGGTTCATCTTCAAGAGCGTGCTTGCGCTGGGCCTGTCGCTGGTCGCCCTGGCGCTGTTCTCCCGCGCCACGCGCTGCAGCACCCTGCTGTTCAATTTTCCTCGGGCCCTGGCGCCCGCCCCGGATGACCGCGACCTCGGTCATTCGCAGCCCTGATGGAGCAGCCGTAATCATGGGTCTGGAACAATTACTCGTCATCAGCATGTTCGCCAGTTTCATGGGGCTTCTGCTGCTCGGTTTCCCGGTAGCCTGGTCGCTGGCCGGTATCGGCTTGCTATTCGGCGTACTCGGCTATGTGATGGTCGAACATTTCGATGCCGATCTCTGGTTCACCTGGGATGGCACCATCGGCGTGCTGGATGCACGCATCTACGGCATCGTCGCCAACGAACTGATGGTAGCCCTGCCGCTGTTCATCTTCATGGGCATAATGCTCGACCGTTCCGGCATCGCCGAACGCCTGATGCACAGCTTGGTGCGGGTGCTCGGTCCGTTGCGCGGCGGCTATGCGGTGACGGTGGTGCTGGTAGGCATTCTGCTCGCCGCCTCCACGGGCATCGTTGGCGCGTCGGTGGCGCTGCTGGGCATGTTGTCCATCGGTCCGATGCTGCAAGCCAAGTACAACAAGAGCCTGGCCGTCGGCACTGCCTGCTCGGTGGGCACGCTGGGTATCCTGATTCCGCCGAGCATCATGCTGGTGTTGATGGCTGACCGTCTCGGCACGTCCGAAGCCTCGGTGGGCAAGCTGTTCATGGGCGCGCTGATTCCCGGCATGATGCTGGCGGTGATGTACATCCTCTACATCGTCATCGTCGCCTGGGTGAAGAAGGACTTCGCGCCGGCCCCTGCCAACCGCCCGAAGCTCGATGCCCGTGCGCTGCTCGACGTGTTCTGGGCCGTCGTCCCGCCCTTCGTGCTGATCCTGGCGGTGCTCGGCTCGATCTTCTTCGGCATCGCCACGACCACCGAAGCCTCGGCCGTCGGCGCGTTCGGCGCGGTGCTGATGGCGGCATTCAGCGGCCGGCTGAACATGGGCGTGTTCAAAGAGGCGCTCTACCAGACCAGCCGGACGTCGGCGTTCATCTTCGGCATCTTCATCGGCGCCACGGTGTTCGCTGCCGTCTTGCGCGGCCTGGGCGGCGACGACGTGATCCGCGATGCGCTCACGGGGCTGCCATTCGGCCAGACCGGCGTGCTGTTGACGGTGCTGTTCATCACCTTCCTGCTGGGATTCTTCCTCGACTGGGTCGAGATCACCCTGATCATCCTGCCGCTGGTGGCACCGGTCCTGTTTTCGATGGGTGTCGATCCGCTGTGGTTCGCGATTCTGTTCGCGCTGTGTCTGCAAACCTCGTTCCTGACGCCTCCGGTGGGCTTCGCGCTGTTCTACATCAAGAGCGTCTGCCCACCGGACGTCACCACGCGAGACGTGTACCTGGGTGTGCTGCCGTACATTCTGATCCAGCTGGTCGGCCTGGCCCTGGTGTTCTTCTATGCACCGCTGGCCACCTGGCTGCCCAACGAGGTCTACGGCCTCTGAGCCCGGTCCGGCTGCCTTGCTCACGGCAGCCGGTGCCTTTCATAATCGGTCGCACCCAAACGGATTTTCTGCCCATGGCGATTGCGCGAAACGACCTCGACCACAACGGCCTGATCATCGGCGTTTCCCCTGAGCGCTTCCGTGCCGTCGCCATGCCGCTGCTGTTCGACCATCTCAACGCGCAATGCGAAGGCACCATTGCGGTCAACCGCCAGGCGCGCATCGTCTGGATCAATGACAAGTACGCCGAGAAGGTCGGGATCAGCGACCCGCGCAGCGTACTCGGCAAGGAGATCGAAGACGTCCTGCCGGCCAGTCGCCTGCGCGAGGTGGTCGAAAGCGGCCTGCCGAGCATGCTCGACCTGATGGCGTTCGGCGACGAGCATTTCGTCGTGACCCGCATCCCGCTGCGTGACGAGGACGGTACGCTGGTGGGCGCGCTGGGGTTCGTCCTGTTCGACCGGGCGCAGCATCTCAAACCGCTGATGGCCAAGTTCAACATCCTGCAGACGCAACTGGTCGCGACCCAGAACGAGCTGGCCAAGGCGCGTCGCGCGCGCTACACCATCGCCGGTTTCATTGGCACCAGCCCCGCGGCCAGCGAGGTCAAGCGCCAGGCCCGCCGCGCGGCTCAGCTCGACGCCACCGTGCTGATCCGCGGGGAGACCGGCACCGGCAAGGAACTGCTCGCCCAGGGCATTCACAACCTGTCGCCGCGAGCCAATGGCCCGTTCGTCGCGGTCAACGTCGCGGCCATTCCCGAAACCCTGGTCGAGGCGGAACTGTTCGGTACCGCACCGGGGGCCTTTACCGGCGCGGACCGAAAGGCGCGGATCGGCAAGTTCGAGGTCGCCAATGGCGGCACCCTGTTCCTCGACGAGATCGGCGACCTGCCCCTGGCGCTCCAGGCGAAACTGCTGCGCGTATTGCAGGAACAGGAGATCGAGCCGCTGGGCTCCAACCAGGTCAAACCGCTCAACGTGCGGGTCATCGCCGCGACCCATATCGATCTGGAAGCCAAGGTCGCCGCCGGGCAGTTTCGCGACGATCTTTACTACCGGCTCAACGTGCTTGCACTCAAGGTGCCCGCCCTGCGCGAGCGCGCCAGCGACATACCGGCGCTGGTCGAACACCTGCTCGATGACATCGCCAATCGGTCCGGGCAGGCACCGATGGAACTCACCGCGCAGGCCGTGGCGCTGCTCTGTAGCCAGCCCTGGCGCGGCAACGTGCGCGAGTTGAGCAACCTGCTCGAGCGCGCGCAACTGAACGCCGATGGCCTGCCGCTCGAGGCACAGCATCTGCTCCCCCTGCTGAGCGAGCGCACCGCCGGCAGCATGCCGCCGCCGACGCTGACAGACGCAGCCGAACCGCCATTGTCGCAAGACGCACCGCTGCCGCTATTGGCCGAAAGCGTCGCCCAGGCCGAACGCCGCGCACTGCAACAGGCGCTGCGCGCCTGCAAAGGTAACCGCCGCCGTGCCGCTGTCGAGCTGGGCATTTCCCGGGCAAGCCTGTATTCGAAACTTCAGTTGCACGGGCTGAGCGAACGCTAGCTCGCTCAGCCCGTCGCCCGCCTCATTGCGCCAGCCACCCACCATCGACATTCCAGGCCGCGCCGCGTACCTGGCTGGCTGCGTCGCTGCACAGAAACAGCGCCAGATCACCCAACTGTCCGGGGGTGACGAAGTCCAGCGAGGGCTGTTTTTCCATCAGCAGCTCACGCGTCGCCCGGCTCGGGTCGCCGTGCACACGCGCCTTGCTGTCGATCTGCTCCTGGACCAGCGGCGTCAGCACCCAGCCCGGACAGAGTGCGTTACAGGTGATCCCGGTGGTCGCCGTTTCCAGCGCGACGGTTTTGGTCAACCCGATCACCCCGTGCTTGGCGGCCACGTACGCGGCTTTTTGCGCGGAGGCCACCAGACCGTGCACCGAGGAAATGTTGATGATCCGTCCCCAATCGCGCTCACGCATGCCAGGCAATGCAAGGCGCATGGTATGGAACACCGAAGACAGGTTGATGGCGATGATGCTGTCCCAGCGCTCTACCGGAAAATGCTCCAGCGGCGCGACGTATTGAATCCCCGCATTGTTGACCAGCACATCGAGGGCGCCGAACTCACGCTCGGTCTGGCTGACCATTGCGCCGATCTGTTCGGCATCCGACACATCGGCCGGATGATGCGATACGCGGGTGCCGTAGGCCGACACACGCGCGATGGCCGCCTGCGCATCGCCGAAGCCGTTGAGCATCACGTTGGCGCCCGCCTCCGCGAGCTTGCAGGCGATGCCAAGGCCGATGCCGCTGGTCGAACCGGTAACGAGAGCGGTCTTGCCTTGCAGAATCATGGCTGCCTCCGAATGCCGCGAATCACAGTCAACGCAGCGGCGCGCGACGCGCCTTGCTGACCATCAGAATAGCGGCTACCGCGACAGGTGCTGCCCAGGGCGGCGAAACGGGACGGTACGAGGCCGGGGATGACGCCACCGGCGCGTGCGGGTAAGGCATTCATGCAGGGGTTCCTTATTGTTCTGATCACGCCGTCCGCTCCCATGGCGCCGCGTCGTGGCGCCAGCGGGAACAAGCGAGACATCGAACAGAGCGAAAGCCATGCCAGACCGGGACGAGCGCGGCGAAAAGGCAGCAGAACCCCGCCGAATCGCGCCCCTGCTCCGGTCCTCGCCAACCCCGCGCCCGCGCCGGTTGCCCGAGAATCTGGACATGCTCATCGCGGCATACACAAAGGCAGCCGCCATGTCCTGCAAACTGGACGCGCGGGGCGCCGGTGGGTCAACCCGCCAACACGCCGTCTACCAGCGCCTTGGCTTCGTCCTGGATGCGTTTGAGGTGCGCCTCACCCTCGAAGCTCTCGGCATAAATCTTGTAGACGTCTTCCGTGCCGGAAGGCCGCGCGGCAAACCAACCGCTGTCAGTGACTACCTTGAGCCCACCGATCGCAGCGCCATTGCCCGGTGCTTCGGTGAGAATGCCGGTGATCGGATGGCCTGCCAGTTCGCCGGCCGTGACCTGAGAGGCGGTGAGCTTGCCGAGCCTGGACTTCTGCTCACGATCGGCCGGCGCATCGATGCGTTGGTAGACCGGCGCGCCGAAACGCTCAGTGAGCGTCTGGTAGCGTTCCCCCGGGTCCTTGCCGGTCACGGCGGTGATTTCTGCCGCCAGCAGGCCGAGAATGAGGCCGTCCTTGTCGGTGGACCATGCGCCACCGGCCCGACGCAGGAATGACGCGCCGGCCGACTCCTCGCCACCGAAGCCCAGGCTGCCGTTCATCAGGCCATCGACGAACCACTTGAAGCCAACCGGCACTTCGATCACGTCGCGCCCTATCCCCTTGGCGACCCGGTCGATCATCGAGGAGGACACCAGCGTCTTGCCGATCGCAGCCTGCGCGCTCCACTCGGGGCGGTGGGTGAACAGATACTCGATGGCCACCGCCAGATAGTGATTCGGGTTCAACAGGCCCACCGAGCGCGCCACGATGCCATGGCGATCATGATCGGTGTCGCAGGCAAAGGCGACATCGAAACGGTCCTTGTTCTCGATCAACCCCGCCATGGCATAAGGCGAACTGCAATCCATGCGAATCTTGCCGTCCCAGTCCAGGCGCATGAAGCGGAAGGTCGGATCGACAGTGGTCGACAGCACGTCGAGCGGCAACCCGTACCGTTCAGCGATGCGGGTCCAGTAGTGAACGCCCGCCCCGCCCAACGGATCCACCGCGAATTTCAATCCAGAGGCGCGAATCGCCTCAAGATCGATGACCTGTCCCAATCCGCCGACATAACTGTCGATGAAGTCGAAGCGCTGGGTGGTCGGTGCCTTCAGCGCGCGGGCGTAATCCATCCGCTCGACGCCCTTGAGCCCGGCCACCAGCAACGCATTGGCACGGTCCTGAATCCATTTCGTCACGCCGGTATCGGCCGGGCCGCCATTGGTCGGGTTGTATTTGAAGCCGCCGTCGGCCGGCGGATTGTGCGACGGCGTGATGACGATTCCGTCGGCCAGACCGCGAGTCCTGCCACGGTTATGCTCCAGGATCGCATTCGAGACGGCCGGGGTCGGCGTATAGCCCGGCTCGCCAAGGGTCTGCGCGCAGCCGGAGTCGATCCGGGTCTCGACGCCATTGGCCGCCAGCACTTCGAGCGCCGAAACGAACGCAGGCTCGGACAGCGCGTGCGTGTCCATGCCGACGAATACCGGACCGTCGACGCCCTGCTCGCGCCGGTAATCGCAGATGGCCTGCGTCACGGCCAGGATGTGCCACTCGTTGAAGCTGTTTTTCAGCGAAGAGCCGCGATGCCCCGAGGTGCCGAAGGCGACTTGCTGCGCCGGGTCCGATGGATCGGGACGCTCGCTGTAATAGCGCGCGACCAGGCGCGGAATGTTGATCAGGGTGCTGTCGTCCGGCAGGCGTCCTGCGTTGGGATCGAGGCTCATCAGTCGTTCCTTTGAAAGTGGAAAATGTCGCCTCAGGCAAAACCGTGGGCCGCACGGGAGGCAATCGGATGCAGACAGGCATCGGTCGATGCCGTTTCATCCTGGCGCTAAGACCACCGCCCCTTGGGATTTGGTTCCCCATCGGTCGGTCGATCGTTCGCACTGACCGGCTGTGCATGATAGGGCGAGTCTCGCACGTCGCCAAACGCCTGCGCCGGACTGCCCGCCGGGACCGTTCGCCCAGCCCGGGTCGAAGTCGGCGCGACGGCGGGTTGCCACGGGCGCTGACCGGAAGCCGGAGGCCGAGCACTCAGCTTTCGCGTTCCATCGATTGCCAGGCGCATGCTGGAAGCCAGAGGGTGAATCGCGCCCCGTGCCCCACCTCGCTTTCGACGGTCAGGTCGCCGCCGAGTCGTTGAGCGATACGCCGGCTGATCGCAAGGCCAATACCGGCACCCTGCTGCGCGTCCGGGTCCAGGCGGGTGTATTCGAGAAAAATCATCTCCTGCTTGTCCTTGGCGATGCCGGGACCCGTGTCGGTCACGCTGAGCGCGATCCAGTTGCCGGGGCCGGGACCGTCATCGTGCCGTGGTTGCGCCTCGATGGTCACCTGGCCGTAGGGAGCGTACTTGAGGGTATTGGACAGCAGATTGGCGAGGATCTGACGCAAGCGCGCCGGGTCCGTCTTGGCCTGCACGCCTTTCGGCAGGCGCAGGTGCAGCTCGACCCCCACGCTCATCGCCTGGGCCTGAAAATCCTGCACCACCTCGCGCGCCGCTCTGGCGACATCCGTTTCGACGAGCCGGACGTGCAGGTCGCCGGACTCCGCTCGGGCAAGTTCGAGCAGATCGTCGATCAGCCCAACGGACGTCCGAATGGCGCGGCGAATTCCCTGAACGCTTTCGCATTGGCGCGTATTGAGCTGCCCGATCCTACCGCTTTCAAGCAGCCAGGAGTGCCCATCGGCGGCGCTCAGCGGGTTGCGCACGTCGTGACTGAAGCCCCACATGAGCCTGGCCCGGCTCTCGGTCACCCGCTCCAGTTCGATGCGCCGGCGATCGGCCTCGGCGCGCGCCTCCCGCTCGCTGTTGAGCAGCAGCTCGCGCTCTTGCTCGTGCTGCTTGCGTTCGGAGATGTCGGTCAGCGTCCCGATCCAGCGGATGATCGCGCCAGCCGCGTTGCGTTGCGGCATGGCCTGGCCCAGAAACCAGCAGTAGTGGCCATCGGCTCCACGGAAGCGGTACTCGATGGCGTAGGGCTCCCCGGTCCGCAACGCGTGCTCCCAGCGCGCCCTGGTACGTTCATGGTCCTCGGGGTGAAGCAGGTGAAGCCAGCCCTCGCCCCAGGTGTACTCGAGGCTTGCCCCCGTGAATTCGTACCAGCGGCGGCTGAAGTACGTGTGGTAGCCCTCCGGATCGGTGGTCCAGATGTGCTGTGGGATCATGTCCACCAGCACGCGATAGCGTTCCTCGCTCTCTCGCAGCTTTTCCTCTGCCCGCTTGCGCGTGGTCACGTCGCGGAAATAGACCGACAACCCGACATCGGACGGAAACGCGCGCACATCGAACCAGACACCCAGCGGCGGGTAGAACTCCTCGAACTCGACCGGCGTCCGCTCTTCCATTGCCCGCTGGTATTCGCGCTGAAAGCCGGCGCCGACCGCTTCGGGAAATTCGTCCCAGAGGCTGCGGCCGATCAGCTCGTCCCTGGAGCGCTTGAGAAGGCGCTCCGCCTCATGGTTCAGATAGGTGAAGCGCCACTGAGTATCCACCGCGAAGAAGGCGTCGGTGATGCTCTCCAATACACTGGCGACCTGTTCCCGGTCTTCTCGCTCTAGCGCGAACAGCCGCTCGCGCTCCGTATCGGCAACATGCCAGACGAGCGCCTGACGGATCGCGAAACTCACGAAAAGCACAACGAGAAAGACCACCAGTATCGCGATACCGAACGCCGCGTCCACCAGACCCGAGTCATAGGCATCGAGCACCCACCAGCCGAGTAGCAGCGGACCGACGAACGCGGCGAGGGTCAGCCGGCGTAGCAGTCTGCCTGCCTCGCTGGAGCCCAGATACAGCGCGGCGAGCCCACGCGATGGCTGGATGAAGAAGGTCCCGAGCGCCAGCGCGATGAAACAGATACCCGTGGCCAGCGACGCTCCGCCCCAGTTGCTGCGCCCGCTCACCCACCGGGCGCCGTAGGCGTGCCCCATCAGGCTGACCAGCGCCACCACCAGACTCAGGGCCACCCCCACCTCGACCCACGTGCGCAAGCGGCGATGTCGGGCGCCGAGCAGCATCAGGGAGGCGTTGATGACGATCAGACCGAGGCCGGTGGTCGGGCTTGGCCATTGCACCCAGGCTTCCATGCCTGCCGGGACTGCGCCGATGTCGCGCCGGCCCAGCGCGTGCGACAGGAGGGTTGTGACGCCGAGCGAAAGACTCATGGCCGCCGCCACCCGCCCCGCCCATCGGGCCGCCTGCCGATGCGAAAAACGAGCAAGGATCAGGGCAACCGCGGCCAGCAGCACGCCTGCCGAAGTGGCCGGAGCCATGACCAGGGGGCCGCCAGATCGAGCGATGGAAGCCTCAGGCCAGAGATAGGCCGGTGAGACAAGCGCGATGGCGGCCGCGACGATGGCGCAGACCGGCGTGATCTGCGCGGCAGAGAAGGTCCTGCGGTCCGTTTCCGGCATTCTTGCCATGAACGATGCCCACCGAGACAGCTGCGTTACATCCATGGTGCAGGCTGTGTCGCGCCGGTACAACCGCAGCCAGTGGCCATCACTCGATGCCGCGCACCGCGCTCGACCTTGCCGACGCCACGTGCGCAGCGATGCCCTTCACGGCAGCAGCGTCGCCAACGCAGACAGCAGCAACAGCACCGCCAGGCTTCGGTTGACCCGCACGCGGCGGGTCCGGGAGCCCAACAGCGTCGCCGCGCCGCCCCCGAGCAACGCCCAGGTGCACAGACACGGCAGGGAAATGACGAAAAACACCAGTGAGAGCAGCGCGACATCGTGCCAGCGCTGGGCGCCGGGGCGGGCGAACACGCTGATGACCGCGACGGCCATCATCCATGCCTTCGGGTTGATCAACTGCAAGCCCGCCGCCGCCCAAAAACCCATTCGCGGCGCTGCCGACTGCCCCGACACGTCCTCGGTCTCCGGGCGCGAATACATCTGCCAGGCGAGGTAGCCCAGCCACAGCACACCGAGGCCTTTCATCGCCTTGTGCAAGGTCGTATGCGACGCCATCGCATCGCCAACACCCAGGCCAACCGCCAGCACCACCAGGGCAGCGCCCGCACAGCCGCCCAGCACGATGGGCAAGGCGCCCATCACACCAAAGCGCACACTGTGGCTGAGCACGAGTACGTTGGTCGGTCCAGGGGTGATGGACGCGACGAAGGCGAACAGGGCGAACGGCAACAGTTCGATCATGCCGGCCCACCCCGCTGGCCGTGCGTGCGGTGGGTCATGGTGAAAACGTCGCGCATCGTGGTCTGCCTCCCGAATGACTTCGGGGCCAGTCTGCGCGGCGTGCGATCAGCCGTCTGGAAGATTCGAGCAGCGCGTGCGGTAGTGCGCCGGGGTCAGCCCGTAGGCACGCCGAAACCATCGTCCCAGGTGACTCTGGTCGGCAAATCCGATAATCGAAGCGACCTCGGCGGGCGCATGCCCTCGTGCCAGCAGGTGGCGCGCCCTGGCCAGTCGCAGCTGGATGAGATAGGCGTGCGGCGCGAGCCCGAACGCCGCCTTGAACGCGCGCGACAAGCGAAAGCGACTGACGCCGCTCAGCGCCGCGAGCTCGTCCAGCCCCATGTCCTGGTCGAAATGTGCATGCAGGTAGTCGCGGGCACGAATGGCGACGCTCGGCAGCCGCGGGTCGTCATGCCGTGGGCGCCGCCACTGCAGATGTTCGCTCAGTCGGAGCAACAGCGTATCGAGTGCGGTCTGGCGCACGATACGCACGTCGCGTTGCTCAAGGGCATGAAACGCGCCGGCGATCGCAGCCAGCAACTGCGGCTGCCGGGTCAGGGTCGTGGCGAAACCGGGCTCGCCGCGCACGAGGGCCTCATCGTCGAGGCTGTGCAGTTGCCGTTCGAGCCAGGCAGGTTCCAGATACAGCATCGAATAGGTGAACCCGCCCTGGGCAGGTGCGTCTCCGTCATGAATCTCCCCGGGTTCGAGCAGGAATATCTGCCCCGGCGTGCTCTGGTGTATCGCCCCCCTGCAGCTGAACTGCTGGACACCCTGCTCAGTGAAACCGATCAGGTAGCTGTCGTGCCAATGAGGGTCATAGGCATGGCCTTCGAAATGCGCGCGAATGGTCTCGATGCCGGTATCGGCATCCTGTCGGAGGGTGATCCAGCTGCGATCGTCGGTATTCATCGAGTGCCCGGGCAACAGTGGCAGCGTATGGAAGGCAATCGTAGTACGGGGCCGACGCTTTCGTCTGGAACGTTCGTGCAGGCGCTCAGTCGTTGCGCCCGAGGCCATTGTTCGACTCAGCCCACAGGCAGTGCCGGAACAGCTGATGCAACGGAAGCTGGCGCGCGCCATGGCGGCTGACCAGCACCAGCTCGCGATGGAAGGTCGCGCTGCCAAGCGGCAGGATGCGAACCGTGGGCTCTCGTTCCAGCCACAGCCCTGCCAGTGGGACAAGCGCCACGCCCAACCCGCTTTCCACCATTTTCACGATGGCGTCGAGTTCGTCCAGCTCCAGGCCGGAGCGTACTTCCAGACGGTGTTTACGCAGGAACTGGCTGACCTGACGGCCACCGAACGAGCTGCGGTCGTAACGCACCAATGGATGATTGGCCAGCAACTGGAACGGGTCCTCGCCTTGCGTTGCCAACGGCGCGATCAGGACGAACGGCTCCTTCTGGATCAGTTCGGCATGCAATTCCTTGGGTAACGCAAACGGCGGCCGGATCATCACCGCAAGATCGATATCGCCGGCATCGACCTGAGACAGCAGGTTCAGCGATACGCCAGGCACGAGCTTGGGTGCGACGCCCGGCGCTTCGCGCCGTAAACGCAGCAGAACCGGCGGCAACAACCCGGTCTGCACCGTGGCGATCGCGCCGATGCGCAGCTCGCCCCGGTACTCGGACAGCGACTCCGGCTGCCCCATCAATGCGAATATTTCGAGCATCTGCTCGGCCAGCGGCAATGCGCGCAAGCCGGCCGCGTTGAGATGAGCGGAACGCCCGGTTCGATCGAACAAACGCATGCCTAGCGCGTCCTCGAGATTTCTGATCTGGGCACTGACTGCCGACTGGGTCAGCCCGATCTGGTTGCCCGCTGCCGCGAAACTGCCACAGCGGGCAATCGCCAGGAAGGTTTTTATCTCTCGGATCATGCACACCTTCTGATCGATTTTATTGAGGCTCGATACCAAACATATCCGTTATGGCGGGGTGCGACAAATCGGCAAGAATGGGCGCTGTCGTTCACACTCGAAGAAGGAAGCCACGATGAGCCTTTCCCCATTCCACCTTGCGATTCCGGTCTACGATCTGGCGGCGGCCCGCCATTTCTACGGGGAGGTATTCGGTCTTGCCGAAGGTCGTTCCTCGGAGCATTGGGTCGACTTCGACTTCTACGGTCACCAGTTGGTCATCCACGAGCATCCGAAGACACCGTCCCAGGACGCGGCGCACACCAACGCGGTGGACGGCCATGACGTGCCCGTCCCTCATTTCGGCATCGTCCTGAGCTGGCCCGAGTGGGACGCGTTGGCCGAACGCCTGCGCGCCCGCGGTACTCGATTCGTCATCGAGCCTTACGTGCGTTTCAAAGGCCAGGTGGGCGAACAAGCCACCATGTTCCTCTTCGATCCCTGCGGCAATGCGCTGGAATTCAAAGCGTTCAAGGACATGAGCCAGCTGTTCGCTAAATAGCCATCGGCCGGCATCCGGCACGAACCTCTACCTGCTGAACGCGGGCGCTGTGTCATGGGCGGTGCCGAACAGGCTGCGGCCGATCATGCGCGCGGTTTCGAAATGCGCGGTTGGCTCCCGGCTTTCCGAATCGAGCAACACTGTCGAGGTTGCCACGGTCGCCCCGCAGTAATCGAATATGCCATGGTCGATCTGGGTTTTCATCGCTGACAGATAACCGTGCCGCTCATAGGTGCCCCCGTCTGCGCCACCCACGCCGATGAGGTGAACCCGCAGATGGCCCAGTTTCTTGACCAGCGACGCATCGCCCGCGTAGTCGAATGCCCAGCCGTTGGAAAAAACCCGGTCGATCCAGCCCTTGAGCAACGCAGGCATCGACCACCAATAGATGGGATAGACCAGAACCAGCGCGTCCGCGCGGTCGATCCGCGCCTGTTCAGCCGCAACATCCGCCGCAATGGCGCCCGTTCTGCGGTGGACGGCGAGGTCCGCCTCGCGGAATTGCGGGTCGAAGGCTTCTGCGGCCAGATCGGCTATTTCGAACGAGTGTCCGGGGTCTGCGGCGATCACGCCATCAGCGACCTGCGCGGCGAGGCGGTGAGTGAGCGAGTGAGGTTCGGGATGCGAGACGACGATCAGCGTATGCATGGTGGACTCCTGTGGCTCGTTGCCAATGAAAGCGCGAGGCTTATATACTTCTAGTAGGTTACGAGTCGTAAGTTACTTTTGGTATATAAAGATGTCAAGCAAGGATCACAACCCTCCGTCCGCCCCAAGACGGCGTCGCCTGTCTCGGGAGCAGCGCCATCGCCAGTTGCTGGACATCGCCTGGGCAATCGTCCGAGAGCAAGGGACCGAGGCGCTGTCACTCGGCTTTCTGGCTGAACGAGCCGGCGTTACCAAGCCCGTCGTATACGATCACTTCGGCACGCGGGCCGGCTTGCTGGCGGCGCTCTACCAGGAATACGACCTGCGCCAGACCGCCCTGATGGACGCCGCACTGCAGGCCAGCGAGGCCACGCTGAGCGCCCGGGCTGCGGTCATCGCCTCGTCATACGTCGAATGCGTGCTGGCCCAGGGGCGTGAAATACCCGGCGTGATCGCCGCCTTGGCCAGTTCGCCTGAACTCGACCGTATCAAGCGCGACTACGAGGCGGTGTTCCGGGACAAATGCCGCGCGATGCTGGCGCCCTTCGCCGGCACAGGCGAGATCGGGCCGGCAGGACTGCGGTCGGTGCTCGGCGCCGCCGAAGCCCTCTCCAACGCCGCCGCGGCCGGTGAAATCACCGCCCAGCAAGCGCAGGACGAGCTGTACCAGAGCATCGTCGCAATGGTCGAACGGGCGCGCTCGGGTCGATGACTCGCTGAGACCCAACGGGCCAAGCCGCGCGCCGCAGGTTCCGATCAGGACCGGCTAAACAAAAGCGGCGACGTACCGATAACCCGGTATGCCACCAAGCGCGCCCCCGGACGCGCGCCCTGCGGCCTCTGCCCCGCGTCGTCACACTCTTCGTTCGCGGCGAGGGCGCAGAGCTTCGTACCGCCCACCTGCCAACGGAAACCTTCACCGTGCAACTCATCGATAACCGAGCGCTGATCAACGATGCCCTGAGCCAGTCCGCGACACTGACCGGTGGACGTTTCGATCATCGCTACTGGTTGAGCAAGGTGGCGGACGTGAAGTTGCTGATCATCTCCAAGCCGGAGGTGCTGTTCGACCTGTCGGTCAAGGTCTACATCCCGCTTCCACCTGGCCAGAAGACACCGCTGACCTATGGCGACGGCTGGTTCAACTGGCACTTCCTGGGCAGCAAGAGCGCAATGGTCATCATCGCTCGGGAAATCCTGACCATCGCCATGCGCAACCGCAAGGCCGATTCGGCCGAGCTGCGCGCATGGCTATCCGAGCTGGTGTCGTTCAAGCACAGCGACCATACCATCGCCGTCCTCGAACCCGAGCCGCAGCAGGAACTGGCGGGCCGCTAGGATGCGCTAGGCCGTCTCGCGCGTGCCAAGCGCCGCTTCTTCGTAGTCCAGTTCACGCAGCAGGGTCTGCAGCATCTGCTCGTCGATCAGGTGGCGTTTGCGCATCCGGTACATTTCCTTGCGCTGCACGGCGATGGCCTGCACGCGAATGTCGCGTTCCAGTGCAAGCGTCTGGCGCGCCTGGTTCGCCCGGTCGTGGTGATCCATCAGGGCTTCGATGTCATGTCGGTAGGACTCGGTCACCCGCGCCGTGACCTCGCTGCGCAGCAGCGCCTGGTCGGGGTCGTCGACCGGATTCGCCTGCTTCCAGTTTTCGAGCCAGGTGACCGCGGCCTGAGCGGCAATCCGACGGGCTTTCTTGAGCGCCTCCTTGTGTTCCTCGAAGTCATTGTTGGGCAACTGCTTGAGGAAATAAGGAATGCCCAGCGCGCCGACCAGCAAGGACAGGATGATCACCGCGGCTGCCAGGAAGATCATCAGGTCACGTCCCGGAAACGGCGTATCGCCAATCATCAAGGGGATGGAGAGCACGCCGGCCAGCGTGATCGCACCGCGCACGCCCGCCACCGCGCTCAGCGCGGAAAACAGGCGCAGGGGCTTGGGCTGGACCGTCTTGCCCAGCAGGCGCCTTATCCGCGCCTCTCCCCAATGATAGGCGTAGACGAAGGCGAAACGGACCGCCAGCAGCAGCGCCATGATCGCCAGCGCGCTGAACACCAGCATCGGCATGCTGTAACTCTGGTGCCCCGCCGCTTCCCAGACGCGCTCGATGATCCGGGGGAACTGCAACCCCAGCAGCAGGAATACCAGGCCGTTGAAGCTGAAATCGAGCATTTCCCACACGCTACGGTTGAGGATGCGAGTGCTGGTCTTGACCGGCAGCATGTCGATGCGGCTCTGCACCATCCCCGCCGCCACCGCCGAGAGAATCCCCGACATCCCGGCGTGCTCGGCGAGGTAGAACGCGGCGAAAGGTAGCAGCAGGATCATCACCACGTAGGTGGACGGATCGAACAGGTCCCGTGACGTCATCCACTGCTTGCCCTTGCCGACCACCCAACTCAGGCCGGCGCCGATCAACAACCCACCCAGCGCGATGACGAAGAATTCGCCCGTCACGGTGACCAGCGAAAAACTCCCGGTAATGGCTGCGGCCAGCGCGAACTTGAAGGAAACCAGGCCCGTGGCGTCGTTCATCATCGCCTCGCCTTCCAACTGGTGCGCCATGTGCCTCGGCAGCCGGCCCTGGGCGATGGCAATTACCGCCAATGCATCGGTCGGCGAGAGAATGGCCGCCAGCGCGAAGCTCGCCCCGAGCGGAATCGCCGGCAGCAGCCAGTGGATGAAGTAGCCCACCACCACCAGGATGATCAGCACCAGTACCAGCGCCATGGCGGTCATTTCCGCACCATGCTCGGTGAACTCGCGCTTGGGGATCTTCCAGCCGTCGTAGAACAGCAACGGGGGGATGAACAACAGCATGAAGATCTCGGGCTGAAGTTCGACCCCCATGCCGAACGGTGGAAGCGCCAGCACACTGCCCATGATGATCTGCAGGATCGGCAGCGGTAGCGGAACGACATTGGCCAGAACGCGGCTTGCACCCACCGCAAGCAACAGCAGGAAGATCAGGTAGAGCGTTTCCATAAGGCCGGAGGGCTCTCTGCGATGAATTGGCAAGGTGCATGCGACAGGTTCGCGCATGCTGGAAGTATAGACAGGCATTCCGTGCCGGCTCGCTCGCCAGCCCTTCTGGCCGATAAGGCCCTGGCTTTCCAGTGACCCGCCCATCAGACGTCGTGCGGATGGGCAGGCGTCACCCTTGATGAAAGGCTTTTCCACCCGCCGGGCGTGCCGCCTGCCGGTGTCCGCTTTTCAAGACAGCATGCCCAGCGCCCCGGACACTTCTGCCATTCATGTCGCCCTCGCTGGACAGTCAGGCTGCGACGACATTTCTCCCGGTGGCGTCGCATGGCGCGGGAGCCGTGCGACAGACGCACGGCGACCGGCTATCGGGGCGCAGCAGCCCGGCAACGGTGCTGGCACGGCTTTGGCTCGGACCGAACGGCCTGGCCGAATCCGTATCGTTTCCGGGCGCACTCGCCTCGTGGCGTATGCCGCGGGCAGAACAACAACAACAAGAAGAAGGAAGCCCCCATGAAAGCAACCCGTGCACGCCGCGCTGGCCCCTCCCGCCTGCTGCTGGCCGCGCCCGCCCTGCTGACGGTCGCCATTGCCGAGCCAACGCTCGCCGCCAGTTGCAGCGAACTGTCCGGAGCCCGGATTCCCGCCACGGCGATCGCCTTGCCGACGTCCGGCGCCAGGGTCACCGCCGCGACCCCGGTGCCTGGCGGCGGCAGCGCCCCCCAGACCTTCGGACCCTATTGCGACTTGAGCGTGGAGATCGCTCCGGTCGACCCGAGCGCACCGGCGATCAGAATGCGCCTCGCACTACCCGAGCAATGGAACAGTAAAGCGATGATGTACGGCGGCGGCGGTTACAACGGCACCGTCCCAAACGTCGCCGGCAATGTCCCCGCCGGACCTGCCGACCAACCGACGCCGCTGGGCCGGGGCTATGCCGTGTTCGGCAGCGACTCGGGCCATGTCGCCAATCCGGTCAATCCTGGCGACTTCGCCTGGAACGACGAAGCGCTGGCCAACTACGCCCACGATGCGCTGAAGAAAACCCGGGACACGGCGATCTATCTCATCGAACGGCGTTACGGCCAACCACCGGTGCGCAGCTACTTTGCCGGCGGCTCCACCGGTGGCCGCGAGGCGCTCGCGGTGGTGCAGCAGTGGCCCGAAGACTTCCACGGCGCGATCGTTCTCTACCCGGCCTACAACGCGGCGGCCCTGGACTTGCAATTCGGTCGCATCACCCGCGCGCTGGCGGCTCCCGGCGCCTTTCCCAGCCTGGAAAAACGGGCGGCACTGCTGGAGTCCGCCCTGCAGGCGTGCGACGGGCTCGACGGCGCATACGACCGCGTCATCAGTAATCAATCGGCTTGCAATGCCCGGTTCGATCCGGCGAAAGCCAAACTGAACGGCCGTCCTCTGCGCTGCCCTGCCGGAGCCGACACCGGCAACAGTTGCCTGTCCGATGCACAGATACATGCGTTGAAGGTGTTCGACACCCCGATCCGCTTCAGCCAACCGCTGGCCAGCGGCGAACGCGGCTATCCGGGCTTCAACACCTGGGGCACCGATCTCGGTCGGCCGGGCGACGGGGTTCAGGCGGTGGTCACACGGCTGGGCCTGAATACCCTGCAACCGACCTATCCGATGCCCGTGCACGGCACCGGTTTCGCCGAGGGCGCGCCGTACCATTCGGGATTCTGGGATGAGTGGGTGCGTTACTTCGTGACGCGCAATCCGGCATTCAATGCGCTGACGCTCGACCCGACCCAACTGGGCCCCTGGCAGGCGCGGGTCGATGCGCTGTCGCTGCGCCAGGACGTCAATCAGACCGACCTTTCGGCGTTCGTCGCCAATGGCGGCAAGATTCTCATGGCGCATGGAACCTCGGACCAGTTGGTCAGCACCCGCGCCACCGCGGACTACTACCAGCGTGTACAACGGGACATGGGCGTCGGCCAGACGCGCCAGTTCTTGCGTTATTACGAGATTCCCGGCTATGGCCATGCAGCCAGCACGCTGTTCAACGCTGCCTGGGATTCGGTCACGGCCCTGGAAAGCTGGGTCGAACGGGGTATTGCGCCCAAGCGGCAGATCGTCACCGATACCGTCGCGGTGCCCGGTCGCACGCGTCCGCTCTGCGAGTACCCCGCGTGGCCGAAATACAAGGGAAAGGGCCAGGTGAACGACGCGTCGAGTTTCGTCTGCGTGAAAAGCCAGTCAGGCCGGCACTGAGCCGTCACCCGCGCAACCCATCGGCCAGGGCACGCCCCTGCGCCTGATGGATTGCCGACCTCGAGCCGTAACGCCGTCCGAGGCGCTGGACAAGCTGAAGAATTGCGCATCAAGGTGCGAAACGCGACGGTGCGCGGCAACGTCGCGCCGACACCGGCAAAAACGCGCCCGATCCTGAGCGACACGCTGGCGCTGTGGTAGCGCCGGCGGCTCGACTCGAATCCCTTGGTGGGTCTTTTGCCGGGCCCCGCGGCCCGGTTTACGATCCGATCAGCGCCGAAGGAAGGCCAGTACGCGCTGGGTGAAATCGTCGCCCACCTCGACGTTCGACAGGTGCGCCGCCTCGAACTCCACCCACTCGGCGCCAGCGACGCGCGCCTGGATGAAACGCCCATGTTCGGGCGTGGTTACCGGGTCCTGGCTGCCGCAGACGACCAGCGTGGGGACCTTGATCGCACCGAGCTGGTCTCGATAATCGGCGTCGCGCACTGCCGTGCAATTGGCGGCGTAGCCGGCTGGCGAGGTGCTGGCGATCATCTGGGTGATGCGGCGGGTCTGGCTGGGCTGGTGGGCGGCGAAGGCCGGCGTGAACCAGCGTGCGATCGCGGCATCGCGCATGTCGCGCATGGCCTGCTCGCCGCCCTCGAGTACGGTCTCGATCCGCTCGTTCCACACGTCGTCCGTGCCAATCTTCGCCCCGGTGTTGCACAGCACCAGCCGCGTCAGGCGCTCGCCGGCGTTGATGCCCAGCCACTGACCGATCAGCCCGCCCATGGACAAGCCGCAGAAGGCGAAACGGTCGATCCCCAATGCATCCACCAGGCCCAGCACATCGCGACCAAGCTGCTCGATGCTGTACGGCCCCGGAGTCACCGCGGATGCGCCGTGACCGCGCGTGTCGTAGCGCAGGACATGAAAATGCTCGCTGAACGCCGGCAACTGAGCGTCCCACATGCCCAGATCCGTACCCAGCGAATTGGACAGGACCAGGACCGGCGCGTCGACCGGCCCATCGAAACGATAATTCAGTTCGCCATCGGCGAGTGCTACGCAAGGCATGGGCGATCTCCCCCAAAAAGTCGATTCAAGCGCGCCGCGGATGCGTGCACACCGCTTGCCCCGGCATACGCGGCTTCGCGTTTGCAGCACGGCCGCACCCTTCCCGAGCGCCACCTCGATGGCGGTTGTGCGGCTATGCGGGCGTCACTCAGGGTCAGACCCTTTCAACCGCCAGTGCCAGACCCTGCCCTACGCCGACGCACATCGTCGCCAGGCCGAGCTTGCCGCCGGATTTTTCCAGGGCGTGCACGGTCGTCAGCACCAGACGCGCGCCGCTCATGCCCAGCGGGTGCCCAAGGGCAATCGCGCCGCCCTGCGGGTTGACCTTCGGGCTGTCGTCTTCCAGGCCCAGATCGCGCGTGACGGCTAGCGCCTGGGCGGCGAAGGCTTCGTTGAGTTCGATTACGTCGAAATCGCTCACGGCCAGGTTCAGACGCTCGCACAGCTTGCGTACCGCCGGCACCGGCCCGTAGCCCATGACCCGCGGCGCAACGCCCGCACTGGCCATCCCCAGCACCTTGGCGCGCGGCGTAAGGCCGTACTTCTGCACCGCCTCGGCACTGGCGAGGATCAGCGCTGCCGCGCCGTCGTTGACGCCCGAGGCGTTGCCCGCCGTGACGGTCTTGTCCGGACCGTTGACCGGCTTGAGCTTGGCCAACGCTTCGGCGGTGGTATCAGGACGCGGATGCTCGTCGGTGTCGACCACCGTGTCACCCTTGCGGCCCTTGATCACCACGGGAACGATTTCCTCGGCGAAGAAGCCGGCGGCCTGTGCCTTGCCGGTACGCTGCTGGCTGCGCAGCGCAAACGCATCCTGGTCCTCTCGGCTGATGTGGTGCTCTTCAGCCACGTTGTCGGCGGTCTGCGGCATCGCATCGACGCCGTACATTTCCTTCATCCTGGGGTTGATGAAGCGCCAGCCGATGGTGGTGTCCTCGATCTTCTGCGTGCGGCCAAATGCCGTATCGGCCTTGCCCATCACATACGGCGCGCGGGTCATGGACTCGACGCCGCCGGCGATCGCCAGCTCCATTTCGCCGCAGGCGATGGCACGGAACGCACTGCCCACCGCATCCATGCCCGAGGCGCAAAGACGGTTGAGCGTCACGCCCGGCACGGTTTCCGGCAGCCCCGCAAGCAGCGCCGCCATTCGTGCCACGTTGCGGTTGTCTTCGCCGGCCTGGTTGGCGCTGCCCATGAAGACTTCTTCGATCGCAGCCGGATCGAGCCCGGGATTGCGCTCCAGCAATGCTCTGATCGGGGTTGCCGCCAGGTCGTCGGCGCGCACCGCGGCCAGCGCACCGCCGAAGCGGCCGATGGGTGTGCGTACGGCGTCGCAGATAAAGACTTCGCGTGTCACTCGTCACCTCCAGATTGTCCGTGGGCGGCGGCGGTGCGGGCCTCCAGGGCGCGCAGAGCCTCCAGTTCGTGCTCGGTCGGGGGCGTGGTTTCGCCAAGATTGTCAGCAAACCGAATCGCCCAACCGGTGTTTTCGATGACCTGTTCCCGGGTCACACCCGGGTGCAGCGACGTCACCACGAATTCGTTGGACCCCGCTTCGGGCTCCATGATGCACAGGTCGGTGATGATTCCCACCGGCCCGTTGCCCGGCAAGCCGAGCGCTTTGCGGTGATCGCCACCCTCACCAAAACCGACCGAGGTGATGAACGCAAGCTTGTCGACAAATGTGCGGTGCGACTGCTTGAGGATGATCAGCACCTGCTTGGCCGACCCGGCAATTTCCGGCGCTCCGCCCGCGCCTGGCAAGCGAACTTTCGGTTGGTGATAGTCGCCGATCACCGTGGTGTTGATGTTGCCGTACTTGTCGACTTGCGCGGCGCCGAGAAAACCGACGTCGATGCGCCCACCTTGCAGCCAGTAGCGGAAGATTTCCGCCGTAGGCACCACCGTATCGGCCGTTTCGGCCAATTCACCGTCGCCGATGGACAGTGGAAGTACCGATGGCTTGGCGCCGATGGGACCGGATTCGTAGATCAGCACGACATCGGGCGCATGGGTCAGGCGCGCCAGGTTGGCCGCCTTCGAGGGCAGACCGATGCCCACGAAGCAGACACTGCCGTCAGCCAGGCGGCGTGACGCGGCCACCGTCATCATTTCATGAGTGGAGTAGTTCATTGCTTGGCCTCCTGCTGCGCGGCCAGCTTGGCCTGAAACGCCGGGAAATCTTCGGTGCCGTGAATGAATTCGTCGATCCAGGCGGTGAACGTGTCGCGGTCGCGGGCGATCGGGTCCCACTGCTGGTAGAAGCGATTGTCGCGTTCGTAATAGCCGTGTGCGTAGGACGGATGAGCACCGCCCGGCACATGGCATACCGCAGTAAGCGCCCAGGTCGGCAGCACGCAGGCGTTCATCGGCGCGTGAAGCTCATCGACGATTTCCTCGACGGTGACGATGCAACGCCTGGCGGCCAGCGCGGCCTCCTTCTGCACGCCGAGAATGCCGGCGATCAACACGTTACCCTTGCGGTCAGCCTTCTGCGCGTGGATCACGGTCACATCGGGACGCACGCTCGGCACGGCCGCGAGCTTCTCACCCGTGAAAGGGCATTCGATGTATTTGATCGTCGGGTTGACCTTGGGCAGGTCGGAGCCCAGGTACGCGCGCAGCACCGCGAACGGTAGACCAGACGCACCGGCGACATAGGCATTGGCAAGGTCCGCGTGGCTGTGCTCTTCGATTTCCAACGGCTGTGGCCATTGCCTCTCGACAGCGTCGCGCAGCCGGTGCAGCGAGCCGACACCGGGGTTGCCGCCCCAGGAGAACACCAGTTTCTTCGCGCAACCGGCGCCGATCAGCAGGTCATAGACCAGATCAGGCGTCATTCGAACCAGCGTCAGGTCGGTTTTGTGCTGACGGATGATTTCGTGCGCGGCGGCAGTGGGGATCAGGTGGGTGAAGCCTTCGAGGGCGACGGTGTCGCCGTGACTGACGAAGCGATCGATTGCCTCGTTTAAGGGAAGAAGCTCGGCCATGGGTCATGTCTCGTCTTGGAGTCCGGATGCACGAACGTATCCGCGCGTGGACCCACACTAACCACCAGAGCCGGACAGAACAATCCGATAATCGAATCACCGTTCGATTATCGAACACAACCCCGCCTCTCTGTAAAGCCAACGATCGCTGCCGACTCGGCCTGGCGCGATGTGGGCCGCTCGCTCGTGATCAGTGAAAGAGACGGGTACTCAGCTCCTTGCTCGCCTCCAGCAACACGGGCAGGAAACGTGTCTCCAGTTCCTGCCGGGTCACTCGACTGGCGTGGGTTCCGACGTTGAGTGCGGCGAGCACCTGGCCGGCCGAGTCCTTCAACGGCACGGCCAGCGAGCGCAGACCGACCTCGAGTTCCTGGTCGATGATGACCCATCCCTGCTGGCGGATGATCTCGACGGACGCACGGATGGCCTCGGGCGTGTGCAGGGTCCGACTGGTCTTGATCTGCAGGTTGGCGTGTTCCAGGTAGTCGTCCAGCGCCGCATCGTCCAGCGCCGCGAGCAGAATCCGCCCCATGGATGTGCAATAGGCCGGCAACCGGCTGCCCACGCTGAGATCGACGGAAATCAAGCGCTGCGGCGTGGCCGACCGCGCGACATACAGCACCTCGTCTCCCTCCAGGGTCGCCATCGAGCAGGCTTCGTGGAGCTGATCGCTGAGGCGGTCGAGGATCGGCTGCGCGGTGACCGCGAGCGGGGTCGAGGAAAGATACGCATGGCCGAGCGTCAACACTTTGGGCAACAGCGAATACGTGCGGCCATCGGTAGTGGCGTAGCCCAGTTTGATCAGGGTATGCAGGCAACGCCGAACCGCCGCGCGCGGGATCTCCGTGCGATGGCTGATCTGCGCGATGGTCAGATGCCGCTTGCGCTCCTGAAACGCATGAATCACCGCCAGCCCGCGTGCCAGCGAAGTCATGAAGTTCGGATCGCCGGTCAGCGCTTCGATGCGTTTGGCCGGCGACGCGATGATGGCAGGCGCCATCGGGCGGTTACGAGGGCAGGATTCGTCTTTCATGGCGGACGGCCTTGTCGGAAAGCGGTGTTCGATTATCGTCCTATTGGTCGATAATCGCAAAACGTGCCACCTCGGCGACACGCGATCCGCACTCCACGACCGACGCCCTTACAGCAGTTGCCAGGTGTAGTTGAAGATCAGCCGGTTCTCGTCGATGTCGCTGCGGTAGTTGGATCGTGCCGTGACGTTGCGCACCCGTATCCCGAGGTTCTTCAGTACACCGCTCTGGATTGTGTAGCCAAGGTCCAGGTCGCGCTCCCACTCCTGGCCCTCGAAGCCTCGCCCGGTGTCGACGTTGTCGCCGCGGATATAGCGCACCGTGGACACCAGACCCGGCACACCGACCGCCGAAAAATCGAAATCGTGGCGCACCTGCCAGGAGCGCTCGTCGGCGCCGGCGAATTCATAGGTGGGCACTTCATTGCCCAGCGGGCTGACATTGTTGAACACCCTGGGGAAGGCGTCGTCGCCGAACATCGCTTGATAGCCGATCGATACGGTGTGCCCGCCGCGTTTGGCGGACAGCACGCTGAACAGCGCCCGGTTGTCGATATCGCCCAACAGCCGCGCGCCGTCTTCCTTCGAATCGTAAAAACCCAGGTTGGCACCGAACACCCAGTCGCCCACCGGCTCGCTGTGCTTGAGGCCGTAGAAACGCTGGTTGTAGATATCTTCAAGCTGGGCGTACCAGACGCCTGCCGAGGTCCGGTTGTCGTTGAAGGCATAGTCGGCGCCGGCATAGCTGAAGCGATCGGTTTGCGCATGACCGGCCAGCTGCGGAACATGCCCGAGCTTCGCCCGCAGCTTGCCGTCTCCGGCCTCGTTCAGCACGCTGGCCGAGTGAAGCTGCCCGACTTGCAGCGTCAGCCCATCGATTTCCTGCGAGACGAGGCTAGCGCCCTGGTAGGTCGGCGGCAGCAGGCGGATATCGCTGAACGTCAGCACCGGCAGGTTCGGCGTCAATTCGCCGAGCTTCAGCTCGGTCTTCGACAACCGAGCCTTGAGCGCCGCGCCGAGGCGGCCGAAGTTGTCCGCCGCCTTGCCGTCACTGCCGGCCGGCAGCAGGCCGGTGTTGACCCGACTGGCGCTGCTGTCGAGCTTGAAGCCCAGCTGACCGAGCACATCCACGCCGAAGCCGACCGTGCCCGGCGTATAGCCGGATTTCACGTTAAGGATGAAGCCTTGGGCCCACTCCTCCGACTTCGACTGTTGATTCGCGCCGACGATGTCGGAGAAGTCTCGGCTGAAGTAGTAATTGCGAGCCTGCAGCGTGGCCGTGGTGCCTTCGATGAAGCCTTCATCGGCAGCAAAGGCCGAGGGAAGGCAAAGGGCGGCGCCGATGGTTGCTGCGATACGGGGGCGTTGTGACATCTTTTTCATGGTTTGGACTCGTTGTTGTTGTTTTTCGGGTGCACGCCGCCGCCTCACCAGCGCAAGCCGGCGAGAACGACGAAGGGTTGGGTTGCGAGTGGCCGCTGTGGCAATCAGCGAGCGGTTTGTTCCTCGTCCAGCGATGCCGGCGGGCTGGCAGGCAGCAGTGCCGGTGGTCGCCTGAGCGTCAACAGCAGGTGCGCGGCGATACCGAAGATCAATCCCCAGAAAGCCGCGGACAGGCCGAGGAACGACATGCCCGATGCGGTGACCAGAAAGGTGATCAACGCGGCTTCACGGTCTTCGGGCACCGACATGGCGGCACTCAGCGCGCCACCGATGGCGGCCAGCAATGCCAGGCCGGCGAGCGCAGCGACCAGCGCGGCGGGAAAGGCTGTGAAGATCGATACCAGGGTGGCGCCGAAGACGCCCAGCAGCAGGTAGAACACTCCGCCGGAGATGCCAGCGATGTAACGTTTGCGTGGGTCCTCATGGGATTCCTTTCCGGAACAGATTGCCGCGGTGATCGCCGCCAGGTTCAGGCCGTGGCAACCGAACGGTGCCAACAGCATCGTGCCCAGCGCGCTGCTGGCGATGAGCGGGCTCGCGGGGGTCTGGTAGCCATCGTTTCGCAGCACGGCCATGCCGGGTACGAACTGGCCGGTCAGCGCCACCATGACCAGTGGGAACGCCACGCCGAGCATGACCTGCCAGCTGAACTCCGGCGTGATCCAGACCGGTACCGCGAGGCCGATGACCAGCGCCTCGCGGTGCAGTTCGCCGCTGGCAAGGGCCATCGCGACGCCGACTACCAGCACGGCCATCACGGCGTAGCGCGGCATCACGCGCTTGAACATCAGGTAGGTCCCGAACATCGCCAGCACCAGCCAGGGTTGTTCCTTGACCGACACGAACAGGCCGGTCCCGAAGCGAAACAGGATGCCTGCGAGCATTCCGGCAGAGATGGCTGCGGGCAGCTTGTGGATGATCTTGTCGAACGCGCCGGACAGCCCGACCAGCAGGATGATCAGGCTCGACACCAGATAGGCGCCGACGGCCTGGTTCATGCTGATGTCGGGCAACATGGTTACCAGCAATGCCGAACCGGGCGCAGACCAGGCAATGATGATCGGCACCTTGTAGCGCAGGCTCAGGACGATCCCGAGTATCCCGCTGCCGATGGAGATGCTCCAGATCCAGGACGACAGCACGTCGTGCGCAAGCCCGCCCGCCTTGGCCGCCTGGAAAATGATCACCAACGGCCCGGCATAGGAAATCACCGTCGCGATGAAGCCCGCGACCACCGCGGACAAGGAGAGGTCTCTGAGTAGCGTTTTCATGGCGCCTCGCAAGTCAGGCCGGCAATCCGTGGCGGTGCCCGAATCGCTCTTGTTGTGGGGTGCTGCGAAAACCCGCATACCGACGCAGTGTCGATGACGCCTCATTCGCCCACTGCCGGCACCTGCCGAGCACCGGGCGATGAACAGAGCGCCAAGCCGTCCTGCGGTCCGGCCCTCGCCAGCGGCCAGGGCGGAACCGCAAAAGGTGACGGATGATCAAGCGTGCCATCGGCCCGCTTCAGGCGTCCTGCAAGGCGCGCGGTCGCTGGCTGCGCTGCTCGGCCTGGGGCGCGGGCGCCTGTTGCAGCTGGAAATCGAACGCCACCTCGGCGAACCGCCCCGCTACGCCACGGGCTTGCGCGGCCTGCGGGTCGTCGTTGAAATGAATGTCACCCACCAGCCCGTCGCGTGTCGCATAGGCGAAATCGTCCCACAGGTATTTGTCGCCCGACAGGTTGATCTGGGTGGTCAGGTGACGATGACCGGGCGCCGAGATGAAGAAGTGGATATGGGCGGGACGCTGCCCATGCCGTCCGAGTAGATCCAGCAGCTCCTGCGTCGGTCCGTCCGGCGAGCAACCATAGCCGGACGGCACGATGCTGCGCGCCCGGTAACGGCCCTCGGCGTCGGTGATGATGCGGCGGCGCAGGTTGTAGTCCGACTGGGTCTTGTCGAAATAGGAATAGTTGCCTTGGGTATTGGCGTGCCAGAGGTCGACGATGGCGCCGACCAAAGGCTTGCCGTCCGGGCCTGTGACCTTGCCGTGCAGGAACATCACCGTGGCGATGCCGTCTTCGCTGCCGTCGTCCATACGGGCCTCGCCCTCGGCCATCGGTGCGCCGGCGACGTACAGCGGACCTTCGATGGTGCGGGGCGTGCCACCGGTCAGGCCGATCTGCGCGTCCTTGGCGTCTTCGAGCAGATCCAGGAAATGTTCGAGGCCAAGCCCGGCCACCAGCAGCCCCGCTTCATTGCGTCCCCCGAGACGGTTGATATAGTCCACGGCTTTCCAGAATTCATCCTGGGTAATTTCCAGGTCCTCGATGATCTTCACGCTGTCCAGCAGCACGCGGTTGATGATGGTCTTCAATCGGGTGTTGCCCCGGTCGGTGTCGAAGCCGCTGGCTTGCTTGAAGAAGTTCTGGATGTCGGGCGAATGGGAAATTTTCACAGTCATGGCTCAGGCCTCATCTTGTAGTTTTGGTCAGTTGACACGGGCCGGGATGCCCGGCCGATGCCCGCAGGTCAGGTATCGTCTTCGCGGATTGACGAGGGGTGCCGGCACAGGGCATTGATTTCGATCTCCATGTAGGGATAGAGCGGCAGCTGCATCAGGGTGTCGTGCAGCTCTTGCACGCTGGCCACGTCGAACAGGCTGTAGTTGGCGTACTGTCCGGCGATGCGCCACAAGTGGCGCCACTTGCCTTCACGCATCAAACCCTGGGCCAGCTCCTTTTCCTCGGCCTTGATCTTCGCGGCCTTTGCCGGGTCCATGTCGACCGGCAGTTTTACGGTCATCTTTACGTGGAACAGCATGGTTTCAGCCTCCGGTTACTTGCGACTGAAGAACGCCAGGCGCTCTTCATCGAGTGTCAGGCCCAGGCCCGGCGTGCGCGGCACTTCCAGCTGGAAGTCGCGGTAGACCGGCGCCTCGGTGACGATTTCTTCGGTGAGCAGCAGCGGCCCGAACAACTCGGTGCCCCAGGTCAGTTGCTTGAGGGTGACGAAGGCATGCGCCGAGGCCAGGGTGCCGACCGACCCTTCGAGCATGGTCCCGCCGTACAGGGCAATACCGGCCGCTTCGGCAATCTGCGCGGTGCGCAGCACCGCGCGAGGGCCGCCATTCTTGGCAATCTTGAGGGCGAAGATGCTGGCCGCGCCGTCCGCAGCAAGGCTGAAGGCGTCCTCGACGCTTTCAATGGATTCGTCGGCCATGATCGGCGCCGGGCTTCGTTGATTCAGGCGCACCTGCCCGCTGCGGTTGATGCGTGAGATCGGTTGCTCGATCAGGTCGATGCCGTTCTCGCCGAGGACCTGGCAGGCGCGAATCGCCTGCGATTCATCCCAATACTGATTGACGTCGACGCGCACGCTGGCGCGCTCCCCCAGCGCTTTCTTGATCGCAATGACATGCTTGAGATCGGCATTCACCTCGTTGGCGCCGATCTTCAGCTTGAACACGCGGTGGCGGCGGATATCGAGCATGCGCTCGGCTTCGGCGATGTCCTGCCCGGTGTCGCCGCTGGCAAGCGTCCAGGCGACCTCCAGACTGTCGCGCAGGCGCCCGCCAAGCAGTTCGCTGACCGGCAGACCGAGGCGCTTGCCCTGCGCATCGAGCAGCGCGCTTTCCAGACCGGACTTGGCGAAGGTGTTGCCCTTGGCCGCCTTGTCCAGACGCTGCATGGCTGCGTTGATGTTGGCGGCGTCCTGGCCCACCAGCAACGGCCCGAGATGGCTGTCGATATTGGTCTTGATGCTCTCCGGGCTCTCGTTGCCGTAGGCCAGGCCTCCGATGGTGGTGGACTCGCCGATCCCTTCGACGCCGTCGCTGCAGCGAACCCGGATGATGACCAGCGTCTGCTTCTGCATGGTGTGCATCGCCAGCTTGTGGGGACGAATCGTCGGCAGGTCGACGATCAGTGTCTGGATGCCTTCGATCAGGACTGTACTCATGTGGTTCTTCCAGTGGATGCGTTGGGTCAGGCCGCGCCAGCGGCCAGGGGAGCTGGGGCCGCCTGGGCGCGCTGCGCACTGATGGCAAACAGGGTCATGGCCAGCGCCGCGATCACGCCGGGAATGGCGAAGGCCATGAAGTTCAGTTGCAGCGGGAGGTTGATGCCCATCAGCGCGCCACCCAGCAATGGGCCGACGATCGCACCGTTGCGGCCGATGCCCGATGCCCAACCAAGCCCCGTGGAGCGGATCGACAACCCGTAAAGCTGCGCGGCACCGGCGTACAGCAGGATCTGCGTGCCGATGGTGGTGGCGCCGGCCACGGCAATCAGCAGGTAAAGGATGGGCATGGGGCTGTTGAAGCCAAGCAGGCTGATGGAAACCCCGGCCGCAATGAAGAACGCCACCATCACCTTGACCAGATTGAATCGATCACCCAGGTAGCCGCCAAGAATCGCACCGAACATGCCGCCGAAGTTCAGCGCGAGCAGGAACGACAGGCTCGAGCCCAGGCTGTAGCCGGCGTTGGCCATCAGCTTGGGCAACCAGGAGCTGAGCGCGTAGACCATCAGCAGGCAGCAGAAAAACGCCACCCAGAGGCACAGCGTGCGCAGCGCGCGGCCCTCGCGGAACAACTCGATCACCGAGGTGCCGCGCTTCTTCGCCTCGACCATCAACAACTGATCGTCCAGGCGAAGATCACGTTGCGGGTCCACCCGTTTGAGCAGCGCGCGCGCCTGCTCGATGCGCCCCTGGCGCACCAGGAAACCGATGGATTCGGGCAGATACCAGAGGATCAGCGGCAACAGCAGCAACGGCAGCGCGGCGGCGAAGAACATCGACTCCCAGCCGAAACGCGGCAGCATGAAAATACCAACACCCGCCGACAGCATGCCGCCGACCGAATAGCCACTGAACATGATCGCAACCAGGGTGCTGCGCAGCCGCTTCGGCGCGTACTCGTTCATCAGCGCCACCGCATTGGGCATCAGGCCACCGCAGCCGAGGCCGGCGATGAACCGGCAGACGCCGAACTCGGTCGGGTTGCTGGCGAAACCGTTGAGAATGGTGGCGCAGGAGAACAGCGCGAAGCAGATCGCAATGCCTTTCTTGCGCCCGATCCGGTCTGCCAGGCTGCCGAACGCCAGGGCGCCAAACATCATGCCGAACAACGCATAGCTTCCCAGCGCGCCGGCTTCCAGCGGGCTGAGATTCCATTGCTGCATCACCGATGGCAGGACCACGCCATAGATGAACAGGTCATAGCCGTCGAAGATCAGTAGCAGCGCGCAAAGCGCCATGACCATCCAGTGGAAGCGGTTGAACCGCGCGTTGTCGATGATTTCGGGTACGTCTATCTGTCGCATGGCAAGGCTCTCTCTTGTTTTTGTATTGATTGCCCGATCCCTGGCCGGATATTGCGCAGGGGCCAGGGTGTGATCAGCCCAGGTCACCACCGCCTACGGGCAGGGTGACGCCGGTGATGTAGGACGCATCGTCCGAGGCGAGGAAAAGAATCGCCCCGGCCTGCTCGTCTATGGTCCCGTAGCGCTTCATCAACGTTGAATCGACGGTCTGGTCGACGATCTGCTGGTACCAGCGCTTGTCCTGCTCGCTCTGCTCCGCCGTATTGCGCGGGATACGCCGCGGCGGCGCCTCTGTACCGCCGGGTGCGGTGGCGTTGACGCGAATACCGCGCTGGGCGTTCTCGAAGGCGAGGCAGGCGGTCAGTGCATTCACGCCGCCCTTGGCCGCGCCATAGGGCACACGGTTGAGGCTGCGGGTCGCGATCGAAGACACGTTGACGATCGCGCCACTGCCCTGCTCGAGCATGTGCGGCAGTGCGGCATGGCAACACCACAGCGTGGGAAACAGCGAGCGCCGGACTTCCGCCTCGATCTCCTGCTCCCGGTAGTGTTCGAAGGGCTTGGCCCAGATGGTGCCGCCGACGTTGTTGACCAGAATGTCGAGACGACCGAAGCGCTCCTTGGCCGTATCCATGACTCGGTGACAGTCGCCGAACTGCTCCAGATCGGCAGTCAGGGTGATCACCTCGACACCCCTGGCACCCAACTCATCCGCCAGTTCGTGGACCAGCTCGGAGCGATCGACCAGTACCAGGCGCCCGCCCTCCTCGGCCATGCGCTCGGCCACTCGGCGGCCGATGCCCTGCGCGGCGCCCGTGATGACCGCCACTTTGCTTGCAAAACGCTTGTTCATCATGCGACCTCGTAAAAAGTGGCTCCCAATACATACTTGCGCGTGCTTCTTCAGGCGTTTGGTAAAACCCGACCGGCCCAGCGCCACACACGGCTCCCCGCTCTTATGGGAGGCCGGACCCGCGCACCAGCCCCGCCGCTCTTGTGGGAGGCCCGACCCGGGGCGAAGCGCGGACCGGCCTCTGATCCGCATTCGCCGCGAGGGCGCGCCTCCCACTAGAACCGCACCAACCCCGCCGCTCTTGTGGGAGGCCCGACCCGGGGCGAAGCGCGGGCCGCCTCTGATCCGCATTCGCCGCGAGGGCGCGCTCCCACCAGAACCGCACCAGCCCCGCCGCTCTGGTGGGAGGCCCGACCCGGGGCGAAGCGCGGGCGCCTCTGATCCGCATTCGCCGCGAGGGCGCGCCTCCCACTAGAACCGCACCAACCCCGCCGCTCTTGTGGGAGGCCCGACCCGGGGCGAAGCCCGGGCCGGCCTCTGATCCGCATTCGCCGCGAGGGCGCGCCTCCCACCAGAACCGCACCAACCCCGCCGCTCTTGTGGGAGGCCCGACCCGGGGCGAAGCGCGGGCCGGCCTCTGATCCGCATTCGCCGCGAGGGCGCGCCTCCCACCAGCACCGCACCAACCCCCCGCTCTTGCGGGAGGCCCGTCCCGGAGCGAAGCGCGGGCCGGCCTCTGATCCGCATACGCCGCGAGGGCGCGCCTCCCACCAGAACCGCACCAACCCCGCCGCTCGTGTGGAAGGCCCGACCCGGGGCGAAGCGCGGGCCGCCTCTGATCCGCATTCGCCGCGAGGGCGCGCCTCCCACTACAACCGCACCAACCCCGCCGCTCTGGTGGGAGGCTTGAGCCGGGGCGAAGCGCGGGCCGGCCTCTGATCCGCATTCGCCGCGAGGGCGCGCCTCCCACTACAACCGCACCAGCACCGCCGCTCTTGTGGGAGGCCCGACCCGGGGCGAAGCGCGCGCTCAAGGGGCCGGACCAGACGCGCTAGGCGCTGGCGGCGAATTTCTCGTAATAGAAGTTCGTCGGCTCCAACCCCTGTTCACGAATGAACTGGCTGACCGCTTCGACCATGGGCGGTGGGCCGCAAAGGTAGATGTCCACTTCGCCGTCGTTGAGGTGCCTGGGCTCGATGTGCTGGGTGACGTAGCCCTTGTGCGGATAGGCGCTGTCCGGGCTGGCCACGCAGGCGCTGTAGCTGAAGTTGGGAATACGCGCAGCGAAGGCCTCGAGCCTGTCCATTTCCACCAGATCATGGTCGTGGGTGACGCCGTAGATCAGGTGCAACGGGTGCCCGCTGCCCTGCTCGGCGATCTTTTCAAGCATCGCGGTGAAGGGCGCGAGGCCGGTCCCGCCCGCCAGCAGCAACAGGGGCCGCTTGATCTCGCGCAGATAAAACGCGCCCAGTGGGCCCGCCAGGTTGAGGTGGTCGCCGGCCTTGGCGAGGTGGGTCAGGAAACTGCTCATCAGCCCACCCGGCACATTACGGATCAGGAAGCTGACTTCGCCGTTCTTCTGCAGCGAGCTGAAGGAGTAGGCCCGGGTCTGGTCGCTACCGGGCACCTGCAGATTGACGTACTGTCCCGGCAGGAATGCCAGCTGGCTCAACGACTCGCCCTTGATCGACAAGGCAATGGTGCTTTCGGACAACTGACGCACCTGGCTGATTGCGGCCTGGTAGCTGGCCTGCTCGGTCTTGCAAAGGTCCGATGCCGCCGGCACGCGAACCACGCAGTCGCTTTCGGCGCGCATCTGACAGGTCAGCACGTAGCCCTGCGCGGCTTCGTCCTCGCTCAGCGCATCCTCGATGTATTCCTCGCCGAGGTCATAGCGACCGCTTTCGGCGAAGCATTTGCAGGCGCCGCACGCGCCGTCACGGCAGTCCAGCGGCACATTGATACCCTGACGATAAGCCGCATCGGCAACCGTCTCACCGATATGGGCGTCGATGAAACGGGTGACGCCGTCTTCGAAGTTCAACGCGATCTTGTAAGTCATGGCGGCGCCCTCAGAGGTGGTAGACGTCGATCATCTGGCGGATGTAGTCGTTTTTCAGCACGACCTTCTTGGCCTTGATCAGCGGGTTCTCGCCGCGCACGTCGAGGGTGTAGAAGTTGGTGCCGTAGAAGTGGTCGACGGTCTTGTAGCGAAAGCTCATCGTGTGCCAGTTGTAACGCAGCTTGCAGAGGCCATCGGCCTGCTCGAGCAACTCCAGATTGCTGATGTTGTGGCTGGTGCGGGTATCGGGAATGGTCGCGCTGGAACGCTCGGTCTTGATGCGGAACACACGGTCTTCCAGGCCACCACGGTTGCCGTACCAGATCAGCGATATCTCGCTCTGCGGGTCCTCGGTCAGCTGGTCCCGATCATCCCAGGCCGGCATCCAGAAGGTGGCGTCCGGGGCATACAGCTCCAGCCAACTGTCCCATTGCTTGTCGTCGAGGTAGCGCGCTTCGCGGTAAAGGAAATCCCGCGCGGCATCGTAGGAAAGCGTCATCTACGCACCCTCCACATGGATCAGCCGATCCTGTTCCGCCTTCACGGCTTGGATCATCTGTTGCTGCCAGTACTGGTGCTGCATGACGAACAGCCCCTCGTCTTCCGAGCGCGCGCCGCTGAGCTTCGGATACAGCCCGATTTCCCTGGCGCCTTCGTCGGGACCGTCGATCCAGTGCTTGGCGCCACGGGACATGTCGTTCCATTCCATGGCACGCCCCTGGAAGCCGGCCTGACAGGCACGAAACTCTTCGAGATCGTCCGGCGTGGCCATGCCACTGACGTTGAAGAAATCCTCGTACTGGCGGATGCGGATCGCGCGCGCCTCTGCGCTTTCGCCCTTTGGCGCGATGCAGTAAATGGTGACTTCGGTCTCATCGACCGAGATCGGCCGCGCGATCCGCAGCTGCGAACCGAACTGGTCCATGAGGTACAGGTTCGGATACAGGCACAGGTTTCTGGAGTTGCCGATCATCCAGTCGGTACGCGCCTGGCCGAACTCGGCGATCATCTCCTCGCGGCGGGCGTACAGCGGACGGTCTTCGGGGTTGTCCCAACGCGTCCAGAGCAGCAGATGGCCGTTTTCGAAGGAGTAGAAGCCACCCCCCTTCTTGCCCCAGCCGCCGGCGCTCATGGTGCGGATTTCCTCGCCGGCTTCACGCAGCTTGCGTTGGTTCTGGGTGGCCGCGTAATTCCAGTGCACCGCCGTGACGTGATAGCCGTCGGCACCGTTTTCGGCCGTCAGCTTCCAGTTGCCACCGAACACGTAGCTCGACGAGCCGCGCAGCACTTCGATGCCTTCGGGTGACTGGTCGACGACCATGTCGATGATCTTCTTCGACTCGCCCAGAAATTCATCCAGCGTCGCCACGTCTTCGCGCAGGCTGCCGAACAGGAAGCCGCGGTAGGATTCGAAGCGTGCGATTTTCTTCAGGTCGTGCGAGCCGTCGCAGTTGAAGCTGTCCGGGTAGCCGGCTTCCTTGGGGTCCTTGACCTTCAGCAGCTTGCCGGAATTGTTGAACGTCCAGCCGTGGAAGGGACAGGTATAGGTCGCCTTGTTGCCACTCTTGAAACGACAAAGCATGGCGCCGCGGTGGCTGCAGGCATTGATGAAGGCATTCAGCTCGCCGTCCTTGTTGCGCGCGATGAAGATCGGCTGGCGACCCATGTAGGTCGTGTAGTAGTCGTTCTTCTCGGGGATCTGGCTTTCGTGGGCGAGATAAAGCCAGTTACCCTCGAAGATGTGCTTCATCTCCAGATCGAACAACCGAGGATCGGTGAACATCTCGCGCTTGCAGCGAAAGATGCCCTTGTCTTTATCGTCTTCAAGCAGCGAATCAAGGTAGTCGAATCCCAGGGACATGGCCGGGGCCTCCATTGTTTTTGTGTCTACGTGATGAAGGCTACGGCGCGGGACGCGGCATCAATATCCGTTTCCTGCAGGACCTTTATCCGTTTTCTGCAAAAACAAGGGGGCTGGCGCGCGAAGCGCCAACGACGCGCGATGGGCAAAGGAAGAAGCAGGAACGCCTGGCGCGTCCGCGCGGCAGAGTCGCCGTCAGGGTTGGCGCATTATCGCCGCGATGCTTTGCGCCAGCGCATCCTGACCGAATGGCTTGGCAAGCCGGGGCAGCTTGAATGCGGGCCCGCTCAGCTTGTCGGCATACCCCGTCACGAGGATGACCGGCAGGGTCGGATACTGGCGCGCAATGACCTCGGCCAGCTGTGAGCCGGTCATGTGGGGCATCGCCTGGTCGGTCAGCACCAGGTCGACCGGGTTCTGCGCCAGGATCTCGAGCGCCTGGCTCGCGGAATCCGCCTCGAACACCTGACAGCCAAGTTCCTCGAGCATGGCGCCGGTGGTCATCAGTACCAGCGGATCGTCATCCACGGCCAGCACACTGAGCGTCATCGAAGCTTGCGATTGAAACACCCGCGAATGTTCGTCCTTGGCTGGCAGGTCGGTATCTTTCGCCAGCGGCAACCACAGCTCAGCAGTGGTACCGCGTCCTTTCTCGCTCTGGAGTGTCAGCCTGCCCCCGATTGCGCGGCCAGGCCATGGACCATCGACAGCCCCAGCCCCGTTCCCTTGCCGACGCCCTTGGTGGTGAAGAAAGGCTCCATCGCCTGCTCCAGTGTCGCCGCGTCCATGCCTTCGCCTTCATCGGTCAGCGCCAGGCGCAGATAATCGCCGGGTGCCAGCGAGCCCTCCTGCGACTCAAGCACATGTTCACGCGCAGACAGGGTCACGATGCCACCCTCGGGCATCGCATCGCGGGCGTTCACCGCCAGGTTGAGAAGCGCCATTTCGATCTGGTTGGCGTCCGCCAGCACCGGCTTGAGCGAGAGGGGAAACCGGGTCACGATCTGGATTCCAGGGCCGAGCGATTGCCGAAGCAGATCGGCCATTCCATGCACCAGGGCGGGGATGTCAACCAGTTCGAGATGAAGCTCCTGGCGCCGCGCGAACGCCAGCATCCGCTGCGACAGCGAGACACCACGCTGGGCGCCGTGGATGGCGTTGTCCAGCAACCGCACGATGGCCGGATCGTCCGGGACCCGGCGGGAAATGATTTCCAGCCCGCCCAGCACCGCCATGAGGAGATTGTTGAAGTCGTGCGCGATGCCGCCTGTCAGGCGGCCGAGGGCCTCCATCTTCTGCGACTGGAACAACGCTTCTCGCGCCTTTTCCAGCTCACGCTGCGCCTCGACGCTTTCAGTGATGTCGCGGGTCACCTTGGCAAACCCTATCAGGGTGCCGGTGTCGCTGTGGATCGGGTCGACCACGACGTTGGCCCAGAAACGTGAGCCATCCTTGCGTACGCGCCAACCCTGGCTCTCGAAACGCCCCTCGCGCAAGGCGATCTGGAGCCCCCGCAGCGGGGCGCCGTCCTGCCGGTCTTCTTCGGTGAAGAACAGCGAATAGTGCCGGCCGATGATTTCGTCCGGCAGGTAGCCCTTGATACGTTGCGCGCCCACGTTCCAGTTGGTCACGATGCCAGTCGGGTCAAGCATGTAGATGGCGTAGTCGGTGACGCCCTGGACCAGCAAGCGGAACTGCTGCTCGCTCTGTTTCAGCGACTCCTCGGCCAGCTTGCGCTCGGTCAGGTCGCGGGTGATCTTGGCGAAGCCGAGCAGGCTGCCGGTGGGCGACCAGATCGGATCGACCACCACATGGCACCAGAAGCGCGTACCGTCCTTGCGCACACGCCAGCCTTCCCCCTCGAAACGCCCCTCGGACGCTGCGGTGTCCAGGGTGCGCTGTGGCAGTCCCGCCGCACGGTCGTTGTCGGTATAGAAGCGGGAAAAATGCTGCCCGAGGATTTCCGCCTCTTCATAACCTTTGAAACGCCTCGCCCCCGGGTTCCAGCTCGCAATCGTGCCATCGGCGTTCAGCATGTAGATGGCGTAATCGGCCACGGCGTCAATCAACAGACGGTACCGATCTCGCACCTCCATTGGCGCATCGGACGATGCAGCGTCTCGCATGAACACACCTACAGCCGAGTGAATTAGTCGGGATTAGACCAGTGCGATGGCCAAATGAAAAGCCATAAAGTCCGTTACGTCACCCGCAAAGCATGGAATCGGGCGCAGCGCTTCGTTCGATTCGCACCGCGCTGTGCCTCGTGCCAGGAGGCTTACGAACCGGCCTGCCTCGCAGAAGCGGGCACCATGCCGTACTCGCTGCCGTTTCGATGGTGCCCGAAGCCGGGCGGTCACAGCGTCGGCACTTGGGCAGCCCGGCACCGGCGACCCGCCGCGACCGGGCCGGGCCGGTGAGATGAATGGCCCATAGCCGCACCCGAGTGCGCTGGCCTCAATGATGCTTGCGCAGGGTATCGGACGGCAGCTCGCCGAAGGTGCTCCTGTAGGTCTCCGAAAAACGTCCCAGATGCAGGAAGCCATAGTCCATGGCGATCTCCGTGACGTTGCGGACCTTGGACGAGGGATCGCTCAGACATCCGTGAATCTGCTCCAGCTTGCGCCGGCGAATGTAGGACTTGGGCGTCGTGCCGAGCTTGCGCTCGAACAGCATGTACAGCGAACGCGCACTCATGTTCGCCACTTGCGCCAGCTGTTCGACCGAGATGTCCTTCTTCAGATGCTCGTCGATATAGTCGGTGATCCGCCCGAACGAGGGGCAGCTTTCGCTCAGCGCCTCGCGATGGATGTTGTTGGCCAGGGTGCACAACAGCTTCGATGCGATGAGGCGACTGTACTGTTCCTGCAATTGCGGGACGCAATGCTCGGCCTCCGCTTCCTGGCAGATCAGTCCGAGCAGGCTTTCGATCCCTTCGAGTTGCTTCAGGTCGTAGCGGCTGGCGGTAAACCGGATGCCTTCACCTGGCGCTCGCCAGTGATTGTCGGCGCAGGCCTTTTCCAGAAACGAGGCCGGCAGCTTGACGATGAGCTTTTCGCAGTCGTCGGAGTAAGTCAGGTCCACGGGATCGTCCGGGTTGATCAGCAGCAGCTCGCCGGGCGTGAAATAGTGCTCCTGGCCGCGGCCGCGCCAGAGGCAATGACCGCGTTGCAGCAGTTGCAGGTGATAGATCGTTTCGAGTGCCGGCGAGGTGACATGCACGCTGCCTCCGTAGCTCAACTTGCACAGGTCGAGCTTGCCGAAGGTGCAATGGCTCAGGCTGGCCTGCGGATTGCCAGTGCGTGGCAACTGGATGCAATGCACGCCGACGTGCTGATTGACGTACTCGGACACTGCATGGGGGTCGGCACGTTCGAAAATCCTGCTTTTCGCGTTCAGCAGACTATCCATCACAAGGCACTCTTGTTCTTTCTTATAGTTGGGCTGATGCCCCCGAGCAGCGCCAGACCTTTCGTGTGCAAGACCGCAATGGCGCCGATCTTCGCTTGTGCGCAGCATTCAGGGCTACCGCCAAGCATAGGAGATCGAACCAGGGCCTACATCCGTGCCGTCCGGTAACCGCACGCTTTCTCCGTCAGCCGACCCGTGGAGCGGAGCTGCCGGCTCAGGGCTGCTCGGTTCCAGCGGCCGGGTAGCGTTGTTCGGCGCGCAGGGTGTCCGCGATGGCCTGGGCCGCCACCGAGAGTTCGTGGCCGGGCTTGGTGAGAATGCCAATCGGCTTTTCGATCACCGGATCGCCCAACGCCACGCAGCGCGCCCCCAGCTCCAGCATCTGCGCGCGACATAGCGCCGGCACCGCACTGACACCCAGGCCGCTGGCGACCATGCGCCCGACCGTGGCCAGTTGGTGGCTTTCGAACTGTACGGGTAACTGGCGGCCACGCTGGCGCAAATGATCTTCGAGCATGAAGCGCACCGTCGACGGTCGTTGCAGCGTGATGAAGGGGTAGGCGAGCAAGGCGTCCCAGGCGATTTCCGTCTGGCTCGCCAGTAACGAGTCCGCCGGCACCACGGCGACGAAACGGTCGGTGTACAGCGGCGTGAAGGTCAACGGCGTGGTCGGTTCGGGCTCGAACGCAATGCCCAGCTCCACCTGGCGGTCGCGGACCATCTCCATCACTTGCTCATTGATCACGTCATGCACCGTGACGCTGATCGACGGGTACCGATCGCTGAAGGTGCGCAGCACCGCTGGCAGCAGGTTACCGGCGAACGACGGCATCGAGGCGAGTGCCACCCTGCCCTGTTTCAAGGTGAAGCGCTGGCGCAGCTCATCCTCGGCATTATCCCAATCGGCCAGCAGCCGCCGCGCCAGCGGCAGCAGCGCCTCGCCTTCAGGCGTGAGGCTGACGGCACGTGTCGTGCGGCTGAACAGGCGACCACCCAGCCCGTCTTCCAGCGCCTTGATGGTCAGGCTCAAGGCCGATTGCGAAAGGTGCAGACGCTCGCACGCCTGAGCAAAGCTCAAGGTATGGGCCACCGCCAGGAACGCGCGAAGTTGTTTGACGGTCATCGAGATATCCCGGTAGGCGCCGCCGTTCCCAGCGGCAGTTATTAATTTGTTTAACCAATCAATATCGCTCAAAAATCAACTTAACAAATCACTAATCTACAGGAACACTCGACCGCACGATTCATCAATCTCCAACAACAAGAAGGAATGGTTTATGGCTGGTTTCGACAAGCGCGTCAGCACCTACGCCGAAGCCCTCGAAGGGCTCCAGGACGGCATGACTGTGCTGGCTGGCGGCTTCGGGCTGTGTGGCATCCCCGAGAATCTGATCGCCGAGATCAAACGCAAGGGCACCCGCGAGCTGACCGTCGTCTCGAACAACTGCGGCGTCGACGGTTTCGGCCTGGGCGTGCTGCTCGAAGACCGGCAGATTCGCAAGATGATCGCCTCGTACGTTGGCGAGAACGCCCTGTTCGAGAAGCAGTTGCTCGATGGTGAACTGGAAGTCGAGCTGACGCCCCAGGGCACGCTGGCCGAGAAGATGCGGGCGGGCGGCGCCGGCATCCCGGCCTTCTACACGGCCACCGGTTACGGCACCCCCATTGCCGAAGGCAAGGACGTGCGCGAGTTCAACGGCCGTCCGCACATCCTCGAACACGCCATCACCGGCGACTTCGCCATCGTCAAGGGCTGGAAGGCCGACCGCTACGGCAATGTCATCTACCGGCACACCGCGCAGAATTTCAATCCGCTGGCCGCAGCCGCCGGAAAGATCACCGTGGTCGAGGTCGAGGAAATCGTCGAGCCCGGCGAGATCGATCCCACCCAGATCCACACGCCTGGCATTTATGTCGACCGCATCATCTGCGGCACCTTCGAAAAGCGCATCGAGAAGCGCACCGTCCGCAGCTGAATCCAAAAACAAAAGGCAAAGACCCATGGCACTATCCCGCGAACAAATGGCCCAGCGCGTCGCCCGCGAACTGCAGGACGGCTACTACGTGAACCTTGGCATCGGCATTCCGACCCTTGTCGCCAACTACGTGCCGCAAGGCATGGAGGTCATGCTGCAGTCGGAAAACGGCCTGCTCGGCATGGGCCCCTTTCCCACCGAACAGGAACTGGACGCCGACATGATCAATGCCGGCAAGCAGACGGTCACCGCCCGCGTTGGCGCTTCCATCTTCAACTCCGCCGAATCCTTCGCGATGATCCGCGGCGGTCACATCGACCTGACCGTGCTCGGTGCCTTCGAGGTCGACGTGCACGGCAACATCGCCTCCTGGATGATTCCCGGCAAGCTGGTCAAAGGCATGGGCGGCGCGATGGACCTGGTCGCCGGCGCCGAGAACATCATCGTGCTGATGACGCACGCCTCGAAAGACGGCGAGTCCAAGCTGCTGCCCAAATGCACCCTGCCGCTGACCGGTGCTGGCTGCATCAAGCGTGTGTTGACCGATCTGGCCTACCTGGAGATCGATGATGGCGCCTTCGTCCTGAAGGAACGCGCCCCAGGCGTGAGCGTCGAGGAAATCATCGCCAAGACCGCCGGCCAACTGGTGGTCCCTGATCATGTACCGGAAATGCAATTCGCCTGACCACGGTCGTGTCGAGGCCTCGTGATGCGCCTGCGCACCCGAGGCTTTTCCCGTTTTGAATCCAGGAGATTCGCCATGCAAGACGTCGTTATCGTAGCGGCCACCCGAACCGCCATCGGCACCTTCCAGGGTGCTCTGGCCCCGATTCCCGCGCCCGATCTGGGCGCAGCGGTGATCAAGCGTCTGCTCGAGCAGACCGGACTTGCACCCTCCGAAGTCGACGAAGTGATCCTCGGCCAGGTATTGACCGCCGGGGCCGGTCAGAACCCCGCGCGCCAGGCCTCGGTCAAGGCCGGCCTGCCTCACGCGGTGCCGTCCTTCACGCTGAACAAGGTGTGCGGGTCCGGCCTCAAGGCGCTGCATCTGGCCACGCAGGCGATCCGTTGCGGCGACGCCCAGGTGATCATCGCAGGCGGCCAGGAAAACATGAGCCTGGCGCCCTACGTGTTGCCCAAGGCCCGCACCGGCCTGCGCATGGGGCATGCCGAACTGGTCGACTCGATGATCAGCGATGGGCTGTGGGATGCCTTCAATGATTTCCACATGGGCATCACCGCCGAGAATCTGGCGGAAAAATACGGCATCGACCGCGAAGCGCAGGACGCCTTCGCCGCCGCGTCACAACAGAAAGCGGTAGCCGCCATCGAGGCCGGCCGTTTCGAGGACGAGATCACGCCCATCGAGATTCCACAGCGCAAAGGCGAGCCACTGCGTTTCGACACCGACGAGCAACCGCGTGCCGGCACCACCGCCGAATCGCTGGCCCGCCTCAAACCCGCGTTCAAGCAGGACGGTTCGGTTACCGCCGGCAATGCCTCCAGCCTCAACGACGGCGCCGCTGCGGTACTGCTGATGAGTGCCGACAAGGCCAAGGCGCTCGGTCTGCCCGTGCTCGCCCGGATCAAGGCCTACGCCAATGCCGGCGTGGACCCGGCCATCATGGGCATCGCGCCGGTCGCGGCAACCCGACGCTGCCTGGACAAGGCCGGCTGGACGCTGGACCAGGTCGATCTGATCGAGGCCAATGAAGCCTTTGCCGCTCAGGCGCTGTCGGTCGGCCAGGAGCTGGGCTGGGACGCCAACAAGGTCAACGTCAATGGCGGCGCGATTGCTCTGGGCCATCCCATCGGGGCCTCAGGCTGCCGGATCCTGGTCACGCTGTTGCACGAAATGATTCGTCGCGGCGCGAACAAGGGGCTCGCCACGCTGTGCATCGGCGGCGGCCAGGGCGTCGCGTTGGCATTGGAACGCGACTGACAGACCACCGGACGCGGCTCAAGCGGGCCAGCGATCCCTCGCTGCGCGCCATGCCGCCGTCCAGCAGCGACAGTCGAAGCGACATCATTTACAGCAACACTCGTCAGGCCGCAGCAGTGTCGGTGCGGCCGGCGATACCAAAAAGAAAAACAACACAGGACTCAACGATGCTCCACTCCATCACCGCAATGAGCGTGAAACTGGTTCAGCGCTACCTGCCCTCGCCTTTCGTATTCGCCATTCTGCTGAGCCTCATCGTGCTCGCCGCCAGCATGCTGGTAACGGGCCAGGGCCTGCCTGCCATGGCCCGGCATTGGGGCAGCGGCTTCTGGAACCTGCTGACCTTTGCCATGCAAATGGCGCTGATTCTGGTCACCGGACATGCCCTGGCCAGTGCGCCCCTGATCCATCGGCTGCTCGCCCGCCTGGCACGCGCCGCCAGGACGCCCGGCCGCGCCGTGGTCCTGGTTACCTTGGTTGCGCTCGCCGGCTCCTGGATCAACTGGGGCTTTGGCCTGGTCATCGGTGCGGTGTTCGCCCGCGCCCTGGCACGCGAGGTCAAGGGGGTCGACTACCCGTTGCTGGTAGCGGCCGCGTACTCGGGCTTCCTTATCTGGCATGGCGGGTTGTCCGGCTCGATTCCACTGTCGCTGGCAACCGGCGGCGCGGACCTGGAACGTATGAGCGGTGGCGTGGTAACCGCCGCGATCGGGGTTGGCGACACCCTGTTCACGACCCTGAACCTGACCATCATCGCCCTGCTCGTCATCGGCCTGCCCCTGCTCAACTGGGCCATGCACCCGACCCAACCGAAGGTCGCCGACCCGGCACTGCTGCTCGATCCCGAACATGAGCCCCTGCCTCGCGGCACCCTGGCCCAGCGACTGGACGACAGCCGCATCCTGAACCTGATCATCGTTGCGCTGGGCGCCGTGTACTTCGGCTATTACTTTGCCGAGAACGGCTTCGCGCTGACGTTGAACATCGTCATCGGCCTGTTCCTGTTCATCGGGCTGGCGCTGCACGGCTCGCCGGAGCGCTACATGCGTGCCGTGCAGGACGGCATCGGCGGCATCAGTGGGATCGTCATCCAGTTCCCTTTCTACGCCGGGATCATGGGCATGATGGTCGGCGCCAATGCCGACGGGCTGTCGCTGGGCAAGCAGATCACTGACACCTTCGTCGCCTGGTCGTCCGCCGATACCTTCCCGGTACTGGCCTTCCTCAGCGCCGGCCTGGTCAACGTCTTCGTGCCGTCCGGCGGCGGTCAGTGGGCCGTACAAGGGCCGATCATGCTGCCGGCCGGCCAGGCGCTCGGCGTGGCGCCGGCGGTCACGGCCATGGCCATCGCCTGGGGCGATGCCTGGACCAACATGATCCAGCCGTTCTGGGCGCTGCCGATCCTCGGCATCGTTGGCCTTGGCGCGCGCGACATCATGGGCTACTGCCTGCTGATGCTGGTGTATTCCGGTCTGGTGATTTCCGGCTGCCTGTACTTTCTCGGCTGAAACAAGGGCCGGTACCACTCGGTGCCGGCCCTGCTCCGCATTCCCCCTGGCGCCCCGGCCGCCGTGCGTGAGTGGGCCGTGTAAACGCCTCGACGAATGGCCATCCGACCGAAGGTGCGGCAGCGCCGATACCGCGTCTGGATCGCCGCGCCGCCATCAGCGTTGACGCCGCGGCCTCGTGCAAAATCGACATCCCTGTCGCCAGCAGTCCGCCTCGTCACGCCCAGAACCCGCCCGTCTGAAATCGCCGTTTCGCTTATTTTCGCCGACAAACCCATCCGTCCGCCCGATTATCGGGACCAGATGAACGGCGAAACTTTTTCTTACATTCTCCAGTCGCATATGACAGATCAGGCACAACGTCCGCGCCAGGACGAGCCTGTTAGCCAAGCGACACCGTTGAAGATGGGCAATGGGATGTGAGCCTGCAGCGTACCGCGTCGACGGCAATCGCCGACGCATCGGGGCTCACTGTGCAGACGTCGCCCCGAGACAGGGCGGCACCGGAGACTCAGGGACAGGGAAAAGGACGATGCTCTTCAACTCCGTGGTGTTCATCGCCGGATTTCTTCCGGTCGTTCTACTGGGTTTCATCCTCCTCGCCGGCACGGGCAGGCAACGCTACGCCGCCATCTGGCTGACGCTCGCGTCGCTGGTGTTCTACGGCTGGTGGAACCCTGCCTACGTGCCGCTGCTGGTAGGCAGCATGGTCTTCAACTATCTGGTCGGCGGGTTTCTGATGCGCCGGCCGTCGCGGCTGATGCTGGTGTTCGGCGTTGCCGCCAATGTCGCCCTGTTGGGTTATTACAAATACACGGGATTTCTGTTCGGCACGATCGACAGCGCCTTCGGCCTGGGCTGGTCGGTGGGCGACATCGTGCTGCCGCTGGCGATTTCGTTTTTCACATTCCAGCAGATTGCCTATCTGGTCGACGCTCATGATGGCGAGGTCACCGAGCATGACTTCGTCAATTACTGCCTGTTCATCAGCTTTTTCGCACAACTGATCGCCGGTCCCATCACCCATCACGGTGAAATGCTCAGGCAGTTCAAGGACGACAGCACGTTCCGGCCCCGGATTGACAATATTTCGCTGGGGCTCACGGTGTTCCTGCTCGGCCTGTTCAAGAAGGTGATCATCGCCGATCCCCTGGGTGCGCAAGCATCGCCGATCTTCGCGGTCGCTGCCGACGGCAGTGTGCCGGCGCTGTACGATGCCTGGTTCGGGGCCCTCACCTACACGCTGCAGATCTACTTCGACTTCTCCGGCTACAGCGACATGGCTATCGGCCTTGGCCTGCTGTTTGGCCTGCGGCTGCCGGTCAATTTCAACAGCCCGTTCAAGGCGCACAACGTGATCGACTACTGGTCACGCTGGCATATGACGCTGACGCGGTTTCTCACCGCCTATCTCTACAACCCCATCGTCATGCGGATTACCCGCTCGCGCATGGCCACCGGCAAGCCGCTGCCGCGGCGGGGCAAGATGAGTCTCGGCACCTTCCTGGTACTGGTCGCCTATCCGACCGTGCTGACAATGTTCATCTCCGGCGTCTGGCACGGCGCCGGTTGGCAGTTCGTGGTGTTCGGCCTGCTGCATGGCTTCTATCTGGTGGTCGCGCACGGCTTTCGTGCCTTCAAGGCACGCCAGGGACTGCCGCTGGACAGCGACCGATTCATGCATCGCGCCGGGGCCGTGCTGCTGACGTTTCTCTGCGTCGTCGTTGCCATGGTGTTCTTTCGCGCCGACAGCGTGTCCGCGGCGATGGCCATGCTCGCCGGGATGGCCGGGCTGAGCGAGCAGACCACCAAGTTCGACAAATCCGATTTCTTCGCCGTGGCGATGCTGCTGGCCTTCGTCTGGTTGATGCCTAACGTGCAGCAATGGATGGCGCACTTCCGCACGGCGCTGGATGCGCAGCCGCGGGAAAACTGGCTGCTGCGCTGGTTTCCGATCGCCATGTGGAGCCCGACCCCGGTGATCGGCGTGGCCATTGGTGTGCTCGGCTTCTTCGCGCTGGCCGTGGCGTTCTCCGTGGCCCCTACCGAGTTTCTCTACTTCCAGTTCTGACAAGGAGTCGACCGCGAATGGATCAGTTGCTCTGGCTACCCCCGCACCCCGACCTCGGCGCCGCCATCGGCGAAGCGAAGCGTGATCCGGACCCACTTGCGCGCCTCGCAAAGGCCGCACGACTCGCGGGCTACCGCCGCGATTTCACTCAGACAATCCGCCTGGACCGACTGGCGAACGAAGCCCTGCGCTGCGTGGCAGACAGCGACGCGACTGCCCTGGGCTTGAGGCCGTTGCGCGTCGCCCTGCTTTCTTCGCATACGGTAGAGCATCTGGTTCCGGCGATCAGGGTCGCGGGCTTGCAGCGCCGCCTGGCGCTTTCGATCCAGGTGGCGCCCTACGGCATGTATCGCCAGGCGCTGTTGATGGACGATGCCGCGCTCAGCGCCTTCGCGCCGCAGGTGGTGGTACTGGCGCTCGACGCGCGCGATGCCCCCTTGCAGCTGCCACTCGACGCGACGCTGGCCGATGTCGATGCCGCCATCGCGGAACGAATCGGCGAACTGCGCCTGCTCTGGCGCCGCGCACGCGAGCGCTTCGCCGCGCACGTCGTGCAGCAGACACTGGTCCCGGTGGACCCGCCGATCTTCGGCGCCTTCGAGGGGCTGGTTCCGGCCTCGCCCTATGCGCTGGTGGACCGGTTGAACGCCGCCATCCGCTCCGCTGCGCGCGAAGATGGCGTGCTACTGATGGATCTGGCGTGGGAGGCGGCGCGTGGCAGTTACGGCGATGGCCTCGGCGAACCGGTGCGCTGGCATCAGGCCAAGCAACTCGTCAGCCCCAACCTGGCACCGCTGTACGGCGATCAACTGGCCCGGGTTGCCGCGGCGAGTGTCGGCCTGGCGCGCAAGTGCCTGGTGCTGGATCTGGACAACACCCTGTGGGGCGGCGTGGTCGGTGACGACGGCGTCGACGGCATTCAGCTCGGTCACGGCTCGCCCAGCGGCGAGGCCTTCCTTGCCTTTCAGCGCTATGCCGCACTGCTGGCACGCCGCGGGATCATCCTCGCGGTGTGCAGCAAGAACGAGCTGAGCGTCGCCGAGGCGGCATTCGACCATCCTGAAATGGCGCTCAAGCGCAGTGACATCGCCGCGTTCGTCGCCAACTGGGACGACAAGGCCGGCAATCTGCGGCGCATCGCCGCCATGCTGGATATCGGCCTGGACAGCCTGGTCTTCGTCGACGACAACCCGGCCGAGCGGGACATCGTACGTCGCGAGCTTCCGGACGTCGCGGTCCCCGAACTCCCGGAAGACGTCGCCGATTACCCCGCGCGGGTGGCGGCGGCCGGTTACTTCGAGGCGGTTTCGTTCACCTCCGACGACACGACCCGCAGCCAGAACTACATCCTCAATGCCGCGCGCAAGGCGGCCATGAGCCAGGCCACCGACATGGACGGCTACCTGCGTGGACTGCAGATGGTACTGACCGCCACCCCCATCGGCGCCGCCGAACTGGCCCGCAGTACCCAGCTGATCAACAAGACAAATCAGTTCAATCTCACCACCCGCCGCTACAGCGAGGCGGAAGTCGAACGCATCGCCCGCGACCCGCGCTCGGTTGCCCTGGCGATCCGCCTGGCCGACAAGTTCGGTGATAACGGCCTGATCAGCGTGGTACTGGCGCGCCCCGACGAAGCCCTGGCCGTCGATGAGCTGCTGATCGACAGTTGGCTGATGAGCTGTCGCGTGCTTGGACGCCAGGTCGAGCACGCCGTACTGGAGGTGCTTGCCAGCGCGGCAGTTGCGGCGGGCTACAACGCCCTGATCGGCGAGTATCGGCCGACCGAACGCAACGGCATGGTCGCCGAACACTATCCACGGCTGGGCTTCGCTCAGCATCCAACGTCAGGGGCTGCCGTCACGCAGGCGACCTTCTGGCGCTATGACCTTCACGCCGCGCGTAATCCCCACCACTTCATCGAGGTTGAAGCATGACCGAAGCAGACGTACTCAAGACACTCACCCCGGTTTTCCACGACGTATTCGACGATGACAGCATCGTCCTGTCCCCGGAAATGACCGCCAACGACATCGACGGCTGGGACAGCCAGACCCATGTGATGCTGACCGTCGCGGCGGAGCAACGCTTCGGTATCAAGTTCAGAACGGCGGAACTGGAGTCGCTGCGCAACGTCGGCCAATTCGCCCAGGTCATCTGCGCCAAGCTCGAAGGAAAATAGCCATGGCCCATACCGCAGAATTCCCCAGGGACGGGAACGCCGCCGATAGTGGAAGAACACGCACGGCCAGCGTGCCGGGCCAGGTGCGTTCGCGGTATCTGTTGTCTCTGTTCGCCGGTCTGTTCGGTGCGCTGGCACTGTTCTGCCTGTTGCTGCTGGGCCTGGATCGAACCGGCAATCTGCCGCCGCCAGCGTTTTCCAACAACCTGTGCGTCGATGAAAAACTCAGCTTCATGCGGGATAACCCGGTCCGTTCGCCGAACCTGCTGGTGATAGGCTCTTCGGTGGCGTGGCGCCATGTGGATGGCCACGTACTGACCCAGGCGTTACCGGAGATTCGCCCGCTGAACGGCGCCTTCTGCGGCCTGTTCGCCAATCAGGCCACCTACGCCGGGCACTGGCTGCTCGACCGCGAGCCCACCATCCGCAGCGTAGTGATGATCGCCGACCCTCAGGATTTCGCGGGCTGCTGGCGGGTCCCCACGGCGGTATTCAACCGCGAACACGTGGACCCATACGTTTACGAGGATGCCTCCCGCTGGGGCTACTACATGCGCTATTTCTCGCCGCGATCGCTGGCGCGTAACGCACTTACGGTCAAGGCGCAGCGCGCCGGGCGGGTCGAATGGGACCCACTGGTGTTCGACCGCTTCGGCGACGGCCCGCTTGCGACGGCCAATACCCGACAGCTGCTGTATGGTCGCCCGGAGCCGCTGGACCGTCATTGTTTCGACGCGTTGAGAGCGATGAGCGCACGGCTGCAGCAGGAAGGCCGGCAACTGATGGTCGTCTCCACGCCGCTGCACCCGCAATGGAAGGAAAAATACGACCCGGACGGCACCTTTCTCGCCGAATTCGACAGGCATATCCTCGACAGCCTGAGCGCCACGGGCGGAACTTACTGGAACGCCGACAAGGACTGGAGCACGCCCGTGACCTCATTTGTCGATGCGGTGCACCTGCGCTGGTCGGCCGCTCAGCTGTTCTCTGCCGCCCTGGCCGAGCAGATGCGCAAGGCGGCGACCGGACCGCTGCCACCGCCCGCCCAGGGAACCGCCGGGATACCCTGAGCGCACAGGCCGCAGCGCGCGACTGCCCTGCGACGCGCTCTGACCGTCAGCCTGAAGCCGGCAGCACCCGACCGCGGCACTCACCGAACCCGATCGAGGCATGACCCTCGCGTCGGCAACGGGCCTTGAGGATGACCTCGTCGCCGTCTTCCAGGAAGGTCCGGGTTTCACCACTGGGCAGCTCCAACGCCTGTTTGCCGCCCTGGGTGATCTCCAGAAGGCTGCCACAGCTGTCCGTGGTTTCGCCTGACAGGGTGCCGGAGCCGAACAGATCGCCCGGTTGCAGGCTGCAGCCGTTGACACTGTGGTGAGCCACCATCTGCGCCACCGTCCAGTACATGTTCTTCGTGCTGCTCAACGTGATGCGTTGCGGCGCCAGGCCCCGGTTGCGCATGGTTTCGGTCAGCAGCAGGACTTCCAGTTCGATGTCCAACGCGCCGTGTTGCTGATCCCTCTCGTCATAGAGGTACGCCAGGGGTCGCGGGTCGCCTTCGGCTCGCGCTGGCTGCGCGCAACGAAACGGCTCCAGCGCTTCAGGCATCACCACCCAGGGCGACACGCTGGTGGCGAAGCTCTTGGACAGGAACGGGCCCAGGGGCTGGTATTCCCAGGCTTGCAGGTCGCGTGCGGACCAGTCGTTAAGCAGACAGAAACCGGCCACGTGCCCGCTCGCGTCGCCGATTGCAATCGGCTCGCCGCGCGCATTACCCGGACCGATCCAGATGCCCAGCTCCAGTTCGTGGTCGAGCCGCTTGCTCGGGCCGAAGCTCGGTTCGCTGGCCCCCGGCGGCAGGGTCTGGCCGTTGGGACGTTTGACGCAGGCCCCGGAGACATCGATGGTCGAGGCGCGCCCGTGGTAGCCGATGGGCACGTACTTGTAGTTCGGCAGCAACGGGTTATCCGGCCGGAACAGCTTGCCGACGTTGTTGGCGTGGTGAATGCCAACGTAAAAGTCGGTGTAATCGCCGACCTTGGCCGGCAGATGCATCCGGCACTGGCTCATGGGGTGCAGCAGCGTCTCGCCCATGCCTTGCAGGCGCTCGCGCTGCGCACTGGCTTCGCCGAGCAGTGCCGGCAGCGCTACACGCAACGCCTTGCGGGCCGGGGCACCCAGCGCGAAGAATGCGTTGAGGCTACCCGCGCTGGCGGCTTTCGCGGCGTCTAGCGCCTGTCCGTCGAACAGCCCCGCGTCGCAGGCGGCCTTCAAATCGAGGATGAAGTCACCGATGGCGACGCCACCGCGTGGCTCGCCGCCGTCACGGCTGAACACGCCCAACGGCAGGTTGGCCAGGGGAAAATCCGGATGGCCGTTGGCCGACTCGACCCAGCTGTGGAGTTCTGTCTGTGCGCTCATGTCATTTCTCGTTCTTGTCGAAAGTCTTGTCCAGGCCGGTCCAGCAGCGGTCGTAGTCACTCTGCAACTGCGGGCTTTGCAGCGCCTGGCGCGTGGGGCGAAGCACCTGGCCGGTTTCGAACATGAAGGCCATGGTGTTCTCGATCTTGTGCGGTCTGAGTTCGGCGCGGATCGCCTGTTCAGTCGAAACGTGATCCGGCCCGTGCGCGCTCATGCAATTGTGCAGCGAGGCGCCGCCCGGCGAGAAACCGTCGGCCTTTGCATCGTAGGCCCCGTCGATCAGGCCCATGAACTCGTTCATCAGGTTGCGATGGAACCATGGCGGGCGGAAGGTGCTTTCCGCCACCATCCAGCGCGGCGGGAAGATCACGAAATCGATGTTGGCCACCCCATCGATGGCGCTCGGCGAGGTCAGCATGGTGAAGATCGACGGATCGGGATGATCGAAGCTGACCGTGCCAATGGTATTGAAGCGGCGCAGATCGTATTTGTAGGGCACGTTGTTGCCGTGCCAGGCGACCACGTCCAACGGTGAGTGGTCCAGCTCGGTGCTCCAGAGCTCGCCGAGAAACTTCTGCACCAGGCGCACCGGCTCGTCACGCTCCTCGAACTGCGCGACCGGCGCGAGAAAGTCGCGCGGATTGGCCAGACCGTTGCTGCCGATCGGACCAAGCTCCGGCAGACGCAGCGCGCAACCGTGGTTTTCGCAGACGTAGCCACGCGCGGTCGCGTCCCGCAGCTCGACCCGGAACCGCATGCCTCGCGGGATCACCGCGATCTCCAGCGGCCCCACTTCCAGCACGCCCAGCTCGGTCACCAGTCTCAGCCCGCCCTGCTGTGGCACGAGCAGGAGCTCGCCATCGGCATCGAAGAATACCCGCTCCATCGACGCGTTTGCCGCATAGCGGTAGATGCTCGCGCCTGCCGGATGGCCGGGCTCGGCGTTCGCAGCCACGCACCTCAACCCATCGAGAAAATCCGTCGCCGCCTCTGGAAAGGGCTCCGGGTTCCAGCGCAGGCGATTGGGCGTGACCGGTCCCAGGTCGCTGTCGAGCTGCCGGTCCATGCGCTGGAACGGGCCGTGATTGGCCGAGGGCCGGATGCGATACAGCCAGGTCCGCCGGGCTTCACTGCGTGCAACGGTGAACGCCGTACCGGAGAGCAGTTCGGTGTAGAGGCCGTACGGGACCCGCTGCGGCGAGTTCTGGCCGACCGGCAGCGCACCCGGCAAGGCCTCGCTGCTGAACTGGTTTCCAAAACCGGACTGGTACGCAGGGCGTTCGCTGAGTTGTCGTGGGGGTTGCATAGCCGCCTCTCTTTTAGCGTAATGCGTTTACGCAAAAAGTAATTTGAACTCCCCCGTGCGTCAAGCTATAAACAGCGCCTTCATCAGCACGGCCGGACAACGGGACATTCATGGCAGACAGCAACGCGGACACGGCGCCTCGGCGACAGAAAGTACAGGCCGCCGAGGTGGGCACGGACATCCTCACGGCATTGGCCGAGCTGGCTCCCGCGACCTCGCTGTCGCGCCTGGCCGAGCACGTCGGCATGCCGGCCAGCAAGGTCCATCGTTACCTGCAAGCGCTGATCGCCAGCGGCTTTGCCGAGCAGGACCCGTCGACCAACCACTACGGGTTGGGCCGCGCCGCCTTGTTCGTTGGCCTGGCGGCGCTGGGGCGACTGGACGTGGTGAAACTGGCCACTCCGCATCTGGCGCAATTGCGCGACGAACTCAACGAGACCTGTTTTCTGGCGGTATGGGGTAATCGCGGCCCGGCCGTCGTGCACGTCGAACAGGCCGTGCGCGCCGTGACGCTGGTCACCCAGGTGGGCTCGGTGCTGCCGCTGCTGGGCTCGTCCACCGGGCTGGTGTTCAACGCGTTCATGCCCAACGCCGAAACGGCCCCGCTGCGTGAGCAGGAGATGAAACTGCCCGCCGCCCCTGCCGCCGATGCGCTGTTGGCCACCATGAACGCACTGCAACGCACCCACATCCAGTCGGTGCACGGCCTGCTGATGGCCGGCGTAAACGCGCTCTCCGCGCCGTTATTCAGCGGTGATCGCCGGCTGGCAGGCGTCATCACGGTAGTCGGCACCGAACCCGGCTTCATGGCCGAAGCCGACGGCGAAGCGGCCAGACGCCTGCTCGACGTGGCACGATCGATCAGCGCGAGGATGGGGGCGCAGCTGTAGCAGCAGAAGAAAAAAAGCCCAGCACCACGACTGGGCTCGTTCATCGCAACCGATCAAGGCAGCGGATTGCCGAGGCCCGGCTCGTTCGGGTCGGCGTCCGCTGGATCATTCGGCCGGCCAGAAGGTCCGGTGCCCTGGCCGGAGCCCGGCTGGACGTCCGGGTTGTCGGTAACGAAGTCGGGCGTGGGGGAATGGCTGGGGTTCTGGTCCTGCCCCGGCACGGGCTGCTGGTCATGGGGCCTGTCAAGCGGATCGATACTCATGAAACACCTCCGGCTGAGCCGCCAATGGCTCAGGGCATTGGAACCCGGTTACGCCCGCTTGGTGCTGCCCGCATGTCGCATGAAGGCCGCGAGCATCAAGCGGTGCTGCGCATGCGCGCCAGATCCCGCGAGGGTGCGAATCCGAACTGTCGACTGTACTCCCGGCTGAATTGGGACGGGCTTTCATAACCGACTCGGTAACACGCGCTCGATACATCCAGTCCTTCGTCGAAAAGCAGCCGACGGGCTTCCTGGAGCCGAAGCTGTTTCTGGTATTGCAGCGGGCTCATCGCGGTCACGGCTTTGAAACGGTGGTGAAAGGTCGAGGTGCCGAGGTTGACCAGCCGTGCAAGGTCGTCGACACAAAGCGGCTCGGCGAAATGATGGTTGAGCCATTCGATGGCACGCGTGACACGGTGGGTCTGGGTATCCGAGATCGCCATCTGGTACAGCCGGCCGCCCTGTTCACCGCGCAGCAATCTATAGTGGATTTCGCGCAGCGCGAGGGGCGCAAGCGCACCGATGTCCGCCGGTGTATCCAACAAGCGAGCCAGACGGTGCATGGCATCGAGCAAGGAAACGTCGACGCGGTCCAGGAAAAGACCGCGACCCGGCGTGCCGTCAGGCACCGCGCTTGGGCTGATATCCGCAATGAGCTGGGCCACCTCGCTCGGATTGATATCGAGCCGCAAACACAGGTAGGGCTTTTCGACGCTCGCCTCGATGACTTGCCCGGACAGCGGGAGGGTTACCGACACGACCAGGTAATTCAACGGATCGTAGGTATAGCACTCGTCCCACAGACGGACCTCCTTGCGACCCTGGACCATCACGCACAACCCAGGTTGGTGCAGCATGTGGACAAGGTCGGTGGTGGTGTCGGACCGGATCAGATGCAGCGCGCCAATCGCCGATGCGAACAGCCCGTTGCCAGGCGTATGCCGAAGCATCAGTTCGACCAGGGAAGCAAGGCGGCGATCGATCTCGAGGCAGTCGTTGGGGACGTTCATCAAGGCGGCTCCGGCAGTCGTGGTGCTGGCTATCGGTTCGCGCACGCAGCGCGCTCCGATTGGCCATCCGCCCGTGGGTCCAGCCGACCCTGGGCTTTGGTCCGATTAGACGCTCAGGTTAGCGTCGAAACCTGCCGGGCGGTATGCGATACGTGCCGCGGACATGCCTGATCCTGCTCATCGGCACGGCGACCGGACGTTGCCTCAGCTGCCGCAGCGCCTTACTGCTTGAAGCGCCAGCGGACCTGAGAGTCGTCCGGCAACGGGATGTAGTCGTCATCGCCGGGGATCTCGGCAAAGCGCCGCGCGCGCCAATCCTCAGCGGCCTGATGAATGCGCTCGGGCCGGCTGGAGACGAAATTCCAGTAAATATGGCGACGCCCGTCCAACGGCTCGCCTCCGAGCAACATCAGCCGAGCGGCCGCTGGCGCCTGGATGACGATATCGCTGCCCGGACGCAGCACGACCAGTTGGTCGGCGCCGAAGCGCCCCGTCTGGCCAGCGATCTCGACGTCGCCGAAGACCACATAAAGCGCGCGCTCGGTATGCTCGGCCGATAGGCGATAGCGTGCACCGGGCTGCAATTGCAGATCGGCATAGAACAGATCGGAGAAGGTCTGGGTCGATGCCCGAAGCCCTTCGTGCGCGCCTGCCAGCAACCGCAGCGACACCCCATCACCCTCCAGTGTCGGAAGCGAGGGCACGGTGAGGTGTTGAAAACCCGGCTCGGTCTCCTCATGTGCTTCAGGCAAGGCCAGCCAGGCCTGCAAACCCATGAGCGTACCGCCACTGGCGCGCACCGGGTCGCTGGAGCGCTCGGAATGGACGATGCCGCTGCCGGCGGTCATCAGGTTGAGCTCACCGGCCTGCAGTTGCTGGACATGACCGGCGCTGTCGCGGTGCAGCATTTCGCCTTCCAGCAGGTAGCTCATGGTCGACAGGCCGATATGCGGATGCGGCCGTGTATCGACGCCCTCCCCCGGCCCGTAGACCACCGGCCCGAAGCTGTCGAGAAAGATGAACGGGCCAACCATTCGACGCTTCGCCGAAGGCAACGCACGACGCACATCCAAACCGCCGATGTCGCGTACGTTGGGCAGGATGATTTGCTCGATCGATGGGCCTGTGGTGTGCAAGGTCATGGCAGGTCTCGCTGAATGGAGGGTGAGTAAGGCTCACTCTACGCCCGCTGGCTTGTTCGCAAAACACGGATAATATGCATCGAAACGTTCGAGGAATTGGAAATGATCTCAAACCCCGGCACGCCCACGCTCGACCAGTTGAGGGTGTTTCTCACCGTCGTGGATGTGGGCAGTTTCGCCGGCGCCGCACGCAAGCTGCACCGCGCCACCTCGGTGGTGAGCTATTCGATCGCCAACCTGGAAATGCAATTGGGTGTCAGCCTGTTCGACCGCAAGACCACCCGCAAACCGCAACTGACCGATGCGGGGCGCACGGTGCTGGCCGAGGCGCGCACCATCTATAACGGCATCGACGGGCTGCGTGCCAAGGTACGCGGCCTGCTGCAGGGTCTGGAAGCCGAGGTGCATCTGGTGCTCGATGTGATGCTGCCGAGCGAACGCGTGGTAGATGCGCTCAAGACCTTCCGCGAGCAGTTCCCGACGGTCACGCTTCACCTGCATATGGAGGCGCTTGGTGGAGTGACGCAACGCGTGCTCGAACGGGGCGCCTCGCTCGGCGTCAGTGGCCCGTTGACCCTGAGCATCGACGGGCTCGAACGCATCGGCGCCGGCAAGGTGGCCTTGATACCCGTGGCGGCCCCCACGCATCCGCTGGCCACTACCGGGCCGCACGCGCCGGGTGCCGCGCGCGAACATACCCAGCTGGTACTGACGGACCGCTCCAGGCTCACCGCCGATCAGGAGTTTGCCGTAATCGGGACGCGAACCTGGCGGTTAGCCGACCTGGGCGCCAAGCACATGCTGCTTCGCGAGGGCGTCGGCTGGGGCAACATGCCGGAGCCCATGGTGCGCGATGACCTGGCCAGTGGCCGTCTGATCCGTCTGGATCTGCCCGACCGCTTCGAAGGCGATTACGTATTCGATGTCATCTATCGTACCGACACGCCGCCAGGACCGGCGGCGAGCTGGCTCATCGAACGCTTCCGTGACCAGGTGCAGCCCCCCGGCGAGTCGCCCTCTGCCTGAGGCCATCGCGCTGCTTGATCCGCCCGCGCATGATCAGGCCAACGGCGACGCCTCGAGCGACAGCGAATCAGCGGCGGCGCGCGTCGAGACTGAATCGACCTGCCCCGAACGCCACCACTTGCAACAACCCACCCGCCATCGCGAGGTTCTTGAAAAAGTGGATGAACTGGTTCTGGTCGCCTAACTGATTATGGAACGCAAGCGCCGTCACCACGCTGAACAGCGCCAGGCCACCGGCCACCAGGCGCGTCCGGTAACCGAGCACCAGTGCCAGGCCACCGACCAGTTCGACGACAATCGCCAGCGTGAGCGCCAGCATCGGGAACGGCAGCCCGACAGATTCGATGTAACCGATCATCCCGGCCGGCGCGCTGGCCTTGGACAGGCCCGACAGAATGAATATGGCACTGAGCAAAATGCGTCCCGCGAGGGCTGCAGAAGCAGGGACAGCACTGGAATGCAGCGAGGCGTGGGAGCTTGCGATCGAAGGGGTCATTTGAATGCGATTCCTCTTGTTGGGGCCACCACCATGGTGAGCCGCAGTGAGGACATGATGCGTGCAGACCGCTTGTCGAAATAGTCGTCTAATTTAGATAGTTACGTTCTAAGAAATAGAACGCAACGCGCCATAGCAATGCCGACTGCCATCGGACGACAAGCGGCGACGAACGTGACCTCCGCCCTCGCGCTATTTGCAATGGCCCATACCCGATGACCGAGCCTGCGCAGCCATGGCGACTGTACGCGGCGCATGCCAGATCAAGCGAGACAAGCGATCGGTCGGTCACCTAGGATAGTCACGGCTTACACCCGGCAGCAAAGCCAGGCTCGTCCGTCGGCGGCGTTGCCCTATGGCCTGTGCCGCCGGCCAGCCCGTGCTCCTACTCCTCCTGTCTGGATGATCGTGATGTCCCGCAGTGTTGCTTCATCGGTCGCTGCCAGCTCGGTTGCCAGCCCGGCCAGCCCGTTAGTCATGCGCGTGATCGGCGCTTGCGCCCTGGCCCACCTGATCAACGACCTGATACAAGCCGTGCTCCCGGCAATCTACCCCATCCTCAAGGCCAACTATGGGCTGACCTTCACTCAGGTGGGCCTGATCACGCTGACATTCCAGCTCACAGCCTCTTTGCTGCAGCCGTGGGTCGGCTACCACACCGACCGCCACCCCAAGCCCTGGCTATTGCCGGCCGGGATGGTCTGTACGTTGATCGGCATCGTCATGCTGGCCCTGGTCGGCAGCTTCCCGGCAATTCTCGTCGCCTCGGCGCTGGTGGGGATCGGCTCCTCGACGTTCCATCCGGAAGCCTCGCGCGTGGCGCGCCTGGCTTCCGGCGGGCGCTACGGGCTCGCCCAATCGACCTTCCAGGTCGGCGGCAACGCTGGCAGCGCCTTTGGCCCGCTGCTCGCGGCGGCCATCGTCATTCCGTACGGGCAAGGCAGCGTGGCCTGGTTCGGCCTGTTCGCGGCATTCGCGATCCTGGTGCTTTACGGGCTGAGCCGCTGGTATCGCAGACACCTCGCTCTTTTCACCCTCAAGCCAGGCGGCAAAGCGACCCATGGTCTTTCCAGAGGCCGGGTAAACGGTGCCCTGGCAGTGCTGGCGCTACTGGTGTTCTCCAAGTATTTCTACATGGCGAGCTTCACCAGCTATTTCACGTTCTACCTGATCGAGAAATTCGATCTGTCCGTGGCCAGCTCCCAGCTGTACCTGTTCCTGTTTCTCGGCTCCGTCGCAGCCGGCACATTCTTCGGAGGCCCCATCGGCGACAGGATCGGACGCAAGAAGGTGATTTGGTTTTCCATCCTCGGCGTCGCCCCCTTCACCCTGGCGCTGCCCTACGTCGATCTTTTCTGGACGGGCGTGCTGAGCATGATCATCGGGTTCGTACTCGCCTCTGCATTCTCAGCCATCGTCGTCTTCGCCCAGGAACTTGTGCCTGGCAACGTCGGCATGATCGCGGGCGTCTTTTTTGGCCTGATGTTCGGTTTCGGTGGGATCGGCGCCGCACTGCTGGGCCGTCTGGCGGACATACAGGGCATCGTGTACGTCTACCAGCTGTGCGCCTACCTGCCGCTGCTCGGGATTCTGACGATCCTGCTGCCGTCCACCAAAAGGGTCTGATGCATGTCGACCCTTGCCGGACGTCAGGTCGACGAGGGCGTCGTTGCGCCGGGCCAGCTCCCTCCGGTCTGCGCCCAGGGCGCACGGGCAAAGCGTTCGGCCAGATAATCGATCAGTGCATGCACACGAGCCGGACGGTTACGACCTGGCGGGCTGACAATATGCAGCGCGATCGGCTCTACCTGCCAGTCGTCCATCGCGGTCTGCAGCGCACCCGATTGCAGGTCTTCCCAGGCCAGAAACTCCGGTTGCAATGCCAGCCCCATTCCCGCTCTCAGCGCCGGAGCCAGCGCCTCGGCATTGTTCGCCAGCAGTGACGCTGACATCGCTTGAGCGAACTCGCCGTGCCGTTTGTGGCGAAAGCGCCAGTTGGCTCCCCCGCGCGAGTAGCTGTACTGCAGGACCCGGTGGCCGGTCAGGTCACGTGGGTGGCCCGGGTGCCCATGGCGCTCGAAATATGCCGGTGCGCCAACCAGCAGGATGCGCACGGTACACAGCCGCCGCGCCAACAGACTGGAGTCGGCCAGGGTCGAGATCCGCAGCGCCAGGTCAAAGCCCTGAGCGACAAGATCGACCAGTTCGTCGCTGAAGTTGAGGTCCAGCACCACCTCGGGATGACGTGCCATGAACTCGGGAAGCACGGGCGCAAGATGCGATACGCCGAACGACATCGGCGCGGCTATCCGAATGGGGCCGCGCAGGCTGGTCGATTGCTCGGTAACCTCCGCCTCGACCGCTTCCCCTTCGGCCAGTATGCGCGCGGCGCGCTCAAGCGCGGCGTGGCCGCTTTCGGTCAGCGACATCCGCCGTGAGGTCCGGTGGAAGAGCATGGTTTTCATGCGCCCTTCCAGTCGCGTGATGGCCTTGGAAATGGTGGCTTGCGACAGGCCCAGCTCGGCTGCGGTGCGGGCGAAGGATCCCGTTTCCGCGACCTTGGCGAAAATCGCCCACGCTTCGAGATCCGGCAGTTTTTTCATGACATTCCTAGAAATAATCCGATCACATTGATTCCGTACTATTGTTCTTCGATACGCTGAGCTTGACCCAGATCAGTATAAGTAATGGAAAGGATGCTATTCCATCCATTCCATTCTAAAGATCAATTGCGCTGCCTATAGTGACTCCATCGAAAACGAATCGACCTGGAGAAACAGCATGATCGAACGTCGCCCCTTCAACAGCCTCGGTGGAGCCCATCACGGCTGGCTCGATGCCAAGCATCATTTCTCGTTCGCCGACTACCATGATCCGGAGCGCATGCACTGGGGTGCGCTGCGGGTTTGGAACGACGACACCATCGCGCCGCACACGGGCTTTCCACCGCATCCCCACGCGGACATGGAGATCATCACCTACGTACGAGAAGGCGCAATCACCCATGAGGACAATCTCGGCAACAAAGGGCGCACCGTAGCGGGTGACGTTCAGGTCATGAGCGCGGGCACTGGTATTCGCCATTCCGAGTACAACCTCGAGTCGGATATCACCCGCATCTTCCAGATCTGGATCTTCCCGGACCGCCGTGGCGAGCTGCCTTCCTGGGGCTCCAAGCCGTTCCCTAAAGACGACCGCTCCGGCAGATTCGTGGCGCTCGCCAGCGGTATCGAGGGCGACGAGGATGCGCTTCCGCTCCGCACCGACGCACGGGTGTTGGGCGCTACGTTGAAGGCCGGCGAGACGGTTGAATACACCTTCGATGCCAGCCGCTACGCCTATCTGGTACCGGCCAAGGGCCGAGTGGAAGTCAATGGCATCGTCTTGGAAGCACGCGATGGCGCGGCGATCCGCGACGAAGCGAGCGTCCGTATCACCGCCCTGGAAGATGCCGAACTGGTGCTGGTGGATGCTGCCGGCTGAGTTCAGTAGCGATACCCCGGTGCAGGCTTCGCGGGTCTGCACCGGGTTCGTTCCGGTGGTGCTGGTCGCCGCTGAAACGGGCCAAATGCTGCGCAGGTAGCAACCCGCGTCACTGTCCGAAGCTTTTCAACCCGAAGGAGCGCCACCCATGTCCAAGTACCTCGAAGTCCTGACCCCGCAGAACAGCCAGATGATATTCATCGATCAGCAGCCGCAGATGGCATTTGGCGTGCAGTCGATCGACCGCCAGGTCCTCAAGAACAACGTGGTTGGGCTGGCCAAGGCCGCCAAGGCGTTCAAAATCCCAACGACCATCACCACCGTCGAAACCGATGGCTTCTCCGGCAACACCTATCCCGAGCTGTTGGCCGTGTTCCCCGAGAACCGAATCCTTGAACGCACTTCCATGAACTCCTGGGATGACCAGAACGTGCGCGACGCGCTGGCTGCCAATGGCCGCAAGAAGGTCGTCGTGGCCGGCCTGTGGACAGAGGTCTGCAACACCACCTTCGCGCTGTGCGCCGCGCTGGAAGGCGACTACGAAATCTACATGGTGGCCGACGCGTCCGGAGGCACCTCGGTCGAGGCGCACAAATACGCCATGGACCGCATGGTTCAGGCCGGTATCGTGCCGATGACCTGGCAACAGGTGCTGTTGGAATGGCAACGCGACTGGGCGCACAAGGACACCTACGACGAGGTGATGGCCATCGTCAAGGAACACTCCGGCGCCTACGGCATGGGCGTGGATTATGCGTACACCATGGTGCACAAGGCGCCGGAGCGCGTGCAGCACGGCGAGCGCATCGGCCCTAATCCAGCCAAGTAAATCCCAGTCGCACGAGCATCGCCCGGTTCCGGGCGCTTGCTCCGCTCGGCACGCCTGTGGCTGTGAAGCGAGGTGAAGCGATGAAGATTTATGTTCTTTCCCTGGGCGCTGGTTTGCTGGTCGGCGTCGTCTACAGTCTGCTCAATGTGCGTTCCCCCGCCCCGCCGCTGGTGGCGCTGGTTGGGCTGCTCGGCATCCTGGTCGGCGAGCAGATCATCCCGATCGGCAAGCAGTTGCTCGCGGGCACGGCATTCAATGCCGCCTGCGACAAGACCCATACCGCCAGTCACCTGTTCGGTCAGTTGCCGGGCCGGCACGCCAATAAGCCAAAGGAAACCGATCGAACCTGAACAATCAGGCTGGCGCTCGCCTCTGCCTGACTGGGCGGCGGGCATGTCGGCCATGGCCATGAAGGCAGCACGCCATGACATCTCGTCGCACATTCCTCGGCGCCGCGTCGACACTCGCACTGAGTGGAGCATTGGGCCGCAACGCCGTCGCTGAAATCCTCAGAACAGGAGAATCCCCCGTGACTGATTCCGCCCCCGAGATCATTTTCCGTAATGGCCAGATCACCACGCTCGACCGTGCCAACCCCGTGGCGAGTGCCGTGGCCATCAAGGATGGCCGGTTCCTGGCCGTAGGCTCGGACCAGGAAATCATGCCGCTGGCGGGTTCCGCCACCCGTGTCATCGACCTCAAGCGCCGTAGCGTTCTGCCCGGTCTGTTCGACAACCATACCCACGTGATTCGCGGCGGACTCAACTACAACCTTGAGTTGCGCTGGGACGGCGTGCGTTCGCTGGCCGATGCCATGGATATGCTCAGACGCCAGGTCGCCGTTACGCCAGCGCCGCAGTGGGTACGCGTGGTCGGCGGCTTCACGGAACACCAGTTCGTCGAAAGACGCCTGCCAACCATCGATGAGATCAACGCCGCAGCGCCCGACACGCCAGTATTCCTGCTGCACCTGTACGACCGTGCGCTGCTCAACGGCGCGGCCTTGCGCGCCGTCGGCTATACCCGCGACACCCCCGAGCCACCGGGCGGCCAGATTACCCGCGACGCCAACGGCAACCCCACCGGCCTGCTACTGGCCAAGCCCAACGCGATGATTCTTTACGCGACGCTGGCCAAGGGGCCCAAGCTGCCCTTCGACTATCAGGTCAACTCCACTCGCCATTTCATGCGCGAACTCAACCGCCTCGGCGTGACCGGCGTGATCGATGCCGGCGGCGGCTTCCAGAACTACCCGGACGACTACGCGGTTATCCAGAAACTGGCCGACGAAGGCCAGATGACCGTCCGCCTCGCCTACAACCTGTTCACCCAGAAGCCCAAGGAGGAAAAAGAGGACTTCCTCAACTGGACCTCCAGCGTGAAATACAAACAGGGCAACGATTACTTCCGCCACAACGGTGCGGGCGAAATGCTGGTGTTTTCAGCTGCGGACTTCGAGGATTTCCGCCAGCCCCGCCCGGACATGCCGCCTGAAATGGAGGGTGAACTCGAAGAAGTGGTGCGTATCCTCGCGCAGAACCGGTGGCCCTGGCGGTTGCACGCCACCTACGACGAAACCATCACGCGGGCGCTGGATGTGTTCGAGAAGGTCAATCAGGACATCCCTCTCAGCGGAATCAACTGGTTCTTCGACCACGCCGAAACCATTTCGGAGAAGTCCATCGACCGTATCGCGGCGCTGGGCGGTGGTATCGCCGTGCAACACCGCATGGCCTACCAGGGCGAGTATTTCGTCGAGCAATACGGCGCGCGCGCAGCCGAAGCCACCCCTCCCGTGGCACGCATGCTGGAAAAAGGCGTGAAGGTTTCGGCCGGTACCGATGCCACCCGTGTCGCCTCCTACAACCCGTGGGTCTCGCTGTCATGGATGGTCACCGGCAAGACCGTCGGCGGCCTGAGTATGTATCCGCAACGCAATCTGCTCGACCGTGAGACCGCTTTGCGCATGTGGACCGAGAACGTTGCCTGGTTCTCCAACGAAGAAGGCAAGCGAGGGCGCATTCAGTCCGGTCAGTTCGCTGACCTGATCGTACCGAGCAAGGACTATTTCGCCGTAGCCGAAGACGAAATTTCTTTCCTCACCTCGGACCTGACCGTGGTCGGAGGCCGCGTGGTCTATGGCGCGGGCGACTTCGCACCGCTGGACGACAACCCTCTGCCGCCCGCCATGCCCGACTGGTCGCCGACGCGCACCTTCAAGGGCTATGGCGCCTGGGGCGAGCCTGAGGGTGCCGGCAGAAACTCGCTGTCACCGATGCATGCCCAGGCCGCGGCGTCCTGTGGCTGCGCCAGCGCTTGCGGGCTGCATGGTCATGCCCACGCACGTGCCTGGGCATCCAACGCCCCGGTGTCGGACAGCCGGAGTTTCTTCGGCGCACTCGGCTGCTCCTGCTGGGCGGTGTAGCGCGCCAGTGCAGCCTTGGCGCGAGCGACAGGTCGTCTCGTCGCCGAGGCTGCTGTCCGAATGAAGCGTCGGCTGCGTTGCCGCAAATGATGAACTGAGCACGGCACGATGCCCGTCGATACCCTGCCTTGGGCCGATGTCTGCGGCTCAACGGGTTGAACTGAAATAATCGAGAGGCGTCATGAATAAAGCATCGCCGCAATCGGCCCCCACATCCACCGGTGGTTTCGCGCCTTTGCGGCAGACGCTTTTCACCGTCCTTTGGGTAGCCACCATCATCGGCAATACCGGCAGTTTCATCCGCGACGTTGCCAGTGCATGGATCATGACCGACCTGTCACCCTCACCCGCCGCTGTCGCGCTGGTGCAGGCCGCAGCAACGTTGCCGATTTTCCTGCTGGCGATTCCCGCGGGCGTGCTCTCCGATATCCTCGACCGCCGCAAATTCCTGATCGCGATCCAGTTCCTGCTGGCCAGCGTCAGCATTTGCCTGATGTTGCTGTCATTCGCCGGGTTGCAGTCGGTCACCTCGCTGGTGGCGCTGACGTTCCTTGGCGGCATCGGCGCGGCCTTGATGGGGCCAACCTGGCAAGCCATCGTTCCCGAACTGGTGGACAAGCATGACCTCAAGAGCGCTGTAGCGCTCAACTCCCTGGGCATCAATATCGCCCGCGCCATCGGTCCCGCAATGGGCGGACTGATTCTGGCCAGCCTGGGGGCGGCCTTCACCTATGGCGTCGATGTCATCAGTTATGTCTTCGTTATTTCCGCCTTGCTCTGGTGGCGGCGACCAATAGCCGCACAGGATGCGCTGTCCGAGCGTTTCGCCGGGGCTTTCCGCGCCGGCTTGCGGTATGCCCGCGCCAGTCGCGAGCTGCACCTCGTGCTGCTGCGCGCCTTTATTTTCTTCGCCCTCGCCAGTTCGGTCTGGGCGCTGTTGCCGCTGGTTGCCCGCAGCCTGCTGGGCGGCGGTGCGGGCTTCTACGGCATCCTGCTCGGCGCCGTCGGTCTGGGTGCGATTGCCGGGGCCATCATCATGCCGAAACTGCGCGCCCACCTCAGCGCCGACGGCCTGCTGCTGTTGGCCGCGCTGGTGACGGCAGCGGTCATGGCCTTCCTCTCCTTCGCACCGCCGCAATGGGCAGCGGTGGCGGGACTTCTACTGCTGGGCGCGGCATGGATCACCGCGCTGACCACGCTCAACGGCGTGGCCCAGGCGATCCTGCCCAACTGGGTGCGTGGTCGCTCCCTGGCCGTTTACCTTACGGTCTTCAACGGTGCCATGACCGCCGGGAGTCTGAGCTGGGGTGCATTGGCCCAAGTAATCGGCGTGCCATTCACGCTCTTGACCGGTGCCATCGGGCTGGTCATCGCCGGGCTGATGGCCCATCGCATCAAGCTGCCCACGGGTGACGCCGACCTCGCCCCCTCCAATCATTGGCCCGAGCCATTGACCGCAGCGCCCGTCGAGCATGATCGAGGGCCCGTACTGATCCAGATCGAATACCGTGTCGCCGCCGAAGACCGCGCCGATTTCCTCAAGGCCCTGGCCCGGCTGTCAGCCGAGCGCCGTCGCGATGGTGCCTACAGTTGGGGCATCACCGAAGATGCCGCCGATCCAGAGCTGATGCTCGAATGGTTTCTGGTTGAGTCATGGGCTGAACATTTGCGACAGCATCATCGGGTATCCAAGGCCGACGCCGATCTCCAGGCCGATGTGCTGCGTTTTCATCGTGGTGAACAGCGACCCGACGTGCGGCATTTTCTTGCGTTCAATCATCCACGCGAAGGACGGGCATAGACGAGGCAGGTCATGCCCGAGCGAACCGGAGCGATGGAGTGCCGCCTCGTCGACCGCTCGCCCTGGCCAGGGTTGTCCAAACCACTCAGCCCGATTGGCGGGTTTCGCCATTGTCATGGCGGCGCCGTGCAGGCAAAACGGTATCCCCCGCGCACCCTTCTCGCCGTCGCCACTACGTCGACCCTGGGCGGGCGCGGCGACGGGCCGCCTGCGATGATCGCCACGTTCGGGACGTTGCTGCGTCGCCCTGATCGACCTATCAGGAACCCAGCGATGAATGTATCGATCGAAGACCGCGTCCTGCCCACCGAACACGGCGACGTTTTCACCCGTCGATGGCGCACCGGAAACCGCCACAAGACACCCATCGTCCTGTTGCATGATTCACTCGGGTGCGTCGAGTTATGGCGAGACTTTCCGGAACGCCTCGCGGCAACCACGTCACGCGATGTCATCGCCTACGACCGCCTGGGGTTCGGTCGCTCCGCGGCGCATCCGGGTGGTTGGACGAATCAGTTCGTTCGCGACGAGGCCGATCGATTCTTTCCGCCGGTATGGCAGGCCCTGGATTTCGAACATTTCATTGCCTTCGGCCATAGCGCTGGCGGCATCATGGCGACCCGTCTGGCATCCTGCTACCCGCGCCACTGCCGTGCGCTGATCACCGAATCGGCCCAGGCGTTCGTAGAGGACCGCACGCTGCAAGGTATTCGTGAAGCCAGGACGACATTCACCCAGCCTGAGCAACTGGCGCGACTGCGTAAATATCACGGCGACAAGGTCCGATGGATACTCCGGGCCTGGTTCGACACCTGGTTGTCCGACAGCTACGCCGCCTGGACCCTGGCAGACAGCGCGCCCGGCTTCTCCTGCCCCCTGCTGACGATCCACGGCCTGCAAGACGAATACGGCTCAGTGGCGCACCCTCGGTGCATCGCCGCACTCGCCAGCGGCCCGACGCGAGAACTGCTGCTCGATCACTGTTGGCACGTCCCGCATCGGGAACATCCCGAGGCCGTCCTCGTGGCGGTCGAACGGTTCCTCGACGCGATGGATGTGTGACGGCCTCGAAGCGGTGCACCGTCGGTCGGGTGATTGGCTGGAAGGCATGTCCGCACCCGACGTAGTGCGCGAACCGGCCGGCCCTCAACCAGCGATGGACGCCGCCCGTAAGGCCACGGTGTTCGCGCCGCTTCTCTCTTTCTCCAAACACGCCTAATGTAGAGTACGAACGTATTTCGTGGGACATCTACAGTGGAACGATGGCTTTGTCTTGTCATGGCCCTGCCAACCGCCAATGCCGCCGAACGCATGCGCGCCTGGCGTGCCCTGAAGGCCGCCGGTGCGGCCGTACTGCGTGATGGCGTCTACCTGATTCCAGACCAACCAGCCTGTCGCCAGGTCCTGTCGGGGATCGAACGCGCCATCCTCGAGAGCGACGGCTACGCATGCGTCCTGCCGGTTTGTGATCCACAGGGCGAACGCTTCATCGCGTTGTTCCAGAGAAACGACGAATACGCCAGGCTCGGCGGTGAGATTGCCGAGCAGCTCGCCAGGCTGACGCCAGAGAACGCGCTGACGGCTACGCGTCAGGCACGCAAGCTGCGCAAAGCCTTCAGTCAGATCCAGGAAACCGATTTTTTTCCCGGCCAGGCTCAAGAGCAGGCTGAGCTGCAACTGCGTGGCCTGGAGGTTCAGATCAGTCGAACGCTGTCCAGGGACGAACCCAGCGGCCAGGCGCACGCCATCGAGCGTCTGTCCTTGAACGCGTTTCGCGGCCGGGTCTGGGCCACACGCCAACGACCCTGGGTCGACCGCCTGGCCAGTGCCTGGTTGATCAGCCGCTTCATCGACACGGACGCCCGTTTTCGCTGGCTGCAGTCGCCGGACGAGTGCCCTGCCGACGCACTGGGTTTCGACTTCGATGGGGCCCGATTCAGCCATACGGGGGATCGCGTCACCTTCGAGACATTGCAGGCCAGTTTCGATCTACAGGCAGCAGGCCTGGGACGCATGGCGGCGCTGGTGCATTACCTGGACGTCGGCGGCGCGCAGCCGGCCGAGGCTGCCGGGGTGGAGCGTGTCCTGGCCGGCCTGCGCGCGAGCATCGAAGACGACGACCAGCTTCTGGCTGCGGCCGGCGCCCTCTTCGACGGGTTGCTGGCTGCCTTTGCACAGGACGAACAAGGCAATGAATGAGTCGACCGTGAAAGCCGATGACCCGACCCAACCGCACATCACCTTCATCCGCTTTCGGAATGCCTTGCTGTTCTGGCTCAAGTTGGGGTTCATCAGCTTCGGAGGCCCTGCCGGGCAGATCGCGATCATGCATCAGGAGCTGGTTGAGCGTCGCCGCTGGATTTCCGAACGGCGGTTTCTGCATGCCCTCAATTACTGCATGTTACTCCCCGGGCCGGAAGCACAGCAGTTGGCTACCTACATCGGCTGGCTGCTGCATCGTAGTTGGGGCGGGTTGATCGCCGGCGCGTTGTTCGTGCTGCCCTCGCTGTTCATTCTGATCGTGCTCTCGTGGGTCTATATCGCCTTCGGCGACGTGCCGCTGGTGGCTGGCATTTTCTACGGCATCAAGCCGGCCGTGACCGCTATCGTTCTGCAGGCGGCCCATCGCATCGGCGCGCGAGCACTGCGCAACCATTGGCTGAGAGCCATCGCCGCGGCCTCTTTCGTTGCGATCTTCGCGGTCAACGTACCTTTTCCGCTGATTGTGCTGGGCGCTGCGCTGATCGGCTACCTGAGTGGCCGCTACGCGCCGGAGGCGTTCCGCCTGGGCGGCGGTCATGCCGCGGCGGACAAGTCCTACGGTCCGGCACTGATCGACGACCATACACCGCCGCCGCCCCATGCGCGCTTTCGCTGGCCGCGCCTGATCGCGCTGCTGCTGGCTGGCGCCGTGCTCTGGGTCTTGCCAATGGCCGTGCTGACCGCCCTGTATGGATGGGACGGTACCCTGACGCAGATGGGCTGGTTCTTCACCAAAGCCGCCCTGCTCACCTTTGGCGGTGCCTATGCGGTCTTGCCCTATGTGTACCAGGGCGCGGTTGGCCATTACGGCTGGCTGACCCCAACCCAGATGATTGACGGGCTGGCCCTGGGCGAAACCACCCCCGGGCCGTTGATCATGGTGGTGGCCTTCGTCGGCTTCGTCGGGGCCTACGTGCAGCAGGTGTTCGGCCCGGATCAGGCCCCGCTCGCCGGCACGCTGGCGGCCTGCCTGGTCACCTGGTTCACCTTCCTGCCGTCTTTCCTGTTCATACTGGCCGGGGGCCCCTTGGTGGAGTCTACGCACAATCAGCTGAAATACACCGCACCGCTGACGGCGATCACCGCCGCGGTAGTCGGCGTCATCCTCAACCTCGCCCTGTTCTTCGGCTACCACGTGCTCTGGCCGCAAGGTTTTTCAGGCCACTTCGACTGGGTGTCGGCCTTGATTGCCGTTGGCGCCGCGGTGGCGCTGTTTCACTTCAGGCGGGGCGTGATTCCGGTACTGCTGGGCTGTGCGCTGGTCGGGCTTGTCGTCCACCTGCTGCGTTGAGCGAAGCGCTGTCGGGGGTCGGCATCGCACCCAGGGGTTCGGGTAATCCCGACGCGGTGGACGAGTTCGCCTCCCGATCAGCCCGCTTGCCGAGCTGCCAGCCCAACAGCCCCCACAACAAGGCACAGAGGGCGCCGACCAGGGCCGCCAGCCCCGCGCCCTGGCCGAGCATGTCCAGGAGGCTCTTGGCCCAGCCACTGACGGCATCGCCCGCGCGATAGATGACCGTGTCGATGACGTTCTTCGCCTTGTATTTGCTCTCGGCGTCGAGCGGCGCGAAGAGCATCTCCCGCCCCGGTCGAACGAAGGCGTATTCACCGATACGCCGCACGATCATCAAGGCAGCGAGCAGGCCGAAGCTGGGTGCGAGCGCGAGCGCGACGAATCCCGCGCACATCAGCAGGGGAACCAGCGCCAGCAGCGCACCCACCCCGAGCCGCTTGGCCACGCGTCCGGCGATAAACAACTGGGACAGCAAGGCACCCGCCTGGACCACCAGGTCGATGACACCGAAGATGCGAATCTGCGTCTCTCGATCCGGGAAATGCTCGGCCACCAGACGCGCCTGTTCGAAATAGAGAAAGGTCGTGACGGTGGCCAGCAACACCACGAAGCCTGCGATGCCGAGCAGGTAGGGGGACCTCACGACCGCTGTCATTCCGCTGAAAGGGTTTCCGCGCAAGGGATGGCGCGGGCTTGGCGTCGATGCCGCCGCGTGGCGTCCGGCCCCGCCCTCCTGCCTCCAGCGCATCAGCACGCCCTTGAGCGCCATGGCAATGCCGAGCAGAACGGCCGCCAACCGATATCCACACGTAGAACACGCGAGCGATCCACTGGCTGTCGGCCTGGACCTGTGACAGCACAGCGAAAACCAGCAGATTCGCACCGAAGCAACCGTACACCCAGTCGATGAAATACAGGCGCGGCACACGGGCACTGAGCCAGGCGAACAGCGGCACGGCAGCCAGCATGACGAAGAAGGTCGCGGTGAACAGCCATTGCAGATTCTCGACGCCAGCTGCGATACCCATCGACTCACGAATCGGGCGCAACATGAAGTAACCCGCGAACAGACAGACGAACAGCAGGAAACCTTGCAACGCAGGGCGCAGCTCGTGGTCCTCGGCGTTGAGCATGCTGCTCAGGCGGTGCATCAGAGAGGAAGCGTTCATGGGCACTCCGGAAAGATCGGTGGACGTGGGCGCGGGGTCTTCTCGCACCCGCGGGCACTCAGGGGTAGGTCACACCGGTCAGGCGCTCCGATACCTGCCACAGCTCGGCGGCCAGGGAGCGGTCGGCCGCGGCATCGGGCAGTCGGGCGAACCCCAGCGGTCCGCGTTTCTCGTCCTCGCCGGTAGGCCCGTAATAGCCGCCACCGAGCGCGTCCGGCGCCGTTGCGGCGTACAAGGTCGACAAGGCGCCTTGGGCCGCGGAGTGGTACTCGTCGCGGTCCTGCGCCCATTGCTTGCCGAATTCGCTGTTCAACCCAGGCCCTCGCGCGATCAGCTCAGTGACAGCGACTCCCGGATGCACGGCGATGCTGCGGATGCCCAAACCGGCCGCATCGCTGCGCCGCTGCAGCTCCAGAGCCCAGGCGAGTACGGCCAGCTTGGACTGCGCATAACTCGCGTAGGGGTTGTAGTCGCGTTCGGCCTGCAAGTCCGCGAAGTTCAGGCGGCCCCTGGCAACCGCGATGCTCGACAGGCTGACTACGCGCGGGTCGTCGCTCTCACGCAGCATGGGTAACAACAAGCCAGTCAGGGCGTAATGCCCCAGATAGTTGGTCGCCAGCTGTAGCTCATGACCGTCCGCGGACGTACCGCGCGTGGGCGGCGCCATGATGGCGGCGTTGTTGATCAACACGTCGATTCGCGGCAGCCGCGCCTGCAAGCGGTTGGCCAGGCTACGGACGGACGCCAGGTCAGCCAGGTCCAGGGTTTCGAATTGCACGCGGGCATCGGGTACCGCTTGCTGAATACGCTCGATTGCCTGCTGGCCTCGCTCGGGATTGCGTGCGGCGATAATCACCTGGGCGCCTGCGCGGGTCAGCGCCAGGGCATCTTCGTAGCCCATGCCGCTGGTCCCGCCGGTGATCAGGACGATGCGGCCCTGCTGGCTGGGCATATCACTGGTCGACCAGTCGGGTTTTGGCGCGGTCCTGGCCGAGACTTCCGCGACAAGGGCGCCCGCCAGCGCGACACCGGCAAGCAGCGCGCGAGCCATCCGCAACACAGGGTACGGCCTGCTCGGCGTGCCCGTCTTAGGGGGAGTGGGTAGGTTCCACATGGCTGAAATCCTCTTTTCGTCTCATGGAGTCCGGTACACCCGGACGAGAGAGGATTATTGGTGTACGACTGGACTATGATAATCCGGTCTTTTCTGGATGCCCTGTACGCGCCGGCGTACAGTTCAACCAGATCCAGGAGCTGCCATGCGCCAACCCAACCTGACCGATGTCGCGCTGTTCGCCGCCGTGGTGGACGCTGGCGGCTTTCGCGCCGCGGCAAACAAGCGCGGCCTTTCGGCCTCCTCGCTGAGCGATTGCATGCGCCGCCTGGAAAGCGACGTGGGCCTGCGCCTGCTGAACCGCACCACCCGTAGCGTCACCCCGACCGCCGCCGGCGAGCGGTTGCTCGAACGCCTGCGCCCGGCGCTGCGGCAGATCGACGACGCGTTCAACGACCTGGACGACGAGGCACATCGCCCCGTCGGGACGCTGAAATTGAACGTGCCGGTGCCGGTGGCGCGCTTCCTGCTACCGGACCTGCTGGCACGTTTCCTCAGGCTCTACCCCGGCGTCAGCGTCGAGGTGATGATGGACAATACGTTCATCGACGTGACCGCCGGCGGGTTTGACGCCGGGGTGCGCTACGAGGAAAGCCTGGCCAGGGACACCATCGCCGTGCCTATCGGTCCACGCCGCCAACGCTTCGTCGCCGCCGCGGCCCCCGCCTACCTGGCGGCGCGCGGCACGCCTCGTCATCCCGAAGAACTGAGCGGCCACGAACTGCTGGGCCATCGCTTCGAAAGCGGGAAAGTAGGTGTGTTCGAGTTCGAAAAAAACGGCCGAATCCTGCGTATTCCACCACGCGGGCAATTGCTGACCTCATCGCATGACCTGAAAACCCGCTCGGCCATAAACGGACTCGGCATCATCTACACCTTCGAGGATTTCCTGCGCGAACCGCTCGCCGATGGGCGCCTGGTGCCCATACTCGAGGATTGGTGGCAACACTTCGACGGCCCCTATCTCTACTATCACGGGCGTCACCATATGCCCTTGCCGCTGCGTGCCTTCGTCGACTTCATCAAGACGCAGGCGCCGCAAAGCGCAGCAAACGACCATGCGTAACGCCCCTGGGCGCCTCGGCCGCCTGCGGCGCCATCAAGAAGGCTAGCGAGCGGACGGCAGCCACACCGGCCGCCGTCCCGCCCGATCAGTCGGCGGTGCTGAGCACACCGCGCTGGATCTGGTCGCGCTCGATGGATTCGAACAGCGCCTTGAAGTTGCCTTCGCCGAAGCCGCTGTCGCCCTTGCGCTGGATGAACTCGAAAAACACCGGGCCCAGCAGCGTTCCGGAGAATATCTGCAGCAGCAGGCGCTGCTCGCCGTTCTCCGTGGCGCCGTCGAGCAGGATACCCCGCGACTTGAGCGCTTGCACGGGCTCGCCATGGTTGGGCAGCCGTCCTTCAAGCATCTCGTAGTAGGTTTCCGGCGGCGCGGTCATGAACACCGTGCCGCTGGCCTTCAACTTGTCCCAGGTCGCGATCAGGTCATCGGTGAGGAACGCCACATGCTGAATGCCCTCGCCGTTGAACTGCATAAGGAATTCCTCGATCTGCCCGGCCCCCTTGCTCGATTCCTCGTTGAGCGGGATGCGGATCATGCCGTCCGGCGCGGTCATCGCCTTGGACGTAAGGCCGGTGTATTCGCCCTTGATGTCGAAGTAGCGGATTTCGCGGAAGTTGAACAACTTCTCGTAGAAGTCCGCCCAATAGGCCATGCGGCCGCGGTACACGTTGTGGGTCAGGTGATCGATGATCTTCAGGCCGGCACCGACCGGGTGGCGATCGACACCGTCGAGAAAGACGAAATCGATATCGTAGATCGAGCTGCCTTCACCGAATCGATCGATGAGATACAACGGAGCGCCTCCGATTCCCTTGATCGCCGGCAGGCGCAGCTCCATCGGCCCGGTGGGCAATTCCACCGCCTGGGCACCGAGTTCCAGGGCACGGGCGTAGGCTTTCTGCGCATCCCTGACACGGAATGCCATACCGCACACCGAGGGCCCATGCTCCGCGGCGAAATAAGCGGCAACGCCCTTGGGCTCGCGATTGACGATGGCATTGATTTCGCCCTGGCGGTACAGCGCCACGTCTTTCGATCGGTGATTGGCGACATGGGTAAAGCCCATGCTTTCCAGCACTGGCTCGATGGTGTTCGGAGTGGGTGAGGCGAATTCGATGAACTCGAAGCCCATGAGGCCCATGGGATTTTCAAACAAGTCGGCCATGATTGGCTCCTTGACTGGCTGTGCATTGAAGGGTGACGTGGATAACCGTCAGCCCGGCGGCGCACAGGGAATACCCCGAACACTGCGACCAAGGTGATCGCCGAGGGTCAGTCGAAAGCCGAGCGTCTTCATGTCAGCGACCCATGCGCTTGCCCAAGCGCGTGCCCGGCGCCAGCGGCACCCGGAATCGGCACGACGGGATGTAACGAACGTAAGCCTGATACATGGTTCATTGTCCTGCTGGCGCCGAAGCTCGGAGCGCCGTCATCAAATTTGCGTAATCTAATTACGTTTAGCGGAATTTGCAGAAGGCGTGCCCCGCTGTCAAGCGCTGACGGCATGACCGCTAACGCCGGCATCGATCGCCACCGCTTATCCCCTGTTTAGAACAAGTCACCTTCCCTTGGTGCCCAATGCAATGACCCACGAGACGAACCTCAGGAAACCGCCATGAATCGACTTTTAGACAAGCGCGCGCCGCAAAACGTACACGGCTGGGAACGCACGGCTTCGGTTGCCGGCGGATTGATGTTGCTGGGCAAGGGCCTGCGCCGCGGGGGCCTGCGCGGGATGCTGCAACTGGCCGTGGGCGGCTTGGCCCTGGCCCGGGGCATCAGTGGACGTTGCGAGGCCAAGCGCATGCTGACCGAGACCGGGCACGCCCACCAATCGCCCCGCACGGGCGACAAGCAGCGCTATAGCCATATGCCGCTCGACTCGGAAGTGCACAGCCCCGACTTCGCCGAGCCCCAGGTGACCCTCCCGGACACCACCCCGATGGGCCACGAAACGCACCCGGGCGAGCGCCCTGGCGCGATCAGGGGCGAGCCCTGAATGAGCTGTCTCTGCCGCGCTTTCCGTCACGGGTCTCAACCGCTTGCCCGGCCCGAGCGGCGACTGTTGGTCGGCTGGCGCAGGCGCGTCTCTCGGGAAAAACCAGCGGCACCGCGACCTCGCCAGGGCGGCTGGAGGCAGCCGCCGAACGGCGATTGTCGAGGTTTTGACGGCATGATATCTATGCGCCGTAATTACGTCACATGCCGTGACTTTTCGGGAAGACATCATGGAAAACACGAACACGGATAGCGCAAATGCGGGTGATTGGGGAGTCGTCTACTCGTACGGCAGCGTATTGGCGGTGTTTCAAAGCGAGCAGGATGCTCAGGACGAAGCGGCCAGTTTTGGCGGTGCGGTCGTTCGCATCGCCCGGAGCGTCCTGACCGCCATCAGTGAAGCCGGGGTCGCCACGACGGTCGGCAATCAGACTCGACCCGCATGAGGCGACCGGCCGTCACGAGCGCGACGAATCAGGCCAGGAACATGCAGGTCGCCGGGCCTTGCTCGCACCGCTCGGCCACAGACAGCTCGGCGTCTGGCGACGGCGAGCGCGGGCTCGATGTGTGGAGGGCATGGTCATACGGAACCAGGCCGGTCCCGGTTCGCTCGAACTCGACGAAGCTGTAGCCATCGGCCCAGACCTGGGCCTCGTCCGTTATCCGCTTCATCTCAGCACCTGTTGGACGAATCCGTCCGCCTGGGCATGCGTCTCGGCTCGCTCGATGATTTTCTGACGTTGCTGGACGATGATGTCCAGCACGCGGCTTGGTTGAATCTCGATATCATCGAACGTGATCAGCTGGCCCGGCTCGACCGCCCGCTTGAGCACGGTGTTGCGAAGCAGGCCGATGGGCACATGGTCGAGTTCGTCAGCAAGCCGCACCGCTTCGCCCCGCACATCGAAACCACCGATACCTCGGCTGATCACCTCGCCCGCCTTCATGTCACGCTTGGCTATCGCCGCAACGCCCAGCGTGGGCTGGGTGGAGTTGTTCAACAGCACGCCACCGCCGGCCAGCACGCGGCGCACCGTTTTCCCGACCTCAAGCGAGCACAGATGGAACGGGCGTGTCAGCACGTAATACGGGCCGGGCCCCAGCTTGAAGTACTCGATGGCCTGCGCCTGTTCCTCATCGTGACGGCAAACGAGAAAAACGCCGCCGGCCGGGTAGCCGTTGGGCAAGACGTAGTCGACGATGGGCTGGCCGATGCCTTCGGCGATCAGGCCGAGTACGTTGCCGCTGCGGGTCAGGTCGGTCGATGCCAGCCCTTCGAGGCCTCGCCGGGTGATGGTCGCACCGAAACCATTGCCCACCACCACCTGTTCGATCTGTAACTTGGTACCGTCGGTGAAGGAGGTCGTCTGTTCGAGGCTGATGCCCTGCCGCCTGGCCCAATAAGCCATGTCGTCGCGGCTCGGGTTATGGTTCAGATAGCCCTTCATGTTGCCGTACACGAGGGGCCGGAAACCCATTTGAACGGCTTCTTCGCGCAGCGCTGCCAACGAGCCAGGCTGATCGCCTTCGGCTTCGGTCAGCAAGCCCTTGCCTGCCAGGTAGGAACCCGTGGTGACCTGGAGCTCCGCATTGACGGTGACCACCGGCAGCCCCGCTTCGAACGCCCGCTCGATCACCTCGGTCCCGAAAAAAGCATCGCCCGTGCATTCGACGATAATGTCCGAGTGCGCGATGAGTTCGTCGATGGAGTTGGTCAATGCGTCGCGCAGTGGGAAGTCGGCCAGGGAGGCGGTGCTCCTGCGGGTCAGGACCCGGCTGATCTGCAGGTCTTTATAATGCTGCATGATCAGCCGAACGAAACAGTGCGAGATCATCCCTGTACCTGAAACGCCTACTCGTCTAACAGCTGAATCGGTCATCACACAATTCCATTCGTTCAAACGTGAAGATCAGACCGTTACATCAGGAAAAAAGTTTTCCAGATGTAACGATCAATGTTGGCCCGCTCCTTGCGCGACCGCCAGCTGAGCCAGGCTGGGTCCCTCTTCACCGATCTGCGGATAGGTCCTGAACGGAACGCGGCTGGGCGCCGGCCCGAAGGGAGCCGAAGGCACGTCGCACATCTGCCGGATCACATGACGCAACTCGTCACGCCACGGCTTGGGCTTGATGCCAAAGGTGCTTTCTATCCGGCTGCAATCGAGTACTGACCAGGCAGGCCGGGCGGCGGCGCGCGGCAACTGCCCGCTGGTGACCGGCAGCACTCGGGGGGCCTTCTTGATCAGGCCGACCCGCTCGGCCTCCTGGAAGATTTCCACGGCGAATTCCGCCCACGAGCAAGCCGATGCCCCGCTGTAATGGTAAAGGCCCCATTCGAGATCGCCGTCACGGCAATAACGCAGCGCCAACTCGATCAGCACCCGCGCGACGCTGCGTGAACGGGTCGGGCATCCGACCTGATCGCTCACGACCGAGATTTCGCCCGTCTTGCGACCCAGGTTGAGCATGGTCTTGACGAAATTGTTGCCATGTTCGCCGTAGATCCAACTGGTGCGCAGGATCAGGTAGCGATCCAGAACCTCACCGATGGCGATCTCACCCGCGCGCCGGGTGGAACCGTATACGCAGTTCGGCAGCGCCGGGTCGGTTTCCCGGTAAGGCACGGAGCCGTCCCCGGCAAAGACGTATTCGCTGGACAGATGGAACAACGGGATGCCGAAACGCCGGGCGGCGCGAGCGAGGTTGGCCGCCCCGTCACGATTCACGGCTTCGGCATGCGCGACCTCGGCTTCGGCGTGATCGAGATTGGTATAGGCCGCCGCGTTGATGATCAACGCCGGCTGGTAGCGCTCGATGGCCTGCTCGATCTGCGCCGGAACGGTAATATCCAGATCCTGGTGGGCCAGGCCGATGGCCTCGAGCCCAAAGCTCGCCGCCTGATTGACCAGGCAATGGCCTACCTGCCCGCCTGAGCCGCATACCAGCACACGCATGTTCCGCCCCACCGAAGGTCTGTTCTCCAGACCCTCGCGATCAGCCTCGACACGGCGCTCGCTCGCAACGACCGAGGGCGTAGCGGCGCCAGCCACCGGCGCATCAACGGCCGTCGATATTACGCTGGCCGGCTTTGGGACCAGTTCGCGTACGGTCACGCCCAGCGCCTCCACCGGCGCGTCGGCCGCTTCTGGTTCGGGCGAAAAACGGTAGCTTTCGAGCAGGCCGTCGATGACGATCCTGGCCTTGCGGAACTGGCGACGCTGAAGCAACCGGGCCACCAGGCCCAGGCGTGAAACCAGCAGGCCCAGCACCCGGCGCTTGCGAAAATATTTGCGCGCCACGAATAGATCGTTGCGCACCAGATGCCGATGCAGCGCGACCCGGTTCGGATCGGTCTCTCGATGAATATCGATGGCGCCACTGACGCGCCGCACGTGCAGCACCTTGCTCGCCGCCACCAGATAGCCCGGTGTGTCCTGGCTGATGCGCAGGGTGAATTCGGTATCGTCGCCCCACATGAACATGGCGGCGATCGGCAGGCCGTGGCGCTCCAGCGACGCCCTCGGCACGAGGATCGAGACGAAGGTCGCGGGGCGCACCGGAATCACACCGAGGTCGAGCAATGCCGGCCAGTTTTCATAGGCGATGGCGTTGGGACGTTCGTCGATGCGCGGCACATTGGTCACCAGCCCATCTTCGGTATTGGCCATCGAAACGAGGAACGAGCTCGGCTTGTCACGCACACGCAGCTGCTGGTCGGCTTCGATCAATTTTTCCAGGGCGTCCGGTTCGGGTATGACGTCGTCATCCATCATCCAGACAAAGTCGGCACCTTGTTGGTAAGCGATGCGGAAACCGGCGCTGAAGCCTCCCGAGGCGCCGGTGTTTCGCGACAGCACATAGACCTTCAGGTTGGGCACCCCTGATTCGAGCAACATCTGCTCGGTCCCGTCATCGCTGGCATTGTCGACGACGATGATGGCATCGCATGGCCGGGTCTGAGCGCTGATTCCGTCCAGACAACGTTTAAGCAAGTCCTTGCGTTTGTACGACAGTACGACGGCGTATATCTGATCCATAGGTCGCTTGATCTCTGAGCGAGAGGCAGGTGTCATTCCAGCCGGCAGTAACCCGGCGACAGTCCACAGGGTTAGTGCCAGGCGCCGCTGCGGCGCTTTTCTCGGCGTTCGAGCACAGCGCTCAGGTCGGACCGGGGAAGATCGGCGAGGTTCACTGCATGGCAATGAAATGTCGCATTTATCAGCGATGAGCTATTGACACGCCTGAATTGCAATCGACCGTTCGACCGAATCAGCGCATGCAACGCGTCGCCGGCGCGGTCTGAAGGGCCGTATCGGCTACGAAACGTGGCAGGTCACCCCCGATGGCGAATGGCAGAACCGCACCTCATCGGGGCTGGCTGGAAAATCCCCCGAGCCCGTCGAACTCGTCAGCCCGCGCCCGTTCACATGCGGGTAAAGTCCAGGCGGCAGCGGCGCAACCTGTCGGCGCTCCTCGCGTCGCCAGACCTGGCCCGCCGTCGCTTGAACCGCGAGCACACGCCGGTCGACCGCATCACGCTGATCGGCCGGCGTCGCCCTGACCATGGAGACCCCCCGATGACCCAGACCCCGCAACACAACCGTCGCATTCATCTCGCCTCACGCCCACATGGCGCGCCGACGCCGGACAACTTCCGCCTTGAAACCGGCCCGGTGCCTACCCCTGACGATGGGCAATTGTTGCTGCGCACCGTTTACCTCTCGCTGGACCCCTACATGCGCGGACGCATGAGCGCCGGCCCCTCGTATGCCGCGCCGGTGGAGGTAGGTGATGTCATAGTCGGCGGCACCGTCAGCCGGGTTGTCCAGTCCCGCCATGCCGACTACCAGGAAGGCGATTGGGTGCTCAGCGGCAACGGCTGGCAGGACTATGCCATCTCCAACGGCGAAGGCTTGCTCAAGCTGGAGCCCGACATGAAGCATCCGTCGCACGCGCTGGGCGTGCTGGGCATGCCGGGCTTCACGGCCTACATGGGCCTTCTCGACATCGGCCAGCCCAAAGCCGGGGAAACCCTGGTGGTGGCGGCAGCTACCGGGCCGGTGGGCGCCACGGTCGGGCAGATCGGCAAGCTCAAGGGATGCCGGGTGGTGGGCGTCGCAGGAGGGCCCGAAAAATGCCGTCATGCAGTCGAGACGCTTGGCTTCGATGCCTGTGTCGATCACCGCGCGGACGACTTCGCGCAGCAATTGGCCGCGCACTGCCCCAGCGGGATCGATGTGTATTTCGAGAACGTCGGCGGCAAGGTTTTCGACGCCGTGCTGCCGCTGCTCAACACCAGCGCCCGCGTTCCGGTCTGCGGTGTGGTCTCGCAGTACAACAGTACCGATCTGCCGGAGGGACCGGACCGTCTGCCATTGCTGCTCGATACCATCCTGAAGAAGCGGATGCGCGTGCAGGGCTTCATCATCTTCAACGACTACGGCCATCGCTACGGTGAGTTTGCGCGGGACATGAGCGCCTGGTATGCCGAAGGCAGGATCAAGTACCGCGAGCAGATCGTGCAGGGCCTGGAGCATGCACCCGAGGCGTTCATCGGCCTGCTCGAGGGCAAGAATTTCGGCAAGCTGGTGGTTCAGATAGGCGAGCCCTGAGCCGCGTAGCGCCGGCTGGGCACCTGCAAGTAAGGCGCGCAGGCGCCCAGCTTCCAGCGCGCGTCGATGATCAGGCTTTCGGCGCGTCGCAGCGACGCAATTGCTTGTCGCGCTGAAGATAGGCCGGTCGAACCCCGGCGATGGGGCTCGCCAGACGAATCTTCAAAAATTCGGTGGCGTCCGCGGCCCGCTCGCGCCCACCTCCACCTGGAAAGTTGTTGTCGTTGATGACCAGCAGCGTCCGGGAATCGAGCGGCAATACGCTTTCGATCGTGACGTAGGGAAAGCTGAACAGGCGTTGGCCGTCGCCATTCAAGTCGTGCGGATCGGCCAGTTGCATCAGGTCGACCAGCTCGGTCTTGCGCACCCCTCCACCGCTGCCGACGGCCTGCGTATCGATCAGGTAGATCTTCTTGAACGGCTCGCCCTGAGTAGCCGTCGCGCCATTGCGCTCGATCACCAGAAAACGACGGTCATCGATGGCCGTCATATCGCCGATCGCATGCTCGGGGGACTGCAAGCGGTACAGGAACACCCTGCCGGTGTAACGCTCCTGCTCGATATCGAATTCGTTGATCCTCAGGGTACCCGCCGGATCGCCCTGCACGGTCTTTTCAAGCAGCGCATACAACCGGTCGCCGCGGGGATTGATCGCCAGCCCTTCGAAGCCACCTGAAGCTGCGAGGTTCGCCGTCGCCCGCCCCGCCACCACATCCGCATGGTGTGGCGCATAGACGCCGGGCAGCGAGATGGCGCTGCGGGTCACGGTGCCGGAGGCGTCGGTCTTGATCAGATAAGGTCCGAACTCATCGCCAAACCACATCGCGCAGTGCTTGTCCTGACGCACCGACTCGATGTCCAGATCGGCACCGGTGAGCAGGCGACCAAAGCTGATCGAGGCGTCAACGGGCGGTTTCGAGCCGTCGTTATAGTAGAAGCGGTAGTCGGCCTGAATGGGCAAGGCGAGCCTGCGATTGATGTCATTGAGCGTGAGCCGCGACGGATGGCTGAAGCGTGCCAGTGGGGCCGCACTCAGCACATCGCTGGCGCCGACTTTGCCAGTGCCGCCGGTTGCCGTGCGAAAGTCCGGCTGCACGCTGTACAGCCGCAACAACGTGTCGGCCGAATTTTCGCGAGCGCCGAAGCCGTTGTCGGTCATGACAATGAAGCTGTTTTCGTCGGCACCGGGCAACACTGCGGAAAACCCCTGCACAGGCTGACGGTCATCGTACGGCGGCGGGAAGGTGCCGTATGGGTTGCCACTGGCCATCTGTCCGGACGTCGGGCCATCGGAAAAACTGTCTGCCGGCAGCATCGCCCAGCCGACCAGGGTGTTGCTGGCTGCCATCGCGGGAGCGGCGATCGCAGTGGCCAGCGCGACGACCAGGGGTTTCGGAATTCGCATGCGCACGTCTCCATCCGGTTGGTGCCGGCACCGAGCGGTGCGCGCGGTGCTGCGGCCTCGGAGGACACTGTAGGAATAGACCATGTCAGAAATATGGCTCGGGTCGGACGACGCGACGTCACACCGACGACCCGTCTGCGCCGCCCCGCTATCGCTTGAGCCACGCGACCTCATGAACGCCCCAAAAAGAGACCCGGCGGCGCAGCGCGCACTGATTTGGCACAGTGGTGCATGGCGCTGAGCGATCGCCGCCTGTTATGCCACGACCGGAGCTGCCAGCCTGGAGCGCCTGTCGCCGGGTCCTGCAGCCGAACCAGACGCGCTGACTGAACGACGCCAGCAAGGCTGGCACGCTAGATGCAATGCTCCGTCAAAGCTTGCCGATCCACTCGGCAGCGTGTCCCGCCGGTCAACGATGACCGTGAGCCGCCAGCGGCGCGGGATGGGTGAATCGGACAACGCAGCCCGCGACCTCACCCCCACCCTATTTTTCCGATTACCAGGCAAAGGCGCCTGGAGCTGACCCGTCAGCTCCAGGCTTTTTTTTGCTTTTTTGCTGGCCGCGCCTCGAACGGCTTCGACTGAGGAACAGCTCATGAACGCAAACGTCACCCCGATCAAAAGCGAAACACTGGTCGTCATCGGCAACGGTATGGTCGGCCACCACTGCGTCGAGCAACTGATCGAGCGCGGCGCCCTGGGTCAGTATCAGATCCACGTCTATGGCGAGGAACACCAGCGCGCCTATGACCGGGTTCACCTGTCCGAATACTTCGGTGGCCGCGATGCCGAATCCCTGGCGATGTGTGACGCCGACTATTACGCCGCCAACGGTGTTCACCTGCACCTCGGCGTGCAGGTGCTTGAAATCGACCGCGCGCACAAGGAAGTCGTCACCTGCGAGGGCCGTCAAGCCTACGACCGACTGATTCTCGCGACCGGGTCCTACCCCTTCGTGCCGCCGATCCCGGGAGCCGAAGGCCACTCGCGACTGGTCTACCGCACGCTCGATGATCTTGACGCCATCCGTGCCGCCGCCGCCCACGCCAGGCGCGGCGTGGTGGTCGGCGGCGGCCTGCTCGGGCTGGAGGCGGCCAATGCCCTGAAATCCCTCGGCCTGCAAGCCCATGTCGTCGAATTCGCGCCGCGCCTGATGCCGGTGCAACTCGACGAAGAAGGCGGTGCCGCGCTCAAGGCGCGTATCGAGGCGCTCGGCGTTGGCGTGCATCTGTCGCGCGCCACGCGGGAGATCGTCATCGGCGAGCAATACGCTTACCGGATGAACTTCAACGACGGCGAGTTTCTCGAAACCGACCTCATCGTGTTCTCCGCCGGCATTCGCCCGCAAGATGCCCTGGGCCGCGGCGCCGGGCTGGACATCGCGCCGCGCGGTGGCGTGGTGATCGACAACGACTACCGCACCAGCGACCCTGATATCTACGCCATTGGCGAGTGCGCGTCCTGGAACGGAATGATTTACGGCCTGGTGGCGCCGGGCTATACCATGGCGCGCAATCTGGCCGCTCTGTTGGTCGGCGAACCGCACCAGCCCTTCACCGGCGCGGACATGTCGACCAAGCTCAAGCTGCTCGGCGTCGATGTCGGCTCGATTGGTGATGCGCATGCCGCCACGCCTGGGGCCAAGAGCTATCGCTTCATCGACGAAGCCAACGCCAGCTACCGCCGTCTGGTGCTGTCCGAAGACGGCAAGCGCGTCATCGGCGCCGTGCTGATCGGCGACAACAGCTATTACGACACCCTGCTGCAATACGCACAGAACGGCATCAAGCTGCCGGCCGATCCATCCAGCCTCATTCTGCCGCTGTCCGATGGCGCACCGACCCTGGGGGCCGATGCCCTGCCGGACACCGCCACCCTTTGCTCCTGCCACAACGTCAGCAAGGGCGCGGTGTGCTGCCAGGTGGACGCCGGCATCACCGATCTCGGCGAGCTGAAAGCAGTCACCAAGGCTGGCACCGGCTGCGGCGGTTGCAGCGCGCTGCTCAAGCAGGTCTTCGAGCACGAGCTGACGGCCCGTGGCGTCGAGGTCGACAAGAGCCTCTGCGAGCACTTCGGCCATACCCGGCAGGAGCTATACGGAATCGTTCGCGTCGAGGGCATCATCAGCTTCGAGGAGTTACTGGCCAAACATGGCCGTGGCCACACTGGCTGCGATATCTGCAAGCCGGCCGTGGGTTCGATCCTCGCCTCCTGCTGGAACCAGCCGATCACCGATCCGCTGCTGATCCCGTTGCAGGACACCAACGACACCTTCATGGCGAACATGCAGAAGAACGGCACCTACTCGGTGGTGCCGCGCATCGCCGGTGGCGAGATCACCCCGGACAAGTTGATCGCCCTCGGCGCGGTGGCCAAGAAATACGACCTCTACACCAAGATCACCGGCGGCCAGCGTATCGACCTGTTCGGCGCACAGTTGCACGAACTGCCGGATATCTGGAGCGAACTGATCGAAGCCGGCTTCGAGACCGGGCATGCCTACGGCAAGTCGCTGCGCACGGTCAAATCCTGCGTCGGCAGTACCTGGTGCCGCTACGGCGTGCAGGACAGCGTCGGCATGGCGCTGCGCCTGGAAGACCGTTACAAGGGCCTGCGCTCGCCACACAAGATCAAGTTCGGTGTCTCCGGCTGCACCCGCGAATGCGCCGAGGCGCAGAGCAAGGACATCGGTGTGATCGCCACCGAGAACGGCTGGAACCTGTACGTCGCGGGCAACGGCGGCATGCGCCCGCGCCATGCCGAGCTGTTCGCCACCGACCTCGATGACGAAACGCTGATCCGCTATATCGACCGCTTCCTGATGTTCTACATCCGCACCGCGGACAAACTGCAACGCACCTCGGTCTGGCGCGAAAGCCTCGACGGTGGCCTGGATTACCTGAAAGAAGTCGTCATCGACGACAGCCTGGGCCTGGCGAACGAGCTGGAGGCGCAGATGCAATTGGTGGTCGATCGCTACGAATGCGAATGGGCCAACGCCATCAAGGACCCGGAAAAACTCAAGCGCTTCCGTACCTTCGTCAACGATCAGCGCGGCGACCCGGATATCCATTTCGTCAAGGAACGTGGCCAGCGCCGCCCGGCGCACCCGTCCGAACTTCACCTTATCCCCGTCACCGAGGAGGTTCTCTGATGAGCCAGTCCAACGTCGTACGTGTCGATTCCGTTCGTGCCTCTACCTGGAAAGCACTGTGCAGCCGCCGCGATCTGGTGGCCAACTCCGGCGTGGTCGCCTGGCTCGACGGCGAGCAGGTCGCGCTCTTTCACCTGCCCGATAGCGAGACCGGCGAGCAGGTGTTCGCCATCGCCAACAAGGACCCGAAATCGGGTGCCAACGTCATTGGTCGCGGCATTGTCGGGCAGTTGAAGGGCGACCTGGTCATAGCCTCGCCGCTGTACAAGCAGCACTTTCGCCTGCAGGACGGCAGCTGCCTGGAGTACCCGGAGCACGCATTGCGGGTCTGGCCGGCGCGCCTGAACGGCGACGCGGTGGAAATCGCCGCAGGCTGAGCATGACCTCGCAGCCCGGTGCGCCAACGCGCACAGGGCTGCCGAAAGAGAACCCGACTCCGATCGGGACCGGATCGCCCACCCAGAGAATTGAACATGTCCTACATCATCCCTTCGGAATTCGTCACCAAGATGGTCGACGCCGGTGAGTCCAAGATCTACATGTCCACGCGGGACACCTTGATCCGGGCCTTCATGGCCGGCGCGATCCTGGCCCTGGCCGCGGTGTTCGCCGTGACCATTACGGTGCAGACCGGCTCGCCGCTGGTAGGCGCGATGCTCTTCCCCGTCGGCTTCGTCATGCTGTATCTGATGGGCTTCGACCTGCTGACCGGCGTCTTCGTCCTGACCCCGCTGGCGCTGCTGGACCGGCGTCCGGGCGTGACGGTAAACGGAGTGCTGCGCAACTGGGGGCTGGTATTTATCGGCAACTTTGCCGGGGCGCTGACCGTGGCCTTCATGATGGCCTTCGTCTTCACCACCGGCTTTTCGACCGACCCCGGCACGGTCGGCGAGAAAATCTCCCACATCGGTGAAGCGCGCACACTCGGTTATGCCGAATACGGCGCGGCGGGTTGGGCCACCATTTTCCTGCGCGGCATGCTGTGCAACTGGATGGTATCGATGGGCGTGGTCGGCGCGATGATTTCCACGACGGTCAGCGGCAAGGCGATCGCCATGTGGATGCCCATCATGCTGTTCTTCTACATGGGCTTCGAGCATTCGGTGGTGAACATGTTTCTGTTCCCCTCGGCGATGATCATGGGCGGTGATTTTTCAGTCATGGATTACATGATCTGGAACGAGATTCCCACGGCACTGGGCAACCTCGTCGGAGGCCTGGCGTTCACCGGCCTGACGCTCTACACCACCCATGTGAAGACCGCCCCCAAGCGCGCGCTGCGCTGAGTTCCAAGAGCCCCGGACCACCGGGGCTCTTCATCTGCCATGAACGCTCAACTCAAGGTCTCGGTGGGCCAACACACCGACAAGGGCCGCAAGGACAGCAACCAGGATTTCCACGGTGCCTACCTTCCGCTGGAACCACAGCTGAGCAGCAAGGGCATCGCCATCGCGATTGCCGACGGCATCAGCAGCAGCGCCGTCAGCCATATCGCCAGCGAGGCGGCGGTGACCGGATTCTTCGCCGATTACTACTGCACCTCGGACGCCTGGTCGGTCAAGACCTCGGCGCAGCGGGTGCTGATGGCGACCAACTCCTGGCTGCACGCGCAAAGCCAGCAGAGCCCATACCGCTACGACCGAGACCGTGGATACGTCTGCACCTTCAGCGCGCTGATCATCAAGTCGACCACCGCACACCTCTTCCACGCCGGTGACTCGCGCATCTATCGCCTGCAGGGCGGCACACTGGAACAACTGACCCACGACCATCGCGTGTGGCTTGGCGAAGACAAAAGCCACCTGAGTCGCGCCTTGGGTATTCACCCCCAGTTGGAGATCGACTACCGCACCGAACGGGTGGAGGTCGGCGATATCTTCGTTCTGGCCACTGACGGCGTATACGAGTTCGTCGATGCTCATTTCATGGTCGAAGCGATCGCCCAGCATGCCGCCGATCTGGATGCCGCCGCCAGGGAAATAGTGGCCCAAGCGCTGCAAAACGACAGCGACGACAACCTCACGGTACAGATCCTGCGCATCGAGCAGTTGCCCGTCCAGGCCCCGGAGGAGCGCTATCAGCAACTCACCGAACTCCCCTTCCCGCCCATACTGGAGGCGCGGGCGCGGTTCGATGGGTACACGATCGTGCGTGCGGTTCACGCCAGCAGCCGCAGCCACGTCTACCTGGCGCTCGATGCGGATGACGACACGCCCGTCATCATCAAGACGCCCTCGATGGACCTTCGGCACGATGCCGCCTACCTCGAACGATTTCTCACCGAAGAGTGGGTGGCGCGACGTATCGACAGCGCACATGTCGTCAAGCCCTGCCAGCAGGCACGCAAACGCAACTTTCTCTACAGCGTCAGCGAATTCATCGAAGGTCAGACGCTGACGCAATGGATGATTGACCACCCGCGCCCGGACCTGGAAACGGTGCGAGGCATCGTCGAGCAGATCGCCAGGGGGCTGCACGCCTTTCACCGTCTGGAAATGCTGCATCAGGATCTGCGCCCGGAAAACATCATGATCGACACGACCGGCACGGTGAAAATCATCGATTTCGGCTCGACCCGCGTCGCCGGGATCATGGAAATCACCTCGCCGACCGAGCGCAGCGAATTGCTCGGCACGGCGCCGTACACAGCGCCGGAATATTTCCTGGGGGAAAGCGGCACACCGCGCTCGGACATGTTTTCGCTGGCGGTGATCACCTATCAGATGCTGAGCGGCAAGCTGCCGTATGGCGCCCGTGTTGCCCGGTGCCGAACCCGCGCCGCGCAGAACAAGCTCAGCTACACCCCGATCCGCGACTGCGACCGCGCGGTACCAGCCTGGATCGATGATGTGCTGCGCAAGGCGCTGCACCCCGACCCATACAAACGATACGAGGCGCTGTCCGAGTTCGTCTTCGAACTGCGTCACCCTAGCAAGGCGTATCTCGCCAGGGCACGACCGCCATTGATGGAGCGCAACCCGGTGTTGTTCTGGAAAGCCCTGTCGCTGGTGCTCGCAGCGGTGATCGTGGTGCTGTTGGGCCGGTGATCATTCGTGGCGATGTGGCGCGTGGAGATTGAGTTCGGGATCGGTCATACCGTCTTTCGAGGGGTCGAGAATCCAGCGCAACTGGGCCACCAGCTCCTCGCAGTTCTCGCCACGCTGCAACCAGTCGTGGAACGCGATTCTGGCCGCGGTCAATGATGCCTGCGCCACCGCTTCGATCTCGTTATCCGGCTCGCCGGCCTGCCACTGGTCGAACAGCGACTTCAGCGCCTGCTGTGCCTGCTCGGCGCCCAATTCACCGTCCAACCAGCGCGCCGTGATGTCCTGGGCGTGCTGCAAGGTCGCTACCGCGGGGCTTGATGCGTTCATTGGCCTTCTCCTTGTATCTGTCCTGCTTAGAGCCAGCCGGCCGGGGCGAATTCAGGCCCATCCATCGATTTGACATGGCCGACGCTGTCGCGCCGGCTGTCGCCTGCCGAGGCGAAGAAGGCATTTCACCGGGCAGCCGAGGGTCGAAATGCCGAAGCCAACCGCGCGATGATTTGCATGTACCAGATTCAACTGCTGCTTCCGCTGTACGACAACGATAACCGCCCCCAGCCAAGAACGCTGTTCGGCGAGGTTCGTCAGGAACTGGTCGCACGCTTCAATGGGCTGACCGCCTACAGCCGGGCGCCTGCCGACGGCCTCTGGCTGGAAGATGGCGAACAGACAGTGCGCGATGACCTGGTGATCTACGAGGTGATGGCCCCGGAGCTGGATCGCGCCTGGTGGCGCGCCTACCGGCACCAACTCGAAAGCCGCTTTCGCCAGGAGCAGATCATGATCCGGGCCCATGCTGTCAGCGTCTTGTGAGCCTGCGTCGAACACACACGCGGGGCTGCCTGCCATCGGTCCGCCATGATTGCCAGCGGCGCACCGTCCGAGGCAGGATGCACAATCGTATGACCATTGAGTGAACCTGGCGCCCTGCCCGTTGTCTGTCAGCTGCAGGACTACAGGGACGACGGCGCTACAGGCCATGCGCCTGGTACCGGGAAACATATCCTCCCCCTCGCAAGCAGCCGTCTCCATAGGCCTCAGGCTGTCCAGACAGCGGGCGAGGCCTCGTCAGGTTCCGTTTTTGGCCCGCTCACCGGGGCCTTCATTTTTCATTTCACGTGAAGACCACCATGTCCATATCCCGTCATCTTCTTGCTCTGCTTTCCCGTGTTTCCAAATCCGCCGTTTCGCGCCCGGCATTGCATGCCGGACTCTTTGCCGGCCTGCTGGCTGTCATCGCACCCGTCCAGGCGCAGCAAGCCGCCAATGATCGCTGGGTCAGCGACAGCCTGGCGACCTACGTACGCAGCGGGCCCACCGACGGCTATCGCATCGTTGGCACACTGACCTCCGGCGAAAAGGTCGAGCTGCTCGACACACAGGGCGACTACAGCCAGGTTCGCGGCGCAAATGGCGACCGCGTGTGGATCCGCAGCGCCGATCTGCAAGCGATGCCCGGCCAGGCAGAGCGCTTGCCGGCGTTGGAACAGCAGGTCGCCCAACTCAGCGAAGAGTTGCGAACCATCGATGACAGCTGGAAGACACGTGTGCAGGGCATGCAGGAGACGCTCGACTCGCGCAAGGCGCTGATCGATGAACTGGAAGCCCGTCGCCAGGCGCTGGACACCGCGCTCACCGCGACCGAGTCGGAACTGCGTGACGCCCAGGCGCGGCTCGGCGACGAAAACAACCAAGTGCTGATGCGTTACATGGTCTACGGCGGCAGCATCGCTGGCGCGGGCCTTCTGGCCGGGCTGATCATCCCGGCGATGACGCGCGGTCGCAAGCGCAACGACCGCTGGTTCTGAGGCTCGGCGAGGCTTTCGGGGCCGGCGCCGATACGGGTCTCAGGCGGGCAGTGCGTTGCGTGCCTGTTCGGCGCGCGCGAGGACTTGCGCCGCGGTCATGGGCCGGTCCAGCAGGAAGCCCTGCAGCGTTTGGCAGCCGAGGTCGGTCAGGAACGTCTGCTGTTCCGGCGTTTCCACGCCCTCGGCAACGACCTCGAGTTCCAGCGCCTTGGCCAAGGCGATGATCGCCGAGACGATCACCGAATCCTCGTTGCCGACGCTCATCTCTTTGACGAACGCGCGGTCGATCTTCAATTCGCTCGCCGGTAGCCGCTTGAGGTACAGCAGGCTCGAATAGCCCGTGCCGAAATCGTCGATAGAGGCCCGGACGCCGAGGTCGGTGAGTTTTTTCAGCGCTTCGATGGTCATCTCGGGATCGCGCATGGCCACGGTTTCGGTGATTTCCAGCGTGAGCTTCTCCGCCGCGATGGCATGGCGAGCCAAGATCTGGGCGACCATGTCCGGCAGGTCCGGCTGATCGAACTGCACGGCCGACAGGTTGACGGCGATGCTCCAGCGGCTGAAGCCTTGCAGATGCCATTCGCGCAGTTGCCGGCACGCCTCCTCCAATACCCACTTGCCCATCGGGATGATCAGGCCGGTTTTCTCGGCCAGGGGCAGGAACGCATCCGGCGCGAGCAGGCCGCGTGTCGGATGCTGCCAGCGCAATAACGCCTCGAACCCGCGCACCGGGCCGGCCGGCGCTTCGAATTTCGGCTGGTAGTGCAGGCGCAGCTCTCCCCGCGCTTCGGCCAGGCGCAGGTCGTGCAGCAATTGCAGATGTTCCACAGCGTTGGCATTCATCGAAGGTTCGAAGAAGCTGTAGCCGTTCCGGCCAGCGCTTTTGGTGTGGTACATGGCCGCATCGGCGTGCAGCAGCAAATCACGCTCGCCCTCGCCATCACCGGGGTACACCGCGATGCCGATACTGAGCGAGACACGCAGTTCGTAGCGCGACAGGTCGAACGGCTCGTCGATACGCCGCACCAGCTTGTCGGCCAGCGTCGCGGCATCGCCCGGGTCCGCGATAGCCGCCAGCAACACGAACTCGTCGCCCCCCAGCCGTGCGAGCGTGTCCTGCGCACGCGTGCAGGCACGCAAGCGCTCGGTAACGCTTACCAGCAACTCGTCGCCGATGTGGTGGCCGTAGGCGTCGTTGACCGCCTTGAAGCCGTCCAGGTCCATGAACATCACCGCAAAGCAGGAGCGCTCACGCCTGGCGATCTCCAACGCCTGGCTCAGGCGATCCTCCAGCAGAATCCGGTTGGGCAATCGGGTGAGGTTGTCATGCAACGCCAGCTGGATCAGCTCGCTGTTGGCCTTTTCCAGCGACGTGGCCAGCAGCGATGTACGTGATTGCATTCGGCTGTCGAGAACCGAGACGATCAGCGTAATGGCCAGCACGGCCAGGGTCAGGACGATTACCAGCAACGCCAGCCATTGGGTGTCGACGCCTGTATTGGACGCACCGCAGAAGCTGCCGTCGGGAAAGCTCGCTGCTGCCATCCCGGTGTAGTGCATGCCCGCGATCGCGAGCCCCATGACCAGGGCCGCGCAGGTCCGCCAGAGTTGTTGATGGGCGAGGTTATCGCGCAGGCGAAACGCCAGCCACAGGGCGGCGCCCGCGGCGATTACGGCCACCACGACCGACGCAATGAACCAACCGGTGTGATAAACGATGCCGGGCTGCATGCGCAGCGCAGCCATGCCGCTGTAGTGCATCGCGGTAATGCCCGCGCCGATCAGCAACGCACCCAGCACGATACGCAACCAGGGCAGGTCGCGCTGGGAGACCAGCCACAGCGCCATCGCCGAGGCGCCAACGGCGATGAGCAGTGACCCGGCGGTGATCAGCGGATCGTAGCCGAGCGGAATCGGCAGGCTGAACGCCAGCATGCCGATGAAGTGCATCGACCAGATACCCAGCCCCATGGAAAAAGCCCCACCGACCAGCCACAGGCGCGCCGCGCGGTGTTGCGCGGTGGCCACCCGCCCAGCCATGTCGAGTGCGGTATAGGAAGCGAGCACAGCGACGACGAAGGAGAAAAACACCAGAACGTCGTTATAGCTACCGACCAGCATGGTTTCGGTTCCTGAGTAGGGCTAGGCATGTTTGGCCTGGATTGAAGGCAAGCCCGCGACTGTGCCCTCTCCACCAGCGATGACGCACGGCGGCGAGCAACGTGGGCGTTGCACCAGTTCATCGTTCGCTTGGGGGTTTTCTGAAGCGGGACACGCGAGGACGCGCCGGACGGTCATTCGCCGACGCTTCGGCTGGTTCCAAGCGTACCTGCGGTTGCAGCGTTAGTCGCCGGTCCCGTGAAAAGAATTTTGCGGCCAGCGAGGGAAAGCGGCGCCATCGAGCCGGCAGAACGGGGCGTTCAGTCTCGCTTGGCGTCCGGCCGGTCGGAGGCTATCAGGTCGAAACCCCAGTCGCCGTGCAGGTACCAGTCATCGCCTATCATTTCCGCCGGATGCTGGGTGCGGCCGGCGCCGTTGCCGCAGGCGAGTGAATCCGCCGGGCAATAGCGGTCGCATCCCCAGCAGATTCGCTCGGGATGTGGAGGATTCATCGGGAATTTCTTCGCCATGGCCTCATGCTCGCAGCGACTGGAGCGCTCAGGTTAGCGGGCCACCGCCTGCGACGACTTGATCGGACTCAAGAACCAAGCCCTGCCGGTCAGACCTTTACTTCGCTCATTTGCAGGATGTGGGTAATGGCGCCTGCGCGAGCGTCCCAGACGTAACGCAGATGCGGCCCCTGCACGGGCAGCGACACCGCCTGTGGCCGGAACGCCGCGACGCACTCATGGCCGTCCAGGCGCACGCTTCGGTAGAGCAACCCCCAGGTCTTGCCGTCACGGTGCTCACGGGCGAATGCCTGGCTGTCGCCATAGGCGGACGGATCGGGCCGATGCAACTCGGGCATGTCGCGCACATCGAGCACGGGCTTGACGACCTTGTTGATATACGCGCGCACGGTGATCTCGACATTGGCTTCATGCGTGGCGGCCAGGAACCGCTCCTGATGGAACTTGGTTTCGGCGATGGCGGCGTCAATGGAACTGGCGCAGTAATAGACCCCGTAGCTGCCGTCACTGAAGCGGCTGGGATTGCCTATATGCGTGAACGCGGCCATCACCACTGTCGACCCCGGCCCGCTGACGCGGTCGCCCGGCCCGACCCGTTGCAACAGCCCGGCCTCCTCGCGCAGCCGGTCATTGGTCATCGCCTCCAGTGCGAAAGCGATCTCCAGGTCGTCCGGGCTGAGCGTATCTTCGAATACGGCCAATGGCGGAAACGAGCTGTTGATGATGCGGTACGCGTGCCGCCAGGCCGGCAGGATCTCGCGCATCAGCCCCGCACCCAGTCCAGATAACGGCGCACGTCGGCCAGGTCGACCACCTGCCCACCGAGCATGTAGTCCAGCGCGCTCACACCGTTGAACGGTGCGGCATCATTGGGCTTGTGGACCCATTCGTACGCCCGTTCCGTCTGGTTGCTGAACAGAATCCTCAGCGCCTTGTGGATACCCATCAGATAGGAGATCCGCTCCAGCGTATCGCGCGGCAAACGCACTTCCGGGAGTTTCTTGTATTTGAAATAGGTCGTGTTACCCACCGACCCGAGCAAGACCCGCTGCTGTTCGGCACTGCACTGCCATAACCGCATGAGATTGAAGAAGAACGTCAGCGCTACGCGTCCTGCCTCGGGCGAGGCGATGTCCGGCTTGCTGGCTGCCTGTTCGAGTTTCATCTTCAGCTCCGCGTTGATGACCGTTCACTACAGCCTACTCCACATACGTATAATTTCAATATTTAAATTCATATATGAATATGGGCCAGCGCGGCCGACGTGCGCGACTTATCGAGATCGCCGTTTACGGCGATTCGTGGCACGCGGGGGAATGACCGCCAGGACATCGGCTCGGTTATTGGTGCGATTCGGTCGATCAGTCCTTCAGGGCGCCACCGCAGCTCGAGCCCTGGCCTGCGGTACAGGCGTAACAGTGATCGCGGGTGACGATGGGGTTCGCGCCCAGACCCGATGGTTTCAACAGATCATGCAGGTGGGCACGGTCTCGGCCAATCACACCGGGCAATGACATGGACAGGCCCAGCATCTGATTGAAGTCACAGTCGTAGAGATAGCCCTGCCAGTCGACGCTCACCAGCGTGCGGCACATCACCGCGTCGAGATTTTCCGCCCGATAACGCTCTCGCAACAACCGCATGTACTCGTTGAACTGCCCCTTGCTGACCAGCGTGCTGCCGAACCGCGCGATCGGCTGATTGGTAATGGTCAGCAAGTGATTGAAACGGATGCCGAAATCCTCGGCCAGATGGGCCTTGTAGTCTGCCGCCAGTTGCGCCTGTGGCGGCGGCAAAGAGGGGCCCTGCGGGTTGTAGACGAGGTTGAGCAGCAGCGCACCGCCCTCCTCGCCGTAGCCCAGTTGGTTGAGCTGGCGCAGCGCGGCGATGCTGGCTTCGAACACGCCGTCGCCGCGCTGCCGGTCGACGTTCTCACGCGAGTAACACGGCAGCGAAGCGGTCACCTCGACCTGTTGATCGGCCAGAAAACCTGCGAGGTACTCGTAACCGGGCTCGCCAAGAATGGTCAGATTGCAGCGGTCGACGACTCGCAACCCTTCACCGCGGGCATGCGTGACGATTTCACCGAAGCGCGGGTGCATTTCCGGGGCGCCGCCGGTCAGGTCGAGCGTGTGCACCAGATGCGCATCGATCACGCGATGCAGGAGGGCGAGGGTTTCGTCAGTCATCGCCTCGGTACGTGTCGGACCGGCGTTCACATGGCAATGCAGGCAGCGCTGGTTGCAGCGGTAGGTGAGATTGACCTGCAATATCTCCAGGCGGCTGCGCCGGATCGGCGGGAAGCGCAATGCATCGAGCAGCGGTAAAGTGTCACGCATCGCAATCGTCACTCCGGTGTGCGTGGATCCGCCCCGCCAGCGCGGTAAGCATCCGGCGGAATGAGTCGCTGGCGATCAACGACCACTCTCATCAGCGTAGCCAAAAGTGCGGAGGGCTCACCCCTTGCTTGCAGAGCGATTCCGTTCGACCGACGAGGGCGCGACGCCCTGTCTGGTCCTGCTGTGCAAAAAACCCGCGCACGGTCATGCCAAGCAGCGCCTGGCGGTCACACTGGGACAGGACGCCGCGCTGTCCATCGCACAGGCGATGCTCGCCTGCGCCTTGGAAGACCTGCATCAGTGGCCCGGTGCCAGGGTGATCGCCCCGGACCACGTACAACATCTTGGCTGGGCGCAATCGATTGCCGGCGCGGCGCACTGCATGGCGCAACCCGACGGCAACCTCGGCGAGCGCCTGAACGCGCTGGACGCCCAGTTGCGCGCCTGGGGCCATCGCCAACTGCTATTCATCGGCAGTGACTGCCCTGCCCTGCGTCCCGATGACTACCTGCATGTCGCGCGACGGCTGCAGTGCGCCGATACGGTGTTGCTCGGTGCGCGTGATGGCGGTGTCGTGCTGATGGCGTCCAATCGCTCCTGGCCCGATCTGACCCACTTGCCCTGGAGCACTCATCGACTCGCGAGCGCGCTCACGCACCTGTGCCGACAGGCAGGACATGAGGTCGCCATCGTCGGCGAGTCCTTCGACGTCGATCACGCCCAGGATCTTGTGCCGCTGGCCGCAGCGCTGCGCGACGACGAACGCCCGGCGCGACGAAGGTTGCGCGCTGTACTGGGCGCACCCGGAATCCGTCGCGATGAGTGAGCCGAGCGCCCTCAGCGTGATCATTCCGTGCTGGCACGATGAACAGCCCCTGGCACAGCTGCTGGGCACTCTTATCCCGCTGTTTCAAGGCGCTGGGGTCGAGGGCCAGATTCTTGTCGTGGATGCCGCGGCGAGCGAGCGATGTCAGCTGTTGTGCGAGCGACACGCCGTCACCTGGCTGCCAGCCACGCCCTGCCGGGGCGAGCAGCTGCGCCTCGGCGCCCGTCACGCGAAGCATTCCGTGCTGTGGTTCCTGCATGCGGACGCGCATCTGCATGACAACCCGCTATCCGCGATGCAGGCAGCCATCGCCGAGGGCGCGGTGGGTGGTTATTTCATGTTCCGCTTCGCCGACCCCACCGGCTGGCAGGGCGTGCTGCTTGAGCGTCTGGTCCGGTTGCGCAATCGGTTCGGTGTGCCCTACGGCGACCAGGGCCTGTTCGTTACGGCTCAGGCTTATCACGACAGCGGCCAGCACAGTCCCTGGCCCCTGTTCGAGGAAGTCGAACTGGTCAAGCATCTACGTCAACGCGGTCGATTCGTTCGCCTGGACGATGGCGTGCGCGTCGACCCCCGTCGCTGGCGGCGCGACGGCTGGTGGCGGCGCTCGCTACACAATCGCCTGCTGGCGTTGCAGTTCGCCTGCGGTGTGCCCGTCGAGCGTCTCGCTGCGCGCTACGCCCGACGCGGCTCGGACCGCCTGGATGACGGTAGCCGCTAGCCCGGCCGCCGCGCGTACGCGCGGCTGCAGCAGCTGACGCCGGATCCAGACGATAACCGCTGAGACGGGAACGGTCCGAATTATGCGCGCGGCCATTCCAAAATGCGTTGTTATACTATAACTTTCGCGTCCCGTTTCATTCCAAGGACGCCGTTTCCATGGCCAACGCCGCCGCCACGATGCCTCCCGCCGGTACGATTTCATCCCTTCATGTCCAGACTCAGATTCGCACGCGGATGCTGGCGATCGATGCATTGCGCGGTCTGGTCATGCTGTTCATGCTTGTCGATCACGTGAGGGAAACGTTTTTCCTGCACGTTCAGGTAGGCGACCCCATGGATCCGGTCAACACGCCACCGGAGCTGTTCTTCACCCGTATCAGCAGCATGGTCTGCGCGCCGGTCTTCGTGTTCCTGACCGGGCTTTCCGCCTGGTTGTACGGGCAATCCCACAGCCGCCGCGAAGTATCGACGTTTCTGCTCAAGCGGGGCCTATTCCTCGTGTTCCTCGAATTGACGCTGGTGAACTTCGCCTGGAACGCAACCTTCATACCGCCGACCCTGTGGCTGCAGGTCATCTGGGCGATCGGCTTGAGCATGATCGTGCTGTCCGCGCTTATCCACATGCCGCGTGCGGCGCTGGCAGTGCTGGGCCTGGTGATCGTGGCCGGCCACAACCTGCTCGATGGCATCACACTTACCGCGGATTCGCCGTACTTCGAGATCTGGTCGATCCTGCATCAGCGCGCTTTCCTCGAAATCACCGAGCACACGCGTGCCCGGACCACGTATCCCATCCTGCCCTGGATCGGTCTGATCGCACTGGGCTACTGCGCCGGTCCCTGGTTCGCACGTGAGGCCGATCCTGCGCAGCGTACCCGCCGCCTGTTGATAGCGGGGATCGGTTTACTGGTGGGCTTCGCTCTCATCCGCTACCTGAATGTCTATGGCGACAAGCCGTGGAGCCACATGGAGAACGGCGTACGCACCTTCATGAGCTTCATGTCGCTCACCAAGTACCCACCTTCCCTGATGTTCCTGATTCCAACCATCGGCGTCGGTTTTCTGCTGCTCGCCTGGTTTCAGCAGCTCGAAGGCCGCCCCGTGCTGAAGGTGCTTTCGCTGTATGGCGGCGCGCCCATGTTTTTCTACGTCTTGCACCTGCTTCTACTCAAGGCGCTGTATCTGATCGCCGTGCAGACCTGGGGCCTGAACCAGGGCGATTACTACGGCTTCGATAGCCTCGCCGGCATCTGGCTATGGGCAGCGATGTTGTCGGTGGCGCTTTATTTTCCGACCCGCTGGTTCGCACAACTCAAGCAGCGCCGTCGTGATATCGCCTGGCTGAAGTACTTCTAGGGCCAGACGATGAATAGACAATCGTGCCGCTGGCTATGGGCGTTGCCGGTTGCCTGCCTGCCACTGGTGACCGCTGCAGGAGCGCAGGAACAGGCGACGGGCTTCGTTGAAGATGCCTCATGGACCCTGCTGAACCGCACCGTCCATGACCGCCGTGACTACCGCCACGGCAGCCTGAACGGGGCCGCGCGCAATGCGACGAAACCACACGGCGAACGCAACGATCGGGCGGAAGAATGGGGCTATGGGCTGATGGGCAGCTACACCTCGGGGTTCACGCAGGGCACGGTCGGCTTCGGTCTCGATGCTCACGCCTATCTGGGGGTAAAACTGGACAGCGGCGGTGGTCGCGCGGGCAAGGCTCGCCTGCTGGCGATGGATAACGAGGGGCATCCCCAGGACGAATACGCCCGTGCTGGCGCAGCGGCGAAACTGCGTCTGTCGTCCACGGTGCTGAAGTACGGCGAGCAGCGGGTCAAGACGCCCGTTTTCGGTTCCTCCGACAGTCGCCTGTTGCCCGAAACCGCGACGGGCTTGTCGATGACCAGCCAGCCATGGAGCAACCTGACCCTCAGCGGCGGTCATTTCACAGAAAGTACCGACCGCAATGCCAGCAGCCACGACCGTGGATTCGTCGTGAACTACTCCAACGCAAGACAGGGCGACTCGTTCGACTTTCTGGGCGCTAACCATGACGGAGCCACGGGTCTCAAGCTGGCTCTCTACAGCGCGCGCTACGACGAAACCTGGCGGCAGCACTACCTGGGCGCCGTATATGCCTGGCCGCTCGATGACGAGCAGGCGTTGTCCTTCAACGTGAATGTGTATCGCACGCAGGACACGGGTGAAGCGCGTTCGGGCGACATCGACAACGCCACCTGGAGCCTGATGAGCACCTATCATCGCGGCGCCCATCGAATTTCGCTGGGCTATCAGAAGGTCGATGGGGGTACGCCGTTCGACTATGTCACCCGCGGGGCCATCTATCTCACCAATGCGGTGGCATTGTCCGATTTCAACGGCCCGAACGAAGCCTCATGGCAATTGCGCTACGACCTGGCAATGTCCGGCTACGGTATCGAAGGCCTGAGTTTCAGTGCGGCCTATATTCGCGGTCATGGCATTGACGGCAGCCATGCGGACCCCAACGGGGGCTATGCCTACCTTGGCTACGGCCGTAACGGACGCCATTGGGAGCGTGACCTGGAAGCCCGTTATGTTGTGCAGAGCGGGGCCGCCCAAGGGATGACGTTCAGCGCCCGTTACGCGGTGCATCGTGGCAATATCGACCAGACCGAGCTGGACGCCGACCAGATTCGCCTGGCCGTGGAGTATCCGCTTCAGGGCCGGTTCTAGTCCGCTACGGTGAAGGCTGAGCCGCCCGCCCTTTTTAAACCGACTACCGGCCTCGGTGATCGCATCGAGGCCACGACCTTTCAGGGAGCACCTCGCATGCGTTTCATACTCTCGATGTTCTGTTTGATGCTCACCGCTGGCCTGGCACAGGCGCAGGGTTGCGCCGAAAAGGAGGCGGAGGTGCGTCGTAAATTGCAGCAAGCGCAGGAACAGGGACACGACGGGCGCATCCGGGGTCTTGAAACCGCGCTGAAGTCGCTCCAGGCGAGCTGCACCGAGGCAGGACTACAGGCCGAAAGGCAAGACGCCATTGACGAAGCACGGCGCGAGGTGGTCGAACGCGAGGCCGATCTGCGCGAAGCGCAGGCGGATGGCTCGCCGGAAAAGATCGAGAAACGCCAACGCAAGCTGTCCGAGGCGCAAGAGCAATTGCAGGACGCACAGGCCCGCTGAGCCCGGCTCATTGGCGGTGACGAACCGTGCGGCGGACTGGCCCCATCCGCCACACGGGGTTCCGCCTCCAGCACCGATCCACCGTACTGCGAGAGCTCAGCCGTAGCCCCGCTCGACCGAAGCGCTGCTGGCCTCTGTGTTCCGCTATTTCCGTCGAGCAAATGAACAGTGCCTTCAGGCCGCTGGTGGCGCCCGTTTCACCTCCTGCGCACCACTGTTTCGCTGCTCCCGGCGCAGCGACTCGTTGCCGCTTTTTTTACCGCCACGGCGATGACGTGTACTATCCCGCGCCCGAAAAAAAGCAGGAACAATACCTTGGTCATCCACTACTCCGCCTCCCCAGAGAACGCTGCATGCGGACGCACAGGTTCGAGTCTCGCCACCACCCCGGATGCCAGCCGGGTTTCATGCAAGCTCTGCCTTCGCACCGTCGAAAAGAAGGCCAACGAGCCCGTGCGCAAGACCCCAAGCCTCGCTGATCTCAGAGCGGCGGCGAAAGCAGCGAAGGCGCCAGCAGCACCTACCCCCGGGAAACCGACTCCTGCCAGGACGGCGCGCACCGAGTGGCAGCGTCGCCTGGAACAACTTCCAGGGCGAAACCGCCTCCCACGCGGCGCATCGAGGCAGTCGTTCATCTAGGTCGTCGGCGCCCAGCCGGTTCTCATCGATCGAAACGACTCGCACGCGGCCTGCGAACGCCGCGATTCCCACTGGTTACATGCGAAGCCCGCCCCTGGCGGGCTTCGTTTCGTCAGGCACGGCGCTCACACCGGAAACTATGCCACTCGGCAAGTTGCCCAAATGCACGGAAAGCCGCTGTATGGCTTCCCGCGCTGTCCAGCCCAGCCTCAGCGCGACCACCTTGAGCCAAGGAATTGCGATGAAACACACGAAACTCGTCCACCACGGCGCACGCGAAGGCGTCACCGGCTCGTGCCATCAATTGTGGATGGACGAGGCCAACAGCGTATTGATCGATTGCGGCCAGTTTCAGGGCGAGGACGACGAACAACACGACGACGAGCTGGCGCTTGATTTCCCGATCGAGGGCATCAAGGCATTGATCGTGACCCACGTTCACATCGACCACGTCGGGCGTATTCCGAATCTGCTGGCTGCAGGCTTCAACGGACCTATTCTCTGCAGCGAGCCTTCGGCCGAGCTGCTGCCGATCGTGCTCGAAGACGCGTTCCGCCTTTCGATCAGCCGCGACCAGGAGCAATTGGAGCGTTACCTCAGGGTTGTCTAGCAACGCATCATCGCGCTTCCCTACGACCACTGGTTTACCCTTCACGAGACCGATACGGTCGCCTGCAAGGTGCGCCTGCAACCGGCCGGCCACGTGCTGGGGTCGGCCTATGTCGAACTGGACCTGAGCGCTGCCGGTAGCGGTGACGAGCGTGTGGTCTTCAGCGGCGATCTGGGTGCGCCACATTCGCCGATTCTGCCTGACCTCGTCCCGCCGGAACGCGCCGACCTGCTGATCCTGGAAAGCACTTACGGCGACCGTCGCCATGAAGACCGCACGCACCGCCGCGAGCGACTGCAGGCGGCCATCGAGCGTGCGCTGGCAGACCAGGGCACGGTGCTCATTCCGTCCTTCAGCATCGGCCGGACGCAGGAATTGCTGTATGAGCTCGAAGAAATCCTGTTCGAAAAAAGCGAGTCGGCGCAGGCCCATGGCACGCATGCCGAACCCGGGAAGCCGGCCGCCGAAGGCGCACCCGATATCGACTGGCCGCAGCTTCCGATCATTCTCGACTCGCCGCTCGCCGGCCGGTTCACCCGGACCTACAAGGCGCTACAGGGTTTCTGGGACGACGACGCCAGGCACCGCCTCGAGGAAGGACGCAGGCCGCTGTCCTTCAAGCAACTGATCACCGTAGACGACCACGACGAACACCTGCGCATCGTCCAGCACCTCACCGAAACCGCGCGGCCTGCAATCGTCATCGCCGGCAACGGCATGTGCTCGGGCGGGCGGATCGTCAACTACCTGAAGGCCATGCTGGGCGATCCCAGACATCACGTTGTGTTTGTCGGCTATCAAGGCAAGGGCACGCCCGGACGGGACATCCAGACCCATGGACCCGAAGGCGGGTTCGTGGTTCTGGACGGGGAACGCATCGACATCCGCGCCGGCATCGATAGCGTAGGCGGCTATTCGGCTCATGCCGACCAGGCCGACCTGGTCGGTTTCGTCACGCACATGAAGCAATGGCCGACAGAGATCCGCCTCATCCATGGCGAAGATCAGGCCAAGCAACGCCTGGCGGACGTATTGCAGGCGCGCTTTCGCGAAGCGGGCAAGGAAGGCCGCATAACCATTCCCTGAGCGCACGCGCCTGGCGCCCACGGGATCGCTCGGCACCGGGGGCGCTGCCCGCCGGCACACAAACCCTGCGGCGCCTGCGATCCGTACCCATGCGCGCCCTGCCGGTCGAATCGAAGGCAGGCCAGGCAGTCGGGGTTTCGCTCCCAAGCGGCGCGTCAAGACGTCTCGCACAATTTGCAGGCACAAAAAAGCCCCGGTCACGGGGCTTTTGACGATTTCCGATCCCGAGGACCAGCCAATCATGTAATGGTGCGGACGGAGAGACTCGAACTCTCACGTGAAATTACCTAAGGCATTGATTTCACTAGCCGTAATTGCTTCCGCCACCCTACTTGGGTTCATTTTGGGAACACTGGCCCACCGGGAGCCGCCGCGAAGGCATGAAAAAGGCGGCTCGCAGGCCGCCTCGGGTGGTTTCGCTGGGATCACAGCTTGAGCGCGTGTTCAAGGATGCCGACCATGTCTGGCCCGTCGTCGTTGATCCACTTGCCGTAGTGCTTGCGGATCATGTCGGTGGACGTGTGCCCCATCTGGTCGGCGATCCACTCCAGCGGCACCGCGCCGGTGGTGAGCAGCTGGCTGGCGAACGTGTGCCGGCAGTTGTTCGGCCCGCGAAAGCGCACGCCGGCCGCTTTCAGGTGAGGCCGCCAGAAGCCCTTGAGCAGCATGTCCGAACTGGTGTGCGCCGCGCCGGTGCTGGTGTTGTGGAACACGAAGCGCAGCTTGCGCACGCGCACTGTCTTGTTGTCGCGCTCGGTAACGTCTACCAGTATCGGCTCCAGATCGCGGGTCAGTTCGGCCTGCGCCTGCAGGGCCTCGCGTGCCGGCCGCAGCAGCTTCACCTCGCGCGCCGAACGCCGCGTCTTCGTCACCTTGTAGTGGCCGCGCACCTGGGAACGCTGAAAGCGGACGATGCCCTTGTCCAGGTCGACCACATCCTCCCACGCGAGCGCCATTGCCTCGGAAACGCGCGGTCCTGCCCAAATCATGAACTGCGCCAGGTTGCGCTCCTGCTCGCGTTCGGTCCGCGCCGAGAGGATGGCCTCGATCTCCTTGCGATCGAACGGATCCGGATCGTCCCGATCGGGCACCCGCACCCGCAGCCCCTCGGTAGGGTCGTGCGCCATCCGGTTGCGCATCCGGTACAGCCGGAAGATCTGCCGCACCAGGGCGATGATCTCATTCACCGTCTTGTTGTGCAGCTTCGGCATCAGATCCGCCTGCACCCATTCCTGCAGGTCCAGGTGGTCGATCTGGTCCGCCTGCAACGCGCCCCACTTCGGTCGGATGTGCAGCTCTGCCCGCCCCTCGTACACCCGGAACCCGGACGGCGCCACCTCGTTGCGTTTGATGTTCAGCCACAGATCGATGAAATGGCCTAAGGTGTTCGTTTTCACTCGGTTGGAATTAGGAAAGTGCCGGGCATAGCTGAACGTGCCGTGCTTGATCTCATGGCGGATCAGTCCGGCCAGCCGGCTGGCCTGCTCGATATTGGCGGGGGTCGAGTCCCCCTCGATGGGCTCGCGGCACAGCTCGCCCTGGTACCTAAAATAGACGCGCAGCGAGTTGCCGCGCACCTCGACGCCTTCGTGCATGGTCGTGTTCACCTGATCGAAACAACGGGAGTCTATGTTCCGCTCGAACTTGAGGCCCGTCGCCGGGCCTCGAATTGATGGTGGTGATTCCTAGCTGAGCCAATCGGCCCGCCGTCGCCACTGCCGACGCATTTCCTCGACCAGGCGCTCGGCACTGGCCTGGCCTCGCCTTTTGGCGATCGCCAGCGTGAGCTCTTCGATGCGCTCGGGCGTGTCGTAGCCGTTGCGCAACCAGGTGCGGGCTTCGCACTCGAGCATGTGCTGGCGAACCTCGTCAGCCACAGCTCGCCTCTTTGGCCTTCACCGCGCCTGGATGAACAAACAACTCCACACCACTGCGCAGCGGGTCGCGCTGGGTTTCACGCAGCAGTGTTGGGTCCAGGTCCAGCTTGCGGGCCAGGGCTTCGGCCGCCCAGCGGGCGCCCATGGTGTTGCTGGCGGATTTCTTCTCGCCGCGCACGGTTGCCACATAAGTCATGCCGGTATAGCGGGTGCGAATTTCAACGGGCATAGCGGCGGCGCTCCTGGGCTTTATTGGCGGCGACTTCGGCCTGGTAGGCAGCCCACTCGGCTGCCCAGCGGCGCTGACGGATGCGGCTGCACAACTGATGCTTCCGCGTAGCACGGTTTTGGCCGCAGATTTCGCAGGTGCTGGGCGTCAGCGGATGGCTGGCCATAGTTGGGCGCAGGGGCTCCAAGGCGTTATGCTCTGCCCCGCCTTCCTTCGGTTGATTCACTTGCATGGTGCTTCTCCTTGGTTGGTCAGGCCCTGGTGAGTTGCCGCTCACCGGGGCCTTGTTGTTTCAGCGTGCGATCAGCAGGAACAGATCGGTCAGGTGGTTCGCGCCGGTGACTAGCAGGGCCAGCCCGCTTGCCACCCAGCCCCATGAGGCCAGCCGCTCCAATAGCCAGGCGCGCAGACCTGAGCTGTCTTCGTCTTCGTCGTAGTGCTGCATGGTGCTTCTCCTTAGTGGGCCTCTCAGAACTCGGTTGTCAGCGAGCCGTCTGGCCTGACGCGCATCACGTCGACCTCAAGACCCGGCTCGCGGGTCGATGCAGCCCATTCCTGTGCGCTTTGCAATGTGGCTGAGTACACGTCGACTGCTTGAAACAGCGTCCCCGGGTTGGTGACTACCGCGTATTTCGCGGCTGGCGGCGGCGTTGTGTGGCCTGTCCGGGAACCGATAGAGCGGGTGCGTTGCATGGTGCTTCTCCTTGGGTTGGGGTGTTGCTCGACGCTCAAGCGTTGCCGCGCTTGGCGTCGGGGTTTTGGAACATCCAGCACTTCACCGTGGGGCAGCGGCCGGACATGGGGTTGCGGCGGTTGAAGGCGTCGCGGACGGCGCTGTCGACGGCGCGGTTTTTCTCGATGAATTTGCGGCTGCGGCTGTTGGGCAGCAGGTTGCGCAGCGTGCCGATGTCGGCCAGCTTCTGTTTGTGCTCGGCGGCGCGCTCGCAGAACTCGTTGAGGTTGATGGCAATCACCTCGGGCTTCTTGCTGTGGTCAACCACCGGCTCGTCGTTGAGGCCTTGCAGGTAGTCGAACACCTCCCAGAACTCGGCCACTTCCGTCGGGTCGGAATTCACGGCGTTCTGGCGGGCCAGGGCCATGGCAATCAGCTCCCGCTGAGCCGCGGCGTGCTGGCGATCGGTCATGGTCACCACCCCGCGCAGCGCATCGAGCATGGCCAGCAGCTGGGCGTGGTTCTTGATGATTCGCTCGATGCGGATGTCTTTCAGCTCGCGCAGCGCGGCCTCATGCACCTTGACCTGCTGGCGAAAGGTTTCCAGCACCGTGCTTTCGCCCTTCGCCGCCATCAGCAGGAAGTACGACACGTCCATGGCGCTCAGATGGTTGAGGTTGTCCGCGGCGGCACGGCTGGCCGCGGTGACCTCGGGCCGCACGAAGTGCAGCTTGACGATGCGGGTGAGGATCGCCTCGCTCGCCGCCACGGTGGCGTTCTGGCTGATGACGATCGTCCCGCGAAACGGCGGCTCGTAGGTTTCGTTGCCGGCTGTCTTCACACCGGTGACGCCCAGGGTGCCACCGTTGAACAGCGGCTTGAGCTCGTCCCAGTCGTAGGCCTTGGCGGCGGTGCGGTCGTTGTCGCTGCGGTCGGCCTCGAGCAGGACCAGCGGCATGCCGGACACCTGGCCCATCCAGCGGCGCAGGCCCGCCTTGGACATTTTCGAGGGGTCTTTGCCCTCCTCGTCCGGCCGGCCGAGCAGCTTCCAGAGGAACATCAGCAAGGTAGACTTGCCCGCGCCGGCCTCGCCGGTCACTTCCAGGAACGGAAACGACTGGTACTCGTCGCGGATCTGTTCGGCGAACAGCGAGCCGAACCAGAACGCCAGCGCGACAATGCCCTGCGCGCCAAAGCAGGTCCACAGCCAGTCGAGCCACTCGGCGCGGTAGCCCTCGTCGGTACGGGCGATCTCCAGGCGGATCGACTTCTGCAGCGTCTTCAGGCGCAGCTGCTTGAATTCGAAGTAGTCCTCGGCGTTGGCCTTCTCGACCACGCCGCCACGCACGGCCAAATCGCCGAACACGTAGCAGCCGTGCTCCTTGCTATAGCCGATGTAATCGATGGTCTTGACGGTTTTGAGCCCGTAGAGCTGGGCCTTCATGATCTTGTCGAGCTGGCTGCCGCTGCCGGTGAACACCGCGCCCGCGGCCATGCCGAGCAAGCGTTTCTTGAACTCGCTCGCCGCCGCCACCTGGCCACCGGTGAAGGTGTTGCGCACCGTGGGTTCGTCATGCGGGAAATCGACGCGGAAGTAGTACCAGGACTCGTCCGTCACCTCATTGCGCTGGAAGTACAGAGCCTTGGGGTAGCAGTTGGCGATCTCGACGACGCAGCCGGCCATGCGCAGCGCCTTGTCGCGAATCTCCTGGCGGGTGAGCTGCTGCTCCCCTTGCGAGTCACCGTCCTCGAGGCCTTGCACCGCCTTGTTGAATTTCTCCAGATCGAGCTTGAACCAGTACATCCGGTTGCCGAAGCCGAAATGAAACTCGCTGGTTTCATCCCACTCGTAGATCAGCATCGCCTTTTCGGAGGCGTTTTCAGCGATCAGCAACGCGCCCTGGTGACGGGCTGCCTTGAGGTCCCGTTCGATCTGCTCGGCGCGCTTGTCCTCGTCCAGGAACATCCAGCGCTGATGCAGATCATTCCAGTCCACCTTGCGGTCGCCCTGCGCGATCTGCGCGGCCTCGCAGGTGAAGCCCAGCTCGCGGGCCATCTTCACCCAGCGGCGGGTGTAGCGATGCGCGCCCGGCTCGTTGTCCAACGCCCAGACCAGCTTCGGCAGCCTTTTATCGGCATCCGCGCAGGCCTTGGCCAGCGCCTTGAGCGACTCGGCCGGGAACGCGTTGCTGCTCATCGCCGAGACGGCATCGATGCCGTGGTGCAGTAGCGCAATGGCGTCGAAGATGCCCTCGACGATCCACAGCTCCCGTACCCCAAGCAGATCCAGCGACGGCGGGCACCACCAGTGGCTCCTCATGGACTGGCCCGGGGCGAAGCGCGCCTTCTGCTTGCCGAAGCGGTGCGGGCGATCGATCAATCGCTCCCAATAGCCGCCCTTCTCCAGCGGGAAGCGCACCGTAGCCGAGCCGATGCCCAGTTCACGGCTCCAGTAATTCTCCTGGGTGTACCAGCCGGCGATCCGCTCCAGGTGAAAGCCGCGCGCGCCTTGCAGGTAGCTTTTTGCCGTGGCGGTCGGGTCCTGCTCGGTGGCCGGAGCGCGCTTGCTCCAGTCGTCGAACAGGTCGTCGAACAGTTCTTTGACGTGCCACTGCTGACCGCATTTGCTCTCGCGCCCGCACTTGATGAACCACGGCTCGTCGTAGCGGGAATACAACTCCAGCTTGCCGCAGCTGGGGCACTTGCCCTTACGAAGGTATGGAGTGCCTCCGATGCGCTTTAGGCCGTAGTTCTTCTCCAGGCGCGCTAGCACCTCGGTGCGGATGGCGTTGTCCATGGATTTCATGCGTGCGCCCCCCCTATGACGATGCAGTCGTCGCACAGCAACAGGCGTTCGGCGCGGGTACGCGGGTCGAGGCGATGAGGGCCGCAATTCATGGTGCAGACCTTCGACGCCGGGTCGAACTTGGCCAGATCGGCCGGATCGGCGCGCGTCCACTCAATCGGCGCCGGTGGCGGGGACTGTTCGGTCTTCGGCTTGCGGGCTTTCATGGGCGGGCCTCTCCCCAGACGAAGGCATGCAGCTCATCGAGCAGCGCGTTGTGCGTTTCGCATGAAATGACGTCGCACTCCAACAGGCCACCGAGATGGCGGGTCAGCCTCATGGCATCGCTGCGCTGCGTCTCGTAGGTGGTTGCCGCCTTCAGGCTTCCCAGGTGCATCTTGAAGATGTAACGCGCCGGGTCATTTGCCAGCGCTTCGCAACGACTCAGCGTGCTCATGCCGGCACCCCCGCTTCCTTCAGCAGCTTGACCAGCTCGCGCATGGTGCGGTTGAGCCCTGCGATATGCGGGTGATCGGCCAGGATCTTCGGGCCGCGCAGGCCTTGCGGCGTGTAGCGATACTTGTCGTCGAACCAGCACGCCGCCATGAGTTTTTCGTACTGGCTGGTCAGCCAGCGCAGATAGGCTTTGGCCTGGGCGGGCTTGAGCCTGATTTCTAGAGTGATGTCACACATAAAAGCCACCATTCGGGCGCAACTTCCCCCTACCCGCTCAACGGCGGGCATGGGAATGGGTCAATTCAGGGGATGATCAGTGAGCGGCTGCTGCAGCCTGGGGCGCCGCGGGCGGCTGCAGGCGCAGCGGGAGGTGGCGGCGTGGGATCAATACCGTCTCGCCCGTCGAGTAATGCAGCAGGGCCACGGTGTACGAATCACCTGTGCCGTAATCAATGCCGATCGGCACCGAGCGCGGCTTGTGGTCGAGTTCCGTCATGGCCAGGTAAGCCAGGCGGTCCGCCATGAATGCCGGTACGTCCAGCGCGTTGACCAGGTAGCTCACGGCGCGGTCGTACAGATGGCCATCGTCAGCCAGGTGCTCGCCCTGGTGGCGTTGCAAGAAGGCCAGCGCGGCCTGCTGCATGGTGGAGCGGTATTCCTGGGCGTTGCCTTCAGTGGTGATGTTCATGCGTGTACGGCCTCCGGTTCCATGTGGTCCAGCATGTCGAGTTGATCGGTTTTCTCGCGGCTGTCGCGTAGCGCCTGCATCCGCTGCACCGAGGGCGCCACTGGCAATCGCACCCGGGGGCGGTCCAGGCCAGAGGGGCTCAATTCGTGGTCCCAGGTCAGCGAACCGCTGTAGGTCGCGCCGCAGGCGATTGAGGTGCACTGCGCGTACATCGTCTTGAATGTCGGCGTCTGCGATTCCGAGTTGCGGATCCGCATTCGGCTCCCGCATGCCGGGCACAGACACTTGTAACCACCGTTATGGGCAACGCTCACTCATCCTCCCCACCGCCAGTCGCGGTCCGGCCTGGCCGGTAATTACTGACGCAACGCGCCGACTTCTTCCTTCAGTTCTGCCCGGGCTTGCGCACCTGGTGCAGCACGATCACCGCATGTACTTCCGAATGCCGCGCCGCCATGTGCTGGCGGTGGGCGTCGAGGATGGCCCTCGCTTCCCGGTCGTCGATTTCGCCGTTGCTCAACGCCTCGGCAATGATCTTGTCCACTGCACCGCGCTTGACGGCGGTTTTCATGCAGCGCTCATACAGCTCGATGTTGTCCAGTTCGTCCGGGTTGGCGACCGGTACGAACACGCCGCCATACAGCGCAGCGACATAGTCAGGGAAATGCGTGGTGCCGGCCTCTTGCTCGAGCTGATGCAGTTGCTCATCGGAGAGCGGGCGGCTACCGGCGCTTTCGTAGACGTGGTTGTCCAGCTTCTTGATCGGCAGGCCCAGCCGCGCGGCGGCGCATTCACGGCCACCTGGGTATTCGCACACCACTGCACTCATCACTTGCCGGCGGGTGTCTAGAACGGTGCGCTTCATCTTCTGGTTTCTCGCTGGGGCCTGAGCCATTACTTTGAAATCACAGCGCCGATATCTGTCGCACGGCGGCCATATTCATCGGGCAGGTCGGCAACCACGCCTTCCTTGATCCCCAGCAGCACAGCGGCTCGGTGGGATTCGCCACGGGCACCCTTCTTCGCTCCGGAAAGCACCTGATAGCAGGTAAACGGATCGAGGCTGTGCTCGCGGGCAAATTCCTGGACGGTCTTGCCCTGTTTAGCGAGCCATTCCTTAGCTTGTTTGCGGGTGCGTGTGGCTGGCATGATTCAAAACCATTCAAAAGCATTCAATGTGGCAGAAGAATATCACTCATTTGAGTGGTGTCAACGGGAATTTCTATTCAAATGAGTGGTCTTGGCGAACGCCTACGCGAAGAAAGGAAGCGACTCGGCCTCTCACAAGGGGATTTCGGAGCGCTTGGCGGTGTGAAAGCCAACGCTCAGGGCAAGTACGAGTCCGACGAGCGAAGCCCGGACGCTGCCTACCTGAACGGCGTGATGACGGCTGGTGTAGATGTGCTGTACGTGCTGACTGGCAAGCGCACGCCTTTAAGCGCCGAGGGTCTCAGCGAAGATGAGTCCCAGGTGCTCAACCACTACCGTGCGATGCCAGACAGCGACCGCGCCACGATGCGGCGGATGGCATCAGCGCTGGCCGAGTCTGCTGGCCGCTACGAACATGAATCTGACCACTGAGCTCACTCAGCGGTGAGTGAGTAGGCAAGGAGCCAACCGGAATGCAGGACGCAATGATCTTTCTGTCCATTGTCGTGATGAGCGGCTGGTTCGCTGGCACGATCAACCCTTCCGTAGTTCGCCTAGATGGCATGCCTCGCCTGAAAATTTTTTGGGTTGGCTTGGCCGCAACGCTTGCGGCTATGACAGCTGGTGGCCTGATGAAAGCGTCGCCCTCGAGCGACACAGCTAGCGCGCTGTTCGGGTTGTTCGGGGTGATCACCGCCTTTGGCTGGCCAATCTGGGCGATCGTCGATCTAGTTCGGAGCAGGAAGCCAAGGCTCGGCGTCCCGGCCGGTCAGGTATCCAAGCCAAAACTACTGACACCGAGCGAACGCAAGCGGCTCGGCCTGCCAGAACCTGTGCGCCAACCTGAGCCGGACCCGCTGACTGCTGCCCCTAAGAAGACGAGGGCGATCCGGACCGGCTGGAAACGCGGCACGGTGGCGTTCACCTACGAAGACAGCCAGGGCGTAGTCACAACGCGGACCGTAACGGTCCACTCCGTAAGCCAGGCCTATCTGAAGGGCGAGTGCCAGGATCGCAACGAACAAAGAACATTCCGTATAGACAGGATGATCGGTGAAGTAATCGATGCCGACACGGGCGAGTTGCTGGAACCCAAAAAACTCGCCCGACATTTTGCGGTGTGAACACCGATCCAAGGTAGCAAGGAGAGACTCATGAGCGCCGCCGTAATCGACCTGGACGACCAACCCCGCCACTTCGGCGACCGCCTGCTCGAGGAGCGCAAGCGCCTCGGCCTGCAAGTGCATGAGCTGGCCCACCTCGCCGGCCAGACCGACTACATGCAAAAGCGCTTCGAGAACGGCACTTCGATCATCCCCATCGACTACCTGCAAGCGCTCGCCGCCCGCAGCGATGCTGACGTGCTGTACATCATCACCGGCAGACGCTGCCGGTAGCCCCACGACCGGGAGTCCAATTGATGACCCATTCACTGTGAACAATGCTCAGGTCGATCTTCCCATTGCTTGGGCATCGCACATCGCAGAATGCTTTTAGCAAAGATACTTAGAATCAAAAGCAGGTGGCAAGGAGGCTGATTATTCAGCTTCAGTCCCGCTCTTAAATAAAAATCACAACGAATTCAATAACGGCTTCTAGGGGGAACAATGGCATTTGAATTAAAGCACGCGGTGATCCACAGCTTTGAGAAAGAACAGTACTCCACCGAGGTAGACCTCAAAACTATAGTCAAGAAGCCATTGTTCGATGTGAGCTTGCCGACTGTGCAATCGCTTGTGAGTGGTATTCACACCATTTTGGGGAAGCCAGGTAATAACGTCGCTTGGGGGCAGTTCGCACAAACGGGCCGGCAAGGCCCCTTCCCGGCCACTGCGAACAGCTTTGTGAGTTCGTATGACGCGGCCGCGTTCGAACTACTTACCCATGTCGCACTCGACGAGCTTGTTGAGCAAGCGAAGCAAGAAACCTTAGCCACTGGAGGGCATACACTCTTTGCTAGCTATATCTACAACAGCGTCTCTTTCTTGCTCATTGCCAACATCAAGCAGCGAAGCGGTTTGAGACTAGGTGATGACTACGTTCCAATCGAAAGCGTAGACATCGACATGTCTAAGGTTCAACAAGCAGCTCGCATCAATATGGCGCGACTTTCAGAGGCTATAAACGCAACTGAAAACCCAGACGAAGGTGATACTCCGGAAGAAAACCCGGACGATCCTATAGACAAAACGTACCTATGCTTCGTAAGCAAAGGAAGAGATAGCGAAGCATCTGCATACTTTATCAATGCCCTTGGCTGCACACCTGGGATTGCTTCCTCCAGAGCGACTAATAACGCCATTGACGCCGTTGAAGATTTTTTTCGAGAAGATGAATCTTTGAGAAGCTACGCGCTGCAGGCGAAAGAAAATGTTATTGCCTATTTACAGAAAAAGCTTGAGGACTTAGGTGATGGCACTGGCAACGGCAAGGCTACCTTGCGTGGAGTACAACAGGCCGCAGCAAGCGCTATTCCTGCTGAACGAGCGGACCTAGTCGAAGCTTTGGATAACCTGACCGAGCACTTGAACAACGAAGCAAACCAGATACCGGAAGAGTTTTCGGTTCACTCTCAAGCGTTAAACAAAAAGATTAAAATCAAAGGTGTATCTAACCGGTGGTCCGTCCAATTTGAAAGAGGAGCTCTTGGAACAACCGCAAACAGCGCCGTATGGTACAATAAAGAAGAAGGCAAGATCATACTTTCTGATATTTCAGACAAGCTTAGAAAATTGATTGAAGCAGAACTTAATAAGCGTGTCTCTTAAGGTTTGTAATCATGTTTGAAAAAGTAGTAGCGCTTTATAGAGCTGCTGGCTGCCCTCCTATTCAAGGAGGGCAATTCCTATTCAAGGGCCGGGCAAGCGATACGTTGCTATGCTTAATAAATGAATGTCGCTCTATAGATGAACAGTTTGGCCGCTTTACCTATGAGCGGCTGGGTGGCGACAACAGCGCTAACTTTGAGTTCCTTCTGCCAAATTCTGACTTAGCTGGCTTTTACACCTCATTTGAAGAATTCATTAGAGCGACACCATCGCTTGGCCATGGGCTGATTCCTGACTGCGTTTATATTGCAGAACACGACTGGGCTTCTACAGACGGCATAAAAAACGAAATATACAGCAAATTAAAAAGCTGCTGCCGGCTCATCGTAAATTTATCTAAGATAGTAATGTTAGCGGACAGCCAGTCAAGCCCATCACATATAAATCTTATATTCGCAGTTCCAGCTGACAACGGTAAGCCACCCAAAACATTTACGATTGCAACTACTGTTGAGCCAGGGATTTTAGAAGCACAGCTTAGCCATTTGGCTCTTATTGATCAGCTCGCGAACCCAGCTAACGATTCCAAACTTCATCTAGAAGAGCGTAAAGCAATATTCAATCTGGCAGTGTCTGAACTAGTGAACGATGCTCCTGAAACCGCAAAGAATAACTTGTTTCAGTTTCTTCTGATGAATTGGAAGGAACTGCTAGATACGTATTGGAAAAATTTTCAAACGTATATACATGGTTTTTCGTTTGACAAGGCCAAGAAGGACCTGGCGCAGGCAGAGCTTGATTACGGATCGAAACTCAGCGCTGCCTTCAGCGACATCGGTGGTAAGCTTCTAGCGCTACCAATATCGTTTGGCGCTCTGGTAATTTTAAGTAAGGCCAGCACCGGCATAGAAACTACGGCGACTGCCGCCGGGATACTCATGGTCTCGCTTATCTTCAGTGGGATCCTAGCCAACCAGTGGCTCAACATAAAACGGCTAGACAGCAGCCTTGATATAGCCCTGAGCCAGATTGAAAAACGCATAGGGACATATCCGAAGCATCTTCAAAATCTACTAACGACAGCGAAAAGAGAGATCAACCAGCAGCAATGTTTTGTGCGCTGGACCATTCGGGTGTTCTTGCTCCTGTCGTGGGCACCCACAATAGGCATGATCGCGATGAAGTGGGAGGCTTGGTTTAAGCCCTTGGCCGGCTCGTTCATTTCAGTCGCTTTTCCCTGCTAAACCCATAAACCCATAAAGCAATCAAGCAGAAACTTTCTGACCGATCTTGTTGTAACCTGCTTAGCACAACCCTTACATCGCACGAATAGCTTTAGTTAGTAAGGTCTGTATTCGATGCGCTGCGCACCATCGGCCACCGGTCATGAATCCACGAATATTCTTCAGGTGGCGTGCTGGTGACCACATACACTCGCCGCTGATCGCCCTCCCCCAGTACCAGGCAGTCCAGGGCGTAGCCGGGCTGCATATCGAACCAGTGCGACTGCTTTTTCCCCTTCTCGTCGGGTTGCCCCTTCTCCATATAGCGCTGGACCAGGCCGTACGCCCGTAGCGGCTCGTACTTCGCCCAGCCGCCCTTCTCTACCGTTTCCAGCCGCGCCCAGCCGCCCTGCGGGCCCTGGCCGGGTTCTTCGCGGCGCCTGCCCCACTTGACCCAGCCAAGGGATTCGCCGCCCTCGAGCATCACTGGGAATGCGGCCTTGGGGCTGGGAAAGTAGACCTTGTAGGCCTTTTCCGCGTCTCTCGCTTCAACGCCACCGCACATGGTTGCCTCCCGTCATCGCGCTGATGTTCTCGATTGACCGCGGGGGGTCACTTTCGTTTTACTGTATACCCATACAGTATTTGGATGTTGCTCTATGACGTTGACCATTCTGGGCCGCGAGGATCGGCTGCGGCATCTGCTGCCGGAGGCGGCAGAGCTGCGCATCACGGGCTTCCAGTCGCCCGCCGAGGACGAGAAGGAAGCCGGCCTGTCGCTCGATAGCCTGGTGGGCCTGGGCGCGCCGCAGATCTGGGTGGTGCGGGTCGACGATGACAGCCTGCTGGGCTTTGGCATGTACCCGGGCGATCGCCTGGTGGTGGATCGCTCGGCCCGCTGCGTACCGGACTGTTACGTGGTCGCCGGCCTGGATGGTGAAAGCCAGTACCGGGTGCGCTTGCTTACGGAGGACGCCGAGGGGCGCCTGGTGCTTAAAGCGGCCCACGCCTTCGCCAAGCCGATCAACCTGGAGCTCGAGGAGCTGGTCGAGATTTTCGGCATGGTGCGCTGGGTCATCAGCTACGTGGGGCGCTGAGCATGCCCATCTTCGCGCTGATCGATTGCAATTCCTTCTACTGCAGCTGCGAGCGGATTTGCCAGCCGTCGCTCAAGCGCAAGCCGGTGGTGGTGCTCTCGAACAACGATGGCTGCGTGATCGCGCGGACCAGTGAGGTGAAGCAGCTCGGCATTCCCATGGGTGCGCCGTTCTTCCAGGTGCGCGACCAGTTGGCCGCCGCTGGCGTGGTGGTGCGATCGAGCAACTACACGCTGTATGCCGATATCAGCAATCGGGTGATGACGGTGCTGGCGAGCATGCTGCCGGCGATCGAGGTGTATTCGATCGATGAGGCCTGGGGCGACATGACCGGCGTGCAGGAGGATTTGACCGAGTACGGCAAGCGCATCCGTGCCCGGTTGCTGCAATGGGTCGGGATGCCGGTGGGCGTGGGCATCAGCACGACGAAGACGCTGGCGAAGCTGGCCAACTGGGCCGCGAAGAAATGGCCGGCCACCGGCGGCGTGGTGGACCTGACAGATCCGGCCCGGCAGGAACGGCTGCTGCGCATCGCCGCGGTGAGTGAAGTCTGGGGCGTTGGCCGGCGCCTGGCTGCCCGCTTGCGGCCGCTGGGTATCAAAACGGCGTGGGACCTCGCCCAGTACGACATCGGCACGCTGCGCAAGACCTTCGGCGTGACCCTGGAGCGCACCGCGCGCGAATTGCGCGGCATCAGTTGCATCGGCATGAACGAGGGGCCGCCACCGAAACAGGCAATCTGCTCGAGCAAGATGTTTGGCCGCAAGCTGCGCGACCTCGCACCCATCCAGGAGGCGATGGCCACCTACGTGACCCGCGCCGCCGAGAAGCTACGCCAGCAGCAGTCGCTGTGCGGTGCGCTGCAGGTCAGCCTGCAGACGCAGTACCACAACCCGGAGCTGCCCCGGTACGCCAACTGCATCACCTGCCCGCTGGCGACCCCCACGGACGACACGCGCGAGCTGCTGGCGGTTGCCCTGCGCGGGCTGCGGCATATTTACCGCCCCGGCTATGCGTATTCGAAATGCGCGGTGCTGCTGATCGACCTGAGCCAGCGCGGCGAGACCACCCCCGACCTGTTCGCACCGCCGCCCCGGCGTGGCGCTGAACGATTGATGAGCGTGGTGGACGAAATCAACAAGCGCGAAGGCCGTGGCACCGTGCGCCTGGGCCGCGTGCCCGCCCAGCCTGAGTGGGGCATGCGCCGGGACATGAAGAGCCTGTGCTACACCACCAACTGGGACGAGCTGATCATTGTCGGTGCGTGAATATCCGACAATTGTCCGCTGATGACCCGCCGGGATGTGTTGAAAATCGATTGTTCTCCGGGCCGTTGGGAGGCGCTACAAGGCGCCGGGCGCCCGGGTTGACGTGTAAGGAGTAAACATGTCGGAGAACAACAAAGGGCAACCACGCGAGCATGAACGCGAGTTGAGCGATATGAATCTGGACGTGTTGGAACTGTTCAGCCAGTTGACCGAGGCAGACCAGCAGCATGTCGTTCGGCTATTACAAGCGTTGGCGGAAACGTCCGGCTGATATAAGAACCCGGCCAAGCGCCGGGTTTTGACTCCCCTAAGAATAGATCTTTTCTAACATTCGCATATAGCCTAGTAACTGTGAAAGATCGTTCGCTTCAGCAAACTGCAACACATTCCGCATGAGCGTTTGAAAATGAGTAGCCCCCCAACCCCCACTGCCGAGTCTTGGCTTTGAGGCGAAGAACTGATCCAACTCATTTGCCACCTGGCTGCGACAAAAAAAGTCCAGTTGAGAGTCGACGCTAGGATCACTATGAAAACAAGAGAGGAAAACCGCTCCCATGTTTGTATTTGGTTTGGCTAATTTTTCCTTGGCGCATACCAAAAAATTGTCCTGAAATGATTTCTTTACCCCAGCCACTTTCGCCACCGTCTAGGCCGCAATTCAGTTTGTTGGTTGCGGAGCTTACAGCTTTGGTTGCATCCGTTTCCATTCGCGCTCCAGGGCGCGCTGGGCGCTCGCTTTGCTTTGGTAGAGGTGGACCAGGCGCAGCGGGCTGGACAGGTCGCCTTCGGTGAGTTTGTGCTGTTCGCCGGTCTTCTCGTCGCGGTACCAGGCCAGCACGCCGGTGTAGTGGCCCGCCTCCGCCAGCTCGGCGACGTCGTCGGCGTCCGGCAGTTTGGATTCCAGCTCGAGGCTGGTGGTGTAGCTGTCTGCGGTGAAGCTGTGCCGCACGTTGGCGCCGAGCCAGACGATGGCACCGATCTCGGCCTTGATGCCGGTGAGGCTGTAGGTGAGCTCCGGAATCAGGTCCGGCCGACCCTTGGCCAGGGTGTAGCTGAGGGTGGCCGTACCGCGCTGCAGGCGGGACCACTCGCCTCGGGCTGCGTGCAGGGCTGATTGCTGGTCGGTGTAGGTGTGGCGCAGGTCCTTGAGGTTGTCGCCGGCGCCGGCGATGGCCTCCTTCTTCTCGGCGCTGTTGACCTCGTAGTAATAGGCGCGCACGCCGCTGTAGCTGTCGCGATCGGCCTGCAGGAAGCGGTGCTGGTCACCGTCTGCGCGGGTCAGGGTGATGTGCGGCAGCGCGGCGCCGCTGGCGGTCAGGCTTTTGCCGACCGGCATGAACAGCAACCGCCCGGCCTTGATGCTCGACAGCGCGTCGAACTGCTGGCCCAGGCGTGTGAGGAGGTTGGCGTCGGATTCGTTGGCTTGGTCGATGTGGGCCATTTCGATGGCGCTGAGCGCCGCGCTGATCACCGGGCTCAAGCCATAGGCGGCGGCGATGCTCTGGACGATGGCGCCGAGGGTCTGGCCGTGCCAGCTGCGTTCCTTCTTGACCTTCAGCCCCTCGCGCAGGTCGGCGCTGCGGGCGCGGATGCTGAGCACGTCCGGCGCGCCGCTGTGCTCGGTTTCGTCCACGGTGTAGCTGCCCTTGCTGACCAGGCCGGTATCGCTCCAGCCCAGCCACAAGCTGACCACGGCGCCACGCGGCGGGATGGCCAGCAGGCCGTCATGGTCGCTGAGCGTGATGGTGAGCTGGTCCGCCTCGATGCCGCGGTTGTCGGAGAGTTCGATGCTGACCAGGCGCTGCTCGATCGCGGCGGTGATGTCCTGGCCGTTGACCAGTACCTGGCAGATCGGTTTCGGGTAGGCGGTGGCCTCGCGGTACGCGTCGGTGGCCTTGCTGATCAGTGCATCGATCACAGCAGCCCCCGGAGGATGTTGCCGGCACCGCTGATGGCGCTGCCGAGCATGTCCACGCGCCCCTCATCGATGCGGGCGAGGTTAAGCGTGAACTCGATGCGGCGCGCCTGGCCGTCGCGGAAGAACAACGTGCGCGTTTCGCTCAGCGATTCAATCACCCAGGTGCCGTAGATCTTCCCGGTACCTTCGACCAACGGCCAGGCTTTGCCGGTGTCGGCCATGTAGCGCAGCGTGTCGAGGCTGATCTGCGCGCCGACCAGCGCCGGCAGCAGCACGCCCGGCAGGGTGATGGTGTCATCGTCGCGGCCCATGAACTGGCGCGCGGGGTTGGTACCGATGCGCGAGGTCTTGCCATGGCGCCAGGCGGTTTGCCGTTGGAATTCCTGGTAGGCCAGGGTCTCCAGCGAAAAGATGAACATGCCGAGGGCCATCATCATGGTGGTTTGCTCCTGGTATCAGTCCTGGTCGTAGAGGGAGGAGCGCGCTCGGGTGAGCTTGTTGCGCTCATGGTCTTCAAGGGCGCGCTTGATCTGCTGCGCCACGTCCTGCCCCTGCCCGCCCTGCACGATGATGGTGATGGTGTCGCCACCGATGGTGATGCCAGCCCCCTGCGACCGCGCCGCAGCGGCCAACGGCGGGCGGCTGTCGATCGACGGCAGGTCAGCGGCAGCCATGCCGGGCGAAGCGGCGCCAATGGCCACCGCACCGGCAGCGGTGAGGCGCTTGGCGGTGCCCGCCAGCTGCGACAGCGGGCCACCCTCGCCCGCGCTCAATCCCTGCTCGAGGCCGGCCATGGTATGGCCGCCCAGCTCGGCGAACACACGGGACGGCGAATGGATGCCTAGCAGGCTCTTGAAGGTGCTGACCACGCTATTGGCCGCACCGCTGATGGCTGAGGTGAGGTTGGGAAACATGCCTGTGAAGCCGTTAATCAGCCCCTGAATCATGTTGCCGCCGAACTCGCTGAACTTGCTTGGCAGGTCTACGCCGAAATAGCGCATCACCCCCGCGAACGCACGGTAGAGCAGGCCCAACGGGCTGAAATTAAGCAGTAACGCGCCGATGCCGGCGAGCCCGCCGCTGACGCCCTCTTTGACTTCGGCCCACAGGCCGAGGAAGTACGGCCCGACGCGGTCCCAGTTGGCATAGATCAGCCCGGCGCTCAGGGCGAGCCCCGTAACCAACGCGAGGACCGGATTGGCGATTGCCGCTGCCGCGACCAGGCGCAATCCGGTGGCCACCAGAGGTAGCGCCGACTTGCCCAGGTTCGTGAGGGTGGTCGCCACGCCCAGACCGTTGATGCCGAACAGCATCATGCCGTAGCGCACCATGGCGAACGGGCCGAGGATGCTGGCCATGGCCAGCGTGAGCCCGCCCATGCCGGCCATCAGGATGCCGACGCCTGCGGCGGTCTTGACGATGTTGCTGGCAAGCTTGGGGTTCTCCGCAACCCAGCTTTTCACCCCACCGACAATGCCGGTGAGGGTCTGCGCGACCTCGCGCATGGGGCCGTTCTGCTGATCTTGGAGCTGAATGCCAAGGTCATCCCAGGCGGAACCCAGGGCAGACAGGTCGCCGCGAAGGTTGTCCGACATGGTCTTGGCGGTGACGCTGGCCTCGCCTTCGGTTTGGCGCAGGGTGCTGACGAATTGCTGCAGCGCCCCGCTGCCTGCCTGAGCCACCAGCACCTGCATGCCGGCAACCGCTTCTTCGCCGGCAATGTGCTTGAGCAGGCCGGCGCGATCAGCGTCGCCCAGGTTCTTGGTTTGCTCGTAGATCTCCTGCAGCACGGTTGGCATGTCACGCAGGTTGCCGTCGGCATCCTTGGCGCTGATGCCGAGCGTATCCAGCGCATCGGCTGCGGCCTTTGGCGGTGCGCTCAGGCGGTTGAGGATCGCCCGCAGCGCGGTACCGCCCATGCTGCCCTGGATGCCTGCATCGCCGAGCTTGCCCGCCATGGCGGCGACGGTTTCGATATCTTGCCCAACCGAGGCGGCCACCGGCGCGGCGTACTTCATTGTCTCGCCGAGCATTTGCAGGTTGGTGTTGGAGCGGGTGAACGCGCCGACCAGGACGTCACCGAGGCGCCCCGTTTCGCTGGCTTGCAGGTTGAAGCCGGTAAGGATGTTGGAGGCGATATCCGCCGTCTCGGCCAGCCCGCTGTCGCCGGCCTTGGCCAGATCGAGCATGCCGGGCATGGCCGCCTGGATGGCCTTGGGATCGAAGCCCGCCATGCCGAGGAAGCCCTGCGCATCGGACGCGTCGACGGCGGTGAACTGGGTGCTCTCCCCCAGTTGCCGAGCCTGCGCACGCAGCGCCTGCATTTCGGGTGAGTCCTTGCTCAGTCGGGTCAGGGCCTGGACCCGGCTCTGGCTGGCGTCGAAGTTCAGACCCGGCGCCATGAACCGCGCGCCCGCATACAGAATGCCGCCGCCGGTTGCCATGCCACCCGCCCCGGCGCCGGCCATGCTTCCGGCGAGCTGCTGGGTCCGCTGGTATTCAGCCTTGGCCTGCCCGAGCCGCTTCTGCTGTGCGGTCAAGCGTTTGAGGCGTGTTTCCTGCTGGGAGAGCGTCTGGTTGGTCTGGGTGACGTTGTTGCGCAGGTCACGCTCGTGCTGGCCGAGGTTGCGGGTACTGATGCCCGCCTCGTTGAGTTTGCCGCGCAGGCCCTGGAGCTCGCGCTGCTGCTCGCTGTGCTTTTGCTTGAGGGCTTGGCCCTGGCGCACGGCGCTTTGGAATTCTCGCGTCAACGCCTTGGTCGGCGTGGCGGTGTTGGCCAGCTCGCGGGAGAGCTGCTTGATCTTGTCGCGGTTGGCCTGCAGGGCGGCGCCGGTTTGCTCCGATGCGCCTTTCAGGTTACGGAACGAGCTGACGTCCTTCTGCTGGGCCTGCAGGCCCTTGAGTTCGGAGCGGGTGTCGCGCAGCGCGCGGCCCAGGCCGACCGCACCGGTTAGCACGGTGCGCATCGGCCGGCTGGCGTTGTCGAGTGCCTTGAGGTTGACCTTAAGGTTTAGATCCCGCGCCGCCATGTGTCCGCTCCCATCTATCACGGGCGCGGTCGCGCCAGTCCATCAGTTCATGCAAGGGCATGGCGTTCATCTGCTCTGGGCCCCAGTGGAACACCAGGGCGATGTCCGCCATCACGTCGTCTACGCTTCGGGGGATTCCGCTGCCCCCTTCTTCTGCAAAAAAACCGCTACGGCATCCGCACACATGACCAGGTCGGCGACGTCCAGGGCGGCCGCTTCCTGCTCGGTCAGCGTTGGCTGGCTGATGCGCGGCAGAAGGCGGATGTTGGCGTTGACGTCGCCCTGCAGCAGGTCGGTCAGCTTCAGGCCGCGTAGCTCGCCGGCGGCCGGCTTGCGCAGGGTGATTTCGGTGATCTTCGTTTCGCCACGCTTGATCGGTTCCTCGAGCACGATCGGGGCGCTGTAGGTGGGCTTGCTCATGGGGTTGCTCCTTGGGTTGCGAAAGGCGCGCCGGCGCTGCGGCCGGCGTCGGGGTTACAGGCCGATGGCCGCGCGATGCTCGGCGAGCATGTCGGTGCCGTTGACCATGAAAACGAAGTTCAGCAGGTCGATTTCGATCTCGACGTTGCCGTCAATGCTGAGCTTGTAGTAGCTGCAGGTGGTGGTGATGGCGTGCTCGGTGTCTTCGCCGGGCTCTGAGTCGCCAAAGTCGATTTCTTCGTGCCGGCCGCGGGCAACTACCTCGACCGCGCTGACCTCACCGGTGTCGTCACGCTGCACGGAGCCGGCCCAGCGCAGCATCACGCCGTCGGCACGCACGGCGCCGAACTGGCGCAGGACGGTCAGGTCCCAGCCGCCGAGCGTCCATTCGAGCTGGATGCCGTCATCGGAATGGCCCATGTCGACCTTGACCGGGCCGTCCATGCCGGCGCCCCGGAAGGCCTCCAGCTTGCGGCTGAGCGTGGGCAGCGTGACCGTCTTGGACACGCCGACGTAGCTGTTGCCGTCGTTGAACAGGTTCATGTGCTTGAGCTTTTTAGGCAGTGCCATCGGGGCGCTCTCCTACGGCGCGGCCAGGGCCGCGCGGGTGAATGGGTCAGGCGTTGACGCGGCTGGCGAAGTCGACCAGGTAACGATCGGTGATGCGCTGGCGCAGGGTGAGGTCCTCGAGCGGCGGCACCGGGGTGTAGTCGTAGTCCAGGAACAGCTTGCCGGCCTTGAGGGTGTCCTTGTCGTTCGCCGCCTCGTCGTACCAGCACTCGCCGCCGATCAGGTAGCCGTTACGGACCAGCTCGCGGAACTTGGCGTTGATGCCCTCGACGATGTCGCGCACCAGGCTGGCGTGCATGGGCTTGTCGACCGCCCAGAAGTGCGCGTCGGCCATGGTGTCCGCCAGCACCTGGGCGGTGCGGGTGTAGTTTTCGAAGGCGAACAGTGGGTCATCCGAGCAGGTGCGCGAGCCCCAGAAGCGGAAGCCTTCGCGGCGGATCAGCGTGGTGACGTCGGCGGCGTTGAGCAGGCCGGCATCGGTGGCCGGATCCTGCAGGTCCCAGTAGACGTCGCGGCTCAAGCCGGACACGCCGTTGACCGGCACGTTGGACAGGGTTTTGTGCCAGCCAACTTGCTGGTCCAGCTTGGCGCGCATGCCCAGGGCACGGGCCACGGCGCTGGCTGTGGTGTTGGCGTTGGCTGTGGTGTCCCAACTGACAAAGTCCGGCCAGATGAGCATGAGTTCGCGGGCGCCGAAGCCGTCCCGGTAGGCAATGGCTTCGCTGACAGTTTGCGCGTCGAAGGCATTGGCATAGGCGAAGGCCCGCAGCTTCTGCGCGGTGGCCACAAGTTCGGTGGTAACCGGCAGCGAATCCAGACCCGGCACGCCGAGAATCCGCGGTTTCACGCCCAGCTGCGCTTCGGCTGCAAGCAGCGCCTTGAGGCCGGTGTACTGGCCGTCGGCGGTCACGCCCCCGACGATCTTGCTGGTCTGGTCAGCGGCTTGGGCGGCTTCATCGACGCCCTCTCCGTCCGCCACTCGCACCACGACGGTAACGGGGCTGGCCTGATCGGCGATAGCGTCCAGGCTGCTGGCCAGGGTGCCCAGCTCGCCAGCCTTGCCCGAGGCGGTGAGCACGTCGGTGAGCAGCACGGGTTTGTTCAGGGGAAAGGTAACCGGGTCGGCATCGCTGGCGGTGCAGATCATGCCCACCACGGCGGTGGCGACGGTGCGGATGGGGCGCGTGCCCTCGTTGATTTCGAGGACGCGGACGCCGTGATGGTATTCGGTCGACATGCGGGTGGCTCCTGCGGGCGTGTGCCGGATCAGTGAGCCTTGAGAGTGACGCGCGCGCGCAAGGGGCGCGAGCAGCGGGCCGTGTAGCGGTGGGTGTTACAGCGCAGGCATGAAAAACCCCGCCGAAGCGGGGCCTGTTTTCACGGGGGTCGGTCACGCCGCTGCGTTGCCGACGCCTGCAACCGCCGCCTCGATCGCGGCGATGGTCTGCTCGGCCAGCTGCTGCGCCTGCTCGACCTCGTCGCCGCCCATCAACGTGCGGATCTGTTCCTTCGCGGCCAGGCGTGTTTCGCGCAGGGCAATCAGCGCGGCGGTGTACTGCGCGGCTTCGTGAAGAATGTCGTTTGCCGCCTCTTGAGCGGTGCGCCCGTTGATAGCCCAGGCGGCAACCATGGGCGGTACAGCGCCCTGGTAGTCAGCGGCAGCGTATTGCTCGGCCTCGATGCGGGCTCGGTCGTACTCCACAGCGCGCAGCGCGTCACCTGCCACGGCTTGACGCGCGGCGTCAGCGGCGGTGTCGATGCGCCTCAGCAAGATTTGCTCTAGCTCATCAGCTGTCGGCTCGACAGCCGGCAACACGAACGGCACGCCGTCTTCTCCAATTACCAGCGAGCGGCCCGTCGCAGCAGCAGAGGACAGCGCCTGGTACTCACTATCTGCCAGTTCGATCAACTCATCGGCAGGCGGCAGCTTGGAGTCAGGGTTCGGCACCTCAACAAGCGGATGCACCGCATCGGGGTCAGCGACCTTGATTTTTGGCGCGACGGCTTCGGGCTCATCGTCCGGCTGCATCCAGGCGGGGTCATCGACCTCGATGACGGGGCGAACCCAGTCTGGGTCAGGCGTCCATAGGGTCCGCTCGCCAAACAGCGAGGTGCAGTAGAAATTGAGTTGTGTTTTATGGATGTAGTACGTGTCCATCATCATGTCCGCCAGGCTCCCAGGGTGTTTTCAGTAACCGATAGCGAGCCAGTCGACGCTGCCGCCCGCGTTGGTCGAATAGATCCGCATCTGCGAGGTGCCAACCTTAACGGCGGTCACTTCGTCGAATTCGCCAGCGGCAAGATTTTGCGTGGCTCCGAGGTGCACGAATGCGTTGGGGAAAGTCATGGGCAGTGTGATCAGCGTTCCGGACGCACTGACGGCATTGTTGCCCCACTGCATGATCAGCCCGGTATCTCCATCCCTCGACCAGCCGCTCGCACCGAGCGAGGCGGTGTTCTTCGGCACGCTGACCCCACCCGCGTCACAGCGCACCCAGGGCGTCCAGGAAGAGTTGAAGCAATTACGTGCATAGACCTGTGTCGCCCCGGCGTTGTACGAAACGGCGACCTGACCACGGTTTCCGGTTGCCGAAATCGTGCTGTAGAACGTGGTCGTGATGTGCCAGTAAAGACTGGCGCTTGGCGAATTGGCATGGTTTGTCAGGATGACTGGATCAGTCGCGGAGTTCGGGTCTTGAATCGTTGACCCTTGCGTTTGATTGCGCACCGCGCCAGGGAGAAGGTCAATCGAGACCCCACCGGCGTTCAGGTTCGATGCGTTGTTCGCGCCAAGCGTCGCGCGAGCAGTCGCAGCATCTGCGTCGTCGAGCAGCGTTTGAATAAACGCAGGGACGTTACCGGTATGGAAAACTGACTTTCCACCAACCTGGAAGTTATTGCGCGCAGATAACGGGGCAATACTGTTGTTGATCTCAGAATTTACAACGCCGGTGTTGTAGCTGAAGTAATCAATAATCGCCAAGCAATTCGAATCATCACCCAATACCTGCCCTTCAAAAAAAATCCCACCCCCAAAGGCAGACGCCTGGTACGGCATCTTCAGCGCCGCATACTTCACCCCACCATATGTACAGGAAACGACCTCCCACGTAACCCCACCCGTTCCGTCGAGTCCATATACCATTGTGTCATGCGAGTTGTATGCCGCCTGGGATGTTACCTCTACCGAGTGCAGCACATTGCCTGCGTTGGTATACCCCCGGGTTGCCGTGATCTTTCCATCGACAAGGAACTGACGTAACAAAGTGCTCTGATAAAGCGGGTGCAGTAATATCACGCGTTCGGTGTAGAGATTCCCAGGCGCGCCAAGCCTGCGCCGCACGGTATCGACTCGTGCCAAGCTGTCACTTGTAAGATCCGCTGCGCTGAACTGCTTGGTCAAGTTGCTGGAGTGCCATAATTCATTCCAAACGCTCCATGCTCCGTTGTAGCAACTGCGCCATTTGACCGTGCCAGCGCCGGCGTTTGTGCCATACGGAAACGCGACCTGGGTGCAGTTTCCTGTGCCACCGTACTCCAATACCAGGCAGTACCAGTGGGCAGTGCCGCCTCCTGGGTTGTTGGGGTTTGCTGTCCCCAGCACCTTCCGCCACCAGCCCGGCGAGGTGATCGAGTTCCAATCGGTAGTTGTATCTGCCCCGCCGATGGTCGACGGCGTAGCGAGGAAGGATGCGCCCTGTGCCCCAACGCCAAACGCCGCCATTGCCGCGCGGACGAATGCGGTCGTCGCGATACTGGTGTCGCTGTCCGACGGTAACGGCGTGGGCGCTTTTGGTTCGCCGGTCAGAGTAGGACTGTTGAGCGGCGCCGCGCCCAACGTGGCAAGGGCCGTGGCGGCATCGACATCATCAAGCAGGGTCCGGGCGAAGGCAGTCAGATTTGTCGTGGCGAAGGCGTCAGCACCGGTGGCATAGATCAGCTGGTTCGCCGCAGTAACCAACCCCGCCAGAGCCGTGAGTGTCTGGTCTTTCGGCTGCTTCTCGTCTTGGAGCTTCTTGCCCTGGGCCGCAGTGAGGGCCTGCGAGGTGCTGAGGCTGGACAGCGAATCGTTGAGCTGTACCAGACCCGCCCGGGTGGTGGTGGCGGTAAGGCTTTTCAGCCCCGCCGGAGTGACGACTCGCGCCGCATCGGTGCCCGCCTGGGTCTCTTCGGGCGTGGCGAGCTCGACGACGCCCTGGACGGTGGTGGTCGCTGGCGGGTTGATAAAACTTATATCGCCGAACGTCAGGCTGGTGGCGTTCAGGCTCTCCAGGATGATGTCGGTGGCGAGCAGCAGCGTGGATGGCCCGGCCTTCTGGATGATCCAGCCCGATGCTGCAGGCTGCGAGTAGACGGCAATGAGCGTGCCCTTGTCGCTGAACAGGCCGAACTCCCCGACGTTGTAGCTCGAGGAGCTTTCGTCCAGCGCCATGACGTGGATGGTGTCTGCGGCCACGGCTTGCCCTGCGATCGACCCCACGCGCTTGACCTGCGCCTGCAGCGCCGTGCGCGTCTTCAACGGGGTGTACTGACCCGTGCCGAAGCCGATTTCGGTGATGGTGACCGGGCCGGTGCCGGTGTTCTGGGCGTTGATGATCTCGGCGCGGCCGGCATCGGTGATGGTGATTGGTAGTGCCATTACGGGGCCTCAGTGCATTGCAGGCGGCGGTAGATGACTGGCCGTGCGGCACTCTGCAGGCCGAGGCCTCCGGTAGCGGCCAGGCCGAGGGTGAGGGTGAAATGCGAGCGAACGGGCTTGGTGCGCTCGATCTCCTTGATGATGTCTTGCTGGTACGCAGCGGTATTTGGCACGCCGGCGCCCAGGGTGAGTACCACGTCAAAGGTGTGTGGTGCGCCCATCGGGCTCTTCTGCCACCACTCGCGCAGGGCCAACGAGCTGCCGAAGCTGCGCACCACGTCGCGCACGCTTTTGGAGGTGCCCTTGCGGCGTTGAATGTCGACGGCCGAGCCGATACGGGCGCGCTTGACCGCCTCCGGCCAATAGGGCTGCCAGCTGTCGAGCGAGAGCGTCCATGCCAACCAGGGCAGCAGGTTGGCTGGGCACGTCTCTGGATTCCACAGCTCGCGCAGAGGCACGGCCAAGGTACCGAGCCGCAGGGTCGCCTGCTCGAGCTTGCGCTCAAGCGGCGAAGCGTTGGGCGGCAGCAAGGAGGGCTGGTCACTCATCTAGGCCACCATCGGTGAGGTTGATGGCGGTGCAGTAGGAGGCGCTTTGACGGTCGACAACCAGGTTGGCGGTTGGCTCTGCGAGGTCGACACGCTGCACGCCGGGTTGATGCAGTGCGGCGTAAAGCCCGGACAAGGTCACGTCCAGGCCAAGCCTGTGCTGACCCTCGGTGTAGGCCTCGAGCGCGGCGCGTGCGTTGCCCATGATCACTTCACGATCGGGGCCTGCGTAGAAGTGCAAGGTCGCGGTTACTTCATACGGCACAACGGAGGCGGCTTGAACCTGGACGTAGTCAGTCAGCGGCCGGACGCTCTCGTCGCTCAGACGCGCCAGGACGGTGCTGAGCAACTCGGGGCTTGCCGTCCCGCTGCCTTCACGTGACAAGACGGTGACGAGAACCTGACCGGGGCTTGGGCTGGTGGCGCTCGCATCCATGACCTGGCCGTCCGCGCTGAGCGCGTGAAAGATATATGCCCCCTCGGGCCCGGCAGTGGACAGACCTTCCAGCGACAGCTGAATGCGGTACCGAAATTCACTGTCGCCCTCGTATACCGCTGCGACGGGGGGAACAGCGTCCGGATTGGCCAGGCTTATCTGCAGGCGCGTCACGCCAAAGAGCGCGCCAAGGTTGTCCAGGTCAGTGCCTGACGAATATGGCAGCATCACCGCACGGGCTGCATCATTGATTCGGGCACGCAGCTGGAGCTCACGATAGGCGCACACTTCCAGCAGCTTGACGAAGGGTTCGGATTCGATCTGGGCGTCCAGCTCCGGCGCACGCTCGATCAAGTCGGCGAGCATCGCGGTGAGGATCTGCTCGAAGTCGAGCGGCTCGATGACCTCCGGCGGCGCGACCAGGGCGAGGTTGATGGCGGTGAACTGGCTCATGCGATCGCTCCGAGGTTAAGCGGCACACGCAGGCTGAGCGGCTCATTTACGTCTGCGCGGGTGCCTTCGATGTCGAGCACCACCTGCCCTGGTTGCTCGCCCAGGAACAACTGCACCCGGCTCAGACGGATGCGCGGCTCCCAGCGCAGCAGCGCCATGGCGGTGGCGGCATAGGCCTTCAACCGCGTGCTGTCGTTAGTCGGCCAGTCGATGAGGTCCGGCAGTTGGCTGCCGTATTCGCGGCGCATGATGCGCGTGCCGATCGGGGTGGTGAGGATGTCGGCGATGGACTGCGCCAGGTGGGCGTTGCCCTCGAGGGCGCGGCCAGTGGTGGCAGACATGCCGATCATTGCGGCTCCCCCGTGTTGCTCGGGCCGCTCTGGACGCCGCTGTGAACGTGCTTGACTAGGCTGATGCCCGCTGCAACCACGTCATCGCTAACCGTTACCCGTCCGGTGATGACCACGTTTCCAAGGATGCTGACGCCACCGGGTGCGGCGAGCTGCGCCTTGCCGCCATCTGGCAGTGTGGCGCTCAGCGTATGGCTTGCGTGGTCGTAATCGATCACAGCCCCGTCCGGATAGGTCCGGCGGCGCACGGTGGCGCTATTCGACGGCGCCGGACGTTGCTGTGAGTAGAGGCCGACCAGGGCCACGCCCTGAGCCGGTTCGCCGCTGGGGCTGAATAGGATGCACTGCTCGCCGACCGTTGGCGGGTCCCAGTCGCTGCTGCTGCCGGCGCGCAGGGCGAGCCAGGGCAGGTTCGGCACGGTGAGCCCGCCCGATGTGACTGTGCAGCGCGCGGCCTCGTGGTCCACTGCGACAATGGTGCCGAGGCGGATCAGGTTGTCGAGGCGGCGAATGAGATCGGTGATGTTCATGGCGACCATGCTGACGGTCGCGCGCGCGTGGCGCATTGGGTGGGCCATGTAGCCGGGTGCGCTACAGCAAGCGATCAGCGCGTCAGATGATCGAGCAGCTGGTCGCGGATCATGTCGAGTTCATCCGGCGTGAAGCCGAGCAGCCCGCGACGGGCGTACTGGACGTCGACAGCGTTGCGGCCAGGCCGGTCGCGCAGGCCGTACTGGTGAATGCGGGCAAGCCGTGAGGTGCGGCCGAGAAAGCCGATGGCGATGCTGCTGGCGTCACTCTGCAGCTTGAGGTACCGCGCCTGCCTGAGCTTGGTGAACATCTTGCGCTTGACCCTGCCCTGCTTTGCACGGAGCTGCTCACGGGGTTTTCGCGGCGCATAAGGTGTGCCGTCCGGGTTGCGCTGGGCGGCGATGCGCTGCTGCTGACTACGGCGCAGGTTGCGCGCGATTGTCTGGTTGAGCTTGCGGCGCTCGGCGGGCTGCAGGCGATTAAGCAGCGCGCCGGCCCAGTCTTCCAAGGCGGACAGGTCGTCAGCCATTGCTGCGGGCCGGGTGCGGGCTGGCGATGTCGGTACCGGTGCCTTGCATGCTCTCCCACTCGGCCAGTAGCTCACCCTTAGCGTAGAGCTGCCAAGGCCCCGCGTCGAAATACGGTTCCAGCTGAGGTTCTGGTGGGTGCTCCACCTGCAGGGTGCCGTCATCCAGGCGCTTGACGATGACGCGCTCGGTGAGCGGCAGCGTGATGCTGAGGTCGACCTTGCTGTTGTCGAGGATGTCCGCCTCGAACTTGATCGCGTCCCTGCCCTTTTCGAGGTTTTCCATCAGCTCGCGCTGGTTGGCCAGCACCCAGGCGAACAGCGGGATGGCAATGGCGTCCGGATGGCCGGCGAAGTCGGTAAGGATCAGGTTGAGCGTGTAGCTGTATTCGAACGACAGGCCGGGCGCTGCGGTGCTGCGCATGCTGCCGTTGTCGACGAAGGTGAGCAGGCGGTCGGGGTTGCGCTTGAGCTCGGGCACAGCGGCGACCAGATGCGCGCGCAGGGATTCGGGTTTGTTCATGGCTGGGCCGCCCGCTCGTTGTGCTCCACGACCAAGTCAACCTTGGCGGCGCATTCGCCCCAGGCACTCATCAGGTAGTCACCGTCGTCGCTGAGTTCGCCGTTACTGGCCGGTGCGGCTGGGTTCAGCGTACAGCGCGTCACGACCGGACAACCACTGACGGTAACCGGCGGCTCCGATGATGGCCGGGCGGTGGTGCAGGCGGCGAGCAGCATCAGGCAGAGGCTGATCAGCCCAGCTTTGATGGTCTGGATCTTCACGGCGGCGTTCCTTCTTCTTGAGCTGATCGGTGGCCTGGGCCTGCTGCTGGGCGCTGAGCGTTTGTTGCAACGAAAGCTGAGCGAGGCGTTGCGATGCCACCTCGCCGCCGAGGCGGACGATGGTGGCGGACTGTCGGGCGCTACGTTGTTCGGCTGCCTCTAGGCGGTCGGTGGCGAGATCCGCGCGGGCGTTGGCCGCGTCGATGCGCTGAGCCTGGACGTTCAAGGCCACCAGCAGCGCCACGACCAGCCCTGCTATGCCAAGCCAGACTTTCCAGCTCGTCATTGGCGGTACCACCCGGCAAGGTTCATCGCGGCTTCATCCACCTGGTTGACGGTGCCGATCAGTACAAGGCAGCGCACGCCCGGTACCGCAACGTGCAACGCCTCGGCGAACTGCCCGGCCAGTTGCGGGGACGTGTCGGCCGGCAGCTCGAACACGTCGCCATCCTGCGGGCTGTGCTTGCGGATCCGCTCGAGGTCGATCATGCGGCCTGCTCCTGGGCGTGTTCGCCAGCGAACTGCGCATAGGCGCGGGCGAGCTTCACGTCGTAGAGGTTCTTTGCGTAGTTCTTCCCGTTGTAGCCCCTCGCGAATGCCTTCCAGTTGCGAGCCTTGAGCGCTTTGTGCAACACGGGGTCGGCTTCAATGAACGAGACGAAGGCGTCGAGCTGCGCCGCTTCGCTGAGGGCCATGGTGTCGGCAAAGTGCCGGGCGTCGAGGTAGCCGAGGCGCTCCCAGTGATGGCCCATGATCTGGAACAGGCCCCAACTGGCGGATTCCAGCGCGGACGCGTTGTGGATCTGCTTGGCCTGGGCGAGGCGCTGATGCTCGGCGGTGCCGCCGGCGTAACCGCCCGGGCGACGGTTGACCAGGGCGGGAAACTTGACGGCAAGTGCCTCAGCCTCGGCCACGGTCATGCCGTTGGCCTGCAGGCGATCGAACATGACGTGACGCTCGAACAGGATTGCCGGGCGACCATTGACCTCGAAGCCTTCGCCGCGGCTCTCCACCTGGTTGACGGCCATGACGCTCGCCAGTGGCACGCCGAGGCGGTCGGCGGCCTGCTGCAAGTCCTTCTGCTTGAGCAGGCGCGACAGATCGGCTCCGGTCAGCGCGGCCAGCGTTTTGCTGCCGGCTACGCCGTCTACAACCAGCCCGAGCTTGCGTTGGTATGCTGCGACAGCGGCCTCGGTGGCATCACCGAAGTCCCCGTCGGCACGCAGCGAGGCGCCGTGCCTGTTGAGCTGGATTTGCAGCTGACGGACAGCCAGCCCGCGATCGCCGTTGCGTAGGGTCATAGCTGCTCTGCCTTTTTGGTGATGACCTTCTTGGCCGCTGCCCGGCTGGCTTCGACGCCGAACAGCCCGACCATGCAGGCGAGGAATACGCCCGCCTCCCGGGGCGCACCGATGAGCGCGGGGCCGTACGAGACGCCAATGCCGAGCAAGCCGCAAAGCGGTGCTTCAAGAGCAAGCTGGCGGAGCTTTCCGCCGCCGTAGATGATTCGCCACACGGCGATGAGCATGGCGAGCGCACCGGCGTAAAGGGCTGGGAAGTTGGCCTCCAACCAAGCGGAGAGCCAGACCCATGTTTCCGGTCTGTCAGGCATGTGCTTCATTCCGATGTCCAAGGTTGAGGTTGTGGACGTGCCGGACGACTTCGCCCAGCAAGGCCGGGCTGTACCGCTGCGGCAGCGGATAGCCCAGCCCGGCGGCGCAGAATTCGCTGCAGAACATCCGGCGTTTGTTGTCGAGGGTGATGGGCAGAACCTGGCTGCCGAGCAGGCCGAGCCAGTCGTAACCGCGGCCACGGTTGGCAATGAACAGTTGCTCGATGTGGTTGGCATCTGCCCAGGGCACCGGGATCAGGTCCCAGTGGGCCAGGTCGACCTCGATGCGCTTGGCGCGCACGCCGCCATCCATCGCGGATGCCGATAGCCAGCGGCCGTCCGGCATGACCAGTTCGCAGTGGCTGTAGATCGAACGCGTCCAGAGGCGGATCAAGCGGTTGAACAACGTGCCGCGGCCCTTGTAGAGCGCGAGATAGATCAATCCCATAGGTTCACCAGCTGGCGTTGTTCAGCCTGTACGGCTGCGTCTGGCAGCGCGATAAGCGTGCCGTTGGGGATGACCGGGCCGAGGTCGGCCAGGCCGGGGTTCGCTTCGAGGACTTGCTCGACCACGCCGGCGGTGCGCCCGTAGTGCCGCCAGCAGATGGCGTCGACGGTGTCGCCCTGGACGGCGCGAAGGCTGGCCATCACTCATCGCCCTCGGCGTTGGCAATATCCGGATAGACGAATGGGCCGTTGTCAGAAACCAGTGCACCAGGCGAGACGCCCGTTTCGACTTCGCGGCAAATGGCCAAGCCAAGCGGGTGCATGATTTCTCGGTTGATCCGCTCCAGTAGCCCGCGACGGCTGATTTCGTTCCAGTCGATCGTTTCCATCAGATGAGCTCCACGGTGGTATGCACGCGACCGAGGATTGAGCGGATCGCCCAGCGGGCATCGCGGCGGTATTCGTCTGCGGTGGGCGTGAGGGCTTCGGCGCGTTCGGCACCGTCGCCGGTGGCGCTGTAATCGCGGTAACGCTCGGCCAGCTCGGCGCCGGCGCTGCAGTAGATCGCACGGCGATAGAGGTGCAGCAGCTCGGACTCGTTCTGGATCTGGTCAGCGGGCACGTCGGCCAAGCTTTCATGGTCGGCGGCGAGGTTGGCGAACTTGAAGCGCTTGAGCTCGCGGTTGACCTCGATCACGGCGTTGACCGCCGCGGTTTCCAGGCGGGCATCGGTGATGCTGCCGTCAAGGCGCAGCGCTTCGCGCATGTGCTGGCCGTCCAGGGGCGGAAACCAGCCATCGTTGGTGATGGGGTGCGGCGCTTGGCTGCCCCCTGTTGCGATGAATGCGCTCATGAATTCTTCCCTGGTTCGGCGGTGGTCGGGGCGTCACGACAAGGCAAGGAGAAAACCTGTCGATCAGCCCCGAGCCGCCGAGTGCGTGGGGGACGCTCAGTTAGCGGGTGGCTCGCTGGGGCCGGTGTCGGTGCCCTGCTCGCCTTCGTCGGTTTGGTCGCCTTTGCCCTGTTCAGGCTTGGGCGTCTCGTCGTCGACGGGTGGCGCGCCGGTACCGGTCTCGGCTGGCTTGCATTCCGCGTGTTTCTTCAGGAGGCGGTCAACCCGCTCCAGATCCTTTTTGCCGCCGCAGCTGCTGTGCAGGTCGATGGCCTTGGCCAGTTGTGCCTTGGCTTGCTCGAGCAATCGGCCGTCGAGCTGCTGCTCGTCGACTTTGCCCAGCATCGCCTTGCCTGTTGCCAGGTGCAGCTTGGCGCGGGCTTCGTCGGGCATGTCATGCGCGGCGGTGATGGTTTGGGCCTGCTCGAGCACGTACAGCGGGAAGTCGCCGCCGGCCTTCTGCACCTTGAGCGCACCGTTGGCCACCTCCTCGGCCAGCAGGCAACCGGTGGTGCGAGCGAAGCGGTCAGGCATCTTCAGGTTGTGTTTGAGCACATAGGCGCCGATATCGAGCGCATTGGCGAAGTAACCCGCATCGATGCACCAGACCATGAGGGTAGTGAGCACGTCGTCCTCGACCCCGTTGCCGGCAGACAGGACGCCTTCGATGTAAGGCGCGTACTCCGGGATCAGCGTGCGCTTGAGTTCAGCCTTGCCCTGCTCCGACTGCACCTGCTTGAGGCGCAATCGGTCCTGGTTGAGCTGCAGCAGTTGCTGTTCGTAGGCGGTAGCGCCGGCCATGGACTGCTCGGGACCGGCAACGGCCGCCGCGGCGATGGCCGCGGAGACGCGCTGGAAATGGCGCTTGGCTGGGCTCATGGCCATCGCGGTCAGGCCTCCAGCTCGATGTTTTCGATGAGGCAGCCGAGGCCGTAGTCCTCGACGACGTAATCATCGTTGCTGGACTCGAAGTTCTCGATGCGGTTCTTGCTCGGATTCTCCTGGACGTGACGGCGGCGACCACCGGTCTGCCAGTAGATGGCCAGATTTTCCAGGCTTGTGATCAGCATGGCGCTATCCGGCACGTAGGGCACTTCGACCGGCTGCTTACCGCCCATGCGCTTCTGGGAAATGATCATGTCGGTGGCCAGCTTCTCGGAAGCGGGCTGTTCCTTGTTGATCAGTGGGAAGTATTTGTCGTGGACCAGGTTGCTGCCGAGGATGACGACGATGCCGGGGTCCTTGCGATGCCACGGGTCAATCAGGTTGGCGATAGCATCGAAGACCAAGGCGTCGAGGTTGTTGTAGTCGGCGAGTTCACTGGTGCCGATGACGATCTTGCCGGCAGTTTTTCCGTCCTTCAGGACGCGGGCCGCTGCATTGGTGCGGTATTTCTGCAGCCAGCCGATGTTGACGTCCTGCAACAGCGGGTTAGCGCCGCGGTCAGTAGTTGCGGCCGCGCTGGTACCGTTGAAGCCGATCATGATCCGGTCAAGCGCCTGGCGCTTGAGGATGGCGTCGCGCAGACGGCTTTGGAAATCAGGAAACTTTGCCCAGGCGTCGAGCTGGGCATAGCGCACGGCGGTATCGAAGTCCGTCTGGCGGCACTCGTAGCCGTCCTTGGTCAGGTCGGAAACGTCGCGCGGCACACGCACGCCCGCGCCGGTGGTGTCAGTGCGACCGGCAATGGTGCTGCTGACTCCAAGGCCGACTTTCTCACCCTTGAGCTCGTCGACACCGATCATGCCGATGCGGCTCAGGAATTCGCTGGATTCCTGCATGCGGGTTTCCAGCCTCTGCTGGACAGTGGGGTCGACGGCAAAGGTTTTGGTTGCGTCGGATACGCCGCTGAGCTTGGCGAGCTGGCTCAGGTAGGCGTCGAAGTGGTGGCGGGTATCGTTGCGCATTGGATTCTCCGGTATTCGTGGCTATGGCGTGACCGTCAGTCGATCAGCAGTCAGTAAGTGCAGCGGGGTCGCCGCCGCCAACCGGCGGGCGCTTGAACTGTTTGGGGTCGGGGGTTTTCTCGAGCTGCTCTTTGAGCGCCTGTAGGTCGCTGGTCAGCGTGCTGAACTTGGCCTCCAGTCCTTTCCGTGCTGACTGCTCAGCTGAAAGCGCTTCGGCCTGGTCTGCTGAGTGCTTGGCAATGGCTTCGAGGGTTTCGGCCAGTTCGCTGAACTGCTCCTCGTTCTGCTTGCCCTTACCGAGCAGCTCGCTGACCTTCTTGAACAGCCCGGCAACTTTGGATGGGGTGTCGTCAACTTCCTCGAACGTCAACTCAGCCTCTTCCGCAGCAGAGAACAAATTCTCTTTGTCCTGCTTGCGGCTAGTCAGCGTGCCGTGCTGCGCGCTGAACTCCAGCGCTTCGGTGCCCAGGCTCGCCGGGCTGTCGGTGACGGCCAGTCCGACCAGATAGGCCTTACCGGTGTCGGAAAACTTGGGCTGGATCTCCATGGAGGTGTAAATCTTCTGGCCCTTCTTGTTCAGGGCCTGCAGCGCCTCGTTGGGCTGAATCTGTGCGAACAGGGCGAGTTTCTTTTCGCCACCAACTTCGACCTCGTCGACCTTCAGCGCGAGCACGTCGCCATAGGCGCCGAACTGCGAATCAGGCGACAGGCCTTTGATGTGCTCGACGTTGATGCGAGCGCCGTAGGTGTCGCGGTTGTAACTGGCGGCCATTTCTTCGAGCCAGCTGCGTTCGATCTTGCGGCCGTCGGTGGTCGCGCCTTCGACGCCGATGCGGAACCAACGGGAGCGGAATTTCTTCATGGGGGCATGTCCTCAGGCTGGCCGCAGCGGGCGGCGTTAGCGTTGAGGGCATGGTCGGCAGCGGGCGGTGCGCGGGCAATCGCCCCGCTGTGTATGCGCGGCAGGTACAGGGCGCGGCGCTAACGGGCCTCACGCGTGCGCGACACCATCTGCGCCATGAACGCAGCCACCGAACTCCCCGCCCAACGTGATAACCGCCGCCAGGCCAAGTTTTTGTACTGGACGGGTTGGCGCATCACCGATATCGCCGACTACCTGGACGAGAAGGAAAAGACCGTCCACAGCTGGAAGACCCGGGATGAATGGGACCGGGCCGACAACGTCGAACGCATCGGCGGCGCGCTGGAAGCCCGATTGGTTCAGCTGATCCTGAAGGACGGCAAGACCGGCGGCGACTTCAAGGAAATTGACCTGCTGCACCGTCAGCTGGAGCGGCAGTCTCGCATTCAGCGGTACCAGAGCGGCGGTACCGAAACGGACCTCAACCCGAACCTGGCCAAGCGCAACGAGGGGCCGAAGGCAGCGCCTAAACGTAACGAGTTCAGTGAAGAGCAAATCGAAACGCTCGAGGAAGCGTTCAGAGATGGGTGTTTCGATTACCAGTTGGACTGGTACCGCGCGGGTAATCAGCGGACCAGGATGCTTCTCAAGTCTCGGCAGATCGGAGCGACCTATTATTTCGCTCGCGAGGCGCTAATCGATGCGATCACCACTGGCCGAAACCAAATTTTCCTTTCTGCCAGCAAAGCCCAAGCCCACCAATTCAAGACCTACATGCAGGCTTTCGTTAACGAAGTCTTGGGCGTCAAGCTTTCCGGCGATCCCATCGTGCTTTGGAACAATGCGGAGCTGCACTTTCTAGGAACCAACTACCGCACCGCGCAGGGCCGTAGCGGCAACTTCTACTTCGACGAATTTTTCTGGGTACACAAATTCAAGGAGATCAACAAGGTCGCCTCTGGTATGGCCTTGCATAAGAAGTGGCGGAAAACCTACTTCAGTACACCCAGCTCTATGGCTCACGAGGCATACAGCTATTGGACCGGGGAGCGCCGCAACAAGAAGCTGCCCAAAAGCCAGCAAGTCACGATCGATGTCAGTCACGAAACCCTTCATGGGGGCCGATTGTGCGAGGACCGTGTCTGGCGCCAGATCGTCACGATCATGGATGCCGAATCCAGAGGCTGTGACCTTTTCGACCTGGACGAACTTCGTGAAGAGTACGACGCAGAGGCCTTTCAGAACCTGCTGATGTGCCAGTTCGTCGATGACGGCGCGAGCATCTTCCCGCTGAACATGCTGCAGCCCTGCATGGTGGACAGCTGGATCGAGTGGAACGAGGACTACAAGCCGTTCGCCGATCGGCCCTTCGGTGACCGCCAGGTGTGGGTGGGTTACGACCCGGCCGAAACCGGTGACAGCGCCGGCCTGATCGTGGTTGCGCCGCCGTTGGTACCGGGCGGCAAGTTCCGCGTGCTCGAGCGTCATCAGTTCCGCGGGATGGACTTCGCCGCCCAGGCCGAGGCGATCCGCCGGGTGACGCTTCGCTATTGGGTGACGTATATCGGCATCGACATGACCGGCATGGGTTCGGGCGTGGCGCAGTTGGTGAAGCAGTTCTTCCCGAACCTGACCACCTTCAGCTACTCGCCAGAGGTGAAAACCCGCCTGGTGCTGAAGGCTTACGACGTGATCCACAAGGGCCGGCTGGAATTCGACGCCGGCTGGACGGACCTCGCCTCCTCGCTGATGGCGATCCGCAAGACCACCACGGCGAGCGGCCGGCAGATGACCTACACCGCTGGCCGCACCGACGACACCGGCCATGCCGATCTGGCGTGGGCGCTGTTCCATGCCCTGCACAACGAGCCGCTCGAGGGCATGACCGCCCAGAACACCAGCTTTATGGAGATCTACTGATGACCACCGACATTGCCGCCGCACCCGCCCCAGGTATCGAGGCCTTCACGTTCGGCGACCCGATGCCGGTGCTCGACGGACGCGAGCTCCTGGACTATCTCGAATGCTGGCTTAACGGGCGTTGGTACGAACCGCCGCTGTCACTGGATGGGCTGGCGAAGTCGACCAGGGCGAGCGTGTTCCTGCAGAGCGGGCTGAACTTCAAGCGCAACATGCTCGAGCGGACGTTCATTCCGCACAAGCTGCTGAGCCGGCAAGCGTTCGGCCAGTTCGCCCTGGACTGGCTGTGGTGTGGCAATGCGTACCTGGAACGACGCCAGAACATGCTGGGCCAGGCGCTGAGCCTGCAGCCGACGCTGGCCAAGTACATGCGCCGCGGCGCCAATCTGGAAACCTACTACCAGGTGCGCGGGTGGAAGGATGAACACCAATTCGCCGCCGGCACCATCTGCCACTTGCGCGAGGCGGATATCAACCAGGAGGTGTACGGGTTGCCGGAATGGTTGTCCGCGCTGCAGAGCGCGCTGCTCAACGAGTCGGCCACCCTCTTCCGGCGCCGGTATTACCAGAACGGGTCGCATGCCGGCTTCATCATGTACATGACCGACGCGGCGCAGAAGGAAGAAGACGTCGACGCCCTGCGCACTGCGCTCAAATCAGCCAAGGGGCCGGGCAACTTCCGCAACCTGTTCATGTACGCACCGGGTGGAAAGAAGGACGGCATCCAGCTGCTGCCGGTGAGCGAAGTGGCGGCGAAGGACGAGTTCGGTTCGATCAAGAACATCAGCCGCGACGATCTACTCGCCGCGCTGCGCATCCCGCCCCAGCTGATGGGTATCGTGCCGCAGAACGCTGGGGGGTTCGGCTCGCTGCGCGAGGCCGCCGAGGTCTGGGCGGTCAACGAACTTGAGCCGATCCAGGCAAGGCTGGCTCAGGTGAATGAGTGGGTTGGGGAAGAGGTGGTGCGGTTCAGGGAACTTCATCAGGCTTGACCTTGTTCCGCTTGACTTCGAGCGTGTACCGAATGAAAGCCGCACTTAGATGCAACGCTAGTTCGGCGTCTAGCGCGTGAGCTCTAGACGGTACGCGAGCCCCGTGCCGAACCGCTGGCTCATCGTTGCAGTAGTCGTAAAACTTCTCAAACACTGAGATCAAGCGGGGCGGATAATGGCCTTCAGATTTCATCTGAGCCAGGGCTTTGCCTAGTGTCGAAGCCTTCGGATAAAGCACCCTGCACACGCTCTCAAGTGCGCTTATCGACTCTTTGATAGAGTTTTCGGTGTCCTTGCTAGTACCAAGGATGTACTGCTTGGCTTTCAAATAATGCACACGAGCTGGTTGAAACTCGTCTTTCAACTGGCTTACCGCCGCGTCTATTCTTTCCGAAAGATCCTTGGGAAGGGCCATTTCAAAGCTACCGGTAGAATTTAGCCGCCACGCTACTAGATGCTTTTCAAACAGCCGATTCACCTTCGCTTGGTAAGCGGGATACTTAAAAACTTCGAACGAACTTGCGAAATCAATGGACTCATAGTTCGACTCAGCTAGCCGGAGCTGCTCACCAATCAGCTCGACGCAATCGTAAAACTGCCACCACTCAGCGGTATTTAGCGAAAACCGCAGCCCTTCCCAGCATGTCCAAGAATCCCAGTCGCTATCGTCCATTCTTCGGCGAACGATGAAGCACAGCCGCTCATTCAGCTCCTTCATTCCCAACGGCCGAAGCTCATCATTCTTGATACGCGAGTCTTGGTCGACGTAGACCAGTTTCTGAAGTACGTCTAAAGCGAACTCCTCCCGTAACCAGTCGGGCGCATCCTCAACGATCTGCTCTCCGCTCTTACGTGCGGGGTCGTAGCCATACCGGTGCGAAAACCTCATCACGATCCATCCTTGTCAAAGAACGCCGATTCTGTATCGAAGCGCGGCGTCGAAGCCACCCCGGCGCGCGCCGTTGTCCCCCCACCACACCTGCGGGCTTTAGGTGGCTTTTTTTCTGCACACCTGCAGCACGCCACTGCCGGCCCACTGCGACGGCTGGCGAGACGATCACGGCGTAATGAATACCTGCGGAACCCTGCAAGGGTACCCCTCTCAGGCAGGCCCTTAGAGGCCAGAATTCTGAAGCGATTTTGCAAACAGGTAATTTTGGTAAGGCGCCCGTCTGAAAAGGCTAGAGGCCACGTATTTTCTGGGCTTGACCAATTACCTCGAAAGGTAATTTTAGGTAAGGGAAAAGGTAATTTTTTTGCAAGTGCTTGAATTTAAAGGGATTCAGTTTTCAATCACATAACCAGTACTAGAGGTAAGTCGCTTACCTATTTATTACCCTATTATTACCTTTAACAACATATCCTATGGAACTGAAAAACAAGGTGTTTTTGCAAATCAGAAACACACCTTACCAAAATTACCCGTTTTCGATGAGTCAACCAAAATCGCGGGATTCGCCCGGGCGGGGTTGTTTCGGTCTGCCGTCTCTCTTTCCATGGGAACGCACTGGGAACAAACACCCACACCTTCACGCTGCCCCAGAAACGCGAAAGCCCCGGAATCCGGGGCTTTCAGCTTCTTACATGGTGCGGACGGAGAGACTCGAACTCTCACACCTTGCGGCGCCAGAACCTAAATCTGGTGTGTCTACCAATTTCACCACGTCCGCTTGTTGCCAAACGAAAACGCCAGGCAATGCCTGGCGCTTCAGAATATGGGGTGGACGATGGGGTTCGAACCCACGACCGCAGGAGCCACAATCCTGTGCTCTACCAACTGAGCTACGCCCACCATATTGCATGTTGCATGTTGCATTGCTTGTGCCAGAGCCCGAAATGGCGCACCCGGCAGGACTCGAACCTGCGACCATCCGCTTAGAAGGCGGATGCTCTATCCAGCTGAGCTACGGGCGCTTTTATCTGCAACCTATCCGAGCGCAGACTTCAAGCTTCAGCCATTGAAGACCTGGGCCTTCAAAAGCCGTCTTACCCAGCAGCAAGCTGTGCTCGACAAGCGGGGCGAATCTTAATGGCCTGCCTGCATGTCGTCAACAGCAATACCGAAAAAAAATCAGTCTGGTAAAGGAGTTACAGGAATCGATGACCGCATTGCCTTTGCCGGACGATGCCACCGTGCGAGAATGCGCCTCCTTTTTCAATCCTTCTCGATGGTTAATCAAGCGTCATGACCGCAAAACTGATCGACGGTAAAAAGATCGCTGCCAATATCCGCCAACAGATTGCCGGCAGAGTGTCCGAGCGCTCCCAGCAGGGCCTCAGGGTTCCCGGCCTGGCAGTGATCCTCGTGGGCACCGATCCGGCCTCTCAAGTCTATGTGGCCCACAAGCGCAAGGATTGCGAGGAAGTAGGATTCAAGTCCACCGCCCATGACCTTCCGGCGACGACCAGCCAGACGGAGCTGCTGGCACTGATCGATCAGCTCAATGATGATCCGCTTATCGATGGCATTCTCGTCCAGCTGCCCTTGCCCAGGCACCTGGACGCCTCCCAGTTGCTCGAACGCATTCGCCCGGACAAGGACGTCGATGGCTTCCACCCATACAACATCGGCCGACTCGCTCAGCGTATGCCCCTGCTCCGTCCATGCACGCCCAAGGGCATCATGGCGCTGCTCGAAAGCACTGGCGTCGACTTGCACGGGCTCAATGCGGTGGTCGTAGGCGCGTCCAACATCGTGGGTCGCCCCATGGCGCTGGAACTGCTGCTGGCAGGCTGCACCACCACCGTCACCCACCGGTTTACCCATGACCTGGCCGAGCACGTCAAGCGCGCCGACCTCATCGTGGTGGCCACGGGTATCACCGGACTGGTGAAGGGCGAGTGGATCAAGGAAGGCGCCATCGTCATAGACGTCGGTATCAACAGGCAGGCCGACGGCAAGCTGGTCGGCGATGTCGAGTTCGAAGTGGCGGCACAACGGGCGAGCTGGATCACCCCGGTGCCGGGCGGTGTAGGCCCGATGACCCGCGCCTGCCTGCTGGAAAACACCTTGCACGCGGCCGAGCATTTGCATGGCTGAGCGCGCGGGCGTTTGAGTCTGCGAGGCAAAACAACGGCACCCGAGGGTGCCGTTTTTCGTTGCGAGTGCGCGGCGCACCCTGCCTCAGCGCGCCTGCTCCCATGATTTGATCAGTTCGTCATAGCTGACGGTCTGGCCCTGGGGCTTTTCGTTCTCAAGCTTCGGTTTCGGCGCTCCGGGCTGGCTCAGCCAGTATTCCGGATCCCGTGGCTCGTTGAGTTTGGGACCGCACTTGGGCTGTACATTGGCGCGCTCCAACCGCGCCATCATGGTGTCCTGCGCTTCGGCAAGACCATCCAGCGCTTGCTGAGGGGTCTTGTCTCCGCTGGCCGCTTCGGCGATGTATTGCCACCAGAGCTGCGCCAGCCGTGGGTAATCCGGCACGTTGGTCCCGGTCGGCGTCCATTGCACCCGCGCCGGACTGCGATAGAACTCGATCAGGCCACCCAGCTTCGGCGCCGCCTCGGTCATGGCATCGGAATTGACATCGGAGTCACGGATGGGCGTCAGGCCGACGAGCGTCTTTTTCAGCGACACGGTTTTGGAGACGGTGAACTGTGCGTAGAGCCACGCGGCCAGACGCCGTTTCTCGGGTGTCGAGTCGAGGAAGGTCCACGAACCGGCGTCCTGATAGCCGAGCTTCATGCCCTCCTCCCAGTACGGCCCCTTGGGTGACGGCGCCATCCGCCATTTCGGCGTGCCATCTTCGTTGACGACCGGCAGGCCGGGCTTGGTCATGTCCGCGGTAAAGGCGGTGTACCAGAATATCTGCTGGGCGATGTTGCCTTGCGCCGGCACCGGCCCGGATTCGGAAAAGGTCATGCCCTGCGCTTCTGGCGGTGCGTATTCGCGCATCCAGTCGACGTATTTCTGGGTCGCATAGACCGCCGCAGGCCCATTGGTGGCGCCGCCGCGCGCAACGCTCGACCCGACCGGATGACAATCCTCGACGCGGATGCCCCACTCATCAACCGGCAAGCCGTTCGGCAGTCCTTTGTCCCCCGCGCCGGCCATGGAGAACCAGGCATCGGTGAAACGCCAGCCAAGCGATGGGTCCTTCTTGCCGTAATCCATGTGGCCGTACACGCGTTGGCCATCGATCTGCTTGACGTGCTTGCTGAAAAACTCGGCGATGTCTTCATACGCCGACCAATTCACCGGAACGCCGAGTTCGTACCCGTAGCGCTCCTTGAACTGTTGTTTCAGATCGTCCCGCTCGAACCAGTCGGCGCGAAACCAGTAGAGATTGGCGAATTGCTGAACGGGCAATTGGTAGATCTTGCCGTCCGGCCCGGTGGTGAACGAAATACCGATGAAGTCGTCCAGATCGAGCGTCGGCAGCGTGTAGTCCTTGGCTTCGCCTTCGATCATGTCGCTGATGGCAACCGCCTTGCCGTAGCGGAAATGCGTGCCGATCAAGTCGGAGTCGTTGATGTAGCCGTCATAAATGTTCTTGCCGGACTGCATCTGGGTCTGCAGTTTCTCGACGACGTCGCCCTCCTGCATCAGATCGTGGCGCAGACGGATTCCGGTGATTTCGCTGAATGCTCGAGCGAGGGTCTTGGATTCGTATTCATGGGTGGTGATGGTTTCCGACGCGACGTTGATCTCCATCCCGCGAAATGGCTCGGCCGCCTTGATGAACCAGCGCAACTCCTCCATTTGCTGCTCCGGCGAGAGCGTCGAGGGATTGAATTCCGACTCGACCCATTTCTTCGCCGCGTCTTCATAGGCGTCGGCCCATGTCGTTCCCGCAATGCCGGACAACGTCAGCAGGGCCGTGAGCGCCATGCCATGTCGGGTGTTGTTTTTATTGTCGAACATAAACACCTCCTTTGGGTTACTCGGAGGGATGAACCCGGTAGGCTCACCCCCAGCGCATCACTGCAAACAACCAGACGAGAGACAGCGCGGACGCTATCCAGATGCTCCAGTCGGTCAGCCCTATCAGCAGCAGATGCCAATAAGCGCTGCCCAGCAGTCCAATGAACAGGCGATCGCCACGGGTGGTGACGATAGGCAGCACGCCTCGACGTGGCACGCAGGGACGTTTCAACTCCCAGACGCTCATGAATGCCAGCATCAGGCCGATCGCCGCGAAGAACACCGCCGTTGGCAGGGTCCAGGCCATCCAGTTCATAGGCTGTCTCCTATACCCGGCCGAGGGCGAAGCCCTTGGCGACGTGATTACGCACGAACCAGATCACCAGCATGCCGGGCAGAATGGTCAGCACGCCGGCGGCGGCGAGCACACCCCAGTCGATGCCCGAGGCCGAGACGGTCCGCGTCATCACGGAAACGATGGGTTTCGCGTCCACCGACGTCAGCGTGCGCGCCAGCAACAGCTCGACCCAGGAAAACATGAAGCAGAAGAAGGCCGTCACGCCGATGCCCGAGCCGATCAGCGGAATGAAAATCTTCACGAAGAACCTGGGGAAGCTATAACCGTCGATGTACGCCGTCTCGTCGATCTCCTTGGGCACGCCTGACATGAAGCCTTCGAGAATCCACACCGCCAGGGGCACGTTGAACAGACAGTGCGCCAGGGCCACCGCGATGTGCGTGTCAAACAGCCCGATCGATGAGTAGAGCTGAAAGAACGGCAGCAGGAACACTGCCGGCGGCGCCATTCGATTGGTCAGCAGCCAGAAGAACAGGTGCTTGTCGCCGAGAAAGCGGAAACGGGAAAAGGCATAGGCGGCCGGCAGCGCCACGGTCAGCGAAATGACGGTGTTCAGGCAGACGTAATACAGCGAATTGATGTAGCCGCTGTACCAGCTGCGATCGGTGAAGATCACCCGATAGTTGTCCAGCGTGAAACCCTGTGGCCAGAGCGTAAGCCCGCCGAGAATCTCCGTGTTGCTCTTGAACGACATATTGACCAGCCAATAGATCGGCACCATCAGAAACACGATGTAGAGGATCAATACGACTCGCTTGCGCAGGTTCATCGGCGCCCTCCTCGTCATTTCGGGTCGCCATGGGTCATGGCCGTATAGAACAGCCAGGACACCAGCAGGATGATCAGGAAATAGATCAGTGAGAACGCCGCCGCCGGGCCGAGATCGAACTGCCCCACCGCCATCTTGGTCAGCGTCTGGCTGAGAAAGGTGGTGGCATTGCCCGGCCCGCCGCCGGTGAGGACGAAAGGCTCGGTGTAGATCATGAAGCTGTCCATGAAGCGCAGCATCACCGCGATCAACAGAACGCTCTTGAGCTTGGGCAACTGGATGTAGCGAAACACGGCCCAGGCCGACGCCCGGTCGATCCGCGCGGCCTGGTAGTAGGCGTCCGGGATCGCCCGCAACCCCGAATAGCACAGCAGCGCGACCAACGAGGTCCAGTGCCACACATCCATCACCAGCACCGTCACCCAGGCATCGCGGGTATTGGACGCATAGTTGTAGTCGATGCCCAGCTCACGGAGGCCGTAGCCGAGCAGGCCGATATCCGCGCGCCCGAAGATCTGCCAGATCGTCCCGACCACGTTCCACGGGATCAGCAGCGGAATCGCCATCACGATCAGGCAAAGCGACGCCCAGCGGCCACGGGTCGGCATGGTCAGCGCGACCGCGATGCCCAACGGGATTTCGATCAACAGGACGCAACCGGAGAAGACGAACTGCCGCAGCAGCGAGTCGTGCAGCCGGGGATCGTGCAGGATCTGTCGGTACCAGTCCGCGCCGACGAAAAACCGCGTCGAAGAATCGAAGATGTCCTGAACCGAATAATTCACGACCGTCATCATCGGCAGGATGGCGCTGAATGCCACCAGCAGGAACACCGGCAGCACCAGCCACCAGGCGCGGTTGTCCTGGATTTTGTTCATGATTCGACCTCCACCAGGCGGTCGTCGGCATAGAGCATCAACCACTGGGCCGGGAAGCCCAGCCATGCCGTGTCTTTCGGGACGGTCTGGTCTTCCGGCAATCGAGCCTTGATCAGATGGCCCTGCAGGCGAAACGCGACGATCTTGTAGGTTCCCAGGTCCTCGACCCGCACGACCTCGGCCTGCATGCCGCCAGGTGTCGCGTCCTCGGCGACCTGAACGAACTCCGGGCGGATGCCGATCTGCAGGCGGCACGCTGCGAGGTCCGGTAGCCGTGCAACCAACGGACTGGAAAGCGGCAGGTGCAGATCGCCGAATCCAATACCTCCCTGCTCGCCACGCACCTCGATCAGGTTCATGCCCGGACTGCCCACGAAGAAGCCGACGAAGGTGTGCTGTGGCCTTTCGAACAGCTCCCTCGGGGTCCCGAACTGAACGATCTGCCCACCGTGCATCACTGCGATCTTGTCGGCGAAGGTGGACGCTTCCAGCTGATCGTGAGTGACGTAGATCATGGTGATATTGAACTGCTCATGGATCTGCTTGAGCTTGCGCCGCAGTTTCCATTTCAGGTGCGGATCGATGACCGTCAGCGGCTCGTCGAAGAGAATCGCCGATACGTCGTCGCGCACCAGGCCGCGGCCCATGGAGACTTTCTGTTTCTCGTCCGCTGTCAGGTTACGGGCTTTGCGCGCAAGCAATGGATGCAGATCGAGCACCTCGGCGATCTCATGCACCTTGCTGGCAACCCGTGCCTCCGTCACGCCCTGATTGCGCAACGGGAACGCCAGGTTGTCGAACACGGTCATGGTGTCGTAGACGACCGGAAACTGGAAAACCTGCGCGATGTTGCGCGCCTGCGGCGAGAGGCTGTTCACTTCGCGCGCGTCGAACAGGACCTTCCCCTGGGAGGGGCTGAGCAACCCGGAAATGATGTTGAGCAAGGTCGACTTGCCGCAGCCGGACGGACCAAGCAGCGCGTAGGCCCCGCCCTGCTCCCAGACGTGGTCCAGCTCGCGAATGGCATAGTCCGCCGCCCCGCTCGGTTGCGAGCTGTAGCTGTGGGCAAGGTTCTGCAAACGAATCTCCGCCATGGCGCTTTCCTCAGACACGTCGGGCCGGCGCCTGAGCCAACTGCCCGGCCGCATCGAACACAAACAGCTTGTGGGTCGGGATGTACACCCGGATGGGCGAATCCACCGCATAGTCGTGCACGCCTTGCAGGTGCAGCACCAGGCCGAAATGGTCGTTGCGTACGTGCAGGAAGGTTTCCGATCCGCTGATCTCCGCCAGCTCGACCCGGCCTGAAACCTCCAGGTCATCGTCATTGGACGGCACCAGGCCAATGTGGCTGGGGCGAATACCGAACCGGTATTGGCCTTCACCCAGCCCGCGCAGGTCCGCATTGAGCGGAAAATGCATGCAGTCCAGCAAGCTCACTTCATTGGCGCCCATGCGCCCCGCCAGCAGGTTGATCGGTGGCTCGGAGAACAGCTCGGCGCTGAGCATCTGGCTGGGACGGTGATAGACCTCCGATGTCGGCCCACTCTGTATCACGCGGCCTTCATGCAGAACGGTTGCCGTTCCGCCTAGTGCCAGTGCCTCGTTGGGCTCGGTAGTGGCGTAGACGGCAATGCTGCGCCGCGTCCTGAACAGCGCGCGCATTTCCTGGCGCAGTTCCTCGCGCAGCTTGTAGTCGAGATTGACCAGCGGCTCATCGAACAGGATCAGGTCCGCGTCCTTGACCAGCGCGCGGGCCATCGCGGTACGTTGCTGCTGCCCGCCGGACAACTCCAGCGGATAGCGCTCGAGAAACCCCTCTATATGCAGCATCTCGGCTGTTTCACGGACCTTGCGCTCGATGTCCACCGGGCTCAGGCGCGCCTGCCGCAGAGGCGAGGCGATGTTCTCGAAGACGGTCAGCGTCGGGTAATTGATGAACTGCTGGTAAACCATCGACACGTTGCGCTTGCGCACCGGCACGCCCGTCACATCGGCGCCGTTCATCAGGATCCGCCCGGAGTCCGGTGTGTCGAGCCCCGCCATCAATCGCATCAACGAGGTCTTGCCCGACAACGTTCGGCCGATCAGAACGTTGAACGAGCCTGGCTCGAACGACAGGCTGACGTCGTCGACATGAAGGCTGCCATCGACGGATCGGGTGACGTGTTCCAAGGTAATGGACATGCCGCATCCTTGTCTTTTTAGGCAAGGAGCCGAGCGATATCCGTGCCAGGGGCGGCAATGGCGCTAGGCCGGGCGTCCGCTGCGAAACGCCCTGGCTTGAAGTGTTCAAAATGAACAATTGTGAACATTGACAGTGAACAGAAATGAACAAGACTGTTCAAGGCGCGGGCCGTAGCGACAGCGCAATAACAATAAGCACTGCTCGTTCAGAGAGGCAACATGGCCGACCCAGCCCAGCCCATCTCACATCAGGCTCTGGTAGAGGACTCCTGGAGTCGCTGCGAACGCTACGGGCTGAGTCAGCTCAGCATGCCCAGCTTCGGCCAGCCTGAAGAGCAGGAGATCAACGCCCTGCTGGACCGCCAACGCAGCCTGGTGCAGACCACCCAGCGCGAAGTCCTGCCGTACTACGAGAATATCCTTTCGAATTCGAGCTGCCTGATTCTCCTGGCCGACAGTGGCGGTCAGTTGCTGGAGTCCTGGGGTGATCGGCGCTTCGTCGAGCCGGCCCAGCGACGCGGTTTCAAGCCTGGCGCGAGCTGGATGGAACGTGACACCGGCACCAATGCGATCGGCACCGCCCTGGCCAGCGGTCAGGCCGTTCATATCCAGCGCGACGAGCATTTCCTGAAGGCGAACCGCTATCTGTCCGGTGCGGCGTCACCGATCTTCGACGCCGAGCGCCGGCTGATCGCGGTGCTCGATGTCTCCAGCGACAGCTATCTGCCGCCTTCGCATACCCTGGGCATGGTGAAGATGATGAGCCAGTCGGTGGAGAACCGGCTGATTCTCAACCTGTTCCATGACGACTATTTCCAGCTGACCTTCAACACCGGACAGGACAATCTCGACAGCCAGTGGGCCGGTTTGCTGGTATTCGATGAATCGGGGCTGATCGTCTCGGCCAACCGACGCGCGGACAACCTGCTCGGCGTAACGCTGACGCGCAGCCGCATCGACGATCTGTTCGGCGTCCCGCTGCTGCAGTTGCTCAATCAGCCGGAAGATCAGCCCCTGCCACTGCGCGCCATGGGCCGTCACCGCTTTCAGGGCCTGGTGCGACGGCCGCTAACCCCCCGCATCCGGCCGCGTGACTTGCGTACTGCAAACCGCCCGGAACGACTGATCGACCTGGCCAGCATCGACCAGGGCGATGCGCAGGTGCGCAAACTGATCCATCAAGCCCGGATCATGCTGGAAAAGGACGTCCCGATTCTGCTTCACGGTGAAACGGGCGTCGGCAAGGAAGTCGTGGTCAGGGCGTTGCACGCCGCCAGTTCACGCGCCACGGCACCGTTGATCGCCGTGAACTGCGCCGCGATTCCGGGCGAGCTGATCGAATCCGAACTGTTCGGCTATGAGAAGGGCGCCTTCACTGGAGCCCACCAGAAAGGTAGCGTGGGGCTGATCCGCAAGGCTGACCGAGGCGTACTGTTTCTCGACGAAATCGGTGACATGCCGCTGAGCCTTCAGGCCCGGCTGTTGCGCGTGTTGCAGGACCGTAGCGTCCAGCCACTCGGAGGCGGCGAGCCCTTTGCGGTCGATTTTCGCCTGGTCTGCGCGACGAACCGCTCGCTGCGCCATGAAGTCCAGACCGGCCGTTTTCGCCAGGACCTGTTCTACCGCGTCAGCGGCCTGAGCGTCGAGCTACCGCCACTGCGCGCCCGCCGCGACAAGCAGGCGCTGGTCCAACGTCTCTGGGAGCAGCATCGCGAGCCCCAGCAATGGGCGGGTCTAAGTGCCGAGGTGCTGCGGCTGTTCGAGTGTCATCCCTGGCCAGGCAACATCCGTCAACTGAGCAGCGTGATCAAGGTCGCCCTGGCCCTGGCGGGTGATCAGCCGATACGCCCCGAGCACCTGCCAGACGATTTTTTCATGGATATGGAAGGCCATCCGCAAGCGCGCGGGTGCGCAGAATCATCGCCTGAGATCGACGAGGCGTCGCCGAACACAGCGGCGGCTCACCAGCCGCTCCGATCACAGTACGAGGCTTGTCGCGGCAACGTTTCACACCTGGCAAGGCATCTGGGCGTCAGCCGCAACACCCTCTATAAACGCTTGCGCGCCGAAGGGTTGTGGCCGGGTTGACGTGAAGGACACCCTGAGCCGCCGGTGTCGGCCGGCTCATATGAACAAGGCCGCACGAGGCGGCCTGGAGTGAACGGTGCGATTTACTCGCCGAGGCGCCACGTCGTGCCGCCTTTGCCATCCTCCAACACCACACCCATGTCAGTCAGTTGATCGCGAATGCGGTCGGACTCTGCCCAGTTCTTCTCGGCACGCGCCTGCAGACGCGCGGCAATCAGCGCCTCTACTTGCGCAGCATCGACCTTGCCCTCGGCACCGGCCTGCAGGAACGCGTCAGGCTCCATCTGCAACACGCCAAGCACGCCGGCCAGCTCTTTCAGCCGGGCCGCCAGCGCAGCAGCAGCCGGAATGTCCGTGTCACGCAGGCGATTGATCTCGCGGACCATCTCGAACATGACCGCACAGGCTTCGGGTGAATTGAAATCGTCATCCATGGCCTCGCCGAAGCGAGCGACGAACGTTTCGCCGCCCTCGGCGGGCACCTCAGGCAAGCCCCGCAGTGCGGTATAGAAGCGTTCGAGCGCGCCCCGGGCTTCTTTCAGGCTGTCTTCGGAATAATTGATCGGGCTGCGATAGTGGCTCGACACCAACAGGTAGCGCACCACTTCGGGCTGGTACTTTTCCAATACCTCGCGAATGGTGAAGAAGTTGCCCAGCGATTTGGACATCTTTTCCCCATCGACACGTACCGCGCCGGCGTGCATCCAGCTATTGGCGTAGCGCTTGCCGGTCGCCGCTTCGCTCTGCGCGATCTCGTTCTCATGGTGCGGGAACACCAGGTCCGGGCCGCCGCCGTGGATGTCGAAGGTCTCGCCCAGGCAACAGGTGGACATCACCGAGCATTCGATATGCCAGCCCGGCCGCCCTGCGCCCCAGGGCGACTCCCAGCTTGGCTCGCCCGGCTTGGCGGCTTTCCAGAGCACGAAGTCCAGCGGGTCTTCCTTGGCTTCGTCGACTTCGATACGCGCACCGATCTTCAAATCTTCGATCTTGCGCCGCGAGAGCTTGCCGTACCCGACGAACTTGCCGACCCGGTAATAGACGTCGCCATTGCCCGGCGCATAGGCGAAACCCTTGTCGATCAGGGTCTGGATCATGCCGTGCATACCGGCGATGTGCTCGGTAGCGCGCGGTTCGATATCCGGACGCAGCACGTTGAGCCGCGCCTCGTCTTCATGCATCGCGGCAATCATGCGCCCGGTCAGGGCCTCGAAGGACTCGCCGTTTTCCTGAGCACGACGGATGATCTTGTCGTCGATATCGGTGATGTTACGCACATAGGTCAGCGCGTAACCGCGCTGGCGCAACCAGCGCGAGACGACGTCGAACGCCACCATGACCCGCGCATGGCCGATGTGGCAGAAGTCATAGACCGTCATGCCGCAGACGTACATGCGCACCTGATTGTCCATCAGCGGCTTGAGCGGTTCCTTGGTCTTGCTCAGCGTGTTGTAGATCGACAACGCCATCACTGGCCTCCCCAGGAGTCGCGCAAGGTCACGGTACGGTTGAACACCATGGCGTCCGGCCGGCTGTCTTTGCTGTCGACGCAGAAATAACCCTCGCGCTCGAACTGGAAGCGATCCTCGGCTTCGGCAGTAGCCAGCGACGGCTCGGCGCGGCAGCCTTTGAGCACGACCAGCGATTCGGGGTTGATATTGTCGAGGAAGCTGCCGCCCTCCTCGTCCTTGTCAGGGTTGGCCGAACGGAACAGGCGGTCGTACAGACGCACCTCGCACTCGACGCTTTCCGCCGCCGGAACCCAGTGGATGACGCCTTTGACCTTGCGGCCTTCAGGGTTCTTGCCCAGCGTTTGCGGGTCGTAGGAGCAGCGCAGTTCGACCACATTGCCGTCGGCATCCTTGATCGCCTCATCGGCACGGATCACGTAGCTGCCACGCAGCCGGACTTCGCCATTGGGCTCGAGCCGCTTGAATCCCTTCGGCGGACTCTCCTCGTAGTCGCCCGCATCGATATAGATTTCCCGCGCGAACGGCAACTGGCGCACGCCCATGTCCTGCTTGGGATGGCGAGGCAGCTCAAGGGTCTCGACCTGACCTTCGGGGTAGTTGGTGATGACCACCTTCAACGGCTTGAGCACGCACATGGCGCGTGGCGCATTGGCGTCCAGGTCTTCGCGAATGGCGAATTCGAGCATGCCGATATCGACCACGCCGCCCGCGCGGTTCACCCCGATCATGTCGCAGAAGGTGCGAATCGAGGCCGGTGTATAACCGCGCCGGCGGTAGCCGCTGAGCGTCGACATCCGTGGGTCATCCCAGCCGCTGACATGCCGTTCATCGACCAGTTGCTTGAGCTTGCGCTTGCTGGTGATGGTGTAGTTCAGATTGAGGCGCGCGAATTCGTACTGGCGTGGGTGCGCCGGGACCGGCAGGTTCGCAAGGAACCACTCATAAAGGGGCCGATGGTCCTCGAACTCCAGGGTGCAAATGGAGTGCGTGATCCCCTCGATGGCATCCGACTGGCCGTGGGTAAAGTCATAGCTCGGGTAGATGCACCAGGCATTACCCGTCTGGTGGTGATGCGCGTGGCGAATGCGATAAAGAATCGGGTCGCGCAGGTTCATGTTCGGCGACGCCATGTCGATCTTCGCCCGCAGTGCCTTGGCGCCATCGGGAAACTCGCCCGCCTTCATCCGGGCGAACAGGTCGAGGTTTTCCTCCACCGAACGGTCGCGGAACGGGCTGTTCTTGCCCGGCTCAGTCAGGCTGCCGCGGTATTCGCGGGCCTGCTCAGGCGTCAGGTCGCAGACGTAGGCCTTGCCCGCTTTGATGAGCTCGACCGCCCACTCATGCAATTGCGCAAAGTAGTTGGAGGCGTAACGCACCTCGCCCGCCCATTCGAACCCGAGCCATCGGACGTCGCTTTTGATCGCGTCGATGTATTCCTGGTCTTCCTTCGCCGGGTTGGTGTCGTCGAAACGAAGGTTGCACTCGCCGCCAAACTCCTTCGCGAGGCCGAAATTCAGGCATATCGACTTGGCGTGGCCGATGTGCAGATACCCGTTCGGCTCAGGCGGAAAACGCGTCACGATCCTGGCATGCTTGCCGGATTCCAGGTCGGCCTGGACGATCGGGCGGAGAAAATTGGTGGCTGCGGTAGTCTCAGGCTTGCTCATGGTGTCCTTAACGATCTGCGAGTGTGCGGCTCAGAGCGGTTTACAAAAATTGCGAGCGATGGTCAGGCAAAGCGGAATCAGCCGGAAAAAGCGAAATGCACAGTGCGACATGAACATTTCGAGGCGGATTTCAACGCGGCATGGCCGAGCGCAGTAATCGGTAAACACGCTCCCAGGGTAGGCCGGCCAAATCAAAGCGCCTATCATAGCGGACCCGTCAACCCCCTGACAGAGCAAAGCGCCCAGCCGCGCAACGCATTGCAGCCGTGACGTCCACTTTCGTCATCGCGCCATCCACGTTCGCGGCGCGATGGCACCCCTCTTCTTATTCAAGGAAGCCTTTCGAATGATCAAGCTCCATACCAACCATGGCGTCATCACCGTCAAGCTGTACGAAGACAAGGCCCCGGAAACGACCGCAAACTTCAAGGAATACGTCAAAAGCGGTCACTACGACGGCACCGTCTTCCACCGCGTGATCAGCAATTTCATGATCCAGGGCGGCGGCTTCGAGCCCGGCATGAAGCAGAAAGCCACCCGCGCGCAGATCAAGAACGAAGCCAACAACGGCCTCTCCAACAAGACCGGCACGCTGGCCATGGCGCGCACCATGGAGCCGCATTCGGCGTCCGCGCAGTTCTTCATCAACGTCAAGGACAACGACTTCCTCGACCACACCGCGCCAACCGTGCAGGGCTGGGGCTACGCCGTGTTCGGCGAAGTGGTCGAGGGCATGGATGTGGTCGAAAAGATCAAGGCCGTCCCCACCACTATGAAGTCCGGGCACCAGGACGTACCGGTAGAAGACGTCGTCATCGAAAAAGCCGAGATCGTCGAGTAACCACGTTGATCCTGCTGATCTCCGATCTTCACCTGGAAGAACAACGCCCGGATATCACCCGGGCGTTTCTTCGTTTTCTCCAGGCCCGAGCGCCCCAGGCCGAGGCGCTCTACATTCTCGGCGATTTTTTCGAAGTCTGGGTCGGCGACGATGCGATGACGCCCTTCCAGCACCAGATTGCCGGCGCACTGTATGCACTGAGCCAAGCGGGTACGCGCATCTATCTGATGCACGGTAACCGCGACTTCATGATCGGCAACGCATTCTGCCGCGAGGCGGGCTGCACGCTGCTGTCCGATCCGCACGTGACCCAGCTCGGCGGAGAACGCACGCTGCTGATGCACGGGGACAGTCTCTGCACCCGAGACGAGGGTTACATGCGCCTGCGGCGGTGGCTGCGCAATCCGATCAGCCTGTTCGTTCTGCAACACCTGCCGCTCGCCACGCGTCAGAAGCTGGCGCAGAAACTGCGGTCGAGCAGCAAAGAACAGACGCGCATGAAAGCCAGCGACATCGTCGACGTGACCCCGAGCGAGGTTCCAAGGGTCATGCAGCGCCATGGCGTTTCCACGCTGATCCATGGCCATACTCACCGCCCGGCCACTCATTCGCTACAGATCGGCGCAGCGCCGGCCACGCGTATCGTGCTGGGCGATTGGGATCGCCAGGGATGGGCCTTGCAGGTCGACGAGTCAGGCTTTCATCAGGCCCCGTTCGACCTTGACTGAATCAGGCGGCGACCGGCACGCCGCTGTGAAAACGAAACTCAGGGTCCGGGCTTTCGATCAGCTCACACTCACGCTCACGCACCCGAACGATCGTCGCGTCGATATCGCCCGCATCGCCATACAGATACGCCAGCTTCAGGTAGTCCTGGAAGTGACGCGCCTCGGACTTGAGCAACCCGTGGTAGAACCTGCCCAGTTCGTCGTCCAGATGCGGCACCAGCATGGCGAAACGCTCGCATGAGCGCGCCTCTATAAAGGCCCCGATCACCAGTGTATCGGTCAGCCGGTATGGCTCGTGGTTGCGCACCAGCTCTCGCAGCCCGGCGGCGTAACGGGATGATCCGATATTGCGCAGGCCGATGTCGCGCTTGCGAATGATCGACAGGACCTGCTCGAAGTGCCGCAATTCTTCCCTGGCCAGACGTGACATCTTGTTCTGCAGATCGGGCTTGTCAACGTAGCGGAACATGAGCTGAAAAGCTGCTCCAGCGGCCTTCTTTTCACAATTGCCGTGATCGATGAGCATCACGTCCTGGTTGCGCAGTGCAACATCGACCCAGGCCGCAGGGGTTACACAGCCCAGAAATTCATTCAATTCGGGAAGCATGGTGGCGTATTCGCAAAAGTGGAGAACGGCAGTGTCGCCGCGATTCGTAAGTCGCGGGCGGAGCATTATACGAGGCGCACGCCGGACGGCCAGCACGGTTTGACGCGCATCACGACCTTCCGGTTTGCCTTGGCTATAGTGAAGTCATACGAAAACCGGAGCGGAGCCGATCATGCAAGCCATTCGCTGTATCCTCGTGGTCATCGACCCGAGGCTGTCTGAAAACCTGGCGCTGAAACGTGCACGCCTGATCGCCAGCGTCAGCCAGTCGCATCTGCATCTGCTGGTCTGTGACGGCAAGCACGATCATGGCCAGTACCTTGCCAACCTGCGCACGGAGCTCGAGGGGCAAGGTCATGCGGTAGCCACGCATCAGGCCTGGCATGACAGCCTCCACCAGACCATCATCGCCGTACAACAAGCCGAAGGCTGTGGGCTGGTCATCAAGCAACATGTCGCCGACAACCCGCTCAAGCGCGCACTGCTGACACCCGATGACTGGAAGCTACTGCGTTACTGCCCCTGCCCCGTCCTGATGGTCAAGACCGAAGCGCCCTGGACCGGCGGCAAGGTGCTCGCGGCTGTCGATGTCGGCAATGCGGATATCGAGCACCGTACGCTGCATGCCAGCATCGTCAACCATGGCCACGAAATCGCTTCCCTTGCCGAGGGTAGCCTGCACGTGATCAGTGCCCACCCTTCGGCCATGCTGTCGGCCGCGGACCCCACCTTCCAGCTTAAGGAAACCATCGAGGCGCGTTACCGTGCGGCCTGTAAACAGTTCCAGGCCGACTTCGACATCCCCGACAGCCATCTCCATATCGAGGAGGGCCCGGCAGATGCCTTGATTCCTCGCGTCTGCCATGAACTCAAGGCCGTGGTTACGGTTATCGGCACGGTTGCCCGCACCGGTTTTTCGGGCGCGCTGATGGGCAATACGGCGGAGGTGATACTGGATGTCCTGGAGAGCGACGTGCTGGTACTCAAACCCGACGATATGATCGACCACCTCGAGACGCTGGCCCGTCGATAAGGGGGCGCGGCGTCTCGCGGCGAGCAAAGCAATTCGACGCTTGCGCGCCGCGCTAGGCCTTCGGCTCGCTCGCAAACCCCGGTGCGATATAGCGGTGGTAGTGGGCCTCCGAGAGAAGAAAGAACTCCCGGTCGATGGCATCGCGCAGCTCCGACAGAGACCAGTCACGAAATTCCGGAAGCAGCGCGACGCCATAGGCGTCGAGCTGCTGGATCACCCGCGCGCCCCTGGCGATAAGCTGATAGGCCCAACAGTAAGGCGACTGCTCGACGACGAAGCGGATCTGCCGACTTTCCAGTTGGCGCCGCAACAGTTGCGCATCGAAGACTTCCAGCTTGGCCGCCATCACCTGCGCCAGTAGCAGCTCCAGACGTCGCCAGACCGAGCGCTTACCCTCCTCGTCATAGGCATTCCAGCTCACCACCTCATGGTGGAAACGCTTGCAGCCGCGACAGACGAGATCACCGTAAACAGTGGAACACAGGCCCACACAGGGGGTTTTGATGCGCTGATTGGACATAAGGGGCGGTGGATCGAAGGACAGCGCCGCATCTTAGACTTTTGTCCAAGCCGGGTCACGGAGCAATCCATCCAATCGACGCCACTTGGCCATACAACCCCCGCCGCGCGCGGGACGGAACCACCCGCCAGGGTCGCTTCCGGCAACCGACGGGTTTCGACCGCCACGGCGTTTCACTTAACTTTACCGGCCCGTTCCAGTAGAATCGCTCCGCCGTTTTCGGCGCCACAATCCGTACGAAGCTGTTTTCAAAGCGTCACGAGCACAGTTGATCCGGTCATCGCCGGATGCGCAGATCCCTCTCTCCTGCGCATCCGGTATCCACCGGCGTAAAACTTTGAAAACAGCTTCCGGATGCGCGTCCCGAGACACCCAAGGGACCAATGATGAGGGTATATAACTGTGCTTGAAGCCTATCGCAAACACGTAGAAGAGCGTGCCGCCCAGGGCGTCGTGCCCCAGCCGCTGAACGCCGAGCAGACCGCAGGCCTGGTCGAACTTCTGAAGAACCCGCCAGCCGGCGAAGAACAATTCCTCCTCGACCTGATCACCAACCGCGTTCCCGCCGGTGTGGATGAAGCGGCCTACGTCAAGGCCGGTTTCCTCGCCGCCATCGCCAAAGGCGAAGCCACCTCGCCGCTGATCAGCAAGCAGCACGCCGTCGAGCTGCTGGGCACCATGCAGGGCGGTTACAACATCGTCACGCTGGTCGAACTGCTGGACAATCCGGAACTGTCCGACGTCACCGCCAAACAACTGAAGCACACCCTGCTGATGTTCGATGCCTTCCATGACGTCGCAGAGAAAGCCAAGGCCGGCAATGCCAATGCCAAGGCCGTCATGCAGTCCTGGGCCGAGGGCGAGTGGTTCAAGAACCGCGCCCCGCTTGCCGAAAAAATCACCCTGACCGTATTCAAGGTCACAGGCGAAACCAACACCGACGACCTGTCGCCGGCACCTGACGCCTGGTCGCGCCCGGACATCCCGCTGCACGCCCTGGCCATGCTGAAAATGGCCCGCGACGGCATCACGCCTGACGTGCCCGGCTCCGTTGGCCCGCTCAAGCAAATGGAAGAACTGAAAGCCAAGGGCTTCCCGGTCGCCTACGTCGGTGACGTGGTCGGTACCGGTTCCTCGCGTAAATCAGCGACCAACTCGGTGCTGTGGTTCTTCGGTGACGACATCCCGAACGTGCCGAACAAGCGCGCGGCGGCTTCTGCTTCGGCACCAAGATCGCGCCGATCTTCTACAACACCATGGAAGATGCCGGCGCCCTGCCGGTCGAGTTCGACTGCTCCGACCTGGCCATGGGCGACGTGATCGACGTCTATCCCTACAAGGGCGAAGTCCGCCGTCATGGCAGCGATGAGCTGGTCACTACCTTCCAGCTGAAAACCGACGTCCTGCTCGACGAAGTTCGCGCTGGCGGCCGTATTCCGCTGATCATCGGTCGCGGCCTGACCGAGAAGGCCCGCGCTGAACTGGGCATGGGTCCATCCGACCTGTTCAAGAAGCCGGAAGCCCCTGCCGAAAGCACCAAGGGCTTCACCCTGGCCCAGAAAATGGTCGGTCGCGCCTGCGGCCTGCCGGAAGGCAAAGGCGTCCGTCCGGGCACCTACTGCGAGCCGAAGATGACCACCGTCGGTTCCCAGGACACCACGGGCCCGATGACCCGTGACGAACTGAAGGACCTGGCTTGCCTGGGCTTCTCCGCCGATCTGGTGATGCAGTCGTTCTGCCACACCGCCGCCTATCCGAAGCCGATCGACGTCACCACGCACCACACCCTGCCGGACTTCATCATGACCCGCGGCGGTGTTTCCCTGCGTCCGGGCGATGGCATCATCCACAGCTGGCTGAACCGCATGCTGCTGCCCGACACCGTCGGTACTGGCGGTGACTCGCACACCCGCTTCCCGATGGGCATCTCCTTCCCGGCCGGTTCCGGTCTGGTCGCCTTTGCTGCCGCCACCGGCGTGATGCCGCTGGACATGCCGGAGTCGGTCCTGGTTCGCTTCAAGGGCAAGATGCAGCCTGGCATCACCTTGCGCGACCTGGTGCATGCGATCCCCTACTACGCCATCCAGAAGGGCCTGCTGACCGTCGAGAAGAAGGGCAAGAAGAACATCTTCTCTGGCCGCATCCTCGAGATCGAAGGGCTGAACGAGCTGACCGTCGAGCAAGCGTTCGAACTGTCCGACGCCTCCGCCGAGCGTTCCGCCGCAGGTTGCACGATCAAGCTGCCGGAAGAAGCAATCGCCGAATACCTGAAGTCGAACATCACCCTGCTGCGTTGGATGATCAGCGAAGGCTACGGCGATGCCCGCACCCTGGAGCGTCGTGCTCAGGCGATGGAAGCCTGGCTGGCCGATCCGAAGCTGATGAGCGCCGACGCCGACGCCGAGTACGCCGAAGTCATCGAAATCGATCTGTCCGAAGTCACCGAGCCGGTTCTTTGCGCGCCGAACGACCCGGACGATGCCCGTCTGCTTTCCAGCGTACAGGGCGAGAAGATCGATGAAGTCTTCATCGGTTCCTGCATGACCAACATCGGCCACTTCCGCGCCGCCGGCAAGCTGCTGGACAAGGTCGAAGGCTCGCTGCCGACTCGTCTGTGGCTGTCGCCGCCGACCAAGATGGACCAGCACCAGCTGACCGAGGAAGGCTACTACGGCATCTACGGTCGCGCCGGTGCGCGTCTGGAAATGCCGGGCTGCTCGCTGTGCATGGGTAACCAGGCCCGGGTCGAAACCGGTTCGACGGTGGTTTCCACCTCGACCCGTAACTTCCCGAACCGCCTGGGCGACGCGACCAACGTGTACCTGGCGTCTGCCGAACTGGCAGCCGTCGCCTCGATCCTGGGTCGCCTGCCGACCGTCGAGGAGTACATGGTCTACGCCGCGCAGATCGACACCATGGCGGCGGACGTGTACCGCTACCTGAGCTTCGATCAGATCGCCGAGTTCCGCGAATCAGCGGCCAAGGCCAGGATCGACGTCGTCGCTGTTTGACGCCGTGACGCTCCGGTAGAAATGCCCGCCTCGCCGGCTGTTCAGAACAGCCCGAACGATGCGATGGCCTGAAAAGCGACGCCCCGACTGGTTCGGGGCGTTTGCTTTGGTGCACTGCCATACACCTGCAAACGCACCTATGCGACAATAGCCGCACTGTCCGGCATGAATCCCCGCATTCGCCCCAACAGCTCGGCCCTGGTGCACTGATGCTGATGTCAACGCATGCCCGCTGGAACACACTCGACTCGGACCGGAGGTTAACCCCGAGCCGGGCTCGATCGCACTGCTTTCACCCGCACCAGCAAGCCCCACGTTATTGATAGGTAAACTCTTTGATCTCCACCGCTAATATCACCATGCAGTTTGGCGCCAAGCCGCTGTTCGAGAACGTTTCCGTGAAGTTCGGCAACGGCAATCGCTACGGCCTGATCGGCGCCAACGGCTGCGGCAAGTCGACCTTCATGAAAATTCTCGGTGGTGATCTCGAACCGTCCGCCGGTCAGGTCATGCTCGAACCCAACGTGCGCCTCGGCAAGCTGCGCCAGGATCAGTTCGCCTACGAAGACTTCAATGTCATCGACGCCGTGATCATGGGTCACGAAGAACTGTGGAAGGTCAAGGCCGAGCGCGAACGCATCTACTCGCTGCCGGAAATGAGCGAAGAAGACGGCATGGCCGTTGCCGAACTGGAAACCGAGTTCGCCGAGATGGACGGCTATACCGCCGAATCGCGCGCTGGCGAGCTGCTGCTGGGCCTGGGTATCCCGCTCGAACAGCACTTCGGGCCGATGAGCGAGGTGGCGCCGGGCTGGAAACTGCGTGTGCTGCTGGCGCAGGCGCTGTTCTCCGATCCGGAAGTGCTGCTGCTGGACGAGCCGACCAACCACCTGGATATCAACACCATCCGCTGGCTGGAAAACATCCTCACGGCGCGCAACAGCACCATGATCATCATTTCCCACGACCGGCACTTCCTCAACAGCGTGTGCACGCACATGGCCGACCTCGACTACGGCGAGCTGCGGCTGTTCCCCGGCAACTACGACGAGTACATGACGGCGGCAACCCAGTCCCGCGAGCAGCTATTGGCCGACAACGCCAAGAAGAAAGCGCAGATCGCTGAATTGCAGACCTTCGTCAGCCGCTTCTCGGCAAACGCGTCGAAAGCCAAGCAGGCCACCTCGCGCGCCAAGCAGATCGACAAGATCCAGTTGGCCGAGGTCAAGCCGTCCAGCCGTGTCAGCCCCTTCATCCGCTTCGAGCAGACCAAGAAGCTGCACCGTCAGGCCGTGACGGTCGAAAACGTGGCCAAAGGCTTCGACGGCAAGACGCTGTTCAAGAACTTCAGTTTTACAGTCGAGGCCGGTGAGCGGGTCGCGATCATCGGGCCGAACGGTATCGGCAAGACCACCCTGCTGCGTACGCTGGTCGGCGAACTGCAGCCTGATGCCGGCTCGGTGAAGTGGACCGAAAGCGCTGACATCGGCTATTACGCCCAGGACCACGCCGACGACTTCGAGGACGACGTGTCGCTGTTCGACTGGATGGGCCAATGGACACAGGGTGGCGAGCAGATCGTGCGCGGCACGCTGGGCCGCATGCTGTTTTCCAACGACGAAATCCTCAAGTCCGTACGCGTGATTTCAGGTGGCGAGCAGGGCCGCATGCTGTTCGGCAAGCTGATCCTGAAAAAGCCCAACGTGCTGGTCATGGACGAACCGACCAACCACCTGGACATGGAATCCATCGAGGCGTTGAACCTGGCGCTGGAGAACTATCCGGGCACCTTGATTTTCGTCAGCCATGACCGTGAATTTGTCGGCTCGCTGGCGACGCGCATCATCGAGCTGTCGGAGACGGGTGTCACTGACTTCAGCGGCACCTATGACGACTACCTGCGCAGCCTTGGCGTGATCTGAGACCCGTCGCCGCCATGAAAAAACGCCCCGTCAATGCGGGGCGTTTTGGTATGGGCCGCTTGTGTCATGCAGGCGGGGCTTGCAGCAGCAATCCGTATACACGCTGAAAAAACAGATAGTCCAGCCAGACCACCTGATGCACCGTGACGATCCCCCAGAACACCAGCTGGAATGATAGTTTGCGGGTCTTGTGTCGCAGCAACTGCTGGGCCAGCAACGCGCCCGGCCAGCCACCGAGCAGTTCGACCAGATGCAAACGCGCCTCCGGCGTGCGCCAGTCTCGGCGCATGGCGCTGCGCTTGTCGTGCCAATACAGACCGAACGCCAAAACGCTCGCCAAGAGATAAACCACGAGCGGCCCGTACATGCCGTGCAGGGTCATCCGTGTCATTCCAAGCAGCGGCATCGGACACAGCAGCGCAAAGCCGCACATCTTCAGCAATCGACCGTTCCCGCTTTTCAATTGATGCGCAGCTCCATTGCATAGCTCCGTTACAGGGCCAGGGTTGCGACCCCGGTCAAACTCGCTGCGAGCGGCTGGCAGGTCCGGCGCGCTGCCCCGCTGCTCTGCGATAACGCCGCCGAATCAGCCCGCCGCGGTGCTCCAATCGATCAGACTGAACTGCCAGGTCGCCAGGATCACGATGCCGAAAATGATCCGATACCAGGCGAATGCCGCGTAGCTGTGGTTACCGATGAACTTGAGCAACGCGCGAACGGCCAGCATCGCGAAGATGAACGAGGTGACGAATCCGATGGCGAACACGGGGAAGTCGCTCGGCTGGAACAACTCGCGGTACTTGTAGCCCGAATAGACCGCGGCCCCCACCATCGTCGGCATCGCCAGGAAGAAGGAAAATTCGGTCGCCGCCTTGCGCGACAGGCCGAACAACAGCCCGCCGATGATGGTGGCGCCGGACCGTGACGTGCCGGGAACAAGCGCCAGGCACTGTGCGCAACCCACCTTCAGCGCGTGGGTCCAGTGCATGTCGTCCACCGTTTCAGCCTGGACGCGATGCGAGCGCTTTTCGGCCCACAGCATGACCACGCCGCCAATCACCAGGGCAGTCGCCACAGTGATGGGGTTGAACAGGTATTCATGGATGAGATCCGCGAAGGCTACGCCCAGCACCACCGCCGGGAAGAAGGCCACCAGGAGATTGACGGTGAACTTCTGCGCCTGCCGCTCCCTGGGCAGTCCGACCACGACATCGATGATCTTGCGCCGGTACTCCCAGACCACCGCCAGGATGGCACCCAGCTGAATGATGATATTGAACGCCAGTGCCCGCTCCCCGCCAAAGCCGATCAGATCGGCCACGATGATCTGATGGCCCGTACTGGAAATTGGAAGAAACTCGGTGATGCCCTCGACGACTCCCAGTATCAACGCCTGAACGGCAATCCAAAGATCCATCTATGTCCCCACTGGGCGGTGCCGGCCACCGCGCTTGACTATCCAACCAAGGTATATGCCAGACGGCAATTTGAGCGCTGTTCTGACCCTTCGAGGGTAAGTAAATTCACTGAAGCGTCGGCCTCACCTCTCATTTTTTCCGCGAGGTGGCCGAAAAGCTGTTTGATGGTCCATGAATCGACACGGCCGCCCGGCAAACGCCGCAGCCGGCATGAACCAGGCTCTGCCTCCATGACACCGCGCTTCCCATAATAATCAAGATAAAGCTTCAACAGGAGCTCACAACTAAATGAATCTGCTGAGAAACTTCCCAATCAGTAAACGGCTCTGGCTGATCCCGATGGTAGCAGTCGCCATGCTATTCATTCTCGGCCTTCTGATGATCCAGCAGGTGCGGAGCGACCTGTACAAAGGCAAGCAGGTCATGACCCAGAACATCGTCGAGACGGCGACGGGCGTGCTCGATTACTACCAGCAGTTGGAGGCAAACGGCTCGCTGAGCACGGCCGAGGCGCAGAAGGCGGCGATGGATCAGATTCGCCTGCTCCGCTACGGGCAAAACGATTATTTCTGGATCAACGACATGAGCCCGACCATGCTCATGCATCCCATGAAGCCCGAACTCGAAGGCCAGGACCTCTCTGGCACCAAGGATCCGAACGGCAAGGCGTTGTTCAATGAAATGGTCAAGGTGGCGCGCACGCAAGGTGCGGGTCTGGTGGACTATCAGTGGGCGAAGCCGGGTGAAAAAGAACCCGTCCCCAAGATTTCCTACGTCGAGCTGTTCAAGCCCTGGGGCTGGATCATCGGCTCGGGCATTTATGTGGACGACGTCGAAGCGGAGTTTCAGGGCTATGTGGCTCGCTTCTCCCTCATCGGTCTGGCCATCGCCTCGCTGATGGCCCTGCTGGTCGCCATTCTGATTCGCAGCATCATCCGCCCTCTGCGCCACTCGATGCAGGCGATGGCCAATATTGCCAGCGGCGAGGCCGACCTGACTCGCCAGCTCGACGTTTCGGGAAACGACGAGCTGACCACGCTGAGCCGCGACTTCAACACCTTCATCCACAAGCTGCGCACGGTCATCGCCCAGTTGCTCGAGACCGCCGGTTCGCTGGAAAAATCGTCCAGCGCGCTTGGCGGGCTGGCCAGCCAGACCCATCGGCAGAGCTTGCAGCAGTCACAACAAATGGAACTGGTCGCCACCGCGGTTAACGAGGTGACCTACGCGGTGCAGGAAGTGGCGAAGAACGCCGAACATGCCTCGAGCGAAGTAGGCCAGGCGGAAAAGCAGGCCAACCTGGGGCAGCGCAATATCGAAGCCAGCCTGCAGCAGATCGGTCAACTCTCGACCACCATCAACGAAGCCGTGGGCGTGATTCGCTCGCTGGCCGATGAGACCACGCAAATCGGTTCGGTTCTCGAGGTGATCGGGTCGATCGCCGACCAAACCAATCTGCTGGCCCTGAACGCAGCGATCGAAGCCGCACGCGCCGGCGAACAGGGTCGTGGCTTCGCCGTGGTGGCTGACGAGGTACGCCTGCTGGCTCAGCGTACCCAGACCTCCACGGCCGAAATCCACACCATGATCGAACGCCTGCAAAAAAATTCCGGCGCGGCAGTGACTGTCATCATGGAAAGCAGCCGGGCTTCCCAAGCCACCGTCGAACAGGCCAGCCAGGCTGGCGACAGCCTCGGCCAGATCGCTCAGGCGCTGCGCAACCTGTCCGGCCTCAACGCCTCGATCGCCAGTGCCACCTTGCAACAGACCCATGTCGTCGAAGACATCAATCAGAACGTCACCCAGGCGGCGGGACTCGCCCAGGAGAGCACGCTGGCCGCCGAGCAGTCGAGCGCGTCGAGCACGCAGCTCGGTGAACTGGCCGAGCAGCTGAACCGGTTGCTCAAGCAGTTCAAGGTGTAAATCGATAGCCGACGACGCCAGCCGCCGGCGATCGAGCCTCTCCAACCGGGCCCACAAGGCCCGGTTTTCTTTTTCTGGAGGTGCGGTTTTTCGCCACACCACGGCCGCCCAGACGCCACCTCGCGACCGGTGAAAATCCCTGCCGATAACCCGCAAGCCCAGCAATCACGCGGCCCGAGGACGAGGTTCGATCTCGGGCGGCGACATCCACCGGCTGTTATACCTTCGGATAATTGCAAAAACGTGCAATAACCCAGAACTCTGGATGTGACTTATCAGTCCTCTGCGTACATCAATGGATATGTAAGGCCAACGCCGGCAGCCTGGCGGCAGGCTCAATCCGATCTTGGTTATCACACAGAGAGATTTGCCCCATGAATAGCCCCCTTCGTTTCAACGACGCCCTTCTCATTACTGATCGCGCCTTCAAGCCGTTCCAGTGCGTCGCCTGGACACTACTCGAAGGCAACGGCGAACTGAGCATTACCGTCGTGGATGGCAGCGAATCTCGCGCCGTCGGCCACTGCAAGTTGTCCAGCAGCGTTTATTCCGACCCGGTCAAGCTCGGCCAGACTCTGGAACAGGCACGCGCCGACCTGAGCCGCCAGGGTGTCCATCTCGCCCCTTGGCACATGCCGGAATAAAGCAACCATTCGAATGGCAAAGGCCCGGCCGCGCAAGCGCCGGGCCTTTTTCGTTGCGCTCGCCCTGCCCTGTTCGCCACGTCCCTCGTCAAACTGATCCATTCGCTTGTTTCACGGTCCCAGCAATATGTGAATCAAGAGGAGCGAGCCATGAAGGGTGCAGCAGCATACGTCAACGACCAGTGGCACAGCAGCGGCCTGGCGAACCTGCCAGAAGGCGCTGAAGGTCATAGCATCACCTTGAAATTCATCATTCCCCGTGACGAACAGTTCACTGGACTGATCACGCACGTCTGCGAAGTGGCGCAGCAGCGGCTGAGCGAGTTCTACGAGGGCCGCGAGGTGACGTACCGGCCGGTTCAAGGCTCAGTCGTAGGGGACGGCAGCGGCGACGGCATCGACCTCGTGTTCGATGTCGCCCCTGCGCCGTGATCGACCGCACGCCGGAGCACGAACATGACCGTCCAACGACTTTCGCTCGACGAAGCCATGCGCATCAGCGCCATGGCTTTTCTACCCTGCCATGCAGTCACGCGGGCCGATAACGAGGACGCCAGCTATTCGCTGCGGGTGATCGACGCGGCGGGCGATGAAATCCTGTCGATTGCCCATATCGCTCGGTCGCAATACGCCGATCCCGTTCATCTCGCCGGCCTGCTGGAAAATGCGCGAGTCCAACTGAGCAAGGACGGCGTAGCGCTGAGCGCGTGGTCCATGCCGGCACAACCTGGCGTTACCGGTTAGCGCCCCTACCGAGGCAACGAATGAGCGCTTTCGATTGGCAGCGCATGCTGCTGGACGACCTGCCCCTGTTATTCATCGCCGAGGTGGTGCTGCGCGCGCTGTTTGCCTTCGTGGCGGTGTTCCTGTTTCTCAAGATCAGCGGGCGTCGGGGTATCCGGCAGCTGTCGCTGTTCGAGCTGGTGGTGATTCTCACGCTGGGCTCGGCTGCCGGCGACGTGTCCTTCTACGACGATGTGCCGCTCTTGCCCATCGCGGCCGTGTTCGTCACCTTGTTGATGCTCTATCGGCTCACGGTCTGGATCATGACGCGCAGCGAGCGCATATCCAAATGGATGGAAGGTGAACCGGTCACCATCATCAAGGATGGTTTGTATGAGCTGCACAGCCTCGAACGACTGAATATCTCATCCGACGAATTCTTCATGGAGTTGCGGCAGCAAGGCGTGGAACATCTGGGGCAGGTCCGGCTTGGCATTCTGGAGACCGACGGGGACGTCAGTCTCTATTTCGCCGACACGCAATCGGTACGTCCCGGACTCTCGGTACTGCCCAAGCAATATCGGCCGGTTTACCGCCAGGTTCCCGCCAGCGCGCTATACGCCTGCACCCGCTGCGGATTCCCGCAGATCATCGAAGCGCAGCAACCGGCCAGTTGCCCCCGCTGCGGCCACGAGCAATGGAGCACCGCGTTGAGCAATCCACGCATACGATGAATCGTGCGAACCCCCTCCGGTTGCGCCGGTCACTTATAGAGACGGGCATCGCGACGCAGCGTCGTCATCGCCCTTTTCATTTTGCGACTCAGGAGCGTTCACATGATAGGCGACTATTCCTCGGTAAACGACCATCTGGACACTGCACGCAAGCTCGCTGACAGCGCTGAAACCAAGGCGGACCCGGCCATCTACCGGGAAGCGATCGACGAGTTGGTGGCGGCGATACGGCTGTTGATGCGTAACAATCCGGAACGCGAGGACTGACCTAAATCCACACTCGCGCCTTGCGAGGCGCGGCTCATCCGGAGTGGGACAGCGCAGACCACACTCGTCTGCGCGACCCGCCCGCGCTTACCGGAACATCGATGAGGGGTTTCACATGCTGATCGATCAGGGTGGCGAAACTGCTCTGCCATTGGCCGAGGGTATCCGTCCGGTGCCGGCGGACGAGCGTCCCGATACCGGTACCGCGCTGTGCCCCCCGCTTCCAGCCGATCTCCACTACGTAGACGACCGCAGCCCGGGAATCAGCCGTCGGGTGATCAGGAAAAAGTTCGCCTATTTCTTGCCGAACGGTGAGCGCATCCGCGATGCCGAGGAAATTTCCAGAATCAACAAGCTGGCGATTCCTCCCGCCTACACCGACGTCTGGATCTGCCCCGATCCACAGGGCCACATGCAGGCCACCGGGCGCGACGCCCGAGGTCGCAAGCAATACCGCTATCACCCGCGTTGGCGCGAGATTCGCGACAGCAACAAGTACGAGCGCATTCTGGCGTTCGGCGCCGCGTTACCCGGTTTGCGTGCCCGCCTGGAGGACTATCTGGCACTGCGCGGGATGCCGCGAGAGAAAGTCATGGCGCTGGTCGTGCAACTGCTCGAGTCGACCTTGATCCGCGTCGGCAACTCGCGTTACGCGCGGGAAAACCGTTCTTACGGCCTGACCACGCTGCGCACCCGACACGTTGCCGTACGGGGCGCCGCGATCCGCTTTCAATTTCGCGGCAAAAGCGGTGTGGAACATCAGGTTACGCTGAAAAATCAGCGATTGGCCCGCATCCTGCGCCGCTGCATGGAGCTGCCGGGGCAGCATCTGTTCCAATACCTGGACGAAGACGGTGCGCGCCACCCGGTGGGTTCAGGCGACGTCAACCAATTCATTCAAGACCTGACCGGGGGCGACTTCACCGCCAAGGACTATCGCACCTGGGCCGGTAGCGCGCTGGCGCTGAGCGAACTTCGCGCGCGTCAATGGCAGCCCGAAGCCGTTGCCCGTCGCAATCTGGTCGAAACGGTCACCCACGTATCGCGCCAGCTGGGCAACACCCCGACCGTCTGCCGCCAGTGCTACATCCACCCGGATGTATTGCAGGCATTCACGTGCGGCGAGTTGGCGCAACTGCCGAAGGCGCGGAAACGAAAATGGCTGAGCAGCGAGGAAGTCACCCTGCTGAGGTTCCTGACCGAACGCAACCGCCCCTGATGGGCACAGTCAGTGATACAGCGACACCTGATTGCGGCCTGCCGATTTCGAGGCGTACATGGCGCTGTCGGCCCGCTCGATCAGTTGCGTGTAGCCACCGGTGGGCTGGCTGAGGTCGGCAATGCCGAGACTGACCGTAAAGCGGATGCGGTGGCCTTCATGGATGACCTCATGCGCCTCGATGGACTGCCGCAACCGTTCCGCGAACGTGACCGCACCCTCGCTATCGGTATCAGGCAACAACACCACGAATTCTTCGCCGCCATAGCGGCCCGCGATATCGGAGTCTCGCATTCCCTGACGAATGAGTTCGGCGGTCTGCTGGATAACGGCATCGCCTGCCTGATGGCCATAATTGTCATTGATCTGCTTGAAGTGGTCGATGTCGAACATCACCAGCGCGGCGTTGCGGTCGTAACGCCGGTGCCGGGCGTAGTCCTGGCGCAGCATCTCCTCCCAGTGCCCACGGTTGAACAGGCCGGTCAGGCGGTCGGTGCTGGATAACCGTTGCAACTCCTGATTGGCGGTCTGGAGCTGGCGGCGGTTGATGGCCACGTCGGTGACATCGTAGATGATCAGGCATATCTGCTCGATACTGCCGCTGAGTCCCTTCAACGGCATCAGCGTGGTGTTCTGGTACATGAAATCTTCCAGGCCGGTAATCGGCTGGTAGTTCTTGAAGCGCAACAAGTAGGGACGCTGCTCCCAGATCGTGAAGGACGGTGTGCCGAGCGTCGCGACGTTCTCCACCTTGCGACGGAACCACTGCTCGTCGACTTCAGGAAAGAGCTCGAAGAACGATTGTTTTCTGGCGTCTTCCGGCATCCGCCCCGAGCGGTTTTCCATGAAGGTATTCCATACGTCGACGCGATATTCGCGGTCCAGCACCACGACGCCAACGTCGATGCTCTGCACGATGGCCAGCAGCCAGTGAAGTTCATTCAGCTCGATCGAGTCCGACATGCTCAATTCATCAGGTGTGCAAGTTTGCGAGACAGCGGTTCAACCGAGTCCTCGGTGAACAGCAACAATAGGTCGAAATGGACATCGTGGCCTTCCAGGCTGTAGCTGATTTCCACCGCGAGGGTGCTTTTCCAGCGCTCTCGATTGAGCCGTATCAGCTCATCGATCGAGGCATGCTGGCCAAGCACTTGCGGGTGCCCCTGGGAAAACACCACATCGATCTGATCGGCGATGCCGCTGAGGCATGCGCTGATCAGCAGACTCGACAGGTCGAGCAGCATTTCCAGTTCGAGATACTCGTCGGCGCGCATCAGACGTGCCATATCGGCAACCTCCGAGTCGTGGAAGATCAGCAGCGCCTCGCCAGCGATCCCGCCGCCGATATATCCCTGGCACACGGCGGTCAGCTTGTCGCCCTGGGCAGCATCGACCAGCGCCATGTGCAGATCGCCCACGCCGAAGAAATTCACCGTCGGGATGGGCAGCTGGACGAAAACGCCCAGCACTTTTGCCAGCAGCGCGGCCGCACGCCCCATCGCGACATTGACCACCTCGCGGAATGCATCGCGAAACGGAACGACCCCTGCAGCTCTTTCGCCCATTACGGGAAATTCGCTGCCCAACCATCCGAAACTGCCCAAGGTCTGCCGCAGATGCAGCGGATCGGCGGGCTTGCGAACGAACGCCAGCGCGCCCAGTTCGAGCACGCGTCGAACGGCCTCTTCCTGGATATCGGCCGACACCACGACGACCTTGCAGTCGAGCCGCTCGTTGCGAAGCGCCGCGAGTACCTGGTAGCCGTCCATGCCCGGCATGGTCAGGTCCAGAAACAGCACATCGATACCGCCTCGGCGGATGCGTTCGAGCGCCTCGCCACCGCTGGCTGCCTGATGAATATCCAGCGGCCAGGCAGCCGGCAGCGCACGCAGCAATTGCTTGCGCGCCAGCTTCGAATCGTCGCAAATCAACAGGGAAACGGCAGACATGCAGCGCTCGCTCACTCGCCAGGTCTTAGAAACCTGGACAGCTTATCTCAGCAAACGGTCGCCGGGAGCAGTGACACAAAACTATAATGGCACTTTGCCCGTCAGGCGACTGAAACAGCCGCCGTTCGGGCCGTTATCGCCTTAGTAATAGGCGTTTTCGCGGTTGGTGTGATCGGTCACGTCGCGTACGCCCTTGAGCTCGGGAATGCGCTCCAGCAGGGTCTTTTCGATCCCTTCCTTGAGCGTGACGTCAGCCTGGCCGCAACCTTGGCAACCCCCACCGAACTGCAAGACCGCCACGCCTTCGTCGACCACATCGATCAGCGTGACCTGGCCACCATGGCTGGCAAGCCCGGGATTGATCTCGGTCTGCAGGTAATAATTGATGCGCTCGTTCAGAGGACTGTCTTCGTTGACCATCGGCACCTTGGCGTTCGGCGCCTTGATGGTCAATTGGCCACCCATCCGGTCAGTGGCGTAATCCACCAGCGCATCTTCCAGGAAGGGCTCGCTGACCGCATCGATCCAGGCGGTGAAGCGCTTCAGTGCGATGGCAACGTCGTCCGGCTTTTCCTCACCCGGCTTGCAATAGGCGATACAGGTTTCGGCATAAGGCGTGCCGGGCTGAGTGATGAAGACCCGGATGCCGATGCCTGTGGTGTTCTGCTTCTCGAGCAGATCGGCCAGGTAATCGTGTGCAGCTTCGGTAATGGTAATCGCGCTCATGGGAACTCCTCTCGGACATGACGGCAGTGTACGCCAACCCTTGCGCCGGATAAAGTCCTAGTGTTTTAGTAGGAAATACACATCGAGGCTATAGATTCTGATATCGGTTCATGTCGAGCACCCCCGCCTCGACCGGATCGGTTTCCGATAGATAGGCGCCCAGGTCGTTGAAGTGCCGCCAAAAGTCCGGGTGGCTGCGACGGATGCCCCAGCGTTCGACGACTCGGTCGAACGCCGCCTGGTCCTGGGCACGCTCCAACGCACCGACAAACGCTGGCACCTCGTCCGCCGACAAGCTGAACATGAAGTTCGGATAGCTGCTCAGCACGCCGGGATACACGGTCAAGGTATCGCGTCGCGGCTGGTAACGGCGCTGCTCTCCGAACATGAACGCGACGTTCGTATGGGCGCGATTGCGCAACAGGCTGTATATCTCACGCTGACCCTGACCGTATTCGACCCTGAGAACTGTCGCTTCGGGCAACCGATCGATGACCGGCAGGCTCGCCGCGATCCGGTTGGTCAGTCGGCTTAGCGCCTGCTCTGCCAGTTGCAACGGCGCGGGCGCTGCGTCGCGATAGCAATGGCCGTTCAGGCAGCGGTTGATGCGATCCGGGCTGGCATTGATCGCCGCATGGCGTTCGATCAGTTGCTCGGCGAACGCTCCCTTTGAATCGTTCTGCTCAACCCCGAGCGCCGACGGCGTCGTGGTGTCGACATCGGTGTAGGCCCACCAGAGTTTCAGTTGGCCGCTCTTCTCGTACCACTGGTTGAGGATAGGTTGCCGCGCATCGGCTGGCAGCAATCGCAGGAAGTTTACCTCGGCGCCGTTGCGGATCAGGTCGAAGTAGAGCCTGGTCTGCCCCTGGTGTGACACGTTGCCATAGACGTCGAAATTGACCACCAGTTGATAGTAGGTGCGCTCCAGCAGCGGAAAGTCCATCCACCACAACGTCTGTGGGATTTCACCGATCAGCCCTTTGCGAACCGAAGCACTGTCGTGCTGGCGGAACACCGTAAGCAGCGCGTTATCGTTTTCGCTCCAGATGTCGGCCCACTCTGCAGGCGTCTCGGCGTAGGCCTGCGAGCGCAACTGCTCGTACCGGTTTCGTTTTTCCCGATAGGTGTTCCAGAAGTTGAGAAGCTCACCCATGTCGTCGGCCTGCCCAGGCATGGCCAACAACGGCGTGGCACTCGCGCGGTAGGTGGCGTCGGTGAGATACAGATCATGCCGCGGGTCCTGGAACAGCACCCAGAAATTATCGCGAATCACGTCAGTGGCGATCTGGCCGCGACAGACCGGCCCGCGAATGAATGTACGCACGAAATATTCGGCGTTATCCAGCATAAACTGATAACGCGCTTGCGCCGGTATCGCTTCGAAGGTCTCGAAGGGGTTGGCACGGCGCTGGGTGCCGTATCCAGGCAGCGTGTCCAGACGCCAGTCGCTCGAGAAGAACAGCGAGCGCACGCGTTCGAGCCTGGCCTGGCTCAAGGGATAGGTGATGTGGGTCTTATGGACGATCACCCCCTCGATCGGACGAATGCGGTAGAAGAACGCGGTGCCAGGATCGTGGTTCGGCGCACGCGTGGCGATAGGGTCGACCGGTTGGCCGGTCGGGGTCCGCGAGCGCACCAGTTGGAAAAAATGGCCCGTCCGTCCTTCATCGAAATACAGATGGGCAATGAACAGATGCTCATAGAGCCAGCGGCTGACCAGCGCCTGGCGCATGCCGCTGGCGTTGAGCATCTGCTCCCACTGGGCGATCTGGGCCGCCTCGCCGACCGAAGGCCGCACTGGCCGTTCGTCGACACGCGCGCCCTGCTCGATCCAGCGTTGCAGCGTTGTGTATTCGCGCTCGTCCAGACCGGCCACCGCGAAGGGCATACCGGCATGCTCGTTGTCCCGCGCGTAGGTTTCGAACTCGCTCGGCAAGGGGCAGCGGTTTACACGATCGAGGCCTATGTCCAGACCCTCTGGCAGCTTGCGGTTGGCGGCCAGCGGCTGACTGCGCCCAAGCTCCAGCATGCGCGACATCAGCGCCGCCTGGCCGGCGCCGGCATCGAGCACCGAGTGAAACTCTTTCCGACGCCAGGCTGCCTCGCCGTGCGCATCCAGATAAAGACGTGTCGTAGGCTGGGCCTCGGTCCGCGTCCCGTCATAGACCGGAAGCTTGTTGGCGCCTCGCAATGCGCCTTCGCCGCTGCCCAGATTGAGCTGGCAAGGCGAGTCGTAACACGCGTGGCAGGCGACGCATTTGGCCGTGAAGATCGGCTGTATGTCGCGCTGGTAAGACAACGGCTCGCCCCAGGCCACGCCCCACACCGACACCATCAGCACTGCTAGCAGACCACGACAGCTCATGCCCATGCTCCAAAGGATCAGACCGGCATACTAACCAACCTGTCCGGCCAGGGCGAACGTGACCCTTCGCGCCGCCGTCGCGCGAGCGCTGGCCCGCCTCGCAGCGCCCCATGTCCGTTCGCACGGCGAGCTTCGAGCGACCCGACGAACATGAACTAAATTCATACAAACGCGCGAACGATCAAAAAGCATGCAGCTTTGCTATTATGCGCGGTCCTCGCAACCAGCTTCAGGTAGTCCCCCATGTTCGACCGCAACGCCCGTCTCCAGGCACTCCAGCAAGCCCTCAAGGAGCGTATCCTGATTCTCGACGGCGGCATGGGCACCATGATCCAGAGCTACAAACTGGACGAGTCCGACTATCGCGGTGAACGCTTCGCCGATTGGCCGCAGGACCTCAAAGGCAATAACGACCTGCTGATCCTGACGCGCCCGGACGCCATCAGCGCCATCGAGAAAGCCTACTTCGACGCCGGTGCCGATATCGTCGAAACCAATACCTTCAACGCGACCCGTGTTTCCCAGGCCGATTACGGCATGGAAGCGCTGGTGTACGAACTGAATGTCGAAGGCGCCCGCCTCGCGCGCCAGGCCGCCGACGCCAAGACCGCCGAGACGCCGGACCGTCCGCGCTTCGTCGCCGGGGTGCTCGGCCCGACCAGCCGCACCTGCTCGCTGTCGCCCGACGTGAACAACCCCGGCTACCGCAACGTCACCTTCGACGAGTTGGTGGATAACTACACCGAAGCCACCCGCGGCCTGATCGAAGGCGGCGCGGACCTGATCCTGATCGAAACCATCTTCGACACACTCAATGCCAAAGCGGCGATTTTCGCCGTGCAGGGCGTGTTCGAGGACCTTGGCTTCGAGCTGCCAATCATGATTTCCGGCACCATCACCGATGCCTCGGGCCGCACGCTCTCCGGGCAGACCACCGAGGCGTTCTGGAACTCGGTTCGCCATGCCAAGCCGATCTCGGTCGGGCTCAACTGTGCACTGGGCGCCAAGGAACTGCGGCCCTACCTTGAGGAGCTGTCGAACAAGGCCGACACCCATGTCTCGGCGCACCCCAACGCCGGCTTGCCGAACGCATTCGGCGAGTACGATGAAAGCCCGGCGGAAATGGCCCGGGTCGTCGAGGAGTTCGCCGCCAGCGGTTTTCTCAACATCGTTGGCGGTTGTTGCGGTACCACCCCGGCTCACATCGAGGCAATCGCCAAGGCCGTCGCCAAGTACGCACCGCGCGCCATCCCGGATATTCCCAAAGCCTGCCGCCTGTCGGGCCTCGAGCCCTTCACGATCGATCGCAACTCCCTGTTCGTCAACGTCGGCGAGCGGACCAACATCACCGGTTCGGCGAAATTTGCCCGTCTGATCCGCGAGGAAAACTACACCGAGGCCCTGGAAGTCGCCCTGCAACAGGTCGAAGCCGGCGCTCAGGTGATCGACATCAACATGGACGAGGGCATGCTGGATTCGAAGAAGGCCATGGTGACCTTCCTCAATCTGATCGCCGGCGAACCGGATATTTCGCGCGTACCGATCATGATCGACTCCTCCAAGTGGGAAGTGATCGAAGCGGGCCTCAAGTGCATCCAGGGCAAGGGCATCGTCAACTCGATCTCCATGAAGGAAGGCGTCGAGGCGTTCAAGCACCATGCTCGGCTGTGCAAGCGTTACGGCGCGGCGGTGGTGGTCATGGCATTCGACGAAGCCGGCCAGGCCGATACCGCCGCGCGCAAGCGCGAAATCTGCCAGCGCTCCTACGACATCCTGGTCGATGAAGTCGGCTTCGCGCCGGAAGACATCATCTTCGACCCGAACATTTTCGCCGTCGCCACCGGCATCGAAGAGCACAACAACTACGCCGTGGACTTCATCGAAGCCTGCGCCTATATCCGCGACAACCTGCCCTACGCACTGACTTCGGGCGGCGTATCCAACGTGTCCTTCTCGTTCCGAGGCAACAATCCGGTGCGCGAGGCGATCCACTCGGTGTTCCTCTACTACGCCATCCAGAACGGCCTGACCATGGGCATCGTCAATGCCGGCCAACTGGAAATCTACGACGAAATCCCGAAGAAGCTGCGCGACGCGGTCGAGGACGTGGTACTCAACCGCACGCCCAATGGCACCGAAGCGCTGCTGGCCATCGCCGATGAATTCAAGGGCGACGGCAGCGTCAAGGAAGCGGAAACCGAGGAATGGCGCGGCTACAGCGTCGAGAAGCGTCTGGAGCACGCGCTGGTCAAGGGCATCACCACGCACATCGTCCAGGACACCGAAGAGTTCCGCCAGCAATGCGCGCGCCCCATCGAGGTCATCGAAGGTCCGCTGATGGCCGGCATGAACGTGGTCGGCGACCTGTTCGGCTCGGGCAAGATGTTTCTCCCGCAGGTGGTCAAATCGGCCCGTGTGATGAAGCAGGCGGTGGCGCACCTGATCCCCTTTATCGAAGCCGAAAAAGGGGACAAGCCCGAAGCCAAGGGCAAGATCCTGATGGCCACCGTCAAGGGCGACGTCCATGACATCGGCAAGAACATCGTCGGCGTGGTCCTTGGCTGCAACGGCTACGATGTCGTCGACATGGGCGTGATGGTCCCGGCTGAAAAGATTCTGCAGACCGCCATCGCCGAGAAGTGCGACATCATCGGCCTGTCCGGCCTGATCACCCCGTCGCTCGACGAGATGGTCCACGTGGCGCGGGAGATGCAGCGCCAGGATTTCCATCTGCCGTTGATGATCGGCGGCGCGACCACGTCGAAGGCGCATACGGCGGTCAAGATCGATCCGCATTACAAGAACGACGCGGTGGTCTACGTGACCGACGCCTCGCGCGCGGTCGGTGTCGCCACCACACTGCTGTCCAAGGAACTCAAGCCGGCGTTCGTCGAGAAAACCCGCGAAGAGTACGCGATGATCCGCGAACGCACCGCCAACCGCAGCGCACGTACCGAGCGTCTCACTTACGCTGAGGCCATTGCGGTCAAGCCCACGTTCGATTGGAGCGATTACTCGCCGGTCAAACCGAGCTTCACCGGACGCAAGGTGCTGGAGGACATCGATCTGCGCACGCTGGTCGATTACATCGACTGGACGCCGTTCTTTATCTCCTGGGACCTGGCCGGCAAATACCCGCGCATCCTTGAAGATGAGGTCGTGGGTGAAGCCGCCACGGCACTGTTCAGCGATGCACAGGCGATGCTGAACAAACTGATCGATGAAAAGCTCATCAAGGCCCGCGCGGTATTCGGCTTCTGGCCCGCCAATCAGGTCGACGAGGACGACCTTGAAGTGTACGGCGACGATGGCGCGCCGCTGGCCCGACTGCATCATCTGCGCCAGCAGACCGTGAAGACCGACGGCAAGCCAAACTTCTCCCTCGCCGACTTCGTCGCACCGAAAGGCAGCGGCGTCACCGATTACGTCGGTGGTTTCATCACCACCGCCGGCATCGGCGCCGAAGAAGTCGCCAGGGCCTACCAGGACGCGGGCGACGACTACAACTCGATCATGGTCAAGGCACTGGCCGATCGTCTGGCCGAAGCCTGCGCCGAATGGTTGCATCAGCAGGTGCGCAAGCACTGGTGGGGTTACGATCCCGAGGAGCAGCTGAGCAACGAAGAGCTGATCAAGGAGCAATACAAGGGCATCCGCCCTGCTCCCGGCTACCCAGCGTGCCCCGATCACACCGAGAAAGCCACGCTGTTCGCGTTGCTCGATGCCGATGGTGCCAGCCAGGTAACCCTGACCGAACACTTCGCCATGCTGCCCACCGCGGCGGTCAGTGGCTGGTACTTCGCCCATCCCAAGGCGCAGTACTTCGCGGTCGGCAAGATCGACAAGGATCAGGTCGAAAGCTACAGCAAGCGCAAGGGACAGGCGCTGGCCGTGACCGAACGCTGGCTGATGCCCAACCTCGGTTACGATAACTGAGCCGAACATGACCGCGCGCCGGACAGGCGTCGCGGTCATGCGCCTTGCCCACTCCAAGCCAAACACGAAGCCAGCAATGCCTACCGAAACCCGCTACCTGCTCGATGAACTAGAAACCGCCGACATGCTCGAAGTCGACGGGCTGCATGCCTGGCAATTCAGCCTTGATGAAGAACTGCTCGACCGTGCCGAAGCCGCCGCGCTCGCGGGCGAGCCGTTCGCCAGCGACGAGACCGTTGTCCGCATCGAACTGCTCGACGGTCGTGAACGGCGCCACTGGGCGTTCAGCTACAACGAGGTGATGGAAGCGGTCTATTACGCCGACGAACAGTCCTGGGCGCTTGGCGCTGCCACGCAAACACGCATCAGGTGTCTTGGCGCAATCAGCGCAAACGCCGATGACGACTGACAGGCATCACTTCGGACTTTCTCCCCGACGCAGCAGCAGTGCAATGGCCAGCAGTACCATTACGCTGCCGGGCAGCCATTGCCAGCCGATTCGTTGCGGCTGCGCAATGAACAGCAGCACCATCGACACGAACGGCACCAGATAGCTATACGCGGTCACCGCACCCGGCGTGAGCACTGCCGTGGCCCGCTGCTGCAAAAAGAAGGTCATTGCGCTGGAAAATACACCCAGATAGACAACCAGCGTCACGTCTCGCAGGTCCATCCGCAACAGCGCCGACGGCTGCTCCCAGACCAGCCCCAGCAAGCCGATCAGCAGCGCGCCGATCAGCAGACTCCAGAAGGTTCGCAATCCGGCCTCCCGGGCCAGTACGCCGCGATGCAGGCCCCACTTGCTTAATACCGGATACAACGCCGACGCCACACAGCCGAAGAAGAACGCCAGCTCGCCACGGCCAAGCTTCAGTTCGCCAAGGTCGCCGTTGTTTTCCGCCACCGCCAGGCCCAACGCGCCGAACGCGCCCAACGCGAGAATCGCCAACAGCCGCCCGGCGGGTTGCTCTACCCCCAACCCACGGCCGATGCAATAAGCCAGCAGCGGCACGCTGACGAACAAGGTCGCCATCGACAGGGCGCTGATGCGATGCGCCGCCCAGAACATGGTGCCGAAGAAACCAGCCAGACTCAGGCCCATCAGTGCGTACAGCAGCAATCCTGGCCAGCTTGGCCAGCGCGCCTCGTGCCGCCAGAGCAGCGGCAGCAATACCAGCGCAGCGATGCTGAAACGGATGGCCGTCAATAACAGCGGGGGTAAACCTTCACTCATCAACCCTACGGCGGGAAAGGACAAGCCGACGAAGAGCGCCCAAAGCAACATGCCCAGGTGCGCACGGGTGACGCCACGCCTGGGTTCATTCATCGCCCTGCTCCTCCAGGACCAGGAGCAGCGTGCGAAGCCCATTGGCCAGCGCCTGCTTTTGCGCCCGATCAAGCGGCGCCTGCATGCGATGCAGGGTCGCCAGGTACTCATCGAGGCAGCCCAGCAGCACGGCCCGGCCTTCATCGCTGAGGCGTATCAGAAGGCTGCGACGATCCTCCGGGTTGGCGACACGCTGAACCAGCCCCGCCGCTTCCAGCCGGTCGAGACGATGGGTCATCGCCCCCGAGCTGAGCACCGCGGCGTGACGCAGCGCGTTCGGCGTCAGCCCACTCGGCTGACCGCTGCGATAAAGCGTGGCGAGCAGGTCGAACTCACCGTCATGCAGGCCATGCTTGCGAAACACCGCGGCAACGCGGCGGTTAAGGTATTTAGACAACCGATAGACCCGCGCGAATATCGCCATCGGTGAACAGTCATCCTCAGGTCGCACGTTTCGCCATTGAGCGAGCACGCCATCGACATGATCGCCAGCCTCGAGCTTGCGCACTGATATCTCCACAAAAAGAATCTTTATGTGAAGCTAAATAAACAGAACGCGAAAGGCAAGCGGCTATCCACCCTCAGCTACGCGAGGCGACGAATGACGCCGTGGGCGAACGGCTAGGAATGGTTTCGGTCGGCTAAAGACGCGGGTGCGCCCCTGGCGAAAGCGCGTCATTTGCCGGATGCATCGAACACGCCTCTGTCGAGTTGTCGCTGCGGCGCGACAGTTGCGCGCTGTGGACGGCTCAGATGATCACGATGCAGCGCAGCTGCCAGGCACGCCGATCTCACAAAAAACGGGCTAAGAGCAAGCGGAACGGTGTCAGCAACGTTCGTCGGCGGCGTTCAAGTACACCGCACCCCGGACGATAACCGTCTCGGTGCTTGTTTGAAGTACCTCCGCCCACTCCCGGACAGTCGGGGTGTATCGTTTGGAGTCAGTGATGTTTGGAACCCGACCTGGTATTGCTGGGCAGCTTGGGATTGCGCTTTCGGCCATTCTTGCGGTCGTTATAACCGCTAGCAGCCTGTTTGCCCTTCGCTCACTGAGCCACTCGACCGACCAGGCGCACCGCCAGCACCTGGCCAGCGAAGCGAAACTGCTGGCTGACCAACTTGCCACGTTCCACGCCACGCTGAAGACCAGTACGCAGCGGCTGGCGACACTGTTCGAGCGTCGTTTTGAATCGGGCCTGATCCTCGACGCAAGCAGTGGCGGGACCGAGCCATCGCTCTACTTGAACGGTGAGCGCCTGAACGGCACCTTTACCTTGGTCGACGAATTCACAAGTCTGACCGGCGGCGCAGCCACACTCTTCGCGCGTACCGGCGACGACTTCGTCAGGGTGACCACTTCAGTCAAGAAACAAGACGGCTCGCGCGCCGTTGGCACCCTGCTCGAGCGCAAGCATCCCGGTTACTCCAGGCTCATTGAAGGGCAGTCTTATGTAGGTCGCGCAACCCTGTTCGGTCGCCAGTATATGAACCAGTACACGCCGGTTCGCGATGCGGCAGGAACGGTCATCGCAGTGCTATACGTCGGGTTCGACTACACCGACACCCAGCGGGACCAGTTCGACAGCCTTTCGGCGTTCCGCATCGGCAAGGGAGGTTCGCTCGCCGTCCGCGACGAGGGCGGTCAATGGCTGGTCGAACCGGCAGGCGCCACCGACCTGGATGCCTTGACCCGAGCGGCGGATCAATCCGACGCGGCCGGTGGCTTCCAGTGGAGCCAGGGCAACGGCAGATTCGTGAGCATGGTCGCGCCGGTTCCAGGCGATGACTGGCAGGTTGTCGCCACGCTTCCCCAACACGAGATCGATGAACTGGCCTGGAGCGTAGGCGGCCGTCTTGCGTTCGGAAGTGTGCTTGCGCTGTTGCTAGCCGTCGTGGCGTCCATCGTCCTGCTGCGACACAAGCTTCGCCCACTGGGTCGTTTGGTCGATCAAGCCCAAGCATTCGGCGAAGGGCGTCTCAGCGTGCGCATGGCGGTCGATCGGAAGGATGAAATCGGCCTGCTGTCTGCCAGCTTCAACCGCATGGCCGAATCACTGGGAGGGACCGTTTCGCAGGTTCGTGACTCGTCTTCCGACGTAACGCGCCGCGCCGATCAATTGAACACGCTGGCTGCCGGAACCGAGCACCGTTCCGCCGAGCAGTCGTCGCAGATCGACACAATGGTCAGCGCCATCGAAGAATTCAGCGCCACGGCACAGAGCATTGCCGACAGCATGCAGAGGACCGAACAGCTGACCACCGAGAACGTGGCACAAACGCGCCGGGGCACCGAGTCGATGCGAGCGGCTTCGGATGCGCTGTCGCAGATCGCGCGTTCCCTGGGCACGACCGGTGACGTGGTCAATGGGCTTGGAGAACGGTCCCAACAGATCGGCGGCATTATCGGAGTCATCAGCGGCATCGCGGAACAGACCAACCTGCTGGCGCTCAATGCCGCCATCGAAGCGGCGCGCGCCGGCGAACAAGGCCGCGGCTTCGCGGTCGTCGCGGACGAAGTGCGCAGTCTCGCGGCGCGAACCAGTCAGGCCACGCGCGAGATTTCGGAGATGATAAGCGCCGTGCAGGAAGAAACGTCGCGCGCCATGACGGCTATCGCAGGAGGCAATCGCCTCATGCAGGACGGACTGACGCTCAACCAGACGGTTGGCGACGCGCTGTCGATGATCGAAAACCAGGCGGTCAGCACGCTGGATCAGATCGCTGATATCGCCCGGGCAACCCATGAGCAGAGCTCCACAGCTTCGCTCCTGAGCCAGAACCTCCAATCGATTGCCCAGGACAACGCGGCGAACCGCAGCGCGGGTGCCGAGCTTGCCGGCACCGCTCGCGAGCTGAAGAGGCTTGCCGAAACGCTTGATAGCGGAGTCAAACGCTTCAGCTGACACCGCTCGGGGTCTATCTCAGTTCTGAGGGCGAGTTGCGGACGATTTTGATCGAGTGCGTAAGCGTCGGCTTGCGGGTGACGCTGATGGCCTTGCGCGTCACCGTGTCGATGGTGATGTTCCAGAACCCCGTATTGGGCACCTTGATCTTCGCGGGAAATTTGTCGAACGCGCCGCCGTGATAGGCATGGCGGCCACCGTTCTTGAAGCTGCGGAAATTCTTGTCGTTCATCAGACGGATGTTGCAGGGCTGCGAGCATTCGATGACTACGAAGTCGTCTTCGTTGAGGTGTTCGCGCTGGTGAATGAACTTCATGTACCGCTCCGGACCGCGTTTCTGGCAAAGGCGAAGATTACCATGCGCGCGCACCCCGCTGGGCACGCCCGGCACGCTGTTTAATTTGACACAATGGCGTTGCACACCGCCGTTGCGCGCGCCAGCGCCGGCGTTCATCCCTGCTGATCAAGGACACCCGCGAATGTCGGCGGCGCCACTTTGCATCGATGCCACATCGCCCGTTGCCCGCCGCGCGACTCGGGTCGGTTTTTTCATGGCCGGGTTCGGCCTTTCGGTCTGGGCGCCGCTGGTGCCCTATGTGCGCGAGCGCATCGAGATGAGCGATGCGCTGTTCGGCACACTGCTGCTGTGTATCGGCGTCGGGTCGCTGACATGGATGCCCCTGTCCGGATTGCTGGTCACTCGCTGCGGCATCCGCCCGGTCGTGCTGTCCAGCGTGGTGCTGCTGCTTGTCGCGCTGGGCGGGATGGCGCTCACCGAATCGATCTGGATGCTCGCCCTGGCCCTGTTCTGTTTCGGGGGCAGCCTGGGCGTCATCGACGTGGTGCTCAACATCCAGGGCGTGTTGATCGAACGAGACACTGGCAAGCGCCATATGTCGAATTTCCACGGGATGTTCAGCCTGGGCTCCATCTGCGGTGCGCTGGCCCTGACCGGTGCCTTGACGCTGGGTCTCGCACCGGCAACCGGGACCCTGCTGATGATCGCCGTGATCGCGCTGGCAATCCTTGCCGTAGCCGCCGGGTTTCTCCGGGACAAGGCGCCAGGCGGAGGGGTCGCCTTTATTCGTCCTACCGGAGTGGTGCTGCTGGTCGGCGCACTGTGCTTCATCGTCTACCTGGCCGAGGGGGCGGTGCTTGACTGGAGCGCCCTGTACCTCACCGAGCACAAGGCGCTGGAAACCGCAAAGGGCGGCCTGGGCTATGCAAGCTTTGCGTTGATGGTGACGATCGGTCGTTTCGCCGGTGCACCGGTCGTGAACAGCCTGGGAACCGCCCGCGTGATCGGCTTTGGCGGCCTGCTGGCAGGGATCGGCATCGGTCTCAGCATCCTGACCGATCATTGGGGCCTCGCCCTGCTCGGCTACGGCCTGTGCGGGCTGGGCTGCGCGAACGTCTCGCCGGTGCTGATCTCATCCCTGAGCCGGCAGCACAGCATGCCGGTCCATCAGGCCGTCACCGCAGCGACGACGATCGGCTTCGCTGGCGTGCTCGCCGGCCCGGCCATGATCGGTGTGATCGCTCACTATGGATCGTTGACGTTCGCCTTCGGTCTGCTCGCATTGCTGCTGTTCGGACTGATCCTGGGCAGTCGCCGCTTCAAGGACTGAGCCCGACATGGGCGTCGGGCAGCCACCAAGCATCTGCGGCTCGCTACAGACCGCGCCTCGTCCTTTGGCTAGAATGCGCGCCCTATGCGCATCCATGACATTCATCAACACCTTGCCGGCATCGGCGCCAAGCCTGTTCATATCGGTCGGGTCACCCGCGCCTGGCTTGGCGGCCAGCCGCTGGATGTCGGAACCCGGCACCAGAAAACCGAAGACTTCCTGCCGTTATCGGTGCGCAAGGGCTTGCCTGCCGTCAGCGATACCCTCGCTGGCCTGGCTCGGCTGCGCTCCGAACATCCCGGCGGCGACGGTTCGGCCCGCTTGTTGGTGGAGTTGGTCGACGGTCAGATGGTCGAAAGCGTGCTCTTGCCGCGCGGTGGCCTGTGTGTGTCGAGCCAGGTGGGCTGCGCGGTCGGTTGCGTGTTCTGCATGACAGGCAAAAGCGGCCTGTTGCGCCAGCTCGGCAGCGCCGAGATCGTCGCCCAGGTTGCCCTCGCCCGGCGCTTTCGCCCGGTGAAGAAAGTGGTGTTCATGGGCATGGGCGAGCCGGCGCATAACCTCGACAATGTGCTCGAAGCCATCGATCTTTTGGGCACGGACGGCGGCATCGGCCACAAGAACCTGGTGTTTTCCACGGTCGGCGATCGGCGGGTGTTCGAGCGTCTGCCCCATCAGGCCGTCAGGCCCGCCTTGGCACTGTCGCTGCACAGCACCGACGCGGCGTTGCGCCGCGAACTGCTGCCTCGCGCGCCCATGCTCGACCCGGCCGAGCTGGTCGAACTGGGCGAAGCCTATGCGCGCCTGGTCGGTTATCCGATTCAATACCAGTGGACGTTGCTCAAGGGCCTCAATGACAGCCAGCGGGAGATGGACGGCATCATTCGCTTGCTCAAGGGCAAGTTCGCCATCATGAACGTCATCCCCTACAACAGCCTCGACGCGGATGAGTACCAGCGCCCCACCGCCGAGCGCATCCAGCAGATCATGCGCTACCTGCATCGAAATGGTGTGCTCACCAAGGTTCGCAACTCAGCGGGCCAGGACATTGAAGGTGGCTGCGGGCAGCTGCGCGCACGCGCCGAACGAATCGTTCGTACGGGCAGAATCACCGCACTGGCGCGCGTCGACTGAACCTCCGGCGGGCCTTGAATGTCGTAGCGCATTGACCTGCTGGCCATCTGTGCGAGCAGCTACGCCTACCACCGGAGCCTGTCAGGCTCAACGAGAACAGTATGGACACACTGGCACAACTCAAGGACGGCAAACTGGCTGGCGTCACGCGCCTGGACCTGTCGGAACAACTGGATAGCTTTCCCCGGGAGATCTTCGACCTGGCCGACAGCCTAGAAGTGCTCAATCTTTCAGGGAACCGGCTCAGCAGCCTCCCGGCGGATATCGGGCGCCTGCACAAACTGCGCATCCTGTTCTGTTCGGACAATGCATTCACCGAGGTGCCGCGGGGGCTCGGCTCGTGTCACAGGCTCGAGATGGTCGGCTTCAAGGCCAACCGCATCCGCCATCTTCCAGCCGAAGCGCTGCCGCCCGCGCTGCGCTGGCTGATTCTCACCGACAACCAACTCGAGTCCGTGCCTGACCGGATTGGCGACTGCGAAAAGTTGCAGAAGCTGATGCTGGCCGGCAACCGGTTGCGCGCACTGCCCGAATCGTTGGCGCGCTGCAGTCGGCTGGAGCTGCTGCGCATCGCTGCGAATCGCTTGCCTGCCCTGCCCGAGTGGTTGCTGGCAATGCCGCGGCTGAGTTGGCTGGCCTTCGCCGGAAACCCCTTCAGCGACGCGATCGAGGCCGACATCCTGGCGCAGCATCCGGTGCCACCGATCGACCGCAGCCGGATCGTGCTCGCCGAGGTGCTCGGCCAGGGTGCCTCCGGCGTCATTCATCGCGCCGTATGGCATCAAACTGGCCTGGCGCCACAGCCCATGGCGGCGAAACTGTTCAAGGGCGCGCTCACCAGCGACGGACTGCCGCACAGCGAGATGGCAGCCTCCATCGCGGCCGGCGAGCACCCCAACCTGATCCGCGTCGTGGGGCCGCTGGCTGACAGTGCCGATGCGCCGCCCGGCTTGTTGATGGCGCTTATCGATCGCTCCTTTCAGCCCCTGGCCGGACCGCCGTCGTTCGCCAGTTGTACCCGTGACTGCTACGAACCGGCGCGACGTTTTTCCGTCGAACAGGTGCTACGGATCGCGACGGGCGTTGCCTCGGCGGTCAGCCATCTTCATCGGCGCGGCATCCTGCATGGCGATCTCTACGGCCATAACCTTCTGGTCGACCCGCTGGACAGGACCTTGCTGAGCGACTTCGGCGCGGCATCCTTTTACCGGCCGCAGAGCGACCAGGGCATGGCCCTGCAACGCCTGGAAGCCCGGGCGTTCGGCTGCCTCCTTGAAGAATTGCTCGACCGCTGCGATGCGGCGCAGGACGACTCGCGCATCGAGCGCCTGCGAGCGTTGCAACAGGCCTGCATGCTCGATACCCCTGCGCGGCGCCCTGCATTCAGCGATATGAAGCGAGCGCTAGAAACAATCGGCCAGACGAGCCCCGTTCCGGCCAGGTAGTTGCATAGGAAGTCGTTATCTTCAACCGCACGACGGCAACCTGACGCTATGGCTTCTCCCGATTCCGATTCAAGCGACGATCTCGGCCGCTACCCAGCCGCCGAGCGTACCGCGCCGCTCGCCCACGATCCCTTCATCATCGGCCTGAAACAACGCTTGCCCGAAGAGCTTCGGGAAAGCTTCACCGACCAGCAACTGGCCGGGCTTCGCAGTGCCTTTGCGACCCGCTCCTGGGCGCGGCACAAGGTCGACCTGCGCGGCACCTTCAGCCTGTGGAGCAACCAGTACTATTTCGTCCTGGTTGGCGGGCGCAACAAGCGCAACCTCTCACGCGGGCAGCGTAACCTGTCACTGGCCGCCAAGGCCGGTGCCATCACGTTGTTCCTGTTTTTCTCCGTGCTGTTGGGGCTGGTGGTGCTGTACTTGCTCAAATCCGCGCTGGGCATCAACCTGTTGCCCAATTACTCGCTCGGCCTCTGGGATTGGTTCAAGGGCCACTGACGGCGACGCCCGTCGCGTCGTGAGCGGCGCCAGGGCGACACACCCTGACGTCACGGCGATTGCTGACTAGACTACTGTCGGGCCATGGCTTCGAGGTGTCTATGAGCGACGAGCAAGAAGGTAAATCCCTGACCCTTCGGCAGATGCTGCAGAGCGTGCTGGCCGGCGCACTGGGCGTACAGAGCGGGAAAAACCGCGCGCGTGACTTCAGCCACGGCAAGCCCAGCCATTTCATCCTGTTGGGCGTGGGTTTCACAGTAGCGTTCGTGCTTGTGATTCTCGGCGTGGTGAAGCTGGTGCTCTACCTCGTGGGGCTATGAATGGCCCCGCGCTATTGATGGCTGACCCAGAAAACGGCTGTCGCAACCGCCAGGAGAATCAGGACGAAAATAGCGGTGGCGTCCGCCCGACTGTCGGGACTGCGGTGGTTGGAATGCTCGGACACGGCGGTTCTCCTTGTTATCGATGCTCGCGTGTTTTGAGTTAAGACCACGCAGGCGAGGCGCTCAAGGCGCAGCATGCAAATGACTAAAAAGCGGTGTTTCGTTCTAAACATATTCCCAAACATCACTTTTGCGCATAACCGCTAGCTGGTATCTTGCCGCCCTCCCTGAATGGGTGCGCGGCCGTGCGCGCAACAAGCTGTAGACAGCCCTGAGAACAGGACACCCCATGTACGTTTACGACCAGTACGACCAACACATCATCGAGGATCGCGTCCGTCAGTTCCGCGATCAGACCCGTCGCTTTCTCGCGGGTGAACTCGGTGGCGAGGAATTCCGCCCGCTGCGCCTGCAGAATGGCCTGTACATTCAACGCTATGCGCCCATGTTGCGTATCGCGGTGCCTTATGGGCTGATGTCCTCAACCCAGGTCCGCAAGCTCGCCGAGATCGCCCGTCACTACGACAAGGGCTATGCCCACATCAGTACCCGGACCAACGTACAGTTCAACTGGCCAGAGCTGGAAGACGTCCCGGAGATACTCGCCGAACTGGCGACCGTGCAGATGCACGCGATCCAGACCAGCGGCAACTGCATCCGCAATACCACCACCGACCAGTTTGCCGGTGTCGCCCGGGACGAACTGATCGACCCGCGCCCCTGGTGCGAAATCATTCGCCAGTGGTCGACCTTCCATCCGGAATTCGCCTTCCTGCCGCGTAAGTTCAAGATCGCCGTGAACGGTGCCGTCAGCGACCGCGCCGCCATCGAAGTGCACGACATCGGCCTCGAAGCCGTGCGTAACGAGACGGGCGAACTGGGCTTTCGCGTATCGGTCGGCGGTGGCCTGGGCCGCACGCCGATCGTGGGCAGCTTCATCAATGAGTTCCTGCCCTGGCGGCATCTGCTGACCTATCTCGACGCGATCCTGCGCGTGTACAACCGCTACGGCCGCCGTGACAACAAGTTCAAGGCGCGCATCAAGATTCTGGTCAAGGCGCTGACGCCGGAGGTTTTCGCCGAGCGCGTCGAGGCCGAGTGGTCCCATCTGAAAGATGGCCCGAGCACATTGACCGAAGCCGAGGTCGAGCGGGTCAGCAAGTTCTTCGTCGATCCGGCCTACAAGGTCCTGGACGACCAGGACGCAGCCCTCGCCAAACTCGATGCCGAACACCCCGGCTTTGCCCGCTGGCGCCAGCGCAACGTGGTGGCGCACAAGAAGCCTGGTTACGCAGCCGTCACCCTGTCGCTCAAGAGCACCGGCGTGGCACCGGGCGATGTGACCGACAAGCAGCTCGATACCATCGCCGACCTGGCCGACCGTTACAGCTTCGGTGAGGTACGCAATTCCCACGAGCAGAACATGATCCTCGCCGACGTCGAGCAATCACGTCTGTTCGAGCTTTGGAACGAGCTTCGCGAGCTGGGCGTGGCGACGCCGAACATCGGCCTGCTGACCGATATCATCTGCTGCCCCGGCGGGGATTTCTGCTCGCTGGCCAACGCCAAGTCGATTCCCATTGCCGAAGCCATCCAGCGCCGTTTCGACGATCTGGACTACCTGTTCGACATTGGCAACATCGACCTGAATATCTCCGGTTGCATGAATGCATGCGGACACCACCACGTGGGTCACATCGGCATTCTGGGCGTGGACAAGAAAGGCGCCGAGTTCTACCAGGTCTCCCTTGGCGGCAGTTCAGGCCGCCAGGCGAGCCTCGGCCAGATACTCGGCCCATCCTTCGCGCAGGACGTCATGCCCGACGTGATCGAAAAGATCATCGGCGTCTATGTGGAGCAACGTACAGAAGATGAACAGTTCCTCGACACCTTCCGCCGTATCGGCATCGACCCCTTCAAGGAGCGCGTCTATGCAGCGAATCATTAAGGACGGCCAGGTCATCGATGAAACCTGGCATCTGCTGCCCAAGGACGTCACCCTCGACGGCCTGTCCAACTGTGATGACCTGATCGTGCCGCTGCAACTTTGGCTCGACCACGCCCATGCACTGAAAGCGCGTGACGGCGGCCTCGGCGTCTGGCTGGACGCTGATGAAGTGGTGGAAGAAATCGCCGATGACCTCGAACACTTCCGGGTCATCGCGCTGAACTTCCCTGCCTTCACGGACGGTCGCCACTACTCGAGCGCACGCCTGCTACGCGAGCGCTACGGCTATAAAGGCGAGATCCGTGCAATCGGAGACGTGCTACGCGACCAGCTGTTCTACATGCGCCGCTGCGGCTTCGACGCCTTCGCCGTTCGCCCTGACCGTGACCCCTATGATGCGCTGGAAGGTCTGAAGGATTTTTCCGTCGCCTATCAGTCGGCCGCCGATGAGCCGCTCCCGCTGTTTCGCCGCCGTCAAGGCTGACGGCGCGCTGGCCGCTGCAAAGAAAAAACCGCCTTTCGGCGGTTTTTTATTATGAGTACATCCAGAAATTGGGATGCTCGAGCTGAGCGGCTTCGGTGGGCTGCTTCTTGCCGAAGGCCTCTTTGATCTTCTCTGCCAGTGCTTTCATGGTGATTCCTGTTGCGTTGGAATGGCGCTAGCTTCGCTCACTCGATCAACGCAACGAAATCGGTTTTGGCTATCTGATCGATAGCCGTGCAGCCGAAGCCACGCGTGCGGCGGCAGTGTCCTTTGTCAGTCGAGCCGCACCAGCATTCGGCCGGTCTGCTGACCCGCGAGGATTCGCTCGATGGCCGCGGGCAGCTCTTGCAACGAAATCTCCTGGACCAGCTCGTTCAGGTTCGACAATTTCCATTGCAGCGACAACCGATCCCACATCGATGCCTTCACCACCAGCGGTATTTCAACCGAATCGACACCCAACAGATTCACGCCGCGCAGGATGAACGGCATCACGTTGGCCTGGAAATTCGTCCCGGCCGTCAGGCCGCAGCAGGCGACGCTGGCACCGCGCCGAAGCGACTTGACCACATTGAACAGAATGTCGCCGCCGACCGTATCTACCGCGCCCGCCCACTGCTCCTTGAGCAACGGCTTCTCCGTGCCGACCTGAAGCGCGCCACGTTCGATGACCTGCGTGGCGCCAAGCTGCCTCAGGAAATCGGCCTGGTCCGCCTTGCCCGTCACCGCCGCCACCTGATAGCCAAGACGGGACAACAAGGCGACCGCGACGCTGCCGACGCCGCCGGTCGCACCGGTCACCAGCACGGGCGCATCGGTCCGTTCCAGGCCGGCGTGCTCGAGCTTGTCGATACACAGGGCCGCGGTCAGCCCCGCCGTTCCCAGCGCCATCGCCTCCCGCAGGGAAAGTCCCGCCGGACGCTTGATCGCCCAGGCCGCCGGCACGCGGATGTACTGGCCAAAGCCGCCCGCCGTGTTCATGCCCAGGTCGTACCCGGTCACGATGACTTCGTCGCCTTCGGCAAACTGCGAAACGCTCGACTCGGCGACCGTGCCCGCCGCATCGATGCCCGGCGTGTGCGGGAAATTGCGAGTGACGCCCCGGTTTCCGCTGGCCGACAGGGCATCCTTGTAGTTCAACGATGAGTAGCTGACGCGGATCAGCAGCTCGCCACTGGGCAGCTCCCCGATGTCCCGCTCGACGACCCGTGTTTCAAAACGGCCGTCCGCGTTCTCGCTCGTTTGCAGTGCCTTGAAACTACTCATGCGTCGCTCCTTATTGCCAGAATCGCTGTTCATTGAGCCGCGTCCAGCCCTTCAGCACACCGTGCTCGAGGGTGGCACTGGCTGCCATGCCGAACCGTTCCGGCAGGCTCTTCTTCTGTGCGAAGTGCAACTGGAACAAGTCCGCTTCACGGGCCCGGTTTGCCAGGTACTCATCGCTTGTCCTCAATTCGTCGACGAGCTGCTTGCCAAGCGCCGCGATGCCAAGCCAGACCTCCCCCGTCGCCACATCATCGATGGAGACCTGCTGGCGGTAGCGGGCCACGAAGTTCTTGAACAGCTCGTGCGTGGTTTCCAGGTCATCCTGAAACTTCTCCCGTCCCTTCTCGGTGTTTTCGCCGAAGACGGTGAGGGTGCGCTTGTACTCGCCAGCAGTCAGCACCTCGACGTCGACATCATGCTTCTTAAGCAGGCGATGGACGTTGGGCAACTGCGCGACGACACCGATGGAGCCGAGAATCGCGAAGGGTGCGCTGAGAATCTTGTGTCCGATACAGGCCATCATGTAGCCGCCGCTTGCCGCGACCTTGTCGACACAGACGGTCAGCGGTACGCCGGCATCGCGGATACGCACCAGCTGCGAGGCGGCGAGACCGTAACCGTGGACCATCCCGCCCCCGCTCTCCAGACGCAGGACGACCTCATCCTGAGGCGTGGCGAGGGTCAGCAGGGCCGTGATTTCATGACGCAGGTTTTCGACCGCGGAGGCCTTGATGTCACCGTCGAAATCGAGCACGAAGACGCGCGGGCGAATTTCCGGGCTTTTCTTGGCCAGCTTGGCAGCCTTGGCTTCCTGCTTGCGTTGCTGCTTGAGCTGATCCTTGTCGACCAGGGATTGCTCGAGACGCTCGCGCATCGATTTGTAGAAATCGTTGAGCTTGTGAACTTCAAGGTGGCCACCCGCCTGTTTGGTCCTCCCGCGCCGCAGCGTGGCGATCGCGATCAACACCACCAGCACAGCGGCTACCAGCGTGACGGTCTTCGCCAGAAAGCTTGCATAGTCAGCAAGAAATTCCACAGATCCTCCTCGGATTACCCACGGTCGCCAGCAGAACACTCGGCATGGCGTAAAGCGGTCAAGCATACCGATTGCACGGTCGCCTGAGCCAGTACAAGCCGATTCAAACAAACGTATGATTTATCGTTGACACTCCTGGTTGATCCCCCTACCCTCGCGAAAAACAGGGTGCCGGAGCAGACCAATGGGCAGTATTTACCTGATCAGGCATGGTCAGGCGTCGTTCGGCGCAGAAAACTACGATGTCCTGTCGCCGCTTGGCTTTCAGCAAGCCGCTGCCCTGGGTGATTATCTGGACCGGCTGGGTGTACGTTTCGACCGCTGCGTGAGCGGAGAGTTGAACCGGCAGCAAGATACCGCACGAGCGACCCTTGCCAGAATGAGCCATCACCCGACCAATCGACTTCCGACCGTCGAAATCGACTCGGCATTCAACGAATTCCGGGCCGATGAGGTGATCCGTGCGCACATGGCCGACCTGCTCGCGGTCGAGCCCGACGCAATGCAGATTTTCGGCAATGCCGCCAACCACCGGGCCGAATTTCAACGCCTGTTCAGTTATGTGATTGGGCGATGGGTCTCCGGCGAGCACGAAAAGGACGGCCTGGAAAGCTGGCAGAGCTTCATCGATCGGGTCCAGGGTGGATTGAACCGCCTGCTCGATCAAGCGAGCAAAAAGGACCGGATCGCGGTCTTCACATCTGGCGGGACCATCACCGCACTGCTTCAATTGATCATCGGCGTACCGCCTATCAAGGCGTTCGAATTGAACTGGCAGATCGTCAATACCTCGCTCAGCCATCTGAAGTTTCGCGGCCAGGACGTGGCACTGGCTTCGTTCAACAGCCACGGACATCTGGAACTGCTGAACAATCCGGAGCTTGTCACCTATCGATAGGCTCCAACCCAACTGCAGCGCGCGCTGCATCTTTCCCACGATAAAAAGGACATATTCGATGAGCAATGTCGACGAAACCATCCAGGGCATGAAGGCCAAGTTCAACCCCAGCGCTGCCGCCGGCCTGGACCTCGTGTTCCAGTTCAACATCACCGACGCGGAAAACTATTATCTGGTCGTCAAGGATGGCACTTGTGACTTCCAAAAAGGCGAGTCGGCCGATGCCAACGTAACGCTGATCATGGACAGCGAAACCATGCAGGGCGTCATCAGCGGCGAAACCGACGGAATGCAAGCATTCATGGCCGGTAAACTGCGCGCAGAAGGCGACATGATGCTCGCGCTCAAGCTGAGCGAACTGTTCCCGGCGTAATACCCGAGGGAAGTAACGAAAAAGCCGAAGTCCTGCGACTTCGGCTTTTTTGTGCGCTTGTTTTATGACGTTCGTGCATCAGGCGCCTTGATTACATGGCAACACCCTGGCCAATGAAGACTGACTTTGCTTGGTGATGCTTCGGCGGCCGCATTAGATTACGAGTGCCGAATGGTCCATTGCGCCGCAGCGAACGGCTGCCACGAATCGGCTCATCGGGGCATCGAACACACGAAAAGGGACAAGCATGGCGCTAACAGATCAGACCAGCCACATACGCGAAGGCGAAGAACTGCCTACCGAGGTCATCGACCACTACCTCAAAGCCCACATCCCGGGGCTGGAAGGCACGCCGCTCATTTCGCAGTTTCCGGGTGGCGCGTCCAACCTGACGTACCTGCTCGAGTATCCCTCGCAGGAGTTCGTGTTACGCCGCCCTCCGTTCGGCCACAAGGCCAAGTCCGCGCACGACATGGGCCGTGAATACCGAATCCTCAACCAGCTCAACGCCGGCTTTCCTTACTGCCCGAAAGCGTATGCCCACTGCACTGACGAGACATTGATCGGCGCCGAGTTCTACGTGATGGAGCGCGTCAAGGGCATCATCCTGCGCGAAGACATGCCTGCCGAGCTCGGATTCACTCCGCAGCAGACCGCGGCGCTCTGCAAGAGCTTCATCGACAAGTTCGTCGACCTGCACAACGTCGACTACAACGCCTGCGGCCTGGGTGACCTGGGCAAGCCGGAAGGTTACGTACAACGTCAGATCACCGGTTGGATCGATCGTTACGAACGCGCGATGACGCCCGATGCGCCCGGTTGGGAGCCGGTGAAAGCCTGGCTGCGCGACAAGATGCCAGCCGATCATCACAAGCCCGGCATCGTCCACAATGACTACCGTTTCGACAATGTCATCCTGAATCCGCAGAACCCGATGGAGATCATCGGCGTCCTGGATTGGGAGATGACCACGATTGGCGACCCGCTGATGGACCTTGGCAACACGCTCGCCTACTGGATCGAAGCGACCGATCCGCCGCCCATGCAACTGATCCGCAAGCAACCCAGCAATGCCCCGGGCATGCTGACGCGCCAGCAGTTCGTCGATTACTACGCCGAGCGTGCCGGCATTCGTATCGACAACTTCGACTACTACTACACCTACGGCCTGTTCCGCCTGGCGGCTATCGTGCAGCAGATCTACTACCGCTATTTCCACGGCCAAACGCAAGACAAGCGGTTCGCGAAATTCGTGCAAATGAACGCGCTGCTTGAGCACGTGAGCCTGCAGGTCATCGACAAATCGAAGCTGTAAATCCAGTTACCAAGAGGACCATTCCATGAGCAAAACCACCCTGTTCGATCTGGACGGAAAGATCGCGTTCGTCTCAGGAGCCAGCCGTGGCATCGGCGAGGCCATTGCCAAACTGCTGGCCCAGCAAGGCGCCCATGTCATCGTCTCCAGCCGCAAGATCGAAGGATGCCAGGCCGTTGCCGACGCCATTGTCGCCGCGGGCGGCAAAGCGACCCCGGTCGCTTGCCATATCGGTGAGCTGGAGCAGATTCAGACGGTCTTCGCGCAAATCCGCGAGCAGTTCGGCCGGCTGGACATCCTGGTCAACAACGCCGCCACCAATCCGCAGTTCTGCCATATTCTGGACACCGACGTTTCCGCGTTCCAGAAGACCGTCGACGTGAACATCCGTGGCTACTTCTTCATGTCGGTCGAAGCCGGCAAGCTGATGCGCGAGCACGGGGGTGGCAGCATCATCAACGTCGCTTCCATCAACGGCGTAACGCCGGGCAATTTCCAGGGGATCTACTCGGTCACCAAGGCGGCCGTGATCAACATGACCAAGGCCTTCGCCAAGGAGTGCGCCCCGCAGGGCATTCGCTGCAATGCGCTGCTGCCGGGCCTGACGGACACCAAGTTTGCCTCTGCACTGGTCAAGAACGACTCGATCCGCGAAGAAGCGCTGCGTCATATCCCGCTGCACCGTGTTGCCGACCCAAGCGAAATGGCCGGTGCCGTGTTGTACCTCGCCAGTGACGCATCGAGCTACACCACCGGATTGTCGCTCAACGTGGACGGCGGTTATCTCGCCTGAGACCGCAACGAAAAAAGGGAACCTTCCGGTTCCCTTTTTTTGCCCAAAAACCAAGCTTACCAGTCCCGCATCGCCTGTTCGGCCGCCTCGTTCGCTGGCTTGGCCATCAGCCCGGCTGGTGTCATGGCCACCTTGTATTCGGCGCCATCGGCGATTGGCAGATAACTGACCCGTCGCGGCTGCGCCTCGATCATCAGCGATGTACATTGGCAACGCTGCAGCCACGCCCAGAAATCGACTCCGGCCCGGCTGCGGCCAAGCTCCACGTATGGACGGCGCGCCTGCTCCTGCTGCTCGACGGCAAGATAACGCCCGGACAGTTTCTCCAGCCGGTAGCCCGGCTTCAAGCCGATCAGCGCCGCAAGCCCCTTCCACTCCAGCGCACGCATATCGAGCTGCCACAGGTCGCCCTCCAGGGTGACAAAGCGGATGTCGTGCCCCTCCTCCACCGTTACCTGGTAGCGCTGCTGACCGTCCGCCTTGAAGGACAACGACGCCAACGGGGTACTCTGCACCAACGGCCGATACGTGGTCGCATCCCAGGCTATCAGGCCGATCAGGCCGCCCAGTGCGAGCACGAGCATTCCGACGGTCCCGCGCAACCAGCCCAACAACCAGTCGCCGCTGCTCAGCATACGCACCGCTATCAGCGAGGTGATCAGCGCCAGCAACGCGACGACCACGGCAAGCCCCAGATATTGCATCGCCAACTTCCCGGACAAATTTGACGGCGCATTATCGACAGGCCCGCGCAGGCCAGCCAGCACCAGATTGGCACACTGGCTACGGGTCGACATTCTGCCGCGATCGGACCCTAGTAAGTACGCAGGCGACGCTGGTCATTGGCTTGCGGCCGCGCAAGCGGCATGATGCGCGACCTGATCTGACCGATAGTTCGACGAGTGCTGCCGCATGCCGATGCTTGAATTCGCCATGGACCCGTGGGTACTGGCCGCCCTGATGACCGTCGCATTCGTGGCCGGCTTTATCGATGCGATTGCCGGCGGTGGCGGCCTGCTGACCCTGCCCGCATTGCTCACGGCCGGATTGCCACCGCATCTGGTGCTAGGCACCAACAAACTGTGCGCGACCTTCGGGGCGGCCACCGCCAGCTTCACGTTCTACCGAAGGAAGCTGTTCGATCCCAGCCAATGGCGCTCCGCGCTCATGGCCACGGCGATAGGGGCTGCGTTGGGCGCGGGCATGGCCCACCTGATCCCAGCCCGCTGGCTCAATCAGTTGCTGCCCCTGGTGGTTTTCGCCTGTGGGATGTACCTGCTGTTCGGTCGGGTACCGACCGCGCCACGGGACGATGTGCCGGTGATCGGCAGGCGCCGGCAGTGGCCTCAAGGGCTGACATTGGGCTTCTATGACGGCGTGGCCGGACCCGGCACTGGTGCGTTCTGGACGGTCAGCAACATGCTGATCTATCCACTCGACCTGCTCAAGGCCAGCGGCGTGGCACGCAGCATGAACTTCGTCAGTAATGGCGTGGCCCTTGCTGTGTTCATCTACAGCGGGCACGTTGCCTGGACATTGGGAATCGGCATGGGACTTGCCCTCATGGGCGGCGCCTACCTGGGCGCACGCACAGCGATTCAAGGCGGATCGAAGTTCATTCGACCGATCTTTATCCTGGTGGTGCTGGCGTTGAGCCTGCGACTAGCCTGGCAGCACTGGATCGGGGCGACCTGAGCGACGGGCCAGATAAAGCTCGATTAGATAGCGAGCAATGGATTTGGGCGCAGGCAGCGCGGGTAGGTCGTGAATGGAAAACCAACCGGCGTCTTCGATCTCTTCGGGCTGCATCACGATGTCGCCCGAGGCATATTCCGCATGAAAACCAAGCATCAGCGAATGCGGAAATGGCCAGCCCTGACTGCAGACGTAGCGCGGCTCATGGATCGAAACCCCGACTTCTTCGTGCACTTCGCGCCGCACGCACTGCTCGACCGACTCGCCCGGCTCGACGAACCCGGCCAGCGTGCTGTATACCCCCGGAGCGAACCGGGGCGAGCGGGCCAGCAGCAACTCGTCGCCGCGGGTCACAAGAACGATCATGCTCGGCGAGATGCGCGGGTAGTGGTGAATGCCACAACGCTCGCATTGCATTGCCCGCTCCGCCGGGTGCTGGCGCATCGGGTTGCCGCAACTGCCGCAGAAGCGGTGATGACTGGCCCAGGTGCCGATCTGTGCGGCAAAGCCAAGCATGCGGAACCGGTCGGTGTCGTCGTCCTGCATCATGAGCTGGCGCAGGCTCTGCCAGGCTGCGCCGGGCACTTCAACGGGATGCGCCAGCTCCAGCAAGAACACCTCGTCGCCGTCGAAGTAACCCAAGCCCTGCTCGCTCAACAAAGGCAATTCGAGCCGCTTGAGCCAGCTTCTGGGAAACAGCACGCCATTGGCATCGAAGAGAAAGCCCTGCTGGCAATGCACCACCGCCCAACCGCCGTCCCCGGCGGGATCGAGCCGTGCAGGTTGCCAGCGCAGGCTCATCAGGCCGCCACCGGAAGGCCCAACGCCCGCACACTCTCGGACGCAATGTCGAGGACGCTGGCACGCGAATCGTCGCGTCGCAGTATGGCCCCACCGTCAAGGTAGTACTCCAGACTGGTCAGGGCATCGGCCAGGGTTTCGAGCATCTGTTCCGCAGGCATCTGCGTGCCTTCGAGCATCTGCTTCTGGATGAAGTCCGCGCAGGCGCCGATCAGCTCGGCCGCCCGATCCTGCTCAAGGAAACGCAACCCACCGCGCACCGCCATCAAACTGAACGGGACGTTGGCCAGGTGCAGCTTTTCCCCATTGGACTCCAGGTAGGCGGTGATCGCGCGCTTGGCCAATGCCAGGCCGGCGGTCGCTTCGCCGATGACGACGATGCAGGCTTCGGTAAGCTGGTGGTTGGCGAAAGCCTCGGCCTCCTGGCCTGGCTGCGCGATCTGAGGTCGCGAATCACGGCGCTCGCCACGCTCCAGGCTAGCGACCATGCTCTCGACGTAAAGCACCGCGTCGGCCAGCTTCAACAGGGCCTGGGAATCGGGTTTGTGTTCGGCGCTCCAGCCGGAAACCGTGGTGAGCTGCCCATGCAGGGTGCTCGAGGCAGACGATAGCCCCACCATGCCCAGGGTTTTTGCCAGCTTGCCCAGCAGGCTGTGCAGTTGGGTGTACGACTCGGCCGGAGCCGTCTGCCGCTCGATGAGGTCCAGCAGATCCTTGAGGCTCGCCAGTTCTTCGCGAATCGCCGACGACAACGAACGCATCACCGCCTGGCCCGGGCCGGCCAGGCGCTGGGACTCGTCCTCGAGCAGATGATCGGTGAAGGGAAGCGAGCCTAGCGAAAAGATTTCCCTGACCTCGGTCGCCAGAGGCCCGCTGCTTTCGGCCAGCGCAACCAGGTACAACAACTCCTTGAGCAAAACCCGTGGTGGTTCGTAAGCGGCCGTATTGCTGTTGATCTGCCGAAGCTCGCGGTCGAGCCTGGAGAACAGTTGCTTGCGCGACTGACGCGCCAGGAGCTGGCCGTCCAACTGGGCCTCCAGCGCGGCACTGCCCAGCCAGCAGAGACGCCCCGCAGGGGTATTGGCGAACAGCAGGTCCAGGCGATTGAGCGCACGCGCCATCAGTTTGAGGCTGGCCGGGGCGTTATCTTCACGAATGAAACCCAGCAGCCCGACCTGATACATCTGCCGCAGTCGTCGCGCCTCGGTCGCTCGTGCCTCGGGCTCTCGCACCGCCGCAACGATCGGTGGCCGTGCGTGATCGAGCCTGGCACTGAAGAAAAAGCTTTCCGGTAGCGCAGACTGCCCACTGACGAGGCGCAATGCATTGATCGGCGGCAGGAGCAATTCGGGCATCTCCTGGCGGCTGGCGTCAACTCCTTCCAGGTAGCGACCGAGGACGTACAGCGCATTGCTCAGCGCCGCCAGTTGGGTATCGCGCTCCTCGCCTGCGCCGACAGGAATGTCGGTCGCCAGCTGGAGGATTTCCTGCGCGAGCAGTTCGGCCCCGGTCAATTCGATGAGCTTGAGGATGCCGCGAACCTGCTTGAGATTCTCGACCGCCTGCTGCAACAGACTGCCGTTGTTTCGATCGATGATGAAATGCTCGAGACTCTGCTCGGCTTCCTCCATGGTTGCGAATAGCTCATCGCGGACCAGGCTGAGTGAAGTAGCTCCGGTAACCATGCCTAGCGCACCTCCCGCGCAACGTTTGAATGATGCATCAGTCGGCGAATTCCGGCTTCTGTTTGCTCATATGTGCCGCCATGGCCACCTTGAGATCGGCCGACTGAAGCATGGCCGCGTTCCAGGTAGCGATGTATTCGAGCCCGTCATCCACACGATGATCGCGCATATAACGGATCATTTCCTTGGTACCGCGAATCGCCACTGGCGATTTCGCTGCAATCTCCGCCGCCAAGGCGAACACCGCGGCCATGAGTGTCGGCTGGTCGGCATAGGCACGATTGACCAGGCCCATGGACTGCGCTTCCTGGCCATCGACGCTGCGACCGGTGTAGGCGAGTTCGCGCATCATTCCGTCACCGATGATCCGCGGCAGCCGTTGCAGCGTGCCGACATCGGCGGCCATGCCCATGTCGATCTCCTTGATCGAGAACTGCGCGTCGAGGGTGCTGTAACGCATGTCGCACGCGGCAATCAGGTCGATGGCACCGCCGATGCAGTAGCCCTGAATGGCGGCGATCACGGGCTTGCGGCAATGGTCCACGGCGTTGAAGGACGCCTGAAGCTTGAGAATCTGGCGGCGCAGGTGCTCGGCGTTACGCCCGACGTCGCGCCCCAACGCCGTGGCGGCCTGCGCCAACATCTGCAGGTCGATACCGGCGGAAAAATGCTTTCCCTCGCCCGACAGCACCACCACCCGGACCTCGTCCGTATCGTCGATCCATTTGAAGATGTCGACGATTTCGCTCCAGAAGGCAGCGTTCATGGCGTTGATCTTCTCAGGCCGATTGATCGCTACATGGGCGATCCTGTCCTTTAACTCCACACGGAAGGCTTGGTACTCAGTCACGCTATCATCCTCGACAGCCGAGGCACTCAGTGCCTGAACAGATTGGACAGCCCCATCGCTGGGGGCTGTTCTTAGCCGAACAACTATAACAACAGCCGGATGAAAGTCGATGCGAGACGTTGTGAAGCAGCCCACGCCCTCGCACATCATCCGCTTTGACATCCGCCGGGACCGGCTCTCCGAACGCTCCGCTAGCCCTCGAGGATGCAATCGACCGTATAGCGCGTTCCGTCCGGATGTTCCTCATGCTGCAGTCCGTGAACGTCCGCGTCGAACCCGGGGAAACGCGCGGCAAAACGCTGAGCGAACGCAAGATAGTCGAGTATCGAACGCGTTTCGGCCGTGAAACGTTCGCCCGGCATGATCAACGGGATACCCGGCGGATAAGGCACCAGCATGACCGCGGCGATACGCCCTTCGAGCGCTTCGATGGGCACCGCCTCGACTTCCCCTCGAACCAGTTTGTCGTAAGCATCGGACGGTTTCATCGCCAGTGCCGGCAAGGCCGTATACATCCGTCGCATGGCTCTTGCCGTGGCATTGTCCCGATAACAGTCATGCAGCGAATCGCATAAATCTCGCAAGCCCATCCCGACGTACTGACTGCCACCGGACGGTACGATGCTGGGCAGTGCATCGCATAACGGTACGTTATTGTCGTAGTGCCTTTTGAACTCCAGCAGTTCAGTCAGCAACGTGCTCCATTTACCTTTGGTGATGCCCATGGAGAACAGCACCAGGATCGAATACAGCCCGGTCTTCTCGACCACCAGCCCCCGCTCCCAGAGAAACTTGCTGACCACCGCAGCCGGGATGCCCCGCTCGCTCAGCTTGCCGCCAGCAGTCAGGCCGGGCGTGACCAGGGTGACCTTGATCGGATCGAGTAGCACGTAATCATCGGCAACCTCACCGAAACCGTGCCAGTCCGCTTCGGGCTCCAGCAACCAGTCACGGGTCACCAACTCGTCAGCGCCATCCGCCGCGCCGGGTTGCCAGATGCTGAACCACCAATCGTCTGGCGCCAGGTGCTGACGCAGATTGGCCAGCGCGCGGCGAAAGCTCAGCGCTTCATCGAAGGTTTCCTGGATCAGCGAACGGCCCGCCGGGCCTTCCATCATCGCCGAAGCCACATCGAGCGAGGCGAGGATGCCGTATTGCGGTGAGGTCGAGATATGCATCATGAAGGCTTCATTGAAGCGATCCCGGTCCAGTTGCCGCTGTTCGCTGTCCAGCACATGGATCATCGAGGCCTGGCTGAAAGCCGCCAACACCTTGTGCGTGGAGTGCGTGGTGAACACCAGCGGCCCCTGCTCGCGCGTATCCATGCCATAACGGCCATCATAGAACTCGTGAAACGCAGCGTAGGCGTACCAGGCTTCGTCGAAGTGCAGGACGTCGACGCTGTTGCCCAGGGTTCGCTTGATCAGATTGGCGTTGTAGCAAAGGCCGTCGTAGGTCGAGTTGGTGACGACGGCCAGCTTGACCCGGGCCGGTCGTCCGCGCGCCAGCGGGTTTGCATCGATCTTGGCCTGGATCGACGCCGGGGAGAACTCTTCGAGCGGAATCGGCCCGATGATGCCCAGTTCATTACGCGAGGGCGTCAGATAGAGCGGAATCGCCCCAGTCATGATGATCGAGTGGAGTATCGATTTGTGACAGTTGCGGTCCACCAGAACCAGATCGTCCCGCGCCACCATCGAATGCCAGACGATCTTGTTCGCCGTCGAGGTGCCGTTGATCACGAAGAAGGTATGGTCTGCCCCGAAGTTGCGCGCCGCCCGCGCCTCGGCAGCCGCCAACGGCCCGGTGTGATCGAGCAGCGAGCCAAGCTCGGGCACCGATACCGACAGGTCGGAACGCAGCGTATTCTCGCCGAAGAACTGATGAAAGGCCTGGCCGACCGGACTCTTGCGAAACGCCACGCCGCCACCGTGCCCCGGCGTGTGCCAGGAGTAATTGGAGTCGCCGGTGTGCTGCACCAGCGCGCGAAAAAACGGCGGCAGCAAGCCATCCAGGTAGCTCCGGGCCGCCCGCGCCACTTGCCGGGCCAGGAAGGGAACCGTGTCCTCGAACAGATACAGCAGCCCCCGCAACTCGTTGAGGTCGGCCATCGCCTCGGCGGGTGCGTTCTCGATGGTGATCTGCTCGCCAAGCGCGAAGATCGGCAACTGCGGTGCGCGACGGCGCGCGACGCGAATCAGGCCCACCACATCCTGCAGCAGCCGCTGATTTTCGCCAGCGCCCTCGGCGGCCACCAGGATACAAGCCAGCCCGTGGTGCGTGGACGCGACGATGCGACCTTCGGCAGCGCTTCCGGTGGGCAGGATATGAAAGCCGTCCCGTTCGAGTTCCGCGGCTATCTCGCGGACCCGCTCGCCAGCGACGGTATCGGCCTTGATGTCGCGGTGAACGATAAGGATGGGGAATTTGAGATCTTTGTACATGGGTACTTCCTGAAGGCGTTCCCCTCCAGCGTAGAAGCTGCGCACCCAAGCACCAAGCGTAAAATCCGAGGACGCTGCGCCGGCGCGGCAAAACACACGCCGGCCAGCGTCCGGATCAGGCCGGCAAGGCTTCGCCTTCGATCTGCGCCGGCTGTTCCATCTGAACCCAGAGCGGCGGCGCGCCCGCTGCCTTCTCGATGGCCTGCATGCGGGCCGCATGCGCTGCGATTTCTTCGGCGCTGGCACGGATGACCAGCGTACCGGGCCGATCAGCCGGCAACCGGCGGATTGGCGTGGCCTGCTGGCGGCCACCGTTTTCAGCGTCGCCGCCCTCGCCTGCCAGCGACAGGTTGGTCTGTCCGCCCGTCATGGTCAGGTAGACGTCGGCGAGGATCTCGGCATCGAGCAGTGCGCCGTGCAGATCGCGGCCGGAGTTGTCCACGCCATAGCGCTTGCACAGCGCATCGAGGCTGTTGCGCTGGCCAGGGTGGCGCTCACGTGCCATCAGCAGGGTATCGAGAATACTGCAGTGATCGCTCAGCTCGGCGCGATCCTGCTGTCCGAGCAAGGCGAACTCGTTATTGATGAAGCCCACGTCGAACGCGGCGTTATGGATGATCAACTGTGCGCCCTTGATGAATTCGAAGAACTCATCGGCGACATCCTTGAACCGGGGCTTGTCGGTCAAAAATTCATTGGTAATGCCGTGAACGGCGATCGCGCCTTCGTCGACCTCGCGATCCGGCTGCAGATAGACGTGATAATGCCGACCCGTAAGGCGTCGGCCGATGACTTCGACACAGCCGATCTCGATGATCCGGTGCCCATCGGTCACCGGCATGCCGGTGGTTTCGGTGTCCAGCACTACCACCCTGTCAGTATTCGATTTGTAAATCGTCATAGCGCACTTGCCCCAAAGTAGTCACAAACACTGGCATCCAGCTCAAAATTGCTCGCGATGCCCAACGCAAAGATGTAAACCAAAAATCGTCTTCCACTCAACTGCGCAAAAATGTAAACATGCCCTACACAATCAAAACCTTCATGACAAGGTCCGGCGAGCGGTTTTCCCAGCTTTACGACACAGAGACGCCAGGCCTCCCTTTATTCTACCCGACAGCCTTTGTCGCTCGCTTCCTCCGCTCAGCCACTCACGAGACGCAGAAAGTCTATCTGGCCGTGATCAAGCGCATCTGCGAATGGGAATTTACCAAACAGGTGGACCTCGCCAACTGTTTCCATAGAAGTAAGTTTCTCACCTGTGCCCAGATTGATGACCTTGCTAACCATCTAAGAGCCAGCAAGCTCGGAGGAAAAGGCGAAGTCATCGGAAGCCCGAAGTACAACACCTATGTCGCCTATGCAACAGAGTATCTTCGCTGGCTTGCCCAAGAGGTTATTACGGACTGGAACACAGTAAACGTAAGAGCATCAATCGAAGCTCAAAGCGATATGCTCTTAAAAAAGAAAATCCGAAAAAGCGGTTCAAAATCCTCGCAAAACCGTCGTGTAGTTACCAAAAGCCTGACCACTGCCTCCAGCGGCAAATTATTGAGCCTGTTCGAGCAACCATTCGAAGGCATAACGCGCACTCAAGATCTAGGATCCAGGATACGGAATATCGTAATGCTCCGTATTCTCTACGAAACTGGCATGCGCGTCGGCGAGCTACTAGGCCTCAAGCTAAAAAACTTTAGCAATGCAACTGGCGAGGATAGTGCCACCTTAGAGATCACCCGCAATCACCATGATGAATTCGATTCAAGACTGAACCAGCCAGTTGCTAAAACACTCGGCCGTACGCTTCCAATATCGGAAAGCCTCGAGGCACAACTTGATGAATACTGCAACAACTGGCGAGCTGAAGTCGAAGGTGTCGGTTTCTCTGACGAAGACTTCATTTTTGTAATCCATCGAGCCGGGCGAACCCTAGGCCAAGCACTCCCTAAAAGTTCTTTCGACTCCGGACTTTCTAACCTCAAAAAATCCTTTCCGGCACTAACACCGATTCACCCGCACCTTTTACGCCACGATTGGAACTATCGATTCTCAATGAAAGTAGATGCGATCGGCATGTCATTTGAAGAAGAACGACAATTAAGAGAGTATTTAATGGGCTGGGCCCCCGGCTCAGCCATGTCAAACCGCTACAACTATCGACATGTGCAAGAAAAATCGCTCGAAGTCGGCTTATCCATTGCATCTGACTCAGCGAGGGGCCTACAGTGAATAGCACGCCAACACATGCAAACATCTCAACAGAGCTTGACATCGATCTACAACGCACGGATCGCCCTGAGCCTCATGGAGATTTGTTTTATTGGGATAATGACACTTTAGTTAGAACAGGTCAAAAACGGATCGACATGACCCATGGCCTGTCGCGATTACTCTCATCAATCAAGACCTCCTTCAAACTTCACCTAATCTCCTTCAGCAAACAGGGAACTTATTCAGCCACCTCCTGCACGACTTTCTTCATGAACTTCAGGGCAGCATTGAACTCCAACCCTCCTGAAGAATTCAACGCAGGCTGGATAGCGCATTCCATTGCCAGACCGGGATTCCATGGCGCGAAAAGAGTCGCCATCGAATTTTTCCTGCACTGGAAGGAGCGTTACGATTCAGCCATTAAGATAGACGCATTGCACTTGCTGCAAGAAACAGCTGCTCGCCCTAACGGCCCACGTAACGTGCTCTCAGACGACCCTGAGAAGAGCTGGCTAACCGAGGATGAATACGAGTCCTTGTTGATGTCCACTTGGAACAACTACGACACAGGAGTCTCTGACACCCAAGTAACACTAATTAAAATCTTGTCTATGCAATACGCGCGAAGGCCAAATCAAATCGCGCTACTAAAAGCTGGCGATATAAGGGGCTTTGATGAATCAAAAGAAATCGGACTAACGGGCCGAATCATCGATTTCCCAGGAATCAAAGACCAAGCAGCCGAGACTGGCTTTCGAGACAGCAAATTCGAACCACACCCACTGGCAGATCACGTATGGGGGCTTTGCCAAATTCAGCGCCAAGAAGTCAGAGAACTTTATGAGCATACTCTCGGCCTCTCTCTCACGGACGACCAACTAAATCTACTACCTTTCTTCTGCAGTGAAGAACGCATTAAAGAAGCCCGCAGCCTGATTGAAACCCACCTCAAACTAGAGCTTCTTGACAGCCTAGACTCTCCTCATTTCCATCTTGAACGGCATTCAATTACTGAGATATTAAGATGGAAGAGAAACACCCCGTCCTGCGCATATGGCGCAGCTAAGGGTCAGTACTCTAAATGCCCGAAGGCACCAATCAGCCCCCGCACCAGTCGGGTAATGATTATTAATGCGACCCGAATGCGTCATACACGAGCACGTCAACTTGCGCGAAAGGGCGTACCAAAAAATTTGCTTTCGCACTGGCTGGGCCACACAACAGAAAGAGCACTCGAAGCCTATTATAACGACCCAGCGGAACAGGCCCGTGTCATAGACGAGGCCATGGGTCCGGCCTTGGCACCGCTAGCAATGGCTTTTGCTGGAGCTTTGATCGATTCAGATGAGCAGGCCACAAGAGCCACCGATCCGACTAGCAAACTCGAGTTCTCACGCCCTGGAGAGCTACTTAGCGTCGGACGCTGTGGCAAGCACAGCTTCTGCGCTACGACCTCGGTTCCTATACCTGCTACCGCTGCAAGCATTTCGAACCTCTCGTACATGCGCCACACCATGAAGTACTAGATGCTCTGCTACAGAGGCAGTCTGAGGAGAATCAAGCGTTAAGAATTGGCGGGCAGCGAAATCTACTTATTCCATTGATCTCTCTGCCGACATTCTTGCAGTAAAAATTGCATTACCGCTGCAACAACCGAATTGTCGAACTGGGGCTAACTCAATGACCCAGATTATCCAATTTATTCCAAAGCACGAAATATCAGCCAATCAGAACCTAGACGACTTCATCAATTTTGCTCATAACGAATTAACGCTTTGGTCCGACCTGCGCGGCTTTACTTGGACAGCTGATAGGTGGCAAACAACGCACACGGGCATCCGTTTTATAAACTTTGAAAATAAAGACCTACCACCCAAGTCCCGAAGCCAGCCAATCCATTTGATGCATCCATCCTTTATCGAATTCGCCAAGGCATTTCTCCGATACAAACACACCTGCACCAACCAAGGGAATAAGCAGAGACATCGCTGCATTACGACTGATCGAATTTTCGTTGCGCCAAACATGGCAACACCGACATCACTAAATTTGACCAGCGGCATTGGGAAATAATCGTCTGCACTTTGGAGTCAAGCACTATACAGCAATCGCTCTGCAACATAGTGCTTTCCATTCTAAAATCGTTATCAGATCTCTTCATAATACAGGTCGACCCGCGTTTTTGGAGGCACCCTTACCTAGGTGCGCGCAGTTACGATTACTTAAATGGTTCTCAAGCACCTGCTGAAGTAAAGGCTCAGAAAGCTCCTGATCAGGATGCGCTACTTGCGATTGCAGAGGTATTCTCACGTGGCGCCTATGAAGTGCAGATTGATAATGACGTTATGGTCACTTGCATTACCGCTTTACTACTAAGTGCACCCATGCGTATAGGTGAGACCCTGCGCTTTCGCATTGATTGCTTGCGAGACGATCACGACAAAAACGGGGAGATTCAATACTATTTAGTCTACTGGGTCCCAAAGACCAAAGAGTTTGCACGCAAACCAATTCCGAAAACACTAATAAATATCACTACAGACGCAATAAATCGGCTAGTAAAAATCACTGACGAAGGCCGCTCCTTGGCCCGTTACATGGAAACCAACCCATCGAGATTCTACGCCACGCCAATTGCCCTAATGTTCAAGACAACGAGCCACTCTCGGTAAAGCAAGTAATGCAGGCTCTAGGTTTTACCGATCGAACCTGCTGCCAATCCCTTATCCATAGACTAACCGGTAGTTGGTCATTGTCCGGATTTACTCTAGACTCGCTTTGGAAACTTATACTAATAGAGCACAAAGCACCAACCCATATTTCCCTACCAGGAGCCACACCAGGGATCTACCAATCCTCCATTGAAAATGTCTGAGTCACTGCTATGCCTTCGTCGCAACCAATTGCGCTTGCGGAGCACTGCAAGTCCCGTTCTGTTAGCGCCATTTGATCCTAGTTTTTATGGGAAGCGCCTGGACACTGGAAACGCCGCGGCCGAGTCCATTAACTTTTTCGCCTATCACGGATACAAGGCATTTAAGTTAAAGTCACACAGCATTCGCCACCTAATTATAGACTCGCTCGCAGCAGCGGCATTTCATTGGATCTGATCACGGAGTGGAGCAGTCGCGCCACCAGTCGGCAGACGCGCACATATTTGAATGATGACCCGCTCACGTTCGTCGCCAAAGGAGCAGACATACTAGGTACGGTCCAGAAAAATGAGCCACTTCAACCGGTTACTGAAGAACATGCAGAAAAATATGGCCATGGTCCATTCCATCGCAGCCGCTACGGTATTTGTCGTCGTAGCTGGCGAGCTGGCCCTTGCAACAAATTCGCAGACTGTCTTAATTGCTCTGAGCTATTGATGTGTAAAGGAGATAGGCTGGCCACTGATACGATTCAACATGATCTAGATAGCCTTAGACAGACGTACGATGCCGCACAGCAGGCGATATCAGATGGAGAAAGGTCGGCGTCGCGCTGGACGCTTGTTACGGCCGCACAAATTAAGCAAATCACTAATTTGCTTTCAATTTTGAATGATATATCGATCCCGGATGGGAGTCCCATCGAAATAGAGGGCAGGGACTTCAGCCATGAACAGACAATTGTTTCCGAAAAAGCCGAAGCAGCCGCGATCAGGCTGCCTGACAAACAAATGCTTGGAATAACTTATGGCGATGACCTTCTAGCTTGCCTAGAACTTCTCCGGAGCACCGACAATGCCTAAGATCATCTCTGACAAGAATGAAAGGCAGATCGCGCAACTTGTTAGAAACTGGCCGACTGATCATTCACTGAACTGGAACAGCATCTGCCTTGGTGCTCAAGAAATTTTAGGCTGGGGAGCCCCACCAACTCGTCAAGCACTCAATAAAAAACTGCTGATTAAAAGCGCCTACAAAGCAAAGAAAGGTCAACTCAAGTCCGTCGAAACAAAACTCGATGGGATGTCGAAACCAAGAAGCACACTAGATGCGATGAAAAAAATTTCCCGACTTCAAGCTGAGAATGACGCTCTGAAGGCACAACTTTCCACAATGGCTGAACTCGCCAACCGACTTATCTATAACGCATCTATAGCAGGACTTTCACGAGAGAGACTCATGACCCCGCTCCCTACAGTCCATGAGCCAAAGAAAAAGCTCAAGCCCAGAAAATAGCCTGCATGCCTCACCAGTCCGACCAGCCAAGCTAGTTCTTGACTGCTCGCAATTGGCCGATAGCTGCGTGTCACTAGCGTCCGCCACCGGCCAAAAGCAGCCTGTCGTAACAAGCCTGAACCAGCAGCTTTCTTACAGACTGCTCGCCGGCTGGACTCTAAAGCCAGCTGCCACTGAATACGGGGAGACGGCGGGAGCCCTGTTTCTTCGGCCAAACCGTCTCGCTAGTATGTGGACACCTGCCACTGGTGCCTTGGGTGCCGAAATGTTTGAAGGGATTCAGAATGATCCGAAGGTTCCGGCTTGAGCAAAAAGGCCGCTACGAGAAGCTGGTAATAGCTCAACGTTTGTCGGACATGGTGGACAACTACCTGGATGGGCGCCCTGCACCGTTGCTGATCGGTGCCGAACAAGGTGGTATCGGCGAATGGGATGACGTGGTCATCTACCATGCGGATGAGCATTATGAGCACTTCCAGATCAAGCGGCAGACGACCCCCTTCAGCGATAAGCACATCGATAAAGCCGACTACATAAAGTCCTATAAACCCAAGGCCGGCAACAAGGCAGCAGCAAGTGCAACGCCAGTTGTCCCGTCCGATAGCGCCATCGACTCTGAGCTCGATAAGGCCATGAAGAGCTTGTCTGCCTGGAGTCTCACACCCCAGTCCAAGCAGCCGCCAGTCCGCGCTTTTTCACTCATCCTGCTCGGCCTGGAAGTTGTCATCAAGGGCAAGCCAAGTGACTCCATCACCGCCAATCACCTGCACGAGTTTTGTCGACTCTGCAAGCAGGACGGTCTTGATCTGGCTGCCCTATCTAGCCGCCCCGATACCCCAACGCAAAACGTCTATAAATGGTTGACGACCTGGTGTGGCTTTACCGACTGGGATCATGTTCGACAAACCATGCGGACACTTACGATCCATGCCGTAGGGAGCGAAGAGAACCTTGAAGAGCGTGCGTGCGAGTCGTTAGGACGGCACTTTAATGATTCGCGGGCAACCCTTGAGAAGCTAGTGGGGTACATTTCTACAAGTACCACGGATGTTAACGCCATCAGCTGTCATGCGATGGCTAACCATCTCAAAGACGCACGCCGGTCAGATGCTGTGACTTGGACGCAATACCTCATGAGGCCGCAGGCTGGATCCAGTTGGATGGTCGCCGGTACCCACAGCTTGAATGGTACGACGAGCTTGCCAGCGGCCCATGCTGCCACGGAAGTTGTCGGTCACCACTGGACAGCGGGCGGTAACAACAGAAGGCTGCGGTTGCACGCTACCTATTGCCCGCCTACGCCAAATACCGTGGCCCTCCACTCGGCCATCCTTCGGCTGGCCCTGCACTTGAAGAGCGGGAGCCATTGCCTGCTTCTGGGTGAGCCGCTTTGGCGCCAAGGCGCTGGGAACGAGTTGGGTAGAACGCTTGGGATCAGCGAGAGTGATCTTGATGAGCTTCCTTGGATAGACAATTCAGAGGCGCTGTCCTGCGCGTCGGGTCGCGAAATCTCGTCGATCCTGGAGGCGCGAGATGAATCTTCAGCACTTCACCGGGCAATGAACAATCTTGTGTGGGAGCAGCTACAAGCCCGCATCACGGCCAGGTTGAACTCGGTATCCGACATGCCATTACTGGCAGCATTGGAACCGAAGTGGCGCTCTTGGGCCGCTGAGCTAACAGCCGACGCCGCTGCGCGTGAGTCACTGTTAGAACAACTCATGTACCCCAAAACAGAAGGCTTAGACGGGAAACACGCGCTGCGCGTCGGGCCTCGTACTGCAGACCTGCTGGAAACCGCCATTCTGATGCTGCTTCTGGTTTGCGTCGCAATCGGTAACGACGATGGCAATTGGCGCGAAATCCCTGACGTTGGGGATGTTCTCAGCATTGCATTGCAGAACTGGTCAGGCGCTTCAGGCGATCACAGTGGCGCCAGGCCTGTTGCCGATGACCTGATGGCCATTTTGGGGCCTTCGCCAGCGTCGGTAGTCATTCTCGCGGGAGTCGAAGGGTCTCCCACGAGCCTACTCGAGTCCGGTATGGCTGATGATTTTGAGACCAGTAACAGCATGGCGGCTGAGCGCCAGCCCAGATTGCTGGTGACACGATTTGGGGTGCTCAAGCACTTGCGTAACGGGACACTCGCCCAGCTAAAGCAGCAATTCCAACGTCATTGGGATGCTTGGCGCGACGCGCGTGAAGCAGCAATCGAAGCTTATAGGGAAGGACACTAATCATGCTGACACTGCAGGAAGTGGCTGGCGCAATCATTCAGCGTGTAGAGGGTCGGTATGACGTGTGTCCCCGGGACGTAACGGAGCTAATGCTGCCTGAGGTCGACTACGACTCGCATGTTCTTCGACTCAAGCGCTCCCACATCGAACGGGCGGGCTGGCGGACGGTTCTGCTCATCGAGCTTCCACTGACGGCCCTTCAGGCAGCCAACCAGTGGGCAGCCGATGTCCGGGATGTGCTGCCCGAACCTGAGACTGCAGACCTCTATATGTTTCTGATGATCAGCGGTATCGCCAAGGATGACGCTGCACGGATTGAGACGGATGACAGATTTTGCCGCAAGGTTGTTGTGCGCGAATCTGAAGCAGCTGGTGATTTTCTTAACCGGACATTCTTGGCGGCCTTGGATCCCGCTGGCGATGTCGAGACGCTGAGCGATCCATTGGTGTCGGCGCTGAACACGCTGTCCAATGCATACCCTTGGTCTGCTCCACACATCGCTGCTTGGAAAACGCAGTTTCTGACCAACCAAAACGGAGCGGATGTGGTGCGTGTTCTTACCGACTCGCTGGGTGAAAGCGAGGTTCAGTCGTGAGCAAGTTGAATTCAATCACCCTGTCGAACCTGCGCAAATTCGGGTCGGAAGTCACCATCGAGCTGAGTCCCGGAGCGACTATTTTGCTCGCGCCCAATGGTACTGGCAAAACAACGGTATTTGAGGCGATCGAGTTTGGCCTAACCGGGAAAATCGCGCGTCTCCGTGACGACCTTGCCCACATCATTCGTGATGATCAGGCGGCAGCGACAGTCAGTCTGAGTTTTTCTGAGTTAACTGCGACATCACGCGTGACTGCAGCGGGCGAGGTCAGCCGGGACGGAGACTTGAGCAGCGTCTTCCCTAATGTGTCTGCAAATGACATCCCATTCTTGCTGCGTCTAACTCACCTCTTGGATCAGAGGGAGAACGGGTGGATCGTTAATGCAGAAGAAAAGGAAGCCGGAACCCAGTTGGCGAAGCTGCCGATTGGTCGCGACGGTTCTAAAGCTCGCGCCAACCTCGCTGCCGTTCGACGGTCGCTGACGGAGCAAAAAGCCCGTGCGGAAGAAGTGTTGATTGGGCATGAGACTGATTTGAGCGAGTGGACTCGCCTACTTCAGGAGCGTGACATAGCTGCTGCCGGTGCAGTAGGTGCATTACGACCGCTCGATCGAATTGCCGACGCTCTCTCTGACGCTGCAAACCAGACGCAAAGCCTGAGCCAGATTCCACCTGGCTTATTGACCGGGCCTGCAAGCCAGGAGGGGCTGACGATTGCACACTCCGCACTGACCGAGATCTTGCAAGGGAAGGTCGAACGGACTCGGGCGCATATTTCAAGCCTTGCCTTGGTAAACGATCTTGTTGAAAGCTTTGTTGCGGCGCAGGAGCAGCTCGAAAAGCTCAATGAAGACCTCGCGGCAGCTAGTCAGACACTCGATAAACACGCGAACACGAGGGCTGACGGCAATGCCGCCTTGCAGGAGCATCAGGCCAGTATCCACTCTGCACAGCAAGAACTTACCAGCATCGGGCAGCAACTTGAGCGTCTGATTGGAGAAACCACTGCAAAACAGGAGATCGCTCACCGAAATGACGCGTTGACGTCAGCGATTGCTGCCCTACGCGAGGCTGAAGAAAATTCTCGTGTACTTCGCGAGCAGCATGAGCGCAACCAACGGGTTCGCAACCAGCATGCTCAGATTGACGCCCAGCTTCATGGCATCAACCAGACTGAGCAGCGCTTGGAGGCGAGCCGTCTAATGCTTGCCGACTGGCAGGCCACTGAGCAGCAAATCAGCGAGGTTGTTCAGCAAATCACGGATCTCGGAGTGCTCATCGATAAACAGAGCATCGATCGGGATGCCGAACGTTCCTCGTATGAGACGTGTAAAGCTGCGGAGGCCACTGCCCGATCATTTTATGAGATGCTCAGTTCTTCCGCCGACGCAATCCGTCAGGCCGTTGCATCCATAGCGCAACATCTTCCCGCTGACCAAGATCAATGCCCGCTTTGCCTGGAGCCGCATGGTGCAACCAAGCTTCAGTCCCGTGTGGCTCAAGCCCTTGAAGCGATCAATCCGAGTTTGACTGCAGCTGAGCAGCGATTGCGAGCTGCTGTGGAAGCGTTGACGGCCAGTGAGGTCGCGGTTGAGAAAGCGCAGCAAGCACTAGACTTCAGCCGAATGGAGCTGGGTGCTTTGGAGTCCAGCCGCCAGGATCTGGGAAGACGAGTTGCGCAGTTTCGTACCGATCCGATTTTGGCTAGTGACTCGCTCCCATTGGCAAGGGAGTCGCTCAGGCAGCAACTCGATAGTATTGCTCCTGCCAAAAAGCGTTTGACTGATCAGCGAGCGGCTTTGGACGCTCTCCCTTCCCCTGAAGCCTTTGAACAAACCGAGGGGGCCTTCAACTCGGCACAGCAGATGCTCGACTTGGCCCGAGTTCAACAGAGCGAAGCGTCTACGCGGCTGGATCAAGCAGTTGCCGCACTGGCCGCGCTCACCTCTGGAGAACCGCTGGCTCGTACGCTTGAGCAACTCACTGCAGAAAAAGCGCAGCTGGAACAGCAGATCAGCGATCTGAACGGGAAGGTTGAGACTGTGCAATCCGCCCTAGACACCCAGCAGCATCAGTTGGTTGAGTCATTAACCGCAGTCAAGGAGATCGAGGAAGAAATCCGAAGGGTTCAAACGCTCCTTCTTCAAATCCGCGCGAGCTGGCAAGAGCAGGATTTGACCGGCGACCCACTTGCGGAAGCTGCGCAGGCCCGTGAAGCGACACTGCGCGCTACGTTGACCCTCCTGGAGGGGTATGTTTCAGCACTCGAAGGCATTGGGGTGGAGATCTCTGCTTGGGCCAAGCTGAACGATTCACAACTGGCTCAGCGGTTGATTGATGCTCAGCGTCTTGACCGATCAGAAGAGGCCTTCGAAGCGTACCTCAATGACAGCATCAACGCGGCACGCTCCAGCTTCTTGCAGTTGTCCTTGATCTCGGACGCGATGGATTTGCTGGACGGCTCACTCAAGAAAGAAATTGAGAATGTTCAGAAGCATGTCGGCAAGGTGGTACCCCGCTGGCAGGCGCTGCTAAAGCGTGTCGTGCGAGAGTCCAGGTTCCACGAGGCAAGCCTGAAATTCTTCAACTCGTATAACAAGGATCGTGCCGGCGTTTCTGTACCGCTTGGCAATAAAGCGGTACCGGTACCTGATATCGCGAGTGAGGCACAGTTGACGGATCTTCAACTGACCTTCCTGCTCTCAATGGCGATGAGTCATCAGTGGTCTCCTTGGAAAGCACTGTTATTGGATGACCCGACTCAGCATCACGACCTGGTACATGCCTCTGCGGTTTTCGATTTGCTGCGTGACTACATCGTTGATCATGGTTTCCAGGTCGTTATCGCTACCCATGATGCTCTGCAGGCTCGTTACTTCATGCGCAAGCTGCAAAACGACGGAATTGAGGCCAAGATCTGGACGCTCGTGCCGACTGAAGATGGCGTCACTGCGCAAGCAGGGAGCTGGAAACAGCGCATTCAATAATGCAGATATCTTTCCGGGCCTTGATTTAAATGTAAGCTGGGCGCAAGCCAAGTCCTCACGGAGGTTGGCTTTCGCGCAGCGGTAGGTACGCATCTATAGATCCGCCATCTTGGGGCCGAAACAGCTCTTGGGGTATGACTGCTTCTGGCCGCTAGTGTGCGCTCTCTTGCTTGGATGGCATTACGTTCTGGCCCAACGTTACTGTAGCGAATCCGCAGCAGTATCAATCAAAGCCTCCTGTATCCCGCGTGAAGAAAGACGCTACGTTGCGCCCGTTCTTCCACGGCTTCGCTTGCCGCCCCGCTACGGCAGATTCGAAGCATTCATCGAAATGTCATCATTTAGAAGCAGTGCGTTAACAAGGAATTTCTACCCTTTGCATCGCGAACCGCAATTGTGCGGCCAGCAATATTGCGAAAGGTGATCAAATGACGCCCCATCCGATACAGGACGCCGTGCTGCGGGTCGACCGGTTGAGCGTCGTCTACCCAGGCGGCGTGACAGCCCTACGCGATACCTCGATTGCATTTCGGCGTGGTGAGTTCACCGTGCTGCTTGGTCTCTCGGGCGCAGGCAAGTCGACCTTGCTCCGTAGCCTCAATCGACTCGTCACGCCCACTCGCGGCAGTGTCACCAGCGAGCTCGGTGAGCTCGGCAGCGGCTCGGCCTTGCGTCAGCATCGTCGGCGTACCGCCATGATCTTTCAGCACCACCAGCTAATCGAACGTCAAAGTGCACTGGCTAATGTGCTTACCGGTCGGCTGGCCTTTCACAACACGCTCCGCTCGCTGTTTCCTCTGCCGCGTGCCGATCAGGAGATTGCGCTCAGTTGCCTCGCTCGGGTCGGTCTGGCAGACAAGGCGCTAAGCCGGGTGGACAAACTGTCCGGTGGCCAGCAGCAGCGGGTAGGCATCGCGCGTGCGCTAGCGCAACAGCCCGCGATCATTCTTGCCGATGAGCCGGTAGCCAGTCTCGACCCGGCCACTTCGGTCCGTGTTCTCGGACTGCTGCGCGACATCTGCAAGGAAGACGGCATCACCGCCATCGTTTCGCTGCATCAACTCGAATATGCCCGCCGCTTCGCCGATCGCGTCGTCGGGCTGGCCGATTCTCAGATCGTTTTCGATGCCGCGCCCTCGGAACTCACCGATGCGCAGCTTGAGCGCATCTATGCAGGCCGCTCTACGACTCAGCCAGCAACTGCTCCGGCTGAAACCCCTGTCATGCTCGCACCTTCACTGGAGATGTCCCGATGAAACGCTTATCCGCTCTCTTATTGACCTGTTTGCTGTCCGCTGTTTCAAGTCTGTCCGCCGTAGCGGCCGATGCCGATCCGGATGTGCTAAAGGTTGCGCTGCTGCCGGACGAAAACGCCTCGGAGTTGATCAAGCGAAACCAGCCGCTGAAGGATTATCTGGAAGAGCATCTGGACAAGAAGGTGCAGCTGATCGTAACCACCGACTATTCCTCGATGATTGAGGCGATGCGCTTTGGCCGTATCGACCTGGCGTATTTCGGTCCGCTGTCCTACGTCATGGCCAAAAGCAAAAGCGACATCGAGCCCTTCGCTGCCATGGTCATCGACGGCAAGCCGACCTATCGCTCAGTGATTATCGCCAATGTGGCGTCAGGCGTGAATGAGTATGCCGACCTTAAGGGCAAGAAGATGGCCTATGGTGACCGGGCATCGACGTCCAGCCATCTGATTCCCAAAACCGTGCTTCTTGAGACGGCCGAGCTGACGGGTGGGCAGGACTACGAACAACATTTTGTGGGCACGCATGACGCCGTTGCCGTCAACGTGGCGAACGGAAACGCCGATGCGGGTGGGCTGTCGGAGGTAATTTTCAATCAAGTAGCCGAACGTGGCCTAATCGATCCGAGCAAGGTGAAAGTACTTGGTTACAGCGGCGAATATCCCCAATACCCCTGGGCGATGCGCTCGAACCTGAGCCCCGAGCTGAAAACCAAGGTGCGGGATGTATTCGTCGGTATCGACGATCCCGAAGTGCTGCGCAACTTCAAAGCCGAGGCCTTCGCGCCAATCACCGACGCCGACTACGATGTGATTCGCAACATGGGATCGCTGCTCGGCCTCGACTTCGCCACGATGTGAGCACCGATATGTCTACTCATCATGACGTGCAGGCGCTGCCTGCAGAGCAACGCGAGCACATCCTTCGAGGCTTCGGCCTCGGTTGGTGGCGCCAGCTGGGGCAGGTGGCAATTGTACTCGGAGTGGTGCTGTTGGCCTGCTGGTACGTGGGGCTGCTCGATGCCACCACGCTGCTGAACGGGCTGCCCTCCATCGCGACCCTGGCAGGCGAGGCCATGCCGCCAGACTTTTCGGGCTATCGAAGCTGGATTCGCCCGTTGATCGACACGCTGGCGATGAGCATCGCCGGCACGGCCATCGCAGTGGTGTTCTCGCTGGTGGTGGCCTTCGTTGCAGCGCGCAATACGGCGCCGCACCCCCTTGTGTTCGGTGTTGCCCGGGTGCTGCTCAATGCCCTGCGGTCGGTGCCGGAGCTGATCATGGGCATCATCTTCGTTGCAGCCGTAGGGTTCGGCGCCTTGCCGGGCGTGCTTGCCCTGGGTCTGCATTCGATCGGCATGGTCGGCAAGTTCTTCGCCGAGGCCATCGAGCACGTCGACGAAGCGCCGGTGGAAGCCGCTCGGGCGGCGGGGGCTACGCCGATGCAAGTGCTGCTGCACGCGGTTTTGCCACAGGTGACTCCGCAGTTCGCCGACGTGGCGATCTACCGCTGGGAATACAACTTTCGCGCCTCCACCGTGATGGGCATGGTTGGCGCCGGCGGTATCGGCTTCGAACTCATGGGCTCGCTGCGCATCATGCAGTACCAGGAGGTTGCAGCAATCCTGCTGGTCATCCTGGCCATGGTCACGCTAGTAGACGCCTTCAGTGGCGTGCTGCGCAAACGTTTCAAATAGGACAAACCATGCTGCCGAAACTCGTTATAACTCACCGAGTACACGATGAGATCCTGCAACTGCTGGCGCCACATTGCGAGCTGATGACCAACCAGAGCGACAGCACGCTGACGCGCGAGGAAATTCTGCGCCGCTGCCGCGATGCTCAGGCGATGATGGCGTTCATGCCCGATCGGGTCGATGCAGAATTTCTCCAAGCCTGCCCCGAGCTGCGTGTGGTCGGCTGCGCGCTCAAGGGCTTCGACAATTTCGATGTGGACGCCTGTACTGCCCGCGGGGTCTGGTTGACCTTCGTGCCTGATCTGTTGACGGTCCCGACTGCCGAGCTGGCGATCGGACTGGCGGTGGGGCTGGGGCGGCATCTGCGCGCAGCAGATGCGTTCGTCCGCTCTGGCGAGTTCCAGGGCTGGCAACCACAGTTCTACGGCACGGGGCTGGATAACGCGACGGTCGGCATCCTTGGCATGGGCGCCATCGGACAGGCCATGGCTGAGCGCTTGCAGGGATGGGGCGCGACCCTGCAGTACCACGAGGCGAAGGCTCTGGATACACAAACCGAGCAACGGCTCGGCCTGCGCCAGGTGGCGTGCAGCGAACTCTTCGCCAGCTCGGACTTCATCCTGCTGGCGCTTCCCTTGAATGCCGATACTGAGCATCTGGTCAACGCCGAGCTGCTTGCCCTCGTACGGCCGGGCGCTCTGCTTGTAAACCCCTGTCGTGGTTCGGTAGTGGATGAAGCCGCCGTGCTCGCGGCGCTTGAGCGAGGCCAGCTCGGCGGGTATGCGGCGGATGTATTCGAAATGGAAGACTGGGCTCGCGCGGACCGGCCGCGGCTGATCGATCCTGCGCTGCTCGCGCATCCGAATACGCTCTTCACTCCGCACATAGGGTCGGCAGTGCGCGCGGTGCGCCTGGAGATTGAACGTTGTGCAGCGCAGAGCATCATCCAGGCGTTGGCAGGTGCGCGCCCAATCAACGCTGCGAACCGTCTGCCCCAGGCCGAGCCTGCCGCATGTTGAATCCGGTCTGGCTGAAGAGCCTGGTAGCGATCGTTCAAACAGGCAGTTTTCAGAGCGCGGCGAGGGCGTTGGGGCTGGCCCAGCCGACGGTGTCGCAGCACTTGCAGAAGCTTGAAGAGCAGGTCGGCGTAACGCTGGTGCAGCGCAGTCGTAGAGGCTGCCAGCCTACCACACGTGCGCTGGCCTTCATGCCGCATGCGACCGCCTTGCTCGACATGCACGCCCGGGCGCTAGAAGCCCTGCATGGAAATAGTGAGCGCGTCGGGGCCAGCTCCAACATCGGCACCTACCTTCTCCAGCCATTCGTGCGCAGCTATCTGACGACCGCAAATGAGAGGGGCGAGGTGGATCTGCGCATCGCCGCCAACCCGGATGTGGCCGACCAGCTACTGGCGGGCCAGCTCGACGCCGCGATCATGGAATGGTGGCTACCTCACCCCGACTTCGAACACCGCCTCTGGCGGGTCGAGCCGCTGGTACTTATCGTCAGCCCCGACCATCCGCTGGCTGAAGCAGGGTGCATAGAACGCGATCGTCTGGTGGACCTGCCGATGCTGGGAGGTGAACCGGGTAGCGGTACCGGACGGCTTCTGACCGAATACTTTGGCGAGCTGGGCGTGCCTCGCAGCGGTATGCAGCTAGGCAGCACCGAGGCAGTCAAACAAGCAGTCAGGGCGGGACTCGGCGTGTCGTTGGTGATGGCTTCCGCAGTACAAGACGAAGTTCGCAGTGGCGCGCTGGTAGCTCTTCCCATCCCGGGGCTTGAAAAGCGTCTCCAACTGATCTGGCGCAAACCGCCCGGAAATCTGCACCCGCCGGGATTTGTGCGGCACTTATTGGCCGATAGCTACAACTCGCTAGAAGCTGTTATCAGCTACGCGCCCGCGATGCCTAATCTCACCGTCTAAGCGAAAACCTGACTCCAATCTCTATCTACTAGGACAGTGCATGCCTGCGGCGCTCCACCGAAACATCGACTCGAAACCTTTGAGAGCTTCGCAACAGAGTCATAGGTAATAGGTTCGCCAGATTGATTGATCAGGACGCCGCCAGCTCCCCGCAGAATTGCGTGTCCAGCCACCACATCATGAGCAGATGCAGGAACAACTGAGACTGCCGCAACACCATCTCCAACGGCGACCGTAGCCAGTCGGTAGGCAATACTAGGCATCGGTAAGCACACAGAAGGAGCGCAAAGCGCTGCGTTGACCTCTGGCCTCGCCAAAGCTCCCGTACTTACCAGCACGTTGCTGTCCGCTCCTAGCTGGAGTGTACTAATCGAGCTTTTCAAAATCTGTCCATTTCTACTGATGCCGGCCAGCCCCTCGCACCAAGCGATACAGTCTGGTCCTCTCCCGTTCGTGACCGGCGCATGAACCACGCCGAGGACAGGCTCTGCCCCCCTCAATAGGCCGACAGAGAGCGCTGTCCCTCTGAAGCCCCGAAGGAAATCCCGGGTGCCGTCGTTAGGATCAACTACCCAACAATACTCAGCACCAGTCAATGTTGAGCCCGTTTCCTCCCCCCAAAAATCGCAGTCCAGAGCAGCCAGAAGCTCTTCTCTCAGCAGGGCTTCAATCTCTACGTCGACCTCCGCCTTGTCCCCATATCCACGTGGACCCGATGCAAGCTCACATTCCGCTGCTAACAACTCTCCGGCGCCGAGAACAATCCGAATCGTGCAGTTCAAGAGATCAGTCAGAATCATGACGGGACCCTGTGTCATGCCTAAGCATGGGCTGCTTCAAGATTCAGCGACCGCGCTAGGCGCTGCCGAACAATATATTCTCGCCTTAGTTCCCCCTACCGCCCCTTCGTGGCGACTCTCCACGTAACACCTCCCCGTGCCGGTTTTGAACTCATAGCCAAACACCTGCTTTGCTTGATCGTGAACTTTCACCAGCTCGGTTAGCGGCTCCATGCTCCAGCTGTCCGTCCCGTTCAAGCGCGCAGGTACAACCAATGCGACCGACGCAATCTGCAGATCTGGAGACTGCTCCCCAAGAAGTGACTCAAAAGCATCCTCGTTCGGGATCAAGAGCATCGTGTCCCAGGACACACCATCGCTGGCTTCGCGAACCGTCACGTAGAACCATGGACGATGCTGCCTGTGCTCCACGTATTGCCACATTTGATAGTGGTCCCCAAATAGAGGCTCGAACGGGATTTCAGCATGCCTATAGGTAGTAAACATCTGTGGATACTCGAAATTAAGCTATATATAGCATAGCCGAATTATCACCAAGAAGGCTTCATCGTTCCCTTTGCGAGAGTGCAAAGTGGAACTGAACAAAGCACTTGGATTGGTAATGAAAGACATTCGGCAATCGCGCGGGCTGCCACAGGAGGGCCTTGGCCCAAGCCAGAGCTATATCAGTGCGCTTGAGCGAGGGAAGTGGAAAGCATCACTAGATAAGGTGGAGCAAATCGCAGGAATTTTGACCCTTCATCCCGCAACACTCCTTCTTCTCGCCTACCTGAGAAAGGACCCCTCGCTTGATGCGCAGGCGTTACTTTCGCAGATCCAAGCTGAGTTAGATGTCCATCAAAGCAACCTTGGTGCACGTTGAATTAAAACCCAAGGCAGGATCTAAAACCGCCGCAGTCAGATCGACACAGGTAGAAAACTGAAAACCCCAGCCTGAGACCGTCCCTGTAAGACCTCAAACCTAGGCCCAGGTGAGCCTCAGGCGCAAAAAGCATTGAGGCTTTTACCTTGCCTATGCATCATGACCTAATGGCGATGAGTATCTGAAACACTGGGGGTCGCCCCCCAAATCCAAAATGTAAACGATGGGCCCAATTAGAGGCGCACGGTTTACATTTTCCCCTGCCAGCTCTTAACGAAAGAAACTGATCCACCAAAACACCAGCCTTAAACCCGCATTTTTAGAGGAGTAGAGATCAAAAGAGGGGGCTCAGCGCACGTTTACAGTGATGCGCACTGGGTGGAACAACACTACGCTACGCATGTTTCACTCACTCAAGCGGTTTGTCGTTTGGCCTCTACCACGCCGCGATTGGCCAGCAGATCGGCGCGTTCGTTGCCCGGGTGGCCGGTGTGCCCGCGCACCCATTGCCAGCTCACCTGATGACGGTTGACCTGCTCGTCCAGCTGGCGCCACAAGTCGGCGTTTTTCACCGGCTGCTTGGCAGCGGTTTTCCAGCCGCGTTTCTTCCAGTTGGGCATCCAGTCGTTGATGCCCTGCATGACGTACTGCGAGTCGGTTACCAGCTTGACCTGGCAAGGTCTTTTCAGCTCTTCCAGCGCGCGAATCGCCGCCATCAATTCCATTCGATTGTTGGTGGTTTCCGCTTCGCCGCCCCACAGTTCACGCTCGACCCCCTTGTAGACGAGCAGCGCGCCCCAGCCACCGGGCCCCGGATTACCCTTGCAGGCGCCGTCGGTGTAGATCTCGACCGTTTCATCACTCATGAAGGATTGTTCGCCCTTTACTGTTCGGCGTCACGGCGGCTGACCTTCGCCACCGGCATTGGCAGCAGCTGGCCCATACGCTCTCGACGACTCTGTCTCAACGGTCGCAGGCCAACCATCAGCTTACGCGCCACCAGCAGGTAGAAACCGCCAGTGGGCATCTGCAACCGCTGGCCAGCGACCTCCAGCCCCGACAATCGCGCCTGCCACTGCCCCGACGAAAGCGGCGGACAATAGCACCCGAACCGACGTTTCTCCAGCGCGAATCCGAGCAGGTTGAGCCAGTCACCGACACGTGTCGGGCGAATGCAGCGGGCCTGACGAAAGGCTTTGCGCGACAGCAGGCGCGTCGCGCCCCAAGCGCTCCACGGATTGATGCCCAGGATGAGCAGATGCCCGCCCGGCCTGACACTCCGCGCCGCTTCGCGCAGCAAGGCATGCGGCGACAGGCTGAAGTCCAGACCATGCTGAACCACCACGACGTCAGCGGCATGTTCGCCAATCGGCCAGGACTGTTCTTCGCAAACGATCTCCACACCGTCCAGTGGCGGACCGAGCCGGACGCTACGCTTGATTTTCTGCGGCTCGATCGGCGTATTGGCAAAAGGTCCGTAGTGCACCAGATAGCTGCCGAAACAGCGCGACAGTTCCTGCCCGATCGCGCGCTGTTCCTGCTCAAGCAGTTGTCGACCCTGGGGGCTATCGAACCAGGCGCTGGCGTCGTTCATGAGCGACAGCCAATGCTCATCCGATTTGCTACAAGACTCACTCATGGTTGGCCTCCGTTCATCGGTCGGACCGATCCGATAGGCGCTAACCGATCGGTTCAAGTTTCCAATCCGGCTGTTAGGATGCGCTTTTGCTAATGACTTGGCGACCCGTACATATGTTGAACATAGACGCTCTGCCCGCCTTCACCGACAACTACATATGGATGCTCCAGGACCCTGAACAGCGTCTGTGCGCGGCCGTGGACCCGGGTGATGCAGGCCCCGTCCAGGCTTGGCTGGAGGCGCGCCCCGGTTGGCGGCTGACCGACATCCTGGTCACCCACCATCACCACGATCATGTCGGCGGTGTACAACAGCTCAAGGCCGCGCATGGTGCAAGGGTCCATGGCCCGGCTGCGGAGAATATCCCGGCCCGGGACGTGGCGCTGGTCGATGCCCAGCGTATCCGCATTCTCGACCATGAACTTGAGGTCATCGAGGTGCCAGGGCATACCAGCGGTCACATCGCCTATTTCCACAGTGACGCCCAGACCCCCTGGCTGCTGAGCGGCGACACCCTGTTCGCCGCAGGCTGCGGTCGTCTGTTCGAGGGCACCGCCGAGCAGATGTACCGCTCATTGCAGCGGCTGGCGGCGCTGCCGTCCTCCACGCGTGTGTATTGCGCCCACGAGTACACGCTCGGCAACCTGCGGTTCGCGCAGGCAGTCGAGCCGAACAATCGGGCAATTGCCGAACGACTCGAGCAGGTCGTCCGTTTGCGCGAGGCCAAACGCATCACCCTCCCCTCTGAACTGTCCATCGAGCGGGCCACCAACCCCTTCTTGCGCAGCGCCGAGCCAGTCGTGGCTGCCGCAGCAAGCCACCATGCGGGCCGCCAATTGGCGACCCCGGAACGCGTGTTCGCGGCGCTGCGCGCGTGGAAGGATACGTTCTGACGAAGCTCGACCAGTCTTCAAAAACCACGGCGGCGGGTTGACCCACCGGGACGGCATTCCTACACTCCCTCGAATTTTGCGCCAGGGAAACCTTCAGCCAATGCCGCCTGAATCTTCGAACAGCCCTCATCCGGACGCCTTGGCAGCCTCCGGGCGGGCCCTGGCGCTGGCCGTCTGTCTCGCGATCACCGGATGCCAAAGCACCGCTTCGCGCACGCCGGCAGACAGTGAACCGCAAACACGAGCTGTCCCGTTGGTCCAGGAGACCTTGTGGCTCACGGACAAGAAACCTTCCGAGCCGATTCATTCGGACGTATGGGATCGCATGCGGCACGGCTTCAAGTTACAGGACTACCTGGACAGCAACCCGCGCATCGAGCAGCAGCGCCTGCTGTTCTCCAGCCGCCCGAACTCCATCGAAATGGCAAGCGAGCGAGGCAGCCCCTACATCCACTACATCGTCGAGCAACTCGAAGAGCGCGACATGCCGCTCGAGCTGGCGTTGTTGCCCATCATCGAGAGTGCCTACAACCCCTTCGCCTATTCGCCCGCCCAGGCAGTGGGCCTGTGGCAGTTCATTCCGTCCACAGGCCGGCATTTCAACCTGCAGCAGACCAGTTGGTACGACGGCAGACGCGACATCACCGCGTCCACCGCCGCGGCCCTGCGCTACCTGACCTACCTGCATGGCCTGTTCAATGACGACTGGCTGCTGGCCCTGGCGGCGTATAACGCCGGCGAAGGCACCGTCAGCCGCGCCATCGAGCGCAACCAGAAGCTCGGCTTGCCGACCGACTACTGGAATTTGCCACTGCCTCGCGAGACGCGCGATTACGTACCCAAGCTGCTGGCCCTCTCGCAGATGGTTCAAAGCCCCGAAGCCTACGGACTCAATCTGAACCCGATCGCCAACGAGCCCTATTTCGAAGTGGTAGCCCTCAAGCAACGCATGGATCTGGCCAGGGTTGCCGAAATGGTCAATCTTGAAGAGGACGAGATCTACCAGCTGAACCCGGCGTTTACCCGCCGTATCACCCTGGACGGACCGCAGCATCTGCTGGTTCCGAGCGACAAGGCCGAGATGTTCGCCGCCAATCTGGCCCTGATGAAACCGCAGGACCTGGTCGACTGGCAGCAATACAAGGTCCGCCCCGGTGACACCCTTGGCGCAATCGCCAACCGGCATCGGCTGTCGGTCAACGTCATTCGCGACATCAACCGGCTTCGCGGCGATCGTCTGCAAATTGGTCAGGTGCTGAGCATTCCGCAGTCGGCAGGCTCGGGACAATCCCGCGAGCTGCTGCATGCCGTCGCACGTAGCCAGCCTGCGCCTCGCAGCTATCGGGTGCGCCAGGGCGACAATCTCTGGGATATCGCCAAAGCGCAGAAGGTCTCGGTCCGTGACCTGCAGCGCTGGAACAACCTGTCGGGCAGCAGCATCAAAGTAGGCCAGGCGCTGTTTCTTCAGGCCGCCGGCAGTAACCAGCGAGCCAAGCCCGCGCCGACCTATTACAAGGTCAAGAAAGGTGATTCGCTGTATGAAATCGCCAAGCGCTTCAATGTTCAGATCAACAACCTGAAGACCTGGAATCCCAGGGACAGTGTGATGCTCAAGCCCGGCCAGACGCTCACCCTGTATATCCCCCACTGACCGCAGCAGCGGGCATCGGTCGCTCAGCCACGCCTGCCGAGCACGTCCAGGCAGCGCCCGGCCAGTTGCGTGAATCGCTGGAAGGCGACGAACTGCTCGTGCTTCAAAGCCCGTCCGGACAGGCGGTTGTCGGCATAGAGCACCCCGATTTCACGCGTACCCGCCATCAACGGCGCAATGAAAAACATGCCCTTGCCCAGTTGCTGGCGTAGCGGCGCGGTCACCAGCTCATCGAGCTTGTAACTGGCCGGCACACCCATCCAGAGCGGCTGACGCTGACGAAGCACGTAGCTGAAGATATGCGCCTGGCCCGAGGGGTCTGCAGGCAAGACGAAGGCGTCCAGCCACGGCTGGGTTTGCTGTCCGGCGACGCAGCGGGCCCGGAACGTGGTGTGCTGATCAGCGAGGACGGTCAACATCACCCGCTCGAGCCCGGCCCCTGCGTGCAGCCCTTTGAGCAGCGCCTCGAGAATCAAGCTGACGTCGCCTCGACTCGCTGCCATCATTCCGAGGTCCTGCATCGCCTGCTGCATCAGCGAAAGGTCCGGCTGCAATTGGCTCGCCGCGCGCTGTGCCTGCTGCGACTGAACCTGCTCCGGGTCGGTCGAGGGGATCAGGCTGCACAATCGGCTGGCGCCGAACGTCGTCGCCACGTTGACCGCCTCATCGGCGCTGGCGAGGATCTGCTGCATCGCGTCCGCTTCGGATATGCCACTGAACTCGGCCAATTCCTTGACCAGGCTTTCCATTTGCGCACAGCCCCAGCCGTTCAGCGCAGCCGAGCCGATGCGAACTCCCAGGCTTACCGAACGCACCGCGGGGTCACGCAGATTGGCGGAACTGTGAGCGAAACCGGCAAGCTCACCGATATTCCAGCTTTTGATCAGCCCGAGGTTCAATTGGCGAAAACTGGTGCCCAGCACCCGCTCGACCGCCGCATCGTGATCCGTATCGCTCGAGGCCAGGGCCTCGCCAAGGGCGTCAGCCTGCTCGCCGCCGCACCCCCAGAAAGCAAGCTCGCCGACCTCATGGAGCAGCGCCGCGATGAAGACTTCCTCCTCATGCTTGCTCAGCACGTAGCCGGCGATGTTGCGTGCCTGCACCGCCGCATGAAACGACCGTGCCAGCAGTTCCTGCAATTGCTGACGAGGCGCACGGTCCAGTAGACCATCGATCAGGCTGACCGAAAGACTGATCAGGCGGACGTTATCGAAGCCGATCATGACGATGGCCCGAGAGATGGTCTTGATGGTTTCCTGTGACGGATTGTAATAACTGCTATTACCGACCCGGAGCACCTTGGAGGTCAGCGCCGCGTCGCGCAGCAGCACGTCGGCAAGCTGTTGAACGGATGCATTCTGCTGTTCCGTGAGGCGCTGCAGGTCCTGCACGACGGCCGCCAACGCAGGCAGCTCGGATTGGTTCAGGCGGTCGATCCATGACTGCAGACCAAAGCTCGTTTCACTCAAATTCGGCGACCTCGCCCAGCGATCACGCGGCTAAAAGGAAGGCAGTTTGCCCAGATAGTCGGCCTTTTTCCAGCGGATACAAGCTGTTACTGTACTCGGCCGAAAAGACCGAAAGCGCCATGGATCGGATTCACCATTTGATGCGACCCATCCTATTGTTACTGAGCTGTCTGGGCTTGAGCTTTCCGTCGTTCGCGACCATCAGCGAAAGCCACGGCTACGCACAGTTCGGCACCCTCAAATATGCAGAAGATTTCACCCACTTCGACTGGGTGAACCCCGACGCGCCAAAAGGCGGGCGCGTCCGCCTCATGGCATCCGGCACATTCGACACGCTCAACCCCTACACTTTCAAAGGGACCAGTCCCAATGCGACGCCGGGCTTCTTCCAGTACGGCATCAGCGAGCTGAACGAACCTTTGATGGTCGGCACCGGTATCTACGATCCCTCCGGCGACGAGCCGGCGTCGGTTTACGGGCTGATCGCGGAAACCATCGAGTACGCCGATAACCATAGTTGGGTGGTTTTCAATCTGCGCGATTCCGCGCGCTTCCATGACGGCAAGCCGATTACCGCCTACGACGTGGCCTTTTCCTATCGATTGCTGATCAAGGATGGTCATCCGCGTTACCGCACCGACCTGCAGGGCATCAAGCGCGTCGACATCCTCAATCGCCACCGAATCCGCTTCGTGTTCGACAAGCCCGGTCAGCCGTTACTGATCATGCGTCTCGGTGAGCTACCGGTCCTGCCGCAGCATTACTGGAAAAATCGCGACTTCCGCGCCACGACCTTCGAGCCTCCCCTGGGCAGTGGCCCGTACCGCATCAGCGAGGTCCAGCCAGGCCGTCGGCTAAGCTTCGAGCGTGTGAAGAACTGGTGGGGCGAAGAGCTGCCAGCCAACCGTGGCAAGTACAACTTCGATCGCATCGATGTCGAGTTCTACCGCGACACGACGGTCGCATTCGAAGCCTTCAAGGTCGGTGAATTCGATTTCTATATCGAACACCAGGCGAAAAACTGGGCCAACGGCTACCAGTTTCCGGCCGTGCTGCGCGGCGATGTGATTCGGGCGGAGATACCGCATCGGATTCCCACCCAGACCCAGGCCCTGTTCATGAACGGGCGCCGACCGGCCTTTGCCGACGTCAGGGTCCGTCAGGCATTGGGCATGCTGTTCGACTTCGAATGGACCAACCGTGCCCTGTTCTACGGTGCTTATCGGCGCAGCGAAAGTTATTACCCGAACAGCGAGTTTTCAGCGACTGGTACACCCGAAGGCGGCGAATGGCTGCTCCTGTCGCCTTTTCGCGATCAGCTACCGGCCCAGCTGTTCACCGAGCCGTTCGAACTGCCGAAAACGGACGGGCGCGGCATTCCACGCGACACCCTGCGCGAGGCGCTGGCATTGCTCGGCGACGCGGGCTGGAAGCTGACCCCCGAGGGTCTTCGCGACCGGTCAGGGCGCGCTTTTCATTTCGAGATACTGCTCGTCAATCCGCGACTCGAACGCATCCTCCAGCCCTACGTGGAAAATCTGGCACGCATTGGCATACACGCCCGCTTACGTAGCGTTGATGGTGCGCAATACAAGCAGCGCCTGGATCAGTACGATTACGACGTGATCCTGACGACGCTGGCCCAAAGCCTCAGCCCCGGACTGGAACAATGGCTGTATTTCCATTCCAGCCAACTGAACGTGAAAGGTGGTCGCAACTATGCCGGGATCGCCAACCCGGTGGTCGACGCCCTGATCGAAACACTGCTCGGGGCCAAAACCCGTGAAGAACAGGTCGCCGCGGCACGTGCCATCGACCGCGTCCTGCTCTGGCACCACTACACCATTCCCAACTGGTACATCAGCTACCACCGCCTGGCATATCGCAATCGGTTCGCCCACCTCACCACACCGCCCTATACCCTCGGGCTGCGTGCGTGGTGGTTGAAGGACCTGGAGAAGGCTCAATGACTAAAACAGCTCGTTTGTCGATCCTGCATGCAGGCTTCCTCGCGCTTGCCTGCGTGGCGGGCGTGGCCGAGGCGGCCTCTCGACATGCCTTGACACTCTATGGCGAGAAGCCGAAGTACCCCGCCGATTTTTCGCACTTCGACTACGCCAATCCGGACGCGCCAAAAGGCGGGACCCTGCGTCAGGCCGGCTTCGGCAGTTTCGATTCGCTCAACCCCTTCATCAACAAAGGCGTCGCCGCAGATGACATCGGCCTCATCTACGACACGCTGACGACCAATAGTCTCGATGAGCCTTTCACGGTTTACGGCCTGCTGGCGGAGAAGATCGAAAAGGGCCCGAATAACGAGTGGGTCCGTTTTTACCTACGGCCCGAGGCACGCTTCCATGATGGCGAGCCGGTCGAGGCCGAGGACGTGGTATTTACGTTCGAAACACTGGTCAGCAAAGGCGCGCCGCATTACCGCGGTTATTACGCTGACGTCGAGAAAGCGGTGGTCGAGGGACCTCGTCGCGTTCGGTTCGATTTCAAACACGCCGGTAACCGCGAACTCCCGCTTATTCTCGGGCAACTGCCCGTACTGCCCAAGCACTGGTGGGCCGAAAGGGATTTCAGCGCCGGCAGCATGGAGCCCCCGCTGGGCAGTGGACCCTATCGGGTAGAGCGCGTGGATGCAGGCCGTTCGGTACGTTATGCCCGCGTCGAGGACTACTGGGGCAAGCATCTGGCGGTCAATCGAGGCTTCTACAACTTCGACCACGTGCATTTCGATTACTACCGCGACAACACAGTGGCGCTGCAGGCCTTCAAGGCAGGACATTTCGACTACTGGCTGGAAACCAGCGCGAAGAACTGGGCCACCGCCTACGACACCGCAGCGGTCAGGGACGGGCGGATCATCAAGGAAGAAATCGCCAACCACAATCCGCAAGGCATGCAGGGCTTCATCTTCAACACTCGCAAAAAGCATCTGCAGGATGCCAGGGTGCGAGAAGCGCTCGCGCTGCTGTTCGACTTCGAATGGACCAATCGCCAGTTGTTCAATGGCGCCTATACCCGTACCACCAGCTATTTCGACAACTCGGAACTCGCCTCCTCGGGACTGCCGGGCGCGGAGGAACTGCGCCTGCTCGAGCCCCTGCGCGGCCAGATACCCGATGAGGTATTCACCCAGCCCTTCACGCTGCCGCGGACCAACGCCGACGGCATGATCCGCGACCAGCAGCGTCGCGCCTACGAATTGCTCACCGACGTGGGCTGGAAAATCGAGAACGACCGGATGGTCGACACCGAGGGCAAGCCGGTCAAGCTTGAGTTTCTGCTGGTACAAGCAGATTTCGAACGGGTGCTGCTGCCCTACAAGCGCAACCTGGCGGGCCTGGGCATCGACCTGGAAATCCGCCGCGTCGACGTCTCGCAATACATCAATCGGCTGCGGTCGCGCGACTACGACATGATCGTCAGCGGTTTCGGCCAGTCCAGCTCGCCGGGCAACGAGCAGCGCGAATACTGGCACTCGGCGAGCGCGGACAATCCAGGAAGCCGAAATTTCATCGGACTGAAGAGTCCGGCCATCGATACGCTGGTCGAAAAGCTCATCGCCGCCGACTCGCGAGATGAGCTCATCACCCGCACTCGCGCCCTCGATCGCGTGCTGCTATGGGGCCATTACGTCATTCCCAACTGGCACATCAAGACCTGGCGTGTCGCCTATTGGAACCATCTCGCCCATCCGCAAACCACGCCTCAGTCCGACATCGGCCTGATGACCTGGTGGCACAAGCCCGACATCGACATGCCCGTCCCCGAGGCCGTCGACGACGAAGCGGCGGCTGACACAGGCGCCGCCGGCGCACCGCAGCAGGCAGGGCGATAAGCATGCTGGCCTATATCTTTCGGCGATTGCTGCTGATCATTCCGACGCTGTTCGGCATCCTGCTGATCAACTTCCTCATCATCCAGGCCGCACCCGGCGGGCCGGTCGAGCAGGCAATCGCCAAGCTTGAAGGATTCGAAGGCGCGACGAGCCGTATCGCCGGGGGCGGCTCCGAAGTGGCCACCGGCGGCAACAGCTACAGAGGCGCGCAAGGCCTGGATCCGGACCTGATCGCCGAGATCGAGCGACTGTACGGCTTCGACAAGCCGGCGGCGGAACGCTTCTGGATCATGCTCAGCAATTACCTGCGGCTGGATTTCGGTGAGAGTTTCTTTCGCGACGCCACGGTCACCGAGTTGATCGTCGAGAAGATGCCCGTCTCGATCTCACTGGGGCTCTGGAGCACCCTGATCATGTACCTGGCGTCGATACCGCTGGGCATCGCCAAAGCGACTCGCCATGGCAGCAAGTTCGACGTCTGGACCAGTTCGGCAATCATCGTCGGCTATGCGATCCCAGCGTTCCTGTTTGCCATTCTGTTGATCGTGCTGTTCGCCGGTGGCAGCTACTGGAACTGGTTTCCGTTAAGGGGGCTGACCTCGGGCAATTTCGACGAACTGACGCTCACCGGAAAGATCATCGACTACTTCTGGCACCTTGCGTTGCCGGTCACGGCGCTGGTGATCGGCAACTTCGCCACCCTGACGCTGCTGACCAAGAACAGCTTTCTCGACGAGATCAACAAGCAGTACGTGATCACGGCACGGGCGAAGGGATTGAGCAAGAATCGGGTGCTCTACGGCCACGTCTTCCGCAACGCAATGTTGATCATCATCGCCGGTTTCCCATCGGCATTCATCGGCATGTTCTTCACCGGCTCGTTGTTGATCGAGGTGATCTTCTCGCTCGACGGCCTTGGCTTGCTCAGCTTCGAAGCCGCCATCAACCGCGATTACCCCGTCGTGTTCGGCACGCTGTTTCTTTTCACCCTGCTCGGTCTGGTGGTCAAGCTGATCGGTGACCTGACCTATACGCTCGTCGACCCGCGAATCGATTTCGAAAGCAGGGAGGCCTGACATGCCGCTATCGCCGCTCAATCAGCGCCGCTTCGCCCTGTTCAAAGCCCACAAGCGTGGCTGGTGGTCGCTGTGGCTGTTTCTCACGCTGTTCATCCTCAGCCTGGGGGCCGAACTGATCGCCAACGACAAGCCGATCGTGGTGCGTTTCGATGGAGGCTGGTATTTCCCCGTATTTAAACGCTATCCCGAGACCGTGTTCGGCGGCGAGTTTCCCCTGCAGGCTGACTACAAGGGTCCGTACATCCAGGAGCTGATCGAAAAGAAGGACGGCTGGATGATCTGGCCGCCGATCCCGTTTCATCATTCGAGCATCAACTACGACCTTCAGGTTCCGGCACCCGCCCCGCCCTCATGGAACAATTGGCTGGGCACAGACGACCAAGGCCGCGATGTGTTCGCCAGAATCATCTACGGTTTCCGCATTTCGGTGCTGTTTGCGCTGACGCTGACGTTGATCAGCTCGGTGATAGGCGTCGTCGCCGGCGCGCTGCAAGGGTTCTATGGTGGCTGGGTCGACCTGGTCGGGCAGCGCGTGCTGGAAATCTGGTCAGGGCTGCCCGTGCTCTACCTGCTAATCATCCTGGCCAGCTTCGTGCAACCGAACTTCTGGTGGCTGCTCGGCATCATGCTTCTGTTCTCCTGGATGAGCCTGGTCGACGTCGTCCGTGCCGAGTTCCTGCGCGGGCGTAACCTCGAATACGTTCGGGCCGCGCGAGCGCTGGGCATGCGCAACGGCGCGATCATGTTCCGTCACATATTGCCCAATGCGATGGTTTCGACGATGACCTTCATGCCATTCATCCTCACCGGGGCGATCGGGACGCTGACGGCACTCGACTTCCTTGGCTTCGGCCTGCCTCCGGGCGCGCCCTCGCTGGGCGAACTGGTCGCACAGGGCAAAGCGAATCTGCAAGCGCCATGGTTGGGCATCAGCGCATTCCTGGTCCTGGCCATCATGCTGACCTTACTGGTGTTTATCGGCGAGGCTGCCCGCGACGCCTTCGATCCGAGGAAATAGCATGGCCGAGAATCTGATAGAAGTCCGCGATCTCGCCGTCGAGTTCGTCACTGGCGGTCGAGCACAACGCGTCGTCGAAGGGGTGAGCTTCGATATCCGCAAAGGCGAGACCTTGGCCCTGGTGGGTGAAAGCGGCTCTGGCAAATCCGTCACGGCCCACTCGATATTACGCCTGCTGCCCTACCCGCTCGCACAGCACCCCGCCGGCGAGATTCGTTACGCCGGTGATGACCTGCTCAAGGCAAGCGAAAAACGCATGCGGGGCATACGCGGCGACCGGATCGCCATGGTCTTCCAGGAGCCGATGACCTCGCTCAACCCGCTGCACACGATCGGCAAACAGATCAATGAAGTCCTGCAGATCCACAAGGGGCTCAATGGCAAGGCGGCCACGGCACGCACCTTGGAACTCCTGGAGCTGGTGGGAATACCAGACCCGGCCAAGCGCATCCGAGCCTATCCCCATGAGCTGTCGGGGGGGCAGCGCCAGCGGGTGATGATCGCCATGGCGCTGGCGAACGAGCCCGAGCTGCTGATCGCCGACGAACCGACCACCGCGCTGGACGTGACGGTGCAGTTGAAGATACTGGAATTGCTCAAGCACCTGCAGGCGCGCCTGGGCATGGCATTGCTCCTGATCAGCCATGATCTGAACCTCGTTCGCCGAATAGCCGATCATGTATGTGTCATGCAGAGCGGTCGCGTCGTCGAACAAGCACCTTGCGAACAATTGTTCCGGTCACCGCAGCATCCCTACACACGGGAACTGCTCGCCGCAGAGCCTAGCGGCGGACCGGTAGCGGTTGAAGCAGCGTCGCCGACATTGCTCGAAGTGAAGGACCTGCGGGTCTGGTTTCCGATCAAGAAGGGGCTGTTCAGAAAGACCGTCGACCACGTCAAAGCGGTCGACGGCGTCACGTTCAGCTTGCCCAAGGGTCAGACGCTGGGCATCGTCGGCGAAAGCGGCTCGGGAAAGTCGACGTTGGGGCTGGCTATCCTGCGGTTGCTGTCCAGCACGGGCGAGATCCGTTTTCGGGATGTCGCGCTGGAACACATGTCACAGCGTCGGGTACGCCCGTTGCGGCGCCAGATGCAGGTGGTGTTTCAGGACCCGTTCGGCAGCCTCAGCCCCAGGATGTCAGTGGGCCAGATCGTCGGAGAGGGGCTCAGTATCCATGGAATGGGAACTGCGGAAGAGCAAGCGCAGGCGATCATCGATGCGCTGGTCGAAGTGGGTCTCGACCCTGAAAGCCGCCACCGCTATCCCCATGAGTTTTCAGGGGGACAGCGTCAGCGAATCGCCATTGCCAGGGCCCTGGTCCTCAAGCCTGATCTGATCCTGCTTGATGAACCGACCTCGGCATTGGATCGAACCGTACAACGGCAGGTGGTAGAGCTACTACGCTCGCTACAGGCCAAGTACAACCTGACCTACCTGTTCATCAGCCATGATCTGGCGGTGGTGCGGGCGCTCAGTCACCAGATGATGGTGGTCAAGCAAGGCAAGGTCGTCGAACAGGGAGCGGCCGAGGCGATCTTCGCCGCTCCTCAACATCCGTATACACAGCAGCTGCTGGAATCTGCCTTTATGGTCCCAGCCGCTGAAGAACCACCAGAAGAGGGACAAGCACATGGGTTTTCTTACCGGTAAGCGCGTACTGATCGTCGGCGTCGCCAGCAAATTGTCGATCGCCTCCGGCATCGCCGCGGCCATGCACCGTGAAGGCGCCGAACTGGCTTTCACCTATCAGAACGAGAAACTCAAGGGTCGCGTCGAAGAGTTCGCTGCAAGCTGGGGCTCAGGGCCGGAGCTGTGCTTCCCATGCGACGTCGCCAGCGACGATGAAATCGTCCAGGTATTCGAAGAGCTGGGCAAGAAGTGGGATGGTCTGGACGGTATCGTTCACTCGGTAGGCTTCGCCCCGGGCGACCAGCTCGACGGCGACTTCACCGAGGTCACCACCCGCGAAGGCTTCCGTATAGCGCACGACATCAGCGCCTACAGCCTCGTCGCGCTGGCCAAGGCCGGACGCCCGATGATGAAGGGCCGCAATGGCAGCATCCTGACCCTCTCCTACCTGGGCGCCGAGCGCACCATGCCCAACTACAACGTGATGGGCATGGCCAAGGCCAGCCTCGAGGCCGGCGTGCGTTACCTCGCGGGCAGCCTCGGCCCGGAAGGCACGCGGGTCAACGCCGTCTCGGCAGGTCCCATCCGCACGCTGGCAGCGTCGGGTATCAAGAGCTTCCGCAAGATGCTGGCGGCCAACGAGAAGCAGACGCCGCTGCGTCGCAACGTCACGATCGACGAAGTCGGCAACGCCGGCGCGTTCCTGTGCTCGGACCTGGCGTCCGGTATCAGCGGCGAAATTCTCTACGTAGATGGCGGTTTCAATACCACCGCGATGGGTGCGATCGAAGACTGATCACCGGCCATAAAAAAACCCGCATTCACATGCGGGTTTTTTTTGCCTTAGCGAGAGGCCAACACCATCAGAAGGTTTCGATCTCAGCGTCGGCATGCAGCATCTGGCGATAAGCCGCGAAATCCAGCTGCCCACTGCGCGAGGCCAGGAAGCGGCGATAGTTCTGCTTGTCCTCCTCGGACAGCGCGGCTTTCGGCTCGCTGACGCCGCTCAGGCGAACGACAACGAAATCGCCGCCAGAGAGGCGGACGCTGCCAAACGTTGGCTTGTCGCTGGTCTCAGGCTTGGGCATGCGGAACACCTGCTGGAGCACCGCCGGATCGACGCCTTCCTGGTTACGCGAAGCGGCTTCGACCGGCTGCCATTGCTGGTCGGCCTGCTCGCCATTACGTAGCGCAGTGATCAAGCGCTCGCCCGCCTCTTGCGCACGCTCGGCAGCCTTGCTGCGCTGCAACTGAGCCACGATGTCGCCTTTCACTTCATCGAACGGAATGACTTCCGGTTGCAGATGCTGCTTCACACGCACCGCAACGACCGTATCCGGGTCCAGCTCGATGACCCCGCTGTTGGCACCGTCAATCAGCACCTCATCGCTGAAGGCTGCCTGGATGATCTGCCTGTTGGCGGTGAGGCCAGCCCCACCTTCACGCCCGAACGCCTCGGTGGTCTGGACGGACAAGCCCAGCTCCTGCGCAGGCTGCACCAGGTCGGACGATTCGAATGCGGTGTCCTCCAATTGCTTGCTCGCCTCGACAAACCGCTGCTCGACCTGCTGCGCCTTGAGTTCACGGACCAGTTCGGGCTTCAGGCTTTCCAGCGTGGGAACTTCCGGCGACTGAACGCCCAGCAGCTTGATCAGATGCCAGCCGAAGTCGGAACGTACCGGCGCCGACACCTGCCCTTGCTCGAGTGCATACAGCGCCTCTTCGAAAGCAGGGTCATAAACGCCTGGGCCTGCAAAACCCAGATCGCCGCCGTCATTGGCCGAGCCCGGATCTTCGGAGGCTTCCTTGGCCAATGCCGAGAAATCCTCGCCTGCAGCCAGCCGCTCGGCGATCTGTTCGATCTTCGCCTTGGCTTCGGCATCGCTGGCGTCATCGGCTTCGATCAGGATATGCGCCGCGCGGCGCTGCTCCGCGAGATTGGCGATACGCTGCTGGTAGAGCTCGTTCACTTGCTCATCGGTGACGTCGACCTGGTCGAAGAAAGACGCCTTGTTCAGCTCTACATACTCCAGAACAACCTGCTCCGGCGAGCGGTAGCGGTCGGTGTTCTGATCGTAATGTTCGCGCGCCTCTTCGTCCGACACCTCAACCGCGGCCACATCTGCCGGCACGGTGACCGTTGCGAAATCGCGGGTTTGCTGCTCGAGGCGAGCAAAACCTTCGATCTGCTCGTCCGTGACGAAGCCGGAGCCGGAGATGCCCGCGCGAAGCTGTCCGATCAGCATCTCCTGCTTGAGAAGCTCACGGAACTGGAGTCGCGTATAGCCCATCTGCTGAATGACCTGATCGAAGCGCGCCGCGTTGAACGCGCCGTCTACGGTGAACTCGGGCGTCTGCAGAATCATCTGATCGAGCGCAGCCTCGGAGAACGCGAAATTCGCATCACGCGCGCCCTGAAGCAACAACGCTCGATCTATCAGCGCGCGCAGGGAAGACTCGCGTACCAGCTTGTCGTCCAGCAGCGAGGGATCGAAATCGCCCCCGAACTGTTGAGCCAACTGCCGACGCTGCATGTTCATGGCCTGGTTGAGCTCGTCCAGCGAGATTTCCTCACCGTTGACCTCAGCGGCATTGCGGCTGTTGCTGGCGGCACTGAAGATGGCGTCGAAGCCGGTCAGTGCCAGCAACATGATGATGATGCCGATGATGGTTTTGGCAATCCAGCCTTGTGAATTGTCCCTGATATTCTGAAGCATGCGTCCCCCAGGAGTCAGCTGCGCAATCGTCACTGCAGCACGGGTGAATCCGGAAAAAAGAAAGGCGCATCCAGGGATGCGCCTTCTCGGAGCTATTGGAGCGGTTGGGCTTTATCCCCCAAGCCCGAACGCAACAGGCAAGACCTGTTCGAAGACCGCTCCAAGCCAGGGCCAGCGCTAACTGACGACCGGCCGGATCGAAAACGCTTAGTTGACAGCGTCTTTCAGAGCCTTGCCAGCTTTGAAGCCCGGGATCTTGGCCGCAGCGATGTTGATCGGCTTGCCAGTCTGCGGGTTACGACCAGTGCGAGCGGCGCGTTCCTTGACAGCGAAAGTACCGAAACCAACCAGTACCACGGAATCACCAGCCTTCAGGGCGCCAGTGACGGATTCAATCACTGCATCCAGCGCGCGGCCAGCAACAGCTTTCGGGATATCAGCAGATGCAGCGATGGCATCGATCAGTTCCGACTTGTTCACTCTAAGTCCCCTTATTTCTGTTGAGTCGTATCTTTAATTTTGGGTGTAAGCAAAGCGGTGCTGAAATAGCAGCAACACAGTGGGCCGGCTTATATCAAGGCCGCCGAAAATGTGTCAACAAAGCCTTTCAGACTAATGCGTGCTGATTCGCTCCTTGGAATCAGACTCGCGCTTGTCGTCCTTTGCAACGATATCGGGAGCCGCATCGGGCAAGGGCTCCGGCGCGTATTGCAGCGCAATTTGGAGGACTTCGTCAATCCACTTCACCGGTTTAATCTGCAGGTCCTGCTTAATATTCTCAGGAATCTCTTTCAGATCACGCTGATTTTCTTCGGGAATGATCACCGTCTTGATACCACCTCGATGCGCGGCGAGCAGTTTTTCCTTCAAACCGCCGATCGCCAGAACCTGGCCTCGCAAGGTGATTTCCCCGGTCATCGCCACTTCGGCACGAACCGGAATTTGCGTCAGCGCCGAAACGAGCGCCGTGCACATCCCGATCCCCGCGCTCGGACCATCCTTGGGCGTGGCACCTTCGGGCACATGGATATGGATGTCCTGCTTCTCATGGAAATCCACTGCGATACCCAGACTCTTGGCACGACTGCGTACCACCGTAAGCGCCGCGGTGATCGACTCGCCCATGACGTCACCCAACGAGCCGGTCTTGGTCAGTCGGCCCTTGCCAGGCACGACCGCTGCCTCGATGGTCAACAATTCGCCGCCCACCTGCGTCCAGGCCAGGCCAGTGACCTGCCCAACCTGATCCTGCTGCTCGGCGAGCCCATAGCGGAACTTGCGTACGCCAAGGAAATGCTCGAGCGTTTCGGCGGTAATCTTCACCTCGAAGCTCTTCTGTGCCGCGTGTTCCTTGACGACCTTGCGGCAGACCTTCGCCACCTGCCGCTCCAGGCTACGAACACCCGCCTCGCGCGTGTAATAACGGATGATGTCGCGAATGGCGTCCTCGTCGAACGAAAGCTCGGCCTTCTTCAATCCGTTGGCCTGGATCTGCTTCGGAACCAGGTAGCGAATCGCGATATTGATCTTCTCGTCTTCGGTATAACCGGGAAGGCGAATGATCTCCATGCGATCCAGCAACGGTGCCGGAATGTTCATGGAGTTGGCCGTGCAGAGGAACATCACGTCGGACAGGTCGTAATCGACCTCCAGGTAATGGTCGTTGAAATTATGGTTTTGCTCCGGATCGAGCACTTCGAGCAACGCCGAGGCCGGATCACCGCGCATGTCGTTGCCCATCTTGTCGATTTCGTCGAGCAGGAACAGCGGATTGCGGACGCCGACCTTGCTCATTTTCTGGATCAAGCGGCCCGGCATCGAACCGATATAGGTCCGGCGATGACCCCTGATCTCGGCCTCGTCCCGCACGCCGCCCAGCGCCATGCGTACGAACTTGCGGTTGGTGGAGCGCGCAATGGACTCGGCCAGCGAAGTCTTGCCGACGCCCGGAGGGCCAACCAGGCACAGCACCGGTCCCTTGAGCTTTTTCACGCGCTTCTGGACGGCGAGGTATTCCAGGATACGATCCTTCACTTCCTCGAGCCCGTAATGGTCCGTGTCGAGCACCTCCTCGGCCTTAGCCAGATCGAGGCGCACCTTGCTGGCGGCTTTCCACGGCACGTTGACCAGCCAGTCGATGTAGGTCCGGACCACCGTGGCCTCAGCCGACATCGGTGACATCTGCTTGAGCTTGTTCAGCTCGGTCGTCGCCTTGGCGTGTGCGTCCTTGCTCAAGCCGGCGTTTTCGATGCGCTTTTTCAAGTCATCGATTTCGTTATGCCCTTCATCGATGTCGCCCAGCTCTTTCTGAATGGCCTTCATCTGCTCATTCAGGTAGTACTCCCGCTGGCTGCGCTCCATCTGCTTCTTGACGCGGCCACGAATGCGTTTCTCGACCTGCAGCAGATCGATCTCGGCATCCAGCAACGCCAGCACGTGCTCGACGCGGGCCGGCAGATCGGTGATTTCGAGAATCGCCTGCTTCTGCTCGATCTTCAGCGCCATGTGCGCCGCCATGGTATCGACCAGGCGCGCCGGCTCGTCGATGCTCGCCAGCGATGACAGCACCTCGGACGGAACCTTCTTGCCGAGCTGGACGTACTGTTCGAACTGGCTCAGCAGGCTGCGGGTGAAGACTTCCGCCTCACGCTCCTCGACTTCCGATTCGTCAATCAGCGATACCTCGGCGCGGCAGTGATCGTCCACCTCGTAGAAGCGCTCGATGACACCACGCTGTTCGCCCTCGACCAGTACCTTGACGGTGCCATCGGGCAGCTTGAGCAGCTGCAGAACGGTGGCGACGGTACCCACGCGGTACAGCGCATCTTCAGCCGGATCATCGTCGGCCGGATTCTTCTGGGCCAGCAGCAATATCTGCTTGTCACCGGCCATGGCGGATTCGAGGGCCTCGATGGATTTTTCCCGGCCAACGAACAGCGGAATCACCATGTGCGGGTAAACCACGACATCGCGCAGCGGCAAAAGGGGCAATTCGATGGTTGTCTTCATAAATTCAGCTCTACGACGGCCATACGGCGGTAAACGGGAAACACCCTGGCAATCAAGATGAGGGCACGCAGGGCAAAAAACAAGGATGGAAGAAAAGCAAAGGGGCCCGGAGGCCCCTTGTGCTGTTACGCGTCTGGCGCAGCCTTCGCAGGCGGCTCACTGTTTTCGTAGATCAGCAACGGCTGAGAAGTGCCCTCGATCACGCTCTCGTCGATGACCACCTTGCTGACATCCTTCTGCGACGGGATCTCGTACATGGTATCCAACAGGACGCCCTCAAGGATCGAGCGCAGCCCGCGGGCGCCAGTCTTGCGCTCCAGCGCACGAGCGGCGACAGCCTTGAGCGCATCGGTACGGAACTCCAGGTCCACGCCTTCCAGCTCGAACAGCTTGGCGTATTGCTTGGTCAGCGCATTCTTGGGCTCGGTCAGGATCTGAATCAGCGCGGCCTCGTCCAGCTCATCGAGGGTGGCGATGACCGGCAGTCGCCCCACGAACTCGGGGATCAGACCGAACTTGACCAGGTCATCAGGCTCCACGGCCCGCAGCGATTCACCGATCTTCTTGCCCGGATCCTTGCTACGCACCTCGGCATTGAAGCCGATGCCGCCCTGCGTGGAACGACCCTGAATCACCTTTTCCAACCCCGCGAACGCACCGCCACAAATGAACAGGATGTTGCGCGTGTCGACCTGCAGGAACTCCTGCTGCGGATGCTTGCGGCCACCCTGCGGCGGCACCGACGCGACCGTGCCTTCGACCAGCTTGAGCAGCGCTTGTTGGACGCCCTCGCCCGATACGTCACGCGTGATCGATGGGTTATCGGACTTGCGGGAAATCTTGTCGATCTCGTCGATGTAGACAATGCCCATTTGGGCCTTTTCGACATCGTAATCGCACTTCTGCAGCAGCTTCTGAATGATGTTCTCGACATCCTCGCCGACGTATCCCGCCTCGGTGAGCGTGGTGGCGTCAGCGATGGTGAACGGCACGTTCAGCAGCCGTGCAAGCGTTTCGGCAAGCAGCGTCTTGCCCGAGCCGGTCGGCCCGATCAGCAGGATGTTGCTTTTGCCCAGCTCGACTTCTTCTTTCTTGTCGCGCTGGTTGAGTCGCTTGTAATGATTGTAAACAGCCACTGCCAGGATTTTCTTGGCGCGTTCCTGACCAATGACGTACTGGTCGAGAATGCCGCTGATTTCCTTGGGCGCAGGCAGTTTTTGCGCGCTGCTCTCGGCCTGTGCTTCTTGCACCTCCTCACGGATGATGTCATTGCACAGGTCGACGCACTCGTCGCAGATAAAGACCGAGGGGCCGGCAATCAACTTGCGTACTTCATGCTGGCTTTTGCCGCAGAAAGAGCAATAAAGCAGCTTGCCGGAATCCTCGCCGTTGCGGGTATCAGTCATTCGATCGATCCAATCGGGAAGGCTTGAAACACAAGATGAAGGCAATCGTGGGCTTTTTCAAGCCCACGCCACAGCCGGATATCGCCGCGCAGGCGAGATCAGACTGCCATTTGCCGCTGAGCCAGAACCTGGTCGATCAGTCCGTACTTGACGGCCTCTTCGCCACTCATGAAATTGTCACGGTCGGTGTCGCGAGCGATGACTTCCATCGGCTGGCCAGTATGCGCCGCCATCACTTTGTTCAGGCGCTCACGAATCGTGAGGATTTCGCGCGCATGAATCTCGATGTCCGAAGCCTGCCCCTGGAAACCGCCCAGCGGCTGGTGAATCATCATCCGCGAGTGGGGCAGGCAATAACGCTTGCCAGCCGCGCCGCCGGTCAGCAACAGGGCGCCCATGCTGCAAGCCTGCCCGATGCAGATCGTGGACACATCCGGCTTGATGAACTGCATGGTGTCGTAGATCGACATGCCAGCCGTAACCGAACCGCCCGGGGAATTGATGTACAGGTGAATGTCCTTCTCGGGGTTTTCCGCCTCGAGGAACAGCATCTGCGCAACGATCAGGTTGGCCATGTAATCCTCAACCTGACCGACCATGAAGATCACCCGCTCCTTCAGGAGACGGGAATAGATGTCATACGCGCGCTCGCCACGAGCGGACTGCTCGATGACCATCGGCACCAGGCCGCCAGCCGCCTGGATGTCTGGTGCTTGCATAAACGAATTGCCGGACATGTCCAACGATACTCCCTATGTCACGCCGCAAAGACATAAGCCAGCACGAGGCTGGCTTATGTATGTGCATTAAACGGTTAAAGAGGTTCAGGCAGCTTGCGGGGCTTCCGCAGGCTTCACTGCTTCTTCGTAGGAGACCGATTTGTCGGTCACTTTAGCCTGCTGCAGGACAGTATCTACAACTTGTTCTTCGAGCACAACAGAGCGGACTTCGTTCAGTTGCTCGTCGTTCTTGTAGTACCAGGACACGACCTGCTCCGGCTCCTGGTAAGCGGACGCCATCTCCTCGATCAGCTCGCGAACGCGCGCGTCGTCTGGCTTGAGCTCATACTGCTTGACCACTTCGGCAACGATCAGCCCCAGCACGACGCGACGCTTGGCCTGCTCTTCGAACAGCTCCGCCGGCAGTTGATCGGGCTTGATGTTGCCACCGAACTGCTGAACGGCCTGAACGCGCAAGCGGTTCACTTCGTTGTCGACCAGCGCCTTGGGCACCTCGATCGGGTTGGCACTGACCAGACCTTCCATGACCTGGTTCTTGACCTTGGTCTTGATCGCCTGGCGCAGTTCGCGCTCCATGTTTTTCTTGACCTCGGCGCGGAAGCCTTCCAGGCCACCTTCCTGAACACCGAACTGAGCGAAGAACGCTTCGTTCAGCTCCGGCAGCTGAGGTGCCTCGACACTGTTGACGGTCACGGTGAACTCGGCGGTCTTGCCGGCGAGGTCGAGGTTCTGGTAATCCTCGGGGAACGTCGGGTTGATGACCCGCTCTTCACCCGCCTTCGCGCCCACCAGGGCGGATTCGAAGCCCGGGATCATGCGACCGGAGCCCAGGACGAGCTGGGTTCCCTGCGCCGAACCACCGGGGAAGGCTTCGCCGTCGATCTTGCCGACGAAATCAATATTCAGCTGATCGCCGTCTTCAGCGGCGCGATCGGCCTTTTCATAACGGGTATTCTGCTTGCGCAGGATATCGAGCATGTTGTCGACGTCCGCCTCGGACACCTCGGCCTGCAGGCGTTCGATCTCGATCCCGTCGAAACCGGACACCTTGAACTCGGGGAAAACTTCGAACGTCGCAACGTATTCCAGGTCCTTGCCCTTCTCGAACACCTTCGGCTCGACCGCGGGCGCGCCGGCAGGGTTCAGTTTCTCGGCAACCACGGCTTCATAGAAAGTAGCCTGGATCAGATCACCCAGCGCTTCCTGGCGCGCGGCAGCTTCGTAACGCTGACGAATGACGCTCATCGGCACCTTGCCGGGACGGAAACCTGGGATTTTTGCACGGCTGGCGGTCTGTTGCAGACGCTTGTTGACTTCGGTCTCGATGCGCTCGACCGGCACGCCAATGGTCATGCGGCGCTCAAGAGCGGAGGTGCTTTCAACAGAAACTTGCATGGATTTTCCTCGTTGCACAGACATAAGCCGGCATTCCGGCCCCAGAATGGGCAAGCATTCTAGTGGCTCGTATCACAGAAGTCACCCCGCCCGTCAGGGTGCGTTCATCTACAGCCTCATGCCGGCTTTTCTACGTGTTTTCCAGCATGAAGCCACCGACAGGCGGCGCTCGCCGAGCCGGGCACCTGGCCCGCCGATGCACGCCCGGCTGCGTTCGTTTGCCCCACGCCAGAGCAGTCCTTTGTTCACTGGTCTATGTTATTAGAAACGCTCATGCCAGAGCCCTGGCGCCGCAGAGAAGAGACGAGTCATGACTGATGATATTGGGAAGCTGGTACTGAGGGTTTCGGTGGGTGTACTGATTCTCCTGCACGGGATCGCCAAGCTGCAAGGCGGCGTCGGGGGCATCGCCGGCATGCTGAGCAGCCACGGGTTGCCCAGCTTCCTCGCGTACGGTGCGTACCTCGGGGAAGTGCTCGGGCCGGTGCTGGTGATCATCGGGCTGTTCTCGCGCGTGGGCGCCGTGCTGATGGTCGGCAACATGCTCTTCGCCTTTGCGCTGGCTCATATGGACGAGTTGTTTTCAATCGGCCAGATGGGTGGCTGGGCGCTCGAACTGCAGGGCATGTTCCTGTTCGGCTCGATTGCCATCGCTTTGCTCGGCGCGGGCCGCTACAGCGTCGGCGGAAACCTGGGCCGTTTCAATTGATAGGTGAATAGGTGGGCTGCCGGCGACTGACAGCACCGGCGACCAGATCAGCCGAGTGCTGCTCAGTCGTCGACAGCCCAATCCAACCCTAGCCATTGAAGTCGAACCCTTTCCCGCAGCGCTACTTGGGTGCCGCCCCGGTTGCTCATTTCGTCGATGAGATGCGCAACACCACGCTTTGCCCGCTATGATCAGGCCCCATGACTGCTTCGGTTCCAATCCGTCAACCCTGCCCCCCAGCGGCCTGCATCTGTCGCCGTGAACGGTTGCAGGAAAACCCCGACAGCGACCTGCGCATCCTTCGTCTGACCCGGCACGAAGAGCATCGTCTGCTGGATCGCCTGGAGAATCTGGCGAGCCTTCCTGATCTCCAACGCCTGCAACAACGCCTGTATGAGCAGTTGGGCATTCGCCTGGACATCGCACCCGGTCCCAACGAGGTGCGCAGCATGCGCGGGATTCGCATCACGATCGCCGAGCAGCCCGGTCTTTGCCGCAAGACTCGCCAAGCGATTCCAGCGGCCATTCGGCGGGGGCTGGAGAAACACCCGCAAATCGCTTACGAGCTGCTCAACACCCATGACCTGCTGCGCGACGCCTGAACTGCCCCGACGAAAGACGAGGCCTTCGGTAATGGCGCTCTGTAGCGCCTTCTGCGATAGTTGTCCGATCAGTCGATAACCACTGGTTGCCTCCCGCCCACAAGGCTTTGAGGCGTTGTGACGCATTGCGAGCCTCGCTGCCCTCACCCGTGCGCAGCAGCCGCGTCTTTTGTCGCGCTATCCGCGCGTCCCCTGGCTCACCGCCATCGTTGTGCCCGCCGCTGTTCACCAGCGCCTGGCCGTTCGACATAACAACCAAAAGACCGATCCGAACAAGGACGCACCATGAAACTGACCCGTTGCTTTACCGCGCTGGCCGTCGCTGCCGCGCTGTCCGCCAGCTTTACTGCCGCAGCCCGCGAATACTCCGTTTCCACTGTGCTGTCCGATGCCTTCCCCTGGGGCCAGGCCGCGCAGAAATGGGCCGACCTGGTGGAGGAGCGCTCCAACGGCGAGATCACCCTGCGCGTATACCCCAACGCGCAACTGGTAGCGGGCGATCAGACCAAGGAATTCTCCGCCATGCGCTCCGGCCTGATCGACATGGCGGTCGGCTCCACCATCAATTGGTCCCCGCAAGTGCCGGAGCTGAACCTGTTTTCGTTGCCCTTCCTGATGGCCAATAGTGCGGACCTGGACGCGATCACTCAGGGCGAAGCCGGCAAGCAGGCCTTCGAAGCCATCGAGAAACGCGGCATCGTCCCACTGGCATGGGGCGAAAATGGCTTTCGCGAGATTTCCAACTCGTCCAAACCCGTGAAGACACCGGCAGATCTGGCCGGCCTGAAAATCCGCGTGGTCGGCTCGCCGCTGTTCCAGGACACCTTCACCGCCCTGGGCGCCAACCCGACCCAGATGAGCTGGGCCGACGCCAAGCCGGCGTTGACCACAGGCGCAGTCGATGGTCAGGAAAATCCGCTCTCGGTCTTCGATGTGGCACGCGTCGACCAGGTGGGCCAGAAGTACCTGACGCTCTGGCATTACATGGCCGACCCGCTGGTCTTTGCCGTCAACCAGCGCGTCTGGAAGCAACTGCCCGAAGCCGATCGTGAACTCCTGCGCCAGGCGGCAATCGACGCCGGCAAGTGGGAAATCGAACTGTCGCGCAACGCCGAAGCCAAGCGCCTCGAAGATATTCGTTCACGCGGCGTCGAGGTGACGGAACTGACCCGCGAGGAGCATCAGGCATTCGTCGAGGCGACTCGCGTGGTACACGAGAAATGGGCGCCCAAGATCGGTGCTGAACTGCTCGAGGCGGCCCGGGCGGCCATCGCAGAGTAAAACCGTTTCGCCCGGCGGCGCGGCGCCGCCGGGACCAGAGGAAAACCATGAACAATCGACAGGACGCGCGCCTCGAGCGCGTGCTGGCTACCCTGGCCCTTGTGATCATCAGCCTGATCAGCGTGGCCAACGTGGTGGTGCGCTATTTCACCAACGCTTCCTTCGCCTTCACCGAAGAGCTCTCCGTCTTTCTGCTGGTCATCCTGACGTTTGCCGGTGCCTCGGTGGCCATGCGCAGCAACCGGCACATTCGCATCGGATTGATCGAACGACTGTTCCCGCGCCTGCGCGCGCCGCTGATCATCATCCAATGGATTGCAAGCATCGCGGTACTCGGGCTCGTGGCCTGGTTCGGCGGGCTGTTTGCGCTGGAAGAATATCAGTGGGAGTCGCAGTCGCCCGGCCTCGGACTGCCGAACTGGTGGTACGTGGTCTGGCTGCCGTTGCTGGCCCTGGCGATGGCCGTGCGACTGACCCAGATGACCCTCGACCGGTTGCGCGGGAGGTTGTCCGATGAGCCCTGACGTGTGGATGCTCGCCAGTTTCCTGCTGCTGTTGCTGATCGGCGTACCGGTGGCTTTTTCCCTTGCGCTATCGGGGGCCGTCGGCATCCTCGCAGGGCTCTCGCCGGACATGCTGGCGACGCTCGGTACCAATACCTACAACGGGGTCGCCAAATACCCGCTGATCGCGATTCCGCTGTTCATCCTCACCGGCCTGGTGTTCGAGAAATCCGGCGTGGCGCTGCGTCTGGTGCGCTTCGCGCAAGCACTGATCGGCCCACGGCACGGCGGCCTGGCCATGGTCGCCGTTCTGGTCTGCCTGATCATGGGCGGCATGAGCGGATCCGGCCCCGCGGACGCCGCGGCGGTGGCCATGGTGATGCTCCCGAGCATGACCCGCGCCGGCTACCCGAAGCCGTTCTCGGCCACGCTGATCGCCGCCTCGGCGTCCACCGCCATCCTGATCCCGCCGTCCATTGCGCTGATTCTCTATTCCATCGTCGTGCCGGGTGTGGACTTGCGCGCACTGTTCGCGGCGGGCCTGTTCCCGGGCATCATCGCCGGGCTGGTGCTGTTGCTGCCGGCCTGGTTGCTCTCCCGTCGCTACGGCTGGGAAACCCCGGAAGGTGCCGAGCGTCCACCCTTGGCCGAAAGTTTCCGTCAGGCGCTGCCAGCCTTGTTCGCACCTGTGCTCATCCTCGGAGGCCTGCGCAGCGGCCTGTTCACACCGACCGAAGCAGCGGTGGCGGGCGTCACCTATGGCGTACTGATCGGCCTGTTCGTCACCCGAGAACTGGACTGGCGCAACCTCTGGAAGCTCTGCGGCGAGGCCGCGGTCATCTCCGGCGTGGTAATGCTGATCATCGCCCTGGCGGGTATCTTCGCCTGGGCTGGCACCATGCTCGGTACGTTCCGTCACCTCGCCGAATGGCTGATATCGCTTTCGGACAACGCGACCGTACTGCTGATCCTGGTCATGATCGCCGTGTTGCTGGCCGGCATGCTGCTGGATGCGATTTCCATCTACCTGATCCTCATGCCGATCCTGATTCCGGTCATGCAGCACTTCGGCTGGAACCCCGTCTGGTTCGGCATCCTGTTGGCGATGAACATCGCCATCGGCCAGTTCACGCCACCGGTCGCGATCAATCTGATGGTCACCGCCGAGGTCGCCAAGATACGCCTGGAGCAGACGGTCGGCTGGGCGATGCTGTTTGTTCTGGTGATGGGAAGCGCCCTGGTGCTGGTAGCGGTCTTTCCCGAAATCGCGCTGTGGCTTCCGAGGGTGTTGGGCTACGCGGTCTAGCTGGCCGCTATCTCACCATGGGCCCCGTGACATCAACGGGGCCCAGCGACGGGAACAAGCCCCCGCGATACAACCGCTGGCAGGATAGGCGGGACGTCAAGGCGCGCGCCCTGACGTCATGCCGGGATCGCCCCCGGTCGTTCAGGCGACGGCGCGCCGCACTCAACCGCCTACCGCAACCATCCCGACCGGCGGCAGGCTCGTCGCCGGTGCCTGTGTGGACGCGGCAGCCCGCTCCGCACGCTGCTGCATCACGATATCCAGCGCTCGGCTGGGCAGGATGTCGATGTCATCGAAGGTAATCAACTGACCGGGTTCGACCGCTCGCTTGAGCGCCGTCTTGCGTAGCAGGCCGATCGGCACGTGGTCCGGGTTCTGGTCGAGCTTGAGTGCTTCGCCACGGAACTGGAACCCGCCGATCCCACGTTCGATGAGTTCACCCGGGCGCATGGCGCGCTTGGCGATGGCGCCCACACCCAGCGTTGGCGCGGTCGAGTTGTTCAGCAACACGCCGCCGCCATTGAGCACACGACGCACAGTCTTGCCCACTTCCAGCGAACACAGGTGGAAGGGTCGCACCAGTGTGTAATAGGGGCCTGCGCCGAGTTTGAAATACTCGATGGCGGCGCGCTGGTCGTCATCGTGCCGGCAGGTCAGGAACACGCCACCCGCCGGATAGCCGGAGGGAATGACATAGTCGACGAAGGGCTGGCCGAGGCGCTCGGCCATCATGCCCAACAGGTTTCCGGTTTCCGTCAGATTGGTCGAGGCCAGCCCTTCGAGCCCCTGCTTGGTGATGGTCGCGCCCAGGCCGTTTCCAACGATCACCTGTTCGATCTGCACTTTCGTGCCGTCAGTGAACGAGGTGGTCTGGTCGACGCTGATGCCCTGGCGTTTCGCCCAATAGGTCATGTCCTCCGGCGATGGGTCGTGGTTCAGGTACCCTTTCATGTTGCCGTAGACCAAGGGTTTGAAGCCCATCATCAAAGCTTCTTCGTGCAGGGCCGCCAATGAACCGGGCTGATCGCCCTCCGCCTCCGTTATGAACCCCTTGGCGGCCAGATAGGAGCCGGTGGTCACCTGCAGTTCCGCATTGATCGTCACCACAGGCAATCCAGCCTCGAAGGCGCGCTCGATGACCTCGGTGCCGTGGAAGACATCGCCACTGCACTCGACGATAAGATCAGCCTCGTCGATCAACTGGTCGATGGAATTGGTGAGCCGCTCAGCCATCGGAAAGTCGCTGAAAGCGCTCAACGGCCGGCGTGTCAGTACACGGGAAATCTCGAGATCCTGGTAGTGCTGCTTGATCAGCCGGATAAAACAGTGGGCGATCATTCCTGTGCCGGATACACCGATCTTCTTGGTAGGCGAGGTAGACATAAGCGAATCCATTCAATGGGCAACGAATGCTCTGACCGCAGCGGCAGAAAAAGATTTTGTAGCAAAATAAAAAAATCTGGCCTAACGCCATCTCCTGACGCGGCTGCGCTCATCAGGCGTGTGAATGCCTCAAGCTAAGCGTTTGCAGAGCAATTGAGCCAATTGATTAATGGCCAAGAAAGGGGGACAGCAGGTTGTATTTTTGTCGCCAGATTAAGGCGCAAAAGGAAGCGGCATTGCACCGCCTCCTATCGAACGCCGTTACTTCAGGGCCGCCATTGCCGCCTCGTAGTTCGGCTCTGTGCCGATCTCGGCGACCAGCTCGCTGTGCAGGACCTGATCCTGCTCATCCAGTACGACGACCGCACGCGCGCTTACGCCTGCGAGCGGGCCCGTGGCGATCAACACGCCATAGTCTTCGAGAAATTCCCGGCCGCGCATGGTCGACAGGTTGATGACATTATCCAGGCCTTCCGCGCCGCAGAAGCGCTTCTGCGCGAACGGCAGGTCAGCCGAAATGCACAGCACGACGGTATTGGCCAGCTCGTTGGCCTGGGCATTGAACTTGCGCACCGAGGTGGCGCATGTCGGCGTATCGATGCTCGGGAAGATGTTCAGCACCTTGCGCTTACCCGCAAAGCTGCTCAGCGTGACATCAGCCAGGTCGCCGCCGACCAGGCTGAACGGCTTGGCAGCCTGGCCCGTCTGCGGAAAAACGCCGGCGATCTGGATTGGGTTGCCTCTTAAGGTTACGTCAGTCATGTGGACTCCTGTTGGTCGTGGGCCACGGGTAAGCCCGCGGCCCGGATTGATCACGCCGCCTGGTTACGAGCGAAGTATTCCTTGGTCAACTTGACCACTACGGGGCTCAGCAGCATGAGGGAAATGAGGTTGGGAATCGCCATCAGCCCGTTGAGCGTATCGGCGAGCAACCAGGCGAAATCCAGCTGGGCGATCGCTCCGAACGGCACGGCCAGTACCCAGATCACACGGAAAGGCCAGATTGCCTTGGTGCCGATCATGAATTCCCAGCACTTCTCGCCGAAGTAGCTCCAGCCCAGAATCGTGGTGAAGGCGAATACCACGAGTGCGATGGTCAGCACGGCGCCACCGAAGCCCGGCATGGCGGATTCAAAGGCGGCCGCAGACAGTGCGGCACCGCTTTCGCCTCCGGTCCAGACGCCCGAGCAGATGATCGCCAGCCCCGTGACGGTGCAGATGATGATGGTATCGATGAAGGTGCCCATCATCCCGATCATGCCCGAGCGTACCGAACTCTGGGTGGTACCGGCTGCCTGGGCGATACCGGCTGTCCCCAGACCCGCCTCATTGGAGAAGATCCCGCGGGCGACGCCGAAGCGAATAGCGGCCATGACCGCTGCGCCGGCGAAGCCGCCCGTGGCCGCGATGGGCGAGAAGGCATGGGTAAAGATCAGGTCGAATGCCGCTGGAATCTGCTCGGCATGAACCACCAGCACCGTGACGCCGGCGATGATGTACGCCACGCACATGAAAGGCACCAGCGCCGCGGCCACCTTGCCGATCCGCTTGATACCGCCCAGGATGACCAGCCCGACGAACAGCATGGTGACCAGACCGGTCACCCACACCGGCACGGAGAACGTGGCCTCGAGCGCATGTGCCATGCTGTTCACCTGCACCATGTTGCCGATGCCGAAACCAGCCAGGCCACCGAAGATGGCGAAGGCGCCACCGAGCCACAGCCAACGCTTGCCCAAACCGTTCTTGATGGCGTACATCGGCCCGCCGACATGCTCACCGCGGTCGTCCTTCTCGCGGTAATGCACCGCCAGCACGACTTCGCAGTACTTGGTGGCCATGCCCACCAGCGCGGTGCACCACATCCAGAACAGCGCCCCGGGGCCCCCGAGGAAAATCGCCGTGGCGACGCCGGCGATGTTGCCGGTACCGACCGTCGCGGCCAGGCACGTCATCAACGCCTGGAACGGGCTGATCTCGCCCGAATCCTCGTCACCTTTGACGCGTCCGCGCCAGATCAGTGCGAAACCGGTGCCGATACGCGCCAGCGGCATGAACTTGAGCATCAGCATCAGGAAGAGACCGGTGCCAAGGATCAGCACCAGCATGGGTGGTCCCCAGACGAGACCGTTAATGCTATTGACCAGGTTTTGCAGGAATTCCATTCAAGGCACCCTTATTGATTATGTTAGACATCCTTGCCCGAGCGGCTCGCGTCGGAGCGGCGTCCAGATGCAGCGCATGGCACGCCGTGTTCGAACCCCGTGCCGAAGCGATTCGGTAACGGCCCCGACTTCATGTGCTGGGCACGACCGGGCACTTGCAAAACTCATGCTGGAGCCCTGCAATGACCGCCACGCAAGATGCGACCGAGCGATCCTACCACCACCGCGGGCGCTTGGCGCGACACCCTGCCAGTTCCGATGGCAGCCTTGGGCTACCCGCTGAGCAGCCCTCGTGTGGAGGCTCGATTGCCGGCTTCGCAAGCTCATCAGCGTAGCTCAGGCACGCCTTGTCGCCAGTGGCTGCAGCGCGAAATGGGCGCGCAGACGCGGCCTTAGAAATTGCGCCGGTAGAAGACGTCGAGCGAGCTGGCAAGCCCGCTCGCCGCTTCGAGAAAAATGCGTTTGGTCAATTGATATCGCAGGGCAACGGTATTGGCCGACTCGAAGACGCCCACGCCGTAGCGAAGCGTCAGGCGGTCGGTCAGGCGCCCGCTGGCAACGACGCTGGTTTCGGTCCCGCTGCCTTCGGTGTCGAGCTGGAAGTCCTCGATGCCCAGGCGCTGGGCGACATTCCCCGTAAACGATGCGCTACCCGCCAGGCCCAGCCCCAACGCCGCCTGCGCCAGCATGTCGTTATCGCCGGAATCGGTTCCCAGCGGCCTGCCCAGCACCAGGTATGACAATGCTTGCTCCTGACTCATCGCCGGCTCGGCGAATACATCGACTCTGGGCTGTTCCGCACTGCCGGTGATGCGCAGGCCGGCGATGACGTTATCCGACTCGATCCTTCGTATGGCCTCGATATTCAGGAACGGCTGAGAGAGCACACCGGTGAACAGCAACTGCGCACGTCGAATCGTCAGCCGCTGCCCGTAGGCGCGATACCGCCCATTGTTGAGATTCAGCTCGCCTCGGGTATCGAGGTTGTCGCCGATGTGTACGTATCCCACCAGGTCGGCGGTGAGCCCAAAGCCTGAAAATCGTAGACGGTCCTGGCCGACCTCGACGTCGATGTCCATCCGGATGGCCATTGGCGCCTGGGCTTCTTCGGCTTGCGCTCCGACGATCACCGCGTCCTCGGAAACCCTGACGGTTGACGGCGGCAACTCGCGAACGCTGATATCGCCGCGTGGCACGAGGACCTTGCCACTCACGGCCAATTGGCCATCGGCCAGCTCCAGCCGCAGGTCCGGCTCGATCTCAAGCTCGGCATAAGGCTCGACGATGACCGGCAGCCGTTGGCCCTTCACGCGCAGGTCCAGATCCAGTGCGTCGCGCCAATCCAGGGTACCGGCGATACCGCCACGCCCTTGCTCGCCGCTGCGCCAGTCACCATCGATCCGGACGCGCTCGCCGTCGATGACGGCCCGCAGTTGCAACTGCTCGAAGCTGACCGGTAGCTCGCTGCCGGCAATCTCGGCGTCGCTCAATCTCAGCTCACCGTTGACCTGCGGCTGCTGCAGGGTGCCGGACAGCTCGCCATTGCCATTCAACTGCCCGCTCATCCGTTCGACCTGAGTCACGAACGGCCGGGCTACGCCTAGGTCGAAATCACGCAGCCGGAATGCGCCGGAGATCGCCTTGGCCTCAGTGCTCGGGTCAACCTGCAGGCGCACGTCGAGCGACCCGAGTTCGCCACCCTCGAAGCGCAGCCGGCTGTCGACCCGCTTCGGTGTCAGTTCGCTGTTCAACGCCAGCGTCGTGTACGGAAAATCCAGCCATTGCTCGCCCTCGCGCATGCGCAGGGTACCCGGCCCCGCATCGACCCGGATCGCCCCGCTGGGCCCAGCGCTGGGCAGGTCAAGCGACAGGTCGGCATTGACCTCTCCTTCCCACGCCAGATTGTCGGGCAGATAAGCGGCCAACGATTCCAACGGAAAGTCGCGCAGGCGGTAGCGCAGTTGCGGATCAGGCATCAGCCGTTGGTCCTCGGCGCACAGCGTGGCGGGACCGGAGCCCCAGCAATGCGCGCCCAGTGTCAGCCGACCGCTGGCCAACCGCTGCAGCGTCGCCGGTTGCTGCAAGGCCCATTGTTGGCCCTCGGCGTCCAGCTCGGCGCGTACCAGCCGCCCTCGCCAATCGCCGCCGTGCAGCCCGCCCTGCAGCGCCAGGGCCAGATTCAGAAGCGGTCCCTGCAGACTCAGATCGATCTGATGGGTCTGCCGATCACCTTCCCCGTCCATTCGCAATTGGCCCAGGTCGGTATCGCCAGCCTGCAATCCGGCAGCGGTAAGACGCAGTTGCCCGCGCTCGCGCTCCTTCAGGCTGGCGGCCAGTTGCAGGCGTGCGACCCGGTTGCTTTGCAGCGCGACGTCGCGGCCATCGAGCGTCAACTCGCCCTGGGGTGCTTGCGGTGTGCCCGCCAGGCTGAGGTTGCCGGTCAGTTGCCCCTCGAGATCGGGCCACAGCTGCGCCAGACGCGGCAAATCCATCTCGAGGCGTCCCCGCAGGGTATCGGCCCAGCGTCCGTTGCCCTGGACACGGTTGTCGCCCAGACGCAGGTCGATGTTCGGCACATCCCAGGTGGCGTCCTGCCCGCTCGCTTGCAACTGCAACGTGAGCGGTTGCCTGCGCAACGTGCCGTTCAGGTCCAGGCCCACCAGTGCCTGCACCTGCGCACCGCGCACGGCACCGTGACTGTCAAGCGTGCCAGCCAACCGCCCAGGTAGCTCCGCGACCCAATAGGATGGGTCGAGTTCGCTGAGCGTCAGCCTGGTATTCCAGGTGAGGTCATCGGCGAAGCCAACACTGAGAGTGCCCGTTGCCTGCCCTTGTCCAGCGCGCAGTTCGAGCTGCGGCAGATGCACCTCTTCGAGGTCGCCACTGACTGGGCTCCGCAGGGTGAAATCACCGGACGGTCCGGTCATCGCCGCATCGAAGTTGCCCAGATAGCGGCCGTCGTCATACTGCAGCTGTGCGTTCAAGGTTCGCAGCGACACCGGCGGCTCTTCTACATCGGGGTACAGCCGGCGCCAGGGGAATTCACGCCAGGCCAGGTCGACCTCACCCTGCAGCCCTTCCTGCCAGCCTGCCGTTGCGCTCAGGCTGATCCGCTGCCCTTCAGCAGCCACCAGTTGCAACGCCTCGATCTGCGCATGAGCGGCATCGACCACCGCGTTCAGACTGACGCCGACCGCACCGCCCTCGCCTTGCAGGCTGCCGTCACCGACCAGGCGGTAACCGCGCTCGAGGTCGCCATCGGCTTTCAACTCGAGCCTATCCAGCCGTAGCGCATCGGGCAGTTCTGCGGTCGCCTTGAAGCCGTTCACCCGCAATGACAGGTTCGCTGGCAGTTCCGGCTCCAACGGACGTATGCGCCCATCGAGCGTGGCCTGCAGATAGCCCTGGCTCTGGGCTTCGATCGCCAGGTGCTCGCGTAGCGCGCCCTGCAGCGCGATCCTGACGGCCCAGGGTTGCCCATCGGGCGAGCGAAGCGCCGCATCGCCGGCCAGTTCCAGGGGCCAGTCGCCGCTCGGCTGCAAACGGCCGCTCATGTCCAGCCAGAGATCTTCGCGACGCAGATGCAATGCGCGGATATCCAGGCCCTCCTGACGCCAATCGGCGCGCAGCCGCAGACGCTGCAACAGCTCCCCGTCATTGAGGCGCAGCCTGCCGACCTCGATCCGCTCGATGCGCAATTCAAGCGGCAGTTTCACGTCAGGCAGACGGGTCGGTTCGGCGGGACCGTCGTCCTCTGGGCCGGGCGGGAATTGCAGATCGACATCGCCGACGACCAGTTCCTCGACACACAGAGTCATGCGCAGCAGGCACAGCGGTGACCACGCCATGCGCGGCGAATGCACCGACACGCGGTTGTCGTCCTGCTCCCAGGTCAGCCGTTGCGCCTGCCACGCGCCACCCAGGCGCCCGCTAAATTCCTCGACCTGCAGCCCGGGAATATGACTCAGGACCCAGCGACTGCCCGCATTGGTGCCCAGTAGCGCACCCACCGCGAGCAGAATCATCAGCAGCACGCTCAGCAGCCCCAACAGCGTCCAACCGACGACCCGCCCCGTGCGCCTCACAGTTCCGGCCCCATGGAAAAATGCAGCCGCACGCCCCCTTCGGCATCGAGCGGGTGCGCCAGGTCAAGGCGGATCGGCCCGACCGGCGACACCCAGCGGACCCCCAGGCCGACGCTGCTCTTGAGCGAAGGCAACTCCAGCGAATTGAAGGCGTTACCCTGATCGACGAACGTCGCCACCCGCCATTTGTCTGTCAGCGAATACTGGTACTCGGCACTGACCGCCAATTGATAACGGCCACCGATGCGGTCGCCATCCGAGTTGGTCGGTGACAGGCTCTGGTAGTCGTAGCCACGCACGCTCTGGTCGCCACCGGCGAAATAGCGCAGCGACGGCGGTACGTTGGTGTATTCATTGGTCCAGTTACCACCGACCTGCACACGACCGAGCAACCGATGGCGCCCCGCGAGCGTGATCAATCCCTTGACCGTCGTGTTCGCATGGATCAGGTCAGCATCGGACAACAGCCCTTCCTTGGCCGCCGCCAATTCAAATTCCAGCCGGTATCCGCGGCTTGGATCGATACGGTTGTCGCTGCGCAGATAGCTGTACGCCACGCCGGGCATCAGCAGCGTGCTGACGCCCGAATCGTCGCCCAGCTCGTATTGCTCGTGTCGCCATTTCAGCGCCCAGACCCGCTGCCAGCCACTGGGCAGTTTGCGATGCCACTCGGGGCCTACCGTCAGCAGCCGGCTCTCGCTGTCGCTATCGGCCAGTTGCTCGAACTGGTAACCGCCGGCGTAACGCAGCTTATCGGTCAGCGGCGGGTCCAGCGGCACGTCATACCAGAGCCCGACGTTCTGCCGTGGAGCCGACAATTCTGTTTCGATACCGTAGCTATGGCCCTGGGGATTGACCCAGTGGCGGAGAAAATCCAGCCGCATGCGCGGCCCGACGTCGGTGGAAAACCCAAGCCCGAGCCCCAGGGTTCTGGGGTCACGCGTGGTCAGTTGCACCGCAACCGGGATGCGTTGTCGTTCGGCATTGGCAGGGTTGGCGTCAACCCGCACGCCTTCGAAATACCCGCTGGACTGCATCGCCTGGTTCAGTTCGGCGACCCGTTCCGAGTCATACGGCGTCCCGGCCTCGAACGGCACCATGCGCGCCAGCAGATCCGGATCGAAGGGCGAGTCGCCTTCGAAGCGCAGTTCGCCCAGCACGTAGCGCGGGCCGCTTTCGAACACCAGTTCGACATCGGCGGCGTTCACCGAAGGGTCGATCGCGAGGCGCTGACGCGTGAATCGTCCGTCGAAAAATCCGTAGCGCGAGGCCTGGTTGAGGATCTGCTGCTTCACATCTTCGTACTGGCCGTGATTGAGCACACCACCGGCCTTGAGCGTATTGCGAGGCACCCGAAACTCACGCAATTGAGCCGCAGGACCTTCCACGCGCAGGGTGATATTGCGCAACCTGACGGGCTCGCCCGGCTGGATGCGCAGCCTGAGCTGCGGAGTGTCGCCGCCGCTCACCTCGGACTCGACCTGGCCGTTGTAATAACCCAGCGCCTGCAGCGCCTTCACCGCTTGCTCCTGGGCGATACGGCTGTAACGCAGCAGCTCCTGCTCGTTACGGTCGCCCAGCTCGCCGATGTAGTTCTCGACGTTCTCACGAAGCGCACGATTGGACGGCTCGACCCTGACATCGAGTTCCGCTGAGCAAATGCTCGTGGAAACGAACAAGGCGAGGCCAGCCGGGACGATTCGACCAACAGAGGATATGCGCATGGCGAACGATCTTAGCACGACACCGACCGAAGTTCGGGGCGGCGTCGATGCGTATGGCACGGCACATACAGCGTCAGGCTGGGCATTGGAAATGCTTCGTGGGACATCCTCTGGTTGGACTGTGCGCACCTGGCAAAATTCGCCTCAGCCCCGGTTGGCTTCTACCTGGCGCGGAGCGGGATGGAAGAACACGTGCTCGACCACTGGCCCTATGGCGACCTGTCCCACCTCTTCATAGCCCTGCCGCTCGTAAAAGCTCAGATAACGAGGGTTCCCGGTGTCGATCACCAGCCCTTGGGAGGTGGCGTCCTCCGCACACCAATTGTGCAACGCTTGCAGAAGCTGCTCGCCGTAGTGTTGCCCCTGGTATTGCGGGTGCACACCCATCAGCGGCAACACGTGGAATATGCCCGGCGGCAGGCACCCGAGCACCGCGGTGTGGTAGCTCAGATACCGTCGGGTGCAGCGAAACCCGGCGGTCAGCAGCATGCGCATGCGCCATGCCCAGCTCTCGGTGATATCGAGGCGCCGCTGCGGCGGGGCGATCAGCGCAACGGCAATCAACCGGTCATCGACCAGCAAACCCAGCGAAGGTTGGTCCTGCAGAAAATGCTGGTTGACCAACTCACGCACCGTTGCACGCACGCGCTGGTCGTAACCGGGCCGATCGGATTCGAACAGATAGGCGAACGTGGGTTCGTGCCGGTAGGCGTTGTATAGAAGCGAGCGGGCTTCACGGGCGTAACCACTGTCCAGCATTCGTATTTCGGCAGGCATTGGCATGGCGGGTCTCTTTCGATCTTGTTGTTGTAGTGCACTGTTGTCACGTTAGCACCCGCACCGCCGCTGTGCCGCGTCCGCGCGCGCCGATGGCGGTTCGCTCGATACGGCTCGCGCCGGGCGGGGCGAAACGATTAGAATCCCGCTTTTGCCGGAGCCAGAATCCATGAAGATTGTTTCTTTCAATATCAATGGGTTACGCGCCAGACCTCACCAACTGGCAGCCCTGATCGAAAAGCACCAGCCGGACGTCATCGGCTTGCAGGAAACGAAGGTCGCCGACGAGCAGTTTCCTCAGGCGGAGATCGAAGCGCTCGGCTATCACGTCCATTTCCATGGTCAGAAAGGCCATTACGGCGTCGCGCTGCTGTCACGGCAGCCTCCGCTGGAAATCCACAAGGGTTTCCCGGGCGATGGCGAGGAGTCGCAGAAACGCTTCATCTGGGGCCGCTTCGCCGACGGAGAAGGGCTGCCGGTCACCGTCATGAATGGCTATTTCCCGCAGGGCGAAAGCCGCATTCACCCCACCAAGTTTCCGGCGAAGACCAAATTCTATGCCGACCTGCAAGCCTTGCTGGAGGAGCGCTTCACCCCCGACCAGTCGGTTGCGGTGATGGGCGACTTCAATATTTCGCCAGAAGATTGCGACATCGGCATCGGCGAGGCGAATGCCAAGCGCTGGCTGCGCACAGGCAAATGCAGTTTCCTGCCGGAAGAGCGCGAGTGGCTGGCACGCCTGAAGAACTGGGGCCTACAGGACAGCTTCCGGACGCTCAACCCCGAGGTAGCTGATCGCTTCAGCTGGTTCGACTACCGCAGCCGAGGGTTCGAAGATGATCCGCGCCGAGGGCTGCGCATCGACCTGATCCTGACCACGGTCGGCCTGCACGACCGCGTCACCGATTGTGGCGTCGATTACGACATCCGCAGCATGGAAAAGCCTTCCGACCACTGTCCGGTCTGGATCGAACTGCGCTAACGCCCGCCACGTCACCCCAGCAGCGCTGGCGCCGTGTCGCGATCATCCGCGCACCGGCGCCTCCTATCGCACGATTGTCAGCGTGCCGTCATATAACCGCAAACAATGCGTCTTACTCTCCCCGCTTCTTTGAAAGGGAGTGGCTGCATGGCATTTTCCGCGTCCGCGCGCACCATAGGGAAACGGTTGTTGCGCCTGGCGTTTCTCGGCCTGTTCAGTGTCGGGCCCGCTTCAGTGAGCGGAGCCACTGTGGTGCCGACCGCGGGCGACGGCCCGATATTGCGCATACACGGATCGAACACCGTCGGCGCCAAGCTCGCGCCCATGCTGATTGCCGGCATGTTCGAAGCGAAGGGCTTGGGCTCGGTACGAATCGCCTCGGCTGGCCGCGAAAACGAACAGCGCGTGAGCGCTGTCGACAGTTCCGGTCGCACGCTTCACGCCCTGGTCGCCGCGCACGGCACAGGCACGGGATTTGCCGGACTGAAGGATGGCTCCGCCGATCTCGCCGCCGCATCGCGCCCGATCAAGCAGAGTGAGTTCGATAGCCTTGCCGAACTGGGCGATATGCGCAGCGCACAGGCCGAACAGATCATTGCCATCGACGGGCTGGCGATCATCGTCCACCCAGGCAACCGAATCGCCTCGCTCAACGTCGAGCAGGTCGCCCGCCTCTTCGCGGGTGAAATCCGAAACTGGCGCGAGTTGGGTGGCGATGATCTCGCGGTCGAGGTGCACGCGAGGGACGACCAGTCCGGCACCTACGACACCTTCAAGGAGTTGGTGCTCGGCACGCAGAACAGGACGTTGGCGAGTAATTCGGCGCGCTACGAGTCCAACGATGCGCTGTCCGAAACGGTCAGCACACGTCCTGGCGCGATCGGATTCGTCGGCCTCGCCTCGGTCGGCGCATCGAAGGCGCTGGCCATCGCCGATGGCGACTCGCAGCCGATGCCTCCCTCCACCGCGCTGGTCGCGACCGAAGACTATCCGCTATCGCGTCGCCTGTTCCTCTACGCCGATCCAGGCCGACAGTCAGACTGGACCCGCGCCTATCTCGAGTTCGTACACAGCGCTGCTGGCCAGGCCATCGTGGCGAAGTCCGGCTATATCGCCCAGGCCATCTCGGCGATCAGGCTTCCCGCCGAGGCAGGCATGCCGCCGCTCTATCAGGAGCTGGCCAGCAAGGCGCAGCGATTGACCGTCAATTTCCGTTTCGATGAAGGCAGCGCGCGCCTGGACAACAAGGCTCAACGCGACGTCAGTCGGCTGATCGACTACCTGCAGGCGACCGACAAGACGCTGAACGCAGCCGTGCTGGTGGGCTTCGGCGACGCGAAAGGAGACCGGGCACGCACCACGCTGCTGTCGAAGTTGCGCGCGATGGCGGTTCGTCGTGAATTGTCGCGTGGAGGAATACTCGTCAAGGACATCTCGGGCCTGGGCGACCAGCTACCTGTCGCGTCCAACAATGGGAGCGGTCGCATCAAGAACAGACGAGTCGAGGTGTGGGTATATTGAGCACCGAGGAAACGGTCGGCATCGTACCGGTCGTTGCCTTGTGCCCCCGCGGCAGCCAGAGCAGGCCGGACCAGCGCTGCATGAACGCGAAGCCATTTCGCATGGCTTCGCATGCGGGTGACACCGCCGATCAGCGGCTGCGCAGCATTTCCCGGGGGAAGTACTTGCCCAACTCATGCTTGGCAATGGAGGCGCGATGTACCTCGTCCGGGCCGTCCGCCAGGCGCAGCGTACGCTGCATCGCCCACCAGTGTGCCAGCGGGAAATCTTCGGAGACGCCGGCACCGCCATGGATCTGGATGGCGCGGTCGATCACTTTCAGTGCCACATTCGGCGCGACGACCTTGATCTGCGCGATCTCGCTGGCAGCAATCTTGTTGCCCACCGTGTCCATCATGTAGGCCGCGTTCAGTGTCAGCAGGCGTGCCATGTTGATCTCGATCCGGCACTCGGCGATGTGATCGAGATTGGCCCCCAGGCGCGCCAGCGGCTTACCGAAGGCTGTCCGGTTCACCGAACGCTCGCACATCAGCTTCAGGGCACGTTCGGCGACGCCGACCGAGCGCATGCAATGGTGGATACGGCCAGGACCAAGCCGGCCCTGCGCAATCTCGAAGCCGCGCCCTTCGCCGAGCAGCACGTTTTCATAGGGCACGCGTACGTTTTCCAGCAGCACTTCGGCGTGACCGTGCGGCGCATCGTCATAACCGAACACCGGCAATGGACGCAGCACTTTCAGACCTGGCGCATCCATCGGTACCAGGATCATCGAGTGCTGCTGATGGCGCGGCGCGTCCGGGTTGGTCAGCCCCATGAAGATCATCACCTTGCACCGCGGATCGCAGGCACCGGAGGTCCACCATTTGCGACCGTTGATCACCCACTCGTCGCCTTCGCGCACCGCACGGGCCTGCATGTTGGTGGCATCCGACGACGCCACGCCCGGCTCGGTCATACCGAAGGCGGAGCGAATTTCGCCACGCAGCAACGGCTCGAGCCACTGCTTCTTGTGTGCCTCGCTGCCATAGCGCACCAGCACTTCCATGTTGCCGGTATCCGGTGCCGAGCAGTTGAAGGCTTCCGGGCCCAGGCCCGAGCTACCCATGATCTCGGCAAGCGGTGCATATTCGGTGTTGGTCAGCCCCGCCCCGAGGTCGGATTCCGGTAGAAACAGGTTCCACAGTCCCTCGGCCTTGGCCTTCGCCTTGAGCTCCTCGACAATCGCGGTGGGCTGCCAACGGTCGCCTTCGCCGACCTGCTGGTAGAAGATTTTCTCGGCTGGGTAGACGTGCGCATCCATGAACGCCTGGACGCGCTCACGCAGCTCTTGAACCTTGGGGGAGTAGGCGAAATCCATGGGCAACCTTCTTCGGATTAGGTGATTTGGAAGGAATCCTAGTGCAGGGGTATGGATTTATCTAAGCTATTTTCCTCGTGTATAAACATTCATAACCGATATATGATCGGCGCAGACAACCCAGCCGGAGAGCTTGCGGAAATGAACCTGAACAAGGTCGATCTCAACCTGTTTATTGTCTTCGATGCTATCTACACCGAGGCAAACCTGACGCGTGCCGGGCAGATCGTCGGCATCACCCAGCCCGCCGTTTCCAACGCACTGGCACGCCTGCGTGAAACCTTCAACGACCCGCTGTTCGTGCGTACCGCGCAGGGGATGGTGCCGACGCCGATGGCTCAGAACATCATCGGCCCCGTGCGCAACGCGTTGCAGTTGCTGCGGGTTTCGGTGCAGGAAAGCCGGACATTCAATCCGCTGCAGGCGAACAAGACGTTCCGCATCAGCATGACCGACCTCACCGAGGCGGTCGTACTGCCCCCGCTGTTCCAGCGCTTGCGCAGGCTGGCGCCGAACGTGAAGATCGAAAGCATGCTCGCCAAACGTCGCGAGACCACCAAGGAGCTGGCCGCCGGGCGACTGGACTTTGCGATGGACGCCCCGCTCAACACGGACCCGCAGGTGCGCCACGTCAAGTTACTCGAAGATCGCTACGTGTGCGCCATGCGTCGCGGCCATCCGCTGGCCAAGGACAAGCTCAGCGTCGAGGAATATCTATCCCTGTCGCACATCCATATTTCCAGCCGGCGCAGCGGCCTTGGAATGATCGATCTCGCCCTGGGCAAGATGGGCCAGCAACGCAAGATTGCCCTGCGTTCGCAGCACTACATGATGGCGACCCAGGTCATTCAGCACACCGATATGGCGGTGACGGTGCCCGAACGCTTCGCCCGTCGTCACGATCTGCATCAGGTGCCGCTGCCGGTGGATATTCCTCCGCTGGAAACGCACATCTACTGGCATGAAAGCACCGACCAGGACCCAGCCAACCGCTGGATGCGCGAGCAGATGATCGAGATCGCTCAGCAGGTCACGGCAGCGCAACGCGCCGAGTAGTCACACCGCCGGCAGGCCCTCTTGCCGGCATCCAGTCATGCGCTTTCGCGCATCACCACTTCGAAGCCCACATCGATTCGCCGTTGCGGCGGCGTATCGCCACGCATCAGGCTGAGCAGCATCTGCCCGGCCAGTGTGCCGATTTCGCCACGAATGGTCCGTACCGTGGTCAGCGCAGGATGCATCCAGGCGGCGGCCGGCAGATCGTTGAAGCCCGCAATTGCCAGCCGTTGCGGCACGGCGAGCTGCAGCTGCCGAGCGCGGAACAGCGCGCCCAGCGCCAAGTCGTCGTTGTTGAAGAAAATCGCATCGATCTGAGGGTGCTGCGCCAGCAGCCGGTCCAGCAATTGCGCGCCAAGGCCGATGGACGAGACCTCCGGCGTCAGCAGTTCGAACGCCGCGGCGTAGCCCGATGCGTCGCGCATCGCCTGGCGGTAACCCTCCGCACGTTGCAGTGTCCGCGGGTCGAGCTGGGCGGCAGCGAAGGCGATGTTGCGATAGCCCCGTTCGAGCAACTTGCCGGTCATCGCGGCGCCCGCTTCGTACTGGGAAAAGCCGACGCAATAATCCTCCTGCGCATCGCTCAGCTCCATCAGCGTCACGATCGGGCTGGTGTAGCTGCCGAGCACTTCCCTAGCGGCATCGCTGCGCTCGAATCCGGTGACCAGCAAACCGGCCGGCTGATGCGCCAGGTAGGCGCGCAACAGGCGTTCGTCCTCATCCGGCCGGTAATGGCTGACGCCGATCATCAACTCGTAGCCGGCCGGCATCAGCACGCGCTGAACCGCCTCCACCGTATCGACGAATACGGCGTTCGACAGCGATGGAATGATCACCGCGACCAGATTCGAGCGCGCGCTGGCGAGGTTTCGTGCCGCTGTGTGCGGGACGTAGCCCAACGCCTTGACAGCTGTCATCACCCGTTCGCGCAACGCGTCCGACACCCGCTCGGGTTGGGACAAGGCTCGCGAAGCGGACATCAACGAACAGCCGGCATGGCGGGCAACGTCCGAGAGCGTGGCCCGTTCCAGGGAACGACGGCGGCGAGAACTCATAGCGACATCCAACTACCAGGGACGAGAATTCTATAACGCGGTGGCGCCCCCTGCGGGGCGCAGGCCCTCACTTCGGCGCTTTTGCGATGGCCGCCTGGACTTCGTTGAACAGCGGCTCGCCCACGGTATCGACCACGGTCTGGATCGCCGGCTTGGCCTGCTCGCGCATACGCTGGATTTCCTCGGGGCTGACCTTGTTGATCGCCATCCCCTTTTCCTCGATCTGCGCCAGTGCTTCGCTCGCCTCGGCACGGGTGTCGGCGCGCTCCGAGTCGCGCGATTTCCGGGCCGCCTCCATGATGATGTTCTGCTCGGTTTCGGACAGACCGTCCCACCAGCGCTTGGACGCCGTAACGATCCACGGGCTATAGACGTGGTTGGTGACGCTCAGGTACTTCTGCACCTCGTAGAATTTGGACGACAGTATGGTGTTGTAGGGGTTTTCCTGGCCGTCGACCGCTTTGGTTTCGAGCGCGGTGAACAGTTCGGAGAACGGCAGTGGCACGGCGTTGGCGCCCATCTGCTTGAACGTGTCGATGAAAACCGGGTTGGGCATCACGCGCAGCTTGATGCCATTGAAGTCTTCCATCGTCTCCACGGGCCGCACGTTGTTGGTCAGGTTCCGGAAACCGTTCTCCCAGTAGACGAGGCCGACCAGGCCTTTCGCCTCCAGCGCATCCATCACCTTCTGCCCGACCGGACCGTCCAACACGTAGTCGGCTTGCTTCTCGCTCTCGAAGAGAAACGGCGTATCCCAGACGGCCATTTCCTTGGCGATGCCGACCAGTGTCGCAGTGGAGCCGACCATCATTTCCTGCGCGCCACCCATCAAGGCATTCTGCATCTGGTCATCCGAACCCAGGCTGGCCGAACCATAGGTGCGAACCTTGAGTTTGCCATCGGATGCCTTGGCGATTTCTTCGGCCAGTACCTTGGCCGCCCTTCCCTGGTTGCTGTCCTCGTTGAGCCCGTAACCGAAGCGGATCATTCGCGGGCGGATATCGTCAGCCGCCTGGGCGCTGACCGAGGCGATGGCACTGCCGAGCGTGGTGGCCGCCAGCGCGGCTATGAGAAAGCGTTTCATGCTGTCATACCTTTTGTTGTTGTGATGTGTGGGTTGGGAAGATGGGTTAGCGAGTAGCGCGACGAACCCGGTGCGGCCCTGTCGACCGGAACGAGCCTCACGGTTCAGCGCAGCCATTGCAGGGGCACGGTGATGATCGACGGTACGGCGACCAACAACCCGACGATGACCAGGTAGATACAGAAGAACGGTGTGACGCCGCGCACCAGCGTCTCCATGCGCAACCGCCCTATCCCACCGACGACGTTCAGCACCGTGCCGACGGGCGGGGTGATCAGTCCGATTGAACCGATCAGCACGAACATCACCCCGAAATACACCGGATCGATGCCGGCCTTGACGGCGATGGGCGCGAGCACCGGCCCGAGAATGAGGATAGTCGGCGTCAGGTCGAGGACCATGCCGATCGCGATCATCAACAGCATGATTGCGACCATCAACAGCTTCGGATCCTCGGCCAGCGGACCGAGCATCGAGGCAATCTCGTCAGGCAGCTGCGCCAGCGTGATCATGTACGCCGAGACGATGGCGGCGGCGCAGAGAAACATCACCGATGCCGTGGTACGGCTGGCGCGCGTCAGCACCTCGATCACCCCTGTCCAGCTGAGTTCACGGTACAGCAGCGTCGACACACCCAGCGCGTAGACCGCGGCTACCACAGCCGCCTCTGTGGGCGTGAACAATCCACCACGCAGGCCACCTACGATGATCACCGGCAACATCAGCGCGGCAGCACCATCGACCAGCGCCTTGCGTCGTTCGGCCCCAGTGGCCTTCTTCTGCGGTGGCTCTTCGATCTTGCGGGCAATCAGCGTCCACGCAATCACCAGTCCGACCCCCATGATCAGGCCTGGGACCATGCCGGCCAGAAACAGCTGGCTGATCGAGGTGTTGGTTACCACCCCGTAGATCACGAAGGGCATGGACGGTGGAATGATCGGCGCGATGATCCCGCCGGCGGCGACCAGGCCCGATGAAGAACTCAGCGGATAACCGCGCTCGCGCATCATCGGCAGCAGCAGTGTCGCCAGCGCCGCGGTGTCGGCCAAGGCCGAACCAGACATGCTGGCCAGGAGCACCGAGGCGGCAATCGCGACATAGCCGAGCCCCCCGCGCTTGTGCCCGAAATAGGCCTGCGCCATGTTGATGATCCGTCGCGAGATCCCGCCGGCATTCATCAATTCACCGGCCAGAATGAAGAATGGCACCGCCAGCAGCGGAAAGCTGTCCGCACCGGCCTGCAGATTCTGCGCGAGCAACTGCACGTCCCAGAAATCCAGATACCACATCAGTACCGCGCCGGTGAGTATCAGCGCAAAAGCGATTGGCATGCCGAAGGCCATGAAGCCAAACAGTGATGAAAGGAAGACCACGACAGTCATGCTGGAACCTCGGCGGGCGCTGCCCTGTTGTTATTGGAAGTCAGTCAGCCGTTACGTTTGCGTCAGCGCCGGATTGCTGCGGCTCACGACGCCAGACGTTGACCAGCTGCACCAACGCCAGCACCGTCAACGCCACCATGCTGGCCATGACCGGCAACATCGCAACGGCCAGCGGATAGCCCACCACCGGGCTGTTGATGTTCCAGCCAAACTGCATCTGGTTCCATCCACCCACAGCGGCCAGCCCGCTGGCGACCGCCACCATCAACCAACTGATGGAGTCGACCAGACGGCGGAACAATGCCGGGAAACGGTCACGGATCATGCTGAACGCCATCAGCTCGCCACGACGCATACTGGAGGCAACGCCCACGAAGACCAGCCAGACGAATGCCAACCGTGACAGCTCTTCGGCGCCAGTCCAGCCGGTACCGAACGCATAGCGCAGCACGACGCTGCTGAACACGACGACCACCATGAATGCGAGCAGCGCGGCCATCAGCCAGTCGGTCGCACGGTCGAACCCTTGGGCAATCCTTCCGCTGTAAATGGGCGTGGTAGTCAGCCCAGCGCCATGTCCCACCGCACTGTCGGCGCGATCAAGCGGCCCCGCGGAATGGTCTTCGCCCCCGGCAATCTCCAGGCCGGACGCGTTCATCCAGGCGACTATCTCAGCCGAAACGCGCTCGGGCGATTGGCTGGCATCGACCACCCGCACGCCGGGTTCGCCCTCGGGAGATTCGAGCGTGGCGAACTGGCTGTCCACCAGAGAAATGGGCATGAAGTGACCGGTGCGTCCGCCGACCCGCCGCACCGCCGTGTCGTAGTCGATTGACAGATGAGCGAAGCGCAACGAAGGCACCGCGTCGCGCAGCAGGTCGCGGTAGCGACGCTTGAGTGCCGAACAAGCGAGCACGAAGCCCACCTCATCCTCGATGGCGCGCTGCATCTCGGTGATGAGCTTGCGCAGCCATTCGACGCGATCGGCATCCGACAGTGGCGTGCCGGCGCGCATGCGAGCGACGTTTTCTTCGGGATGGAAATGGTCGGCTTCGATATGCCGAAAACCGAGTGCTTCGGCAACCGCGTGGCTGGTATCGGTCTTGCCCGAACCGCTGACGCCCATGATTACCAACGCGCGAAAGGACGCGGGAATATCGTTGTGGGAACGGGGATCCACTCTCGATCTCCAGCAGCATCGGTGTGCTGCGTTTATGATTGTCAAGCAAGATGGTAGCGCTAACATACGGCCGCCATAACTACCATTCGTCAGGAGTTGCGGTCGACAGGCGGTCGGGGCCACCAGGATGTCGCTTCGGTTTTGTCACGACCCTGACTACAATCGCCGCCGTATCCGAGGAGAAAACCAAACATGCCCAAAGCCATGGCGCGCCACATTCTGGTCAAGACCGAAGCCGAAGCCGCACAGTTGAAAAAGCGCATCGCCGGGGGCGAGGCATTCGATGTGCTGGCAAGGAAATATTCGACCTGCCCGTCCGGCAAGAAAGGCGGTGATCTGGGCGAAGTCCGTCCGGGCCAGATGGTCCGGAGCATCGATCAGGTGATTTTCAAGAAATCGCTGCGCGAGATACATGGCCCGGTGAAAAGCCAGTTCGGCTACCACCTGGTACAGGTGTTCTACCGCGACTGAACCGGGTTCTGCTCGGTCGCACCGAACCGTTGCAACTGCATTTCGTGCAACCGGCTCAGCGTGCGACGAAACGCAAACGATAGATAACCCTCGGTATACAAGGCGTCCAGCGGCACCTGCGCTTCCAGGTACAGCGGCACAGCGCGGTCGTAGCACTCATCGACCAGCGCGATGAAACGCCGGACCGCGTCGTCGCGGGCAGCCAGCTTCGGCAGCTCGCGATCCCCTGCCTCGACTCGCTCGGCGGCATCTTCGGTACCGCGCGCGATTCGCCCTGCCCTCTGCCGGCTGCCGAGCGCCGGTACTTCGCTGATCAGGATCGCCACAGCGCGATCGCACAGCTCGATGAAGTCCAACGCCGAAAATGGCTGCTCGCAGAGGTCGACGAAACGACACCAGACCACCGACTCGCTGCGCGCCACCGTCAGCAGCGGACGGCGCCCGAGGGTCAGCGGCTCGGAATCGATAGCCTGTCCCGCCGCCAGATCATCGAACACGGCCTGCAAAGCGCTGCTGCCCCCTGGCGTGCTGATCCAGTAACGCTGCCGCGCCGCGCCAGGACGCAGCCGATGGTCCTCGCCGCCGTCGACATTCACGACCTGCATGCACTGCTCGATAGCCTCGATGGCCGGCATGAAGCGCTCACGGTTGAAGCCATCGGCATACAACTGGTTTGGCGGCTGATTGGACGTGGCGATGATGACCACGCCCTGCTCGAACATCACCTGAAACAAGCGCCCCAGGATAATCGCATCGCCAATATCTCCCACGAACAGCTCGTCGAAGCACAGCACCCGGACCTCCTCGCTCAGCGTGCGGGCCAGTGCCTGCAGCGGATCGGCGGTTCCGTTGAGCTGGTAGAGCCGGATATGCACCCATCGCATGAAATGATGAAAGTGCTGCCGACGTGACGGCACCCGCAAGCTGCCGTGGAACAGGTCCATGAGCCAGGTTTTCCCACGTCCGACCGGGCCCCACAGGTAGATGCCACATGCAGGTTGCGGGGCCGCCGGGTCGTGCAGCGCTTCGTGGCATCGCTGCAGCAGATCGACCGCACGTAGCTGAGCGGCGTCGCTGGCGAAGCCTTGACGAGCAATGGCCTGCTGATACCGGGCTTGCGGCGATTGGTGGTCCATGCAGACAGGTCGTGAGTGAAGATGGCATGCGATGGTAACGCAGGCATGCCGCAAGGCGGGACGCGCCAGCGGGAAACTATGCGCGAGGCTGCCCGCCCATCAACCTGTCGGCCTGCAACCGTACCTGCTCGAGCAGTTCCAGTTGGGCTGCGGACGCCGCTTCCTGCGCTCTTGCCAGCGCATACAGCGGGACGGGAATCAGCGGCTCCAGAGGCCGTGCCTGGATACGTTGGTCGCCACCTGCCTGAGCGGTGATCGGGTCCACCAATGCCAGTCCCTGCCCGGCCGCGACCAGGGTGCGCGCCAGCTGGTAGGTCTGCACCCAGGTATCGATGCGCGGCGGCGGATCGAGGGCCTCCAGGTGTCCACGCAGCAGCCCGCCGAGTGCATCGCGCGTATCCAGACCGATCAACGGGGCATCGGCCAGTTGCTCGAGCCGAAAGGGTTGGGCAAGCGCTTGCTGCGGCCACCAGCCGGCCGGGGCGATCACCATCATCTGCCCTTGTGCGAGAACCTGGCTGCTCAGACCCGGATGCTCCACCGCTTGCAGCGTCAGCCCGAGATCGGCCTCACGCAGCAGCACCGCCTCGATGATTTCCGTGGTGTGCTGGGTTGCGAGGTGGCACTGAGTACTGGCAAAGCGTGCACGCCAGCGGCGCAGCGCTTCGGGAACCAGCGCCTGTGCCAGCGCCGGTGTGCAGATCAGCCGCAGTGCGCGCTCTTCACCCCGACCGATGTTACCGGCCAGCCGCCGGAGATTCTGCAGGTCTGCGGCAAGCCGCTCGGTTTCCTGCTGCAAGATGCGCGCTTCGGCGGTCGGCTGGAGCTTGCCCCTGACACGGCTGAACAAGGCGAACCCGAGCTGCTGCTCGGCATGCTTGAGGATCTTGCTCGCCGCCGGCTGGGAAATGTGCAGCAATTGGGCAGCAGCGGTCAGGCTACCGGTTTGCAAGATCGCCTGGAACAGTTCGATGTGGCGAAGGCGCATGGGCAATCCTCTGGGTGTACCGCAGGAGCATAACCTCCGGTTATGCCTCGCCTCCATCCTTTCATTGGCCGCTTCGCTCGCCTTGCTCCTAGGCTTGCTCCACGAGAATTCAGGGAGCGACACGATGCGAATCGCGGTTATCGGAGGCGGCGTCATCGGTCTGACCACAGCGTACGCGCTGGTTCGCCAGGGCCATCAGGTCGAACTGATCGAAAAGCGTGACCAGATTGCGCTCGAGACAAGCTTTGCCAACGGAGGCCAGCTGAGCTACCGCTACGTATCGCCGCTCGCCGACGCGGGTGTGCCTTTGCAGGCGCTGGGCTGGCTACTGCGCGGTAATGACGCCCCTCTGCGTTTCCGTCCGCGGCTCAGTACCGAGCAGTGGCGCTGGTGCCTGCGTTTTCTATTCGCCTGTCGGCGGTCAACCAATCGAAGAAACGCGGCGCACCTGCTGCGCCTTGCCCTGCACAGCCAGCAGATATTGCGTCGTTGGCGTGAAGAGGACGGTCTGAGCGATTTTGCCTGGCGCGCCAATGGCAAGCTGGTGATCTATCGTGACCGGTCGCACTTCGCCAAGGCAGCGGCCGGGCTCGACGAATCTGCGAACCAGTTGGTGCTCGATGCCCAGCGGTGCACCGAAATCGAGCCAGCCCTGCTTCCCCTGGCCAAGCAAATGCACGGCGGCATCTACTCACCCGGCGACGAGGTTGCCGACTGTCACTCGTTCTGCCGGCGGCTGCTCGAACGGCTGGAGCAATCACCGCGATTTCACTTGCTTTGCGGCCAGACGGTTACCGCGCTGCACCGCGAGCACGGCAGGATTCGTGCGTTAAGCCTCGGCCCGCAGCGGTTGGACGTGGATCAATTGGTAATCGCCGCAGGTACCGCCAGCGTGCCACTGCTTCGCCCGCTGGGGATCGACCTGCCGATCTATCCGCTCAAGGGCTACAGCCTGACGCTACCGCTGGCCCGTTATGCCGGGATTCCGGAAACCAACGTGACCGACTATGACAACAAGGTCGTCTACGCGCGCCTGGGCAACAGTCTGCGAGTGGCCGCGATGGTGGATATAGGCGGTTGGGATGCCGGACTCGATCGGGGCAGGATTGCCATGTTGCAGCGCCTCGCCAGCGAGACCTTTCCCGCCGCAGGCGATTATCGCAACGCCACGCAATGGGCAGGGTTACGGCCAGCAACGCCTGAGGGAACACCGCTGTTGGGCGCCACTGCGCTCGATAATCTCTGGCTCAACGTCGGCCATGGCAGCCTCGGGTTCACCCTGGCATGCGGCAGCGCCGACCTTCTCTGCGACCTGATCGGCGACCAGCGCCCCGCCGTTGCACTGGATGGCTTGACCCTTGCTTGATTCCACGACAGACCCGGGAGGAACCCACATGACCTTGCAGCGCATCAACACGAACGCACGCATGTCCGCCGCCGTCACCTTTGCCGACCTGGTGTTTCTCTCCGGGCAGGTGCCGGATGACCGCAGCGTTGACGCGACCGATCAGACCCGCCAGGTCTTGGCGAAAATAGACAGTCTGCTCGCCGCAGCCGGCTCTGATCGCTCGCGGATGCTCAGCGCGCAGATCTGGCTGAAAGACATCGAAGCCGATTTCGCAGCGATGAATGCGGTCTGGAGCGAATGGTTGCCCGAGGGGTGCGCACCGGCCCGCGCCACCGTCGAAGCCCGCCTCGCCTCAGCCGACGTGCTGGTGGAAATCATGGTGATCGCCACCTGCGCCTGAACCCCCGCGCCGCCTTGGCCCGGCGGTGGCAGGCGCGATGAGTGCTCGATCGGTATCGACAAAACGATGAATAACCCAACCGACAAGAAACATAAGAGGGAATCACGATGAACCAGAATATCCGTATCGGTCTGTTGAGCTGCATGCTGGCCGGCTCGCTAGGCGTGAACACCGGAATGGCCCAGGAGCGCTTCGTCACCATCGGTACCGGCGGCCAGACCGGCGTCTATTACACGGCGGGACAATCGGTGTGCCGCTTTCTCAACCGCGCCGAGGTACAGCCGGCAATCAAATGCAACGCACCCTCCACCGCCGGCAGCGTGACCAACATCGTCTCGCTGCAAAACGGCGAATACGAATTCGGCTTCATCCAGTCCGATCACCAGCACAAGGCGTTGAACGGTCTTGCCCCCTTCGACAAGGACGGCCCGATCGAAAAACTTCGCGCCGTTTTTTCGTTACAAACCGAGATTCTCACCGTCGTCGCCCGAAGCGACAGCGGTATCGAGTCGTTCGATGACCTCAAGGGCAAGCGAGTGAACGTCGGTGTGCCGGGCTCCGGCAGCCGGGACACCTTCGATGAGGTGATGAAGGCCAAGGGCTGGACCCATGCCGACTTCGCTCTTGCCGGAGAACTCAAGCCAGCAGAAATGGCCTCGGCGCTTGGCGACAACAACCTCGATGTGATCACCTACGTCGTCGGCCATCCCAGCGGGGCGATACAGGAGGCGTTGACCAATGTCGAAGCCCGGCTGATTCCCGTCAGCGGGCCGGAGATCGAAACCTTCCTGCAAGGAGCCGATTACTACACCGCGGCCGCAATTCCCGCTGGCCTATACCCCGGCGTAGAGGCAACGGTGCCCTCGATCGGCGGCAAAGCGGTGCTGGCGACGACGGCAGACACAGAGCCAGAGGTGGTGTATCAGCTGGTCAAAGCGGTGTTCGACAACCTTGATCGCTTCAAACGCCTGCATCCGGCATTTGCCGATCTGGAAGCCAAGGACATGATCCGTGTCGGCCTCACCGCACCCTTGCATGAAGGGGCCGAACGGTTCTACAAGGAAAAAGGCTGGCTGTAAGTCCGTTTCGCCGCCCCCAACCGGGCGGCGCATTGGCAAACGGCTTGGCTCGCACCGATCAAGCGAACCGCTTGTCGGCGGTCGATCGAGCTGTCATTAAGCTGTCGCACATTGCCCCTAGCGTCACAGTTCCGTCGATTACCCATGGAGCTGCGTCGTGACTGACGATAATCACACCATCATGTTCGGCAACGGCGACGAACCGCCGAGCAACCGTTCCGCCAACGCTCATATCCAGGACGTGGTCGATGCAGGGCGACGCAAAGTCCTGGCTGGCGGCGCGGCGCTGGGCGCGCTTGCCTTCCTCGGTGGCTTGCCCGCTATGGCCGGCACTGCCGAACCCGCCAGCGTGGGCGCTGGACTGCCCTTTCAACGGCGTAGCCGGCTTCCGTTTGGCGCGGTAAGCGTCACCAGGGCCGACACCGTCACGGTACCGGCCGGCTATACGGCGAAAGCCTTCATCGCCTGGGGAACGCCTATTTGCGGAAGTTATCCGGCGTACCTCGAAGATGCCAGCAACAGTGCTCATGATCAGGCCCAGCAAACTGGCATGCACCACGATGGCATGCACTTCTTTCCCATCGATGCGAAATTCAAGGGACGCAAGAGCGACCATGGCATGCTCGCGCTCAATCATGAGTACATCGACGCACCGCTGCTGCATCGCAACGGGCCAACGGTCGTGAATGGCAAACGCGTCGATGCCGATGAAGTCCGCAAGGAGATCAATGCCCATGGCGTATCTATCGTGGAAATCCGCCGTAATGTTCGCGGCGATTGGGCAGTGTTGCCATCAGCCCGCAATCGACGCATCACCGGCGCAACCCCGATGCGGATCGAAGGGCCCGCACGCGGCCATGATTTGATGAAGACGCGCTACAGCCCGAGCGGCACTTCGGCTCGCGGAACCCTGAATAATTGCGCCAATGGTCATACGCCCTGGGGGACCTATCTGACCTGCGAGGAAAACTGGGCCGGCTATTTCAGCAGTCGGGACGCCGAACTTCCTCGTCACTTGCAGCGCTACGGCGTCCGCTCGACGAGCCGTTACGGCTGGGAAACGGTTCAGGGCGACGAGTTCCAGCGCTTCGATGCAACGCAAACCGCCGAAGACGCCCGGGCCGACTATCGCAACGAGCCCAACACCTTCGGCTGGATCGTGGAAATCGATCCGTTCGACCCCGACGCCACGCCGGTGAAGCACACGGCATTGGGCCGTTTTGCTCATGAAGGCCTGGTGTTCGCACCCGTCAAACCGGGTTGGCCGGTCGTCTGCTATTCCGGGGACGACTCGCAGAACGAGTACATCTATAAGTATGTCAGCCGCGACAAATACCGCCCGCAACGCAGCGATGGGAGCCTCCTCGACGAAGGCACCCTGTATGTAGCCCGTTTCAACCCGGACGGCAGCGGTAACTGGCTCGCGCTGGATATCGACGATGCCGGCTTTCAGCAGGCGTGTGCCACTGCGGGTGTCGACTTCGTCGATCAGGGCGACGTGATGGTCAATACCCGGATCGCGGCGGACGTGGTCGGAGCCACGAAGATGGATCGCCCGGAATGGGGGGCGGTGCACCCGGACACGGGCGAGGTCTATTTTACCCTGACCAACAACAGCGCTCGGCAGGACGCCGATGCGGCAAATCCTCGTGCGCCGAACCTCTACGGTCATATCATCCGTTGGCGCGAAGCTGGACGGAACCATGCGGGCACGCGATTCAACTGGGACCTTTACCTGCTCGCGGGGCCAGAGGGTGACAGCCGCGACCCGCGCGGCAAGCCATTGAACGATGAAAACATACTGGCAAGCCCGGACGGACTCTGGTTCGACGCCGAAGGCCGCCTGTGGATCCAGACCGACATGAGCGGCAGCCAATTGAGCTCCGGCCCCTTTGGTAACAATCAAATGTTGGTGTCGGACCCCAGAACCGGCGAAACCAAACGATTCCTGGTGGGACCGCAAGGTGCCGAAGTGACAGGCATCACGGCGACACCGGACTTCCGCACGCTGTTCGTCAATATCCAACACCCAGGTGAAGGCTCGAGCGCCACCGAGTACACCAGCACCTGGCCCGACGGACCGGGTCGCAGGCCGCGCTCCGCCACGGTCATCATCAGCCGCGACGATGGCGGACGCGTGCTCTGACCCTAATCGCGCCCGGCATGCCCGGGCGCGACTAAACCGAAGACTTGCCTTCCGGCGTCGTGAACAAGCCCCATGTGGAGATGAACAGGGCGGCAATGAGCGGACCGATCACGAAGCCATTCAGCCCAAACAGGGCGAGCCCGCCCAACGTCGAAATCAACACCAGATAGTCCGGCATCTTGGTGTCCTTCCCGACAAGAATGGGCCTCAGGATATTGTCGACCAGCCCGATCACCAAAATTCCGTAAAGCGTAAGAATGACACTCTGCAGCACCATCCCCTTCATCAGGAAGTAGATGGCGACTGGCGTCCATATCAATCCTGCTCCGACGGCGGGGAGCAACGACAGGAAGGCCATCAACACGCCCCAGAGCAATGCCGCAGGGATGCCCAGAATGGCGAAGATCACCCCGCCGAGAAATCCCTGGGTGGCAGCTACCACGATGTTGCCCTTCACGGTCGCTCTGACCACACGGGTGAATTTGCTGAACAGCCTGCGCTTCTGATTGTCGCTGAGCGGCAGGGCACGCCTGATCCGCGCGACCAGCTCTCTTCCGTCTCGAATGAAGAAAAACAGCAAATAGAGCATGACGAAAAAGCTGACCAGGAACTGGAAGGTTCCCTGGCCAAAGCTGAATGCCTTGGTGGCCAGGAACTGGCTTCCCTCCAGCGCCCCACTTGCTAGGCGCTCGCGCACCTGATCGACATTCCCTAGACCGAACCGCTGCAGTTGCATCTCCACCGACGCCGGCAACAGCTCTTTCGCGCCCCCCACCAGGCTGCCGATGTCGAGCTCTCCGCTTTCGATCTGCTTATAGAGCGATGTGCCTTCCTGGACCAGCAGGCCAGTGATCAGTATGACCGGCAATACAGCGACAACCAGGCACACCAATAGCGTAACCAGGGCGGTCAGGTTTCGCCTGTTGCCCAAGCGTTGATACAGTCGGCGTTGCAGTGGTGAAAAGATGATGGCCAGGATAACCGCCCAGAACACGGCCCCGTAGAACGGGAAAAGTATCCAGCCAAAAGCAATGGTTACGACAAGCAACAGAGCAAGAAACACTTTTTGCTCAAGGGTCGAGTTCACGATCTACATTCCTATCGCTGCGGCTGTAAAGGTTAGTCAGCGATTGCCGTTAGGAGTGCTGGTCCGGCGGGAACGAAGTGAATCAGAAAGGGCACCGTCCTTGCGACGGCGCCCGGTCATTGCGTCAGGTTCACCTCATCAAAGCGTCATGGCTGCAACCCAGCCAAACGCGAGAAGAGGAAGGTTGTAATGCAGAAATGTCGGCACCACCGTATCCCAGATATGGTTGTGCTGGCCGTCCGCGTTCAGCCCGGCAGTTGGTCCCAGGGTCGAATCCGAAGCAGGTGAGCCTGCATCTCCCAGCGCACCTGCGGTCCCTACGAGGCTGACGATCGCCAGCGGGCTGAAACCGAGCTCCAATCCAAGCGGAACGAAAATCGCCGCGATGATCGGAACGGTGGAAAAGGAAGAACCGATGCCGATGGTGACCAGCAATCCCACCAACAGCATGATCAAGGCTCCGATAGCCTTGCTGTTCCCGATCCATTGCGCAGAGGTGTCGACGAGGGTTTTCACTTCGCCCGTCTCGCGCATGACCTCTGCGAAGCCCGCAGCGGCAATCATGATGAAACCGATCATCGCCATCATCTTCATGCCTTCGGTGAACAGGTCATCGGCCTCCTTCCAGCGAACCACGCCCGAAACGGAGAAGATGACGAAGCCGATCAGCGCTCCGATGATCATCGAGTCCAACCAGAGTTGCACAACGAACGCCGCCGCCACGGCCAATGCCGCAACCACCAAGGTCAGGGGGCTGTAGCTGACGCTGATGGCTTTCGATTGGTCGACCTTGGCCAAGTCGTACACACGCGGCTTGCGATAGGTGAACATTGCTATCAGCAGACCCGCGCCCATCCCCAGGGCTGGAATCAACATGGCCTGGCTTACGTTTATTCCAGCGATATCAGCCCCGCTCTTGGCCACGTTCGCAAGAAGGATTTCGTTCAGAAAGATGCTGCCGAAACCAACCGGCAGAAACATGTAGGGCGTAATCAAACCGAAAGCCAGAACACAGGCAATCAGGCGTCGGTCGATCTGCAACTTGCTCAGCACGTACAACAACGGCGGAACCAGCAAAGGAATAAACGCGATATGAATAGGAAGAATATTCTGCGACGACACCGCGACGACGAGTAGCAGCCCGATCATTATCCACTTCAATGACCGAGCCGATTGCGATTCGCGCTTACCCACCATCATCAGCGCGCGATCGGCTAGCGCGTGAGCCAGGCCGCTCTTGCCAATCGCCACAGCGAATGCGCCAAGCAAGGCGTACGAAAGCGCAACCGTCGCACCCCCGCCCAAGCCTTTGTTGAAGGCCGCAAGACTGCCTTCGAGTCCCAATCCACCCAATACGCCGCCGGCAATAGCGCCTGCAATCAATGCCACGACGACATGGACCCTACACAGGCTAAGAATCAGCATAATGCCGACCGCCGCCACTACTGCATTCATTTCAACTCCTCGAAGTGGCATACGCCGATAAAAAGCCGGTCACTTTGCACCAAGGCTCCAAGAGTGTCAAAAGCCATGGGAACTCGTCTTGGCACATTTGCGATGCGTTATTAAATGCGCGATTCAACTGTGACCCCTGGTGCCGGAACGGTAAGATGAGCCGCAGTCTTACGTTGAGATCAATCAGTGGAAATATTCAAAGAGTTTACGTTCGAGTCCGCGCACCGGTTGCCGCATGTTCCGGAAGGCCATAAATGCGGGCGCCTGCACGGCCACTCTTTCCGGGTCGCGATCTATCTGGAAGGTGAAGTCGATGCCTACACGGGCTGGATTCGAGATTTCGGCGAAATCAAACAAGCGTTCCAGCCGATCTACGAACGACTCGATCACAATTACCTGAACGATCTACCGGGACTGGAAAATCCCACTAGCGAAAATCTGGCGAAGTGGATCTGGCGGGAATTGAAACCGCTGATGCCTGAACTTTCCCGCATTCGCATCCATGAAACCTGCACAAGCGGGTGCGAATACAGAGGCAGCTGAACACGCCTGCCTGGCGCGGGTTTGAAGCACCGCTTATTGATTGCACCTCGTCGTACCCCGCCTTGTAGTTCAGCGACCGCCGCTATGAAACCGCTGGCTGGCCCGGGGTGGCCAACGAACGCTGCCGCTCCTGTTGCGAACTGTTCATTGCCCCGCTCTTCCCAATTATGCGCCCAGGCGGCAAGCCAGCAGAGCGCTAGCGCTATCTGTATCCAGCTGTGCCAGACACGGAACGGCATTCAAGCGCCTTCAAACCCCGCACAGCCAGCCCGCAGTATGCGCCGGGATGTCAGAGCGCCTAATAGGCGATGACACCTGCAGGGCGCTACGGGCTTGACGGCCAGTGAGCCAGGGTGACCGTCGACCGGCCTGGGTTCTTGATCTTTACCGCGGGGCCTTGGCTTGAACATCAGCGGACGGCCTTGATGGCAACGTCAGCGGACGACGACAGTCTCGCGCTGCAGCGCCGGGGTTTTCCGTCGCGCAAAGACAAACCCCCGGACCTCTTTCGAGGACCGGGGGTTTGGGATTTAAGCTTGACGATGACCTACTCTCACATGGGGAGACCCCACACTACCATCGGCGATGCGTCGTTTCACTTCTGAGTTCGGGATGGGATCAGGTGGTTCCAACGCTCTATGGTCGTCAAGCAATTCGGTTGGGGACTCGGTGTTCAGTCGCGTCCCCTAATCAGGTATGTGATGGTGTCGCTGTTTCGGTATCGCTTGCGAGCGATGCGTCTTTTCGGTTTGTTTGTCGACTTCAACCGTCTGACACGCAAACATCAAATTGTTTGGGTGTTATATGGTCAAGCCTCACGGGCAATTAGTATGGGTTAGCTCAACGCCTCACAGCGCTTACACACCCCACCTATCAACGTCGTAGTCTTCGACGGCCCTTCAGGGAGCTCAAGGCTCCAGTGAGATCTCATCTTGAGGCAAGTTTCCCGCTTAGATGCTTTCAGCGGTTATCTCTTCCGAACATAGCTACCCGGCAATGCCACTGGCGTGACAACCGGAAACACCAGAGGTTCGTCCACTCCGGTCCTCTCGTACTAGGAGCAGCCCCTCTCAAATCTCAAACGTCCACGGCAGATAGGGACCGAACTGTCTCACGACGTTCTAAACCCAGCTCGGCGTACCACTTTAAATGGCGAACAGCCATACCCTTGGGACCGGCTTCAGCCCCAGGATGTGATGAGCCGACATCGAGGTGCCAAACACCGCCGTCGATATGAACTCTTGGGCGGTATCAGCCTGTTATCCCCGGAGTACCTTTTATCCGTTGAGCGATGGCCCTTCCATACAGAACCACCGGATCACTAAGACCTACTTTCGTACCTGCTCGACGTGTCTGTCTCGCAGTCAAGCGCGCTTTTGCCTTTATACTCTACGACCGATTTCCGACCGGTCTGAGCGCACCTTCGTACTCCTCCGTTACTCTTTAGGAGGAGACCGCCCCAGTCAAACTACCCACCATACACTGTCCTCGATCCGGATAACGGACCAGAGTTAGAACCTCAAAGTTGCCAGGGTGGTATTTCAAGGTTGGCTCCACGCGAACTGGCGTCCACGCTTCAAAGCCTCCCACCTATCCTACACAAGCAAATTCAAAGTCCAGTGCAAAGCTATAGTAAAGGTTCACGGGGTCTTTCCGTCTAGCCGCGGATACACTGCATCTTCACAGCGATTTCAATTTCACTGAGTCTCGGGTGGAGACAGCGCCGCCATCGTTACGCCATTCGTGCAGGTCGGAACTTACCCGACAAGGAATTTCGCTACCTTAGGACCGTTATAGTTACGGCCGCCGTTTACCGGGGCTTCGATCAAGAGCTTCGCTTGCGCTAACCCCATCAATTAACCTTCCGGCACCGGGCAGGCGTCACACCCTATACGTCCACTTTCGTGTTTGCAGAGTGCTGTGTTTTTAATAAACAGTCGCAGCGGCCTGGTATCTTCGACCGGCATGAGCTTACGGGGTAAACCCTTCACCCTCACCGGCGCACCTTCTCCCGAAGTTACGGTGCCATTTTGCCTAGTTCCTTCACCCGAGTTCTCTCAAGCGCCTTGGTATTCTCTACCCAACCACCTGTGTCGGTTTGGGGTACGGTTCCTAGTTACCTGAAGCTTAGAGGCTTTTCCTGGAAGCATGGCATCAACCACTTCTCCTTCTAAAAGAAGGATCGTCATCAGTTCTCGGCATTAAGACCCCGGATTTACCTAAGATCTCTGCCTACCACCTTAAACTTGGACAACCAACGCCAAGCTGGCCTAGCCTTCTCCGTCCCCCATCGCAGTAACTAGAAGTACGGGAATATTAACCCGTTTCCCATCGACTACGCTCTTCAGCCTCGCCTTAGGGACCGACTCACCCTGCGTCGATTAACGTTGCGCAGGAACCCTTGGTCTTTCGGCGTGCGAGTTTTTCACTCGCATTGTCGTTACTCATGTCAGCATTCGCACTTCTGATACCTCCAGCAAGCTTCTCAACTCACCTTCACAGGCTTACAGAACGCTCCTCTACCGCTCAACTTGCGTTGAACCCGTAGCTTCGGTACCTGGTTTGAGCCCCGTTACATCTTCCGCGCAGGCCGACTCGACTAGTGAGCTATTACGCTTTCTTTAAAGGGTGGCTGCTTCTAAGCCAACCTCCTAGCTGTCTGAGCCTTCCCACATCGTTTCCCACTTAACCAGGATTTTGGGACCTTAGCTGACGGTCTGGGTTGTTTCCCTTTTCACGACGGACGTTAGCACCCGCCGTGTGTCTCCCGTGCTGACACTTGCTGGTATTCGGAGTTTGCATCGGTTTGGTAAGTCGGGATGACCCCTAGCCGAAACAGTGCTCTACCCCCAGCAGTGATACACGAGGCGCTACCTAAATAGCTTTCGAGGAGAACCAGCTATCTCCGAGCTTGATTAGCCTTTCACTCCGATCCACAGGTCATCCGCTAACTTTTCAACGGTAGTCGGTTCGGTCCTCCAGTTAGTGTTACCCAACCTTCAACCTGCCCATGGATAGATCGCCCGGTTTCGGGTCTATTCCCAGCGACTAGACGCCCTATTAAGACTCGCTTTCGCTACGCCTCCCCTATTCGGTTAAGCTCGCCACTGAAAATAAGTCGCTGACCCATTATACAAAAGGTACGCAGTCACCTAACAAAGTAGGCTCCCACTGCTTGTACGCATACGGTTTCAGGTTCTATTTCACTCCCCTCTCCGGGTTCTTTTCGCCTTTCCCTCACGGTACTGGTTCACTATCGGTCAGTCAGTAGTATTTAGCCTTGGAGGATGGTCCCCCATATTCAGACAAAGTTTCTCGTGCTCCGTCCTACTCGATTTCACTTCTAAGATCCTTTCGCGTACAGGGCTATCACCCACTATGGCCGCACTTTCCAGAGCGTTCCGCTAAAATCAAAGAAGCTTAAGGGCTAGTCCCCGTTCGCTCGCCACTACTAAGGGAATCTCGGTTGATTTCTTTTCCTCAGGGTACTTAGATGTTTCAGTTCCCCTGGTTCGCCTCACACACCTATGTATTCAGTGTGTGATAACCATCTTATGATGGCTGGGTTCCCCCATTCAGACATCTCCGGATCACAGTCTGTTTGCCGACTCCCCGAAGCTTTTCGCAGGCTACCACGTCTTTCATCGCCTCTGACTGCCAAGGCATCCACCGTATGCGCTTCTTCACTTGACCATATAACCCCAAGCAATCTGGTTACTGTCTATAACGTGAAGACGACATTCGCCGAAAATCCGCATTTTGCTCCTAAGAGCATCTCGCAAATTTTACCTTGACTTGAATAATCACCAGTGAAAGTAATTACCCAAATCTACTTCTATCACATACCCAAATTTTTAAAGAACAGTTCTGGCGCAAAGACCAGAAATCAATACGCTCCATCCGGAACGGATTCATTTCTGCGCTTTCAGCGATTTTCGAGGTAATGGTGGAGCCAAGCGGGATCGAACCGCTGACCTCCTGCGTGCAAAGCAGGCGCTCTCCCAGCTGAGCTATGGCCCCATCTACAGATCGGCCACATCCCATGACAATTGGTGGGTCTGGGCAGATTCGAACTGCCGACCTCACCCTTATCAGGGGTGCGCTCTAACCAACTGAGCTACAGACCCAATCGTCTCTCTCGGGTCGAAACCCAATCGCTTTTCGCTAGTGAATCAAGCAATTCGTGTGGGAACTTATGAAGAAGCCGATGTCTTCGATTAAGGAGGTGATCCAGCCGCAGGTTCCCCTACGGCTACCTTGTTACGACTTCACCCCAGTCATGAATCACTCCGTGGTAACCGTCCCCCCGAAGGTTAGACTAGCTACTTCTGGAGCAACCCACTCCCATGGTGTGACGGGCGGTGTGTACAAGGCCCGGGAACGTATTCACCGTGACATTCTGATTCACGATTACTAGCGATTCCGACTTCACGCAGTCGAGTTGCAGACTGCGATCCGGACTACGATCGGTTTTATGGGATTAGCTCCACCTCGCGGCTTGGCAACCCTTTGTACCGACCATTGTAGCACGTGTGTAGCCCAGGCCGTAAGGGCCATGATGACTTGACGTCATCCCCACCTTCCTCCGGTTTGTCACCGGCAGTCTCCTTAGAGTGCCCACCATCACGTGCTGGTAACTAAGGACAAGGGTTGCGCTCGTTACGGGACTTAACCCAACATCTCACGACACGAGCTGACGACAGCCATGCAGCACCTGTGTCAGAGTTCCCGAAGGCACCAATCCATCTCTGGAAAGTTCTCTGCATGTCAAGGCCTGGTAAGGTTCTTCGCGTTGCTTCGAATTAAACCACATGCTCCACCGCTTGTGCGGGCCCCCGTCAATTCATTTGAGTTTTAACCTTGCGGCCGTACTCCCCAGGCGGTCGACTTAATGCGTTAGCTGCGCCACTAAGATCTCAAGGATCCCAACGGCTAGTCGACATCGTTTACGGCGTGGACTACCAGGGTATCTAATCCTGTTTGCTCCCCACGCTTTCGCACCTCAGTGTCAGTATTAGCCCAGGTGGTCGCCTTCGCCACTGGTGTTCCTTCCTATATCTACGCATTTCACCGCTACACAGGAAATTCCACCACCTCTGCCATACTCTAGCTTGCCAGTTTTGGATGCAGTTCCCAGGTTGAGCCCGGGGCTTTCACATTCAACTTAACAAACCACCTACGCGCGCTTTACGCCCAGTAATTCCGATTAACGCTTGCACCCTTCGTATTACCGCGGCTGCTGGCACGAAGTTAGCCGGTGCTTATTCTGTCGGTAACGTCAAAACAGCAAGGTATTAGCTTACTGCCCTTCCTCCCAACTTAAAGTGCTTTACAATCCGAAGACCTTCTTCACACACGCGGCATGGCTGGATCAGGCTTTCGCCCATTGTCCAATATTCCCCACTGCTGCCTCCCGTAGGAGTCTGGACCGTGTCTCAGTTCCAGTGTGACTGATCATCCTCTCAGACCAGTTACGGATCGTCGCCTTGGTGAGCCATTACCTCACCAACTAGCTAATCCGACCTAGGCTCATCTGATAGCGCAAGGCCCGAAGGTCCCCTGCTTTCTCCCGTAGGACGTATGCGGTATTAGCGTTCCTTTCGAAACGTTGTCCCCCACTACCAGGCAGATTCCTAGGCATTACTCACCCGTCCGCCGCTGAATCCGGGAGCAAGCTCCCTTCGTCCGCTCGACTTGCATGTGTTAGGCCTGCCGCCAGCGTTCAATCTGAGCCATGATCAAACTCTTCAGTTCAATACTGCTTGGGTTTTGAGAAAACCCTAAACTTGGCTCAGCAATCGCAAATCTCTTCGAAAGATCGCTCTTTCAAAAAGTCACTCAATGATTTCTCGTTGAGTATTTGTGATGCTGATAATCTTGCTGACTATCAGTCTTACCTCACAAGCACCCACACGAATTGCTTGATTCAGTTGTTAAAGAGCGTTTCGATCAAGTCTTTCGTCTCAACCGAGGCCGCGCATTCTACAGCAGCCTTGTTTCTCGTCAAGCTGTTTTTGAAGAAGTTTTTCTTTCTTCTCAACCGCTTGCGCTTCCGATCAACCTGCGTCTCTCGTCAGCGGGAGGCGAATCATACAGCGTCTGAAACCGCTGTCAACCACCTCTTTACACCGCCTCCGACCAACCCGACCGAAGCCACCAACAGCGCTCAACCACCGCCCTGCCAGCCCGGCGCATTCTACTCGAATTCACCGTCCGTGCAAGCCCTTATTTTAAGCTAACTTCTTGATTTTCAAGAGGTTTCGCCAAGGCCCTGCGCCGGAGAAGGTGCGCATTATAGGCCCTCAGAATCACACGTCAACGCTTGTTTTCGGATTTTTTACAGGGGCCTCGCCCGCCTCGCAAGCGCGCTTATATAGAGGTTATTAGTCGAGTTTCGCCATTCCTTCAAATCTAGGCTCGACAGGCTTTACACTGAAGCCCTTTCTGACTCGGTTCGAAGACTTCCATGCCGCATACAGCTGCCGACCCGCTCGATCTTCTATTGCTGCCGACCTGGCTCGTCCCGGTCGAGCCAGCCGGGATTGTCCTGACCAATCATGCACTAGGCGTCCGTGACGGCCGCATCGTGCTCATCGCGTCCCGCGAGGAAGCGAGCAAGTACGTTGCCCGAGAAACGCTCGATCTGAGCGGCCAGCTACTCGCCCCCGGCCTGATCAACGCGCACGGACACGCGGCAATGACCTTGTTCCGTGGGCTGGCTGACGATTTACCCTTGATGACCTGGCTGCGCGAGCATATCTGGCCGGCGGAGAGCCAATGGGTCGACGAAGCCTTTATACAGGCCGGAAGCGAATTGGCGATCGCAGAACAGTTGCAAAGCGGCATTACGTGCTTCTCGGATATGTATTTCCACCCGGAAGTCGTCAGCCAACTGGTCCACAAGCACGGGATTCGAGCCCAGATAACCATTCCCGTGCTGGATTTTCCTATTCCCGGCGCACGTGATGCCGATGAGGCGCTTCGAAAAGGTGTCGCACTGTTCGACGACCTCAAGCATCACCCTCGTCTAAGTATCGCGTTTGGCCCACATGCACCCTATTCAGTGGCCGACCGGACGCTGGAAAACATTCGCACACTGGTTGCGGAGATGGATATCGGCATTCATATGCACGTCCACGAAACGGCGCATGAAATGGAGGAAGCGCTGAGCAAGCACGGCGAACGACCGCTGGCCCGCCTGGCCCGCCTGCAACTGCTCGGCCCACGTTTTCAAGCCGTTCACATGACCCAGATAAATGATGACGATATCGCCCTGCTGGTCGAGCACAACAGCAGCGTAATTCATTGCCCGGAGTCCAATTTGAAACTGGCCAGCGGTTTCTGCCCAGTCGAGCGGCTATGGGAAGCGGGCGTTAATGTCGCCATAGGAACCGACGGCGCAGCCAGCAATAACGATCTCGACCTTTTGGGCGAGACCCGTACCGCCGCGCTACTTGCAAAAGCGGTCGCGGGGTCGGCCACCGCGCTCGATGCCCATCGTGCGCTGCGCATGGCAACGCTCAACGGCGCTCGCGCGCTCGGACTGGACGATCACACAGGTTCGCTGGAAATCGGCAAATTCGCGGACATGGTGGCGTTCGACCTGTCGCGCCTCGCACAACAGCCCGTCTACGACCCCGTCTCACAACTCATTTATGCCAGCGGTCGAGACTGCGTACGCCATGTATGGGTAGGCGGCAAGCAGCTGGTCGATAACCGTCAATTGACCCGCATGGATGAAGACCGCCTCGTCGCAACAGCCAGGGAGTGGGGACAGAAGATCGGCGCAAGAAACTGAGAGGCGCCCTTTTTGCAGCACTGCGACAACTTGACGTACACGGAGCACTCCACCAGAGCGCCTTCGTCTGACAGAAGCTGGCAACATGAGCACCGCCGCTCGAGCTTCTCCCTCAAGCTTTCAAACGGAACAGACCATGAGCAACGTCGACCACGCCGAAATCGCCAAATTCGAAGCCCTCGCCCACCGCTGGTGGGACCGCGAAAGCGAGTTCAAGCCCCTACACGAGATCAATCCGCTTCGGGTGAACTGGATCGACGAGCACGTTTCGCTGGCCGGTAAGAACGTTCTGGACGTTGGCTGCGGCGGTGGAATACTCAGTGAGGCCATGGCCCAGCGCGGCGCCACGGTAACCGGAATCGACATGGGCGAAACCCCCCTGTCCGTTGCCCGGCTGCATCTGCTCGAATCTGGCTTGAACGTCGAGTATCGACAGATCACCGCCGAGGCGCTGGCTATCGAGTCAGCCGAGCAATTCGATGTCGTCACCTGCCTGGAAATGCTCGAGCACGTTCCGGATCCCGCTTCGGTCATTCGCGCGTGCTACACGATGGTGAAGCCTGGCGGGCAGGTGTTCTTCTCGACGATCAACCGCAACCCGAAGGCCTATGCCTTCGCCATTGTCGGCGCGGAATATGTGCTTCAACTGTTGCCGCGCGGCACTCATGACTACCGCAAGTTCATTCGCCCATCGGAATTGGGCGCTTGGAGCCGCGAAGCAGGGCTGGCGGTCAAGGACATCATAGGTTTGACCTACAACCCGCTGAGCAAGCATTACAAGCTATCGTCGGATGTGGATGTGAATTATATGATCCAGACGATCCGGGAGGCCTGATGCGTTTGCGCGCGGTGTTATTCGACATGGACGGTACGCTGCTCGATACCGCTCCGGACTTCATCGCCGTCGCACAGGCCATGCGTCTGGCTCGCGGCCTCGATCGGGTACCCGATCAGCAGGTCCGCGATGTCGTTTCCGGGGGCGCTCGGGCGATGGTGCTGAGCGCGTTCGACGTGGACCCGCTGTCCGACGAATTCGAAGTACTGAGACTGGAGTTTTTGGACCGCTATCAGCGTCATTGTGCCGTGCAGAGCCGGCTATATGACGGCATGGAAGAGCTGCTCGCCGAGATCGAAAAAGCCAACCTGATCTGGGGCGTGGTCACTAACAAGCCGTTGCGCTTCGCTGAGCCAATCATGCATCAGCTGGGGCTTGCTTCCCGCTCAGCCGTCCTCATCTGCCCCGATCATGTCAGCAAAAGCAAGCCCGATCCGGAGCCCATGTTGTTGGCATGCAGCCAACTGGACCTGGACCCTGCGACCGTCCTGTTCGTCGGGGACGACCTACGCGACATCGAATCGGGCCGTGCGGCCGGTAGCCGTACCGCCGCGGTGCGTTATGGATATATCCACCCCGACGACGATCCCGACACCTGGGGCGCGGACGCGGTCGTCGATCACCCGCTCCAATTACGGGCATTGCTGGATCGCACCGTCTGGAACTGACCCTTGGTCAGCCCCGTTTCCATCGATAATGATCGGTGGGCCTTGGCCCACGTATGCACATGAGGTTTCAGATGTTCGAGTATTCCGCCCGTCCCGACCTGCTCAAGGATCGGATCATTCTGGTTACCGGCGCTGGCCGCGGGATTGGCGAAGCCGCCGCTAAAGCCTACGCCGCCCACGGTGCGACCGTGTTGCTGCTGGGCAAAAGCGAAGAGAACCTGAACAGGGTATACGACGACATCGTAGCCGCTGGATGGCCGCAACCCGCAGTGATCCCGCTCAATCTGGAAACGGCCCTGCCGCATCAATACGATGAACTGGCGGCCACCCTCGAGCGGGAATTCGGCCGCTTGGACGGGTTGCTGCACAACGCTGGTATCGTGGGTCCACGCACACCCATCGAGCAGTTGTCTGGTGACAACTTCATGCGCGTCATGCAGGTCAACGTCAACGCCGCGTTCTTGCTGACCAGTACCCTGCTGCCTCTGCTCAAGTTGGCGAAGGATGCTTCGGTGGTGTTCACCTCCAGCAGCGTCGGGCGAAAAGGCCGTGCCTACTGGGGCGCTTACGCCGTATCGAAGTTTGCCCTCGAGGGGCTGATGCAGGTGCTGGCGGATGAGTTGGACGGCACGACATCCGTGCGCAGCAACAGTGTCAATCCGGGCGCCACCCGTACAGACATGCGCGCCAAGGCCTACCCAGGGGAAAATCCTGCGGTCAACCCGGCGCCCGCCGACATCATGCCGGTCTATCTCTACCTGATGGGACCAGACAGCAACGGGATCAACGGCCAGGCACTGGACGCGCAATAAGGCCCCGTGACAGGAGCGCCTGTTTTCACGCGCTCCTGTAAACCCTTGAATATCCAACCGACATCATTCTGCCGTTTCGCTGACACCGCTTTTTTTGTGGGCGATCAGCGGATTCGATTGTCTGCCAGCTTGGGTTACGCCGCGTATCGTGCCTGAGCGGCTCAAAACGAATTGTTGCGCCGACCCGATCAGGCGCTAACCAGGCCAAGCGCGCAGGCTGCGACCGGCTACGCCGCCGCGTTATAAACGAGGCGAGCAATCGGATACAAAAAAGGGCGGGGCCAATTACGGCCCCGCCCTCATCGTTTCACCTCAGCACTCAAGGGCGCTTCGAGCGATCGCCCCGCCCGAAACCGGGACGCTGCCCGTCTGACGCTGGCGGCCCGTTGCGCTTGGTTGGCGATGGTTTACGATCACGCCCGACAGCGCTGGGCCGCTCCGCCACGGGCGTACCGCGGCCTGGCTTGCTGCGCTCATCCGCATCGCGCGGCTTGCGCGCGGGTTGGTCATCGCGCGAGCGACGGCCTTTCCCGCCACCGCTTGGCGCATCGGCCTCATGAGCCGAGCGCAGCACCCTGGGCCGGCGCTCGCCGCGCCCGATCGGCTTTGCCACCTTGCGTTGCATGCGGTCGAGCTTGTCCTTGGTCTTTGCCTTCATGCCCGGCAGCGCAACCGGTTTGAGACCGACCTCCTCGCTAAGGATATCCACCTCGCCCTGGGACATTTCGCGCCAGCGCCCCATCGGCAGGTCAGAGGTCATGAAGACAGGCCCGAACCGCACGCGCTTCAGCCGACTGACCACGAGCCCCTGCGACTCCCAAAGACGGCGCACCTCGCGGTTACGGCCTTCCATTACCACGCAGTGGTACCAGTGGTTGAAGCCTTCGCCGCCGGGCGCTTGCTGAATATCGGTGAATCGTGCCGGCCCGTCTTCGAGCATGACGCCTGTTTTCAAGCGCTCGATCATCTCGTCATCGACTTCACCACGCACACGCACCGCGTATTCGCGGTCCATCTCGTAAGAAGGATGCATCAAGCGGTTGGCCAGCTCGCCATCGGTGGTGAATAACAGCAGACCGGTCGTGTTGATATCGAGCCGGCCAATATTGATCCAGCGACCCTCTTTCGGACGAGGCAGGCGGTCGAAAACCGTTGGCCGGCCCTCGGGATCGTCGCGGGTGCAGATTTCGCCATCCGGCTTGTTGTAAATCAGGACGCGGCGGACCCCTTCGTTGGCTTCTTCACGCTTGAGCAGGCGCCCGTCGACCGCAATCGCGTCATGCAGGTCGACACGCTGGCCTAGCGTTGCGACGGCGCCGTTGACCTTGACCCGGCCAGCGGCAATCCAGTTCTCGACATCGCGTCGCGAAGCCAGGCCAAGACGAGCCAGCACTTTCTGCAGCTTTTCGCCGTGGGCAATATGAGGGGTTGTATCGTCGTGTTCGGTCATCTGGGCACCTCCCGGTGTGGCAGTTCCGATAGAAAGGCCGCGCACTATACGCGCACCGGTTCGTCAACGCACTAGCAAGGTTGGCAAGCGGAACCGCACGATGCGCCAGACGCATCGTGCACGCAGACTCATCATCGGTCGAGTGCCGCCAGCGCTTCAGCGGTGGCCTGCCGAATGGCCGCCCAATCGCCGTTCTTCAGTGCTGCACTGTCGATCATCCAGGTACCGCCAACGCACATCACGTTCGAAAGCGACAAGTACCGCGCCGCATTGTCGGCGTTGACGCCACCGGTCGGACAGAAGCGCACGTCGGCGAAAGGCCCGCCGAGCGCCTTGATCGCAGCGACCCCGCCGCACACCTCGGCAGGAAACAGCTTGAAGCGGCGGTAGCCGAGCGCGTAGCCACGCATGATGTCGGATGCGTTGCTGATACCGGCCAACAATGGAACCGAACAGTTCACACCGGCCTGCAACAGTTCATCGGTACAGCCGGGCGAGACGATGAACTGCGCACCCGCCGCCTCGACCTCATCCATCATGCGTTTATCGAGCACCGTCCCGGCCCCGACGCACAGCTCCGGCCGCTCTTCGCGCAGGCGGCGAATCGCTGTAAGCCCATGGGCCGAGCGCAACGTGATTTCCAATGCCGTAAGCCCGCCTGCCGCGAGCGCATCGGCCAGCGGCAGGATCTGCTCCTCGCTGCCGACGGTGATGACGGGAAGGATGCGCGCCTCGGTACAGATCCGTTCGATCAGCGCGTTTTTCTGGTCCATGGTCATGAAAAAATCCTCGGGCCTCACGGGCACCAGTAAATCTCTAGCGGGGAATGCAGAAATGCGCCGATGGGCATTTGCAAGGTTTCGAGCTGCATAGCCTGGCGCAGCGTGTCCAGCTTCTGCTGCCCCTGAATCGCCAGGCACTGGATCCGGGCGGACGCCAACAACGGATAGGTCATGCTGATGCGCTGCTCCGGTGCACTGGGCGCCCGCATCGGCAGGCAATCGACACGCCCAGCGGGATCAAGCCCTCGTGCCAGCAGTGGACTGTTCGGAAACAACGACGCGGTGTGACCATCATTGCCCATTCCGAGTACCAGCACATCGATCGGCCGACCAAGATCACGCAGCCGTCGATTCGCTTGCTCCGCAGCCTGCTCCAGTGTTTCGGCTGGCTGGTACAGGCCGATCAACTGCGCGTCGACCGCAGCGTTGCGCAGCAGGTGACGTCGCACAAGCCCTTCATTGCTGTCTGGATCGTCTACGTCGACCCAGCGCTCATCGGCCAGGCTGACCTGCACCCTCGACCAATCCAACTGGCGCGTTGACAGGGCTTCCAGGAACGCGATCGGACTACGCCCCCCCGACACCACCAGGCTGGCTTTGCCCCGGGCCGCCAGAGCCTCGCTCAGTGCCTCGCACACCCGGTCAGCCAGCGCCCGAGCCAACTGCTCGGCATCCGACTGGGGATGCGCGACCACGCCGGCCGGCAGTTCGAGTTCAGAGATCGCCATACCAAGACCTCCCGTCACGTGTGATCAGAGCGATGGATGCCACCGGGCCCCAGGACCCGGCGGGATAGGATTTCGGGGCGTCGCCGAGACGCGACCACCCATCGATGAGCTGGTCACACCACTTCCAGGCGTACTCGATCTCATCCTTTCGCACGAACAGGTTCTGGTTACCCTGCATGACCTCGAGCAACAAGCGTTCATAGGCATCGGGGACGCGCGAACGCTTGTAGGTCTCGGAGAAATTCAGCTGCAGCGGCCCGCTGCGAAGATGCATGCCTTTGTCGAGCCCCTGCTCCTTGGTCATCACTTGCAGCGAGATACCCTCGTCCGGCTGCAGGCGGATGATCAGCCGGTTGCTGGTCAGGGAGCGTTGCTCAGGCGCAAAGATATAGAACGGCGGCTCCTTGAAATGGATGACGATCTGCGAAAGTTTCTCGCCCATGCGCTTGCCGGTTCGCAGATAGAACGGTACGCCTGACCAGCGCCAGTTGCAGATGTCGGCGCGCAGCGCAACGAAGGTTTCGGTGCTGCTTTCGGCATTCGAGTTCTCCTCTTCGAGGTAGCCCGGCACGGCCTTGCCAGCGACGGACCCTGCCACATACTGTCCGCGCACCACCTGCGTACCAAGACGCTCCGGAGAGATCGGTGCCAGCGCTTTCAACACCTTGACCTTCTCGTCACGGATGCTGTCAGCGGTGAGGTCGCTCGGCGGGTCCATCGCGATCAGGCAGAGGAGTTGCAGCAGGTGGTTCTGGATCATGTCGCGCAATTGCCCGGCCTGATCGAAATACCCCCAGCGCCCCTCGATGCCGACAGTCTCGGCGACCGTTATCTCGACGTGCGAGATATGGTGCTGGTTCCATTGCGTCTCGAACAGGCTGTTGGCGAAGCGCAGTGCAATCAGGTTCTGCACGGTTTCCTTGCCTAGATAGTGATCGATCCGGTAGATCCGCGTCTCGGGGAAGTACCGGGCGACCGCATCGTTCACCACTCGCGAAGAGGCGAGATCATGACCGATCGGTTTTTCCAGTACCACCCGGGTCTGCTCGGCCAAGCCGACCGCCGCGAGGTGCTCACAGATCGAACCGTACACCGAGGCAGGCGTTGCGAAGTAGGCGATCAGCGGCAGGCCCGGCGAGACCGCGTCGGCCAATGCCGGGTAGTCCTGGGCGTTGCGAAAATCCATCGTGAACGAGTCAAGCCGCGCCTGGAAACGCCCGAGCACCGCCTCGTCAAGCTCTGCCGGGGGAACGTACCGGCGCAGCGCCTGATCGATCCGCTCCAGATGGGCCGCCGGCTCTCCATGATCACGCGAAAGCGCCAGGATGCGTGTATCGCTGTGGAGCAGTCCCGCTCGATCCAACTGGTAAAGTGCCGGGAACAGCTTGCGTAACGCCAGATCGCCCGAGGCGCCGAACAAAGCAAAGGTGGTCGCGTCAACAGTGATAGCAGGCATGATTTTATACTAACCAGTTAAGACGGCTTGACAGGTCAATTCACGCAATTTAAGCACACAATGTTTTTATTAAAACAACATACTGCGGCTTTTTTCGCGTTCAATGCAGGCAATGTGCCGCTGCGGCACTCGTAGCCCCTTGATAGAAGAGACATGGATCGCATGAAAAATCTCTTGGAACAGATAAAAAATCGGCTCGAGGAGTTGAACAAAGCGGAACGGAAAGTCGCCGAGGTGATCCTGAGCGACCCTCAACAGGCGACTCGCTACAGCATTGCGGCGCTGGCCCAGGCGGCGAAGGTCAGCGAGCCGACCGTCAACCGATTCTGCCGCTCGTTCGGCGTTGCGGGCTATCCCATTCTCAAGATTCAACTGGCGCAGAGTCTGGCCAGCGGAGCCGCCTACGTCAGCCGCGCCGTGGAAGCCGGCGACGGCCCCGAAGCCTACACGCGGAAAATCTTCGGCAGCGCCATTGCCTCGCTCGATAGCGCTTGCCAGGCGATCGACCCAAAGGTGATCAGCCACGCGGTGGACCTGATGATTCAAGCACGTCAGATCCATTTCTTAGGCCTTGGCGCTAGCGCGTCGGTCGCGCTGGACGCCCAGCACAAGTTCTTTCGCTTCAACCTGCCAGTCACCGCGCACAGCGATGTACTCATGCAGCGGATGCTGGCGTCGGTCGCCCACACCGGCGATCTGTTCGTGATCATCTCTTACACCGGGCGCACCCGCGAACTGGTGGAGGCGGCGGCGATGGCACGCGACAACGGGGCATCAGTGCTGGGCCTGACCGCCGCGGACTCTCCGCTGGCCCGGGTCTGCACGCTGAGTCTGGACATTCCGCTACCTGAAGATACCGATATCTATATGCCGATGACGTCCCGGATCATTCAACTGACCGTGCTGGACGCGTTGGCCGCGGGCGTTACGCTTCGGCGCGGCGTGGATTTCCAGCCACACCTGCGCAAGATCAAGGAGAGCCTGCTGGCAACGCGCTACCCGGCCGAAGAGGAGTGATCACCGGCCTTTCTTGCGCGCCTTGCCGAGCGCTTTCAATCGCTCGGTGGCCAACGCGTTGACCGCCTTGCGCTCCTTGTTCTTCATTTTTTTCCAGGATTTCATCTCTTCGCGGCTGCGCCCGCAGCCGATGCAGACATCGTCCTTGAGCTTGCAAATGCTGACGCATGGGTTCTTCGCCTTGTCGCCCAAATCCACCTCCCGTTCAGCGTGAGGACTACCGCTTCGCCTAAGTAGAGACCCGCCCGGCCAGGAGGTTCTAACTAAATGAAGCTATCGGGTCGATCAATCCCAACGTGTGACGACTGGCTGGCCAGACTGCCAGCGCTGTGGATCGCCCTCCGAAGCGCGCATCGCGCGCATTGAGCCTGACGCCAGACAAGGGCGATCCGCCCGTCCTGCTCCAGCACGGGCATCAAAGCCGGCAGGCTGCGCCCGTCACTGGCCGGTATCGAAGCGGGTCAGCGCGTGCGGTACGGCACCTGCAATAGTTGTTGCAACGCGACCCCGGCGCCTTCCAGGCCAGGATATTCAGCGGTCACTACCCAGACCGGAAGGTCGTCGAAGTACCGACTCATGCAGCCTTTGTCGCGAAAACTCTGGCGGAAACCACTGTGCCGGAAGAATTCGACGATGCGTGGCACGATGCCGCCAACGATATAGACGCCGCCTTGCGCGCCGGTCGTCAACACATTGTCCCCCGCAATGCGGCCCAGCCAGACACAGAACTGCTCCAATACCGAACTTGCGTAGGTATCACCCGCCAGGGCCGCGGCTGTTACCTCGGCGGGCGTAGTGAACCGTGGCGGCTGTCCATCCAATGCACAGCTGGTTCGATACAGCGCCAGCAGGCCACCGCCGCTGAGAACCGCTTCGGCATTCACATGGCCGAGCTTCTCGTGCAGCAGGCCCCACAACGCAGCCTCACGGGCCGTACCGATCGGCAGGCAGACATGCCCGCCTTCCCCAGGCAAAGCGCGCCATCCGCCATCGCCAAGCGGCAGCAATGTGGCAACCCCTAGACCGGTGCCCGGCCCGATCACCAGCCGAGCCCTGCCGGTTTCGGAGCGTCCGGGACACACCTCGATCAGCTCGTCGTCGCGCACACGCGTCATGCCCAAAGCCATGGCGGCGAAATCGTTGATCAGCAGCAGATCCTTCAAGCCCAGGTTCCGGCAAAAGGCCTGACGACTCAGGCGCCAGTGGTTGTTGGTGAATGCGAACGCGTCGCCGGAAACCGGCCCGGCACAGGCCAGGCAGACAGCCTCCAGTGCCTCGACGCGCTGGCCGACCCCTTGTAGATAAGCGCGAATAGCATCTTCCGGACAGGAGAAATCAGCGGTTGGGACGACGCGCACCGACTCGATCCGTTGGTCGCGCCACAGTGCGAAACGGGCATTGGTGCCGCCGATATCCCCGACCAGCCCCGTCACTTGAGCGCCTCCAGCGCCTCGGTGAATACGCTTGCGCCATTTTCCGCCGGGCTGAAGGCCGTACGCAGGAAACCGAACAGTTCGCGCCCGCACCCGATACCCAGGTCGCTCGGTGCCATCACCCGCTCTCGTGCGTCGAATGCCGCCTGGTCAACCAGCACACGCAACTGACCCGTCTCGCCATCGACACGGATAATGTCACCGTCGCGCACCCGACACAGCGGCCCCCCATCGAGCGCCTCGGGGCATACATGAATCGCGGCCGGAACCTTGCCCGAGGCGCCGGACATGCGGCCGTCGGTCACCAGCGCCACCTTGTAGCCTCGGTCCTGGAGCACGCCCAGAAACGGCGTCAGCTTGTGCAACTCCGGCATGCCATTGGCCTTTGGCCCCTGGAAGCGCACCACCGCGACGAAATCCCGTTCCAGTTCACCCTTCTTGAACGCCTGGGCCAGTTCGGTCTGGTCGCTGAATACGCGCGCCGGGGCCTCGACCACGCGATGCTCCGGCGCGACCGCCGAAATCTTGGTGACGCCGCGCCCGAGGTTACCTTCCAGGACGCGCAGGCCTCCTTCGGGGGAAAACGGACGCTCGGCCGGCCGTAGGATCGTTTCGTCGAGGCTGGCCGCCGGCCCTTCGCGCCAGACCAGACGACCGTCCTCCAGAAAGGGTTCGCGCATGTACTGCCTGAGCCCCTGCCCCATGACCGTATGGACATCCTCGTGCAACAGCCCGGCATCGAGCAGCGTACGGACCATGAACGGCACACCACCACAGGCGTGGAAATGGTTCACGTCGGCTTGCCCGTTTGGATAGACCTTGGCCAGGGTAGGCGTTACGGCGGAGATATCGGCCATGTCCTGCCAGGTCAGCTGGATGCCTGCCGCCTGGGCAAATGCCGGAATATGCAGCGTGTGGTTGGTCGAGCCGCCTGTGGCGTTCAGCGCCACCACGGAATTGATGATCGCCTTCTCATCGACGATCTTGCACAACGGCAGGTAGTTGCCCGATTGCGGCGTCAGGCGGGTGACCTGGCGCGCCGCCTCACGCGTCAGCTCGTCGCGCAGCGGGGTGTAGGGATTGACGAAGGATGAACCTGGCAGATGCAGTCCCATGATCTCCATCACCACCTGATTGGTGTTCGCCGTGCCGTAGAAGGTGCAGGTCCCCGGACTGTGATAGGACAGCATCTCCGACTCCAGCAATTGCTCACGGCTGGCCTTGCCTTCGGCGTAGCGTTGCCGGACTTCGGCTTTCTGCTTGTTGGGTATACCCGACGGCATCGGCCCCCCCGGCACGAAGACCGCCGGAAGATGACCGAAGCGCAACGCACCGATCATCAGACCTGGGATGATCTTGTCGCAGATGCCCAGATACAGCGCCGCGTCGAACATGTTGTGCGACAACGCAATGGCGGTAGCCATGGCGATCACCTCGCGACTGGCGAGGCTCATTTCCATGCCCGCCTCGCCCTGGGTGACACCGTCACACATGGCCGGAACGCCGCCGGCGAACTGTCCGACCGAACCGACGTCGCGCAGCGCCTGCTTGATGATGTCCGGGAAGTGCTCATAGGGCTGGTGCGCCGACAACATATCGTTGTAGGCCGACACAATCGCCACGTTGGCCTCATTCATCAACCGCAGGGCCTGCTTATCACTGGACGACGCACAACCCGCGACGCCGTGAGCGAAGTTGGCGCATTGCAACCTGCCGCGCTGAGGCCCGTCGCTTGCCGCGCCGGCCATCTGGGCAAGATACCGCTGTCGCGACGGGCGGCTGCGTTCGATCAATCGTTCGGTAACTTCTTGAATCCGCGGGTGCATGCCATCACTCCTGCTCGTGAATCTGTAGTTTTACCAACAAACCAGCGTATCAATGGGCCTGACCGACCGTGGCAGCCGGGCGAAAAGCACTCGCCTCTTGCGATATGACAGCGCCCATTGCCATTTCGACGCAATAATCGAGATCAGCTCCGATCGATTGACCGGCTGGACGCCAGACGACCCTCACCCGTCCTGCTCGAAACGCGGCACCCATTGAGCCTCCGGATTACCGAATGCATCTGAGCGATCGACAGCCGCTGATCAATAATCGCGGCGATCCTCGCCTGGAAGGCCTGACCCTTGCGCCTGCGTTTCGTCGCGCAGGTCGTCGAAATCAGTCTTGAGCCCAGTTTCCATGCTGTCCAGCTCCGCCAGAAGGCTGCGAAAGCTGGTCCGCTCACCAGGCGCGTCTTCGGCCTCAAGCGCAAGATCGGCACGAGCCTGCAACGCCGTCGGCACGGGGGCTTCTTCCACATCCACCGGCAGCGGCTCCGGCTCCATCTCTCGCAGCACCGCCAGCGGCGGCAGCTCGTCGAGGTTTTTAAGGTTGAAATGGTCGAGAAACTGTCGGGTGGTGGCGAACATCGCCGGACGTCCCGGCACATCACGGTGACCAACGACCCGCACCCACTCGCGTTCGAGCAGCGTCTTGACGATCTGGCTGTTGACCGCAACGCCGCGGATGTCCTCGATCTCGCCGCGGGTAATCGGCTGGCGGTAGGCGATCAGCGCCAGCGTCTCCAGCAATGCGCGTGAATAGCGCTGGGGCCGTTCCTCCCAGAGCCGGCCCACCCAGGGCGAAAAGCGTCCGCGAACCTGCAAGCGATAACCGCTGGCGACCTCTTTCAGTTCGAACGCGCGCCCCTTGCAGGACTTGTCGAGCACCTCCAGTGCCTTGCGCAACAGCGCAGGTGAAGGCCGCTCGGCCTCTTCGAACAGCTCGGCCATTCGATCGAGCGACATCGGTTTGCCTGCAGCCAGCAAGAACGCTTCGAGCAGGGACGCGAGATCCTTGGGATCGGAAAGATTCAACCTTGACTACCTCGATTCAGCCACAGCGCGCGCGAGCGCTATTCGACCCGCGCACGAACATGAATCGGCGCAAAGGGCTCGTTCTGCACCAGCTCGACCAAGGATTCCTTGATCAACTCCAGCACGGCCATGAAGGTTACCACCACGCCGAGCCGGCCTTCTTCCAGCGCGAACAGCGCAACGAACGGCACGAAAGCGCCACCCTTGAGCCGCTCAAGCACCTCGCTCATCCGTTCACGGGTCGACAGTGTTTCGCGCGTGACCTGATGGCTCTCGAACATATCGGCCCGGCGCAACACCTCGGCCATGGAAATCAGCAATTCCTCGAGGCTGACCTCGGGCAACAACTTGCGCGCCCGGGCGTCCGGCGCCTCAAGCCGCGGCACATGCAGTTCGCGGCCGACCCGCGGCAATTGATCGAGGTCCTCGGAGGCCGCCTTGAAGCGCTCATACTCCTGCAGGCGACGAATCAGCTCGGCACGCGGATCGAGCTCTTCTTCCTCCACTTCGGCCGAACGGGGTAGCAACATACGCGACTTGATCTCGGCCAGCATCGCGGCCATGACCAGATATTCGGCAGCCAGCTCCAATCGCACGGCCTTCATCAACTCGACATAGCCCATGTACTGACGCGTGATTTCGGCCACCGGAATATCGAGGATATCGATGTTCTGCTTGCGTATCAGGTACAGCAGCAGATCCAGCGGTCCCTCGAATGCCTCGAGGAAGACTTCAAGCGCATCGGGCGGGATATACAGATCCTGCGGCAGGTTGTTGAACGCCTCGCCGTAGACGAGTGCCAGCCGCAACTGCTCGCCGGGCGGATCGGTCGCCGCTGCGGCCTGGGGTTCTTGCATGCTTTCTCCACGGAACGAACGAATCGGGTAGCGGCGCCAGCTTAGCCCGCTTTGCCGGGTGGCCCTAGCGGTAGTTCAGGCCCATGGCCTGGCGTACGACCACCAGCGTTTCGCGAACCTCGTCGCGAGCCTGCTCAGCACCTTCGGCAAGAATGCTGCGCACCAGGTCCGGGCTTTGCTCGTAATCGAGCGCCCGCTCCTGGAGCGGCGCCAGTTCAAGCTTGATAGCGTCAATCAGTGGCGCCTTGCATTCCAGGCAGCCGATTCCAGCGCTGCGGCAGCCTTGCTCGGCCCACCGACAGACCTCGTCGGTCGAATGGGAAAGATGCATCTGCCAGACCGGGCAACGTGTCGGTTCTCCGACATCATGGCGATGCACCCGAGCCGGATCGGTGGGCATGCGCTTGATCTTGTCTTCGATCACCTCAGGTGTGTCGCGCAGGTAAATAGAATTGCTGGCCGACTTGGCCATCTTGCCGCCGTCCAGGCCCGACAGTTTCGGCGAATCGCTCAGCAGCGCCTGTGGCTCCGGCAGCAGCAGCCGGCCGCTGCCTTCCAGATACCCGAACAGGCGCTCCTGGTCACCGATAGTGATGGTCTGCTGATCCTTGAGCAATGCGCGAGCGGTATCCAGGGCTTCGAGATCGCCCTGTTCCTGGTATTGCTTTCGCAGACTGGCGTAGAGCTTGGAACTCTTCTTGCCGAGCTTGCGCACCGCCGCCTCGGCTTTCGCCTCGAAATCTTCTTCGCTGCCATAGAGGTGATTGAAACGCCGCGCTACGTCGCGCGCGAATTCGATGTGCGGCAACTGGTCGGCCCCCACGGGTACCACACCTGCGCGATAGGCCAGGATGTCGGCGGCCTGCAACAGCGGGTAGCCGAGAAAGCCGTAGGTGCCGAGTTCCTTTTGCTGCGCATCGAGCTGCAGTTCCTTGTACGAAGGTACCCGCTCCAGCCAGGCCAGGGGGCAGATCATCGACAACAACAGGTGCAACTCGGCGTGCTCGGGCACCTGGGACTGGATGAACAACGTCGCCGAGCTCGGGCTAACGCCCGCCGCCAGCCAATCGATCGCCATGTCCTGCACGTTACGGGCGATATCGGCACCGGCCGCATGATCGGTGGTCAACGCATGCCAGTCGACGATGCAGAAGAAGCACTGATATTCATGCTGCATCCTGACCCAGTTCTTCAGGACGCCATGATAATGGCCAAGGTGAAGGCGGCCGTTGGGTCGCATACCGGAGACCACACGTCGCTGCGAATCCATGGAGCTCAAAAGGGTTTCCTTCGTAGAGTTCGAAAAGGCGAATCGGATCAGGCGGTAAAGGGCGCGGGATCACCGCAACCCACCCGCACCACCTCCGGATCGCCGTCCACCAGACTGATGACCGTCGAAGCTTCGACGCCACCGTAACCGCCGTCAATGATCAGGTCTACCTGATGCTCCAGTGCATCGCGCATTTCGTAGGGATCGCTCATCGGTTCGGTGTCGCCGGGCAGGATCAGGCTGACGCTCATCAAGGGTTCGCCCAACTCGGCCAGCAGAGCTTGGGCGATCGGCTGCGCCGGGACCCGCAAGCCGATGGTGCGCCGCTTGGGATGCAACAGCATCCGCGGCACTTCCCGGGTGGCGCTCAGAATAATCGTGTAAGGTCCTGGCAGGTGCGTCTTGAGCAGGCGAAACGCCGCCGTATCCACTTTTGCGAACAGGCCGAGCTGGGACAGATCACGGCAGACCAGCGTGAAGTTGTGCTTGTCATCGAGCTGGCGCAGACGGCGGATACGCTCGATGCCCGCCTTGTTGCCCATCGAGCAGCCGATGGCGTAGGACGAGTCGGTGGGGTACACCACCACGCCGCCGCTGCGAATGATTTCAACGGCCTGCTTGATCAGCCTGGCCTGCGGATTTTCCGGGTGTATCTGAAAAAACTGACTCATGAAAACTCCCTGCTCAGCGGGCAACAGACTCGCATGGTTCATCTTCGAAATGCCTCCACAATGGCTGCAGATCGTCCGGCAAGGTCCGATACATGCCCAACTCAGACCAGTCGCCCGGCGCATGGAAATCGCTGCCGACACTGGCCATCAGGCCGAACTCACGGGCCAGGATCGACAGGCCACCTACCTGCTCCAGCGGCTGCATGCCATTGACCACCTCGAGTGCGTGACCGCCAGCGTGGGCAAACTCGATGACCAGGCGCCGCCGCTTGCTACGGGTGAATTCGTATTGCCAGGGATGCGCCAGGCTGATCCAGGCGCCGGCCTCGCGCAGGGTCGTCACCGTTTGCTCGAGGCTCGGCCAATGCTGCTTCACATCGCCGAGCTTGCCCGAGCCGAGCCACTTGCGGAACGCTTCAGCGCGGTCCCGGACATGACCGGCACGCACCAGGTATTCAGCAAAGTGAGGACGCGCCGGGGCATTGCCGCTGTCGCCCAGCTCCTGCTGCACCGCCCGTGCGCCTTCCAGCGAACCGGGCATCCCCTTCGCGTCCAGCCGCTGCGCGATCAGTTCGGCCCGACGCCAGCGCCCCTCATGCAAGGCTTCGATGGCCTTATTCAGCGCCTCTGCGTCCCGGCGAAACGCATAGCCGAGCACATGTACGGTCGCTCCGTTCCAGACACACGAAAGCTCGATGCCGTTGATCAGCCGGACGCCCAGCGAATCCGCCGTAGCGCGCGCGGCATCGAGCCCCTCGAGGGTGTCGTGATCGGTCAGCGAAAGCAGCTCGATACCGCGCGCATGTGCCCGCTGCACCAGCGCTGCAGGCGCAAGCACGCCGTCCGACGCGGTGCTGTGGCAATGCAGATCAACAATCATTCAGGACCTATTCTCCAAAGGCTTGGCGGCATACTGGTACAGACCGTCGCCGCGGGCGCTCGTGCCGTCGTGGAAACGTCGCCAAAGCTTGCGCGGCGTCCGGTAAATCGCCGGACGACAGCGTTTCGCCAAAAGCGCGGTTTGCTATTATGCCGGCCACATCCCGCTTCTGGCTCTGTTCGTGAAACAAATCGTCGACTTCATACCCCTGCTGCTGTTCTTTGCGGTCTACAAGCTCGAGCCCAGAAGCATCGAACTGGCGGATATAAGCATCACCTTCGGCGGCATTTTCAGTGCGACCGCCGTGCTCATCGCCAGCTCCATCGTCGTATGCGCCGGGCTGTTGATCCATCAGCGCCGGCTGCACAAGAGCCAATGGCTGACGCTGGCGGCCTGCATCCTGTTTGGCGGACTGACCCTGGCCATGCACAGCGAGGCCATCCTCAAATGGAAGGCACCCGTTGTGAACTGGCTGTTCGCACTGGCGTTCATCGGCAGCCATTTCATTGGCGGAAAACCGCTCATCCAGCGCATGATGGGCCACGCCGTACAGCTGCAACACGCGCAATGGACCCACCTGAACGTCGCCTGGATCCTGTTCTTCGTCGTCTGCGGTTTCGCCAACCTCTTCGTGGCCTTTGCCTATCCGTCCATCTGGGTCGACTTCAAAGTGTTTGGCAGCCTGGGCCTGACGCTACTCTTCATGGCTGGCCAGGCCCTCTACCTGATCCGCCACGTGCAACCTGAACCCGAACAATCATAGGAGTAAACATGCTCTACGCCATCATCGCTACCGACGTCCCCGATTCGCTGGACAATCGTCTGGCCGCACGCCCGGCTCACCTGGCACGTCTCGAGCAGTTGAAGAACGAAGGCCGCATGGTGCTGGCCGGCCCGCACCCCGCAGTCGACAGCAACGATCCCGGCGCTGCCGGTTTCACCGGAAGCCTGGTTGTCGCCGAGTTCGACTCGCTGCAAGCCGCCGAAGCCTGGGCCGCGGCTGATCCGTACAAGGCTGCTGGGGTCTACGGCAATGTCGTGGTCAAACCCTTCAAGCAAGTATTTCCCTGAATCGACCCGCGCAAGCCGCCAGGTCGTCGCCAGGCCGTGGATTTTTCCGCGGCCCGTTGAGGAAAAAGGAGTTCCGATGCGCCAAGGTTCGCTATCCCTGCTGCTCGTCCTGAATATCGCCATGCCTCTGGCGCATGCCGATGAAGACGCAGCCGCGCTGCCCGCCGAACGACAGGCTGAACTGCAACAGCGCCTGTCCGAAAACGAACGGCAGCGTGAACAAGTGGCCGACAATTCGGGCATATCCATTACCGCTGCCGAACGCGCACAGCTGGCACGGCTGCGCCAGGAGAATCATCGCCTGCGCACGCAGCTGCAGCAGAGCCTGCCAGAGGCCCGGCCGCAGTTGCTCAACGACCCGCAGCAATGGTTCGCCGTGGGCGGCGGCGTCGGTGTGCTGGGTTTCCTGCTTGGCGTACTGACCACGCGGGGGCGTCGCCGTCGGCAGTGGCTGAACTGAAGCGGATACGAGCGAAGCATGAGCGAATTGTTACTGATAGACGATGACATCGAACTCTGCGAGCTGCTGGTGAGCTGGCTGGCTCAGGAGGGGTTTGCCGCTCGCGCCTGCCACGACGGGCAGAGCGCGCGGGCAGCACTGGCCGAAGACCAACCGGCAGCGGTCGTACTCGATGTGATGCTGCCCGACGGCAGTGGCCTGGAGTTGCTCAAGCAACTGCGCAGCGAATACCCCGACCTGCCGGTGTTGATGCTCTCGGGCCGCGGCGAGCCGCTGGATCGCATTCTCGGCCTCGAGCTGGGCGCAGACGATTACCTGGCCAAACCCTGCGATCCCCGCGAACTCACCGCTCGGCTACGCGCCGTGCTGCGACGCAGCCAGCCAGCGAGCGCGCCGAGCCAACTGGAGCTGGGGGACCTTTGCTATAGCCCGGCGCGGGGCGTCGCCAATGTCGGCGACCATGAAGTGACCCTGACGCTGTCCGAGGGCCGCATCCTCGAAGCGTTGCTCAGCCAACCTGGCGAGCCTCTGGACAAGCAGGCACTGGCGCAACTGGCGCTCGGACGCAAGCTGACCTTGTACGACCGTAGCCTGGACATGCATGTCAGCAACCTGCGTCGCAAGCTCGGCCCGCACCCCGACGGCCGCCAGCGGATCGTCGCGCTACGTAGCCGAGGCTATCTCTACGCGTCCTGATCGGCTTTACCGAGCCTTTACCCTGCGCTGACCGCCCTTGACCTTGCGCGCCCTAGACTGGGCTCATCCGATCGAAACCAGAACCGCACAGGCGCTTCCCGGTGATCGGTTTCACACACAGGAGAGACCTCATGATGCGCAAGACACTTATTGCCATGCTTTTCGCTTCGACCCTCCCCGCCATTGCCATGGCGATGCCCGGAGAAGGCCATCGCCATCACGGCGGCAAGCACACCCCGTTCGAACAGCTTGACCTGACCAAGGAACAGAAACAGGACATGCGCAAGCTGATGGGCGAACAGATGAAAAATCATCGCGAGATCACCCAACGCTATCTCGACAAGCTGCCTGAGTCCGAGCGCAAGGCCATGCAGGACGAACTCAAATCCAGCAAGGAAACCACCCACAAGCAGATGCGCAACCTGCTCAAGCCCGAGCAGCAGAAGCGGTTCGACGAGATGCACGAGAAGATGCAAGCCAAACGTGCAGAACGTGCCGAGTTCGCGCAGTGGAAAGCCGAGCGCGAGCAGAAAAACTGACCCCGGCTGATACCAACCCGCCCGGCGAGCACCTCACGCGGTGCCCGCCGGGCTTTGCTGTGGAGAGATGACCGTTGCGATCCCTGTTCTGGCGAATCCTTGCAACCTTCTGGCTGGCAATCGCGCTGGTCGCCGGCCTCGCCATGCTGCTCGGCCACGCATTGAACCAGGACTCCTGGATCGTCAACCGGCACCCCGGGGTCAAGGACCTGGCGGAAGTCTGGACACGCGTCTACGAACGCCAGGGCCCGCTGCCCGCGCAATTCATGCTCGAACGGCACCGGCACCACTTCCATGTCGACGTGCAGGTATTGGCCGAGAACGGTCAGCCGGTCATCCGCGGAACCTTCCCAGCCCGTGCCGCCGCGTTCGAGGCGCGCCAGGAAAACCGCGCGGGGCGCCTGCCCTGGCGACGCTTGACCACCGATTACACCAGCCCGCTCAGCGGCGAAACCTACCTGTTCATTTACCGCATTCCCAACTCCGAACTCCAGGCCTGGCATCGTGGCAGCCTGTTCTGGCCGTTGAGCGCCATAGCCATCACGCTGGTGGTACTGACCGGTTTCAGCCTGTTGCTCACCCTGTCCATCACCCGCCCTCTCGATCGTCTTCGCGGCGCCGTGCATGACCTCGGACAGACCACCTATCAGCAGAACTCCCTCGCCCGCCTGGCCACGAGACGTGACGAGCTAGGCGTGCTGGCCAAGGATTTCAACCGCATGGGCGCGCGTCTGCAGAGCCTGATCGGCAGCCAGCGACAGCTGTTGCGCGACGTTTCGCACGAGCTGCGCTCGCCGCTTGCGCGCCTGCGGATTGCCCTGGCGCTCGCCGAACGCGCAACCCCGGCCGAACGTGAAGTCATCTGGCCGCGCCTGGCCAAGGAGTGCGATCGCCTGGAAGCGCTGATCAGCGAAATACTCGAGTTGGCGCGGCTGGACGCGGAGCCTGGCGCGGCGACCACCGTGAATCTGCCGTCGATATTCGACCAGTTGCAAGAGAATGCACGCATCGTGGCGCCTGCCCAGCGCATCGAAACCCGCATTGACGCCAGCATCGCACTTCAAGGCTGGCCGGACATGCTCGAACGGGCGCTGGACAACCTGTTGCGCAATGCACTGCGCTTCAATCCCGAGGGAGCGCCGATCGAACTGCGCGCCGCCGTGGACGGCGACGGGGTGCTGCTGACCATCCGCGATCATGGTCCCGGTGTGGACGAAGCCCATCTGGCGCAACTGAGCGAGCCGTTCTTCCGAGCGCCCGGACAGACCACCGCCGGTCACGGATTGGGGCTGGCGATCGCTCGCCGCGCCGCCGAACGGCATGGCGGTGAGCTGCTGCTGGGCAACCACCCGGACGGTGGATTCGTTGCCAGCCTGAAGCTTCCGCCCACGCCATCTGGAGCGAGCTTGCCGCGCCCGCATTGAGCCGTTACGCGTTGCGATCCCAGCGACTGACGAAGTAGCGCGGGTCCAGTTCAGGCGGCGTACGCAGACTGCCTTCCGGCGTGCCGAGATAAATGAAGCCGAGGACCTGCTCGTTCTCCGCCAGGCCCAGTTGTTGGGCGACATGCCGATCGTAGGCGAATTCACCGGTGCGCCAGACTGCCCCCAAGCCCTGCGCATGCGCCGCCAGCAACAGCCCGTGCACCGCGCAGGCGACCGCGAGCACTTGTTCGGATTCAGGTATTTTCGGATGAGGCAGAACCCGCGCGATGGCTACCACCACCAGCGGCGCCCGCAGCGGCATCTTGCGCGCCTTGCGTAACGCATCCTCGCCGGCCTCCGGCTGGCGCAAGCGAAGCGCCTCGACGAACAGCTCACCCAGACGTTCACGCGCGGTGTCCTCAACGGTCAGGAAGCGCCAGGGCCGGAGCTGGCCGTGATCCGGTGCGCGCAGCGCCGCGCGAAACAGCACGTCCAGCTGAACGGCTGTCGGAGCCGGCTCAGCCAGTCGGGTCACGGAAACGCGGTTCTGCAACAAGTCGAGAGCATCCATTATCACCTCCAAAACGAATCGGACATTCTAGAGGCTGTTGGCGTTTCACCGCGACCATGCCATAGCCCGCCAAGGCGAGTCGGCCACACTGCACGAGCGCCCGGAAGGCGCATCGGAGCGGTCGCCGCGAGCGAGCCGCTCGCCAGACCGAGGTGTGAGTCGATCACCGCCACCGCCAGCGTCAGGCAACTCGATCGGGGGACAGCTGCGGTTCCAGCGGAGGCGTCAGCGGAGGCGTCAGCGGAGGCAGACCGTGTGCCGCGCGTGCCGCGTCGCAATGGGCGTTGTGCTGACCATCGGCCCAGGACGCCTCGAACTCCCGGCAGGTGCTCGAGCGCTGCTCGTACATCGTGCAACGCACGCCACATCCCACGTCGCCCATCAGCCCGACGCAACGCGCCGGCTTGGATTCGGTACCCAGCATCGCGACGTGAAACGGGCTGACCTGCACGGTCGCGCTGTCAGGAACGGTACCGCCGGACGAGGCGCATTCACCCCAGAAGAAAGACACACGAAAATACGCGCAGCAGGCGCCGCACGTGAGGCAGGGATTGTCGATGGACATGGAAGGTGAACATCCAGAAACCGGGAAAGGGCCGGCGCCCGGGCCGCTATTCTATTCATCGCAACGAACTTGGGAAGAGCCCCGCGGGGCACATCCGAAAAGATTTTTCAGCGAATCGATAGCCGGTTTACTGCCGCCGTGACCCGAGTAGAATGGCGAGCCCCTTTTCGAGCCGAGCAGCGAACACAAATGGCCTTGCCGACCCTGCGTATCATCGGTTTCATCCTCGGCATTTTCCTGATCACGCTTGCGATCAGCATGGTCATCCCGATGATCACACTGTTTGCGTTCGATCGGACGGACGATCTCCAGGCCTTCCTGTGGGCCAGCCTGATTACCTTCAGTTGCGGCATCGCGCTGGTTGCGCCGGGGCGTCCGGAACTGGCGCAGATGCGTCCACGCGACATGTATTTCCTTACCACGGCCAGCTGGCTGGTGGTCTGCTGCTTCGCCGCGCTGCCAATGATGCTGATTCACCACATCAGCTATACCGATGCGTTCTTCGAGACGATGTCAGGCATCACCACCACCGGCTCTACCGTACTGTCCGGGCTGGACTCCGCTTCGCCCGGCCTGTTGATGTGGCGATCCATGTTGCAATGGCTCGGCGGCATCGGCTTCATCGGCATGGCGGTCGCCATTTTGCCGCTGCTGCGAATCGGTGGCATGAGGCTGTTCCAGACCGAATCGTCCGACTGGTCGCAGAAGGCCATGCCTCGCTCGCATGTCATGGCCAAGTGGATCCTGATCGTCTATCTCGCGCTGACGCTGCTTTGCGGTATCGCCTATTGGCTCAGTGGCATGACACCGTTCGAGGCGATCAACCATGCGATGACGACCATCGCCACTGGCGGCTATTCCACCTCCGACAGCTCCATGGCGAAATTCACCCCGGCGGCTCACTGGACCGCCGTGTTCTTCATGCTACTGGGCGGTCTGCCGTTCATCCTGATGGTTTCGACCATCCGCGGTAACCGCTACGCGCTGCTTCACGATCAGCAGGTGCAAGGGTTCGTCGGCATGCTGGTGATCATATGCCTGGCATTCGCGACCTGGCTGACGTTCCACTCGGACTACGTGTTTCTCGACGCGCTTCGCATCGTGTCGCTGAACGTGGTCTCGGTGGTGACGACCACCGGCTATGCGTTGGGCGATTACACACTCTGGGGCGAATTCGCGGTGCTGGCGTTCTTCTATCTGACCTTCATCGGAGGGTGCTCCGGATCGACATCCGGTGGTCTGAAGATATTCAGGTTCCAGGTGGCCTATTCCCTGTTGCGCGCCAACCTGGCGCAGCTCGTACACCCTCGCGCCGTGATCAAGCAGCAATACAACCGGCACACCCTCGACGAGGAAATCGTCCGGTCGATCCTGACCTTCTCGTTCTTCTTCACCATTACCATTGGCGCGCTGGCGCTCGCACTCGCCCTGCTGGGCCTGGATATGCTGACGGCGCTCACCGCAGCAGCCACCGCGGTCTGCAACGTTGGGCCCGGATTGGGCCCCGTCATTGGTCCGGCGGGCAACTTTTCGACCCTACCGGACGCCGCCAAGTGGCTGCTGTCGTTCGGCATGCTGCTCGGCCGCCTGGAAATCATTACCGTGCTGGTGATGCTGACACCGTCGTTCTGGCGACATTGACCCGCCTTACGTCTCGCCGATGTCTTCATTCCACAGCTCGGGGCTGTTGGCAATGAAATCGCGCATCATCTGGACACAGCCAGCGTCCTGCAGGACCTCTACCTCGACGCCGCGGCCACGCAACAGCAGCTCCTCGCCCATGAAGGTCTGATTCTCGCCGATGACGACTTTGGGGATGCCATAGAGCAGGATGGCCCCGCTGCACATCGGGCAGGGCGACAGCGTTGTATAGAGGACCGATTCGGCATACACGCTGGCCGGCTGCCGCCCGGCATTCTCGAAAGCGTCCATCTCGCCATGCAACACAGCGCTGCCCTGCTGGACCCGCCGATTATGTCCCCGGCCGATGATCTGCCCCCGATGAACAATCACCGAGCCGATCGGAATGCCACCCTCAGCCAGTCCTTTCCTCGCTTCGTCGACTGCCGCCTGCATGAATGCATCCATCTGCTGTGCCCTCTGATGTCATGACATGGTGTGCCTGGCGCGCCGCACCAGACGCTGCAATACGCCGCGATCAGGCTGCGTCGGCCTTGCCCTTGAACAATCGTCCACCCAGCGTGACCGCCGCGAAAACCAGCCCCCCGACGAGGATGCCGAAGGCCGCATCGAGCACCGTCGGCAGCAATCCTGCCAACACCGAGCCGACATAGGGCAACGCCACGGTGTTCTGGGCGCTGTCCTCGATGAAGTGGTGAATCGCCTGGATGCCGTGGGTGAGGATGCCACCGCCGACCATGAACATGGCCGCCGTACCGATCACCGACAACGATTTCATCAACCAGGGCGCTACTGTCAGTATGCCCCGCCCGATCGCCTGCACGGCGCCACTGGCGCTTTTGCTGAGGGCCAGACCGGCATCGTCCAGTTTCACGATACCGGCCACCAGTCCATACACCCCGACCGTCATGATGACGGCGATGCCGGCGAGCACCGCGACCTGCTCGGTGAAGCTCGCGGCGGCTACGGTGCCCAGTGTAATGGCGATGATTTCCGCCGAGAGGATGAAGTCGGTACGCACCGCGCCGCTGATCTTGCCGCGCTCGAAGGCAACCATGTCGACGCTCGGATCCGCCAGCGCTTTCAACTGCTGCGCATGGTGGTCATCGTCACGATGGAAAAAGCGGTGCGCAAGCTTCTCGAACCCCTCGAAACACAAAAACGCACCGCCCAGCATCAATAAAGGCGTGATCGCCCAGGGAATGAACGCACTGATCAACAGCGCCGCCGGCACCAGGATCAGCTTGTTTCGCATCGATCCCTTGGCTACGGCCCATACGACGGGCAGCTCCCGGTCGGCTTTGACGCCAGTAACCTGCTGGGCATTGAGTGCGAGGTCATCGCCCAGTACACCCGCGGTTTTTTTTGCGGCGACCTTGGTCATGACGGACACATCATCCAGAACCGTCGCAATATCGTCGATCAGGGCAAGCAGGCTACTGGCCAAAGCTGGGCATCCTTTGCTGATGAATCACGGAAGCGACGAAGCTAGACCGCCGCTTTTGAACAGTCGAACATTAAGGCCCTCGCGCCGCCGCACAAGTTCCGGCTTGCGTAAACGCAGCACCGCCGGGTTCTTGCGCAAACCCATGGCCAGATGGCCTCGGCGAATCTAGACTGCGACGACACAATAACAGGAGGTGCAACATGAGCACGCAAACCGCCGAACGCTTTACCCGCTTTGCCGACTTCTATCCGTTCTACCTCGCCGAGCACAGCAACCGCACCTGTCGCCGGCTGCATTACGCAGGCAGCCTTCTGGTACTGGCCATACTGGGCTATGCGCTGATCAGCCAGCAGTGGCTATGGCTGCTCGCGATGCCACTGGCCGGGTACGGGTTCGCCTGGGTCGGGCACTTCATTTTCGAGAAAAACCGACCGGCGACGTTCCAGTATCCGCTGTACAGCTTTCTCGGCGACTGGGTCATGCTCAAGGACATGCTGACCGGCAAAATCCGCTTCTGAACGGTGCGACCGAGGTCATTCGCGGTCGATATCCGCTGCCCGTCACAGCGCTGATTGGTGATTTGGCGCAACCGCAGCGACTTGGTTATGATCGCGGTCAGCGTCGCTCGATGCGCCGTCGCTTACACTGGCGCATCCTAGACCGCCGGACCTTCCAGGGATAGTTAACCATCATGCCAACCGTGACCCGCGAACGGCGTAACGGCCTCGCGACTCGCCCAATGCGCGAGTATTACGCCCGGGTTCTTGCTTACCTGACCTCCGCTGCCACGCTCGCCGCCGGCGTCTATACCCAGCAATTCGCACTCGATCTGTTGTGGATGGTGCCTTACACGCTCCTTTACCCGCATTTCGCCTATCACCTGAGCTATCGCTTCAAGCGCCAATATCCGGAACAGACCTCCCAGACCCTGCTCTGCCTCGACGCCCTCAATGCCGGTGCCGGAATCGTGCTGCTCGGCGGCCCGCTGGTGCCCAGCCTGATGTTCCTGCTCACGCTGGGGTTCAGCGCGCTGGTCATTGGCAGCCTGCGCCATTTGCTGATGACGCTGCTGATGGTGGCTATCGGTATCGGACTGACCAGCCTGCTGGTGCCACTGCGCTTCGACGGCGCGACGCCGGCGTTGGTGTCTACGGTCAGCATTCTGTTCACCACGCTGTATGTCTGCATCACCGCCTACTACGTGCACCAACAGGGAATACGACTGGCCCAGGCGCGCCAGGAAGTCGAAGCCCAGCAGGCGAAGGCTGCGCGACTGGCCCGCAATCTGGCCAAGTACCTCTCGCCGCAGGTCTGGGAATCGATTTTCTCCGGCAAACGCAGCGTACGATTGGAAACCCAGCGCAAGAAGCTCACGGTGTTCTTTTCGGACATCAAGGGCTTCACCGAACTCGCCGAAGAGCTTGAAGCCGAGGCCCTGACCGATCTGCTCAACAACTACCTGAACGAGATGTCGAAAATCACCCTCAAGTACGGCGGCACCATCGACAAGTTCGTTGGTGACTGTGTGATGGTGTTTTTCGGCGACCCCGCCAGCCAAGGCGCCAAAAAGGATGCGGTGGCCGCGGTTTCGATGGCCATCGCGATGCGCAAGCATATGAAAGTGCTGCGCCAGCAATGGCGCGCGCAGGGCATTACGAAGCCGATGGAAATCCGCATGGGGATCAACACCGGTTACTGCACGGTGGGCAATTTCGGCGCCGATACCCGCATGGACTACACCATCATCGGTCGCGAAGTGAACCTGGCCAGTCGATTGGAAAGCTCTGCCGAAGCCGGGGAAATCCTGATCTCCCACGAGACCTATTCCTTGGTCAAGGACGTCATCATGTGCCGCGACAACGGCCAGATCAGCGTCAAGGGCTTCTCGCGTCCCGTACAGATCTATCAGGTCGTGGATTTCCGTCGCGACCTGGGCGCGGCCAACAGCTTCGTCGAGCATGAGTTGCCGGGCTTTTCGATGTACCTTGACACCAACGGCGTACAGAACTTCGACAAGGAACGTGTGATCCAGGCGCTCAACCAGGCCGCCGACAAGCTGCGCGACAAGGTCATCATGTAGCCATCGCCAGGCCACGGCGCAGCACCGCAACGCCGTGCCGACCATCAGGATGTAGCCGAGGTTACCGATGCCGCCGATCCTTTCCCTGCGCCACTATGGTCATGAACAGATCGTCCACAGCCATTCGCATACCCAGTTGGTGTTCGGCCTGAATGGCCAACTGGACTTCGAGATCGACGGTCGCGGCAGCCGGATTCAACAGCAATTGCTGGCGGTGGTGCCAAGCGATGTCCGCCACGCCTGCGGCAGCGCTCGGGGAAGCCAATGCCTGGTGCTCGATATTCCAGACGGACGTTGGCTTCAGCAACGGCTCGGACACCACGGCGAGTCCGGGCGAAGGCTATTGGAAGAGCCAGCGGCGTTGCGCCTTACCCCCGCGCAAAATCAGTTGGTCAGCTGGTTGGCGGCCAGTGCGATCAATGATCCGGTCATCAGCGAACAAGGCGCCGTCCTCCTGCTGGCCAGCCTCGCCAGCGGTTGCGAGCCTGTCACACGCCGCGGTCAGCTGCCACTTGCTGCGCTCTATGCCCATGTCGACCGCCATTTGGCCCATCCGCTCGAGGTCAAGGATCTTGCGCGGCTGGCCGGGCTGTCGGTTCCTCGCTTTCATGCACGCTTCGTCAGCGAAACGGGCCTGACGCCGCTGGAATTCGTCCGACTGCGCCGCCTGCAGCAAGGGCGCGCGTTGCTGACCTGCACGCAATTGGCTGTCGGCGAGATTGCGGCGCGGGTCGGGTATGCTTCACAAAGCGCATTCACCGCCGCCCTGCGCCGCCAATTCGGTACTACGCCGAGGGGCCTGCGACGCGAGTCGCTCGACGATTCCCGATAGGGGCGCGACAGACGCGCCACGCGACAAGCCTTACCCTCTCGACGCATACCGATTCTTACAGCGCCAGATTGCGAGGTCCCATGAGCAGTACCCGCTTCCCACACCCTCCCGACGGAAATCCGTGCCACGCAGCGGGCGAGCGACCATGACCCACCGCAATGCCTTGCTGGCGATCCACTTCGGCGCACTGATGTTCGGTCTTTCAGGCGTATTCGGCAAACTGGCCGAAAGCGCACCACTGCTCATTACCTTCGGCCGCGCATTGTTCGCCGTCATCGCCCTGTCGCTGGCCGCGCAGATGTTGCGCAGCAGCGGGCACTGGCCGAGCTGGCGTCAGCGCGCAGGCCTGCTGCTCGGCGGCGTATTGCTGGGTACGCACTGGCTCACCTTCTTCATGGCGGTGAAGATCGCCGGCGTGGGTATCGCGACCCTGGGCTTCGCCAGCTTTCCAGCCTTCACGGTCTTGCTCGAAGGTCTGCTGTTTCGCGAACGCACCCGCCCGGTGGAGTTCGCCATGGTGGGACTGGTATGCGCGGGCCTGCTGTTGGTCACACCGCATTTCGATCTGGCCAACGAAACCACCATCGGCCTGCTCTACGGCATTCTTTCGGGACTGACATTCGCGTTGCTTTCACTGCTCAATCGGGCCGTTACTCGTGGCGTCGACCCGGTACAGGCCGCGCTCTGGCAGAACGGCATCATCCTGCTCTGCCTGCTACCGTTTACCTGGGCCTCGCTGCCTCAGATCCCGCCGCTGGACTGGCTATGGCTGGCACTGCTCGGGGTGTTCTGCACGGGCGTGGCCCACAGTTTGTTCGTGGCGAGCCTCAAGGTGCTGAAGGCGCGGACGACCGCGGTAATCTTCGCCCTCGAGCCGGTCTATGGCATCGCCTTCGCCTGGTGGTTGTTCAGCGAGCAGCCAACAGTTCGCATGCTGGCGGGTGGCGCACTGATCATCCTCGCCACGGTGATCACCAGCCGACTGAAAGCGCCGCCCGTGCCGACTGCACGCCCTCGCGAAGCACCAGGTTCACTCAACTGAGGGCGCCGCCCGGCCAGCGGGCGACGCGTATCGCTCCATGAAAACGAGCACGCCGATCACGGCCTCGAGACGTCGCGTCAGGGTGCCCGGAGCGCACTGTGGGTCAACTCGCCGTCCACCAGGCGGTTGATTCCCAGCGGGTTGGCGTTCTTGAGGGCGTCCGGCAACAATGCGTCAGGGAAGTTCTGATAGCACACCGGCCGCAGGAAGCGATCGATCGCCAGCGTTCCCACGGACGTCCCTCGCGGATCGGACGTCGCCGGGTACGGTCCGCCATGAACCATCGCGTCGCATACTTCCACCCCGGTCGGATAGCCGTTGAGCAACAACCGCCCGGCCTTTTGCTCCAGCACCGCGACGAGATCGCCAAACTCGTTCAGATCCGCCGGGTCCGCGATCAGGGTTGCGGTGAGCTGGCCGCGCAAGCCGTTCAGCGCACGCAACAGTTCCGCCTTGTCGGCGACCTCGATCACGACGGTGGTTGGCCCGAAGACTTCCTCTTGCAGCAGCTCGTCCCCATCGATGAGCAATTTTGCATCGGCCTTGAACAACTGCGGCCGCGCCTGGTTGCCGTCCTGCGGTGCGCCCGCCAGACGGTCGATCCCGGTATGCGCCTGGAGATGCCCGACGCCTTGGGCATAGCTGGCCAGCGTGCCCGCATTGAGCATCGTCTGTGCTGGCTGCTCGGACATGAAGCCCGCGAGCCGCTCGAGAAACGACGTAAACGCAGGCGAGCGCATGCCGATCACCATGCCCGGATTGGTGCAGAACTGACCACAGCCCATCACCACCGAAGCGGTCAGCTCGTTGGCGATGGCATCGCCACGGGCTTTCAGCGCCTCAGGCAGTACCAGCACCGGATTGATGCTGGACATCTCCGCGAACACAGGGATGGGTTGTGGGCGCGCGGCCGCCATATCGCACAATGCGCGACCGCCGCGCAGGGAGCCTGTGAAGCCGACCGCCTGGATTGCCGGGTGCTTGACCAGCCACTCGCCGACGCCCCCGCCGTAGATCATGTTGAATACCCCCTTGGGCATGCCGGTTTTCTCGGCGGCGCGAACAATCGCATCGGCGACCCGTTCGGCAGTGGCCATGTGACCGCTGTGTGCCTTGAACACAACCGGGCAGCCGGCGGCCAATGCCGAGGCGGTGTCGCCGCCAGCTGTAGAGAATGCCAAGGGGAAATTGCTGGCACCGAACACCGCGACCGGGCCAAGCCCCATGCGGCACTGGCGCAGGTCGGGACGCGGCAGCGGCTTGCGCTCAGGCAGCGCATGATCGATGCGGGCCGCATAGAAGTCGCCGCGACGCAGCACCTTGGCGAACAGCCGCATTTGTCCACTGGTTCGAGCACGCTCGCCCTGGATTCGCCCGGAGGGCAGTGCTGTTTCCTGGCAAACCAGAGCGATGAAGTCATCGCCCAGCATGTCCAGCTCGTCGGCGATCGCCTCGAGGAATTGCGCACGTTTATCGGCGGGCAGCGCGCGGTAGCGGGGATAGGCAGCAGCGGCGGCCTCGGCCGCCGCACTCACTTCGTCTTCGGTGGCCTGAACGAACTCGAACGGCAGCGCTTGGCCGCTGGTGGCGTCGTGACTCTGAAGCTTGCAAGTGCCTGCGGCACTGCGAGCGCCGGCTATGTAGTTGTGGCCGACTATGACGGACATGACATTACTCCTCTACCCGTTTGGTTCAGGGGGACTGCGCATCGCGTGCGGTGATGATCGGTGACGGAAGACCGCCCTGCGCAAATGCCATGCGCACGGTCTGCTTGCTCAGATGGTAGGCGAGATTCCCCAGCCTGTGTCACCTGTTGCGCTCCGCAGACAGCCCAGCCAGAACGACGCAGCGCGGCATGGCTCGCTTACCGATCGTTATGGCCCAGCTCACGCTGCGGGTCGAACTGATCGCGCACGCGCTGCTTCAACGTCTTGGCTTCAGGAAAGCCGCCGTCCCGCTTGCGTTCCCAGATTTGCACACCGTCGCAGCTGATATGGAATGTACCGCCGGTAGCGGGCACCAACGAGACCTTCCCAAGGTCGTCGCCAAAGGTGGACAGGAGTTCCTGCGCCAGCCAGGCCGCGCGCAGCAACCACTGGCATTGGGTGCAGTAGGTGATGACGATCTCCGGCTTGGAATCGGGCATGACAGAGCACTCTCAGGCTGACGGGGGCTTATAATAGCCGCCATTTCGCAGTCCTTGCGCCCGGTGTTGCCATGTTCCGTTTAGTCTTCCTGCTGATCCTCCTGACCCCACTGACAGGATTCGCCAATGCCCAGCCCACCACCGGCCTGGTGCTTTCTGGCGGGGCCGCACGGGGGTTGGCGCATATCGGTGTGCTGAAGGCACTGGAAGAGCACGGCGTGCGTATCGACGCGGTTGCCGGCACCAGCATGGGCGCGGTCATCGGTGGGCTCTACGCAGCAGGCTATAGCGTCGATGAGCTGGAAAAGCTGGCGCTGAGTCTCGATTGGCAGCAAGTATTGTCGGACGACCCACCGCGGCAGGATGTTCCCTTTCGACGCAAGCAGGACGACCGGGATTTTCTCGTCAAACGCAAGCTCAGTTTCCGCGACGACGGCAGCCTCGGATTGCCCCTGGGCGTCATCCAGGGACAGAACCTGGCTCTGCTGCTCGAGCGACTCCTGGTCCATACCAGCGACACACGCGACTTCGACAGATTGCCGATTCCCTTTCGTGCGGTGGCGACCGATATTGCCAACGATCAGAAGGTGATCTTCCGCAGCGGCCATCTGCCCCAGGCGATTCGCGCCAGCATGTCGATTCCTGCGGTGTTCGCGCCGGTTGAGATCGATGGCCGACTTCTCGTCGATGGCGGCATGGTCGACAACATTCCCATGGACGTCGCGCGCGACATGGGGGTGGAGCGGCTGATCGTCGTGGACATCGGCACGCCTTTACAGCCACGTGAGCAATTGCTGACGGTGGTCGATGTGCTCAATCAGTCAATTACCATGATGACTCGGCGCAATTCCGAAGCCCAACTGGCGACGCTGCGCCAGGAAGACCTGCTGGTGCAGCCAATGCTGGCGGGGTTCGGTTCGACCGATTTCGGCCGCGCGCAGGCGCTCATCGAAGCCGGCTATCGCGCCGCTAACGCCCTCGATGGCCGCCTGTCCGCCATGCGCAGCGAGAGCGGTGGCAACCTCGCCTTGAGTCTCGCCCGCTCAGCCGAACCCCGGACGCCGCTGATCACTGCGGTGCGCATCGAGAACGATTCGAAAGTGGGCGACGCGGTTATCCGCCGCCACATCCGTCAGGAAGTGGGCGAACCCCTCGACCTGCAGGGCCTGCAGAAAGACATGGGCACCCTCTACGGATTGGACTACTTCGAACAGGTCGAGTATCGCGTCGCGCATGGCAGCCCCGGCAATACGTTGATCATCACGACCCGCGAAAAGCGCTCCGGCACCGACTACCTGCGCCTGGGCATCAACCTGTCGGACGACTTCGGTGGCGACAGCGCGTTCAACATCGGCGCCAGCTATCGCAAGAATGGCATCAACGAGCTGGGTGCGGAATGGCTGACGCGCCTGCAACTGGGTGATCGCCAGGAGTTGTTCAGCGAGTTCTACCAACCCCTGGATGCCGGTTCGCGGTGGTTCGTGGCACCCAATCTGTTCGCCGAAACACAGAACGTCGAGGCGATCCTGGACAACGACCCGATCGCCGAGTACCGCCTTCAGCGCTACGGCTACGGCCTGAACCTGGGGCGACAGATCGCCAACAACGGCGAGATTCGCTTCGGCGTGGGCCAGGCCTGGGGTGAGGCGGACGTTCGCGTCGGCGACCAGCAGCTACCGGATTTCACGTTCGAGGAAGGCTATTACCAACTGCAGTACTCGTTCGACACAGTAGACAACGTCGACTTTCCTCGCGAAGGCGAGGATATCGGCCTGACCTTGCGCCAGTTCGAGCCCAGCCTTGGCTCCGATCAACGCTACCGGCAATGGCAGTTCAACCTGGACAAGGCCGTGAGTTTCGGATTGGATACGCTGGTCTTCGGAGGGCGCTACGGGCGCACCCTGGACGACGCAGAGGTCGTCACATCGAGCTTTCTGCTCGGCGGTGCGCGGCAGTTATCCGGTTTCCGCCAGGATGCCTTGTCTGGACAAAACATCAGCCTGGCACGCCTGATCTATTTTAGGCGGATGACCCCGCGTTCGTTCCTGCCGCTGGATTTCCCGCTCTATCTCGGCGCATCGCTTGAGCGCGGGCGCGCCTGGAACAATGACAACGAGTTCGACAGCGGCTACATCAATGCCGGCAGTATCTTCGTTGGCTACGAAACGCCACTGGGTCCGCTCAACTTCAGTTATGGCTTGAACGACGAGTCCGAACGTGCGCTGTACATGAACCTTGGACGCAGCTTCTAGCCGGTTCAGCCCGCGCCGCCCGCCAGGTCGACGCGACTAGCGCTTTACCAGATTGGCCAGTATTCGCTCATGCACTTGCTGGCACTTGCGCAGGTCTTCCTCGTCGATACCATCGAAAAGTTCCTCCCGGACCTGGGTCGAGATCGCTTCGATCTTCTGGATCAACGGGCGCGCCGGAGCGCCAAGGGTGATGAGCTTGGCCCGGCGGTCCCCCGGCGCTGGCTGCCGGTGGACCAAGCCCTGCGTCTCCAGGCCATCGAGTAACCTCGCCAGCGTCGGCCCCTCGACCGCCACACTTTGCGCGAGCTCGCGTTGCGTGGGATCGTGGTCGAACCGGGCCAGATGCAGCAAGACCAGCCACCGGGCCTGCGACAAACCGAGATCTGCCAGCCGCCGATCCAGTTCGGCGCGCCAGCCGCGCGACAGTTGCGCCAATTGCATGGCGAAGCGGTGTTGGTCGGGGTACATGGAGCGGCGATCCTGCAAAACTAATTATTAGCGAGCTAACCACAGCTCCAAATTGCTGGCAAGGCTACCATCGGCCCAACAACGTAACCGTGGATTGCAATCGCCGCGCTAGATCGCGCGACCGCCCAGCACAGTGGCAATACGCCGCGTGCCGGGCGTGCCACGCTAGAGCTCGAATTCAGCCTGTAGTGAGGCTCGCACACAGAACAGCACCGCCTCGGGCACCCGTCCGGCAAACAGCTCGGCAATCGCCGCAACCGACGGTAGCTCGCCCTCGCCATCCAGAAACGCTTCCTGGATCTCGCCCAGCAATGGCTCCGGTAGGTCCAGGGCCTGCTCCAGACTGAGCTGTTGCTGGCCGATCGCGTCGGCCAGCATGGCGTAGACGTTCTTTTCGCTGCAGTCGAGTTGACGGGCGATCTGAGCGGGCGTCATACCGGCCCGCGCCAGGGTAATGAGTTCATGGCGGATGTCTGCTGGCGACCTAGCCGGACTCGCCGTACCTTGCAGCACTTGCAGGAACGCTTGCCCGTAGCGTTCCAGCTTGCGCGCGCCCACGCCACTGATACGCGCCATGTCGTCAAGGGAGCCGGGCTGGCTGCGGAGCATTTCCAGCAAGGTCGCATCCGGGAAAATGACATAGGGTGGTACGCCGTGCTCTTCGGCCAGTTTACGCCGCAAGGCCCGCAACGCTTCCCAGGTTTCGCGCTCCTCGCTGCGTACCAGTTGGCTCGCCGCACTGACTGCAGACTTCGGCGCCTTGGTCGCCAATTCACGGCGCAGTTCGAGCGTCACCTCGCCGCGCAGCAATGCCCGACAGCTGTCGCTGAGCCGCAGCCCACCGAAGCCTTCCAGGTCGACGTCGGCCAGCCCGCGCGCCACCAACTGACGAAACAGCGAGCGCCACTCGCCTTCGGACAGCGCCTTGCCAACGCCGTACACCGAGAGCTGCTGATGGCCAAGGCTGCGAATCTTGTCATTGTCACGGCCCAACAGAATATCGACCAGATGCCCGACACCGTAGCGCTGCCCGCTGCGGTAGACAGCTGACAGGGCTTGGCGCGCCGGCTCGGTGGCATTCCAGGTCTGGACCCCGTCGACGCAGTTGTCGCAATGCCCGCACGGCTCCGGCATCTGCTCATCGAAATAGGCCAGCAGGACCTGACGACGGCAGCGGGTTTCCTCGCACAGCGAGAGCATGGCGTCGAGCTTGTGTTGCTCGATGCGCTTGTGCCGCTCGTCACCTTCGGAATTGTTCAGCATCTGCTTGAGGAAGATGACGTCCTGCAACCCGTACGCCATCCAGGCATCGGCCGGCAAGCCGTCACGCCCCGCCCTGCCGGTTTCCTGGTAGTACGCCTCCAGCGATTTGGGCAGATCGAGATGGGCGACGAAACGCACGTTGGGCTTGTCGATACCCATGCCGAACGCGATGGTTGCGACCATGATCAGCCCTTCCTCGTTGAGGAAGCGCTTCTGATGGAAGGCCCGCAACTCGTTCGGTAATCCGGCGTGGTAGGGCAATGCGGGAAAGCCCTGCTCGGTAAGGAAAGCGGCGATGTCATCGACCTTCTTGCGCGACATGCAGTAGATGATGCCCGCATCGCCCCGGCGCTCGGCCAGGAAGGCCATCAACTGCTTGCGCGGCTGCTCCTTGGGCACGATGCGGTAGAAGATGTTCGGCCTGTCGAAGCTGGAGAGGAACCGTTCGGCGTTTTCCAGATGCAGCCGCTGAACGATTTCTTCGCGCGTGCGCTTGTCAGCCGTGGCCGTCAGCGCGATCCGAGGGACGCTGGGGAAAAACTCTGCAAGCTGCCCGAGCTGAAGATACTCAGGGCGGAAATCATGCCCCCACTGCGAGACGCAATGCGCCTCGTCGATGGCGAACAGGCTGATCTGCAGGCGCTGCAGAAAAGCCAGCATACGCGGCTGGACCAGCCGTTCGGGCGCCAGATAAAGCATTTTGATTTCGTTGCGCCGCAGGCGATCGGCAATGTCGCGCTGCTGGTCGGCCGTGAGCGTGGAATTGAGCGCAGCCGCGGCTACGCCCAGCTCCTCGAGCGTGGCCACCTGATCGTCCATCAGGGCGATCAGCGGCGATACCACCACGGCCAAGCCCTCACGAAGCAACGCCGGAACCTGATAGCAGAGCGATTTACCGCCCCCGGTCGGCATCAGTACCAGCGCGTCTTCGCCGCTGGCCACGCGTTCGATGATCGCACCCTGATTGCCCCGAAACGCGTCGTAGCCGAAAACGTCTTTTAGAATGCGCTGTGCCTGATCGAGCATGCCGGTCTCCGAAACAAGACGCGCGAGTATACGCGACACGGGCGCAGGGTTCAGGCCGAACACCCGGATGACGCGATGGCCGGACGGCGACCGCCATCGCTGCGGAACTCCGCGCGGTTTTTCCTATCTGTCGAAGACGAAGGGGCTGAATCGCTGCCCCGGCCGCCGTGGCGTGATGGCGCGGTAGCCGGAGACCCCCAGCTCGTCTAGAATCACCGCTGTCTTCTATCCAAGGTAGTCATCGATGTCATTCGCCGAGCAACTCGCCCGCCTGCAAGTGTTTCTTGATGCAGATGATCTGCATGAAGAGGCGCTGGATTACATCGCCGCACACGGCTACCTCACCGCGCTGTGCATCTGCTCGGAGCAAGTGCCCGAGCGTGAGTGGATCGATGCGCTGTTCGCCGAGCCGCCAAAATACGCCGACGACACCGAACGCGAGGCCATCGAGGCGACCCTGGTCCAACTCAAGGCGCATATCGCCCGCCAACTGGCCAGCGACGAAGACATGGAGCTGCCCTGCGATCTCGAACTGGGCGACGAGCCGGACGAGTCCGACCTGCGCGGTTGGTGCATCGGCTTCATGGAAGGTGTGTTCATGCGCGAGTCCGTCTGGTTCGAGGACTCCGAGGAAGAAGTCAGCGAGCTGCTCCTGCCGATCATGGTCGGTTCCGGTCTGTTCGATGAACAACCTGAATTCAGCGACATTGCCGATGACCGCGATCTGGTCGAAGAAATGGTCGCGCAAATTCCGGAGATTCTCACCGCGCTGTACCTGATCTGCCATGCCCCGGAAGAGAAGCCGGCGCTTCTCAAACCGCGTAAACACTGACCGGACCTCCTCTTGGCGCACCGCGATATCCCGACGTATCGCAACCCGGTAGTGCGCTATGTGCTGCTGGGAATCGGCTGGCTCAGCGTTGCGCTCGGTATCATCGGCATCTTCCTGCCGATCCTACCGACCACGCCCTTTCTGCTCCTGGCCGCAGCCTGCTTCGTCCGCAGTTCTCAGCGCTTTTATGACTGGCTGGTGATGCACCCAAGGCTTGGTCCCTTGCTCCGGGACTATCTGGAGGGGCATGGGGTCCCGCTGAAAGCCAAGATCTACTCGATCTCGACGATGTGGCTCAGTATTGGCGTGTCCTGCTGGATCGTCCCGCTGCCCTGGGCGCGCGCCGGCATGCTGATCAGCGCAACACTGGTCACGCTGTACATCCTTCGTTTGCCTACGCTGCCACCGCGCTGAGGCGCCGCCTGCCAGCCTACCGGTGCCGACCATCCGTGTGGTTGCGGCGGAAGACGTCCTCCCCCATCGCGGCTATCTGAGCATCGATCATCGCCTCGAACGGTCTCAGCAGCGCATCGAACCGACCGGCGCCCTCCAGCGTATTCAGCGCGACCACGATCGCTTCCAATGTCGACAGTGCACCGGGCATCGGAGCCTTGCGCAGCCTATAACGAGAGACCAACCCTTCGGGCAGCGCTACGCGGGGCAGACTGGCCAGGCGCGGATTGAGGTACAACAATCGGCGGGCTTTGCGCCAGGTGCCGTCCGGAACGATCAGCCGCGACGGCCTGCCCCGCTCTGCCACCTCGACGAGCGGCACGGCTTGCTCGCCCGGAAACAACAAGTAGTTATCAAGGCCGTCGTCGGCCGGCAGGTCCTCGAACACTTCGCCAATCCGCAACTGAGCATTTACCAGGCCCAACGCAGCCAGCCGCGCCGTGTTCAACGCATGCCCGGCTTCACTTGGGTGCTGGAGCACGAGCACGGCGGTGTCGCTGGCGAGCGAAGGGATCGCAGCGCAGAGACAGTGGCTCAACGGGCGCTGGCAGCGCGGGCATTGCGGACGGGACATGGCTCCTCCTGGGCGGAGGGAAGTCTGCCACAAACGGCAGAAAGGTGACGGTGAACTAAGCTAGTCGCGGTCACCGAAACCGACGAGGGTCAATCGATGCTCACCCTGCACCATCTGGACAATTCCCGCTCGCATCGCGTGCTCTGGCTGCTGGAAGAACTGCAGTTGCCCTATGAGATCAGGCGCTACGCCCGTGACCCGCGAACCCTACTGGCACCGACGGAGCTGAAGCAGGTGCATCCGCTCGGTAAATCCCCCGTCATCACCGATGACGAGCTGACGCTCGCCGAATCCGCCGCCATTCTCGAATACCTGGTCGAGCGCTATGGCCAGGGCCGGTTGGCGCCAGCCTCCGGCTCGCCGGAATACCGCCGTTTTCGCTACTGGATGCACTACGCGGAAGGCTCGGCGATGCCGCCGCTGCTGCTCAGGCTGGTGTTCGATCGTGTATCCGGCGGACCGATGCCGTTTTTCGTTCGTCCTCTGGCCAGGGCAATCGCCAAAGGCGCCAACAACGCCTTTATCGGCCCACAGCTAAAGCTCCATCTGGATTATATGGAGAGCGAACTGGGGAAAACTCGCTGGTTCGCCGGCGAGACGTTCAGCGCTGCGGATATCCAGATGAGTTATCCACTGGAAGCGGCTCAGTCCCGCGCCGGCCTGGATAACAGCCGCCCGAAGCTGAGCGCTTTTCTAGAACGGATACGTGACCGCCCCGCTTATCAGCGAGCCATAGAACGGGGTGGTCCGGTAATGCCCGGGCACTGAAGGATCAGCCCCGGCTCTCCATGGAATCAGCGTCTTGACGTCGCCGAATCCCCTCGCTGTGCACGAACCGGAATAGGCTGCAGGCGAGGCGGTTCGATAAAGCCAAGCGCCACGGCCATGTTCCAGCACACACTGCTAAGCCACGCTTTCATGATGAACCCTCCTGCTTGTAACGGGTCTTGGTGGAGCCATGGGCTTCGTAATCAGCATAACGCAAGAACCCAGCCGCCGCCTGCGACAAATGTTGCCGATTATGCAGCCGTGAGCCTGTCTCCGGCCCTATAGATGCGACCCTCGCGGGCTACGACCGTTCACCCGGTGCCTACTTCGGTGGACCCCAGCCTCCGTCGATAAGGAAAGACGTCGATCACCTTGCCGTCGCTGATGGCTCGTTGAAGGCCCTTCCAGTAATCGGCGTCATACAGCTCACCGTGCAACTTGGCGAACAGCCGGCGTTGTTTGATATCGGCGAACAGAAAGCGCGGGAATTCTTCGGGAAACACATCGTTCGGGCCTACCGAATACCAGGGCTCGGAGGACATTTCGTCTTCCGGATAGCGCGCCTCGGGTATGTAGCGAAAATTCACTTCGGTGAGAAAACAGATCTCGTCATAGTCATAGAACACGACGCGCCCGTGCCGGGTCACGCCGAAGTTTTTCAACAACATGTCACCCGGAAAGATGTTCGCAGCGGCGAGCTGCTTGATTGCCAGCCCGTAGTCTTCAAGCGCCTGTTCGACCTGTTGCTCGCTGGCGCTCTCCACATACAGATTCAACGGCGTCATTCGCCGCTCGGTCCAGCAATGGCGCACCAGCACGGTTTCGCCCTGCACTTCGACCGTCGACGGAGCGACCTCCAACAGCTCCGAGAGACACTCCGGATCGAACTTGGACGCGGGGAAGCGGAAATCGGCGAATTCCTGCGTATCGGCCATGCGCCCAACGCGATCGACGCTCTTTACCAGCCGGTACTTCTCGATGACGGTGGCCCGGTTGACCGTCTTGGTCGGTGAAAACCTGTCCTTGATGATTTTGAACACCGTATTGAAACCCGGTAGCGTGAACACGCTCATGACCATGCCACGCACCCCCGGGGCCATGATGAAACGATCATCGGTGGTGGCCAGGTGATTGATCAGGGCACGGTAGAATTCCGATTTACCGTGTTTGTAGAAGCCGATCGAGGTGTACAGCTCCGCGATGTGCTTGCCCGGCAGAATGCGCTTGAGGAAACCGATGAACTGCGCCGGAATCGGCACCTCGACCATGAAGTACGAGCGCGTGAAGGAAAAGATGATCGAGACTTCCGCTTCGTCGGTGATCAGCGCATCGGCGACAATGCCCGTGCCCTCGCGGTGCAGCAAGGGTATGACCAGCGGCCATTGTTCGTCCCGGGTAAAGATCCGCCCTACCAGATAGGCCCCCTTGTTGCGGTACAGCACCGAACGGAACAGTTCCGCCGTCAGTTCAGGGTCCTTGCAGACCCAGTCCGGCAACGTCTCGTGCAGTTGCGCTTGAAGACGCAGCAAGTCGCCATCCAGGTCGCCGAAGGGTACCGCGAACGAGAAATCGTCGAGGATCTGCCTGAGCGTGCCGTGCAGATCACCGTCTGGTTGGTAGCGGCGCGTCTGTGCCACACGCTCATGGCTGCGGCTCGATGGCCGGGTGGTATGGATGAACATGGTTTCGTCGCTGATGCAGTCATGGCTGAACAGCGCACAGAAGATCGAGTTGTACCAGGTTTCGGCCAGCTCATCGTCGAAGCGTGGGTTGATCAGGTCGATATAGGCGCTTTTGATCTGCGGCCAACGAGCGACATCCAGCAGGACGTCCTGAGCGAAGACCGTGCGCAGGCCCGTAGCCGTCTCCCCTACCTTAAGTTCGTACAGGTTGATGCGCTGCGCCGAGGCGTGCTGGGCATCCTGCCATTGCGCACGTTCGAAGCGCGCCCGCGCGCCTTCGGTAATCAAACGGAAGTGTTCACGGTAGTCATCGAAGCCCAGCAGGATCTGCCGCGCTATTTCCGCGTCCGGCGATTTCGGCACCATGCGATCCCCCAGCGACCAAAGCCTGAGCTTATCCAGCGATTGTCCGCATTGAAAGGGCCTATGGCGGGACGCAAGCGGTTTGAAAGCGCGATTCGACTTGCCCGATGTCGAAGCCTCGCCAACACTGGGTTGTCCGTCATCGGAGCCCGACCATGCGTTCTTCGGATTTCCTGCGCCTGATAGCCCTTGCGGCTATCTGGGGCGCCAGCTTCCTATTCATGCGAATCATCGCACCGGAGCTCGGGACCTTTCCCACGGCATTCTTTCGCGTGCTGTTCGCGTGCCTGGGCCTGCTGGCGATCGTCATGATGATGCGTATCGGCTGGGATTTTCGGGGAAAGCTGAAGCTGTGCCTGGTGCTCGGGATGATCAATTCCGGCATCCCGTTCGCGCTCTATGCACTGGCGGCGCAGTTTCTGCCCACCGGCTATTCGGCCATTTTCAACGCGACCACCCCGATGATGGGTGTGATCATTGGCGCAATGTTCTTCGCCGAAGCGCTGACGGTGGCGAAAATGCTCGGCGTATTGTTCGGCCTGAGCGGTGTCGCCCTGCTGACCCGCACCGGCCCCGTGGCGTTCGACGCGCAGCTGTTGATAGGCGCATTCGCGTGCCTGGGTGCGACCGCCTGCTATGGACTCGGTGGTTTCCTGACGCGGCGCTGGATCAACCAGCACGGAGGGTTGAGCAGCGAGCTGGTGGCCTTCGGCAGTCAAGCGGGCGCTGCGCTCTGTCTGTTGCCGTTGTTCGTCCTGTCGCTGCTGGCAGCACCGCCTGTCTCCTGGGGTAACGGCACCGTCTGGCTCAGCCTTGTCGGGCTCGGCATCGTCTGTACCGCTTTCGCGTACATCCTCTATTTCCGACTGCTGGCGGATATCGGCCCGGTCCGAACCCTGACGGTCACCTTCATCATTCCGCCGTTCGGTGTGCTTTGGGGCGCTCTGTTTCTCGACGAACCGCTGGACTGGGCCTACGCCTATGGCGGCGCCCTGATCGCCGTCGCGCTCTGGCTTGTACTGAAGCGGGCCTCGGCCACCCCCGTGGCGGCACCCGCCCCCGAGGCGCCTAGTGACGGTTCGGCGCTGGTCGGAACACCAAAACCAGGCCCAGTACGATCAGCACCATACCCATCAGACTGAGCGGCGCCAGCCGGTTACCGAACACCCAATAGTCCATCATCGCCGTCACGGCCGGTACCAGATAGAACAGGCTGGTCACATTGACCAGGTTGCCTTGTGCGATCAGCCGATACAGCAGCAGGGTCGCTGCGACCGAGATCACCAGCCCCATCCAGAGCACCGACAGCCAGAAACCCGGCGTGTATGCGACGTCCATGGGCTGGAACGGCACGAACAACGAGCAAAGCAAGAGCCCGGCGGCATATTGCAAAGGCATGGCGCGAAGCGGGTCACGCTGGGCTCGCTTCTGCATCATCGAACCCAGCGTGATGCTCAGCAGCGCGAGCAAGGCGCAGGCCATACCCGCGATGGACAGTCCCTCCATGCCGAGGCTTTGGTACACCACCAGAACGAGCCCGCTCAAACCGAGCAGCAGACCGAACAGACGCAGGGGCCGCAATTTCTTTCGTTCCACCAGCACGGCCGTGAGTATCGGCTGTACACCGAGCACTGTCGCCATGACGCCAGGCGTCACCTGCAGATCCAACGCAAGCAGATAGAAGATCGGGTAGCTGCCCAGCAACACCAGACCGGTTGCCAAGGCAGCCCCGCGTGCTTTCCAGCCTTCGGGCAAGGACAGCGACGCCAGCCTCGCCACGACCATCACGGCGGCCAACGCGATCAGGAAGCGAACCAGCAGAAAGGCGAACGGCGAGGCATACATCAACCCCCATTTCGACACGATTGCACCGCTGCTCCAGAGCAGCACGAACAAGGCTGTCGTCGCATGGGCGACCAGCGAATTGCATGAACGGAACATCATCCTGCCACCTTTGAAATAGGCATGCGAAACCGCGCCAGCCAGTGGCGAACGCAGTGACGGAAGGGCCGGCGAACCGGCGTGACTCAGGCCAGCGCGGGCGGCGGTGGCGGAGCCAGCAGCAAGTCCGGCGGCGGACTCGCGAGGCGGCAGGGAGGCGCGATTGGCATGTGCCCGCGCGCTGCATGAGCGCCCGCAGCGGACGGGCGCTGATGACCAGTGGCGATGCGGCAATGGGCGTCGTTCATACCAATCTCGATACGGCAGGTATCCAGACTATAGCGGTGCCGCGCCGAATCCGCCAAGGCGGGCCGGCGCTGCGGTCGTCACTGTTGCAGTTCCTGCTCACCGAACATATCGGCGAACAGCATCGAGGACAGGTAGCGCTCGCCGGAGTCCGGTAGGATCACGACGATATTCTTGCCCTGCATTTCCGGGCGCTCGGCCATCCGCACGGCTGCTGCCATGGCGGCGCCGCAAGAGATGCCGCAGAGAATTCCCTCTTCGCGCATCAAGCGTAGCGCCATGGCCTTGGACTCCTCGTCACTGACCTGCTCGACCTGATCGACGATCGAAAGATCCAGATTCTTTGGCACGAAACCGGCGCCGATGCCCTGTATCTTGTGTGGGCTGGGCTTGACCTCCTGCCCGGCGAGCGTCTGAGTGATGACTGGCGAGCTGGCGGGCTCGACTGCCACGCTGAGAATCTTCTTGCCCCTGGTGTTCTTGATATAACGCGAGACGCCAGTGATGGTGCCGCCAGTGCCGACACCGGACACCAACACGTCGATGTTGCCTTCGGTATCGTTCCAGATTTCCGGGCCGGTGGTTTTCTCGTGAATGGCCGGATTGGACGGGTTCTCGAACTGCTGCGGCAGGTAGTAATGCTCGGCGTCGGATGCGGCGATCTCCTTGGCCTTCTCGATGGCGCCCTTCATCCCTTTCGCCGGATCGGTGAGCACCAGTTCGGCACCGAGCGCCTTCAACACCTTGCGTCGTTCCAGGCTCATCGAGGCCGGCATGGTGAGCACCAACTTGTAGCCCCGCGCGGCGGCAACGAACGCCAGGCCGATGCCGGTATTGCCGGACGTCGGTTCGATGATGGTCATGCCGGGCTTGAGCAGACCGGTCTTCTCGGCGTCCCAGATCATGGCCGCGCCGATTCGGCATTTGACCGAATGTGCCGGATTGCGGCCTTCGATCTTGGCCATGATGCTGACGCCTTTGGGCCCCAGCCGATTGATCATGACCAACGGCGTGTTCCCGATGGCCTGTGCATTGTCAGCAAAAATGCGGCTCATGACAGTGTTCCTGCGAATGAAAAAACAGATTGATGAGCCTATGCGCACTCTTGTGGCGCGTCCAGCCGAACTCACCGCTACGACGCACGGTCCACCCACAAGGAAACACTTCATCGACGACTCCTTCGACCAGAACACGCCTGCCATGAAAACACGCTACCGAACCCCGCTGTGGATACTCCTTTCATTGGCGCTGCTGCTGTTGGTCGCTCACCTGGCCCTGCCTTATCTGGTGCTCAACTACCTGAACGACAAGCTGGCCGATATGGGTGAGTACCGCGGTCACGTCGATGATGTCGATCTGGCTTGGTGGCGCGGCGCGTACCGGGTCGACGGCTTGCTCATCGAGAAGAAGAACGAACAGGTCCAGGCGCCGTTGTTCAGCGCTCCCAGCATCGATATCGGCGTCAGCTGGCGAGCACTCTGGCAAGACCGCGCCCTGGTGGGCGAGGTGACGCTGGAACAACCAACGTTGAATTTCGTCGATGGCGAGGATGCCGACGACTCACAGACCGGGGAAGGCGTCGACTGGCGGCAGCGGCTCGAAGAGCTGATACCGTTCACCCTGAACGAACTACGGGTCAACCAGGGGCAGCTGTCGTTTCGCAATTTCGCCTCCGACCCGCCCGTTCATATTTATGCCAGCGCCATCAACGCCAGTCTTTACAACCTGACCAATACCGAAGGCAGCGAGCAGGGTCGCGTCGCAACCTTCGAAGGAGCGGCCAGTTTTCTCGACCATGCGCCGATGGAAGCCACGGCGAACTTCGACCCCTTCACCAATTGGCAGGACTTCGAAGTGAACCTGCGCCTGACGGGCGTCGACCTGACCAGGCTGAACGACTTCAGCAATGCCTACGGCAACTTCGATTTCGCCGGCGGCACGGGCGATCTTGTCCTGGAAGTCGAGGCGAGGGACAGCGAGCTGTCCGGCTATATCAAGCCCTTGTTGCGCAACGTCGAAGTGTTCGATTTCGAGCAGGACGTGGAAAACGAAGACAAAGGCTTCTTCCGAGGCATCTGGGAAGCCATCGTCGGTGGCAGCGAGGAAGTGCTTCAGAACCAGAGCAAGGACCAGTTCGCAACCCGTGTCGAGTTGTCCGGCAGCACCCGGAACACCGAGGTGAGCCCGTTTCAGGCCTTCGTCGCGATCCTGCGAAACGCCTTTGTCGAAGCATTTTCGGCGCGCTTCGAACGCTCATTGAGTGAAGACGAGGAATAAGCGCACGGGTGGATTGCACATGCCCATTCAGTGACTGAATGATCCGCTCGCGTTCACACTAAAGGGCCCATCCCTTATAGTCGATCGTCTAACCACACATGAAGCGCCTGCGTGCCAGGCCCGATCAAGGAATTCCCGATGAAGTTCGAAGGTACCCAGTCCTACGTCGCCACTGACGACCTGAAACTCGCGGTCAACGCGGCCATCACACTGGAGCGCCCCCTGCTGGTGAAGGGTGAGCCGGGCACCGGAAAAACCATGCTGGCCGAGCAACTGGCCGAATCCTTCGGCGCCAAGCTGATCACCTGGCACATCAAGTCCACCACCAAGGCCCACCAGGGGTTGTACGAATATGACGCGGTGAGCCGCCTGCGCGATTCGCAGCTGGACTCCGACCGGGTCCACGACGTGCGCAACTACATCAAGAAGGGCAAGCTGTGGGAAGCCTTCGAGGCCGAGCAGCGTGTCATTCTGCTGATCGACGAAATCGACAAGGCCGATATCGAGTTCCCCAACGACCTGTTGCAGGAACTCGACAAGATGGAGTTCTACGTCTACGAGACCAACGAAACCATCAAGGCCAGGCAGCGGCCGATCATCATCATCACCTCCAACAACGAAAAGGAGCTTCCGGATGCATTCCTGCGCCGCTGCTTCTTTCACTACATCGCATTCCCTGACCGGGAAACGCTGCAGAAGATCGTCGATGTGCACTATCCGAACATCAAGAAGGACCTGGTCGCCGAAGCCCTCGACGTGTTCTTCGACGTCCGCAAGGTCCCTGGATTGAAGAAGAAGCCGTCCACCAGCGAACTGGTCGACTGGTTGAAGCTGCTGATGGCCGACAACATCGGCGAGGCCGTGCTGCGCGAACGCGATCCGACCCGGGCGATTCCGCCGCTGGCCGGTGCCCTGGTGAAAAACGAGCAGGACGTGCAATTGCTTGAACGTCTGGCGTTCATGAGTCGTCGCGCCAGCCGCTGAATGGCGGCGGTTCCGAGCGGAGCCGGCCGCCTCACTTACTGGAGGAAGAGCCATGCAAACGCATACTGGTAGTTGCCTCTGCGGTGTCGTGCGGTACCGCATCGATGCACCGATCAACGAGCTGACCCATTGCCATTGCAAGATGTGCCGCAAGGCGCACGGTGCTGCATTCGCAACCTATGCGAGCGTGCCGCTGGAGGCGTTTCACTTCTTGTCGGGCAAGGACCAGTTGGGCGTCTTCCACTCCTCCGAGCACGTGACGCGCACGTTCTGCATTCGCTGCGGATCCAACCTGCAATTCGTCGACAACCGCGAGCACGAGCTTGGCGTTGCGGCCGGGACGCTCGACTCGCCCCTGCCGGTCCCGCCGCAGGAACACATCTTCGTCGACTCCAAGGCGGACTGGTACGACATTCGCGACGGACTTCCGAAACACGACGAAGACCTCTGACCATCACAAATGCACGGCGCCGCCACCATGGCGCGCCCGAGGTTCTGCCATGCTGCTTGGCCTGTTCAATGAGATGCGTGCCGCCAAGGTACCGGTGTCGGTACGTGAGCTGCTCGATCTGATCAACGCGTTGAAACACAACGTGATCTTTGCCGATATGGACGAGTTCTATTTCCTCTCCCGGGCCATCCTAGTCAAGGATGAGCGTCACTTCGATAAATTCGACCGCGCGTTCGGCGCCTACTTCAAAGGGTTGGAGAACCTCGACCAGCACATCGAGGCGCTGATTCCGGAAGAATGGCTGCGCAAGGAGTTCGAACGCTCGCTCACCGATGAAGAGCGCGCCAGAATCGAATCGCTCGGCGGGCTGGACAAGCTGATCGAGGAATTCAAGAAGCGGCTGGAAGAGCAGAAGGAACGGCACGCCGGAGGCAACAAGTGGATCGGTACCGGCGGCACCAGCCCGTTCGGTTCAGGCGGCTACAACCCCGAGGGCATTCGCATCGGTGATGCGGGCAAGCGCCAGGGCAAGGCGGTCAAGGTCTGGGATCAACGCGAGTACAAGAACCTCGACGATCAGGTGGAACTGGGCACCCGCAACATCAAGGTCGCCCTGCGCCGTCTGCGCAAGTTCGCCCGCCAGGGCGCGCAGGACGAGCTGGACCTCGACGGCACCATCGACCACACCGCCCGCGACGGCGGCCTGCTGAACATCCAGATGCGTCCGGAACGGCGTAACGCGGTGAAACTGCTGATCCTGTTCGACATCGGCGGCTCGATGGATGCCCATGTGAAGGTGTGCGAAGAGCTGTTCTCGGCCTGCAAGACCGAGTTCAAGCACCTCGAGTATTTCTATTTCCACAACTTCATCTACGAATCGGTCTGGAAGAACAACTTCCGCCGCACCTCCGAGCGCACCTCGACCCTCGACTTGCTGCACAAATACGGGCCCGACTACAAGGTCGTGTTCGTGGGGGATGCCGCCATGGCGCCGTACGAAGTGACCCAGCCCGGCGGCAGCGTCGAGCACTGGAACGAGGAAGCGGGCTACGTCTGGATGCAGCGTTTCATGGAAAAGTACAAGAAACTCATCTGGATCAATCCCTACCCGAAGGACACCTGGGGCTACACCTCGTCCACCGGCATCATTCGCGAACTGGTCGAGGATCGAATGTATCCGCTGACCTTGAGCGGCCTGGAAGAAGGGATGAAATTCCTGGCGAAGTAAGACGCGGCAAGCGCCTGGCACGCAACCGCCGCGTCAGGCGCGCTCAGCGCTGCGTGCCGTCATTGACGCGGGCCGAGCGGGAGAGCCGACGCGAGCTGCGTGGCTTTCGCCCGAACAGGACGCGCCGGATCAGCAGCAATACGCTTTCGGCAATCCAGGCCAGTAACAATGCACAGCACAGGCCCCAGGCGATTGCTTGCGGTGCCAGCAGGACCTGGAAACGATAGCTGCTCCAGACCTGACGGCGCATCGTCTGATCGGCGCCAGCGAGCACGTGCCAGGCCTGCGCATACCAGGGGCCTTGCATGATGCGCCACTCCCGGTCCAGCAGGCGCGCGCGTTCCACCAATGCCGCGACACTGCGCGCATCACTCTGGATAACCGGATCCTCGCTGGCACGATAGTGCTCGACCAGTGCACTCAGGTTACCCTCGAAGAAGCGTCCCGCGGTTTCCTGAAAGCCCACCAGCCCCTGCTGCGCCTCGAGTCGACGCGCCTCGACATGGTGCTCGTATGCCTGAATGAAGCCGGGTACCTGAACGCCGACCAGCAGGCCAAGGGCGAACAGTGTCAGTCGCAGATAACTTCGTATCATCACTGCACCTGCCCGCGTGCGACGCACTCGCCCAAACGCCACAGCGTCCATTCGCCCGGATGATGAACCCGCCATTGTTCGTTGTCGGTCAGTGGCTCGGTCGCCAGTACCGTAACGACATCGTCAGGCGTCGTTTCGGCGTTGAAATCGACGGTCAGGTCGGCATCCCTCAACTGCGCCGGGCCGAAGGGCGCGCGCCGGGTGATCTCGGCAAGCTTGGTGCTGCAGAAACTGAACAACCATTCGCCGTTGCTCAGCAGGCAGTTGAACACGCCCTTGGCGCGATAGCCCGCGCATGCTTCCAGCAAACCGGGCAGCACGTCTTCGGCTGCAACACGCTCGGGGAAAACGCCACGCACCCGGTTGAGCAGATCGCAGAAGGCCGCCTCGCTGTCGGTGTCGCCGACCGGCTGGTAGAAACCCCGAGCAGGGCTGAATTCGGCGAGCTGCCCGTTATGGGCGAAACACCAATGCTGGCCCCACAGTTCGCGCACGAATGGATGCGTATTGACCAGCGCGACCTTGCCGACGTTGGCGTGACGGATATGTCCGATCACCACCTCGCTCTTGATCAGATAATGCTGGACCATCTTGGCCACCTCGGACTCGCAACTGGCCACCGGGTCCTGGAACAAGCGCAGCCCGCGGCCTTCGTAGAAGGCGATGCCCCAACCGTCCTTGTGCGGCCCGGTGCGCCCACCGCGCTGCATCAGTCCGGTAAAACTGAAGTGAATGTCGGTCGGTACGTTGGCGCTCATGCCGAGCAGTTCACACATGCATGATCTCCGTTGTGTCCCTGTTCAAATCAGGTGGCCAGGCGTCGCGCTGATCGCTGCGCTCATAGCCGGGGTTCGGTCCGCGCCTGGTACCCTCCGACGGGACGATAATCGTCCTGGTCGTCCTCATCCAGCCGCTCGCGCAATGTACGGGGATCATCATCCTCGCTGCGAGCGGCCTCGCGTCGCTGTTTGAGGCGGCGTTCGATGGGCCAGCGCAGCGCCACCAGTACCGCATAGAGCGCGAACGCGACAAGCCCGTAGAGCGCCAGGTCCGCAACCGCTCGCCAGGCGTTGTTGCCCACCTCGAACAGGACATCCAGTGCGGTGATGGCCACTGCCGGGGCGAACAGTTCCCGAGCGGGGTCGACGATAGTGGGCGTCAGCAGCACAACGGCGACGATCAATCGCAGCGGCTCGCGCAGCCAGCGCCACAGGGCCCGTGTGACACGAAACCACACCAGCAGGCATCCGAATGCGGCAATTGCATAAACGGTCCAGGCAAGCAGGTAATCATTGGCGAATAGGAACATGACGGTCTCTCGGGTAGGCCAGTGCGCTCACCAGCGCTCGATGCCGCGCATGATAACAGCCACGCGTCCGCTGGCTGCGAGTTCGCGATGCGATGACGCGCTGGCCATGATGCATGTAACGCCGTATAAACGCTCAAAACAAAACGCTAGAACGCCCCAATTGCGTGCCAAGAAGCCATACTTGTCACACGGATACATCAGGAGAGTCATCATGACCTACCAACATATTCTGGTCGCCATCGACCTGACCGACGAATGCCACCCGGTCGTCGCGCGCGCCCAGGCCCTGGCCGCCGCAAGCGGTGCGAGGTTGGCACTGGTGCACGTCATCGAACCCATGGCCATGGCGTTCGGCGGCGATGTCCCGATGGACCTGTCGATGCTCCAGCAACAGCAGTTCGACCAGGCCCGTGAGCGGATGACCGGATTCGCCGACCGCTACGCCAGCCTGACGGCCGAACAACGGCACCTGGCCTATGGCCAACCTCGCCAGGAGGTGCATCGCCTGGCCAAGGAACAGGGCTGCGACCTGATCGTGGTCGGTAGCCACGGCCGTCACGGGTTGGCGCTGTTGCTCGGCTCCACCGCCAACGACATCCTTCACGGCGCCCCTTGCGACGTGCTCGCGGTACGCTTGAAGAAACCCGAGTAACCCAACGAGCGCGCCTGGGCCTGAGGGCTCAGGCCGTCTCAGCCCCCTCGCCTGCGCTCATGACCAGCGGCCTGATTTTTTTCAACTGGGTTTCCAGTGAATAGGTCAGGCTGGACGCCATCGAGAAGAACGTCAGAAACGCCTTGAGATTCGAGTCCGCGTGGCAGGTGTCGTGGATGCGCTGCCAGAACGCCTGATTGACCAGCTGCAGCTGCTGGAAAGACCGGACCAGACCGCGCAGTTCCCAGTCCGCGTGGCGCCCCTCGCGCAGGTTGAAATACTGGCGAGCCAGGTACAGCGAGACCGCGCGCAGCACGAACTCCTGATTGCTGGCGAACGGCAAATGCTGATGCGCCATCGGCTTGAGCTTGGCCAGTACCGGGCAGGCGCTGGTCGCCATGATCACGCCCAGCAGCGCCCGCAGCCCCTCCTCCAGCCCGACCAGTTTGGTGTACTCGCGTTCCGGCGTGCGCACCCGCACCTGCGCTTTCTTCACGGCCGGCAGCCCCTGGAAGTCCTCGATGACGCGGTACAGGTCGACCGCGGCGGGGCAATGGCTGAAGTTGTCCCGGCTCAGCGGGCAATTGTTGCATTGCTGATGTTCCAGGCGCGTCCACTTGGGCGCCTGCAGGGCAGCCTCGTGATCGTACGCACGGTCCAGTTCGATCCGATAGCTGAACTCATGCTCGTCGTCCAGGACGATGCGGTAATCAATTGCCATCTAAGCTCCGTCGAGAGTGCTGACAGGTGTCGCTGTTATCGTAGTGACAGGTTCAGTCGCGCCATGGGGACATCGAGGGCTGCTCCATGGCATCGATGGCATCAGCCTTCCAGTTCGGCCCAGCGCTCCAGCAAATCGTCGAGTTCCTGTTGCAACGCCTCGAGACGAGATATCGTTTCGCCAGTACGCTCTGCAGTCTGCTGATAGAACGCCGGCTGCGCAATTTCGGCTTGCAACGCAGCGATGTTTTTTTCGACTGCGTCTATTTTTCCCGGTAACGCTTCCAGTTCCCGCTGCACCTTGTAGCTGAGCTTCTTCTTTGCCTGCGCGGGCTCGGCAGCTGATGGCGCGGGCGTGCCCTGCGAGGCTTCGCCCTTCGCCTCTTTCGAGTCCTTCGCATCGGCGACGCCTAGCAATCTGGCCGATCCACCCTGGCGCAGCCAATCCTGATAGCCACCGACATATTCGCGAACGACCCCGTTGCCCTCGAACACCAGCGTGCTGGTGACCACGTTATCCAGGAATGCCCGGTCGTGGCTGACCATCAGCACGGTGCCCTGGAAGCCGAGCAGAACCTCCTCCAGCAACTCGAGGGTTTCGACGTCCAGGTCGTTGGTGGGCTCGTCGAGGACCAACAGGTTGGCCGGCTTGCTGAACAGCTTGGCGAGCAAGAGGCGTGCCCGCTCTCCGCCAGACAGCGCCTTTACCGGCGTTCGGGCGCGTTGCGGGCTGAACAGGAAATCGCCGAGGTAACTGAGTACATGGCGATTCTGGCCATCGATGGTAATGAAGTCGCGCCCCTCGGCGACATTGTCGATGACGGTCTTCTCCAGCTCCAACTGGTGACGCAACTGGTCGAAATACGCCACTTCCAGGCGCGTCCCGGCTTCGACGCTACCGCTGGTGGGCTGCAGGTCGCCAAGCAGCAGTTTGAGCAGGGTGGTCTTGCCGGTTCCGTTGGCACCGAGCAGCCCGATCCGATCGCCACGCTGCAGCACCATCGAGAAATCTCGGATCAGCGGCTCGCCACCCGGATGGGCGAAGCTCGCCCGCTCGACGACGATCACCTGTTTGCCGGACTTCTCCGCCGCCTCGACCTGGATGTTGGCCTTGCCCTGGTGCTCACGGCGCTCGCGGCGCTCGGCACGCAACGCCTTGAGCGCGCGAACGCGCCCTTCGTTACGGGTACGACGGGCCTTGATGCCCTGGCGAATCCACACTTCTTCCTGCGCGAGCTTCTTGTCGAACAGCGCATTGGCTGTCTCTTCGGCCGCCAGTTGCTGTTCCTTGTGCACCAGGAAGCTGGCGTAGTCGCCGTTCCAGTCGATCATGTGGCCCCGATCCAGTTCCAGGATGCGCGTCGCCAGATTCTGCAGGAACGCACGGTCGTGGGTAATGAACAGGACCGCACCGTTGAAGCCCGTCAAGGCTTCTTCCAGCCACGCGATCGCACCGATGTCCAGGTGGTTCGTGGGCTCGTCCAGCAACAGCAGATCGGGCTCGGACACCAGCGCCTGGGCCAGCAGGACGCGCCGCCTCCAGCCACCGGAAAGCTCGGCCAGGGTCTTGTCGGCCGGCAATTGCAAACGGCTCAGTGTGCTATCGACCAGTTGCTGGAGTCGCCAGCCGTCCTTCGCTTCGAGCGCCTGCTGGACATGCATCAGCTTGTCCAGGTCGGCTTCGTTGTGGATGTTCTGGCTAAGGTGATGGTATTCAGCGAGCAATTGGCCGACGCCCGACAGGCCTTCGGCTACCACGTCGAACACCGTGCGTTCATCGGCGCGCGGCAGCTCCTGCGGCAGTTCGCCGATCTTCAGGCCAGGCGCGCGCCAGATCTCGCCATCGTCCGGCAGTTGGCTGCCCTTGACCACGCTCAGCATGCTGGACTTGCCCGTACCGTTACGGCCGATGATGCACACCCGCTCACCTCGAGCAATCTGCCAGGACACGCCATCGAGCAATGGATTGTTGCCATAGGCGAGGGACACATTGGTCAATTTGAGCAGGGTCATGGCGATCTCCGGAAAACTGGGCGCGCAGTCTAGCAGAACGCGCCGACCGGACGGGCGCCACCGAGCGCATCCCCCCTGTCATGCATGCGCTCCGACTGCCAGCCAGACCGCTCCAGACATCGATCGCCTGCTGGCCCTGCCTGCTGCGGCACGACGGGCGAGCAACACTTCGTCGGAACCTTCCGCTTTGATTGTTTCAAGCGATTAATCCTCGTTTAACTGCCTGCCTGGCCGAGCTAAGCTAGCCGCGCCATCTCCATGCCCCCGTTTTCGGAAGTCTCATGCGCAGTCGACTCTCCAGTATCTGTTTTTGCCTTCTGTTCACTGCCATCAGCCTCGAAACCGCCCACGCCGCCAGCCTTCAGCAGCAACGGCAGTATTTCGACGAAGCCAAGCGGGCGCTGGCCAAGGGAGACAGCGGCCCCTATCGGCGCTACGCCAGTGCGCTTCGCGATTATCCGCTCGAACCCTACCTGGCCTACGACGACCTGACTGCACGGCTGAAAACGGCCAGCAACGAGGAGGTCGAAAAGTTTCTGGCCGAACACGGCGACCTGCCCCAGGCCAGTTGGATGAAACTGCGCTGGCTCCGGTTGCTGGCGGCCCGTGGCGACTGGCAGCCCTTCGTCGCCCATTACGACCCGAAGATGAACTTCGCCGAACTGGACTGCCTGTTCGGCCAGTATCAGCTCGCCAGCGGTCAGACGAAGCAAGGCTACGAGACCGCCAAACGGCTCTGGCTGGTCGGAAAATCGCAGCACAACGCCTGCGATTCGCTATTCGAACGCTGGGAAGGCGCCGGGCAGCTCACCGAACAATTACGCTGGCAGCGCACCAAACTGGCGGTCGAGGGCGGCAACTACGGCCTTGCCAGCTTCCTGGTCAAGAGCCTGCCGACGCTCAAATCGCAGGGCGAGTTGCTGGTCGATGTCGCGCAGAAACCACAGATGCTGGACCAGACAAGCCGCTTCATGCCGGCCAGCGAAGCCATGGGCGATATCGTCTCGATCGGCCTGCGCCGGCTCGCGCGCACGGACCCCGAAAAGGCCCTCGGCCTGCTCGACAGCTATGCCAGGCGTATGTCTTTCTCGACCGACGAAAAGGTCGCAATCGCCCGCCAGATCGGCCTGACCCTGGCCAAGCGCTTCGATGCGCGCGCACTTAAAGTCATGGCCGAATACGACCCTGAGCTGCGCGACGATACGGTCAGCGAATGGCGCGCGCGCCTGCTGTTGCGTCTGGGACGCTGGGACGATGCCCACGCACTGACCCAACGGTTTCCGGAGGAACTGGCCAACAGCAACCGCTGGCGTTACTGGAAGGCGCGCAGCCTGGAGCTGGCGAAACCCAACGATGAGCAGGCCGCCCTGCTCTACCGGCCGGTAGCCAGCGAACGAGACTTTTATGGCTTCCTGTCGGCCGACCGCATCCAGGCGCCCTACACGCTCAACCATCAGCCGCTCGCGCTGGACCCGAAGGTGACGCAGAAAGTCCGCAACACCGCGGGCATCCGCCGCGCGATGGAATTCCATGCCCGAGGCCAGATCGTCGACGGGCGCCGCGAGTGGTACCACGTCAGCCGCCTGTTCAGCCGCGACGAGCTGGTCGCCCAGGCGCGGCTGGCCTACGAGATGGAGTGGTATTTCCCGGCCATCCGCACCATCAGCCAGGCCAAGTACTGGGACGATCTGGACATCCGCTTCCCGATGGCCCATCGCAGCAGCCTGGTGAACGCGGCGAAGGCACGGGAAATTCACCCGAGCTGGGCGTTCGCGATTACTCGCCAGGAAAGTGCCTTCATGGCCGATGCCCGCTCGCACGTCGGGGCCACGGGCCTCATGCAGTTGATGCCGGCCACTGCGAAGGAAACCGCCAAGCGCTTCGGCATCCCGCTGTCGTCCCCTCAGCAAGTGCTCAATCCCAGCGTCAACATCCAGCTGGGGACCGCCTATCTCAGCCAGATCTACGGGCAGTTCAAGGGCAATCGGGTGCTGGCGTCCGCGGCTTACAACGCCGGACCCGGGCGGGTTCGACAGTGGTTGAAGAATGCCGAACACCTGCCGTTCGACGTCTGGGTCGAAAACATCCCATTCGATGAGACTCGCCAGTACGTTCAGAACGTGCTGACCTACTCGGTGATCTATGGGCAGAAGCTCAACGCACCGCAACCCCTGGTCGAATGGCATGAGCGCTACTTCGACGGGCAATGATGCCTGCCGTGCCGCTCGAATTCCTCGGGGTTCGAGACGGCGGCGCCCGCGGCATGTACCGCGGGTTGCTGCCCTATCCGTCGGTCAGCGGGCTACTCGAGTACTTCGACCGACATGCCTACCTTCAGCACACCGGCACCCTCGGCGATAAGGTTCTGGCCGAAGAACACGCCGCCGTCGCCCTTGCGGTATTTCATAAGCGTGGCCAAGGGTTCGCGGCTCGGGTTCAGCTTGCCGTCGAGTGGATCGATGGTCGGAATGATGCAACGCGAACAGGGCTTGACCACGCGAAATTCCATCTCGCCGATGCGGATACGCCGCCAGCCATCCTCGGCGTAGGGCGCGGCGCCGGCAATCAGCAGGTTCGGCCGGAATCGACGTACGTCAAGCAACTGCCCCACGCGCGCTGACAGATCGTCGAGCGACCGCTGGCCGATCAGCAGAAACGGAAATCCGTCGGTGAATCCGGTTCTCTCTCCAGGACGCGCATAATCCTGGTCGATCTGGATGCCCTGGGCAGTCGGCAGATGCACGAGCCGGCACGGTCGTTCGAGCACGCGTGTCAGCCAGGCCGCCGCGGCATCACCCGCATCGGGCGCCTGCAGGCTTTGGCGCCAGATCGACACACCCCGGCTGGGGTTATCCGACCCGGGAACCGCCACCCGCAACGTTTCCATGCCCGGCGCGTCGAGCAGCACTGCCTCGTCTGCCTGCCACCGTGCGTCCAGCAAGGCCATGCGCGGCAATACCCGTTGCGTGAGAAATTTCCCTGTCGCGGCATCGACGACCATCCAGCGACGGTCGCCGCCCAGACCCAGTTCATCGCATCGCCCCTCATCGAGCCATTCAGCGGAACCGGACTTGAGTGGAAAACGGTACAGCGCGCAAAGGTGCATGCAGGTGCCTCGATCGGATGGACAGGTCAGCGCGTTTCGTCCAGCAACAGACGTTCGCGGACGACGTCCACCAGTTTCTCCGGCTGGAACTTGGAAAGGAAGTTGTCACAACCGACTTTTTGCACCATCGCCAGGTTGAAGCTTCCGGAAAGCGAAGTGTGCAGCACGACATGCAGGTCACGTAGCCGCGGGTCGTTGCGGATCTCGGTGGTCAGCCGGTAGCCATCCATCTCCGGCATTTCAGCGTCGGTGAACACCATCAGCAGGCGATCGGTGAGCACCTCGCCGGCATCGGCCCACGCCCTGAGCCGGTTCAGCCCTTTGAGTCCGTCACTGGCCGCATGCACCGTGATGCCGAGCTGGCTCAGGGTCTCGCGCAGTTGCGCCAGGGCAACCGTCGAGTCATCCACACAGAGGACCTCGCGGCCCCTGGCACGCTCCAACAGCGGATCTGCCAGGCGTTCAGGGGCAATGCTGGTGTTGTACGGGACGATCTCGGCCAGCACTTTTTCCACATCGATTACCTCGACCAGCCTGTCCTCGACCTTGGTGATCGCGGTGAGGTAATGCTGGCGCCCGGCCGTGGTCGGCGGCGGCAGCACCTCTTCCCAGTTGAGGTTGAGGATGCGCTCGACGCCGCCAACCAGAAACGCCTGAATCGATCGGTTGTATTCCGTCACGATAATGGTGCTGCGCTCATCCGGCACCAGCGGGCGCAGGCCTATGGCGCGCGACAGATCGATCACCGGCAACGTCTGGCCACGCAGATTGACCACCCCGCAGACGGAACCGTGGCGATGCGGCATGAGGGTCATCTTCGGCAGTTGCACGACCTCCTGCACCTTGAACACGTTGATCGCGAACTGCTGGCGGCCGGAAAGCCGGAACATGAGGATTTCCAGACGATTCTGCCCCACCAATCGGGTGCGTTGATCGACTGACTCTAGAATGCCGGCCATTGCGGGCTCCTTGCGAATACGGGACATGCCGGGCTATCGGCCGCAGCCGTCCGTGCTTTATCCGCGCGCACAAGTATTTGTGCGTGTCAGGCCGCGTGCCGACCGGCGGCCCGGCGCATCAGGCTGACGCGTGGTTGCCACGCTGCAGCGGCTCATGGCGCAGCAACGGAGAGTCTTCGGGCAGGTGCAGTCGCAGGGCCCGACGCTTCACCGAAAAACGCATGCGATTCGCCGCCTTGGGTTCGCCGTCGAGGTTGATATCGATTTCATCCGGCGCCTCGACTTCGAGCCACGGCACGCGCGCGGTGACCGAAACGGTGTCGATGCCAAGCAACCCGCCACTGAGCAGCGTGCCCAGCGTCCCCACCGTATCGGCCGGCGCCGGGACGATACAGACATCGAGCAGCCCGTCATCGATCGATGCCTGCGGGCAGAGCTGCTGGCCACCGCCTGACTGGCGGCCATTGCCAATGCCCAATGCGAGGAAATCGCCTTCCCAGGTGAAGTCAGGCCCCGCGAAACGTCCCCATGCCGCGCGCAGTTCGTTGAAACGCGACAAGCCGGTCAGCAGGTACGCGCTGCCGCCCAGGACCCGCTTCAGCTCCTCGGAAGTCGTTGCGGTCACTTTGGAGCCGAAGCCACCGGTCGCCATGTTGAGGAAGGTCTCGCCGTTCATTTCGCCGACGTCAACCCTCACCGGCTCGCGCTCGAGCAAGGTCAGCGCCTCGAACGGGGCAAGCGGTATCTCGGCGGCGCGGGCGAAATCGTTGGCGGTACCCAGCGGCACTATCGCCAGGCTGGCATCGCACCCACTGTCGATCAGGGCGCGCGTCATTTCGCGCACGGTGCCGTCGCCGCCGCCGGCAACCAGCGTTCGGTAGCCCGCGGCAAGCGCTTCGTGCACCAGGCGCTCGGTGTCACCGGCCTCCCAGGTCACTCTTACGGCCAGTTCGTTCCCCAGTTGGCGCCATTCGTTGACAGCCTCGCGCAGTTCGTCGTTGAGGGCCTGCTTGCCATGCAGGACAAGTAACGCCTTGGGTTCATTCATGCTGATCGCTTCCGTTTCGAGGCCCGCAGATAAGACCCGTCCGGTTGCAGGAAGTTGTGCCAGACCCACCGAAAGCGGGTTAAGCCGGCAAACGCCTGGCAGCGACCATCGGTCAGACGCGGGCGCTGGAAAAACGCGTCAAATCAGCAGGCTGAAAAATTTTAATCATATTTATCAGATGGTTAGATGCACCTTCTGATCCTTCCTGTCTGCTTAGTACTTTGCGTCCGGTCGGTGAACTCATTTCCAGCAAGGCGGTCGGAGCACATGTCCAGGTGAAGGGTTGCGATAGCGGCCTGCCATCAGAACCGCGGATCGCGGCGATCAAAACGAGTATTGAGCTAGCAATAGCCGTAGGAAGGAGCCTTGTATGCGCTTACAGTCCGTTGGAACCCTTGAGTACGCCCACCCCAGTTTCGTTGATTATTTTCTCGCCAGCGTTCGCCTGATTCACGGGTTGACCGCGGTGTTGCCGGGCGTCCTGTTGTTGCTGTTCCTGCCGCTCGAATTGCCGGTAGGTGGTGGAACCTTCAGCACCTTCCTGATGTTCTTCGGTGTGATCAGCGTAGTGATCTTCCAATCGGTCGGCATCTACAGCGAGGAAGTGTTCAGCACCCTGCTGCGCTTTCGCACGATGCTGGTGGCCTGGGCCGCGGCGTTCAGCCTGCTGGTCTTCATGCACCAGGGACTCGGCATGTTCAGCTACCTGGAAGCCAAGCACCTGACGTTCTGGTTCATCACCAGTGGCGTACTGTTTGGCGCCGAACGGCTGATGATGCTTGCACTGTTCCGCCGGCTGATGGCCAAGGGCGTATACCTGCAGAACGCGGTGATCCTCGGCGGTACCGACAACGGCCTGCGCGTCGCCGAATACCTGGCTCATCACCGCGACATCCGTACCGGTGTGCTTGGCTTCATCGATGACCGCCTGGAGCGCCTGCCCAAGACCCTGGCCGACCTGCCACTGCTGGGCAACACACGCGACCTGGAACAGATGATCCGCGAAGAAAAGGTCACCCAGGTGCTGGTCGCGCTGCCCTGGTTCGCCGACAGCCGCATCGGGCAGGTGATCAACGAGTTGCGCAAGCTACCGGTCAACGTGCTGCTGGTGCCGGACATGGTTGCCTTCCGCCATGCCAACAAGCGCATCACCGAGGTGGGCGGCCTGCCGACACTGATCGCTTCCGATTTGCCGTTGCGCGGCTGGTCGCCCATGTTCAAGCGCATCGAGGACATCGTTCTGTCCAGCCTGGCGCTGCTGGCCGCCGCCCCCGTGATGCTGCTGCTGGCGCTGGCGATCAAGCTGGATTCTCCCGGCCCGATTCTGTTCAAGCAGAAGCGTTACGGCTACAACAATCGGTTGATCGAGGTGTACAAGTTCCGCTCGATGTACCACGCCAAGTCCGATGCGAACGCTGAACGCCAGACCACCCGTGACGACGACCGCATCACCCGGGTCGGCCGCTTCATTCGCAAAACCAGCCTCGACGAACTGCCGCAGCTGCTCAATGTGTTCCTGGGCAGCATGTCGATGGTCGGCCCACGCCCCCACGCGACCGCCACCAAGGCTGCGGGCGTCTTGTTCGAAGACGCCGTCTCGGAATATTCCGCGCGCCATCGCGTCAAGCCGGGTATCACCGGCTGGGCGCAGATCAATGGCTACCGCGGCGAGACCGATACCCTGGAAAAGATCGAAAAGCGCGTCGAGTACGACCTGGATTACATCGAGCGCTGGTCGGTCTGGTTCGACATATACATCCTCGCTCGGACCATCCCCGCTCTGCTGCTCAACAAGGACGTCTACTGACTGCCGCTCGCATTGACAGCCTCACCACGGCGACCACCAGCCCGTGCACGAGCACACGCAGGAAGATTGAACTAATGAAGCGAGCCAATATCAGATTTGCGTTCTGTGACGCGCATGCCCACCCGCCCATGAATCCAGGGCTCAGAGGCTAAGCAGCATGTTCCAGAACATATTGATCGTCTGTGTCGGCAATATCTGCAGAAGCCCGGCGGCCGAAGCGTTGCTCACACACAGACTCCAGGGAAAAGGCCTGACGATCAGCTCGGCAGGCATAGGTGCACTAGTAGGCAACCCAATGGACAAAACCGCACATGAGGTGCTTGCGGACCACGGCCTGGAACACAGGGCCCACCGTGCTCGGCAGGTCGACAGCGAAATGCTGCACCAGGCTGACCTGATCCTCACCATGGAGCAGAGCCACGTCCAGCACATCCGCCAGATAGCGCCTGAGGTACATGGCAAGACATTCCTGATGGGCAAATGGCTGGACGACATGGAGATTCCCGATCCCTTTCGTCAATCCAAGCCCGCATTCGAACATGTTCACAGTCTTCTGACGCAATCCGTCGAAAGCTGGCTTCCCTATCTGAAATAAGAAGAAGGAACTTCAATGACCACCATGCCGCGCCCAATCTATGAAACCAAAGAGGACAAGGACATTGACCTGGCCCACCTCTTTGACACGCTCATCAACAACCGTGCCCTGATCCTGACCATTACCGGCTTCTTTGCCGCGCTGGGTGTCGCTTACGCGCTGCTTTCGACACCGGTCTACCTGGCCAGCGCCATGATCCAGATCGAGCCGAAGAACGGCCTGCCCAGCCTCACCGATGTCGTGGGCAACGCGCCCGCGGTGTCGCCGGCACAGACCGAGATCGCGCTGCTCAAGTCACGCTCCGTCGTCGGCGGCGCGGTGGAAGCACTGAACCTCGATATCATCATCGAACCCCACCATTTCCCGCTGATCGGCGGCTTCATGTATCGCCGCTTCGAACCTACCGAGGAAGGCGAACTGGGCTGGTACCCGGACGGCTTCGAATCCTACGCGTGGGGCGGAGAATCCTTGCGTGTGACGCAGTTGATCGTACCGGACGCCATGCATGGCGAAGAGCTGACCCTGGAGGCGGCCGAGAACAACGGTTTTATCCTGCGCGACCCCGACGGTGAAGTCGTCGCCCAGGGCGTGGTTGGCGAGCCGGTCGAAACGCCGGACTACGGCATTACCGTCATGGAACTCAATGCGCGCCCAGGCACCACGTTCACCGTCATCAAGAACCGCACCTACGCCACCACCGAGGATTACCGCAACCGCCTTTCCGCCGGTGAGCTGGGCAAGCAGTCCGGTATCATCAACGTCACCCTGGAAGGCACCGATCCGGACAAGGCCATCGAGGTGCTGGAAGAAGTGGCGCAGCGCTACGTCAACCAGAACGTCGCCCGCAACGCCGCCGAAGCGACGCAGAGCCTCGAGTTCCTCAGCGAGCAGGTGCCGGAGGTTCGCAAGAAGCTCGATGCCGCGCAGACGGCGCTGAACAAATACCAGACCGGTAACCGCTCGGTCGACATTTCGGCCGAGACCCAGTCGGTTCTCGATCGCATTGTGGACCTTGAAAAGCAGATCTCCGAGCAGAACCTCAAGCGCACCGAGATGGAGCGCCGCTTCACCCGTCAGCATCCGAACTTCCAGGCGCTGATGAACCAGATCAACCAACTGCAGACGCAGAAGACCGAACTCGAGAAGCAGATCGGCACCCTCCCCTCCACCCAGCAGGAGCTGCTGCGCCTGACCCGGGACGTCGAGGTGTCGTCGGAAACCTACTCGATGCTGCTGAACAAGACGCAGGAGCTGGACATCATCCGCGCCGGTACCGTGGGCAACGTGCATATCGTCGACCACGCCGATGCCGACATCGATGATCCGGTCAAGCCGAACAAGCCACTGATTGTCATTGCCGCCACGCTGCTCGGTGGGCTGCTCGCCATCGCCTTCGTCTATGTCCGCGAAGCACTCAAGCGTGGCGTGGAGAACCCGGAAGAAATCGAACGTGCCGGCATCCCGGTGTACGCCGCCATCCCCTTCAGCGAGAAGCAAGGGATGCTGGAAAAGCGCCTGGCCAACTTCAAGCGTGACAAGAGCAGCGCCTCTTATCTGCTGTCGATCAACGATCCGGCTGACCTGGCGACCGAGGCCATGCGCAGCCTGCGCACCAGCCTGCACTTCGCCATGATCGAGGCCAAGAACAACATCCTGATGATCACCGGCCCCAGCCCCGCCGTCGGCAAGTCGTTCGTCACCAGCAACCTGGCGGCCGTAATCGCGCAATCGGGCAAGAAGGTGCTGCTGGTCGACGCTGACATGCGCAAGGGCTATCTGCACAAGGTCATGCGTTGTCAGGGCGAGAAGGGCCTTTCGGACATCCTGTCCGGCCGCATCACGCTGTTCGACGCCATCCAGAAGACCCAGCTTAACAACCTGCACGTGATCGCTCACGGTCAGTTGCCGCCGAACCCGTCCGAACTGCTGATGCACGAGAACTTCTCTCGCTTCGTCAAGGAAATCAGCAGCATGTACGACATGGTGATCTTCGATACGCCGCCGATCCTCGCGGTCACCGATGCCGCCCTGGTCGGCAGCCAGGCAGGCACCACACTGATGGTGACCCGCTATGGCCTGAACGGCGTGAAGGAAATCGAGGTAGCCAAGCGCCGCCTCGAACAGAACGGACTTCTGGTCAAGGGCGTGATCTTCAACGCCGTGGTTCGCAAGGCATCGAACTACAGCGAGTACGGCTACTACCAGTACGACTATCAGAGCAAGTAAGTGCACCCGGCATGCCCGCATGCCGGACACGAACATCGCTCGCCATCCATTGGCCCGCATCGACCCATTCGCTCCGTTCGCCCGCCTCGCCAGGCGAACGGCCCGCACCGGTTGCCGAGCTGCGCAGGCAAGACCGCGTAGCGGCCAGGTGGCTCACTCGACGATCAAGGTAGAACACATGGCAGGTCTCTTTCAGTCGCCCTCTTTCGGCGCGATACGGCGGGTGGCCGCTCTGCTGTTGGCCGGCTGCGTAACGATCGCCCAGGCCCAGCCCAGCGAAAAGAGCGCAGGTATCGATCTGATCGGTATCAATATGTCCGGCGCCAATTTCGCCCCCCATATCACGCCTGGAAAAGTAGGCACCAACTACTTCTATCCGGAAAAGAAATACTTTCAGTACTACGCGCAGAAGAATATTCGACTGATTCGTTTTCCCTTCATCTGGGAACGACTCCAGCACGACCTGCACAAGGGTTTGAATTTCGACCAGATCCGCCTGCTGCGAAGGACGCTCGATTACGCCGCCCAGCATGACCAGAAGGTCATCCTGGATATGCACAACTACGCGCGCTACAAGGGCAAGCTGATCGGGTCGAAGCAGGTGCCCTACGAGGCCTATGCCAATGTCTGGCGCAAGCTGGCCCAGACGTTCAAGGACCATCCGGCGCTGCTGGGCTACGACATCATGAACGAGCCCCACTCTACTGACGGCTTGTGGCCCGCGGCGGCCCAGGCAGCCGTCGATGCGATCCGCCAGGTAGACATGAACACCCTGATCTTCGTCGAAGGCGATCGATGGGCCAGCACCTTCCACTGGCGCTACGTGAATGAGGATTTTCTCATCGAAGATCCCGCGGGCAAACTGGTCTACGAGGGGCACTTGTATTTCGACAAGGATTTCTCCGGACGTTATGCCCGCGACGAAACGGTCGATCCGATGCTCGGTGTAGAGCGTGTCCGGCCATTCGTCGAGTGGTTGCAGGAGCACAACCTGAAGGGATTCGTGGGTGAATACGGTGTGCCGGGACACTCCGAGTCGATGCTGGTCGCGATGGACAATATGCTGGGCTACCTCAACGAACACTGCATTCCCAGCGCCTATTGGGCGGGCGGTCCCGGCTGGGGCAAGTACGTGCTGGCCATCGAGCCCATCGACGGCAAGGACAGGCCGCAGATGGATGTCCTGCAAAAGCACATCGCCAACGACTGTACGCAATACGGACCGACGCCGCGCCCATGAGCCATGTCGTCTGCCCTGGCCAGCGCCGCCCGAACGGGCGCCGGTGGAGCGGCGATCGCAGTCAGAAATTTTTGGCGAAACCCGGCACTCGCACGCAACCCAACCCCCAACTGGTTGTCCAAACTTTCGACCGAGGATCAGCGGGTTAATCCGAGCGGAACTCGAATGACCCGCGGTTATCCAATGCGTCTGGTTAGCGACGCGCTGTCGGGGTTGAATCGACGCCCCGCAGCGACACATGACGACGCTTGGAAGCATCGCAAGGGCAATGTTGAACGGCTTGAGTTTGTTGCGGCGTAGTTGATCTGGACCATGGAAAAGCACCTAAGGACTCAGGTGATGACAAACATCAGCTCGAAATTATTTTATTTGCCGTTGACCGTATTGGCGTTCGTCCTGCATTTCTCCGTGTTCGGTGACAGCACGCACAACCCCATCGGAATCAAGTTTCTCAACGAAGCGTATCTGGCGGTGTGCCTGGGCACCGCATTGCTGCTGGTTCTCGCCGCTGCGGAGGATGCGTCCCGAGAGCTGCGCGTGCTCATGTACTATGCGCTTTATAGCGTCCTGGTATTTACGCTGCTGCCGGCAATATTCTCGTACTACACCTTCGGCCAACCGATCGTCTACGGCCTGATCGAAGAGCGAAGGATTCTGTTCGCCTTCGGTTTCGTGCCACTTATATTGCTCGCGAAAAAACTGACCACACGTCAATTCGAGCACGGGCTGATATATGCCGCCCTGCTGGCTGTATTCCTGTCCTGGTGTTTCAAGTTTGGAATGCTGCCGGACTGGCGCGAAGAACAGACAGCCTGGGACCGCCCGGATCGGTCATCCATCGGCCCTTTCCTGATCTGCTTTGCCTATTTCTATTGCATCCAGATCTGGGCGAAAGGCAAGTCGCCGATCAACGGCGAAACGAGGCAGCGCAACCTTTACCTGATCATCGCTGCGATTCTGCTGCTGACGCTGGTTTTCGCAACGCAGACCCGACAGCTCATCGTGCTGTGCCTGGCCTTCACGCTGTTTTGCCTCAGGGCCAAGGCGGTCGTGTGGGCCGCATCCCTGTGTGTGATTCTGTCGCCCTTCTTTTTCTATCCCGAACTGCTCGAAACGCTGGGATTGAATATCGAGTTCTACCAGAACAGCCTTGAGGGCGACGTCGACGACGGCGTGCGCCCTTATACGATCAGCGCCATCTTCAATCATCTGGAGCTGGTCAACTGGCTACCCAACGGCTCGCTGTCGCTGATGTGGCAGGACGGCTTCATTCCCTATTTCGGCGAGCATTTTTTCCTCTCCGACGTGGGCATCATCGGAACCATGTTTCGCTTCGGGTTTCTGACGTTCCTGCTGGTGCCAATGTCGCTTTTCATCTATCAGCGCATCGCTCGCAACATCAACCCGGACATGAGTTTCAACTACGCGGTCATGCTGGCGCTCTTCGTGATATGGCCGCTCAGTGGCCTGTTCGAATATGCGCAACCGATCGTCGCCATGCTTTTCGTCATACACGCTTTACGCGCACGCCATCTTCGCAGCAAGGAACGAGTACATGAACGTCGCACTTATTCTCAACTACAAAGCTGCTACTGAAACCATCAGCTGCGCAGAAAGTTTGCTCACGTTCTGCCCGACGATCGACCATATCGTCATCGTCGACAACGACTCCCAGGACGGGTCAGCCGCTGCCTTCCAGCAGTGGCTGGACGAGAAGCCGACTTCGAAGGTGACATTGCTGTGCAATCCGGAAAACAACGGTTATGCCGGAGGCAACAACTACGGCCTGCGCTGGGCGATGGCCAATCTCAAGCCGGACTATTTCTGGGTCGTCAATAACGATACCTACGTCGACAGCGATGCCTTCTCGCCGCTGCTCGAGGCGTTGCAGCGTGACGATCGCCAGTTCGTCGGTTCGCTCGTGCTCAGCGCCGATACCGGGCGGCTGGAATGCTATGGCGGCGGCAAGCTATATCCGATCCTGGGCAAGGCCCGACTGCTCGGCAAGAACCAGAGCATCGAGGCGTTGCAGCAACAGGAACACCAGCATGTACCTGACTACATCATGGGCTGCAGCCTCGCGTTTTCCGCCGCGCTGACTGAAGAAATCGGGCTGATGGATGAAAGCTATTTCATGTATTTCGAAGAGGTGGACTGGCAGTACCGCGCCAGGCGCTACGGCATCTCCATCAAGGTCATACCGCAAAGCCGCCTGTACCACTACGGCTCGCTCAGCCTGGGCAACCGCTCGGCCTTTTACCACTACTACCGCAACCGCGCGGCAACGCGCTTCAACAAGCGATTCTATGGACCGGTCTTTGCTCTTACTTCGGCATTCCTGCTGTCGGCCGTGACGACGATAAAGGAATACAGAAACCCCACCCTCGCCTGGTCGGGTATCAAGGGCGCCTTCAAGGGAGTAGCAATGAGTGTCAAGTGATACTACTGCGTTCGGGATAGATTTCTATTCTGGCACCAAGAAAACGTTATTGACCTCCATCCGTGAGTGCGTCAAGCAACCCTATTCATTCGTGGTAACGCCGAATGTCGATCATCTGGTTCAACTCGAACATGACGAGGCGCTTCGCGATGCCTACGCTAAAGCGCGCTGGCGGCTTTGCGACAGCCGCATCCTGCTGTCGCTGCTCGGCCGTCTGGGCGTGCATCTGGATGAAGTCATCCCCGGCAGCGACCTCACCCTGGACATTCTCAAGTGGGCTGACAGGGATCGCCTGCGCGTAGTGCTGATCGGCTCGTTACAGACCGAAGCCGACAAGCTCCGCGCCCTTTATCCCGGCATCGTCCTGTATCACTACAACCCGCCGATGGGGTTCATCAAGCATCCCGAGCAAGTGCAGCGCTGCCTGCAGTTCGTTCGTGAAAACCCATCGGAACTGGTGCTGTACGCAGTCGGCACGCCGCGTGGCGAGATCCTCGCCGCAGCGACCCAGCCGCAAGAACGCACCGGCATGGGTTTTTGCATTGGCGCTTCGATTTCGTTCGCGACCGGCACCATCAAGCGCGCGCCGAAATGGATGCGCGAATACAAGCTCGAGTGGCTCCATCGCATGTGCATGGAACCTCGCCGACTGGCCAAACGCTATCTGATCGATGCGATGTACATCGTGCCCGCGTTCGTTCGAGAAAAGAATTCCAGACAAAAGGCCAGCCCGGCCAAACAGGAATCCTGATTGCTATGAACCGTGGCATCGGCCCGGCTGATCATCGTTCAGCTGGCAGGCCCAGGTAACCGAATCCGGTTATCGAACGACGCGTCGCTTCCCATCCGGTATCGGTCGGATGGGAGTGCCGCACAAAGCAAACTTCAAAACCTAACCTCATACAGGGAAGAAAATGAACGCGATCATCACGGGTATCACCGGACAAGACGGCGCCTACCTGGCAGAGCTTCTGCTGGAAAAGGGCTATACGGTATATGGCACCTTCCGCCGTACCAGTTCGGTGAACTTCTGGCGAATCGAAGAGCTGGGCATCGACAAGCATCCCAACCTGCATCTCGTCGAGTATGACCTCACCGACCTGTCTTCCAGCATTCGGCTGCTGGAGAGCACCGGCGCAACCGAGGTGTACAACCTGGCCGCTCAAAGCTTCGTAGGGGTGTCGTTCGAGCAACCGCTGACCACGCTGGACATCACCGGCGCGGGCGCGGTGAACCTGCTCGAAGCCATTCGCATCGTCAACCCGAAGATTCGCTATTACCAGGCCTCCACCTCGGAGATGTTCGGCAAGGTCCAGGCCATTCCACAGGTCGAAACCACGCCCTTCTACCCGCGCAGTCCCTATGGCGTGGCGAAGCTGTACGCGCACTGGATGACCATCAACTACCGGGAGTCCTACGACATCTTCGGGTGCAGCGGCATCCTGTTCAACCATGAATCGCCCCTGCGCGGTCGCGAATTCGTGACCCGCAAGATCACCGATTCGGTGGCCAAGATCAAACTGGGCCAACTGGATGTGCTCGAACTGGGCAACATCGACGCGAAGCGTGACTGGGGCTTCGCCAAGGAGTATGTCGAGGGCATGTGGCGCATGCTGCAGGCCGACGAACCCGACGTATTCGTCCTGGCGACCAACCGTACCGAAACCGTGCGTGACTTCGTCACCCTGGCCTTCAAGGCTGTCGATACCGAGCTTCGATGGGAAGGCTCCGGCGAGCAGGAACAGGCCATCGACACGGCCACGGGCAAGGTCGTCATGCGGGTCAATCCGAAGTTCTATCGCCCGGCCGAAGTCGATCTGCTGATCGGCGACCCGCAGAAGGCCAAGGACGTGCTGGGCTGGGAACCCAAGACCTCGCTCGAGCAACTGTGCCGCATGATGGTGGATGCCGATATGCGCCGCAATCAGCGAGGCTTTTCGTTCTAACACGGATCGATTCGACGATCGAGGGAGCCGCGCCAATGCCCCGTGCCGATGTCGGCGCGCTCCTTCGATCCGGCACAGGACGTGCCGCTGCCGAGCCCTCCTCGCCCGAGGGCGCGACGGCTCATGAGTTCATCGACACAGGCGACAGGCTACGTTCGAACGCACCAAGTGACCGGCCAGCCGACCGTAACAGGGACGCAACACCCCATGCCTATACCGGGCATATACCGCTTGGCAGAAATTGGAATTCATCCTATCGGGAAGATCATGCGTAAAGTGCTGATTACCGGCGTTACCGGGTTTACCGGCCGCTACATGGCAGAGGAACTCGCCGCCCACGGTTACGAAGTTCATGGCCTCAGCTACCGCCAACCGACGGGCGATCTGCCGGTGGCCGTTTCAGCGATACATTGCTGCTCGCTGAACGATGCCGAGACATTGAAGATCCTGCTGGCGGAGATACGTCCTACGTACGTGGTCCATCTGGCTGCGGTGTCCTTTGTCGCTCATGCCGACGCGGATGCCATCTACAACGCCAATCTTCTGGGCACGCGCCACCTGCTCGAAGCCCTGCGCACGACCGCATCGGGCCTGGAAGGCGTACTCCTGGCCAGCAGTGCGAATGTCTACGGCAATGCGACCGAAGGCGTGCTGGACGAATCGTCTCCTTTCGCTCCGGCCAATGATTACGCCGTGAGCAAAGCCGCGATGGAATTCCTCGCCAGGCTGTATGACGGACGCCTGCCACTGATCATCACGCGTCCGTTCAACTACACCGGCGTCGGTCAGGCTGAGCAATTTCTGATTCCCAAGATCGTCGCGCACACCCGTCGCCGCGCGGCGGTCATCGAACTGGGCAACCTCGATATCGCCCGCGACTTCTGCGACGTTCGCCAGGTCGTACAAGCATACCGCCGACTGCTCGAAACCCCGGCGGCGATAGGCGAAACGGTGAACATCTGCTCAGGTTCCGCCTACACGCTGCAATACGTCCTCGAGCAGGCCGCGGCCCTATCCGACCATCGCCTGGAAGTCCGGGTCAATCCTGCGTTCGTGCGCAGCGCCGACGTGAAAAATCTGTTTGGATGCCGGACCAAGCTCGACGCCCTCATCGGCGACCTGCCCCGGATCGAACTGAAAGATACGTTGCGCTGGATGATCGAAGCCCCATCGGGCCACTGACAGCGGCTTCCCACAGCGCACGATGACGCGGGGGGATATCGCGACTGCATGTCCGCCACCCGGTATCACCCCACTTCAGAGAAGCGACCAGATCCGCAGGGGCAGGCCTGGGCGCTTGGCGGCACCTTTCGGTGGCATGCGTGCCGAACTGCGGCAGCTCTCGCCAAGCCTTTAATACCCGCCCCAGACCGCCTCGACCGCACCGCGCCACAACGTCCATGAGCTCGACGCTTCATTTGTGCGCGGGGTCTTGAACCCCGGAGAAACGCAGCGGTCTATGGCTACTGTGAGCAGCTGAGCGCCTTTGCAGGCATGTGAAGCGCTAAGCGAGGGCGAGCGAAACCTACCAGTAGCTCTTGCGGAACAGGTCTCACGGTAAGTCCAGGAAGTCTGACTTCCAGCGCTTTGCGGTCGCGATACAGGAGAGGCAGATATTGAATTCGTTAGTTTGCGTTCGAAACGATCACACCGGTTAGACGAATCAATCTCGCTCATTCCTTCAGCTAAAAGTGAAGCCGCCGTTTCACTTCGTAAAAACAACTATTCCGTCAAGGATGAAGAACCATGAAACCATTATTTGCTCTCGCTTTCTCTTCCGTGCTGGTGCTACAGGGGTGTGTGTATTCGCCCGGCCAATACCTTGATCCGGATGAATTCAAGGACGGCGCGCAATCGGAAGACGGTACCGTACAGCTTATTCGCATTACGCCCGACATGCTCAAGGGCGAACTGTCTTCGGACCGAGGCACTTCCAGCAAGCAGGAACTGATCGGCTACAAGCCCGAGCCGTATCGCATCGGCGCAAACGACCTTCTCTATATCACCGTCTGGGATCACCCCGAACTGACCGCACCGTCCGGCCCGCAGCAGCAACTCGACGCCAACGGTCGCCTGGTCCGCCCGGATGGCACCCTGTTCTACCCCTATATTGGCAACGTCAATGCGGCCGGTCGCACCATCGAGGAACTGCGCGCCGAAATCGCCCGCCGTCTTGCCAACTACATCGACAGCCCGCAGGTCGACGTCAGCCTGCTGCGTTACGGCAGCCAGCGCATCGTGCTGTCCGGCGCATTCAACACGGCGGGCGAAGTGCCTGTGACCACCGCACCGATGACCATCGTCCAGGCCATCGGCCAGGCAGGCGTCGACACCGAAACCGCCGACCTCTCGGGGCTGATGCTCAAGCGCGACGGCCGTGAGTACATGCTCAACCTCGACGACCTGAACCGCCCGGATTCCTGGCTGCATCAGGTTTACCTGAAGGACGGCGACCAGCTGCACCTGCCCTACAACGATCAGAAGAAGATCTATGTACTGGGTGAGGTGACCCAGCCCCAGGCGCTGAGCTTCAAGGCCTCCAGCTACAACCTGATGGATGCCATCGGCACTGCTGGCGGCATTCGCCAGGAAACCGCCGACGGCGAAGCGGTCTACGTAATCCGCGGCGCAGAAAACATCGCCACCGAACAGGCCAAGGTGTTCCAGCTGAACGCCAAGTCGCCGACTGCCTTCGCCCTCGCCAAGAGCTTCCCGCTCCAGCCGCAGGACGTGGTGTTCGTTGGGCCGGCCGGTATCACTCGCTGGAACCGCTTCATCAGCCAGCTGCTGCCCTCGGCCGCCTTCGTCGGAACCGGTGCGGCGTTCAATCGCTGATGGCATGACCCGGATCAGGCCGGCACCGGCCTGATGCCAGAACCGCAGCCCGCTCACAGCGGCTGCGGTTTTTTTTGGCCCCATCGCAGGCAATGACCGGGCAAACCGCCGCGAGTGGCCCGGCCTCTGCCGTTTCCCCAGCGTGCATAACCCGACGAGAGGCCCCGACGGGCCCTTACACAGCGACGGGCGTCGGCCAGCTACTCGGTCGGGATGGTCGGGTCGTCTTCGAACAGGTCGATGTCTTCATCGGTGAGCTCTGTCTCTTCCGGGTCTGACATCGGCGTGTCATTGATGCTGGCCCCGTCTGGATCGCCAGGCAACGGCGCTTCTGCATCCGGATCGTTAGCGGCCTGGACTCCGGCAGGTCTATTGAAATCGACTCTCATGCATCACCTCGCAGTGAGGCCGCCAATGGCCTCTGACATTTCGAACGACGCCACCGTCGTTGGTGCTGACCATCAGTCGGCGCAGCGAAGCGACGCGTGTGCAACCCCTTCTCTGTCACCCGACCGACAGCGGCTACCTGTTCATTCCAAAGCTGTGGCGCCAGATACTTACAAATGCAACGTATTCGCATTACCATCCGCATCCCAACAATAACCATTTGGAGATGCTCATGTCCCGCCGCCCAACCTTGCACCCACTTTTCGTGGCATTGCGCACCGCCAGTCTCGTCGTGCCCGCCGCATCGCTCTGCTCGGTTGCCCTGGCCCAGGCGGCGAACGAAGCGCCAGCCTCTCCTGCAACGGCTTTCGAGCTTCCCGCGCAGGAGATTGTGTCCAGCGAGTCCGAACGTGCCGACGGGCCGGTGGACGGCTACGTCGCCTCACGTTCGGCGACTGGCACCAAGACCGATACGCCAATCCTCCAGGTGCCACAATCGATCAGCGTGATCACTGCCGACCGCATGCAGGATCAGGGCGTACAGACCCTCCAGGACGCCTTGCGCTACGTCTCAGGCGTACGCGGCGAGGCGTTTGGCCTGGACGCGCGCGGCGATTCATCCAAAGTGCGTGGCAGCACGCCGGTGCTCTTTCTCGACGGCCTGCAGCAGGCGTTCGGCAGCTATACCACGTCGCGAACCGATCCCTTCACGCTCGAACGCGTCGAAGTGCTAAAGGGACCGTCGTCGATGTTGTACGGCCAGAGCCCGGTCGGCGGGCTGATCAACATGGTGAGCAAGCGCCCCCGCGATCAGCAACGGACCGAGCTTCAATTCCAGTACGGCAGTCACGATCGCAAACAGCTCGCGATCGACAGCACCGGTCCGCTGAACGACGACGGCTCGCTGCTCTATCGGGTGGTGGCGATAGCCCGCGACAGCGACTCCCAGGTCGATTACGTGGAGGACAACCGGCTGCTGCTGATGCCCTCGATCACCTGGCGCCCGACCGAGGATATCGAGTGGACACTGCTGGCCAACATCCAGCGAGACGACAGCGGCTCCACCTCGCAGTTTCTTCCGCACCGAGGCACCCTGCTCGGCGCGCCGTACGGCCATTACGACACGGACCTGTTCGTCAGCGAACCTGGATTCGACGAATACGACACCGAGCAGCTCGCGCTCACCTCGCAGCTCAGCTGGCGATTGAACGAGACCTGGACTCTGCGGCAGAACCTGCGCTACCAGGAAAGCGAAGTCAGCTACCAGCAGATCTACGGCTGGCCGCCGGTGCTCAACGCCGACAATCGAACCCTCAACCGCATCTACTACGTGGCCAAACCCGAAGTGGACGTCTGGGTCGCCGACCATCATGCGCAAGCCCTGTTCGATACCGGGCCGGTGCAGCACACCGTGCTGTTTGGCAGCGACTACCAGCACGCCGTCACCAACCGCGAGCAAGCCGGCGGTGCTGCGACGCCGCTCGACTTGTACGACCCGGTCTACGGCACGTTCGACCCCTCGATCATCCAGCTGTCGGCCGACCCCGAACAAACGCTGGCGCAACAGGGCCTCTACGTTCAGGACCAGCTCAAGTACGAACGCTGGGTGCTCACCCTGGGTTTGCGAAAGGACTGGGCGGACAATAGAACCGACGGCGGTACGCGTCAGAAAGACGATGCCGTCACTGGTCGCGTCGGGCTCACCTATCTCTTTGACAACGGTGTCGCGCCCTACATCAGCTACAGCGAATCCTTCCAGCCGATCGTCGGCCTGAACGCGGCGACCAACGAACCCTACAAGCCGTTGGAAGGCGAGCAATGGGAGCTGGGGGTCAAGTACCAGCCGGTCGACAGCAACAGCCTGTACACCGCGGCGGTGTTCGATCTGCGCGAGCAGAATCGGCAGATGCCCGACCCGGACAATCCGTCCAATACGATCCAGACCGGCGAAACGAAAGCCAGGGGTCTCGAACTCGAAGCAATGGTCGCCGTCACCCCGAACTGGGATCTGGTCGCCACCTACACCCATCTCGATACCGAGGTGCTCGAGGGAACGCCACGCGAGGAAGGGGCGCGCCTGGCAACGATCCCGGAGAACATGGCTTCGCTATGGTCGCAGCATCGTTTCGAGCTGCTGGGCATTCCCGGCTTCAGCGCTGGCGCTGGCGTGCGTTACGTTGGCGAGAGCTGGGACGGCACCGATACGCTCAAGACGCCCTCGACCACCCTGTTCGACGCGATGCTGGGCTACCGCTATCAAGACTGGGCGTTCACACTCAATGCCACCAACCTGGAAGACGAAACCTACTACACGACCTGCCTGTCGCGTGGAGACTGCTTCCTCGGCAGCCGCCGCACCCTGGTCGGCACCGTCAGCTACAGCTTCTGACGGGGGTGTACGAATGAATAGCTGATGCTTGCGTGGCGGGAGCGGTGGGTGCTGCCGCTCGGCGCCCTGTTGGGCGTCATCGGGATGTTGCGCATCGCCGCCGGATAGGTCGCGCGGCGACTCGATGTCAGCGCCCGACGGTAAGCATTTAGCTCTTTCGGTCTATACCGGCGCATGAACGGACCGACAACAATTTCCCTGCTTCGCCTGTGATGTACGAAGCTCACCCACCGCGAACAGGAGATTCCAATGTCCAATATGACTCCTCTCGCCGCAGCGCTTTTGCTGGTAGCAAGCGGCAGCATCATGGCCAACGAACATGTGGCCGAGGTCGAGCAGAGTGGCACCGACAACATCGCAGAGCAGACGCAGAGCGGCGTGATGCAGCGTTCCTACATACGCCAGGACGGCAGCCGGAACAACGCGCTCACCGACCAGTCCGGCACCAGTGGCGAGGCAAGCCAGGCCCTTATCGATCAAACCGGCACGCTTAATTCGGCCGTGATCTATCAGGTACATGCCAGCCAGCCTGGCCGGGCGGACGCGCAGATCTACCAGACGGGAGACGCCAACAACGCCCGTGTCGAACAACAGGCCAGCCTTGGCGACCTCGCCGCGACAGCGACTGTCCATCAGGAGGGCGCCGGCAACCAGCTCGACGCCAGGCAGACCTGGGTCGGTAACCAGCTCGATGTGATTTCCATTGGCCAGGACAACATCGTCCAGGTGGATCAGTCCGGCTTCAGCACGGCGGCCATTCACCAGACCGGCTCGACCAATCGCGTGCAGCTCGAACAGGTGAGTTCCGGTATCGGTGGCGGTTTTGCGGTCGTCGAGCAGCACGGCAGCGCCAACCAGGCGGACATCTACCAGGTCTCCGGCCGCTACCCCGCCGGCGACGTTTGGCTGGAGCAGTCTGGCACCGCCAACATCGCACAGATCAGGGCCAGCGATGGCTACAGCACGCTGGACTACACGCAGCGAGGCACCGGCAATGAGCTGAACGCCTCGTTCGCTGGGCAGAATTCGAGCATCGACGGCTATTCGGAAGGCAGCTACAACCAGGTCGATATTGCACAGGTTGGAGACGACAACAGCCTGGATATCGCCCAGCTGGGCTCACACAACCGGATCGAAGCCAGCCAGGGATTCAACGCCCATACCGCGTACATCGGCCAGACCGGTGACAGTAACCAGGCGTTGCTCAGGCAGGACACCCTGTCGCTCGGCGGTCATAACGCCAGCATCGTCCAGACCGGCAGTGGCAATTTCGCAAGCGTCGTGCAGCAATAGCCGGGCCGGCCGGAAAGCCCGCGCGGGCTTTCCGGCTATGGCCGTCGTACAGCCATGAGGTCACCCTACCGGCCCGTGAGATCCTGACGTCAGCTCGGGCGATCGACCGCTCTAAGCCTGCCACTCGGGCCACCGCCGCAGAAGAAGCGCCCCGCTCCATCGTATTCGAGCCCTGAGACACCTATCCCTTCCGGCATTGCCAGTGCATCCAGCACCTCGCCGGTGAGCGGGTCGATGCGCCTCAGTTCGCTCTCGCCGTCCTCCCAGACGCCGTGCCAAAGCGCTCCTTCGGCCCAGGTGACGCCCGTGACGAAACGGTTCGACTCGATGGTACGGAGTATCTCGCCAGTTGTCGGGTCGATCTGATAAATCTTTCGGTCGCGATACTGGCCAACCCAGAGCATCCCTTCCGCCCATGCCAGGCCCGACGCATCCGCAGGTGCCGCAATGGAGGCCAGTACCGTGCCGGTCGTGGGGTCGAGCGTGTGAATACGGTCGCCTGCTATCTGGTACAGGTGCTGGCCGTCGTACGCCGTCCCGGCATCGGCGCGGACATCCAGCGAACGCACGGGCTCGCCGGTGACAGGGTCGAGCGCGTGCAGTTTGTCCCCGCTTGCAAACCAGACGTGCCGACCGTCATGGCTGACCCCGTGCACGCTCTGGACGCCCTCGAAGGGGCCGTACTCGCGTGCGATCTTTGCTGCTGTTCGATTCATGTGCCGATTCCTCCGTAACAGGTGGGAAGCATCCTAGTCACATCATCATCGAGACAGGGAGTAACAAGATCGTCGCGAATCCGGGCGGGTGCGGCATCATCCAGCGACGTGACCTGCCGCTGCCGAGCGACTGTACCCGACCGGCCTGCACCAGCGTCTCCAGCGCACGCTGCACGGTGCGCTGGCTCGTCCCGAGCGCAAGACCGAGCGCCGAACTCGACCAGCACTCGCCATCCGCCAGGCAGGCGAGCACAGCGGCGTGCTTCTCCTCGACGGGGCGTGCCAGCACGACGACCTGCTGTGTCCCAAGGGGTGCCAGCACAAACCCCCGCTTCGTCGCGGTCACAGCGGCCAGCCCGTGCAGCACGGCCCGAAGACGCCCGATCTCCACGCGCAACCGGACCCTGTGCGACTCGTCGACGACTCGGGTTCGAAACGCCTGTTCGATCAAGGTGCGTCGCGGTACGTCAGCCGGCCAGGCTTCGCCCAGGACACGGACCAGTGCAAACAACAGTGGGCGCCTGATCAGCGAAATGCTCGCTCCGCCCTTGCACACCGCATGACGGCACGCATCGACGACGACCACACCAGACGCCAGTATGCGCTGCACCTCATCCAACTGAACGAGGCGGTCCTGGCGCGGCGCGATCAGCCGCGCCACCGGCTGGCTCAACGCACTGGCCACACGCTCGAGCTGTGCACTCAGCGCAGGAATGCAGGCACGGTACGCGGCATGCTGCGCGCGTGCCAGCGCCATACGCGCGCCTTCGACCTGCATGCGTCGCAGCGCTATTGCCGCGACCACCAATTCATGGATGGCCGTGGACGCCGGGCTGAGTGCTGCCGAATCCAGGTCGCCAAGGGCATGTTCAGCCTCATCGAGGCGCCCGGTAAGCACCAGTCGCCGAAGCGCGAGCAAGCGCGCGTGCGCCGCATTCGGCCAATCGCCCCGCGCCTCGAGCGTCGCTCTCGCATCATCGAGCCTTTTCGCTGGCCAGCCCAGGTCGCGCGAGGCCAGCGCGATCTCGGCCTCGGCAACGATGCATCGGGCGCGAGGCACCGCGTCTTCGGCCTCGAAGGTGCAGGCGGCACGCCTCAGCAAAGCCTTCGCCCGAACGAAATCCCCGAGTTGCGCCATGGCAATGCCCCGAAGCGCGAGTGCCGACGGCTCGCCGCGCAACGCGACCCTCTTGAGTGCGCCAAGTGGATCGCCGACGGCAAGTGCCTGCGCCGCGGCGGCCAGCGGCTCGTCCATCCGACTTTCGCCCACGCCGTCACCCCTTGCTTGCCATCGAATGGTCATCGAGGTCGACGGCGGTGCCGCCCGTGTTCGGCCAGCAACCCGACCCATCGACCTGGCAGGTGGTCCTTGAGTGTCCCACCTGATTAACGTCCCGCCATGCCTACCGATTCGATTGCCCCCCGTGCACCCAAGGGTTCCAATCGGTCTCTGCGCGCCTGCCGGTCACCCTGCTATTTGGTTTTTAGCCAACTGCAGGACCGTCTCGGGTGATGGACCGACAATCAGGCGCCGATAAGCGCATCTATGTCCAACGCGTTACGTGGGCATGGCGAAAGCCGAACGGCTAGCCTTTCTTGACGTGGACGGAATCTCGCATGGCTTCGCCCAGGGCCTCACGTCCACGCTCGATCAGGACCGTTGCGGCACTCTGTATATCCTCCGGAGCCTTGTTCTGGCTCAGCTTGAACTTGCCGGTGAGTCGGGTGATTTCGATCTCTATACCGACGATAGCCAGCATCATTGATGCAAGGTATTCCTTCGGCGCGTCAGTCATTTTCCACGGCTTGGGTTCGGAAGCCTCATGGGCACGGGTCAGCTTTGCGACCAGCCCCCTCACATAGCGTTCATCGTCTCGAATCGTGATGCGGCCATGTGCATGCACCACCTTGTAGTTCCAGGTGGGGACCTGCTTGTGGTGCTCGTGCTTGCTCGGATACCAGTTAGGCGAGATATAGGCTTCCTCTCCCCGAAACACGACGAGCACTTCATCACCGTTCTGAACGTCTGTCCAAACCGGATTGTTGCGTGCGACATGGGCATGCAGCGCCCCAAGCGCCCCTTGCTCTGCGGCCAATTCGAAGGGGATGTGATTGGCGTCCAGACCGCTCTCGCCCGCTGTAAAAAGCGTGCCCAACGGGTGCTGCCTGACGAGTTGGAGCATGGCCTCAGTCGAAGGGGCGCTGAAGTGTTCTGGAACGTACATATCACCACCGGATGGTTGCCGAAACCCCGCTATAAGGAGGCGATTGAAAACAAGCGAGGCGCCCCAACCTTATCGGTTAATCATAGTTCCAGATACGAGCATTTCGAATGAACACTCCGATGATGATCCTGTGTGCAGTGCTCAGCGTTGGCATTGTTGCCACAGGCGCGGTGTTGGATCTACGCGCTGCCGAGCGTGACCGCGCAGCCCGATCCACCGACTACGGCAATCCAAACACCCTCCTCACCCTTCGCCACTCGCGGGTCGAGGACGAGGCGAGCGACGCTTGAGTCTTGCCCAACACAAAGCGCTCACCCCTATCGTGCGTCCGGGCAGATCATGGTAAGCGCTGCAGTTCCTGTCCTGGCTGGACGCTCCAGGAAATGGCGGCTGGTTCATGGCGAACGTGCCCGTACCGCGCCCGGCGTTGTCTCGATCCCCACCGGGACCGGATTCCAATGGGCCTTTCGGAGGCTATATCGCTGACGTACTGCCAGCCAGCGATATAGCATCCGACACGTCAGCGGCGAGTCGCTGAATCCCGGCTCTGGATGAGATTGGAATACGCCGGCAGATGCCCCGCAAGTATCCCACCGAAACCCTCGATATCGTTGCGCCAGTCGCGGTGGAGTTCGCCCGCCATGGAGAACCAGTTCATCAGCTGGACGCCCGCCTGAGACATGCGATTCCAGGCCGCGTCGCGCACCGCCGGGCTGAAGGTGCCCGACGCATCGGTGATGACAAAGACATCGTAACCGGCCTCACGTGCCGACAACGCCGGGAATGTGACGCAGACATCGGTCACCACACCGGCAATCAATAATTGTTTCTTGCCCGTATCCCGGACGGCCTGGACGAAATCTTCGTTGTCCCACGCGTTGATCTGACCAGGACGCGCGATATACGGAGCGTTTGGAAAGGCGTCCTTGAGTTCGGGGACGATGGGGCCATTCGGACCGTCTTCGAAGCTGGTCGTGAGAATCGTCGGGATATTGAAGAACTTAGCAATATCGGCTACGGCCAACACATTATTCTTGAACTCGTCCGGACTGAAGTCACGTACCAGCGACAGTAGCCCGGCCTGATGGTCGACCAGCAACAGAGCCACGTCATCTTTGTCGAGACGCTTATAGGTATAAGTCATGATGGGCTTCCTCATATGTACATTGAAATCCGGCAGGCCGGCTGCCGGGCGCTTACGAACGCGGTAATCCCGCTGATCGTTCATTGGCCGATCTTCCCGCCGGGAAGTCGACTAAAGCTTGCTGGAGTTCCGCTTCGGTGGTGAGGAGGAACGGCCCGAGCTTTCCAGCTCGTCAATCTCAAACCCTCGATTGCGGAATGGGCGCGTGGTGCTGATTGAGGCAGCGTAGACAAGAAGCGTTACTGGCAAAAGACGGCATAATCGGACGCATCGTTCTAAAAATAGGACATCGGCATGCAGGATCTCAACGCGCTCTACTATTTCGTCCAGGTGGTGGATCACGGCGGCTTCGCATCGGCAGGTCGCGCGCTGGGCATCCCGAAATCAAAGCTGAGCCGCCATATCGCCCGTCTGGAACAGAGACTGGAGGCCCGTCTCATCAATCGCTCGACACGGCAGTTGTCGGTTACCGAGCTGGGGCTTGGTTATTACCGCCACTGCGTGGCGATGCTCGTGGAGGCGGAAGCGGCGGACGAACTGATCATGCATAACCTTGCTCAGCCTCGCGGAACGGTGAGACTGAGTTGTCCGCCGAGCCTGTTGCATTATCTGATCTCCCCGCTGCTGGTGCGCTTCATGGAACAGTGCCCGGAGGTGGAGGTGCACGTCGAGGCCACCAGCCGAAGGGTGGATGTGATCAAGGAAGGGCTAGACATGGCCATTCGAGTCCGCTTTCCACCGATCGAGGACAGCGACCTCGCCATGAAAGTGTTATCCAACAGCCCGCAGCGCCTGGTTGCGGCACCAGGGCTCTTCGTGGATCGGCCGTTGCCGCGTGGGCCGGCCGATCTGGCGGGTCTGCCCAGCCTGGACTTCGACCAGGCCGATAAGCAGCATGCCTGGCAACTCGACGGGCCTGATGGTGTGACGGCCCATGTGCCCCTTCGGCCGAAGCTCGTGACTGATAATGCAGAAACACTTCACCAAGCGGCGTTGGCGGGCCTGGGAGTGGTAAAGCTGGCGCTGTTGGTGGCCGGCCCGGACCTCCATAACGGCAGATTGATCGACGTCCTACCCGGATGGGTACCCAGAGGCGGCATCCTGCATGCCGTGTTCCCATCCAGACGCGGACTGTTACCTTCGGTGCGAGCATTGCTCGACTTCCTAGGTGACAACATCCAGGAGATTGATTTCAACAGTCGTGCCACGCCGCCTTGAGCGGGGGACATGCACGGAAAATGGGGCTGTAAGAAAGGGGAAAAGGGACGGGACGAATTCAAAGCATGCAGCAGAACGAGATCGACAGTGCGAAGCGTGGACATAACGGGACGCCGATACAGTTACTAATACCCCCATTATGAACCTTCGATATGGCGCATCGCTGGCGCAAGGTAAAGTGAGGCTCTTTTACTACGGAGCCGCTTCATGATCCTCAGCGGGAACAGCACGAATATCCAGTCAGCCCTGGCCAAAATCAGTGAATACTGGTCACCGCAGGTCATCGGTCAGGTCAATGACCAGTACATCAAGGTTGCCAAGCTCAAAGGCGAGCTGATGTGGCATTCCCATGCGGATGAAGACGAGATGTTCTTGGTGGTTTACGGCACGCTCAAGATCCAGCTGGAGGATCGGGACGTGATCCTCCAGCCCGGCGAGTTTTGTGTGATCCCCAAACAAACCCGGCACAACCCTGTCGCCGAGGAAGAGTGCGGGATCGTGCTGATTGAAACGGTCTCCACCCTGCATACCGGGGATGAAATCAGCGCGAGAAGCGTGCCCATCGAAAAGCAGCTGGGCTCTTAGGTTCAGGGAGAGTGTGCCTTGGCCGGTAGCTGTTCCTCGCGACGGCCGTTATCGGGCAGAGCAGCCGCTCGTGCGCGTCCGTATTGAAGGGCTTTCTCGGTTCTCACATAACCGCTTGGGTGAGCTGAACCAGGCGCCTGCAGCAATCCTCGACGCCGTCGTCTGGAACGTTGGTGACGCCCAGCAGTAAGCCGCTTCGGGCCTGTGTAGCGTCGGCGTACCAGATGGATAATGGTAAGGGCGCGAGCCCGACTGCAAGTGCCTGCTGGCTGATAGCGACGTCGTCGGTGCCTTGAGGCAAGTGCAACAGCAAAGCAAGCCCCGCCATCGCCTCGCTTGTGGCTGGAACGCTCAAGGCGCGCTGTAGAGCAGCCAACCGAGCGCTATAGGTGCGCTTCATTCTGCGCAGATGGCGCAGGTAATGACCCTTGCGCATGAACTCGGCGAGCGCCCATTGGCTGGCGATCGACGCCGCAGGTGCCAGCGCAGCCGCTGTGTCTGCGACCCGATTTGCCAAGGATGTCGGCGCCACGACAAACCCTAGACGCAGACCCGGATTGATCGTTTTGCTAAACGTGCCGATATGAACGACCCGGCCTGAACGATCCTGAGATGCAAGCGCAGGCGCTGCCCGACCAGCGAGTTGAAGCTCGCTCAGGTAGTCATCTTCTATGATCCAACTGCCGTTCTTATCCGCCCACTCCAGCAGGCGAAGGCGCCGAGACAGTGACAATGTCACCCCTAGAGGCGCCTGCTGTCCTGCAGTAACGACCACCAACGCCGCATTTGGCGCACGTCGGATACCTTCTTCGACGTTCAAGCCATCTGCATCGACACTGACCGGTACCGACTCGATCCCCGCCATGGAAAGCGCCGTTCGGGTCATTGGATAGCCCGGATCTTCCATCCACGCCGTCTGTCCTCGCAAGCCGAGCGCATGCAGGATCAGCCCAAGACCACCGGAGTAGCCCGAGGTGATGACGATCTGCTCTGGCGCGCAGATGACGCCTCGCGCCACTGAAAGATAGGCGGCGATTTCGGACCGCAAACCGGGCTCGCCGCGAGGGTCCGGGTAGCTGACCGGTGCCATTGCGGCTTGTCGTGCGGCGCCCGCGGCAATGCGTGACCACAGTTTGTAGGGGAAAACGTCCTGCGCGGGTATCCCCGCCTGAAACACCATGGGCGCGTTGCTGAATGGATGCTGGTAGAAGTCCGGCAATGGCGAGCGCAGGCTGCTGGCGTCAATTGGCCGGACCGCAGGCAACGGCTGCGCGACAAAGGTACCCGCAGCGCCGCGGGAGACGATCAACTGTTCGTCGATCAGTCGTTCATAGGCCGCCCGCACGGTGCCACGAGCAACGCCTAGCTGAACACTGAGGTCCCGCCAGGACGGCAAGCGAGCACCCGCGTACAGATGCCCCTCGCCGATCGATCTGCCAATGGCTCCAACAATTTGCTCAACCAGGGAAAGCCCCGCCTCGCGGTTGAGTTCAATGCGCAAATCTTCCATGCAATCTTCACCCGCTGGCATTGACGACAGACGAAAGGAGGCCTGGCGTTCGAAAGCGATATCAGGCGCACCGATGGTACAGCCAGATTTGCCATTCATGGGCCTTTTTATTGAACCTTCAATCCATATGATGAAGCACTACAACGGCCTATTTCATATCCAACCCGGTCCAGGAGCTCCCCTTGCAATCACCGTCTTTCCTCTCATTCATCAAGCAGTTCGCGGCACTGCTCGTGCTCGGTTTCGTGCTCCACTCGGCTCACGCCGACGACAGTCTCGACGATGAGGGTGAGCGGCGGGCACGCACCGCCGGCGCTTCGCTGATCGGGCAGCCTGGGCCGGTTGCTGTGCTGGAAACCATCGAAGGAAAGAAGATCGATCTGGCTGAGCTGTACGGGAAAAAACCGGTTTACCTGAAGTTCTGGGCCACCTGGTGCGTGCCCTGCCGCCAGCAGATGCCCGGCTTCGAGCAATTGCAACAGACGATGGGCGACAGGGTGCAGGTCATCGCGGTAAACACCGGCTTCAGCGACGACATTGAGTCGATCCGCGCTTACCGCAAGGAGCATCAGTTGACCATGCCGATCATGATCGATGACGGCAGCCTGGCGGCGGACCTCAACCTACGGGTCACGCCCCAGCATGTGGTGATCGGCCGAGATGGGCGGATATCCCACATCGGTCACCTTGATGATCAGGCGCTGCATGCCGCGCTGGAGCGTGCAGTATCAGAGCAAACGGCCCCCGCCAGTCGCTCAGAGACCAGCACAGCGCCCGAGACGCCGCAGTTCGCCGTGGGCGACACCGTGACCGACCTGAGCATCGAGACCCTCGACGGCCGTCAGGTGCAGCTGGGTAAGGGCGACAAACCACGTGCGCTGGTGTTCTTCGCGCCCTGGTGCGAGTCCTATCTCGAGGAAAGCCGGCCGGAGACGTCCCAGGCTTGCCTACGGGTACGCAAGGATGTGGACAACCTGATGGGCCAGAGCGACATGGAATGGCTGGGCGTTTCTTCAGGCCTGTGGGTCTCGGCCAGCGATCTGCAGGACTACAAGAACACCACGCCCACAGCCCTGCCGCTAGTGCTCGACGAGCAGGACGAGCTCTTTCGTGCCTTCGCCATTCGGGACATTCCGACAGTGGTGCTCCTGGATGCGCAGGGCCGTGTCGCCAATATCCTCAAGCCGCAGGACAGCAATCTCGTCGCGGCCGTCAAGGCGCTGCGCTGACCCGTTGCGCCCCGCGGTTACGGGAGGAGGCGCCATGATGTCTCCTCCCTGTTATCAACTCGATACTTCAGCAGGAACCGCATGCCACTGCTATCGCTGAAAAGGCTCCTGCTCTGCTTTTGTCTGAGCGTCATCGGTCTGCCTGGCTGGGCCGCCGAGATGCCTGGTCCGGACGATGTATTGATCGCCTCGTCGCTGATCGCTTCAACCGAGGCGCCTTCATCGGGATCGACCACGACATTGGCGATCCTCATGGAACCCCAGGGCGAATGGCACGGCTACTGGAAGCAACCAGGCGATGTCGGCCTCCCAGCCAAGTTCACCTGGCATCTGCCGGACGGTGTAACGGTGGGCGATCCCGCTTATCCGCTGCCGCAAACGCTGCTGATAGAAGGTCTGATGAACCATGTCTACGAGCACCCCTATGCGCTGCTTGTAGACCTGACCCTCGAAGACAACTTGCCAGACGGGACCGCACTGCCGATCCGTGTGGATATGCAGTATCTGGCCTGCCGGTATGACGCCTGCGTCCCTGAGCGCGCCTCATTGGACACAACCTTGCACGTTGGTGACGGCCGTCAGTCTCCAGACGTTGCAGCTCGCTTCGCCAGCTGGCGCCAGGCGCTGCCCAGGCCGCTAGCCGCGCCGGCCAGTTTCAGCGTGGATGGCGATCTTCTACGCCTGCGTGTGCCCCTTCCAGCCAGCGTCTCGATCCAGAATCCCCATCTGTTTTCCGCAACCAAGGGGGCGATCGACAACGCCGCCCCCCAACGCGTCGAGCGACACGACGATGAGCTGATTGTGGAAACCCGCGCGGGTGATCAAATACCCGATGCTTTCCTGGCTACGCTGAAACTGAGCGACAGCCTTGGCTTGGATATAGACGTAAGACGCGGCGGTCCGGCAAGCGCGGCCGGCAGCGGCTTGAACACCATCCTGTTTGCATTGGCCGGGGCGATTGCTGGCGGGCTGTTGCTGAACCTGATGCCGTGCGTCTTTCCTATCCTGAGCCTCAAGGCCATGAGCCTTGCACGCTCTGGCATCAGCCCGGCTATAGCTCGTCGCGACGCCGTGGCCTACACCAGCGGTGTGGTGCTGGTGTGCGTCTTGCTCGGCGCCGTTCTACTCGCCCTGCGTGCTGCTGGCGCCCAGGTCGGCTGGGCCTTCCAGCTGCAGAACGCTAGCGTGATTCTGATCCTGATGTTGCTTACCACCGCCATCGCCTTCAATCTGGCCGGGCTGTTCGAGCTGGCGGCAATTGATGCCGGTACCAAGCTAACCAACCAAAGCGGCGCCAGTGGTGCATTCTGGACTGGCGCGCTCGCTGCTTTCATCGCCACACCTTGCTCCGGCCCTTTCATGGCTGCGGCCCTTGGCGCAGCGCTGGTATTACCGACTGCCGCAGCCATGCTGGTATTCTCCGGGCTCGGCCTGGGCATCGCCTTGCCTTTTCTACTGCTGGGGTTTATCCCCGCGCTGCAGCGGCGCCTGCCCAGACCCGGACCCTGGATGGAAACCTTACGCCGCCTCCTCGCGGTGCCGATGTTCCTAACCGCACTCGCCCTCCTGTGGGTACTCAGCCATCAGGTCCCGGCCGATGCACTGGTCGCATCCCTGGGCTGTGCCATGCTGCTTGCACTTGGGCTCTGGCTGACTGGCCTCTGGCAGCAGAAACTGAAACGCAATGCCTGGTTGCCCTCTGCTCTGGCATTGATTCTGTCGCTCGGCCTAGGCTGGAGCCAGGTCTCTGGACAAACCGCGCCGGCCATCGATGTGCAGCGACGCGCATTCGACGAGCAACAACTCGCTCAACTGCGCGCAGATAAGGTACCGGTGTTTCTCTACTTCACTGCCGATTGGTGCATCACCTGCAAGGTGAACGAGCAAGTCGCCATTAACCGTGAAGCGACCGCGCAGGCTTTTGCCGCTGCCGGGGTTGAAGTGATGCGTGGCGACTGGACCAATGGCGATCCCGTCATCACCGCATTCCTTGAACGCCACGGTCGCTCAGGCGTTCCGCTGTACCTGTGGTACGGAGCGGGTGAAGCCGAGCCACGCCTACTGCCCCAGATCCTCAGACCGGATTCGCTGCCCGAACTGGTGCGAAGGTAATTCTGGATATCGAAAGACCAAGGAGTCGTTCATGGAACAATTGCTCGTCATAAATACCAGCCCGCAGCGCAGTGCCTCGTACAGTCGGCAAATGACAGAACGCTTCGTGCATCTCTGGCGCCTTCGATACCCGAGTGGCGAGATCGTCTACCGCGAGCTGGGTAACCAGCCGATTCCGCACGTCGATGAACGCTGGGTTCAGGCCGCGTTCACCCCGCCCGACGCCCGAAACCATCACCAAAATGACACCCTAGCGCTCAGCGACGAGCTGGTGAGCGAGCTCAAGCAAGCCACTCAGATCGTAATCGGCTGCCCCATGCACAATTTGTCGGTGCCCAGTACGCTAAAAGCCTACATCGACCAGATCATCCGCATGGGAGTGACGACCCGCCTGGTGCCCGGCACACCTGGTAGCCCCTACGCGGGGCTACTGCACGACAAGAAAGCGTACCTGCTGCTTGCGAGAGGCGGCCATGGTTATGAAGAAGGGGAAGCCTACGCACACATGAACTTCCAGGAGCCCTATCTGAGCGCGGTATTGGGCATGCTGGGCATTCACGACATAACAACGGTAAGCCTTGAATACACGGCTATCGGCGGTGCCCAATTCGATGACGCCGTCAAACGGGCCAATTCACGTATCGATGCGCTGATGTTTTAAGCAGATAGCTATTTGCGGTCACCAGCTGCGCATACCGCTTCAGATTCATCTACTGGATCAGCTTGCCATCGTGAGCGTCTGCTTGTGGCCCAGAGTGTGTAAAAACCCTTTCTTATCGTGCGTGCTTCAGCCCATTGCTCCTGAGCATGGCAATTTCCCGATTATTTACCGCGATCAGCGCCGGTAACGCTTCAGAGCGCGTATGAAGCGCTTTGGCACCTCTTGGGGCAGTAAAAGCTGGGCTTTTACGCCGCCATCGCCTTCAACAAGCCTTCGGTGCCGATGATTTTCATCACCCGCTTCAAGTTGTAGGCGAGCACATTCAAGCTCATTTCTGCGCTCACCCCATTCAGTTTTCGAGTCAGGAAGTGCGTTGCTCCCATCCATTGTTTGAGCGTCCCGAAGGGATGCTCAGCAGTCCGTTTTCGAACCCGCATCATCTCCGGTGCTTGGTTCAGCCGGCGTTGCATTTCCTCCAGCACCGCTTCATGTTCCCAGCGCCTTACTCGACGATTTGTGCTTGGCGTGCACTGGGTTTTCAGCGCGCAACTCTGGCACTTTGAACTCCAGTAACAGTGCATATTCATGCCTTTCTCAACGCTGGAGAATCGCCAAATCAGTGCCTCTCCAGCCGGGCATGTATATTCGTTTTTCGTCGCGTCATAAACGAAGGCATCTTTGTTGAACCGGCCATCAGCCTTGGCGCTTGAAGTCATCGGCTTTGGCACATAAGCGGTGATGTTTGCATCGTGACAGGCGAGGATTTCTTCACCCTTGAAGTAGCCTCGGTCGGCGACTACCGACAATGTTTCTGCGCCAATGGCTTCCCTAGCTTGCTTGGCCATCGAGCTGAGTTGGTCGCGATCAGAACCTCTGTTGGTGACCTCATGAGCAACAATCAAATGGTGCTGCGTATCGACCGCCGTCTGCACGTTGTAGCCGACGATACCGCTGCCGCGCGTCATCATCGAACGGGCATCCGGGTCGGTCAGCGAAACCTGTTTGTCAGGGGAATCGTTGAGCTGAGTTTCGATCCCTTGGAGCTCTTTCATCTGCGATTTGAGCTTGGCGATTTTATCTTCCAGGCTGGCAATGTCTGGCGCGGAGGCGCTAGGAATCTGTCGATCAGCCGCATCGAGCGCAGCCAAATAACGGCCGATGCTCGCCTCGATTTCTTCCATGCGCCGCTTCAGTTTGGCGCTGGTGAAATTGCGGTCACGGTTGTTCACTGCCTTGAATTTGCTGCCGTCGATGGCAACCAGGTTTTCGTCAAACAACCCCAACTGCTGGCAGAGCAAAACGAACTGGCGGCAGACGCCGCGAATGGCCTTGCTGTTGTCTTTTCGGAAGTTGGCGATGGTCTTGAAATCGGGCATCAAACGCCCGGTTAGCCACATGAGTTCGACGTTGCGCTGGGCTTCTCGCTCCAGACGTCGGCTCGATTGAATTCGGTTTAGGTAACCGTAGATGTAGATCTTCAGCAGGATCGCCGGGTGGTAGGCAGGTCTGCCGGTTTCGGCTGGAATGACGCCATCAAAACCTAGATTGGCCAAATCGAGTTCATCGACGAAAACGTCAACCACCCGAACCGGATTGGTATCGCTGACGTAGTCGTCGAGGCTTTCGGGAAGTAAGGTGCTTTGACCTCGATGTTCACCCTGGATAAACCGTTTCATGGGCGTCCCTTGCGATGAGATTCTCGGAAATCATAGCAAGGGTTTACCGGGATGTTTTTACACACTCTGGGCCGGTAGCTGCCGCTCGCGGCAGCCGAGTTCAGATAATTACTGTGCATAAATAATGCGAGGTCGCGGGATGTCGCCGTGCATGGCCCACAGTGATACGTAGTCAACACCCTCTTTCCAGACAGCGCGCAACTTGCTCAGCAGCTTTATTTGTTTACGCTCTTCGATAATTCCGTGAACAACCACCTTCTGATGGGGTGGCATCAATTCGCGGCCCTTATCCGGCCAGGTAACGGCCTGGACAAGCTCCGTCGTCGTGCAGTGGCTTGCGCTGTGGCTGATGCGTCCTGAGTGTCACAGGGGGATGCAGGCGCGCGCGTTCGAGCTGTCCTACCAGAGGCCGAGACAATTTCGCGGCGCGCATCGCAGCGGGGCTGCCCACGCCAAGCTTCCAGCCCGCCTGAGTACCGCCAGCCAGTTTGAATAGCTCGTCCTGTGCGTCATAACCCTGTTCAAGCGTTTCCGGTTTGAGTTCAGCAGGCAGCAGGGTCAACAGCTCGCCACTGCGCCACGCCTTCAACAAAACCGCTGCGGTAGCGTGTTGATCAAAAAGAGAAGTTGGCATATTGATTTTCTGGCTATTGAGCGAGCAGTCGTTGGCAGACGGCGTCAGCAAATTCGAGTGTGGAGGCCTGACCGTTCAGGTCCCAAGTTCGTACATTGTCGATATTCAAGGTTTCAGCGGCGGCGACGCGCAGCCGCAGTGCGTCTTTTTCCAGGCCAACATGAGTCAGCATCATCGCCGCGGCCAGCATCAACGAAATCGGGTTGGCGATACCCATGAACGTCCCAGTCGAATGGGCTTCCCAGCGCGTCCAGAAACCGAACAGTCGCCTCGACCACTTCCGGCCCAATGCCATCACCTGGAATCAGCGTTGCCGGTATTTTCTTTGAAGATGAATTGTCCACGATGGTTCTCTTTGGACGGTGCCGGGGTCACTGAGGATGTAGGGTGGAGCCATCGCCTGACGGGGCTGTGGCGCGAAACTCCACGCTCAGCAGCCGCTCATACACTTTGATCATCGCGCCCTTGTCACTGTCTCCATGGCCCTGGAGTATGGCGGTCTGATAGGTCGCCGTGGCGGCGGATAACACCGGTAGCGGAATGCCCATCTTCGCGCTCAACCCGGCGCCATTGATGAGATCCTTGTAGGCATGTTTAAGCGGGTATCCACTGTTGAACTGGCCAGCCAGAATATGCGGCACGAAAAACTCCGAGGCGTAGCTACGGCCGGTTCCGCTGTTCACGATCGCCGCCACTTTCTCTGCGTTGAGGCCAAGCTTGACAGCCATCGGCAAGATTTCAGCAATCGCCGCGCAGTTGATGTCGAACAACAGCTGATTGATGAGCTTGGCCAGTTGACCCGCACCTGCCGCGCCCATGTAGAGAATATTAGAGGCCATTCTTTCCAGGTGAGGAGCGACCTCGTTGAACATCTGCTCGTTCCCGCCACACATGGCAGTCAACGTCCCGTCAGCGGCGCGGGAAGGCATGCCGGAAACCGGGGCGTCCAGAAAGTGGATACCCAATGCGGCCAATCTCGCTTCGATGCGCACGGTTAGCGCATAACTGATCGTGCTGGTATCGACGACGATGCTGTCGGGACGCATCCATTGCGCGAGACCTTGAACCCCAAACAGAACCTGATCGACCACTTCATCATCGGGCAGTGACAAGAACACAAGGTCGCAGTCAGCCAGGGCGCGGCGATCATCGGTCGCGAACGCTCCCTGCCGTTCTAACTCGGCGTAGGCCCGGCCACTGGCTGTATTGACCAATAAGCCGGGGTGAGAACGCAGCAGGTTGATTGCCATGGGCCTGCCCATCTGGCCAAGCCCGATGAATGCCATTTTCATGTTGTATTCCCTGATTCGGTCAAATACGCGGAACAGCGCCATTGAGGGTCGTCGACTGTAAGAAATCAGAATCCACACCGGTGTCTGCTTGAGTGACCGGTTGCAGGAAAAACGCGTGGTAGCCACGATCGCCGGTCGGTATCACGATCGGCCTGGCTTCGGAACCGCGGCGCATTTCCTCATCCGAGGCCCGAGGTTTCACTCGAACCTTTTGGGTATCGGGAGGCAGGTCATCGTCAAAAGGCGTGGCGTCATATTCCGGTTTGCAGGTAACGCAATGTTGTGAGGCCAATGCTAGGAAGGCTTGCTTATCATGTGAAATATATTGTTATGATCATTTTCATCACAATTTGTGATGAAAATTGGAAACCCGGGCGCCTCCACCATGAATTTGAAAGCACTCAAATGCTGTGTCGAAATTGCTCGTCTCGGCAGCTTCACCAAAGCCGCTCAGTCGATGCACATCGCGCAGCCTGCATTGAGCATGGCCGTGACTCGCCTTGAGGAAGAACTGGGCGTCGTCCTGTTCAACCGTGCACCACGACAAATCACGGTCACGGCCGAAGGCCAATGCTTTCTAGCCCGTGTGAAACAGGGTCTATTGGAGCTGGAGATGGCGCGCCAGGAACTGCGCGATATGGCTCAACTGCACAGCGGCGAAATAAAATTGGGCGTGCCGCCGATGTTTGGGATCAACTACGTCCCGGACCTGCTCAGCGCCTTCCGGGACGAATATCCGGGGATCGTGATGACGGTCATGGAAGGCAGCGCCGACGCGATCAGTCAACGCCTCGAAAACCGCGAAATCGACGTGGCGCTGCTCGAGTCGCGGCGCGTGGACAGTGCCTGGGAATCGGTACTGCTTGGCAATGACGAGATGGTGCTGTGCATGAGAGCGGATCATCCACTGGCCAATGAACCCCACCTCGAAGCTCATCAGCTGCAAGGCATAGAAATGGTGGTGTTCGATCAGACATTTCTGCAACGCCATCTGCTCGACGCCTTCTGCAGGACCGCCGGCAGCACCTATAGGATCGCATTGCAAAGCAATTTCGTGTCGCTGGTGACAAAGGCGACATCCGACGGAATGGGGATATCTACGCTGCTTCGCTCAGTGCAGGAGCGCGAGCCGGGAATCGTCGGAGTGCCATTCAAACCCGCCCAGACCATGAGCTTCAGACTATGTTGGCGAGCGAACGAATACCTTTCCCTGGCGAACAAGTGTTTCGTCGACTTTTCCCAGACGGCTGGTTTCTTCAACCGACCGTAAGTTGAATGGTCCCTATTGCCCAGTCTGGCGCGCGGTAACGCGGCCTGGACGGGGGGTGGTGTCGCCTCACCAAGTGCTAGCGGCCGCCGTCAATGTTGCACGCGTGGTCTCGCTTAGCGGCCGAATCCGTTCGTACTCGTCGAGGTGCTGATCGATGATGCCTTTTATCGAAACTGCTTTGTCGTTCACGCGGGCCCGCGCACCTGGCTCGGCCAGTTCGGTCTCGCGTCGCTTGATCCACGTCTGCGCTGTCTGCTTGCGGTCGAAAGCCTGGCTTTCTTGATAAACTACCTTTCCTTCGCGCTTGATCCTGATCTGCGCGGTATACCCAACCCCGCTGCCCTTACGCGGCCGTGCCGTTATCGTCCCCTTCCCTGCGCCGGTGCTCCACGCTGAAAACGCGTCCTCAATGTGGCGCCGAGCATCAGAAAACGGGCAAAAACAGGCGAAAACGTACAGAAATCAGACAGCCATAATGCAGCCGATATCAGCATCAAAGCCCGCAAGCACGCGTCCTTCGCCCTCTCGCCGGTTCTCCGTTGCGCCGATGATGGATTGGACGGACAGGCATTGCCGCTATTTCCTGAGGCAGCTGTCCAGACATGCCTTGCTCTACACCGAAATGGTCACTACCGGTGCGCTGATCAATGGCGATGCCGAGCGTTTTCTGCGTCACGACGAGGCTGAGCATCCCCTTGCGCTGCAACTTGGCGGAAGCGTCCCGGCCGAATTGGCGGCGTGCGCGAAAATGGCGGAATCGGCGAACTACGACGAAGTGAACCTCAACGTCGGCTGCCCCAGTGATCGGGTGCAGAACAACATGATAGGCGCCTGCCTCATGGGACATCCGGCCCTGGTGGCCGATTGCGTGAAGGCGATGCGCGATGCCGTCGAGATCGACGTAACGGTCAAGCACCGCATCGGTATCAACGGTCGCGACAGCTATGCCGAGCTTTGCGACTTCGTCGGCCAGGTACGCGAAGCGGGCTGCGAGAGCTTCACAGTCCATGCACGCATCGCCATTCTCGAAGGGTTGTCGCCCAAGGAAAATCGGGAAGTGCCGCCCTTGCGGCATGACATTGCCGCGCGGCTCAAAGCGGATTTCCCGGACCTGGAAATCATCCTCAACGGCGGTATCAAGACGCTGGACGAATGCGAAGCGCACCTGCAACGCTTCGACGGCGTGATGCTCGGTCGCGAGGCGTATCACAACCCCTACCTGCTCGCGCAGGTGGACAACCGATTGTTCGGCGCCGATACAGCGATCATCAGCCGCGCCGATGCGCTGCACCGGATGCGGCCCTATATCCAGCGGCACCTGGAGGCCGGCGGCTCGATGCATCACGTGACGCGTCACGTATTGGGGCTGGGCCAAGGGTTCCCCGGTGCGCGCCGTTATCGCCAGTTGCTCTCGGTCGATATCCACAAGAGCAAGGAGCCGCTGGCGCTGTTGGATCAGGCCATCCGCCTGCTCGAAGGGCACTGATAACATTCAAGGAACACCCGGGATCATTTTCAATCCAAGTGCTGTCCGCCCGAGCCATCTGCTCATCGAGCGCTCGATGGCCGCGGGTCAAGTCATGCCAACTCACAGGATAGAGCGCCTCCATGACATCCAAGCTGGAACAACTCAAGCAGTTCACCACCGTGGTCGCTGATACCGGCGACCTCGATGCGATCGCTCGTCTGCAGCCGGTAGACGCCACCACCAACCCGTCGCTGTTGCTCAAGGCGGCTGCCCTGCCCCGTTACGAGGAACACCTGAAGTCGGCCATGACGCGCTGCAACGGCGATATCGGGCTGGGCTGCGATCTGTTCGCCGTCGCGGTCGGCCAGGAGATCCTCAAGCTGATTCCGGGCCGCATCTCCACCGAGGTCGACGCGCGGCTGTCATTCGATACCGAGGCGATGGTTCAACGCGGCGAACGCCTGATCGGCCTGTACGAACAGACCGGCGCATCCCGTGATCGCGTCCTGATCAAGCTCGCTGCCACCTGGGAGGGCATCCGCGCCGCCGAGCTCCTGGAAAAGTCCGGTATCCAGACCAATCTGACGTTGTTGTTCAGCTTTACCCAGGCAGTGGCCTGTGCCGAAGCCGGCGTGTTTCTCATTTCGCCGTTCGTGGGTCGTATCTATGACTGGTACAAGAAGCACGAAGGTCGCGACTACGCCGGCAACGAGGACCCGGGTGTGCAGTCCGTCAGCCGTATCTACGATTACTACAAAGCGCACGGCTACCAGACCGTGGTCATGGGGGCGAGCTTCCGCAATGTCGGCCAAATCGAAGCACTGGCAGGCTGCGACCGCCTGACGATCAGCCCCGAACTGCTCGGGCAGCTGGCGCAGGACGAAGGCCGCCTGGAGCGCCAGCTCTCCCCTGGCCGCGACGCCGAGCCGCGCCTCACGCTGGATGAGGGCCGCTTCCGCTGGGGGTTGAACGAGGACCCGATGGCCACCGAGAAACTGGCCGAGGGCATTCGCCAGTTCGCTCGCGATCAGGAGAAGCTCGAAGCGCTGCTCGCCTGAGTCACGGCTCGCCCGGCAATCTGGACGTCGACGGGCATGGCACCGCAACGAGCCATCGTAGGACTCGGGCGAGGCGCGGCAACGCAGCCCGGCGGTAGCATGCGACGGCTGGAGCGAACGGTCGGTTTGCGATTCAGCGCACTTGAGGCCAGCTGCTGGGTCAGGAGCGTTCCAGTGCAGTCACGAGGTCGCGGAAGGCCTCGCGATTGGACTCATTGAGGCTCATCAGGATGCGGTGAGCCTCGAGCACTTTGTTCTTCACGACTTCTTCGGATTGGTCCTGGCTCGGCAGATCGGCCAGTTGCTCGGGCGAGGGCAACGGCTGGTCGACGATGTTGAATACCTGATCGAAGCCCATCGACTGCAACAGGCGGGTGATATCGGCGTGGGTGGTCACCAGCGTGGGCAACATGCCCACCTTCTGCCGCGACAGAATCGAGAGTTTGGCCAGCAGCCCAAGCGTCGTGCTGTCGATGCTGCGGCTCTCGGTGAGATCGATCACGATCGATGAGAAATCCAGCGACGAAAATATCTTTTCGATCGTCGCATCCAACGCCGAGCATAGCGTCAGGCGGATTTCGCCGACGAATTTAAGAACGAACGTACCGTCCTGCTCGGCGAACTGGATCTTACCAGTGCTCATGCAAGGTTCCTGCTCAATACCAGCAACGCGATGTCATCAGGCATATCCTCCAGTTCGGCGAGGCCGAGCACTCGCTGAAGTCCCTCCAGCGTACCGCCTGCCTCACAGATCAGCCCGGGCAGTCCTGCTTCCTTATCTTTGAGGGCCTCGCCCGGCAAAAGGTCCAGAATGCCATCGGAAAGTAGCGTCAGGCTGAACGCCTCGGGCAATTCGATTTCATAGTTATCGTAGGTCGCTTCGACGAACAGACCAACCGGCAAACCCCGCCCCTCCAGATACCTGGCCGCCCCCGCTGTGTAGAGCACCGGCATCGGCAGGTGCCCACCGATGCTGTAGTGCAACAGGTTGCGCTCCTGATCGATGACGCCACCGAGCATGGTGACGTGCTTGCCCAGCTTGCAGTTGATCAGTCCGCGATTGATGTGATCGAGCACTTCGGACGGCTTGAACTCTCGCAGCGCCCTGCCCCGTCGGGACTCGTACAGCAAGCGCGTGGTCATGAACTTCAAGAGAACCGTGACGAACGCAGAAGATGCGCCATGACCCGAAACGTCGGCCAGATAGAAGCCGATGCGGTGTTCGTCGACCCGAAAGTAGTCGACGAAATCCCCCGAGAGATAAAGAGACGGGATGATCTGGTGGGCGAACTGGAAATCGTCGAGGCTGCACGGCGTCACCGGCAGCATGTTCATCTGCACCTGGCGACCGGCGTCCTGATCTTCCTGCAGTAGATGCAAGCTGGCCTGCAGGTCACGGTTGGCCGTCTCGAGCTGCTCTCGATAACGCCGGTTTTCCATGCGCAACCGCGAGCGATCCAGTGCGCGACGAACCGAATGCTCGAGCATCGCCAGGTCTTCGAGCGGCTTGATCAGATAGTCGGCCGCGCCCAGCCGCAGTGCTTCGACTGCATCGCTCATCACACCGGCCCCGGAAACCACGATGACCGGAAGGTCGACCTGGCGCTCGCTGATCAGCCGGATCAGCTCAAGGCCATCCATTTGTGGCATACGCAGGTCGCAGATCACCAGGTCAGGGTGCTCGGCGTCGAACAGCTCCATGCCCTGCCGCCCGTTCGGCGCCTGCAGGACCTTGAAACCGCTGTCATCCAGATAGGCCGCCAGACTGGCTCGTACCACATCGTCGTCATCTATGATCAGCAGCGTCGCGCTTGGGTTATGCATGTTCCTACCAGGCGGTATCGCCAGGATGTTGGCGAAAGCATCGGCCCCGCGCGAACGCTGGGCAAGGGATCTTTTCAAGGCGCAGACGGTACTCCCATACGACCGGCGTTTCAAGCCAGGCACCGCCGCTGCGCCTGTGCTTTACAGCTCGAATTCACGGGCGTTATAAGAACGGGCGCAAGCAGAACTTCGAGGACGAAAACCATGACCCAGCGTGACCGGGACTACAGCGAAAAACGTGACTTCATCCGCATGCAGATCGAGACGACGATCACCCTGACCCACGGCGACCAGCAGCATGAAGCGACCTGTCAGGACCTGTCCAGCACAGGCATGCAGGTCGTGGCGGCGACAAGCCTGCAGATTGGAGACAGGGTGCGGGTGCATATCCCCTCCGAACACACGGCGCTCGAAGGACTGGATGCCGAGACCGAGGTGGTACGGGTCGGCACCCATGAAGATGGCCGGCAGAGCCTCGGGCTGGCCATCCTTTCGATGGACTGAGCGAGGCCGCCCAGCGACGTGGCGATCAGCCCCCGGAGCCGACCGTCGAGGAACCGCTCGTGGCGGGCGGTAACCCGTGGCGATCAGAAATCGTCTTCGACCTCTCCGTCCATCGTGCGGAACTCACGGTTCTGCAGGTAGGCGTTGCGGATGAAGATGTAGCGGTCGCCGGTGATCATCTTCTCGGTCGAAAGCAGGCCGGCCCGCAAGTCGACGACATCCACGGCGCGGGTCACGTTGCGCGTCGGTACGTGATCCATGTACGGATAAGGTCCAAGGAAGGCGTCGGACACGCGCCCGAACGTGTCGCGTACGGTGCTCGGTCCGAGCAACGGCAACACGACATAGGGCCCGCTACCCAGGCCCCAGGCACCCAGGGTCTGTCCGAAATCCTCGTCGTTCTTCTGCAGCCCCATACGGGTTGCGACGTCGAAGAAGCCCAGCACGCCGAACGTGCTGTTGAACAGAATGCGGCTTGTGTCGATCCCGGCGTCGCGGATTTTGCCCTGGAGCAGGTCGTTGGTCAGCACCACGACGTCACCGAGGTTGCTGAACACGTTGCCGATGCCATCTTCGAGAAAATCCGGCGTGATCTTCTGGTAGCCCTGCGCGAGCGGCTTGAGGGTATAGGTATCGACCTTGTCGTTGAAGGTGAACACCGCACGATTGACGCCTTCCCATGGGTCCTCTTCGGCGGCATGCAACGACGAGGCGCCAACGACCGCCACCGCGATGACGAAGGTTCTGAAATATCCGATCCAATCCTTGCTGGTCACTTGCATCGCTGGCGTCTCCTTATTCGAATGGTGGCGTCTGCCCCGTCAAGGCGCAGCAGTATAAATCCTTTCCGGCGGTTTCCGGCAGCCGCTAGACATGCGGAACGGCATCACCGAACTTCATGGCGCCTGCTCTCATCAAACGAAGACAAGCCCCGGGCGCTGGTTTACCCTTCGCCTATCGAGCGTTGGCGAATCGATCGCCGGAACACCACAGAGGGATGAAAACATGCCGGAACATGATCTGCAGTCGCAGCTTCAGGAGCTGCGTAGTCAGCTGGCCCAGGACACGCCGCTGACCGAAGAGGAGCGCGCCTCGCTACACGCCATCGCTCAGGACATCGAGCTTCGCCTGGCTAATCAGGGCGTAGTGGACCAGAACGATTCGCTGGTCGATGGCGTCAACCTGGCGGTGGAGCGTTTCGAAGTCAGTCACCCCAACACAGCCATGACCCTGCGCAACATCATGCAGACGCTGGCGAACATGGGGATCTGAGCGAGCGCCCGTTGACTGCTCCGGAGCCGACGCCGAGCCGGGTCGACCGCGCTCGGCGTTCGCCCATCACTGTCGCACCAAGCGGCCGTTGTGGGGCGAAATGGGCGTGGTGCTGCGGTAGGGGTTGATATCCAGCCCGCCGCGGCGGACATAACGGGCATGAACGCTCAACCACTCCGGCGCAAGCAACCGCTGCACGTCCAGGAAAATGCGTTCCACGCATTGCTCGTGGAAGTCGGCGTGCTGACGGAAGCTCACCAGATAGGCAAGCAGGCTGCCGTGATCCAGCGCAGCCCCCCGATACTCGACCACCACCGTGCCCCAGTCTGGCTGGCCGGTCACGGGACAGTTCGATTTCAGCAGATGGCTGTGGAGGCATTCCTCGACCTGCCGGTCCGGGTCACAGCGCAGGAGATCGGGGCGCGGTGAGTCGTAATGACCGATGCTGACGTCCAGTTCATCGATGCAGCGTCCTCCCGGTGGCGCGATACCTTCCTGGGCGACGTCTTCCAGCGCGCGCAGGCGGACGCCCACGGCCTTGCCCGCCGCCGCCGACAGGTCCTCGACCATGATGTCCCTGAGGGCATCCCGGCTTTCGAACACCGACTGGTTCAGCGAATTCAGATAGAGCTTGAACGACTTGGACTCGATGATGTTCGGCGAATCGGCCGGGATGCTGAACTCGCCAATCGCCACCACGGGCTTGCCGGACGGCAGCAACCAGGACAGCTCGTAGCAATTCCAGATGTCCACGCCGCGATACGGCAACGTGTCGGCCGTCAGCCCCAGCTCAGCCCATTTGGGCGCGCGCGGGATCGGAAACAGCTGCTCGGGACTGTAGGTCGCGACATAGGCGCTGGTCTTGCCCAGCGGTGACAGTTCGGCGGGGTGCTGCATGACGGGAACCTGTACGAAAAACGACCGCAAGTGTATCGGTTCGCGCCCCCTTTATCACCGCGAAATTGTCCGGCGGGCGCGACCGCGCTTCGTCGGTCGTGCCGTCCGTGGGCAATGCGCCGGACGCATCGGGCGCGTCTGCGAACGAGATTCGCCGCGCAGCGCGCCTCCCGCTGCTGGTGGTAACCGGGTCTGCTCAGTTCGATGTTTCGGTTTGCGGCCACTTAGCCCTCGTCGCCGGCCTTCCGCTGCGCGATTACTGACGCATTCCACGGCCGCTCTTGAGCAACCGGATGCACCACAGGTACATCACCACCGCCGCCACGACCATGAAGCTGATGGCGATGCCGATGCGGATGTCCGAGACGCCGAGGATGCCGTAGCGAAACGCATTGACCATGTGCAGGATGGGGTTGGCCAGCGACAACGTCTGCCAGAACGGCGACAACAGGTTGATCGAATAGAACACGCCGCCCAGGTAGGTCAGTGGCGTCAGCACGAAGGTCGGGATGATCGATATGTCATCGAAATTGCGCGCGAAGACCGCGTTGATGAAGCCGCCCAGCGCAAAAATCGTCGAGGTCAGCGTGATGACCAGAAGCGTAACACCCAGATGGTGGACCTGCAGGTTGGTAAAGAACATCGACAGCAGCGTGACGATCAGCGCAACGGCCAACCCCCGCGTGATGCCGCCCAGCGCAAAACCGATGAGGATCACGTGAGGCGACACCGGCGAGACCAGCAGTTCTTCGATGGAGCGCTGGAACTTGCTGCTGAAAAAGCTCGAAACGACGTTGCTGTAGGAGTTGGTGATCACCGACATCATGATCAGCCCGGGCACGATGTACTCCATGTAGGTGAAGCCGCCCATCTCGCCGATTCGCGCGCCGATCAGATTTCCGAAAATGACGAAGTACAACACCATGGTGATGGCCGGGGGCAGCAGCGTCTGCGGCCAGATGCGCGTGTAGCGACGAATTTCGCGATGCACGATGGTCTGCAGGGCGACCAGGTTGGGCCGCAATTCAGCGTTCATTTGGCCACCTTGGGCAGATTGTTCTCCACCATCGAAACGAACAGCTCCTCCAGTCGATTGGTCTTGTTGCGCAGGCTCAGCACCTCGATGCCCTGCGCCGACAGCAGCCGAAACAGGTCTGTGATGCCCTGGCTCTTGTCCACCTGAACTTCCAGCGTGTGGTGATCGACCAGCCGCGCCGGATAGTTGTTGAGCTCCGGCGGCACCAGTTGCGATTCCTTCAGGTCGAGCAGGAAGGTCTCGACATGCAATTGCTTGAGCAGCTCGCGCATGCTCGTGTTCTTGACGATCTGGCCGTGGTCGATGATGCCGATGTTGCGACACAGTTGCTCGGCTTCCTCCAGATAATGCGTGGTGAGGATGATGGTGATGCCCTCACGGTTCAGCTCCGTCAGGAACGACCACATCGAGCGGCGCAGCTCGATATCCACGCCGGCGGTCGGCTCGTCGAGAATCAACAGGCGTGGGCGGTGGATAAGCGCGCGCGCAATCATCAGACGCCGCTTCATGCCGCCAGACAGCATGCGCGAGGACACATCGCGCTTATCCCACAGGCCCAGCTGGTTGAGGTATTGCTCGGCGCGCTCCTTGGCTACCTTGGACGGGATACCGTAGTAGCCGGCCTGCGTGACGAGGATATCGAAGGCCTTTTCGAACTGGTTGAAGTTGAACTCCTGCGGCACCACGCCCAGGCAGCGTTTCAGCCCGGCAGGGTCGCGATCCAGATCATGGCCGAACACCTCGACCGTTCCGCCCGTCTTGTTCACCAGCGTGGACAGGATGCCGATGGTGGTGGATTTGCCGGCCCCGTTGGGGCCCAGCAGCGCAAAGAAATCGCCTTCGGCCACATCCAGATCGATGCCCTTGAGGGCTTCGAAACCGTTTCCGTAGACCTTGGTCAACTGCCGAATGGACAGAGCAGTACTCATAAGAATGCACACAACGCGGAGAGATTCAGACTAGATAAGGGCAGCATCGATCGATTGCAACCGCGACGCGCGTTCGGCGAAGAACAACCGGCCGGAAAGCACCGTGCCGATCGAGTCGGCCGCACCCGAGCGCCGTGCACGCCGGATTGGCAGAATGCGTCGAGCCTCGGGCCGCTCATTGATCGGCCGCCGTCCGGCCCGGTCATCACTTGAAACCAATCGCGTCAACCGGTCCCTTCTCCCGCCTCGCCGCGACAGCCTATGCTCAAGCAGCACGTCACTCGCTCAACAAGGAAACCTCATGACCCTGCTCTGGCTGCTCGTGTTACTGCTTGGCATTGCCGTGATCGCCCACTTACGTCTTTCACCTGTGCCCGCGCTGGCGATAGTCGCGGCGTACCTGGTGCTCATGGGTAGCGCCGACGAAACCCCGACCTGGCTGATGGTGATCCTCTGGCTCGTCCTGATCGCCGTAGCGGTACCGCTGCTGGTCGCCGACCTGCGTATCAAATATTTCAGCGGCCCCATGTTCGACTGGTTCAAGAAGGTCCTGCCGCCCATTTCCGATACCGAACGCGACGCCATCGACGCCGGCAGTGTCTGGTGGGACGGTGAGCTGTTCAGTGGGCGACCGAACTGGGACACCCTCCTCGGCTACCCCAAGGCGACGCTCACCGAAGAAGAGCAGGCGTTCATCGATGGCCCGACAGAGACCTTGTGCGCGATGGTCAGCGACTGGGACATTGGCCAACGCCTGGACCTGCCGCAGGAGGCGTGGGATTACATCAAGGCAGAAGGCTTCTTCGCCCTGATCATCCCCAAGGAATACGGCGGCAAGGGCTTCTCGGCCTATGCCCATTCGCAGATCGTGATGAAGCTGGCCACGCGCAGCGGTGACCTCGCCAGCACCGTGATGGTGCCCAACTCGCTCGGGCCCGCCGAACTGCTGATGCACTACGGTACCGAGCAACAGCGCAACCATTACCTGCCGCGTCTGGCCAACGGCACAGACATTCCCTGCTTCGCCCTGACCGGCCCCTATGCCGGCTCCGACGCCGGCGCGATGAATGACAGCGGTGTGATCTGCAAAGGCCAATGGCAGGGTGAAGAAGTCATCGGTCTGCGCCTGAACTGGGAAAAACGCTACATCACGCTGGGGCCGGTCGCGACCCTGCTGGGCGTCGCGTTCAAGACATACGACCCCGAACACCTGCTCGGCGATCAGGAAGAGCTGGGCATCAGCCTCGCGCTGATCCCCACCGACACGACCGGCGTCGAGATCGGCCGGCGTCACCTTCCCCTGGGCGCCGCGTTCATGAACGGGCCGAACTGGGGCAAGGACGTTTTCGTGCCGCTCGATGCCATCATCGGTGGCAGTGAGATGATCGGCAAAGGCTGGATGATGCTGATGAACTGCCTGTCCGTCGGCCGTTCCATCTCGCTGCCGGCGACCGGCGTCAGCGCCGCGAAAACCTGCAGCTACGTCAGTGGCCGCTACGCGCAAATCCGCGAGCAGTTCAACGTGCCGCTGGCCGCGTTCGAGGGCATTCAGGAACCGCTCGCGCGCATCGGTGGCAATGCCTGGCTGATGGACAGTGCCCGCATCCTCACGGCCAACGCGGTCGACCTGGGCGAGAAACCTTCGGTCCTCTCGGCCATTCTCAAGTATCACCTGACCGAACGTGGCCGGGCCTGTGTCACCGACGCCATGGACATTCACGGCGGCAAGGGCATCATCATGGGCCCGAACAACTACCTGGGCCGTCTGTGGTTATCGGCGCCGATCTCCATCACGGTCGAAGGCGCGAATATCCTCTCGCGCAATCTGATGATCTTCGGGCAGGGCGCGATTCGTTGCCATCCCTTCGTATTGCGCGAGATGGAGCTGGTGCACGAGCCCGACCGCGATGCGGCGGTGAAGAAGTTCGACACCTTGCTGATGCAGCACATCGGTTTCGCTGTCAGCAACACCGCCAGCACGTTGGTACTCGGGCTGACATTCGGCCTCTTTGGCAAAGCCCCAGGCACCGCGCTGACCCAGCCGTACTTCCGTGCGCTGGATCGGATAGCGGCCGCCTTCGCGATGCTCGCGGACCTGTCGATGATGCTGCTCGGTGGCGAACTCAAGCGCCGCGAACGGCTGTCGGCACGCCTCGGCGATGTCCTCAGTCATCTGTATCTGGCCTCCGCCGCGCTCAAGCGCTACCACGACCTTGGCCAACCGGGCGAGCAAGAGCCGCTGCTGCGCTGGGCGCTGGAGGATTGCCTGTGCAAGGCCGAGCAGGCGTTGGCCGGCACCCTGAGCAACTTCCCCAACCGCTGGCTTGGTCACGCGCTACACCTGCTGGTCTTCCCGTTCGGTGCACGACACAAAGGTCCCTCCGATGCGCTGGATGCGGAAGTCGCCGCCATCCTCGGGCGTCCGGAAGGTGACCCGGCGCTGGAGCAGATTCTCGACGGCATTTACCGCCCGGCCAGTGCTGATGAGGCCTTAGGTGCGCTGCGTGAGGCATTCGACACGCTCGCCCTCGCGCAGCCGCTGCACAAGAAGCTGCACAGGGCCCTCAAGGCTGGAGACTTCACACCCGGTGCTGGCGAGAACCCGATCGATGCTGCCCTGGCTGCCGGCGTACTCGATGCGCACGAAGCACAGCAATTGACCGCCGCTGAAGCCGCCCGCCGCAAGGTGATCGACGTCGACGACTTCACCAAGGAGCAGCTGGAACCGAGCCCCGACAAGGTCCGCTGAGCCGACCGCCGGGTTAATTGTCGAACCCCGAGGTTGCCTTCGAGTCAACTGGAGAGGTCCACAATTAACCCGCGCGGCGCTTATACTCCCGCGCCCTAACCCGACACAGGTGAACCATGGGCAATCCCTATCACGATCACAACCTGGCACTTCTGGCCCATCTGCGCGGCATTCTGCTGGCCATGGGGGAAACCGAACAGGTATCCGAAGAAAGCCATGCGCTGTTCCTCGAACGCTTCGATGAACTGATCATGAACCTGCAGAACGTGCCCGAAGAGCGCCATATGGGGCAGGACATGATCTGTCAGGTGTTCCATCGCTACCCGCAAATAGCCCACCTGGTCCCGCGTGACCTGCTGTGGTTTTTCGGCGGCGACTGCCTGCATTTCATGCCGGATGAGGAGATCGAGATTTTCCAGCGGCTGGAAGAGCGTCGCTACGAAGCCGAGCAGAACGAAGAGCCCTTCGACTGGAACATGGAAAAGCAGCTGCTGAGCATGCCGGAAGAGAGTCCGCGGCACTGAGCCTGCGAGCCGACGCCCCGATGCGGTGAGCATTCATCGCTTCGCCCCGAAGTCGGGGCTCCCACGATTGAATAGTGTTCGTTTCGAAGCAGAGCCGCATGCCCCCAGCACGCGGCTCTTTTCGACTTACGGTTGGTTGGCCGCCTCGGCGGCTTTGATCAGATCGGCTCCGATCTCGTTTTCGAACTTCTTCCACACCGGCCGCATGGCCTCGCGCCATTGCGCACGCTGCTCCGGAGTCAATTGAATGCTCTCGGTCTTGCCTGACTCGGCGATGGTGCGCTTGGCCGTCTGGTTGAGCTGATCGGCCTGACGATTCACCTCGGCGGTCACTTCGACCATGATCTGCTCCAGCTCGCTGCGCACGTCGTCGGGCAGGCCTTTCCAGAACGTGGTGTTGGTGATGACCATATAATCGATCAAGCCGTGATCGGACTCGGTGATGTATTTCTGTACTTCATGCACCTTCTGGCTCTCGTAGTTCGACCAGGTGTTCTCGGTACCGTTGACGACGCCCGTCTGCAGGCCTTGATAGACCTCCGCGAAGCTCATCTTGCGTGGGTTCGCGCGCACGGCCTTGAACTGCTCCTCGAGCACCTGCGACGCCTGCACGCGGAACTTGAGGCCCCGAGCATCGCTCGGCTCGCGGAGCGGTTTGTTCGCCGACATCTGTTTGGTGCCGTTGTGCCAATAGGCCAGCCCCGTGATGTTCTTGTCTTCCATCGACGTCAGTAGCGCCTTGCCCTGCGGACTGCTCTGGAAGCGGTCAGCGGCAGCCAGGTCGTCGAACAGGAACGGCAGGTCATAGATCTGGATCGCTTTGGCGTAATGTTCGAACTTCGCCAGCGATGGCGCCAACATGTGCACGTCACCCAGCAGCAGGGCTTCCATTTCCTTGCCGTCGCCGAACAACGAAGAGTTGGGGTAGACCTCGACCTTCACCTTGTCGGGCAAGCGTTCCTCAGCCAGCTTCTTGAACAACAGAGCGCCCTGTCCCTTGGGCGTGTTGTCCGCAACCACGTGGGAGAACTTGATGGTGATCGGCTCCGCCTGGGCAAGGCCGACGAGAGAAAGCGAAAGCGCGCAGGCGAGCGCCTTTAGACTGGTTTTCAACATTTCGGTAGTACCCCTTTTGTTTTTGTCGGTTGGTACGTTTGCCGCGATGGCAGCGATCAGGGAACCGCTTGCCCGGCACGTTGCAACAGGCGGCGGGCGCGGCCGAGCACCGGGGCGTCGACCATCTGTCCGTCCACCACGAAGACCCCATCGCCGGATGCGCCGGCCACGAGGACGCGTTGCGCCCAGGCCAGCTCATCGGCGCTGGGCATCAGCGTTTCGTGCACCACAGCCACCTGGCTGGGGTGAATGCACAGCAGCCCGCCGAAGCCCATGTCTCGGGCGTCGCCGGTCATTCGGGCCAAGCCATGCAAATCCTTGATATCGGGGAACACACTGTCGAGCGGCGGTGCGAGATTCGCCAGTCGCGACTGCAACAACAGCGCGTAGCGAGCCTGGTCGAGCATGCGCTCGGCCCCTGGCGTACCACTGGCCAGCCCGAGGTCCAGGCCCAGGTCCAGCGCGCCGAATGACAACCGCTCGACACCCTCGGCCGCGGCGATTTCAGGTAGCGCAACCAGCCCATGAGCGCTTTCGATGATCGGCCAGACTGGCTTGCCAACGGCCGCAACCATCGCCACCTGGGCCGCATTCTCCACCTTGGGCAACAGCACACCGATCACCCCGGCAAAGGCCGCGCAGACCTTCAGGTCTTCGGCATGCTGCGCGTGCCCGGCTGCGTTGACGCGCACCAGCACACGCGCCGACGGATCGGTGGCGAGAAAGCCTGCCAGATGCCCGCGCGCCTGATCCTTGAGGTTCTCCGCCACGGCATCTTCGAGATCGACGATGACCACGTCGGCGCCGGACGCCAGTGCCTTGGGAATCCGATCCGGGCGCGTGGCGGGAACGAACAATGCGGAACGGATGATGCCTGGATTCATGTCGGTTCTCTTGGTCTGGAGTCTGGTCGTCAGGCGCGCCTACACCGCACCCTGCTCGTGCAGCCGCTGGATATCCGCTGGCGCGTAGCCGAGTTCGGCGAGCAGTGCATCGGTGTGCTGGCCGAGGGCGGGAATCGGGTCCATGCGCGGCGTGAAAGCGGCGTTGCGCCCCGGCGGCAGTAACGCTGGCAGGCGTCCGGACGGGCTGTCCACTTCACTCCAGCGCTGGCGAGCCATGAGTTGCGGGTGCGTCCAGACGCCCGCCATGTCGTTGACGTGAGCATTGGCGATGGAAGCCGCTTCCAGGCGCTCGATCACCTGTTCGGCGGTCAATGACGAAAACGCCTCGACAATGATCGCGCGCAGCGTCGAGCGATTCTCCGACCGCTTGAAGTTGGCGGAAAAACGTTCGTCATCCGCCAGCTCGGGTTGCAGCAGAACCTTCTCGCAGAACATCTGCCACTCGCGTTCATTCTGCAGGCCGAGCATGACCGTACCGCCGCCTCCCGTCGGGAATGGCCCATAGGGGTAGATGGTGGCGTGCGCGGCGCCAGCGCGCGGAGGCGGCGGCGCCCCGTCGTAGGCGTAGTACAGCGGGTAGCCCATCCACTCCACCAGACTTTCGAGCATGCTGACGTCGACGCGGCTGCCCTCTCCGGTCTTGTCGCGCAGCATCAGTGCAGAAAGCACGCCGGTGTAGGCATACATGCCCGCCGCGATGTCGGCAATCGAGCAACCGGCCTTGGCCATTTCGGTTTCACCCGGCCCGCCGGTCACCGACAGAAAACCGCCTTCGCTCTGGATCAGCAGGTCATACGCCTTTTTCTGCTCGTACGGGCCGCCTTCGCCATAGCCTGAAATGTCGCAGACAATCAGCCTTGGAAAGCGCTGGTGCAGCGCTTCGAACGACAACCCCATGCGCGCCGCCGCGCCCGGCGCAAGGTTCTGCACCAGCACATCGGCGTTGCTCAGCAATTGTTCGAGGACCTTGCCGGCAGCATCCTGCTTCACGTCGAGCGTCAGGCTTTCCTTCGAACGGTTGGTCCAGACGAAATGTGAGGCCAGGCCATCGACGCGCTCATCGTAGCCGCGTGCGAAGTCGCCGGAACCGGGCCGTTCGATCTTGATCACCCGAGCCCCGAGGTCCGCCAGTTGGCGCGTACAGAACGGCGCGGCGATGGCGTGTTCGAGGCTGACCACGGTGATGCCATCGAGCGGGCGGGGTTTGGCTGTGGTATCGGTCATATCGGTTCCTGTCAATTCGAATCAGTCGTCAGTCGATGGCGCTTCCTGCATCCCCCGGATGCCGTTCGCTGGATCGCCAGGGTCCAGCAGAGTGGCGTTTCGTCCTTTGCACGCCGCCAGAACAGCCGGCGTTCAGGCCAGTTCATCCAGCTGCTCTGTTTCACGCAGCCGCCAGACCCGGGCGATCAACTCACCGGCTTGCTCGTCGTTGCGTGCTCCCGAAAACCGCACCAGCCGGCGGAACTTGTCTTCCAGTTCGGGACGGCTCAGGGTGTTGCCCGGATCGCCCTTGGGGTCGTCGACCGCAGCGTCCAGGGTCCGGCCGTCGGTGGTCTGCAGCGTGACGCGACCCAGCCAGCGGGCCGGGTAAGCGCCGTCGACCTCGGGATCGAGCACCATCGAGACCTTGTCGCGAAAGGCCGACACCGCGGGGTCGGTGAGCGCCAGCGTATGGAATTCCGGCAGCCCGGCCTTGCCGTGCACGGCGATCAGGCCGAGCACCGTGCCCATCGAGAACTTCGCCTGATGCACGCTCTGCGGCACCGTCACGCGACCTAGCACATCGATGGCGCCCTGATGCACACGCGTCGTGACGCGGGCGATATCGTCTGCGTGCAGACCTTCTCGCTGCATCAGATCCAGCAGCGCATCGGCCGCTGGATGGGTGTGGCGGCACGAGGCATGGTACTTGAAGGAGGTTTCGGCCAGCGCCCAACGGACGCCCAGCCGGTCGGACAGCCGGCTCGGGTCTGCGTCGCTGGACATCCCGGCCGCCATTCCCTGCTCGCCTTCAAGAATGTTCTGTGCGCCGGTCAGGCCGTCGGCGGTCAGATAGGCAGCCAGCAAGCCGTCCGCGGCAGCCTTGGCCGTGTGCAGCTGTTTGGAGTCGGCCGCGTCGCGAAGGAACTCCCAGAGACCTGCGGCCTGGGTGCCGGCGCTGCCCAGCAGGTGGGTGAACTGCCGCTGATCGAAGTCCATCAGCTTGCCCACCGCCACGGCAGCCGCGAGGGTGCCCACCGTGGCAGTGGTATGAAAGATGCGGTAGTGCGATCGACCGAGGAACTCACCGATGCGAATACCCGCTTCGTAGCCTGCGACCGACGCCAGCAGCAGCTCGCGACCGGACTTGCCGAGTTCCTGCGCGGCGGCCAGTGCCGCAGGAAAGACCACCGTCGCCGGGTGCAGCACCGAGCTGTTGTGCAGATCGTCCTGCTCGACCAGATGCGAGCTGGCCCCGTTCACCAGCGCGGCGAAATAGGCCGAGCTGCCGCTGCGATTGACGAGAATGCGTGCCGGACCATCCGCCGGCCCCATCCGGGCGGCATAGCGCTCGAACAAGGGAATCGGATGCGAACCTGCGCTGGCCAGCGCCGAGCCGAGCCAGTCGAGAAAGAGATCTTCGGCGCGCGCCAGCACGGTTTCGGGCACCTGCTCGTAACGCAGGCCAGCGAGGAATTCAGTGAGCGCCTGGGTGTGCTGACTCATGTCGCAGCCTCCAGTGGATGGGCCAATGGGTTGGATAGTTCGATGAGATTGAAGTCGGGATCGCGCACATACACTGAACGGATCGGTCCGGTCGCACCCGTGCGCTGCACCGGCCCCTCGACGATCTCTACGCCGTGGCGCGCCAGCTGCTCGACCACGTCCTCCAGCGCTGTGGCAACGATGAAACACAGATCCGCCGAACCCGGCATGGGCGTCTCGGCCTTGGGTTCGAACGAGTGCCCGGCCCGGTGCAGATTGATCTTCTGCTGGCCGAACGCGAGCGCCTTGCGGCCGTCGCCAAACGCCACCGCCCGCATGCCGAGCACGCGGCAGTAGAAATCCTCGGTCGCGGCCAGGTCGCGGACCGTCAGGACAAGGTGGTCGAGATGGCTGATATGCATGACATCGCTCCTGCGTTGAGGGTGTTGCCGTGGCGCTGGACTCACGCGTTCACAGGGACCCGGCGGCCCCGCGAACCATCAGAATGAACGCGGCAACTCCAGCAGATGCTCGGCCACGTAAGACAGGATCAGATTGGTCGAGATTGGCGCGACCTGGTACAGCCGTGTCTCACGGAACTTGCGCTCGACGTCGTATTCATTGGCGAAGCCGAAACCGCCGTGGGTCTGCAGGCAGGCATTTGCCGCCTCCCAGGACGCTTTTGCCGCCAGGTACTTGGCCATGTTGGCGGCCGCTCCGGCATTCAGACCGGCGTCATACTGCTCGCAAGCCCGCCAGCGCATCAGATCGGCCGCTTCGATCTCGATATGCGCTTCGGCGATCGGAAACTGCACGCCCTGGTTCTGCCCGATGGGCCGTCCAAATACCACGCGGTCGCGGGCGTAGGCCGCCGCCTTCTCGATGAACCAGCGACCGTCGCCGATGCATTCGGCGGCAATCAGCGTGCGTTCGGCATTGAGGCCGTCGAGGATGTAGCGAAACCCTTTGCCTTCCTCGCCGATCAGGCTGCTGGCGGGAATCTCCAGGTTGTCGAAGAACAGCTCGTTGGTTTCATGGTTGACCATGTTGGCGATCGGCTGCACCGTCAGTCCGCTGCCAATGGCTTCGCGCAGGTCGACGAGAAAGATCGACATGCCCTCGGATTTCTTCTTCACCTCGGCCAGCGGCGTGGTGCGTGCCAGCAGGATCATCAGGTCCGAATGCTGGACGCGCGAAATCCAGACCTTCTGCCCGTTGATCACATAGTTGTCGCCACGGCGGACCGCGGTGGTCTTGATCTTGGTGGTATCAGTACCGGTGGTGGGCTCGGTCACGCCCATCGATTGCAAGCGCAGTTCGCCGCTGGCCAGTTTCGGCAGGTAGTAGCGCTTTTGCTCTTCGCTGCCGTTCCTGAGCAGGGTGAACATGTTGTACATCTGCCCATGGACGGTGCCGGAGTTGCCGCCGCACCGGTTCACTTCTTCAAGAATGACCGACGCCTCGGCCAGGCCCAGACCGGAGCCACCGTACGCTTCAGGGATCATCGCCGACAGCCAGCCCGCTTCGGTCAGGGCGGTGACGAAGGCTTCAGGGAATCCCTTCTGCTCGTCGATCCCGCGCCAGTACTCGGCCGGGAACCCGGCGCACAGCGCGCGCACGCCTTCACGGATGAAATTCAGTTCTTCGGTCTTGTTCGGCGTCATGTCGGTTCCTCGATTGTTCCTGTCGTTGCGCGCGCCGCGGGAGGTCGCATTCACTCCCGCCGCAGCGCCAGCGGGGATCGATCAGGCGCGATCCCCCTGCGCGTTTCGCCCTCAGTCGAATTCCAGCTCAGCCTTCTGCGCCAGGCCATTGCGATCGCCGGCCCAGAGCTCTGCCTTGCCCGGTTCGACGATGCGCCCTCCGACCTCGAAAGGGTGCGGCGCAATCAACGGGCGCAGGCCGCGATAGGCGAAGCGCTTGAGGCGAGCCTCGGGATGAGCACGGCAGAACGCACGCAGGCTCAGCGTGGCGATCAGCGGGCCATGGACGACCAGCCCCGAGTAGCCTTCGGCTTCGGTGACGTAAGGCCAGTCGTAATGGATACGGTGGCCATTGAAGGTGACCGCCGAATAGCGAAACAACAAGGTCGGCGTCGGCGTCACTGCCTCGCGCCAATGGCCAGCGACCATCGGCTCGCCGCTGCTGGCCTTGGGCGGGCTGGGCTCGCGATAGACGATGTCCTGCTCTTCGCGGATCGCCAGCCGCCCGTCCTGCAGATAGTCATGTTGTACGGTCACGAACAGCAGCGCGCCGGTCCGGCCGTGCTTTTCCTCGACCCGTTTGATGGTCGACACACGCGTTGCCTCGGCACCTGCCGTGAGGGGCTCGAAGAACTCGACTCGCCCGCCCGCCCACATCCGATTCCGGTCGTCCGCTGGCGGCAGAAATCCACCTCTTGCCGGGTGGCCGTCTTCGCCAAGGCCGCTTTCGTTCACCGGCTCCTGGAAGAAACACCACTGCCACAATGGCGGCAGCGCCTCGCCATGCCCCGGAGTGGTCTCTCCCAACGTCGCGGCGATCCGCATCAGCAGGTTGCGGCTGAGTTGGTCGTGCACTTCTTCGGTACGGCCTATCCAGGCAGTTACGTCCGTCATCGCAGGCTCCGGTTGTCTTGTTTCGCTGTAGCATGCAACCCGTTCGGCGTTCTGGGAATTTGCATTTACCGACACCGGCGTTCGGATATACTGAACGCCATATTTCCGTCGAGGAGCCCGCATGCACTTCGATCTGGCCGATCTGCGCTTGTTCATTCATATCGCCGAGTCACCCAGCCTGACCCAGGGCGCGCGTCGCGCCCACCTGTCACCGGCAGCCGCCAGCGGGCGAATCAAGGCACTGGAACATCAGCTCGAAAGCCGCCTGCTCTACCGCGACAGCCGGGGTGTCGAGCTGACGCCAGCCGGACATAAGCTGTTGCAGCACGCGCGGCTGATCATGCGCCAGGTCGAATACCTCAAAGGCGAATTCACCGAGTACAGCACCGATTCGACCGGGCATATACGCATCTTCGCCAACACAACGGCCGTCACCGAATTTCTTCCCGAGCTGCTGGCAGGCTTCCTTTCGCAACGTCCCGGCGTGACCGTCGACCTCCAGGAACGCCTGAGTCGTGACATCGTTCGCGGCGTGCTCGACGGCAGTACGGACATGGGAATCATAGCCGGGCCGGTACAGGCCGAGGGCCTGCAGATCCTGCATTTCAGCACCGACCGTCTGTTGCTGGCAGTGCCGCTCGGTCACCCGCTGGCAGCTGAAAAGCACGTCACCCTGCGCCAGACGCTGAGCTATCAGCACATCGGCCTGCATGAAGGCAGCACCCTGCTGACCTTTCTTCGGGATCAGGTAGAAAAACTGGGTGCCACCTTGTCGCTGCGTATCCAGCTCTCCAGTTTCGAAGCGGTATGCCGGATGATCGAGGCAGGCGTCGGCATCGGCATCATTCCAGAATCGGCGGCACGCCGGCATAGCCGTACCATGCAGTTGGCCATGATCGAGCTGGACGAGCCCTGGGCGATTCGCGAGCGCAGCATTCTGGTCCGCGACCTGGATGCGCTACCCGGCAGTGTACGGGCCTTGATCGGAATCCTTGTTCCGGGACAAATCTGAACGATTAGGCCAAGCTGGAGGAATGGACGGCGCGCCGCGATTCGCTGCCCCCAGGATCAACCACGGCGATGCCGGGACCACAGGGCCCCCGGACGAACGCCACAAAATGGACGATACAATGGCTCGGAGCGCTTCGCTGGAAATTACGTTTCGTTTTGAATCCTCGGACAAATGTGCTGCCCAAGCTGCATGCGCTGAAGCCATTGCCAAAAGATTCCTGAATGCTTTCAGTAACTTGAACGACAGGCGCCCCCGGCCGGGCAGCCTGCCATCACGGACTTACTAGCTTAGGGTTGTTTGCCATGACGTCGTTACTAGCCCCCATCAGCTCGCTGCTGGGTGGCGTTGCATTACTTCTGCTCGGCCACGGATTGCTGAACACGCTGCTGACGCTGCGGGGCATCGCCGAGGGCTACTCCACCGGAATGATCGGCCTGCTGATGTCGGGATACTTCGCCGGCTTTCTCGTGGGCACCTGGCTGGCGCCCTCGCTGATCCGCCGTGTAGGCCACATCCGCACCTTCGCCTTCTATGCCGCCCTGGCCTCGGTCGCCGCGCTGATGCACGTGCTGATCGTCAATCCCTGGGTGTGGCTGGTGCTGCGCGTGCTCTATGGCGTCGCCCTGGTCACTTTGTACATGGTCATCGAGAGCTGGCTCAACGCGCAGGTGAGCGGCGAGAAACGCGGCCAGGTATTCGCCTTGTACATGGCCGTGAACCTCGGTGCGCTGGCCGCCGCCCAGCAGTTGCTGAGCCTCGACAGCCCAATGAATTTCACGCTGTTCGCCCTGGCCGCCATACTGGTTTGCGCTGCGCTGATGCCGATCACCCTCACCCGGCAGGCGCAGCCCGCCCAACCGGACATGCCGGCGACGGATTTGCTGCAACTGGCGCGAATCGCCCCGCTTCCTCTGATGGCCGCAGGGATTTCCGGCCTCACGCTCGGCGGTTTCTGGGGCCTGGCGCCGGTCTATGCCTCGCAGAGCGGCTTCGATGCGTCCGGGGTGGGTCTGCTGATGAGTGTGACCATTCTCGGTGGCGCCGTTCTGCAATGGCCGATCGGGCTGTTCTCCGACAAGCATGACCGTCGGCTGGTGCTGCTCTGGGTCGTGGCCATCGCTGCGGTGCTGGGTGCGCTGATCACTCCCCTGACCTCCGGCCCGTTGCTGCTGGCCATGATGTTCCTCTGGGGTGGCCTGGCGTTTTCGATCTATTCGATCGCCGTGGCGAAGATGGTCGACCAGTTGCACCCGGACGAAATCCTCTCAGGCTCCAGCGGCCTGCTACTGGCCAACGGCTTCGGCGCCGCCTTCGGTCCCGTGATCGCCGGTGGACTGATGAGCCTGTTCGGACCCAAAGCGCTGCCTGTGTTCTTCGCCGTGACGCTGGCCTTCCTGGCGATCTACGCCTATTTCCGCTCACGCCGCGTGTTCGATCTGGTCACCGAGCCACATGGCCACTTCACGCCGATGCTGCGAACCAGCCACACCGTTCTTGAACTGATGCCCGATACGCCTGAAGGCGACTCGACCGAGACGCACGTCACCGAGCCGGACGAGGATCTGGTCGAGGAAACGGTCGTCGAGCCTCGCACCGGCACCCATTGAGGCACCGCGCGCACCAGCGCTGCCGCCAGCGTTGGTCGCGTCCGGCACGAGCCAGCAATGCGGCCGTTCGCGCAACCGGCTAGAAATCCACCTTGCCGCGCCCGGCCTTGATCGCACCGCGCTTGCTCTTGCCTTCGAGGCGGCGCTTTTTCGAGCCCAGCGTCGGGCGCGTCGGGCGTCGGGCCTTTTCCACCCTGGCAACGCTGCGAATCAGTTCGACCAGCCGATCGAGCGCATCGGCGCGGTTCTGCTCCTGGGTTCGGTACTGCTGTGCCTTGATGACGATGACGCCGTCGCCGGTGATGCGGTTGTCACGCAACGCCAGCAGGCGCTCCTTGTAGAACGAGGGCAATGACGATGCATTGATATCGAAGCGAAGGTGCATCGCGCTCGACACCTTGTTGACGTTCTGCCCGCCGGCACCCTGGGCGCGAATGGCGTTCAGCTCGATTTCGCCGTCCGGCAGTTGCACGCTGTTCGATATTTCCAGCATCGGGCCCTTCGTAAGCAATGGTCGTGCGACATTGTCCATGACCCTCATCGCTCGGACACGTTTTATATGAAATTCGCCGGTTCACCTGTCCGCCGCTTCAGCTAAGGTAGTCTCCCCGCGCGAATACGGATGCACTCATGGACTCGATTACCCAGGCCCTGCTCGGCGCCAGCGTTCAAGCCGCCGTACTGGGCCGCTGGCAGGGCCGCAAGGCACTGTTGTACGGCGCATTACTCGGCACCTTGCCCGATCTGGATGTGGTGATCGACTATGGCGACGCGGTCGCCAACATGACGTATCACCGGGGCTTCAGTCACTCCCTGTTCGTGCTCAGCCTGGTCGCCATCGGGCTGACCTGGTTAACCCGACGAATACGGCCAGATCCAGGCTATACCCCCCTGCGGCTGTTTCTCGCGATCTGGCTGGTGCTGGTGACCCACGTCCTGCTGGATGCCTTCACCAGCTACGGCACCCAACTGTTCTGGCCGCTCAGCACGCCGCCAGTGGCCTGGTCCAGCATCTTCATCATCGATCCGTTGTACAGCGTGCCCCTGCTGCTGGCGGTGCTGGCCGGCGCGCTGTTCGGCCTGCAAGGGCGCTGTCGCAACGGGCCACTGCTGGCCTTGCTCCTGTCGTCGCTGTACCTGGGATTCACCGTGGCGGGCAAGCAGATGGCCGAACGGCAGGTCGAGGCGGCAATGGCCAGCAACGGCATCGAGGATGCGCGGGTATTCAGCACCCCGACGCCGTTCAACAGCTTTTTATGGCGGGTCATTCTGGTGGAGGGCGACGTCTATTACGAAACCCTGATCAGCTGGTTCGACGATGCGCCTGCGCATCTGGTACGCATCCCCCGCAGCGAGCGACTGGCTTCGCACCTCGCCGCATCACCGCAGCACGCCCGCTTGCAATGGTTCACCGCGGGTGTACTGCGCTACGACGAGGTCGACGACCAGATCCTGGTCACTGACCTGCGGCTCGGCATGACGGGCTTCCACCCGTTCCGTTTCGCCCTGGCCGAGCGCACCGCGCAAGGGTGGCAACTGATCCCGCACGTCGAACGGCTGCCCGCCGAGCGCGGCGACATGGAGCGCCTGAAACAGATCTGGGGGCGCATCTGGCACCAGCAGCCGGACCTGCCGCTGGCTGAATGGGCGGCAGACCTCAGCGGGCGCTAGCCCGCGCGCTGCATGCAGCCTACGGGCGGCGTCGCTGCTTCTGCGGCGCCCCCGTAGCGGATTAATCCCGTTCAGCTTCGCTTCAGACAAACGCCCTAGAATCACCTCACCACGTTGAACAAAGGGATGAGGTTGACCATGAAAACCAAAACATTAGCCGCACTTCTGATCGCTTCGGCCATGACAGCGTCTGCTTTCGCCGCTGACTACAAAGGCCCTTCTGCGCCCGCGGGAGGCTACAGTGGCCCAGGCGCCGGCACGATCTCGACTGTCGCCCAAGCCAAGGACGCCTACGATGATGCGCATGTGGTGCTGGTCGGCAACATCACCAAGCGGCTCGATCGGGACGACCGTTATGAATTCACCGATGCCTCGGGGTCCATTACCGTGGACATCGACGAAGATCAATGGCCCGTCGGTCAGGCGGTCGACGAGAACACTCGGGTGCGCTTGTATGGAGAAGTCGACAAGGAAATGTTCAGCGTAGAGGTCGACGTCGATCGCGTTGAGGTCCTGCGATAGCCCCGGATCTCACCCCTTACAGCGGCCTACGGTCGAGCGAAGCGAGGCGCTCGTTGCGCGAGACGAGTCAGTTCCGCCCAAAGCAGCCGACCGTTCGGGCCAGCCTGTGGAGGGGACCCGGGATCAATTGCCTGAAACGCCTGGACGCGACCGGGCGCTCGGTTCTGCCACCCCGCTTGCGCGACCGGTGTCCGCCACCGCGTCGCGCAAGGTGAGTCATCAGGTGCGGAATCTGGCGACCAGGCCCTGCAACTCGACACCCAGGCGCGCCAGCTCGGCACTGGCACCTGCGGTCTGCTCACTGCCGCTGGCGCTTTGTTCACCGATGTCGCGCACACGGGTTACGCTTTCCGAGATGTTTTCCGCCACCGCGCTCTGCTGCTCGGCAGCCGCGGCGATCTGCTGGTTCATCTGCTCGATGGTGGATACCGACTCGGTGATACGACCGAGCGCAATGCCGGCTTCGCTGGCCAAATCAACGGTACGCTGGGTCAGGTCACGACTGGTCTGCATCTGCTCGACGGCTTTCTGCGCAACCCGCTGCAGGTTGCCGATCAGGCCTTCGATCTCCTCGGTGGAGTCATGGGTGCGGCGAGCCAGCGCACGCACCTCATCAGCCACCACGGCAAATCCCCGTCCCTGCTCGCCGGCGCGCGCGGCTTCGATCGCTGCGTTCAGCGCCAACAGGTTGGTCTGCTCGGCCACCGCCCGAATCACTTCAAGCACGCTGCCGATGCGACCACTTTCGGTGTTCAGCTCTTCGATGGCATGGGCGGAGTGCTCCACTTCGCCGGACAGGCTGTCGATCTGGCCGATGGCCTCCTGTACCACCAGATCGCCCTGGCGGGCCTGCTGGTCAGCCTGACGAGCCGCGAGCGACGCCTGCTCGGCGTTCTGCGCGACCTCCTGCACCGTGGCGGCCATCTCATGCATGGCGGTGGCGACCTGGTCCGTCTCCTCTCGCTGTTTCTGCACGCCGATGCTGGTTTGCGCGGTGACGGCCGACAATTGCTCCGCTGCAGCGGCGATCTGCCCAACGCTTCCACCGATACGGCCGATCAGCGTGCGCAGGCTTTCCGTCATGCCAGACATGGCCTGCTGCAACTGCCCAAGCTCATCACGACGCGTGACCGTCGGGGACTGGGTCAGGTCACCCTCGGCTACCCGCTGCGCCAGCTGCACCGTATACCGCAGAGGCACGACGACCATGCGTGAAATGACAATGGCCGCGGCCAGCCCGATGATCACAGCCAAAGCGGTAATCACCGTAAGCAGCAGATACGCACTGCTGCGCTGGCTCTGCATGGCGTCGTTGGCACCCGCCAGCGCCTGGCTGGCGACATCCAGCACGCGCTGCGCCTGTGCGACCATGGCGCCCTCCAGCGCAATGCGTTCGGAACGGTTGCGGCGCAGCTCGACGAAGGCTCGTTCATAAGCGGCAAGCGCGGCGAGCGCGCCGTCCATCGTGGCTTTCTGCTCGTCGTTGAGCCACGTCTTGAGGCTGGTGCCGATCGTGGTCACATCGTTGTAGGCCTCGTTCCAGCTATCGACGGCTTCCTGCGCGTTGTTGTTGAGAAAAATGTTTTCGAACGTACGCAGATCGAGAATGCGCTTGGTGAGGCCCGACGCTGCTTCAGCGATCGTCAACGGGTCGCTGCCCTTCAGATGGTCACCCTCCAGGCGCAGCACCCGGACCGCGTCGTACATGTCCAGTTCGATGTATTCGAACTCCTCACGACTCTTCTGCGCCGCCTCGCCCATGTTCCCGCGCAGCTCGACGCCCTTGCCAATCAGCGCCCGATACTGATCGAACTGTCGCGCGTAGTCGGTTGCGTCGCTGCGAATCTGTTGCAGCAGCGTCTGCTCCTCGGTGCTGGAAATCGCTGAAAGCGCATCCAGCCCTTGATCGAGCTGGTCCAGCCTGGCACGCAATGCCGCACCGGAAGCGTCGCTGCGGGTCAGGGCGAAGTCGCGCTCCTGGCCGCGGGCATCGAGAATCGCGGCGTTGATGGCCGACAGCTGATCGGTCTGGGACGAGCGGGTCACGATCGAATCCACTGCGAAGAAGCCGGTAGCAGCGACGCCCAGCGTCAGCAACAGCACCATGGCAAAGCCGAACAGCAGCTTCTTGCCCACGGAAAGGTTGGCGAACATATCGACAGACTGCATCAGAGAATCCCTAGAAAAATAAGCGCACGACATGAAATCGGCCGGAAGCGACCAAAGTTGAGCGATAAAAAGGATGCGATTTAATCAGGATCTCATGTCAAATTGCCATCTAGCGATCCATAGCATCGGACACTCGCAGCGGCATGCACCGGTTCAATGCTGCTGCAGATGCCCGTATAGCTTGGCGTAGAGCCCGCCGTCGGCGATCAGCTGTTGATGGTCGCCCTGCTCGGCGATACGCCCTCCATCGAACACCAGGACCCGATCGGCCTGCTTCACGGCCGACAGGCGGTGGGCAATGATCAGGGTCGTGCGTCCGTGCAGGAAGCGGTTCAACGCCTGGTGCAGCGCGTATTCGGTGGCAGCGTCGAGTGCCGAGGTCGCCTCGTCGAGGATCACCACCTTGGGCTCGGCCAGTACCATCCGGGCCACGGCCAGTCGCTGGCGTTGCCCGCCTGACAAGCGCACCCCGGCGCGACCGACCACGCTGTCGAGCCCGGCCGGCAACTGGCGGATGGTGTCGGCCAACTGCGCGATCTCCAGCGCCTGCCAACATGCCTGGTCGTCGCGTTCGCGCCCCATCAGCAGGTTGGCGCGCACCGTATCGTTGAACAGCGCCGGATGCTGCAACACCACCGCCACGTTGTCGCGGACCGTGTTCAGGCCGATATCCTGGATATCGACCCCACCGAAGCGAAGTTGCCCGGCTTGCGGCTGGTACAGGCCCAGCAACAGCTGCACCAGGGTGCTTTTTCCGCCACCACTGGCGCCCACGATGGCGACCTTCTCACCGGCCGCAATCGACAGGTCCAGCCCTTCCAGCACGGGCTCGTCCTGATAGGAAAAGGACAGTCCTCGCACTTCGATATCCAGGGTATCGCGTCCCGCGAAGGGGTCCTGTCCGCCGACGTACTGGGGTTCATCGGCACGTGCCAGCAGTTGGTTGATGCGGCTCAGCGCGCCGCCGGCGGCATAGAACGCGTACTGCAGATTGAGCAATTGTTCCACCGGCCCGATCATGAACCACAGGTAGCTGAACACCGCCAGCATCTGGCCGATCGAGAGGTCGGAGAGCAGTACCGTGAGCATCGCCGCGGCGCGGAAGATGTCGATGCCGAACTGGAACAGCAGCCCGCTGGCGCGGTTGGACGCATCGGTTTTCCATTGCGAGGCCACGGCATAGTCACGCACTTCCCGCGCGCGCACACCGAGGCGACCGAGGAAGAATCCCTGGCGGTTCCCGGCACGCACTTCCTGAATGGCATCGAGGGTTTCGGTAAGGGCCTGGGTGAACAGCGAGGTGCTGTCATTTTCCAGCTTCTTCAGGTGTTTGACGCGTTTGCCCAACTGCACCGTGGCGTAGATCACCAACGGGTTGAACAACAGGATCAACAACGCCAGTTGCCAATGCATCCAGACCAGGATGGCGGCCGTACCGGCTATCGACAGCAGTGCCACCAGCAGCCGGCTCAGCGTTTCGCCGATGAATTTGTCGATGGTCTCAAGGTCGGTGACCAGATGCGCCGCGACCGTACCGCCGCCGAGGCTTTCATATTCACTCAGTGCGATGCGCTTCAGCCGTTCGATCAGCCGTATCCGAATGCGATAGACCAGGTCCTTCGACAGCCGTGCGAACAGCCGTGCCTGCAGCACGTTGAAAACCAAGGCGCAGGCTCGCAGCAGCAACGTCGCGCCGAGCATCAGGCCGATGTAGCCGAACGCCGTTTGCCAGCCCGCCGGCAGCACACGGTTCATCATCTGCAATGCGGTATCGCCCTGCCCCAATAACACTTCGTCGACCAGCAACGGCAGCAGCAACGGGATCGGCACGCTGCACAGCGTGGCGAGCACCGCCACAAGATTCGCGAGGATCAGTGCCTTGCGATGATGCAGCGCGAGGCGACGAATTTCCGCCCAGCTGAGCTGATCAGGCAGGGACATTGTGTTCCAGCCAGCGATCCAGCAAAGGCGAGAGCGCTTCGAACGGCTGGTAACCGTTGGTCAACAGGGCAAGCTGACCGTCGTGTTCGGCCAGCAGCGTCGGAAAACCCGCAATGCCCAGGTTGCGGGCCCAGTCGAAATCCGCCGCGGTGGCATCGCGCACGGCCTGCGAGTCGAAACGGTCGGCGAACGCGGTGCGAGGCAGGCCTGCCTGTTCGGCCAGATCGAGCAATTGCGGCGCCCGTGTGACGTCATGTCCCTGCACGTAGAAGGCGCGCTGGATCAAGCCAGCCAGGGTCCAGCTCGCTTGTGCATCGAGGTCTCGCGCCGCCACCAGTGCCCGGCAGGCAGGCTCGGTGTCGTAGACCAGACCTTCCGGCAGGCCGGCATCGAAGTTGAACGGTTGACCGGTCGCATCGTGCACCGCGTGCCAATAGGATGCGGTGCGCTCCCGCCCGGCCCGATCCATGACGATGCGCTCCCGGCGCAGACCGCCGACCACCAGATCGGACCCGACCCCACGGGCCTGCGCCCGCGCGGCCAGCGCCTGTACCACTGGTGCGAATCCCCAGCACCAGGAGCACATCGGGTCCATCACATAGATCAATCGGGTGCGCATCGGAACTCCGGTTCTATCGAGTGGAACGCAAAACGCGCACCGTCATCGGTCAGGTGCCTTTCGCTACGCGCCCTGCTTTCGGTAGTTATGGCCGATGGGGTGCGGCTGATTGCGCTTGAGCGCCAGTTCGATCTGCTTCTGCCGTTCGCGCGCACTGGTGCGGGTCTTCTCGCTCAGGCTATTCCAGCAGTGCGGGCAACTGATACCTGGAGCGTAGTGCTCCGATTGCCGGTCCTCCAGCGAGATCGGCGTGCGGCACGCGTGGCATTGGTCGAAATCACCCTCGGTGAGGTCGTGGCGAACGGTCACGCGGTTGTCGAACACGAAGCAGTCACCGCGCCAGCGGGTCTGTTCCTGCGGCACTTCCTCGAGGTATTTGAGAATGCCACCCTTGAGGTGATAGACCTCTTCGAATCCCTCGCCGAGCATGAAGCTCGAGGCCTTTTCGCAGCGAATGCCGCCCGTGCAGAACATCGCGACTTTCTTGTGCTTGGCCGGATCGTAGTGCGCCTTGATGTAGTCGGGGAACTCACGAAAGGATTTGGTCCGAGGATCGATCGCACCTTCGAAGGTGCCGATGGCCACCTCGTAGTCATTGCGGGTATCGATCAGCAGGACCTCGGGGTCATCGATCAGCGCGTTCCAGTCCTGCGGCTCGACGTAGGTACCGACGCGCTGGTTAGGATCGACACCCGGCACGCCCAGGGTGACGATCTCCTTCTTCAGCTTGACCTTGGTGCGATAGAACGGCTGCTCCTGGCAATAGGATTCCTTATGATCGATGTCAGCCAGGCGCGCGTCGCTGCGAAACCAGGCCAGTAGCGCATCGATGCCTTCGCGGCTGCCCGAAACCGTACCGTTGATGCCTTCTTCAGCGAGCAGCAACGTGCCCTTGATACCGTTGGCATCGAGGGTTTCGAGCAGAGGCTCACGCAAGGCGACGTAGTCCGGCAGCGAGACGAACTTGTACAGCGCCGCGACGACGATATTCTGGGTCATGCGGGTATATCCCTCCAGTGGTCAGCCAACAGACCGTCGAAAACCTGCCTGCGTCGGCAGCCTGCCTCGCCTGGGTACTTCGACGGCCCCGTCAAGGGCGGACCGGGAATGCGGAAACGACAACGCCGGCGGGAGCCGGCGCGGGGCGCATTCTATCAACAAACCAGCGGCAGGCTTCAAGCGCCAGCCCAATGGCTCACTTGTGGCCGCCGGCGCAGACCGGCGAGTCGGGCGCCGCCCCCTGCCTGGCCCATTCCTCGGGGGTGTAGGTATGCAGTGCGAGGGCATGAATCTGCTGCATCAGCTCGCCCATCGCGGCGTAGGCCTTCTGATGACGCTTGACCGCATTGAGCCCGGCGAATTGTTCGCTGACGATCACCGCCTTGTAGTGGGTCTCCTGTCCTCGGCTGTGCATGTGGCTTTCATCGAGCACTTGTAGATACACAGGCTGCAGGGCTGCCTGCAGGGCGTTTTCGATCAAAAACAATCTGGACATGCGTGGCACGCTCCTCAAGGCTTCAAGGCTTCTTCTGGGTATCGAGTTCGGCCGTCATCTCGGCCAGTAGCTTGTTCACCTGAGGCACGGCGCTTTCCAGCTTGGCCTGCGTCACCTGGGCCGAGCGCGCGTTCAGCTGCGGCAGTTGAGCGAGCATCTTCTTGCCCAGGGCAGACTCGTAGAATTCATTGAGACGATCGAGTTCCTGTTCGCTGAACGCCTCGGTGTACAACACCACGAGGTCGGGCTTGACCTGCTCCCAGCCAATCGCCTTATCGAGCGCCGCGTCGGCCCTTGACTGGTAACTCTCCAGCAGCGCTCGCTTGCTCTCAGGCGCCTGGGTCTGGGCAAACCGCTCGGCAAACATCTGCTGCACCTGGGCATATACCGGTACTGCGATGCGGTCGGCATTGACCAGCTCAAGGAAGCGTTCGGCCTGGGCCTCGTGGCTGCTGTCGGCGTTGGCAGGCGCTGCCAGCATCACCATCGACAAAGCGCCGCAGAGACCGATTGCACGTAGCCTGGAGGAACTGAGAAAAGCCATTGTAGGATCCTTGCCGAGCGATTGATGAGCCTCAATGGACACATTCTGCGCGCTGAGTTCCAATCGCTCAAGGAACAACAAGCGAGAGCATACCGCGCCACGAAACGGCACTTCTCGGCGGGACCGCCGCGATTGATCGGTTTTGCGGCACGACGAAAGCTCGACGATCCGGTCGATTGAACCAGTCCCGACGGCTGACGACCTAACAGGAAGACCTCATTGAATGGAGCACGGCATGACACGCACCGAAACCGATAGCCTGGGCCCAGTGGAAGTGCCCGAACAGGCTTACTGGGGCGCGCAGACCCAGCGCTCGCTGGTCAACTTCGCCATTGGCGATCAACGCATGCCGCTCGCCGTATGCCATGCATTGGCCCTTATCAAGAAAGCCGCGGCCCGAGTCAACGACCGTATCGGCGACTTGCCGCCCGACATTGCACGATTGATCGAGCAGGCCGCCGATGAAATCCTCCATGGTCAGCACGACGACCAGTTCCCGCTGGTGGTCTGGCAGACCGGCAGCGGGACCCAGAGCAACATGAACGTCAATGAGGTGATCGCCGGACGTGCCAACGAACTGGCCGGCGGCGCTCGCGGCGGCAAAAGCCCCGTGCATCCCAACGACCACGTCAACCGCGCGCAGAGCTCCAACGATTGCTTCCCGACGGCGATGCACATTGCCATCGCCCGCGCCGTGCATCACGACCTGCTGCCAGCCATTGCCGAGCTGTCCGGCGGCATCGCCGAGCAGGCGGCGCGGCACGGCCAACTGGTCAAGACCGGCCGTACCCACATGATGGACGCGACACCGGTAACCTTCGGCCAGGAGCTTTCGGCCTTCGTCGCCCAGTTGGACATCGCCGAACAGGCGATTCGCCATACCCTGCCTGCGATATTCGAGTTGGCCCAGGGCGGTACGGCGGTCGGCACCGGCCTTAATGCGCCCCACGGGTTCGCCGAAGCGATCGCCGCCGAGCTCGCGGCGCTGTCCGGCCTGCCGTTCGTTTCCGCACCGAACAAGTTCGCAGCGCTGTCCGGGCATGAACCGCTGGTCGCCCTTTCCGGTGCGCTGAAAGCCCTCGCCACGGCACTGATGAAAATCGCCAATGACCTGCGCCTGCTGGGTTCCGGGCCGCGCGGCGGGTTCGCCGAAGTACGCCTGCCCGCCAACGAGCCGGGCAGCTCGATCATGCCGGGCAAGGTCAACCCGACCCAGTGCGAGGCGTTGTCGATGCTCGCGTGCCAGGTGATGGGCAACGACGTGACCGTGGGCTTCGCCGCCAGCCAGGGGCATTTGCAGCTCAACGTGTTCAAACCGGTGATCGTGCATAACCTGCTGGAGTCGATCCGGTTGTTGGCCGACGGCTGCCGCAATTTCAACAGCCACTGCATCGTCGGCCTGGAGCCTGACGCCGCACGCATGGCCGAACATCTCGAACGTGGCCTTATGCTGGTGACCGCGCTCAATCCCCATATCGGCTATGACAAGGCGGCGGAGATTGCCAAGAAGGCCTACGCGCAGGGCAGTACCTTGCGTGAGGCGGCACTGGAACTGGGCTATCTGACCGACGAGCAGTTCGATCAGTGGGTGCGACCCGAAACCATGCTCGAATCCAGTCGCAGTTGAACGGCCGCCACCGCGCCCATGCTCGTCGCAAAAAAAAAAGACCCGCGTCTGAGCGCGGGTCTTTCATTTCAGTACGAAGACGGGATGCGCTTTAGCGTACCGCCTCGAACAAGCCCGACGCCCCCATGCCGCCACCCACGCACATGGTCACCACGCCGTAACGCAGGTTGCGCCGCTGCAGCTCACGAATGATGTGGCCTGCCGTACGCGATCCGGTCATGCCGAACGGGTGACCGATGGAAATCGAGCCGCCGTTGACGTTGAACTTTTCGTTATCGATCTGCAGGGTGTCGCGGCAGTACAGGCACTGCGAAGCGAAGGCCTCGTTGAGCTCCCACAGATCGATATCGCTGACCTGCAGGCCCTTGGCCTTGAGCAGACGCGGTACCGAGAAGACCGGACCGATGCCCATTTCCTCCGGCTCGCAGCCTGCGACGGTGAACCCCCTGAAGAACGCACGTGGCGTGAGGCCCAGCTCCAGGGCCTTGTCCAGGCTCATCACCAGCGTCATCGAGGCGCCATCGGACAACTGCGAGGCGTTGCCGGCGGTGACCGAGCCGTCTTCAGCGAAGACCGGCTTGAGACCCGACAGGCTTTCGAGCGTGGTGTCGGGACGATTGCAATCGTCACGATCGACCACGCCTTCATGCTCGGTGCGCTCGCCGGTGTTCTTGTCCTCAGTGAAATAGCGGACGTTCATCGGCACGATTTCGTCCTGGAACAGCCCTTCGGCCTGCGCGCGCGCGGTGCGTTGCTGGCTCTGCAGTGAGTAGAGGTCCTGTTGCTCGCGCGTCACGTTGTAGCGGCGGGCCACCAGCTCCGCGGTCTGGCCCATGCTGTGATAGAGCCCAGGCACCCGCTCCTGCAGGATGGGGTTGTAAAGGTTGTCGGTGTTCTTGCTCTTGGCGGTCATGGTGATCGATTCGACACCGCCTGCGACGATGATGTCGCTACAACCGGATGCGATCTGGTTGGCGGCGATGGCGATCGATTGCAGACCGGACGAGCAGAATCGGTTGAGCGTCATGCCTGCGCACTGGATGCCGAGATTCGACAGCACCGCGACGTTACGGCCGATGTTGTACCCCTGTGCCCCTTCGTTGGAGCCGGCACCTACGATGCAGTCCTCCACGAGCTTGGGGTCCAGGTTGTTGCGCGACAGCAGCGCATTGACGCAATGGGCCGCCATGTCATCCGGCCGGGTCATGTTGAACTTGCCGCGGAAGGACTTGGCCAGGCCGGTCCGTACGCTGTCGACGATCACTACTTCACGCATGGCATACCTCGAATTGTTGGGCGGGTCATGGCGACTGCGACCCACCTGTTGACGATGGTTCGAGCATAGTTCCAGGCCTTCGCCAAAGGCGACGACCATTCAGCGGGGATATGGTCGACCATCGTCCGCCTTGCCTGCCCGCTCAACCGATGGCGGCTTCCAGCGCGTCGTTGAGGGTGCGCAGGACCTTGACCCTGGCGAAGCGCTTGTCATTGGCCTCGACCAGTGTCCAGGGCGCCAGCCCGGTACTCGTACGGTCGACCATGTCGGCCACCGCATGGCCGTAATCGTCCCATCTGGCACGGTTGCGCCAGTCCTCGTCGGTAATCTTGAATCGCTTGTGGGGCGTATCTTCACGTTCCTTGAAACGCTCGAGCTGTGTGTTCTGGTCGATCGACAACCAGAACTTGACCACCACCACGCCGGCCTCCACGAGCTGCTCCTCGAAATCGTTGATTTCGCTGTAGGCGCGCAGCCACTCGTCGGGGCTGCAGAAACCCTCGACCCGTTCGACCAGCACGCGGCCGTACCAGGAGCGGTCGAAAATGGTGAATTCGCCGCGCGCCGGCACGTTACGCCAGAAACGCCACAACCAGGGCTGGGCCCGTTCGTCCTCGCTGGGCGCGGCAACCTGCACGGTGCGATAAAGACGTGGGTCCAGCGCGCCGGTGACGCGACGGATGGCGCTGCCCTTGCCGGCCGCATCGTGGCCTTCGAACAGGGCCACTACGCCACGCTTGCGCAGACGGTGGTCGCGCAACAGTCGCGATAAACGCGCCTGCTCCTGCACCAGCTGATCCTTGTAGGCGTCCTTGTCCAGCTTCTGGTCGAGATCGAGGCTACCGAGCAGGCTCATGCGGTCCGTGTGCAGCTCGACCGGCGCGGCGTGCGGTTGTAGCGGCTGCTCATCGCCGGCCTCCAGTGCGGCGTTGAGCCCTTCGAGCAACAGCCGCCCGGCGGTCAGGCTGCGATAGCGCTCGTCACTTCCCTCGATAACGTACCAGGGGGCGAAGTCCCGGCTGCTGCGTCGCAGGATCAGTTCCCCGTATTTGACGAACCGATCGTAGGTCTTCGATTGCTGCCAATCCAACGGGCTGATCCGCCAACTGTGCAAGGGATCGTCCCGCAGCGAATCCAGGCGTTTCATCATCTGTTTCTTGGACAGGTGGAACCAGAATTTGAAGATCAGCATGCCTTCCTTGCAGAACATCCGCTCCAGGCGCTGGGCGCGATCAATGGCCAGTTCCAGCTCGGATTTACCCGTCCGCCCATGAACCCGGTCCTCGAGCATCTTGCTGTACCAGTTACCGAAGAAAATCCCGGTCTGGCCCTTGGGCGGCAAGCGGCGCCAATAGCGCCAGGCCAGCGGGTGGGATAATTCCTCATCGGTAGGCACATCGAAGCTGTCGACGCGGATCAGCCGTGGGTCCATCCACTCATTGAGCAGTTTGATCGTCTCGCCCTTGCCTGCGCCTTCGATGCCGTTGATGAGGATCAACACCGGAAAACGCGCCTGCTCTCTCAGCCGATACTGCGCTTCGAGCAACGCTTCGCGCAGCACAGGAACCTCGGCGTCGTAGGTCGCCTTGTCGATCGTATGGCCGATTTCCGCGGATTCGAACATGGTGTTCTCCAGAACAGAGGGCGGCGGCACGACTGGCAAGACGCTTGCCCCGGCTAGCGGCACGCCACGACCAGCGGCCACCCCGCCGCATAAAGAATACGCCCATGTCGATGCGACAAAGCGTATCCGCAGCAGGTTTCCCCGCCGCTGGTAGAATCGCTCCCTTTCGTCCCTTTCGCCCAGGAAGCGCCTGATGCCCGCCCACGTTACCACCGGATTCCAGCACGCCGAACTCGACTGGGACGAGAACGGCCAGCCGCAATCACGACTGTATGGCGATGTGTATTTCTCACGCGTTTCCGGTATGGCGGAAACCGCGCATGTGTTCCTGCAACCGAACCGACTCGCCGAGCGTTTCGCCGCGTTGCGCGGTGCGGCGGACTTCGTCATCGGCGAAACGGGCTTTGGCACCGGGCTGAATTTCCTCAGCGCCTGGGCGCTGTTCGAACGTAGCGCTCCGGCGGGCGCCAGGCTGCAGTTCATCAGCGTCGAGAAGCACCCGCTGACCCGAGAGGATCTTCAACGCGCGTTGGCCTTGTGGCCTGAGTTGGACGCCCAGTCAGCGCAGTTGCTGGACCAGTACGTGGCGATCAATCCCGGCTTCCAGCAGCTTCGCTTCGGCCGCGTGGTGCTCACGCTGTTGGTGGGCGATGCGCTCGAATGCCTGGCCAGCCTGGATGCCAGGATCGACGCCTGGTTCCTCGACGGCTTCGCCCCGGCCAAAAATCCGGACATGTGGCAACCCTCGCTTTTTGCGCACCTGGCGCGCCTGTCCGCCTCCGGCACGACCTTGGCGACCTTCACCAGCGCCGGCAGCGTGCGCCGAGGCCTGACGGACGCAGGTTTCGAAATCAAGCGAATCCCGGGCTTCGGCGACAAATGGGAGAGCTTGCAGGGGCGGCTGCTCCGTGCGCCGGAGGCCTTCGCCATGCCGTGGTACGCACGCCCCGCGCATAGGCCGACGCAACGCAAGGCGCTGGTGATCGGCGCCGGGCTGGCGGGTTGCGCAAGTGCCGCAAGCCTGGCGGCTCGTGGCTGGCAGGTGACCGTGTTGGAGCGCCACGGCGACGTCGCTCAGGAAGGCTCCGGCAACCCGCAGGGCGTGCTCTACCTGAAGCTGTCGGCGCACGGCACGGCGCTCTCGCAACTGGTGGTCAGTGGCTTCGGCTATACGCGCCGCTTGCTGCAGAACCTGCAGCGGGGGCGGGACTGGGACGCGTGCGGCGTATTGCAGATTGCCTTCGACGACAAGGAATCCACGCGACAAATGGCCCTCGCCGATGCCTTTTCGCCCAGCCTGCTGCGCGCCGTGAAGCGCCAGGAAGCCGAGCAGTTGGCCGGGGTGACACTGGACGACGGTGGCCTGTTCTACCCGGACGCCGGCTGGGTCCATCCGCCGGCCCTGTGCAGGTGGATGCTCGAAGGGCCCGGCATCGAATTGCTCAGGCATCGACAAGCCCTCGAGCTACGCCGCGTCGGCGACTGCTGGCAGGCATTGAATGGCACGCGAGTGCTGGCCGAAGCGCCGGTGGTTGTGCTGGCGGGCGCCGCCGATGTGGCGAATTTCAGCCACAGCGCGTGGCTACCGCTCAAGCGCATCCGCGGCCAGATCAGCGGGCTTCCGGCCACCGAGCGAAGCGGCGCCTTGCGCACCGTGCTCTGCGCCAAAGGCTACGTCGCCCCTTCGCGCGATGGGCTGCATACCCTTGGCGCAAGCTTCAATTTCGCCGACGGCGACCCGTCGCCCAGCGCAGCTGAACATCAGGCGAATCTGGACATGCTGATGGAGATATCGGCCGATCTGTTTCAGCGGTTGCAGGCCGGTGCGCGTTCGACCGATCAGTTGCAGGGCCGCGTCGCCTTTCGCTGCACCAGCCCGGACTACCTGCCGATCGTCGGTCCTTTGGCCGACGCCGTGCCGTTCGCCGAGGCCTATGCCGTGCTCGGCAAGGACGCTCGCCAAGTACCCGATACGCCCTGCCCCTGGCTGGACGGGCTTTACGTCAATACCGCCCATGGTTCGCGTGGCGTGATCACCGCCCCGCTGTGCGGCGAGTTGCTGGCCGCCTGGATCGATGGCGAGCCATTACCCGTGCCACGCGCCATCGCCGAGGCGTGCCATCCGAATCGGTTCCTGTTGCGCAAGATCATTCGCCGAGCGGACTGACTCCGGATCTGCACAACCACGCTCGGCTGGCGCGAGCCCACCGGACGTCCTACTCACCCGTCCCGCCGCGGGTCGTCCCAGAACGGCCGGCTCGCTTCCGTTTCGATATCCGCACGGCTCAGTCCGAGATCCTCGAGCATTTCATCGCTCAGGGCGGCGAGCTGCCGGCGTTGCCGGTACAGCGCGTGCCAGCGGCCGACTCGCTGCCAGCAGGCCCGTAAAAAAGCGGCCATCGCTGTCCTGCGGTTGGCGGCGAGATGAAGGGAATCGAGAACCTGAGCATGGCTTTTCATGGTGCACCTCCGGGTGGATGGCATCAGTGTCGAGCCGGGGTTATGATCAATCCAACGAATGTTGTTGATACAACCCATCTCGGAGATTGATGAATGGCCAACTATCCCAGTATCGATGCGGAGCTGCTGCGCAGCTTCGTCGCCATTGCCGACCATGGTGGGTTCACCCGCGCAGCCGATGCGGTCAATCGCACCCAGTCGGCTATCAGCATGCAAATGAAACGGCTCGAGGAAGATGTCCTGCAGCGCGCGCTGTTCGAGCGCAATGGGCGGCAGGTCCGCCTGACCGCGGAGGGTCAAGTGCTGCTTGGCTACGCCCGGCGCATCCTCAAGCTGCACGGCGAAGTGCTGACCACGTTCCGCGAGCCGCACATGGTTGGATCGGTGCGCATCGGCACCCCGGACGACTATGTCATGCGCTTTCTACCCGGCATTCTGTCGCGCTTCGCCCAGGCCTACCCGCTGGTGCAGGTCGAACTGCATTGCGAGCCGTCGTTTCAACTGCTGCAGCGCAGCGATCTGGATCTGACCATCGTCACCCGCGAGCCGGGTGCCGAGATCGGTCAACTGCTGCGCCGTGAGCGTGTGGTCTGGGCCGAGGCGCCGGGCTTCAATATCCACGAGCAACGGCCCGTGCCGCTGGCCGTGTTCAATGCCGAGTGCTTCTGCCGAGCCTGGGCCTGCAACGCACTGGACAGTCTGGAGATTCCCTATCGAGTCGCCTACACCAGTCCGAGCCTGTCGGCCTTGATGGCGGTGGTCAATGCCGGCCTGGCGGTCACGGCACAGATGCAAAGCCTGCTGGCACCCGACATGCGTCAGCTGGGTGAGGCCGAGGGGTTTCCAGAGTTGCCGATAAGCAGCATCGTACTGCTGCGCAACGAGCACAGGCGGTCGCAGGTCAGCGAGACATTGGCCGAGCATATCGTCGAAGGTTTCCGCCTCTGACCGCAATGTCCGCGGCCGTCGAGGCGCCGCGCCGCGCCGCGCAAACGCAGCGTCCGGCGCTCGAAAAACAGGGGCCATGCCTGATCGCCTCGATGACCTTCAAACGAACCTGAGCCACCGCCTGCGCGCCGCGGCATTACCGGTCTGACGGTTTGACCTGAGCCGATTTGTCTGTTTGGGTATAGGACCGGACTGACCGGACGGGACCCGATTCAGCCCGGGCCGCAAGCCCCGCCGCGTTGCGCACGCAGCGGTTCAGAGCGGTACGCACTGGTCCGAAAACCTGAACTTCGCGCTCCGCACGTCAGTCACACTCCCCAACGGCAAAACCGGTAAGGATCTTATGTGTGGCATAGCTGGCGAACTTCGCTTCGATAATCAGGCGGCCGATCTGGCCGCCGTTGAACGCATCACCCAACACCTCGCTTCGCGCGGCCCCGACGCGTGCGGCTTCAATAGCCAGGGGCCTCTGGCATTCGGCCACCGTCGCCTGAAAATCATGGATCTGTGCGAGGCCTCTGGCCAGCCGATGATCGACTCCGCGCTGGGCCTTTCGATGGTCTTCAACGGCGCCATCTACAACTACCCCGAACTGCGCGCTGAACTGGAAGCGCTGGGCTACAGCTTCTTCTCCAGCGGCGACACCGAAGTGCTGCTCAAGGGCTTTCATGCCTGGGGCGAGGCCCTGCTACCGCGCCTGAACGGCATGTTTGCCTTCGCCATCTGGCAGCGCGACACGCAGGAGCTCTTCATCGCCCGCGACCGTCTGGGCATCAAGCCGCTGTATTTCTCCAGGACCGCCGAGCGCCTGCGCTTCGCCTCCGCGCTGCCAGCCCTGCTCAAGGGCGGCGATATCGCCGGTGTGCTGAACCCGGTGGCGCTCAACCATTACATGAGTTTTCACGCCGTGGTTCCGGCGCCGGACACGCTGATCGCCGGCATCGAGAAACTGCCGCCAGGCACTTACATGCGCGTCGATGCCAGCGGCAAGACCCACCAGCATCGCTGGTGGCAACTGGAATTCGGCGCGCGTGAGGAAGAACGGCAATACACGTTCGAGGACTGGCAGGAGCGCACGCTGGCAGCGTTGCGCGAGTCGGTGGCGCTGCGTCAGCGGGCCGCGGTCGATGTCGGCGTCCTGCTCTCCGGGGGCGTCGATTCCAGCCTGCTGGTTGGCTTGCTCCGGGAAGCGGGTGCAGCGGACAACCTGTTGACCTTCTCCATCGGCTTCGAGGATGCCGGCGGCGAACGCGGTGACGAGTTCAAGTATTCCGACCTGATCGCCGAGCATTACCAGACACGCCACCATCAGTTGCGCATTCAGGAAAAGGAAATCCTCGAACGGCTGCCCGCGGCATTCCAGGCGATGAGCGAACCGATGGTCAGCCATGACTGCATCGCCTTCTACTTGTTGTCGCGCGAGGTCTCCAAGCACTGCAAGGTGGTGCAGAGCGGCCAGGGCGCCGATGAGCTGTTCGCCGGTTACCACTGGTATCCGCAGGTCGACGGCGCGCAGGACCCGGCTGCCGCCTATCTCGCGGCCTTTCGCGACCGCAGCTATGAGGAGTACGCCGAGACCCTGCAACAACAGTGGGTCAAGGGCGACTTCTCCGGCGACTTCGTGCGTCAGCACTTCGCACAGCCTGGCGCTGACGCGGCGGTGGACAAGGCGCTGCGTATCGATAGCACCGTGATGCTGGTGGACGACCCGGTCAAGCGCGTCGACAACATGACCATGGCTTGGGGCCTTGAGGCACGAGTGCCGTTCCTCGATCACAACGTCGCCGAGCTGTCTGCGCGCATCCCGGCCAAGTACAAACTGCCCGACGGCGGCAAGTACGTGCTCAAGGAAGCCGCGCGCAAGGTGATTCCCGCTGCGGTGATCGACCGGCCGAAAGGCTACTTCCCAGTCCCCGGACTCAAGCACCTGCAAGGCGAAACGCTCAATTGGGTGCGCGAACTGCTGACCGACCCGAGCCAGGATCGCGGCCTGTACAACCCGGCGATGCTCGACAGGCTGTTCAACGACCCCGAAGGCCAGTTGACGCCGCTACGCGGATCGAAACTCTGGCAACTGGCGGCACTCAACCTATGGTTGAGCGAACAAGGCCTATGACCCTCCGCTCCTGACGGCGCGTCATCGCAGGCAGGGATGACCGTCCCGCCTGCGATCCGTGGCGTCATGGCAAGCCCTAAGGAACGCACCATGCAGAAGTCTCAAGCTTACGGACAGCGATTGTTGCGCGGACAGGCCCCGACCTATGAGCGGCTGCAAGCGCGCCTTGCCGAGGACGGCCAGGAAGAACCCCGGGGCCCGGTAACGCTGCACTGCGGTTGGGGCCGGATACTGGTCGGCCATACCTACTCCGACCCGGCTGATCTGGCCGCCGACCTGTTGGATGAGCAAGCGGGCGAACGCGATATTGCACTGTATGTCGCCGCACCGCATCAGGTGCTGGCCTACGCGCCGCAACAGCTGTTTCTCGATCCATCCGACACCTTGCGTATCTGGTTCACCGACTACCGCCCCGCACGCCGCAGTTTTCGAGGTTTCAGTATTCGTCGCGCACAATGCGAGGCCGACTGGAAAGCGATCAACTGCCTGTATCAGTCTCGCGGCATGCTGCCGGTCAACCCGGAACTGTGCACCCCGCGCGAAAAAGGCGGACCGGTGTACTGGCTGGCCGAAGATGACGATTCCGGGCAGATCATCGG